>CBDCAA010000011.1:120000-875220 GCA_965213855.1 Acetobacteraceae bacterium | reverse complement strand
CTGCTCCAGCGATTGGCGCACGTCGTGCAGCTTGGCCGGGGCGCCCAGGTCGGCGCCGATGAGCGCATGCAGGGACGCGTCGATGCGGGCCTGTGAGTCGGGCCGGGTGGGCGGGTCCAGCAGCCACATCGACTGGTCGGCCCGCAGCTGGTTCACGGCGCCCTTCGCCTCGAACAGCACGTGCAGGCTGTCATAGGCATCGGCCTTGGCCGCCCGCAGGGTCTCCCGCTCCGAGACGACCGCGGCACCGAACCAGAGCAAGGCCGCCGCCGCCACGGCGGTCGCGCCAGCCAGCAGAGGGTTGAGGATGCGCCGCACGCGCCGTGCGAGCCAAAGCTGGAGCGCGACGAGGCCCAACAACAGCAGCAGGAACCCACCGACGGCGGCGGCCCCAAGGGCGAGCAAGCCCGATCGGTGGGCCGCGTAGCGCGCCTCCAGCACGTCGGCATTGGCCGCCGCCAGCGCCGCGGCTTCCGGCGCCGCGAAATCCCGGTTGACCCGGCTCGCCCACTGCACCCGCCGGGCCGTTGTCCACGGGTCGCCCTGCCCGAGGGTGCGGGCTTCCGCGATCGCCTCCTGGTAGGCCAGGACCCAGCGCTGCAGGCCGCGGAGCGGGGCCGCCTCCGCCTCGCCATAGGTGATGTTTCGCGCCGCGGCGACCGTATCGGCGCCGAGGTCGATCTGGTCCTGGCGGAACCGGGCCGAGGTCCCGGTCGCGGTGCCGCCATCGGTCAGCGAGTCGGCCAGGGCGGCGGCGTTCATGTCCGCCAAGGTCGCTGCCATGCGCAGCGCGAGTGCCACCGACGGCTCCGCGTCGCGGCCCACGGTCTGCGCCGTCTGTTCGATCGACAGCGCGGCCCAGACCGAGAGGCCGGCGGCCAGCACGCACAGCACCGCGACGGCGGCCATCGCCCGCCGCAGCCGGGCGGGGGTGGTCGCGCCGCCGATCAGCCGGGCCAGGGGGCTTGCGCGGGACGGGGCGGGCACCGGAGCGTCGAACATCAGCGTGCCTTGACCAGCAGCCGCGTCCAGCAGCCGAGCGTGACCTGGTCGCCGTCGGCCAGCGCTGTCGCGAGGTTCGGCTCCAGCGCGGTACCGTTCAGCCGCGTGCCGTTCATGGAACCGAGGTCCAGCAGCGACAGGGCGCCGTCGGCCGCGCGGAGGATGCGCGCATGGCGGCGGGAGATGCCGGGGTCGGTGATGGTGATCTCGGGATGGATGTCCTCGCTATCGGAGCGTCGCCCGATGAGATGGTCGGACAGATCGAGCGGGAAGATGCGCGCGCGCAGGTCGGCCGGCATCGGGTCCTCCGGACGGCGCAGCGATACGTCGACGCTGGCGTGCAGATCCCAGCGGAACGGCGGCGGATCGGCGAGCACGGGCGGCGGGGTCGGCTCCGCGGCTGCCGGGGTGGCAACGGGCGCGGGCGGCGCGGCCGTTTGCGCCTCGGCCGCGAAGGGCTGTTTCGACAGGAAGTCGTACCGGCAAGTGTCGCAGTAGCGGGCGAACGGGCCTGGCCGCGCCTCGCCGCACACCGGGCACGACTCGGGGCCGCCCGGGGCCGCGGCTGCGGCTGGCGCTGCTGCAGGTTTGGGCGCAGGTGCGGGTGCCGGCGGTGTTGCCGCGGCTGCGGCCATGGCGGCGCCGCACTCGGAGCAGAACTCCGCGTCGGTGGACACGCTGCCGCAGGTTGGGCAGCGCAGGCCGCTGCTGCTGTCCATCGCCGGCCCGTCAATCCCGCTTGGCGCGCACGGTGCGCGTGCTGGCGACGTCCAGATCCATCACCGCCACCTTCCCGGCCCCGCTGCGCAGCCGCAGCGTGCCGCCGCCGCCATCGGCCGCGGGTGCCTCGCCCTCCACCACTTCGCGTAGGCGCCGCGTCGTCTCGGCGTCGCCGGACTGCTCGGCCAGCCGCAGGGCGCGGCCCAGATGCAGGGTCGCGGTCGCCTCGTCGTGCCGGTCGAGCGCCTCCAGCCCCTCTTGGATGGCACGCGCCTTCTCCCCCTGCCCGGTATAGTGCGCGACCTGCGCGTCGATCCGCGCCGAGAGCCCGGCATCCGCGGTCCAGGTGACGGTCACGTTGCCGCCCGGCAAAGTCTGGTCCCCGCTGCCCGGATCTCGCCAGACCACGCTGGGGCGACAGACCAGCATCTGCTCGCCCACCGCAAGCGGCGTCACGTCGAAGGTGGCGAAGTAGTCCTGCGTCCCCTCCCCCCAGGCGCCGAGCGGAACGTCGACGGCGCGCTGGTCCACCGGGACGACCTGGGTTGTCAGGTCGATCTCCGTCGGGAAAGCCTGCTTGATCGACACCAAGCGGGCGTTCTTCGGCATCCACAAGCGCAGCCGGACGCCGGCGACGGACTTCGACATGGCCGCCGCCATCGTCGCCCGGAAGTCCTCGGCCAGGCCCTCGGGCTTGGCGATCAGCTGCGTCGTGCCCAGCAGCTGGTCGGCGATGGCGCGGAGCTGCGCCGGCGACCAGTCGGTGCCGACGCCGCGGCAATCCGCCTGGAAGACGCCGGCGCAGTCCTTCAGCACCGCCTCCAGCCGCAACACGTCCGAGACGTCGTTCTGCCCGTCCGTCAGCATGATCGCCTGGCACAACGCCCCGGGCACCTCGAGGAACGCGGACCGCGCCATCGACAGCGCCGCCGACATCAGGGTGCCGCCCGACGCTTCCAGCCGTTGGATCGCGTGGTGCGCGGCCCGGCGCCCGTCCGGCGCCATCCGCGTGCGCGGCAGCACCATCGTGGGCCGGCCTTCGAACGCGACGACGAACGCCTCCACGTCCTCGTCCATCTGGTCGACGGCTACGCGCAGCGCATGTTTCAGCGCGTCCATCTTGTCGCCGGACATGCTGCCGGACTTGTCGGCGATCAGGCCCACCAGGCGGCGCGGCTGGCCGGCCGGCGCCGCCGCCTGCGCGTCGGCGCCGATGCTGAACACCGCGTCCGCCCGGGTCGCATTGGGCGAGAGGTACTGGTTGAGGAACGTCTCGATGCGGAACTGCATGGGTCAGCCCCGGGTCACGGCGTCGGCATGCGCCTGCAAGCCGTCCATCAAGCGCGTCCGCACTTCACCGAGCTGCTCGACGGTCTGTGCCCGCTTCGTGCGGTTCTCGCGGTCGATCTGCAGGCCCTTGTCGATGGTGGCCAGCATCTTGTCCGTCACCTGGGCCAACACCTGGACATCGCCTGCCATGTCCCCCTGGGTGCGCTTGGCTTGGGTGTAGGCCTGGTCGAGCGCGTCGACGCCGATGGTCTGCAGCTCGCGCGCGATCTTGCGGCGGGCGGCGGTGGCCTCGCTCGCACGGCTGATCTGGTGCAGCGCGGCGACGCGGACGATGGCGGATTTCAGGTCCGGCAGGTCGAACAGGATGGTGTCGAGCGTGTTCTGGATCTCGATGCGCCCGGCCTGCTGCGCGGTGCGGATCTGCGGGATGGACAGGATGCCGCGGGTGAAGGCGACGTGCATGCGCACCAGCCGGGTCTCGAACGCGTCGATTTGCTCGGCCATGTCGCGCAGCTTCGCAACCCGCACCAGGTCGCGCGATCCGGCGACGGCGGCGCGCTCGGCCTCGAACTGCGCACGGAGCCGGAGCAGCGCCTGCTGCCCGCCAGCGACCCAGACCTCGATCTCGCGCAGGTTGGCCTCGGTCGCGTCCAGCAGGCGGTCCATGCCGGCATTGGTCGCCTTCAGCTTGCCCAGGTGCGTCTCGGCCTTCTGCTCGATCGTGGCCAGGTGGGCGGTGATCTCGGTGTGCATCGCCCGGAAGCGACGGAAGGCGGAGTAGTGCTTGCCCACGATCGGCAGCCGGGCGAGCAGACCCGGAGCCCCTTCGGCCTCCCGCTTGATGCCGGGCAGGTCGAGCGCCTTGATGTCGGTCGCGAGCTCGGTGACCAAAGCGCCGGCCAGACCGACCTCGTCGGCCTTTGTGCCGGCCAGGAGTTGGTCGAGGAAGCCGGACAGCTTCCGCTGTGGCCCGGCACCGAACGTCGCCACCGTGTTGCTGTCCGTCGCCGAAACGCTGGCGGCAATGACCGCCACCTGCTGCCGGCGTGCATCGTCGAAGCGGCCCGGGTCGACGATGTCGCCGGGGGCGAGGCGCAGAGCAAGCGCCGGAAGCGCGGCGTCGGTCGATGCTACGGGGGTGACAGGCGTCAATTCCGTGTTCAAGCCGAACTGCTCCCGATCGACGTGGCACAAACCTAACACCACCGCCCGGGTTCCACAAAGGTAGGGTGAACAATGGGGGACCTGCCCGGCGTCTCCCGCCCCGGTCAGGGCATGGTCAGGAAAGGCGGGGGTCGGGCAAAACCGGCCCCGGCGCATCGTCCATCATCGCCTGCAACTGCTCCTCCGAGAGGATCGCGACGTAGGGCGGGTCAGCGCCGCCGAGCCCGTCGAGTTCGGCGCGCGCCTGCGCCGCCAGCCAGGTCCGAGCGACCAGGTCGACGAACGCCTGCGGCTTGTACCCGCGCGCCCGCATGCTGCCGACCATGACGGCAGGCCAGCGCCCCCTGACCCGCACCGTGTGGCCAGTGACACGTTTCGGCACGGGGGTGTTCGGCTTGAGACGAACGGTCAGGTGGTAGCGGCGGCCCCCCGCCAAGGAGACCGTCTCGACGCCGAGCCAGGGTACGATCCGGTCGAGGCCGCGGCACTCCAGGCCGTCCGCATGAAGGGTGAGGAGTGGCGTCCGTGCTCCGCGCCAGAGCCGTGCGATGCGCCAGACGGCGAGCGCCGCCGCCGCCAGCAGCCCCGCGTCGATCAACGGCAAGGTGGGATCGCCCTTGCCCGTATGGGCCGCAAGCAGGACCCAGGTCAGACCCAGGAACAGCAGCAGCGCCACGCACCCGCCCGCGCACCAACCGGCAATCGCCAGCCGCGGATCGTCATGGATCGGCAGCGCGTCCTCAAACGGCAGGGCTGCCGCGTCCTGCAGATGGGCCCGGAGCGCGCTCTGCTGCTCGGTCGCGAAGCCGATCGCGTCGGCGCTCACGGCCCGGCACATGGCATCCCAGTCCAGGAACAGGCCGCGCGCGAAGGCGTCGTCACCCGCATGCACCGGGCGTCCGGCGTGCGCCAGCAGCGTGTCATCCGGCTCGACACCCAGCGCCTGCACACGCCGAAGCGTGGGCGGGTGGCTGCCCAACTCGCCGCGGGCGTCGATCTCGGCGTCCTCCTGCGCGAGCGCCGCGGCAGGGTCCGGCAGCCCATCGGTCTCGGCCCGGCGCAGTGTCGCGGCCACCAGGTCCGGCGCAGCGGCCCCGGGCGCGCGCAACGTCTCGGCCATCACCCCTGCCACCCGGTCCGCAATCAGGCTGGTTCGGACCAGCGCAGACGCCGCCGCGCGGGCGCCCCCAGCGGCGATCCCGGCCGCGTCGGCCTCGATCTCGCGCATGCGGCGCCAATGGTTCACCGCCCTGTCGAACACGGCCATGGTGTGCAGTCCCAGCGTCCAAGCGGGGGCCTGCGTCCATTGCGCGCCGCGATGCCCCTGCAGGACGCCGATGGCGGCCAGGTTGCGGCCGATCCCGTCATAGACCGGCAGGAAGCGCTTGCTGTAGTCGGTGTCCTCCCCGGCGAGATGCGCAAGCTCGTGGGCGACCACGGCGCCGGTCTCGGCCGCGTCGAGCATAGCGAGCGACGGCAGCGGCAGATGCAGCGTCCGCCCCGTGATCACGGTCTCGGCCGGGCCAAGCAGCACGTCCGAGCCGGTGATGAAAAACCCCTCGAGCAGGCCGACGGCGACGTTCTCCGGCGGCGCGATGCCGAGGCCGGCGGCGCGCTCGTCCACCAGCCGCCAGAGGCCCGGCGCCTCGGCCCGAGTGGCGGCGCGCGCGAGCAACGGCATCGGCTCGGGCGTGAACGCGGCGAGCGAGCGGCGCAATTGCCGGAGCGTGACGATACCGAACCAGAACACGCCGCCGACGATGGCGAGCCCGATGGCGATGACCTGCACCTCGCCCTGGTGGACCGCCTCGAAGAACCAAGCCCCCGCGACCTCGAATAACAAGGCGGCGCCGGTGGCCAAAGTGAGCCCCGCGACCTGCGCCGCCAGCACGGCGGGCAACACGGCGCGGACCCGGCCGAACGCCGTGGCGAGGGCAGCGCGGGAGATCAGGCTGCGTCGCCCGGCCCTGCCCGCGACGGCAAGCCCGGCAGCCCCGGCGAGCAGGCAAACCACCGCGCCTAGAATGGCCGCGACAGCAAGGCCAACACGGGCCTCCGCCACCCAGACATCTCGTTGTAACAGGCCGATGCCGCCGCGGATCAGACGCGCCGCAACCGCGGCAGAATACTGCTCAGGATCACCCTCGAAGGTGACGACACGCATCGGGGTCACGGCAGCGATCGCCTCGAGCCGGGCAGTCTGATCGATCAATCCGGCGTGCTCGCCGCGATAGCTGGCGACGGTGCCGAGACCGCGTTGGAGCTGCCACGCGCCGAGCGCCACGAACGCCAACGGGACCGCGAGCACCAGCAACAGCCGACGCACCCGATCCCGAGGTCGTTCGCTCATGGTCGCTCCCGGCAAGGCATCGCCCCATAACGAGGCACATGCCTTGCCGTTCCGGCGTTTAGTAGTCCATGTCGCCCATGGCGCCGCCGCCCATGCCGCCACCCTGGGGAAGTGACTGCGACCGCTTTTCCGGCTTCTCGGCAATCATCGCCTCGGTCGTGATCAGCAACCCGGCGACCGACGCCGCGTTCTGCAGCGCCACGCGGACCACCTTGGTCGGGTCGACGATCCCGGCCTCGATCATGTCCTTGTAGGTGCCGGACTGGGCGTCGTAGCCGAACCCGTAGGCCGAGTTCTCCAGCACCTTGCCGCCGATCACCGCGCCATCCTCGCCCGCGTTCTCGGCGATCTGCCGCAGCGGCGTCTGCACCGCCTTGCGCACCAGCTCGATGCCGAACTTCTGGTCCGGGTTCTCGGCGTTGAGCTGGCCGAGGATCAGGCTCGCCCGCGCCAGCGCCACGCCGCCACCGGGGACGATGCCCTCTTCGACGGCCGCGCGGGTTGCGTGCAGCGCGTCGTCCACGCGGTCCTTGCGCTCCTTCACCTCGACCTCGGTCGAGCCGCCGACGCGGATGACGGCAACACCGCCGGCCAGCTTGGCCAGACGCTCCTGCAGCTTCTCCTTGTCGTAGTCGCTGGTCGTCTCCTCGACCTGCGCACGGATCTGCTCGCAGCGGCCCTTGATCGCCGCACCGTCGCCGGCTCCCTCGATCACGGTCGTGTTCTCCTTCTCGATCAGCACCCGCTTGGCCTGGCCCAGCATCGCCAGCGTGACCGTCTCGAGCTTGATCCCGAGATCCTCGGAGATCACCTGTCCGCCCGTCAGCACGGCGATGTCTTCCAGCATCGCCTTGCGACGGTCACCGAAGCCCGGCGCCTTCACGGCCGCCACCTTCAGCCCGCCACGCAGCTTGTTCACGACCAAGGTCGCGAGCGCTTCGCCTTCGATATCCTCGGCGATGATCAGCAACGGCCGGGTCGACTGCACGACGGCCTCCAGCAGCGGCAGCAGCACCTGCAGGCCCGAGAGCTTCTTCTCGTGGATCAGGATGTACGGGTTGTCGAGATCCACCGTCATCTTCTCGGCATTGGTGATGAAATAGGGGCTCAGGTAGCCGCGGTCGAACTGCATGCCCTCGACGACCTCGAGCTCCGTCTCCATGCCCTTGGCTTCCTCGACGGTGATCACACCCTCGTTGCCGACCTTCTGCATCGCTTCGGCGATCATGCGGCCGATCTCGGCCTCGCCGTTGGCGCTGATCGTGCCGACCTGCGCCGTCTCGGCCTGGGTCGTGATCTTCTTCGACCGCTTCGCCAGCTCCTCGACCAGAGCTGTCACGGCCTTGTCGACGCCGCGCTTGAGGTCCATCGGCGCCATGCCGGCCGCGACCGCCTTGCCGCCCTCGCGAACGATCGCCTGCGCCAGCACGATCGCCGACGTCGTGCCGTCACCGGCCAGGTCGTTGGTCTTGCTGGCGACTTCGCGCACCATCTGCGCGCCCATGTTCTCGAACTTCTCGGCCAGCTCGATCTCTTTGGCGACCGTCACACCGTCCTTGGTGATGCGCGGAGCGCCATAGCTCTTGTCGATCACGACGTTGCGGCCCTTGGGGCCGAGCGTCACCTTCACCGCGTCGGCGAGGATGTCCACGCCGCGCAACATGCGGCTCCGTGCGTCTTCGCCGAAGCGAACTTCCTTGGCTGCCATGTCTGTGACTTTCAATGTTTCTCCCTCCGAAGAAGGAGCCGCAACTCGTTCCCCTCCCGGTGAGGGAGGGGTTAGGGGTGGGTAGAGGCCGTCGGCGGAGCGCCGACCCTAGGCCGCCTTCTTCACCGGCTCGGCGCCTTCGATGACGCCCATCAGGTCGCTCTCCTTCATGATCAGCAGGTCCTCGCCGTCGAGCTTGACCTCGGTGCCGCTCCACTTGCCAAACAGCACGCGGTCGCCGGCCTTGACCTCGAGCGCCACGATCGCACCCTGTTCGTTGCGGGCGCCCGGCCCGGCGGCGATCACCTCGCCCTCCATCGGCTTCTCCTTGACCGTGTCGGGGATAATGATCCCGCCAGCAGATTTCTCGAGCGCCGTGATGCGGCGGATGACGACGCGGTCGTGCAAGGGGCGGAACTTCATGGTCGTTCACTCCAAATTGTTGGGCGAGCTTGTCGGGCCAGTCCGCCGAGGCGCCGAGTGTCACCCGGCCGGCCCGCCACTGCCTGGCACTCTCATAGCACGTGTGCCAATCCCGGTCGCGACTCATTTCGCGCGGCGGCCATGCGCGGCCGCGGTGCCGCGGGACAGGGCCGATCCATGAGCCTCATGACACGGGTCGCCGGGCTGATCCTGGCGGTCGGCGCGATCGTCGGCATCGAGGCGTTCCTGCGCCCAAACCCGGCATGGCACGGGCCACGGATCGCGCTGGCGCTGGGCGCGATGGCGCCGTTCGCCCTGTCGGCCGCGGCCGTCGGCGTCTTCATCGCGACGTGGTGGGTGGTGCTCCGTCTCGATGGCCCGGTGCGGCCGGCCGCAAAGGATCGCGTCGTCCCGCTGACCGGCCATGACCGGCTGCTGTCGCTCGGCCGTTCGATCGCAGCCTGTTGGACCGTGGGCAGCGCGGTCATCCTCGTCATCCTCAGCGACACGCGGCGCGGCCCCTTCGCCTGGGCCGCGGCCCAGCTTCCCGGGGGCGACACCTGGTTCAACAGCTTCGCACTCGGGCTGCTTGCCCTCGGGTCACCGCTCGTCCTGCTCGCGCTGCTGCCGCGCCAGGGACGGTGGCCCGTGGTCGCCGGGGCACAGGACGTCGTGAAGCCGCAGCGGGCCGCACGGCGGCGGTGACGTCGCGGTTGTCGCGCGTTCGGCCTGGTGGCTAAGCTGCAAGCATGACCACCACGATCCGCATCGGCGACCTCACCATCCATCGCATCGTCGAGATGGAGACTGGCTTCACCCCGATCCTGGAGTTCCTGCCCGGCCTCACCTCCGAGCTGCTTGCCGAAAACCGCGACTGGCTCGCGCCGTCCGGCCTCGATGCGGAAGGGCGGGTGGTGCTCTGCTTCCAGTCCTACGTCGTCCAAACGCCGCACCACACCATCCTGGTCGATAGCTGCATCGGCAACGACAAGGACCGGCCCACCCGGGCGATGTGGGACAAGAAGACCGACCGGCACTGGATGGACGGCCTCGCCGCGGCCGGCATCGCCGTCGAGGATATCGACTTCGTCCTGTGCACCCACCTCCATGCGGACCATGTCGGCTGGAACACCAAGCTCGAAGACGGGCGCTGGGTCCCGACCTTCCCCCAGGCGCGCTACCTGTTCTCGGAGAAGGAGCTCGCCTTCTGGACCGAGCGCACCCGGCAGGCCCCGATCGCCGCGATCGAGGACAGCGTGCTGCCGATCGTGGCAGCGCACCGGGCCGACCTCGTGACCAGCAGCCACGCGCTCGGGGATCACGTGCGCCTGCTGCCGACGCCGGGCCACACGATCGACCATTTCGCGGTCGAGCTGGGCCGCGGCGCGGCCGCCGCGGTCATCACCGGCGACCTGATCCACTCGCCGCTTCAGGCGCGCTACCCGCACCTGAACATGCTCCTGGATCATGACATGGCCCAGGCCGCAGCGACCCGGCAGCGCTTCCTGGAAACCTACGCGGAGACGGACACCCAGTGCTGCTTCGCCCACTTTCCGTCGCCATCCGCCGGCCACGTCAAGCGCTGGGCCGACGGCTTCCGCTGCGACTACGCTTAACGCCCCCTGACGGCGCAGACCCGACGTCCCACCTACGGTCGATGCGCGCCCTCCCTGCCCTTCTCCTTGTCGTTCTGGCCGGACCGGCCCTTGCCCAGCCGGTCCTGACCGGCCAGGCCGCGTTCACGGATTGGCGGGCCGACGCGCCCGGCATACGCCGGCTGATCGAACCGGCGGACCTGCCAGCGCCCTATGCGAGCCGCTCGGCGAGCAACACGCCGTCGGTGATGGCGCCACCGCGCGGGGCGCTGCCGAAGGCGCCGCCCGGCTTCACGGTGCAGCGCTTTGCCGAGGGTCTCGAAAATCCGCGGCTGGTCCGGGTCGCGCCCAACGGCGACATCTTCATCGCCGAGAGCACGCCCGGCCGGATCCGGGTGCTGCGCGCGGCCGATGGCGCCAGCGCGCCGAGCCGCAACGAGGTGTTCGCCGAGGGGCTGGAGCTGCCGTTCGGGATCGCGTTCTATCCGCCGGGGCCTGAGCCGCGCTGGGTCTATGTCGCGACGCTCAACACGGTGGTGCGCTTCCCCTATCGCCCCGGTGAACTGCGGGCCGCCGGCCCGGCACAGACCATCATTCCACAACTGACCGCGCCCGGCGGCTATCACGTGACCCGCGACGTGCAGTTCAGCCCCGACGGGCGGCGCATGTATGTCTCGGTCGGCTCCGGGTCGAACGACGCCGAGGGGATGGGGCACAAGGATCCGGCCGACCTGCAGGCCTGGGACGCGCAGCACGGCGCGGGCGCCGCCTGGGGCCGGGAGACGAACCGCGCCGACGTGCTCGCCTTCGGCCCGGAGGGCGAACACGGCAGTCTATACGCCTCGGGTATTCGCAACTGCGTCGGCCTCGCGGTGCAGCCGGCGGGCCCCGGCCCCGATGCGGGCACGGTCTGGTGCGCAACCAACGAACGCGACGGGCTCGGCGACAATCTCCCGCCCGATTACGTCACCCGCGTCCGCGAGCGGGGCTACTATGGCTGGCCCTGGCACTATATCGGCGACAACGAGGACCCTCGCCATCGTGGCGAGCGCCCCGATCTCACCGGACGCGCGACCGCGCCGGACGTGCTGATCCAGCCGCATTCGGCGCCGCTGCAGCTGGCCTTCTATCCGGCCGCCGCCACCGGCGCCGCCGTGTTCCCGGCCGAATATGCCGGCGATGTGTTCGTCGCCCTGCACGGCTCTTGGAACCGGGCCAAGCGGACCGGCTACAAGGTAGTCCGCATCCGCCTGCGCGACGGCACACCGACCGGCGAGTACGACGACTTCCTGACCGGCTTCGTGCACGACGACGAGTCCGTCTGGGGCCGTCCCGTCGGCGTCGCGGTCGCGCATGACGGCGCTTTGCTGGTCACCGAGGATGCCAACGGAACGGTGTGGCGGATCGCGTATGGGGCCGCCCGGCCTTGAGCACGGCGGTGGTCGTGGCCGCGTCGTGAAACTCCTGTGCGTCTGGGCGGTTCTGGTGGCCCTCGCCTCCGGCAGCGCGCATTCTGAGACTTGCCGGTTTGCGGGCACCACCAGCCATGATGGCCATCTGGACGTCCGGTCGGAAGTGACCGAGGCGGGGGGCCTGGTCACCGTCGACGTCGCGCTCGTGTTCAGCGTCTCGGCCTGGCTGTCCGACGTGCGCTATCTCTCGGAGGAGATCAGCACCTGGCGCCGTGGAACGCTCCAATCCGTGGCGGTCAACAATCGGACGATCGTCGGCGGGCACGTCACCCGCCAGCAATGGGACGTGATGGAACGCGCAGCCGCCGGCGGGCTGGCGGCGCGCCGGGTGCAGGCCAAGACGCGGGACGACTTCGCCCGGCGCCATCCGGCATTCTTGCAGCACTGGCCGCTGGACGGCTTCGGTCAGCCATGGCTGCAGGATTACGCAGCCGCGCGCCCAGAGCCACGGGCGGACCTGGGACTCGCCGCCGGCTCAATGCCCGCCGACCTGCGCACGCCGTTGGCGCTGGCCTTTTTCTGGAGCCGTCACCTGCCCGCGGACGGCGGCACCACGCCCGTGTTCCTGCCGGGCTTCAAGCACGATGCCCTGACCGGCATCGCCTATGGCCCGGCCACCCAGGGCAGCGGTTGGCGGCGCTGGCAGATCACGCTGCGCTACCCCGGGCTCGAGGGTGCGCCCTCGATCGCGGCCGCGTGGGTGTCGCCGGACGGCTATCTGCTTCAGCTCGCAGCCGACGTTCATGCACAGCTGGGGTCCGGCCAGGCGCTGCTGCGGAGCCAGGGTTGCCAGGGCGTGCAGGTCAGCCCGGACTAGGCCCTCAGCCGTCCGCGAAGCACGTCCGCCATCCGCTCGGCGATCGCAACCGTCGTCAGATGGGTGTTCGCGCGCGGCACCTCGGGCATCACCGAAGCGTCGATGACCCGCAATCCGGTAACGCCGTTGACGCGGCACATCGGGTCGACGACGGCGCGTGCATCGGTTGCGGCACCCATGCGGCAGGTCCCGCTCGCGTGCTGCGCGTCGGAACATTCGTCCATCATCCAGGAATCGATCGCGTCGTCGTCCAGCTCGTCGGCGATCGAACGGCCGGTCCCGCCATATTCGACGCGGTCGGCGATGGCGGCAAATGGCTCAGACAGGCACAGCGCGCGCAGCCGGCGCACGCCGTCGCGCAACCGGATCAGGTCGCGCGTGTCGGTCAGCATGCGTTCGTCGACGGCCGGGTCGATCGCGGGATCGGTCGTGGTGATCCGGACCGTGCCGCGGCTGAACGCCTGATAGACCGAGACGGCGACCCGGCCCCGCGCGGCATCCGGACCATTCTGGCTGAGCAGCGCTCCCGCCAGGTTTCCGGCGATCATGATCATGTCGTTTGCTCCGGCGCCGCCCAGGCCGGAGCCGTAGCGCAGGCAGCAATTGGTGTGCCGGTGCGTCAGCGTGTTCACCCGCGCGCTCTCCCGCAAGTGGAGCAGCGCGCCCATCATCGGATGGTCGAGCAGGTTCTCACCCACCGGCAGGTCGGCCACGACAGGCAAGCCGAGCGCATGCAGCAGCGCGGCCGGCCCGATTCCAGAGCGCTGCAGCAGCGCCGGCGAGTGGATGGCGCCGGCGCACAGGATCACCTCCCGCGCCGCACGGGCCGCGATCACCTGGCCACCGGCACGGACGCGCACCCCCGACGCATGGGGCCGGTTGCCTTCGAGGATGACGCCCTCCACCAGCGCGTCGCCGATGATGGTCAGGTTGGCCCGGTCCCGGGCAGGCTCCAGATAGGCGTCGTTGGTCGAGACCCTGCGGTTGTCCGCGCTGTTGATCGCATACGGCGATGCGCCGGACCCCTCCGGGGCGTTGTGGTCCTCGCACCAGCCGTACCCGAGCTCCTGCGCCGCGTCGCGCAACGCACGATCGACGCTGCCCCAGGCGTCGGGCGGCGCTCGATAGACCGGGATGGGGCCCCTATCGCCGTGGTAGGGCGCCTCCGGGAAGTTTCGATCCGTCTCGAGCTTCCTGAAGTAGGGCAGCATCTCCGCCCAACCCCAGCCTGCGCAGCCCTCCGCGACCCATCGCTCGAAATCGTCCGGCATCGCGCGGATGGCGATCTGTCCGTTGATGGTCGAGCTGCCGCCCATCGCCCGGCCGCGCCAGAGCAGACGGGGCGGTTGCCGGTCGGTCCGCCGGGCCATCAAGCCGGGCCAGCGGAACCCGTCATCGCCGATGGCCCGCATGGGATTGGGGATGCGGATGTGTTCCGGCGTTTCGGCAGAGCGGAGATCCCGACCGGCCTCGAGCAGGAGAACTCGCGTGCCGGCGTCCTCGCTCAAGCGCGCCGCGAGGACAGCCCCGGCGGAGCCGCCGCCGACGACCACGTAATCATGCTCCATCGCGGTCGCCTTCGCCTGCAAAGAGCTAACCTGCCGTGTTCATCGACACCGCGAAAGCCGCGCTCGCCGCGTAACCCCTCGTTACCGCTATGCAAGGGCGCACGACGCTGACGGGCATTCAGAGCTTGTTACAAAACGTGACAAATCTATACAGGTGTCAACGCTCGATGACGAAACACATCCTTGCTGCCGGTGTTTATGGTCACGTTGGCGCTGCCGGGATGGTCCCGGCGGTCGCGCGGCGAGAGTCGGATTCGTGACAGCGGTGCTCGTTGCTTCGTAAAGTTTAGTTATAGACAATAACTTTTCGCGACAACTACTAAAAATTCTGCAAGATGGACCGGCGCCGCTGAACGTCTGCGGGCGTCAACTTGCAGGAGTAGCGAATGACCCATTTCTCACCTTCACACACCAGACAAACAGCGATTGCTTCTTCCTTCATTTCCGAAGCTATCCGCCCTCCGGTACCGGAATATTCCAACATCGATTGGGTGCACGACGTCCAAGACCGCACGTTCTGGTGCTACATGAACCCGCAGGGCCGGCCCAGTTTCACTGCGGCCCTCTTGGCCGAGTTGCAGGATGTGCAGCAGCGCATCGCCACACTGGCCGACGTGCGGGAACGCGACCGCGCGATGGCGGTCGGCTGGGTCGTGCTCGCATCCCGTGTGCCGGGAATCTTCAGTCTCGGCGGCGATCTGACGCTGTTCGCGGCCAAAATCCGCAGCGGCGACCGCGAGGGTTTGCGGCAATACGCCTATAGCTGCATCGACATCAGCTACCGCAACTCGACCGGCTACGACGGCGGAGCCGTGTCGATCGGGCTGGCCCAAGGCGAAGCGCTGGGCGGCGGCTTCGAAAGCCTGCTCTCGTGCGACCTGCTGGTCGCCGAGCGGAAAGCCCGGTTCGGGCTGCCGGAGGTGTTGATGAACCTGTTTCCGGGCATGGGCGCGCACTGCTTCCTCACGCGGCGGATTGGGTCGAATGCGGCGATGAAGATGATCCTCTCGGGACAGGTCTTCACCGCCCAGGCGATGCACGACATGGGCATCGTCGACATCCTGGCCGAGGATGGCACCGGCGAGGCCGTCGTTCGCGACTATATCGCAAAGAACGGATCGAGGCATCACGCGCACTCTGCGATCTACAAGGCGCGCCGGCGGGTCAGCCCCATCAGCCTCCAGGAACTGCGCGACGTGACCGACGTCTGGGTCGAGACGGCGATGGCGCTCACCACGCAGGATCTGCGCCGGATGGCTCACCTGGTCGCGGCGCAGGATCGGACCTTACGCCAGCCCGGCCGGCCCGCCGTAAGCCAGCCTGCCCTGCAACAGGCGGCGCAGGCCGCCGCCTGACCCTCGTTGCCACCCCAGAGGCCACGGCATCTCACCCGGCCAGCTCGCATCATTCGGCCGGGTGACGCCCTCGTGGACGCGCGGGACCGGCCTGCCTGTCACGACGGTCAGCGGTCCGCGGCGCCGGGCTGCCAGCCGGGCTGGAGCTCCGCGTAGGGGCGGGCCGCGCGTTCGAACCCGATGCAGGTCTCGCTCCAGACGGTTCGGAGCAGCCCCAGCATGTCGCCCTGGGTCGCCATGAACTCCGCCTCGGTGATGTGCTGCCAACGCGAGCACAACGCCGCGATCCGGGCCGCGCCCATGTTGGACGAAATGCTGGCGAACGAATGCGTCGCGCCGCGGAACAGATGGACGTCCCGCATCAGGCACGCCACCTCGACCTCGCCGAGGATCAATAGCCCCTCGCGCTCGAAGTCGTTGACCAGACGGGCGACGAATTCCGGTCCGCCCAGGTCGTCCAGCGCGGCCAGGGCCGCCACGTCGACCGTCGCCGCCACGGGTGGGGCCGGGCTGGACGCCACGGGCGCGATCGCGGGCAGCGTCCGGGCCGGCGCCGCGGCCGCGAGCGCTTGCAGCAGCTCCGCGGTGCGGACCGGCTTCGTCAGGCACGCGACCATGCCCGCCTGGAGGCACTGCTCCCGGGTCGCCGCGGTTGCGTCCGCGGTCAGGGCGATCAACGGTGTGCTCGGGCCGCCCAGGATCGAGAACGCATACAGCTTGGCCAGCTCGATACCGGTCATCACCGGCATGTTGACGTCGAGCAGCGCCACATCGACGACGCTCTCCGTGAGGATCGCCAACGCCTGTTCGCCATCGGTGGCGAAGACGGCCGCGATCCCGGCATGTTTCAGCACCTCGGCCATGATCGACCGGTTGATGGCGTTGTCGTCGGCCACCAGCACGCGCAACCCGACGAGTGCGGCGGCCGCTGCCGGGTCCGGCACCCCCGCAAGCCTCGGCCCGGTTGTCGATCCGGGTGACAGCCTCCGCATCGCCCCGGCGATCCGGACGGCGCGTCGCCACTCCTGCGGCGGCGAGTGCCGGTCCAGCATCGTCGAATAGCGCTCCCGGACGGTCCGGGGCGGGATGTGGGCGGAGATGAGGGCGACCACCTCGATCAAAGCGTCGGTGCCGGGCGGGATCAGGTGCTCGTTGCCTGGCTCGACCAGCGCGACCACCGGTGCGTCGTCGGCCGCCGGGAACAGCGCCGCCAGCGACTCGGCCGTCCGGCGCCATTCCGGATCGTTCAACACCGGCAGCAGGCGAACGGGCGGACTGTCCGGCTCCGGGGTGCTTGCACGGGACAATTCGAGCGTGATCCAGAACGTGCTGCCCCGCTCCGGAAGGCTGAAGACGCCGATCGAGCCGCCCATCAGCGCGACTTGCCGCTCGCAGAGCGCCAGACCCAGCCCGGTGCCGCCGAACCGGTCCAACACGGTCTCGTCCGCCTGGGTGAACAGCTCGAAGATCCTCGCCTGCGCCTCCGGCTTGATGCCGATGCCGGTATCGACGACCTCGAACCGAAGCTGCACCAATCCGTCGCCCTCATCGAGGCCATCGGCGGCGAGCGTGATCGAGCCGGTGGGCGTGAATTTCACCGCGTTGCTGCAGATGTTTAGCAGCACCTCGCGCAGCCGCCTCTCGTCGCCCAGGAGCTGGAGCGGCGTGCGGGCTGAGATGAAGCAGTTGAACAGCAGGCCCTTCTTGCGCACCGCGGGCGCGATCACCGCACGCACGGCGCCGAACAGGGCGACCAGGTCGAACGGCGCCACGTTCACCTGGCCCTGCCCGGCCTCGATGCTCGAGAACGACAGCACGTCCTGGATCAACGACAACTGGCCGTCCGCGGCGGTGTCGATGGTGGCGACCATCTCGGCCTGCGCCCGGTCCAGGCGCGTGCCGCTGAGCAGCTCGGCCGTGCCGATGATGGCGTTGAGCGGGGTACGCAACTCGTGGCTGATGCTGGCCAGGAACAGGCTCTTGGCCTGGTCGGCCCGCTCGGCCTGCTGGCGCGCCTTCGTGAGCTGGCGGATCAACACGAAGGAGTAAGCCGGCAGCACGACCAGCCCGGACAGCAGCCCGAGCGAAAGGCTCGAATGCTCCCGCCAGAACGAGTCGCTTGAGATGACGAGCGAGAACCCGGCGATGCTGACGATCGAGCCCGCGACGGTGTACTTGCCCCCGAAGCGGAAGCCGTTGCCGATGATGATCCAGTGATAGACGACATAGAGGAAGGCAGTCGCCTCGCCCCCTGCCGTCAGCAGGATGGTCGTCCCGGCCACGTCGACCACGATTGCGAGGCTGCGGCGCAACACGCCGGCCGCGGGCAGCAGCACGAGAGACGCCAGCAACCCGATGCTGAGGCCGATCCAGCTCAGGATCCACGGCGCCCAGCGCTCGAACGGCAGCGAGTTGCCCAGCAGCCAGGTCGAGACCAGCATGATGCAGCCGAAGGTGATGCGGTTCACCGACATGGCGTACTCGCCACGCAGCTCTGGCGTTAGCGCGCGCCAGAACTGCCGGGCCAATGGCAGCGTTGAAGCATCCTCGCCGCCCGGATGCCGGCGGGGCTCCCGGGCGCGCCCTGGCCTTGTACTCATGCGATCAGCGTTTCGGACGGCCGGACCGAGTCGTGGACGAACTGCGCCGCCGGAACCGGGCGGCCGAGGTAGAAGCCCTGGGCATAGCGGCAGCCATCCTCCCGGACGCGGCCGAGCTGGGCCGGCGTCTCGACGCCCTCGGCCAGCACCTCCATCGCAAGGCTGCGCCCGATGCCCACGATCGCCTGGACGATCGCGGACCCGTTCGCCTCCGCGCCGAAGCCCTGCACGAACGACCGGTCGATCTTGAGCCGGTCGATCGGTAGGCGCTGCAGGTAGGCCAATGACGAATAGCCCGTGCCGAAATCGTCGACCGCGATCCGCACGCCGAGCTTCCGCAATGCATGCAGCTCGGCGACGATGTCGTGCTCGCTCTCCATCAGTGTCCCCTCCGTCAGCTCGAGCTCGAGCAAGTGGGGATCGAGGCCGGTGCGCTTCAGCGTCTCGACGACGAAGGGAAGCACGCTTTCGGTCTTGAAAGTCGCGGCGGACATGTTCACGCCGACCATCACGGGCTTGCCCGCGGTGGCCCAGGCGGCGGCCTGCCGGCACGCCTCCTCCAGCACCCATTGGTCGATGGATACGATCAGGCCAGTCTCTTCGGCCAGCGGCAGGAAGCTGCCCGGCATCAGCAGCCCCTGCTCCGGCCGGTCCCACCGCAACAGCGACTCTGCGCCCACGATCGCCTGGGTCCAGAGGTCGACCTGGGGCTGGTAGTGAAGCACGAGCTCGCCCTTGCCGATGCCCTGACGCAGTTCGATCTCGAGCACGACCGTGTCCCGCGCGACGACCTGCATCTCGGGCGCGAAGAAGCGGGCGCAGCCGCGCCCCTCGCGCTTGGCGCGATACATGGCCAGGTCCGCGTTCTTGAGCAGTTGGTCGGCCGCGCAGGCGTCGGCCGGCGCCAGCGTGATGCCGACGCTGGCGCCGATCGTCGCGCGATAGCTTTCGATGAAGAACGGCTCGGCGACCGCCGCGATCACCCGCTGCGCGAGTTGCCCGGCCCCATCCGGGCTCGTGACCGAGCGCTGCATGATCGCGAACTCGTCTCCACCCAGGCGCGCCACCGTGTCCCCAGGCCCGACCTCGCGCAGGAGCCGGGCGCCGATCTCCTTCAGCAGCGTGTCCCCATGGTGGTGGCCGAAGCCGTCGTTGATCCCCTTGAAGCGGTCGAGATCGATGAGGTGGAGGGCGAAGCCGGGGTGGCCCGTGCGGTCCGGGTTCGCCAACTCGGCCAATTCCTCGTTCAGCTCCGCATAGAGGCGGAGCCGGTTCGGCAACTGCGTCAGCGCATCGTGGTGCGCCAGGTGTTCGAGCGCGCGTTCGGCCTGCTTGCGTTCGGAGATGTCGAACGACGTGGTCAGCACGTGGCGCACGGCGCCGGTGCCGTCATGCAGCGGATACTTGCTGGTCAGCAGCGTGCGAACCTTCATCTCCCCGTCCTGGATGTCCTCCTCGTAGCGAAGCATCGGCAACGCCCCTTGCAGGATCTGGCGGTCACGCTCCTGCAGCACCGGCCGTCCCGGGGCCGGGCGCGGCAAGACCGCCAGGCTATGGCGGTTCTCGAACACCTGCCGCCCCTCGTGGTCCGACGCGCTGATCAGGGCCGGGATCGTGTCGATCACCTGCAGCAGGCGGAGCGTGCTGTCGCGGATGGTCGTCTCGAGCGATTCCTCGCTCCGGCTCAGTTCGATCTGCAGCGCTTCGGCCTTCGAGCGGATGATCCGCTGCTGCTGCCCGAGCTTGAGGATGTTGCGGCCGCGGGTCACGAACTCCTGGTGGTCGACCGGGCTCTGCAAGAAATCGGTCGCGCCAGCCTCGAGCGCGCGCAGCCGGAACTCGCGGTCCTCGTAGGCGGTGATGACGATGACGGGCACATCGGCGCTCGCCGGCAGCGCGCGGATCCGGCGAACGAACTCGGCCCCGTCCAGCCCGGGCATCTTGTAGTCGGTGATGATCAGGTCGGGCGCGTTCGTCTCGACCCAGGTCAGAACCTCGAACGGATCGCTGAAGGCGACGACCGACGCACCCGTCTCGATGGAGCCGGCCAGACGAGAAAAGATTGTCCGGTTCGTGATACGATCATCAACAACCACAACCAGCGCCATCACGTGCGTCCCGACCTTGATGTCAGGAAATCTAACACGGCGGCCCGAAGCGTCGTAAGCGGATCGTTGATCGCCTCGTTAGAAGGTGTCATATTTTGTCTCAATTTTTACACGCTCGCTTGTGTGTGTGCCAGCCCACCTCACTTCGTCCCTATCGGCCGACCGCAACGCCTTCGCAACGGCCCACTCGCAGAATGATCGATTTCCCGACCGTTATAAGTTAATGGATGAGCGGCCCGACGAGTGATCCGGCCGCAACCGTGATAACCGACAGGGGCTGAGAACGGATGCAGTCAGGCTCTACCCGTGGCCGCTGACGTCCGTGCAGCACGCCTCGTCACACTCCGCCTGTTCGCCTGGGCCTTGGTTCCATGCGCGTCCGTCGTCTCGCCCGCAGCCCTCGCCGCAGCCTTCCAGATCCGCGAGGACAGCGCGATCGGCGTCGGGACCGCGTTCGCCGGGTCCGTCTCTTCGGCGCAGACGCCCAGCACCGTGTTCGACAACCCGGCCGGCATGATCCGCCTGCCCGGGCTCCAGATCCAGCTCGGCGGCAGCATCGTGGGCCTGCAAACGACATTCCACGGCGCGTCGGCCAACGCCTTCGGACAGCCTAACGCCGGGTTCGACAACCGCAACGGCGGGAATGCGGCGCTGGTTCCGCATGGCTTCATTACCAGCAGGATCACGCCCGACCTCGCCGTCGGCCTCGCGCTCACGGCGCCGTTTGGCTTGTCGACCACCTACGGGCCCGGCTTCGTCGGGCGCTACCAGGCCGACAAAAGCATCCTCGAGACGATCAACATCAATCCCGCCGTCGCCTACCAGATCGCGCCCTGGCTCTCGGTCGGTGCCGGCATGTCCGCGCAGTATGGCCGTGCGGACTTCAGCAACGCGCTCGACAGCTCGGCGCTCGCCGCACGGATCGTCGGGCGGCCCGTGCCGCTTCCGGACGGCTACTTTAGGCTGCAAGGCGACAACTGGTCGTTCGGCTACAATCTCGGCGTGCTGGCGCAACCCGGCCGGCAAACCAGCGTCGGCCTCACCTACCGGTCCCGCGTGCAGCACGACTTCACGGGAACGGTCGACATCGCCGTCCCCGCGCCGCTCGCCACCAGCCCCGCATTCCGCAGCTCCCCGGGCTCGACCAAGGTGGTTCTGCCGGACACCGCCAGCCTGGGCCTGACACAGGGGTTCGGCCCGAACTGGACTGGCTATGCCGAGGCGACCTGGACCAACTGGTCGCAGTTCAAGACCCTCAACGCCTTCCGCAACGACGGCATCTTGGTGAATTCCACCCCCGAGCGGTTCCACGACAGCGTGTTCGTCTCGCTCGGCGCGAGCTACCGGGTGAACGACCGGCTGACCCTGCGCGGCGGCACGGCATACGACAGCACCCCCGTCTCGAACGTCTATCGAACGGCGCGGATACCGGACCAGAGCCGCATCTGGCTCGCCGCCGGCGTCAGCGTCGAGGTGCTGCCGCAGATGACGGTCGACGTGGGCTACGCCCACCTGTTCGTCCGGAACAGCCGTGTTCGAGAAACGGCCGTGACCGGCGACGTGCTGACCGGCTCGTTCAACAACGCCGTCGATATCGGCTCCGTCAGCACGCGGCTGCGGTTCTAGGCTGCCGCAGCGCACCGGGGACGAAGAACGGCGTGCTCTCCAGCTCGGGCTCGTCGAACGCCTCCAGCGCCGCCCGGATCGGCCGGGCGTCTTCGGTGAAAAAGGCCGCGGCGATGGCATGCGCGAGCCGTTCGGCGCCGGTTGACACGCCGGGTATGTCGGAGGCGACCGCCCCCAGGCTGAGCGCGGCCGCATGGGTGAAAGCGTGGATCCGCGGGAGGCCAGGACAGCCGCCGGGTTCACGTTCCTGCAGCTCGAAGCCGTCGCCGAGCCAGGGGTAAGCGCCCAGCTCCGCCCGCTCGAGCAGGGGCGGCGGCGTGTAGCGGTCGGCCCAGGTGGCGATGTGCCGGGCAACGCCGGCAAGCTCCGGCATCCGGCGCAGGTCGACGCCGAACCCGGTGCCCAGGATCAGGAAGTCGATCGTCGCCGCCCCGCCATCGGAAAGCAGCACGCTGACGCCGTCCCCCTCCGGCCGCGCCGCCTGCAGCGACGTGGCGAAATGGATGTGGAATCCGGGATGCCGCAGGGTGCGCAGCACGCTCTCATGCGGCGGCGGGGACTGCACCTCGTGCAGATAGACCATTAACGACCAACGCTCGTCGGCCGGCAGGCTGCCCCAGCCTTCGAAGAAGCCCGGGGTCGCCGAACCGCGGCCCTTGTTGACCTGCGGCAGCGTGGCACGGCGCACATACATGTCGACGCGCGCGGCGCCCTGCTCCAGCGCGGTCGCCGCGTTGTCCCAGGCCGACGGGCCGGCACCGATGACGGCGACCCGGCGGCCGCGAAGCGCTGCGAAGTCGATCGCCTCGCCGGTGTGCGCGGCACGGCCCGGCCAGAGCGCCGGATCGACGAGCGCCGGATCGACGAAGGACGGTATGGCATGGCCAAGCCCGGCGCGTCCGTTCGCAAGCACCACGCGCCGGGCGTAGACCCGCCGCTCCTGCCCGGCCTCGGCAACCGTCAGTGCGACCAGGTCCGCCTCCGGCTCGATCCGCCGCACGTCGGCGCCGCTGCAGAGCGGCAGGCCCAGCACGGTGCGGACCCAGGTCAGGTAGTCCTGCCACATGCCGTTCGGGATCTTGCCCAGCGCCGCCCAGGCGGCGCCGCCGAACCGGGCCTCGAACCAGGCTCGGAACGTCAGCGAGGGGATGCCGAGGGCCACACCAGGCAAATGCTTCGGGCTGCGCAGCGTCTGCATCCGGGCATAGGTGACCCACGGCCCTTCCTGGCCCGCCGGCGCGCGGTCCAGCATGACCACACGATGGATCCCCTTCAGCCATAATGCGGCTGCGGCGGCGATGCCGTACATGCCGGCGCCGATCACGGCCACATCGAGCACAGGCGCACCGCCCGGCCCCGCCCGCCCCGGGATCCACGGCTTCGGCGGCAGCCCGAGCAGCTCGAGGTCTCGCGCCACCGCCGCGTCATGCGCGTTCCCGAAATCGATGACGGACCCCTCAGGCATGGTGCGCAGCCGGGCCGGCCTGTCCCTGTCCTGCCTGGTCACGTAGGAAGGCGATCAGCGCTGCCAACATGGGATGCCCTCGCGGCGCGCGGCGCAGCACGAAGCACCAGGAGGCCGCCCGCGACAGATCCGGACGCAGCCGCACCAGTCGCCCGCTGTCGAGCTCCGGCGCGATCAGCGGCAAGCGGCCAAGCGCCAGACCGGCGCCCCCGACGGCCGCGCCGATCACCTGGGTGAAGCTGCTGTAGCGCACGATCTTCGACTCGAAGTCGTCGGGCAGGCCGAACTCCGCCGACCAGCTCCTCCAATCGATCTCCAGGCTGTCCTCATGCGCCTCCTGCAGCAGCCGGCAGCGGCACACGTTCGTCGATGCGAACGGCAGCAGCGCCGGGCTGCACACCGGGAACACCTCTTCCTGCAGCAGCACGGTGTCATCCGGCTGTACGGCCCGCCGCTTCACGTTGACGACCGCAAGATCGATAGCGTCACGAGCGAGGTCCGGCTCCTTTTCCTGGACGACGGCATTGATCGCAACACCCGGATGTCGGGCGGAGAACTCGGCCAGGCGTTGCGCGAGCCACATGGCCGAGAATGGCGCGTTGGCCGACACGGTCAGCCGCCGGCGCTCGGTGCGGATATCGGCACAGGCGTCCCGCAACACATCGAGGGCCGTAACCGTCGCCGACAACAGCCGCGTCCCGGGCGGCGTGACCGAGGCGCCGCCCGGGCCGGTGCGGCGGTCCAGCAGGCGCGTGCCGAGCGCGTCTTCCAGGCCGCGGATCTGATGGCTTACGGCACTGGTCGACACACCCAGCTCGGCCGCCGCATCGGCGAAGCTGCCCAGCCGCGCCACCGCCTCGAAGGCCCGGAGCGATGGCAAAGGCGGGAGCGAGGACAGGCGGTCGCGCATCAAATTATCCTAGATCGCTCAACACGCGTTGAGAAACCATCTTTCGACATCGCTGTGCACATCGTCGAGATTCGGCGCGTTCACAGGAGTGCGCAGGGATGTATTTCGACCGGCGGCTTTGGGCGTTGACGGCGGGGTTGCGCGCCCGGATCGCGGGCGCCGTCGGGCTCGGCCTGCTGGCGATGGCCGCCGGGCTGCTGCGCTTCGTGTTCCTGGCCCGCCTGCTGGCCCTGGCCTTCGCCGGCGCACCTGCTGGCGCGATCGGGCTGGCTGCGCTGGAGACGGCCGCCTGCATCGTGCTCCGTGCGGCGCTGGACCATCGCCGGACGGTGCTGGCGCAGGCGACGGCGGCGCGCGTGCAGGCCATCTTGCGCGCAAGACTATTCGACTGCATCGCCGCCCTCGGCCCAGCCTGGTTCGGGGCGGAGCGGACTGGCGGCGTCATGCTCGCCGTGATCGACGGGGTCGAGCAGCTGCAGGTCTTCTTCGGCGCCTACTTGCCGCAGCTGGTCATCGCCGCCTGCGCCCCGCTGATGATCTTCGCCGTGCTCGCCTGGTGGGACGTGCCCACCGCCTCCGTCCTGCTGGCCGCCGCCATCGGCACGCTGTTGTTGCCCATGCTGGTCCACAATGCCGACAAGCGCGCGGCCACGGCCCGGCAGGTCGCCTTCAAGGCGTTCGGCGCCGAGTTCCTCGACGCGCTGCAGGGTCTGCCGACGTTGAAGGCGTTCGGTCAGAGCGCGGCCTTCGCCGAGCGGCTCGCAGCGCGCGCCCGGGCCCTATCGGGCAGCACGTTCTGGGTCCTCGCACTCGGCCTGCTGACGCGGTTCTTCACCGATCTCGGGACCGCGCTCGGCGCGGCGGCAGCCATCGCACTCGGCGCCTGGCGCGTCGGCCATGGCGAGATGAGCGTCGAGGGGCTGCTGATCGTTCTGATAGCTGGCACGGAGGTGTTCCGGCCGCTGCGCGACCTGCGCCAGGTGTTGCATCAGGGCATGACCGGACAATCCGCGGCACGCGGCATCGGTTCGCTGCTGGATGCGACGGGCGGCGCGCCCCCGGCCGGCTCGGTGCGCGTCGCCGAACTTGGCACCGGCATCGTCTTCGAGGACGTCGGCTTCAGCTACCCGGGCCGACGCGGCGCGGCCCATGCAGGCCTCAGCTTCACAGTCGCGCCCGGCGAGACGGTCGGCGTCGTCGGGCCCAGTGGCGCCGGCAAGTCGACCATCCTTCGCCTGCTGCTCCGCCATCACGATCCGCTGGCCGGCGTCGTCCGCATCGGTGGACACGACATCCGCACGCTCGACCCCGACCAGCTCGCGGGAATGGTCGCGATCGTCGCCCAGGACACGACGCTGTTCGACGGCTCCGTCGCCGACAACCTGCGGCTCGGCCGCCCCGGCGCGAGCGACGCCGACATGGTCGCCGCGGCCCGCGCCGCCAATGCCGACGGCTTCATCACCGCCCTTCCGGACGGCTACGCCACCCGCATCGGCGAGCGCGGGGCGACCCTGTCCGGCGGCCAGCGGCAACGGATCGCGATCGCCCGGGCGCTGCTGCGCGACGCGCCGATCCTGCTGCTCGACGAGGCGCTGTCGTCGGTCGACGCGGAGAACGAAAGCCTCATCCAGCAGGCGCTGGACCGGCTCATGCAGGGGCGCACGACCCTGATCCTGGCGCACCGCCTGTCGAGCGTGATCGGGGCCGATCGCATCCTCGTGCTCGACCAGGGCGCCGTCGTCGAGAGCGGGACGCATGCCGAGCTGATCGCCCGGCCTGGCCCCTATCGCCGTCTGATGGGCCCGCAGCTCGGCAGCGGCACCGGGCGGCTCGCGGCGGACCGGCCCGCCGCCGCAGCCGGCGGCGCCAGCGGCCCCGACATCCGGCCGCTGGCCGAGGACGCGGCATCCGTCGGTTGGGGCGAGACGCTGCGCAGCCTGCTGCGGCACATCCTGCCCTGGCGGGTGAAGCTGCTGCTGACGATCCTGTGCGGCGTGGGCCGGGTCGTCGGCTTTATCGGC
This sequence comes from Acetobacteraceae bacterium, assembly GCA_965213855.1. GTDB lineage: Bacteria > Pseudomonadota > Alphaproteobacteria > Acetobacterales > Acetobacteraceae > JBBROS01. The sequence continues at coordinate 849,026 of CBDCAA010000011.1, read as the reverse complement.
GTCAGCGTCCTGGGTGCGCTGGTCGTGGCCGCCATCACGTCCGGCCGGCCGACATTTTGGCTGTTGATCGCGCTGCTGATCACGGCGCCTGTCGCTGCCACGCTGCACTGGCTCGAATCCTGGCTGGCGCACGACGTGGCCTATCGGCTGCTCGCGGAGATGCGGATCGCGCTGTTCGCGAAGCTGGAGCGGCTCGCCCCGGCCTACCTGTTGCGGCGCCGCTCCGGCGACCTGGTCGCGCTCGCGACGCAGGACGTGGAGACGGTCGAGTATTTCTACGCCCACACCGTCGCCCCGGCCGTCGTCGCCGTACTGATCCCGGCCGCGGTGCTAGGCGTGCTCGCCTGGCTCGCTTGGCCGCTCGCGGCGGTGCTGCTGCCGTTCCTGCTCTGGGCCGGCCTGGCGCCGGTATTCGCCCGCGGCACGATCGACCGCCTCGCCGGGGACGCGCGGGGCGCGCTCGGGCTGCTGGGCGCGCACCTGACCGAGACGATCCAGGGCCTCGCCGAACTGACTGCGTTCCAAGCCCTGCCGCGCCGCCGCGCCGCGTTCCTGGGCGACATCGCCACCTACCAGGCCAAGCGCGCCGTGCTGCTCGACGACCTGGCCCGGCAAGCGGCCGGGTTCGACGTCGCGACAGGTCTCGGTGGGCTCGCCGTCGCCGGGCTCGGCGCCGTGCTATCCGGCCGGGGCTGGTTCGCCCATGAGTGGCTGCCGCTCGCGGTGCTGGTCGCGGTCGCCGGGTTCCTGCCCGTGGCCGAGATCGCCCAGGCCAGCCGGCAGCTTGCCGACACGATTGCCTCGACGCGCCGGCTCCATGTGGTCGAAAGCGAGCCCGAACCGATCGCCGACGGCCGGCTGCCAATGCCGAACGCACCGGAGATCCGGTTCAAGTCGGTGCGCTTCACCTATCCGGGACGCACCGCACCCGCCCTCGACGACGTGTCGTTTGCCATCCGGCCTGGCAGCACCGTCGCCCTCGTCGGCGGCTCGGGGGCCGGCAAGTCGACCGTCGCCAACCTGCTGCTGCGCTTCTGGGATCCAGGCGCCGGCCGCGTGACCCTGGGCGGGATCGACCTGCGACAGCTCAGCCTGGAGTCGCTGCGCCAGCACATCGCGCTGGTGGCGCAAGACACGTACCTGTTCAACGATACGCTGGAGGCGAACATCCGCCTTTCAGGGCGCGACGTCTCCGACGCCGACGTTCGTCTCGCCTTGGAGCGGGCCGCGCTCAGCGGCTTCGTCGAGGCGCTGCCGGACGGGCTGCAGACCCGGGTGGGCGAGCGCGGCGTGCAGCTGTCGGGCGGGCAGCGGCAACGGGTCGCGATCGCCCGGGCGTTCCTGAAGGACTCGCCGATCCTGATCCTGGACGAGGCAACGTCGCACCTGGACACCGTCAGCGAGCAACAGATCCGGACCGCGCTCGAGGAGTTGATGGCGGACCGCACCTCGATCATCGTGGCGCACCGGCTGAGCACGATCCGGCGGGCCGATCAGATCGTCGTCATGGAAGCGGGGCGGATCGTGGAAGCCGGCAGCCACGCCGAACTGCTTCACGCGAACGGCGCCTACGCCCGGCTTGTGGCATTCCAGACTGGCGCTATTGCCGCATAGTCGGTGCGCCGGCCAGGCGAAATAGGCTCACCCGTTCGAGGTGGCTCTTGACGGCGGAGCGTCCGGCCGCGCCGGCTTCACGGCCCAGTCGAACGCCGCGCCGGCCGCCATCAGCACCGCCGTGCCGAGAAACACGGCGCGCATGCCCGAGTGGCCGCCCACAAATCCGCCGAGCAGCGGACCGGCCACCTGCCCGGCATATTGCGACGACGTCGAGTAGCCCAGCATCGTCCCGGCCACCCGGTCCGGCACGCTGTGGCGGATCACGCTGGCGACGCACGGCAGCAGGCCGCCCAACGACAGGCCCATCAGGAACCGCAAGCCCACCAGCTGCCAGCCGGAGGTCACGAAGGCCTGCGGCACCAGCAGCACCGACGATCCCGCCAGGCAGAAGATGATCACCGTCCAGTGCCCGATCCGGTCGGCAAGCTTGCCGAGCCGCGACGCCGACACGATGCTGCCGAACGCGCCGGCGGCCATGACGACGCCCGCCATCTGCGTCACCTGCGCCGGGTCGGCCACGAGCTGCGCGACATAGACGGTGATGATCGGCTCGATCGACATGTTCGCGACCATCAGCAGCAGGCCCGTGGCAAGCATCGCCAGCAACGGCCCCTTGTTGGGCACCGCCGCGAAGCCGCCCCGCTGCTTCTTCGTCCGATCACCGGGCGCCCGCTTCTCCTCGCGGATCAGGAAGGTCGTCGCCAGGAACGCGACGAAGATGACGGCGCCCGCGCCGAGAAAGGTTGCGCGGATGCCGATCAGCGGCGGCAGCACCCCGCCCAGCAACGGCCCGGCGAGCTGTCCGGCCATGATGCCGGAGCTGAGCATGCCCAACGCCCAGCCGGTCCGCGCCTTCGGCGTCTGCGTCGCCACCAGCACGTAGGAACCCGAGGCATACCCACCCAGCAGCCCCGCAAGCAGCCGCAGCCCGACAAGCTGGTAGACGTCATGGACCATGCCGATCAACGACATCGCGATCGCCATGCCCAGGCTCGCGCGGATCAGCATCAGCTTGCGGCCATACTGGTCCGCCAGCCGGCCCCACAACGGCGCGACCAGGGCCGCGGTGAAGAACGTCGCGCCGAACGCCACGCCGGACCACTGCACGACCGCCGCGTGGTCCGAAACCCCGAGCTCCTCCACATACAGCGGCAGGAACGGCAGCAGCAGCGTCATCGCAACGATGGTGGTGAACGAGCCGAAGATGCAGACCGCCAGGTTGCGCCGCCAATACCGCGCCCCGGCATCGGCCCCTTCCGCGATGGCTTGATCGGTCATGGCTGTCCCGGATTATGCTTCCCCGCAACGGACAGGGGACGCGCGCACATGGCAAGACGGTTCATCGACATCTCCGTCCCGCTCCAGGCGGGTATCGCCAGCGATCCCCCGCATATGCTCCCCGAGATCGCCTATCTCGACCACCACGCCACCGCCCCGGCCATGGCCGAATACTTCGGCGTCCCCGTCTCCGCCCTCCCCGGCGGCGAATATGCTGCCATCGAGCGCTGCACCATCTCGACCCATAACGGCACCCATGTCGACGCGCCGTATCATTACTTCTCTTCGTCCAACCACGCGCTCATACCCGGCGGCGAACCCTCGCCCCGCATCGACGCGCTTCCGCTCGAATGGTTCTTCCAGCCCGCGGTCAAGCTCGATTGCCGCCACTACGACGATGGCGCCGTCCTGCAACCGTCTGACCTGGAAGCCGAGCTGCGCAAGATCGGCCACCGGTTGAGCCCGCTGGAGATCGTCGTGATCAACACGAACGCGGGCGTGCGGTATGGCGAGGGCGACTACGTCGACACCGGCTGCGGTGTCGGCAAGGCGGCCACCCTATGGCTGCTGGACCAGGGTGTGCGGGTGGTCGGCACGGACGCCTGGAGCTGGGACGCCCCGTTCTCCTCCACGCGGCGCAAGGTGCAGGCGTCCGGAGACGTGTCGCTGATCTGGGAGGGCCACCGCGCCGGGCGGGAGATCGGGTACTCGCAGATCGAGAAGCTGCACAATCTCGAAGCTTTGCCGTCAAGCGGCTTCGAGATTGCCTGCTTCCCGGTCAAGGTCCACCAGGGATCCGCCGGATGGACCCGGGCCGTCGCGATCCTGCCAGGGTAGCGCGAGAGGGCTGTCAGGGTGGGATGCCCCGCCGGCATCCCACCCCTGCAGGCGTGCCTGACCCGTTAGTATGCCGCGCCGGCGCTGCTCGGCACACGCGACGTCGTCGCACCATTCGGCCCGACGCTGACGCTTGGGATCGCGCCCGTCTGCCGCATGCCGCCACCGTTGGACGACGTAACGCCGCTCGAGAGCGCCGGGTCGATCGCGGGCCGCTGGGGTCCACAGGCACAGACGGCAAGGCCCAGGGCCAGGGTAATCATAAGGCTTCGTGTCATGTCGCTCTCCTCTACGTCATCGATGCTGTTCGGCAGCATGCATCGCGTTCAACGCCAATTGCAGACGTTCGTTCGCAACGAGTCGTAATAAGGAAACGCCGGGATGAGGAGAGATCGGGCCACGGCGGCGATTGCGAACCAGAGCAGGCCGGCCGTGTCGCCTGGTGCCCCGTACGGGATTCGAACCCGTGTTACAGCCTTGAAAGGGCCGTGTCCTAGGCCTCTAGACGAACGGGACGGACGGCGCGGCGTAGCCCGTGACGTGGCTCCGGGTCAAGGACCCGTCAAGCGGGCGCGGCGTCGCGGACGAAGAAGCTTGGGGTCGTGGCGCCGTTCCACTCCTCGGCACGGAGCGTGCCGGCGACGTGCATCGGCGCGCCGCGTTCCAGCAGCGCCTCGGCCAGCGGGCCTCCGGCGGCGCGGAACAGGATGGCTTTCAGCCGCGGGCCGCCTCCCTCCCCTTCCAGCCACGCGCGGACCGTCGTGCCCTCGGTGCCGATCCGGTCGGCCTTGACCACGCGGGCGCGCGCCAAGGCAAACACCGGCTCCTCGTTGCCGTGGCCGAAGGGCGCCAGCCGGTCGAGATGCTGCGCCAGCTCCACCGTGGCGCCGGGCACTGCGAGGGTGCCCTCCACGGCCAGGTCCGCGGCGCGCGGCAGGTCGCGCGCATGCGCCAGACGATCGTTGAGAAAGTCCTGGAACGCCGAGACCTGGTCCATCGCCACGCTGAACCCTGCCGCCATCGCGTGCCCGCCGCCCGTCAGGAGCATGCCGCGGCTCCTCGCCGCCATCACGGCACGGCCCAGGTCGACCCCGGGGACGGACCGCGCGCTGCCCTTCACGACGCCATCACATAGTGCACCGGCCAGCGCAGGCCGGTTGTGCCGCTCCTTGATCCGCCCGGCGACGATGCCGACCACGCCGGCGTGCCAGCCCTCGGCGTGCACCAGCAGGGCCGCGTGGCCGGCCTCGTCCAACGCCGCCGCCTGAGCGAGCGCGTCGTCCATCATCCCGCTCTCGACCGCGCGGCGCTGCTTGTTCGTGTCGTCCAGCAGCACCGCGATCGACCGCGCCTCGTCCGCGTCCTCCGTCAGCAGCAGCCGCAGGCCGAGCCCGGCATCGCCGATCCGTCCCGAGGCGTTGATGCGCGGGCCGAGCGCGAAGCCGCACGTCATCGCGCTCGGCGCCGCCTTGATCGCCGCAGCCTCGAGCAGGGCCGCCAGACCGACCCGGTCGCGCCGGGCCATCACGCGCAGGCCCTGCACGACCAGCGCGCGGTTCAGCCCGGTGAGCGGCATGACGTCGCACACGGTCGCGAGCGCCACGAGATCGAGAAGATCGCGCAGGTCGGGTTCGGCCCGGGCCGCGAACCAGCCGCCGCGGCGCAGCACGCGCACCGTCGCTACGGCGGCCAAAAAGGCCACGCCTGCGGCACACAGGCCATTGAGCCCGCTGCCGCAATCCAATCGGTTCGGATTGACGGTCGCGAACACAGGCGGCGGCGGGCCCTCGGCCACGTGGTGGTCGAGCACGAGCACGTCGGCCAGGCCCGCGACCGCCGACAGGGCGTGGCCGGCCGCGGTGCCGCAATCGACGCAGACGATCAGCGTGGCCCCGCGCCCCGCCAGCCCGCGCAGCGCCGGCGCGTTCGGCCCGTAGCCCTCGAGGTGCCGGTCCGGCACGTGGGTCAGCACGGTGCAGCCCAGCAGGCGCAGCGTATGCGCGACCACGGCCGCGCTGCAGGCGCCGTCCACGTCGTAGTCGCCGAACACGCCGACGGTCTCGGCACGCCGGACGGCCCGGGCCAGGCGCTCGGCCGCCACATCCATATCGGCCAGCACCGACGGGTCCGGCAGCAGGGCACGCAGGGTGGGGGCCAGGAAGTGGGCGGCATCGTCCAGGCCGATGCCGCGGGCGGCGAGCAGCCGGCCGACGACCTCGGGCACGTCCAGCCGCTGGGCGATGCCGAGTCCGACCCGGTCCTCGGTTTGCCGGACGAGCCAGCGGCGGCCGGTGAGGCTCCGTTCGACGTTCATGGGGGAAGGATGCGCATTGCGGCGAGTCGGGTCGAGGGTGCTGATTTCCGGCGGTTGGGCACGCGGTGGGATAGGTCGGCGCCGGCGTCGCCGGGACGGGAGGAAACTGGTTTTGCGGGGCTATTCGGGCTGCCAGGTCTTCGTTTGGAAGTTGTGGTGCGCCTCGATGTAGCGGACGGTGCCGGACTTGCTGCGCATGACCATCGAATGGGTGTAGGCGCCGCCGGAGAACCGGCGCACGCCCTTCAGCATGGCGCCCGAGGTGACGCCGGTGGCGGCGAACATGACGTCGCCCTTCGCCATCTCGGCGACGGTGTACTTATGCTGCGGGTCGGTCACGCCCATCTCGCGGGCGCGCGCCTTCTGCGCATCGTCCTCGTACATGAGGCGGCCCTGCATCTGGCCGCCGATGCAGCGCAGCGCCGCGGCGGCCAGCACGCCTTCCGGGGCGCCGCCGGAGCCCATGTAGATGTCGATGCCGCCCTCCGGCAGCGCTGCCGCGATCACGCCGGCCACGTCGCCATCGCCCAGCAGCATGATCCGCGCCCCGGCCTCACGGCACTTCGCCAGCAGCTCGGCATGGCGCTCGCGCTCCAGCATGCACACGACGATGTCGCCGATATCGCGCTTCTTGGCCCGCGCCAGGCTGCGCAGGTTCTCGGCCACGGTCGCGTCGAGGTCGACGACCCCGTCGGGCAGGCCGCCGCCGACGGCAATCTTGTCCATGTAGATGTCGGGCGCGTGCAGGAAGTTGCCGCGCTCGGCCAGCGCGACGACGGCCAGCGCGTTGGGGCCGCCCTTTGCGGTGATGGTGGTGCCCTCGAGCGGATCGACGGCGATGTCCATCGCCGGGCCGCCGGCGCCGACGCGCTCGCCGATGTACAGCATCGGCGCCTCGTCCATCTCGCCCTCGCCGATGACGACGGTGCCCTCGATGGCGACGCTGTCGAAGGCGCGGCGCATCCCCTCCACCGCGGCGCCGTCGGCTTCGTTCTTCTTGCCGCGGCCCATCCAGCGGGACGCGGCGAGTGCGGCCGCCTCGGTCACGCGGACAAGGTCGAGCGCCAGGTTGCGGTCGGGCGAGATCTCGGGATGGGTGGCGTTGGACATCAAGGATCCCCTAAGCAGGCTCTATACGGATCAGGGCCGGCGGCTCCACGACGGCGTCGAGGGCGGCGATGGTCGCGAGCGCCGCGCGCATCGCCGCCTCGTTCGTCTCGTGCGTGACGAGCACGACCGGCACGCTCTCGCCGGGCGCGCGGCCGCGTTGCAGCATGCTCTCCAGGCTCACGCCTGCGTCGCGCAGCGCCGCGGTCACGTCGGCGATCACGCCGGGGCGGTCGAGCACCATCAGGCGCAGGTAGTAGCAGCCGACATGGGCGGAGATCGGCACGGCCGGCCGGTGCGGGAGCGGGGCGCCGCTCCCAACATCGACGCCCCCGGCATCGACGCCCCATACCGGCGCCGCACGGCCGCGGGCGATGTCCACCAGGTCGGCGACCACCGCGCTCGCGGTCGGCCCGGCACCGGCGCCGCGGCCTTCCAGCATGACCCGACCCACAAAGTCCCCCACCAGTTCGACGGCGTTGAACACGCCGTCCACGCGGGCGATGGGCGACGATTGCGGCACCATGCACGGATGGACCCGGGTCTCGACCCCACCCGCGAGCCGGCGCGCGATGCCGAGCAGCTTGATGCGGTAGCCGAGCTCGGCGGCAAACGCGACGTCGAGCGCCGAGACCTGGCGGATGCCCTCCACATGCACCGCCGCGACATCCACCGGGCGGTTGAAGGCGAGGGCGGCGAGGATGGCGAGCTTGTGGGCGGTGTCGACGCCGTCGACGTCGAAGCTCGGGTCGCTCTCGGCATAGCCGAGCCGCTGCGCATCGGCGAGCACGTCGGCGAAGGCCCGCCCGCCCGTGCGCATCTCGGTCAGGATGTAGTTGCAGGTGCCGTTCAGGATGCCGGCGACGCGATCGATCCGATTGCCGGCCAAGCCCTCGCGCAGGGCCTTGATCGCGGGGATGCCGCCGGCGACCGCCGCCTCGAACGCCAGCGCGACCTGGGCGGCCTCGGCCCGGGCGGCAAGGTCGGCCCCGTGGATCGCAAGCAGCGCCTTGTTGGCGGTGACGACCGGCTTGCCGACAGCGAGCGCGGCTTCGACCAAGTGGCGGGCCGGGCCTTCGCTGCCGCCGATGAGTTCGACGACCACGTCGACCGCCGGGTCATGGGCGAGGTCGACAGGGTTGTCGTGCCAGCGCAGGCCGTCCAGGGGCACGCCGCGGTCACGGGTCCGGTCGCGCGCGCTGACGGACGCGACGCGGATCGGCCGGCCGGCGCGGGCGGCGACGATCGCGGCGTTATCGTGCAGCAGGCGCAGCAGGCCGGCGCCGACCGTGCCGAGACCGGCGACGCCGATGGAGAGCGGCATCATCGCGGCGGCTGGCCTGCACAGCCCTCGCCCAACTCCGGGGTGGGGGTGCTCACTCTGCTGCCTCGGCCACGTTGCTGTCGGCCTGGAGGAACGCGCGGATGTTGCGGGTGGCTTGGCGAAGGCGTTGGGTGTTCTCGACCAGGGCGATGCGGACATGCGTGTCGCCGTGCTCGCCGAAGCCGATGCCTGGGGCGACGGCGACCTTTGCCCGGGCCAGGAGCAGCTTGCTGAACTCGACGCTGCCGAGATGGGCGTAGCGCGGCGGGATGGGCGCCCAGGCGAACATCGAACCGTCCGGGCTGGGCACGTCCCACCCGGCCTGCTGCAGGCCGTGCACCAGCACGTCCCGGCGTTCCTTATACAGGGCCCGCATCTCGGCCACGCAGTCCTGCGGGCCGTTCAGCGCCGCCGTCGCCGCGACCTGGATCGGGGTGAAGGCGCCGTAGTCGAGATACGACTTCATGCGGGTCAACGCCGCGATCAGGCGTGGATTGCCGGCGGCAAAGCCCATGCGCCAGCCCGGCATGGAATAGGTCTTGGACAGGCTGGTGAACTCGACCGTGATTTCCTTGGCGCCCTCCACCTGGAGGATCGACGGCGGCGGCTGGTCGTTGAAGTAGATCTCGGCGTAGGCGAGGTCGCTCAGAATGTAGATGTCGTGCTTGCGGCAGAAGGCGACGATCTGGCGGTAGAACTCGAGGTCGGCCAGGTAGGCGGTTGGGTTGCTGGGGAAGTTCACGATCAGCGCGGTCGGCTTGGGCACGCTATGGCGCACCGCCCGGTCGAGGGCTTCCAGCATCGTGCCGTCCGGGCAGGCAGGGATGCTGCGCACGCTGGCGCCGGCGATGATGAAGCCGAACTGGTGGATGGGATAGCTGGGGTTCGGCACAAGGATCGTGTCGCCCGGGCTGGTGATCGCCGCGGCCAGGTTGGCGAGCCCCTCCTTGCTGCCCAGCGTCGCGACCACCTCCGTCTCCGGGTCGAGCGTCACGCCGAAGCGGCGGTCGTAGTAGGCGGCCAGCGCCCGGCGCAGCCCAGGGATGCCCTTGCTGGTGCTGTAGCGGTGCGTGCGCGGGTCCTGCACGGCCTCGACCAGCTTGGCGACGATGTGGGCCGGGGTGCCGCTATCGGGGTTGCCCATGCCGAGGTCGATGATGTCCTCGCCCTCGGTCCGCGCACGCGCCTTGGCCTGGTTCACCTCGGCGAACACGTAGGGCGGCATACGGCGGATACGATGGAATTCCTGGGACATCACGGTGCTTTTCAGGCTGGAACCGGTTACGAGCGGCTCATTCTACCAGACGGGCGATGCCGCCGCGAGCCAATGCGGCCGCATCGACGTGCATGGCTGACGTCGGCACGCCGGCGCTGGCCAGCACGTCCTGGATCGCGCGGGCGCGGCGCCACGCGAGCGGCAATGCGGCGGCCTGGGCGTCGACCGTGCTGGATGCCGCGTCGCCGCCGCCAAGGACTGCGACCGGCCCCCCGCCGCGCCGGGCGGCGAGCTGGCGCAGCGCCGCGTCCGACTCCGGGCGCAGCACCGCCGAGCCCAGCAGGAACGAAGCGTCCACCTGCGGCGGCGGCTTCGGGATCGCAGGGGCGAAGGTGGCGGCGGGAATGCCGTCGAGCGCCGGCAGGGCCGGGGCCGCGGCCGGCAAGGCCGGCACGGGGCCGCTCGGCAGCGGCGCGCCGGCCGTGGGTTGGCGCGGCGGCGCCTTGGGCGATGCCGCAGCCTGCAGGGCGGCGGGCGCGGCCGGTGCCGGCGCCGGGCGCGGCGCCGGGGTTGGCGGCGGTGCATCCGCAGCAACGATCCGGGCCATGGGCGCAGCCGACGCTTCAGACGCCGACGGCGGCGCCGCAGGCGGCGGCGCTGCGGGGGACGGCGCCGCGGCAGCGGCGCTGCGGGGGACGGCGCCGCGGGCGGCGGTGCAGCGGGGGACGGCGTGGCCGGGACGGCGGTTGGCGCGCCGGGGCTAGCCGCGGCAAGGGCGCCGGCCGTCCCCGGTGCGCCGGGTTTCGGCACCGAGCCGATCGGGTCCTGTAAGGCCAGGCGGTCCGTCCGGTCACGCTCGTTCGCAAGCCGGGCCGAGAGCGCGACCCGCACGCTCGCGGGCGTCGGCGCCGGCCTGGCCGGGATCGTGCCCAGGTTGGGATAGGGATCGCCTACCCCCGGCGGCGGCGGCCGTTCGTCGGCGATCACGCCGCCTTGCAGCTGGTGCCACCAATCGATGGGCGTCTCGAACGGCTGCTGCACGGCGTAGAACGTCTCGACGGTCGAACAGCCGGGCAGCAGCGCAACAAGCAGCGCCGCTTGTCCCAGCCACCGCGCGCCCCTACCCTTAGACCCAACATCCATCACCATCAGTCGGACCCGCCCCGCATCGATCCCGCCGCCAGGCAGGACATAGCGCGGCAGCTGCCCCGGCGGAAAGGATACCAACCACGATGGCCGACACCGGGAAGTCCGACCCCGCCGCCCCGCAGCCGAGATCGCCCGTGAAGACCGACGCGGCGCCCGGGTTCAAGCTGGCCGACCCGGCGCAGATGGGCCGCTCGATGGCCGACATCGCCGAACGCTCGCAGCGCCTCGTGTCGGACTGGCTAAACCGGCAGTCGCACGAGGCGCCCAGCCTGGATCCGCTCAACATCGGCCACGCCTTCATGGAAATGACGACGCAGCTGATGAAGAACCCGGCCAAGCTGGTCCACGCCCAGGTCGGTTTCTGGCAGGACTACATGGTGCTCTGGCAAAATACCGCGCGCCGCATGTGGGGCATGGACTCCGAACCGGTGATCGAAGCCGACCCGAAGGACCGCCGCTTCAAGGACGACGCCTGGAAAGAGAGCGAGGTGTTCGACTTCATCAAACAGTCATACCTGCTCAGCGCGCGCTACGTGAACGACGTCGTCGGCCAGGTCGACGGGCTCGAGCCCAAGGTCGCCCGCAAGGTGGATTTCTACTCGCGCCAGTTCGTCGACGCGATGAGCCCGAGCAACTTCGTCCTCACCAACCCCGAGGTGCTGCGCAAGACCGCCGAGACCGGTGGCGAGAACCTGCTGCGCGGCCTGAACAACCTCCTGTCGGACCTCGAGCGTGGGCGCGGCAAGCTCACCATCAAGATGACGGACGTCGACGCCTTCAAGCTCGGCGAGAACATCGCCGTCAGCCCGGGCAAGGTCGTGTTCCAGAACGACCTGATGCAGCTGATCCAGTACGCGCCGACGACCGAGACGGTGCTGAAGCGGCCGCTGCTGATCGGGCCGCCGTGGATCAACAAGTTCTACATCCTGGACCTCCGCCCCAAGAACAGCCTGGTCCGCTGGGCCGTGAGCCAGGGCCACACCGTGTTCATGATCAGTTGGGTGAACCCGGACGAGCACCTCGCGGCCAAGAAATTCGAGGACTACATGACCGAAGGTTACCTTGCCGCGCTGGACGCGATCGAGCGCGCGACCGGGGAGCTTGAGGTCAACGCGATCGGCTATTGCCTCGGCGGCACGCTGCTCGCCAGCACGCTGTCCTACATGGCCGCACATGGCGACGACCGGATCAAGTCGGCGACGTTCTTCGTGACCATGACCGACTTCCAGGAAGCCGGCGAGCTCGGCGTCTTCATCGACGAGGAGCAGCTCCGCGCGCTCGAGGAGAAGATGGACAAGCGCGGGTACCTCGAAGGCTCGGAGATGGCGACCACGTTCAACATGCTCCGCGCCAACGACCTTATCTGGTCGTTCGTCGTGAACAACTACCTGCTCGGCAACGAGCCGTTCCCGTTCGACCTGCTGTATTGGAACAGCGACAGCACCCGCATGCCGGCGGCGATGCACAGCTTCTATCTGCGCCGCATGTATCAGGAGAACCGGCTCTGCAAGCCGGGCGGCATCACGCTCGCCGGCACGCCGATCGACCTCGGCCGGATCGACCTGCCGACTTACTTTCTCTCGACCCGGGAGGATCACATCGCGCCCTGGAAGAGCACGTACCGCGGTACCCAGCTCATGGGCGGCACCAAGCGATTCGTGCTGGCGGCCAGCGGCCACATCGCCGGCGTGGTGAACCCGCCCGAGGGCGGCAAGTACAGCCACTGGATCAACCCGGAGCTGCCGTCCGATCCCGAGACCTGGCTGGCCGGCGCGACCGAGATGGCCGGAAGCTGGTGGCCGGACTGGCAGCGCTGGGTGACGGCGCTCGGCGACGAACGCGTCCCTGCACGCAAGCCTGGCGAGGGCGGCCTGCCTGCGCTGGAGCCGGCGCCGGGCAGCTACGTCGCAGTGACGTCAACCAAGGACGACTGACAGGGTCGGGACCGAACGCAGCACCTCACTTCCAGGGCGTCTGGATGGCAGCCGGACCGGCGGCGACATCGAGCTTGGTCTTCGGGGTCAGCACCGTCCCGTCCCAGCCGAACACCATGATGCTGCGTTCGACCATGTTCTGGATCAGCAGCGTGCGCCCGTCCCGGCTGAAGGCGATCCCTTGGCTCCAGCGCCCGACCGGCGCCTCGGCGACCGGATGCAGGCTTTTGCCTTCCAGCGCCAGCATGACCAGGCGCCCGTGGTCCTGGTAGAACGGGCTGTCCTGCGCCTTGCCGGTGCCGTTCTGGGCGCCGATCGCCAGGAACTTGCCATCAGGTGACCACTTCAGCCCCTCCGGCGAGCGCCCGACCTGTAACGTCTGCACGGTCCGGAACGGCTCGGCGGTGAGGTCGATGAGGCTTACGGTGTCCGCATCGCCGTCGCCCCGGCCCATGTTGCCGACCGCGGCGAACCGGCCGTCCGGGCTCACGTCGAGCGTGTAGGGCGCCAACGCCGTCGTCAGCGGGCGCTTGTCGATGGTGACCGCGGGCTGGCTGGTGGTGCCGCCGATGCGCAGGACGCTCAGCTGGTGGTCGCCATACCGGCTGAGCAGCGCCGTCTTGCCGTCGGGCAGGAACGCCAAGCCGCTCGGCATGCTCTTGGGGTCGATCGGCACCTTGCCGGCCGCCGTCAGCATGCGGTCATGGACCGTGAACAGCGACAGCGTCCCCTCGGTCCGGTTGACGACGATCGCCAGCGCGCCGTCCGGGCTGATCCGGATCGTGGTCGCGCCGGCCCCGGCGGCGAGCGACTGCACCACCTTCGGCGGCTTCGCGGTCAGGTCGATGACCGACACCTTGTCGTCGAACGCGATGCCGAACGGCGCGCCGGCTTCGGCCTTCGTGGCGCCGGAGACGATGGCGTAGCTCTCGTCCGGCGCCACCGCGACGGCCATCGGCGGCCCGACCACGCTGCCAGGGGCGGCGACACTCGCGACGATACGCGGCTCGCCCTGCAGATCGATGACATCGACGGTGTCGGCCGGCGCGTTCGCCGCCGCGACCTGGTTGCCGGCCGGGTCGAGCACGGTGTGGGCGTCGTTGGACGAGATGGCGATGTCCGCCCGCGCGGCATGGACGAGCGCGGTCGCGGCCAGCAGGCCGATGAGCCAGGTGTTCATTGTCGTGTCCTCCCGTTTTCACCGAGGCTAGGCCGGCGCGGATCGTTCTGCCAGCAACACCTCGTTTCTCCGCTCCCTGGCAGGGAGCGGAGGCCGCGCGTCAGGGCGGGGAGCTTGCGGCGGCGTTGCGGCGATTGACGAGGTCGGCGACGTGGGCGGCGAGGGCGAGGGAGGCGGTGAGGCCGGGGCTTTCGATTCCGAACAGGTTGACCAGGCCGCCGATGCCATGGACGGCCGGGCCGGCGACGACGAAGTCGGCTGCCGGGTCGTTGGGGCCGCCGACCTTGGGGCGGATGCCGCTGTAACCCGGGGCGAGGGCGCCATCGGGCAGGCCGGGCCAGTAGCGGCGGATGGCGGCGTAGAAGCCGTCGGCGCGGCGGATGTCGACGTCGTAGGCTTCGGCCTCGACCCACTCCACATCGGGCCCGAACCGCGCCTGTCCGCCGAGGTCGAGCGTGAGATGAACGCCCAAGCCGGCCTTCTCCGGAACCGGGTAGATCAGCCGGCGGAACGGCGCCCGGCCGGTCAGGGAATAGTAGTTGCCCTTGCAGAGATGGCCGGCGGGGACCGTCTCGGGCGGGACGCCGGCGAGGGCGCGGGCCAGGGCTGGCGCATGCAGGCCGGCGGCATTGACCAGGACCTCGCATTCCAGGTCCATCGGCTCCGCGCCGCCCACCTGCAACAGAATCGTGCCGCGCTGGATGGCGCCGCCCACGACCGGGGCGTGGAAGGCCGCAGCGCCGCCGGCGTGTTCCAGGTCGCCCTGCATGGCCAGCATCAGCCCGTGGCTGTCGACCACGCCGGTGCTCGGCGACAGCAAGGCGCCGGCGACGCGAAGCGCCGGCTCGAGCCGCCGCGCTGCCTCGCCGTCGAGCGGCTCGAGATCGACCACGCCGTTCGCGGCAGCCTTCGCGCGGATAGTGTCGAGCACGGGCAGCTCCGCCTCCTCGGAGGCGACGATCAGCTTGCCCATGCGGTCATGGGCGATGCCGCGCTGGGCGCAATACTCGTATAAACGGCGCTTGCCGTCGACGCAGAAGCGGGCCTTCAGGCTGTCGGCGGGGTAGTAGATGCCGGCATGGATCACTTCGGAGTTCCGGGACGAGATGCCGGTGCCGATGCCGGCGGCGGCCTCAAGCACCCAGACCTCGCGGCCGGAGAGGGCCAGGGCGCGGGCGACGGCCAGGCCGACGACCCCGGCGCCGACCACCACGCATTCGACGTGTTCGGTCATGCACGAAGGATGGGTTTTGCCGATGCAGGGGTCAACGCCCGGGCATAACGCCGGGGGCATCATGCGCCCGGGTGCAGCCGGTTCTGATCCTCGCGGTCGCTGCTGACGCCGACGGTTCGGATCAGGGCGGGATGCAGCGTGTGGGCGCGCAGGCGGTCGTTGCGCGGGATGCGGGCCTGCAGGCGGTCGAGCTCCTGCCGCGCCACGGCATGGGCCGGGATGGCGGCGATCTCGGCGGGAGTGAGCGCGTAGGCCAGCAGGCGCCAGTCCACGTCCGCGGCCATCCCATCCTCGGCGACCCAGGCCAAGAGCTTCTCCGCGCCACTGCGGCTGATGACGTATGCGTCGCCACCCGGCGCGTTCTCGTCCGGGTGGAAGGCCGCCATGGTCGCGGCCAAGGTCTGGGTGCTGAGCCCGGTCGCCGCCGCGAAATCGAGCTTCGGTTCGAGCCGGTCGTTGACGAAGCACAGGTCGAACCCGGTCGGAATGCGGAGCGGAGCCAGGGTCGCCGGCAAATCGAGCAGCGGGATCACGTCGTCTTCCAGGATCAGCGCGTGGCTCTCGGACGTCGCGAGCAGCGCCTCCCAGGCGGCGGCATGGCTGAGGAAGCAGCCGAGGGTGCCCCGCGGCGCGTCGGCCGACCCGGTCAGACGGCGGACGGCGGATGCGGGCAGCCGGCTGCCCTCGACGGCGGGCAGGCGGCGGAGCGGGACCGGGCTGCCGGCGAACTGCCGTTGCAGCTCGACCATGCGCTCGGCGTTGCGGTCGAGGTTGATGACGAAGGCGGCGTAGCCGGGCCCGTGGTCGGGCCAGGGCGAGCGGTCTCGGCTGGACTGCAGCCGGGCGTAGAGCCCGGCGGCAATGGCCTTCGTCTCGTAGTGCTGATGGCCGGGATGGAGCCGGGCGGCGTCGGAGAAGCCGCGGACGGCGCCGGGCCAGTCGCGGCGCTGCCGCGCCACGTCGCCGAGGATCGCGTGCAGCCGCGGCTCGTCGGGCCAACGGCGCAGCAGCGTGCCGGCGCGGGCGTCGATCGTCTCGAGGTCGCTGCCGTGGAAGGCATAGAGCAGGCTGTAATGCGCGAGCCACTCCTCGTCCGGCAGGCGGCGGGCGGCGCGGCGGAACCGCGCGTCGCTGTCCGGATAGTGCCAGCCGGCCTTGAGGTCCCGCTTGAGTTCGAGCGCCAGGCCCCAATCGTCCGGCGCCGCGTCCAGGAGGGCGCGCCAGGCGGTCACGGCCCGGTTCGGGTCGTTGGCGGCGCGGGCGGCGAGGGCTTCGGCCCGAAGGCTGGCGAGGGTGCTCATGACCCGGTTTTCGCAATCGATTGTGGCGGGTTCCCGGTCGGTTTGGGTCGGTGCCAGGGCATCTCAGGCGGGCTCCCCGGGGTGGCGAGCGCGACCGCGAGCACCGCTGCGGAGGCGAAGCGGCCGAGTTCGAGCCCATCGGCGGGAACCTTGCAGGCCTCCGTCCGGCGGGCGACCGTGTCCATGCGCGTGGCGTCCGTGTGTATAGACGGGTTGAACGCCTGCACCGCGCGTTCGTTTGCGCCGGACCCACGAACGATGCAGCAATGCGCGGCAAGACCCATGTTGCACATTCGCAGCGATGACCCAGCTTCAATGCTTGTTTGCCGCGTCAACCGACGATCGAAGCGCCAAAGGGAGCACCATCCATGACCATCGCCGCCGTTCTCCGAGAAAAAGGCAACACCATCGTCTCGGTCACACCCGCCACGCCGGTGCTCGAGCTGGTCGGCATCATCGCCTCGCGCCGGATCGGGGCGGTTCTGGTGCTGGACGAGGACGGCACCCTGGCCGGCATCGTGAGCGAGCGCGACGTGGTCAAGGCGCTCGCCAACCAGGCCAGCGACATCAAGACGTTGAGCGCGGCCGACATCATGACCCGGACGGTGACGACGGTGACGCCGGAGACGACGATCAACGAGGCAATGGAGCTGATGGACCGCGGGTATTTCCGCCACCTGCCGGTGCTGGACAAGGGCGCCCTGCTGGGGATCATCAGCGTGCGCGACGTGGTGCGGGCGAAGATCGACCGGCACGTCGAGGACGAGTCGAGCCTGCGGGCGTATATCCACAACCGCATGTAAGCTGCTTATCGCCAGCGGCCGCGGAGGTCGACGATGTGGAGCACGCCGCCGGCGAGCAGCAGCGCGCCGGTCCAGCCCCACCAGCAGCCCCGCAATGCGGCACCGGCCGCGGCGATGAGGCAGGCGCCGGCGGCCAGGTTGGGCAGGAGGATCGCCGGGGCCACGCCACGGCCGGTGCGGCGGAACAGGATGCCGAGGACCAGCGCCTCCGCGGCGATGCCGGCCAGGATCAACGGGACGATCGCGCCGGTGGCGTAGAGCTCGTTCACTGGATGCCAAGCGTGGCGGCGAATGCCTCGATGGCGGCGGCGGTCTCGGTGGGGTGCTCCTCATGGGCGAGATGGCCGCCCGGCATGCGGTGCACGCGGGCGCCGGGCACGATGCGGGCCACGGCCTCCGAGACGGCCGGCGGGATGGTGCGGTCGTTGTCGCCGACGATCAGCAGCAGCGGGACGGCGAGGCGCGGCAGGTCGTCGACGAGGGGTTGCAGGTCCCACCGGGCCATCATCGTGAGCGCGGCGGCGGCGTGGCGAGGGTCCTGCACCACGCGGGCATAGGCGGCGACGCCGGCCTCGTCGAGCGTCGAGCCGGTGTCGGCGAGGAGCTTGCGGACGGTGGCCGGGTCGCGGGCGCGCCAGGCGAACAGGTTGGGGAGCACGGGCAGGCCGACGAGAACGCGGGCCAAAGGCGAAAACACCTTGCCCGCGGCCCCGCTAAACGGCTTCAGCGCGGCGTTGAGGCCGACCACCCCGGCCGGATGGATCGTGCCGTCGAGCGTCATGCGGAGCGCCACGGCGGCACCGGCGGAATGCCCGGCGACCAAGCCTGGCTTCACGTCGAGCACCTGCAACAGCGCGCGCAGGGCGGCGGCCATGCCGGGGAGCGACATGCGGCTGCTGGCGGGCGTCTCGGTCAGGCCGTGGCCCGGCAGGTCGGGGGCGACGACGGTGAACCGCTCGGCGAGCCGGGGCGCGAGGTCGCGCCAGGAGTGGGTGGCGGCGCCGGTGCCGTGCAGGAGCAGGAGGGCCGGACCTGTCCCCATCGTCTGGACGTGCCAGCCGAAGCCGCCGGCGCGCACGAAACGGCTGCTGTCGCGGTTGGGCCAGTCGCGGAGGCCGGCGCGGCGGTCGGTCATGGTGGGGGCTTTCGGCCGATACCCTCACCCCGATCCTCGCCCGCTATCGCGAGAGGGAGGTGGGAATGGCTCATGTCAGGGCCTTGACGCTGCGGCTGACGGCCGCGGCGCCGGCGTAGGGGAGCGGGAGGTAGCGGGCCGCCATCGCGTCGGCGAGGGCGCGGGCGGCGGGGTTCGGGCGGGGGGAGGTGTCGATGAGCAAGACGGGGTGGCCTGCGAAGCCGAGGGCGCGGGCGGCGGCGAGGGCATCTTCGGCGGCCTTGGCGCGGCCGCCCTTGCCGTCGCGGCCGACATTGGCCTGGCCGTCGGTCAGCAGCACGATCGTGGGCGTGCCGCCCCGGCGACGGATGCCGTCGACCAGCAGCAACGCGGCGTCAAGGCCGGCGGCGAGCGGCGTGCCGCCGCCGCCGGGCAGCCCGGCGAGGCCGCGCTTGGCGCGCACCAGGCTTCGGGTGGGGGGCAGCAGCAGGCTGGCCGCGGCCCCGCGGAAGGCGAGGACCGCCACCTGGTCGCGCCGGATGTAGCAGTCGGCCAGCAGCAATTCGACGGCGCCCTTTGCTTCGGCGAGGCGGTTGAGGGCCGAGGAGCCGCTGGCGTCGACGAGGAAGACGGTCGTCGTCTCCGCCCGCTGCTGCCGCCGGGTGATACGGAGGTCGTCGCGGCGGATGCGGATGGGCGGGGCGCCGCCGCGCAGGCGCTGCCAGGGGGCGGCGGCGCGGAGGGTCTCGACCAGGTCGAGCCGCTGGCCGTCGCGCGGGAGGCCGGGGCGGGCGCCGAGCGGGCGGCCGCGCGGGCCGCGGACGGGGGCGCCGGACTTGCCGGGCGTGCGGGCACGGGCCTTGGGCTGCTGCAGCAGGGCGAGCAGGCCGGCGGGGATGGCGGCGCGGGCGGCATCGAGCACCTGGTCGGCGAGGGTCTGCGGGTCGGCGGGCGCGTCGGGCGAGTCCGGCCGGCCGGGATCCTCGGAGTCGTCGGGCCGGGGCGCATCGTCGGGTCGGGGCGCATCGTCGGGTCCCTCATCCGGTGCGCCTTCTTGCTCCGGCGCGGCGGGCAGGCGGGTGGCGCGGGGCGCCAGGACGAGGCGGGCGGCGAGCGAGACGTCGGCTTGGGTCACGGCATCCCGGCCCTCCAGCGCGGCGGCAGCACGGGCGACGCGGAGGGCGAGGGTGGGGGCGCGGCCGGAGCCAATGCCGAGGGCCAGGGACGCGGCGCAAAGGGCCTCGATGGAGGCGTCGCCAGCGGTGACGCCCGGCAGGAGGGTGCGGGCGGCCGTCAGGTCGAGCGGTTCGGTCTGGACGAGCGGGCCGAGGGTGAGTTGGATGGCTGCGCGGTCGGTCAGCGCGGCGGGCGCGTGCTCGTCGTCCATGCCTTCATCGAGGACGACGATGCCGAAGCGGGCGGGGTCGCCGCCGACCCGGGCGGTGTCGAGGGCCTGGGCGATGCGGGCCGCGTTGCCGGGGGTGATGCGTTCGGCCATCGCGAGGAGGAGAACGCCGCCATCGGCTTCGGCGAGCAGGCCGCGCTGCCGCCGGGGAGCGTTGGCGGCGAGCGTCGCGGCGAGGTCGAGCCCGCCCATGAGGCGGTCCTCGGCGATGCCGAGCGGCATCTTGCGGACCGGGCCGGCCGCCATGCCGCGGAGGTTGGCGAGCCAGGCGTCGCGGGCCGGGCCGGGCGGCGCGCGGAGCACGACGCCGCCGAGGCCCGCCGGATCGAGCGCGAACAGGGCGGCGGCGCGGGCGTTGTCGGCGCCAGGATCGATGGTCTGGTCCGGCGCGCTCACGCCGGGAACAGCTCGGCGATGGCGCGGGCGACCCGGCTGCCGGACCCGGCGTCGTCCAGCGGGTCGCGGCGGAGGCGGTGGCGCAGCGCCAGCGGCGCGACGGCAAGGACGTGGCGGAGGCCGACCGCCGGGTCGCCATCGAGTGCCGCGGCGGCGCGGGCGGCGCGGAGCAGCGTCAATTCGGCGCGCAGCCCGTCGGTTCCGAGCTTCAGGCAGAGGCGGGCGGCGTCGGCGAGGACGTCGTCGGACACGTCGAGCCCGGGGAGGCGTTCGCGGGCGGCGAGGATCTGGTCGCGGATGGCGGCCTCCTCGGGCGCGAAGCGGGCGCGGACTGCGGCGGGGTCGCGCTCGAAGGCGTCGCGGCGGCGGACGATCTCGATGCGGGAGGGGATGTCCTGCGGGGTGGTCACGTCGACGGCGAGGCCGAAGCGGTCGAGCAGCTGCGGACGCAGCTCGCCTTCCTCGGGGTTGCCGCTGCCGACGAGCACGAAGCGGGCGGGGTGGCGGACGGAGAGGCCCTCGCGCTCGACGACGTTCTCGCCGGAGGCGGCGACGTCGATGAGGAGGTCGACGAGGTGGTCTTCGAGCAGGTTCACCTCGTCGATGTAGAGGAAGCCGCGGTTGGCGCGGGCGAGCAGGCCGGGTTCGAAGGCGCGCTCGCCGCGGGTGAGCGCGCGTTCGAGGTCCAACGCGCCGACGACGCGGTCCTCGGTGGCGCCGAGCGGCATGTCGACGACGGGGACGGGCACGGTCTCGGCCGCGATGGGTGTGCCGGGGGCGCAGGCGTCGCAGAGGCGGGCGGGGGCGGCGGGGCTGCAGCGATAGGGGCAGCCGCGCACGACCGGAACGGGCGGCAGCAAGGCCGCGAGGGCGCGGACGGCGGTGCTCTTGCCGGTCCCGCGGTCACCGAACACCAGCACGCCGCCGACGGCCGGGTCGGTGGCGGCGATCAGCAGGGCGCGACGCATCTCCTCCTGGCCGACGATCGCGGTGAATGGGAACGCCTCAGCCATGGAAAACCCGCACGCATCATCCTTTGCTTGATCGCCCTTAGTTTGCGCGACCGGGCGTGACCGGCGCAACCGGGGGTCCGCACCGGGGGTGTTACTGGCGCGGTCAGCGGTTTGCGCCGTTCGGTCCTCCGGCTGGCCCATCCCCGACCCTCCTTTTCAGGGGGGCGAGAAGACTGGCGGCCTTGGCCGGGAGTGGCGCTCGGCCGGTGGCTGCGGCATCCTGCGGCGGGCGGCATCTCGCCGCTGGGGTTTCCTTTGATGTCGTCACCTTCGTTCCCTGTGTTGCGTCATCGCCGGTTGCGGCGGACGCCGGCGTTGCGCGCGCTGGTGCGGGAGACGCGGCTGCACGCCGAGGATTTGATCCTGCCGATCTTCGTCGAAGAAGGCGTGGACGAGGCGGTGCCGATTTCGAGCATGCCGGGGGTGTCGCGGATCCCGGAGCGGCGGCTGGCGCGGGCGGCCGAGGGGTTCGCGCGCGACGGGGTGAAGTCGTTGCTGCTGTTCGGGATCAGCCACCACAAGGACCGCGACGGCAGCGACACGATGGAGCGCGACGGGCTGATGGCGCGGATGGTGCGCGCGGTGAAGGATGCGGCGCCGGAGCTGGTGGTGATCACGGACAACTGCTTCTGCGAGTACACCGACCACGGCCATTGCGGCGTGGTCAGCGAGCATGGCGGGGCGCTGCACGTCGACAACGACCGCACGCTCGTGAACCTGGCCCGGCAGTGCGTGGTGGCGGCCGATGCGGGCGCGGACATGATCGCGCCGTCGGCGATGATGGACGGGCAGATCGCAGCGATCCGCGCCGGGCTGGACGGGGCCGGGCATGGCGACGTGCCGGTGATGGCGTATTCGACGAAGTTCGCATCGTCGTTCTACGGGCCGTTCCGGGCGGCGGCCGGGTGCGACCTGCAGGGCGATCGGATGGAATACCAGATGGACGCGATGAACGGTCGAGAGGCGCTGCGGGAGAGCGCGACCGATGAGGCCGAGGGCGCGGACATCCTGATGGTGAAACCGGGGATGCCGTATCTGGACGTGCTGGCGCGGATCCGCGACAGCACGCTGCTGCCGCTGGCGGTATACCAGGTGAGTGGCGAGTATGCGATGTTGAAGTTCGCGGCGCAGGCGGGGGCGCTCGACGAGGAACGGGCGGTAATGGAATCGCTCGGCGCGTTCAAGCGGGCGGGGGCGGATTTGATCCTCTCGTATTTCGCACACGATGTGATCCGGCGGGGATTGTAGGGAAGTGCCGCAGGTCGACGATACAGTCATGCGGCAAGGACCCTCACCCAACCCTCTCCCGCAGGCGGGAGAGGGTTTTACAGCGTGTCGATTGCGGCGTGGGCGGCGTGGCGGAGGGCTTCGACGAGGGTTGCTTGGAAGTCGCCGCGTTCGGTCTGGGTGGTCCAGGGGTCCATGGTGGTGCAGATCAGGAAGTCGACGCCGCGGCCGGGTTCCGGGGTGACGCCGAGGCGGCGGCAGAAGGTGTCGACGAAGGGCTGGCCGTAGACCGACGGGTCGAAGCGCGAGCTGGTCAGGACGAGGTCCAGCCCCGACAGGTCTTCGCGCGGCTCGATGATGCTGCAGCGGGTGAACACGGCCTCGTTCAGGGCGTTGGCTTGGGCGAGGCTGCGGTTGGGGCTGCCGTCGGCGCCTTTCGCATTGAGCGCGAAGGCGAGGATCACCTGGTCCGAGCCGACCTGGTAGAACAGTTTCGCCACTTTGGGGTCGGCTTCGAGGCGCGCCATGAGGGCCGCGTTGTCGAGCGGAACCAGGTCGCGCAGGGCGGCCCGCTCGGCCTCGATGACGCCGGGGGGCTTTCCGGCGCGCTCGGCCGGGGTCTGGTTGAACAGGGTGATGCTGAACCGGTCGTCGGTGAGCGCGAGCAGACGGCAGAACAGGCGCTTGGCGGTCCAGATGCACTGGCCAAGGATTCGGCCATAGCCGGTCCGGTCCGGCCGGATGACGCGGTGGGCCAGCCAGACTGCGGCCGCGGCCGAGCCGGGTTTGCTGCCCTCGACCCCGTAGACGCCGATCGTCGGCTCGGTCTGGTTATGGAAGATGACCGGGGCACGCAAGGAGACGGCGTTGCGGAAGTCGGCGTTGCGGTAGCACAGCGCGCCAGCCGGATAGGGCACGTAGCCGCCCTTGTGCGGATCGACCGTGATGCTGTCGGCATGGGCGAGCGCCAGGTACTGCTGTTGCACGTAGTCGCTCATCGCGCAGATCGGCACGCCGTCGGACGGCGCTTCGGGCAGGTTGGCGCCCTCGCCGTCGTTGAGCATGGAGCGGAAATAGCCGCCCCAGGCGGCGTCGGCATGGATGGCGAAGTTGAGGCCGCGGCGGCGGAACTGGGCCCGCAGCTCCAGCAGGCCGGCCAGAGGGTCGACCGCGCTTTCTTCCGTGCTGCCGATGACGGCGACGACGGCGAGGACCGGCACGCGGCGTCGGACCGCGATCTCAAGGCTCTCGGCGACGCTGTCGAGCGACATGCGGGCGTCGGCGTCGACCCGCTGCACCCAGACGGCGTTCTGGCCGAGGCCGAGCAGGGTCGCGGCCTTCGGCCAGGAGTAGTGGCCGCTGGCCGGGGCCAAAAAGACCGGCGTCTCGGAGACCGAGTCCATGAAGTTGCGGTAGAACTGCACCAAGCCGATGTTGCGCTGGCTGTAGCCGGCGAGCGCGGCCGAAAGCGTTTCGGACTCGATCCCTTCGGCGAGGATGCGCAGCGGCAGACCGGCGAGGACGTCGAGGTCGAGGTTCATCACCGTCCAGGTGTCCAGCTCGACCAGGCGCGCCTGTCCGCCAGACCATAGCGGGACTTCGATGTCGCGGGCGGCGGCGAGGGCCGGCACCTCACGGAGAGCGGCACGGGCGGCGACGCCACCGAATTTCAGGTTCCGGAACGCCCAGACCGCCTCGATGTTGGCGATGGTGCCGCCGCTGGTGATGTGGCCCCAGGGTTGGATCGAGTCGCCGCCGACGGTGTAGCCGAGCATGCGGCAGAGATCGTTGCCCGCCTCGATCTCGAGCCGGGTCGTGACCGGGCTGGCCTCGGCGGCGACGTTGTTCTGGTTGTAGAGCAGCCCGGCGACCAGCCCGACCAGGCCGGGCAAGGCCTGGTCCCAGAGCATGTGGCCCTGGTAGCGCATGCTGGAGAACGGGGCGGAGAGCTTGAGCTTGTCGAGCAGGACGCCCGTCTCGCGCCGCAGCCGGTCGGCGCCGGCGCGGAACTCCGGGCTGGCCTGGATGGCCTTCGTCAGGTGCGTCGGATCTTCGGGGTGGAAGCCACGGCGGAAGTCTGCGTGGCTATCGATGGCGGCGTCGATGAGTTCGTGCAGCAAGGCGACGTTCTCGGCGCGGGGGCCGAGGAACCAGGCTTCGGGCGAGCCGCCGCCGCTGCCGGACAGGTCGAGCGACTGGCGCAGCTTGCCGTCCCAGGCGGCGCGGGCCTTTTCGCGGTGGTGGGCGATCGGGGCAGCGTCGATATTCGCGGGGCGGCCAGGGCGGAGCGTCATGGGCCGATATGTGCCTTGCTTGGCCCGGGCCGCAATGGGGTCTGCCGCACCACCCTTCCCTGCGCTCAGGGTGGGGAGACGGGCAATCGCCCTTACGGAGGATGGCACGCGGTTGCCGGGCACGACGGTTTGCGTGTAGCGAGGCCGCCGTCGCCAGGGGGTTTGCAGACAGGATGGATCGAGCCGGCCGCACGGCCTTGCTGGTCGTCAACAGCCAGAGCGGGCCGGTCAAGGGGCTCGACCCGGCGCTGGCGGCGCTGGAAGCGGGCGGGTTGGCGCTGATTCGCCGCGACCCGGGGCGCGAGACCCTGGGTGAGCTGATCCGGTCGATGCGAAACGAGGTCAACCTGGTCGTGCTGGCCGGCGGCGACGGGACGCTCAGCGCCGGAGCCATCGCGTTGCGCGATACCGGGCTGTCGCTGGGGGTGCTGCCGACCGGGATCGCGAACGACCTCGCGCGCGTGCTCGACATCCCGCTCGACCCGGTGTCGGCGGCCGGGGTGATCCTGGCCGGGCACACGCGCCGGATCACGCTGGGGATCGTGAACGGGCAGCCGTTCTTCACCGCGGCCAGCGTGGGGCTGTCGATGGAGCATACGCGCGCGCTGCAGCGGGCGGCGCGGCCGCCGCTGGGCCAGATGCGGTTCGCTGCGGCGGCGTTCCGCGCGCTGATGCACACACGGCGGTTCAGCGCGATCATCCGCTGCGGCCCGACGGTGCACCGGGTGCGGACGGTGCAGGTGACGGTCGGCAACGGCCGGTTCTATTCCGGGGGGGTGGTCACGGCCGGGCAGGACGATGCGGCCGAGCCGGCGACGCTGAACGTGTTCAGCCTGGAGCCGCCGACGCGGTGGGCGCTGATGTCGATGGCGCGGGCATTCCGGGGCGACGGGCGGGCGGTGCCGGAGGTGCGGCTGGCGCGCAGCTCCGTGGTGGAGTTGGTCACCCGTCTGCCGCAGACGATCTATGCGGACGGCGAGAAGATCTCGCTCACGCCGGCGCGGTTCGGGTTGTTGCCGGATGCGGTGAGCATCTTCGTGCCCGCCGACGCCCCGCCGCCGGCGCCGGACTCGGTGCAGGCGGAGGATGTCGAGGCGGAGGGACCGTAGCGCACGGGCGGTCCGTCGTGCTCCGTCGAGTTAGGTCTTGTTGGGTATTGTCGAAGCTTTGTCATGCAAACAGATGATGACGGGTTCGGAATATTAGAATAATTCACGGTCAGATGCGTTTCGTCAGAGGCGATCCGTGTTTGTCTTTGTGGCGCAATATTCCAAGGATCGGTCGATGGTGAATCTCCGCACGACGTTGTCTGTGTTTGCCGCGCTCGCCGCGCTGGGGGCTGCGACGCCTTCGCGGGCGGCGGTGGTCTATTCGAACGGGTTCGGCTCGAACTCGACCGGGTTCTCGGCCGGGACGCTGACGACGGCGCCGAGCGGCGAGCAGTTCCTGTCCGGTTTGGCGGGCGGCAGCACGCTGACGATCACGGGGCTGGCCGCGCACACCTCGGTGTCGCTCGGCTTCACGCTCGACGTGGTGGGGAGCATGGACGGTGGCCCGAACCCGCAGTTCGGCGGCGGCCCCGGCGACTTCTTCACCGTAAGGTTCTCGGGCGCAAGCGCGTCGACGGTGTTCAACCAGACGTTCGCCAATTACGGGAACGGCAACACGCAGAACTACCCGGTGATGGGCAGCGCGCCGACGACCGGCGCGGCGACCGTCAACGGCCTGAAGTACACCGGCTTCGCCGATTCGGGGAACGGGGTCCAGGACAGCGAGTACATCTTCAATCTGGCGCCGATCACCGATAGCAGCGGCACGGTCAGCTTCACGTTCACGGACCTGTCGAACGAGGGCCCGAGCAACGAGTTCTATGGGATCGACAACGTGTCGGTCTCGACGAACGGGACTCCGGTCACCGCGGTGCCGGAGCCGATGACGGCGGCGCTGCTGGGTTCGGCCCTGCTCGGCCTGGCGGCGACGCGGCGCAGCCGGAGCTGACACGAGCGGCCGGCGCTGCCCTGTGCTGCGGGGACGTGGCGCGCCGGCCCTGTTCGGGATCGTGCTCTACGCGTCCGTGGAGACGATCGACCTCGGCGCGACCTACGGCGTGCTGTCGATGGCGCGGCGGGTGTTGCCGGGCGTACGCGCGGTGACGCTGGCGGCGCGGCCGGGAACGGTCGCATTGGCGGGCGGGATCTCGGTCAGCGTGGACCATGCGCTGGCGGACGCGCCGGCGCTGGACGTGGCCATCGTGACCGGAGGCGCCGGGTGGCCCGAGGCAGCGGCCGACCCGGCGATGCTGGCATTCCTTCGCCGGCGGCCGGCCCGGATCATGGCATCCGTGTGCACCGGCGCGCTGATCC
Source organism: Acetobacteraceae bacterium (assembly GCA_965213855.1). Lineage (GTDB taxonomy): Bacteria > Pseudomonadota > Alphaproteobacteria > Acetobacterales > Acetobacteraceae > JBBROS01. Next base: position 821,920 of record CBDCAA010000011.1, on the reverse strand, counting down.
TGGATGCGGCCGGGTTGCTGGACGGGCGCGCGGCCACGACCCGGCGGCACGCGTTGGGCGCCGAGGCGCAATCGCCGCTGTCGCGGCTGGCCGGCGGGTGCGAGGCGGTCGTCGTGGATCTGGGCGACGTGGTGACAGGCGGCGGCGTGACCCTGTCGACGGATACGACGCTGCATCTGCTGGCGCGGCTCTATGGCGCGGAAGCGGCCGACGAGGTGGCGCGGGCGATCGAGTACGACCGGGCCTGGGCCGCGAACCGGGCGGCGCTGGGCACGCGCGCTTGAACCGAGGCCCGAGGCCGGCCTAGCCTGGCGGCCTGTCAGCAGAAGCGCCGCCGCATGAGCCTCGATGTCCGCAACAGCGTCTGTCCACATGACTGCCCGAGCACCTGCGCGCTCGAGGTGGACGTGCATGACGGCGCACGGATCGGGACCGTGCGCGGGGCGCGGGACAACAGCTACACGGCCGGCGTCATCTGCGCGAAGGTGGCCCGCTATGCCGAGCGGATCCATCATCCGGGACGGCTGACGCGGCCGCTGCTGCGCACCGGGCCGAAGGGCAGCGGGCAGTTCACGCAGATCGGCTGGGACGAGGCGCTAGACCGGGTCGCGGACGCGTTCACGGCGACGGCGGCGCGGCACGGGGCCGAGGCGGTTTGGCCGTATTTCTTTGCGGGCACGATGGGGCTGGTGCAGCGCGACGGGATCCAGCGGCTGCGGCACGTGATGAAGTATTCGCGGCAGCACAGCACGATCTGCTCGACGGCGCAGGAGATGGGATGGATCGCCGGGGCCGGGCGCTATGGCGGGCCGGACCCGCGGGAGATGGCCGAGGCGGACCTGGTGGTGATGTGGGGCGGCAACCCCGTCAGTACCCAGGTGAACGTCATGACGCACGTGACCCGGGCACGGAAGGAGCGCGGCGCACCGTTCGTGGTGGTCGACCCGTACCGGACGCCGACCGCCGCGACCGCCGACATCCATTTGGCGGTGCGGCCGGGGACGGATGCGGCGCTGGCGTGCGCGGTCATGCACGTCGCTTTCCGGGACGGGTATGCGGACCGGGCCTACATGGCCGAATATGCGGACTGCCCGGGCCGGCTGGAGGCGCATCTGCGGGACCGTGGACCGGGCTGGGCCAGCGCGATCACCGGGCTGGGCGTCGACGAGATCGAGCATGTCGCGGCCCTGTATGGCCGGACGGAGCGGGCGTTCCTGCGGGTGGGATACGGCTTCGCCCGGTCGCGCAACGGGTCCGTGGCGATGCACGCGGTCACGTGCCTGCCGACGGTGACGGGCAAGTGGCGGCAGCGCGGCGGCGGCGCGTTCTGGAACAATCGCGGGACCGGCATCTATCACTGGGACAAGACGCTGATCGAGGGGACGGACGCGCTCGACCCGTCGATCCGGCAGATGGACATGAGCCGGATCGGCGCCGTGCTGACGGGCGACCGTGCGGAGCTGGGCGACGGGCCGGCGGTGCACGCGATGCTGGTGCAGAACACGAACCCCGCCGTGGTGGCGCCCGACAGCAACCGGGTGCGGCGCGGGCTGATGCGGGACGACCTGTTCATGTGCGTGCACGAGCAGTTCATGACCGAGACGGCCAAGTTGGCCGACGTGGTGCTGCCGGCGACGATGTTCCTCGAGCATGACGACCTGTATGGCGCGGGCGGGCACACGCATCTGCAGGTCGGGCCGAAGCTGGTCGAGCCGCCGGGCGAATGCCGGTCGAACCACGAGGTGATCCAGGGGCTCGCGGCGCGGCTCGGGGCGCGGCATCGCGGGTTCGGGATGACGGCGATGGAGATCGTCGACGAGACGCTTCGCGCCTCCGGCTGGCCCGGCGCCCCCGAGGTGATCGCGCGGAAATGGGTCGACGCGGCGGATACGTTCGAACGGAGCCATTTCCTGACCGGGTTCGGCCATGCCGGCGGCAAGTTCCGGTTCGCGCCGGACTGGCAGGCGCTGGGGCCGCGCGGGACCGGGATGCCGGAGCTGCCGGACCAGTGGGACGCGACGGATGGCGCCACAGCGGCGCATCCGTTCCGCCTCGTCGCGGCGCCGGCGCGCAACTTCCTGAACACGAGCTTTACCGAAACGCCGACGAGCCGGAAGCGCGAGGGCCGGCCAGTGGCGATGGTGCAAGCCGACGACGCGAGCCGGCTGGGGATCGAGGCGGGCGGCCGGGTCGTGCTGGGCAACCGGCAGGGCGAGGTGGTGCTGGACGTGCGGATCGTCACGGGACAGCAGCCGGGGACCGTGGTGGTGGAAAGCGTCTGGCCCAACGCCGACTTCGCGGGCGGCATGGGGATCAACGTGCTGACATCCGACGAGCCGGCGGCGCCGAACGGGGGCGCGGTGTTCCACGACACGGCGGTGTGGATGCGGGCGGTTGCGGCTGTCGGTTCGGAGGGCGTGGACCTGGTCGCGGCGGAGTAGGCGTCCGCCGGGAGGGGTCAGACGAAGCGGAAGTCGGCGGCGCTGAGGGTGTTCTGGGCGACGCCCTGGAGGTTTATGACGGCGGCGGGGCCGAACAGGATCGACGTGGTGCCGCCCGATTGCGTCAGGACCAGGCTGGCGAAGTTCGCGGCCTGGGCCGACTGGATCTGGATGATGTCGTGCAGCGGATCGAAACCGGTGATGGTCGGCGTGTCGTAGGTGGCGGCATCGAAGGTCACGGTCTCGGGCTGGCTGGCGATCAGCGCGTCGTTGTGGAGCAGCCCGTAGACGAGGTTCGGGCTGGGGCCGGCGAGAGATGCACCGGAAAGGGTCTGCGGCGTGATCTCGGCAATCGCGTCCCCGCTGGTGACGAGGAGCGGATTCGCGGCGGACGATGGCGCTGCGGTCGGCATGCCGTGAAGCTCGGCCAGCTGGGATTGAAGGACGGGGAAGCCGAATCCGGCACCGATTTCGGCCCGGCCGGCCGCCAGCTCGACGGCGTTTGCAGGGCGGCCGAGCTGGGCCTGGGTGGCGGTCGAGATATCGTTGGCGAGCTCCGGGCCGTTGACGAGGGTGGCGGCCACAGCCCGGACCGAACCGCCGCCGGCGATGGACTGCTGGGCAGAGGCGAACTCGGTCGCGGTCGGCATGCGGCCGAGGACCGATTGGTAGATCGTATTGACGGTCAGTGCGGCGGATTGGGTCGTCGCGAGATAGGCCTGGATGCCGGCGAGGGTCTGACCCTGGGCAAGCAGGCCCTCGTCGATCCCGATGACGCTGGCCGGGATCGGCTGGCCGAAGACGGCCTGATAGACCGCGTTCAACGCGGTGAAGGCCTGGCCCGTGTCGGACAGATAGGTGCGGATGCCGGCCAGGCTCTGGCCCTGGGCGAGGAGCATCTCGTCGATGCCGATCACGCTGGCGGGGATCGGCTGGCCGAACACCGCCTGGTAGACCGCGTTCAAGGCCGTGAACGCCTGCCCGGTGCCGGCGAGATAGGCTTGGATGCCGGACAGGCTCTGCCCCTGCGCCAGCAGTCCCTCGTCGGTGCCGACGACTGTAAGGGGGATCGATTGGCCCAGCACCGATCGATAGACCGCGTCGAGCGCGGTGAACGCCTGGCCGGTGCCGGACAGATAGGTGCGGATCCCTGCCACGCTCTGGCCTTGGGCGAGCAGCACTTCGTCTGGCGCGATGGCGGCCGCTGGGATCGGCTGGCCGAGGACAGCCTGATAGGTGCCGTTCAGGGCGGTGAAGGCCGGGCCGGTGCTGGCGAGGTAGGTGCGGATGCCGGTCAGGCTCTGGCCCTGGGCCAGGAGGACCTCGTCGGGGGCGATGCTGTCGGTTGGGATCGGCTGGCCGAGCACCGACTGGTAGATGCCGGCCAGGGCGGTGAAGGCCGGGCCGCTGCTGGCGGCGTAGGCGCGGATGGCCGCCAGGGTGCCGCCACTGGCGAGCAGCGACTGGTCGACGCCGATCGTGCCGGCGCCTGGCGCCGCACCGGTCACGGCCAGGTAGACGGCGCTGAGCACGTTGGCGGCCGTGCTGCTGTTGGCCAGGTAGGCGCGGATCGATTGCAGCGGGTCACCGCTTTCGAGCAACTGGCGCCCGGCGGCGAGCGACGCGGCGTCCGGATCGAAGCCGAGGACCTGCTCGTAGGTCCCGTCCAGCGGGTCGGTCGTGTCGAGGATGACGGTCTGGGTGGCAGTGGCCTGCACGCCCGACGGGCCGGTGATCTCGGCCTGGATGAGGTAGGTGCCGTCATCGAGGCCGGTCGGGGTCAGCGACCATCGGCCGGCCTCGGACGCGCGGACGGTGCCGAGCACCCGGCCGGCGGCGACGATGGTGACGAGTTCGTCGGGCTGGGTGATCCCGCCGACGGCCGCGTCGACGACGCTGTGGACGCCGTCGCCGGCCAGTTCGGCAATGGTGACGGTCGGGCTCGGGTCGATCAGCGCCTGCCCGGCGGCGCTGATCGGGATGCCGGTGTCTTCGAGGATCGCGACGTCGAGCGCGGAAATGGAGCGGCCCGGGCCCGAGAGCCAGTACATGAGATCGTTGCTGAGGCTCGGCGGGTCGCCGCCATTGCCGACGCCGACGTGGTAGTAGTTGGAGCCGGGCCCCTGCGCGGTCGTGAGCGGGACGACGCCGCCGTAGACGAAGCTGGCAGCCGGGCCGGTGAAGTAATCGAGCCCGTTGACGATCACGGACCGATTGTCGAAGGCGCTGGCATAATAGCCAAGCTGACCGGTGGACGAGCGGTAGCCGGAGATGCCGAAGCCGTGGGCCAGTTCATGTTCCAGCACCGCGGTGATGTCGTCCGATTGAGGACTTGTGAGCTGGGACAGGATCTCCGAGTTGACGTTGATCATGATGTCGGACGAGGCGAGGTGGCGACCGGTCGTCAGCTCCTCGGCGGCCGAGTTGATGGTCGGGGCGGGGCCGCCGGCCGACGGGCCGGTAGTTGTGTAGGTGGTCGGCCCTGCATCGGCGAGGACGATGGTGCCCGCGGCGCTGCGCGGCCCGAGGTCGGCGATCGAGAGCTGCACGTTCAGCGTGCCGACGCCATCGATGTATTGCGACCAAGCCGCGAGCGCGCTGCCGAGCGCCTGGGTGACGATGCCGTCCTGGGGATGCAGGGACGCCAACGGGTCCGAGAGGCTGATACTGTAACCAAACGACATCGTAACTTCCGCTTCGCCGCGCTTATGCGATGTTGGTCTTTATACGATCAATAAACGCGTGCAAGGGGCCAGCGCTGCCCGGGCATTCTACCATGGCGAATATTAAGAAATCATTACACCAGCTGATGCGCCTGCAGGTCCTCAAGGGTGCACCATTCGAGTGCGCCCTCATGCGTCGCGGCCAGCATGACCCGGGGGGCGCACCCGGCGGCGAGGGCCTCCGCCCAGCGCGGCGCGCACAGGCACCAGCGGTCTCCGGGCTTCAGGCCGGGGAAGCCGTACTCCGGCACCGGCGTGAGCAGGTCGTTGCCGGCCGCGCGGCTGAACGCGAGGAACTCGGCCGACATGATGGCGCAGACGGTATGGCTGCCCACGTCGCGCGGCCCGGTTTCGCAGCAGCCGCTGCGGGTGAAGCCGGTGCGCGGGTCGAGCGAACAGGTCTCGAGGCGCCCGCCCATCACGTTGCGCGACGGGCTGCCTTCGGTGCTGTCGAGCGGCATGGGACGGTCCTTTGCGTTGCCGGGCAGGCATAGCATGGTTGGGCGGCCGCCTTGAACGGTCCGCGTCGCCGGGCTAGGAGCGGGCATTGCCGTCGATGGGGAGGCGCGATGCGGCGCTCGTGGCTTACCGGCCTGGCTGCGGTGGTGCTTGCCCTCGGGTCCGCGCACGCGTTCGACCGGGCGAGCTGGGCGCGCGATGTGCCGGCCCAGGTTTCGCGCGGTCACCAGGTCTATGCGGCCGAGTGCGCCGCTTGCCACGGGAGCGAGTTGGAGGGTCAGGCGCGGTGGTGGGAGCCTGGCGCCGACGGGCTGCTGCCGGCGCCCCCGCATGACGCGAGCGGCCACACCTGGCAGCACTCCGACCGCGAGCTGACGGAGCTGGTCGCGCACAGCGTCGCCGCCTTCGCGCCCGCCGGCTACCGGACCGGGATGCCGGCCTATGCCGGGCGGCTGTCGCCGGGCCAGATCGCGTCCGTGATCGCCTATGTCAAAAGCACCTGGCCGACCGGCATCCGCGCCTACCAGGCGGCGCAGAACCCCGGCGGGCCGACCCTGGCCGAGCTGGGCGGCGACTGGACGTTCCCCGCCACCTGCGGCTACCACCTCGGGCCGCCGTAGGGTTGGGCACGATGCGGCCGGGTGCTACCGTTCCATGACACCGATGGAGACCCGCGATGCGCAACACCGAGCAGATCTGGCAGATCGTCGACGACAAGCGCGACGGCTACGTGGCCCTGGCCGACCGCGTGTGGGGCACGCCGGAGCTGGCCTATGGCGAGGCGCGCAGCGTGGCCGAGCATGTCGCGATGCTGGAGCAGGAGGGGTTCCGGATCACCCGTGAGGTGGCGGGGATCCCGACGGCGGTGATGGGCGAGGCCGGGGAGGACGGGCCGGTCATCGCGATACTGGGCGAGTACGATGCGCTGCCGGGGCTGAGCCAGGAGGCGGGGGCGGCGGAGCACAAGCCGGTCGAGGGGCAGAACGGCGTCGGCCATGGCTGCGGCCACAACCTGTTGGGCTCGGCGTCGTTGCTGGCGGCGGCGGCGGTGAAGGACTGGCTGCAGGCCAACGGGCTGAAGGGCCGGGTGCGCTATTACGGCTGCCCGGCGGAGGAAGGCGGGGCGGCGAAGGGCTTCATGGTGCGCGCCGGGGCGTTCAAGGACGTCGACATCGCCATCAGCTGGCATCCGGCCAGCTTCTCCGGCGTGAACGAGCCCGTCAGCCTGGCCAACACGCGCATCGACTTCACGTTCGTCGGCCGGGCGAGCCATGCGGCGGCGGCGCCGCATCTGGGGCGGAGCGCGCTGGATGCGGTCGAGCTGATGAACGTGGGCGTGAACTACATGCGCGAGCACATGCCGAGCAGCGCGCGGGTCCACTACGCGTATCTCGACGCCGGCGGGATCGCGCCGAACGTGGTGCAGGCGCGGGCGAAGGTGCGCTACCTGATCCGCGCCGACGACCTGGCCGGGCTGACGGAGCTGGTCGGGCGGGTCCGCAAGATCGCCGACGGCGCCGCACTGATGACCGAGACGGCCGTCTCGACCCAGGTGGTGAGCGCGGTCAGCAACCTGATGGGCAACGACCCGCTGGAGTCGCTGATGGACGACAACTTCCAGCGCCTCGGCCCGCCGCAGTTCGACGACGAGGACCGGGCCTATGCCGAGCGGATCCGCAGTACGCTGAGCGATGCCGACATTGCAGCCGCGTTCCATCGCGCCGGCGTCCCGGTGAAGCGGGATATGGCAATGTGCGACTTCATCGTGCCGCTCGCGGCGAAGGGCCGCGGCGGCAACGGCAGCACGGACGTGGGCGACGTGAGCTGGGTTGTGCCGACGGTGCAGGCGCGGGGCGCCACGTGCGCGGTGGGGACGCCGTTCCACACCTGGCAACTGACGGCGCAGGGCAAGAGCCCGGCCGCGCATAAGGGGCTGGTCCATGTCGCAAAGGTCATGGCCGGGACGGCGATCGACGCGCTGCAACGCCCCGAGGTGATCGAGGCAGCCAAGGCCGACTTGGCGGCACGGACGAAGGCGACGCCCTACGTCTCGCCGCTGCCGCCGGACGTGCAGCCGCCGATCGCGGCCATGAGCCGGGGTGTCTAGCAGTCTGGCCGCCGTTGACGAGGCGCTCACGTTGCAAAATCGTGTTTGAAGCGCGCCGGCTAATCGCACAGCGTCTGCAACCGTCGGCCTGGTGGCACGCTCTGCATGTTTCAACTCTGGAGTGAGCCCGATGGCCGACACGAGCGACAAGCATGAGAAGGCGCTGGATCTGACTGAAAAGGCGCTTGAAGCGATCGACAAGGGCGACGATGCCGCGGCGGACAAGCTGATCGAGCAAGCCAAGACGCTCGATCCGTCGGCGCCGAAGGAGATCCTGGAGGATCTCGGGGACGCGAAGACCTGACAACGCAGAGTGACAAAACCTATCACGGCCGGTAGCCGATTTCGTTAACCGATTGTTAGGACTTCCGCTTTAATTGTCCTGAGCACCATTGGAGCCAGGCCCGGGATGCAGGCCGAAGAGGAGCGGATCACACCCAAACGGGCATTGGCGGCGAGACCGGTATGGAGTGAGGTCGGGGCGTCGGCAGTCGCGCTTCGTGATCTCGCCCTGCACCATATCGAGCAGGGCGTGTGCGTGTTCGATGCTCAGCAACGGCTGATGCTGTTCAATCGCCGCTACGCGGAGCTTTACCGGTTGCCGGCCGCGCGTCTGCGGCTGGGGATGTCACTTCGTGACGTAATCGATCTGCGCTGCGCCGTCGGCACCGGGCCGGACATGGCGCCCGACGTTTATGCCGAGTGGCGGGACCGGGTGAATGGATTCAACCAGGTCCTCGATACGGAGGTGCGCCTGCGCGATGGGCGGACCCTGATGATCCACCACGAGCCGACCAGTTCGGGCGGTTGGGTATCGACGCACGACGACATCACGGAGCGGCGCCAGACCGAGACCGACATGCGCCACATGGCGCTGCACGACGGCCTGACCGGTTTACCGAACCGCGCCCACCTTGCAGACCAGCTGAAGCAGCGGCTCGCCCGCATGCGCGACCGCGCACCCGTCGCGCCGACGCTCGTCGTGCATCGCCCAGGTACGGATGTGCGAGCGGCTTCGGGCAACCCAGTGCTGCCGCACACCCTCGCGGTGTTCATCATCGACCTCGATCACTTCAAGGACGTCAACGACACGTTGGGGCATCCGGCCGGCGACTTGCTGTTGCGGCAGTTCGCCGACCGGATCCGTGGCGTCATTGGTCCGAACGACCTCCTGGCTCGCCTGGGCGGGGATGAGTTCGCCGTGCTCGCCGAAGAGCCCGGGCGGACCGGTTGGATCGGCACGCTCGTCCAGGCCATCAACGGCGCGCTCAACCGGCCATTCCATCTCGAGCAACTGGAGGCCCAGGTCGGGGTCACGATCGGCATCGCAACCCACGCCGCCGCCGACTCCGCCATCGCGCCGGACATGCTTCTGGGCCGCGCCGACATGGCGCTCTACCGCGCCAAGGCGGACGGGCGGGGCACGTGCCGCATGTTCGAGCCCTCGATGTTCGACGATCTGCGGCGGCGGACGGACATGATCCGCGATCTGCGGCGCGCGATCGCCGGCGGGCAGGTCGCAGCGGCCTACCAGCCCCTGTTCGACGTGGCGACCCGGCGGGTGAGCGGCGCCGAAGCGCTCGCGCGCTGGACCCACCCGGTCGGCGGCCCCATTCCGCCCAGCGACTTCATCCCGGTCGCCGAGAGCGCCGGGCTGATCTGCGACCTGGGCGAACTGATCCTGCGGGACGCGTGCCGGCGGGCGGCGTCCTGGGGATTGCGCATCGCGGTGAACCTCTCGCCCGAGCAGGTGAAGCGCCCGGGCCTCGTCGAGCTCGTCGCCAGCGCGTTGACGGACGCGGCACTGCCACCCGGCCTGCTAGAGCTCGAGATCACCGAAACCCTTCTGCTGCACGACAACGCGGCCACCCGCGCGACGCTCGCCCGGCTGCGCGCCATGGGCGTCGGGATCGTGCTCGACGATTTCGGGACCGGCTACTGCAGCCTGAGCTACCTCGACCGATACCCCTTCACGAAGCTGAAGATCGACCGCAGCTTCGTCCGCAAGCTCTCCGAGGGTCCCTCGGCGGCGATCGTGCGCGCCATCGTGACACTCGGCCACGCCCTATCGCTCCGGGTGACCGCCGAGGGCGTCGAGACGGACGAGCAGTTCGAGCAGTTGCGGCAGCTGGGCTGCGACGAGGTCCAGGGATACTTGCTGGGGCGGCCGATATCGGCAGACGCGCTTGCCATGGCTTTGGCCGATCAGGGGCCGTGATCGCGCCCGCTCAGATCAGCGTCGCGAACGGGATGAAGTCCACCTGGTCGCCAGGCGCGAGCCCCGTGCAGTCGTCCGGCAATTCCAGCAATCCGTCCGTCTCGGTCAACGAACTCAGTAGTCCCGCCCCCTCCACGGGATGCCGGTGCGCCCGCACCTCGGCATCCAGGCGCACCCGGACATATTCGCGGCGGTTCGCCTTCTTGCGATAGGCGAACGCCGTGCAGACGGGCAGCGGCGTAACCCGGGGCAGGACCGCGCCCGAGAGCGCCGCGAGCACCGGGCGGGCGATCCGGACGAAGGTGATGAACGCCGCCGCCGGATTGCCCGGCAAGCCGAGCAGGACGGCCCCGCCCACCTGCCCCATCGCAACCGGCCGGCCAGGCTTGATCGCCACCCGCCAGAAGACAAGCCGCCCGGCCTGCTCGGCGGCGGCACGCACGTGGTCCTCCTCGCCGGTCGATACGCCCCCGGACGTCAGGATCAGGTCGTGGCCGGACGCCGATGCAAGCGCTTCGGCGATCGCGTCCCGCCGGTCGGGCAGGATACCCAAGTCGGTCACGTCCGCGCCGGCCCGGGCGCACAGCGCCGCGAGCAGGGCGCGGTTGCTGTCGAACCGCTGCGCCGGCCCGGGCACCGTGCCCGGCTCGGCCAATTCGTCCCCGGTCGAAAACAGCGCGACCCGAAGCGGCCGCCGCACCGGCAGCGACGCCCGGCCGAGGGCGGCGGCCAGCGCCACGTCCTGCGGCCGGAGGATGCGGCCCATCGGCAGTGCGACCGTGCCGCGCCCGACGTCCTCGCCCGCGGGCCGGGTATTGGCCCCTTGCTTCAGGCCAGGCGGAAACCGCACCGTGCCGTCCTGCACGGCGACGTCCTCCTGCATGAACACCGTGTCGGCACCAGGGGGCAGCGGTGCGCCGGTGAAGATCCGCATCGCCGTGCCGGGCGCGAGTGGGGCTGCAGCGGCGCCCGCGGCCGCCCGGCCAACGACCGGCAGCCGCGCTGCCGTATCCGCCAGCCGCACCGCGTAGCCGTCGACCGCGGCATTCGCGAATGGCGGCAGATCGACCGCCGCGACCACATCGGCCGCCAGCACGCGCCCATCGGCTTGCGCGATCGGCACGGTGACGGCTTCGGCGACACACGGCACGCCCGCAGCGATCGTCGCGAGCGCCGCATCGAGCGTCTGGAGCTTGCCGCCGAAGGCGAAGCAGTCGTCCGACAATTGCGTCATGCTCCCGGCGCCCATGGCTCGGCATGGGCGAGAACCAATCCGCAGATCGCCTCGATGTCGTTCAGCGACACGCCCGGTATGGCCGCCGCCTGAACCGGATCGGCCGCGAGCGCGACGATGGTGGGGTCTTCGGGGTGCAGCAGCGGCTTGCCGACAGCCGCCCGGTGGACCTCGATCTTGCGATGCGGTCCGCGCTTGAAGCCCTCGACCAGCACGAGATCGACCGGGCTCATCCGAGCCAGGAGCGCCGGCAAATCCGGTTCGGGGCCGCCGCGGTGTTCGTGCATCAATGCCCAGCGCGCAGCCGAGGCGACGAGTACCTCGCTCGCACCAGCCTGCCGATGCAGGTAGCTGTCCTTGCCGGGGCGGTCGACGTCGAAGGCGTGGTGGGCGTGCTTGACGGTGGACACCTGCAGGCCGCGGGCCATGAGGGCCGGAATCAGCCGTTGCAGAAGAGTCGTCTTGCCGGCGCCGCTCCACCCGGCGAACCCGATCACGCGCAACCGATCACTCGACGTCGGGATGCCGCAGGTGCCACAGCCGTTCATGCGCGGCGACCAGGCCCTCGATGCTGCGGCGCCGGTTGCCATCTTCGGGCCGGGGCCGCCGCGTCGTCATGGTCTCGAGCAAACGAAGCAGCTGCTCGGCGATCTCGAGGTCCATAACGTCGCAGGCATGGTGGAACGCCACCAGGATCTTGTCCGAGAGGCGGCGCGAGTGGCGGGGCGCCGGGCCGGGGACGACGATGTCGTCTCCCGGTCCGGCCGGCTCCCTCGTGATCCCGCCCCGGTCCACCAAACACCCTCCGCCAGTCGCGCCCAATGCCCACGGTCCAGGAGACACGTTAGCGCAATCGTGTAAAGGGCCGTTTAATGCTTAGCCGATCTCGAGCACGCCCTGCGGCTGCTCGGTTTCGAAGACCGCCCCGGCAAACGCCTCCTCCCACGAGCCTTGGGTCGAGGCACGGCTGTATTCGGTCGCTCGATTCTCGAAGAAGTTCGCGTGCTCCACCGCGTTCAGCATGTCATCGAGCCACGGCAGCGGATTATTCTCGACGTGGAAGATGGCATTGAGCCCGAGCTGGACGAGCCGCCGATCGGCGATGTAGCGGATGTATTCCTTCACTTCGCCGGACGTGAGGCCTTCGATCGGGCCCTGTTCGAAGGCGAGGTCGATGAAGGCGTCCTCGTGGTGGACGATGGTGGCGCAGACTTCGTAGATCTCGGTGCGGAGCTGCTCGGTCCAGATCTCCGGGTTTTCCTGCACGAAGGTGCGGAACAGCCGGATGATCGACAGGCAGTGCAGCGTCTCGTCGCGGACGGACCAGGAAACGACCTGGCCCATGCCCTTCATCTTGTTGAAGCGCGGGAAGTTCAGGAGGATGGCGAAGGAGGCGAAGAGCTGCAGGCCCTCGGTGAAGGCACCGAACGCAGCCAGCGTCTTGGCGATCTCATGCTTGTTGTCCACCCTGAAGGACTGCATGTAGTCGTACTTGTCCTTCATCTCCTTGTATTTGAGGAAGGCCGTGTATTCGGTCTCCGGCATGCCGATGGTGTCGAGCAGGTGGCTGTAGGCTGCCACGTGGATCGTCTCGATGTTGCTGAAGGCGGACAGCATCATCAGCACTTCGGTGGGTTTGAACACCTGGCTGTAGTGCTTCATGTAGCAGTTGTTGACCTCGACATCCGCCTGGGTAAAGAAGCGGAAGATCTGGGTCAGCAGGTTCTGTTCGGACGCGGTGAGCGTCTTGTGCCAGTCCTTGACGTCGTCGGCGAGCGGGATCTCCTCCGGCAGCCAGTGCACGCGCTGCTGCGTCAGCCACGCCTCGTAGGCCCACGGGTAGCGGAACGGCTTGTAGACCGGGTTCTCGGTCAGCAGGTCCAGACGCTTCTCGGGCGCGGGGGTGGGCAGCATACCGTCCATCGGTTGTCCTTCGGCGTGCGGGTTGATCCCCGGTCGGCTTACCGACATGACCCCGCAGCCAACCGGGTCAAGCCACCGAACAGGGAACGTCGTGCGGGTGAGCGGGCCGGCGATGGCCGACTCCGCGTGCCCACAGCCTACACAAGCCGCCCGGTCACGTCAGCCGTTAAGGCGGGGGGCTTGCCAGACCGCGGCGCGGATGTCGATGCGGGCGGGGATGATGTGGAGCGAGGCGAAGGTGTCCGCGATCGCTTGCTGCTGGGCGATGACGTGGTCGTCCATGGGTTGCACGGCGTAGACGCCGCGGGGGGCGGCGAGGCGCTGGGCCGGGAGGGGAACGCCGGTGACCTCGGCCATCAGGTCGGCGAGCGGAGCCGGGTTGGCGTCTGCCCAGGCCGCGGCCGTGTTGATGGCGTCCAGCACGGCGCGCACCTGGTCGGGCGCGCGGGCGGTCCAGTCCTTGCTGCCGAGGATGAAGTTGTTGCTGGGCGCGACCTCGCCCGAGGTGAGCAGGACGCGGGTCGCCGGGTCCTGCTGGGCGATGGCGAGGAAGGGATCCCAGACGGCCCAGGCGTCGACGGCGCCGGTGCGGAAGGCTGCGGCGGCGTCGGCCGGCTGCATCGGCACGGCCTGGATGTCGTGCAGTCCCAGCCCGGCGCGTTCCAGCGTCTTGACGACCAGGTTGTGCGCGCTCGAGCCGCGGGTGAAGGCGATCCGGTGGCCACGCAGGTCGGCCAAGCTCCGCACCGGGCCGCCGTCGCGCACGAGCACCGCCTGGTTGTCGCCGCGCAGGGGCTGGGCGCCGACGTAGAGCAGCGCCGCGCCAGCCGCCTGGGCGAAGATCGGCGGCGTGTCGCCGGTGGCGCCGACGTCGATGGCGCCGGCGTTCAAGGCCTCGAGCAGCGGCGGGCCGGACGCGAACTCGTTCCATTGGACGCCGATGCCGCGGGGCGCGAACAGCGCTTCGAGCTGCCCCTGACGGCGCAGGATCACGAAGGAGCCGTTCTTCTGGTAGCCGATCCGCAGCGCCTGGGCGGCGCCGGCCGCGTATGCGGTGCGCGCAGCGGCCACCGCGCCGAGGCTGGCCAGCAGCGTCCGTCGGCTCATCGTCATGCGACCCCCTCCCCCACCACGCCCAGGGCGCCGAGCAACGTCCGCCGCAGCCGGGCGTGACCAGGTCCCCCAGCCTCCCGCGGGCGCGGCAGGTCCACGTCGAGATCGAGCGCGATCCGCCCCTCGCCGTCCTGCCCGGGCTCGAGCAGCAGGACCCGGTCGGCGAGCATGATCGCCTCGTCGACGTCGTGGGTGACGATCAGGACTGCCGGGCCGTGCGTGCGCCACATCTCGAGCACGAGCGCGTGCATGCGGATGCGGGTCAGTGCATCGAGTGCGGCGAACGGTTCGTCGAGCAGCAGCAGCTTGGGCGCCCGGACCAGCGCGCGGGCGAGGGCGACGCGCTGCGCCTCACCGCCCGAGAGGGTGAGCGGCCAGGCGGTCGCGTGTCGGGACAGGCCGACCTCGGCGAGCGCCGCCTCGGCCCGGGCCCGCGCGTCCTGCCTCGATAGGCCGAGTGCGACGTTCTCCCACACCGGCGCCCATGGCAGCAGGCGCGGTTCCTGGAACACGACCGCGGTCGGGCGCGGCACGTCGACGACGGCGCCCTCGGGGGTGGGGTCGAGGCCGGCGAGGGTCCGCAGCAGGGTGGTCTTGCCGGAGCCGCTGCGCCCGACCAGGGCGGTGAAGCTGCCGGGGGCGAGGTCGAGATCCAGGCGATCCAGCACGGCGCGGCCGCCGAACCGCCGGGTCAGACCGCGGATGCGGACGCCGCTCATCGCTGGCCTCTCAGGACCGGGCGCCAGCGCAGCGCCCGGCGCTCCACCGCCCGAACGAGCGTATCCGCGCCCAGGCCGAGCAGCGCGTAGACCAGCAGCCCGACGACGATCACGTCCGTGCGGAGGAAGTCGCGCGCGTCGCCGATCATCTGGCCGATGCCGGAGGAGGCGTTGATCTGCTCGGCGACCACCAGCGTCAGCCAGGACACGCCGAGGCCGTAGCGGAGGCCCGTGAGCAAGGACGGCAGCGCGCCGGGCAGGACGATGCGGCGGACGATCGCGACGTGCGACAGGCCGAAGACCCGGCCGGCCTCGATCAGCTTCGGGTCGACCCCGCGGATCCCGGCGAACAGGTTCAGGTAGACGGGGAACAGCGCGCCCAAGGTGACGAGCCCGATCTTCGGAACCTCGCCGATGCCGAACCAAAGGATGAAAAGCGGGACGAGCGCCAAGTGCGGCAAGGTGCGCAGCATCTGCAGTGGCGCGTCCAGCATGTCCTCGCCACGGCGCGAGAGGCCGGACGCGAGCGCGAAGGCGACGCCCAAGCCGGAGCCGAGGACGAAGCCGGTCATCGCCCGGCCGAGCGAGACGAGCAGATCCAGGGGCAGCTCACCGCTGACGGTCAGGCCCCAGGCGCTGGCGAGGATGGCGCTCGGCGCTGCGATGGTGCGTGCCGGGATGATGCCGGCCTGGGACAGCGCCTCCCACGCGAGGACAAGGATCAGCGGCGAGACGAGGCGGCGGGCGCCGTCGAACCGCCACATGCGGGGGCTGCGGCGCGGGGGCGCCGACGCCAGGGTGAGGGACTGGCTCATTGTCAGCGCACCCGCCTCAACGAACCGGCACGGGCGCGGCGACGCCGTCGGTGGTCATGAACGATCCGCCGCCGGTCAGGAGGGTGGCGCCGCCATGGTGGCGGGCCGGGCCGCCGATCCCGAGTAGCGGGAACAGCAGTTCGGCGACGCGGTAGCTCTCGTCCAGATGCGGGTAGCCGGAGGCGATGACGGTGTCGATGCCGAGCGACTGGTATTCGCGGATGCGCGCGGCGACGGTCTCCGGGTCGCCGACCAGGGCGGTGCCGGCGCCGCCGCGGACGAGGCCGACGCCGGCCCAGAGATTGGGCGCGACCTCAAGCTTCTCGCGCGAGCCGCCGTGCAAGGCGAGCATGCGCTTCTGGCCCTGGCTGTCGCTTTCGGTCGCGAGCTTGCGTTGGGCGGTGGCGATCGTCTCGTCGCTGAGGTGGCGGATCAGGCTACGGGCCGCATCCCACGCCTCGCCCTCGGTCTCGCGAACGATCAGGTGCAGGCGAATGCCGTAGCGCAGGGTGCGCCCGAGGGCGGCGGCGCGACCGCGGACGTCGGCGATCTTCTCCGCCACCGCCGCGGGGGGTTCGCCCCAGGTAAGGTAGGTGTCGGCCTGCGCGGCGGCGAGGGCGTGGGCCGCCGGGGAGGAGCCGCCGAAGTAGATGGGCGGGTGCGGCGCCTGGACCGGGGGGAAGAGCAGGCGGCCCTTCTTGGACGACCAATACCGGCCGGTGTGCTCGACCGTGTCGCCGGCCATCAGGCCGCGCCAGATGGTGAGGAAGTCGGCGGCCTGGTCGTAGCGCTCGTCGTGGCCAAGGGTGAGGCCGTCGCCGGCGAGGTCGGCCGGGTTGCCGCCGCAGACGACGTTGACCATGAGGCGGCCGTCGCTGAGCCGGTCGAGAGCGGCGTATTGGCGGGCGGCCTCACCGGGGGTGACGTGGCCGGGGCGCAGTGCGACGAGGAAGCGGAGGCGGTCGGTAAAGGGGGCGATGCTGGCGGCGGTGACCAGCGCGTCCTCGCAGCCATTGCCGGTGGGGAGCAGGACGCCGGTGTAGCCGAGTTGGTCGGCGGCCTGGGCGATCTGGCGAAGGTACTTGTTGTCGACGGCCCGCTGGCCCTGTTTCGAGCCGAGATAACGGCCATCGCCGCCCGTGGGCAGGAACCAGAGCATGTCGAGTGGGCGGGACGGTTGGGCGTTCATGACGGGGTCCTCAAGTGCGGGCCGGCAATCCGGCGGCGGCCAGCGGGTAACCGACGATGCGGCGCAGTTCGATCGGGATCGGCCATTGCAAGCCGGACCGATCGTTCGTGCGTGGTCGGCACTTACGTTCGGTGTGCGGGAGCCGCCGCTCAAGGGCCGTCGGGGACCGGCGGCAAGATTGCCGGTTTCGGCTGTTTATCGGCCGATGCGGGACATTCGGTTCTGCGGCGACGGTCGCGAAGACAATGTTTCAACCATCGGTCGGGGCGCTGCACCAGGCGCGCACCGGCCTAGGTTCCGTCCGGCTCCCGCCGGTCACGGAAGGCGGTCGCAATGAGCGGATACGCGGTCGTGTGCTTCAGCCGCTCCATCGCGAAGCGGGAGGTCACGTTCTTCAGCGGCACGGCGCCGATCAGGCGTTTGTAGAACCCGTCGAACGCCGCCATGTCGGCCACCGCCACCCGCAGCATGTAGTCGACCTCGCCCGCCATGCGGTACGCGTCCATCACCTCCGGCAGGCCGGCCATGGCCGCCGCGAAGGCCGCCATCCACTTGGTCGAATGCTCGGGTGCCTCGATCGCGACGAACACGATCAGGCCGACGCCGACATGCTCCGGTTCCAACAGGGCGACCCGGCGGACGATGGTTCCGGCCTGCTCGAGCTTCTGGACGCGTTTCCAGACCGGGGTGGGCGACAGGCCGACGGCATCGGCCAGGTGCGCCATGGACAGAGTCGAGTCGTCCTGCAGCAGGGCGAGCAGCTTGCGGTCGATCTCGTCCATGGTGGGCGCGGGCGTGAGAGCCATCGGGACACGCTACCCGTTCATTGGCAGGCGAGGCACTCCTCGTAATCGGTGGTCGCGCCGGCCGGTTCGGCAGCCGCCGGCAGGGGCGGCAAGTCCGGCACGGCCAAGCCCAGCAGCTCGGCCGGGCGGATCACCTTCTCGCTCACGTTGTCGGCGCGCTGGATCGACAGGCTGCGGCAGTAGTACAGCGACTTCACGCCGCGCTTCCACGCCATCATGTGCATCTGGTGCAAGTCGCGCTTGTGCACGTTGGCGGGCACGAACAGGTTGATCGACTGGCTCTGGCAGATATAGGGCGTGCGGTCGGCCGCATGCTCGATGATCCACCGCTGGTCCAGCTCGAACGCCGTGCGATACACGGCCTTCTCCTGCTCGGTCAGGAAGTCGAGGTGCTGCACGCTGCCCTTGGTGAGCGTGATGGACGACCAGATATCGTCGCGGTCCATGCCCTTCGCGGCCAGCAGTTGCTGCAGGTGGCGGTTACGGACGGTGAAGCTGCCCGACAAGGTCTTCTGTAGGAACACGTTGGCGGCGATCGGCTCGATGCCGGGGCTAGTGTTGCCGGCGATGATGCTGATGCTCGCCGTCGGCGCGACCGCCATCTTGTTGGAAAAGCGCTCCATGATGCCGTACTCGGCGGCGTCCGGGCAGGCGCCCCGCTCCTCGGCCAGCATGCGGCTCGCCTGGTCGGCCTGGGCGCGGATATGCTTGAACATCCGCTTGTTCCAGACCTTCGCGACCACGCCCTCCCACGGCACGTTCTGCGACTGCAGGAAGCTGTGGAAGCCCATGACGCCCAGGCCGACCGAGCGCTCGCGCATCGCCGAGTATTTCGCGCGCTCCATCCCGGGCGGGGCGCGGTCGATGAAGTCCTGCAGCACGTTGTCGAGGAACCGCATGATGTCCTCGATGAACAGCGGATGGTCCTTCCACTCGAACCACGTCTCGAGATTTACCGATGACAGGCAGCATACCGCCGTCCGCTGCTGGCCATGCTGGTCGATGCCGGTCGGCAGCGTGATCTCGCTGCACAGATTGCTGGTCTTGACCTCGAGCCCGGCGAGCTTCTGGTGCTCGGGCCGGGCGTTGTTCACGTGGTCGGAGAAGACCAGGTAGGGCTCGCCGGTCTCAATCCGGGCGGTGAGGATGCGGATCCACAGATTGCGCGCCGAGACCTGGCGCACGATGGCGCCGTCCTTGGGCGACAGCAGCGACCACGGCTCATCGGCCTCGACCGCGCGCATGAACTTGTCGCTCACCAGGATGCCGTGGTGGAGGTTGAGCGCCTTGCGGTTCGGGTCGCCGCCGGTGGGGCGTCGCAGCTCGGAGAACTCTTCCACCTCAGGATGCGAGATGGGCAGGTACACGGCCGCCGATCCGCGCCGCAGCGAGCCCTGGCTGATCGCGAGCGTCAGGCTGTCCATGACGCGGATGAACGGGATGACGCCGGAGGTCTTGCCGTTCTGCCCGACCTTCTCGCCGATCGAACGCAGGTTGCCCCAGTAGGAGCCGATGCCGCCGCCCTTGGAGGCCAGCCAGACATTCTCGTTCCACAGCCCGACGATGCCTTCGAGACTGTCGGTCGCCTCGTTGAGGAAGCAGGAGATCGGCAAGCCGCGCTGGGTGCCGCCATTGGACAGCACCGGGGTCGCCGGCATGAACCACATCTGGCTGATGTAGTCGTAGATGCGCTGCGCATGGGCATGGTCGTCGCCGTAGTAGCTGGCCACCCGGGCGAACAGGTCCTGATAGCTCTCGTCCGGCATCAGATAGCGGTCATTCAGTGTCGCCCGCCCGAAGTCGGTCAGCAGCGCGTCCCGTGACCGGTCCACGCGAACCTGGAAACGGCCCGGCATCTGCACTGCGTCAAGCACGGAATGGTCTCCTGCGGCGATATCGGGCATGGGGCGATCCTACTAGATGTTGTCGGGCGCCGGCAATGAGGCATACCACATATAGTCACTGCCAGCCTGGGCGCACCCTCCCCTGCACACGCCAAGGCACGAATCGGGGGAGCCCCAAGCAGACCAATCCACCTCCCTGCCGTCCAGCCTATAAAGGTCGACCATCTCCGGTCGTGGCGTATTTGCAACAGTGTGGGGCGGCGCTGGCCACAGCCGGTCAGGCTGCAGACGACCCCGCAAGCAGCCCATCCAGCCGATCCGACCGGTCGAGCGCGATGAGCTCGTCGCAGCCCCCGATGTGCTGGCCGTCGATGAAGATCTGCGGCGCGCTGGTGCGCCCGCCAGACCGGCGCGTCGCTTCCGCACGCTCCGGCGATCCCTGCGGCGCATCGATCTCCTTGATCGAGACGCCTTTCTTCTGCAGCAGGCTGACGGCGCGGGCACAGTACGGGCACCACGCCTGCGTGTAGACTTCGACGACCGCCATCCGTTCTCTCCTTGTTCTTATCATATCGCGTGATCCGGGGCGGAATCCAAGCCCAAACGACTCAGTCCGTCGGTCCGGTGTCCGGCACCCGCGCCGCGACCAGCACGTCCACGCCCCCCGCCCCGGCCTCGAGCAGCGCGCGGGTGCAGGCCCTGGCTGTCGCCCCCGTCGTCAGCACGTCGTCGATCAACAGCACCCGCGCGTCCTCGATGTGGGACCGCCGGCCCGGCGTCACCGCGATGGCGCCCTCCAGCGTGGCGAGCCGCTGGGCCGGAGACAGCGGCCCGAGCGACCGGGTCGGCCGGATGCGTCGCAGCCCGTCGAGCACGGCCGGCCGGCCGCTCAGCCGCGACACCGCCTGCGCCAGCAAAGCCGACTGGTTGTAGCGCCGGGCCAGCAGCCGGCGGCGATGCAGCGGAACCGGGACGAGCAGGTCCGCACGGGCCAGCAGGGCCGCACCGGCGCGGACCATTGGCGCCGCGAGCGCGCGGGCAAGATCGGGGCGGTCGGCGTGTTTGAGCGGCAGCAGCAGGCGGCGGGCCTGGTCGTCATACAGCAGCGCCGCGCGCGCATTGGCCCATGGCGGCGGCCACCGCCGGCACGCCTCGCAGCGCCCGTCGGCCCCGGCCTGCCCGGTCGCGCCGAACGGCAGGCCACACGCCTCGCAGCAAGGCGCCGCGATAAACGACGTGCGCCCGAAGCAGCCCACGCAGAAGCGGCCCGGGCCATCCACCGGCTGCTCGCACGTCAGGCACTGCGGCGGCAGCAGCGCATCCAGCACGGCGCGCCCGCCAAACGCCATCGCCCGGCGGCCGGTGGCGAGCAGGTCAGACGCCGAAGGCAACGGTCCCATCACGCTCGATCTCCCGCACGAGGTCGATTTCCCAGCTCAGATAGGCGTGCATCGCCTCCTCCACGCCCGTGTTCCTGTCATAGGGGCGCAAATAGACGTCCACGCATTCCGCGTCGGGCGGGTCGGTGCGGTCGGCCGCAAGGGTCCGCCCGGACTCGACCCAGGCCGCCGTGCCGCCCGCCAGCAGCTCGATCGGCGCCCGGGTCAGCCCGCTCGCCTCCTCGACCGCCAGGGCGGCCAGCACGCCATCGGG
Organism: Acetobacteraceae bacterium; assembly: GCA_965213855.1. Taxonomy (GTDB): domain Bacteria; phylum Pseudomonadota; class Alphaproteobacteria; order Acetobacterales; family Acetobacteraceae; genus JBBROS01. The sequence goes on along the minus strand of CBDCAA010000011.1, from coordinate 800,676 downwards.
CGAGGTCAGCACAACCCGCTTGGCCGCGGCGAGCCGCTCCCCCAAGCGGTCGAGACGGGTGCGGACGCCCCAGACCGCCCCGGGTATGTGCCCGGCCCGGAACTCGACACTTCGCGCCAGGTCGAGCACGAGCGCGCCCTCGATCGCGTCGGGACCCACCCCGGACGGCGCCGGCACCGCAGGCGGAGGCACGTCGTCGACGCCCTCCAGCGCGCCCTCCACCACGAACACGTCGCGGTGCCCGATGTGGCGCAGCCAGGCTGCCGCCATGCGCGCCCGCACGCCATCGTCGTCCAGCACCGCGATCCGGGCGCCGCGCACCCCGATCCATTGGTCGGTGGCCTGGATCAACTGTCCGCCGGGCGCGTTGCGGCTGCCCGGGCGGTGGCGGGCGGCAAACTCGGCAGGGTCTCGGACATCGAGCGCATACAGCGTCCGGTCGGGGTCGTCCTCGAACCGCACCAGGTCGAGCACGCCGATCACGCCCACGCCCGACCGTTCGGCGAACGCGGCCGCCCGCGCAAGCGCCAGGGCGGCGCTGGCGGGCGTGCCCGGATCGTAGCGCGCCGTCTGACCCCGATCGACCTCGAGCCCGGCCAATTGCCAGCCCATCGTGCCATTGCGCAGCGCCCGGACCGGGTTCGGCACCCCGGCCTGCCGCAGGCTCTCGGCGCCCATGATGCTGCGGGTACGGCCCGCGCAATTGACGATGATGGTCGTCGTCGGCTCGGGCACCAGCTCCGCGATCCGATAGGCCAGTTCGCCGCCGGGCACGTTGATGCCGGTCGGGATCGACATGCGCTGGAACTCGTCCATGGGCCGGCTGTCGAGCACCACCAGGTCCCGGCCCTCGTCCATCCAGGTCTTCAGCACCGGCGCATCGACGCTTTCGGTGCCGAACTCGTGCTCGACCCACTCGCCGAAAGCCTTGCTCGGCACGTTCACGCCGGTGAACAGCACGTAGCCTGCCGCCGCCCAGGCGCCGGTCCCGCCATCGAGCACGTGCACGTCCGTCGCGCCAAGCCCGGTCAGCAGCGCCGCCAGCCGCTCGGCCAGGCCGCGCCCGTCATCTACGCAGACGATCCGCGTCGACAGGCGCGGCAGCAGCACCGGGATGCGCAACTCCGCGCGCGACAGCGGGCAGGGCACCGCCCAGAACAGGTGGCCGGCGCCGAACTCCCCTTCCTCCCGCGCATCGAGGATGGCGAGCTCGCTACCGGGGCCAGGAGCGGCGGCGATCCAGGCGTGGAGCGTGGCCGCAGTGACGGGCGTCACCGGTTCGCGGTCTTGGTCATGAACGCCTTGTTGTAGGGCTGCACCGTGTTCTGATCCAGATCGAAGCCCTGCCGCTGGTCGAGCCGCTCCAACGCCAGGCCGTAGACATGGAGGTGCCGGGTGCTCGATGTGCCTTCGGTATGGATCGAATGGATGTCCTCCGGCATGAGCGCGATGCCTGTGCCGGGCTCGACCATGACCTCCCGCGCCAGCTCCAGCCTGGCGTGGCCGTCCTGGGTGCCGTCGTCCACCCGCCGATAGACCCTGTTCAACTCCTGCCCCTCGACGCCGACGACGACGGCCCAGGTCGTGTGGTCGTGCGGCTTGGTGGTGTTGCCGGGATTGAGCGCGAGCATGTACAGGGCGAAGCGTCCGTCCGGCTCCTCCTGCAACAGGTATCGCTTCGAGCCTTTCTCGCCGGCTTGCGGCGGCGGGAACTCGCTGGCGGGGAACAGGCTCTCATGCCCGGCCAGCGCGATCATCTCGTCCTTGATCGCGTCGAGCGCCGCGCGGGTCACGCCCTGGCTGCGCTCGATTGCCTTCACCCGGTCCATGGTGGCGGCGACGGCCGCCGTGCGGGCGGCGCTGGCGGCGGAAACGTTCATGACGGGTCCCCTGCTTTGGTTGGCGGCAGGCTAGTCCGGCGGCGCCGGGCTGGTCAAAGCGCCGTGCGCACCGCAGATGGGGGCATGCCGCCCGATACCGACCATCGCGTGTTCGATCGCCGCGCCGTCCGCCTGCACCGGGACCGTGCGGCCGCGACCGTGCACGGCGTAGCCGACATCCTGCGCGACGCGGCCGAGCGCTTGCTCGACCGCTTGGACGACACCACGGTCCACTTCACCCAGGCGCTCGACGTCGGCGGCCGCGGCGTCGTCGCCCCCCTGCTGCGGGCCCGCGGCATCGGCGTGGTCAGCTGCGACCTCTCGCCTCGCATGGCCGCGCTGAACGGCGCTCCGGCCGTCGCTGCGGATGAGGAGCGGCTGCCATTCGGCGCCGGGTCGTTCGACCTGGTCGTCGCGAGCCTGTCGCTGCATTGGGTGAACGACCTGCCGGGCGCGCTGATCCAGCTCCGCATGGCGCTGCGCCCCGGCGGCCTGCTGCTGGCGAGCCTGCCGGCGCTCGGCACGCTCGGCGCGCTGCGGCTCGCGCTGACGGAGGCCGAAACGGCGCTGCGCGGCGGCGCCTCGCCGCGCGTGTCACCGTTTCCGGAGCTACGCGATCTCGCCGGGCTGTTGCAACGGGCCGGGTTCGCGCTGCCGGTCGCGGACGTGGATGACATCGAGCTCGCCTATGCCGAGCCGCTTCAGCTGTTCGCCGACCTGCGCGCGGCCGGGGAGGCCAACGCCGTGTTGCTGCGGGATCGGCGGCCGGCCGGGCTGGCCCTGTTCGGCGCGGCCCTGGCCCGGATGCCGCTGGCCGCCGGCCGTGTTCCGGCCATGCTGCGCCTCGGCTCCGTCACCGGGTTCGCGCCGGACGTTTGAGGCGGCTGCCACAGTGCGAAAAAAATTTTGAGTCGATCGTTGCGTTTCACATCATAGTGATGCTCCTTGACAGTCTCGGCATAAGGGGTCGGCCCATGAACGGTCCGCTGACATACGCTGCATCGGCCGGCATCTACCGCGCGCAGGTGATCGACAAGGTCGTGACCGGGCTGACCGCGGGCGCCTCCGTGGTGGTGCGCGGGGTGGGTGGCACCGCAGACATCCTGCCCGCCGTCGCCGTCGCGCTGGCCGAGGCGGGGCAGCGCGTGCTTGAGGTTCGGCCACCGCTGGACGGCGCGGCGTTCATCGGTCAGCTCGCCGCCGGCTGGCGCTCCAGCGTCGGCGGCCCGGCCATGCCGCCCGCAACCTCGGCCGAGACCTTCGTGCTGTTGGTGCACGAGGCCGAACAGATGCCGCCCGAGACAGTGCGGCACCTGGAGCGCCTGGCGCAGGCCTGGCCCGGGATGCGGATCGTTCTCGGTGGTGCGCCGTCGACCGCGTCGGCGATCTCCGCCGGCCTCTACCCCACGTTGAACGACCGCCTCTCCGTGTTTGTCCAGCTTGCCGCCGCAGCCGACCTGCGATCACCGTTGGACCGCGACTATGACTGGGCGACCGTCTCGGCCACCGGCCTGCCGGCGAGCGCTATCGTGCCTCGGCCCGCCGTTTTGGCCGCGCCGAAGCCGCGCCGGCGGCTCAACCCTGTCGGCGCGACGGCTGCGGGCGGCTTCCTCGCCGCGCTGGCGCTCACGGTCGCGATCGGTCCGCGGCTGGTCGGCGCCCAGGCGGTGCGTGGCACGGCCTTGCCGCCCGGCCCGCAAGCGGAGCCCACGGCCATGGCGGAAACTAGGGTCGTGCCGGCGCCGGCCGCCGTCCTCGCCGGTGATATGGCACCGGTCTCGAACCCTAGCCTCGAAACGCCCGTGATCCTCGACGTCGCGTTCACGGCCGAACTGGGCCAGCAGGTCGCCCTAACGGCGGCCACACAGGCTGCGGCCATACAGGCGGCGCCCACACAGGCGGCGCCTGTCGCCGACCCAGCGCCGGTCGCGGCCGACCGACCTTCCCTGAACCCGCCGGAGCTGGCCGTTGCGTCGGCGGAACCGGCCGTAGAAGCAAGCCCCGCGGCGGAGGCGCCCGCGAGCCCCGGACCCGCCGTCGCTGCCGCGGCCGAGCCGATCGAGCCCACCCCAGAACTGCAGGCGCTCGGCGTCACGCAAGTGACCGCCCCTCCGGTCAAAGCCGCGGAGGAGACAGCGCAGCCGGTCGAGACCGCGGAGGCGACCGCACACCCGGCCGCGGAGGCCGCCAGCCCGTTGCCGGCCGTCGAACCCGAGGCTCCGCCGCCGCATGGTCTCGCCGCGGAGGCCGCCGTGCCCGGACCAGCCGGTCCCGCGATCCGTGCCCCGATCCTGGCGATCACGGCACAGGCGATCCAACCCCGGACTCCGCCCGCGCTCGCCGAGGGAATGGCCCGGCGCGGACGGGCGATGCTGGAATGGGGCGACGTCTCGGGTGCGAGATTGCTGCTGGAGCGGGCGGCCGATGCCGGCTCCGGCCCAGCGGCGCTCGCGCTCGGCACCACCTATGATGTCGCCACCCTCGAGCGGATCGGCGCAGTGGGGATCCAGCCAGACCCGGACCAGGCGGCATACTGGTTCGGCCTTGCCCTCGGCCTCGGCGAGGAGCGCGCCCGCCCCTTGCTCGACGCGCTCCCGCGACGGGACGCAGCGGCCAGGACCTCGCCATGACCCGGCGCCTCCATCGGCCGCTCGCCGCCCTGTGCCTGGTGCTGCTCGCTACTCCTCCGGCCGCGGCCCAGCGCCAGGCGGCGGCGCCCACCCTTGGGCCTCAAGCCATCTCCACCAACGAGGCCAATGCGGGCACGATCGGCGTCATCTCCGGCGGCGTGCAGGGAACCTACATCCGCATCGCGGCGGACATGGCGTCGATGCTCGACGACGGCAGCCGTCTCCGCGTCCTGCCCATCGTCGGCCGCGGCTCGGTGCAGAACATCGAGGACCTCCTGTTCGTACGCGGCGTCGATGTCGCGATCGTGCAGGCCGACGTGCTGTCCTACCTTGACCGCGAACGGTCGCATCCGGGCATGCACCAAAGCGTGCAGTACATCACCAAGCTGTATGACGAGGAGGTGCACGTGCTGGCGCGGGCCGACGTCGCCTCGCTTGCCGACCTGACGGGCAAGCCGGTGAACGTCGACGGCGCCGGCAGCGGCACGGCAATGACGGCCGCAGTCGTGTTCGATGCCCTCGGCGTGCGGCCGGAGCTGCGCAACGACACCCAGGCGACGGCCCTGGACAAGCTGAAGCGGGGTGAGATTGCGGCGCTGGTCTATGTCGCCGGCAAGCCGGCCAGCCTGTTCACCGGGCTGCTGCCCGCAACGGGGCTGCACTTCCTGACCATCCCCATGTCCCCCGCCTTGCTGGAGACCTATCTTCCGGCGAGGCTCGAACACGGCCAATATGCGCTGGTGCCCGACGGGGAACCCGTGGACACGCTGGCGGTGGGCGCCGTCATGGCGGTCTATGCCTGGCCGCGCAACACGGTGCGCTATGAGAAGGTCGCCCGCTTCGTCAGCGCCCTGTTCGCCAATATCGGCCGGCTGCGGATGCCGCCCAATCACCCGAAATGGGGCGACGTCAATCTAGCGGCGCAACTGCCGGGCTGGGTGCGGTTCGCGGCCGCGCAGGACGCCGTCCGCAAGGGGCTGGTGCAGGCCGGGAAGAACTAGGGTCGGAAGCCTCAAGCGCAGCGTGGATCAGCCGCCTGTCAGGCTCATGTGGCGTGAGACGGAGGGGGCGGTGGTGCGGCGGTCGATGATGAAGTCGTGGCCTTTAGGCTTGCGGGTGATCGCGTCGGCAATGGCGCGGTCAAGGGCGGCATCGTCGGCGCCAGCGCGCAGCACGGTGCGGAGGTCGGCCGCGTCGTCCTGGCCTAGGCAGAGATAGAGCGTGCCGGTGCAGGTGAGGCGGACGCGGTTGCAGCTTTCGCAGAAGTTATGGGTCATCGGGGTGATGAAGCCGACGCGGGCGCCGGTTTCACGCACGTCGTAGTAGCGGGCCGGGCCGCCGGTCTGGTAGCCGGTCTCGTCCAAGGTGAAGCGGTGGCGCAGGCGGGCGCGGACGATCGAGAGCGGCAGGTATTGGTCGGTGCGGTCGCCGGCGACGTCGCCCATGGGCATCGTCTCGATCAGACACAGATCATGGCCGTGCGCGCCGCACCATGCGAGCAGGTCGCCAATCTCGTCCTCGTTCTCGCCTCGCAGCGCGACGGCGTTGACCTTCACGTGCAGCCCGGCCGCCTTTGCGGCCGCGATCCCATCCAGCACTTTGGCCAGGTGGCCCCAGCGGGTGATGCGGGCGAACCGGTCCGGGTCGAGCGTGTCCATGCTGACGTTGATGCGGCGGACGCCGGCAGCGGCCAGCGCCTCGGCGAACTTGCCGAGTTGGGTGCCGTTGGTGGTCAGCGTGAGTTCGTCCAGGCCCGCCCCGACCCGGGCGCCAAGCCGGTCGAACAGCGTCATGACACCGCGACGCACGAGCGGCTCGCCGCCGGTGATGCGGATCTTGCGCACACCCTGGCGGATGAACGCGGCGCTGAGGCGCTCCAGCTCCTCGAGGCTGAGGACGTCGGCCTTCGGCAGGAACGTCATGTCCTCCGCCATGCAATACACACAGCGAAGGTCGCAGCGGTCGGTGACGCTGACGCGCAGGTAGGTGATGGCGCGGCCGAAGGGGTCGATCATGACCTGTATGTCGGGCGGAGGACAGCGGGGCGCAACCTAGTCCTGATCGAGGATTTCGAGGTCGACCACGGCGACGTTGAGCAGGACCTTGCCGCGATGTTCGAAGTTGACCGTCACGCGTTGGTCGATGACGGACTGGACCTGGCCGACGCCCCAGTCCGGCTGGGCGGGGAGCTGGACGCGCATGCCGGGTTCGATCCAGGCGCTCAGTTGAGCGCCCCGCGCGCCGCGACCGGCCAGAGGCATTCGACGCGGCCGCGGCGGACGCCGACGTACCAGTCGAAGCGGTCGACGGTGGGGTCGCAATGGGCGGGGACGAGGCGGAGTTTCTGGCCGAGGCGGACCCCCTCCCCTTCGGTCCATTCGAGCTTGCCGTGCTCGTCGGAGGCGCCGGTATAGGCGACGTGGTCGTTGGCCCAGAGCAGGGGGAAGCCGCTGTCGGTCGGGACGGCCTTGTGGCCGGCGTCGAGCACAGCGAGCCCGGGGCGGGACTGGCTCATGACGGTGGCCAGCACGAACAGCGCGTGCCGGAAGCCGGCCGCGGCGCCGCCCTGGTTGCGGGCGTAGTCGGCGTCCATGAAGCAGTAGCTGCCGGCCTGGATCTCGGTATAGACGCCGCTTGCGGCCTCCAACTCGAAGGTGCCGGTGCCGGCGCCGCCGACGATGGGGCAATCGAGGCCGCGCTGGCGGAGCTGTTCGACGGTGCGGCGGGTATCGTCGACGGCGGCGGCGATGGCCTGGCCGCGCTGGTCCTGGGTGCGGAGGTGCTGGGCGCGGCCGTGATAGGCCTGGATGCCGCCGAAGCGGAGGTGGGGCGAGGCGGCGATGCGTTCGGCCAGGGCGACCGCATCGGGGCCAGGGGCTACGCCGGCGCGGGCCATGCCGACGTCGATCTCGACGAGGACGGTCAGGCGCCGGGCGGCTTGCTCCGCGATGGCGGCGAGTCGGTCGACCTGGTGCGGGTGATCGGCGCAGATGGCGATGCGGGCAAGGCCGGACAGGGCGGCGAAGCGGGCGAGCTTCTGGTCGCCGACGACCTGGTTGCTGACGAGGATGTCGGGAACGCCACCCCAGGCGAGGATTTCGGCTTCGGCGACCTTCTGGACGCATTGGCCGACGGCGCCGCGGCGGATCTGGTGGTGGGCGATGACGGGCGATTTGTGGGTCTTTGCGTGGGCCCGCAGCTTCGTGCCGGTCGGCGCCAGCAGCGCGGCCATGCGGTCGAGGTTATGCTCGAAGGCGTCGAGGTCGAGCACGAGGGCGGGCGTGTCGATCTCATGCTCGTGCATGCCGGGCTGGGCGGGCGGAGGTTGCAGCATGGAGGGCCCCGTCAGTTCTCGATGCGGAGAGTTACGGCGGTTAAGGCGGCGCGTGAAGCGGCAGGCTGTTCTGCGCTGAACGGACATGCCGCTCAGCGGGCCGCGCAATCCGGCCGCACATGCAGTGCTCAAGGCTGCGGCGTGGGTGGCCGGGACAAGCCCGGCCATGACGATCTTCTCTCCATGCTGCCCCCGTCACCAGAGATGGGCCCATGCGGTCAATCGCGTACAGGGCCGGGTGTCATGGCTGGTTCGGGCGCAAGGGGCCCAGGTGCGACAGGCTTTCGGCAAGCGGGAGGACGAGGGCGGCGTCATAGGGCTGTTGGCGGTCGCCGCCCCGATCGTGGGGCGCGCGGACTTCGACGTATGGTTGTTGACGCAAAGCCGAGAGCAGCCAGAAGAACGTGTCCGGCATTGCGGCCGGCGCGAACGTCGTGACCGGCGTTCCAGGGGGTGCGAAGACCAGGCCGGTGAGGCCGGCGCCGTGGACGCCGGCGATGGCCGTGGCGCCCTTGAAAGCGGCGATCTGGGCATGGAGCGGCATGGCCCCCGGAGTGAGGACGCGCCAGCCGAGGGTGGACAGGATGCGTTCGAGGTCGGGCTCGTTCCACAGGCTGCGAGGCGAGCCGGCGCGGCTGACCCAGAGCGGGGCGGGCGGATCGGGCGGGACGGCGGCCATGAGGGCGTCAAGGGCGGGCAGGACGAGGGGGGAAATCGTGTAGCCGTGGGCGGTCAGGCCGTCGACGAGGATGAGGCTATCGACCAGGCGGGGTGCGCCGTCGCCGAGGCGGATCGCGGCCGTGGGCACGCCGATCGCCGCAAGGGAGTAGCGGATGACGGCGCCGATGCGGCCGGGGAGTTCGGGTGCCAGCACGGACCAGCCGTCGTCCTGCAGGTGCGCCAGGCACAGATGGGCGATCGGGAGCAGCTCGATCAGCCAATGGCCGAAATTGGCCAGGCCGCGCTTCTGGCACAGGAGGGTGGTGCCGGGATCGTGCACGAGCGTTCCGTCGGCGATAGCCTGGTCGAGCCGGGCCAGGCCGGCGGCGATCTCCGGCGGGCTGTGCTGGGTGACGCTGGGGGCGAGGAGGGCGCGGTCGCGGTCGAAGACCAGGCCCTCGCCGACGACGTAGACGCCGTCCAGCCGGTAGAACGAGACCGGGCGCTCCGGGAATTGCCGCGTGGTCCAGGCCGGCGCCATCGCGGCGGCGACAGCGGGTGGGATCAGCTGGGCGCCGCGGACGTCCGGCGGCGCGGTGACGAAGGCCGGCGAGGCGATCTGCCGGAACAGCGCGCCCGGCGGCGGATCGACCGGGACGGGCGGCGTCAGTGGCCGGCGTTCTCGCCCGAGAAATCCGGCGCGGCGAGCCCGGACGCCTCCAGCTGGTGCGTCAGGGCCGCCTTCAGCCGCTCCAGCCCGGCTTCGTCGCGGGCTTCGGCGCGGGCGACCAGCACGGCCTGGGTGTTTGAGGCGCGGAGCAGCCACCAGCCGTCGTCGGTGAGGACTCGGACGCCGTCGATGTCGTTGACGGCGGCCCGGGCGGCGCGGAGCCGGGCGGCAACCTCCTCGACGACCTGGAACTTGCGGGTGTCGTCGCAGTCGAAGCGGAGCTCGGGGGTGTTGACGACCTTCGGCAGCGCCTCGCGCACGGCGGAGAGGGGCGTCGACATGCGGGCGACGATGCCCATGAGGCGGATGGCGACATACAGCGCGTCGTCGAAGCCATACCAGCGGTCGGCATAAAAGATGTGGCCGCTCATCTCGCCGGCGAAGGGGGAGGCGATCTCGGCCATCTTGGCCTTGATCAGGCTGTGGCCGGTCTTGAACATCAGGGGCACGCCGCCGGCCTTGGCGATCTCGTCGTAGAGGACCTGGCTGGCCTTCACGTCGGCGATGATGGTGGCGCCGGGGTGGGTCTTGAGGACGTCGCGGGCGAGCACGACCATGAGCTGGTCGCCGAGGAGCATGCCGCCCTTGTCGTCGATGGCGCCGACGCGGTCGGCGTCGCCATCGAAGCCGATGCCCAGGTCGGCATGGGCCGCGGCGACGGCGGCAATGAGCTGCTCCTGGTTCTTGGCGATCGTCGGGTCCGGGTGGTGGGCGGGGAAGGTGCCGTCGATGTCGCCGTTCAGGACCGAGTGCTCGCCGGGCAGCTTCTTGAGCAGCTTGGCCAGCACCTCGCCGGCGGCGCCGTTGGCGTTGTCCCACACCACGCGCAGCTTGCGGTCGCCGCCGTCCCAGTCCTGCACCAGGCGGTCGACGTAGGTGTCCGAGACGTCGATCGCCTCGTCCGTTCCCTGCCCTGCGGCGACGACATCGCCGGCCGCCGCCAGCCGTCCGAGAAGCTGGATATCGGTGCCGAAGAAGGCCCGTTTTCCCAGCATCATCTTGAAGCCGTTATAGTCCGGCGGGTTGTGGCTGCCGGTCACCATCACGGCGCCGTCGGTCTCGAGCGTGGTCGCCGCGAAGTACAGCATCGGCGTCGGCCCGCGGCCCACCCGGAGCACGTGCAGGCCGGACGCCTTGAGCCCGTCCACGAGTGCCGCGGCCAACTCGGGCGACGAAAGCCGCCCGTCGTAGCCGACAGCCACGCGCGTCCCCCCTGCCCGGCTCACGACCGTCCCGAACGTGCGCCCGATCGCGAAGGCGTCGGCCGGGTGCAGCGTGCGGCCGACGACGCCGCGGATATCGTATTCGCGCAGCGAGGTCGGGTGGAAGTCGTGCCGGAAGGGGACGCTCGCGGACATGGCGGTCACCCGTTGATGTAGGTGGGCAGGAAGGCGCGGACGTCGGCTGCAAGATCCGGGCGCTTGAGGGCGAAGGCGATCTGCGCCTCGAGATAGCCGATCTTGTCGCCGCAGTCGAACCGGCGGCCCTCGTAGCGCAGGCCGTGGAAGGGGCTGTGGCCGATCAGCTTGGCCATCGCGTCGGTGAGCTGGACCTCGTTGCCGGCGCCACGCTCCATGGCGGCGAGATGGCCGATCACCTCCGGCATCAGCACATAGCGCCCGATGACGCTGAGGTTGCTGGGCGCGTCGGCCGGCTTCGGCTTCTCGACCAGCCCCAGGACGTCGACGAGACGGCCATCGTCGGCGCCCGTCTTGAGGATGCCGTATCGGTTGGTCTGCTCGCGCGGCACCTCGGCGACGGCGACCACGTTGCCGCCGGTCTTGGCATACGCGTCGGCAAGCTGCTTCAGGCAGGGGGTCTCGGAAAGGACCAGGTCGTCGGGCAGCAGGATCGCGAACGGGTCGTCGCCGATGAAGGCGCGGGCGCACCAGATCGCGTGGCCCAGCCCGAGCGGCACCTGCTGACGCACGGTGGTGATGGAGCCGGGGGAGATCTTCATGGCGTCGAGCAGTTCGAGCATGTCGGTCTTGCCGCGTTCGCGGAGGGTGGCTTCGAGTTCGTAGGAAACGTCGAAATGGTCGATCAGCGCGGTCTTGCCGCGCCCCGTGACCAGGCAGAACTGCTCGATCCCGGCCGCGCGCGCCTCTTCGATCGCGTATTGGATCAGCGGCTTGTCGACGACGGGCAGCATCTCCTTGGCCATCGCCTTGGTTGCGGGGAGGAACCGGGTGCCGAGGCCCGCGACGGGGAGGACGGCCTTGCGGAGGGGTTTGATCACGTCGCTGCGTTCCGTCCGTTAGGGTTCGTGATGCGGCAAAGTGCCGGATGGGCGGAGTAGGTGGCACGTCAAGTTTTGCCGAGCAAGCGATCGCCGGCCCGGCCGCTTACGCAACGGATGTGGCGCGAAGATGGCGAGGTCTTCGCGCTGGGGTCATGCGCTTGCGGACGGCGCGTTTGCGCGTAAGTAGGCGGCTATGATCGCCCTTGCACTCGCGGCCGTGTTCTTCGTCGCCATCCACCTCGGCGTGTCGGGAACGCGCCTGCGCGATGCGCTGGTCGCGCGCCTCGGGCTCAACGCCTACATGGTCGTCTTCTCGCTGCTGTCCGTCGCGGGGATGGTCGGGCTGGTGATCGCCTATCAAAAGGCCGACTACATCCCGACCTGGGGCATGCTGGGCTGGTGGAAGCCGGTCATGCTCGCGCTGATGCTGCCGGCGTTCCTGCTCGTGGTGATCGGGCTCGCGACCCCGAACCCGACCTCGGTCAACCAGGAGAAGCTCGTGGACGCGGCGCCGAAGGGCATCGTGCGGATCACGCGGCATCCGTTCCTGATGGGCGTGGCGCTTTGGTCGGGCATCCACCTCGTCGGCAACGGGGACCAGGCGTCGCTGCTGTTCTTTGGGGCGCTGTTCGTGGTGGCCGCCGCCGGGCCGGCCTCGATCGACGCGAAGCGGCGGCGGGCGCTGGGCAACGCCTGGCAACCATTCGCCCAGCGCACGTCGATCCTGCCGTTCGGGGCCATCCTGTCGAACCGCAATTCGCTGTCCTGGGCGGAGCTGGGCGTGTGGCGGCCGGCAGTGGGACTTGTGGCCTACGTGTTGATGCTCGGCGGCCACGCGCACCTCGTCGGCGTCTCCCCCTGGCCGGGATGATCCGGCAGGCCCGGCCGGCATTGACCCCCGTGCCGCACGGGCGCACCCCACGCCGATGATCTCCCGAGCCTTCCGCCACTTCGAAGACCTCGTGCAGCCCACCGGCCCGGTGCCCGATGCGACGCCGCCGGAGGGCCTGGTCGCCTACTTCCGCTATTTCACCCGCCAGATGCACGGCCTCATCATCCGCCTGTTCCTCGGCGGCTTCCTCGTCGCCGTCCTCGACACCGCGATCCCCTTCTGCATCGGCCGCGTGACCGGCCTGCTCACCACCCACCCACCCCAGACGCTGATCCAACAAGCCTGGCCGCAGTTCGTGCTCATGGCCCTCGTGGTGTTCATCGCCCGGCCCGGCGTGCTGCTGCTCCAGGTCATGACCATCAACCAGGCCATCAGCCCCGGCATGGCCAACCTCGTCCGCTGGCAGAGCCACTGGCACGTCGTCCGCCAGTCCTGGTCGTTCTTCCAGCACGATTTCGCGGGCCGCATCGCCAACCGCGTCATGCAATCCGGTCCGGCCATGCGCGAAGCGATCGTCATGGGCGCCGACGCCGCGTGGTACATCGTGGTCTACGGCGTCAGCGCCAGCATCCTCCTTCTCGGCATCGACCCACGGCTCGCCATCCCCATCGCCATCTGGTTCGCCGCCTACGCTCTCCTGCTGCGCCTGTTCGTGCCCCGCCTGCGCGACCGTTCGATCGGCGTGTCCGAACAGCGCTCGCTGCTCACCGGCCGCATCGTCGACGCCTACACCAACATCCTGACCGTGAAACTCTTCGCCCGGGCCGAGGACGAGGACGATTTCGTCCAGGAAGCCGTCGACGACCATACCGTCGCCTACCGCGCCCAGACCCGCATGATGACCGCCTGGGTGATGGCCCTTGCCGTGCTGAATGCCAGCCTGCTCTGCACCATGGCCACCCTGTCGATCTGGCTCTGGACCACCGGCCGCATCCCGCTCGCGGCCGTCGCCACCGCGCTGCCGCTCGCCTGGCAGCTCACCAACATGGCCGGCTGGGTCGGCCGCTCCGTCACCGCCATCTTCGAGAACATCGGCATGGTCCAGGACGGCATGCGCTCCATCGCCGTGCCCCGCTCCATGCCGGACGCGCCCGGCGCCAGCCTGCTGCGCGTGGCGGGCGGCGCCATCCGCTTCGAAGGCCTCGCCTTCGGCTACGGCTCCGAGCGCGGGGTGCTGCACAGCATCGACCTCGACATCCGCCCCGGCGAGCGCGTCGGCCTCGTCGGCCCGTCCGGCGCCGGCAAGTCCACCCTGGTGAACCTCCTGCTCGGCTTCTACCGCCCGGAGGCGGGCCGCATCCTCGTCGACGGCCAGGACATCGCCGTCGCCACCCAGGAAAGCCTGCGTGGCAACATCGCCATGGTCACCCAGGACACGAGCCTCCTGCACCGCTCGATCCGCGACAACATCCGCTACGGCCGCCCCGCCGCCACGCAGCCGGAGGTCGAGGACGCCGCCCGCCGCGCCCACGCGCACGACTTCATCCTAGATCTCGAGGACTGGCAGGGCCGCCGCGGCTACGACGCCCATGTCGGGGAGCGCGGCGTGAAGCTGTCAGGCGGCCAGCGCCAGCGCATCGCCATCGCCCGCGTGGTGCTGAAGGACGCGCCCATCCTGGTGCTGGACGAAGCGACGTCCGCGCTCGACAGCGAGGTGGAGGCGGCGATCCAGGAGCAGCTCGAAGGCCTCATGGAAGGCCGCACCGTCATCGCCATCGCCCACCGCCTGTCCACCATCGCCAAGATGGACCGCCTCATCCTGCTCGAGGCCGGGCGCATCGTCGAGCAAGGCACCCACGCCGACCTCCTCGCCCAGGCCGGCCCCTACGCCCGGGCCTGGTCCCGCCAATCCGGCGGCTTTGCGAACGCGTGACAGGACGCCTCCGGCCCGGAAGACCGCGTTATGGCTCGAAGACCACCTGCACCCGCGTGCTCGGGTAGCGCGCGACCCCGAACTCGATCACCCGGCCCGCCGCATCCACGTTCGTGTTCTCGCACACCAGCACCGGCCGGCCCCGCCCCATGCGCAGCAGGCTCGCCTCGACCCCGGTCGGCATGCGCGACGACACCCGGGTCGACTGCCGCACGTAGTCCGCGACACCCACCACCTCGAGCGCCGCCGTCACCGACGCGTGGTCCTTCAACGCCGCCAGGATGCCTGGCAACCGCGCCGGCGAGAAATGGTGCGACCCGAGGCTCACGGGAACGCCGTCCGCCAGCCCTAGCCGCTCCATCGTCACCACCGGATTGCCCGAATCGATCCCCAGACCTGCCGCCACCGCGGTGCCGCACGCCAGCTCCCGCACATGCAGCACCTGGCCCGTCGGTTCGCGGTTTTGCCGCCGGATCCATTCATTGAAGCGCGTTCGCCCGGTCACCGGATAGTCGATCACGTCGTCGGCCACGAACGACCCGCGCCCTTGCTCGACCCGCACCAACCCGGTGCGCACCAGCTGCTCGATCGCCCGGCGGACCGTATGCCGGTTAACGTCGAACCGCGCGGCCAACTGCGCCTCGGTCGGCAGCCGGTCGCCGGGGCGCAAACCCTTGGCCCCGATCTCGGACGCCAATGCGTGCGCGATCCGCCGCCATACCGGCGCCGCTTGCCCTTGAACCGAAGCCGTCACCAAACCGTCACTCGCCATGGCTTGACCGTAGGACGGGCACGACGTAGTTGTCTAGACAAGATGATCGAGCCACCCTTCGACCCCGTGCAGCGGCGGCAAGCCTGGATGGCCGTTCTCGCCCGCGCCACCGCCGACGACCTGGCCCGGCTCGCCGACGGGCTATTGCCGCCCTACACGCGCCTTCGCGGGCCCGAGATCGGCCTTGTGATGCTCCGGGGCAGCGCTGGCGGCACCGGTCCCGCCTTCAACCTCGGCGAAGCCACGGTCGCCCGCTGCACCGTCCGCGCTGGCGACCACCTCGGCCACGCCTACTGCCTCGGCCGCGACCTGCAACAGGCCGAACTCGCCGCCGCCCTCGACGCCGCCCTGCAGGACCCGGCCCGGCACGACCGCGTCGCCGCCGCCGTCATCGCGCCGCTTGCCGCGGCCCAAGGCGCCGCGCGGGCCGAAACCGCGCGCCGCGCCGCCGCCACGCAGGTCCAGTTCTTCACCATGGCGACGATGCGCTCATGACCACGCTCGAGCCCGGTTTCGCCAACCCGGTCCTTGATAGCCAGGCGTGCTTCCGGGCCGTTCTGGACGCGATGGCCCGGCCGGGCTCCATTCAGACCCTTGCCGCCCCGGCCGCGCCGCCCGCCCCGCTCGCCCGCGCCACTGCGGCGGCCCTGCTCACCCTCGTCGACCTCGACACCCCGCTCTGGCTCGACGATGCCGCGACGGCCGCGGCACCTTGGATCGCCTTCCACTGCGGCGCGCCGCTCACGACGCTGGACGCCGCCAGCTTTGCCATCGCTCGTGGCCGCGCTGCCGCTCGATCGGCTTCATGCCGGGTCCGACGAAGCGCCGGAGACTGCGGCAACGCTGATCCTGCAACTCGCCGCTCTCGGATCCGGCCGTTCCTATCGGCTCGAAGGCCCCGGCCTGGCCGCGCCCGCGACTCTGCACGCCGAGGGCCTGCCCCACGATTTCACCGCGCAATGGGCCGCCAACCACGCCCGCTTCCCCCGCGGCGTCGACCTCATCCTCTGCGCCGGCGACCGTCTCGCCGCCCTGCCCCGGACCCTCAAGATCGAGGAAGCCGCGTAATGGCCTACGTTGCCGTCAAGGGCGGCGAGCGCGCCATCGACGCCGCCCACGCCTGGCTCGCAACCCAGCGCCGCGGCGACCCGGCGCTCCCGGCGCTTACCCCCGACCAGATCGAGGCCCAGCTCGGCCGCGCGGTCGATCGGGTAATGGCCGAAGGCGCCTGCTACGACCGCCAGCTCGCCGCCCGTGCCATTCTCCAGGGCCAGGGCGACCTGATCGAGGCCGCGTTCCTGCTCCGCGCCTATCGCACGACGCTCCCGCGCTTCGGCCATAGCCGCCCCGTCGACACGGCGGCGATGCCGCTGCAGCGCCGGGTCTCCGCCATCTTCAAGGACATGCCGGGCGGCCAGCGACTCGGCCCCACCACCGACTACACGCATCGCCTGCTCGACCCGGCGTTGCCCGTTGCACCCCCGGCGCCGCCCGAAGCGCCCGCGCAAGACGGCGCCACGCCGCCCGTGTTCGGCATCCTCGGCCGCGAGGACCTGGTCGAGCCCGACCCGCCCGACACCGGAGCCCAACCCGGCGACCTCACCCGCGAACCCCTTGCCTTCCCCGCCGGCCGCGACGTCCGGCTCCAGGCGCTTGCCCGCGGCGACGAGGGCTTCCTGCTCGCGCTAGGCTACTCGACCCAGCGCGGCTATGGCGGCGCCCACCCCTTCGTCGGCGAGCTCCGCGTCGGCGACGCCAACGTCGTCCTCGCCCCGCCCGAGCTCGGCTTCGAGATCGACATCGGCGACGTCACCCTGACCGAATGCCAGATGGTCAACCAATTCCACGGGTCCCGCACCGCACCGCCGCAGTTCACCCGCGGCTATGGCCTGTGCTTCGGCCATGCCGACCGCAAGGCCATGAGCATGGCCCTGGTGGACCGCGCGCTGCGCGCGCAGGAGCTCGGCGAACCCGTCGACGCTCCTGCGCAGTCGGCCGAGTTCGTCCTGTACCATTCCGACAACATCGAGGGCACTGGCTTCGTCGAACACCTCAAGCTCCCCCACTACGTCGACTTCCAGGCCGAGCTCGAAACCCTCCGCCACATGCGCGCCGACGCCCTGCCCCCCCTCCCGCCCGCGGGAGAAGGCCGAGGTGACGATCCCGAAGAAGAAGCGATCATCGTGTCCGAAGCCGACCCCCTCCGCATGACCGAGAGGGAGCCCGCACCATGACCGACTACAACTTCGCCTACCTCGACGAACAGACCAAGCGAATGATCCGCCGGGCCATCCTGAAGGCCGTCGCCATCCCCGGCCACCAAGTGCCGTTCGGCAGCCGCGAAATGCCGCTCCCCTATGGCTGGGGGACCGGCGGAATCCAGCTCACCGCAAGCATTCTCGGCCCCGAGGACGTGCTGAAGGTCATCGACCAGGGCGCCGACGACACCACCAACGCCGTCTCGATCCGCCGCTTCTTCGCCCGCACCGCCGGCGTCCGGACAACCACGCACACGGACCAGGCGACCATCATCCAGACCCGGCACCGTATCCCGGAACAGCCGCTCACCGCCGCCCAGATCCTCGTCTACCAGGTTCCGCAGCCCGAACCGCTGTCCAAGCTCGAGCCGAGCCGCGCCGAGACCACCCGCATGCACGGCTTGGCCGAATACGGCCTCATGCACGTCAAGCTGTATGAGGACATCACCCGCTACGGCCACGTCGCCACCAGCTACGACTATCCCGTGATGGTCGACGGCCGTTACCTCATGTCGCCCTCCCCCATCCCCGCCTTCGACAACCCGAAGATGCACCGCATGCCCGCGCTCCAGCTGTTCGGCGCCGGGCGCGAGAAGCGCATTTACGCGATCCCCCCCTACACGGCCGTCCGCTCGCTGGACTTCGACGACCATCCCTTCCGCCCCGGACGCGCCCCGCACGCCTGCGAACTCTGCGGCGCCGAAGACAGCTACCTCGACGAGGTCGTCACCGACGACCAGGGCGCCCGCATGTTCGTCTGCTCCGACACCGACTACTGCGCCACCCGCTCCGCCGGGGCAGCGGCATGACCGAAACCCTCCTCTCCGCCCGCGATCTCCAGCTCCGCTTCGGCGCCGTCGCCGCCCTCGACGGCGTCGACATGGACCTCTGGCCCGGCGAAGTGCTCGCCGTCGTCGGCGAAAGCGGCTCCGGCAAGACCACCCTGCTCAACGTCGCCTCCGGCCGCATGCCGCCCGATGCCGGCACCGTCACCGTGCGCGACCTGGCCGGCGCCGTGCACGACCTCCACGCCATGCCCGCTCCCGCCCTCCGCGCCCTGCACCGCTCGGACTGGGGCTTCGTGCACCAGAACCCGCGCGACGCGCTCCGCATGCGCGTCTCGGCCGGCGGCAACATCGGCGAGCGCCTGATGGCGCCCGGCGCCGACCGGGACGGCAGCCGACACTACGGCAACATCCGCGCCGCCGCCGCCGACTGGCTCCGACAGGTCGAAATCGACCCGGCCCGCATCGACGACATGCCTTCCACCTTCTCCGGCGGCATGCTGCAGCGCCTGCAGATCGCCCGCACCCTCGTCACCCACCCGCGCCTCGTGTTCATGGACGAACCCACCGGCGGCCTCGACGTCAGCGTGCAGGCACGCCTGCTCGACCTCATCCGCACCCTCGTCGCCCGACTCGGGATCGCCGTCGTGCTCGTCACCCACGATATCGCCGTCGCCCGACTGCTCGCCGGCCGCATCATGGTCATGCAGCGCGGCCAAGTCGTCGAAACCGGCCTCACCGACCAGGTCCTCGACGACCCCCACCACCCCTACACCCAGCTCCTCGTCAGCTCGGTCCTGCAAGCATGACCGCGCCGATCCTGCTCCCTCTCCCGCCCGCGGGAGAGGGCCGGGGTGAGGGCGCGGCTACCCCCATGCTGCAGGCCTCGGGAGTCGGCAAAGCCTTCACCCTCCACCTCCAGGGCGGCCTCACCCTCCCCGTCCTCGGCGCGGTCTCGCTCACCTTATACGCCGGCCAGTGCGTCGCCCTCGCCGGCCCGTCCGGCGCCGGCAAGTCCACCTTCATGCGCAGCTTGCACGGCAACTACCGTGTCGACCGCGGCCAGATCCTCGTCCGCCATCACGGCGCCATGGTCGACCTCGCCAGCGCCGACCCGCGCACCATCCTCGCTGTCCGCCGCGACACGCTCGGCTATGTGAGCCAGTTCCTCCGCGCCGTGCCCCGCGTCCCCGCCATCGAGATCGTCGCCGAGGCCGCCATGGCCCGCGGCGCCGCCCCCGCCGTTGCCCGCGAGGCTGCCGCCACCCTGCTCCTGCGCCTTAACATCCCCGCCCGCCTGCACGCCCTGCCGCCCGCCACCTTCTCCGGGGGCGAACAGCAGCGGGTGAACCTGGCCCGCGGCTTCGTCGCCGACCATCCCATCCTGCTGCTCGACGAACCGACCGCCTCGCTCGACCCCGCCAATGCCGCCGTCGTCGTCGCCATGATCCAGGAGGCCAAGGCGCGGGGCACCGCCATCGTCGGCATCTTCCATGATACAGCCATCCGCGACGCCGTCGCCGATTCGACCCTCATCGTGACGCAGTTGCAGGACGCCGCATGACCACGATCCTTACCAACGCCCGCCTCGTGCTTCCCGACCGCCTTCTGCACGGCACCATCGTGCTCGACGGTGCCACCATCGCCGACATCCAGCCCGGCATCAGCCACGCGCCCGGCGCCGTCGACATGGACGGCGACACGCTCATCCCCGGCATCGTCGACGTCCACACCGACAACCTCGAGCGCCAGGTCCAGCCCCGCAGCAACGCCCGCTGGCCCAGCCGCTCCGCCATGCTCACGCACGACGCCCAATGCGCCGCGAGCGGCGTCACCACCGTGCTGGACGCGCTTTGCCTCGGCGACCTCGGCTTCGACAAGGAACGCATCCGCACCTTCAAGGACGGCGTCGTCGACCTCGACGCCCTTGCCGACACCGGCCTGCTCAAGTCCGAGCACTTCCTTCATCTCCGCTGCGAGCTGCCCGCCGCCGACATGCTGGAGCTGTTCGAGCCGGTGGCCCACCACCCCCGCGTCCGCATGGTGAGCCTGATGGACCATTCGCCCGGCGTCGGCCAGTACGCGAACCTCGACCGCTACCGGGCCATGAGGAAGCGCGAGGGCGCCAGCGCCGAGTATGTCGAACAGCGCATCGTCGAGCTGCAGGCCGCCCGCGAGCGCCTGCGCGACCCGAACCGGCGCGCGCTGCTGGCGCTGATGGCCGGCCACCCCGCCGTCCTCGCCAGCCACGACGACCGCACCGCCGAGGAGGTCGCGGAGAACCACCGCGACGGCATCCGCATCAGCGAGTTCCCCGTCTCCATGCTCGCCGCGCAGGAGGCGCACCGCCGTGACATGCAGGTCATCGCCGGGGCGCCCAACATCGTCCGCGGCGGCTCCCACTCCGGCAACGTCGCCGCCGCCGACCTGGTGCGCGAGGGCGCGGTCGACGCCTTCGCCAGCGACTACGTCCCCGCCGCCCTCGTCGAAGCCGCGTTCGCCACCGTGCACCAGACCGGAATCACCCTCCCCGAAGGCGTCGCCATGGTCACCGCGAACCCCGCCCGCATGGCCGGCCTGTCGGACCGCGGCGCCCTCGCCCCGGGCCTCCGCGCCGACCTCGTCCGCATCCGCGAATGGCAAACCCTTCCCGTCATCCGCCAAGTCTGGCGCCAAGGCGACCGCGTCATCTAACACCAAAAGCCCTCTCCCTCCGGGAGAGGGTCGGGTGAGGGCCCTCCGCCGTCACAGCGCCCCCCCCAAAACGATAGAGCACGGACGAAGAAATGCGCGTCGCCGTCTACTACGCCCCCGCCCCCACCGACCCCCTCTGGCGCGCCGCCTGCACCTGGCTCGGCCGCGACCCCGAAACCGCCGCCACCCTCCCCCAACCCAACATCCCCGGCCTCCCCGGCCTTACCGCCGACCCCAGCCGCTACGGCTTCCACGCCACCCTGAAACCCCCCATGCGCCTCGCCACCGCCTACGACCTTTTCCTGCACGACGCCGAAGCGCTCGCCCGCACCCTGCCAGCCTTCGACCTGCCCCCCCTCGCCGTCACCAACATCCACGGTTTCCTTGCCCTCACCGAAACCCGCCCCTCCCCCGAACTCCAAGCCCTCGCCGATGCCTGCGTCACCCGCCTAGACCCACACCGCGCCCCGCCCGACGAAGCCGAACTCGCCCGCCGCCGCCGCACTGCCCTCACCCCAGCCCAGGACCAAAACCTCGTCCGCTGGGGCTACCCCCACGTCCTCGACACCTGGTTCTTCCACATGACCCTAACCCGCCGCCTCTCCCCAGAAGAACACGCCACCATAAGCCCCGCCGCCCAAACCCACTTCGCCCCCGCCCTAACCCTCCCCCGCCGCGTCGACTCGTTGACGGTGTTCACCCAAGCGTCCCCCGACGCTGCGTTCTTGATCTCCGAACGCCTCCCGCTGACACGGTAACTCTTCATCCTCGGACATGTTACATAGACCCACACCGTCCTGCCCACCTTGTCCAAAAGGCCAATCAAACCGCCCCCGAACAACCTCGTCACCGGATAGTGGGACAGGCTAAAATGTTACGACTTCGGTGGTTAGCTGCCGGTCCGCTTCATGCCAAATGCCGAGGTAGCTGACATCCACCGATGGGGTCAAATTGTCCGAGGGTGCCCAGCGCTGGTTCGTTCGTCGACTAGAGAACACTTGCAGCCCCGACAGGCTGACGGCAACTCTAGGTCGGGCGCTGGACGCGATAGGTGTCGTCTGGCACCTGCTTCTTTGGCGCCCAATCGAGAAATAGGAGCTGTCGACCAGCTTTCAGCTCAGCTGCAATTCGACCAAGGCGCCGGCGCTTGACGCCCCATTTAGCCAGCACAGTGGGCCATACGTCGCCGTAGAGAACCGACTGAGGCGCGACTGGCACTGCATTAAGCAGGGCGACGCGCGCGCCCATCTCTTGTTCGGCAAGCCACTGAGTTGCAAACTCCTGCCGTGTAGCATGTCCTGCGAATAGGTCAGACATACCAGTCTCCTCAGCGCGTTTCGCATCCTTAAGATCGATCCGCATTGCGTCCTGCTCTAGCAGCGTTGCATTCTGAGCATCCCGGAAAACCTCGACGCCGACCTTGCTCCTAGTGGCATAGATCAGGGAGTAGAAAGTCCGATCACGCGTGGGATAGAGGACGGGTGTGTCCATCACAAAGCGATAATTACCTAAACGCCTGACCACGTCCGTAACGCAGGAGATAAGGGTTTGCTCGCGTTGGACACCCGCTGGTGCCTTCCATGGAACGATGTCCGCAATACGCTGTTGCACCCCAGCCCCAGGCAGGAGCAGTTCTAAAGCGGCCTGGACATAGGGCTGCGGCATAGAAGCTGATCGATTAATGAAATCGAACATGAAATTGAACAGCAACTCTGAATCTGGGCGGCTGATTAGCGGAGCCACCTTCGTCATGTCGATCTTCCACCCCTTCGGGTCCATGAGAACGAAAGAGAAAGCGCCAGGCGGAATGGCTGCGGCCAGTGTGGGAACAAGCTCGACGAAATCGCCATTGAAAGTCTTGATAGTGATGTCCGGGTAGCGGGACGCGACCTCCGTAAGACGGCGAAAGGCCCGGGCTTCTTTCTCAACCAGAAGCGCTGTCATAGTCACGTCAGCTCCCCGGGTCTTCTTCCACTGCGCCTTTGCGTCCCGAAGTGCCTCGAGCGCGATGCCGAACGAGGTGTCCTCGAAGCTTTCGTCTCGGCTCTGCCAAGGACCGGAGAAGCCGTCTGTGTAAACGACGTGCTTATAGGAACTCGCGACTTTCATCACGAGACGCCCCATGTAGCCAGCTAGGAAGTGATGCTTTACGTATCCCTGCTCGCGCCCTTTGTAGTCTTTCCGAGCGGGACGCATCAGGCGGCTCGATGAGCGACGCCGAGAGGGAGCTGGTTCCATTCGCGTCCGTCAAGCGACCGCCCTCCCGACTTGGGCCGGATACCACCCCATTGCTTGAAGAAGAACGGTATACTTTGTTCGGCGCAGTTGTCCCGAACCTCCCGGATCCAATCAATATGCATCGGGCGTGCGCCGGGGCCGCTCTCCCCTCCTGCAATGACCCAGTGGATGCCGGACAAGTCCACGCCGCCGACTGGCCCGATAAGAGGCTCGACTGATAGAAAACGAACAGTGGCGGGCGTTTCTTGTAAGTGCTCCAAGCGCGAGCGGGACCGATAATCCTCGACTGAAACGCCCAGCCAAATGTGAGCGGGTGCCCGCCGTGCCCCATATCTCAATCGGAGATAGTCCCGCATTAGCGAACTGCGTTTGGTAAGTAACTGGAACACGTGCCAGGTGGCTTGCTCCATCGTTTCGAACACGCGATCGATGAACGTCCGATGAACCTCCTTGTGAAAGAGGTCGCTCATCGAATTCACGAAGATCATCCGCGATCTGCGCCAGGCAAGCGGCTGCGACAGGCGCTCGGGGCGGAGTGTTAGGTCGAACCCTGGCTCGAACGGGTGTCCCGGAACGCCGCGGAACCGCTCAGCAAAACGCGCCGCATAGCAGTTGTCGCACCCGCGGGTGATCTTTGTGCAGCCCGTTACAGGGTTCCACGTCGCGTCTGTCCACTCAATTGCGCTGCCGTCCGCCATAATCGTCCTAGAACATTTAGGGAACGATGCCATAGCTCAAGATTGCGCGCAACTGCGCATCAAATGACCCGGCTGAACGGCGTCGTTTCCGCGTTGAGCAGTCGCCGGTCGCAAAGCCATAAGTCCGCTTCTTGAAGTCACGTTCGTCGACTCGTGCGGCCGACTAGGGTCGGAAGCGGGGATACAACTGACACAATATCTGTAAACGCGAGATTTAACGCAACGATTTAGGACCGGCATTAGCAGGCCCGAAACACCCTCAAACGTGAAAACTCTCCCCGCACCCGCAACGCCCCTTCTCGTTCGGGTTCGTGAACGTGAACCCCGACGTCAGAACGTCCGTCCTGTAGTCCATCTCCGACCCGATCAGGAACAAGCTCGCCTTCCGGTCCACCAGCACCGTCAGCCCGTGGTCCGTCACCACCTCGTCCCCCGGACCCGGCGCCGCCACCCAGTCCATTACATACGACAGCCCTGAACACCCCTTGGTGTTGACGCTGATCCGCAGCAGCATCCCCTCCCGCCCCTTCGCATACAGCTGCGACAGCCGCTCCGCCCCCGCATCCGTCAGCCGCATCAGCGGTGGCAATGCCCGCCGCACCTTCGTCGCCGTCTGGGTGGCACTCATCACCGCCTCCATCTCAGAACATATTCAGCGCAAGGCGCGCGTCTTCGGTCATCCGGCTCGGGTCCCACGGCGGATCCCACACCGTATCCACTTCGCACGACGTCACCCCCTTCACCGCCATGATCGCGTCCTGCACCATCACCGGCAGCTCCTGCGCCGACGGACAGCCCGGCGCCGTCAGCGTCATCTCCACCTTCACATGGTGATCGTCGCCGATCTCGACCGCGTAGATCAGTCCCAGCTCGTAGATGTTCACCGGGATCTCCGGATCATACACCGTCGCGATCGCCTCCAGCACCGCCTCCTCGTTCGGGCGCGCCGAAGCATCGATGGCCGGCACGTCGCCCTCGGGCGTCCAGCTCGTCACGTCATTCACCAGCTGCCTCCTTTGCCCCGTCCAGAGCCGCCACCAGGGCCGCCCACGGAAGCGTCACGCATCGCACGCGCGATGGATATTCATGCACGGCGCTCAGCGGTTTCAAGCCTTGCAGGGCAGCGTCACACGCCTCACACAGCCCGGTCCGCGCCATCGCCTCGACGTCGCCGGCCCACTGCCGGATTTCGGCCGGGCTGCGGCCCTGCACGGCCTCACACATCAGGTCGGCGCTTGCCACCGTGATCTCGCATCCCCGCGCCTCGAAGCCGGCCGCCGCCACCCGTTCGCCGTCGCGCTTGACGTACACCGTCACGCGGTCACCGCACATCGGGTTGTCGCCCCGCGCCTGCACATCGAACGCCGGAGGGCGCTGTCCATGGGTGGGCGATCGCCCGTGCCGGCGAATCTCGGCGCTATAAAGATCGCGGACGTCGTCGAACATCTTAGCTGAAGAACTCGCGCACCCGGTCGAGCGTGTCGGCCAGTACGTCGATCTCGGCCTCGGTCGTGTAGATCCCGCAGCTCGCCCGCGCGCTGCTGTCCACGCCCAGCCGCCGCATCAGCGGCTCCGCGCAATGATTGCCCGCCCGGACCGCGATGCCCTGCCGGTCCAGCAGGGTGGCGATATCATGCGCGTGCGCGCCCTGCATGGTGAAGCTGAACACGCCGCCGCGGTCCTGGGCCGCGCCCAGCAGCCGTAGCCCGGGGATCGCCGACAATCTCGCGATCGCATGCTCGGTCAGCCGGGCCTCGTGCGCGGCGATGGCGTCGAACCCGATCGCCTCGACCCACTCGATCGCGGCGCTCAGCCCGATCGCTTCGACGATCATCGGCGTCCCGGCCTCGAACTTGTGCGGGACCTCAGCCCAGGTGCTTCGCTCGAAGCTCACGGACCCGATCATGTCGCCGCCGCCCATGAACGGCGGCATCGCCTCCAGCAGTTCGCGCTTTGCGTACAAGATGCCGATCCCGGTCGGCCCATAGAGCTTGTGCCCGGTCCAGACATAGAAATCGGCGTCGATCGCCTGCACGTCCACGTGCCGGTGCACCACCGCCTGGCTGCCGTCGAACAGCACCTTGGCGCCATGGGCGTGCGCGAGAGCGGCGATACGCGCCGCCGGGTTCACGGTGCCGAGCACGTTGCTCATGTGCGTCATCGCGACCAGGCCGACCCGGCCACCCGCCAGCATCGCCTCCAGCGCCGCCATGTCCACCTCGCCCGCGTCCGTGATCGGGCACACCAGCAGGTCGGGGCCGCCCGCGTCGCGCAGCATCTGCCACGGCACCAGGTTCGCGTGATGCTCCATCTCGGAAATCACGACGGCCTGGTCCGGCCGCATCACGCCGCGCCCATAGCTGTACGCGACCAGGTTGATCATCTCGGTCGCGTTCTTGCCGAACACGATCTCGTCGGGCGACGGCGCGTTCAGCAGCCGGGCCACGATGTCCCGCGTGCCCTCGTAGGCGTCCGTCGTCCGCTCGCTCATCCAGTGCAGCCCGCGGTGCACGTTCGCGTACTGCGTCTCCATCGTCCGCACCATGGCGTCGATCACCGCCCGCGGCTTCTGGGCACTGGCCGCACTGTCCAGGAACACCAGCGGCTTGCCACGCACCTGCTGGCCCAGGATCGGGAACTGCGCCCGGATCGCCTCGACGTCGAATGCCGGCGAAACCGTCTTCGTGATGGCGTTCATTCGGCTTTCCGCTTCCACCAGGCGTCGATCGCCTGTTCCATCATGTCCCGCGCCACCGCATCCCGCACCACGTCCAGCGCCTCCGTCAGGAACGCCCGAACCAGGATCGAGCGTGCTTCTTCGAGCGGGACGCCCCGGCTGCGCAGGTAGAACAGCTGGTCCGCATCCAGCTCCCCCACGGTCGCGCCATGGCTGCATTTCACGTCGTCGGCGTAAATCTCGAGCTGCGGCTTGCAGTCGATCTCTGCCTGCGGGCTCAGCAGCAGCGCTTGGTTCATCTGGTAGCCGTCGGTCTTCTGCGCCGCCCGCGCCACCTCGATCTTGCCCTGGAACACCCCGCGCGACCGCCCATCGAGCACGTTCTTGACCGTCTGCCGTGACGCGCAACCCGGCGCGTCATGCGCCACCACGGTCGTGATGTCCCCGTGCTGCTGGCCCGCAAGCAGCTGCGCCCCGTTCAGGTGAACGGCACCGCCCGCCCCAGCCAAGCGCGCATGCACCTCCGTCCGCGCCAGCCGTGCGCCCAGCGTCAGCACGAAGGCATCGTAGGTCCCCCGCTCGGCCACCGTCGCGAAGGTGGTGTTGACGTGGAACGCCTCCGCCCCCTCCTCCTGCAGGCGCGCATGGCTCAACGATGCCCCAGCCGCGACCGAGACCGTCGTCACCGCGTTATGCAGATAGGACCCCTCGCCCCGCGCGACCTCGATGATCGATAGCCGAGCCCCCGCCTCCAGCACGATCGCATGGCGGGGATGGAAGTCCACCGGCCGGTGCGCCGCGGGCGTGATCGTCAGCAGCAGCAGCGTGCCCGCATCCACGCCGGCCGCGACATGCAGCCGCACCCCGTCCTCGGCCAGCATCGTGTTCAGCGCCACCATCGGCAGCCCGGCACCTTCTGGCCCGAATGCCGGCGCCGCAGCGAACGTTTCGAGCCCCATCGCCGCCGGCGGCGTCGACAGGTCCGGCTGATACCGGCCGTCGATCAATACCACGCGCGGCAAATCCGGCAGCCCGTGCACGACCGGCGCCAGCGATACCTCCGTCAGCGGCTCCTGGAATGCCGTCTCCGCCAGCGGCCGCAGGCTCGTGTAACGCCACGCCTCGGATTTCACGCTCGGCAGCCCTGACGCCTCGAACGCCGCCGCCGCCGCGTCGCGCACCGCGGCATCGCCCGGCAGGCGCGCCCGCAGGCCGCGATACCGCGCCAGGAACGCGTCCGCCCCGTTCGCCATCCCGTTCAACACCGGCGAGTTCATGCCGCGCTCGCCACGACGTGCGCGTAGCCGTTCGCCTCCAGCTCCCGCGCCAACTCCGGCCCGCCCGAGCGGATGATCCGCCCCTGGCTGAGCACGTGCACCCGGTCGGGCACCAGGTGATCGAGCAGCCGCTGGTGGTGCGTGATCACCAGCGCCGAGAAGGCCGGGCTACGCAGCGCATTCACGCCATCGGCCACGATCCGCAATGCGTCGATGTCGAGCCCGCTATCGGTCTCGTCCAGGATCGCCAGCTTCGGCCGCAGCAGCGCCATCTGCAGCACCTCGTTGCGCTTCTTCTCGCCGCCCGAGAATCCGACGTTCACGTTCCGCTTCAGCATGTCGTCCGGGAAGTGCAGCCGCTTGCTCTCGGCGCGCGCCATCCGCAGGAACGACACCGCATCAAGCTCCGCCTCGCCCCGCGCGCGGCGGATCGCGTTCAGCGCTGTCCGCAGGAAGTTCGCGTTGTTCACGCCCGGCAGCTCGATGGGCGCCTGGAACGCCAGGAACAGCCCGGCCGCCGCCCGCTCCTCCGGCGACATCGCCAGCAGGTCGGCCCCCTCGAACGTCGCCGACCCGCCCGTGACGGCGTAGCCCTCGTTCCCCGCCAGCACATAGCCCAGCGTCGACTTGCCCGAGCCGTTCGGCCCCATGATGGCGTGCACCTGCCCGGCGGGCAGGTCGAGGTCGATCCCGCGCAGGATCGCCTTTTCGGCGCCCTCCGCCTCTTGGATCGACGCCGCCAGGTTCTCGATGTGCAGCATCAACCGACCGACCCCTCCAGCGATACGGCCAGCAGCTTCTGCGCCTCGACCGCAAATTCCATCGGCAGCTCTTTCAATACGTCCTTGCAGAAGCCGTTCACGATCAGCCCGACCGCATCCTCCTCGCTCAGGCCCCGGCTGCGGCAGTAGAACAGCTGGTCCTCGGCGATCTTCGACGTCGTTGCCTCGTGCTCAACCTTCGCCGTCGGGTTCCGGCTCTCGATATACGGGACCGTATGCGCGCCGCATTGATCGCCGATCAGCAGACTGTCGCATTGCGTGAAGTTCCGCGCGCCCGACGCCCGCGGCAGGATGCGCACCAGCCCCCGGTAGGTGTTGTCCGACCGGCCAGCGCTGATCCCCTTGCTCACGATCGTGCTGCGCGTGTTCTTGCCGATATGGATCATCTTCGTGCCGGTATCGGCCTGCTGCCGGTTGTTCGTCACCGCGACCGAGTAGAACTCGCCCACCGATCCCTCGCCCTGCAGGATGCAGCTGGGATATTTCCAGGTGATCGCCGAGCCGGTCTCGACCTGCGTCCAACTCACCTTGCTGCGCGCACCCCGGCACGCCGCCCGCTTGGTGACGAAGTTGTAGATGCCACCCTTGCCCTCGGCATTGCCCGGATACCAGTTCTGCACCGTGCTATACTTGATGGTGGCATCTTCCAGCAGCACGAGCTCCACCACCGCCGCATGAAGCTGGTTCTCGTCCCGCTGCGGCGCCGTGCAGCCCTCAAGGTAGCTGACATAGGCGCCCACGTCGGCGACGATCAGCGTTCGCTCGAACTGTCCGGTGTTCTTTGCATTGATGCGGAAATAGGTGCTCAGTTCCATCGGGCAGCGCACGCCCTTTGGAATGTAGACGAAGCTGCCATCCGTGAAGACGGCGCTGTTCAGTGCGGAGAAGAAGTTATCCGCCGCCGGGACGACGCTGCCGAGGTACTTGCGCACCAGGTCTGGATGTTCCCGGACCGCCTCGCTCATGGGCATGAAGATCACGCCGGCCTTCTCGAGCGTCGCCTTGAACGTCGTCGCGACCGAGACGCTGTCGAACACCGCATCCACCGCCACCGGCGCCGCCTGGTCCGGCAGCGCCTCGGCCCCCTCGACACCGGCCAGGATCGCCCGCTCCTTGAGCGGAATGCCGAGCTTCTCGTACATCGCCAGCAACTCGGGATCGACGTCGGCAAGCGACTTCGGCGCCGGCCGCTTCGGCGCTGCGTAGTAATGGATGTCCTGATAGTCGATCGCCGGGTAGCCGACCTTGGCCCAGTCGGGCTCAACCATCGTCTGCCAGGCCGCGAAGGCTGCCAGCCGCCACTCGAGCAGCCACTCCGGCTCCTCTTTCTTGGCGCTGATCATGCGGATCGTGTCCGTCGTCAGCCCCTTGGGCGCGATGTCCATCTCGACGTTGGTCTCGAAGCCCCACTTGTAGCCGGACTGCGTGACGGACTGGACGGTGTCGATTGTGTCGGCGACGGCGGGCATCGAAGCGTCCTATTCGGCGAGGATTGAAACGGAGTTGGCCGGCTCGCGCGCGGCCTGCGATCTCGGCCGGGGCGTCGCCGCCCACATATCGGCCAGCGTGATCTGCGACAATGCCCGGACCACGGCGTCGTTTACCGGATCCCATCGGCCGCGGACCGGGCACGACGCCTCGGCCTCGCAGTTGCCGGCGCCGCCCTCGGTGCAGGCCGTGATCGCGACCGGACCATCGATGGCCGCAACCACGTCTGCCACGGCAATCGAGCCGGGCGGCCGCGCCAGGCGATACCCGCCCCGCGACCCCCGCTGGCTGGCTACGAGCCCGGCCGACGTCAGCGCCTTCAGCACCTTCGCCACAGTCGGCTCGGGCAATCCGGTGACGGCCGCCACATTCGGCGACGTCTGGCACCCCTCCGCGCTCGAAAGCCGGATCAGCACCACGACCGCATAGTCGGCAAGCTTGGATAGCCTCAACATAGGTTCAACTCGGTATGCGGACTGGTGCAGTCCTGATTAGACCCAGATGGCCGCACCTGCTGCCCGCGTCAAGGCACGCCGCCGCCTCATGCCGCAGCGGGCGCCTTATATGGAACGATCTCACCCGTCTCCGACACCTCGTCGCAGAACACGTGGAAGCTCCCCAGCGTCGTCTTGCCGAAATTGGTCGAGATCGCGCAGTCTGTCGCGTCCCGCCCCCGCGCCATCAGCACCCGGCCGATCCGCGGCGTATTGTGCCGCGCATCGAACGTATACCAACGGTCGCCCAGGTAGGCCTCGAACCACGCGCTGAAATCGCCCGGCGCATAGGGCGGCGGCAGCCCGATATCCCCAAGATAGCCGGTGCAGTACCGCGCCGGGACGTTCATGCACCGGGTGAACGCGATCGCCAGGTGCGCGAAGTCGCGGCAGACGCCCACACCCTCCTGATACGCCTCCCAGGCGCTGCGCGTATCGCGCGCCTGCATGTAGTCGAACTTGATGTGCTTGTTGACGAAGTCACAGATCGCCTGGACCCGCGCCCACCCCGGCGCCGCGTCCCCGAACAACGACCATGCCGTGTCCGACAGCCGGTCGGTCTCGCAATAGCGGCTGCCGAGCAGGAAGACGAGGGCGTCGTTCGGCAGGTCCTGCACCATGTTGTCCTGTGCCGCCTCGTTCACCTCGTCCGGCAGCCCCGAATCCTGCACCACGAAGTCGGTCGAAATCGTCAGGCGCCCGGGCGGCGCATAGATCCGGCTGCACACGTTCCCGAACGCGTCCAGATACGTCGATACCGGGATTTCCGGCTCGAACCTCACCACCCCCGGCGTCAACAGGTCCTTGGCGCGGTCCGGATGCACCGCCACTTGGAGCATCATCGGCGTCGCCCGTAGGCAATCGAGCCCGATCTCGTAGCCGGCATGGATCCGTATCACGATCAGCCTCTCCTCTCGTCAGCTATTGAACCCAGCGACGTGCTAGCGGTTGCACCGTCCGCCGTCCCCAGCCGGGGCGTCCGCGACGCGGTCACCGCGACATCCACCGTCAGACCCAGATCGTCCGACGGGAACCCTGTCCACGTGCCCCAAAGCGGCACCGCCTGCGCCGGGTCCCGCGCGATCGCCACCCGGATCAGGTTGTGGCTGCCTGCGATCCCGTTCGTCGGGTCGAACTCCAGCCATCCCGCGCCCGGCACATACACCTGGACCCACGCATGCGTCGCCCCCCCGCCCGCCAGCCGGTCGTCCGACGTCGGCACATACAGGTAGCCCGAGACGAACCGGCACGCGAAGCCCAACGCCCGCAGCGCCTCCATCATCAGCAGGGCGAAATCCCGGCAGCTCCCGGACCGCAGCTTCAGCGTCTGCAACGGCGGCTGGATTCCCATCTGTTCGCGCCGCACGTAGGTGAAGTCGCGCCGGATCGTCTGCGTGAAGCTGCCGAGCAGGTCCAATGTCTCGATCGGTTGCCCCAGGCGGCCCGCACCGGCCGTGAACGTCTTCGCCCACGCGCCCAGCTCATTGTTCCGATCCGGATACTGCCGCTCGATCGATCGCAACAGGTCCGGCATGTCCTCCTGGTCATAGCTGAACGGGAACAGCCGCGCGTGCTCGGCCACCGCGAAATCCAGCATCTGGACCGGGCGGTGCTCGAGCTCGATCAGGCTTTCGAACCGCAGGCTCATCGACCGCCCCGAGAACCGCACGCATGCGACGCAATTGCCGAACACGTCATGCGTCCAGTGCATCGAGGCCGGCGTCGGCGTCACCTGCAGCGACGCATGCACCAGGTGCTGGTCGTAGCTGTCCCGCGGCCGGAACAGCACCCGGTGCTCGCCGAACGCCACTGGCTGCTTGTAGGTGTAGGTCGTCGTATGACGGACCGTCAGAAACGCCATGGTGCCTTGTGTTTGTGCGAGCGCTCGGGCCGTGCGGTCTATCTGCCCCTGCCCGACCATGCAAGATTGGAGCCCGCCACCCCATGCCGTCCCTCACGCCCCAGCCGCATCAGCCGTTGCTGGCCGACGGCGATCCCCCGCCCGTCCACGTCACGCGTCCCGGCGGCCGGTCCGCCTACCTGCTGCTCTCCGACCATGCCGGCCGGCGGATCCCGCAATGCCTCGGCGACCTGGGCGTGCCGCCCGGCGCGATGGACCGCCACATCGCATGGGATATCGGCATCGCCGGCGTCGGCGCCCACCTGTCGGACTTGCTGGACGCGGTCCTGATCGAGCAGCGCTACTCCCGCCTGGTTATTGACTGCAACCGTCCGCCAGGGCACCCGGCGTCGATCCCGGCCTCGAGCGACGGCACCCCCGTTCCCGGCAATGCCGGGCTTGCTCCCGCCGCGGCCCAGGCGCGGGTCGGGTCGATCTTCCTCCCCTATCACGACGCGATCGCCGCCGAGCTCGACCGCCGCGACGCCCGGCCCGGCACCTGCACCGTCATCGCCCTGCACAGCTTCACGCCCGTCTTCGGCGGCGTCCCCCGGCCCTGGCACGCCGGCGTCCTCTACGGCCCGAACCCGGAATTCGCCATCGAGCTCGGCCAGCGACTTCGCAAGACCGGCCTACTCGTCGGCGACAACGAGCCATACCGATACGGCGATGGCTACGACTACACCGTCCCCACCCACGCCGAGCCCCGCGCCCTCCCCTACGTCGAGCTCGAAATCCGCCAGGACCTCATCGCCGACGAACCGGGCCAACGCCACTGGGCCGACCTCCTGGCCCGGGCGCTCCTTGAATTGCTGCCACGAGACTGACGACCGCGCGGACGAGCGGGGCTTCAGGAAGCCGTGGCGGCGGTCACGCGGCAGACCCGGCCAAGACTTCGGGGTTGACCACGTGCGCTTGGATCGGGGCGCCGTCCAGAACGCTCAGGACATTCTGTGCCGTCACGACCGCGATCGCGTCCCAGGCCTCGGCCGTGACGCCGGCGAGATGCGGCGAGGCGAAGACGTTTTCGCGGTGCAGCAGCGGGTGAGCCGGGTCGGGCGGCTCCGGGTCGAACACGTCCAGGCCGGCGCCGCCCAGGTGGCCGCTGTCGATCGCGGCCAGCAGCGCCGCTTCGTCGACGATGCCGCCGCGCGCGGTGTTGATCACGCACGCGCCCGGTTTCAGCAGCGCAAGGCGGCGGGCGTCCAGCAAGCCGACCGTCTCTGGCGTCTTGGGACAGTGCAGCGTCACGTAGTCGGCGCGCGGCAGCGCGGCATCGAGTTCGGGCGCCGCTTCGTATCCGGCCGCCCGGATCGTCTCGGCCGGGACGTACGGATCGTACACGAGCACATCCATCTCGAGCGCCTTGCAGCGCGGTGCCGTGCGGCTGCCGATGCGGCCGAACCCGACGATCAGCACCGTCTTTCCAGCGACCTCCGCGGGCAGGCCCTGGCGGCGGAAGTCGGTGCCGGCCACACGCATCAGGCGGTGCAGCCGGGCCGATTGCTTGGCCAGCGCGAAGATGAAGTGGACCGCCTGCTCGGCCACCGCACGGGAATTCGCGGTGCCGACCGTCATCAGCGGGATGCCCCGGGCTGTCAGCGCCGGCACGTCCACCGCGTCGAACCCGACGCCGAGGCGGCCGACCACCTGCAGCATCGGCGCCGCAGCCACGTCGCCGCCGCCCAGCCGCGTCAGCGACAACACGATCGCCGCGGCGTCGGCGAGCAGCGCCTGCAACTCTGGCTGGGCGATCGCCGGCTCGTAACGCGTGACATGGAGGTCCGGCCGGGCCTCCAGCACGACGACGCCCGCAGACGCCATGGTGGTGGGCAGCAGAATGCGTTTTTGGTTGAGCACGGCCATAGTCCCCCCTCGACCGCGACCCTAAAGGAGCGCTGGCCCTTGGCCAAGCGAGCCCGGATTGGTTGCCAAGGACACCCTCCCGTTCCTATCGTGCCCCAATGGCCTCCACCTTCAATGCGCGGAACGCGGCCGTCTATGAGCGGAGCATGGGCCGCTGGAGCCGCCGGCTCGCGCCCGGCTTCTATGCCTTCGCGGGCATCGAACGAGCCGCCCGGGTGCTCGACGTGGGATGCGGCACCGGCAGCCTGCTGTTCGAACTGGCCGATAATCCCGTGCACACCTCGCTCACGGGGCTGGATGCGTCGGAGATTTACGTCGAGGCGGCACGCAGGCAGGTGCACGACCCACGCATCACGATCCGGCACGGCGACGCCTGCGCGATGCCGTTCGAGGAGAGCACGTTCGATGCGGCGCTGAGCCAGTTGATGCTGCAGTTCGTGCCGCATGCGGCCGAGGCGGTGGCGGAGATGCGGCGGGTGGTGCGGCCGGGCGGGGTGGTGGCGGCGGCGGTGTGGAACAGTGCGGGCGGGATGCCGCACCAGCGCATGTTCTGGGACACGGCGGCGATGCTGGACCCGGCGGCGGCGGCGGCGCGGGCGCATACCTTCAGCCGGCCGATGACCCGGCGAGACGACCTGTACGGACTGTTCGAGCGGGTGGGGCTGCGCGACGTGGCCGAGAACGCGGTGACGATCTGGATGGAGTTCGCCGATTTCGAGGATTACTGGTCTCCGATCATCGGGGGCGAGGGGTCGTTGGGCCAGTATGCGGCGGCGCTCGATCCGGATGCGGCGGCGCGGCTGGCCGGGCATTTGCGGGCCGCGTACGAGAGCGGGCAGCCGGACGGGCCGCGGCAGTTCGCGTGCACGGCGCATGTGTGCCGGGGCACTGTGTAGGGACGGGGGAGATCGGGCCATGAACTACGACACCGGGTTCCGTTGCATTCGGGACGAGGTGAGTGCGGCGGAGTGGGCGGCGCGGGTGGAGCTGGCAGCGTGCTACCGGCTGGTGGACCTGTACGGGATGACGGACCTGATCTACAACCACATCACCGTCCGCATTCCCGGGACGGAGCACCTGCTGATCAACCTGTATGGGCTGTTGTACAAGGAGATCACGGCGTCGAGCCTGGCGAAGATCGACGTCGAGGGGCGTGTGGTGTGGAAACCGGAGAGCGATTACGGGATCAACCATGCCGGGTATGTGATCCACGGCGCGATCCACACGGCGCGGCCGGATGTGGCGTGCGTGACGCACACGCATACGCGGGCGGGGATGGCGGTGTCGGCGATGGCGTGCGGGCTGTTGCCGCTGACGCAGACGTCGATCCGGTTCAGCGGCAACATCGGCTATCACGACTATGAAGGGCCGGCGATCAACCTCGACGAGCGGGTGCGGATCGTGGAGAGCCTGGGCCGGCACAATGCGCTGATCATGCGTAGCCACGGGCTGTTGACGTGCGGGCCGGATGTGCCGCAGGCGTTCAACACGCTGTACCAGCTCGAGCTGTCGTGCCGGGCGCAGGTGGACGCGATGGCGGCGCGGACCGAGCTGCTGGTGCCGCCCGAGGACGTGCTGGAGCGGACGGCGCACCTGTATCAGCCGGGAGTGCGGCGGCCGTTCGGGGTGCTGGAGTGGCCGGCGATGCTGCGGCGGCTGGAGGCGGAGGGGCGGCAGTCGGGGTATCCGCACTACGCGTCCTGAACCACCCGGTCAGCGCGGCACGGCGCTGCGGAGGCGGATGGCGAAGATCAGCAGCGCGAAGCCGAACGCGAGCGCATAGAGGCCCAGCCACCACGTCAGCACCAGCGCGCCGGCGATGGGCGCCACGTTCAGGCCGATGCCCCACAGCAGCGACACCAGGCCGGACAGGCCCAGCCACCAGCGCCCATGCCCGCCATGCAGTCGGATCGCCGCCACGATCAGCAAGACCCCGGTCACGGCCGACCAGATCCCGAGCAGTGTGACGAGGACGACGACCGTAACACCCGGCACGGCCAGCGCCGCGGCCCCGGCGGCGATGTTCAGCACCCCCTCGAGGATGAGCAGGCCCCAGCGTTCATGGTGTGCGGCCGCGCGCACGCCGGCGATGATCGCGAACACGCCGTCGGTCAGCATGTAGACGGCGAACAGCAGGACCAACGAGCCGAGGGTCACGGCGGGCAGCAGGAGCGCCGCCAGCCCGAACAGGATGGCGAACAGCCCACGCAGCGCGACCGCCCACCAGTTGCGGGCCAGCGCGGAGCTGCGCGCGGCACCGGGCGATAGTCCCGGTCCGGTAAAGCCGGCTTTGCTGGTCAGGTCGGACATGCCGGGCTCCGCGTTGGTTCGAGGACATAGCCGGCAGACAGGGTCCGGGTTGCGGGGCGTCAACGCTTCGTGCGCGTGGCGCGTGGCGCCGCTTGTCGGGCCAGAGGGTGCGCCCTAGGCTCACGCCAAGAACGAACTCTGGGGGGGCAACGGACATGGCGGGACGACGCAGCGTTCTGAAGGCAGTCGCGGGCATGGCCTTCTGCAGTTGCTGCATGATCGACGCGGCGCGCGCCCAGGCGCCTGGGGCTGGCGCGCAAGCTGCGGCGCCGGCCTCCCGCTTGCCGGTCCGTGTGGCGGGACACACCATCCGCACGATCGACACCCACACGCACTGCCTGTTCCACGAGGCGACCGACCTGCTGGGCGCCGAGGCGGCCCGGGCCGTGCTGCCGCCGGTGCGGGGTGCGGCGGACCAATACATCGACGTGGACGCGCGGTTGGCGGCGATGGACGCGCAGGGGATCGACATGCAGATCCTGTCGATCAACCCGTTCTGGTACGACCGCGACCGGGAGCTGGCGGGCAAGATCGTCGAGACGCAGAACCGCAAGCTGGCCGAGTTCACGGCCGCGCACCCGGACCGGTTCGGCGCCTTCGCGTCGTTGACGCTGCAGTATCCGGACCTGGCGGTGCAGCAGCTCGACCGGGCGATGCGGCAGCAAGGGCTGCGGGGGGCGGCGATCGGCGCCAGCGTGCTGACGGAGCCGTTCTCCGACCCGCGCTTCCATCCGGTGTGGGCCAAGGCCGAGGAGCTGGGTGCGGTGCTGTTCATCCATCCGCTGGGTCTGCCGGAGCTGAACAAGCGGGCGGCGGGGAATGGCTGGCTCGGCAACGTGGCGGCCTATCCGGTCGAGTCGGCGATCGCGCTGGAGCACCTGATCTTCGAGGGCGTGCTGGACAAGTTCCCCAACCTCAAGGTGCTGACCGCGCATGGCGGCGGGTTCCTGCCGTCCTATGCGCCGCGGATCGACAACGGGTGCCGCGTGTCGCCGCAGAACTGCAATCCGTCGATCGTGCTGAAGAAGCAGCCGTCGGAGTACCTCAATCAGATGTATTACGACGCGCTGGTGTTCACGCCGGAGGCGCTGCGGCACATCGTCGCGCAGGTCGGCGCCAGCCAGATCATGCTGGGGACCGACTATCCGTTCCCGTGGGAAGGCAACCCGACGGAGATGGTGATGGCGACGCCGACCCTGAGCGACGAGGAACGGCGGGGCATCCTCGGCGGCAACGCGGCCCGGCTGTTCGGCATGCCGGCGTGACAGGGTCCGAGCGGGCGGAGCGCTGAAGGGCTGCATGGCGTGGTCGGACCGGGTGTGGGACGTCGCGGTGATCGGCGGCGGCAACGCGGCTTTGTGCGCGGCCATCACCGCGGCCGAGGCGGGCGCCAGCGTGGTGGTGTTGGAGCATGCGCCGCGGACGATGCGGGGCGGCAACAGCCGGCACACGCGCAACCTGCGGGCCATGCACGCGGCGCCGACGTCCGTGCTCACCGAGGCTTACCTCGAGGACGAGTACTGGGATGACCTGCTGCGGGTGACGGCCGGGGAAACGGACGAGCGCCTGGCACGGCTGACGATCCGGATGACGCAGGCGGCACTGCCGTTCCTGGAGCGGTGTGGGGTGCGGTTCCAG
Source organism: Acetobacteraceae bacterium (assembly GCA_965213855.1). Lineage (GTDB taxonomy): Bacteria > Pseudomonadota > Alphaproteobacteria > Acetobacterales > Acetobacteraceae > JBBROS01. The sequence goes on along the minus strand of CBDCAA010000011.1, from coordinate 762,558 downwards.
CCGTCGTTGACCGGGACGCTGAACCTGTCCCGTACCAACGCCTTCTTCCTGGGCGGCGGCAAGGCGCTGCTGAACGCGCTGTATGCGCATGCCGAGCGGCTGGGCGTGCACTGCCTGTATGACACGGAGGTGCAGGAGGTGACGTTGGACGACGGGTTCGTGCGGCGGCTGCTGGTGAACGCGCACGGGTTTCCGGTGGAGGTACAGGCGCGGACGGTGGTGGCGTCGTCGGGCGGGTTCCAGGCGAACCTGGAGTGGTTGAAGGCGGCTTGGGGGCCGGCTGCGGAGAATTTCTTGATCAGGGGCACGCCGTATGCGCGGGGGCGGGTGCTGAAAAGCCTGCTGGACCAGGGCGTCGGGTCGGTCGGCGACCCGACGCAGTGCCATGCGGTGGCGATCGACGGGCGGTCGCCGAAGTTCGATGGCGGGATCGTGACCCGGCTGGACTGCGTGCCGTTCTCGGTGGTGGTGAACCGGCACGGGCAGCGCTTCTATGACGAGGGGCAGGACGTGTGGCCGAAGCGGTATGCGATCTGGGGCCGGCTGGTGGCGCAGCAGCCGGACCAGGTGGCCTATGCGATCATCGACAGCCGGAGCGAGCGGCTGTTCATGCCGTCGGTGTTCTCGGCCATCAAGGCTGACACGATCGGGGGGCTGGCCGAGAAGCTGGGGCTGGAGGTGGCTGCCCTGGAGGCGACGGTCGCGGCGTTCAATGCGGCCTGCGTGCCGGGGCCGTTCGACAACCTGCGGTTGGATGGCGTGCATACGGCGGGGCTCGCGATCGAGAAGACCAACTGGGCGCGTCCGATCGCCGTGGGGCCGTTCAGCGGCTACCCGCTGCGGCCGGGGATCACGTTCACCTACCTCGGGGTGAAGGTGAACGAGCGGGCGCAGGTGATCATGGACGATGGCCGCCCGACGGCGAATCTGTTCGCGAGCGGAGAGATCATGGCGGGGAGCATCCTGGGCCGGGGATACCTGGCCGGGTTCGGGATGGCGATCGGCTCGGTATTCGGGCGGATCGCGGGGGCGGAGGCGGCGCGACATGCAAGGAACTGAAGCATGCCTGCCGAGGCGGGATCGCCCTCTCCCTCCGGGGGAGGGTTGGGTGAGGGATCTTGGGCGATTGCCGGGGCTGGCATTGGGACCCTCACCCCAACCCTCTCCCGGAGGGAGAGGGGGCTGGGCGGCTCTTGAGTTTGGAGGGGGGTGACACTGCTATGCCGGAAATAGACATCGTGGAAGACACCCCTGCACTGCTGGATGCGCGCCGGGCGATGGAGGTCTGCAACGCGTGCCGCTATTGCGAGGGGTATTGCGCGGTGTTCCCGGCGATGGAGCTGCGGCGGGAGTTCGTGTCGGGCGACCTGCGCTATCTCGCGAACCTGTGCCATTCGTGCCAGGGCTGCTTCTATGCGTGCCAGTACGCGCCGCCGCACGAGTTCGGCATCAACGTGCCGCGGACGCTCGCCGTGGTGCGGAACGAGAGCTACGCGCGGTATGCCTGGCCGGCCCCGCTGGCGGCGGCGTTCGAGCGCAACGGGCTCGTGACGGCGCTGGCGATGGCGGGCGGGATCGTGGGCGTGCTGCTGCTGACACTGTTGCTGCAGGGCGGTGGTGCCGTGTTCTCGGCGCACCCGGTGGTGCCCGGGCGTGGCTTCTACGAGGTGGTGCCCTACGGGGCGATGGTGGGCGTCGCGTCGGTGACGTTCGGGTTTTCGCTGCTGGCGTTGGGGATCGGGTTCGCGCGGTTCTGGCGGGACACGGGGGGCGGGACGCCGTGGGATAGGCGGGCGTGGGGGCGGGCGCTGCACGATGCGGCGACGCTGAAGTATCTCGGCGGCGGCGGGCATGGGTGCAACGACACCGACGAGTCGTTCGCGCAGGGGCGGCGGCATCTGCATCACGCGATGGCCTACGGGTTCCTGCTGTGTTTCGCCTCGACCTCGGTGGCGACGGTGTATGACCACGGGTTCGGCTGGGCGGCGCCGTACGGGTTCTGGAGCGTGCCGGTGCTGCTGGGCGCGGCGGGCGGGCTGGGGCTGATGGTGGGCAGCGCCGGGCTGCTGTGGGCCAAGCTGGGCGGCGACCCGGCGGTGCGGGCGCGGGCGCTGTTGGGGGCTGAGGCCGGGCTGTTGGTGCTGCTGTTCCTGCTGGGGTTCACGGGCTTGCTCACGCTCGGTCTCCGCGCGACCGGCGCGATGGGCGTGGTCCTGACGGTTCACCTGGGCCTGGTGTTGGCGCTATTCGTGACGCTGCCGTATGGGAAGATGGTGCATGGCCTTTATCGGCTGGGCGCGCTGGTGCGGTGGGCGGGAGAGCGACCGGCGCAGTGACGGTGGCCTACCAGACCGTGTCGACGTCGTAGGTCGCGAACAGCCCATCGCTGGTGATGATCGGACATCCGAGCCGTTGCGCTGTCGCGATGAGCATCCGGTCCATCGGGTCCTTGTGGTGTGGCGGAAGCCGGTTCGCCCGCTCGGCATCCTCGCAGATCAGCGAAGCCGTCTGATAGCCGAGGGCGGTCAGGTGCCGGGCAAAGCTGCCGTTCTGGGTGGGCAACGGCGGCAGCTTCCCGAGCGAGGCCTTGCGGGTCAGCTCCCACACGGTGATCGGTGAGATCAGCACGTCGCCGGTCATCGCCGCCCGCCCGGCGTCGCTCATGTCCGAACCGCTCGCGCCGAAGAAGGAGAGCAGAGCGCAGGCGTCCGCCAGGTGCATCAAGGCCAGCCTTCGTCCTGCATCTCCTGATCGGTCATGGGCGCGAGCACCGCCGGGTCATAGACGAAGTCCTCCCAACCCGGTGCCGAGCGCCACAGGCCGGGTTGGCGGGGAAGTACCGGCGCGATGGCGGCCAGGCGCGCCACGGGCGTGCCGTTGCGGGCGATCAGGACCTCTTCCCCCCGCTCGACGTCGGCAAGCAGTTGCGAGAGCGTCGTCTTCGCCTCATGGACATTTACGACCCGCATGACGGCCTGTCCCTGGTTAGCTAGCCGAAGACTAGAGGAGCGGGTCGTCTCGCGTCAAGGCGTGTCAGCCCGGCAGCGGCACCACCCCCACATCCTGCGCCCGCGTCAGCTCGTCCACCCGCGCCATGTGGTTCAGGCCGGGGCGCATGGCCCAGACGTTCTTCTGCAGGTGAAGGGGTATGATGCCGACGTCGGCTGCCAGCAGGCGCTGCACATCCTGCAGCATGGCTTCGCGCTTGCGGTCGTCCAGGACCTGCATGGCGGCGGCGAGGGCGGCGTCGAGGGCCGGGTTGCTGTAGCGGGCGCGGTTGACGGAACCCATGCCGCGCGCCTGGTCGTAGGTGGCGACGCAGGAGCGGAGGCCGGCGCTGGGCTCGCCGGTGGGGGTGCCCCAGCTGACGAGAAAGGCGGAGAACTCCTGCCGGGCGGCCTTGGTGATGAAGGAGGCGTAGGGCCCGGTGTCGACCGCGGTCTTGACGCCGGCGCGGGTCCACATCTGCGCGACCGCCTGAACGATCTTGTAGTCGTTGGGGTAGCGGTCGTTGGACCCGTGCAGGGTCAGGCGGAAGCCGTCGGGATAGCCGGCGTCGGCCAGCAGTTTGCGGGCGGCGGCGACGTCGCCGTGCGGGGGCACGAGGTCGGGCACGTAGCCGTAGGTGCCGGGCGCCATGAACTGCAGCGTGGGCGAGGCGACGCCCTCCATGACGCGCGACACCTCGGCGTAGCGGTCGATCGCGATCGACAGCGCGCGGCGGACGCGGACGTCGCGCAGCGGGTTGCGGTCGAGCGGGCGACCGTCGTTGCCGGTGATGAAGGGGGAGGCGCCGGTGCGGCCCTGGTCCATCGCGATATAAATCACCCGCAGGCTGTCGACGGTGGACAGGCGAACCTTCGGTTCCTGGCCCATGCGGGCAACGTCGGCCGTCGGTACCTGGTCGATGAAATCCACGTCGCCGGACAGGAGAGCCGCGGCGCGCGACGCCTCGTTGGTCATCTGGCGGTAGCTGACGGCGGTCCAGGGGGAGCGCGGGCCATACCAGGCGTCGTTGCGCGCGAGTTCCACGCGGTCGCCGAAGCGCACGGCGGTCACGGCGAACGGCCCGGCGCCGATCGCTGCCTTGCCGCTGTTGAACGCGTCGGTCGTGACGCCGGTGTGGGTGCGGCGGTTCAGCATCCAGACCTGCGACAGGCTGGCAGGCAGCAGCGGGTCCGGGCCCTTGGTGTGGAGGCGCAGGGTGAGCGGGTCGGGCGCCTCGGCGTGTTCGATGGAATAGATATAGGTCGAGTAGGAGCCGGGGCTGTTGAGCACGGTCGGGATGCGCTCGAAGGTGAAGGCGACGTCGTCGGCGGTGAACGGCTCGCCGTTGTGAAACTTGACGCCGGGGCGGAGCTTGAACTCCCACAGGCGGTCGTTGATCGCGGTCCAGCTCAGCGCCAGGCCGGGGATGAGGCGGGATTGGGCGTCGGTGTCGACGAGGGCGCCGTAGACCATGGCGCCGAACGCGTTGTTGGGCGAGATGTTGTGGTATTGCGGGTCGATCGAAGTGACCTGAGCGCCGACGCCCATTCGGAGGGTCGTGCCATCCTCGGCCCGGGCCGGATGCAGGACCGCGCCCGCCGCCGCGGCGCCCACGAATCCCCGTCGCCCCAGATGTTGCATGCCGCCCTCCCCTGCCCCGGCCTTCGCGGCCGCGTGTCGTGTTGACGGCATCTTGGCACTGTCCCAGGCTTGGGTGAAAGGGCGGTAACGACCGGAGAACATCCCATGCGCATCACGCCAACCGGGCAGACGCTCGGCGCCACCATCGACGGCATCGACCTGGCGCAGCCGCTCGGGCGCGCGGCGTTCGGGACCATCCTGCGGGCGCTGGGGGAGCACGGGGTGCTTTGCTTCCCGCGGCAAACGCTCACGCCGCCGCAGCTGAAGGCGTTCTCCGAGCATTTCGGCAGCCTGCAAGTGTCGTTGACGGGCGGATACAGCGACCTGCAAACGCCGGAGGTGATGATCCTGTCGAACATCGTCGAGGACGGGAAGCCGATCGGGCTGGCCGATGCCGGGCAGGATTGGCACACGGACATGAGCTACAACGCGCTGATCGGGTTCTCGAACGTGCTGTACGGGGTGACGATCCCGCATCGCGACGGCAAGCCGCTGGGCGACACGGTGTTTGCCGACATGCGGGCGGCGTACGACGGCCTGGACGCCGGGCTGAAGACGCGGCTGCGCGGCATGACGGCGACGCACGACTTCAACAAGTTCTGGGAAGAGATGCGCCGTCGGCCTGGCAGCACGCGGCCGCCACTGACGCCGGAGCAGCGAGCCAAGCGGCCGCCGGCCGTGCACCCGGTGTTCATGGACCACCCGATCACGGGGCGGACGGTGCTGTACTGCAATCCCGGCTACGTCATCCGCATCAACGAACTGACCGAGGCTGAGAGCGACGCCGTGCTCGGGCAGCTGTTCGCGCATCAGCTCCAGCAGACGTACATCTATGCCCACCACTGGACCGAGGGGGACGTGCTGATGTGGGACCATATCGGCACGTTGCACAACGCCATCCCCGACTACCGTCCCGACGAGCCGCGGCTGATCAAGCGCTGCCAGGTGATGGCGGACCGGGTGTTCGATCCGGCCTTCGTGCGCGAGGGGCTGTTGCAAGCGGCCGAATAGTGCGCTGGGTCCGGTTCACGGCGGAGGGGCGGAGCGCGTACGGGCTCGTCGAGGGCGACCGGGTAGCGGAGGTCGCGGGCGGGCTGTTCGACCCGCCGGAGCGCACGGGCCGCGTGCACGACCTGTCGGCAATCACGATCGAGGTGCCGCTGCTGCCGCGGACGTTCTATGCGGCCGGGCTGAACTACACGGAGCACGTGATCGAGGGCGCGCGGCGGCGGGGCGAGACGCCGAACATCCCAGCCAAGCCGGACATGGGCTACCGTGCCAGCAACGCGCTGATCGCGCACGACCAGCCGGTGGTGATGCCGCACGACGCGACCAAGGTGCAATACGAGGGAGAACTGGTGGCGGTGATCGGGCGCCGGGCCAAGCACCTGAGCGAGGCCGAGGCGCTCGGCTGCGTGTTCGGCTGGACGATCGGCAACGACGTGAGCGAGCGGGTCTGGCAGAAGACGGACCGGACGTTCTGGCGGGCGAAGAACACCGACACGTTCAAGCCGATGGGGCCATGGATCGAGACGGACGCAGACCTCGAGGCGATGGAGACGCGGGTGCGGCTTAACGGCGCCGAGACGCTGCGCTTCAACACCAGCCACATGCTGTTCGGTGTCGCGCGGTTCATCAGCACGATGACGCAGTACCTGACCCTGCACCCGGGCGACGTGATCTGGATGGGGACGGACGGCGTCTCGCCCGACCTGCAGCCCGGCGACGTCGTCGAGATCGAGCTGACCGGGATCGGCGTGCTGCGCAACCGCTTCGTCCGCGAAGGGTCCGCCTGATGCTGCCGTCGTATGCCGCCCATCGTGCGCAGCTGCGGGCACTGCTGCACGCCTGGGGGATGCCCGAGGGCTTCGCCGAGCGGACGGCGGAGGTGATGGCGTGGGCGGACCTGCATGGGGTGGACAGCCACGGCATCTCGATGGTGCCGCTCTATTTCGAGCGGAGCCGCAACGGGCGGGTGAACATGCGGGCGGTGCCGCGCGTGCTGCGGGAGACGCCAGTCTCCGCACTGGTCGACGGGGATGGAGGGCTGGGGCACGAGCCGGGGCGGCAGGCCATGGAGCTCGCGATCGGCAAGGCGCACGCGGTCGGCGTGGGCGTGGTGGTGGTGCGGAACTCGTCACATTTCGGGGCGGCCGGGTTCTACACGCGGATGGCGGCCGACGCTGGTCTGGTCGGGATGGCGGCGACGTCGGCGGCGGGCGTGCAGGTGGCGCCGACGGGCGGGGCGGAGGCGCGGCTGGGGACGGACCCCTGGTCGTTCGCGGCGCCGGGCGCGGATGGCGTGCCGTTCCTGCTGGACATGGCGACGACCACGGTGGCGGCGGGGCGCATCCGCAACAAGGCCAATGAAGGGCTGCCGGCTCCGGCGGGGTGGCTGCTGACGAAAGAGGGGGTGCCGAGCACGGACCCGTTAGAGGCGGCGGAGAAGGGCGGGTATCTGACGTCGCTCGGAGGCAGCGCGGAGGGGAGCAGCTACAAGGGTTACGGGCTGTCGGTGATGGTGAACATCTTGAGCGCGTGCCTGTCGGGCTCGACGCTGATCACGGACGAGATGCACCAGAAGCAGCCGTTCGGGATGGATATCGGGCACTTTTTCCTGGCGTTGAACCCGGGGCTGTTCCGCGAGGAGGGGGCGTTCGAAGCGGACGTGACGGCGCTGTGCGGGGCGTTGCGGGGCACGCGGCCGGTCGATCCGGCGGCGCCGGTGATGGTGGCAGGCGACAAGGAGCGGGCGATCGCGGAGGAACGGCTGCGGGAGGGCATCCCGGTCGGGCCGGGGCTGCTGGCGAAGGTGGCGGCGATCGCGCGAGAGAGTGGGGTGGCGTGGGCGCTCGGGTAGGCGGTGGGTGGCCCGGGTTGCCGCGTTTTGCGCGTGCTGTTGCGGGTCCGTGACTGCTAGTCGGCGAGCGCTTGGTAGACGAGCGTGTTGATCAGGTAGCGGAAGTGCCAGCGGGCGGGGCCGGGGGTGTGGGCCATGAAGACGACAACGAGCTTCTTGTCGGGGTCGACCCACCAGTTGGTGCCGCTGGCGCCGGGCCAGGAGAAGTCGCCGACGGTGCCGAGGAGGGGGACGACGCCGGGGGTGGTGCGGACGGCAAGGCCAAGGCCGAAACCGTAATTGGCGCGGGTCGGGTCGGCGTTGCCGATCAGGTTGCGGACCTGGGGGCCGAGCTGGTTGGTGAGCATGTAGCGGGTCATGGCCGGGCTCAGCACGCGGGCTCCGCCGAATTCGCCGGCGTTGAGCAGCATGCTGGCGAAGCGAAGATAGTCGGACGCGGTGGAAACGGCGCAGCCACCGCCGCATTCGAACTTCAATGGCCTGGTGTTATCAGGGTCGACGACTTGCGGGCGGCCGGTCTCGGGGTCGGTGGGAAACGCTTTGGCATAGCGGGCCGCCTTCTCGGGCGGGATCGCGAACCCGGTGTCGACCATACCGAGCGGGCCCCAAACGGCCTGCTGCAGATATTGGCCGAGGCTCTGCTCTGTCAGGGCCTGGACCATGAGGCCGGTGACATCGAGGCCGAACCCGTAATCCCAGGTCGTGCCGGGCTGATACAGGAGCGGCAGCGAGGCAAGCTTGTGCAGGAACTCGGGGCCGGTGAGTTCCATCGCCGCCGCCGCGCTGCCGGCCGGGTAGAGCTTGTGCACCGCGGTCGTGCCGCGGCCGCCATAGATCAGCCCGGAGGTGTGGGTCAGCAGGTCGCGGGTGGTGATGGGGCGCGCGGCGGGAACGGTCCCGGTTACAGCGTCGCCGCCGGGCGCGAGGCTGGCGACCGTCATGGCGCCGAACTCGGGCAGCGCCTTGGTGATGGGCTCATCGAGCAGCAGGCGGCCCTGTTCGACCAGGCTGAGCGCGGCGACGGTCGTCATCGGCTTCGTCATGGAGGCGACATTGAAGATCGTGTCGGTCGTCATGCGGACGCCGCCGGCCTTGTCGCGGAAGCCGTAGGCCTCGAACAGGACCAGCTTGCCGTCGCGGGCGACGGCGATCACCGCACCGGGCAGGCGGCCCTGGGCGATCTCCTGGTTCAGGACGGTGCCGATCCGGGCCAGGCGGTCCGGGTCGAAGCCGGCCTGCTGCGGGGTGGCGCGGGGCAGCGGGTCCGGCGACTGGGCTGCCGCATGGCCGAGGAGGGCGCCTGTGAACAACAGGGCGAGCGTGACGGCGCGGGCGAGTGGCATGGCGTTCGCTCCAGGGTCGGCCGTTCCGGCCGTTCGATGCAGGCTGCCATGGCGCGTGCGGGTTGGCCACCGGCTTGACAGGGGCAGGCATGCACGTTGCTTCCTGATGCGGGTCGCTGGAGGAGGTTGTGCAGATGGACCACGGCATGCCGGCGCGGGTCGACGACGAGGTTGGCGGGCTGGCAGCGCTGGAAGCGCAGGTGCGGCGCGACCTGGCGCGGATCGATCATCCGAGCATGCCGTGGCTCGAGCCGATGGCGGCGCCGGATGGGCGGATGGCGCTGGACGTGCTGATCGTCGGCGGCGGGCAGTCGGGCGTGGCGGCCGGGTTCGCGCTGTTGCGGGCCAAGGTCGACAACATCCTGGTGCTGGACCAGGCAACGCGCGGGCAGGAGGGGCCGTGGCGCAGCTACGCGCGCATGCACACGTTACGGAGCCCAAAGGACTACACTGGCCCGGACCTGGATGTGCCGAGCCTGACCTATCGCTCGTGGCACGAGGCGCGGTTCGGGGCGGCGGATTGGGAGACGCTGGGCCAAATCCGGCGAGAGGACTGGGCGGACTACCTGCTGTGGGTGCGGGACGTGACGGGCGTTCCGCTGCACAACGGCGTGCGGGTGACGGCGATCGGGCCGGGCGGGCCGGGACTGCTGGCCGTGGACGTCGTGGAGGGTGGGACGGCCCGGCGGCTGTACTGCCGCCGCCTGGTACTGGCGACCGGGCAGGACGGGGCCGGGCGCTGGGCGATGCCAGGGTTTATCGAGGCGTTGCCGGCGCATCTGCGGGCGCATACGGCGGATGCGATCGACTTCGGCGCGCTGCGCGGCAAGGTGGTGGCCGTGCTGGGCGCGGGCGCGTCGGCGCTGGACAATGCGGCGATGGCGCTGGAGGCGGGCGCGGCCGCGGTGCACCTGTTCTGCCGGCGGGCGGGCGGCCGCAGCTGATCCAGTCCTATCGGTGGCTGACCTTCGCCGGCTTCCTGCGGCATATGGGGGACCTGGACGACGCCTGGCGTTGGCGGTTCATGCGCACGATCCTGGCCCGGCGGGAGGGTTTCCCCCAGGCGACGTGGGACCGCTGCGCCCGCTGGCCGCAGTTCAGGCTGCACACGGGTGCGGCCTGGCAAGGGGCGGCGGCGGTCGATGGGCAGATCGAGCTAGACGTCGCGGGCGAGCCGGTCCGGGCCGATTTCGTGATCTGCGGGACCGGGATCGACATCGACTTCGCGCGGCGGCCGGAGCTGGCGCGCTACGCCGGGGCGATCGCGACGTGGGGCGACCGCTATGCGCCGCCCGAGGACCTGCGTGACGAACGGCTGGCACGGTACCCCTACCTCTCGGCCGACTATACGCTCCAGGAGAAGGCGCCGGGAGTCGCGCCGGAGCTGTCGGCGATCCACCTGTTCTCGATCGCGTCGACGATGAGCTTCGGCCCGTCGGGGTCGTCGATCAATGCGATGACGACGGCCGTGCCGAAGCTGCGACCTGGAACCAACGTTTCGGGCATCACGCGGGCGCTGTTCACGGCCGACCTGGAGCGGCACTGGGCATCGTTCAGCGCGTATGACGTGGAGCAGGCGGTGGTGCCGATACCGCCCGACCCCAAGCCGACCTGAACACCCCACGTCTCGATCGGGACGATGCCGCGGTTTTCAGCATGCCGCCACGCCCGATCGTTCAGGGGCGATTGTCGACGGACGGCGGCGGAAGACGGCAACCGGCAGAGAGCGAACGATGCCGGCAACGGATCGTCGTGGCGTCCCGTACGAGATTCGAACTCGTGTTACCGCCGTGAGAGGGCGGTGTCCTAGGCCTCTAGACGAACGGGACATCGGGCCGGAGGCGGGTGGATAGGCGGTTACGGGGCGGGTTTCAAGCCTTGTTATGGCCGGTCGTGCTGCGGGCGGCGGCGCGTTTGCCGGTGCGGCACGCGTCGGAGCAGTAGCGGACGTCGTCCCAGGTGGCGGCCCACTTCTTGCGCCAGGTGAACGGGCGGGTGCAGGCGGCGCAGGTCTTTTGCGGCAGATGCGGTTTCTTGTGCGCCATCAGGGCGCCAGGCCGATGTGGCCGAGGACGCGGCCCGCCTTGGTGTCGATGAGAACGACGCGGTCGGCGCCGCCGCCCTGTAGCGTCACGGCCAGGCGGTCGGGCGCGATCGTGCTGGCGACGATGCGGGTGCCGGGTGGTTCGTCCAGCAGCACACTGGCAATCGGGCCCACGGCGGGCGACATACGGCTGACGAGCGTCACACCGATCACCGCGACCCCGGCGACGATCAGGACGCCCATGCCGATCACCAACGCTTTCAAGGCCAGCACGCCATCTCCTCCCCGCCCCCTGCCCTGCCCGATCTGCCGGCGCCCTTCGATATCGTGGCCGGCGCCGACCATGCCGGGCTGCGGGCCGACCGGTTCCTGGCCGACGCCATCGGCGCGATGTCGCGCACGCGCGTCAAGTCCCTGATCGTCGCAGGTGCGGTGATGGCCGACGGGTCGGCGCTGCGCAACCCGTCCGAGCCGGTGCGCCCGGGCATGCGGTACACGATGCAGCCGCCGGCGGCGGGGCCGGCGCGACCGGAGCCGCAGGTGATCCCGTTCACGATCCTGCATGAGGATGCGGACCTGATCGTGCTCGACAAACCGGCCGGGCTGGTTGTGCACCCGGCGCCGGGCAACGAGGACGGGACATTGGTGAATGCGTTGCTGGCCCATTGTGGCGACAGCCTGCCAGGGATCGGCGGGGAGCGGCGGCCCGGGATCGTGCATCGGCTGGACAAGGACACGTCGGGCGTGATGGTGGTCGCGAAGACCGAGTTGGCGCTGGCCAGGCTGTCGGCAGCGTTCGCGGCACGGGACCTCGACCGGCGGTATGTGGCCCTGGCCTGGGGCGTGCCGTCGCCGGCGTCGGGGCAGATCGAGGGTGCAATCGGGCGAGATCCGCGCGAGCGGAAGCGGATGGCGGTGGTGCGGAGCGGCGGAAAGGCGGCGCTGACGCACTATACGACGACGCGGGCGTGGATGCCGGGGGCGAGCTTGCTGGGGCTGAAGCTAGCGACGGGGCGCACGCATCAAATCCGCGTGCACCTGGCGAGTGCCGGCCATCCCCTCGTGGGGGATCCGGCCTACCTCCGCCGTATCCCGTCCATGGCCAAAGCCTTCCCGCCCATCGTACGTGCCGCCCTGCTGGACTTCCCGCGGCAGGCGTTGCATGCGGAACGGCTGGGGTTTGCCCACCCGACAACTGGAGCGCCGATGATGTTCCAAACGCTTATGCCCGCCGACATGGCGACGCTACTCGCTGCGCTGGACGGCATGCAACCGCCGTAGTTGCAGCAAATCCTTGACAGGACCTCACGGGTCCTGTATCAACATCCACACGGCGCCGCGGGCGTGCGACGCCGTAATCCAGTCCGAGGACGCGTCGCTTCGGGACAGTCTCCGGGACGTGATGGACCACCCCGCGCCCAATTGACGGGTTCGCCGCAACCGAGCGCTCCGATGGGCCGTATAGGACATCAGAGACAGCGACACCGGATGCTTATGTGAGGGCCGACCATGGCTGCTTCAATCGTTAATGTCGCCCCAGAGGGCAATCTTTCCCGCTATCTGCAAGAAATCCGTAAATTCCCGATGCTGGCGCCCGACGAGGAGCTGGCGTTGTCCCGCCAATGGCGCGACAGCGAGGATCAGGCGGCGGCCCATAAGCTGGTCACGTCGCACCTGCGCCTGGTTGCCAAGATCGCGATGGGTTATCGCGGCTACGGGCTGCCGGTCGGCGAGCTGATCAGCGAAGGCAACGTCGGCATGATGCAGGCGGTCAAGCGGTTCGACCCGGACCGCGGCTTCCGGCTGGCGACCTATGCGATGTGGTGGATCCGGGCAGCGATCCAGGAATACATCCTGCACAGCTGGTCTCTCGTGAAGATGGGCACCACGGCCGCACAGAAGAAGCTGTTCTTCAACCTGCGCCGGCTGAAGGGCCAGATGCAGGCGATCGAGGACGGCGACCTGCAGCCGGAGCAGGTGGCGAAGATCGCCCGTATGCTCGACGTGCCCGAGCAGGACGTGGTCAGCATGAACCGCCGGTTGGCGGCGCCGGACAACAGCCTGAACGCACCGGTCCGCGCCGACAGCGAAGGCGAGTGGCAGGACTGGCTGGTCGATGATGGCGAGAGCCAAGAGACGGTGCTGGCCGACCAGCAGGAGATGTCCGGCCGCAAGGCGTTGCTGTCAGGTGCCTTGAAGACGCTCAACGAGCGGGAGCGTCACATCCTGATCGAGCGGCGGCTGAAGGATAACCCGACGACGCTGGAGGATCTCAGCCAGCAGTATAACATCTCGCGCGAGCGGGTGCGTCAGATCGAGGTGCGCGCGTTCGAGAAGCTGCAGAAGGCGATGAAGCTGCAGATCGCGGAACGCAGGCAGGCGGTCGCGATCGCGGCCTGAAGCAGGCGCAGGGTTTCGAAGGAAAGGCCGTCTCCGGGGTGACCCGGGGGCGGCCTTTTTCGTTCGGTGCGTGGTCTTGGCGTTGCGGCGCGCTTCGGCCCGCCATCCATTGACCAGGCTTTGCCTCGTGGACCGGCGTTCACCCGGCGAGCGTCGTGTCAGAAGCGATAGGCGATCGGGTGGCCGGGCTGCGGGGGTTCGATCACGTCCGACCCGCTGAAGCGGACGAATTCGGCGACTTCGACGTCGGGGCGGGCGCCGTCGTTGATGTCCATGGTCAGCGATTGCGGGGACGACTTGATGCGGATGAAGTTCACGTCGCAAACGGCCTGATGGTCTTCAGGGCGGAAGCGGACCGGTCCTTTCGCGGTCTCGACCGTCAGTCCTTCCAGGGCGTGCACCACCTCCCGGGTCGTGGTGGTGCCGGCCTTTCGGATGGCGGCGGCATAGGCGTAGATGGCCGAGTGCCCGGCATTGACAAAGCCGAGCGGCAGACCATTCCCGGTCCGGTGGACGTAGTCGTCATACAGCTCACGACACATCGGGATGGCGCCGTAGCCGCCATAATACCAGCCCATGGCCAGCCAGAGATGCTCGGGCGTTGCGGCCCCGAGTCGTTCGGGAACTAGGAACTCGTTGACCGAGTCGGCTAGGACCTTGACCGTGTCGAACAGCCCGGCGTCTTGTGCCTGGCCATAGAAGTCGAGCGCGTCGTCGCCGTTGACCGCGATGAACAGCGCTTCGGAGGCGTTCTGCTTTAGCGCGGCAATCTGGGCGGTAAAGTCCGTCTCGCCAAAGCGGGCCAGGATGGGCTGGGCGATCGCCGGGCCGTTGCCGCCGGCGCTGGCCTCCATCAGGCCGTCGTGGAAGGCTGCCCAAGACGAGCGGCCGTACTCGTTGTCGGGCAGAATCGCGCCCCAGCTGGCCACGTTGGGATAGCGCTCGGTCATCAGGCGGGCTTGGGCGCGGTTGCGCATGTAGGTCTGGTCGGTAACGCGGAAGAAGTTCGGCACGAAGGCCTCGTGGGTCAGCTTGTCGGTCTGCGCGGAGCAGGTGATCAGGACCGCGTTGGCGGGCTGCAGCTCCGGACTGACGGCGAGTGCGAGCTCGCTGGTGACGCAGCCGGCCAGGAGGTTGATACCGTCCTTGGCGAACTGGTGGGTCCAGCGGACGGCGGTCGCCGGGTCCGCATGGGCGTCGCCGGGAACAATCAGCAGCGGCCGGCCGAGCACCCCGCCGGCGGCGTTGATCTGGTCGGCGGCGATTTGCGCGCCGTCAAGGATAGGCCGGCCGCGAACCTCCTGCGCGCCGGTCAAGGCGGAAATCAGGCCGATGCGGATCGGCGCCGCGGAAGACTGCGCCTGTGCCCGGGCCCCACCGGCTAAAGCCGCCAGCCCACCGAGCATCATGCGTCGTGAGGTCTGCACCATAACTGCGCTCCGCGTTTTCGCAGGCGCAGCATAGGCACGGGATCGAAATCAACGCATTAACGATTGATACAATTTCGTGTGTATTTTTCTTTAGCTCCATGCAGCCGGTGCGGGTGGGAACGGCGTTGCTGGTGACCAATCCCGCAGTCAGGCGCCGGCGAGGGTCATGCCGTCGATGCGGATCGTGGGAGCGTCGGTGCCGCGGCGGAAGCGGAGATCGTTGGCGGGCACCATCGCCATGAACATATCGGGCAGCGCGCCGGCAACGGTGATCTCGGCCACGGGCTCGGCGATGGCGCCGTCGCGGATCATGAAGCCGCTGGCACCGCGGCTGTAGTCGCCGGTCAGGCCGTTGATGGCCGATCCCATCATCTCGGTGATGTAGAGGCCCTCCTTGATATCGGCCATCAGCTCGGCCGGTGTCATGGTGCCGGGTTCGAGCCAGAGATTGCTGGGCGAGGGGCTGGGCGGACTGCCGGTGCCGCGGGCGGCGTGTCCGGTGGTGACCATACCGAGCTGCCGGGCGGTGCGGCTATCCAGCAGCCAGGTGGTGAGCACGCCGTCTTCGACGATGGCGCGGGGCGCTGTCGGCACGCCTTCGCCGTCGAAGGGGCGGCTGCGCAGGCCGCGGCGGCGGCGCGGGTCGTCGCGGACGACGATGCCCGGCGCGAAGATCCTTTGGCCCAGCCTGTCCTTCAGGAAGCTGGTCCCACGGGCGATGGCGCTGCCGTTGACGGCGCCCATCAGGTGCCCGAGCAGGCTGCTGGAGACGCGCGGGTCATAGACGACCGGGAGCTTCGCGGTGCGCGGCCGGGCCGGGTTCATGCGGGCGAGCGCCTTTTCGGCGGCAATGCGACCGAGGGCGGCCGGGTCTTCGAGGTCGGCCAGGTGCACGGCGCTGGAGTAGTCGTAGTCGCGCTGCATGGCCGTGCCCGCGCCGGCCAGGGCGGTGGCGGAAATGGAGTGGTTCGTCCGGGCGTAGGTGCCGGCAAACCCGGCCGACGTCACGAGCACGACGACATTGCGGCCATAGCCCGCTTCGGCCCCCTCGGAGTTGGTGATGCCGGGGACAGCCAGCGCCGCCTCCTCGGCGGCACTGGCCCGGGCGATCAGCGCGGCAACATCCGGCTCCTGCGCGTCGTCCATGTCCAAGCTGGCGTCGTCCGGCAAGACCTGCGCGGCTGCGGCGAGGCCGCCGAACGGGTCTTCAGGCACAATCCGCGCCATCGCGACGGCGCGCTCGGCCAGTTGGGCGAAGCCGGCCGGGTCGACCGTGGTGGAGGAGACGATGGCGGAGCGGCGGCCGACGAAGACGCGCAGGCCGAGATCCTGCGACTCGGAGCGCTCCAGCTGCTCCGTCGTGCCCAGCCGGCGCGTCACGCCGATCGACGTCCCGGACACCAGCACGGCATCGGCCATGTCGGCCCCGGCGGCGCGGGCGCGGGCGACCAGATCCTGCATCAGGGCGATGGTCATGCGGCGAGCCGGTCGACGATCGCGGATAGGCCGGGGATGTTGTCGGCCGGGCCGAGCGAAGCGAGGGTGGGCGCCGCGCGAAAGATGCGGCGGGCGGCGCGCTGCACGTCCTCGATCGTGACCGCGTTGATCTTGGCCACCGTCTCGGCGGTCGGGATCAGGCGGCCGAACACCTGCAACTGGCGCGCGAGCTGCTCGCAGCGGCTGCCGGTGCTCTCGAGCGACATCAGTAGGCTGGCCTTCACCTGGGCGCGGGCGCGGTGCAACTCGCCGGCGCCGATCCCGGTCTGCACCTTGCGCAGTTCCTGCAAGGTGACGGGGACCAGCTCTTTCGCCTCGTCCTCGCCAGTGCCGGCATAGATGCCGAAAAGCCCGGCGTCCATGAAGGGCGCCGTGAACGAGTAGATGGAATAGACCAGGCCGCGCTTCTCGCGGATTTCCTGGAACAGCCGGGACGACATGCCGCCGCCGAGCAGGGTGCTGAGCAGCAGCGCCGGGTAGTAGTCCGGGTCGCCGTAGGGGACGGAGGGGAAGCCCAGCACGATGTGGACCTGGTCGAGATCCCGCGCCTCGCGGAACTCGCCCCCGGCATAGCGGCTCGGCGCGTGGGCGGGCGGCGCGTCGACCGGCAGGTCCTGGAAGTGCTGCCGCACGAGGTCCACGACGGTGCCGTGCTGCAAATTGCCGGCGGCCGCGACGACGACGTTCCGGGCGGCGTAGTGGTTGTGCATGTAGCCGACCAGGGCGCTCCGCTCCATCGCCTTGATGCCGTCCTCGGTGCCGAGGGTCGGGCGGCCCATCGGTTGGGACGGGAACGCGGTTTCCTGGAAATGGTCGAAGATGATGTCGTCGGGCGTGTCGTTGGCCTGGCCGATCTCCTGCAGGATCACGCCGCGCTCGCGCTCCAGCTCGTCCGGGGCGAAGGTGCTGTGGGTGAGGATGTCGCCGATGATGTCGGCGCCGAGTGCCAGGTCTTCCTTGAGCAGCTTCACATAATAGGCGGTCTGTTCGCGGGCGGTGTAGGCGTTGATGTGGCCGCCGACGTTCTCGACCTCCTCGGCGATCTCGGCCGCGGTGCGGCGCTGCGTGCCCTTGAACGCCATGTGCTCGAGGAAGTGGGAGGCGCCGTTCTCGGCCTCGGTCTCGTTGCGGGTGCCGCTCGCGACGTAGGCGCCGAACGAGACGGTCTCGACCCGGTCCATGGTCTCGGTGACGACGAGCAGGCCGGACGGCAGCCGGGTGACCTGGACGGCGTCGCCGATCGGGCTGGCTGGATCGGTCATGCAGAGTTCCTCAAGGTGAAGGCGCGGACCTGGGCCTCGATCGCGGCAAGGTCGTTGGGCGCCGTGGTGAACCGTTCGTCCCGTTCATATAGGTCGGCCAGGTGCGGGGGCAGAGGGGGGCGTGCACCGGTCGCGGCCTGCATCGCGTCGGGGAACTTGGCGGGGTGCGCGGTTGCGGCGGCGATGGTGGGCACGTGCGGGCACGGCAGGGCGCGGGCGGCGGCGATACCGATCGCGGTATGCGGGTCCGCCAGGTAGCCGGCAGCGTGCAGGCGGCGGATCTCGGCGGTGGTGCCAGCGTCGTCGAGGCGGAAACCGTGGAACAGGCTGCGCGCGCGGTGCCATGCGGCATCGGGCACGCCCATCGCCCCGGTACTGCGGAAGCGCTGCATGGTCGCCGCCGTCGCGGCCGGGTCACGGTCGAGCAGCTCGAACAGCAGGCGCTCGAAATTGCTGCTGACCTGGATGTCCATGCTGGGCGACAGGCTGGGCTCGACGCCCTGGATCGACATGTCGTTATGGTCGAGGAAGCGGGCGAGGATGTCGTTGCGGTTGCTGGCGACGACCAGGCGGCTGATCGGGACGCCGATGCGCCGCGCGGCCCAGGCGGCGAGCACGTTGCCGAAGTTGCCGGTCGGCACGCTGAACGCGACTTCGCGGTCGGGGCTGCCGAGGGCGACGGCGGCGGCGACGTAGTAGGGGATCTGGGCGGCGACGCGGGCCCAGTTGATCGAGTTTACGGCCGACAAGTGCATCTGTTCGCGGAATGGCGCATCGGCGAACATGGCTTTGACCAGGTCCTGGCAGTCGTCGAAGGTGCCGTCGACCGCGATGGTGGCGATGTTGCGGCTGTGCACCGTCGTCATCTGCCGGCGCTGCACCTCCGTCGTGCGGCCGCGCGGGAACAGGATCGCGACATCGAGCTGCGACCGGTCGCGGCACGCCTCGATCGCGGCCGAGCCGGTATCGCCGGACGTCGCGCCGACAATCGTGACCCGGCGCCCCTGCTGCGCCAACACATGGTCGAACAGCCGCCCGAGCAGCTGCATCGCCATGTCCTTGAACGCCAAGGTAGGGCCGTGGAACAGTTCGAGCGACCAGAGCTGCGCCTCAAGCTGCACCAGGGGCGCCACCGCCGGATGGCTGAAGCCGGCATAGGCGTCGCGGCACATCCCCAGCAGCGTGGCGGCCGGTACGGCGCCTCCCACGAAGGGCTGCAACACGCGGGCGGCGAGGTCGGCATAGGGCAGGCCGCGGAGCGCGCGGAGGTCGGGTGCGGAGAAATGCGGCCACTCCTGCGGCACATACAGGCCGCCATCTTCGGCAAGGCCGGCGAGCAGCACGCCGGCGAAATCGCGCACGGGCGCGGCGCCGCGGGTGGAGACGTAGTTCAAGGTTGCAGGCTCAGCCGGCGGGCTTGCCGGGCGGGGCGTCGTCCTCCCCCTCCTCGCCATCGTCGTCCTCGTCGAGGTCTTCGTCGTCCTCGTTCTCGTCGTCCTGGCTTTCGTACCATTCGAGAACGTCGTCATGGAAATCGGGGTCGTTCAGCAGGCGCATCGCGAGAGCGACCGCGATCTCGAACGGTTCGGGGATGTCGGTGGCGCCTTCCGGAAGCTCGGTGGCCGGGACGACGCGGACGGTCATGGAGCCGTCCTCCTCGCCGACGATGAGGGCGACTTCGTTGGCCTCGAGGTCGACGGTGCGACTGGTGGCGGACATTCGGGCTCCTGCCGGACGGGGGCGTGTGGCGATGGGCGGTGGGTAGCAAGCCCGGGGCGCGCGGGCTAGAGCCGCGGATGGTTGGGGCGCCCTCGGGAGCGGTGCGCCCCCGGGGTTGCCAGGTTACGCCCATCCTGCGTGCTCGCCGCCCGGGAAGGCGGATGGGTCGTTCGCTGCGGCTCAGCAATTACCTAAAGGGCGACTTGGCGGCCTACTTCGAGGAAGCGGTCGGCCGGGAGGTCGAACCGATCCGGGGCGCGGAGCGCGTTGCGATACATGAGGGCGAACAGCGCGCGAGTGAAGCTGGTCAGGCGGGGATGGTGCTCGCTCCGCACGACCTCGTCATGGGCGGCGAAGAACACGGCGTCGTCGATGTCGGCCGGGCAGCCCTTCTCCAGCGCGGCGACGAGGGCTTGGTTGAGGTTAGGAATCTCCAAGAACCCATACTTGATGCTGACGTGCCAAAGGCCGGCGCCGACCTTTCGCACGGTCGCGCGCTCGGCCTGCTCCAGGCGCGGCACCTGTTCGATGCTCACCGTCAGGCCGATGACCAGGGCGTGGAGCGACTTGAACTGGGCGACATGGCGGACGAGCACGGGCGGAACGAGCGCCTCGGTCCGGCTGAGAAAGACTGCGGTCCCGGGGACGCGGGGGATCTGGCCCTCCTCCAACCGCGAAAGGAAGCGTTCGGGCGGCTCCTCGTTCTCCTGCAGCCGGCGCCGGAGCGCATCGATGCCGTGGCGCCATGTGATCATGACCGTGAACAGAATCGCGCCCAGCAGAAGCGGGATCCAACCGCCCTCCAGCAGCTTGAGCAGGTTGGCCGAGAAGAAAGCGAGGTCGATCACGAGGAACGCGCCGGCGACGGCGGCGGCCGCAGCCGTGGACCAGCGCCAGACGTCGCGCATGACGTTGAACAGGAGTGCTGTGGTGAGCAGCATGGTGGTGGAGACGGCGGTGCCGTAGGCGCCGGCCAACCGGTCCGAGCTGCCGAACCCGAAGGTGAGCACCAGCGTGCAGACCATCATGGCCCAGTTGACGACAGGCACGTAGATTTGGCCGTACTCCTCGTCCGATGTTTGGCGGATGCGCAGGCCGGGGAACCAGCCGAGCTGCATCGCCTGCCGAGTGAGCGAGAAGGCGCCGGTGATGATTGCTTGGCTGGCGATGATCGTGGCTGCGGTCGCGAGCACGACGAGGGGCACGACCGCCCATTGCGGGGCCAGCTTGAAGAAGGGATTGCCGTCGAGGCCGGGCTGGTCGAGCAGCAAGGCGGTCTGTCCGGCGTAGCTGAGCAGGAGCGCGGGAAGGACGAGGACGAACCAGGTCAGCCGGATCGGGCGGCGGCCGATCGACCCCATGTCGGCATACATCGCCTCGCCGCCGGTGACGGCGAGGAAGACCGCGCCGAGCACGATGAAGCTTTCCCAGCCATGCCCGGCGAGGAAGCCGAGGGCGTGGACCGGGTTGACGGCGGCGAGCACCCCGGGGTGGCGCACCACCTGGGCCGCCCCGAGCAGGGCGATCGTGGCGAACCACAGCAGCATGATCGGGCCGAACACCTTGCCGATCCGGGCCGTGCCGAAGGTCTGCGAGGCGAACAGGATGACGAGGATGGCCATCGCGGCCGGCAGCACGTAGGGCTTGAACACATCGGTGGCGACGTTGATGCCTTCGACGGCGCTGAGGACGGAGATGGCCGGCGTGATGATGCCGTCGCCATAGATCAGCGCGGCCCCGAACAGGCCCATGACGGTCAGGACCGCGGCACTTCGGGACCGGGACGAGCCGGCGGCCTGCGGCAGCATGGACATCAGGGCCAGGATGCCGCCCTCCCCCTTGTTGTCGGCGCGCATGACGACCACGCAGTACTTGACCGAGACGATGACGATCAGCGCCCAGACCACGAGGGAGAGCAGTCCGAGCGCGGCCCGGGCGTCGGGATGACCACCCACGGAGCCGACCAGCGTCTGGAATGTATAAAGAGGGCTGGTGCCGAGGTCGCCGTAGACGATTCCCAGTGCGGCCAGGACCAGGCCGAACCTGCCGCGCCCTTCCGCGTGCGCCTGCCCGCCGGCGGCGGGATGGCTGCCCGCGGGCGCGGTCGTTGCGGCCGTGGATGGCATCGGGCGGCTCTTTCCTGGGACCGACCTAGAATGCGGCTGCCGGGCGCGGGTTGCATCCCGCGTGTCGCGGCGGGTTCAGGCGGCGCGCTCGCGCGGGTCCGGCGAGAGGGTCCAGATGCGCTTGAGGGGGATTTCCGTGCGGATATCGGGCGGGAGGCGGTCGTAGTCGTCCTCGATCGCCCGGATCAGATCGTCGGCGGACCACAGGCGCACGCGGAAGTAGTCGCTTGCGGCCTCGGTGCGGACGGCGTGGCTGAAGCCGCCCCAGCCGACCAACAGGCCCTGATCGGCCTCGAACCGGCCCATGACGCCGGACAGCTCGCGCAGCACGTGGACGTCGACCTTGGTGTCGCCGGACTTCACCTGGACGACAACCCGCGGCGGGTCGAGGCCGAGCGGGCCGCTGCCGGCGAGCACATCGACGCCGCCATCGACGCCGGGCGGCGAGATGCGGACGCGCATGCCCTTGATCTCGAGCAGTGCGCCGACCAGCACGGCGAGGTTATGGCCCTTGAATCGCTGGGCGATGCGGTCGCGGATGGCGCTGTTGGACCGGGCCTCGAGCGCGTCCAGGCTGAGCGGGACGGGACTGTCGAGCGCGGGCCTGAGATTGGCCAGGATCGGACGCGACGCAGGCGGCGGCTCGGCAGGCAGGGCAGCGGGTCCGGGCGGGACGCCGATGGCGTCGGCCGCGGGCCACTGATCCTGCTTCAGGATGGCGCGGATGCGTGGTTCGGCGTCGTTGCGGGCGATGCGGCAAACGGTCATGAAGGCTCCAAAGCTGAACAGCATGTCCGGGTCGAACTCGGAGCGGGGAACTTGCGCGAGCCATTCGACCGGGCGGGTGTGCTGGGCGCCGCCCGGCAGGTCGGTCCGGTGCCGGTAGGTGCCGCTGACGTTGCCGAACGCGATCATGGGGCGCGATTTGAGCGGCAACGCAACCAGGTCGCCCACCTGCATGGTGTCGCGGATGGGCCAGATCTGGTGCTGCCAACTGGTCAGCGTCTTGCGCCGCTCGGCCGGATAGGCCTCGCGCAGCAGGGTGAGGAGGTCTTCCCGGTCGAGGCAGCACGACAGGTCCGGCAACGCCTCCCAGCCGATGATCGCGGCCTTGTTGCGGATGGCGACGTGCTCCTTTTCGCCGGCCTTCCCGGCGCGCACGAGCCAGAGGGTCACGCCCGCTTCCCCATCATCGGCGGCGGCCGCATGGGCCGGGCTCATGATGGCGCCAACACGATATGCCGGACAGACGGCGCATCGATTGTCGAAAAAAACAGAATTCGCTCTGCACCATTGACGAATGTCCACTCTGAGCATTAAACTTGGCAACAGTAGAAAGATTTAGACGAAACAAGCAGGTTCGACGCCTTTCCTTACATCTCGTAGTTACCTCCTGCTAAAACAGGAACACGTTAAACGCTTCAAAATGTCGTTTTACTACGGCTTTAGTTAGAATTCTTCGGACTTTTCCCACGTGTCTGCCCCCCTCCCGCATTGGTACACCGGCCCTTCTGCTGGCCGGCGACCGGTGTTAGCGTCAGGCCCAACGGGCCAAAGCCTGGGAGGAGGAGCGATGGACACGCAGGTCGGCGTGCCGGCCGGCAATTCCATTGCAACGGCGCCCGCAGCTCGCGGGACCAGACCTGGCTTGCCCGGCATGCGCTGGCTCTGGAGCGCCTTCCTGCTGGGCGTGCTCGGCTTCCTGGTGATCTATCCCGTCCTGATGCTGCTGCTCGGCGCGCTGAGCGGCGGTGATCCGGTGGTGGACGGCTTGCACTGGCACGACCTCGGCGTCCGCACCTTCGCGGCGGTGCTCGGCAACGAGAACGTGCTCGCCGCGCTTGGCAATTCTTTGGTCGCGTGCAGCGGCGGGACGGCGCTGGCGGTCGTGATCGGCCTGGGGTTCGCCTGGATCGTGGTGCGGACGGACACGCCGTGGAAAGGACTGATCGCGGCCGCAGGAATGCTCCCGCTGTTCGTCCCGCCGCTGGTGGGCGGGGTGGCGTGGGCGATCCTGGGCTCGCCCAAGACGGGGTTGCTGAACATCCTTGCGGCCAAAGCCGGCATTGGCGTTCGGGTCGACCTCTATTCCATGGCCGGGATCATCTTCGTGTTCGGCATCTACTACGCGCCATACGTCTATATGTTCACCGCGTCCGCCTTGAAGAACATGGACCCCTCGCTCGAGGAGGCGGCCGAGATGTCGGGCGCGAGTAGTGTGCGCACGATCGCGACGGTGACGTTCCCCCTGATCCTCCCGGCGATCGTCAGCGGCATGCTGCTGAGCTTCATCGTGATGCTTGGCATTTACGGGATCCCCGCCGTGCTGGGCACGCCGGCAAAGATTCCCGTGCTGACGACCTACATCTACCTGCTGACGGCGTGGTCGCCGCCGCTCTACAGCACGGCCGCCGCAGTCGCGATCCTGCTGATGGTGGTCACGGGCGCATTGGTCTGGGCGCAGCACCGGGTGCTGGCCGGCCGGACCTTCACGACGGTAGCCGGCAAGGCGTTCCGGCCGCGGCCGTTGCCGCTCGGGCCCTGGCGGTTCCTCACGCTCGGGCTCGCGCTGCTCTATCTGTTCGTGGTCGTCCTGCTGCCGAGCGCGGCGCTCGTCGTCGCCGCGTTCCGCAAGTTCCTGTTCGTGCGCGACCTGGCCAGCCTGATCGACCCGGCGCAGTACAGCCTGATCCATTTCGGCCGGCTGCTGTCGAACCCGCAGACCCTGCAGGCGCTGGTGAACACGCTCGAGGTCGGGCTGGTAACGGCGGTGGTGGGCGGCGCGCTGAGCTTCGCGATCGGGTACACGGTGGTGCGGTCGCGGGCGCCGGGGCGGCGGCTGATCGACGCGATCGCGACGGTCCCGGTCGCTATCCCGGGGCTCGTGATCGGCGTGGCCTATCTGTGGGCCTGGATCGGGCTGCCGGGCGGGCTCTATGGCACGATCTGGATCCTCGCGCTGGCCTTCGTCGCACGCTTCATCCCCGACACGGTCAAGGCGCTCAGCACGAGCCTGATGCAGATCCACAAGGAGCTTGAGGAGGCGGCATTCCTCTGCGGCCGTTCGCTGCCGTCGACGATCCGGACGATCGTGCTGCCGCTGGCCCGGCCGGGCGTGGTGGCGGCGATGACGTTGCTGTTCATCCTCAGCACGCGCGAACTCGGGTCGTCGTTGTTCCTGTATTCGACCGGCTCGATGGTGATGTCGGTGCAGCTGCTGAACTACTACGAGGGCGGCAACCTGAGCATCACCGCCGCCTATTCGCTGATCCAGATGGCGCTGCTGGGCGGCGTCATCGGGCTCGGCCACATGCTGGCCCGCGCCGCACGGCCAAGCCCGGCCCGCGCGCTTCGCCACTGATGACCTGGGAGACCACGATGATCACACGCCGTCTGGCGCTGACGGGCGCCGCTACCCTGGCCGCCACCCGCGCGTCTGCCGCGGCCTATGAGCCGGCTGGCAGCTTGGTGGACGCCGCCCGGCGCGAGGGCCGCGTGGTCATGTATACGGCGAGCTTCACGGAGGTGGAGCAGGACACGGCGGCGGCGTTCAACAAGCGCTTCCCGTTCGTGAAGATCGAGATCATCCGCGCGTCCGGCGGCCAGCTGATCCAGCGCGTGAAGACCGAGGCCGCGGCCGGCAAGCTGGTCGCGGACCTGGTCGACCACAGCGACCGCGGGCTGATGAGCCCGATCGCGGACCTGTTCATCGACTACGCGCCGCCGAACGCCGGCGACTACCTGCCCGGCAGCCGCATCGCCCAGAACCTCTGGCCACGCATAACCCCGGTGTGGTGCCTGGCCAGCAACAGCGAACTGGTCAAGACGCCGCCGAAGACCTGGATGGACCTGGCGGACACGACGGCATGGCCACCAGGAAGCATCGGACAGGTGATCGCACCGTCGGGCGGCACGACCTGGACGCGGATCCTGTTCGAATACCAGGTGCTGGGCGCCGGTTACTGGGCGCGCCAGGCCGCGACGAAGCCGACCCTGTTCCCGTCCAGCGCGCCGGCGGCGGACGCGGTGATCCGGGGCGAGGTGCAGGTGGCGCCGCTGATCCGCAACGTGATCTTCCCCAAGCAGAAGGACGGCGCGCCGGTCGAGCTGGTGTTTCCGTCCGAGGGCATCCCGGTCGTGCCCTATGCGTGCGGGATCCCGAAATCATCGACCCGGCCGAACGCGGCCAGGCTGTTCCTCGACTGGTGCCTCTCCGTCGAGGGACAATCGTTCACCATGTCAGAGCAGGGCAACCTGACGTCGCTGACCACGCCGCCGGTGCAGCTGGCCGGCTTCGACCCGAAGACGAGCAAGATCTGGCTGCCGTCGAACCAGGACTTTGCGGCGCTGCACGACAAATACACCGACGAGTGGAACACCACCTACGGATACCGGCAGTAGCCGATGTCGGCTGAGCTCCAGGTCGAGCGGCTGCGGAAGGAGTTCGGCGCCGGGCGGGCGGCTGTGGACGACGTGTCGTTCACGATCGCCGCCGGCGAGATCGTGGTGTTGCTGGGTCCGTCAGGATGCGGCAAGACAACGACCTTGCGCTGCGTCGCCGGGCTCGAGCATCCCACGTCGGGCATGATCCGGATCGGCGGCGAGGTGATCTCCGACCCGGCCCGGGGCGTTCTGGTGCCGCCGCGGGCGCGGAACTTTGGCATGGTGTTCCAGTCCTACGCGGTGTGGCCGCACATGACGGTGCGGCAGAACGTGGCCTATCCGCTGAAGAATCGCGGGTTCGACCGGGCGCGCCAGGCGCGGATGGTCGCCGAGGCGCTCGAGCTGGTGTCGCTCTCGGCCTATGTCGACCGGCCGGTGACGGCGCTGTCGGGCGGGCAGATGCAGCGCGTGGCGCTGGCGCGGAGCATGGTCTACCAGCCCCGGCTGCTGCTGCTGGACGAGCCGCTGTCCAACCTGGACGCGCAATTGCGGCTACGGCTGCGGGACGATTTGCGGCGGATCGTGAAGGCGGCTGGGCTGACGGCGCTGTATGTGACCCACGACCAGGCGGAGGCCGTCGTGCTGGGCGACCGGATCGGGGTGATGCGAGAGGGGCGGCTGCTGCAGCTCAGTTCGGCGACGGACCTGTACAACGCACCGGCCGACCCGTTCGTCGCCGGGTTCACCGGGGCCACCAACCGGATCCAGGGCCGGCTGTGCGGACGGGCGCCGCCGACGGCCCGGGACGCAGCGGCCGCGATGGTGACGGTCGAGGCTGGCACCGGACAGATGCTGCACGCGAAGCTGTTCGGGACCGTGCAGCCCGGGGCCGCGGTGCAGGTGATGATCCGGCCCGAGAACGTGGTGCTCGGCGGGGGCGTGCGGGATCGGCGTCACGAGGGCGGGGCGGCGCAGGATGACCTGCCGGGGCGTGTGCTGACGGCCCATTATCAGGGCGTCCAGACAGTCTATGCGCTCGACCTGCTGGGCACCCGGATCGAGGCGGTCGAGGTCGGCACGGCGCCACGGTATGCTGCGGGCGACGCGGTTGCGGTGTGTCTGCCGGCGGCCCAGTGCATGGCCTATGCCGCACCTGGTTAACGGCTGCGGCGGACCTCTCGCGCAGGAGGGTCAGCGCCGGCGCGCCGCTTGGCCCGGGTCGGCCCCGCGTTTGTTTGAAGCTTTCGTTAACCTAGTCGTGTCAAAAACTGCGCGACTGAGATTTGTCGCTTCGTGTGGAGTAGTCCGTGCAGTTGGACCTGACGACGGTGTTCTTCTTGTCCGCGCTGGTGATTGCCTGTTCCGGCGCCCTGCTGCTTGTCACACAGGGGCCGCGCGGCCAGAGTCCGGCATTGAGCATGTGGGGCACGGCGATGCTGGCGGGCGCCGGGGGCCTCGTGCTGGCCGCTGTCGGCCCGCCCTGGGCCCGAATGGAGCTGAGCACGGTTGTGTTCATCGCCGCCTCGGCTCTCTCCTGGACGGCAGGCCGCTTGTTCCGGGGCCGTCGCCCGCTGCCCACCCTGATGGTTTTGGGCCCTGCGGCCTGGGCCGCGACCATCGCGTTCGGCCACGAGGCGCCGCAATGGGCTGGGTTGTCCTGCGGTGCTGGCGCGGCCTACACGCTCGCAACAGCCTTGGAGATCGCGCGGGGCCGGCCCGGGCATCTGCCGTCCCGCCCGGCGGCGCTGGTGCTGCTGCTGCTGCATGCCGGGGTCTATGGAGTGAGGGCCGTCGCCGGGCTGCTGGGTGTCGTGGACCTGACGGTCCCGCTGGTCGAGCTGCTCGTGATCGAGAGCCTGCTCCACACCAACGGGATGGCTCTAGTGCTGCTTGCCCTGGTCAAGGAACGGGTCGAGCAACGGGCCACCGAGCAGCTTCACGAGCTGGCCCGGCTCGACGCGCTGACCGGGATCGGCAACCGCCGCAAGTTCGACGAGCACTTGGCCGAGGAGGTGCGGCGCGCCGCCTGTCATGGACCCGGCGCTCAGCCTGTTGCTCCGGCGCTGCTGCTGTTCGATGTCGACTCGTTCAAGGCCTATAACGACACGCTTGGGCACGTGCAGGGCGACGACTGCCTGCGCACCATCGCGCGGTGCATTGCCGGGCTCGTGCATCGACCCGGTGACCTCGTAACCCGTTATGGGGGCGAGGAGTTCGCCGTCGTGCTGTCAGGCGCCACGCGTGAGGGCGCGCTGGCGATGGGCGAGCGGGTTCGCGCGGCGGTCGAGGCGATGCGGCTGCCGCATCCCCGCGCCGGGGTGATCACCATCAGCGTGGGCGTCGCTGTCCTGCAGACGATGGACGGCAACGCGGCCAAGCGCCTGCTGGACGACGCCGACCAGGCGCTCTACGCCGCCAAGGCTGCCGGTCGAAACGCAGTCATGGCGGCCTGGCAATCTCCCGCCAGTTCCCGCATCGCGCCAGCGCCGCCCGCATATGCGCGGGCGGAGGCGCCACCGCCGACAGCGGTGGGACAAGCGGCAGCATGATCGACCGAGCCAACAGGTTCAGCCGATCCGGTCCCGAACCGGCCGACAGCCCGCCGTAGACCGGATCGCCCACGATCGGGCAGCCGAGCATGGCGCAATGCACCCGGACCTGATGCGTCCGGCCGGTCCGGGGCCGCACCACCAACCAACTCACCGTCCCCGCGGCGCCGCGCAGCTCCCACTCCGACACGGCCGGCTGCCCGGCAGGATCGGCCGCCATGCGCCACCCACCCGGCGCCGTCCGCTTCAGCAGCGGCGCATCCACCACGCCCGCATCGGCCTCCGGACGGCCATGCACGACGGCCCAATACTCCTTGCGGGCCGAGCGGCCCGCGAACGCCGCCTGCGCCGCGTGCAGCGCCGGGCGGCGCAGCGCGACGACGAGGCAGCCGGAGGTGTCGGCGTCCAGCCGATGCGCCAGCCACGGCCCGTCGCGCCGCCGGGACAGCAGCGGGAACCAGTCCTCGACCGAGGCCCCGCCCCGCGGCCCGGCATGCACCGGGAGGCCGGGCGGCTTGTCGAGCACGACGAAGCGCTCGTCCTGGAAGAGGATGGCGGGCAACATGGCGCCAGGTTGACAGGCCTGCCTGCAGGCAGGAAGGGACGCCATGCCCGATGACCGCATCTGCGGCGCCAACGCCGTCGCCGCCCTGTTCGCGCGGCGGCCCGGCGACGTCAACCGCCTGTATTACTCCGAGGCCATGAAGGAGCAGGCCGGGCCGTTCTGCGCCCAGCTCGCCCAGCTCCGCCGCCCGTACCGGCTGCTGCCGGACGACGAGATGGAGCGGGCCGCCGGCACGATCCACCATGGCGGCATCTGCGCCCTGACCGTGCCGCGGGCGGTGCCCATGCTGGACTGGCAAGCGATCCCGCGGCATCCGCTGCTGGTCGTGCTCGATGGCGTCGGCAATCCGCACAACCTGGGCGCGATCGCCCGCAGCGCGGCGTTCTTCGGCGCCGGCGCCCTGCTGCTGCATGACCTGCCAGGGGCGGCGATGCCGTCGGACGCGGCCTACCGCGTGGCCGAGGGCGCGCTGGAGCACCTCGACCTGTACCGCACGAAAAGCCTGCGCAGCGCGTTGCTGGCGATGGACAAGCATTACCGCACGGTCGCGGCCACGCTGCTGCCCGGCGCCGTCCCGGTTGGGTCCTTGCCGCGCGACCGGCCGATTGCGCTGGTATTAGGCAACGAGGAGCGCGGCGTGGGCGTGGAGGCCAGCGCGACCTGCCGCCGTCAGGTCCGGATCGGTGGGAGCGGCGCGGTCCAGAGCTTGAATGTGGCGCAGGCGGCCGCCGTGCTGCTCTATGCGCTGACCAGTTGAAGGAGCCATACATGCGCATCCACCTGCAAAGCCATATCAGCACCGAGAACTTCCCGCTGACGCCCGAGCTGTGGGATGCCGCGGCCGCCCGCGCGCCGGACGTATCGGGCGGGCACGAGGTGACGTTCGGCTACACGCCCGAGGAGTTCCGCGACGACGCCGAGCTGCTGGTGATCCAGAAGGCGGCGTTGTCGAAGCTGCTGCCGCTGCGCGCGCCGCGCCTGAGCCTGATCTACTGCACGTCGGCCGGGTTGGAGAACCTGGCGCCGTTCGATTGGCTGCCGAAGGGCGTCGAACTGCTGAACAACCGCGGCACGCATGAGAAGAAGGCGGGCGAGTACGGCATCATGGCGCTGCTGATGCTGGCGTCGCGCATCCCCGCACTGATGACGGCCCAGCGCGAGCGGCGATGGGACCAGCGGCACGGCACGGTGCTGGCGGGCAAGCACGTGGTGGTGGTCGGGCTGGGCGCCCTGGGCGGCACCACGGCGGCGCACGCGGCGGCGTTCGGCATGCGCGTGACGGGGGTGCGGCACACCGCGGCGCCGCACCCGGCCTGCGA
Organism: Acetobacteraceae bacterium; assembly: GCA_965213855.1. Classification (GTDB taxonomy): domain Bacteria; phylum Pseudomonadota; class Alphaproteobacteria; order Acetobacterales; family Acetobacteraceae; genus JBBROS01. Next base: position 732,432 of record CBDCAA010000011.1, on the reverse strand, counting down.
CAGCGTCGTGGGCATGGACGGGCTGGACGACGTGCTGCACGAGGCGGAGTACCTGTTCATGGCGCCGCCGCTCACGCCGCAGACGCAGCACCTGCTGAACCGCGAGCGGATCGCCAAGCTGCCGAAGGGCGCCGGGGTGGTGAACATCGGCCGCGGCGGGCTGATCGAGCAGGACGCGCTGCTGGACGCGCTCGACTCCGGCCATCTCGGCGGCGCCGTGCTGGACGTGTTCACGCCCGAGCCGGTTCCGCCGGAGCACCGGCTATGGCACACGCCGAACCTGCTGATGACGCCGCACGTGTCCGCCGACGACCCGCAGACCTACAACGCGCGCTCGCTCGACATCTTCTTCGACAACCTGCGGGCGCAGCGGGCGGGCCGGGCGATGCCGAACCGGTTCGACTTATCGAAGGGGTATTGAGGGGCGTGCCGTCCGTTCACGCCCGCGACCAGCGGCGGAGGGCGACGGCGGACCAGACGGCTTCGACGAGGCCGAACGGCCAGGCGCCTTGGAGGAAGCCGTAGGCGGAGCCGGCCAGGCAGGCAGCGGCGAAGGCGAGCAGCCACGGGCGGCCGCGATGCTCGTTGGCGTAGGTGACGAGCATGGCGCCGACGGCGGCCAGTCCGAACCAGGTCAGCGCGTCCATGCCCTTCCCTTCGCCGCCCGCCCGCCGCAGCATAGCGCGGATTGGTGGACCGTCTGAGGGGAGCATCGAGGGCCATGGCGAAGCGCGGCATGCAGTTCGGCATCTTCCTGGCGCCGTTCCACCGGCGCGGCGACAACCCGACGCTGGCGATCGCGCGCGATATCGAGATGATCGAACACCTCGACCGGCTCGGCTACGACGAGGCCTGGATCGGCGAGCACCACTCGGCCGGGTGGGAGGTGATCGCGGCACCGGAGCTGATCATCGCGGCCGCGGCGGAGCGCACGAAACATATCCGGCTGGGTTCCGGAGTCACCAGCCTGCCGTATCACCATCCGTTCCTGGTTGCGCAGCGGTTCGTCCAACTCGACCACATGACGCGGGGCCGGGCCATGCTGGGCTGCGGACCGGGCGCGCTGGTGTCGGACGCGTACATGATGGGCATCGATGCCGGCACGCAGCGGCGGCGGATGGGCGAGGCGCTCGACGCGATCATGGCGCTGCTGCGGTGCGAGGAGCCGGTCACGATGAAGACGGACTGGTTCGAGCTCCAGCAGGCGCGGCTGCATCTGCGCCCCTACAGCGAACCGCACTTCCCGATCGCGGTCGCGACCACGCTGACCCCGGCGGCGCCCATGGCCGCGGGGCGGCACGGATTGGGGATGCTCGCGCTCGGCGCGGGCATGCCCGGCGGCATCGCGGCGATGCCGACCCAGTGGCGGATCGCCGAGCAGGAGGCGGCCAAGCACGGCAAGACCATGGACCGCCGGGACTGGCGCGTCGTGATGAACGTGCACGTCGCCGAGAGCGACCAGCAGGCGCTGGCCGACGTGCAGGCGGGCGAGCGGCTGGAGACGGTGACCTATTTCGAGGATGCGCTGGGGCGCCCGCCGGGCCGGTCGGAGAACCCGCTGGTGGATGGCGTGAAGGCGGGGACGACGCTGGTGGGCAGCCCGGAGACGGTCGCGCGCGGGATCGAGAACCTGGTCGCGCACAGCGACGGCGGGTTCGGCGGCTTCATGTTCCGCGCACACGACTGGGCGGACCGGGAGGCGACCTGGCGCAGCTACGAGCTGTTCGCGCGGTGGGTGATGCCGCGGTTCCAGCAGTCGCTGGACACGATCGAGGCGAGCTACGCCTGGTGCGTCGAGAACCGCAAGACGATCTTCGGCCCGAACGTGGGCGCGTTGAGGCAGGCCTTCGCCGATGCGGGACGCGCGCTCCCGGAGGACTGGGCTGCGCGCGCGACAGGGGCCCGGGATGTCGCGGCAGAGTAGGATCAGGCCAGCGCGGGCAGATACTCGCGGGCGAGGGTCTCCACCATGGCCGACCGCGTGACGCCCCGGCTGCGCGCGGCGGCATCGATCGACGCGACGACTCCCTCGTCGCGGTGCCTGTCATGCTAGACCGCACTGATGCATCGCCCGTCCATTGCGCACGCCGGCCTCGGCGCCGAGTTCTTCGACCTGGTCGAGCCCGCACGCTTTCCGCGGCTGATCCTCCGCCACCGCGACCAGCGCGCCGCCACCCGCGTCGGACTGGACGGACTGTCCGATGACGCCTGGTTGGCGCATTTCGGCCGGTTCGAGCCGCTCCCCGGGAGCTTCGCCCAGCCGCTGGCGCTTCGCTACCACGGCCACCAGTTCCGCAGCTACAACCCGGAGCTGGGGGATGGGCGCGGGTTCCTGTTCGCGCAGCTGTTCGATCTGCAGGACGGGCGGCTGCTGGATTTCGGCACCAAGGGCAGCGGCACGACGCCCTGGTCGCGCGGCGGCGACGGCCGGCTGACGCTGAAGGGCGGGGTGCGCGAGGTGCTGGCGAGCACGATGCTCGAGGCACTCGGCGTGTACACCAGCACGTCGTTCAGCCTCATCGAGACCGGCGAGGCGCTGGTGCGGCATGACGAGCCCTCGCCGACCCGCGGCGCTGTGCTGGTCCGGCTCAGCCACTCGCACATCCGCATCGGCAGCTTCCAGCGCTTCGCCGCGTTGCAGGAGCCGGAGAACGTGCAGCGCCTGCTGGACCACACCATCCGCACGCACATGCCGCATCTGTGGCACGACGACGTCGGCACCCGTGCGGCCGGCTTCCTGACGGAGGTGGTCAGCAACGTCGCGGTGCTCGGCGCACAATGGATGGCGGCCGGGTTCGTGCACGGGGTGCTGAACACGGACAACATCAACGTCACTGGCGAGAGCTTCGATTACGGGCCCTGGCGGTTCCTGCCGCATCTCGACCCGGCGTTCACGGCCGCCTATTTCGACCATGGCGGCTTGTATGCCTATGGACGGCAGCCCGATACCCTGTTGTGGAACCTGGTGCGGCTGGCGGAGTGCCTGCTGCTCGTGGCGGAGATGGAGCCGCTGCAGGCGTCGATCGAGACCTTCCCTCCCCGGTATCAGACGGCGTTGGACCAGGCCGTGCTGCGCCGGCTCGGCCGCGCGCCCGTCAGCCCGGCGCAGGACCACGCCTTGTCCGTGGCCTGGTGGCACTACCTCGCGTCCACGCGGGTGCCGTTCGAACAGGCGTTCTTCGACGTCTACGCCGGCCGTGCGCCGCAAACGGAGGCGTTCGCGCCAGTGCAGGATCTGTTGGACGCGTATCCGCGGGCGCCGGGCGCCGAGCCGGAGCATCCGTATTTCCTGCAGCCGCACCCCTGCACGATGCTGATCGACGAGATGGAGGCGCTGTGGGCGCCGATCGCGGCGCATGACGACTGGGGGCCGTTCCAAGCCAAGCTGGCGGCAATCGAGCAGATGCGCCGCGCCTATACGCCGTAGCGCGACCGACCGGTCGCCCCGGCCGGATTTGTGTTCGGCCCCCCTTCGGCGGCATTATGCCGGCAACCCTAGCGATCGAGGCCCTCTATGCCATCCAAGCCGAACTACAACTTCCAGCGTGCCGAGCGCGACCGGGCCAAGAAGGCCAAGAAAGAAGAGAAGCTGCAGGAGAAGCGCCTGCAGGCGACCCGCGACGCCGCCGCGGACGAGCCGCTCCCGGCTCCCGAGCCCGACGCGGAACCGGCCGCCTAGCATGGCCATGAAAAGCCGCGCGTCGACCAGCTTCGTGATGTTCGACGTGCTCTATGAGGACGGCAGCCGCAGCTCCAACCGCAAGGTGCTGAGCACGGCGCTGTCCGGCCTCGATGGCGATGAGCCGGCGCGGTCGATCATCGAGACGCAAGACCGGGAGATCGCTGCCGCCTCCGGCCGGCCGCGGAGCACGGTCAAAAGCGTCAGCCGGTCCCCGATCAAGGTCCCGGAGGTCGAGAAGGCGGCGCGCAGCCGGTAGGCGACGAAGCCTTCGGTATCAGGGGTCGCGGTCAGCGAGCCCTGACACCAGGGCTTTCGGACGCGGGCCGGCGGGTGCGCCCAGCATGCGGCCCATGCGGCGCAGCCCCGCTGCCTGCTGCTGCACCCAGGTGCCCGTCGCCATCGCCTCCTCGGCGCCGGGGTCGCCGGTGCGGACGTAGGCGCGGTCGAAGTCGGCAGTGCGGAACAGCATGTCCCACCAGGGCAGGATCGCGCCGTAGTTGGCGCTGCGCTGCCCGGCCGCCAGCACGCCGTGATGCGCGCGGTGGAAGCGCGGCGAGATCAGCAGCCGCTCGCCCAGCCAGCCGAACGAGACGCGTGCGTTGGCGTGGCTGAGGCTTTCCAGGAAGCGCAGCATCAGCACCAGCAAGCGGGAATTGCAGCGGCGGGATGCCGATCAGCAGGCCGATGGCCATGAACCAGACGGTGCCGATCACCTCATCCAGCAAGTGGTTGCGGTCGTCGGACCAGAACGTCATCTGCCGCTGCGCGTGGTGCAGCGAATGGAGCGCCCACCACCAGCCGAACCGATGGCTGAGCCGGTGCCGCCAGTACTCGGCAAAGTCGAGGATGATGGCGTAGCAAGCGAAGGTGAGCACCGGGTGGCCCAGCAGGGCCGGCGCCGCACGCTCCAGCGCCGGGGGCACCCAGTCATGGTCGGTCAACCAGCCGGTGAGCGCCACCTGCAACGTGTAGAACAGCACGAAGGTGACCAGCGGCAGCACGCCGATGCGGGACAGCAGGGTGTAGAACACGTCGACCCAGACCGCATTCCGGTCTGGCCAACGCTCGACCGGGCGCCACCGCTCGAGCGGCAGGCAGATCGCCAGGGTCAGCAGCACCTGGGCCACGCCGTAACAGGCGAACAGCGCCCAGTTGAACGACACGTCCTCCCACTCCATCAGCCCGAGCTGATACATCGCCGGCAGCAGCGCGTGCTCCTGCAGCCAGCCCGCCGCGGCATAGAATGGGTCGATCATGGGTTGTGCGCGAGTGCCGCCGGTGCCGCGGAGGTGAGGAAGATGCCGTGTGGCGAGCGGCCGACCGGGAACGTCGTCTCGGCCCCGGTAGCCGGGTCGAGGACCGCGACCTGCTTGGCGAAGCGGAGCGTGATCCACAGCTTGCCATCCGGCGCGAAGTCGATGCAGTCGGGCCCGCCACCGACCTTGTAGGTCCGGCCCGGCACCAGCGTGCGGGCGTCCACGGCGACGGTGGTGCCGTCGACCCGGTTGTTCACCCACAACGTGCGGCCGTCCGGCGAGGGGAAGATCTGGTGCGCGCCGCGGCCGGTGCGCACCCGCTGCAGCACCTGGCCGTCGGTCGGGTCGACGACGGCGAAGTGGTCGCTGCCCATGTTGGCCACCAACAGTTTCCCATCGTGCCAGATGATGCCGGCCGGCGTCTTGCCCACCTCGACGTTCCACAGCACGGCCATCCGCTTCAGGTCGAGCGCGGCGACATGGTCGGTGCCTTGCAGCGTGACGTAGACGACGCTGCTGTCCGGTGCGTAGGCCAGGTGGCTCGGCATCGTCCCGATCGAGAAGCGGTGCGCGAGCAGCATCGTCGCCGCGTCGTAGACGTCGACCTGGTTGCGGGCCAGGCCGGTCACGGTGAACCATTCGCCGTTCGGGCTGAACCCGAGTTGATACGGGTCGGCCATTGCCATGCGGCGCTTGATCTCGCCCGTCGCCGGGTCGAGGAACAGCATCTCGTTGCCGCCAGCGTCACCGACCAGCAGATCGTGTCCGCCCGGCGCGAGCGCGACGTGGTGGGGCTCGCGCAGGACCGCGACCCGTTTCAGCTCTGTCCCGCTCGCCATGTCGAGCAGGCTGAGCGACGCGTCTCCGGAGTTGACGACGATCGCGATCCCGCCCGCCCGAACAGACGCGAGCGGCAACAGGAGGAATAGCCCGAGAAAAAGGCGGCGCATCGGTCTGATCCGTTCAGGTCTGGCGTGAGATATCACAGACAAGGTCATGCACGACAACGAATTCACCTCGAACACCTCTGACACGACATGGCCCGGCGACGAAAGATGTCCTGGCAGCTGGATTGCAGCCCCGGTCCGCGGCCTCACCCTCACGTGATGTGAGTCCGCCTTGTTACCGGCACACGAAATCGCGAGGGTGCGGCCTATGTCGAGCCCGAAGCAGCCGCGTATCCTGGTCGTCGAGGATGAATACCTGATCCGGCTGACGCTGGTCGAGGCCCTGACCGATGAGGGTTACGAGGTCCTCGAGGCCGAGAGCGGCGATGCGGCGCTGCCGTTGCTGCAGTCGGGCGAGACGATCGACCTGTTGCTGACCGACATCCAGTTGCCCGGCCAGCTCGACGGCCGCGGCCTCGCCGACCGCGCACGGCAGCATCGTCCAGCTCTTCCGGTGGTGTTCATGACCGGCCGCCCGGATCCGACGGCCGAGGCGGGTGCCGGCTCACGGGAGCGGTTCATCGCCAAGCCCTACACCTTGGCAGACATTTGTCAGACCGCGGCCGAGCTGCTTCAGGTCCGCTGAGCCCAACGCCGAAGCTGCTGCGCCGGACGTTCGCCGCGCCTCCCGAACGCGCGCCGGAGGCTGGTAGGCGGGCGAATTGCGACAAAGCGTGTCAGCCCCTTCCCTGGCCCATGACGGATGACCACGTCCAATCCACTGCAGGCGGGAGAGCGACCATGCGTAATCGATGGGTGAAACGGGCGGTTCTGGGAACCCTTCTGGTGATGACGGCGGCGCTCGGCGGCTGCTACGTCGTGCCCTACGGCTACGGCTACGGCCCGCGCTATGCCTATCGCCCGGTCGTCGTCGCGCCAGGGTACGGCTATTATCGCTGAGCGCTGCGGCCGCTAGCCGGGCCGGGGCGCGGGCCAGTCCTCGCCCCGGCCCAGGGCTGCGACGCTGGCCGCGATCCAGGCGCGGACGCCGCCCGCCGTGCCGAATGCCGTGTCGACCCGCAGACCGGCGCCACCCAGGGCGCGGGCCGCCGCCATGCCGTCCTCGTCCGTCACGTCGTCGCCGATGAAGATGGGCAAGCGGCCGCTGAAGGGGGGCTCGGCGGCCAGGGCCTGCACCGCACTCCCCTTGTCGGCCCCGCGCGGCCGTACCTCCCAAGCCATCAGCGCCGGCATGAGCTGGAACTCCGACTGGCGCGATCCGATCAGGGCTAATACGGCGTCTTGCAGCGGTTGCCCGAGCGACGGATCCGCCCGGTAGTGCAGCACGAAGCCGCGCTGTTTCTGCTCCAGCATGGCGCCGGGGTGCGCCTCGGCGATGCGCGCCGCCGCCATGACCCACTCGACCGGCAGTTCGGGGAGCGCCGCACGAACGACCTCACCCTGCGGTGCGTGGCGGATCGCGCCACCGTGCTCGCCGGCGACCGCGAATGGCACGCCGGGCAAGAGGGCGTCGACCTGCTCGATCGGGCGGCCGGTCACGATCGCCAACGCGCCGTCCAGCGCCTTGCGCAGCGCCGTCAGCCCATCGGCAAGCCCGGGGGCGACCCGCACGGTATCGGGGGTCGGCGCGATGTCCAGCAGCGTGCCATCCAAGTCGAGCAGGAGCGAGGCGGTGCGGGCCGGCGGGAGCGTCATCGGCATGCGGCGAGCCTAAGGTCGTAGACGGGATGTTCGAATTGCGACACGGAGGGGGTGTTCGACAAGACCCAACCGCGGAACATTGGCGCGCTGCCGCGGCTGTCGGTGATCTCCACGAACGCCGTCGCGTTCTGCGGCAGGTCGGGCGGCCGAACGTCGCAGCCTTTGACGGCGACGGTCAGGGTGCCATAGCTCGCCTGCTCGCCGACCTTGATCGACAGGGTGGCGGGCTGGGCGCGCAGCTTGTCGAGCATGATGATGTCGGCGGTGCCGCGCGGCAGCCACGCGTCGGGCGGCGACGGGCCTGCCGAACCGGCGGCGGGCGGCGGCGTCTGGGTAGGCAGCTGGGCCGGGGCCTGGGCGTGGGCCGGAACGGCCAGCAGCGCCATGAGGGGCAGCACCGAGGCGACCCGGTTCACGCGCGCTTCGGGCTCTGCAGACGGTCGACCAGGTCCGCCAGCACCTGCCGCATCGCGGCCGCGTCGACACCCATCAGCACCGCGTCCTCGAACGCGTCCTGCAGCACCTGGCGCACCTCGGCGTGGTTCTCCTCGAGCGTCTTCACCTTCTCGCGACACGACACGAACGAGCCGTCCGGCTGCGGCCAGCGTTCAGGCGCCTCGCTCATGGCCTGCGTGCGCCGCTGCTGTCCGAACCCGCGCTGCGCTCCTTGAGGCTTTTTTGGGTCGCGTCGGCGAGGCTGCCGACGTTGAAGATGAACTTGCCCAGCAGGTCCTCGAGGTTGGTCGCACTCTGGGTGATCGTCACCACCCCGCCGCTTTTCAGCACCTGGTCGGACCCGCCCGGGCTCACGGTCAGGAACGGGCTGCCGAGCAGGCCGCCGGTGGAGATCACGGCGCTGCTGTCGGCCGGGAGCGCGATGTCTGGCCGGATCGTGAAATGGACGACAGCCTGGAACGTCTTGGGATCGATTGTCGTGCTGTCCACATGGCCGACCGACACGCCGCTCAGCCGCACGTCGGCGCCGTCCGCCAGCGCGCCGACATTGTCGAATTGCGCCGAGAGCCCGAGCCCGGCGCCGCTCGAACGGCCGGTATTGCCCAGTGCGTAGATCAGGAACCCGGCCGTGACCGCGAGCACCGCGAACCCGGTCGCGACCTCGGCAACGCTGCGTTTGGGCAACCCGCTAGCTCCCCGGCGTCCAGGACTCGTAGTCGCCGGTCGAGCGTGGCCGGTGCCCGCCGCTATAATCGTGGCCGGCCGGGCGGTAGCTCCCCGCCGTGCCGGTCAGGTTCGGCTGATGCGGCAGCTGCCACGGCTTTCGGGCAGTCTCGGGGATCGGCGTATCGGTCGTGAAGTGCAGCCACGCGTGCCACTCGGCCGGGATCGTGCTGGCCTCTGGCTCCCCAGCATACATGACCCAGCGGCGGCCGCGCGCGCCGGGGCGGGCCCGCTTTTCCTCGTAGTAGCGGTTGCCCGCCGGGTCGGTGCCGAGCAGGCGGCCGCGAAAATAGGTGAACAGGCGCGTGCCGATGGTCATCGGCTGCATATACGGAAGGGCGCCGCAATGCGCCATCCCCGGCAATCTGAGCCGCTGCGGCAGGTTCGGAGCGCATTGCACCGGTGCCGGGCGCCGCATACGATCATGCGATGACAACGACCCGGATCTGGCGCGGCGTGCGCATGCGCGAGACCCAGGCCGGCGTGGACCCGGACTCGCCGCCCCGTCCGCTCACCTTGCCGGCAGCCTGGGACGAACGGGCCGCGGCAGCCCTTGCAGCACTGGCGCCCGGGGGGGGCCGCGCCACCTTGCCCCGCGCCGCGGATGCGTGGATCCGCCCCGTGGCCGCCCGGGCGCGAGAATTGGGTGACGGCGTCCTTGCCGATCGGCTGCACGCGTTGCTGCTGCACCGGCGCGCCGCGCCCACGGTGCCAGTCTGGACCGGGGGCGCCGGGTCGATCCCGGGCTTCGTGCTGAATCTGCCGGCGTTCCTCGACGGCGGCACCGGCTTCGACGTGCCGGCCTTCGTCGATGCGATCCGGACGGCTGCCACGGCGCTATACCTCGGCGACCCTGGGGCGGGGCGATATGCGATCGGCCTGACGGACCTCGATGGCTTGCTGGCCGCGACCGGGCTCGACTACGACAGCCCAGCCGCGCGCGACGTCGCCGCCTGCCTTGCGGGCCTGCTGCGGGCGACGGCGGACCTCGCGCTCGCCGGCGAACAGCCGGATTTGCTGTCCTGCCTGCCGAGCTGGCCGGCGCCGCCGGCCCGCTGCGCGCTGCCGGCCTTGGCCGAGGCCGCGGCCGACGCACGGCGCATGGCCCTGCGCGGCGCGGCAGGGCTGCCGAGCACGGCCATCATGGCGCCCGGCCCGGCGGACGCGCTGCTAGGGGCTGAGACGGGCGGGATCGCGCCTGCCTTCTCCGCTGTCGGCGTCGATGGCGGACTGACCCGCGCCGCGCGCGCGCGCCTGGCGGCCCGCGGCATGGCGCCCGAGACGGCGCTGGCCCGCGTCCTGCAAGGGGACGTGCTGCTGGAGCCGCCGGGGCTGGCAGCGCACCAGGCCATGCACGACGCGGTGGCGCCGATGATGCACGCGATGCCGCCCCGCCCGGTGCCCGGCACCCGGCCCGCCCAGCCGCCGCTGCGCCGCGAGCTGCCGGCCCGCCGCCGCGGCTACACGCAGAAGGCCTCGATCGGCGGCCATCGCATCTACATCCGGACCGGCGAATATGCCGATGGCAGCCTGGGCGAGATCCACGTCACCCTCCCGCGGGAGGGCGGCACGCTGCGCGGGCTGCTCGACAGCGTCGCCGCCGCGGTCAGCCTCGGGCTGCAGCATGGCGTGCCGCTGGAGGAGTATGTGGGCACCTTTACGCTCGGCCGGTTCGGCCCGGCCGGCCGCGTCGAGGGCGATCCGGACGTCGCGCATGCGACCAGCCCGCTCGACTACGTGTTCCGCAACCTGGCGATGAACTATCTTGGCCATTGCGCCGTCCCCGAGGGGGTCGCGGCGCCGGCGGAGGCGGACACGCTGCCGTTGCTGCCGCTCGATCTGCCGCAGCAGCAACGGGCCCGGCGCGCCGGGCTGCGGCTGGTGTCTTGAGGAGAATGCGACCATGACTGGACGGATCGACGCGCGCCTGGCCGAGCTGGGCATCACCCTGCCCAGCGCGATGCCGCCGATGGCCAACTATGTGCCCGCCGTCCGTTCGGGTGCCCTCGTCGTGGTCTCGGGCCAGGTGCCGGCGCAGGACGGGGCGATCGCGGTCACCGGCACGCTGTCCGACGGCGTGACGATCGAGCAGGGTCAAGCAGCCGCGCGGCTTTGCTTCCTGAACGTGCTGACGCATCTGCGGGCCGCGTGCGGCGGCGATCTCGACCGGGTGCGCCGCGTGGTTCGGCTGGGCGGCTTCGTTGCCGCCCCGCCAACCTTCACCCAGCACGCGCTGGTGATGAACGGGGCATCGGACCTGGCCGTGGCGATCTTCGGCGAGGCCGGCCGGCACGCCCGCAGCACGATCGGCGTACCGTCGCTGCCCGGCAACGCGGCCGTCGAGGTGGAGGGGTTGTTCGAGGTCGATTGACGCCCCGAGCGCACGCATCACATCCGGCGCCGTGCGAGCGATGTCATGGTGGCCGGGCTTTCGGCGGCGCCGGCCAGAACCGGGCGGTTCCCGATCGGCCGAGCCGCGCTATATAGCGGGTATGCCTGATGGCCTGCCCAGCCTGAGCCTGACGTTGCATCCGCATATCGCGGACATCCCCGCTGACGAGTGGGATGCCTGCGCCGGCAGCGCGAACCCGTTCGTCAGCCACGCCTTCCTGTCGGCGCTGGAGGAGAGCGGCTCGGCCAGCAACCGCACCGGCTGGCTGCCGCAGCATGCGGCCTTGCGCGAGGGTGAGCGCATCGTCGGCATCGCGCCGATGTACGCAAAGTCGCACAGCTACGGCGAATACGTGTTCGACCACGGGTGGGCGCATTCGTTCGAACGGGCCGGAGGGTCCTACTACCCCAAGCTGCAGGTCGCTGTGCCGTTCAGTCCGGTGCCCGGCCCGCGGCTGCTGACCCGGCCCGGAACGCCGCCCGAGGCGCTCGGCATGGCGCTCGCCCAGGCCTGCCGCGAGCTGGACCTCTCATCGGTGCATGCGACGTTCTGCACGGAGGCGGAGCAGGCAGCGCTGGTCGGCGCGGGCTGGCTGCCGCGGCTGGGCAAGCAGTTCCATTGGGAAAATGCCGGTTACTCCAGCTTCGACGATTTCCTGGCGGCGCTCAGCTCGCGCAAGCGCAAGGCGCTCAAGCGCGAGCGGCGGGATGCGAACGGCGCCGGGCTGACCTTCCTGACCTTGCGGGGCGCCGACATTAAGCCGCGCCACTGGGCGGCGTTCTACAAGTTCTACACGTCGACGGTCGACCGGAAATGGGGCAGCGCCTATCTCACCAAGCAATTCTTTCCGCTGCTTTCGGAGCGGCTTGGCGACAGCGTGGTCCTGATGATGGCGGAGCATGACGGGCGCCCGGTCGCCGGGGCATTGAACCTGGTGGGTGACGGCGCGCTGTTCGGCCGGAACTGGGGCTGCACCGGCGACTGGCCGTTCCTGCATTTCGAGCTGTGCTACTACCGGGCGATCGATTTCGCGATCGAGCATGGCCTGGCGCGGGTCGAGGCGGGCGCGCAGGGCGAGCACAAGATCCAGCGCGGCTATCTGCCGAAGCCGACGTATTCCGCGCACTGGATCGAGCATCCAGGGCTGCGCCGGGCCATTGGCGACTATTTGGACCGGGAGCGCCCGGCGGTGCTGGAGGAGATGGCGGAGCTGGCGACGCTGTCGCCATTCAAGCGGGCGGGCGAGGCGGACGAGCGCTGACGACCTGCCCGGCATCCGAAAGGCTTGTGTAGGGCCCCGCAGGCTCCAGCCGATCGTCCTTCCATCGTGCGGCGCCGGACCGTGTCATCTCGGCGACCAGAAGCGGCACCAGCGCCTGGGGCGCGATCCCGAAGGCCCGGCTTGCATGGTCCGGGAACCAGGGTGAGGACAGCAAGTAGCCGGGGATCGTCTCCCGCGGCAGTCCGTTCTCGAGCATCAGCGCGTGGGTGAAGATGCGCTTGCAGGCATGCCAGGCGATGCGCTCCGGGTCTGCCCGCCAGCTCGCTAACCGCTTGCGGGCCGTGGCGAGGGCCGCTGGCACGTCGGTGATCGCGGGACCATGGCCCGGCAGCGCAAGATGCGGCTGCAACGACGCGATGCGCTCGATGGTCGCATCGGCCTGGTCGAGCGCGTCCCGGTCCGCGTCAAGGTCGAGCCAGCCGACATCGGTCGCGGAGAGCGCGTCGGCACAGATGAGCACGCGCGCGACCGGGTCCCACAGGCCGATCTGGGCGGGGCTGTGGCCCGGCAGCGGGAAGATGCTCCAGCGTGTGGCGCCGGCGGCGACGGTCTCGCCCGGCACCAGGGCGGTGTCGACCCGATAGGGCTCGATCCGCTGACGCAGGTAGCGGCCGCGGCCCGCATCGGGGTCGCCCGCGTTGATCGGGATGGCTTCCGCAAGCGCGGCGGCAACCGACGCGCCCTGCCCCTGCAGTGCGGCGTTGGCCCCGGCGTGGTCGGAATGCCAGTGCGTGTTCACGATCAGCGACGGGCGGGCCAGGACGGCCAAGGCAAACGCGCCGGGATCGATGACGACGCCGCCATCGAGCTCTATGGTGTTGGCGCTGGGGTAGGGGCGTTGGTGGAATCGGGGCATGGCGGGAGGATAGGCCGGGGACGGCCAGGACGCTGCCTGGACGCGCTGGATCTGAGGACTTTGGGCCTTCGACACGCGGGATTTTAGCGGCGCGTTAACCTCTTGGTCCTAGACTGTTCGCGTGATCGTCGATTTGTCCAGCCACGGCCGGCACCTGACCGGCTTTCAGCTTCCTCGTACGGGGCGACGCATCGACTCGATCCTGCTCACCGACCGGGCGGTGCTCGTGTTCGGCACGGAGCGGGCCGCGACCGAGGCGGCGGCCGTCGATCTGGCGGACTTCCACGAGGGGTGCCGAGGCGTTCCGGTATTGCCGGTGGTGATGGTGCAGGGTGAGCGCGTGGTGGCGCAACGGCCGCTGCCGTTCGCGGGTGCGGCACGGCCGACGGCCTGCACGCGGCTGCAACTGCCGGGGCTGCTGGCGCAGGTCGCGGCCTTTCCGATGGCGCCGGGGTTCGACCCGGCGCGATGGGATACGGCGCCCTACCGTCCGGTGCCGGGGTTGGTCGCGGCCGCATGCGCGCTGTATGCCGGGCACGACGTGGGCGCACTGCTCGCCACGACGGGCGGACGGGGGGACCTGGCGCGCACGCGTGCGGCGGTTCGGGCCGTGCTGGACGCGGCTGCGGCCGCCGGGCACAAGGTCGCCGTGTTCGTCACCGGGGCGCCTGGCGCCGGAAAAACGCTTTGCGGGCTGGACCTCGCCTTCGCAGGGGACAGTCCGTCCGTGTTCCTGACCGGAAACCCGGCCCTGGTGCACGTGCTGCAAGCCGCGCTCGCGCGGGATGCGGGCCGCCGCGGCCTGGCGCTGCGGGCCGCCCGGCAGCGGATCGCGGCCGTGATCCAGCCGCTGCACCGGTTCCGCGACGACCACCTGGGCCGCACCACGCCGCCGCCCGAGCGCGTGCTGGTGATCGACGAGGCGCAGCGGTGCTGGACGGCTGCCTATGCCGAGCGAAAGACGCGCAACCGCCCGCACATCCTGGCGGACTCCGAACCCGCCCTCATCCTCGATGCGATGGCCCGGCACGACGGCTGGTGCGCGGTCGTCTGCCTGCTCGGCGGCGGGCAGGAGATCCATGCCGGCGAGGGCGGACTGGCGGCATGGGGTGCCGCGCTGGCGGCACGCCCGGGCTGGCGCGCGACCGCACCCCCCGCCGCGCTCGAGGCGGCCGACCCGCGGCAGCGCCTGCCGTCCCTGCCCCGCCTGTCGCTCGACCCTTCGCTGCATCTCGGCGCCCCGGTTCGGGCCTGGCGTGCACCCCGCGCGGTTGCCTGGGTGGACGCCGTGCTTGGGAATGATGCGGCGGCGGCCCGGAAGCTCGCGGGGGACGCGCTGCCATTTCGGCTGACACGGTCGCTGGCCGTCTTGCGCGCGGCGCTGCGCCGGGAACTTGGTGCGGAGCGGCCGGCGCGGGTCGGCCTGGTCGCCAGCAGCGGAGGGCGCCGCTTGCGCGCCGAGGGGCTGGGCGGTCTGCTCTGGCACCAGGACGAGGATGCGGTCGCACGCTGGTTCCTGGACACCTGGCCCGATATCCGCAGCGCCGACGCGCTCGAGGTCGCGGGCACCGAGTTCGGCGTGCAAGGGCTCGAGCTCGACCATGTCGGCCTGTGTTGGGACAGCGACCTGGTACGCGCTCCGGATGGGCTCGCCTGGCAGGCACGCGGGTTCCGCGCGACCGCCTGGACCGTGCCGGCCGCGGCCGAAGCACGCTCCAACCGGATCAACGCCTACCGCGTGCTGCTCACCCGCGCGCGGCGGTCAACGATCGTGTGGGTGCCGCGCGGCGATTCCCGCGACCCGACCCGCGATCCGGCCCGCTACGACGGTGTCGCCGATTGGCTGAGTCGCTGCGGTATGCTCGATCTGGAAACCATGCCGCCCTGCCCCGCCGCCCTGCCGGAGCCAGCGATGCTATGATCAGATTGCTGCTTTGCCTGTTGCTCCTCGGCGGCCCGGCCGCGGCCGCCGACCTCAAGGTCGCCACCTGGAACCTGGAGTGGCTCACCCTGCGCCACGCCGGCGACCCCATCCTGCCGGACGGGGTCGTCCCAAAGAGCGCGGCGGACCGGGCCGTCCTGCGCCGCTACGCCGACGCGCTCGATGCCGACGTCATCGCCTTGCAGGAAGTCGATGGGCCGGAGGCGGCGCGCGACATCTTCCCGCCCGACCGCTATGCGCTGTTCCTCACCCATGACGACGTGGTCCAGCGCACCGGCTTTGCGGTCCGCCGGGGCCTTGATGTCGAGCGCAATCCGGACTTGGTCGGGCTCGACGTCTATCCGGATGCGCATTTCCGCCTGCGCTCCGGCGCCGACATCACGATCGTGTTGCCCGGCGGTCGGCTGCGCCTGCTGGCGGTGCATCTCAAGAGCGGCTGCCACGAGGCCCGGCTGACCAGCCGGCGGCGGCCGTGCGAGACGCTGAGCCGCCAGGTCGCGCCGTTGCAAGGCTGGATCGCGCAGCGCCGGGCCGAGGGCGTGCCGTTCGCGCTGGTCGGCGACTTCAATCGCGTGATGGACGGCGACGACGAGCTTTTGGCAGCGCTCGACCGCATCTCGCCATTGGCGCGGGCGACCGAGGGGCGGTCGACGCCGTGCTGGGGCGGCAATACGTTCATCGATCATATCCTCGCCGGCGGCGCCGCCCGATCCTGGATGCAGCGCGACACGATGCAGGTGCTGGTCTATCGGCAAACGGACGAGGCGGCGAAGGAGCACCTATCCGACCACTGTCCAGTCTCGGTGCGGTTCCGCCTGCCAGGGTGACGACGCGGTCCGGCCGCCATGGTAGGGTCATGCCACATTCGGGAGGACACGCGTATGACCCTGACGGTATTGGTGACGGGCGCGAGCGCAGGCTTCGGCGAGGCGATCACGCGGCGGATGGTCGCCGACGGACATCGCGTGATCGCGACGGCGCGCCGCAAGGACCGGTTGGACAAGCTGGCCGCGGAGTTTGGCGACAAGGTGCTGGCCGTGGCGTTGGACGTGACCGACAAGAAGGCCGTCGCGGCGCTCCCGGGGAGCCTGCCGGAGGCGTGGCGCGCGGTGGACGTGCTGGTCAACAACGCCGGACTTGCCCTCGGCGTTGCGGCGGCGCAAGTCAGCAAGGCCGAGGACTGGGAGACGATGATCGCGACCAACGTCTCGGGTCTGGTGAACGTCACCCACGCCCTGTTGCCGGGGATGGTCGAGCGGGACCGCGGCCACATCGTCAACCTCAGCAGCACGGCAGCTCTCTACCCCTACCCCGGCGGCAACGTCTATGGCGCCAGCAAGGCTTTCGTCACCCAGTTCAGCCTCAACCTGAAGTGCGACCTGGTCGGCACCGGCGTCCGGATCACGGACCTGGAACCGGGCCTGGTCGGCGGGAGCGAGTTCAGCAACATCCGGCTCGGCGACCCCGAAAAGGCGGCGGCCGTCTACGCCGGGACCACGCCGCTCAATCCGCAGGACATTGCCGAGTCCGTCTCGTGGGTCGTCAACCTGCCCGCGCATGTCAACATCACCCGCATCGAGATGATGCCGACGTGCCAGGCGGTCGGCCCCTTTGTGATCAAGCGCAAGCAGTAGCCAAGCGGGCCTTTGTTCGGCCGGGCTACGCAGTCCGCGCACGCTCGATCCGGGCCGCGTAGCAGCCGCGCTTGGCATAGTGCGCGTGCAGGTAGTCCACGCGCGGGTCTGCCAGCATGCGCTCGACGCTCGCCTCCAGCACCGTGCCGTCCACCACGTCGGCATCGAGCATCTCGCCGGCCCTATCGAACGCCCTGACCGACAGCAAGCGGATCCGCAGCACCTGTGGCACCTCATCAACCTGGTCGTAGGTCTCTGCCGCGCCTTCGCGGACGAACACGGCGTGCGAGGCCCGGTATGGCGTCTCCGCCGGTTGGTGCACGTAGTTCAGCAGCAGCATGGCCTCGCCGGGCTCGGCGTCACGCAGCTCGATCCGGTCGGGGAAGCCGGGCTTCGAGTCCGCGACCACTCGCCTGGCCCCGTGCCGGGCAAGCGCCTCGGGGGAGAGGCCGAACAGCGGCGCGAAACGGCTGGCCTCGAGGCCGATGATCCTGAACGACATGGCGGTTCTCCCTGGGTTGGCTGACGAGGCGAACCTAGCGTCGACGACACACCGCCGTACTCCGATCTTTGCCTCCGTATTCAGGGAACCGCGCCTGCGGAAGGGCGCTGAAGCGGCGAACCGTCCGGAACTGCCGAATGACCGCTCCTCTCCTGCGTCGCCGCACCGTCTGCGGCCTGCTTGCCGGCGCCGTCCTTACCGAGCGCTCTATCGCGCAGACGGCGACTCCGGCGCCAGCCGATGCGGTCGGGCTCGAGCAGGTCGCGGCGTTCGACATGCAGGTGACGGGTGTCGCCGTCGCGCCGAACGGACGCATCTTCGTCAACTTTCCACGCTGGGAGCAGGACGTGCCGATCTCGGTGGCCGAGGTCGGCGCGAATGGCACGCTGACGCCCTATCCGGACGCCGAGTGGAACGCCTGGACCGACGCCAAGCCGCTATCCAACGCCGACCACTTCGTCTGCGTGCAGAGCGTCACGGTCGATCCGCAGGGGTTCCTCTGGGTGCTCGACCCGGCGGCGCCCGGCAACGAGTTCAACCTCGACGGCGGCCCCAAAGCGGTCAAGATCGACCTCGCGGCCAACCGGGTCGTCCGCGTCTATCCATTCGACCGTGCTGCCTGTCCGCAGGGCAGCTACCTGAACGACATCCGCGTCAGCCCGGACGGGCGCACCGCTTATTTGACCGATAGCGGCGTGCGTGGCGCGTTGCTGGTGCTGGATACTGCCACCGGACGCATCCGTCGCGTGCTGGATGGCGACCCGAGCACGCAGGTCGACAAGTCGATCAAGGTCACGTCGGACGGCCAACCCTTGAAGCGGGCGGACGGGCGCGGCCCGCAATTCGCCGCCGACGGGATCGCGCTCAGCCGTGACGGGTCGATGCTCTATTGGCAGGCGCTGACCGGCGACACGCTCTACCGGGTGGCGACGTCGCGCCTGCGCGATCCCGGGTCCGGCAAGCGTGCGATCGGGGTCGAGCGGGTCTGCCAGACGTTCGTCAGCGACGGTTACTGGATCGACCGGCGCGACCGCTTGTTCCTGACCAGCCCGGAGGACAACAGTGTCAAGATGCGCGCCGCTGACGGCTCGTTCCGCGTCGTCGTCCAGGACCAGCGCCTACGCTGGCCCGACAGCATGGCCGAGGGTGCGGACGGCACGCTGTTCGTGACGGCATCGCACATCCAGGACATGGCGCAGTTCACCGGCAAGCCGCGGTCGTCTCAAACCCAGTTATTCCGCTTCAAGACTGCGGCGTGAGCCAGCGCGCGGCGATCTACCGAAACAGCCAGATCGCCGCGCCGATGATCATCCAGAGCGGGATGCTGAGCGCGACAGCGAACGCGATGCCAAGGAGTGGCGGCGCGGCGTCGCCGGAATCCTGCAGCAAGGCCGGTTCGATAGCGGGATGGGCAGGATAGGCCGAGTGGGTGTCGAGACGGCTGTCATTGTAGACGTCGAGTGTGCTCATCAGATGCTCCCTCTCGGTCGGCATGGTTGAACAAGGCAGGCGGGGCTGGGCAGTCAAGCGACGGTTCCACCCAGGCGAGGTCATTATTTCGACTCGATACCATCACCACTACGATTCATGCATCAGTCTAGTTGCACGAACTCACTCTATCGAACCCACGTTAACAAAATTCTAAGTAGAGGTCAGTCATCCTGGTTTCGTCGATGATGTCGTCCATGGCCTGTTGTCACGACCGTTTCGGGGCCTATCCTGGGATGAATCGAGGACGCACGACATGAACGCCCTAACATCCGTCCCATCCCCTGCCGCGTTCGACACACGCCTCGACCGACTGGCGCAGGTGGCGGTCCATGTCGGCCTCGGCTTGCACCCGGGTCAGGAGGTCGTGCTCACCGCACCGCTGCAGGCCGTGCCGCTCGTACGCCGGATCACCGAACACGCCTACAAGGCCGGCGCCAGCCATGTGACGGCGCTGCTCTCGGACGACGCGGCCACGCTCGCCCGGTTCGAGCACGCGCGCGATGCCGCGTTCGATTATGCCCCCGCTTGGCTGTTCGAGGGCATGGCGAATGCGTATCGAGCCGGCGCCGCCCGCCTGGCCATCGGCGGCGACAACCCGGCCCTGCTCGCCGGGCAGGACGCGGACCGCGTGGCCCGCGCCAACCGCGCCCGCTCCGTCGCTTACCGGCCGGCGCTCGAGCTGATCACGAACTTCGCCATCAACTGGTCGATCGTATGCTACGCGACGCCGAGTTGGGCCACGCTGATGTTCCCCGAGTTGGACGAGGCCGCCGCGGTCACGAAGCTTTGGGATGCGATCTTCGCCGCCTCGCGCATCGACGCCGAGGATCCGGTGGCCGCTTGGGCAGCGCATAATGCCGCCCTGCATGCCCGGACGACGCTGCTCAACGCGAAGCGCTACGACGCGCTGCGCTTCACCGGTCCGGGCACGGACCTGCGCGTCGGCTTGGCCGACGGCCATCTTTGGCTTGGCGGCGCCGAGCCCGCCAAGAATGGCGTGGTCTGCAACCCCAACATCCCGAGTGAGGAGGTGTTCACCACGCCCCACCTCGCCCGCGTCGAGGGCCGCGTGCGCAGCACCAAGCCGCTCAGCTACCAGGGCACCCTCATCCAAGACATCGAGGTCGTGTTCGAGCAGGGCCGCATCACGGCGGCACATGCGAGCACCGGGCAGGACGTGCTCGAGAAGGTGCTCGGCACCGATGACGGCGCCCGGCGCCTGGGCGAGGTCGCGCTGGTGCCGCACTCCTCCCCGATCAGCGCCAGCGGGCTGCTGTTCTACAACACGCTGTTCGACGAGAATGCCGCAAGCCACATCGCCCTGGGCCAGGCCTATCGCACCTGCCTCGAAGGTGGCACCACGGCCAGCGACACGGACCTGGCCGCACGCGGCGCGAACAGCAGCTTGATCCATATCGACTGGATGATCGGCTCCGGCGGGATCGACGTGGACGGCCTGTCCGGAGCGTCCAGCGAACCGGTGATGCGCGCGGGCGAATGGGTCTGACCGCATCACATCAGCGGTAGCACGGGCCTACCCGGCAAACGAGCGGCCCCGCCTCTGCGCTATGTCCTCGATCGCGGGAGGATGGCCATGGATTGGGTGCTCACACTATCGCTTGCAACGTTCGCTTGCGTGCTTGCCTTCCTGATCTGGAACCGCCAGTCGACGAAGGCGCACCAGAAAACCGGTGGCAACACGACCGGTATCGGCGGCCCCAATGACCCGCTCTCGGGAACCAGCGAGGGCATTCGCCCTGCAGGGGCGATCCAGGCCAACATGGAAGCGGCCGCCAACTCGCCGACGCCCGGCAAGGGCCTGCTTGAGTAGCGGCTTAGAACACCTGATGCACCCAGCCGTTCGGGTCCGGCGAGCGTCCGCGCTGGAGATCCACCAGAGCCGATAGCAGGCTCGTCGTGACATGGCCCGCTTCACCGTCGCCGATCGTGAACGCTCCCTCGTGGTCCTTCACTACGGCAATCGGCGTGACCACCGCAGCCGTGCCGCAAGCAAACGATTCGCGCAGCCGGCCACTGGCGGCATCCGCGCGCCACTGGTCGATCGCGTAGGGCTCCTCGCGCACAGTAAGCCCGTCCGCCCGGGCCATGCGGATCAACGTGTCACGCGTGATGCCCGGCAGGATGGTGCCCAGCGGCGGCGTCGACAGCGTTCCATCGTCGAAGACGAAGAACACGTTCATGCCGCCGAGCTCCTCCACCCAGCGCCGCTCGACGGCGTCGAGGAACACGACCTGGTCACAGCCATGCGCCGTCGCCTCGGCCTGCGCCACCAGCCCGGCGGCGTAGTTGCCGCCGCACTTGGCGGCACCCGTGCCGCCCGGCGCCGCCCGCGTGTATTGGTCCGAGACCCAGACGGTCACCCCGGCCGACCCACCCTTGAAATACGCGCCCACGGGCGAAGCGATCACCATGAACAGGTATTCGGCCGACGGCTTCACGCCCAGGAACGTCTCGCTCGCAATCATGAACGGGCGGAGATAGAGGCTGCCGCCGTGCACGTCGGGGATCCAGTCTCGGTCGATCGCCACAAGCTGGCGAACGGCTTCGATGAACATCGGCTCGGGCACCGGCGCCATCGCCATCCGCTCGGCAGAGTCGCGGAACCGGCGCGCATTGGCATCGGGCCGGAACAAGGCCGCGCCGCCATTGCCGGTTCGGTAGGCCTTCATGCCTTCGAACACCTCCTGCGCGTAGTGCAGCACGGCGGCGGCCGGGTCGAGCGCGATCGGGCCGCGCGCCTGGACCCGGGCATCGTGCCAGCCCTGCCCCTCGGTGTACCGCACCATGACCATGTGATCGGTGAAGGTGCGGCCGAACCCGGGGTTGGCCAACAAAGCCGCCCGATCCGCGGGCGGGACCGGGTGTGGATGCGGGTGGATGGCGAACTCCAGGTTGCTGTGCTCCACGGTCGCGCTCTCCTTGTTCGTTCGCGGCAGTCCGGGCGGCGTTCTAGCATCACTCCGGGCCGGACGCCTCCCCCGCATGCGCCACACCTGCCGGATGCCGGCCAGCCCCGCGCACCGGGCGCTTTCATTTCGCGGCGCGCGCCGCCATATCCCGCAAATGCCCTTCCCCGACCTGAATCCAGCGCTCGCCCGCGCCCTCGTTGCGCGCGACTACCTTGAACCGACCGACGTCCAATCCGCGGTCCTGGTGCCCGAGGCGGCCGGGCGCGACTTGCTCGTGTCTGCCCAGACCGGCTCGGGCAAGACGGTCGCCTTCGGCCTTGCCATGGCGCCAACATTGCTGGAGGGGGCCGAGCGGCTCGGTCCGCCGGGCGCCCCGCTGGCACTCGCCATCGCGCCCACGCGCGAGCTCGCGATGCAGGTTCGCGCCGAACTCACCTGGCTGTATGCGGAGACGGGCGCCCGCATCGCGTCGTGCGTCGGCGGCATGGACGCGCGCGCCGAGGCCCGTGCGCTCGCGCAGGGCGTGCACATCGTGGTGGGCACGCCGGGCCGGCTGCGGGATCATCTGGAGCGCGGGCGGCTCGATCTGACGAGCCTTCGCGCCGTCATCCTGGACGAGGCGGATGAGATGCTCGACCTGGGCTTCCGCGAGGACCTCGAGTTCATCCTCGACGCGACGCCATCCGGCCGCCGCACGCTGCTGTTCTCCGCCACGATCGCCAAGGAGATCGCCGCCCTTGCCCGCCGCTACCAGCAGGATGGGCTGCGGATCGACACCGTCCGCCGCGATACGCCGCATGCCGACATCGAATACCGGGCCGTGCTGGTCGCGCCGCACGACATCGAGCGGGCGGCGGTCAATGTATTGCGATATTTCGAATCCCGGGCCGCCCTGGTCTTCTGCGCCACGCGCGACAACGTGCGCCGCCTCCATGAGCGGCTGAGCATGCGCGGTTTCCAGGCCGTCGCACTCAGCGGCGAACTGAGCCAGGCCGAGCGCACCCACGCGCTGCAGGCGCTGCGCGATGGCCGCGCGTCCGTCTGCGTCGCGACCGACGTTGCCGCGCGCGGGCTGGACTTGCCGGACCTCGACCTCGTCATCCACGCCGACCTGCCCACCAACAAGGAAACCTTGCTCCACCGTAGCGGCCGGACTGGCCGGGCCGGGCGCAAGGGCACCTCCGTCGTGCTCGTCCCGTTCGCCAAGCGCCGCCGGGCCGACCAGCTGTTCGGCAGCGCCGGCATCGATGCCGGCTGGTCTGATCCGCCGTCGCCGGAGCTGATCGCCGAGCGTGACGAGGAGCGGCTGCTGGCCGAGCCAGCCCTTCGATCCCCGGCGACCGAGGCCGACACCCGGCTTGGCCAGCGCCTGCTGGAGCAGATCGGACCTGACGCGATCGCCGCCGTCCTGGCGCGCACGCTGCGGAGCCGGCTGCCGACGCCGGAGGACTCGTTCACCGCCGCCCCGGCTGCGGCACCCCGGCCCGTCTATGACCGCAGCCCGACACGCGATCATGCGCAGCGCCCCACCCACACCGTCAATAATGGCGGTGCCTGGTTCCGCATCGCGGTCGGCCGCCGCAAGAACGCGGACCCGAAGTGGCTGATCCCGCTCATCTGCCGGCTCGGAGACGTGACCAAGGCGGATATCGGCAGCATCCGCGTGTTCGATACCGACACGCGGTTCGAGATTGCGCCCGGGGCCGTCGCCCACTTCAGCGTGGCGATCCGTGATGTCGGCCCGCATGAGCCCAAGATCGAGGCCGCCGCCCCGGCGGCCAGGGTCAAGCCGCCAGTGCCTTACAAGAAGAAGGCGCGGTACGCCGCAGCCTGAACGCCACTCCACTCTGGCATCTCCGCCTCGTGAGGCAACGCGCGCTCCGGCGCGTCGTTGACGCATGACGTCCAGGAGAACCCGATGAGCCAGAACGACAACTCTTCCCTGCCGCGCCGCGCCATCGGCGTGGGCATCGCCGCTCTCGGCATCGTCGCACCGGCCGCGGCGCGAGCGATCACGCCGGCTGCCGCGGCGGCCAGCACGCCCGCGCCGGCGCAGCCGCTGCAAGATCCGCAGACGCGTTACCCGAGGCCGCCCTATGCCAAGCAGACGCAGGCTTGGCCGGGCCTCGCCAGCCAGATGGACCCGCGTCCTGACCACGGGGAGACCAGCTACAAGGGCTCGGGGCGCCTCGCGGGCCGCCGGGCGCTGATCACCGGGGGTGATTCCGGTATGGGCCGCGCCGCGGCGATCGCCTTCGCTCGCGAGGGCGCGGACGTCGCCATCAACTACCTGCCGGCGGAGGAGCCGGACGCGCGCGAAGTCATCGAGCTGATCAAGGCCGAGGGCCGCACGGCGCTCGCCATCCCGGGCGACCTGCGCGACGAGGCGTTCTGCGTCAGCCTGGTCGACCAGGCCGTCAAGGGCCTCGGCGGGCTCGACATCCTCGTCAGCAACGCCGGGCGGCAACAGGCGCACGACTCGATCCTCGACATCTCGACCGAGCAGTTCGATTGGACGATGAAGACGAACATCTACGCCCCGTTCTGGATCATCAAGGCGGCCGTGCCGCACATGCCGCCTGGGTCGACGATCATCGCGACCACGTCCGAACAGGCCTACGACCCGACGCCGGATCTGTACGACTACGCGCAGACCAAGGCGGCGACGATGAACTTCGTGAAATCGCTGTCCAAGCAACTCGCGAAGAAGGGCATACGCGTGAATGGCGTCGCACCGGGGCCGATCTGGACGCCGCTGCAGGTCTCGGGCGGCGCCTCGATGGCCAAGCTCGAGACGTTCGGCAAGCAGACCCCGATGGGCCGCGCCGGCCAGCCGGCGGAGCTGTGCGGCATCTACGTGCAGCTCGCGGACGCGCAGGCGAGCTTCGCCACCGGACAGGTCTATGGCGCCGCGGGCGGCGGCGGGCAGCCTTAGCGCTGCGTGCCTCGCGGCGGTGCTGATGGCGGCGCCGCCCGCGATGGCATGGACCGAGCGGGACGGGACGGCCGAGCGGAACGGCACCCTGCACGGCACGTTCACACTGCCCGACGACGACTGGGGGGCGGTGCCGGCGGTCGTCATCGTCGCCGGCTCGGGTCCGGTGGACCGCGACGGCAACATCCCCGGTTTACCGAACGACAGCCTCAAACGCCTGGCGCACGACCTTGCCGACCGCGGGATCGCCTCGGTCCGGGCCGACAAGCGAGGCATCGGCGCCAGCCGCTGGCCCGGGCTGCAGGAGCAGGACCTGCGCTTCATCGACGCCGTGCAGGACACGGTCGCCTGGGCCGCGGTGTTGCGCGCCGAGCCCCGGGTGGCCAGCATCGCGCTGCTGGGCCACAGCGAGGGCGCGCTGGCGGTGACGCTCGCGTGCGCGCCCGCCGCGGCCGACCGGATCATCCTGGTGGCCGGCGCCGGGACCCCGGCCGGCGTGCTAATGGAGCGCCAGTTCTCCGAAGGTGGCCTGCCGCCCGACCTGCGGCAGGCGCTGCACCGCATCCTGACCGGTCTGGCCGCCGGTGAGCCGGCCCAGGACGTCCCCGCGCCGCTGGCGACGCTGTTCCGCCCCAGCGTCCAGCCCTACCTCATGTCCTGGCTGCCGCTCGACCCGGCGGCGGCGCTCGCTCGCGTGACCGTGCCGGTCCTCGTCGTGCAGGGTACGACCGACATCCAGATCGATCCGAACCACGCCCGCATCCTTGCAGCGGCCCGGCCCGGTGCGCGCCTGGCCCTGATCGACGGCATGAACCACATCCTGCGGACCGCGCCAGCCGACCGCGCCGCCAACATCGCGACCTATCGCGACCCCGCCTTGCCGCTTGCCCCCGGCCTCGTCCCGCTGCTGGCTGAGTTTCTCCGCCCGTAACATCATGCGAGTGGCCTTGCCGCCGCCTGGTTCCTACACTCCCGATCGCCGAGCACGATACGAGCGGCCAGGACGAGCCGCCGAGGGGGGAAACGATGCGTACGATCCTGGTTGCCATGCTTCTGCTGAGCGCCGGCCCGGCCTGGGCGGACGACCCGGTCGGCCATCCCGTCCGGATCGGCGTGATCACGGACATGAACGGCGCGCTGTCGGCACAGACCGGCCCCGGCGCCGTGCTGGCCGTGCAGATGGCCGCCGAAGACTGCCAAGCCGCCGAATGCGCCGGCATGACGATCGAGGTGCTGTCCGCCGACCATCAGAACAAGGCCGACGTCGCCGTCGGCATCGTGCGGGACTGGTTCGACAACAAGGGCGTCGACGCCGTCGCCGACATCGTGCAGGCGACGGTGCAGATCGCGATCCAGCACGAGGTCGCGGCGCGGAACAAGGTCGCGCTGTTCTCCGGTGGCACCGCGCGGCTGACCAGCGAGGATTGCGCGCCCGCGACGTCGGTGATGTGGATGTGGGACACCTATGGGCAGGCCGTCGGGATCACGCGCCCGATCGCCAAGCCGGGCAGCAAGTGGTTCTTCATCACGGCCGACTACGTGTTTGGCAAGTCGCTGCAGACGGACGCGACCGCGCTGGTGCAGAAGGCGGGCGGGACGGTGGTGGGGTCGGTCAGCCATCCGTTCGGGTTCTCAGGGGATTTCTCTCCGTTCCTGGTGCAGGCGCAAAGCTCGGGGGCGGACGTGATCGCGCTGGGCAATACCGGGGCCGACCTGATCACGAGCGTGAAGCAGGCGCGCGAGTTCGGCGTCGGCGCCGGGCGGCAGCAGCTCGTGTCGTTCGTGCTGACGGTGCCTGACATCGTCGCGCTCGGGCTGGAGACGGCACAGGGCGTGCTGGTGAACGAAGCGTTCTACTGGGACCTCGACGAGCGGACCCGCGCCTGGTCGCGCCGCTTCGCGGCACGGAACGGAGGCCGCATGCCGTCGAACATCCAAGCCGGCGACTACTCGGCCGCCCGCGCCTACCTGCGCGCCGTCGCCGCCGCCCGCAGCACCGACACCCAGGCCGTCATCGCCAAGCTGCACGAGCTGCCGGTCGACGACCTGCTGACCCGGAACGGCACGCTGCGGCCGGACGGCCGCATGGTGCATGACACTTACCTATTCCGGGTGAAGACGCCTGCGGAGTCGACGGGGCCGTACGACGTGTATGACCTGGTCGCGACGATCCCGGCCGCGGAGGCGTTCCGGCCGCTCAGCGAAGGCAAGTGCAAGGCGCTGCAGAACTGAGAGAGAAAGCTCTCTCGCGAGGAGAGGGGTGGGTGAGGTTCCGGAACCGGTGTCACCGGGTCGGGCAGTCTGTGCCCTCACCCTCACCCCAACCCTCTCCCGCAGGCGGGAGAGGGGGTCGGGCCGGAAGCAGGAGGTGAGGCCCTCAGGCGCCCTTGATCGATGCCCCCGGTAGAGCTCCCTCCTTCACCAGGACCTCGTGGGCCGCCTTGAAGGCGTCGAGCCCCGCCGGGATGCCGCAATAGGCGGTGGCGTGCAGCAGGGTGGCCCTGATCTCGTCGACGGTGACGCCGTTGGTCAGTGCGCCCTTCACGTGAAGCTTGATCTCGGGCGCGCGATTGAGCGCCGTCAGCATCGCCAGGTTCAGCAGGCTGCGTGTCTTGCGGTCCAAGGTGGTGTCGCCCCAGGCCCAGCCCCACGCCCACGCGGTCGTGGCGCGCTGGAACGCCATCATGAACTCGTCCGCCTTGGCCATCGAGGCATCGACGTAGTCCGCGCCCAGCACCTCGCGCCGGATGGGCATGCCCTTGTCGAACAGGGCTTGGTCGTCAGCCATCACGTCCTCTCCCCTCTTGCTTGCCGGCCAGGCTAGGCGTTGCCTGGACGCCTCGTCCAGGGTGGGCGCAACCAGCGGGAGGACGGCATGGCTCAGGAGTTGGGGTTCATCGGGCTCGGCAAGATGGGCGCGCCGATGCTGGTGCGCCTGCTGGAGGCCGGGCACACGGTGCACGTGTATGACCCGTCCGAGACGGCGATGGCCATCGCCGTGCAGCGGGGCGCCACGGCCGCCGCCTCCGCCACGGCCGTTGCGGACGCGGCCGACATCGTGTTTGCCAGCCTGCCGACACCGGATATCGTCCGCCACGCCGTCCTGGGCGAGGCCGGGCTGTCATCGGGGCGGCGGACCAGCGTCGTCATCGACCTGTCGACGACCGGTCCGCGCGTCACGACCGCGATCGCCGAGTCCCTGGCGGGCCAGGGGCGAATGACGCTGGTCGATTGCCCGGTGAGCGGCGGGGTGCCGGGCGCCGAGAAGGGCACCCTGGCCTGCATGGTGTCCTGCCCCCGCGCGGTGTTCGAGCAGGTCGAGCCCATCATCCGCAATTTCGGCAGGATCTTCTTTGTCGGTGAGAAGCCCGGGTTGGGGCAGACGCTGAAGCTGGCCAACAACCTGCTCTCGGCGGCGGCGCTGGCCGTGTCGTGCGAGGCGATGGCGATGGGGGTGAAGGCCGGGCTCGACCCGCAGATGATGTGTGACGTGATCAACGTCAGCTCCGGCCGGAATAGCGCGACGCAGGACAAGTTTCCGCGCGCGATCCTGCCGCGGACGTTCGACGTGGGGTTCACGACCGGGCTGCTGTTCAAGGACGTGCGGCTGAGCGTGGAGGAGGCGGAGGCGATGGGCGTGCCGATGGTGGTGGGGAGTGCCGTGCGGCAGATGCTGTCGATCGCCAACGCGACGTTCGGGCCCGGGTCGGACTGCTCGGAGATGGTCAAGCTGGTCGAAGAATGGGCCGGCATCGAGGTGGACGGCCGCGCCGAGGGCTGAAATGGCCGGTAACAAAGGGTAGCGTTGGCCGAATGCGCCCGCTTGAGGCTACCCAATCGCCGCCCGGGCGATATACAGGAAGCGGACACGCAGGAGCCGCGATGCGGGACAGCACTGACGCGATCGAGTTGCCGCAGCCCGATCTCCGCCGCATCGGCGCCCACCCCGACCATTGGTACCCCGTCGCGTGGTCACGCGAGATCAAGCCCGGCACCGCGCACGCGACCCGGTTCGCGGCCGACCCGATCGTCCTGGTCCGCGGGCAGGACGGGCGGGTGTTCGCGCTGGAGGACCGGTGCGCCCACCGCCAGGTGCCGCTATCCAAGGGCGTCGTGGCGGGCGACGCGGTCCGCTGCTGCTATCACGGCTGGACCTATGACCGCACCGGCGCCTGCGTCGACGTGCCGTATCTGGGCAAGGACCACCTGCCGAACGGGGTCCGCGCCTACCCTTGCGAGGAGCGTGAGGGGTTGGTCTTCGTCTTCCCGGGCGATCCGGCCGTGGCACCATCGCGGCCGCTGCCCGCCCTCGGCGCCGTCGCCGACCCGCGCTACAAGACCCGGCGGTTCGGCCGCACGATCGACTGCCACTACAGCTTCATGCACGAGAACCTGATGGACATGAACCATCAGTTCCTGCACCGGGCGCAGATGGGCCAGATCCGCCCGCGCTTCCTGGGCCGCCGCATCGGCGACACCTGGTTCGAGATCGACTACACCTTCGCCCGCACCGGCGGCGGGCAGTCCTTCGGCGAGCGCGTGATCTTCGGCAGCAAGCGCACCGGCGGGTGGTCGAACGACCGCGACAAGATGACGATCCGGACCGACTACCCGTATCAGACGCTGAAGATCTGGGCCGGCGACGAGGTGCCGGTCATGGACCTGTGGATCACCTACGTGCCGCAGGACGCGCAGCAACGGATAAACCGCACCTTCGGCCTGCTGAGCGTACGGCGCCCGCGCATCCCCGGGATCATCAACCTGGTCTGGCCGTTCCTGGTGTTCTTCACCGAACGCATCTTCGCCGAGGACCGGGAGATCGTGGAGATGGAGCAGCGCGCGCACGACGTGCAGGGCGGCGACCGGAACCAGGAGGTGTTCCCCGCCATCCGCGACCTGCGCGGGCTGCTCGCGGCCTGCGGCACGCCGGATTGCCACCTGGCGATTGCCCCGGCGGCCTGCCCGGCGGCACGGGCGGTGCGGGGCAGCTAGGGTGGCCACGATGGCGGACAGGGTTCCGGACGGCTGGACCCTGCGCCCGACGAAGGCGTTCGGCACGCATGTGGGACCATTCTACAACGCGCCCGGGGGCGACCTGGACGGCTGCGGCTTCGTGGCCCAGCCCAAGCACGGCAACAAGCGCGGCGTGGTGCATGGCGGCATGATCGCGACCGCGTTCGACGTGGCGTTGGGCAACGCGACATGGGCGGCGGCGGGGCAGAAGCCTTGCGCGACGGTGCAGTTGAACGTGCATTTCGTGGCCGCGGTGCAGGTGGGCGAGTTCGCGGCGGTCCGGGCGGAGATCATCAAGGCGACCCGGACGATGGTGTTCCTGCGCGGCACGATGACGGTGGATGGCCAGGTGGTGGCGACGGCGGACGGGGTCTGGAAGATCCTGCAATGGCGGGGCGAGGCGTTCGACCCGGCGGCACACCCGGACGGGGCGCCGGGCTGAGAGCCGGCCGCGGGCTGCGACCGCGAGGGCAGCCTCTGGCCTTCTAGAAGTGCCGAGCGGCGACAAATCTCGACACCTTTCATCGATTGTTAACGATCATAGCCGATACCGTAAGGTGCCGGTTCAGGAGGCCGGAGCGCATGGGGGTTGGGCGATGAGCGGCGTTGGACCAGCCCCGTTTGCGGACACGCCGCCGGCGCTGGCGCGGCAGCATCGCATCGCGGTCCGGGCGGCGTCGTTCGGGATCCTGGCGGTGCTGCTGGCGCTGGTCGCTTGTGCCGCCTGGGGCGCGGCGAACACGTATCGGGCGGATGTCGCCGTCCAGCGCGCGACCGGCTCGAGCGAGGCGATGGAGGCGGCGCGCAAGGGGCTCGCAGCGGAACAGGCGGCGCGGCGGGCCGGCGGCGCCGAACCGTCCGATTCGCTTCGAGCGCAGTACCAAGCCGCGGTCGGGGCGGTGCTGGGTGCGCTGGCGCAGGCGCATATGTTCACCGACGGCGGGGACCGGCGGCTGGTGGAGGAGCTGCAGGCGCGGCACAACGCCGCGCTTGGTCAGGCTGGGCTGGGCTGGCGCGGACCCGATCGCGGGCTGGCACAAGATGAGGTGGGCAAGGATGGGATTGCGGAACCGCCGGGGCCTCTGGCCGATGCCGTAGCGGACCGGTTCCGCGCGAAAGCGCTGGGTCTGCAGCACCTGCTGCTTGCGATCCAGTGGCGGGTGTTCATCGGTGGCCCGATCTTCTTTGGGCTCGGGCTCGTGCTGGTCGGCCTGATCTGGCGGCTGCAGCGGGCCGAACAGAGGCGGGGCACGGCGCAGCTGGTCCGGGACGCCTATGAGGCAGGGCGGGGTGAGCGGCGCTTCGCCGGGGTCGTGGAGCACGCCCCCGAACTGGTGCTGATCTGCGCACCGCCGGGGCACATCCTTTATGCCAACGGGGCGGCCGAACGTGTGTGGTCGTATGAGGAGGCTCAGCTCAACCGGCAGTCGGTGCTGACGCTGGCGCATCCTGAGGACCGTAGTGCCCTGGGCGCATGGTGGGAGCAGCTGCGGCCAGGTTCGCCTCCGCCCTGCAGCCTTGAGATGCGATTCCGCGACGGCGCCGGCGTGTGGCGGCCGGTCAAGGTGACGGGCCTGAACCTGCTGGACGAACCGACGGTGCAAGGGATCGTGCTGACGATCGCCGACAACGGACAGAGCCGGTTGCTGGAACAGGAGCGATCCGAGCAGGCATTGCTGGACGCGCTCACGCGGTTGCCGAATGCCGCGATCCTGCTGGACAGGTTGCAACAGGCGGTCGCGCGGGCGGGCCGCGTGGATGGCACCGTCGGCGTGCTGGCGATCGAGCTCGACGGGCTGGCCGGCGCCGACGAGGCGTTCGGGCCAGGCTCCGCCGATGCGATGACGCTGGAAGCTGCGGCCCGCATCCAGGCATGCCTGCGGGCACAGGACACGGCTGCCCGGCTGGACCGGACCACCTTCATCGTGCTGCGGGACCCGGCGGATGGCGAGGCGGACGCGGTCGCGGTCGCGGAGGCGATCGCGGTCCAGTTCAGCCGTCCGCTGCTGGCCGGCCGGGCCGAGATGGCGAGGCCCGTGCGGATCGGGATCGCCATGGGTGGGGCGGGCTCGCCGCAGGCGGAGGGGCTGATCCGGGACGCGGGCCTCGCCATGCGCCAGGTAAGGGCCGGGAGCGCGGTGCGCCACGCCGTGTTCCGGCCGGCAGGCGCGTCTGCGCTGCTCGACCGCGTGGAGCTGGAGAGCGACCTGCGGGAAGCGGTGCAGCGGCTGGTCCGTGATGGCGCCACGCAGGAGTTCCGGGTGCACTACCAGCCGGTCGTCGCGATGGGCTCCGGCACGACCTGCGGGTTCGAGGCGCTGATCCGCTGGCAGCACCCGGCCAACGGCCTGATCGCGCCCAAAGACTTCATCCCGATGGCTGAGGTGAGCGGGCTGATCGTCCCGTTAGGCCAGTGGGTGCTCGAAGAGGCGTGCCGGCAGGTGATGGCGTGGCAGCGTAAGATCCGGCCGGCATCGGCGCTGACGCTCAGTGTGAACCTGTCGTCGCTGCAGTTTCAGCAGGCCAATCTGGTGGCCGACGTCGAGCGAGCGCTCTCGGCGGTGGGCTTCTCGCCCCTGTGCCTTCGGCTCGAGGTCACGGAGGGCACGATCATGCGTGACGCGGACGCGGCGGTGCGGACGCTCTGGAGCCTCAAGGAGCTCGGTGTGCAGCTGGCGATCGACGATTTCGGGTCGGGCTATGCCTCGCTCCCCTACTTGAAGCAGCTTCCGCTCGGTCTGCTCAAGATCGACGGCGCCTTCGTGAGTGGAGTCGGCCGCAACCCGGAGGATACGGCAGCGGTGCGGGCGGTGATCTCGCTGGCCAAGTCGCTGGGCTGGGAGGTCACGGCCGAAGGGATCGAGACGGATACGCAAGCCCGGCTGCTGAAGGGCTGGGGCTGTGACTACGCACAGGGCTACCACTTCGGCCGGCCGCTCGAGGCCGAAGAGGCGGCAGCGTTCCTCGGAACGACGCGCCCGGTCTCTGCGGCAACTCGGGTTGTGGAGGCCGTGGCCCCGGCCTGACCCGCTGCACACGGTCGGGAGTCGGCGACGGTACGGTCCTGCTTGACCGCGGCAAGCAAATGGTGAGCGTATCTGGCGACCAAGCGGCGGGTTCACGCCGCAGATCGGGGAAACGCCCATGAGACGCAGAACCCTGCTTTGGACGGCCGCTGCCGCAAGCGCGACCGTCCTGGCCCGACCCGCCGTGTCCCAGGGTGCGGCACGGGTGCTGCGCTTCGTCCCGCAGGCCAACCTCTCGAGCCTTGACCCGATCTGGACGACCGCCGACGTCACCCGCAACCATGCCTATCTCGTCTACGACACCCTCTACGGCGCCGACACCACGCTCACGCCCAGTCCGCAGATGTGCGCCGGACACGAACTGTCGGAGGACCGGCTGACCTGGCGGTTCACGCTGCGACCGAACCTCACGTTCCATGATGGCACCCCGGTCCGCAGCGCCGACTGCATCGCGTCCATCGCCCGTTGGGGCAAGCGCGACGGCTTCGGCCAGATCCTGGCCGCCCGGCTCGACTCGATGACGGCCGTCGACGATACGCGCTTCGAGCTGCGGACCAGAAAACCGTTCCCGCTGATGCTGCTGGCGCTCGGCGCCAACTCCTGCTTCATCATGCCCGAGCGGGTCGCGAGCACCGATCCCTACAAGCAGATCACAGACTTCACCGGCAGCGGCCCGTTCCGCTTCCTGCACGACGAGTACGTCTCCGGCTCCCACGCCGCCTATGCGCGCTTCGACGCCTATCACCCGGCAGAGGGCAAGGCCGACTTCAGCGCCGGCGCCAAGGTCGTGCACGTCGACCGGGTCGAGTGGACGATCATGCCCGATGCCGCGACCGCCGCCGCCGCGCTGCAGAACGGCGAGGTCGACTGGGTCGAGCAGCCGCTGATCGACCTCACCCCCATGCTCGCCCGCAGCCCCGGCGTTACGGTCCAGAAGTTCGACCCGTTCGGCGTCGTCGGCGTGGTCGTGTTCAACCACCTCCATCCGCCTTTCGACAACCCGAAGCTGCGCCGGGCGCTGCTGCCGGCGCTCGACCAGAACGCCTATCTGTCCGCCGTCATCGGCGACCAGGCCGCCTACAAGCACCCTGGCGTCGGCGTGTTCGCACCCGGCACGCCGCTTGCGAACGCGACCGGGCTCGATGCGCTGACCGGCCCGCGCGACCTGGCGCTAGCGCGCAAGCTGGTCGCCGAATCCGGCTACAAGGGCGAGAAGGTCGTCCTGCTCTGCCCGACCGACTACGCCACCCTCGGCGCCGTCGCGACCATGACGCGGGAGCTGTTTGTCCAGGTCGGGCTCAACGTCGAGTTCGTCACCACCGACTGGGGCACCGTCGTCGCCCGCCGCGCCAGCCAGGAGCCGGTGGAAAAAGGCGGCTGGAGCACCTTCTGCACCTCGGCCCTCGGCTACCAGCTTGCGAACCCGGTGGCCAACAACATGATCCGCGGTGCCGGCCGCAACGGCTGGTTCGGTTGGCCCGACAGCCCGACACTGCGCGGCCTCCGCGACGCCTGGCTCGATGCGCCCGACCTCGACCGGCAACGGGCGATCGCCATCGACATCCAGCGTACCGTGTTCGAGGAGGTACCCTACATCCCAACCGGGCAATGGTTTACGCCGAGCGCCTGGCGGAATACCGTCTCCGGGATCGTCAGCGGGTCGTCCCCCGTGTTCTGGAACCTGCAGAAGACGTGAAGGCCCGGCTCCCGATCGCGCCGTAGCCAAAGGGGACCCGCATGACCTTCGACCTGGTGCTGCACGGCGGACGCGTGATCGACCCCGGGACGGCGCGCGACGAGGTGACGGACGTTGCCTTCTCGGGCGGCAAGGTCGCGGCGGTCGGGGCCAAGCTGACGGGTAGAGCCAGCCGCGACGTGACCGGCTGCATCGTCATGCCGGGCAACATCGACTTCCACGCCCACGTCTATTGGGGCGGCACCTCCATCAGCATCGACGCCGATGCGCTGGCCCGGCGCTGCGGCACCACCACCTGGCTCGACGTCGGCTCCGCCGGCCCCGGCAACTTCGCCGGCTTCCGCAAGCATGTCATCGAAGTCAGCCAGACCCGAATCCTCGCCTACCTGCACGTCAGCCATGCCGGCATCTTCGCCTTCTCGCCCCAGGTAATGGTGGGCGAAAGCCTCGACATGCGGCTGATGGACACCGAGACCTGCGCCCGCGTCGCCCGCGACAACCCGGATCTTATCCGCGGCATCAAGGTCCGCGTTGGCATGAACACCAGCGGCATCAACGGCATCGCCCCCTTGTACCACGCGATCGAGGCCGCCGAACGCGCCGGCCTGCCCGTCATGTGCCACATCGACCGTCCGCCGCCGCGCTACGCCGACGTGCTCGCCGTGCTCCGCCCCGGCGACACGCTCACCCATTGCTTCAAGCCCTTCCCGCAGGCGCCCTGCCATGCCGACGGCCGCGTGCGCGACGCGTGCTGGCAGGCGCGGGAGCGGGGCATCATCTTCGATATCGCCCACGGCAAGGGCTCGTTCGACTTCGCCGTCGCCGAAGCCATGCTCGCGGGCGGTTTCGCGCCCGACATCATCAGCAGCGACGTCCATGTGCTGTGCATCGACGGCCCGGCGTTCGACAACATGGAGACGATGAGCAAGTTCCTGCACCTGGGCATGCCCCTGCCGGACATCGTCCGCGCCGTGACCGCGACCCCCGCGCGGGTCCTGAACCGCCCCGACCTGGCCGATCTGGCGCCCGGCACCACCGGCGACGCGACCGTCATGAGGATCGAGGAGGGGCGCTATACCTTCACCGACGTCTCCGGCCAGACCCGCACGGGGCGGCAGCGCTTCGCGCTCGACAGCGTCGTCGTCGCCGGCGCGCTCTGGCACGCGGCCGAAGACCAAGCGATGGCTGCGAATTGACCCGGCCGCGCACGTGGCTGCCAACGATCTCCGGTGCGCAGCGCCGTTCCGAGCTGGCGGCGTGACCGCGGCCGGGCCCACGATCGGCCATAATGGCGGGCCGCCGCTCCTCGACGAGGAGCCGGGTGCGGCCTCGTGGCGCGAATGGTGCTGGCGCCGCGCCCGCAAGCGGGCCTGGTCGGTGCCCCGCGAGGTCGCCCTGAGCCGGCTGGCCCGGGCGGAGCAGCTCGGCATGGGCTACCGCGCCTACGCGATCGAGATTATGGAACGCGGCCGGTACTTGTAACGCCGCCCCGGCGACGCCGATGGTTCATGGGCCCGGTGTCGAGGCGACGCCGTTGGCCCGAAAGACGGCACCGAGGGCGGTCGCCTGATCAGGCAGCAGGCACCGCTTCGGGATAATGTAGCCGCTCATCCGGCCCGTTTCGGCCACGAAGATCGTTCCGGCGTCGGCCAGGCGCCTGATCCCGGCCCAGCCGATGGTGGTGGTCGTTGTGACCGTCCGGCAGTGGAAGCCGTCCGGGCCGGCGCGGAACCAGGCCGGCTCGCCCAGCGCCGGGTCGCTCGCTTCGACACCCGGGCGCTCGATCAACAGCTTGCGCAACCGCCGCCGCAGCAACGGCCGCCGCAGCAACCGGATCAGCGCGAAGTACAGCACCATCAGCCCAGCGACCTCGGCCATGATCAGCAGCGTTTCCCGGTCGTGCAGCAGGCCATGCAGCTGCATTCCAAATGTCTTGTGGCCCGTGAGCGACAGGGTCACCGCCCCCAGCAAGACGCTCATCGGCGGCGTGAGCAGGATGGCGGCGCCCTGGATCAGCCACCGCTCGCCGCGGATGGCGGGCTGATGCAGGAGCCATCCGGCATAGCGGAGTTGGTCATCCAGGGTGACCACGGCGGTGATCTCGATCGTCGGCGGACCGTCTGGCATGAGCCGTCGAAAGGCAGCGGAACACCGGCACGCTGTCAACTGCCGCGGCCCGCACACGGGCGGGCCTACCCGCGCCAGACATCCCCCGGCCGCATTGCCAGGAAGCGGCCATGCTCGATCCCCGCCGCGCCGCATGCCGCCGAAAGCGCCTGCGACGGAGCGTCCCTCGCCTCGTCGGTCAGCTGGAAGGTGCCCCAGTGCACGCCCAGGGCCTGCGCCGCGCCGCAATCCTGCATGATCCGCACCGCCTCGGCGGGGTTCACATGTTGGGCCGCCATGAACCACCGCGGCTCGTAGGCGCCGATCGGCAGCACGGCCACGCGCGGCGCGCCGAACCGCTCGCGCACCAGGCGGAACGGCGCCCCGCTGCCGTAGCCGGTGTCGCCGGCCAGATAGATCGTGCCTGCCGGCGTATGCAGCACGAAGCCGCACCAGAGCGCGCGGCGCCGGTCGCCGAGCCCGCGGGCGGACCAGTGGTTCGCCGGGTGCAGCGTCACGCTCAGCTCCGGCGACAGCGCGAAGCGGTCGCCCCAATCGCCCGTCTGCGGATCGCACCCGGCGCCGCGGAGGACCGCCTCGTTGCCCAGCGGCGCAATCACCCGCGGCCGGTGCGCCGCCTGCAGCCGCGCCAGCGTCGCGGTATCCAGGTGGTCGTAATGGTTGTGCGTGACCAGCACTGCATCGACCGGCGGCAAGCGGTCGAACGCGATCCCCGGCGGGTCCGCCCGCCGCGGCCCGGCGAACCGCAACGGGCTCGCCCGGTCGGACCACACCGGGTCCAGCAAGAGGTTCAGCCCGGCCACCTGGATCAGCAGCGACGCATGGCCGACCATGGTGATGGCCAGCCCGGCCTCCCGCGGGGCTGGCCGTGCCACGGACGCGGGCAGCGCAGCATCCCACCGCGCCCGCTGCCCCGAGCGGCGCCACCGCAGCAGGTCCGACAGCGTGCGATCCGTGCCGGGCTCGCCGGGGTTGAAGAAACGGTCCCCATCGAAATGGTCGCTGGATGCGGCGAGGCCGGCGCGGGAGGGCGCCATGCGGCCGCCTTATTGCTCCGGCTGGCCCGGGTGGCGCAGCACGGAGAAGCGCCGGCCGTAGGTGGCGTAGATGACCATCCCGACCGCCATCCAGGCGAGCAGCCTCAACCACGTCACCCCCGGCAGGCCGGCCATCAGCAGCAGGCAGAACAGCACGCCCAACCCCGGCACCACCGGCACGCCCGGCACCCGGAACGGCCGCTTGGCGGAGCGGTCGCTGCGCCGCAGGGTGATGACCGCGGCGCACACCAGGATGAACGCAAACAGCGTCCCGATGCTGACCATCTCGCCCAAGACGCCGATCGGCACCAGCGCGGCCATGACGGCGGCCGCGAGCCCGACGATGGCATGGCTGTGCACGGGCGTGCCGAACCGGGGATGGAGGCGCGCGAAGGTGGCCGGCAGGAGCCCGTCCTCGGCCATCGTGAACAGGATCCGGCTTTGCCCATACAGCAGCACCAGGATGACGGTCGTGAGCCCGGCCAGTGCACCGAACTTCACCAGCACCGCGAACCAGGATAGGCCGATGACGTCGACGCCCTTGGCGATCGGGTCCGGCACGTTCATCTGGTCGTACGGCACGAGGCCCGTCAGCACGGCGGCGACCGCGACGTAGAGCAAGGTGCACAGCGCGAGCGAGCCGAGGATGCCGATGGGCATGTCCCGCTGCGGGCGCCGCGCTTCCTGCGCCGCGGTGGACACGGCGTCAAACCCGAGGAAGGCGAAGAACACCACGCCCGCGCCGCGCAGCACGCCGGACCAGCCGAAGGCGCCGAAGCTACCCTTGTTGGGCGGGATGAACGGATGCCAGTGCGCCGGGTCGATGTAGAACGCCCCGACGGCGATGAACGCGACGACGACGACGAGCTTGACGACGACGACCGCGTTGTTGAACCAGGCTGATTGCTTCGTGCCGCACGCCAGCACCGCCGTCAGTGCCGCCACGACCAGCGCGGCCGGCAGGTTCAGCATCGCGGTCGCGCTGCTGCCGTCCGCGAGCGTGACCGCCGTCCCGGGCGCGGCGGAAAGCGTGGGCGGCACATGCAGCCCGGCCATGCCGAGGAAGCTGTCGAGGTAGCCTGACCAGCCGACGGCGACTGTCGCGCCGCCCAGCGTGTATTCGAGTATCAGGTCCCAGCCGATCATCCACGCGGCGATCTCGCCCAGCGTGGCGTAGGTGTAGGTGTAGGTGCTGCCGCTGACGGGCAGCATGGCCGCGAGCTCGGCATAGCACAGCCCGACGAAGCCGCAGGCGATGCCGGCCAGCAGGAACGACAGCATGATGCCGGGCCCGGCATAGCGGGCGGCCGCCGTGCCGGTGAGCACGAAGATGCCGGCGCCGATGATCGCGCCCACGCCCATCGCCGTGATGCTGAATGCGCCCAGGGTCTTCGGCAGCGGATGCGTGTCGCTGGCACCTGCCGCCACGATCCCGTCGATGGTCTTGCGCGCCATCAGCCCGTCGAACATGGCAGTCTCCCTCGGCTGACGGGTACGATGACGCCTCGCCGGCAGGGTGTCCATGCCGCGCACCCGCTGCGTGCTGCCCGTTGCGCGCGGCTTGGCCGCGCTCCACCATCGGCAAACGATCCGACCCCAGGCCAAGGACCGACGTATGAGCGCACTGCCGAAGATCGCCGTCATCGGGACCGGGGGGACCATCTCCGGAGTCGGCCAGGACCGGTTGGACCTCTATGAGTATGCGACGTCCGGCCGGTTCATGAAGGTCGACGAGCTGCTGGCGACGGTGCCGGAGCTGGCCGGGGCGGCCGATATCGTGCCGGTGCCGTACATGAATGTCGCGAGCACCGCGCTCGGCCCGAAGGAGTGGCTCGAGCTGGCGGCGCTTTGTACGCAGGCGGTAACGGACACGCCGGACGTCGCGGGCATCGTGATCACGCACGGAACAGCGAGCCTGGAAGAGACGGCGTTCTTCCTGCATCTCGCCGTGAAGGTGGCCGTGCCGGTCGTGGTCGTAGGCGCCATGCGCCCCTCCTCCGCGCTGGGCGCCGACGGAGGCATGAACCTGCTCAACGCCGTGCGGGTCGCGGCGTCGCCGGACGCGCGCGGCATGGGCGTGCTGGTGGTGCTGAACGACGAGATCAGCGCGGCCCGCGACGTGACCAAGACGTCGAACTACCGGGTGCAGACGTTCCGCACGCCGGACTGGGGCATGCTGGGCCACGCCGACGGCGACGGCGTCGCGTTCTATCGCCGGCCGGTCCGCCGCGGTGCCCCCGACACGGAGTTCGACGTCGCCGGGCTCATTGCGCTGCCGCGGGTGGACATCGTGCCGACCTATGGCGGCGCCGACGCGGTCGTGATCGACGCACTGGTGGCGGCCGGCGCGCGTGGGTTGGTGTCGTCCGGCTTCCCGTCGGGCTCGCCGTCGCCGGCGCAGCGCGACGCGCTGATCAAGGCGGTGGCGCAGGGCGTGGTGGTCGTGCAGTCGTCGCGCGCCGGCAGCGGCCGGGTGATCGACAGCAAGGTGGAGGTGCGCCGCTCCGGCTTCGTCGGCAGCGACACCCTGACGCCGCTCAAGGCGCGCATCCTGCTGATGCTGGCGCTGACCCGCACGTCCAACGTCGCGGAGGTCCGCCGCATGTTCGCGACCTACTGAGTTCTTCTCACGTCCCTGGAAGGACTGTCCCAGGGACGGGGCGTCTTGGGCTGCTGCAGCGAGGGTTTGGTAACCGCCGCCGGGGACGCTGCGAACCTGGTTCCATGCGAATGCTCCCGGTTGGTTTCCTGCTGTTGCTCCCTCTGGCCGCCCGGGCGGAGGCGCCGGCGCGGCCGACGGTGGTGGAGCTGTTCACGTCCCAGGGCTGCTCCTCCTGCCCGCCCGCCGACGCGTTGCTGACCCGGCTGCAACAGGCCGACCCGGACGTGTTGCCGCTCGACCTTCACGTCACGTACTGGGACCGGCTGGGCTGGAAGGACCCGTTCTCGTTTGCGGACGTGACGGCACGGCAGCGGCGATACAGCGCCAGGTTCGGCCAGGACAGCGTCTACACGCCGCAACTGGTCGTTGACGGGCGCTACCAGGCGATCGGGTCGGACGTCGACGCGGTCCATCAGGCGATTATGCGCGCCCGGGCCGCTGCCGCCGCGGTGCCGCTCAGCCTGGTGCAGGAGCCTGCCGGGCTGCGCGTCCGGGCCGGGGCCGGGCCTGGGGCCGCGCGGGGTACGCTCCTGCTGGTCGGGTTCGACCGGGCGCACACGACCCCGGTGCGCGGCGGCGAGAATGGCGGCCGCACCCTGACGGAGGTGAACGTGGTGCGCGCGCTCGCCCCGGCCGGCGCCTGGTCCGGCCAGGCGGTCGATCTGGTGGCGCCCCGCCCTGAGGGCGAGCGCGTCGCCGTGCTGCTGCAGGGCGAGGACGGCCGCATTCTCGGCGCCGCCACCCTGCCCTAGCATCCCGGGGCCAACCCGGGGACCGCGATGCTCGACCTGCTGATCCGCAACGCCATCATAACGCAGGACGGTCATCCGACGGCCACCGCCATCGGCGTCGCCAACGGCCGCATCGCGGCGATCGGGCCCGATCTGGCTGCCGATTGCGAGACCGTCGACGCCGGCGGGGGCCTGGTCGTGCCAGGGCTGGTCGAGACGCACATCCATCTCGACAAGACATGCATCCTCGGACGCTGCAACATCGAGCAGGGGACGGTGGCCGAAGCGGTGCGGGAGACGGCGGAGGCCAAGCGGGGCTTCACGGTCGAGGATGTCGTCGCCCGCGGCCGGCAGACCATCGAGCGCTGCATCGGCTGGGGCACCATGGCGATGCGCACCCATGTGGAGGTCGATCCGGGGATCGGCCTGACGGGGTTCGACGGCGTCCAGCAACTCGCCCGCGACTACGCCTGGGCGCTCGACCTGGAGCTATGCGTGTTCCCGCAGGAGGGTCTGCTCAACAATCCCGGCACCGACGCGCTCTTGGTCGAGGGGCTGAGGCGGGGCGCCCGTGTGATCGGCGCCGTGCCCTACATCGACACCGATCCGCGCGGCCAGATCGACCGGGTGTTCGAGCTGGCGCGCGAGTTCGACGTCGACATCGACATGCACCTGGACCTGGCCGACCACACGGACGGGATGCAGGCGGAGTATGTCTGCCGCAAGACCGAGGAATACGGCTGGGGCGGCCGCGTCGCGATCGGGCATGTGACGCAGCTCAGCCTGGTCGACAAGCCGCGGCATGACGCGATCGCCGCCACGCTGGCCCGCGCCGGCGTCGCCGTCACTATCCTGCCCGCGACCGACCTTTACCTGATGGGCCGCAGCCACGACCACGCCATCCCACGCGGCGTGGTCCGCGCCGAGCCGCTGCGGACGGCCGGGGTACGGTGCTCGATCAGCACCAACAACGTGCTGAACCCGTTCACGCCCTATGGCGACGGTTCATTGATCCGGATGGCGAACCTGTATGCCAATGTCTGCCACGTCGCGCGGGACGACGAGTTGGCGGCCTGCCTGGCCATGGTCACGACAGAGAGCGCGGCGCTGATGCGCAAGGAGGGTTACGGCATCGCCGTCGGCAACGGTGCCGACCTTGTCCTGCTTGACGCGGCCGCGCCGGCCGACGCGGTCCGGACCTTGGCGCATCCGCTCTGGGGCCTGAAGGCGGGGCGCCGCACTTTCACCCGGCCGCGGCCGACGCTTCACGTGCCGGGTTGAACACGCCGAGCGAGCCGCTCTCGATCACGCCCCGCATCACGGGCACCGCGCTCCCGCCGATCCGGGCCCGGACGTCGTGGCCGACGCGCCAGGCGCTTGCGTAGAGGGTGCTGGGCCGCCCCATCTCCACCCCTTGTTCGAACGTGATGGTCAGGTCCGCCGCGTCCGACACATGCAGCAGCAAGGCCGCAAGCGCCACGTTGGCGCTGCCGGTTGCCGGGTCTTCGGGGATGCCGGAGAGGGGGGAGAACATGCGGGTGCGCCGGCCCTCGCCCTGCCGCGCATGCAGGTGCAGCGGGAAGCCGCCGGGCCGGGCGCCGAAGCGTTGCGCGGCGGCGCGCATAGCGGCCGCGTCCGGGGTGGCGCGGGCGAGGGCTTCGGGCGTGACCTCGGCGATCACGAAGGGCGTGCCGACACCGGCGATGACCGGCTCGTGCAGCGTGGTCAGCACGTCCGCGGGCGCCAACCCGGCGCAGGCCGCGATGATCGCGGCCGGGATCGCCTCACCCAAAGCCAGCGGCTGCGGCGCGTCGAGCGTCGCCCGAGGGGCCGGGCCGGACCAGTCGAAGGCGATCTGGACCAGGCCGGCCAGCTCCTCGAATACCATCGTGTCCGGCCGCACCGGCGCGCGCGCGGCCAGCACCAGCGCCGTGCCGACGTTCGGGTGGCCGGCGAACGGCATTTCGTAGACTGGCGTGAAGATGCGGACCTGGGCGGTGTTCGCCGGGTCGGACGGCGGCAGGACGAAGGTCGTCTCGCTCAGGTTGAACTCGCGTGCGATCCGCTGCATCGCCGCCGTATCGAGCCCCCGGCCATCGAGGACGACCGCCAGCGGGTTGCCGCCGAACCGGGTCGTGGTGAAGACGTCGACGGTTTCGAATTCAAGCTCGGCCATGGCTGGACGATGGCCGACCTCGTGGGACGCGTGAACCGCGTAAGGCGAATGCCTGCCCCGCTTCGACGCCGCTCAGTACCGGTTCGGCGGCGGCAGGCTCTGCTGCTGGATCGGCGCCCGTGCGGACGGCGCCAGCGATACGGGACGGTTCGGGTTATAGCCGGGCCCGGAAAACGGGACCGGCGGCGGCAGGGCCGGAGGGGCAGGCGGCGCCATCTGTGCGCCGTAGCGGGCCAGGACGGCGCGGAGCGGGTCGGCCGCCGGGTTGCTCGCGTCCATCGTGATCACGATCTGCTGCACGCCCACGGGACGGCCGTAATAGGCCTGGTTCCACTCCGACTTCGTGCTCATCACGCTTCCGCCGAGCGAAATCCCGGCAAACAGGCCGCGGGCGCGGGTGAAGCCGACGATGTCGGCCCGGAGTGCCGTCGTGGTCGCGCCCTCGATGCCGCCGCCGAGGTCGACGAAGGTGGCGCTCGCGTCGGCGCCGAGCTTGAATTGATTGTCGAGCACCGCCGTCAGCCCGCGGTCGCTCATGATCAGGAACATGACCTGCGCGTCCTGGATGCCGGCCTGAAAGCCGATGCTGCCGCCGCCAAGCCCGTAGAACGCCGGCGAGGACCATGAGCCGGCGCCGTCGCGCGCCGACAGCACGCAGCTTCCACCCTGGCCGCCGATCAGGAAGCCTGCGCGAAAGATCTGCGGGCAGATCATCACCGCCCGGGCCCGCTTTAGCACGCCCTGCGCATCCGTGCCGTCGTGGTCGTTCAGCAGCTCCTGCGCGGCCAAGGTCGCGCGGTCGACGACCTGCTGCTGCTGCTGCGCCTCGGCATTGGCGAGCATGGGCCAGGCGAGCATTGGAGCAGCCAATGCAGCAACGATCGGCAGAACCCGTCGCAATGTGTTTCGCATCCGATTCGCTCCGATGACGAAGAACCTTAGCGCCTATTGATGGGTTTAGGAAGCATTGTTGAGACCCTGCGCGAGGTTATGGCGGAACAGGGTCCTCGACCCGCACCGTGAGGCCGCCCAACAAGACGGCTGCCCCGCGGACCGGCGCCGCAAGCGCGCGTGTCGCGGGGTCGACAGGGCGGCCGACGGCGAGTGCGACCCGCAGGAAGCCGCTCTCGATCGTCGAGGCCGGGATCGCGACCACGACGTCGGTCATGATCCCATCGGGCAAGGTGAACTGGCCCACCGGCACGCGCCCCGCCGTCACGGCGACGACCCGGCCAGTGCCTTGCCGAACGCCGATCCCGGAGGCCCGGAGCCGCAATTCCAGCCGATGCCCGGGCAGCACCGGGATTAGGATGGAGCTTTGCGGCCCCTCCGACCAGGCGCCCCCGCCCAGCCCGAGACGCCATCCATAGCCGAGCACCATACCGAGGCCGTCGGGACCCGCCTCGAACGGAAGCGGCACTGCGGGCGGCCGGGCGCCGGGCGGCACGGGCTCGCCGAATGGTCCTTCGACATCGCGCCCGCACATGACGATGTCCGTCGTGGGGGCCGGGTCTCCGGCCAACCCCGGCGGGCGATGGGTGCAGCGGGCGTCGTCGCCCAGCAAGACCGGGCGCAGCGGCGCTTGGATCTGCCGGCCGCTGAACGCGCGCACCTCGTGCGATAGCAGCGGCAGTTCGAGCGCGTCGGCCATGACCGCCTCGCAGCTGAACCAGCTGG
The DNA here is from genome assembly GCA_965213855.1 of Acetobacteraceae bacterium. Taxonomy (GTDB): domain Bacteria; phylum Pseudomonadota; class Alphaproteobacteria; order Acetobacterales; family Acetobacteraceae; genus JBBROS01. The sequence goes on along the minus strand of CBDCAA010000011.1, from coordinate 687,597 downwards.
GGCGCCGGTCCAGCCCCACGTCGCCAATCTCCGCCCCGTGCCGGACGGCGTCGAGCAACATCAAGGGAGCACTCGCGATCGTCGCCGGATCCGCGGTGCAGCCGGGATAGGGCGCCACGGTGAACAGCGTCGTCCCGGCTGGGACAACCGGGGCCGAGACGCCCGAGCCCAGCAGCCACTGCGTGCGGGCGCGCAACAGCGCCGGCTGGATCTCGGCCAGCTGCACGGCGACGGCGGCCAGCAGCAGAACCGGGCCGATCAGGCGGGCGGTCGGGGGGCGGGCCATGCGGCCAATGCGGTCGGCGGCAGCGACGCCGGCGAGCAGCAGGGCGTAGCCGACGGGCCAGGCGGCCCGGCCGAAGACTGGCACGGCGCCGAGCCGGGCGACCCAGGCCGGGCCGGCAAGGCCGACCCGCTCCATCCCGGCGGGAACCGACAGCAGCGCCAAGCTGGCCAATACGGCAAACAAACCGAGCGGCGGCCGCGGCAGACGCCGGCGCGCGATCGCGGCGACCAGGCCGGCCGCGAGCAGCAGCATCGTGCCAGCGCCGGGCCAGCCCGCGGCGCCGAGCAGCCCTGGTCCAGACAAGGCCGTGCCACCGGCCGCACGACCCTCCAGCAAGCCGATGGGCGACCCGCCGAGCACCGCGTCCAAGCCGAGTGCGATCGCGACGTCGAGCGCGTAGCCGATGGCATCGGTTCGCCAGCCGGCTCGCCGGAGCAGCGCCGCCTGCAAGGGAACCGAGCCCAGCACCGCGGCGGACAGCACGAACAGATCGGGCTGCACCAGGATCGCGATCACCAGCAGCACGGCCGGCCCGGCCCAAGACGCTGCCCGGTCAATCCGGCGGATCGCCATGCCGATCGCGACCAGCAAGATGGCATGGGCACCAGGCCCGGCATCCCCGGCCAGCGGCAGCAACGCCGGCCAGGCGCATGCAAGGACGGCGGCCGCGAGCGTCGCGAGCCAGCCAACCCGCAAGCCGCGTACGGCGTAGACCGCGGCGACCGGCTGCAGCACCCAGCACGCGCCCAGGAACCAGCCGAGCCAATTCACCGGCGCCGAGCCGGCTGCGCGCACGAACAGCTTCGCCGCCAGCGACACCAGCACGTTGCCGTCCACCTGCGCGAGCGAGATGCCGTGCGGCACGAACAGCCGCGCGATATCGAGCGGTGGGCGGCGCCAAATGTCTGCCTGGAAGGCGAGATGGGCGGTGAGTGCCTGTGCCTGACCCGGTTGGGGCGACGCCCAGCCCGGGCCGCCGCCTTGAAGCGCCGGCCACGGCACGACCAGCAGGGCCGCGATCAGGCCAAGCAGCAGCGCGGCGGCGTATGTCGGCACGCCGTCGTGCATCAAGACCCGCCGCACTCGGACTACCTCGGTCGCTCCACCCCGCCGGGCGGGATGATGCCCCGCTTGCGCAGGCAGGCGACCTGCGCGTCCTGCTCCGCGGCGTGGCGCTGCCGCTCGTCTTCCCGCAGCAGATAGGGGCTGCCGGCGGCCTTCATGAGCAGATCCTTGACGGCCGGGTCGTTCATGGCCTGGCGGGCGCAGTAGTCCTGGTCGGTCAGCGGACGGTCGGTCAGCGAAGGGTTGGGCGCGGCGCAGCCGGACAGTGCGGCCAACCCGGCAAGCATGATGGCAGCATGGCGCGTCACGGCGCGGGCCCGTTCTGGTGACCCAGCCAGTCCTCGATCAATCGGCGGGCAATGCTGTCGCGACGCGGCAGGCTGAAGCCGTGCCGCTCATGGTTGCGCAGCTCGTCCGGGGTGAACCAGCGGGCGTCGCGCAGCTCGGTCTCGTCGATGGTGATCGCGTCCGTCAGCGCTTCGGCATAGAAGCCGAGCATGATGCTGGCGGGGAACGGCCAGGGCTGGCTGCTGTGATAGTGCACCGGGCCGACCCGCACGCCGCTTTCCTCGAACACCTCGCGGGCAACGGCTTCCTCGAGGCTCTCGCCGGGTTCGACGAAGCCGGCGAGGGTGGAATACATCGTCGTGCTCGGGAAGCGCTGCGAGTGGCCGAGCAGGCAGCGGCCGGCCTGGTGCACCAGCATGATCACCGCCGGATCGGTGCGCGGAAAATGCTGTGCGCCGCATTGCGTGCACATCATGGCGTGCCCGGCGCTGCGCGGCTCGCACGCACCGCCGCACACGCCGCAGAAGCGGTGCCGCACGCGCCAGTGCATGAGGCCACGGGCGTGGGCGAGGATCGCCGCGTCGTCGGCGGTGAGCAGCCCGGCGAGCGCCCGCATGTCCTCGAACCGCGTGGCGGCCGGAAGCAGCGGGGCCGGATCGTCGAGCGTGCTGATGTCCAGGGCGAACACCGCGCGCTCGCCATGCAAGCCGAGAAAGGCCCAAGGTCCATTGGCCTCGCGCCAGGCAGCGGCGGCGGGAAGGTAAACCGCCTCGGCCTCGTTCCGGACCAGCGTCTTGGCCCGCCACACGGGCACGAACAGGCTGGCCGGGTCGATCAGCCGTGCCTCGATCCAGGCGGTATCGTCTCGAAGGTGCCCGGCCCGGTCGAGCGGACTGCCGGTGTAGACGTTGGTACGGCTGGCGGAGATTAACGGCATGCGGCGCTCGGTTTCGCATGGCGCGGGTCAATAGGCCAGCCCCGGCGCCGCACCGTCCGCACCCCTGGCACCCCTGCCCGGGCTTGTGCTAAGCCCGCGTCGGGAGGTCGGCGGCGGACGGGCGCCTCGCCAACCCGGTCAGGGCCGGAAGGCAGCAGCCGCAACGAGATTCCGCTCGGGTCGTTCGACGGCCTCCCACTTCCATCAGGAGCTGCCCCGCCCGCCGATGTCAGGTCTTCTCGACGACGTCCTGCCGGAGCCGTTGCCCGATGGCCCCGGACTGTTCGGTGAGCCGGCCGGCGCTCCAGCGGGACTCCCGCCCGAGGCCGCCGCCTACCGCGTGCTGGCCCGCAAGTATCGCCCGGCCCGGTTCGAGGACCTGATCGGCCAGGAGGCGATGGTCCGCATCCTGCGCAATGCCTTCGCCCAAGGCCGCATCGCGCATGCCTGGATGCTCACCGGCGTGCGCGGCGTCGGCAAGACCACCACCGCCCGCATCATCGCCCGCGCGCTAAACTGCGTCGGCCCCGACGGGCGCGGCGGCCCCACAACCGACCCGTGCGGCGTCTGCGCCAACTGCACCGCCATCCTGGCCGACCGCCACCCCGACGTGATCGAGATGGACGCCGCCAGCAACACCGGCGTCGACGACGTGCGCGAGGTGATCGATGCCACCCGCTACCGCCCGCTGCAGGCGCGCAGCAAGGTGTTCATCGTCGACGAAGTGCACATGCTGTCCCGCAACGCCTTCAATGCGCTGTTGAAGACGCTCGAGGAGCCGCCGCCGCATGTGAAGTTCATCTTCGCGACGACCGAGATCCGCAAGGTGCCGGTCACCGTCCTGTCGCGCTGCCAGCGCTTCGACCTGCGGCGCATCTCGGTCGCCGAGCTGTCTGGCCTGTTCGGCCGCGTCGCAGCGTTGGAAGATGCGGCGATCGCACCGGCCGCGCTGGACTTGATCGCCCGCGCCGCGGATGGCTCGGCCCGCGACGGGCTGTCGCTGCTGGACCAGGCCATCGCCCAAGCTGGCGGGGCTGCCGTCGATGCCGCCGACGTCGTCGAGATGCTGGGCCTGGCCGACCGCACATCCGTCTATGAGCTGTTCGAGGCGGTGATGGCCGGGACGCCCGACCTGGTGCTGACCCTGACCGCCCGCGCGCATGAGCGGGGCGCCGACATGGGCCTTCTGTTGCACGACCTGCTGCAGCTCACCCACACCGTCACCCGGCTGAAGGCCGTGCCGGGGCTGCGCGACGGGGCCGAGCTGCCGGAAGCCGAACGCACCGCCGCTGCCGCCTTGGCCGATCGCCTCTCCATGCCCACGCTGGGGCGGCTGTGGCAGATGCTGCTGAAGGGCGCCGCCGAGGTCGAGCAGGCGCCCGACCGCCGTGCCGCCGCCGAGATGGTGCTGATCCGCTGCTGCTACGTCGCCGACCTGCCGCCGCCCGGCGACTTGGTCCGCCGGCTGACCGGGATCGGGACCGCCGCGTCTGGCCCCGCCCCGTCTGGCCCCGCCCCGTCTGGCCCCGCCCCGTCTGGCCCCGCCCCGTCTGGCCCCGCCCCGTCTGGCCCCGCCCCGTCTGGCCCCGCCCCGCCCCGCCCCGCTTCTGCAGCTACCCCCGCCCCTGCAGCTGCTCCCGCCCCGATCGCCGAGACCCGCGCCGACCCGCGCCCGGACGGGGGCGTGCGCGCGGTCGCCAACGGCGCCCCGATCGTTGCGGCGGCCCAGGATCCCGGGCCCCGGCTGCAGAGCTTCCGCGACGTCGCCCAACTCGCCGTCGCCCGGCGCGAGGCGTTGCTGCACGCAAGCCTGCTGCATCAAGTGCACCTCGTCCGCTTCGTCCCGCAGCGCGAAGGCGGCGGCCTGATCGAGCTGCGCCCCGAGCCCGACGCCCCGCGCAACCTGGCGCCGGCTCTGGCAAAGCTGCTGCTGGACGCCACCGGCGAACGCTGGACGATCGCTGTCTCGCGCGAGACAGGCGAGGCGACGCTGGCCCAGCAGGGCGAGGCGGCCGACGCCGCGCGCCGCACGGCCGTCGCCGACCACCCGCTCGTCCGCGCGATCCTGGACGCCTTCCCGGGGGCGACGATCGATCAGGTGAACGACAGCCGGGTCGACGCGTATGGCCTGGCGCCCGAACAAGCCTTGAGCCTGGCGGAACCTGACATGCCGGAGTTCGCGCCGCCCGACGCCGACCTTGTGACCGAGATGGAGGACTAGCCGATGAAGAACCTTGCAGGCCTGATGAAGCAGGCGACGCAGATGCAATCCAAGATGGCCGAGATGCAGGCCAAGCTGGAGGCCATGGAAATCGAGGGCTCGTCCGGGGCCGGGATGGTCACCGTGACGCTGTCCGGCAAGTTCGAGCTAAAGCGCATCAAGATGGATCCGAAGCTGGCCGACCCGGCCGAGTTGGAGATGCTGGAGGACCTGATCGTCGCCGCCCACGCCGACGCGAAGCGCAAGATCGACGCCGTCATGGCCGACGAAATGGAGAAGGCGACCGGCGGCCTTGGCCTGCCGGGTGGGATGAAGCTGCCGTTCTGACGGGAAGGGTTGTCAAAGCACGCCAATGGGCGGCCCTGAAGTCGACCGCCTGATCGGCCTGCTTGCCCGCCTGCCCGGCCTGGGCCCGCGAAGCGCCCGCCGGGCGGCGTTGCGCATGCTGCAGCAGCCGCAGACCCGGATGCTCCCGCTGGCCGCCGCGCTGGAGGAGGCAGCCCGCGCCGTCCGACCGTGCCGACGGTGCGGCAACCTCGACAGCCGCGACCCGTGCGGCATCTGCACCGACCCGGCGCGCGACCCGGCGTTGATCTGCGTCGTCGAGGGCGTCGGCGACCTCTGGGCGCTGGAACGCGCCAATGTGCACCGGGGCGTCTACCATGTGCTCGGCGGCACCCTGTCCGCGTTGAACGGCACCCGCCCCGACGACCTGAACACGGCGCCCCTGCTCGCCCGCGTCGAGGCGGCCGAGTTCACCGAGATCATCCTCGCCCTGGGCGCCACGGTCGACGGGGCCAGCACCGCCCACTGGCTGACGGATCGCCTGCGCAAGGTGGCGCCGGACGTGCGCATCACACGCGTCGGCCAGGGTGTGCCGATCGGCGGCGCGCTCGACGTGCTCGACGACGGGACGTTGGCGGCAGCGCTCAAGGGGCGGCGATAGAAGCGGGCAAGTCGTCATAAGCGGTTCGCCTGCTTCCCGGGAGGCGAGGCAAGCCGATAGGGATCGCCAGCGGCCGGTGCGCACGGCAGGATCAGGCCCGACGCACGAGAGAGGGCCGCCATGAGACGACGACATCTGCTGGCCGCCGCTGCCGCAAGCCTCGCGGCCCCCTCCGTCTCCCGGGCCGATGCCCGCCGGACCTTGCGCTTCATCCCGCAGGCGGACCTCACCATCCTCGATCCGCACGCCAACACGGCCTACGTCACCCGCAACCACGCCTACATGGTCTACGACACGCTTTATGGCCTGAACGGGCGGCTGCAGCCCTCTGGGCAGATGGTGGCCGGGCATACGATCGAGGACGACGGCCGGCTCTGGACCCTGACCCTTCGCGACGGCCTGCGCTGGCATGACGGGGAGCCGGTTCTCGCCCGCGACTGCGTCGCCAGCATCCGGCGCTGGGGCGCGAAAGACACGTTCGGGCAAACCCTGCTCGCCGCGACCGACAGCCTGACGGCGGCCGATGACCGGCGCATCGTGTTTCGCCTGCGGCATCCCTTCCCGTTGCTGCCGGACGCGCTCGCCAAGTCGGGCGTCTATATGCCGGCGATGATGCCCGAGCGCCTCGCCCGCACCGATCCGGGCACGCCCGTCAGCGAGATCGTCGGCAGCGGCCCGTTCCGCTGGCGTGCCGACGAGCGTGTCGCCGGTGCCCGGGCGGTGTGGGAGCGCTTCGACGGCTATGTGCCCCTGCCATCCGGCACGCCCGATTTCACGTCCGGCCCCAAGGTCGTCCACCTCGACCGTGTGGTATGGACCACCGTGCCGGACCCGGCGACGGCCGCCGCCGCGTTGCAGGCGAACGAGACCGACTGGTGGGAATACGCCTCGGCCGACCTGCTGCCATTGCTGCGCCGCAACCCCGGGATCGTGGCGCGGGTACAGGACCAGGCCGGACAGGCGGCGCTGCTCCGGATGAACTGGCTGCAGCCGCCGTTCGACAATCCCGCGATCCGCCGCGTCGTGCTGCATGCGGTCGTGCAGTCGGACTTCCTGACGGCCATGGTGGGCGACGACCGCGCTCTCTGGCGGGACGGGATGGGCGCTTTCACGCCGGGCACGCCGCTCGCAAACGACGCCGGGATCGCTGCCGTGACGGGTCCGCGCGACATGGACGCGCTGCGCCGCGACCTGGCCGCCGCGGGCTACAAGAACGAGCCTGTGGCCCTGCTGGTCCCGACCGATTTCCCCAACCTCAAGGCGCTGGCGGACGTGGGGGCGGACTTGCTGCGCCGTCTGGGCATGGCCGTCGACTACCAGGCGATGGATTGGGGCACGCTGCTGACACGCCGGGCGAAGAAGGATCCGGTTGCGGCCGGCGGCTGGAGCCTGTTCTTCACGTTCAGCGCCGGCGCTGACATGGCGACGCCTGCCGGGCAGCTCATGATCCGCGGTACCGGCCAGAACGCCTGGTTCGGCTGGCCCGAAGACGCGGAGCTGGAGCGGCTGCGCGACACGTGGTTCGGTGCCCCGGACCTCGACAGGCAGCAGGCGGCCGCGCGCGAACTGCAGCAACGCGTGTTCGAGACGGTACCGTTCGTGCCGCTAGGCCAATATTTCCAGCCGACAGCATACCGCAAGACGGTACGGGGTGTGCTGGACGGCTTCGCAACATTTTGGAATGTATCCGTCGAATGAGACGGGCAACCACTGGCGTAGACACGCCAGCAACTTGCGCGGTGACAAACCAGCACACAGAAAGACGAATCGTGGAGTGAACGGACCGGCCGAACCTGGTATGCAACATGCTCTTTTGCTGCAGGATACCATGATGCAGGATAACGGCTGGAGCGAACTGGACCCGGGACACACGCCGCGCGACCGGCGCCGGCCGATCGCGCTCAGGGCGTGGATCAGTGCGGGCGAAGAAAAGATCGACTGCACGGTGACGAACATCTCCGGCGACGGATGCCGCGTGAGCAGCGAGCGGAAAGTCGTGTTCCCGGAGCAGGTCACGATCGAGCTCGACCGCGGCGGCATCTGGACCGCAACCCGGCGCTGGCAGCGTGGCCTGCGGGCCGGGTTCCAGTTCAACGAGGCACCGATCTAGACGAGGCCGGGTGCGAGGCCGAACGTTGTTCGGCCTTTTCTTAGTGGTGGCGGCCGGGGCACACTGGCTGGGATGCTCGACACCCCTCCCCCGTCGCCTGCCGCCTTGGTCGCGCCCTCCGCAGCGCGCAACCGGCAGCCGATCCTCGAGGTGCTGCGACACTGGCTGCCGCCCGGCGGCCTGGTGCTGGAGCTGGCGAGCGGCACGGGGGAGCACGCGGTCTGGTTCGCCGCCGACCTGCCGCACATGACCTGGCAGCCGACCGAATCCGCCCCCGACCGCCTGGCGAGCATCACGGCCTGGCGGGAGGCCGGGGGGACGCCGAACCTGCTGCCGCCCCTTCAGCTCGACGTGACCGGCGCGGCGTGGCCAGTGGCGCGTGCCGATGCCGTGGTGGCGATCAACCTGATCCACATCGCGCCCTGGCTTGTCACGCTGGGGCTGTTGGCCGGCACCGCGCGGGTATTGCGGCCGGGCGGTCCATTGCTGGTTTACGGCCCGTTCCGGATCAATGGGGCGCACACGGCGGAGAGCAATGCCGCGTTCGACCGGGACCTGCGGCAGCGCGACCCGGCGTGGGGCGTGCGCGACCTGGCCGAGGTGGCCGCTGCGGCTCTGCCGCATGGTCTGTCGCTGGAAGCCGACGTGCCGATGCCGGCCAACAACCGCATGGCCGTGTTTGTTCGCAGCTGATCGACGCAGGGCCGTCTTGAGGCCGTGGTCGGCCGTGCCGACTACGGCAGGAACACCGCGGGCGCGCCGGGGCGGAGGGTGACCCGGTACAGGGCGTAGTCCTCGGCCACGGTGGCGCCGCGTGTCCGCGCGAGGTGTTCGAGCGGCTCGATCGCTTGCCAGAGGGCCGGGTCAGGGCCGTGCGTACGGCGGGCACTGAGGATGAGCAGCCCCGTCCCTTGGGTGGCGGGGGATAGGTCGAACAGCCGCCACCGGGGTTCGGCGGCGATGACGGGCAGCCCCGGATGATGGAAGGCCAGCAGCGCGGCCAGGCCGTACTCCTCGCTCGCCACGAACGCGGCGCCGTCCTGCCGCGCGGCCTGGCCGGCCTCTGCCGCAAGCGCGCCGAACCCGGCCAGGCGAAGGGTCGGGTCAATTCCGCGCGGCAGCGGCAGCGGCGCAAGCGTCGCCTGGAGATAGAGCAGGCCGCCCATAGCGAACCCGAAGCCGGCGGCCGGGCGGCGCCAGGCTGTGGCGTAGGCTGCGGCGGCGATGGCGGCGGCGGGGTAGAGGACCGCCACCCAGTTCGCCTGCACCCTGTCGCCGACGGCGTGCTCGACGAACAGCGCCGCACCTGGGATCGTCAGTGCTGCCAGGAGGCCGGCGGCCGGGTCACGCCAGCGGCGGAGCGCAACGCCGATCCCGGCACCCATCATTGCGGCCACGATCGGGGTCGCGAGGCCAAGTTGTCCTGCCAAGAGCTCCCCGAGGAAGCGGACGCCCGGGGCGAAGTCGCCGGTTCGGCCGCCTTGCTTGGCGAAGCTCGCCCAGCCGTGCCGTGCGTTCCACAGCAGCACCGGGGCCGCGAGGGCCAGAGCCAGGGCGGCGCCTGCCCAGGGCCACCCCGTCCGCAACACAGGGCGCAAGGCGGGCGTCAACACCCAAAGGCCGGCGCCGGCACCCAGGAGAACGGCGGTATACTTGCTATCGAACCCGAGGCCGATGGCGGCGCCGGCGGCCAGCCACCAGGCCGGCGACCGCCCGGCCGCCACCTGCGACAGGACCCACAGCGCCGCCACCCAGAAGAACAGCAGCGGCGTGTCGGGCGTCATCGTGACGGCGCCGGCGGCCAGCATCAGCGTCGCGTTCAGCAGGATCGCGGCCCACACGCCCGGCCGGCGCGCCGGGAACATCGTGTCCGCTGCCGCCGCCAGCAGCACCGACCCGGCCGCGGCCGCGAGCGGCGCCAGCAACCGGACGCCAAGCGCTTCCTGCCCGGCCATGGCGGTGCCTGCACGGATCCACAGCGCGACCATGGGCGGATGGTCCAGATAGCCCGGAGCCAAAGCATGCGACCACACCCAATAATAGGCTTCGTCCGGCGATAACGGCAGCGCCCCGGCGACGACGAGGCGGATGGCCGTGAGCAGCGCAAGCGCCGCGAGGGCGGCACCGGAACGGAAGCTAATTTCAAGTGTTGAGGTGCGTGACACGAACGAGGGCATACCCATGGTCACGTCGCGCTTGTTCCTGCTCGCCGGCCTGTCGGCATTGGCTGGGTGTGTGGGGCCGGGAGGTGCCACGCTGGTGTCGGCCCAATATCCGCAGGGTATGGGCGAGGTCAATGCCAACAGCGAGCCCGAGCCGGCCAACAGCCTGCCCCCCGGTGCCGCCACCTTTGGCGGCGTTCCGGGCGCAAGGCTGCCAAACTACATCAGCTGGACCTTCGGCTCGCGCTGACCGGGGCTAGATCGGCACCCCGGCAAGGCTCCGACTGGTTCGTATCGTCTGCAGGGTTTGTACCCGGCTGACTGCGTTGGCCCCGGTCAGCCTCTGGGTCAGCTGGTTCTCGTGCGCGGTGTCGCGTGCGACCACGCGCAGAAGGAAGTCGCCACCACCTCGGATCATGTGGCACTCCCGCACTTCCGGCCATTCCGCGACTTGGCGCTCGAACGCGGACAGGACCGCTTCCTTCTGACTGTCGAGGCCGACGATCGCGAAGAAGGTGATCTCCCACCCGAGCCGCTGCGGGTCCGTGTCGGCGTGATAGCCGCGGATGACGCCGGTTTGCTCGAGCCTGCGCATGCGGCGCAGGCAGGGCGGCGCCGTGATGTCGGTGCGCCGCGCAAGCTCGACGTTGGTCATGCGCCCGTCGACCTGCAACTCGGCGAGGATGCGGCGGTCGATGGCGTCCAGCTCGGGCTGTTCGATCGTGTTGAGTTTCATGCTTGGTTGCAGGCCCGCTCCCTCGCACGAAAGATTATTACAAGCCAGACCGCGTCTCAAGCCCGCGAGGTGCCTTGTCTTGCATGCCGCCGCCGCCGAACCCTATTTTGGCGTGGAACGGAGCCGTCGCCATGCCAGAGACCATCCCGACCCGCGTGCTGATCATCGGCGCGGGACCTGCCGGCTACACCGCGGCGATCTATGCCGCCCGCGCCGGGCTCGATCCAGTGCTGGTGGCCGGGATGCAGCCCGGCGGCCAACTCATGATCACGACGGACGTCGAAAACTACCCGGGTTTCGCGCAGGCCATCCAGGGCCCCTGGCTGATGGAGCAGATGCAGCGACAGGCCGAGCACGTGGGGACACGGGTGATCAACGATCTCATCATGCAGGTCGACTTCAGCCGGCGGCCTTTCCGCTGCGTCGGCGATGCGGGGGACGTCTACCTTGCCGAGACGGTGGTGATCGCGACCGGAGCGCAGGCGCGGTGGCTCGGCCTGCCATCGGAGTCGCGGCTGCAGGGCGCGGGCGTCTCGGCCTGCGCGACGTGCGACGGGTTCTTCTACCGCAACAAGCGGGTTGCGGTCGTGGGCGGCGGCAACACGGCCGTCGAGGAGGCGCTGTTTCTGACGCACCATGCCGAGCAGGTGACGGTGATCCACCGGCGCGACACCTTGCGGGCGGAGAAGATCCTGCAGAAACGGCTATTCGAGCATCCGAAGATCAAGGTGGTGTGGGACAGCGCGGTCGAGGAGATCGTCGGTGCTGGGACGCCGGAGGTGGTCGCCGGGGTGCGGCTGCGGAACGTGCGGACCGGGGCCGAGAGCCGGCTGGACGTGGACGGGGTGTTCGTCGCGATCGGGCACACGCCCAACACCAGCATGTTCCGGGGCCAGGTCTCGCTCGATCCCGAGGGCTACGTCGTGACCCGGCCCGGCATGACGCAGACCTCCGTCCCCGGCGTGTTCGCGGCCGGCGACGTTCAGGACAAGCTGTGGCGGCAGGCGGTCACGGCGGCGGGGACCGGCTGCATCGCGGCGCTCGAGGCGGAGCGGTTCCTGACGCTGGGTGTCGATGGCGCGGCGGCGTTGGAGATGGCCGCCGAGTGACGGCGCTGTTGGCAGTTTGTTAACCTGACCCGGCGCAAAATGGATCCCGTCGAGGTTCAGGGATCGTTGTATGGCGAAGGCGGGCAAGCCGACGGTCGTAATCCGCAAGGAGGAGATCGTCGAGGGTGGGCACCATGGCGGGGCCTGGAAGGTCGCGTATGCGGATTTCGTGACCGCCATGATGGCGTTCTTCCTGCTGATGTGGCTGCTGAACGCGACCACGGAGGAGCAACGGCGGGGAATCGCGGACTACTTCAGCCCCAATAACGAGATGGCGCGGGTCACGAGCGGATATGGTGCGCCGTTCGGGGGGCGTACCGCCAATAGCGATGGCGCGCTGGCGTCCGACGCGGGCAACGTTCAGGCCCAGAACGGGCCGACCGTCCCCCTTCTCATGTCCGAGGACGAGGAATCCGGCGAAGTCCGGGCCGAGACGCCGGTTCAACGCAGCCTGGCGGACGGGGGCGGGCGACAGTCCAACGCATCCGGCAGGGCACCCTCCCCGCCGATTGCCGATGCCACAGACACCGAACGGCCGACCCCGCCCGCACGCGCCAAACAGGTTCCAACTGCGCCGACGGATAAGGACATCGAGGCCGAGATCGCGCGGAAGGAGAAGGCGAGCTTCGAGCAGGCCGCACAGCAGATCCGAGAGGCGGTCGCACAAGACCCGGCGCTGTCGGATCTTGCGCGACAGCTCATGATCGACGTGACGCCCGAGGGACTGCGGATCCAACTCGTTGACGCGGAGCGGCAGCCGATGTTTCCGACCGGATCGTCGACGCTGAACGAGCGGGCACGGGCCGTGCTGGCGAAGATCTCGCCCGTCCTGCTTCGCCTGCCCGAGCAGGTGAGCATCACCGGCCATACCGACGCGGCGCCTTACAAGGGCCCGGATCGCTCGAATTGGGACCTGTCGACCGAGCGGGCGAACGCCACCCGGCGGCTCCTGATCGACGCCGGGCTGCCGGAGGGTCGCGTTCGTAGCGTGGCAGGGATGGCGGATCGCGATCCGTTGGTGACCGACGACAAGCTTGCCCCGGCGAACCGGCGCATCGCAATCGTCGTGCTTCGGGCTTCGTTAACCCCGAAGCACTGATCCAGCCGTGCAGCCAACTGCCATGGAGACACGAGGGCGCCGCCGATGCTGACGCTGGGGGGTCTGGGTTTCCTGCTCGCCTGCGTGTTCGGCAGCTACATCTTGTCAGGCGGCAGCCTCGAGCCGCTGATGGAGGCGATCCCGTTCGAGATGCTGACGATTGGCGGCGCTGCGATCGGCACGTTCCTGATGGCGAACTCGATGCACGACGTGAAGCACACGCTCAGCGGGTTCAAGAAAATCCTCAAGGGGGGCAGCTTCACCAAGGGCAGCTACATCGAGCTGCTCAGCCTGCTGTACTACTTTGTCCGGCTTGCCGCGGCCAAAGGTGCGATGGCGCTCGAGCCGCATATCGAGAAGCCGGAAGCGAGCGCGGCGTTCGCGCTTTACCCCAAGATCCTCGGCAACCACCACGTGACATCGATGATCTGCGACTACCTGCGGATGATGGGCATGAACGCCGACGATCCGCACCAAGTCGAGGACCTGATGGGCCGCGAACTGAAGAAGACCTTACACGAGGAGCTTCATGGCTCACACGCACTGCAGAATATGGCGGATGGGTTACCAGCGCTCGGGATCGTCGCGGCGGTGCTGGGCGTGATCAAGACAATGTCGCACATCAACGAGCCGCCGGCGGTGCTGGGCGCGATGATCGGCGGGGCGCTGGTCGGCACGTTCCTAGGCGTTCTTCTCGCCTACGGAATGGCGGGGCCATTCGCCGCGAGGCTGAAGGGGGTTGTGGAGGAGGAGAGCAAATACTTCGAGGTGATCCGCGCCGTCCTGGTCAGCCATCTACACGGCAACGCACCGCAGATCAGCGTTGAGACCGGCCGCAAGATGGCACCCAATCGATACATGCCGAGCTTCCAGGAACTGGAGGCCGCCGTTCAGACTGTCAAACTCAACTGAGCCGAAGGGCCACCGACTCCTCGGCTCAGCAAGTCAGGGCATCCCGGGACCATCGAAGGCGCTGCCGCCACCGAGATGCTCGGCGCTGGTTGGCACCTGACCGTTCGGGGTCATCGTGTTCACGGCGTGGGGCAGGAATTGCGCGAGCTGGCCGAGAAGATCGTTCGGCGCGATGCCGGTCTGCTGGGCCCACTGGTTGATCTGCCCCTGGCCGAACACGTTCTGGAGTGCGCTCGGCTGTATGGGCTGGTTCGGCCCATTGCCGACCCAGGAGTTCACGGCATTGCCGTGGCCGGCCTGTGTGAACCGCTCGATCAGCCCGATCAGACCTGGCTGCGCGGTTGCCTGGCCTCCGGCGCCACCCTGCCCGCCACTCAATATCTCTGCAAGGATCGGGCTGAGCGCCGATCCGCCGCCACTTCCGCCAAGCACACTGCCGATTACCGAGTCGAGAATACCCATCGGATGTCTCCCTATGTGCCGCAGCCCATTGCCGGGCATGGCGAAGTTTGCGTGTCGCGATCAGGCCGGGCAGTTGCGTTCGGCCGGGCAGGCTCTCAGTAGGTCGATGTGCGCCGGCCGGTCACGGCGTGGTAGATGAACAGCACGATGATGGCGCCGATCACGGCCACGATCATGCTGTAGATGTTAAAGCCGCTCACACCCTCGTAGCCAAAACGTTCGAACAGCCAACCCCCGACGACGGCGCCGATCACGCCCAGCACACAGTCGACGATGAACCCCTCGCCCTGCTTGTTGACGATCTTGCTGGCGATGAAGCCGGCTATCAGCCCGAAAACGATCCAACCGATGATCGACATGAGTTGCTTCTCCCCGTGCCCTGGCGCCCCGCCATGGTCTTGCAGCTAAAAACACCGCGGGCCCGTTCCGGTTCCGTCCTCATTCGTCGTCCGTCGCACGACCGCCCCGCCTCGTTTGACAGCGCCGGCGCGGAACCCGATCGTGCCGCACAACAAGGGAGACGCCGAACGATGCGCGCCATGGTGGTCGGCAAATCCGGATTGGAACTGCGCGAGGTGCCGATGCCGCGGCCGGAGCCGAACGAGGTCGTCGTGCGAGTCCGCGCGGCCGGGCTGAACCGCGCCGAGCTTGCGATGGCAGCCGGCCATGCGCACGGGGCGCTGGGCGGCGCCGGGTCCGTCATCGGCCTCGAATGGGCCGGCGAGGTCGCGGCCGTGGGCGAGGCCGTGACGGCCGTCCGCGCGGGCGACCGCGTCATGGCGTCCGGCAATGGCGGCTATGCGGAGTATGCCGTCACCGATTGGGGCCGGGTCAGCCCGATCCCTGCCAACAACATGAGCTGGGAGCAGGCCGCGACCCTGCCGATCGCGCTACAGACGATGCACAACGCCATCGTCACCGCCGGCGCTTTCCAGAAAGGCCAGTCGGTGCTCATCCAGGGCGCCAGTTCCGGCGTCGGCCTGATGGGGCTGCAGATCGCCCGTTACCTCGGCGGCGAACCCGTCTTCGGCACGTCCACCAACGCCGGCCGCCGCGCGCGACTGCCCGAGTTCGGAGCGACCCACCCAATCGACACGTCCGACCCGGCCTGGCCCGATCATGTGCTGGCCGCGACCGGCGGCAAGGGCGTGGACCTGATCGTCGACATGGTCTCGGCCCCTGTCTCGCGCGGCAACCTGCTCGCCACGCGCGTCCTTGGCCGCATCGTCAACGTCGGACGGCTCGGCGGCGCCACGGGCCCGTTCGACTTCGACCTGCACGCGGCGCGGCGTATCGACTACGTCGGGGTGACGTTCCGCACCCGCACCCTCGAGGAGGTCCGGGAGATCAACCGGCTGATGCGGGCCGACCTGTGGGATGCGTTGGAGTCCGGGAGCTTGGGGCTGCCTATCGACCGCACCTTTCCGCTCGAGCAGGCCAACGAGGCGCAAGCGCACATGCGTGCGAACGCCCACCTCGGCAAGATCGTGCTCACCGTCTAGGGTTCGCCCCCGCCCCCGCCCCTAACCATGTCGCCCCGTCATGAATGACCGCCGCCCCGACCCGGACAGCCTGATCGCCGACGCCGCTGCGGAGGGGAAAGGCCGCCTGAAGGTATTCCTCGGCGCCGCCCCCGGCGTTGGCAAGACGTGGGAGATGCTCACCGCCGCCCGCCTGCGCCGGGCCGAGGGGGCGGACGTGCTGGTCGGGATCGTCGAGACGCATGGACGGGCCGGCACCGAGGCGCAGCTCGACGACCTGCCGATCCTGCCGCGCAAGGCGATCGACTACCGGGGCCAGGTCCTGGAGGAGTTCGACCTGGACGCGGCCCTGCAGCGCCGTCCGGGCCTGATCCTGATCGACGAGCTCGCCCACACCAACGCGCCCGGCAGCCGCCATGCCAAGCGGTGGGAGGACGTCGAGACCCTGATCGAGTATGGCGTCGACGTCTGGGCGACGCTCAACGTGCAGCATTTGGAGAGCCTGAACGACACCGTCGCCCGCATCACCGGGGTCCGCGTGGCCGAGACGCTGCCCGACCGCGTGCTGGAGATGGCCGACGAGATCGAGCTGATCGATCTTCCGCCGGCCGAGCTGCAAGCCCGGTTGCGCGACGGCCGCATCTACCGTCCTGACGTGGCGAAGCGCGCGCTGGACGGCTTTTTCCGTGCCGGCAACCTGACGGCGCTGCGGGAGATCGCGCTCCGCCGGGTTGCGGAGCACGTGGACGGAGACGTGCGCGACTACATGCGCCGCCACGCGATCGCCGGCCCCTGGCCGGCGCGGGACCGCGTGCTGGCGCTGATCGGCACGGAGGGCACGGCCGGCGCCGTGATCAGGGAGGCCAAGCGCCTCGCCGACGCGCTGCACGCGCCCTGGATCGCGCTCCATGTCGAGCGGGGGGCGAACCCGATGGCGTTGGTGGCGCCGCTGGAGCTGGCCGCCCAGCTCGGCGCCGAGGTCGACGTCCGCGCCGGCCCCGACCTGGTCGCCGTCGTCGCCGAGGCCGCGGCCCGGCACAACGCCACCCAGATCGTCATCGGCCGCGGCGCGCCGAAACTCTGGCGCCGCCTGCTGGGCCAAACACTGGCGGCGCAGCTGCTCCGGCGCGCCCCCGACCTGTCGCTGCACGTCGTCCCGGTCACGGACGCGAAGCCGCGCCCCGTGGCGACCGAGCAGCCGCCCTGGTGGAACTGGGCCGCGGCGGCCGCTTTGGTCGCCGGCATCACGGGCCTGGCGGTCCTGGGCGGCGGCGTCGTGCCGCCGGGCGCCATGGGCATGGTGTACCTGGCCGGCGTCGTGACGGCCGGCAGCCTGGCCGGGTTGTGGGTCGCGCTGTTCACGGCCGCGCTCGGGTTCTTGGCGTGGGACTTCTTCTTCCTGCCCCCGGTGCACCGGCTGACGATCGGCAGCGTCGACGACCTGATCGCGCTGGTCGTGTTCGCCGCCGTCGCCGTGCTCAGCGGCAGCCTTGCCAGCCGGGTCCGGGCCGCCGCACGGTCGGGCCAGGTGCGGATCGAGAGCCTGCGCCGGATCGCGCAGTTCAGCCGCCGCCTGGGCGAGCCGGTGACCGAACCCGAGATGATGGCCGAGATCGCGCGCCAGGCTGCCGGAATCCTGGGCCGCGCGATCGTGCTGGCGATGGATGGCGAGGATTTGCACGTGCGCGCCGCCGAGCCCGCGGCCGACACGATAGACGAGGCGAGCTGGGCCGCCGCCCGCTGGTGCGCCAGCCGCAACGAACCCGCCGGGCGCGGCACCGCGACCCTGCCGGCGACCGCTTACCGCTTTCTACCGATGCGGACCGTGCGCGGCCAATGGGGCGTGCTGGGCGGCCGCACCGTGCCCGACCGCCCGCTGGATGCGACCACCCTGCAGACCCTGTCCGCCCTGGCCGACCAAGCCGGCACCGCGCTCGAACGCGTCCGCCTGGCCAACGACGCCGCCCGCAGCGCCGCCATGGAGGAGACGCAGAAGCTGCGGACGGCGCTGCTCAATTCCCTCAGCCACGACCTCCGCACGCCCCTGACCAGCATCCGTGGTGCGGCCGAGACCCTGATGATCGGCGGCGAGGACATGGCGGCGGCGGCCCGGCACGATCTGCTGGCCAGCATCCAGCAGGACACCGGGCGCATGACCAAGTTCCTCGGCAACATCATGGACCTTACCCGGCTTGAAAGCGGGGCCATCCAGCCGCGCCTGGCCCCGGTGCCGCTGTCCGAGCTCATTGACGCCGCCATCGCCCGCGTGCCCGGTCTGGACACCGTCGCCGTCGACGTGCCCGAAAACCTGCCGCCGGCGCTGGCCGACGCGGCCCTGCTGGAACAAGTGCTGGTCAACGTGCTCGACAACGCCCATCGCTATGCGCCTGCCGGCTCGCTGGTCCGGGTGTCGGCCCGCGCCGCGCCGCGGATCTCGAACGGGCGCATCACGATCGAGGTTCGAGACGAGGGGGTGGGCATTCGGGCGGCCGACCTGCCGCACGTCTTCGACAGCTTCTACCGTGCCCGCCGCGGCGACCGCGTCACGCCCGGGACCGGGCTGGGGCTCGCGATCGCGCGCGGGCTGATGACGGCCATGGGCGGCACGATCGAGGCGATCAGCCCGCGGCCCGACGCCGCCCGCGACGGCTCCCCGGGCACGCTCATCCAGATCGGGGTCGACGCAGCGTGATCGAGACGCGGGTGCTGGTCATCGACGACGAGCCACAGATCCACCGTTTTCTCCGCCCGGCACTGGAAGGCGCCGGCTACGTCGTCGATCGCGCCGAGACCGCGGCCGAAGGCCTACGGCTGGTCGCCTCGCGCTCGCCCGCGCTCGTGCTGCTCGATCTCGGGCTGCCGGACATGGACGGGCAGACCGTCCTGCAGACCCTTCGCGCGACCAGCGCCGTCCCTGTGGTCGTGCTGTCCGCCCGCGACCGGGATGAGGAGAAGGTCCGGGCGCTCGACAACGGCGCCGACGACTACGTGGAGAAGCCGTTCAGCGTCGCCGAACTGCTGGCCCGGGTCAGGGCCGCGCTGCGCCATGCCCGGCCGGCCAACGGGCGGGCGAGCGAATACTTCGCCGCCGGCCCGCTTGCGATCGACATGGCCCGGCGGGTCGTCAGTGTCGCCGGTGAACCGGTCCAGCTCAGCCCGCTCGAATACGCGCTGCTGACCCTCCTGGCCCGCGACGCCGGGCGGGTGCTCACGCACGGGCAGCTCCTGACGGGCATTTGGGGCCCGGCCCACCGCGACGACGTGCAGTATCTCCGCGTCTATGTGGGCCATCTGCGCCAAAAGCTCGGCGCCGCTGCCGTCCTGCTCACCACCGAACCCGGGGTTGGCTACCGGCTGCTCGAGCAGGGTTGACCGGCAGCCCGCCCCGTCCGCATCCCTGGCCTGATGCATGGGTGGCCTTGCGTTGCCAGCCGGGGGCGGCCAAATCTGCTGCAAATCTAGGATCGCACGCATGTTCATCGAAACCGAGGGCACACCCAACCCGGCCACGCTGAAGTTCTTGCCGGGCCGTGACGTGATGGAGGTCGGCACGGCCGACTTTGCCGGACCCGATCTGGCCGGCCGTAGCCCGCTTGCGACCGCGCTGTTCGGTCTGCCCGGCGTGGCGCGGGTGTTCCTCGGCGGGGACTTCGTGACGGTCACGAAGAACGACCTGGCGGAGTGGCAGTCGCTGCGGCCCCAGGTACTGGGCGTGCTGATGGAGCATTTCGTCGCCGGGCGCCCGGTGGTCGAGGGCGCGGGCGACAGCGTCGACGAGGATGTGGCGCCGGAAGACATGGAGGTTGTCGAGCAGATTAAGGAACTGCTCGACACGCGGGTACGGCCGGCGGTTGCAGGCGATGGCGGCGACATCGTGTTCCGCGGCTATCGTGGCGGGATCGTGCGGCTGCACATGCAGGGCGCCTGCAGCGGCTGCCCCTCGAGCAGCGCGACGCTGAAGCACGGGATCGAGAACATGCTGCGCCACTACGTGCCCGAGGTTATTGGCGTGGAGCAGGTGGAGGCCTGACCTGTGCGGCCCGATTTCGCGGAGGAGCCGGCCGAGGCCATGATGCACGATGCCGGGACGGAGCCGGGCGAGGATAGCGGGACGTCACCGTTTCCTCTGCCCATCGCGGAATTGGTCCAGGCTGGCCAAGCCGGGTCAGCCACGGCGGCTTCTCATCCCACGCTGGACGAGGCGGGGCTCGATCTGCTGTTCCGGTCGGCTCGGACGCGCTGGACGTGGCGCACCGAGGAGGTCGAGGACGACACGCTGCGGCGGATGTATGACCTGCTGAAGCTTGGTCCGACCTCGGCGAACTGTTCGCCGGCCCGGTTTCTGTTCTTGCGCACCGAGGGATCGAAGCGGCGGCTGCGGCCGGCTTTGTCGGCCGGGAACGCGGACAAGACCATGGCAGCGCCCGTGGTGGCGATCGTCGCGCATGACCCGAAGTTCTACGAGGACCTGACACGGCTTTATCCGGGCGTGGATGCGCGCGGCTGGTTCGCGGGCAACGACGCGCTCGCGACCGAGACCGCGTTCCGGAACGGCACGCTGCAAGGCGCCTATCTGATCATGGCGGCGCGGGCGGTCGGGCTGTCATGCGGCCCCATGTCCGGGTTCGACAATGACGCGGTCGACCGGGAGTTCCTGGTCGCCCAAGGCTGGAAGAGCAACTTCCTCGTGGCACTGGGCCATGCGGACCCGTCGGGCGGGGGCGGGCGCTTGCCGCGGCTGACGTTCGACGAGGCCTGCCGGATGCTTTAACGGGCGATGGCCGCCGCAGAAGGGCCGGTCCTGACGCTGGACGGGGCGCTGGCGGGCTGTGGCGCCGGATTGGTCCAGGGCGGCGTGGTGCTGGCAGAGCGGCGGTTGGCGGGGGATCGGGGTGGCGCGGCGGCCTTGCCCGCGATGGCGACTGCGGTCCTACAGGCGGCGAGGGTGACGGCGCAGGATCTGTCCGGCGTGGTGGTGACGGTTGGGCCGGGCAGTTTCACCGGGGTTCGGGCTGCCTTGGCGCTGGGGCAGGGCATTGCTGCCAGCGCCGGCTTGCCGGTATGGGGCGTCACGGTGGGTGCCGCGATCCGCGCGGCCTTAAGGACGCGAGCGGCGGGTGGCCGGATGGTCTGGGTCGTGGTGGACAGCCGTCGGGGACGCGTGTTCCTGGACGATGGGGATGGCGTGGCGGCCATCTCGTTGTCCGCGTTGCCGGCGCCAGCGGGCCCGATCGCGGTGGCGGGCGATGCGGCGATCGCCGTGGCGGCTCGTTTGGCTGCGCGGGCGCATGACGTGCAGTTGCTGTCCGTCTGGTGGCCTGGCGCGGCCGGGATCGCCGCCGCAGCCCGCGGCCTGGCGGTGCCCTTGTATGTCGATCCGCCGGAGGCGCGGCCTGGCCCGGGGTCACGGCCGGCGCCGGCCTGATGGCGGTCGAGACGGTCTGCCCGGCGCATGCACCGGCGCTGGCGGTGATCCATGCCGGCGCGTTCGCACCTGCGGCCCGGTGGGGTGCGGACGCGATCGGGTTGCAACTGGGGCTGCCAGGGGTGTTCGGTTTCGCCGATGCGGCTGGTGCAATGGTGTTAGCCCGGGTGGCGGCCGAGGAGGCGGAAATCCTGACGCTGGCCGTGCTGCCGGCGGCGAGGCGGCGTGGGCTGGGACGGGCGATGATGGTCGCGGCGATGACGGAGGCCGCGCGACGGGGGGCCGCGGCGATGCTGCTGGAGGTGGCGGCCGACAATGGGGCGGCGGCCGCGCTGTATGCCTCGCTTGAGTTCACGGCGGTAGGGCGGCGCACCGGCTACTACGGCGTTGGCCGGGATGCTTTGGTTTTACGCACGCCGCTGGCCGGATTACCTGCCGCCGCAGGCTGATGCTGCATCCTGGGAGGGTTCAGACGGGCGCGTCTTGACCCATCACGAAATCGTTATGATTTTCGGATATGCAGGGTTGTTGTTCCGTCCTCGTGATCGACACGCCCGAGGACTTCGTGACCCTGCTCCATGGCGGTCCTCGGAATGTTTGTTCTTGGCTCTTCACCGAACAGCCGAATTGCCAGGACCTGCCCGGGCTTTAGCCGATCCAGGGCGAGGCGCGTGCGAACGAAGGTCATCGGGCAAACGTGCGCGGTAATATCGACCGCAAGGTCGGCGATTTGCTTGGGAAGGTGCGCCCTTGCGACGGTTGGCGACTGATTCGGGACAGGCATGGGTTAACTCGCCTCACTTCTTGTTCGGTGACGATTGCAAAACCGCGCGACTCGGGCCTATAAATCTTGGCATCGGACAGTAGAGGACTAGACGGATGAGCGAGCAGACGGAGATTGCGGACGTTCTGGGGCTGACCGCGCAGATCGTGTCGGCACACATCTCGAACAATGCCGTGGGCGCCGATGCGTTGCCAAGCCTGATCCAGGAGGTTTATCGCACCCTCGCCGGGGTCGGGAAGGAGCAGGTGCTGCCGGACAAGCAGCTGCCCGCAGTGCCGATCAAGAAGTCCGTTTTTCCCGATTTCATCATCTGTCTCGAAGATGGCAAGAAGCTGAAGATGCTCAAGCGCCACCTGAAGACCTCCTACAACATGACGCCGGAGCAGTATCGGGAGAAGTGGCAGTTGCCGCCCGACTACCCGATGGTCGCGCCGAACTACGCCCGGCACCGCTCCTCGCTGGCCAAGAAGATCGGCCTCGGGACCAAGCCGCGCGGCCGCTAGCGTCCGTCCGGACGTGGGGGCGACTGCCCGGCGGGCCGTCGCGCAGCGCGCTTCACGGCGCGTGAACGCCGATGCTCGTTCTCCGGCCTGCGCGCGCCGCTAGTCAAGGCACGTCATTTCCGGCTAGTGATGGCCAGCCGCCTCGGCGACGTCATGGGGCGGTGTGGACGGCTCGGCCCAGAACGGCCGCTCCGTTGCCGACCGGGCAGGTGCCCGGACGGCGTCGGTGCGGCACCGGCTGGGGGGCTGCCTGCATCGGGCCGGGTCATCATCGCGCCCCCGGCGATCGGGGCGACTTCTGGGACTCCATGGAATCACGCATCGAACGTCTTTGCGTCGAACGGGGGCTGAAGATGACCGGCCAGCGCCGGGTGATCGCCCGCGTGTTGTCCGACGCCGCCGACCATCCCGATGTCGAGGAAGTCTATCGCCGTGCCGCGGCATTGGACACGCGCATGTCGATCGCCACCGTCTACCGGACGGTTCGGCTGTTTGAAGAGAAGGGCATCCTCGAGCGACGGGACTTCGGCGGCGGCCGAGCACGGTATGAGCCGACCGAGCATGGCAAGCACCATCACCTGATCGACGTCGAAAGCGGCCGTGTGATCGAGTTCGAGGATGCGGCGCACGAGCAACTCATCCAAGAGATTGCGGCGCGGCTCGGCTTCGACCTCATGTCCTACCGGCTCGAGCTGTTCGGACGAAAGCCCGTGCAGGCAAGTGCCACGGCCGAGGCCCGGCCCCGCGCCCGGAGGCGAGCCGGACCGACGCCGCTCCAACCACGGCCCGGCAGCGCACCGTGACCCTGCACCGCCTTCGCACACCACGATCGGCGTTCGCAGAAGGCAGGCACTTTCCGGAGCTGCGGGCCGGCAACCTCGGCGTCCGGATCGCCAGGAGCCCGGCGGAGGTCGACGCCGCCCAGGCGCTGCGATACCGCGTGTTCTACGAGGAGATGGGCGCAAACCCGACCGGGGATGCGCTGACGACCCGGCGCGACGTGGACGCCTACGATACGGTTGCCGACCACCTGCTGGTCATCGATCACGACCTCGGCGCCGGCACCGCCGGTGTCGTCGGGACCTACCGCATGATCCAGGCGGAGGGCGCGGCGCGGATCGGCGGATTCTACTCGGCCCATGAGTACGATCTTTCGGTGATCAACGCCTTTCCCGGCCGGGTGCTCGAACTCGGGCGGTCTTGCGTCGACGCCGTCTATCGCGGCCGCGCCGTGATGCAGTTGCTGTGGCGCGGCCTGGCGGCCTACGTGTCGGAGCAGCAGATCGACCTCATGTTCGGCTGCGCCAGCCTCGGCGGGACAGACCCGGACGCATTGGCGACGGAACTGTCGTTTCTGCACGCTCACCACCTCGCCCCTCCGGCGCTGCGGATGCGGGCGCTTCCGGACCGGTTCGTGGAGATGCGGCGGTTGAAGCCCGGCGCCGTCGACGCGCAGAAGCCGGTGTCGCTGCCGCCGCTGATCAAGGGCTACCTGCGGGTCGGCGGCTTCGTCGGCGACGGCGCCGTGATCGACGAGCAGTTCAACACGATCGACGTCGCCATCATCGTCCGGACGGATCAGGTGACGGAGAAGTACCTCAAGCACTACGAACGCGGGGGCGCCGAGCTGACGGGCCCTAGTCGCAAGGACGAGCCGCGCAGCCCGCGGCTGTAGGCAGCATGGACGTGATCATGACTGCGCCGCGGCTGGCGCCGGAGGCTGTCGCGGTGATCGAGGCGGCGGGCGGACGGCTCCACTACATGCGGCCTTACCCGTCTGCTGAGGAGGTCACGGCGTTGGCCGCGCGATTGAACCCGGTTGCGATCCTGTCGCGGCAGGGCCCGGTCACCGCGGCCACTATGGACGCCGCCCCCGCTCTGCGGATCGTGGCCAGGCACGGGGTCGGCGTCGAGGATGTCGATCTGCTGGCAGCGGCGGCGCGGGGCATCGTCGTGGCCCGCGCCCCTGGATCCAACACTCGCGCGGTGGCGGAGCACACGATGGCCGTCGTGCTGGCGCTCGCCAAGGATCTGGGGCCGCTCTCGCGCCACGTCGGCGCGGGCGGCTGGCGCGAGGCGGGGACGAAGGTGCGCGACGTGGCCGGGCTTCGGCTCGGGCTGCTCGGCTTCGGCGCGATCGGGCGGGCGGTCGCAAGGCTGGCCGGTGCCTTCGGGATGGTTGTGCACGCCTACGACCCCGCCGGCGTCGTCGCCGAGGGCGTGCACTCCATACCCACGCCAACCGCATTGTGGCCGGTCGCGGACATGCTGTCGCTCCATCTGCCGTTCACGCCGGCCACACGGCACATCGTCGACGCGGGCGCGCTGGCCGCCTTGCCCTCGGGCGCCATGGTGGTCAACACGGCGCGGGGCGGGCTGATCGACGAAGCGGCTCTGCTCGCTGCGTTGGACGGCGGACACGTCGCCGGCGCCGGGCTGGACGTGTTCGAGACGGAGCCGCCCGCGCTGGACGACCGGCTGCGCGGGCACAAGCGGGTGCTCGCGACCCCGCACGTCGCGGGTGTTACGGATGGCAGCCTGGTGACGATGGGCGTGATGGCTGCGGAATGCATCGCGGCCGTGCTGCGGGACGAAGCGGTGCCGGCCGAGCGCTTGGTCCGCGCTTGAACGTCGCCCTGCCGATCGAACGACGAGCAATGGCGAGGCCGCCGGGCCGGGCCCGGCGGCTACTTGGCGCCGCCGGATTGCAGGCCTTTCTGTTGGGGCTGCTTTCCGCCCTTGCGTTGCCGCCGGTGCATCTCGTGCCGGTGCTGTTCGTTGCCGTGCCGCTGCTGTTGCGCCTGATCGGGCGCACCCGGGGCCGATGGGCGGCGGCGCGGCTCGGGTTCTGGTTCGGCTTCGGGCACCATCTGTTCGGCTTGTATTGGATCACCGAGGCGATCCTGCTCGAGTCGGCGCGCTATTGGTGGTTCGTGCCCCTCGCGGTCCCGGCCCTGTCGGCGCTGCTGGCGCTGTTCATCGCCGGGCCATGCTGGCTGGCGCGGGCGGTGCCGGAGGGCTGGAGGCGGGTCGCGATGCTCGGCGGTGCCTGGGTTCTGTTCGACCTTGCGCGGCAGTTCATCGGGACTGGGTTCCCCTGGAACCCGTGGGGCAGCGTTTGGACGATCCCGGGGCCGGTCGGGGACGTGATGATCCAGCCCGCGGCTTGGGTCGGTACACCCGGACTGACCCTGGCGACGGTGCTGCTGGCGGCCATGCCGACGCTCGGCTGGCGTGGCGTTGCGGGCGCTGCGGCGGGGCTGCTTGCATGGGGTGCCGCAGGCGTCGCCCGGCTGCAGGAGGCGCAGCCGGCGCCGCCCGGCCTGATCGCTGTCCTGGTACAAGGCAATGCGGCGCACGGAGCGCTCGATAGCCGGGCAGCGGCGGAGGAAGTGTTCGAGCGGCAGTTGCGGTTGACCCAAGAGGGTGTGGCCAGCGCCCACGGGCAGCCGAGCGTGGTGATCTGGCCGGAGAGCGCAGGCATCTACTTGCTGCCGTCCGACAGCAATGCGCGCGATGCGATCGCCGAGGCTGCGCGGCCGGCGCTCGGCACCGTCGTCGGCAGCCTCCGCTTCGCCCCGGGCGCCCAGCGCGGCGACGCACCCTTCAACAGCCTGGTTGCAATGGCGGCGGACGGCGTCGTGGAGGGCGTGTACGACAAGTGGCACCTGGTGCCGTTTGGCGAATTCGCGCCGAGCTGGGTGCCGCTGTCGATCAAGATCGTGCCCGGGGTGTTCGCCTTTGGGGCCGGGCCGAAGACGCTGCGCCTGCCGGGGTTGCCCCCTTTCGGCGGGCTGATCTGCTACGAGGCGATCTACCCGGGACAGGTCGTCGACGAGGCCGACCGACCGGACTGGCTGGTCAACATCACTAACGACAACTGGTTCGGCAACTCCACGGGTCCGCGGCAGCATCTTGCGTCCGTCCGCCTGCGCGCCGTGGAGGAAGGCCTGCCCGTGATGCGGGCCGCGAACACGGGCATTTCAGTGGGGTTCGACGCCTGGGGGCGGGAGCTTGGACGGTTGCCGATCGGCGTTGCCGGAGAGCTTGCCCTGGCGTTGCCGGGCAAGCGTCCGCCGACCTCCTTTGCTCGGCTTGGCCTGGTGATCCCCGGGCTGCTCGGGTCGATGCTGGTCGCGGCCTCGGCCTTCGGCCGAAACCGGGCCGGCAACGTGTCTATTATTTGAGATTAGCTTTGGTTTTGTGATACATTGACACTTGGCGGTTGTGCCGTTAATGATTCGTTCATCTTTCTCGTGCAGTGCTTGGGAGACGGCGTCAGGTGGCCATCGTTGTGAATGACTCGGGCGAAAAGGAGTCGCGCCCCAGCCCGATCGACACCCACGTCGGTGGTCGCATCCGGCTACGGCGAACGTTGCTCGGCATGTCGCAGGAACGCCTGGGAGAGGCGCTCGGGCTCACCTTCCAGCAGGTGCAGAAATATGAGCGGGGCGCGAACCGGGTCGGCGCGTCTCGATTGTTCGACTTGTCACGCGTGTTGGATGTGCCGATCAGCTTCTTCTTCGACGACATGCCCGACGCGCTGGCGGGCATCCATGGCAACGGGCACGCGACCCGCGCCGCCGGCGGCTTTGCCGAGCGGCAGGATGCCTTCGGCACGGACGAGGCGATGAACCGCCGCGAGACGCTGGAGCTGGTCCGGGCCTACTACCGCATCACCGAACCGGCCGTCCGCAAGCGCGTGTTCGACCTGATCAAGTCGATGGGCCCACCCGAGGGTTGACGCGCCGCAGGGCGGACCGGAACGATCGGTCTGTTCCCGCACGCGCGACACGGGTCAGGCCTGAGGTGAGACGTTGAAAGCCCGCTCGTTGCTCACAATCGTTGGCGCACTCGTTCTGGTCCTGCTGCTCGCTGCCGCGCTGTATCTCTACACCCCGGACAAGAGCCGCGCCGCGTTGGAGGCGCAGTATGCCCAGCCGCCGTCCCAGTTCATCGAAGTCCTCGGCCTCCGCTTGCACGTGCGGGATACCGGGCCGCCGGGTGACGCGCCCGCCCTGATCATGCTTCATGGCTTCGCGAGCAGCCTGCAGACCTGGGACGCGTGGTCGGCAGCGCTCGACAGCCGATACCGGATGATCCGCCTCGACGTGCCCGGCTTCGGCCTGACCGGCCCCGATCCAACGGGCGACTACAGTGACGAGCGCGCCATCGCCGTCATCGCGGCGCTCATGGACCGCTTCGGCCTTGCCCGCGCCACCCTCGTCGGCAATTCGATGGGCGGCAATATCGCGTGGCGCTTCGCCGCCGCCCACCCCGACCGGGTCGATCGGCTCGTCCTTGTCTCTCCGGCGGGTTACCGCCCGCCCGGCGAGACCGGCAAGCCGCCGACCGGCCTGCCGTTCACGATCCGCATGATGCGCTACGTCCTGCCGACGCCGGTGCTGCGCATGAACATGCAAGCGTCCTACGCCGATCCCGCGAAGCTCACGCCGGCCCTCGTGGCCCGCTACCGCGACATGCTGCTTGTTCCCGGCGACCGGGACGCCATCCTGTCCCGCATGCTGCAGACCACCTGGCCCGACCCGGTTCCGCTCCTGCGCACGATCCAAGCGCCCACCTTGCTGATTTGGGGCGACGCGGACCGGCTTATCCCCGTCGCCAACGCCCAGGACTACCTGGCCGCTCTCCCGCACGCGACCCTTGCCGTGCTGCCGGGGCAGGGACACGTGCCGCAGGAGGAAGCGCCGGCGGTGTCGCTGGCGCCGCTGCGTGATTTCCTGGGCCAGTGACCGGTGCCGGACCTCAAATCCACCCCTTCACCTTGAACCAGATCAGCGGGATGACGGCGGTCAGCACGATCATCGTCAGCCCGTACTGGTAGCCCCAGTCCCATTGCAGCTCCGGGATGTTCTTGAAGTTCATGCCGTAGATGCTGGCGACCAGGGTGGGCGGCACGCCGACGATCGAGACGACGGTCAGGATCTTGATGCTGTTGTTCTGCTCGATGTTGATGAACCCCAAGGTCGCATCGAGCAGGAACTGCACCTTGTCCGACAGCTGCTTGTCGTAATCCGCAAGCGACGCGATATCCTGCTGCAGCGTGTTAAGGCGCGGCCGTTCCTCGGCCGGCACGTAGGTGGAGGCATGCTGGGCGCTGAACTGCACGATCCGCTGCAGGCCGAGCAGCGTGTCGCGCAGGTTCGACAGACGGTCCCCGGCCCGGCCGATGCCGCGCAAGGTCGTGCGGAGCTGCCGGTCGGCCTGGGCCGGCGTGCGACGGACCTCGGGCCGGAACACCAGGCGCGAGATGTCGTCCAGCTCGGTGCGGATGGTTTCGAGGATGTCGGCGACGCGGTCGACCATCGCCTCCAGCAGCCCGAGGAACACAGCAACGCTGCACGGGGCGACGCCGTGGCCCGCCAGTTGCGACGCGAACTGTCCAAAGGTCGGCAGGTCCGCATAGCGCACCGTGACCAGCCGGCGATCCGTGAGCACGAACCCCATCGGCCGGGACTGCGGCATGCCCTCGGCGTCGAGCGTGCTGAGCGACATGCTCATCGACAGCACGCCGGCATCGTCGTTCAGCCGGCTGCTGCTCTCGATCTCGGCCAGGTCGGCCATGGCCGGGACCAGCAGCCCGGTCGCCCGCTCGACCAGCGATCGCTCCGCCTCGCTCGGCTCCAGCAGGTCGAGCCAGATCGCGCCCTCGACCATTTCGGTCGCATGCGACGCGGCCTCGACCGCCGTGCGGGCCGACACGCCCGTGTTCGCAAACAGCATTCGCCGCCCCCTGCCCGATCCGCGCGAACCTACCCTGGATGCACTGACAGGCACAGGGCGTGACCGCCCCGGCCACCTGCGCTAACACTGGCGGCCGTGGTGCGCCGGGCGCGCCGCGGCCCGATCTGGAGCTGCCTGTGAACGAAATCCTGCCGACCCATCGCCTGAACTCGCTCCGCTCCGGCCCCGACGCCCAGGGCCGGTTCGGCGGCTTCGGCGGCCGCTTCGTGGCCGAGACGCTGATGCCGCTGATCCTGGCCGTCGAGCAGGCGTATGAGGACGCCAAGCGGGACCCGGCGTTCCAGGCCGAGATCGACCGGCTGCTGACGCACTACGTGGGCCGCCCGAGCCCGCTCTGGTTCGCCGAACGCCTCACGGCGGCGATCGGCGGCGCGCGCATCTACATGAAGCGCGACGAGCTGAACCACACGGGGTCGCACAAGATCAACAACTGCATCGGCCAGATCCTGCTGGCGCGGCGCATGGGCAAGACGCGGATCATCGCCGAAACCGGCGCCGGGCAGCACGGCGTCGCGACCGCCACCGTCTGCGCGCTGTTCGGCCTGCCGTGCACCGTCTACATGGGCGCCACCGACGTCGAGCGGCAGAAGCCGAACGTGTTCCGGATGAAGCTGCTCGGCGCCGAGATCAACGCGGTCACGTCCGGCGCCGGCACGCTGAAGGACGCGATGAACGAGGCCATGCGCGACTGGGTCGCCAACGTCGAGGACACCTATTACCTGATCGGCACCGTCGCCGGACCGCACCCGTATCCGGCGATGGTGCGCGACTTCCAGAGCATCATCGGCACCGAGGCGCGGGCGCAGATCCAGGAGGCGGAGGGGCGCCTGCCGGACGCGCTGGTGGCGGCGATCGGCGGCGGCAGCAACGCGATGGGGCTGTTCCATCCCTTTCTCGACGACGCCGAGGTCCGGCTGGTGGGCGTCGAGGCGGCGGGCCACGGGCTCGACAGCAACGCGACCGCGGCGAGCCTCAGCCGCGGGCGCCCGGGCATCCTGCACGGCAACAGGACCTACCTGCTGCAGGATGCGGACGGGCAGATCACCGAGGCGCACAGCATCAGTGCCGGGCTCGACTATCCCGGGATCGGGCCGGAGCACAGCTGGCTGCACGAGATCGGCCGCGTGGAATACGTGGCCGCGACCGACCAGGAGGCGCTGGACGCGTTCCAGCTTTGCACCCGCACCGAGGGCATCATCCCGGCGCTGGAACCCGCCCACGCCATCGCCCACATCCAGAAACTCGCCCCCGCCTTGGGCCGCGACGGCCTGATCGTGATGAACATGTGCGGCCGCGGCGACAAAGATATCTTCACCGTGGCCGAGCACCTGGGGGTGAAGCTGTGAGATGGCTGCTCCCTCTCCCGCCTGCGGGAGAGGGCCGGGGTGAGGGTGTGAGCGCCCACCCATGAACCGCATCGCCACCCGCTTCGCCGCACTGAAGCAAGAAGGCCGCGGCGCGCTGGTTCCCTTCCTCGAGGCCTACGACCCCGACGCCGCGACCAGCATGGCCATCCTCCAGGGCATGCCCGGCGCGGGTGCGGACCTGATCGAGATCGGCATGCCGTTCACCGACCCGATGGCGGACGGCCCCACCATCCAGGCCGCCGCGCTGCGCGGGCTCGCGGCCGGCGCCACGGTGGTCCGCACCCTCGCAATGGTCGCCGGATTTCGGCAGCATGACCACGATACCCCGGTCATCCTGATGGGCTACCTGAATCCCATCGCCAGCTATGGCGCCGAGCGATTCTGCGCCGATGCGGCCAAGGCCGGTGTCGACGGACTCATCATCGTCGACCTGCCGACCGAGGAGGCGGCGATGGTGGCGCCGCACGCGGCCGCCCATGGGCTCGATATCATCCGCCTCGTTGCGCCCACCACGGACGAGGCCCGCCTGCCGATCGTGCTCGAGGGCAGTTCCGGCTTCGTCTATTACGTCAGCATCACCGGCATCACTGGCACGCGCAGCGCGACTGCCGAGAGCCTGGCCCTCGCCCTGCCCCGCATTCGCGCCGTGACCGGCCTCCCGGTCGCCATCGGCTTCGGCATCCGCACCCCGGCCCAGGCCGCCGAGGCCGTCCGCGTCGCCGACGCCGCGGTCGTCGCGTCCGCGCTGATCGATACGCTGGCCGCCAGCCTCGACACGGACGGCCGCGCCGCACCGGACACGGCCGAGCGGGTGCTCGCCCAGGTGCGGTCGCTTGCCGATGCTGTAAGAGCGGCACGCATATCCTCCCCTCCCCTCCCTTCCAGGGAGTTCAGGGGGCGTGAAAGGTGGGATCCGGCCCTGGTCCAAGAGAGGGGAGAGGGATGAGCTGGCTTGCCGAGTTCGTGCGGCCGAAGATCCGCACCCTGCTCGGGCGGCGTGACGTGCCGGACAATCTCTGGGTGCAGTGCCCGAGCTGCCAGCAGATGCTGTTCACCAAAGACCTCGAACGCACCCTGAAGGTTTGCCAGAATTGCGGCCACCACATGCGGCCGACGGCGGCCGAGCGTCTGCGCTACACTCTGGATGAGGGCTACACCCGGATCGAGCTGCCGAAGGCGCCGCCGGACCCGCTCCGGTTCCGCGACGCCAAGCGCTACACCGACCGGGTCAAGGACGCCCGCGAAACGACCGGACTCGACGATGCGTGCCTGGTTGCCCACGGCACCATCGGCGGCCAGCGGGCGGTCGTTGCCGCGATGGCGTTCGAGTTCATGGCCGGCAGCATGGGCGCGGCCGTGGGCGAGGCCATCGTCGCCGCCGCGCGCCTGGCCGTGCTGCAGCAGGCCGCCCTGGTCGTGTTCACCACCAGCGGCGGCGCCCGCATGCAGGAAGGCGCGATCAGCCTGATGCAGATGCCGCGCACCATCATCGCCACCCGCCTGGTGAAGGACGCCGGGCTGCCCGTGATCACCGTGCTGACCGACCCCACCACGGGCGGCGTCACCGCCAGCTTTGCCATGCTCGGCGATGTCCAGATTGCCGAACCCGGCGCCCTTATCGGATTCGCCGGCGCCCGGGTCATCGAACAGACCGTCCGCGAGACGCTGCCGGACGGCTTCCAGCGTGCCGAATACCTGCTGGAGCACGGCATCGTCGACATGGTCACCGCTCGCGGCGACATGCGCGAGACGCTCGGGCGCCTGATCGGCCTGCTGCGCGACACCGCCGTGACGTCGGCGGCCGCATGAACCAGATGGCGCCCCTCGCCCCGCGGGTGGAGCCGATCATCGAGCGGTTGCACGCGCTGCATCCCCGCCTGATCGACCTCAGCCTGGAGCGGCTGCAGCGCTTGCTGGGCCAGCTCGGGCACCCGGAGCGCCGGTTGCCTCCGATCGTCCATGTCGCGGGCACCAACGGCAAGGGCAGCACCTGCGCGATGCTGCGCGCGCTGGGCGAGGCGGCGGGGTGGCGCGTCCACGTCTATACCTCACCGCATCTCGTTCGGTTCAACGAGCGGTTCCGGGTGGCCGGCCGGCTTGTGTCCGACGCCGCGCTCGCCGACACGCTGGAGGCGATCGAGCGCGTGAACGACGGCGCGGCGATCACCGTGTTCGAGGTGATCACAGCGGCGGCGTTCGTCCTGTTCGCCGGCACGCCGGCCGATCTGTGCGTGCTGGAGGTCGGGCTCGGCGGCCGCGGGGACGCGACGAACGTCATCGACCGACCGGCCGCCTGCGCCATCACCTCGCTGTCGCTGGATCACCGCGAGTTGCTCGGCGACACGATCGAGGCGATCGCAGCCGAGAAGGCCGGCATCATGAAACCAGGCGTGCCGGTTGCGACCGGGACGCAGCCCGCCGCGGCCCTCTCGGTGCTGCGCGGCGCCGCGGCGAGGGTCGGCAGCCCGATCCTGGCGCGCGGAGATGCCTGGGACATCGAACCGTTCGGGTCCGGGCTGCGCTTCACCGATGCCGCCGGCAGCGTCGACGTGCCGGCCCCCGCACTGCCGGGCGCGCACCAGGTCGACAACGCCGGGATCGCGCTGGCGGCGCTCCGGGCGGCGCGCCCGCTCCCTGCGTCCGCCTATGCCGGGATCGCCCGCGCCCGCTGGCCGGCCCGGCTGCAACGGCTGCATGGCCGACTCGCGGCACGGCTCCCCTCAAACTGGGAGCTCTGGCTCGATGGCGGCCACAATCCCGGCGCGGGCGTGGTCTTGGCCGAGCATGCCGCCGCGTGGCGGGACGGGCCGATGCCTTTGCCGATGCACCTGATCGTCGGCATGAAGCAGGCGAAGGACAGTGCGGAGTTCCTGCGGCCGCTGCTGCCGTTCGCGACGACGGCATGGGCGGTGCGGGAGCCGGGGCAGCACTTGGCGTTGCCGGTTGAGGCGATCGTGGCGGCGTCCGCCGGGGTGGCGCGGCCGGGCCCGACGGTCGCTGCGGCGCTCGGCGCGATCGCCGCCGGCTCGTCGGGCGCGGGCCGCGTGCTGATCTGCGGCAGCCTCTATCTAGCTGGCGAAGTGCTGAAGGCCGATGGCCACACGGACGAGGCCGCCGACGATGCGTGACGTCTCGCGCGGCCTGGATCTTGGGTGCCTTGGCGAGGCCGGCCTTGCCGTTTTGCAGGACACCCCATCTACCGTCCTCACGCGCCCGGGATGGGCGGCCCGAGCAGGAGCTGGTCTTGGATAGCGCCGACCTGCCTATGACGCCCGAACACCGCCCGCGTCTGCGCGCCACCGTCGACGAGGCGCGCGCGACCCCGATCGAGCCCGGCCACCTGAGCGCGAAGCTGATGCAGTACGGGTCCATGGAGGTGCGCTGGTATGCGCCGCATCTCGTCGACGACCAGGTGCCGCACGACCGGGACGAGCTGTATGTGGTGATGTCCGGAACCGGCGTCTTCGTCCGGTCGGAGGAATCGGTGCCGTTCCGCGAGCCCGGCGACGTCACGTTGCGCGGCGACGAGCGCGTGGTCGTGCAGCCCGGCGATACGTTGTTCGTCCCGGCCGGCACGGAACACCGGTTCGAGGCGATGAGCCCCGACTTCGGCGCCTGGATGATCTTCTACGGCCCGGAGGGCGGCGAGAAGCCATGAGCCTGCCGGCTCCGACGATCACGCGCCTGATCGAAGCCGACCGCCCTCGCTGGACCGAACTTTGGCGCGCCTACCTCGCGTTCTACGAGACCATCCTGCCGACCGAGGTGTACGACCACACCTGGTATCGCATCCAGGCGGATGAAAGCATCCACGGGCTCGCGGCCCGCACCGAGCGCGGCATCGTCGGCATCACCCACTTCATCTACCATGCGCATGGCTGGACCTTGCAGCACGCCTGCTACCTGCAGGACCTGTTCGTCGACCCGGCCGCCCGCGGCACCGGCGCCGGGCGTGCGCTGATCGAGGCCGTCGCGCAAAAGGCCCGCGAGCACGGGGCCGACCGGCTGTACTGGCTGACCCAGCACGACAACACGACTGCGCGCCAACTTTATGACCGCCTCGCCAAGACGCGCGGCTTCATAAAGTATGACTACCCGGCCCTGAAGTAAGCGCACTCACCTGGCAACAGACGGAAAAGACTGGAACACGAAAGGCACAAACGCTAGCCTCGGCATACAACAGTCGCGACAGGACTTCGACGGTGAACCGCTTTGGCCTGGCCAGCCTGATTGTCATCGGCGTCCTATTGCTTCTTGTTCTCTACAACCTGTTCCAACCCGCCGTCGTCATCCGCACGGCCACACAACTCCCGTTCTCGGAAGTGCTCGGATTGGCTGACGCCGGCACGCTCCGCGATGTCGTCATTGCCGGTCACACGATGCGGGGCCAAACCAGCGAAGGCCGCGTGTTCCAGACTTACCTTCCCGACGACCCCACCCTCGCCCGCGACCTGGCCGCCAAGCACGTCACCGTCGTCGTCAACCCGCCCGAGGACGAGTTTGACCCGCTTGCGCGCCTTGCCCTCACGTGGCTCCCAACATTCCTGCTTAGCGCCATTTGGCTCTACTGGCTCCGTCGCATCGTCGGTGCCATCGACGCACTCAACACGACCATGAAATCCAGTCGCGGTCCCATACTTACGGGAGCGGTCCGGGATGCGGGCACAACGCCCGGGTCCTGACCCAAGCCGCGGCCGCCAGCCCCGCCGCACGCCCGCTCGCGAAGCATCCTTGCAGCAGGTAGCCCCCGGTCGGCGCTTCCCAGTCCAGCATCTCGCCGGCGACGAACACACCCGGGCGCGCCCGCAGCATCGCGCCGTCCAGGGCTGCGAACCGCACGCCGCCGGCGGTCGAGATCGCCCGATCGAGCCCCTGGATGCCGGTCAAGCGCAAGGGCAGAGCCTTGATCCGATCCGCCAGGGCGCGATGGCTCGGCACCTCCCGCACCAGCGCCGCCGCTGCCGGGCTCAACCCGGCCCGGCGGAGCGCATTGCTCGTCGACACGCCCGGTCCGCCCAGCCGCGCCGCCAAGGCCGCGGCATCCAGATCCGGCCGTAAATCCAGGTCCAGCACCGCGCTTCCATGTGCCAGGATGGCATCCCGCAGCGCGGCACCCAGCGCATAGACGACCCCGCCCTCGATCCCGTCGGCCGTGACCACCGCCTCGCCCCGCACGCTTGCGTCGCCGAACCGTGCAGCGATCCGCTTCAGCGGCGCCCCGGCGTGCCGCCGCATCGGGCCGGACCACTCGCACCGGAACCCCGCATTCGCCGCGAGCAGCGGCGCCACCGCGACCCCGGCCGCCTCCAACACCGGGACCCAGGCCCCATCCGCGCCCAACCGCGGCCAGGACGCGCCCCCCAGCGCCAGGACCGTCGCCCCCGCCTGCACCGTCACCGTCCCGGCCGCCGTCTCGAACCGGTGCGACGACCCGTCCCACCCGGTCCAGCGATGGCCGGTCCGCACCTGGACACCTGCCGCGGCCAGCCGCCGCAACCAGGCCCGCAGCAGCGGCGACGCCTTGAACGCCTGCGGGAACACCCGCCCGCTGCTGCCGACGAACGTCGGCTCGCCCAGCCCGGCACACCACATCCGCAGCGCGTCCGGTGGAAATGCCCGGACCACGTCCGCCATCGCCGGCCCATACCGCCCGAGGAACCGCTCCAGCGACTCCGCATGCGTGAGGTTCAGCCCGCCCCGGCCGGCCATGAGGAGCTTGCGCCCCAGGCTCGGCATCCGATCGAACACCGTCACCGCCAGGCCGGCCGCGGCAAGCACCTCCGCCGCCATCAACCCGGCCGGCCCCCCACCGATGACGGCGACCGTCATTCAGTCCGCGAACGGATCCGACGGGGAGAACCCCTCCCGCGAGTACTCACGGACGGTGTAGGCGCCGCCCTGGTAGCGCTCCTGCACCGGATTGCCGCTCACGACGCCTTCGAGCTGTAGCGCGAAGCCGTCCGCACTGTCCTCCGGCGCCCAGCCGATCCGGTCGCGGTTGTCGCGGCCCCACCAGGTCATGCGGCTGTTCTTCGACGCGCCCCAGATCACGCTGTGCCCGACCGCCTCGGCCTCGACGCAGCGGATCATCAGCCGGGTCAGGTCCGCGAACGACAGATAGCTGGCCAACATGCGCGCATCGATCGGCGCCGGCAGGCTCGAGCCGATCCGGACGTTCACGTTCTCGACGCCGTGCTTGTCCCAATAGAGCCGGCCCATCAGCTCGCCGTAGGCCTTCGAGAGGCCGTAATAGCTGTCGGGCCGGAACGTGCATCCGGAGTCCAGGGTCGTCGTGCGGTCGTGGAAGCCGACGCTGTGGTTCGAGCTGGCGAAGACCACGCGTGCGCGCTCCCGCCGCGCGGCCTCGTAGACGTAATAGAGGCCTTGCAGGTTCGGCCCCATTACCTCCTCGAACGGCTTGTCGGTCGACACGCCGCCGAAGTGCAGGATCGTCCCGCAGCCTTCGGCCAGGCGCAGCAGCGGCACGCCGTCCGTGAGGTCCACGCGGGTGAAGGTGGCGTCTGCAGGCAGCGGGTCCGGGAATGGCGCGATGTCCGTCAGGCGCACCGTCCAGCCCTGGCCAGCCAGCAGCGGCGCCATCGCCCGGCCCAGCATGCCGCTGGCGCCGGTGAGCAGGATGGGACGGGTCATCGCGCATCTCCGTTGGTTACGGGCACTCTTGGTCGGGGCTTGCCGCCGGGTCAACGGGGCGGCAGGCTTCGCGCCATGCAGACCATCGCCCAAGCGGCCGCGGACCTCGCCTCGGGCGCCACCACCGCCCGAAGGCTCGTCGAGGCCTGCCTCGAGCGGATCGATGCGCCGGAGGGCGAGGGCGGGCGCACGTTCGTGACGGTCTATCGCGAGCAGGCGCGGGCGAGCGCGGACGCCATGGACGCGCTGCGCCGGGTCAACCGCCACCCCGGGCCGTTCGCCGGCATCCCGATCAGCCTCAAGGACCTGTTCGACGTCGCCGGGGAGACGACTGCCGCCGGCTCCAAGGCCCTGGCCCAGGCCAAGCCGGCGGCCACGCATGCTGCGGTCGTCCACCGGCTGCTCGGCGCCGGGTTCGTGCCGATGGGCCGCACGAACATGACGGAGTTCGCCTTCTCCGGCATTGGCATCAACCCGCACCACGACACCCCGAAGGGGGTTTGGCAGCGAGAGGTGGGCCACGTGCCCGGCGGCAGCAGCTCCGGCGCCGGCGTCTCGGCCGCGGACGGGATGGCGTTCATGGGGCTGGGCACCGACACCGGCGGCTCCTGCCGCATCCCCGCGGCGTTCAACGGCATCGTCGGCTACAAGCCGACCGCCCGGCGCGTGCCGATCACGGGCGTGCTGCCGCTGAGCCCGTCGCTCGACAGCGTCGGGCCGCTCGCCCGGTCGGTGCAGTGCTGCGCGACGGCCGATGCCGTCCTGGCCGGCGAGACGCCGCGGACCCTTCCGGCGATGGCGCTGCGTGGCCTTCGGCTGGCGGTGCCCGGCAACATCGTCATGGATGGGATGGATGCCACAACCACCGAAGCGTTCGGCCGGGCGCTCAACCGGCTCGATAATCTTGGGGTGCGGATCACCCATCTGAGCTTCCCGCAGTTGGACGCGATCAACGAGGCCAACCGCACCGGCGGGTTTGCTGCGGCCGAGGCGCACGCCTGGCACCGCGCGCTGCTCGCCGATCAGGCGGAGGTGTACGATCCGCGCGTGCGCAGCCGGATCGAGCGGGGCCAGGCCATGAGCGCCGGCGACTACATCCGGCTACTGCAGGACCGCGCCCGCATCATCGCCGAATTCGACGAGGCCGCCGCCCCGTACGACGCGATCGCTTTGCCGACCGTGCCGATCGGCCCGCCCACCATCGCCAGCCTCGCCGACGACGCCGATTTCACCCGTGTCAACACGCTCGTGCTGCGCAACTGCTCGCTGTTCAACTTCCTCGACCGCTGCGCGATCACGCTGCCCTGCCACCGCGCCGACGCCGCCCCGGCCGGCTTCATGCTGGTCGGCCCCACCCTGGGCGACGCGCGCCTGTTCGCCCTGGCCAATGCCATCGAGCCCATCGTGAAGGACTGACCATGCGCCCCGCCCTCCTCGCCCTCTTTCTCCTTGCCGCCGCAGTCCCCGCCCGGGGTCAGACCGTGCTCGACGGCATCCTTGCCCGCGGCACGATCCGCGTCGGCCTCACCGGCGACTACAAGCCGTTCAGCATCAAGGACGAGACCGGCCACTTTGAAGGCCTGGACGTCGACATGGCCAACAGCCTGGCCAAGGCGCTCGGCGTGAAGCTCGAGATCGTGCCGACCGCCTGGCCGAAGCTGATGCCTGACCTTCTGGCTGGTACATACGATCTTGCCATGGGAGGCATCACGGTCACAACCGACCGCGCCAAGACGGCGCTGTTCTCGACGCCGGTGATGAAAGCCGGCAAGACGCCGATCGCGCGCTGCACCGACAAGGACAAGTTCCAGACCCTCGCCGATATTGACCACCCCGGCACCCGGGTGATCTTCAACCCGGGCGGCACCAACGACCGGTTCGCGCACGCCAACATCCACCAGGCGCAGCTGATCGAGTTCCCGAACAACGCCACCATCTTCGAGGAGATCATCGCCGGCCACGCCGACGTCATGATGACCGACGGCGTCGAGACCCGGCTGCAGCAGAAGCTGCACCCGGAGCTGTGCGCCATCCACCCGGACGAGCCGTTCGACCACTCCGAACTCGCCTACATGCTCCCCCGCGACCTTGTGCTGCAGCAGTTCGTCAACACCTGGCTCGAGACGCAGGCTCTCTCGGGCGAGCGCGCGACGGCGGTCGCGAAGTGGCTGGGGAGTTAGGCTCAGCCGCCCCGTTCCGGCCACCCCTCCGGCAAGTCATCTCTGGCAGTCGGCACAGCCGTCCCAGACTTCGCCACCAACTGCCCAAAACCCTCTGCTGCGGCGCGGCCAGCCCGCTCGGCGAGATAATACAGCGACTCCGCTGGGCTGCACGGCGTGCCGAACGCCCACCTTGAATCCCATACCGACACGCGCGACCTTTCATCCAACGAGGGAGAGAACGCATGAACACCTGCATCGTCGGATGGGCCCACACCACCTTCGGCAAGCACGAAACCCTCGATGTCGAGGGGCTGATCGACCAGGTCGCGGGCGCCGCGATCGCCGACGCCGGGATCACGCCCGAAGAGATCGACGGGACGTTCGTTGGCCTGTTCAACAACGGCTTCTCGAAGCAGGACTTCCCCTCCTCGCTGCCCATGCAGACCCTCGAAGCCCTCCGCTTCAAACCCGCCACCCGCTACGAGAACGCCTGCGCCTCCGGCTCGGCCGCCATCCATGGCGCACGGGACTTCCTCGCTGCCGGGCGCGGCCGCTTCGCGCTGGTGGTCGGCGCCGAGAAGATGACGGGACTGCCGAACGCCCAGGTCGGCGACAACCTGCTCGGCGCCTGCTACCGCAAAGAGGAGGGCGAGATCCAGGCCGGGTTCGCGGGCGTGTTCGGCCGTATCGCCGAGCGGTATTTCCAGG
This sequence comes from Acetobacteraceae bacterium, assembly GCA_965213855.1. Taxonomy (GTDB): domain Bacteria; phylum Pseudomonadota; class Alphaproteobacteria; order Acetobacterales; family Acetobacteraceae; genus JBBROS01. The sequence goes on along the minus strand of CBDCAA010000011.1, from coordinate 647,418 downwards.
TTCATGGCGACCAGTCCGACGCGCTCGCCACGATCGCCGCCAAGAACCACAAGAACGGCGTCGACAACCCTTATGCGCAGATGCGCAAGGATCTTGGCTACGAGTTCTGCCGCAACGTCAGCGAGAAGAACCCCTACGTCGCGCCGCCGCTCAAGCGGACGGACTGCTCACTGGTCAGCGACGGGGCAGCCGCGTTGGTGCTGACGGACGAGGACACCGCCCGCGCCATGGCAAAGGCCGTGCGCTTCCGCGCTGCAACGCACGTGAACGACTTCCTACCGCTGTCGCGCCGCGACCCCACGTCGTTCGACGGCGCCGCCCATGCCTGGCGCGCCGCCTTCGAGCAATCCGGCCTGGGCCTGAACGACCTTTCCTTCGTCGAGGTGCATGACTGCTTCACCATTGCCGAGTTGCTCGCCTACGAGGCGATGGGCCTGGCGCAAACGGGCCAGGGCGCCCGGGTCGCGCTCGACGGCACGACGTCGGCGACGGGCCGCCTGCCGGTCAATCGCAGCGGCGGGCTCAAGGCCAAGGGGCACCCGGTCGGCGCCACCGGTGTCAGCATGCACGTGATCGCGGCAATGCAGCTTGCGGGCGAGGCCGGTGCGATGCAGTTGCCGAAAGCGGAGATCGCGGGCGTGTTCAACATGGGCGGCGCCGCGGTCGCGAACTACGTCAGCATCCTCGAGCCGATGCGCTGACGGCATCGCTTCCCCCTCCTGCTTGTGCAAGCAGGGGAAGCGATGCCGGTCGCAGGCAAGCGCCGCCGGACGTTCGCAGCGCCGCCGCTGTAGCCGAACGGTTGCAGCGGCCGTCGAGCGTCGACGCTAGGCGTTAGTCGGCGTGATGCACGTCGTCGTGGAACACGCTGCTGGGCGTGTTGACGCTGGTCGTGTCCGCAACCAGCAACATGCCTGAACGGTCGACCGGCGCGCTCGACCAGTCGTGCCCGTGGACCAGGCCGTCGTCGAAAAGCTCGTGATCCATCGCCGTCTCTCCTGTTTTGGGGTTAAGCTGAAATCGTCGCGGCGGCAGGCGCGTCGTGGAACTGCGCCGACTCGGTGCTGTGCGCCATCGCCGTCGTGCTGCTCCGCCCGCCCGACGCCGTCGTCGCGACCGCGTCGAAGTAGCTGACCCCCACCTCGCGCTGGTGCTTCGTGGCCGTGTAGCCGTGCTGCTCCGACGCGAACTCCGCCTGCTGCAGCTCGGAATAGGCCGCCATGCCGCGCGCCTTGTACGCCCGCGCCAGCTCGAACATGCCGTGGTTGAGGCTGTGGAACCCGGCCAGGGTGATGAACTGGAACTTGTAGCCCATCGCGCCGATCTCGCGCTGGAACGCCTCGGCCTCCGCCTCCCCCATCTTGCGCTTCCAGTTGAAGCTAGGCGAGCAGTTGTAGGCCAGCATCTTGCCCGGGAACTGCGCGTGGATCGCCTCGGCGAAGGCCCGCGCATCACTGAGGTCGGGCTCCGACGTTTCCCACCACAGCAGGTCGGCGTAGGGCGCGTAGGCCAGGCCGCGGGCGATCGCGTAATCCTTGCCGACGCCGGCCTTGATGCGGAAGAAGCCCTCGGCCGTCCGCTCGCCGCTCAGGAACGGGCGGTCGCGCTCGTCGATGTCGCTGGTCAGCAACTGCGCGCTCTCCGCGTCGGTCCGGCACAGCAGGACCGTGCTGACGCCCTCGACGTCAGCCGCCAGGCGTGCCGCGTTCAACGTGCGGATGTGCTGGCTGATTGGCACCAGCACCTTGCCGCCCAGATGGCCGCACTTCTTCTCGCTCGCGAGCTGGTCCTCGAAGTGCACGCCTCCGGCGCCAGCCTCGATCATCGCCCGCATTAGCTCATAGGCGTTGAGCGCGCCGCCGAACCCGGCTTCGGCATCGGCCACGACCGGAGCCATCCAGTATGTGTCGTCGCCCTGGCCTTCCAGCGTCGCGATCTGGTCCGCCCGGCGCAGGGCGTTGTTGAGCCGCTTGACCACGTCCGGCACCGAGTTCACCGGATACAAGGATTGATCCGGATACATGGTGCCGGCCGTGTTCGCGTCCGCCGCGACCTGCCAGCCCGACAGATAGATCGCCTTCAGTCCCGCCTTCACCTGTTGCAGCGCCTGGTTCCCGGTCAGCGCACCCAGCGTGTTCACGTATGGCTCCGTCTTGAGCAGATGCCACAGCCGCCGAGCTCCCATCTCGGCGAGGGTGTGTGTGATCCGAAACGACCCGGCGAGGCGCTCGACCTCGGCCGGCGTGTAATCGCGACGGATCCCGTCGAACCGGCCAGGTGAAGGGCTGCCGCCATGGCCGCCATCGGGCGCTCGGCAGAACTGAGGCGTGGTCATCATCGGGCTGAGGCTCCTGGCGTGCGGCACGGGTGCCGCCCATGTAGACAACGCCCTTGCCACGCCAAAAGAAACCGGCAATAGCGTCAGTCAAACGCAAGCATGTCAGCGTTTTACATCGTCAAAATCGGCCCGGTAAAGGTTGTCAATGTCCCGCCCCCTGATTGGCCGAACCATCCGCAGGCTTCGCACCGAGCGGACACTCTCGCAGCAGGCCCTCGCAGCCCGCCTTGGCATATCGGCCAGCTATCTCAACCTGATCGAGCACGATCAGCGCGGCGTCACGGCCTCGTTGCTGTTGAAGCTCGGGACCGTGCTGCAGGCGGATCTCGCGGCCTTGTCGGGCAGCGCTGAACGCCTGTTGGAGACGAGCCTGCGGGAGATCATCGCCGACCCTGCCTTGGGGCTGGAGCCCGTCCCCGAGACCGAACTGCAGGCGCTCTCGGGCAGCGCGCCCGGCGCGGCGCGCGCCATGCTGTCGCTCTATCGCGCCTGGCGGGTCGCGCAGGAGGACGCCAGCGGCATCGCGCTGCCCAGCGGACGCAGGATCCTGCTGCCGAACGAGGAGGCGCGCGACTTCTTTCAAGACCGCGGCAACCACTTCGAGGCGCTCGAAACGCTTGCCGAGCGGACCGCGGCGCAGTGCGACGCCGGGGCGTCCGGACTGGACCGGGCCATTGCCGAACGGCTCGCCCGAACCCATGGCGTGCGCGTGCGCGTCGGGCCGCTCGACACGCAGCGGCGCTTCGACCCGGATACACGGGTGCTCGATCTGTCGGAGACGATGCGCCGGGAGACGCGCGCCTTCCACCTGGCATTCCAGCTGATGCTGCTCGAAGCGCGCGAGATCACCGACGCGCTCGCAACCGCGGCCTCGCCTACGACGGCCGAGGCTGAGGCCCTCATCCGCGTCGGCCTGCTCAACTATGCCGCGGGCGCACTGCTGCTCCCCTATGCCCGCATCCTCGAGGCCGCGCAGGCGTTGCGCTACGATGTCGACGTGCTCGCCGCGCGCTTTGGCACCAGCTTCGAACAGGTTGCACACCGGCTCAGCAGCCTGCAGCGGGAGGGCGCGCGCGGCATTCCGTTCTTCTTCGTCCGCGTCGACCCGGCCGGCAACGTAGACAAGCGGTTCTCCGCCTCCGGCATCCCCTTCGTCCGGTTCGGCGGATCCTGCCCACGCTGGTTGATCCATACCGCCTTCACCACCCCCGACCGCCTGTGCGTGGAGGCCGACGAATTGCCGGACGGCGCGGCGTTCCTGTGCTTCGGGCGCGTGGTCAGCGGCACGCCCTCCGGTTGGGGCGAGCCGCCGCCGCGCCACGTCGTCGCACTCGGCTGCGACATCGACCGCGCGCCGGAGGTCGTCTACTCGGACGGGCTGGACCTTGGGCGCCGGGTCGGGATCGGGCTGTCCTGCCGGCTGTGCGACCGGATGGACTGCCGCAGCCGTGCCTTTCCGCCGCTGCAGCACCGCCTGCTGATCGACCCGAACGAGGGCAGTGCCGTCCCGTGGCGCTTCGCCCCGATCCCGGCGGCGTCCGCCAAGGCCGCCCCACGTTAGGAGCGGTTCGGACCGCGATGGGGGACGCCTGCTAGAGATAGCTTGCGAGCGTGAGGTCCTTGACCCCGGCAATCAGCCGGTAGGACGCCTGAAGCTGGGTTTGCAGCGACTGGACCTTCGTGATCGTTGCCGCGGAGTCGACATCCTCGGCGTTCGACACCTGCGCGGTGAGGGCCGTCTGCAGCGATGCCAGGGTCGTCTTGCGCGTCTCCAGCCCGGATTGCAGATCACCCAACGCGCCCTGCTCGGTCGACATCGCATCGATCGCGCTGCCCAGCTGCGACCGGACGCCGGCCGCCGTTGCCTGGGCTGTGGGCCCGGGCGTGAGATTGGCGAGCGTTGCCAGGCTCGTCATGATATCGCGCATGTACGATCCGGTCGTTGGCGCCTGCGACGTCGACAACGTGTTCTGGTTGGCGAGCAGCCCGACCTGCACCGTCTGCCCATCCCCGACCTCGACCGTCGGCACCGCCGTCCCGAGCGTCGAGGAGAAGGGCGCCGTCGTCTGCGGCACGGCCAGCAAGCTCGTGCCGAGCACGGTCGGGTTGGTCGTCGTGACCGGCGCATTCGCCGTGTCCTGGCCTGCGAACACATAGACGTTGCCGTCCTTCGTGTTCAGCAGTTGCGCGACCTGCTGCAGCGCCTGCTTGGCCGATGCGGCAATGCTGGCGACCTCCGACTGCCCGGTGCCGTTGATGTTGTTGGTCTTGGCGTAGAAGTCCGAGGCGATCGAGCTGATCTGCTTCAGCGTCGACTGCGTCACGTCGAGCCGCGTCTGCGCACTATCGATGTTGCTTTGCCATGTCTGCAGGTGCTGCACGGAGGGGCGCAGGTCGAGGCTCGTGCGGGCACCGGTGCCAAGACCGGCGTAGACGTCCGAGATCTTGCCCGTCGACTGCTGCTGCATCGCCGTGTCGAGCTGCTTGCTGATGTCCGCGCTGTCCTGTGTCAGGCGGCCGAGCAGCCCGGCGTCGACGTTGGTGCCAGAGACGCTTCCGATCGAGCCGCTCATTGCACGCTGTCCAGCAGTTGCGTCCAGATCGTCTGGACGGCGGCAATCACCCGGGCGTTCGCGCTGTAGCTGTTCTGCAGCGCGACCATCGACGACAGCTCCGAATCCACCGACACCCCCGTTTGCGTCGTCAGCTTCGTCGAGAGCGACGTCTGGACCGATTTCTCTGTCGAGAGTTGCGAGGCGGCGACGCTCGCGGCGGTCGCGTTGTCGGCGACCAGGTCCGCCGCCTGTCCGGACACCGTGCCCGCCCCCGTCGCCAGCGCCGTGGTCAGCACGGCGTTGATGATCGTCGTGTTGCCCGCGGCGCCGGCCGGGGCGCCCACACCGTCGCGGACCGCGCTCGGGGTTGCAGAGACGGCCGGGTTCACCTGGATCGTCTGTGCGAAGCCGGCCGTCCCCGATGCCGGGATCGTGCCGGTGTTGTCGGTGAACAGCGTGACGCCCGCACCCGAAAACCCTGTCGCCAGCGATTGTGCGAAACCGTCCAGCTTGGTCTGCAGTGCCGGCAGGACGTTGTCGCGCAGGTCGGCCTCCGCGCCGATCCGTCCGCCGCCGCCACTGCCGCCGCCGCCAAGCGTCGCCGGCGTTCCGGAGACCGTCAGTGCGGGCGCAACCGATCCCGGTGCGACCGTCGCGCTGCCGACCGCGAGCGGCCCGGTGGACGCGCGTGTCGGCAGGACCGTCCCGCCACTGACGGCCAGCACGTCGCCGTTGGACTGTTTCAGGAAGGTGGCGCCGGTGAGCTGGGTAACCGTGGCGGCGGCGCTGTCGCGCTTGTCCTCCAGGTCGGCGGTGCTCTGTCCACGCGCCCGGGCGGCGATGATCTGGTCGCTCAACGTGCCGACCGCCGCAAGCGCCGTGTTGGCGGACGCCACGTCCGTGACGAGGTCGTCCTGCACCGCTTGGCGCTGCACCGTGACCGCTTGGCCCAGCTGGTTCACCCCGGTGGCGAGGGAGGCGGCCCTGTTCACGACCTGCCGCTGCTGCGTCGCGTTCGACGGATCGCTCTCAAGGGTGGAATACGAGTCGCGCAAGGCGCCGATCAGACTCGACACGTCCTGCCCGGAGCCGGGCGAGCCGGATGCCTGGTCGATCGCGGCCAACACGGTACTGCGCGCGTCCTTGTCCGCGACCTGAGCGTTGGATGCGAACAGATCGGCTTGCAGGGACGCGTCCACGGTGCGGGTCGCGACCCCGGTCCGCACGCCCTGGCCCTGGCCATCCGCCACCGCGCTCTCATTCGCGGTCGTCTCGCGCACATAGCCGGCGGTGTTGGCGTTGGCGACGTTCTGCGACACCGTCGACAACTTGGCCTGGATGCCGGCCAGCCCCGAGGAGGCCTGGCTTAGAATGCCGTTGAGCGACATCGCGCTATTGTCCCGCCGGTGTCGTTCGTGACGTCACAATTCTCTCCTGGCCATGGACGAGCACGGCGTCAGGTCTTCATGTTGATCGTTGCCTGCAACAGCTCGTCCGCCGTCGTCACCAGCTTGGTGTTGGCCGTGTAGGCCCGCTGCGCAACGATCAGCTTCGTGAACTCGGTCGCGATGTCGACATTGCTGCTCTCCGTCGAACTGGTGACCAGGGTGCCGGCGCCATTGCTGGCAGCCTGCTCGGTCTGTGCCGCGCCGCTCTCCCGCGTCGCTTCGAACGCTTGCCCATTCTCGCGTTGCAAAGCGTTCGCGTTGGCGAAGGTGGTGACCGGGACCCGCGCCACCACGCGCGACTGCCCGTTGTCGTAGTTCACCACGACGTCCCCGTTGGAGCTGGTCGTCACGCCGTTGTAGCTGCCCGGCGGCACGCCGTCCTGGGTCAGCGACCGGGCGCTGTAGGTGGTTCCGGCGAACTGGGTCAGCCCGTCCGCCTGCCCGAAATGACCGAGATCGAGCGTGACCGGCTGCGACCCGGCGCCGAAATTGGCCGTGAAGCCCAGCGTTGCGGTGCCCCCTGCGGCATAGGTGCTGCCTGTGACGGTGCCGCCGGTCGAGGTGACGCTGCCGATGGTGCCTTGCGCCGCGCCCGGGTTGCCGTTCGGGCCGAAGCCGACCGTCGCGCTGCCAAGCGCGGTCCCGTCCGCTTGCGTGATGGCCACCGACCATGTGTTGCCGGGGCTCGCTGCTGGTGTCCAGGCGAGATCCACGGTCTGTGACCGGCCGAGCGAGTCTATGACGGGTATCTGCGTGGTGATGGGGGCCCCGCTTGGGGACGCGGGTAGGTTTGCCGCGAGCGTTGCGGTGGTGGTCGGCACCGGGCTGTAGCCGCTCTCCTGGACCTTGATCGGCACGGTCTTGGTCTGGTCGAGCGCACCGGTGCTGTCCGCAACCCAGCCGTTCAGGTAATTGCCGCTGCCGTTGACGAGGTAGCCGTCCTTGTTGAGGGAGAAGTCTCCCGCACGCGTGTACTCGGGCTGCGGGTTGAACGTCACGGTCCCGTTGTTCTCGCTGACCGGCTGGCTGACGTTGAAGAAACCTTGGCCGCTGATTGCGAGATTGAGCCCGTTGTTGGTCTGCGTCACCGTGCCCTCCAAGGTATTCTGGTAGGCCGGCCTGGCCACGACGGCGCCGGATTGGTTGGTGGTGGCGGAGCTGCTGGTCAGGTAGTCCTGAAAGGTCGTGTCGGTCGATTTGAACCCGACCGTCTGGCTGTTGGCGACGTTGTCGCTGATGTTGTCGAACGACGCGGACTGGGACGTCAGCCCGCTGACCGCCGTGTTCAAGGCTCCGAAGATCGACATGCTGCACTCCCTGGCTTTGGGGCTGCCGCGACGGTCCGCCGCAGCCTCGTGACCCCTATCGCGTCCTGGACAGCAGGAAGCGTGCCAGGGCCGGCGCCCGCATTGCTGGGGTTTATCGGGGCGCGGGGCCGGCGTACTCTGCCGCCCGGAGCTGTTTCCGCCCGGCAAACTCTGCCGCCATCCGCGCCTGCGCCACGGTGCAGCATGGTTTTCGCGCTGGCCTCCGGCTTGCTGTGACTGCGGCGATGGTCGATCAAGCCGCCTCTCCTCTCCCGCTCACGCCTGGCGTGACCCGGACTGCAATCTCTGGTGCAAGCACCGGTGCAGGTCAGGCCGATCTGTCGACGGGCTTCGACGCGGTGCTGTCCCAAGCGCTGCACGCGCAACCAAATCCGGCGGCGAGCGCCGCGACGGGCAGCCCTGGGGCCGGGCGACGGTCCACGTGCTCCGTGTCGGGACCGGGCGCGATGAGGGAGGCCGGCGCCATCCCGACCCGGCCTCCGACCCAGACCGTGTCCAAACCGGCCGGCGCCGACGGCGCCGACGCACCCGAGGCGGCCGGCCCTGCCCAGGCCGACCAAGCGGAGGCAGGTGAAGCGGAGGCGGGCGGAGCAGAGGTGGGCGGGGACGGTCCTGCCAGCGCCCGACGATCCCAGCTGGGACTTTTGGCGGCGTCGCGGCCAGCCCTGGCGCCGCTTGGCCTGGTGCCGTCGCGATCGGCGGCGGCAGGACCGAAGGCAGCCGCCACCGCACCGCACCGCATGCCGGACGGCGCACCGGAGCAGGCGGGTCGCGTCGACGCCCCCCAAGCTGCGCCCCAGGGTGCGCCGCCGCCCGATGCCGACAGCCGGGGCCAGTCGCAGGCGACTGGCGATGCGGCATACCTGTCCGGGTTTGGCCCATACGACGCCCCGGCCCGCGAGAGGCCGGCCAGTGGCGCACGTGCGGACCAGTCCGGCGGAGGACCTCTTGCCGCAGCAGGCGCCGGCGATGCCGCTCCGGCCGGCCCGAGCCCGGCCAGTCCGGAGAAGGTGGGCCTGGGCCCCTCCGGGCAGGAGCTTGCGGGCCAGGACCCGACTAGTTTGGACCTCGCCAGCGGCACGGCGAACCTTGGATCGGCCGCCCAGAGCTCCCAGCCGCTCTCGCATCCGGAGCCGGGCGGGCCGGCCCAGCCTGTCGCCACGCCGCCGACTGCCACGGCCGGGGCCAGCCTGATCTGGACGACGGGGCACCCCGCCGACGCGCAAGGGTTCGCAAGCGGCACGGCCCCGAGCGCGCCAAGCGCTGTCGGCCAACTCACGCCCGTCTTCGCCAGCCTCGCCAGCGCGGCCCCGGGCATGCCGAATAGTCTTGTCATCCGTCTCGACCCGGCCGAGCTGGGCCGGGTTCAGGTTCGGGTCGACCGTACCGCGGACGGGCCCGCGCACGTCATGCTCGCTGTCGAGCGCTCCGAGACCCTGGCCTTGTTCATGCACAGCCAAACGCAACTGCATCAAGCGCTCGACGCGGCGGGGCTCGCCGCCGATGGCCGAACCGTGCAGTTCAGCCTTTCCTCGGGGGGCCAGGGGTTCGGCGATGGCCGGGGCGCCCAGGGTCGGGCGGGTCACGGCCAGGAGAACCAGGGCGGAGCGGGCCAGGGCGGTGCGAGCCAGGGCGGTGCGAGCCTGGCCCCGGCACGCGAACCGCCACCCATGCACTCCCTTCTACCCCGCGCCGCCTGGCTTCGTGCCGGCGTTGACATCACCGCCTGACGATCGGAGCACCGTGCCATGACAGTTGCCGCAACCACCGCGACCGCGAACGTGCCGACGAACTTCTCGTCCGCGGCGCCCGCGGCCAGTACCGTCGAGGCGACCACGACGACGAGCAGCAACGCCCTCAGTACGCTGTCAAACAACTTCAACGACTTCCTGAACCTGCTCATGACGCAGCTGAAGAACCAGGATCCGAGTTCACCGATGGATTCCAACCAGTTCACGAGCGAGCTGGTTCAGTTCTCGAGCGTTGAGCAGCAGATCAAGACCAATGCCAGCTTGGACCAGTTGATCAAGGCGACCCAGGGGACGAACCTGCTGCAGTCGTCGTCGCTGGTGGGCCAGACGGTGCAGCTCTCCGGCAGCCAGGCCACGCTTCAGAACGGCCAGACGACGATCAACTACACCGGCCAGGCAGGCCAGCCGGTGAGCATCGGGGTCTACGGAAAGTCCGGCACGCTGCTGGCCAGCACAAGCGTCACGTCCTCCACGGCGGCTGGCAGCTGGACCTGGAACGGCAAGGCGTCGAACGGTGCGCAGCAGCCGGACGGCGCTTACAACGTCGTCGTCCAGGACGCGAACGGGAAAGCCGTCCTGTTCACGTCGCAAGGGAACGTGACCGGGGTGCAACGGACGGGCGAAGCGGTGAACGTCTCGCTCGGCGGCTTGTCGGTCGACCTGAGTTCGGTGGAGTCGGTGGCCGGTCGATCCAGCAGTAGCGAGTAAGGGACCGCGGCTAGGCACGTTCTGCCGGGTCGTTAACTTTGGCGAAAGCTTTAGCCGCATAGACTGGCGGTATGACGCATGATGCTTCCTTGGTCGCAGTATGAGGGCGCTTCTGGCCGGGCTGCGCGCGCTGGGGCCAGTGAAGCTGGGTGCGCTTGCCGTCGTTGCTTTGCTGTCGCTCGGCCTCGTCGGTGTGCTCGCCTTTCGGGACGGCTCCTTGCCGATGTCGCTGTTGTATGGCGATCTCGACCTGCGGGAGGCGGGCCAGGTCGTCGACACGCTGGACAGGGCGCATATTCCGCACCAGGTCGACGCGGGCGGCAGCCGTATCCTGGTCCCTTCGGACCAGGTCGCGCGTGCCCGCATGCTGCTAGCTAAGGACGGGCTGCCCTCCGGCGGTTCGATCGGCTACGAGATCTTCGACCGCTCCGACAGCCTCACAGCCAGCACCTTCCAACAAGGGATCAGCCAGACGCGTGCGCTGGAAGGGGAGCTGGCGCGGACGATCCGGACCTTGAACGGCGTGCGCGCGGCCCGGGTGCACCTGGTGCTATCGCGTCGCGAGCCGTTTGCGCGCGACCGGCAAGAGGCACAGGCCAGCGTGGTTCTGACGATGGCCGGCGCCGCCCGGCTCGATCAGGAGGGTGTCCAGGCGGTCTTGAACCTGATCGCCGCGGCGGTCCCGGGGCTGAAGCCGCAGAACATCGCCGTCGTCGATACGCGCGGCAATCTTCTCGCCCGCTCCGGACAGCCCACGGCCGGCCTGGCCGCTGCCCAAACCGGGGAGGAGCTGAAGCGTGCCACCGAGCTTCGGCTCACCCGAAGCGTCGAGGAGATGCTGGAGCGGACCGTGGGCGCCGGCCGGGTCCGTGCCGAGGCTGCGGTCGAGCTGGATTTCGACCAGATCCACGAGATGGCGGAGAAATACGATCCGGACGGTCAGGTCGTTCGCAGCCAGCAGAACAGCACTGGCAATAGCCGGACGACCGAGCAGGCCCAGGCCGTCAGCGTGCAGAACAATCTGCCAAACGCCGATCCGGCCGCATCGGCCGCCGGCACCACAGACCAGAAAAACGATGAGACGACGAACTACGAGATCAGCAAGACCGTCCGCACGACGGTGCGCGAGCAGCCCCAACTCAAGCGGCTGAGCCTTGCGGTGATGGTCGACGGGACGGTATCGCCGGGACCCGACGGCAAGCCGGTCTGGGCGCCCCGCCCAGACGACGAACTGGCCCGCATCGCGAGCCTGGTCCGGAGCGCAGTCGGGTTCGACGAGCGACGGGGCGACAAGGTCGAGATCGTCTCGATGCGGTTCGCTGCGCCGGAGGATGCCCCCGACGCGCTCGCCCTTCCGCTCTGGGCGCAGTTCGACAAGTCGGATGTGATGCGCCTTGCCGAGGCCGGGCTGCTCGCGATGGCCGTGATCGTCTGCCTGACGACGGTGTTCAGGCCCATGGTCCTCCGGCTCGCTCTGGCGCATCCGAATCTCGCCGGCGCCGTCGCGGGCGGACCTGCCGTCGATGCGCTGCTCGACGATGGCGGCCATGGGCCCGCAGCGGCGGCCGCGCTGCCGGCCGCGGCTGCGAACAACGAGCCTGACGAGCTGATGCGCCTCGCCAACGTTGAAGGCGACTTGCGGGTCGCCTCCGTCCGGCGCGTGACGGACCTGGTCTCCGCCCATCCCGAGGCAACGCTCGCGCTGGTGCGGACCTGGATCTCGCCGGAGGACGAATGATGGTTGGAGCAGCGCGCCCATGGCGGTGAAGCAGGATTACGGCAAGCTCAAGGGCCGCGACAAGGCGGCGATCCTGATGCTGACCCTCGGCGAAGACCAGTGCGCCAAGCTGTTCACCCGAATGCATGAGGACGAGATCAAGGAGGTGTCCTCGGCGATCGCGCAGCTTGGCAGCGTCCACGCCTCCGTCGTCGAGTCGCTGTGCCTCGAGTTTGCTCGCAGCATCGGCAGCACAGGGGCGCTGGTTGGCAGCTATGAAACCACCGAGCGCCTCCTGCTTGCCTCGCTGCCGAAAGACCGCGCGTCGCAAATCATGGAAGAAATTCGCGGCCCGGCCGGCAGAACCATGTGGGACAAGCTGGGCAACGTGAACGAGGCGGTGCTCGCGAACTATCTCAAGAACGAATATCCGCAGACCGTCGCGGTCGTGCTGTCGAAGGTCAAGCCCGACCATGCCGGGCGGGTACTCAGCCTGCTGCCCGACAGCTTCTCCATCGAGGTCGTCATGCGCATGTTGCGGATGGAGAGTGTGCAGCGGGACGTGCTGGACGGCGTCGAGCGCACCCTGCGTTCTGAGTTCATGTCGAACCTCGCGCGGACCAGCCGCCGCGACAGCCATGAGATGATGGCCGAGATCTTCAACAGTCTCGATCGCCAGACCGAAAGCCGCTTCGTCACCGCGCTCGAGGAGCGCAACCGGGAAGCGGCCGAGCGGATCAAGGCGCTCATGTTCACGTTCGACGATCTACGGCGGCTGAGCTCGCCGCATATCCAGGTGCTGCTGCGCAACGTGGACAAGGACAAGCTGCCGCTTGCGCTGAAGGGTGCGTCGGACTCGCTGCGGGATCTGTTCTTCAGCAACCTCAGCGAACGCGCCGGGCGCATGCTGCAGGACGACATCGGGGCACTCGGCCCGGTGAAGCTGCGAGATGTCGACGAGGCGCAGGCGAGCATCGTCGTGCTTGCCAAGCAGCTCGCCAGCACGGGCGAGATCGAGATCGGCGATGCCGGCGCCGCCGACGAGATGGTGGATTGATCCGATGGATGTGCTTCCCCGCGCCGCGCTCGGCATCCTCTACGCGGAAGACTTCGGCCTCGAGCAGGCGGCGCCGCTTCCAGACCCTGAGCCGCCGCCCCTACCCGGCATCACCCAGGCCGACGTCGACGCGGCCTGCATCCGCGCCGTCCAGGCAGCCCAGGCTGCATGGGCTGAAAGTGCTGCGGACCGGCGGACCGAAGCCCTTGCGGCGATTTCCGCCGGCCTCAAGGACGCGAACGACAGTCAAGCCCGAGCGGCTGAAACGGTCGCGGACATGCTGGCACGCGCCACCCTGGCGATGGTCGCTGGCATGCTTCCGCAGTTTTGCCAGGCGCATGGCGACGAGGAGGTCCGGGCCATCGTCCGGACATTGGCACCCATCCTCGGCCGGCGTGCCCGCCTGGTCGTGCGGGTCCATCCCGGACTGATCGAGACATTGGCCGACGACGTCATCGCGATCGATGACAGCTTGGCCCCGGCGATCGACCTGCGGCCCGCGAACCTCCCGCCCGGCGACGCGCAACTCACCTGGGAGGACGGCAGTCTGGTTCGCGACACGGCCGCCCTCCGCTCCGCGATGCAGGAGGCCTTGGCCCGGCTCGGCCTCGATCCCGTCACGCCCAGCGTTCTTGAACCCTCCCCCGGGAGCCTAGCCCTTGCCCAATAGCATCGACCTGTCCGATCTCAGCGGCGCCCCAGGCCGGCTGACGGCCGATCCGCCGGCCGAGCCTGCCGCCGACCGCGGCGGCCGCAACCTCGATGCCGTGTACGACATTCCGGTGACCGTCAGCGCCGTGCTCGGCAATGCCACGATGCAGGTCAGCCAGTTGCTCAAGCTCGGCCGCGGCGCCGTGGTCGAGCTGGACCGCAAGCTGGGAGAGGCAATCGACATCTACGTGAACAACCGCCTCGTTGCACGCGGCGAGGTCGTGATGGTCGACGAGGTCCGGCTTGGCGTGACGATGACCGAGATCGTCAAGGGCGACAGGTCCGGCTGATGCACGTCCTGGTCATCGGCTCCCTGGGCGGCGAACTCGGCAGAGCCGCGCGCATCGCGGCCGCGCGCGGCGCCAAGCTCTGCCATGCCGACGACGATCGCGGCGCCTTGGCGCGGCTGCGGGCCGACGCGCGGGTCGACCTCGTGCTGGTCGAGCTGCCGCACGACGTCCGCGCGCTGGTCCGTGCCTTGGCGGCCGAGCGCATCCCGGTTCCGGTCGTCGCCTGCGGAACCGACACTTGCCCGGACGACGCGGCCGAGGCGATCGCCAATGGCGCTCGCGAGTTCCTCCCGTTGCCGCCCGACCCGGAGTTGATCGCGGCGATCCTGGAAGCGGCGTCCGGCGAGAGCCACGCGCTGGTCGCACGCGACCCAGCGATGCTCGCGACCATTCGCCGGGCCGAACAGGTCGCGGCGGCCGAGGCCAGCATCCTCATCACGGGCGAGAGCGGAACCGGCAAGGAGGTGCTGGCGCGCCATATCCATCGCCGGTCGAGGCGCGCCACGGGCCCGTTCGTGGCCCTCAACTGCGCCGCGATCCCGGACAACCTGCTGGAGAGCGAGCTGTTCGGCCACGAGAAGGGCGCGTTCAGCGGTGCCGTCGCGCGCCGGATCGGCAAATTCGAGAGCGCCGAGGGTGGAACCCTGCTGCTGGACGAAATCAGTGAGATGGATGTCCGCCTGCAAGCCAAGCTGCTGCGGGCGATCCAGGAACGCGAGATCGACCGCCTCGGCGGGACCGCGCCGGTGCGGGTCGACGTCCGCCTGCTGGCGACCAGCAACCGCGACCTGGTCGCGGAAGTGAACGCGGGCCGGTTCCGCGAAGACCTGTTCTTCCGGCTCAACGTGGTCGGCGTGCGCCTCCCGCCGCTTCGCGAGCGGCCCGGCGACATCCCGGCCCTGGCTGAGCACTACGCGCGCCGCTACGCGGAGGTGAACGGCCTGCCGTATCGACCGTTGACGCAAACCGCCGTGCTTCGGCTGGGCACCTATGGCTGGCGCGGCAACGTGCGCGAGCTCGAGAACACCATCCACCGGGCGGTGCTGCTCGCGAGCGGGCCGGAGATCGGTCCCGACGCGATCGAGCTCTCGCCCGGCAGCATGCCGGTGGCGGCGGTCATGGCAGCGGGCGCACCCATCAGCCAACTCGTCGGGCGCACCATGGATGAGGTCGAGCGTGAGCTCATCATCGAGACGCTGGGCCACACTCTGGGCAACCGCACGCATGCCGCGACCATCCTCGGCATCTCGATCCGCGCATTGCGGAACAAGCTGCGCGACTACGCGCAGGCCGGCGTGACCGTCCCGCCGCCTGCGGGCAGCCCAGCTTGATGTTGGCGACGCTGCGGGCGAAGGCCGGGCCCTGGCTCCCGGGCAGCGACATCGGCCTCGCACTCGGGATTATCGCGCTGCTGGCCGTTCTCGTCCTGCCGCTGCCCACCATCCTGCTCGATCTCGGGCTGGCACTCTCGGTCACGGCCGCGGTACTCGTGCTGATGGTGGCCGTGTTCCTCCGGCGCCCGCTCGATTTCACCAGCTTCCCCACGCTGCTCCTGTTGACGACCCTGCTGCGCCTGTCGCTCAACGTGGCAACGACGCGGCTGATCCTCTCGCGCGGCAACGAGGGTCCGGGCGCGGCCGGGCATGTGGTCCAGGCGTTCGGTGGCTTCCTGATGGGTGGCGATGTCGTCATCGGCGTGATCCTGTTCGCGATCCTGCTGGTGGTGAACTTCATGGTCATCACCAAGGGCTCGGGCCGAATTGCCGAGGTGGCGGCGCGCTTCAGCCTCGACGCGATGCCGGGCAAGCAGATGGCGATCGATGCCGAGCTCTCCTCGGGCGGGATCGACGAGAAGATGGCGCGTCTGCGCCGAAAAGAGCTGGAGGAGGAAAGCGGCTTCTACGGCGCCATGGACGGTGCGGCGAAGTTCGTCCGCGGTGACGCGGTGGCGGGCCTGCTGATCACGGTCATCAACATCGTCGGCGGCCTCGCGATCGGGCTGCTGCGGCACGGCATGCCGCTCGCCGATGCGGCCGCGACGTTCACGACGCTGACGGTCGGCGACGGCTTGGTCAGCCAGATACCGGCCTTGCTGGTCAGCACCGCGGCGGGGATCGTCGTGACGAAGGGAGGAGTCGAGGGTTCGGCCGACGCGGCGCTGGTACGCCAGCTCGGCGGCAACCCGAAGGCGCTTGCGCTGGCGGGCGGCGTCGCGTTGGTGCTGGCACTCCTGCCAGGATTGCCGGCGCTGCCGTTCCTCGCCCTGGCCGGGCTTGCCGGGGCTGGCGCCTACGTCCGCTACAAGCATCCGGCCGGGGCTGTGGCCGAGCCCACCGTCGTTCCAGTCCCTGCCGAGCCGCCGATCAGCGACTCGCTTCGCATCGACACGCTCCGGCTCGAACTTGGCTACGGCTTGCTGATCCTGGCCGGCGGCGACACGCCGCGGCTGACGGAGCAGATCAAGGGATTGCGCCGCAGCATTGCCGCGGAGATGGGCTTCGTGCTGCCGCCAGTCCGCATCCAGGACAATCTGGAGCTCGATGCCGAGAGCTACACGATCCGGATCAAGGAGATCCAGGCCGGCCAGGGACAGCTCCGCCCGTCAAGACTGCTGGCGATGGATCCGCGCGGTGGCTTGCCGGACATCTCGGGCGAGCGCACGACGGAACCCGCCTTTGGTCTTCCTGCCCTTTGGATCGAACAGGAGCAGCGGGAGGAGGCGATCGGGCGCGGCTGCACCGTCGTCGACCCAGCCAGCGTGTTGACGACGCACCTCACCGAGGTCGTGCGGGACTGCATGGCCGAGCTGCTCTCCTATGCCGAGACCGCCAAGCTGATCGAGGATCTCCCGCGCGAGCAGCAGAAGCTCGTCGCCGAGCTGATCCCGGCGCAGATCTCGTTGGGAGGCGTCCAGCGCGTGCTGCAAACTCTCCTGGCCGAACGCGTCAGCCTGCGTGATCTGCCGACCATCCTCGAAGGCGTCCACGAGGCCTGCTCGCAGGGGGTGCGGGCCATTCCCGCCATCGCGGGGCATGTCCGCACCCGGCTCGCCCGGCAGCTCAGTGATCACCACACGGGCGCGCAGGGGTTCATCCCGCTGGTCACGCTCTCGCCGGAGTGGGAGGCGACGTTCGCCGAAAGCCTTGTCGGCCCACCGGAGGACCGGCAGCTCGCCATCCCGCCGTCACGGTTGAGCGACTTCATGCAGCGGTTCCGCACCGTGTTCGACGGACCAGCCGGAGACGGCGCCGTGCTCCTCTGCTCCGGTCCGATCCGCGCGCACGTGCGGGCGATCGTGGAGCGGCTCCGCCCCGCGACACCGGTGCTGTCGCAGGCGGAGATCTTCCCGCGCGCCCGCATCCGAACCGTCGGCACGATTTGAAGCCCGGCGAGACAACGGCAGCACGCATCACTTCGGCCGGATGCGACGCGCCGGCTCAGGTTCCGTCTTGGGACCTGAAGACAGGTCACCACTGACGGGCAGCCCATTGTCTGCCATACCCGAGTAGCCGGCTCACGCCTCCGCCGCTGTCGCACGAACCCACGATCTCGAGGATGAGCCATGACGGACCCCGCGGCGCTCTCGGCCGACATCCTGGCCCGGCTGCACGCCCGCCCGCGTGGCCACAGCCTGCCGCGCTTCTTCTACACCGACCCGCAGCTGTTCGAGGTGGACATGGCGGCGGTCTTCGCGCGCGAGTGGCTCTGCGTCGGCGCCGAGTGCGAGGTGGCCGGGCCGGGCCGGTTCATCACCGTGCAGGTCGGGGCCTGGCCGATCATCGTGCTACGGGACGGGAACGGCGTCCTGCGTGCGTTCCACAACACCTGCCGGCATCGCGGGTCCCGCATCCTCGATGCGCGATGCGGCACTGCAAACGGGTTGGTCTGCCCCTATCATCGCTGGTCCTACCGTTTGGACGGCAGCCTGGCCTGGGCTGCCTACATGCCGGATGACTTCGACCGGAGCCGGCACGGGCTCAAGCCGGTGCACGTTCGCGCGGTCGGCGGGACGGTGTTCGTCTGCCTGGCCGAGCACGCGCCGGACTTGTCGCCCTATGCCGACGCCGTGGCCCCGTTGCTTGCTCCGCATGCACTCGCCCAGGGCAAGGTCGCGCACGAGGAACGCATCGTCGTGCAAGGGAACTGGAAGCTGATGATGGAGAACAGCCGCGAGTGCTACCACTGCGCGGCGCAGCACCGGCCGTTGATGAAATACTTCCTCGACATCTATGATTCCAAACGGCCCGAAGACAATGAATTGATCCGCGAGTATTGGGCCCGCATGGAGGCTTGCGGCATACCGAGCCAGATCGCGGAGGGCCCCGACTTCCGCGCAACTCGCCTGCCGTTCACCAACGGCGGCGTCTCCACCACCGCCGACGGCCGCCCCGCAGTGGCGAAGTTGCTGGGGCACGTTCCCCACCATGACGTCGGGTCGTTGCGCTGGGTTCATTATCCCAGCGTCTTCAGCCATGCGCTGGGCGACTACGCCGTGGTGGTGCGCATGCTGCCGCTAACGCCGCTCACGACCGAGGTCGTGACCAAGTGGATCGTGAACGCCGACGCGACAGAGGGCGTCGACTACGACATCGAGCGGTTGCGCGAGATCTGGAGCGTGACGAACGCCGAGGACGCGACGCTGGTGGAGCGTAACCAGGCCGGCGTGAACTCCCCGGCCTACGAGCCCGGGCCTTATTCGCCGGCGTTGGAGTCGGGCGTGATCAAGTTCGTCGACTGGTATGGCCACAAACTCGCCCGGCATCTCGGCGGCGGGAAATTGGCCGCGGTGGCCTGACCTCCAGCGAGCCGCATCAACGCGGCGGCGGGCAAGTCAGCCAGTGGATGTCGCGCGCACACAGGAAGATGGAAGCGTTGTTGAAGCCGGTGACGAAGCCGCCGAGGCCGCTCAGGATCGCGAACACCGTCACCAGCGCGGCGATCAGCTTCTGCGGCCGGGTCAGGTCCAGCATGCGCCTGACTTCGACCCGCCGGCCGTCCCAGAACAATTGGTCGTCGGTGCCGATACCGAGCCGATCGAGGTCGTCCACGCCGATCGGCTCCACGCCTGGCGGCCACGCCGGCGGCGCCGCGCTGTGTGTCAAGGCTTCGGCAGCCCCGCCTGATCCAGCCGGCGCTCGATCGCGTCCAACCGGTCCAACATCGCCGTCAGCAAGTCGTCATGGGCCGTCGTCATCCGCTCCAGCTTGTCGACGATGTCCAGCGCCCGAAGGATGTCGCCGATCGGCCGCTTCGCCACGCTTCAGGCCAGACGCTTGAGCAATCGTTCCGTGCGGACCAGTCCCGCCTGCACCCTGTGCGACAACTCCGTCAGCCGCGCATCCAGCAGCGCATAGAGCTGATCGTCCGTCATCTCGTCCGCCGCGGCCGCCGCTGGCGTCTTGCCCGGCCCGGGGCGGCGGCGTGGCGCCCGGCCCTCCGCCTTGGTCATCGCCTTCGCGCTCATCCAGTCGTCTCCACCGATCATTCCATCCTAGACTACTTGCCCCCGGGATCGCCAGTTTCCAAGATGGCCCGGTCAGTGCCCCAGCGACTGCACGATCTCCTCCGTCACTTTCTTCGCGTCACCGAACAGCATCATCGTGTTCGGCCGGAAGAACAACTCGTTGTCGACGCCTGCATAGCCGGACGCCATGCTGCGCTTGATGAAGAGCACCGTCTTGGCCTTCTCGACGTCCAGGATCGGCATGCCGTAGATGGCCGAGGTCTTGTCGGTCTTGGCGGCCGGGTTCGTCACGTCGTTGGCGCCGATGACGTAGGCGATGTCGGCCGTGCTGAAGTCGTTGTTGATCTCCTCAAGCTCGAAAACCTCATCGTACGGGACATTCGCTTCGGCCAGCAGCACGTTCATATGCCCCGGCATGCGCCCGGCGACAGGATGGATGGCGTACTTCACCTCGACGCCCTCGCGCTTAAGAATGTCGCCCATCTCCCGCAGCGCGTGCTGCGCTTGCGCGACGGCCATGCCGTAGCCCGGCACGATGATCACCTTGGACGCGTTCTTCATGATGAAGCCCGCGTCTTCCGCGTTCCCCGAACGAACGGCCCGCGCCTCGCCGCCCGCAACCGCCGCGGCGGCGCCGCCCGTATCGGTGCCCCAGCCGCCGAGAAGCACGTTCAGAATGCTGCGGTTCATGCCTTTGCACATGATGTAGGACAGGATCGCGCCCGAGGCGCCCACCAGCGCGCCAGTGATGATCAGTGCCAGGTTCTGGATGGTAAAGCCGATGCCGCAGGCCGCCCAGCCGGAGTAGCTGTTGAGCATCGAGACCACGACCGGCATGTCGGCGCCGCCGATCGGGATGATGATCAGGAAGCCGAGCCCGAGCGCCAGCAGCGCGATCAGCCAGAACAGCACCGGGTTGCCGCCACCGACGAACAGCACGATCAGAACCAGCAGCAGGATGCCGAGCGCCAGGTTCAGCTGATGCTGGCGCGCGAAGATGATCGGCGCGCCCTTCATAATGCCCTGCAGCTTCGCGAACGCGATCAACGAGCCGGAAAAGGTGATCGCACCGATCGCCAGGCCGAGCGACATCTCGACCAGCGACTGCGTGTGGATGTGTCCGGGCACGCCGATGCCGAACGCCGCCGGGGCGTTCAGGGCGGCGGCGGCAACGAACACGGCCGCGAGCCCAACGAGCGAGTGGAATGCGGCGACCAATTGCGGCAGCGCCGTCATCTGTATGCGCCGGGCGAGGAACACGCCGCCGCCGCCGCCCGCCGCGATGGCGACGACGATCAGCAGAAAGCCAGTGCTCGACATTCCCCGCTGCAGCAGCGTCGCGCCGATGGCGATCGCCATCCCGATCATACCGAACAGGTTGCCCTGCCGGGACGTGACCGGGCTCGAGAGGCCGCGCAACGCCAGGATGAACAGGACCGCCGCGACGAGGTAGGCGAGCGACGTCAGCGAGGCACTCATTTCCTGGCCCCCGCGGGCTTCTTGTTGGCCTGGAACATCGACAGCATCCGCTGCGTGACGGTGAAGCCGCCGAAGATGTTCACGCTTGCGAGCAGCACCGCGAGGAAGCCGAAGAACCGGGCCCAGCCGTCATCGGACAGCCCGGCCGCCAGCATGGCGCCGACGACGATCACCGAGGAGATGGCGTTCGTGACGCCCATCAGCGGGGAATGCAGCGCCGGCGTCACGTTCCACACGACGTAGTAGCCGACGAAGCAGGCCATCAGGAAAATCGCCAGCAGGAAAATGAACGGCTGCACCGCGGTCGCCACCGGCTCGACGCTGGTCATGACGGTGGCCGAAGCGGCGCGGAGCTGGTCGGCGAGGGCGGCAGCGCGCTCGGCGATGCGCACGGCCTCGTCGGCATAGAGGTTGGGGTTCATGCACGTCCTCGTCGGTTGGGGGCGCTGGCGCGGGTCAGGCGGCTTGCGCGGGCTGGAACTGGGCGTGGACGACCTGGCCGCCGCGCGTCAGCATGGTGCCGCGGACGATGTCGTCGTCGGCCGGCAGGTTCGGCTGCTTCTCCGCCTTGTCCCAGAACGTGGTGAGGAAGGTCAGCAGGTTGCGCGAATAGAGCTGGCTGGCCGCGACCGGGATGCGCCCGGGCCAGTTGCGCCAGCCGAGCACCTTCACGCCGTTGCCTGTCGTCACCGCCTCGCCCGGCACGGTCGCGGCGCAGTTGCCGCCGTTGTCGGAGGCGATGTCGACCACGACGCTGCCGGGCTTCATGCTGTCGACCATCGCCTGAGAGACGATGACCGGCGCGCGGCGCCCCTGCACCAGCGCGGTGCAGATCACCAGGTCGTTCTTTGCGACCGTGGTGGCCATCAGCTCGGCCTGCTTCTGGCGGAACGCGTCCGTCATTTCCTTGGCGTAGGCGCCGGTCTGGCCCGCGCTCTCCTCGTCGTCGACGCCGACGTAGGTGGCGCCGAGCGAGCGGATCTCCTCCTTGGCGGCCGGCCGCACATCGGTCGCCGAGACCAGCGCGCCCAGCCGCCGGGCGGTCGCGATCGCCTGCAGGCCGGCGACGCCGGCGCCGATGACGAACACCCGCGCCGGGGGCACGGTGCCGGCGGCGGTCATCATCATCGGGAAGCCGCGTTCGAAGGCGCCCGCCCCTTCGATCACGGCGCGGTAGCCGGCCAGGTTGGCCTGGCTGCTCAGCACGTCCATGCTCTGGGCGCGGGTGATGCGCGGCAGTAGTTCCATCGCGCCCACGTCCAGGCCGGCCGAAGCCAGCGCCGCTACGGTCGCCTGGTCGCCACCGAGGTTGGCGATGCACAACAGCAGCGCGCCACGCGGGATCATGGCGCGCACCGACTCCTCGGGCAGCTGCACCGCGAACACCACGCCGGCCCCGGCCAGCGCCGCCGCGGCGTCCGGTGCCAGCTCGGCCCCTGCCGCTTCGTAGTTCGCATCGCTGATCGCGCTCGCCACTCCGGCACCGGACTCGACCGCGACCGCGAGGCCCAGCGCCATCAGCTTCTTGACCGTGTCGGGTGTCGCCGCGACGCGCGTTTCGTCGGCGGCCCGTTCCTTGAGCACCGCAAGGCGCATGCGTTTTTTCCTCCCAGAGCACACGCACAATGACCCGGCATGCGACCCCCGCGCAAGAGGCCCCGGGGCGTCCCGATGGGCCTCCCGCCGGCCACGGTCCCGCCGCGGGAGGCCCGTGCCGCGCGGCTAATCGGCCCCGTGCCGAACGTCCGCCAACTGCTCCGGCAGATCACGCAGATCCAACTCGCCTTTGCGCACCAGCCGGCTCGCGCTCTTCAGCCGATCGCGGTCCGCCTGATCGAGGTCGCGCGCGCTCAGGACGATCACCGGGATCTCCCGCCCGCGGGGGCGGTCACGCAGCGCGTCGAGGAAGGTGAAACCGTCCATCACCGGCATCGTCAGATCGAGCAGGATGACCTGGGGCACCGCACGGGCCACCGCGGCCAACGCTTCCTCGCCATTGCCCGCCTCGCTCACCTCCCACCCGTTGCGTTCGAGTACGGTGCGGATGCGGGTGCGGGCGTCCGCATCGTCGTCGACGACAAGCACCGCCCCTTCTGTCGCGCGGAAGCGGGCCATCACGGCCTTCAGGTGCTCCCATTCCACGGGCTTTACCACGTAATCGGTGGCACCGAGCGCGTTCGCCAGCCCGGGTTCGTGCACGAAGCTCGCCATCACGACCGGTATCGCGGCCAGATCGGCGTCCGCCTTCAAGGCGGTCAGGACCGACCAGCCGTCCATTTGCGGCATCATCACGTCCAGCAGGATGGCGCGCGGCCGCAGCGCGCGCGCCATCTCGAGCCCCGTCCGCCCGTCGCCGGCAGTCCGGACCGCGAAGCCTTCACGCTCGAGGAACCGGGTCAGCAGCTCCCGCTGCGAGGCGTCGTCGTCGATCACCAGCACGGTGTTCTGCCCCGGCTCGGCCGTGGCCGGCGCGGGCGCGTCGGGCTCATCGGCAGCGCGCTGCTCGGGCATGATGGCCGGCAGGCGCAAGGTGAACGCGGTCCCCTCGCCCAACGTGCTCTCGACCGCCACGTCACCCCCGAGCAGGCGGCAGAAGGCTCGCGTCAGCGCCAAGCCGAGGCCGGTGCCGCCGAAGTTGCGGGTCGTGCTCTCGTCGGCTTGCGCGAACCGCTGGAACAGCCGGCCGAGCTGCTCCTCGCTCATGCCGATACCGGTATCGGCGACCCGGAATTCAAGCCAGTCCACCGCACCGACCGCCTCGCGCCGGATCGATAGCGTGATCTGGCCGTTTTCAGTGAACTTGGCCGCGTTGCTGATCAGGTTGAACAGGCACTGGCGCAGCTTCACGGCATCGGAATGCATCGTGCCCAGATCGCCCGCGAGTTGGAGCGTGATCGTGTTGGCCTTGCGCTGCACCAGGGCATCCACGGTCGCGACCGCATCCCGGGCGAGCTTGGCCACGTCGAAGTCTTCGGCGTAGGTGGTCATCCGGTTGGCCTCGACCTTCGACAGGTCGAGCACGTCGTTGATCAGGCTCAGCAGGTGGCGGGCGTTGCTCTCGATCTTGCGGATGTCGGTGACGAGATGCGGCTCCCCGAGATCTTCCAGCTCCTCCTCCAGCATCTCGCTATACCCGATCACGGCCGAGAGCGGCGTGCGCAGCTCGTGGCTCATGTTGGCCAGGAACGTGCTCTTGGCCCGGTTCGCCGCCTCGGCCGCGTCACGCGCTGCGGCGAGCGCCTCCTGCGCCAGGACGCGCTCGGTGATGTCGGTGTGCATCCCGACCCACTCGCGCACCGCCCCGTCCTCGGCGAGCACTGGAACGGCCTGCACCGCCATGTGACGGTAGGCGCCATCGGCCCGGTGCAGCCGGTGCTCGGTCAGATAGGGCCGCACGGCCGCGACGGCCCGGTGCCAGCTCTCGCGAGTGGCCTCCCGGTCGTCCGGATGCACGGCGTCCAGCCAACCGCCGCCCTGTGCCGCCTCATCGGACTGCCCGGTGAAGTTGGTCCATTGCGACTGGTCGCCCGCCAGTCCGCCCTCCGCCGTGGTCGTCCAGATGATCGCGGCGCTGTTCTCCGTCAGGGTACGGAAGCGCGTCTCGCTGTCCTTCAGGCGGCGCTCCAGCCGATTGCGCGTGGTCACGTCCGTCACGACCATGCCGGCCCCACGCCCGGGCTCGTCCAGGCCAGCCAGGGGATAGAAACTCACCTGGAACTGCCGCGCGACGTCTGGCCGGTCCGGGTTCGCCGCCGTGACCTCGATGTTCGGGATCGCGCGGCCGCCCGCGACCACCCGCTGCAGCTTGTCGGCCAGCGCGTCCTTGAGTTCGGGGATCACCTCCCAGATATCGCGGCCAATGCCAACGCCAAGCGCCCGGTCGGCCATCGCCGCAAGCGAGCGGTTCATGTGCTGCACTCGGAGCGACGGGTCGAGCACGCCCAGGCCGACCGGCGCGCTTTCCAGCACGTCATCGAGCAGGGAGGCTGCGGCCCGCGCCTCCCGCCGCCGCCGGAGCGCATAGAGCGCGACCAGCGCCGCGGCGCCGATCGCGGCCAAGAGGCCGAGGATCGTCCACCAGAAGCCGCGCCGGTCCGCAACGCGGGTGCTCTCCTCGATCATCGTCGACGCGGCCGCCTGCAGGCTGGCGATCTTGGACCGGACGTCGTCCATCAGCGCCTTGCCCCGGCCGGTCTGGACGGAGGCGACCGCCGCGTCGAGCCCCTGCTGGCGCCGAAGCGCGATCCCGGCGGCCGCTTCCCGCACCCGTTCGTCGACGAGCGCGGATAGGCCGTCCAGGGGAATGCCGAGCGCAGACAGCGCCGCTAGCTCACGTGGCACGGCGGGACGAGCGTCGGTGTAGGGCGCGAGGAACAGGTCGTCGCCAGTCAGCATGAAGCCGCGTTGTCCGGTTTCGATATCCTTCATCGCAGAGAGCAACCGCTCCGAGCCGATGATCACGGCGTTCTCGCGCGCAACCGACGCGGCTTGCCGGGTCCGCTCCCACTGGCTCAGCCCGAAGACGACCAACCCAAGCAGGGCCAACAGGGCGGCCGCGGGCAGCTCCCAACGGGCTGCCACGCGCCGGTAGACCCGTGCCGGGCGGGTGGCGGTTGGGTCAGTCGGGGTCGCCAAGAACATGATCGGTCGCTGCCGCCCTTGAGTGTTCGGGGGTGCAACGTCCCACCCGGCACTCCGTCGCATCCAGCGATCGCAGGCTCAGCTCGCGCTGGGCACCCCCGCCTCGGCCAGTGCCGCCGACTGGCGTGCGGCAACCGCCGCGGTGTCGAAGCCCTCGATCAGCTCGTGGAACATGCGGCACCAGTTCTGCTCGGCCCGCAGACGCAGGAAGACGCTGCCGAGGCCGAGCGCCGAGCGGTCCATCAAGACGAACTCGCGCGGCGGGCGCACGCCGCCGGTCTGGCGCAAGCCGGCATGCACCTTTTCCACGACGCTGCGACCGTATTGCGAGTCGCCGTTTTCCTGGATGCGCCGCACGCGGTCGTCCAGAAGCGGTTCATACACGAACTGCGCCCACTGGTTCAGAACGTCCATCTGCTCGTTGGTCAGGCCCTGGAAACCCCAGCCCTCATAGGCGTGCCGGGCCTTTGCGTTGTCGCCGTCGCGGATTGCCTCATACAGGTCGATCACGCCGCGGACGAAGGTCGCCGGGAACACCCGGATGGCGCCGAAATCGAGCAGGTTGATGCCGTTGTCCTGCCGAACCTGGTAGTTGCCGAGGTGAGGATCGCCGTGGATGACGCCGTATTGGTAGAACGGCACGTACCAGGCATGGAACATCGCCTGGGCGATGTCGTTGCGGACCTCGAGCGGCGGGTCTTCGTCGATGCGCCGCTGCATCGGCTCGCCGTCCAGCCACGTCATGGTCAGCAAGCGCCGGGTGGTCAGCTCCGTGATCGGCCGCGGCACGCTCACCTGCGGCGTGTGCTGCAGCATCGCCTCATAGAGCCGCATCTGCGCGGCCTCGCGCTCGTAATCCAGCTCCTCGCGCAGCCGTTCGGCGATCTCGGTATAGATGTCGTCGCCCTGGATGACGCTGTCGATCCGCTTATACAGCTGCATGGCGATGCGCAGCTGCCGCAGATCGGCGTCGACGATGCTGGGCATATCCGGATATTGCAGCTTGCAGGCGACGTCGGTCCCGTCGGGCAACGTCGCGCGATGCACCTGGCCCAGACTTGCCGCGGCCGACGCTTCCTGTCCGAAGCCCGAAAAGCGCGACTGCCAATCCGGCCCGAGCTCGCCCGCCATTCGGCGGCGCACGAAGTTCCAGCCCATCGCCGGCGCATTGGCCTGCAGCTGCGCCAGCTCGTCGGCGTATTCGGGCGGCAGCACGTCCGGAATGGTCGACAGGATCTGCGCGACCTTCATCAACGGCCCCTTCAGACCGCCCAGCACGGCCTTCAGGTTCTCGGCATGGGCTGCCCGGTTCGTCGTTCGCCCGAACACCTTCTCGCCCGCGACCCGCGCCGCGATCCCGCCAACGGCGCCGGAGGTACGGGCGAAGCGACGCAGCTCGCCGAACAGGTTGGGTCCACCGTCAGCCATCACGTCGTCTCCAACTCGTCGATGAACCCCGAAATGATGTCCAGCCCACGGCGCCAGAAGGCGGGGTCCGATGCATCGAGCCCGAAAGGCGCAAGCAAATCCTTGTGCCGCTTGGTGCCGCCCGCCTTGAGCATGTCGAGATACTTGCGCTCGAACTCAGGGTGGCCGCCCTGGAACACGCTGTAGAGCGCGTTCACGAGGCAGTCGCCGAAGGCGTAGGCATAAACATAGAAGGGGGAGTGGATGAAGTGCGGCACGTAGGACCAATAGACGCTGTAGTCCGGGGTGAAGTGAAACGCCGGGCCAAGGCTCTCGGTCTGCACGTCCATCCAGATTTCGCCGATCCGGTCCGTCAGCAACTCGCCATGCCGGCGCTCATCGTGCAGGCGCGTCTCGAATTGGTAGAACGCCACTTGGCGGACGACCGTGTTCAGCATGTCTTCGACCTTGTTGGCCAGCATGATCCGGCGCCGCGCGGGATCCGTCTCCGCAACCAGGAGCGCGCGGAAGGTCATCATTTCGCCGAACACGCTCGCCGTTTCGGCCAAGGTGAGGGGCGTCCCGCTCATCAGATAGCCCTGCTCGGCCGCCAGAACCTGGTGGACGCCATGCCCCAGCTCGTGCGCCAGCGTCATAACGTCCCGCGTTTTGCCATGATAGTTCACCAGCAGATACGGGTGCACCGACGGCACGGTCGGGTGCGCGAAGGCGCCGCCCGACTTGCCCGGGCGCGGCCCGGCGTCGATCCAGGCGTTGTCGAAGAAGCGCCGCCCCACGCGCTCGAGCTCCGGCGAGAACCCGCCATAGGCCGACAGCACGCGCTCCCTCGCATCCGACCACGCGATCTGGCCATCCGCGTCGCCCGGGAGCGGCGCATTGCGGTCCCAGTGCTCGAGGCGCTCCAGTCCGAGCCATTTCGCCTTCATCGCATAATAGCGGTGCGACAGCCGCTTGTAGTCGCCGGTCACGGCCGTGCTCAGCGCGTCGACCACCTCGTCCTCGACCATGTTCGCGCGATTGCGGGCGCTGGTCGGGCGCTTGTACCGGCGCCAGGTGTCGACGATCTCCTTGTCCTTGGCCAACGTGTTCGTGATAAGCCCGAACAGCCGGACGTTGTCGCCGAAGACACTGCCGATCGCCGCAGCCGCGTCCTGCCGCATTGCCCGGTCGCGGTCCGACAGCTTGTTCAATGCCGCCGACACCGTCAGCGCCTCACCCCGGACCGGCACCCGCAGCCCGGCGACCGTCTCGTCGAACAGCCGGCTCCAGGCGCTGCGGCCGGTCACCTCCTTCTCATGCAGCAGCTTCTCGACCTGGTCGCTGAGCTGGTGCGGCTTGAACACCAGCAGGTCGCGCAGCCACGGCCGCCACCGCGCCAGTGCCGGGTCGGCCATCCGGGCCGCGAGCACGGCATCGTCGAGGCGGTTCAGCTCGAGCGTGAAGAACAGCAGGTGGCTGCTGATTGCGGTCACCCGCTCGCTGACCGACTGATAGAATTGGCCGAGTACCGCGTCCGTGCCGTCCGTGCTGAACTGCAGCTGCGCATAGGACATCAGCCGGCCCTGGATTTCCTCGATGCGCTGATACTCGACGAGCGCCGCCGCCAGCGCCGCGCCGTCGATCGTGGTCAGGGTGCCGGCATATCGCGCCTCGAACGCCTTGGCCGCCCGGTCGGCCTCGCTGAAATCCGACTCGAGCTCCGGCGACTTCAGGCCCGGATACAGGTCCGACAGGTTCCACGACGGCAGCGACGGATCCACTTCGCGCGCGGCGGCAAGCTGCCCATCTGGGGCCGAAGCCAAGGTCGGGGTCGTCGCGCAAGGCATCTGGTGCGGGTCCTGTCGTGCTGGTAGGTGCGAAGGACTTAAGGTGGGACGCGACGGATCAAGGGCAAGCGCGGCCCATGACCGGGCCCGGGGGGGGGGAGCAAACGGTGGAGCGAGTGGCTGAGTGGCCGAACCTGGCGGCGATGATGTTCGGTCTCGCCCGGCGCCGCTCGGGCCGCGACATGCTCCGCCACTTCGCGGACGGCGTCTGGCAGACAATCAGCTGGACCGAGTTCGCCCGCCGGACCGCTTCGGTGGCCCGAGGCCTTCGTGCGGCCGGCGTGCAGGCCGGCGACCGGGTGCTGCTGGTCTCCGAAGGGCGGCCGGAGGTGACGATCACCGAGGTGGCGCTGATGGCGATCCGCGCGGTGCCGGTGCCGGGCTACACGACGAACACGCCCGAGGACCATGCCCACCTCCTGCTCGATAGCGGTGCACGGCACGCCATCGCCTCGACGGTCGACTTGGCTGCGCGCATCCAGGCGGGCGCCGCCCACGTCCGCGGCCTCGGCACGCTCGATGTCCTGTTCTGCATGGAGGCCGGGGCACCGGACGCGGGACTGACGCCGTTCGGACCGCTCCAGACCGACCCGGCGTCGCCCGACGACATCGCGGCCGAGGCCGACACCATCCCGCCCGGGGCGCTCGCCTGCCTGATCTACACCAGCGGCACCTCCGGCCTGCCGCGCGGCGTGATGCTGCCGCATCGGGCCTTTCTGTCCAACATCCGCGGTATCGCCGGACTGGCCGCGCCGCTGCAGCTCGATTCCGCGATCTACCTGTCCTACCTGCCGCTCTCGCACAGCTACGAGCACACGGTCGGCCAGTTCATGCTGCCGGCGTTCGGCGGCGTGGTCGCGTATGGCCGGGGCGTCGAGCACTTGCCGGCCGACATGCGCGCGGTTCGCCCGACCATCCTGACCGTCGTGCCGCGCATCCTGGAGGTGAGCCGCACCCGCATCATTCTGCAGATGGGGCGTGAGAAACCGTGGCGCCGTCGCCTGTTCGAGCGAGCCCTGGCCGCCGGCCTGCGCCGGATCGACGGTGCATCGTCCCTCGCCGACCGCCTGCTCGACCCGCTGCTGGACCGGCTCGTGCGCCGCAAGGTCGGGGCGCGCTTCGGCGGGCGGCTGCTGGCGCTCGTCTCGGGTGGGGCCCGGCTCGATCCGGAGGTGGGCCGCTTCTTCGAGGCGCTCGGCCTGCCGGTCCTGCAGGGCTACGGCCAGACCGAGGCCGGACCGGTGATCAGCGTCAATCCGCCCGGCCGCGCCCGCAACCGGAGCGTGGGCGTGGCGCTCGACGGGATCGAGTTGCGGCTGGCCGAGGACGGCGAGGTGCTCGTGCGCGGCGGCCTGGTCATGGACGGCTATTGGAACCAGCCGGAACCGACCGCCGCGGCGCTGCAGGACGGTTGGCTGCACACCGGCGACGTGGGCGTGCTGGACAGCGACGGCTACCTCACGATCACCGACCGCAAGAAGGACATCATCGTGCTGTCCGGTGGCGAGAACGTGAGCCCCGCCCGGATCGAGGGCTTGCTGATGGCCGAGCCCGAGATCGCCCAGGCGGTCGTGACCGGCGACGGCCAGGCCGGCCTCTCCGCCCTGATCGTGCCTGGCGACGACCAGGATGCGCGGACCGTCGCGGCGGCTGTCGCCCGGGTCAACCGGGGCCTGTCCTCGACCGAGCGTCTTCGCCGCCATGCTCTAGTGCCGCCCTTCTCGATCGAGAACGGGCTGCTCACGCCGAGCCAGAAGATCAAGCGTATGGCCGTGCTCCGCATCCACCGCGAGGCGCTCGCTGGCTGAGGGCAGGCGCTGGCACGGCGTTTGCTGCCCTGCCAGGTGAACCCTCGACCGAGAGGCCCACCATGACCGTCACGCTGTCCCGCCGCACCCTGCTCGCCGCCGCCGGGCTCGCGGCCCCCATGGTCGCTCGGGCGGCCGGCAAGCTGGAGACGACCGCCATCGAGATCGCCGCCGTGCGCGATCCGCAGCTCGGCGCACAGCTCGCCATTGCCGACACCTATGGCTACTTCAAGGACGAGGGGCTCGACGCGACGCTACACTGGAACCAGTCGGCGGCCGATACGCTCACCACCATGGCGTCGGGCGTCCCGGTCGGCGTCGGCGGCATCTTCACGCAAGTCGTGTTCGGCGGGCAGAAGCTGCCGATCAAGACCCTGACGGCGCTCGCCGACATCTCGGAAACCCAGGGTTTCGTGATCTCCCCGGGTGTCAAGCTCGCCTCGCCCAAGGAGCTCGAGGGCAAGAAGCTGGCGTTCACGCAGGGCAACTCTCAGGTGCTGCTGCTGGCGAAGCTTGCGAAGGATTACGGGTTCGACGCCGCAAAGGTCACGCTGGTCAACATGCAGCCGTCCGAGGGGGTGGTTGCCGCCTCGAAGGGCGACGTGCAGGGGCTGCTCGGCTGGCAGCCGAACCTGTATCGGCTGACCCAACTGGGCGGCACGATGTATGCCAACGGGACGACGCTGTACGTCACTGGGACGGAGCAGAAGCTGCCGTATGAACAATGGCTGCAGTACAACCACTCGGTCCTGCTGGCGAACCAGGACTGGATCGACAACAGGCCGAACACGCTCCAGGCC
Source organism: Acetobacteraceae bacterium (assembly GCA_965213855.1). GTDB lineage: Bacteria > Pseudomonadota > Alphaproteobacteria > Acetobacterales > Acetobacteraceae > JBBROS01. Next base: position 616,069 of record CBDCAA010000011.1, on the reverse strand, counting down.
CTGCTGCGGGTGATCAAGCGCGCCACGGACCTGCTGACGACGGACCGGCCGAAGGCGCTTGCGGCGATGAAGGACAAGCTGCGCATCGACGCCGACGCGCTGGAGGTGATGGCGACCGCCAACAAGTATGGCATGGGGCTGAACGACCACCTGGCGCAGAGCCTCGCATTCCAGAGCGAGTGGGCGATGCAGATCAAGCGAATCCCGGCGCCGGTGACGCCCTCGGAGGCGTTCGCCCCAGCCATCCTGGCGGCGGTCGACCCGAGTTTGGTGAGCTTCAAGGCCTAACCGATGTCGGCGGCCCTCGGGTCGGCCCCGGCTGCTGGCCTAGGGCCGCCGGTTGCAGGATCGATCCGCCGGGCAAGTCTGCGGGCCGGATCGGTATGCCTGTTCTTCGCGCTCTGGTTCGGGGTGTGCGCCGCGAATGCCGGGGCGTTCCATTGGTTCAACCCGGTTCTGCTGCCCCGCCCCGATCAGGTTCTGGCCGCGGGCATCGACCTGGTGCGCACGGGTGAGCTGCAGCGCGACATCGCCGCCAGCCTCTATCGCGTGGTGGTCGGATTCCTGATCGCGTCGGCGCTCGGGGTGTCGGCCGGTCTGATGGTCGGTACCTGGCGTACGCTCGAAGACCTGCTCGACCCGATGATCGAGCTGCTGCGGCCGATCCCGCCGCTCGCCTTCCTGCCCATGATGGTGCTCTGGTTCGGCATCGGCGAAGGCTCGAAGATCGCCTTCATCGCCTACGCCGCGTTCTTTCCCGTGTTCACGACCACACTCGAAGGCATCAAGTTCGTCGATCCCGTGCTGCTGCGCGCGGCCGCCAGCCTCGGCGCGACACGGCGAGAGCTGTTCCAGCATGTCGTGCTGCCCGCGGCCCTGCCATCCATCATCACCGGTCTCCGCCTCGCCTTCGGCCTATCGTTCTTTGTCATTGTGGCGGCCGAGTTCATCGCCGCCGATAGCGGCCTCGGCTACCTGATCAACGATGCGCGGACTTTCTTCCTGGTCTCGCAGATGCTGGTCGGCGCGGCCGTGATCGGGCTCATCGGCTTTGCCTTCAACGTGGCGCTGCGCCGGCTCGAGGCCGTCCTGCTGCGTTGGCGCCGCCCGGCGCGCACATGAGCAAGATCAGCATCGAGGGCGTGTCGAAGTCCTTCACGCCCGGCGCCAGCGCGCTGCGCGGTGTCGACCTCGCGCTTGCGGAGAACAGCTTCACCTGCCTGCTTGGGCCATCCGGCTGTGGCAAGTCGACCCTGCTGAACATGATCGCCGGGTTCCTGCCGCCGAGCACCGGCCGCATCCTGGTCGACGGCACGCCCGTCCGGGGTCCGGCCGCGGACCGCGGCGTCGTGTTCCAGGAGTATGCCCTGTTCCCGTGGCGGACGGCGGCCCAGAACGTGGCGTTCGGCCCGATGCTGCGCCGCCTCGGCCGCGCCGAGCAGGCCCGGATTGCCGAACGCTATCTCGACCTCGTCGGCCTGGCAGGGCACGGCGCCAAGTTCCCGACGGAGCTCAGCGGCGGCATGAAGCAGCGCGTGGCCATCGCCCGGGCGCTGGCCAACAACCCGTCCGTCCTCCTGATGGACGAACCGTTCGGCGCGCTCGATGCGCAGACGCGCGAGATCCTGCAGGAGGAGCTGCTGCGGATCTGGCAGCATGAGCGCAAGACGGTCGTCTTCGTCACACACAGCATCTCGGAGGCGCTGTTCCTGGCCGACCGCGTCGTCATCATGGCCACCCGGCCCGGAGCCGTGAAGGAGGTGATCGATGTCGACCTCCCGCAGCCCCGCGACCGGACAAGCCCGGCCTTCCTCGCTTTGGAACGCCATGCAAAGGCGACCGTGCGAGAGGAGGTGCTGAAGCTGGGCGTGACCTGAGCCGCGGACTGCTTCCGCCGACCGGCCCTGCGTGAGCCTTGATCGGCGAGCGTGTCCTCAGCGTCGGCAATCAGCCGGCGATCGTGCGCCGGCGGGGCCGGACCACCGTCCGACCGGCATCGGCCGGCCGCCCGGATGCAGGCTTGGTTCGCGTCGCCTTCGGGCCGGGGGCCGGCGGCCCGGGTTTGTCTGCCGGTCCCTCCAGTGCGGCACGGAACCGGGCGTGGGCGGCCGCAACTTCCTCCTCCCCGACGTCGCTCGACCGCAGCTGAACGAAATGCGAGTCGCGGACGCCGACGATCAGGCGGGTGACCTCGACCACCGCCTCCGTGCCGACGACGTTGCAGAGCGCGACCCGCCAGCGTCCGTCGGGCAGCCCGGGCGCATCGAGGTCGACGGCGAAGCCGCTCGCCTCGGGGACCAAGTTGTTGAGCGCCGACCGGACATCGGGGCGGGGTTCACGCACGGATCGGCAGAGGACGGGGCCCGCCGGGCCATCGCCGAGGAGGGCGACGAACAGGTCCCCGGCGTCCTGCATCTCCCGCGCTTGCACGCACCAGCCACGGATGAACAATCGGCCGCTGGGCACGAGATCGGCCCCGGCCGGCTCGAGGCGCGGCAGGTTGGCGACGTTCTCGAGCATGTACCGCATCGACGGCCCTTCGAGGATCGTCACGCCGGACAGCGCAGCAGAGACGAACGACGGCGGCGCGGCCGCCTCGGCCTGCTCCGAGGCGCGGGCGAAGCACTCGGCGGCCTGCGCCGGGCCGTTGGCGCCCAAAACCACGCCCACCACCCGCCCATCGTGCAAGGTCACCTGCATCGGCGTCAGGTTGAAGCGGCCCCGATCGTTGACGACGTTGATCACGCCGAGCCGATACCGTCCGTTGGACCACTTGCCATGCAGCGTCGCCCGGGCCTTGAACCCGGCATTCAGGGGAGCCCCGCCGACCTTGGCAAAGACGTCGTCCCGGCGGATGCGGACGGCCTTCAGATAGAGGGTCGGCATGTCTCCCTCGCCGATCAGCACGATGTGGACTTGCCCGGAGATGCCCATGTCCGGCGCGAAGGTCCAGCCGTCGACCTCCACATCCGCGGCGGGATGGAACACACCCTGCTCGATCCGGTCGATGGTGTTGCCCGAGATGCTATCGATGCGGCACGGCACCTCGAGCGGGTAAACCCACTCCTTGATGTTGGCCGGAAGGTCGATGCTCAGCTCGGACCGCCGCGGCGGGTCGAAGATGTGCCGCGGCGGAGACAGATCACGCCAGCTGGCATGGGGCAGCAGGTGGACCTGTCCGACGTCGAACCCCAACGCCGTCATGCCGAGCTTGGCGATCGGCTTCAGCGATCGATACAGACCGGTGACCGCGGCCGCATGGGCCCCGGCCCGGCCCCATAGCTCGGGGCTGATGGCCGCCTGCATCGTCGCCAGGGTGAGCGGGTCGGACCGCAGCAGCTCAAGCCGTCCGATCACCGCGTCCGCGTCGCCGACCGGGACAACGAACCCGTTTCGTCCGTCGTCTACCCGGTCGCGCAGACCGCCGAGTTCCGTCACGATCGGGACCACGCCACGCTGCCACGCCTCGGACAGCGAGATGCAGAAGGTCTCCGGCCAGATCGACAGATGCAGCGACACGTCGCACGTGTCGAGCGGACCGAGTTCGCCGGCCTCGTAGCGGCCGTGATAGGTCACGTTTGCCCGGTTCCAGCTGTGGATCACCGCCAGGTATTGCGGTTCGGCCTTGCCGATAATGTGGAACTCGAACAGCGCCGGGTCGAGCGTCTCGATGACGCTGACCACGGTGTCGGCGCCTTTCGAGCGCAGGAAGTTGCCGAGCACGGCGACCTTCAACGGCGCCGCGCGGTCTCGCGACGGCCGTGGCTGCGGCGCTTGCACGACCTCACGCGGGGTCGGGATGCCGAGCACCATCCGGCGCCGATGCTTCAGGTCCGGGTAGATCTTCAGGGTCAGCTGCTCGGAATACTCGGTTCCAAACAGGACCACGTCCACGGAACGCAGCATCTCGGCCATGAACGTGCGCCGTATCTCCTGCCCGCCGGGCGGAACGCCTTCGGCGATGCGGAGGCAGATATCGCACGCCGTGATCGAGCGGTTGCCGATGTCGCAGAAGACCGCGCTGTGGTCGAGCAGGTTGTAGCGCGAGCAGACAAGAAAGAAATCGTGGGCGGAAACGACCGTGCCGGCGCCGCTCGCTTTGGCGATGATCGGCAGGGAAGCCGTGTGGTGGCCAAGATGCTGGAAATGGACGACGTCGATCTCGTACTGCGCGATGACGTTGGCGAACACCGTCTCCTCGCGCGCATCGGTCAAGCTGTCGAGCCAGCCCACATCCTCGACCGCGAACGACTCGAGCTGCTCCCCCAGGCTGGTCTTCAACGAGCACGTCGTGCCCTTTCGCAGCCAGAAGAACACCTCGACCGTGTCGGCAAGCGCGGTGATCAGGAACTGCTGGTAGACCTCGACACCGCCCCACTCGGCTTCGCGCATGGTGGAATGGGTGCACATCAGGATGCGCATCTTCCCGGCCGGCGCCGGGGCCGCCGGCGGCGCGCGGCGCGTAAAATCGGTGCCCGTGATCCGCGCCATCTGCCGCAACCTGTCGTCGTAGCGGTGCCGATCCGCGACGGACCGTTGCGCGGTCACGGCCATCTTGGACCGGAGCGCCGGGCCATCCAGGAGCCGCTCGATCTCGCGCACGAGGCCGGGCAGGTCGTTGCAGCAGGTCACGCCGTCGACGATGCTGAACGGCTCACGCCGCATGCCCGGGTCGAGCTCGACGACCTGCGCTGTCCCGGCCAGGCCCAACTCGAACAGCCGGGGCCCGGGCGCCGACGCCTGGCTGGCCGTTCCGTGGCTGGCATAGTCGCGGAACATCGTCAGCGTGACCCGGCTCGCATTGGCGAAGTCGACGAACGACTCGTGGTTGATGGGCCACTGAATGGCGTGGGCCGCGATGTCCCGCGGCAGCGGCGGCAAGAACATGTTGGTGGGGCAGACGAGCTTGAACCGCTTCGACGGAAAACGCTGGAGCAGGTGGCGGACCGTCTTGACCCGGTTCGGCCACATCGTGCCCGCAAAGAAGATGTCGTACTCGAGCTGGGCTTCGGGCAAGACCGCCCGGTGGTGAAGGCTGGGGCTGGCCGCCAGGGGCAGGTAATGGCCCTTGCCCTCATACTCCGTGACGCAAGCCGGGTCGTTCGTCAGCACGTAGTCGAACAGGTCGGCGTGCGCCTTGTTGTAGTCGAGCATGAACGGATCTTCGAACAGCCAGAGCACGACGGCCGCGAAGGCCGGGCGCACCCGCTCGATCACCTTGCGATTGAGCCGTTGGCCGTCGAGGCAGATGAGGACGCTGTGCTCGCCCGTCGCGGCCAGCGGCGCCAATGTCCGGTTGTCGGCGACGGTCACGTTGTCGGCGCCGAACACGTCCCGCGCCGCGCGGGCCACGGCCAGGGTCAGGTAGCTGTTCGGGTTGTGGGTGTAGTTCGTGTTGTAGATGATCGTCATAGCAAGCCCTGGGCCCCGAGGACGTCCACGACCCGTCGCGCGCGGTTGGTATAGGTATGGTCGGCCAAGGCCCGCGTCTGGGCCGCGACGGCGCTGCTCGCCCGGGCCGACGCGTCATTGAGGTAGGCCGAGAGCAGCGCCTGGAACTCCTTGGGGTTGGAGAACGTCGGCATCTCGTGGGGCGTGAAATACCGGCGGATCTCGAACGTGTCCTCGTGGAAGAGCTGGACGACGCCCGCCAGCGCGGCCTCGAACGTGCGGGGACCTGGCGAGGACGGCGCGATCATGTGCCGCCTGTTCTCGAAATGCAGGCTGCGCCCGAGATTCAGGACGATCTTCGAGCCGGCATAGAGGCTGATCAGTTCCGACTTGTCGATGCGCCGGTCGGAGAAGCCGGCGCCGAACTCGCCCCAACCCGGCCCGATGAACCGCAGCTGCAATCCGCTCAACGCCGGCAGCAGATCGCTCACCAGCTCTTTCCGGCTCGTGAACGCCACGCCGCAGAACATCACATCGACAGGCCGGGGCGCGTCGGGGTCGAAGGCGACGTAGTGCTGGATTCCGCACCCGGCCAGCGGCAGGTGGACGGCGCAGGGGTGTTCGTGGAAGTTCACCCCCCACCGGTCACAGGAGAACAGCACGTCGAAATCGTGTGTGATGCGATAGGCCGCATCCTGCTCGTACGGGTCCTCGGTCGCCCAGAACACCGGCACCGCGCCGCCGCGCCGCGCCGCGCCGGCGATCTCGCCGAAGTAGGTGCTCTCCGGAAGGTACGAGCCGATCCCCATCACGATCGTCGGCTTGAACCCCTCGATGGTGGCCACCGCTCCGGTCAGGCTGGTCGCAGCCACGTTGTCCGCCCCGATCAGCCCCACCCATCCGTCCATGATGGCGGTCCGGACCTGCATGTTTGCTTGAGACTCATACCGATTTCCGCTGCAAATCAGTATCTTCAAACACCGTCTCCAAGCAGGGCAACCACAACTGACCGTAAAGCGGGCGCTGGACACGAACAACCCCGCCCTTCCCCCGGGGCGTCGCGCATGGCTTGTCCGGACGGGTCCATGGCGGTCCGCGCCGTCGCCTCCCCCCTGCAAGGCCGCGAACCCGGCTGCGGCGAGACCGCCAAAGCAGCCTGCGGCCGCGACGCTCGCACCCGCTTGGCGCAGTAACGCCGGCGGCTACTCCCGAAAGACACTCTCCCACTCGCCCCGCCCGTTGGCCTGGGCGTGCAGCTGCCAATACCGCTCGGCGATCCGGTCCGGATCGAACGGGGTCCCTGGCTGGATCTGGCCCGTGATGGTCACGGTCGTGACGCAAATGCCCTCCCGTTCCAGTTCCCCGTGCAGCGTCTGCGCGAGGCTGCGCAGCCCGGCCTTGCCGACCGCCAGCGATGCGGCCGGTAGCCAGCCGGTCGGGTTCAGGGCAAGGCCACCGCCGGTGAGCAAGATGCTGCCGCGGCCCATCGCGCGCATCCCCGGCAGCACCGCCTGGACGGCCGCGAGCGCGCCGGCGACGTTGACGCGGAAATCCTCGACCAGCGCGGCCGGTTCGAGTCCGGACGGTCCGACCGGCGCAATGGTGGCGCGATAGGCGTTGTAGATCAGCACCTCGACCGGACCACCCCGATTGATCGCCGCGCCGAGGCCGGGCGGGTCCGCCGCATCTGCCGAGAGCAGCGACACGCCCTCGATCGCCGCAATCCGAGCCGGGTCGCGCGCCAGGCCGGCGACGGAGAAGCCGCCTGCGGCGAAGCGCCGAGCCAGCGCGGCGCCGAGGCCCGGGCCGATGCCGACGATCACCGCGCGCGGCGTCGTGGCGCCGGTCATGGCTGTGTTCCGGGCGCGGTTCGGATCGGATCGTGCAGGAGCGACGCGCCGATCCGCGCGCCCATGCCGCCGACATACGCGAGCTGCACCAAGAGCATCCCAAGCGGCTCGGTGTAGCGGGCCAGCATCAGCGGCCCGGCGTCCACGCCATCCGCGTCGATGTCCGCCACCAACCCGAGCACCACACGCCGCGCGGCCACGTCGTCACCGCACACGAACACGCCGGGACGCCCGTTACCGATGCGCGTCGACGGGGAATGCAGGATTTCGGCAAACGGCGGCACCGCTTTCACCACCCGGGCGCCCGGTGCGGCGCGGGCGATCTCCTCGCCGGCCGAGGTCGTCGTGCCAAGCTCCAGCCCGCTCATGTCGGATTTCAGCGGGTTGGTCGTGTCCCAGAGCACTTTGCCAGCCAGCGCCGCCGCGGTGCCGCGCACCGTCTCCAGCGTGACTGCCCAGGGTGTGGCGAGGATCACGACGTCGCCGAACTGTGCCGCCTCTGCGGGCGATCCGGTTCGGGTGCCGGCGCCGATCGAGCCTGCTGCCGCGTCCAGCTTGTCCTGGCTGCGGGCGAAGCTGACCATGATCCGGTTGCCCTTCGCCGCAAGCCGCTTGCCGATGCCGGTGCCGACGTTGCCGGCCCCGACGATGCCGATGTTCATGCGCGTTCTCCCAGCAGCAGGTTGGCTGTCGCTTGTGCCAGCCAAGTCTCGCGCAGCGGCGGTTTCAGCCCGCAGATGACGGCGCGCGTGTTGATCGCGGCGATGCCGCTTGGCGGCCCGGTGTTGTCCGCCGCCTCGACGCCGAGGGTGCGGGCGACGGTCTGGTGAACGGCTGCGATCACGCTGCTACCTTTGTCATTGCTGGACATCACGCCCGTCCCGTGTCGTGGAGCGGGGCGCCGGGCACGCCGACGTCGACCCGGACCAGCTTGGCCGGTTCGAGTTCTTCGGGCGGCAGCGTCATCGTGCCACCGGTGGTGGTGACGTAGACGGCGTGACGATCTGCGGCGGTGCGGCCGAACGCCACCGCGGTGGCACCGATCATGCCGTGCGCCGCGGCCGCCAGGGTCGTGCGCGATCCGTCTGGCGCCAGCCGGACGAGCGAGCGCGCCGGGTGGGTGGCGATGTAGAGCGCACCTGCCGTGTCGATCGCGAAATCGTCGGCGCGCAGACGCTCGGCGTAGATGGCAAGCGGCGCTGCGGCCTCGTTGGTGAGCGGGGCGCGGTAGAGTGTGTCGCTGCCGGTGACCGAGATGTAGGCGTGCCCGGCGAATATCTTGATGCCATTGGCGCCGGGGGTGCCGGACGCGTCGGACGGTGCGAGCTTCGGGTCGGCCAGCCAGGTCGTCACGGCACCGTCGGCGGGGTCGATCGCGTAGATGCGGCCGCCGATGGAGTCCGCGACCAAGAACCGCTCACCGAGCGGCGTCACGCCGTTGAGAAACGCCGCATCCGGCAGGTCGGCGACGCGCGAGACCGAACCGTCCTCCGTCACCCGCCAGATCACGCCGGGCCGCCGTCCCGGCGTGCCGCCGCTCACGATCAGCGATCCGTCGCCGGCGAAGGCCAGCCCCGCGACGGGCGTATCGAACGTGGCAAACGGCGTCACCGTGCCGTTGGCCGGGTCGACCCGGGCGACGGCCTTCTCCGTATGAAGGGTGACGAAGATCGCCCCGGCCGAGTCGACCGCGAGGTTCTCGACGAAACTGCCCTTGGGCCAGGTGGCCACGGTACGCGCCTGGGCGTAGCCGATCACGCCGCCATCATGCTGCATTGCCGAACACCTCTCGTGACACTGAGAATTCGTACGGGATCACCAGCGAAGGCCCGGCTGGATCGGTTCGTCCATCGGCGTCACGGCCGCCCACCGCTCGGCGATCTTGCCGACCTCGATGCGCCATGGAACGAGGCCGTGGAGTTCGCCGCGATGGCCGGTCATCGGGTCGGTCGCGGTCCAGACAGTCCCCTCGGCCGCCATATCGCGCACCTCGACCTGCACATCGGGCAGCAGGCCATGCTCGAGCGCTAGCCGCTTGTTCGTCTGTGCCATGTCGGCGGCATGCCCTGGCCTTACCCAAGGTTAGCCCAAATGGTCTTATACTGCGTGTAGTTCTCCAGCGCCTCCGCACCCTGTTCGCGGCCGTATCCGCTCGCCTTGTAGCCGCCGAACGGGGCGTTCGGGTGATACTTGTGCCAGGTGTTCAGCCAGACCGTGCCGGCCTTGATCCGGTCCGCAATCCGCAACGCCCGTCCCAAGTCGCTCGTCTGGATGCCCGAGGCCAGGCCGTAATCGGTGTCGTTGGCGAGGCGGATCGCGTCGTCCTCGTCCTCGAACGGGATGATCGGCACCACGGGCCCGAAGATCTCCTCGCGGCTGATCTGGATGTCGTTCTTGGCGTCCGCGAAGACCGTCGCCTCGATGAACAGCCCCTTGCCGCCGATCTTGGGCGCGCCGCCGCCGGCCGTCAGCCGCGCGGTCTGCTTGCCGATCTCGACGTATCTCAGGATCTTGTCGTACTCGGCCTTGGTCGCGATCGGTCCCAGCTGGGTGTTCGGATCGAGCGGGTCGCCGAGCACCGCCGCCTTGGCCATGGCGGAGAACTTGTCCACGAACTCGTCGTAGACTGCGCGTTCGACCAGGATGCGGCTGCCGGCCACGCAGACCTCGCCCTTGTTCCAGAAGATGCCCCAGAACGCGGCTTGCAACGCCGCTTCCATGTTCGCGTCGGCGAAAATGATGTTGGGCGATTTGCCGCCGAGCTCCATTGTCTGGTGCTTGATCGTGTCGGCGCCGTTGCGGATCAGGCCCATGCCGACCGAGGTGGAGCCGGTGAAGGCGATCTTGTCGACCTTCTTCGACCGGACGAGCGCGTCGCCCACCGCGCCACCGGGGCCGGTGATGAGGTTGTAAACGCCCGGGGGCACGCCGGCATCGAGCGCAACCTGCGCCAGGGCCAATGCGGTCAGGGGCGTGTCGGATGCGGGCTTGTGGATGACCACGTTCCCCGCCGCAAGGCCGGGCGCGACCTTCGAGCAGGTCAGCGCAAGCGGGAAGTTCCATGGCGTGATGCAGCCCACCACGCCCAACGGCTCGCGCCGGGTCAGGATGCGGATGTTCGGCTCGTAGGAGGTGCGATAGCCGCCGTCCATGTGCGCCATCGCCTGCCCGGCGAAGAAGCGGAACAGGCCCGAACAATGCGGCATGATGATCGAGCGGAAGTCGGTATAGGGCATGCCCATATCCATCGCCTCGCGGATGGCGAAGTCGTCGGCCCGCTCGTCCATGAGGTCGGCGATCTTGAACAGGATCTTGGCGCGATCCTCGTGGCGCATCTTGCCCCACGGGCCGTCCTCGAACGCCGTATGGGCGGCGTCGATCGCGCGGTTGGCGTCCTCGGCCGACGCCTTCTGGACATGGGTGATCGACGCCTCGGTGGTCGGGTCGGTAACGTCCATCGTCTCGCCAGCGGCCGCATCCACCCATGCGCCGCCGATCAAAAGTTGCCCCGGCGGGATCGACTTGCGGGTGGGCCGTGCCTGATCGGCGGAGGCCGTCGGGACGGGATCGGTATGCAACGCCAGGACGGACATCGAGAGCTCCACTATCAGTCCGACCGATGTGCGAACTCAGGCAGTATTCGTCAAATCGAATGATTTGATGGAGGGTATCACCCGTGTCGATGGGGAAGGCCACCGTCATCCGAAGGCGACGGCGCGCGGAGGCCTTTATCCCACCCGGCTGCGTCCGACGGCTGCGACCAGGTCACGCAGCCAGCTTTGTGCCGGGTCGGACGCGGTGCGGCGATGCCACGCCATCCGCATGTCGTAGCCCTCGGACGGCAGCGGCACGTCGCAGGTCGCAAGCCCGGCGGCATCGGCACAGTTCTCGGCCAAGCGCCGCGGCAGGGCCGAGACCGCGCGGAACCCGTGCAGCAGGAACGGGACCGCCAGGAAGTGCGGCGTGGTGTAGATCACGGTGCGGGAGCGCCCGGCGGCCGCGAGCAGCTCGTCGATGTGGCCGAACGGCTCGCCGCGCAGCGACACGAGGATGTGCGGCAGGGTGACGTAGTCGTCGAGCGAGAGTGGCGGCGCGAGCCCGCAGGCCCGCGCGTCGAACAGGCAGACAAAGGTTTCGTGATAGAGGGTCGTCACCTGCAGCGTGGTGTCGACCTCCGGGAAGTGGCCGATGGCCAGATCGATTGCGCCCGAGGTCAGTAACTCCGCCCCGACCTGCCGCTCGACGGAGCGCGCGATGACCCGGATGCCGGGCGCATCCCGCTGGATGGCATGCAGCACGTCTTGCATGATCGCCGCCTCCGCCTGGTCCGAGACCCCGATGCGGAACGACCGGCGATCCGTGGCGGGGCTGAACCCCCGGGTGCTGAAGACCTCCTCGCGCAATTCGGCAAGGATGCGCGCGACCGGGGCGACGAGGTCGAGCGCGCGGCTGGTCGGCTGCAAGCCGGTCGTCGTGCGAACCAGCAGGGGATCGCCGAACATCTCACGCAGGCGCGCGAGCGCATTGCTCATAGCGGGCTGGCCGACTCCCATACGCTTGGAGGCGGCGGTCACGCTCCGCTCGGCCATGAGGACGTCGAACGTAAGCAGCAGGTTGAGATCGAACCGCCGCAAGCTGTCCAGGTCTGCACGTGGCTGTTCCATTTGCCTCGCCCTCCACGAACGGCATCATGGGGCTCATACGGGAGCGAGGCTGCGAGACGCGCAGAGCATCCGCTCAGGCACGGATCGCCGACCTCAAACGTCCAGGTTCGCCACCTTCAGCGCGTTGCCGACGATGAAGTCCCGCCGCGGCTCGACCACGTCGCCCATGAGCGTGCTGAAGACCTGGGCGGCGTCTTCGGCGTCGCCGACGCGGACCTGCAGCAGGGTGCGCACCTCCGGATCGAGTGTCGTCTTCCACAGCTGGTCCGGGTTCATCTCGCCCAGGCCCTTGAAGCGCTGGATCGACAGTCCCTTCCGGCCCTGGCCGAGGATGCGGTCGAAGGTCGAGGCAGGCCCGGCGACCGTCAGCTCGGTCTTGTCCAGGCCAAGCATGGCGGGGGTGCTGAACCGGGACTGCATCGCCGCGGTGCGGTCCGCGAGCCAGCGGGCCTCGCTGCTCCGCAGGCTGCCCATGTCGATGTCGTGCCACTCGGCGACGCCGCGGACGATGCGGGCCAGATGCAGCCCGCGCTCGTCGGCCAGCGCCTTCCAGGTGCGCTCGTTGGGCAGCGACAATGCGTTCAGCCGTTCCACCAGCTGTCCGCTGACACTCGTGATGCGCTCCGGGTCGGACGTTAGCGCGCCGACGATCGCGGCCTGCTCCACAAGCCACGTCGGCACCGCGTTGGCCAGGCGCCGGATGTTGCCGGCCGCCTCGCGCAGCCAGGCCAGCTCGGCCGCCATCTCGGCGCCCTCATGCCGGGTGCCGTCGGCATAGACGATGCGGGCTTCCGCCAGCGCCTTGTCCAGCAGGTAGTCCTCGAGCATCTTATCGTTCTTGAGGTAGCGCTCGTCATTGCCGCGCTTGGCCCGGTAAAGCGGCGGCTGCGCGATGTACAGGTGCCCGCGCGCGATCAACTCGGGCATCTGCCGAAAGAAGAAGGTCAGCAACAGCGTGCGGATATGGCTGCCGTCGACGTCGGCGTCCGTCATGATGTTGATGCGGTGGTAGCGCAGCTTGGTGATGTCGAAGCCACCCTGCTCCGGCTCGCCCCGGCCAATGCCGGTGCCGAGCGCGGTGATCAGGGTGCCGATCTCTGCGCTGCCCAGCATGCGGTCGAACCGGGCCCGCTCCACGTTCAGGATCTTGCCCTTCAGTGGCAGGATCGCCTGGAACTTGCGGTCGCGGCCCTGCTTGGCCGAGCCGCCGGCGCTGTCGCCCTCGACGATGAAGATCTCGGACTTCGCCGGGTCACGCTCCTGGCAGTCGGCGAGCTTGCCGGGCAACGTGCTGACGTCCAGCACGCCCTTGCGTCGGGTCAATTCGCGGGCCTTGCGCGCCGCCTCGCGCGCGCTGGCTGCGTCCATCACCTTCTGGATGATGCCCTTGGCCTCCTTGGGGTGCGTCTCGAACCAGTGGCTCACCACGTCGGCCACCGCCGCCTGCACCACCGGCTGCACCTCGGAGCTGACGAGCTTGTCCTTCGTCTGGCTGCTGAACTTCGGGTCCGGCACCTTCACGCTCAGCACGGCCGTCATGCCCTCGCGCATGTCGTCGCCAACCAGGGCCAGGCCTTCTTTCTTGCCCATGCCTTCGGCGTATTTGGTCACCACGCGCGTCAAGGCCTGGCGGAACCCGGCCAGGTGCGTGCCGCCATCCTTCTGCGGAATGTTGTTGGTGTAGCAGAGCATCGTTTCGTGGTAGCTGTCGTTCCAGCTCAGCGCGAATTCGACGCGGATGCCGATCTGGCTTTCCTCCGTCACGACCGAGATCGGCTCGGCGATCACTGGGACCTTGCTGCGGTCCAGGTAATGCACGAACGCGACCAACCCGCCGTCGAACTTGAAGTTCGTCTCGACCGGCGGCGCATGCCGCTCGTCCTTCAGTCCGATCGCGAGGCCCGAGTTGAGGAACGCGAGTTCCCGCAGCCGCTTCTCCAGGATCGCGAAGTCGAACTCGGTCTTGGTGAAGGTGCCCGTGCTTGGTTTGAACGTCACCTCGGTCCCGGAATGCTTGTCGCTCGGCCCGACGACCTCGAGCGGCTTCACCGCGACGCCATGCTCGAACCGGATCAGGTGCTCGTGCCCGTTCTGCCAGATGCGGACCTCCATCCACTCCGACAATGCGTTCACCACGGCGGCGCCGACGCCGTGCAGGCCGCCCGAAACCTTGTAGCTGTTCTGGTTGAACTTGCCGCCGGCGTGCAGCACCGTCAGCACCACCTCGGCGGCCGAGACCCCCTCCTCGTGCATGCCGGTCGGGATGCCGCGACCGTCGTCGCACACGGTCACCGAGCCGTCGGCGTTCAGCGTCAGTTCGCATCGCGTGGCAAAGCCCGCCTGCGCCTCGTCGACGGCGTTGTCGATGATCTCGAACGCCATGTGGTGCAGGCCGGACCCATCATCGGTGTCGCCGATATACATCCCCGGCCGCTTTCGCACGGCCTCGAGACCCTTCAGGACGGTGATCGACGCGGCGTCATAGGCCTCAGGGGCTTGGTCGGACGTGGGCTCGGGATTCGGAACGGCCTCGGACATGCCGGGTGTCTGTCTCTCTGCAAAACGGGAGCTTGGAATATAGCCCCGAAGCGCTCCGAAAGACAGGGGGCCGGGCGGGGGCAGTTGGCCCGGCGATCGCATCGACAGGCCAATGGCTTCTTCACGCACTCGCTAACGGCCATCGTCGAATCACACTTGCATCACGGACGGATCGGCATAGATTGTGCAGTGCAGCACGGCGGTTCGCCGCTGTCCTGCAGGACGTTTCCTCCCTAAACTTGGCGGTGCCTTCGGGCATCGCCATTTTTTTGTCCCTGCCCCGACCGGGCTGCACGCAGCCGATCATCGTTGCTCGGCATCACGCTTGCATTGGACCTGCACACCGTCCCGAGCTGATGCAGGTGCCCCATGCTGACCCGTCGTATGCTGCTTGCCACTGCTTCCTGTGCCTCGGCCGCCGCCACGCTGGCCCGCCCGGCCATCGCGCAGTCCGCCGCGCGCACGCTGCGGTTCATCCCCGAGGGCAACCTCGCCAACCCGGACCCGATCTGGACGACGACAACCGTCGCCCGGAACCACGGCTACATGATCTACGACACGCTATTCGGTCAGGACGAGAAGCTGGTCGCCAGGCCGCAAATGGCCGAGGGCGCCGCCGTCTCGGACGACAAGCTCACCTGGACGATCCGCCTGCGCGATGGCCTCAAGTTCCACGACGGCGCCCCGGTTCGCGGCGTCGATTGCGTCGCCTCGCTCGCGCGCTGGATGAAGCGCGACGGCATGGGCCAGCGCATCGCCAAGCAGCTCGACAACATGGCCGCGCCCGATGACCGGACCTGCACCATCAAGCTCACCAGCCCGTTTCCCTTGATGACCACGGCGCTTGGCAAAGGCTCCGCGAACGTCGCCTTCATCATGCCCGAGCGCGTCGCCAAGACCGACGCCTTCACGCAGATCACCGACTTCACCGGCTCCGGCCCCTATCGCTTCCTGCGTGACGAGTGGGCGCCGGGCGCGCTCGCCGCCTATGCCCGGTTCGACGGCTACGTGCCCCGGCAGGAGCAACCAAGCTTCGTCAGCGGCGGCAAGGTGGCGAATTTCGACCGGGTCGAATGGAAGATCATCCCCGACAGCGCGACGTCGGCCGCCGCGATGCAGGCCGGGGAGGCCGATTGGTGGCAGTCGCCGATCAGCGACCTCCTGCCCCAGCTCCGCAAGGCCAAGGGGGTCAAGGTGCTCAACCCCGACAAGGTCGGCAACATCGAGGTGATGCGCTTCAACCACCTGCATCCGCCGTTCAACGACCCGAACCTGCGCCGCGCCGTGCTGATGGTGGCCGACCAGAACGAGTTCATGCAGGCCGCCTATGGCGAGGAGACCAGCCTGTGGAAATCGGGCATCGGCGTCTTCACCCCGGGCAGCCCAGCCGCGTCCGACGTCGGCCTCTCCGCGATGACCGGCCCACGCGACTGGGACGGCGCCAAGAAGCTCGTTGCCGAGCACTACAAGGGCGACCGGGTCGTGATCATCTCGCCGACCGACTACCCGTGGCTGCAGGCGTTTTGCCAAGTCACGCGCGACCTGCTGATCAAGCTCGGCTTCACCGTCGACTACCAGTCGATGGACTGGGGCACCGTGGTGCAGCGGCGCACCAGCCGCGAACCGGTCGACAAGGGCGGCTGGAGCGTGTTCTGCACGGGCTGGGAGGGCTTGAACCTCAACGACCCGGCAGGCCACTACCCGCTGATCGGCACCGGGCTCGCCGGATGGTTCGGCTGGGCCGACAATCCCTCGATCGAGGCGCTCCGGACCGAATGGTATGACGCGCCGGACGCGGGCGCGCAGAAGAAGGCGACCGACGCGTTGCAGGCCGAGGTGTGGAAGCTCGTGCCGTACATCCCGCTCGGCGAGTTCTATCAGCCGATCGCCGTCCGCGACACGATCAGCGGCGTGCTGGACAGCCCGTTTCCGATCTTCTGGAACGTCAAGAAGGGCTGAACGCGGCGGCGTGCTGAGGTAGAAGGGCGCATGCCCGACCCGTTCCCCACCGCCCGCAACGCGGTCCTTTCCGTCCTGCAGTCCGCAGCCGCGGCCCTAGCGCGACGCGGCCGCTCGGGGGTCGTCGACGGCGACGGGCATTCCATGCCGCTCGCGGCCGCGCACCTGGTCGCGGCCAGGCAGGACCCGGCCCGCGCCTATGCGCCGCGCGGCACACCCACCCTGCCGTCCATGACCTGCGCCGCGCTAGGGCTCGAACTGCTGGAGGCGATCGTTGCCGGCGACACCGCCCGGCAAACGGCCCTCCACAACCGGCTCGACTTCTCGCGCTGCGACCCGTTCTGGGCCAAGACGCTGGTTGCCTACGCCAGCGACCTGCATATCGATGGGCGGCCGCGCTCCATCCCCTATGTCCGTTACCAGGATCTCGACGACTTCGTCATCCCGGCACCGGCTTCGTCCATGCGCGTGGCGCTGCTGTCGGACTGGGGCACCGGGACCGATGTGGCGCGCCGGGTTGCGGCACTGGTGGCCCAGCAACGGCCGGACGCTGTCATCCATCTTGGCGACATCTACTATTCCGGCACGGCGGAGGAGTGCCAGGCCAACTTCCTCGCCCCGCTGCGCGCGGTCCTGCCGCAAACGCCGCTGTTCAGCCTGTGCGGCAACCACGACGTCTATAGCGGCGGCCAGGGGTACTACGGCCTGCTGCACGAGCTCGGCCAGCCGGCCAGCTACTTCTGCCTGCGCAGTCCCGACCGCGCCTGGCAGATCTTGGCTGCCGACACCGGCCTGAACGACCGCGATCCGTTCAACGAGGCGGCGGCGCTCACCCAGCTCGATCATGCAGAAGAGCTCTGGCACGCCGACAAAGTGCGAGGCTTCCCGGGCCGCACCATCCTGTTGAGCCATCATCAGCCCTTCTCGGCCTTCGCCCAGATCGGCCCGCTCGACGCGCAAAGCCCCACGAACCGGCACTTGATGGACAGCTACGGCCGCCTCGCGCAGGCCGGCCGGATCGACGCTTGGTTCTGGGGCCACGAGCATCGGCTGCGCCTGTACGCGCCCTATCGCGGCATCACCGGCCGCAACATCGGCTTCGGCGCCATTCCGGTCGAGGCGGTGCCCGGGCCGCCCGCCCCGCTGCCTGGCCTGATCGAACCGCCCACGATCCTGACCGATCTCCCGCTCGACGTCGTCGACGGCGCCTACACCCACGGCTTCGCCCTGCTCGACCTCGGCCCGGCCGGCATCGACGCGTCCTACTGGATGCTGACGCGCCCGGATCGGCCATTGTACATCGAGACCTTTTGTGGGGTCGCGTAGCAGGTATCCGGACGGGAGTGAAAGCCGGTACCGTTTGGCCACGCGTGATGTCGACTCAAAACTCCAGCAGATTGTCCCTGAACTGCCTGTGCGCATACCCGCGCCGCACCAGACCCCGCTGCTGCAAGGCCGGCACCAGCCCGTCGGTGATCTCTGCCACCGTCTTCCGGCTGACGTTCGGCAGCACCAGCAGGTAGCCGTCGCCGCCGACTTCCTGCATCGCCTCGTCCATCTGCGCCGCGACCGTCTCCGGCGTGCCGACCAGGTCGACCGATCCGCCATGGCTCGAATAGGCGATGATCGCCTCCCTGAGGGTTCGCCCGCCGGCCTTCTTCAGGAAATTGGCAAGGCTCGATTGGTGCCCGTTGGTCGTCAGCTCGCCAACCGGCGCATCCAGGTCGTGCCCCGAGAAGTCGATGTTCGTCGTCCAGCCCATCTGCGCTAGGCGCCGCCGCACGTCGTCGTCGCTCGCGACCCCGCGGCGGGCCGCGCGGGCCTGCGCTTCCGCGTCGGTGTTGGCCAGCACCGGGGTCGCCATGAACAGCACCTTGCACGTGTCCGGGTCCCGCCCGGCGGCCACCATCCGCGCCCGCACGTCGTCGCGGTAGGCCTTCATCGCCTCCACGCCCTTCGGGTGCGCCACGATCGTGTCCGCGTATTGCGCCGCGATTGCCCGGCCCTTGGCCGAGCCGCCCGCCTGCGCGATCACCGGCCGGCCCTGCGGACACGGGCCGGAGTTCAGCGGCCCGCGGCTGGCGTAGTACTCGCCCCGGTAATCGATCGTGTGCACCTTCGACGGCTCGATCAGCACGCCCGTCGTCCGGTCGGCCACGATCGCCCCAGGCTCCCACGAATCCCACAGCTTCGTTACCACGTCTATATATTCGGCCGCCATGTCGTAGCGGGTGTCGTGCTCCGGCAGCCGCTCGAGCCCGAAGTTCTGCCCCGACAGGTCCGAGCTGCCGGTCACCATGTTCCACCCGGCCCGCCCGCCCGAGACCTGGTCCAGCGTGCCGACGATCCGGGCAGTCAGGTAGGGGTGGTAGGCAAAGGTGGACAGCGTCGGCACGATCCCCAGTCGCGTCGTCGCCGCCATCATCAGCGATGCAATGACCGAAGGCTCCTGCCGCGGTACCGACATCCCGTTCTTGAGAAAGATGTCGCGCGCGTTCTCCCAGTTCTGGCCGATGTAGATGGAGTCTTCGAGCAGCAGATAGTCGAAGCAGGCCCGCTCGATCGACCGCGCCAGGTCGAGGAACATGTCGGCGGACATCCACTCCTCGCTGATGTTGCCGCTCCACTGCTCACCCCAGGCCTGGATGCTGGAGCCCTGCAGGAACCAGGCGAGATGGAACGGCTTGGCGGCCATGCACGGTGTCCCTGCGATTGCCGGGCAGTCGAAGCACGCCGCATGCCAAGCACGGCAGCTACAGCGGCGCCGCCCAGGCGGCCACGCCGTCCGGCGCGCGCTCGCCCACGATCGCCTGGGCGACGCCCTCGGCCATCGTCGGCGCGAGCTTGAAGCCATGGCCGGAACAAGCGCTGATCACCCAGCCGCGCGCGCCGGTCGGGCGCACGACGAAGCCCTCATCCTCGGTCACGGTGTAGAAGCACGCCCGCCGCTCCAGCACGGCATACTGCTCGATGCCGCGATACGCGATCGCCAGCGCCGGCAGCAGCAGCGCCAGGTCGTCCGCATCCGCGACCCGGTCGTCGTCCGGGTTGCCCCGGCGCGAGAACACATGGTCGCCGACCTTCAGCCGCGTGCCCCGCCGCGGCGGCAGCGTGTAGCTGCCGCCCACCCGGCTGCGGCTCATCATCACCGGCGCCCCCGCCCACGCCTCGGCCAGGTCCGGCGGCGGCGCCAGGTAGATCACCCCCTGTCGCGACGGCACCGCGACCCCGCGCAGCGACGGCACCAGCCGGTCCGCCCAGGCGCCGGCGCAAACCACGACCGCGTCGGCGCGGTGCCGCTCCCCATCCGCCACGACCGTACCGGCCTCTGCATCGACCGCGCTTACGGTGCAGTTCGCCACCAGGTGCACGCCGAATGCCGGCAGCGCCGCCACCACCGCCGTCAGGATCCGGCTCGGGAACAGCATCCCCGACCCGCCCGCCATCACCACCTTGTTCAGCCCGGCCATGTTCACCATCGGAAACCGCTCCGGCACCGCGTCCATCGGCACCTCGCTGTGGGGGATCCCCAGCTCGTCGAGAGACTGCAGCGCCGGCTCGACCCAAGCCCAGTCGTCGCGGATGAAGTTGGCCGACCCCGTCTCCTCGTAGTGCCGCTCGCCAAGATCGGCCCACAGCCGATCCCATAGCGCGAACGTGCCGGGCATCAGCCGGGCATAGCCCTGCATGCGGCCGTAGGCGTGCCGGATAATCCGGTGCTCGTCGAACGAGGACGCGCGCGGGTTCGGCAGCGGCCCCTGCTCGAACAGAGTCACCCGCACCCCGCGCCGCCCCAACGCCCAGGCGGTCAATAGCCCTGCGATCCCGCCGCCGACGATCAGGACGTGTTTCATGCGCTCTCCTGGGCGGCGTTGCCGGCCCCGTAGAAGCGCATCCGCTTGCCTGGCAGCAAATCGTACGGCGCTTTCCAGCCGGGGAGGGCCGCGATCCGGCCCAGCCAACCTGTGATGGCCGGATGGCTGGCCGGAAGATCGTAGCCGCTCTCCTCCTTCGGGAACACCAGGTAGCCCGTCATCGACAGGTCCGCGACGGTCGGCTCGTCGCCGGCAACGAAGGGCTGCGCCGCGAACCGCTGCTCGACGATGCCCAGGTAGTCGTCGATCCGGCCGCGCAGAAAATCCTGCACGTGCGGCTCCGGGTCTGGCGTGAAGGCGCGCCGGAAGCGGTAGGCCGCCATGAAGCCGCTCAGCTTCTGGTTGTCCCAGAACAGCCACCGGAGCACCTCCTGCCGCGTGTCCTCCCCGGTGCCCTGGAGACGCCCGAACCGCTCGGACAGGCGCAGGAGGATCGGCGCCGTCTGCGTAAAGCCGACGCCGTCCTCCTCCAGCACCGGGATCTCGCCCATCGCATTCACCGTGCGCCGCCACGCCTTAGTCCGCGTCACGCCCCGGGCGAAGTCGGTCCAGACCAGCTCGAATGCCTGCCCACACAGGGTCAGCATGAGCGCCAACTTGTAGCTGTTCCCCGACTCCGGGAAGTAGTGCAGGCGATAGTGGGGCATGGCCCCCCTCTCCGCTACACGGTCGCCACCGGCGTCGCCGGCGAGCCCACGGCGCCCGGCAGCCGCAACGGGGGCGCCGTCAACAGGAACCGGTTGCGCCCGGCGGCGCGCAGCCAGTCGGCCAGGTCCGACAGCAACCACATCTCGCCCAGGTAGACGCCCAGCCGAAACAGGCAGTGCGCGTGCAAGGGCAGCGTTGCGCAGAAATCCGCCGTGCAGGGCCGCGCCGGGGAGGACTCGACCGCGTAGTTGTCGCTGATGAGCGCCACCACCTGCGAGTCCGTCACCCATTGCAGCAACCGCTCGTCCCGCCCATCGAGCGCGCTGTTCGTCGACCGCAGCCGGTCCGGGTCGGGCCGCTTGTCCATGCCCAGCAGCATGCGGTCGAAGCCCGTCCTGAAGCAGAGGAGGTCGCCGGGTTCTACGACGACACGGTCCTTGTCGAGGATGGCCATCAGCTCCTCGTAGCCGACCAGCGTGCCGGAGCGGCCGTGATGCGCCTCGAGGTCGATCATGACGCCGCGGCCTTGGATGCATGACACGGCCATGTTCTCGACGCCCAGCCGCCGCGCCCCCTGCGGCGCCGGGTTGGGCACCCCCTCCGTGCCACGGTACAACACCGGCCCTGCCACGTCCGACCCGGCGCGGAACCCGTTGTAGAACACGTCTTCCGGCTTGCCGTCGCCGTCGACGTCGAACATCTGCCCGACATGCGCCAGCGTGTCCCACTGCGTCGAATACTGCAGCGTCAACACGACCTGGTCGTCGCAGACGATGTCGAGCGCCGTTGGGTCGTAGCAGCGCAGCGGCAAGGCGAAGTTGGCCCGGCCCTCGCGCACCGTCGGCCGCAGCTCCGGCGGGTGCCGCCGCGGGTTCACCACGTTGCCGCCCGGATAGTCCAGCGGCAGCGACAGGCAGAACGCCCGCCCCTCCCGCACCTCGGCCACCCCCTGCAGCACCTTCTCCCGCGTCAGCAGGTTTAGCCGGCCCAGCTCGTCATCGGCGCCCCAGTCGCCCCAGGTCGAGCCGGGCGGGCGCCGGGTCCAGCGCGGGTTCACGGTCTCAGGCATGCTCGGCCCTCCCTTGGCTGATGAATTCGGGCGACAGCTCGCGCAGCGTGCGCACGCCGAGCAGCGCCATGTCGCGGTCGATCTCCTCCCGCAGCAGCCGGATCGCCAGCTCCACCCCGGGCACGCCGCCCAGCGCCGCCGCGAACAACATCGGCCGCCCGACGAAGGTGAAGTCTGCACCCAGCGCCAGTGCCTTCAGCACGTCCGTGCCGCGCCGGATGCCGCTGTCGATGATCACCGCCATCCCACCCTTTTCGCCCGTGACCTCGGGCAACACGTCGAGTGGCGCGATCGCGTGGTCCAACTGCCGCCCGCCATGGCTCGACAAGACGATCCCGTCCACGCCGATCTCGCGCGCCAAGCGCACGTCGGCCGCGCACAGCAGGCCCTTCACCACCAGCGTGCCGGGCCACTGCCGCCGGATCGCCTCGACGTTGCGCCACGAGAGCTGGTCGCGCGCGAGCGTGTTGCGCACCGCCCCGCTCGACATCATCGGCGGTCCGCGCTCCGCCTCCATGTTCTCGAAGTGCGGTGTCCCGTGCCGCAGGAAGGTGCGCGCCACGACGCCGAGCAGCCAGCGGGGATGGGTGGCGCTCTGCCACATGACGCGGGGCGTGACCCGGATAGGCATGCTGAAGCCGGTGCGGATGTTGTGCTCGCGGTTGCCCAGGGTCGGCGTGTCGGCCGTCACCACCAGCACCTGGTAGCCGGTTCGGGCGACGCGCTGCACCAGGCGGTCGATCCGGGCCTGGTCGCCGGGCAGATAGGCCTGGAACCAGGCATCCGGGTTCTGCGCGTGCACGTCCTCCAGGCTGATCAGCGCCGAGGCGCTCAGGATCATCGGCAAGGACTGCCGCCGCGCCGCCTCGGCCAGCACCAGGTCCCCGCGATAGGCGATGAACGCCGCACCCCCCAGCGGCGGGATCCCGAACGGCACGGCGTGGCGGCGGCCGAACAGCGTCGTCGACAGGTCCCGCCCGGCGACGTCGCGCAGCACCCGTGGCACGAGCTTGTAGCGAGCATAGGCCTCCCGCCCCGCCCGCAGCGCCGCCCCGGTCTCGGCCCCGCCGGCGACATACTGATAGATCATCGGCGGCAGCAGCCGGCGTGCGTGGCGGTCGAAGTCATCGAGCGCCAGCAGATCGCGAAACCGGTAGGGTGTGGCCACCGCGGTGCGCTTGAGGCTGGTGACGATCGCGTCCGGCCGGGTCATCCCCGGGACCGCTTCGTTGGGCGCGTTGTCCATCGCTGATCCTCCCGGGCTACATCGTGTGGCGGGCGCGGCCGGACGTCAAAGCCGCCGCCGGCGCCAATGCACATAGAGCTGCGCCGCCACCAGCAACGCGGCCACGCCCAGGAACGCTGCGCTGATCGGGCGCTGCACGAACACCATCAGGTCGCCCTTGGACAGCAGCAGCGCGCGGCGGAAGTTCTCCTCGAACCGTGGCCCCAGCACGAAACCCAGCAGCACCGGCGCCGGGTGGAAGCCGAGCAGCAGCAGCACGTATCCCGCCGCACCGATCGCCAGCGCCTCGCCCACTTGGAACAGGCTGTTGTTGGTGCTGTAGACGCCGATGCAGACGAAAAACAGGGCGCTCGGATAGAGGTATTTGTAGGGGATCGCGAGCAGCTTCACCCAGACGCCGATCAGCGGCACGTTCAGCAGCACCAGCAGGATGTTGCCGACCCAGAAGCTCGCGATCAGCCCCCAGAAGATGTCCGGGTGCTGGCTGATCAGCTGCGGCCCCGGCGTTATTCCCTGGATGGTGAGGGCCGCCAGCAGCAGCGCCATCACCGCGTCGCCGGGAATGCCGAGGCTCATCGTCGGGATGAAGTCCCCCTGCACCGACGAGTGCGTCGACGCCTCGGGCGCCGCCACCCCCGCGATCGCCCCACGTCCGAACCGCTCCGGCGTGCGCGACAGCTTCTTTTCCGCTGCGTAGGAGACGAACGACGCGATCGTCGGCCCGGTCCCGGGGATCAGTGCGCACAGGCTGCCGATCAGTGTGCCGCGCACGATCGGGAACGCCGCCGTCCGCAGGTCCGCCCGGCTCGGCGCCATGTCGCGCCAGCCGAGCCGCAATCGGCCGCCGCCCACCGGCGCGATCCGGTTCACGCTTTTCAAGAACTCCGCGATCCCGAACAGCCCGAGCGCAAGCGACACGATCTCGATCCCGTCCGACAGATCCGGCACGCCGAAGCTGAACCGCTCGAACCCCGTCGTCACATCCGTGCCGACAATCCCCAGCACGAGGCCGAGCACCGTCATCGCGACGCCCTTCAGCGCCGACCCGCGCGCCAGGGTCGACCCGGCCAGCAAGCCGAGCAGCATCAAGGAACAGATCTCCGCCGGGCCGAACCGCAGCGCGACCCGCACCAGAACCGGCGCGAAGAAGATCATCTCCGTAATCCCGAACGACGCGCCGACGAACGAGGCGAGGATCGTGATGCCGAGCGCGGTGCCGCCCTTGCCCTGCAGCGTCAGCGGATAGCCGTCCAGGCACGTCACCGCGTGCGGCGGATGGCACGGCAGGTTGAGCAGGATCGAGCAGATAGCCCCGCCATACTGCGCGCCGTAGTAGATGCCGGACAGCATCAGGATGGCGGCCACCGGCGGCATCGCGAACGTCAGCGGCAGCAGGATCGAGATCGCCGCCATCACCCCCATCCCGGGCAGCACGCCGACGACGTTGCCCAGCACCACGCCCAGCAGGCAGGCGAAGAAGTTCTGCGGCAGCAACGCGACCCCGAACCCGTGCCACAGGTCCGCCAGCGCCGTCCCGGTCATCCCCATTTCCAAGCGAACGGCGCCAATTGGACCCGCAGCCCGTAGTGGAACAGCAGCACTCCCGCGGCGGAGACGGCCAGCGCCAGCACGAACGACGTGCGCACCGTCGCCGCGCGGTCGCCCATGGCGGCGATGAACACGCAGCCGAAGGTCGCGGGCGCCAACCCGGCCCGCTCCGCCAGCACGATGAAGGCGATCACGCCGCCCAGGATGCACAGCCAGCCCCGCACCTCCGGGTGGTCGAGCCCCTCGGGGCCGTGCGGATCGGGCTCGCTGCCGCGGGCGGAGAATGCGATCAGCACGCCGAGCCCCGTCATGATCACGCCAAGAGTGAGGGGAAAGAAGCCCGGCCCCATCGCCCGTAGCGTGCCGACCGAATAGGTCGCGGCGACGCCGGCGACGAGCAGCCCGACCAGCCCGATCAGGCCGCCGGCATAGCGGTCTTGGTGCCGCTTGATCGACCCGAGCACGAGGTGTGGTTCAGATGTCGGCGTAGCAGTGCGTCTCCGCAGCGCCTCCGGGGTTGGTCACGGCACCCAGATGCGCCGGGCCGACGGTCTGCGCGTATTTCCAGATCGCGCCGCTGTTGTAGTCGGTGCCGCGCGGGGTCCAGGCCGCGCGCCGGGCCGCCAACTCCTCGTCGCTGAGCAAGACCTCGATCGTGCCGGCCACCGCGTCCAGCCGGATGCGATCGCCGTTCTGCAACAACGCGATCGGCCCGCCGACCGCCGCCTCCGGCCCCACGTGCCCGACGCAGAAGCCGCGCGTGGCGCCGCTGAACCGGCCGTCCGTGATCAATGCCACATCCTCGCCCATGCCCTGCCCGTAGATGGCGCTGGTCGTCGACAGCATCTCGCGCATGCCCGGGCCGCCCTTCGGCCCCTCGTAGCGGATGACGATCACGTCGCCTTTCTTATAGGCGCGCGCGTCGACGGCGGCGAACGCCTCCTCCTCGCTGTCGAAGCAGAGCGCCGAGCCCTCGAACTGCTGCACCTTCATGCCGGCGACCTTCACGATCCCGCCCTCGGGCGCCAGGTTGCCGCGCAACCCGACGACGCCGCCCGTGGCCGTGATCGGGTTCTGTACGGTGTAGACCACGTCTTGGTCCGCCGGGAACACGACGTCTTTCAAGTTCTCCGCCAGGGTCTTGCCCGTGACGGTGATGCAGTCGCCGTGCAGCAGCCCGCCATCGAGCAAGGACTTCAGGATCACCGGGATGCCGCCAACCTTGTGCACGTCGAACGCGACGTACTTCCCGCCCGGCTTGAGGTCCGCGATGTAAGGAGTGCGGCGCATGATCTGCAGCACGTCGTCCATGGTGAACCGCAGCCCGGCCTCATGCGCCATCGCCGGCAAATGTAGCCCGGCATTCGTGCTGCCCCCCGTCGCCGCCACGACGACGGCCGCGTTCTCAAGCGCCCGCATCGTCACGATGTCCCGTGGCCGCAGCCCGCTCTCCAGCAGCGCCATGACCGCCTTGCCGCTCTCCATCGC
The DNA here is from genome assembly GCA_965213855.1 of Acetobacteraceae bacterium. Lineage (GTDB taxonomy): Bacteria > Pseudomonadota > Alphaproteobacteria > Acetobacterales > Acetobacteraceae > JBBROS01. The sequence continues at coordinate 589,793 of CBDCAA010000011.1, read as the reverse complement.
CCAGCGGTCCCGATCCTCGTACGGCGCTGGCGCCCCAGCCGAGCCCGGCAGCGCGAGCCCGATCGCCTCGCTGACCGTCGCCATCGTGTTCGCCGTGAACTGGCCGCCGCAGGCGCCGGCGCTCGGGCAGGCCACGCACTCCAGCTCGTGCAGGTCCGCGTCGCTCATGTTCCCCGCCGCGTGCTGGCCCACGGCCTCGAACACGTCCACCACCGTCACGTCCCGCCCCTTGAACGTGCCCGGCAGGATCGAGCCGCCATACATGAACACGCTCGGCACGTTCAGCCGCAGCATCGCCATCATCATGCCCGGCAGGCTCTTGTCGCATCCCGCCAGCCCGACCAGCGCGTCGTAGCAATGCCCCCGCATCGTCAGCTCGACGCTGTCGGCGATCACCTCGCGCGACACCAGCGAGCTCTTCATCCCTTGGTGCCCCATCGCGATCCCGTCCGTGACCGTGATCGTCGTGAACTCCCGCGGCGTCCCGCCGCCCTCCTTCACCCCCCGCTTCACGCTCTGCGCCTGCCGGCTCAATGCGATGTTGCACGGCGCCGCCTCGTTCCAGCACGTCGCCACGCCGACGAACGGCTGGTTGATCTCGTCCTCGCTCAGCCCCATCGCATAGTAATAACTCCGATGCGGCGCCCGCTCCGGCCCCTCCGTCACATGCCGCGACGGCATCCGCGACTTGTCCCAGCGCTTCTTCAACATGATCCTTTCCCAATCAGCTCGAACACGCCGCTTCGCTTCAACGGACAAACTCCTTGACGAAAATTGCGACTTGGAATGCCAAAACGAATCCCATCATCCACTTCACGACGGTCATGTCTTTCGACAGCATAACGACATCCTCGTCACGCCTGCTCGACGCCGACGCCGCCTTGAGCGCCTTGTCCTCAGCCACTCCGATGTCCCGAAATGCCTCGAAAACTTCGCTCTGAACGGTCGTCACGCGCGTCTCCCGGCCTGTCGTCTGTTGGGCAGACCATGCGACATGATGCGGCCTCTGCGCAAATCATCGCCGTGCCTCCGTTGCGGCCCATCCACCCATCGGCCGCACGCGCAGGCCCCCTCGGGACGAAGCTAAGCGCGAAAGATCGCCTTCGGCGCAATGACCGACTCAAGATGAATGCCGGGACCCGGGGCAAGGATGGCAGCATCGTCACGCATCACGAAATCCGCGCCATCGCCGCCGTCAACCGCGCCGCCTCCGCCTCGTGCGCCAGCAGCCGCTCGCGGTTCTCCTCCACCACCTCCGGCTTGGCCCGCGCCACGAAGTCCGCGTTCTCCAGCTTCCGCCGCACCTTCTCCGCCTCCGCCTCCGCGCGCGCCTGGTCCTTCGTCAGCCGCGCCCGCTCGGCCGCGAGGTCGATGATCCCCGCCAGCGGCAGCACCACCGTCGCCTCGTCGACCACCACCTGCGCGCTGCCCTCCGGCATCGGGCCCTCCAGCGCCGACACCCCGCTCGCCCGGCCCATTCGGCCGAGCGCCTCGGGCCAGGCCGCCACCCGCGCCAGCGTCGCCGCCGACGCGCCCTGCAGCAGCACCGGCGCCAGCACGCTCGGCGGCACATTCATCTCCGCCCGCACGGTCCGCAGCGCGGAGATGAGTCGCACCAGCCAATCCATCTCCTCCCGCGCCGCCTCCGCCCTTTCAGCCACACCAGCCGCGGGCCATCGCGCCCGGATCAACGAGCATGGCGCGCCATACCCCATCTCGTCCCACAGATGCTCCGTCACGAACGGCATCGCGGGGTGCAGCAGCCGCAGCACCACGCCCAGCACATGCGCCGCCGTCGCCCGCACCTCGTCCTTCGCCGCCCCATCGGCGCCATTCAGCACCGGCTTGGCGAACTCCAAGAACCAATCGCAGAACGTGCCCCACGTGAAGCGGTAGGCCGCCTGCGCATACTCGTCGAACCGGTAGGCTTCCAATGCAGCCGTCGCCTCGCCCACCGTGGCGTTCGCGCCGTCCAGCACCCACCGGCATAGCGGCGAGCCAGCCGACGCCGGGTCGAAGCCCGCCACCGGCGCCACCCCGTTCATCTCGCAAAACCGCGCCGCGTTCCACAGCTTGGTCACGAACGACCGGTGGCTCTCCACCCGCGCCGGCCCCAGCTTGATGTCCCGCCCCGGCCCGGCCAGGGCGCACACCGTGAAGCGCAGCGCGTCGGTCCCGTAGGTGCCGATCAGGTCCAGCGGGTCGATGACGTTGCCTTTCGACTTCGACATCTTCTGGCCCTTCTCGTCGCGGACCAGGCCGTGGATGTAGACGGTGTGGAACGGTGCCGCGCCCATGAAGTGGTGCCCCATCATCATCATCCGCGCGACCCAGAAGAAGATGATGTCGAACCCCGTCACCAGCACGTCGCCGGGATAGTGGCGCGCCATCTCGGGGGTCCGTTCCGGCCAGCCGAGCGTGCTGAACGGCCACAGCGCCGAGCTGAACCACGTGTCCAGCACGTCCGCATCCTGGCTGAGCGCCTGGTCCTCCCCGTAATGCGCCCGCGCCTTGGCCGCCGCGCCCGCTTCGTCACGCGCCACGAACACCGCCCCATCGGGCCCATACCACGCCGGAATCCGGTGCCCCCACCACAGCTGCCGGCTGATGCACCATGGTTGGATGTCCCGCATCCAAGCGAAGAACGTGTTTTCCCACTGCCGCGGCACGAACTGCGTCGCCCCGGACTCCACGGCCGCGATGGCCGGCTTGGCCAGCTCGGCCGCGTTGCAATACCACTGCACCGTCAGCAACGGCTCGATCGGCACGCCCGACCGGTCCCCGTGCGGCACGGCATGACGGTGCGGCTCCGTCTTGTCCAGGAACCCGGCCTCGTCCAGCAGCCGCACCACCTCCTTGCGCGCCGCGAACCGGTCCATCCCGTCCAGCCCGCGCGCCGCCTCGCCCTCTACCGTGATCTCGCTGAGTGTGATCCGCCCCTCGCGGTCCAGCACCGACGGCATCGCCAGCCCGTGCCGCCGCCCCACCTCGAAATCGTTGAAGTCGTGCGCCGGCGTGATCTTCACCGCGCCCGTCCCCTTCTCAGGGTCCGAATAGGTGTCGGCGATGATTGGAAACCGCCGCCCCGTGAGGGGCTGCACCACCATCCGCCCGACCAGGTCCGCAAACCGCGCGTCCTCCGGATGCACCGCGACCGCCGTGTCGCCGAGCATTGTCTCCGGCCGGGTCGTCGCGACCGCGATGACGCGGTCCGTGCCCTCGACCGGATAGCGGAGGTACCAAAGGCTGCCGTTCACCTCGACGCTCTCGACCTCGAGGTCGCTGATCGCCGACTGGAACTTCGGATCCCAGTTCACCAGCCGCCGGTCCCGGTAGATCAACCCCTGCTCGTGCAGGGTGACGAACACCTCCCGCACCGCTTCATTCAGCCCGGCATCCATGGTGAAGCGCTCGCGCGGCCAGTCCAGCGATGCCCCGAGTTTGCGAAGCTGGTTCGTGATGGTCCCGCCGCTCTCGGCCTTCCATTGCCAGACGCGGTCGAGGAACGCATCGCGACCCAGCGCCTGCCGGGTCTGCCCCTCGGTGGCGAGCAGCCGCTCCACTACCATTTGGGTCGCGATCCCTGCATGGTCCGTGCCCGGCTGCCACAGCGCATCCCGCCCCTGCATGCGCCGCCAGCGGATCAGCACGTCCTGCAACGTCATCGTCAGGGCATGCCCCATGTGCAGGCTGCCGGTAACGTTCGGGGGCGGGATCATGATCGTGTACGGCACGCCCGCGCCGGAGGTGGCTGGCCCGGCGTTGCCCGCGTGGAAAGCGCCCGACTGTTCCCATCCGGCGTAGAGTGCCGGCTCGATCGCGCCGTGGTCGAAACTTTTGCTCAGCATTGCGCGGTTCTAGCCGAGGACCCCGGGCGCGCAACCCCCATCGACCCGCACGGCGCCATCTCAGGCGCGCGATGGCGCCGTGACAGGCTGCTACGTCATCCGGCTCACGACACGCTCGATCTCGGCCCGCACCAGCCGCTCGACCATCGGCGGCAAATGAGCGTCGAGCCATTCCTTCAGCAAGGGCCGGACCTCCTCACGCACCAGGTCTTCGATCGTCGGACCGGCTCGATGGACCTGGGTGCTGCGTTCGGTCGCGAGAGTCCGCATGAGCGCGCCGACCGATTGCGCGGCCGCCGCGGCGGCCGCTGGCGCGACCAAGGCGGGCGTTTGCGGCGTTGTCGTCGGCGCCGCCATTGGCGCCCCGGTGTCCATGGCCGGCTCAGGCGCGGAGCTATGGATCGGGGCCGGCGGGGCCGGCTCTGACTCGGGAAGCATCATCGAATGGTCCAGCTCCAGCACCTCGGCATTTCGCGCGACCGGGTCGGCCCGGCTCTCGGCATGCGCATTCGAACCTTGGTCCGGTGGCGCCGCCTCCTCCTCGTTCAGGATGCGGCGGATCGACGCGAGAATGTCTTCCATCGACGGGTCTGGACTGCCCGGCTCGTGCGGCGCAGGTCCAGGTGCGTCACTCGCGCTGCTCATCGGCCCGGCTGTCCCGTCGCATAGTCGCCCGTCCCGAACAGCCGGTCACGGACCGCATTGTAGTAGGCGGTCTCGTCATAGAGCGGCACGTTCAGGTTCAGGTCCCGCGCGGTCAGCCGCCCGATTGCGGCCGCCACATTGTAGCTGTTGATGATCAACGTCGCGAGATTCTGCACCAGCGTCACGCGCGAGTTCAGCAAGGTCTGCTCGGCGTTCAGCACGTCCAGCGTCGTCCGGCTGCCGACGATCGCTTCGCGCTGCGTGCCTTCGAGCGCGATCTGGTTGGCGCGGATCTGCGCCCGGTCGCTGTCGATCTGCGCCCGGGTCGCAAGCAACGTCTCCCAGGCCTGCGTCGCCTGCTGCACCGCCTGCCGCCGCGTGTCCTCGACCGTCTTGCGCGCCTGCTGTTCCTGCTGCCGGGCCTGCCGCACCCGCGAATACTCCGCGCCTCCCTGGTAGATCGGTACGGTCGCGTTCAGCAGCACCTGACCGCCAATCGAGCGCTGGCCATAGATCGTGGAGTTGTCGGACCGGGCCGCCTGCGCCTGCACGCTGACTTGCGGCATCAGCGCGCTGAACTGCAGGTCGATGTTGTCCTTGGCAGCCGCATCGTCGAACAGCGTCGCGATCACGTTCGGATTGTTGGCCGCCGCCAGCTGCACCACCTCCGCCTGGTTGCGGATCGGCAGCTTGATCGGCTGCGGCTCGATCAACTGGTCGGGTAATTCGCCCACTTCACGCAGATACGTCGCACGGGTCGATTGCAGGTTGCCCTCTGCCGATTGCCGGGTCGCCCGGGCGCCGGCCAGCGCCGCTTCGGCCTGGGCCACGTCCGTCCGCGTGATCTCGCCGACCCGGAACCGGTCGTTGGTCGCCTGCAACTGCCGCGCCAAAACCTGCTCGTTGTTGATGTTGAGCTGCAGCACCTGCTGCGCCTGGATCACGCCGACGTAGGCGTTGATCGTGTCGGTGAACACCTGCTGCTCGGTCGCGAGCAGGCGGGCGCGCTGGCCGAAGACCTGGTTGTCTGCCCGGTTCGTGCCCGCCCGGGTGGCGCCGCCGCGGTAGATCGGCTGGGTCGCCGTCGCTTGCTCGGTGAAGATGTCCCGGTTGTTGCGCCCGGTGGTCGGACCGTTGCTGCCCCGGGTCGCGCTGCGGAAGCTGCCATCCGCGTAGCCGACCGAGCCCGCAAGGGCGACCGTCGGCCGCCAGCCCGCGAGAGCCTGCGGCACGTTCTCGTCCGTCGCGCGGAGCTGCGCCCGCGCTGTCTGCAGGGTCGGGTTGTTGGCATACGCAGCCGACAGCGCATCCTGCAGCGTGCGCGGTTGCGCCAGGGCCGGCCGCCCGGACACAACGGCGATCGCCGCCAACAACAACCCAAAGCGTCGGTGCATGGTCATCCCCACCTGTATCGCCAACCCTGCCCCAGAATGGTTGACGATTGGTTACCGAACCGCGCCGGCAGACCCACTCTGGCACAAGATCGCCGCCACTAGAAACTGAAAGCAGGCCGGGCCCGCAGTTGCGGCAGCATGGGCGTGTTGCAGTCGAAAAACGGCTGCGCCCGCAGCCGCGTCTCGGCGCCGACGTGCACGAGCTCCGCCACCATGCCCTGACCGGGCCCGCCCGGCTGCGCCATCACCGCCGCCACCCGGCCATGCGGCTGCAACTGCCCGGCCAGCACACTGGGCAACTCGGTGACCGCGCCCTCGATCAGAATGAAATCGTATGGCGCGCCGCCGGGCCACCCCGCCGCGACAGGGCCCTCGACCAACGTGACACCCGGGGCCACGGCCGGCAGCACCGCCCGCGCCAGGGCCAGCAACCCGGCGTCGTCCTCCAGCGCCGTCACCGTTGCCCCGCACGCATCGAGCAGCGCGGCGCCGTACCCGGAGCCTGCTCCGACGACCAGGCCACGCTCCTTGTCCCGCGTCCGCAGCACCTGAACCAGGCGCGCGATCACCATCGGCTCCATCAATGCCCGCCCGCCCGGCAGCCGCACCGCATCGTCCGCATAGGCCCGGCTGGCCAGAGCCGCCGGCACGAAACGCTCACGCGGCAGCCGCCGCATCGCTTGGATGATGCGCGGGTCGATCACCTTGTTCGGCCGCACCTGCCCGTCCACCATGCGGTCCCGCGCGGCGGCAAACTCGTCGTTCGGTTGGCCGCGCACCGGTCCGCGGGAGGCTTCGTTCATCACGGGCCCTTATAGGTGCCACAGCCCTGGCCTGCCAAGCCGCCCCGCGGCTTGACCCGGCGCCCGACGCCGTGGATAAGCCCCGATCGCCGCGGCCATCGGCCGCGCCCCGGGGGTCCGGTGGCAGAGTGGTGATGCAGAGGACTGCAAATCCTCGAATGCCGGTTCGATTCCGGCCCGGACCTCCAGCATTGCACCGTGACGACCGTCCGGCGCGCCTTTCCGTCCTTAGCAAGTTCCTTGACGGTGGCAGCGGTTGCTCGGTCTCGCCCGCTCGGGGCCGGGCGGCGCCACACGACGATGCTCGGTCGCGTGCGGCAGCGACGCGAGCGCATCCGCCATCTGTGAATGCCGTCCGACCGTTTGCCCCGTGGCGCAGCGCCACACCTCGATGCAGCCCTCCCGCCGCGTGACGCCCCAGGTCGACCAGGCGTGTTCCGGCAGGTAGACGAGCGCATAGCTCGCCCGTGCCGTGTCGCCGGCCAAGCCCCGCTCCACATGCATCCGGTCGTAGCCGTGGGCCAAGTCGGCAGCCCACGTCGCCAGGGCAGCATAATCGGACACCGTGAAGTGGAGCCCGAATTGCAAGACGAGGGCCGGGCTCGGGCTGTCGGTCCGGCCTACACCGTCCGATGGAGCGGGCGGCGGCCGCCGGGCGGCAAGAACGATCACCCGGGCAGACGCCGTGCCGTCTTCGCCGGACCCTCTCGCACATTCTCGTTCGTTCAGATGTCGCATCGTGGCAACTCTTTCGGCGCTGATCTCTCGTTGCTTTGGGCCAGTCAACACGCGGCTCGCCGAACAAGCTTGATCGTCCGGAATGGAGATGATGCCTTGCAGCGATCGCCGCTGCATCCTCCAAACGGGTGACTTAACGCGCCCGCTTACCAGAATTTTTACGCTCCCGTTTTGCAGACGGACTGGCCGATCACCATTGTCTGGCCGAAACAAGGCCCTGCAAACGAAGGATATTACCCTTTCGGCGTCACTCTGGATTACGCTTGCCGTCCGTGTCTCGCAACGTTTCCCCGGCCGTACGGGAAGGCTTGACCTATGCACATCCGGCTCGCGGCCTCGATCGACGCACTGGACCAGGCCATCGCCGGCGCCGGCATGGTTCCGCTCGATGCGCTGCGCCGGGCCGTCTCCGCCTCGTACACCCTTCTGTTCGACGAGCGGGTCGGCGATCGGCAGGTCGAACAGGCGGTCGTCGATGGGATCGGCGAAGGGTATGGATCGCGGCTCCGCTCGGCGGCCGCCGAACTCATGTTGCCCGGGTGGCTTCGCAGCCTCGATGAAGGGATCGTCGTCGACCGGGCCGCGTTCGCCCGGGATCGCGATTTCACCCATTCCGCGTTCTTCGACTACGTGATCCGGCCCGAAGGGCGGTTCCACTGCCTGATCGCAACCCCCTATGTCACGCCGACGAAGCGCTATCACTTAATCGTCGGCCGCCCGCACCACGCGCCGGAGTTCGGGCAGGCGGATATTCGCGTGCTCCGCGCCCTGCTGCCTTATGTGGCCCGGCTGATCACCTTGGCGAACGACGCGGCGCTCGACCGGGGGACGATCGACACGCTTGCGGCCGGGTTCGACTCGCTGGCCGACAACGTCATCATGCTGTCCGCCCGCGGCGAAGTCGAATTCGTCAATGCCGGGGCGAAGCGCCTGCTTGCGCTGCGCGATGGCCTCCAAGTCGACCGGGCGAAGCCCTGCTGCGGCGACCTACCCGCTACCCTGCTCCTCGCGCACGCAATTGCGGCCGTGCAGGCGCCGCGCGGGCCTGAGGAGATGTCCGTCTATCTTTCGCGGCCGTCCGGCTGCCCCCCGCTGCATGTCCGGGTGCGCAGGGTCGCGGGCGGTCCGGCGGCGAACAGCCGGCACCGGACCATTCTGCTGATCCGGCAGCCCGGTCCTGACCTTGCCATCGACGGCTGGTCGGCCGGCAAGCTGTATGGGCTAACCCCCAAGGAGTTGGACATCGCCGTGCTGCTCGCGAAGGGGCAAGACCTGCATGCCGCAGCCGTGACGCTCGGCATAACCTATCAGACCGCCCGGTCCCATCTGCGCCGCGTGTTCGCAAAAACCGACCTGCACCGCCAGAGTGACCTGATCCGGGCCGTGTTGAAGGGCTCGCCACGCCTGCGTTGACGCGCCACCCTTAGGGCGCCGTGCCGGCCCGCACGCCTGGTGGCGGCACCGTCAGCGGCCCGGTCTCCTTTCTCACGTCCTTCCCGGGATTGTCGCCCAGGTCGATACCGCCGCATCCGGCGATCCCGCCAACGACACCGAGCACGACGGCGATCGCTCGGGCGCCCGGCAGCAGCCGGATCAATGCCCGCGCAGGATCTGGCTCAGGAACAGCTTCAACCGGTCCGTCTGCGGGTTCTCGAACAGCGAGTTCGGCGGGCCCTGCTCCACGACCTCGCCCCGGTCCATGAACACCACGCGGTCCGCCACCTGCCGCGCGAACCCCATCTCGTGCGTCACGCACACCATGGTCATGCCGTCCTGCGCGAGCCCGATCATGGTGTCGAGCACCTCCTTGATCATCTCCGGATCGAGCGCCGAGGTCGGCTCGTCGAACAGCATGATCTTCGGCTTCATGCACAGCGCCCGGGCGATCGCCACCCGCTGCTGCTGCCCGCCGCTCAGCTGCCCCGGATACTTGTTCGCCTGCTCGGGAATCTTCACCCGGCGCAGGTAGCTCATCGCCAGCTCCTCGGCCTCCGCCTTCGGCATCTTCCGCACCCAGATCGGCGCCAGGGTGCAGTTCTGCAGGATCGTCAGATGCGGGAACAGGTTGAAGCTCTGGAACACCATCCCGACCTCGCGCCGGATCGTGTCCAGCGAGCGCAGGTCGCTCGTCAGCTCAGTCCCGTCAACCAGGATGCGTCCCTCCTGGTGGGTCTCGAGCCGGTTGATGCAGCGGATCATCGTGCTCTTGCCCGAGCCCGACGGCCCGCACACCACGACCTTCTCCTTTTGCCCGACCGAAAGCGTGATGTCGCGTAACACGTGCATCGCGCCATACCACTTGTTGACCTTGTCGAGCTCGATTGCGGGTTGCTGGTTCGACCCGGAGACCGGGCGGTCCATCAGCGCGGATTGGCTCATGCGGCAGCTCCTTCAGACAGGTTGATCATCGGCGCACGCCCCGGCTCAGCTCCCGCTCGAGCCCGCGGCTGTAGCGCGCCATGACGTAGCAGAACACGAAGTAGACGACGGCCAGGGCGAGGTAGACCTCGGTGCTGTAGGCCTGCCAGACCGGTTCGGCGATCGCGACCTTGCCGGCCAGCAGCAGGTCGAAGATGCCGATGATGAGCACCAGCGACGTGTCCTTGAAAAACCCGATGAACGTGTTGACCAAGGGCGGGATCACCAGCCGCAATGCCTGCGGCAGGATGATGAACCCCGTCTTCTTCCAGTAGCTCAGCCCAAGCGCGTCGGCGGCCTCGTACTGCCCCTTCGGCAGCGCCTGCAGCCCGCCGCGCACGACCTCGGCCAGATAGGCGGCGGCGAACAGGATGATGGCCACCTGCGCCCGCAGCAGCTTGTCCACGTTCACGCCGGCCGGCATGAACAGCGGGAACATCACCGACGCCATGAACAGCAGCGTGATCAGCGGCACGCCGCGGATCAGCTCGACATACACGACGCAGAGCATCTTCACCGCCGGCAGGTGCGACGACCGGCGGCCGAGCGCCACCAGCAAGCTCAGCGGGAACGCGAAGGCGAGCCCGAACGTCGACAGGATGAGCGTGATCGGCAGGCCGCCCCAGGTGTCCTGCGGCACATACGCCATGCCGAACACGCCGCCCCACATGAGCAGCCCGATCAGCGTCAGCACGCCCACCCACAGCAGGATCAGCGCCGGGCGCCAGAAGCGGCGCATCGCCGAGACGCCGAACAGCCCGATGAACAGCGCGATCACGACGGCCGGGCGCCACTGCTCCTCGAACGGAAAGCGGCCGAACAGGATGAAGCGGTATTTCTCGCCGATCACCGCCCAGCACGCACCCACGCCCTTCGCGTCGCGGCACGCCGAAGCATCCGGCCCGGTCGGCGTCTCCGGCACCGTCCAGACCGCGTGCACGACGCCCCACTCGAACAGGCCGATCGCCCATTTCACGATGAGCACGCCCAGCACGATCGTCACGATCGACGACAGGACCGAGTTGAACAGGTTCACCCGCGCCCAGCCGAGCAGCCCCACCCCGGCCGTGAGCGGCGGCGGCCGGGCCGGCAGCGGCGCGGCCGCGATGCCGGCCAGCGACGGCACCGGTTCGCCGGCCGCCTCGGAGAGTTGCGCCGTGGTCTGCGACATGGCCTAGCGCTCCACCAAGGCGATCTTCGCGTTGTACCAGTTCATGAACAGGCTGATGGACAAGCTGATCGTGAGATAGACGACCATGATCAGCGCGATCCCCTCGATCGCCTGCCCCGTTTGGTTCAGCGTCGTCGTCGCGATCGACACCACGTCGGGGAAGCCGATCGCAACGGCCAGCGAGCTGTTCTTGGTCAGGTTCAGATACTGGCTGGTCATCGGTGGGATGATCACCCGCAACGCCTGCGGCAGGACGATCTTGCGCAGCACGGGCCCGGGCCGCAGCCCGAGCGCGCCGGCTGCCTCCCACTGGCCGGTCGGCACGGCCTGGATGCCGGACCGCACGATCTCGGCGATGTAGGACGACGTGTAGAGCACCAGTCCTGCCGTCAGCGCCGCGAACTCGGGGCTGAGCGTGGCGCCGCCGGTGATGTTGAACCGTCCTTTGACCGGCACCTCGATCGTCAGCGGCGCGCCGAGCGCCGCCCAGACCAACGCCGGGAAGACCAGGATCAAGCCGATCGCCACGGGCCAGACCTTCGGCCGAACCCCCGTTGCCTCCTGCTTACGGTCCGCCGTGCGCGACCACAGGATCGTGCCCAGCGCACCCAGCAGTGCCGCCCCCAGCACCCACCAATCAGCCTGCACCCACTCAAGCACCGGCACGACGATGCCGCGCTTAGACAAGTAGAAGCCGGCCACGGGATTGAAGGCGTCCCGGATCTCCGGCAGCACCTGCAGCGCCGAATACCAGAACAGCAACTGCAGCAGCAGCGGCACGTCGCGGATCACCTCGACATACAGCGCTGCCAGCCGCGAGATCATCCAGTTCTTGGATAGCCGGGCGACGCCCAGCAGGGTCCCCCAGATCGTCGCCAGCACGATGCCGACGATCGCGACCTTCAGCGTGTTCAACACGCCGACCCACATCGCCCAGCCATAGGTATCGACGCCGGCATTGTATGGAACGACGCTCTCGCCGATGGGGATGCCGGCCACGCGCCCGAGGAAGCCGAAGCCGGTGGCGATCCGGCGCGCATCGAGGTTCCGGGCCGTGTTGGATACGAGATACCAGACCACCAGGACGACGATGCCCAGGATCAGCGCCTGCCACACGGCGTTGCGGAACCGCGGGTCCGACCAACTGAACTGGAACGCCTTCTTCGGCGCCTGCCGGGCCGCCTGTAGCCGGGGATCGATCGCGACGCCTGACATTCCTCACCCTCTCTCGGCCAACCCGCGGCACGGCCCGCGATCACGAGCCGTGCCGCAGCATTCGTGGCAGTTGGATTTTATTGGATGGCACGCAGCCCGATCAATCGGAACCGCGGCCACCTACAAGCAAAACGGCCGCCCCGAAACCGGGGCGGCCCATTGATTGGGCAGAATTCAACGGATCGGCGGCGGATAGTGCAGCCCGCCCTTGTTCCACAGGTTATTGATCCCGCGCGGGATGCCGAGCGGCGTGATCGTCCGGTCCCACATCTCGCCGTAGTTGCCGACCGACTTTATGATGTTCACCGCCCACAGGTTATCGAGCCCGAGCGCCTTGCCCATCTCGCCTTCAGCGCCGAGCAGCCGCTTGATGTCCGGGTTGTCGGACTTCTGCATCTGCGCGACGTTCGCCTGCGTGACACCGCTCTCCTCGGCCTGATACATCGCGTACATCGTCCAACGCACGGCGTCGAAGAACTTGTCGTCGCCCTTGCGCACCATCAGCCCCAGCGGCTCCTTGCTGATCACGTCCGGCAGCAGCAGGAAATCTTCCATCTTGGGCCCCTGCTGGAACCGGAACGAGGCCAGGCTGCTCAAATCGGTCGAGTAGGCGTCGCAGCGTCCCGACAGGAACGCGTTCTGGATCTCGTTCTGGTCTTGGATCAGCACCGGCGTGAACTTCATCTTGTTCAGCCGGTAGTAGTCGGCGATCGCCAGCTCCGTGCTGGTGCCGGGCTGGACGCAAATCGTGGCGCCGTCCATCTCCTTGGCCGCCTTCACGCCCATGCTCGTCTTCACCAGGAAGCCGGTGCCGTCGTAGAAGTTCACGCCTGCGAACATCAGCCCGAGGTTCGCCTCGCGGCCCAGCGTCCAAGTCGTGCTGCGGACCAGCAGATCCACCTCGCCGGACTGCAGCGCCGTGAACCGGTTCTGCGACGTCGTCGGCACGAACTTCACCTTGTTGCCGTCGCCCAGCACGGCCGCGGCCACCGCCCGGCAGGTATCGGCGTCGATGCCCTGGACGACGCCCTTGCTGTCGGCCAGCGAGAACCCGGCGTTGCCGGTCGAGACGCCGCACGACAAGGCGCCTTTCGCCTTGATGTCGTCGATCGTCTTCGAGCCGCTGCCCTGCGCCGCCGCGGGCTGCTGCGCGAACGCCGCGCCTGCAAGCAGCACGGCGCCGCCGAGCTTGAGAAGTGCCTTCATATAACCCAGTCCCCCTATCGATACGGGCTTGCGCCGCGCGATGGGCAGGACTGTGCTGAATGCAGGGCAGAAGATCAATGGCCCGACCACGCTTTGTTGACCTTTGTCGTCCAACGACCAGGCCGGAGGCCGCCATGCAGACCCTGTTGATGAACGCCCGCATCCTCGACCCGGCGGCCCACACCCGTCGCGACGGCCACGTCCTCATCGAGGACGGTCTCATCAAGGACCTCGAGGCCCGGCCCGTCAGCGCACCCGATCGGCTCACGATCGACCTTCGCGGCCTCACCCTCATGCCGGGCCTGATCGACTGCCACGTCCATGTCGTTGCCCATCAGATGAACCTCGCCGCCAACAGCCAGGTCCCCGACGCGCTCGCCGTGCTCCGCAGCCTGCCCATCATGCGCGGCATGCTCGACCGCGGTTTCACAAGTGTCCGCGACGTCGGCGGTGCTCCGTTTGCCTTGGCGCAGGCTGTCGAGGACGGGCTTGCTCCATCGCCGCGCCTGTTCGTCTGCGGCAAGGCGCTGTCCAAAACCGGCGGCCATACCGACCTCCGCCCGCGCCACGACACGCACGATCCGAACCGCTGGTCGCAGCACTTCGGCGCCCTCGGCCGCGTCGCCGACGGCGTCGACGAGGTCCGCCGCGCCTGCCGCCAGGAACTCCGCCAGGGCGCCCAGTTCATCAAGATCATGGCCAATGGCGGCGTCGCCAGCCCGACAGACCCCATTGCCTGGCAAGGCTATTCCACGGCCGAGATCGAGTGCGCCGTCCAGGAGGCGGCCGACGCCGAGACCTACGTCAGCGCCCACCTGTATACCGCCGACGCGATCGTCCGCGCGGTCAACGCCGGCGTCCACAGCCTCGAGCACTGCAACCGCATCGACGCGGCGGCCGCCCGCCTTGCCGCCGAACGGGGCTGCGTCGCGGTCCCGACCCTCGTGACCTACGAGGCGCTGGCCGAGGATGGCCCACGCTTCGGCTTCCCACGCGGCAGCATCGAGAAGATCCAGAGCGTCCGCGGCGCAGGGATGGAGAGCCTGTCGATCATGCACGGTGCCGGGCTTTCGATGGCGTTCGGCACCGACCTGCTCGGCGAGACCCATGTCCGCCAGTCCGAGGAGTTCGCCATCCGCGCCCGCGTCCTTCCCTCCAGCGACGTCCTCGCCGGCGCAACCACGATTGCCGCCAAGCTGCTGCGCATGGAGGGCCGCCTCGGCACCGTCGCCCCCGGCGCCATCGCCGACCTCCTCGCCGTCGACGGCGACCCGCTCGACAATGTCGCGATCCTCGCCCAGCCCGACCGCAGCATCCGCATGGTCATGAAAGCCGGCACCATCCACCGCCAGACGCTGTAGGAAGGGCCAGCGAAACGCCACCCGCCGCCCCGACGCGAACGCCACCCTCACCCGCACACGTCGACGCAACCCCGCCTTGCGCTTGCCCCCCTGCCCCGCCCGCTCATCTACGGTGACAGTCTCGTCTCGGCCGTCGTTGGAGTTCGCATGTCGACAACCACCCTGAAGGTGCCGGATACGCTCGGCGCTGCCAGCGCTGCCATGCCGGTCCTGCTCGCCATCAGCACGGCGCACATGCTGAACGACGTCATGCAGTCGCTGCTGCCGGCGATCTACCCCATCCTCAAGGCCAACTACGCGCTCGACTTCGGCCAAATCGGGCTGCTCACCCTCGCGTTTCAGATCACCGCGTCACTGCTTCAACCCATCGTCGGTATGTATACCGACCGCCGGCCGCTGCCCTACTCGCTGCCGTTCGGCATGGCCGCGACCCTGGCCGGGCTGCTGCTGCTGGGCCTGGCCGGCTCCTATGCGATGCTGCTGGTCGCTGCCTGTCTCGTCGGCCTGGGCAGCAGCGTCTTCCACCCCGAGGCCTCGCGCGTGTCCCGCACCGCGTCCGGCGGCCGGTTCGGCATGGCCCAGAGCGTGTTCCAGGTCGGCGGCAACCTCGGCAGCGCCATCGGCCCACTTGCCGCAGCCTATATCGTGCTGCCGCACGGGCAGCGGAGCGTGACCTGGTTCTCCGGTGCCGCCCTCCTGGCGATGCTGATCCTCACTGGCGTGAGCCGCTGGTATGCCGCCCGACAGCCCGCACGGCGCAGCCGCGCGGCGCCACCGCCGCCGATGCTCTCACCTGCCAAGACCGGCATTACGCTGGCCTTGCTCGTCTTGCTGCTGTTCTCGAAGTTCATCTATGTCAGCAGCCTGAACACCTTCTATACCTTCTACACGATCGAGACCTTCGGCGTGTCGGTGCAAACGTCGCAGGTGCTGCTGTTCCTGTTCCTCGGCGCCTTCGCCGTCGGCGTATTGGCCGGCGGCCCGATCGGCGACCGGATGGGCCGCAAGCGCGTCATCTGGTTCTCGATCCTCGGCGTGCTGCCCTTCACCCTCGCGCTGCCCTACGCCAACCTGCCCATGACGGCGCTGCTGACGGTCGTCATCGGCCTCATCCTCGCTTCCGCCTCCTCCTCGATCCTGGTCTATGCGCAGGAGTTGCTGCCCGGCCGTGTCGGCATGGTCGCCGGGATCTTCTTCGGCCTCGCCTTCGGCCTTGGCGGGCTCGGCGCGGCCGTGCTCGGCGAAGTCGTCGACCACACCAGCCTTCGCTTCGTCTACCGACTCTGCTCGGTCCTCCCCGCCCTCGGCCTGTTTGCTGCCTTCCTGCCTGAACTACGGGACTGCCCGGCCTGAGATCTGCTCGCACAGGACACCTGCCGGCGAAAGCAATACATCAGTCGGCTTCCTGCACTCGCGGGTGAGCAACAGTAGCGGCGTACGTCTTCCAGATCATTGACAACCCTCCGCCCGAGCATCAAGCATCCGGTAACACAGGTTGGAAGGCCGGATTGTGCGGCGTATCGCCCGCTTTGCACGCTGCTTACGATATGGTCCATCCCGTGCTGGTCGAATACTTGGCCGCGTGGAGGCACTTCAAACGGCAACCGTGACGGGCATTCTGTCTGCCGCACCAGCACTTATCCTGGCGCCGCATCCCGATGATGAAAGCCTGGGCTGTGGCGGCCTGATTGCCGCAGCAACTGAGGCAGGGATCCCGATCCAGATTGTCGTCGTCACGAACGGCGCTGGCGCCCGCCATGCCCCACCCGATGCGGCTGCGCTGATCCGTTGCCGCCGCGCCGAGACTGTGGAGGCGGCCGCGATTCTCGGCGTCCCCGAGCCGCATCTGCACTTCTGGTCCATCCCCGACGGCGCCGCCGACCGGCGCGGCCCCGCACGACGCCAGTTCGGCGGCCGAGCCGCAGCCCTCGTTCGCGAGGCCAAGGCCAGGACCATCCTCGTCAGCTGGGAGTTCGATCCGCACCCCGATCACGTGGCCACCTATCATTACGGGATCGAAGCCGCTCGCCAGACCGGTGCCGCGTTGTTCGCCTATCCTGTCTGGGCCCTCATGCTGCCGGCAAACGCGCTGATGCCCGCACTCCGCCCAGTCGGCTGCACGCTCCGCCTTGGCCCGTTGATCGAGCGGAAGCGGCGCGCGGTGATGCAGCACGTGTCGCAGATCAAGGCCCTGAACAGCCTCGGCAGCGCCGCCTTCGGGCTCGACGACGGCCAGCTCGACCGGATGCTGACCGGGACGGAGGCCTATATCGCCTGCAACCAGACGGCCCGCCGCCGGATCGCTGCCCTGGCTCGGCCCGCCCTCCAGCCAGCTCCGCCATGACCGGCGCGGCCGACCGGATGGACCATGCCCGCCCCGATCGGTGCCGCGTCTCCGTGATCGTCCCGGTCTATAACGGCGAGGGTTTCGTTTGCGACGCCGTCCGCTCGGCCCTGCGCCAAACCGAGTCGCGCATCGAAGTCGTCGCCGTCGACGATGGCTCGACCGACCGCACCGCCATTCGCCTCGCGGCACTTGCCCAGCGCGATCCTCGCCTGCAGGTCCTGCACCTGCCGCGCAACGCCGGTCCGGCCGCCGCCCGCAACGCGGCGCTCCGGATTGCGTCAGGCACCTGGATCGCGACGCTTGACGCCGACGACCGGTTCGATCCGGCCCGGCTGCGACGCCTGCTCGACCTCGCGGCCGCGCACGAAGCCGACATGGTATCCGACAACGTCCTCGTCCGCCCGCAATGCGCGGCGCCCTACCCGCTCATCCCGCCTCGGCAGCTCACACGGCCGCGCCCGCTACCGATGGCCGAGTTCGTCCTCGGCAACGCGTCTGCCGCCGCGCATCCGGTCGCCAGCTACGGCTTCCTGCAGCCGATGATCCGACGCGACTTCCTGGCTCGCCACCGCCTCGATTACGACGTGCGCAACCGCTTCGGCGAAGACTTCATCCTCTATATGCAGTGCCTCCGCGCCGGTGCCCGCTGGTGGCTGCTGCCCGACGCACTCTATGGCTACGCCGTCCGCTCCGGCTCGCTCACCCAGGTTCAGACCGCGGCCGACCTGCGCCGGATCGAGGACCTCGACACGGCCATGCTGAACGACCCGTTGCTCGTCGCGGACCCGGCGCTCCGCCGCGCGCTGCTGCTGCACCGGCGAAAGACCCGGCAGCTCCAGCGCTACCGCAGCGTCACCGACGCGGTGAAGCAGCGCCGCATCCCCGAGGCGCTCCGCCTGCTCGCACAGGACCGGCACACCCCGCTCCTGGTCGCCCGCGAAGCCGCCCGCCAGCTCCCGACTATCACCCGCAAGGCGCTCCGCGGCGGCTACCGCGGCCCGGCCCGCCAATCCATTGTCTCAGGCACGGGGTCCGAAGCCCGGCTGCAACCCTCTGTCGTGCAGCCCGCATCGGCAGCGCCGGCCAATGCTTGCGACCTGCCCGAGCCGTCCAGCCTGACAACGCCCCGGCGCCGAGCGCCACCCTACGTGACTGACGTAAGCTGAAGGCGAAGACACAGTTTGTGCACGCAAAGCGCTTGTCAGATGAACTGAGGAGAAGTTAACGTTCATTGTCCGAAGCACAGACTTCGCTGTGCCACCCGGCAAGCCTCGCCGCAGACCCGAATTGGAGTAGAATCTATGAAATTAGACGCGGCGCTATTTGGCATCGCAGCCGCTTGCGCTATGGCGACGGCTACGCACGCGCAAACCTACAGTCAAAGCGTGTCGGCATATCCAGTGCAGTTGGACGCGAGTTATAACATGCCGATCAGCCCGAACCTGCCGGCGTTCGATCTTGCAGCGGGGCAAGGCCCCTTTGGCACCTTGTCGAACGTCGAGATCGAGGTGCGGGGTTCTGGCAACTATACGGTGACGCAATCTGGACCCGTGCCCTTCGCCGTTACCCAGACCTACACGATCGCCAACACGTTCTTCTTTTACTCGCCCGACGGCACCGTGCGTGTGGACCTCGGCACTCAAAGCGTGCGGAGCCGGGACGGTAAGTCGTTGACCGGGACATTCGGGTTTGACGAGTTCTTTGAACTGAGAGACGTCACCCCGTTCCTGCTCGGGGACAATGATCTCGAATTTCAACCCTACTCCATCCTCACCGATCGTGTCGGGGGTAACCTCGAAGACAACAGCGTCATCGGCTACACTGTGACCGAGACGTTCAATGTCGCGGAGCCGAGCACGCTGCTCCTGATGTCGGCATCGCTGGGCGGCATGCTGGCCGTCTGGGGACGGCGCAAAGCTGCCTAGCGAGACCGACCGGCGCGCCGACACCCGGCTCCGGTGCAGCATAGCCCAGCCTGCGATGACGCAGGTCGGTCGGAAGCAAGCCCGCCCAAACGCGGTTGCCCACCTGCGTGCCCGCCGTTACGCTGCCGGAAACGGGAGGAACGCGCGGTGTCGACATCGATCGAAGAGGCTGCCCAGGCGCTCGTGCCCGCGCTGAGGGACCAGGTTGACGCATTTGCCGGAGCCGACGAGCGAAACTTCTTCGACGGGATCACCCTCCTGCACGTCGCCGAGGCCGCGATCACCATCTTCGCCGGGGGCGTCGCCGGCGGCGCCGGACAGACGTTCGGCAAGGAGATCGCGACCAAGGTGATCGACGCGATCAAGCGCGCCATGCACGGGGACACGCCCGCAGACCCGGCCGCGGACCAGGCCATCGCCGCCGCCCGGCAAGTGCCGGCCCCGGAGCGCGATGCCAATGCCGCCAAGATCGAGGCTGAATTGAGCCACCAGCTCACCACGATGCTCTCCACGCAGGAGGCCGCCAGCCTTGCCGCCAAAGTGCGCCAGCAAGCGCTGCTGGTCATTGGGTGACGCCCGACGACGAGGAGCATCTCCAGAACTGGCGCCGTTTCGCCGAACAGCTGGCCCGGACCCTGGTCGCTACGATCCCCGGCTTCACCGACCAGGGTTACGGCGAGACGGCCGCCCGCTTCCTGGACCGCCGCCCGCCGCCGGTCGACGAGGATCGTCCGGAAGGCACTTGGCTCCGCGTCGGCCTCGGCTATGCCTACATCGGCCCGCGCGGCAAGCGGCACTTCTACACCCGGACCCGCCCGGCGGACGTGCCCGACTCCGAAATCCTCACGATCAAGCTGGCGCCCCCGGGCCGGCTGCTCGGCGCCGTGCGCGCCGCCGCCGCAGACGCGCGGCACCTGCTCCTGAGCGAGCCCGTAAGGCCGGTCGGGAACAGCCCCGATCCCCTTTTCACCTGTCCACCTGCCCTGCGGCAACAGGTCGGGCAGTTCGGCCGTAGGCTGGAAGGCTGCATTGCCGCGACCATGCCGTCCTACAACGCATCCGTGCTGCGGCAGCACCAGGCGACCGCCATCGAGGCGCTTGGCAAGACCTCCCCGCTCCAGGTGCTGAAGGATTCCCTGGCCGAAATCGCCGACCGCCGCGCCGGTTACGCCGCAGACGGCTGGCTGTGCGCAATCGGCTTCACGCGCTGCATGCTGGCGGAGCTGCTGCCGCAAGGGACGCCCGACGCCGACCGGCTCATGCGGCTGTCGATGGATGGCTCGGACTCCAGCTTCGAACCCGAACGGATGCTGCACAGCCTTGTCCTGCGTTACGCCAACGCGGGGCTTGCCGGGCTGGTGCTGCAAGCGACCGAGACCGCGCTCGACCAATCCCGTGCTGCGAAGGATGAGGCCTTGGCCGCGGCGGGAGCGGAGCGCCACGCCGAAGCCCTCTACCGCGCGGCGACTTTCGGCTTCACCGCCTGGCTGCTGGCCGACCTCATGCTCAATCATGTCCCTCGTGCGACCTGGCCCGACGGCTTTGCCGAGGAGAAGGTGACCGGCCTCCGCAACCGGGCGGAGGAATTGGTCGTGCGCACCTGCGCCGCGCTGCAGGTCGGCTGCATCAACGCCGACGGCGCCGCCCTCGGCGATCATCGCGCTGAAATCCAGGCCCGCGGCCCCGGCTGGGCAACGGAGCTGATCGAGGGCTTCTACTACTATCCGCAGGCTGCGAAGGGCACCCTTCTCGGCGCGGCTTAGGCTAGACCCCCGCTGGGCCGGAATCGGCTTCTACTATTATCCCGACCGCAGGCTGCGAAGGGCACCCTTGCTCGGCGCGGCTTATAGACCGCCCGGAACGGCGTCGCTCCCATCAGCGCGCCCGACCGGTCGAACACCACCACCTCCAGATCGACGGCCGTCCCGCGCAGCACGGCCGCCGCCGTTTCCCAAGCCCCTGCCGCCACCGCGTCGCCCAGCGCCGGGCACAGCGCGAACGCCTCGGCCACCGTGTTCGCTCCCGCCACGGCCGGGCCAGCCGCCGCAGCCCACCGCGCCAGCGCCGCCATGTCCACGGCCCCCCGCTTCGAGTGCAGGTCCAGCCGTCCCTGCGCCAGCTTCGTCATCTTCGCCACGCCCCCGGCGATGCTCACCCGCGGCACCGGATGGGCGCGCAGATATTTCAGCATCCCCCCCGCGAAATCCCCCATCTCCAGCAGCGCCACCTCCGGCAGCCCATGCCGCCGGGCCACCGCCGCCTCCGACGTCGACCCGGTCGCCCCCGCCACATGCTCCAGGCCCATGGCCCGCGCGACGTCGATCCCGCGATGGATCGTGTCCACCCACGCCGCACAGGAATACGGCACCACGATCCCCGTCGTCCCCAGGATCGACAGCCCACCGACGATCCCCAGCCGCCCGTTCAGCGTCCGCAACGCAAGCGCTGCCCCGTCCTCGACACCCACCGTCACCGTCGCCGCCACCTCCGCGCGGACCTCGGCCAGCGCAGCCGCGATCATCGCCCGCGGCACCGGGTTGATCGCCGGCTCCCCCGGCGGCAGCGGCAGCCCGGGCCGCGTGATGGTCCCCACCCCCGGTCCCGCCAGGAATGCGACACCGGCCGCCCCGTGCCCCACCCACACCTGCACCAGCGCCCCGTGCGTCACGTCGGGGTCGTCGCCGGCATCCTTCACGATCGCCGCGTAACCCCGGCCCCCGTCCAGCCGCGCCTCCGCCAGCGTGAATGCCACCCGTCCGCCCCGTGGCAACGCGATCTCGACCGGATCCGGGAACACGCCCGTCAGCAGGCCGGCATAAGCCGCCTTCGCCGCAGCCGCCGCGCAAGCCCCCGTCGTCCACCCCCGCCGCAACGCCACCATCCCCGCTATATAGCGCTCGGCCCCCGTTCTTCGCCCCTCCCTCGGTCGGCGCTGGATCGGGGTGGCCGCCCAAGGCGTCGCCGTGCGAACAGCCCGCCGTGGTTCCGGCCGTCACCCAACAGTTGGCCAGACGCTCCGGCCGTCCTAATTTGCCCGACGAAGGAGCGCAAAGCCGATGTTCCACCACGTGACGATCGGGTCCACCGACCTCGCCCGCTCCGCCGAGTTCTATCGTGCCGTCCTGGCCCCCCTCGGCTTGACCGAACGCCCGACCGGGCCCGACGGCGGGCCGCCGATGGTTGCCTTCGCCCTACCCGGCCAAGCCCGGCCGACCGTGTTCGTCTCCCTCCCGTTCGATGGCAACCCCGCCACCGCCGGAAACGGCACCATGCTCGCCTTTGCCGCCCCGGCACCGGCCGCCGTCGACGCCGCCCATGCCGCTGCCCTCGCCCATGGCGGGACGGACGAAGGCGCCCCCGGCCTTCGCCCGCATTATGCCTCCGACTATTACGGCGCCTACGTCCGCGATCCCGACGGCAATAAGCTGCACATGGTGCATCGCGACCCGCCGGGGGCAACCACCGGGTGACCGGCCCGACCGGCTGGCTCGTCGCCGCCCCCCGCTCCGGCGCCGGCAAGACCACCGTCACCCTCGGCCTCGTCGCCGCCCTGCGCCGCCGTGGCATCCCCGTCCGCACCGCCAAGTCCGGTCCCGACTACATCGACCCGGCCTTCCACGCCGCCGCCTCCGGCCAGCCCGGCACCAACCTCGACTCCTGGGCCATGCCGCCCGCCCTGCTCGACGGCCTGATTGCCGGCGACGGCTTGCTGATCGTCGAGAGTGCCATGGGCCTGTTCGACGGCGTCGACGCCCCATCCGGCCGCACCGGCGCCTCGGCCGACCTGGCGGAACGATTCGGCCTGCCAGTGCTCCTCGTGCTCGACGTCTCCGGCCAGTCGCAGACGGCCGCCGCCGTCGCGCTCGGCCTGAACCGCTACCGCCCAAGCGTGCGCGTCGGCGGCGTGATCCTCAACCGCGTAGGCAGCGTCCGCCACCGCGCCGGAATCGAGGCGGCCCTTGGCATGATCGGCCTTCCCGTCCTGGGCGCAATCCCGCGCGACCCGGCGCTCACTTTGCCTGAACGGCACCTCGGCCTCGTCCAGGCCCGGGAGCACCCGGGTCTCGACGCACATCTCGCCGCCCTCGCCGACATGGCCGAGCGCTGCCTCGACCTCGACGCGATCGTAACCGGTGCCGCCCCGCTCCTGGTGCGGTCGGGTCCGGCCGCCGCCCTGCCGCCGCCCGGGCAGCGCATCGCCCTCGCCCGGGACGCCGCCTTCAGCTTCGTCTACCCCCACCTTCTCGCGGGTTGGCGCGCGGCTGGCGCCGAACTTCTCCCGTTCAGCCCCCTCGCCAATGAGCCGCCGCCGGCCGACGCCGACGCCTGCTGGCTCCCGGGCGGCTACCCGGAGCTGCACGCCCCTGCCCTCGCCGCCGCCGCGGCCTATCGGGACGGCCTACGCTCATTCGCTCAAGCGAAACCGGTCCATGGCGAGTGCGGCGGCTACATGGCCCTGGGCGCGGCACTCCAGGACGCGGACGGCGTCACCCACCCCATGGCCGGCCTGCTCGGGCACACGACGAGCTTCGCCCGGCGCCGCCTGACCCTCGGCTATCGCGCGGCGACCACGTTTGCGCCCAGCGCACTGGGCCCGGCCGGCACGGCCCTGCGCGGGCACGAGTTCCACTATGCGACCTGCACCGATCCTGGAGCCGACCCGCCGCTCGCCAGCCTCACCGATGGCCAAGGCGCCCCGATCGGCGCCGCCGGGGGCGCCCGCGGCCGCGTCACGGGCGGGTTCTTCCATGCCATCGCCCGGGATGACGATGGGCGTCAGTGATCCGCAAGCTCGAGCTGTGTCGGGAATTCCTTAGCGTCAGTAAGATGGAAGGCGATCAGCGCCGCTTGCAGCACTCGGCATCAGATGAACTGCCCCCGCAGGAAGCCCAAAGCCGGCAGCGGGGTCCACTGCCGCGGCAGCTCCTCCCGGCGCACCGGCGCGACGCTATACTGCGGCGGCGGTTGCCGGCAGCCCTGGAACAGCGCCGCATAGGCCTGCACCTGCTGCTCCCGCCAGGCCCGGTCCGCCAAGGCCCGTTCCCGGCTCGGGAAGATTTCCGCCACCCGCGTCTTGCGCCCGACGGAGGCGACCACGGCCCAAAGCGTGTCATCGCGGCGCGGCCGCAACTCGACGACGGCACTCACCAGGCGGACATCTGAGGCATGCGGCGGCCCTCCCGTTCCGATATTGGCGAACCCACCCCGCCGCACAAGCGCTTTGTCGGGCGGGGCTCCGCACGCCAGGATGACCCATGCGCGTCGCGACCTTCAACATCAATGGCATCCTCAAACGCCTGCCAGCCCTGCTCGCCTGGCTGGATGACACCCGGCCCGACGCGGTCTGCCTGCAGGAACTGAAGTGCGAGCAGCACGCCTTTCCCACCGTTGCCCTGCGCGAGGCCGGCTATGGCGCCGCCTGGGCCGGGCAACGGAGCTGGAATGGCGTCGCCCTGCTCGCCCGCGGCGCCGATCCGGTCGTCACCCGCACCGCGCTTCCCGCCCTGCCCGGAGGGGGCGATCCTGCCGACACCCAGGCCCGCTATATCGAGGGCGCGATCCAGGGCGTGCTCGTCGGCTGCCTCTACGCGCCCAACGGCAACCCCCAACCCGGCCCCAAATTCGCCTACAAGCTGGCCTGGACCGAGCGCTTGATCGCCCACGCCGCCGCCCTTCACGCCGCCGGGATCCCCGCCGTCCTGGCTGGCGACTACAACATCGTCCCCACCCCGGCTGACATCTACAACGAACGCTCCTGGCTCAAGAACGCATTGCTGCAGCCCGAGCCCCGCGCCCAGTTCGCCCGCCTCGTCGCCGCTGGATGGACCGACGCCCTGAAGCACTGCCCGCCGGAAGGCCCGCCGTGGACCTTCTGGAGCGTCTTCCGCGACAGCGTCGCCCGCGACGCCGGCATGCGCATCGACCACCTCCTGCTCAGCCCCACCCTCGCCCCCCGCCTTCGCGCAACCGGCGTCGACCGCGCCGTGCGCCACAAAGCCGGCGCCAGCGACCACGCGCCCGCCTGGATCGACGTTGCGTAACGGTCCTTTGGAATTGGTGGTCAGCGTAGGGTTAGGATTGATGCCGGCGTCGCTCGGGCCCTTCAAGTGAGCGGCGTTGGCCGGGATGGGAGGCCCAGGATGGACCAGAAGGCGACGGCGTAGGCGAGCGCTGCCATGTAGAACGGGGCGCCTGGCAGATAGAAGGGGGCGGCCGGCCCGGCGAAGACGCCGAACACCCAGCCGGCCAGCAGCGGCGCGCCGATCGCGGTGAGGCCCTGGAACGAGGCCAGGGCGCCCTGCATCTGGCCCTGCTCGGTAGGGCCGGCGCGGGCGGAGACGAGGGCCTGGACGGCGGGGCCGCTGATGGCCGAGCAGGATTGGAGGGCGATGCCGGCGAACAGGATCCAGGGATGGTCCGCGAGCCCGAACAGGGTGTAGGCGACAGCCGCCAGCGCGTAGCCGGCAAGCGCGGCCCGGCGCTCGCCGAGGCGCGGCACGAGCCGGCGGACCAGAAAGCCTTGCACGATAGCCGAACCGACACCGACCGTCGCGAGCGCCAGCCCGTTCTCCCGCGAACCCCAGCCGAGGCGCATGTCGTTGGCGAGGACGAAGCTGCTCTGGAGCGCGCCGAGGGCGAACCAGGTGCAGCACCAGGCGATGACCAGGCGGAGATAGGCGCCATCCTTGGCGACGATGGCGAGGTTGCCGAGCGGGTTGGCGGCCGCCCATCGAAACGGACGGCGATTCGCGCGGGCCAAGGTCTCCGGCACCATGACCGCGCCGTAGAGCAGGTTGGCGCCCGCAAGCGCGGCCGCGGCAAGGAACGGGACGCGGACGCCGTAGGTTCCGAGCAGGCCGCCAAGAGCCGGGCCGACGACGAAGCCCAGACCGAACATGGCGCCGACCAGGCCGAACCGCTGCGCCCGCTGATCCGGCGTGGACACGTCGGCGATCGAGGCGGTGGCAGCGGCGAAGTTCGCGGCGGTGGCGCCGGCGACGAGGCGGCCGACGAACAGCCAGGCGAGCGTGGGCGCCCAGGACAGCGCGAGATTGTTGAACACGATGCCAGCGAGCGAGACGAGCAGCACGGGGCGGCGGCCGAAGCGGTCGCTGAGCGCGCCGAGCAGCGGGGCGCAGAGGAACTGCATCGCCGAGAAGGCGGCCAGTAGGGCGCCGTTCCACACCGAGGCAGCCGATTGCCCCTGTCCCGAGAGCTGCATCACTAAGGTCGGCACGACTGGAACGATGATGCCGAACGCGAGCGCATCGATGGCGATGGTGGCCAGGACGAAGCCGATCGAGATGGGACGGCCAGGCGGGCTGGCGGCAGGCGAGACGGTCTGGGACAAGAGGCATCCGGCGCGGGGGAAGCGGCGCTATACAACGCGTCCGGCGCGGCGGGAAATCGGGCTCGCCGACGTTTGACAACCCTACCGTGCGCGGGGACGCTCCGGCCATGCCTGGCGAGACAACCTCCACCGTCGCTCCCAGCCTTGGCGCGTTCGTCGCGGTGATCGCGCGGGTGGGGCTGACGAGCTTTGGCGGCGGGATCAGCGGTTGGATGCTCCGGATCATCGTCCAGGAGCGGCGCTGGGTAAGCGAGGCGGAGTTCCTGAGCGGGCTGGGGCTGTGCCAGGTGTTCCCAGGCATCAACGTCGTCAATCTATCGATCTGGCTTGGCTACCGGATGCATGGCTGGCGCGGCGCGGTGGCGGGCGCCCTGGCGATGGTGGTGCCGCCAGGCGTGGTGATGGTCGGGCTGACGGCCGCCCTGGCCGATGCGGGGCGGACCGCCTGGGTGCGGATGGCGCTGAATGGCGTTGCGGCGGTCGCTGTCGGCCTGGGGGCGGCCATGGGCTTGCGCGCGGCCCGGCGCTGCCTTGCGGTTGCGCCGGCGCTGGTATTGCTGGCGGTGTTCGTCGGCGTGGGCGTGATGGGTTGGCCGTTGCTGGCCGTGGTGGCCGCGGCCATCCCGGTGAGCGTCGGGCTGGCGTGGCGGGAGGGGTGAGCCGGGGCCCGGTCCTGCTTGCTCTATTGACGGTGTTCGCGCCGCTGTCCTTCACCACGATCGGCGGTGGGCAGAGCGTCGTCTCGGAGATCCACCGGCAGGTCGTCGCGCAGCATCACTGGCTGGACGAGGAGGGGTTTGTCGCGCTGTTCGCGCTGTCGCGGTTGGCGCCGGGCCCCGGATCGTTGTTGGTGACGCTGATCGGCTGGGTGGTGGCGGGCTGGGCGGGGGCGCTGGTCGCGTCGGTCGCGATCTTCGTGCCGTCGTCGCTGCTGCTGTATGGGCTGGCGCAGGTTTGGGCACGGCATCGCGGCGCCCATTGGCAACGCGCGATCGAGCGCGGGCTGGCGCCGGTCGCGGCCGGGCTGATCCTGTCGGCCGCGCTGACCCTGGTGCGGGCGTCACCGGGCGGGGCGTGGGCGTGGGCGGTGGCCGGAGCATCGACGCTGGTGCTGAGCACGACACGCGTGTCGCCGTTCCTGCTGCTGGGCGCGGGTGCGGCGGCGTTCGTGGCGCTGGGTGCCGGATGAGGGCAGGCGTTGGATGACGGCCGGGGGGCTGCTATCTTAGGGGAATGGCCGACCCTCTGCCCTTCTGGAAGACCACGCCGCTGCGGGACATGACTGCCGAGCAGTGGGAGTCGCTGTGCGACGGCTGCGGGCGGTGCTGCCTGCACAAGCTGCGTGACGAGGACACGGACGCGCTGTCGTTCACCAACGTGTCGTGCCGGCTGCTCGATACCGACACGTGCCGATGCAGCAAGTACGAGACCCGGCGCGACTGGGTTCCGGACTGCGTGAGCCTGACGCCGGAGAGCCTGCGCGAGATCGACTGGCTGCCGCCGTCCTGCGGGTATCGGCGGGTGGCGGAGGGCAAGGACCTGGCGGCATGGCACCCGCTGGTGTCGGGCGATCCGGACAGCGTGCACCGGGCGGGCGTGTCGGTGCGCGGGCGGGCGATCGACGAGCGGCGGGCCGGGCTGCTGGAGCATCATATCGTGGAGTGGCCAGGGCAGGTGCCGCGGACACGCAAGACCAAGCGCGGCGATGGGGAGATAGGACCATGAACAAGGCCTTGTATGGCGGGGTGAACGTCGCGGTGCTGACGGCGATGCGGGCAGACCTGTCGGTCGACCTTGAGCTGATGGCGGCGCATTGCCGCTGGCTGCTCGCGCAGGGTGCGAACGGGCTGGGCGTGCTGGGCACCACCGGCGAGGCGAACAGCCTAGGCGTGGCGGAGCGGGTCGGGTTGATGGAAGGGCTTGTCGAGCGTGGCATCCCCGCCCCGCTTCTGCTGCCGGGCTGCGGTGTGCCGGCCATCCCGGACACCGTGCACATGGCCCGGCGGGCGGGCGCGCTCGGCTGCCGCGGGGTGCTCGTACTGCCGCCGTTCTTCTACAAGAACCCGAGCGAGGACGGGCTGTTCGCCTATTACAGCGAAGTCGCGCAACGCGTGGGCGGCGATGTGGCGCTCTACTTCTACCACTTTCCGGCGCAGTCGGCGGTGCCGGTGACGGTGTCGCTGATCGCGCGGCTGCTGCGCGCCCATCCCGGGGCGTTCCGTGGCTTGAAGGACAGCACGGGGGATTGGGCGAACACGAAGGGCTATATCGACGCCTTCGCCGCGGATGGGTTCGAGGTCTATTGCGGGGATGACGGGCACCTGCGGCAGAATCTGCTGGCGGGCGGCACCGGCTCGATCTCGGCGGCGAGCAACGTGAGCGTGGCCACGAACGCGCGCGTGTATGCGTGCCCGGACGGGGCGGCGGGCGAGGAGGCGCAGCGAGAGTTGTCGGCGATGCGGGCCGCGGTGACGTCGGCGGCGCTCATCCCGGGGCTCAAGGCGCTGGTTGCGAGGCACACCGGACAGGATGGATGGCTGAACATCCGCCCGCCGCACACCCGCCTACCGGCAGAGGCGGCGGCGCGGCTGTTCGCGACGTTCGACGCCTCCGGTGCGGCACTCGCCAAGGCCGCTTAGAGCCAGCCTGCGAGCTATCGCCCGCATCAGGTCGGGACGTCCACGGCCGATGGCCGCGGACGTCGTCCGGCCCTAGCCGCGGCGAAGGCGAAGGGCAACGCCGAGCATGCCCAAGGCCACGGCCATGATCGGCAGGGTTGCAGGTTCCGGGACCGGCGCGAAGACGCCGATGCAGCCGCCCGTGCAGCTCGGGAATGCGGTGGTGGACGCGGTCGCGATGTAGACCTCGCCATTGACGGGGTCGACCGCAACGGAGTGGTCGTTGCCGCCGATCGCGAGCGTCTGCAGCGCGAGCGTCGTGCCATCGATGATGCCGAGCACCGGTCCGCCAGGCTCGAACCGGGCGGCCTCGTAATAGGTGTTCAGCGTCGGGTCGTAATAGGCCTGGTCGCCGCCCTCGATGCCGGCG
Organism: Acetobacteraceae bacterium; assembly: GCA_965213855.1. Taxonomy (GTDB): domain Bacteria; phylum Pseudomonadota; class Alphaproteobacteria; order Acetobacterales; family Acetobacteraceae; genus JBBROS01. The sequence goes on along the minus strand of CBDCAA010000011.1, from coordinate 560,323 downwards.
ACGACCTTGATGCTGCCGCCATTGGCCGTGTCGAGCAGGACGCTGCCCTTCGCGGTCGCGTCACTGCAGGCGATGAACACTGCGGTGCCGGCGCCCTGGGCAAGGCCCGTCGGGCTGCAAGTGCCGGTGAGCCCGAGGGCGGCGAAGCTGTACGTCTTGATGATGGACCCATCGACGGCGCTGACCTCGATGACGCCGCCCGGGTCGGTGCCGGCCGCATTCAGCGTCGGTACGGCGACATAGAAGCTGTTATGGGCGGCGTTGAAGGCGGTCGCCTCGACGCCCTGGTCGGCGACGTTCGGGATGCCCGGCGCCGAGCCGTTCAGCAGCAGCGTCTTGATGATGGTGTTGTTGGCGTTGCTGATCAGCGTCAGGAAGCCGGGATTGGAGGCGTTGTTCGCGGTCAGGATGGTATTCGAGGTCGGCGAGTAGGCGACGCCGTCGACGCGCAGGGTGGGGGTCGGGGTCGTCGGACTGGCGGTCGAGATGGTGCGGGTGCTGGTGACGGTCGTGCCGGCGGTATCGAGGGTGAACGCGACGACGTTGCCGGTGCCGGTCGCGGTCATGCCCGAGCCGACGATGCTGCCCGTGTTGCCAGCGAGGAGCAGCTTGCCCGTGGGGGTATCGCTGATGCTGATCCCGTTCGGCCCGGCGATGTTGTTGTTGCCGCCCTGCGTGCCGGAGAACGACCCGGCGCCAATGCCCTCGACGAACGTGTTCTTGGCGCCGTTATAGACGTCGACCACGCCGTTCGAGCGGTCGGTCAGGTAATACAGCTGGGTGGTCGGGTCGAACACCGAGAGGTCGTAGCCCGAGAAGTTCGCGACGCCGGGGATGGCGAGCGTCTGCATGAATGCATAGGTCGGCGTTGCGGAGGCCGAAGTCGGCGCGGCCAGGAGGATGGCAGCGCACGCGGCAGAGGCGATCGAGGCGCTTTTTCTGCCGAGAGCCGGTCGATGTTTCCCCACTTGTTTTCTCCCCATCCGTCTTTGCGGTTGGGAGTGTCATCTTACGAAAATGAATGTTATGCAATGTTTAATGAGTGGCACACGATGGCGTGTTCGACTCCTCGCATCCACCCCGGCACGTGTCCGCTGATGGGGGTTTAATCAGCCGCCGAGGTAGGCGGCGGTCACCCGGGGATTGGCGGCGACGTCGGCGGCGGGGCCTTCGAGGACGATCCGGCCGGTCTCGAGCACGTACGCGTAGTCCGAGACGTCCAGCGCGGCGGAGGCGTTCTGCTCGACCAACAGAATCGTGACGCCTTCGGCTTTCAGGTCGGCGATGATGGTGAAGATCTCTTCGACGAAGAGCGGCGCCAGGCCCATGCTCGGCTCGTCGAGCAGCAGCAGGCGCGGCGCGCCCATCAGGGCCCGGCCGATAGCGAGCATCTGCTGTTCGCCGCCGGAGAGCGAGCCGGCGAACTGGGCCAGGCGTTCGCGCAGCCGGGGAAAGCGGGCGAGCACGGCATCGCGCCGGCGATCGATCTCGGCGCGGCCGGGAACGAGGTAGGCGCCAAGGGCGAGGTTCTCAGCCACGGTCAGCTCGGCGAAGCACTGCCGGCCCTCCGGCACCTGGCGCAGGCCTGCGGCCGCGACACGGTGGGCGCGCCAGCCGCCGATCGCCTCGCCCTGCAGGCGGATGGCGCCGGCACGGGGGCGCACGAGGCCGGAAATGGCGCGCATGATCGTGGTCTTGCCGGCGCCGTTGGCGCCGATCAGGCACACGACGGCACCGGCCGGGACACGCAGGCCGACGCCATGGACGACGGTGATGCGGCCATAGGCGACCTCCAGCCCATCGACGTCGAGGCCGGCGGTCATGCGCCGCGGATCCCTGCCCCGCGCACGCCCGACTTGGCGCCGGTTGCCAGGCGGGCGGCAACCTTGTGGCCGAGATAGGCCTCGATGACGGCCGGATCCTGCCGGATGTCGTGGGGAACGCCGTCGGCGATGCGGCGGCCGAAGTTGAGGACCGTCACCTGGTCGGAGATGTCCATGACGAAGCCCATGTCGTGCTCGACCAGGAGGACGGTGGTGCCGAACTGGCGGAGGCGGCGGATGAGGACGCCGAGCGCCTCCGTCTCGGCCGGGTTCATGCCAGCGGCGGGCTCGTCGAGCAGGAGCAGCTTCGGCTCGGGCGCGAGCGCGCGGGCGATCTCGAGCCGGCGCTGGTCGCCGTAGGAGAGGCTCCCGGCTGGGCGGTCGGCGAGGTCGGCCAGGCCGACGATCTCGAGCGCGACGCGGGCACGGACGACGGCGGCCCGCTCCTCGGGCCGGAAGCCCGGCAGGCGGAGAAGCACGGCGGGCAGAGCGGCGCGGGTGCGGGTGTGCAGGCCGGTGAGCACGTTCTCCAGCACGGTCATGGCGCCGAAGACGCGGATGTTCTGGAACGTGCGGGCCAGGCCGAGCGCGGCGCGGCGGTCGGGCGGCAAGCCGGCGATATCGACGCCGCCGAGCAGGATGCGGCCGGCGGTCGGGCGGACGAGGCCGCTGACGAGATTGAACAGGGTGGTCTTGCCGGCACCGTTGGGGCCGATGACGGCGTGGATCCTCCCCGCCTCGACCCGCATGTCGACAGCGTCCACGGCCACGAGGCCAGCGAAGCGCCGGGTCAACCGATCGGTTTCGAGTAGGCTCATGCCGCGCGGCGGCGCATTCGGGTGGCAAGCAGGCCATCGGGCAGGAACAGGACGGCGACGACGATGATGAGGCCGTTGACGACGAGGTGCAGGTCCCCGGCGTCGCGCAGGACCTCGGGCAGCAGCGTGAGCACCCAGGCGCCGAGCACGGGGGCGATGGGCGTGCCGATGCCACCGAGGAGGGCGTAGGAGAGGATGGTGACGGCCGGGTCGAACCCGTATTCGTTCGGGCCGATGAAGCTGGAGACGTGCGCGGAGAGGCATCCGGCGACCCCGGCCAGCATCGCGGAGGCGAGCAGCGCGCCGAGCTTGTAGCGGCGCACCGGGACGCCCATGACGGCGGCGGCTGTCTCGTCCTCGCGCATCGCTTCCATAGCACGGCCGATGCGGCTGCGGCCCACGCGCCAGAGGCCGGCGATGGCCGCCAGCAACAGGCCGTAGATCATCCAGGTTTCGCCCCGTTCGGGGATGCCGGACAGGCCGAGCGCGCCGCCGAAATAGTCCACGTTGAGGTAGAGGGCGCGCAGCACCTCACCGAGGCCGATCGTGGCGATGGCGAGATAGACGCCGGCGAGGCGAAGGGTGGGGACGCCGATGGCGAGCGCGAACAGGACGGGCACCACCACGCTCGCAGGAAGCACGACGGCGAACGGCAAATGGAGCTTGAGCGTCATGAGCGCGGAGGAGTAGGCGCCGAGGCCCATGAAGGCCGCTTGGCCCAGGCTGAGCTGCCCGACCGCGAGGACAACGTACATCGACAGGGCGAGCAGGCCGTTGATGCCGAGGGCGTGGATGAGGTTCTGGTAGGTCCAGAGCAGGTCGTCGAGGGCGGGCGGAAGCGTCATGCGGGATGCGGGCCCGTTAGGCGCGGCGCATGACGGCGCGGCCGAACAGGCCGGCAGGCCGGGTCCAGAGCACGGCGACAAGGATCATGAAGGCGACCGCTTCCTTGAGGCCGGACGAGAGATAGCCCGCGGTCATGACTTCGATGACGCCGAGGGCGAGGCCGGCGAGGACGGCTCCGCGGAGGTCGCCCATGCCGCCGACGATGATGACGACGAAGCCGCGGAGCATCATCGTTTCCCCCATGTAGGGCTGGATCGCGTTGAAGTTGAGGCCGATCAGCACGCCGCCGGCACCGGCGAGGCAGCCGGAGAGGAACGAGACGAGGGCGGCCGCGCGGCCCGTGTCGATCCCCATCAGCTGCGCCGCGTCGGGCTTCTCAGCCATGGCACGGATGGCGAGGCCGAGGCGCGTCTTGTGCATGAGGGCCATGAGGCCGGTGACGAGCAGGGCCGTGGCACCGAGGATGAGAAGCTGGGCGGCGGTGACGCGGATGGCGCCAATCGTGACGGCGTCGGCGCTGATGACGCCGGGCGGAAGGCGGCGGATGTCGGTGCCGAGCCAGACGCTGAGGGCGGCGTAGAAAGCGAGGACGCCGCCGAGGGTGACCATGAGGAAGGACAGCTCGGGCGCGTTGCGGCGGCGCAGGCGGGTCAGGAGGAGCGCGTCGAGGACGACGGCGAGCAGTCCGGCAGCAACGGCAGCGACGGGCAGCGCGGTCCAGATCGACAGGCCAAGGCTGCGCGTCAGCCAGAGGGCGACCAACGCGCCGGCGGAGAAGTAGAAGCCGTACGTGAGGTTGATCACGCGCAGGACGCCGAACATCAGCGTGAAGCCGAGGGCGAACAGGGCGTATGTGGCGCCGAGCAGGACGCCGTTGACGAGCTGTTGGGCCAGCATCGCGGCGCTATAAGAGAGTTGCGGGTCCGCGTCCAGGCGGGACGGCGGGCGGACGAGCCTCGGCGCGAGCGCCCGGACGCCTGGTCCGCGCTGGACGCGCTGCCCGACCCTGCCGAGCGGTTACGGAAGGGTCAGGTGTAGAGGCTCAGAAGCCCCGAGGACGAGCTCGCCGAGGCGTTGTTGGTGGCGGCCGCCTGGCCAGCCTGGATCAGATAGCGCTGTGTGAACTGCTCGACGAAGGCTGGGTTCTTGAACTGGCTGATGTCGATGCGGCTGCTGATCGCGTGCTCCTGCGCCTCGAGCGGCTGGAATGCGATCTGTTCGGGGATGCCGAGCGCGGTGGTGACCGCCTTCCGCAGGTTGGTGTCGCCAAGGATCTGGTCGACCGAGGTGATCGTGCTGGCGCGGCTGCGGAAGTCGAGCGCGACGGAGAGGCCGGGTGTCTGCTTGTCGAGGCCGCTCTCCCACTTCACCTGGGCGTAGCCGTTGGCGACGCTGTCGATGGTGCTCTGTTTCTGGAGCACCGCCAGACCTTGGTTGGCGAAGTCGTATGTCTTGGCGACGTCTTTCCAGCGTGTGTCACTGAGCTTGTTAGCGAGCGACTTGGGATCGTTGGTGTCTGATAGCAGCGCCTTGGTGGAGAGAGCGGTGTAGCCCGCCTGGTCGCCAAGACCGTTGGCGGTGAGCAGGACGGTCCGCGCCTGCGTGTTGGCGAGCAGGTCGGCCGGGGTCTTGGCTTTGGCGACAGCGGACTTGAACGCGGCGATATCACGCGCGACGTCGGGCTGGGCCGCCTCGGCAGCGACGTCCTTCGTTTGGTTCCGTTCGGCCTCCTTCAGGGCCGGAATCGGGTCACTGTTCGCGGCGCCGCTGCTACCGTTTCCGTAGATGATGTCCAGCAGCGAGGCCGTCGTCCCCGACGTGTTGCCGAACAGGTTCAGAACGGACGAGTCGATCGTCATCGGTGCAGGTTGAGGCCGAAAGGTTGAAAGGACGTTAATACTTGTCGATGAGTTTCGCTGTCATCGCGGCCGCCCTGCTGATCGAGGCCGCGTTCGGCTACCCGGCCGCGCTGTTCCGCCTCGTTCGGCATCCGGTCGTGTGGATCGGCGCGTTGATCGCGGTGCTCGATGGCCGGCTGCCGCGAACCCGGATGGCTGGAAGCGTCGCGCTTCTCATGACGCTGGCGGCCGCAGCCGTGCCGGCGGCGGCCCTTGCCGCCTGGCCCGGCTGGTTCGGGCTGGGACTTCAGGTGATGGCCGGAAGCACGCTGCTGGCGCAGCGCAGCCTGGCGCAACACGTGCGGGCGGTCGCGGACGGGTTGCGCCGCGGGCTCGGGCCAGGGCGCGCGGCAGTCGCCGAGATCGTCGGGCGGGACCCGGAAACGCTGGACGCGCCGGGTGTTGCACGTGCAGCGATCGAGAGCTTGGCGGAGAACTTCGCCGATGGGGTGGTGGCGCCGGCGTTCTGGGGGGTCGTCGCGGGCCTGCCGGGGATGGCGGTCTACAAGGCGGCGAACACGGCCGATAGCATGATCGGCCACCGCACGACCCGGTATGAGCGGTATGGCTGGGCGGCGGCGCGATTCGACGATGTGGTGAACCTGCCCGCGTCTCGTCTGGCGGCGCTGTGGATCGTGTTGGCGGCGGCGCTGGTGCCCGGCGCGCAAGCGGGGGCGGCCATCCGGGCCGTGTTTCGCGACGCGAGCCGGCACCGCTCGCCCAACGCGGGCTGGCCGGAGGCGGCGATGGCCGGAGCGCTGGGCCTGCGGCTGGCCGGGCCGCGCACCTATGGCGGCGTGGCGGTGACCGACGCATGGATGGGTGACGGCCGGGCGGAGGCGACGGTGGCCGACATCGGTCAAGCGCTTCGGGTGTATGGGGCCGCGTGCTGGCTGCAGGCGGGAAGCTTTGCCGTGCTCGGGCTCCTTGCCTAACGGGCCAGGCGCAGCAGCCGATCGAGGTCCATGCAGGATTCGAGGTGGGCGGCGAGGCCGTCGAGGGTGGCTTCGATGGCGGCGTCGTGGCGATGGATGGAGGGGGTGGCGCCGAGACGGCGGAGCCAGGCGGCGCGGGCTTCGTCGTTTGCGAACAAGCCGTGGACGTAGGCGCCGGCGACGCGGCCGTCCGGGCTGGTGGCACCGTCGGGGTGGCCGTTGTCGAGCCAGAGCGCGGGCCGGGCGGTATCGGGGCCGTGGGTGCGGCCCATGTGCATCTCGAACCCGGTCACGGCGACGCCGTCGGGCATGCGGCCAGCGACGGCGGAAAGGCGTTTCTCCGCCGTGAGCACGGTCGTGACGTCGAGCAGGCCGAGGCCGGGCACGGTGCCGGGCGGGCCCTCGACCCCGTCCGGGTCCGACAGGGTGGCGCCGAGCATCTGGTAGCCGCCGCACAGGCCGAGCACGCGTCCGCCGCGACGGACGTGCGCCGCAATGTCGATGTCCCAGCCCGCGGCGCGGAGGGCGGCGAGGTCGGCGATGGTACTCTTGGAGCCGGGCAGGATGACGAGATCGCAGACGGGTAGCGGGTCAGGGAAGCGCACGAGGACCAGGTCGACCTCGGGCTCATGCGCGAGCGGGTCGAGGTCGTCGAAATTGGCGATCATCGGCAGGAGCGGCACGGCGATACGGACCGCGCGGTCCGATCGCTGGCCAGTCCGCGGTTCGAGGTCGGCGGCGTCCTCGGCCGGGAGCATGGCGGCGTGCGCGAAGTGTGGCACCAGGCCAAGCGGGGCCCAGCCGGTGCGGGCGGCGATGACGGCCATGCCGTCCTCGAACAAGGTGGGGTCGCCACGCATGCGGTTGACGATGAACCCGGCGACGAGGGCCGCGTCGGCCGGGTCGAGCACGGCGTGGGTGCCGACGAGGCTGGCGATGACCCCGCCACGGTCGATGTCGCCAATGATGACGACGGGCGTGTTGGTGGCGCGGGCGAAGCCCATGTTGGCGATGTCGTTGCCGCGGAGGTTGACCTCCGAGGCGCTGCCCGCGCCCTCGACGAGCACCAGGTCGGCCTCGGCCCGCATCTTCGAGAAGCTGTCGAGCACGGCGGGCATGAGGCCGGGCTTCATGGCCTGGTAGTCGCGGGCGCGGGCGGTGGTGCGGACCTGGCCCTGAACGACGAGCTGGGCGCCGATCTCGCTTTGCGGCTTCAGCAGCACGGGATTCATGTGGACGCTGGGCGGCACGCCGCAGGCGCGCGCCTGCAGCGCCTGGGCACGGCCGATCTCGCCGCCGTCGGACGTGACGGCGGCGTTGTTGGACATGTTCTGCGGCTTGAACGGGCGCACGCGCAGGCCGCGACGGGTGAAGGCGCGGCAGAGCCCGGCGACGAGGAGGGATTTCCCCACGCTCGACCCGGTCCCCTGCAGCATGAGGGCGGGGGTCATGATGCGGGCCGTTCGTCGGACATGCGGCCTGCCGGCATGACGTTCGGGTCCGCACCCAGCGGTAGATGTTTCGTTGGCGGCGCCGCGATGTTCAGAACTCCACGCCCTCCTGCGCGCGCACGCCGGCCGCGAAGTGGTGCTTCACCAGCGTCATCTCCGTCACCAGGTCCGCCGCCTCGATCAGCGACGGGCGGGCGTTGCGGCCGGTGACGACGACGTGGAGGCGTTCGGGGCGTCCTTGGAGGGCGGCGACGATCTCGGCTTCGGGCAGGTAGTCGTAGCGCAGCGCGATGTTCAACTCGTCCAGCACCAGCAGGCCGAGACCGGGGCGGTGCATGAGGTCGAGCGCCTTGTCCCAGGCGCGGGTTGCGGCGGCGACGTCGCGGGCGCGGTCCTGGGTTTCCCAGGTGAAGCCCTCGCCCATTGTGTGCCATTCCACAAGGTCGTCGAAGCGTTGCAGGGCGGCTCGCTCGCCGGTGGACCAGGCGCCTTTGATGAACTGGACGACGGCGCAGGGCCGGCCGCGGCCGACCATGCGGAGCAGCAAGCCGAACGCGGCGGTGGTCTTGCCCTTGCCGGCGCCGGTGTGAACCATCAGCAGGCCCTTCTCGAGCGTCTTGGACGCCACTTCGGCGTCCTGCACGGCCTTGCGCCGGGCCATCTTGGCCGCGTGGCGGGCGTCATCGTCGTCCATCACTTCACCTGCAGAGGAATGCCCGCCACGAGCAGCACGACGCGATCGGCCTGGGCGGCGAGACGTTGGTGCAGCGATCCGGCTTCGTCGCGGAAGCGGCGGGCCAGCGCGTTGTCGGGGACGATGCCGAGCCCGACCTCGTTGGCGACGAGCACGGTCGCGGCCGGGCGGGCGGCAAGCACGGCGAGGAGTGCGGCGGCGTCGACGGCCGGGTCGCGCCCGGCCAGCATGATGTTCGTCAGCCACAGAGTGAGGCAGTCGACGAGGGCCGGGCGGTCAGGCGCGAGGGCGGCGGCGAGGTCGAGCGAGGCCTCCACCGTGACCCAGCCGGGCGGACGGGCCTCTCGATGGGCGGCGATGCGGGCGCGCATCTCGTCGTCCCAGGCCTCTGCCGTCGCAACATAGGTCCAGGGCGGCGGCAGGCGCGTCACCAAAGCCTCCGCATGCCGGCTCTTGCCGGAGCGGGCGCCGCCGAGGACGAGCGTCAGCCGATGATGTTTGCTCGCGTTCATGGAAGCGCTCATACTGCCAGTTGATGGTCCCTCCTAACGGGGGGTGAAAAGGGAAGCCGGTGCGACACCGGCGCTGTCCCCGCAACTGTGAGCGGTGAGACCCCTGCCGCACGCCACTGGGCTACACCCCGGGAAGGCAGGCAGGGGGCGTGGGTGGCCCCGAGGGGCGGCCCGGAACCGTGAGCCAGGAGACCTGCCATCGGCGGCCGCATGCGTGGCCGTGGAGGAACGCGACGCCGGGCGGGGTGCCCCGGTGGCGGCGATGCGCGGGCGCGTGCCCGGGCTTCGACTCGCGGGCGGGGGCCCGGGGGCGGTCGGCATCTCGTTGGTTACGCGCCGGGACACCCGAACATGCCCACCCTCCATATCTGTACGACGTGCCGCGCCGGATTGCCTCTGGCGGACGGCCAGACGGCCCCGGGCCAGGTGTTCCACGACACGGTCGCGATCCTGGCGGGGCCGACCCTGCGCGTGTTGCCGGTCAAGTGCCTGTCCAGCTGCGACCATGGCTGCGCCGCGGCGATCTCGGCGCCGGGGAAGTGGACCTACCTGCTGGGGCGGCTGGCGCCGGAGCAGGCGGGGGACCTGGTGGCCTATGCGGCGACCTATGCCGCGCACCCGACCGGGACCGTGCTGCCGTCCAAGCGGCCGGCATCGCTCGCACGCATGGTACTCGGCCGCATGCCGGATCTGGTTCCTGCCCTGGTCCAGGCGGCCGAATGAGCGCCGCCCTTTCCGGCGTTGCGCCGGCTGTCCCGGTCACCGTCATCAGCGGCTTCCTCGGCGCGGGCAAGACGACCCTGCTGCGCCACCTGGTCGAGCACGCCGGCGGACGGCGGCTGGCGCTGATCATCAACGAGTTCGGCACGATCGGCGTGGATGCCGACCTGCTGCGCGGCTGTGGCATCCCGGCCTGCGAGGAGGCGGACATCGTCGAGCTGGCCAATGGCTGCCTGTGCTGCACGGTCGCCGACGCGTTCCTGCCGGCGATGGAGGCGCTGCTGGCCCGCACGCCGCCGCCGGAGCACATCGTGATCGAGACGTCGGGGCTCGCGCTGCCCAAGCCCTTGCTGAAGGCGTTCAATTGGCCCGCGATCAAGGCGCGGGTGACGGTGGACGGCGTGGTGACGGTCGTGGACGGACCGGCCGTGGCCGATGGGCGGTTTGCGGACGACCCGGCCGCGGTCGCCCGACAACGTGCCGACGATCCGGGGGTCGACCACGACAACCCGTTGGCCGAGGTGTACGAGGACCAGCTCGCATGCGCCGACCTGGTCGTGCTGAACAAGGCCGACCTGCTGGATGCGGCGTCGCTTGCGGCGTTGATCGGGCAGATCTCGGCAGCCCTGCCCCGCGCCGTGCGGGTCGTGCCGGCGCAGCACGGGCGGCTGGACCCGGCCATCGTGCTAGGCTTGGTCGCGGGGGCGGAGAACGACCTGGCTGCCCGGCCGTCGCACCACGACGCCGAGGAGGGCGCCCACGAGCACGACGATTTCGAGAGTTTCGCCGTCGCGCTGCCCGAGGTCGCCGATGCTGGGCCGTTGCTGAGCCGATTGCAGTCCATTGCGGCCGAGCACGCGGTGCTACGGATGAAAGGTTTCGTGCCGGTCCGCAGCAAGCCGCTGCGGCTGGCGATCCAGGGCGTGGGGGCGCGCTTCACGCAGTCCTATGATCGGGCGTGGCAGCCGGGGGAGGCGAGGACCGGACACCTGGTGGTGATCGGGCAGACCGGGCTGGACCGCGCCGCGATCATTGCGGCCGTCGCCGCCGGCGTCGCCGGCTAGATGCACCTTCTGGTCCGCGAGACGGCCGGCCTTGACGGGGATGCGCCGGCGCAGGCGCTGGGACAGACCCCGGCACCGCTGGTCGCACTCTCGTTCTCCGACGCGGACCTGGGCGCGCTCGCCGCCGCCTGGTCGCCGGCGCAGCCTGCCCTGCGGTTGGCGGCACTCGCCAAGCTGCGGCACCCGATGTCGGTCGATCTCTATTGCGAGCAGGTGGTGGCCCATGCGCGCTGCGTCGTGGTGCGGCTGCTGGGCGGCCTCGAATACTTCCGCTATGGCGCCGAAGAGATGGCGGCGCTGTGCCGGGCGGAGGGGATCGCGCTGGCGCTGCTGCCAGGCGACACGGCGGACGACGCGCGGCTGCGTGCGCTGTCGACGGTGCCGGAGACGGCGTGGACGGCGCTGGACGCGGCGCTGCGCGCCGGCGGGCCGGACGGCAACGCACTGGCGCTGGCGTGGATGGCCCACCTGGCCGGGCTTGCCCCGATGCCGGCAGGGGTCGCGACGCCGATACCGGCGCATGGGGTGCACCAGCTGGACCTGGTGGGACGGCCGCTGGCGGCCATCGTGTTCTACCGGTCGCACCATATGTCGGACGACATCGCGCCGATCGAGGCACTGGCGGCGGCGCTGCGGGCGCGGGGTCTCGCGGTCGGCAGCATGTTCGCCGGCTCGTTGAAGGCGCCGGACACGGCGGGCTGGGTCGCCCGCACGCTGGCCGCCTGGCGTCCGGCGGTGGTGCTGAACGCGACGGCGTTCTCGGCCCGGGGGGATGCGGGCGGGTCGCCGCTCGATGCGGCGGATGCACCGGTGTTGCAGGTGGTGCTGTCGGGCAACGGGCAGGCGGCCTGGGCGGCATCCGCGCGCGGACTGTCGCCGACCGATCTCGCGATGCACGTCGTCTTGCCGGAGTTGGACGGCCGCCTGCTGACGGGCGCCATCTCCTTCAAGGCCGAACAACCGGCGCACCCGGCCTTGCAATACGCGCGCACGGTGCATGCGTCGGACCCGGACGGCGTCGCGCTGGCGGCGGACCGCGCCGCGGGGTGGGCGCGGCTGGCCGGAACGCCTCGGGCGGCGCGGCGGCTGGCGATCGTGCTGTCGGACTACCCGGGGGTTGGCGGGCAGCAGGGCCATGCGGTCGGGCTCGACACGTTCGAGAGTGCGAGCGCGATCCTGGACTTGCTGGCAGGCGACGCCGCCGGGCATGAACCGCCTCGTTCCACGGCCATCCCGTCGTGCTCGGACCTGTCTGCCCCCTGGCCCGGTGAACGCGGAGCGGTGTGGATGACCGGATCAAGTCCGACCATGACGGGGCGGCAAGGTGGGTATGCAGCCGTGCCGTTTCGGGGCGCCGCCATCGCCGAGGCACTTTGTTCCTCGGCGGCGCGGCCATTCCTCTCGTTGGATGAGTACGGGCGGCTGCTGCGGACGTTGCCGCCCGGGCTGCTCAACGCCGTCGAGGCGGTCTGGGGTTCGGCAGCGGCGGACCCGGCGGTGGACCATGGGCATTTCACCCTGCGGCACGTGCATGCGGGCCGGGTCATGCTGGCGCTGCAGCCCGACCGGGGGACGGCGGCGGAGCGACGGGCGGGATACCATGGTCCGGACCAGCCGCCACGCCACGCGTTTGTCGCCTTCCATCTCTGGCTGCGGCACGGGCTCGGGGTCCATGCGATGGTGCATCTGGGCACGCACGGGTCGCTGGAGTGGCTGCCGGGCAAGGCGGCGGCGTTGTCCCCCTGCTGCTGGCCGCGCGCGCTGCTGGGTGGATTGCCGGTGATCTATCCGTTCATCGTCAACAACCCCGGGGAGGCCGCGGCGGCCAAGCGGCGGCTGGGTGCGGTGACGATCGGGCATCTGACGCCGCCGCTGGCGCCGGGCGCCACGCATGGCGATGCGGCGGTACTGGAACGGCTGATGGACGAGTATGCGGCGGCCGACGGGCTCGATCGGCGGCGGGCGGCTTTGCTTCGGCGGGAGATCCTCGAGCGTGCGGATGGGGCCGGGCTGCTGGGCGAGGCCGGGGCGGCGCGGGATGCCGACCCGGACGAAGCGCTGGCGCGGCTGGACGCCTACCTGTGCGACGTAAAGGACCTGCAGGTCAGGGATGGCTTGCATGTGTATGGGCGCGCGACCGGCGGGGACGAGGCATCCGCCGCTTCGGAGCGTGCGGCGCTGCTGGCGGCGTTGGACGGCCGGTTCGTGGCGCCAGGACCGGCGGGGGCGCCGAGCCGGGGCCGCGCGGACGTGCTGCCGACGGGGCGCAACCTGACGACGACCGACCCGCGCGCCGTCCCGACGCGCAGCGCGACGACGCTGGCCGAGCGGGCGGCGGAGGCGCTGCTGCGGCGGCATCTGGCCGAGCATGGCGCGTATCCGCGCGCCATCGTGCTCGACCTTTGGGGGTCCACGACGATGCGGACCGGCGGCGAGGACCTGGCGCTGGCCTTCGTGCTGCTGGGCGCGCGGCCGATATGGGACGAGGGTTCGGCGCGGGTATCCGGATATGAGATCCTGCCGTTGGCGTTGCTGGATCGGCCGCGTGTCGACGTGACGCTGCGCATCTCCGGTCTGTTCCGGGACGCGTTCGAGGGCGCCGTGGCGTTGTTCGACGCGCTGACGCGCGCGCTGGCGGCGCGGGACGAGGCGGCCGACTGGAACCCGATCGTCGGGAGCGCGGGGCCGCGGGTGTATGGGCCGGCGCCGGGGCAGTACGGCGCGGGCGACGGGACGGCAGCGGGCTGGGGCGCGGCGTCGGGGACAGCATATGGACGGGGCGGCGGCGCCGATGCCGCCGGCCTGGCCGTGCGGCTGCGGGGCGCGGACGCGCTGGTCCATACGCAGGACCACGCCGAGCACGACCTGCTGGACAGCCCGGAATGGGCGGCGCACGAGGGCGGGTTCTTTCAGGCGGCGGCGGCGCTCGGGGGCAGCCCGGCTTTGTACCACCTCGATACGTCGCGGCCGGAGACGCCCCGCCCACGGACCGTGGCCGAGGAGGTTGTGCGCGTGGTGCGCGGCCGGGCCGCCAACCCGGCCTGGATCGCGGGCATGATGCGGCACGGCCGGCGGGGGGCGGCCGAGATCGTGCGGCCACTGGCGGCGTTGGAGGCCTATGCGCGCGCGCTGCCGGAGCGGTTCGACGCGCAGTTCGACCTGCTGCACGCCGCGACGTTGGGGCAGCCGTCGGTGAACGCCTTCTTGCGCGCCGAGAACCCGGAGGCGCATGCCAGCCTGGCAGCGCGGTTCGAGCGTGCGCAACGAGCAGGGTTGTGGCATCCGCGCCGGAACGGGGCGCCTCCTTGACCGATATTCGCAAGCGTGGCTGGTGCCCGTCCCTGCATGAGCCGATGGCGACCGGCGACGGGCTGCTGGTGCGGGTGAAGCCGCCCGGGGCCTGCCTGAGCGGGGCGCAGGCGCGCGTGCTCGCGGCGGCCGCGGTCCGCTTCGGCACTGGCGTGATCGAGCTGACGCAGCGGGGCAACCTGCAGGTGCGCGGGCTGTCGCCGGACGGCGCGGCGCCGTTCGCGGCAGCCATGGTCGCGGCGGGGCTGGGACTGGCGGCGGCGGCGGAGAGCCGGCGGGCGGTGATGCCGCCGCCGCTCTTGGGGGTGGATCCGGGGCTCGCTTGGGACGCCGGAGCATTCACGGCGCGGCTGGCGCGTGTCTTCGCCAGCGACGCGCGGCTCGCGGCGCTGCCGGGCAAGTTCGCGGTGCAGGTCGATGCGGGCGGCGTGCTCGGGCGGCGGCCCGCGGCGGCGAGCCTGGTCGCATGGACGGATGGGCGGCGCACCGGGCTCCGCGCGGGCACGCGGCAGCATGCGCCGGTGCTCGCGGGGGCGCTGCCGTATCCCGGGACCACGGACGGCGCCTTCGCGCTGGCGCCGCCATTCGCGCAGATGGACGCGGCGATGCTGGGCCAACTCGCCTGCCTTGCGGAACGCTGGGCCACGACGCTGCGGGTCACGCCGTGGCGCGCGATGCTGCTGGCGCGGGTGCCCAACGCGGCGCCGGTCGCCGAGGCGGCCGGGCCGGACTGGATCACCGACGCGGCGGACCCCCGGCTGCGGATTGTCGCCTGTGTGGGGGCGCCGGGGTGCAGCAGCGCGACCGTGCCGGCCCGGGCTGACGCGGCACGGATGGCGATGGCGGATCCGTCGCTCGCTCTAGCCTTCGGATCCCTGCCTCGAGCCGCTGCCCAAGGAAGTGGGGGCTTGCCGCTCGTTCATGTCAGCGGATGTGCCAAGGGGTGCGCGCATCCGGGGCCGGCAGCGCTGACGTTCACGGGGCGCAACGGCCGGTATGACGTGCGTCGAGACGGGCGTGCACACGACGAGCCGCACGCCGCCGGGTTGCTGCTGGAGGATATCTTGGGATCGTGACCACACGCGACTACATCCGCGACGGCGCGGCCATCTATCACCAGTCCTTCGCGACGATCCGCGCCGAGACCGACCTCTCGGGGTTTTCGGAGAACGAGGCGCGGGTGGTCGTGCGCCTTGTCCATGCCTGCGGTATGCCGGAGATCGCCGGCGCGGTCCGGTTCGGCCCACGGTTCTACGCCGCGGCGCGGGCGGCGCTGGTGGGCGGCGCGCCGATCCTGTGCGATGCGCAGATGGTCGCGCACGGGATCACCCGCGCCCGGCTGCCGGCGGACAATCCGGTCATGTGCACGCTGGGCAATGCCGAGACGGCGCCGTTGGCGGCGCGGATCGGGAACACGCGGTCCGCGGCGGCGCTGGAGCTTTGGGGCGGGCATCTGGCGGGCGCGCTGGTGGTGATCGGCAACGCGCCGACGGCGCTGTTCCATCTGTTGGATCTGCTGGATGCCGGGGCGCCGCGCCCGGCTGCGATCATCGGCGTCCCGGTCGGCTTCGTGGGCGCCGCAGAGAGTAAGCAGGCGCTGATGGACGCGGCGCCCTCACCGTGGATGGTGGTGGAAGGCCGGCGCGGCGGCTCGGCCATGGCCGTGGCTGCGGTCAACGCGATCGCGAGCGAGCGGGAATGACGGGTGAGACGGGAACGCTGCACGTGCTGGGAATGGGCCCGGGCGATCCGGAGCTGCTCACCGTGCGCGCGGTGCGTCTGCTCGCCGCAGCGCCGGTGGTCGCCTACTTCGCCAAGCGGGGGCGGCAGGGGCACGCGCGGACGATTGCCGGACCGTATCTGGCCCACGGTGCCGAGCAGTTGCGGTTCGAGTACCCCTACACGACGGAAATCCCGGTCGACGATCCGCGCTACGAGCCCGCGCTGACCGGGTTCTACGAGCGCAGCGCGGCGACCGTGGCGCTGTTCTTGGACGCCGGGCAGGACGTGGCGCTGTTGTGCGAGGGCGACCCGTTCTTCTTCGGCTCGGCGATGCACCTGTTCGACCGGCTGGCGCCGCGCTTCCCGGTGACGGTCACGCCGGGTATCACGGCGATGAGCGGGTGCTGGTCGGCCGCGCAGGCGCCGATGACGCATGGGGACGACGTGTTGACCGTGCTGCCCGGGACGATGGAACGGCGGGAACTGGCGACCCGGCTGCAAAGCACGGATGCGGCGGTGATCATGAAGGTGGGCAGCAACCTGCCGAAGATCCGCGGCGCGGTCGCCGAGGCGGGCCTGACGGGGCGGGCGACGCTCGTCGAATGCGGCACTTTGCCCGGGCAGCGTTTGGTTCCGCTCGCGGACGCGGCCGGGCCGGCACCGTATTTCTCCCTGGTCCTGATCCCCGGCCGCCAGAGCCCGCGATGACGGTCCGGGAATGACGGGCCATCTGGCGGTCGTGGGCTTGGGCCCCGGTGATCCATCGCTGGTCACGCCGCAGGCCTCCGCCGCCGTCGCGGCGGCGCAGGACCTGGTCGGGTATGGGCCCTATCTCGACCGTGCGCCGGAGATGCCGGGCCAGGTGCGCCACGGGAGCGACAACCGGGCCGAGCTGGAGCGGGCGCGGCACGGCTTGGCGCTGGCCGCGGCGGGGCGGCGGGTGGCGGTGCTGTCGGGCGGCGACCCTGGCGTGTTCGCGATGGCGGCCGCGGTGTTCGAGGCAGTGGAGGCAGGCCCGCAGGAGTGGCGGACGCTCGAGATCGCGGTGCTGCCCGGCGTGTCGGCGATGCTGGCCGTCGCCGCACGCCTCGGCGCCCCGTTGGGGCACGATTTCTGCGCGATCTCGCTGTCCGACAACCTGAAGCCTTGGCCGCTGGTGCTACGGCGGCTGACCGCTGCGGCCGGGGCCGGGTTCGTGATCGCGTTGTACAACCCGACGTCGCGGGCACGGCCTTGGCAGCTTGGGGCGGCGTTGGATGCGGTGCGGCCGTTGCTCCCGGCCTCCGTGCCCGTCGTGTTCGCGACCGCCGTGACCCGGCCGGACGAGCGCATCGTGCAGACGACGCTGGGCGCGGCCGAGCCGGCGCTGGCCGACATGCGTACGCTTGTGCTGATCGGGAGCGGGGCGACGCGGCTGGTGCCGCGCCATGGCGGCCTGCCATGGCTTTATACGCCGCGGACCGTGCCGGTCGAGACGAGGTGATCCAGCCAGGCCAGCGCCCCAGCCGCGTCGGGCACGAGAGGGGGCTCGGGCGGCGTCGGCCGCCGGATCAGCAGCACCGGCAGGGAAAGGTCCCGGGCGGCGAGCAACTTCGCACCCGTCGCAGAGCCGCCGGAGTTCTTCGACACGATGATGCCGATACGCTCGTGGACGAGCAGATGAAACTCGTCGTCCCGTGTGAACGGGCCCCGTGCCGTGATGGAGCGGATGCCGGGCGGCAAGGTATGCCGGTCCGGCGGCTCGACGCTGCGGACCAGGTAGTCATGCCATGGCGCGTTCTGGAACGGCGTCAATTCCTTCTGCCCAACCGTCAGGAACACGCGCCGCGGCGCCAGGCCGAGCGCCTCGGCCGCTTCGGCCATCGTCGCGACCTCGGTCCAGCGGTCGCCGTGTTGGGGCGACCAGGCCGGTCGGAGCACGGTGAGGCGGGGCACGCCGGCCCGCCGCGCGGCCGCGGCCGCATGTCGATGCATCTGCTGGGCGAAGGGGTGGGTGGCATCGATGAGCGCGCCGATGCGCTCGGCGTGGAGGAACGCGACGAGGCCGTCGACGCCCCCGAAGCCGCCGCGCCGCCCGGGCACGGGAGGCAGCACCGGGGACCGGGTGCGCCCGGCAAGCGAAAGGACGGGGCTGAACCTGGCATCCTCGGCCAGTGCGCGCGCGATCGCCGAGCCCTCCGTCGTGCCGCCGAGCACCAAGATGTTCATCGCCGATCCGTCTCCGGGATGCATGATAGCGTGCGCGGCGGCGCGGCGTGATGCCGCCCGATCGCTTGACCGGAACAGAGGCGGCTGGGACCGTGACGCACACCATCGCCGTGATCGGCCTGAACGAGGATGGCGCGCTGTCGCCGGAGTCGGCCGGATTGATCGGGGCGGCCGCGCTGGTGGCCGGTGGACGGCGGCACCTCGGCCTGGCCGCGCCGCTGATCCGGGGCGCGACCTTGGCGTGGCCCAGCCCGATGGAACACGCAATCCCTGCGCTGCTGGACCACCCCGGGCCGGTGGTCGTGCTGGCCTCCGGGGACCCGCTCTGGTTCGGGGTCGCCACGATGCTGCTGCGTCATGTGCCGGCCGGCCAGTTGCGCATCCTCCCTGCCCCGTCATCGTTCCAGATCGCCGCGGCCCGGCTTGGCTGGGCGCTGCAGGATACGGCATGCCTGTCTTGTTGCGGACGCCCGATCGAGGCAATCATTCCGTACCTGCAACCTCGTGCACAGCTGCTTGTCCTCTCGGCCGGCGCCGATACGCCGGCAGAGCTGGCCCGGCTGCTGGCCGCGCGCGGGCTGGAGGGCTCGATACAGGTGTTGGAACATCTCGGCGGCCCGGACGAACGGGTGGGACTGCCGGCGGTGATCGGGCCGGCCGAGCAGCCCGCCCCGAGTGCCGGACTCAATCTGGTCGCGCTGCGGATCGACGGCCCGGTGCATGCCACGATCCCGCTCGCGGCTGGCCGGCCCGACCGGCTGTTCGAGCACGACGGCCAGATCACGAAGGCGGAGATCCGCGCCGTCACGCTGGCCGCGCTGGCGCCCCGGCAGGGCGAGCTGCTGTGGGACGTCGGCTGCGGCTCCGGCGCGATCGGGATCGAGTGGATGCTCGCGCACCCGGCGAACCGGGCCATCGCGCTCGATTGCCGGCCGGACCGGGCGGCGCGGGCGCGGCGGAACGCCTTGGCGCTGGGGACACCAGGCCTGGACGTCCGTGACGGCGAGGCGCCGGCGGCGTTCGCCACGCTCCCGCCGCCGGACGCGATCTTCCTCGGCGGCGGCGCACACCGTCCGGGCGTGATCGACGCCGCCTGGTCGGCGTTGCGGCCCGGTGGACGGCTGGTGGCGAACGCCATCGCGCTGCCGACGGAGGCGGCGCTGCTCGTTGCGCAGCAGCGGCTGGGCGGCACGCTGGCCCGGATCGGCATCGAGCGCCTGGACCAGGTCGGCGCGCTGCCGGCCTACCGTCCGGCCATGACCGTCACGCAATGGAGCGTCGTATCGTGCGGGTAGCGGGCCTGGGATGCCGGCGGCTGTGTCCGGCTGCCGACATCGTGGGCGCGATCCGTGCGGCCGAGCGGGCAGCCGGGGTGTCGGTGGACGCGCTTGCAGCGCCCGCGTTCAAGCAGGGGGAGCCGGGGCTGCACGAGGCGGCGGCCCTGCTCGGGCTGCCGATGCACTTCCTCGATGCGGCCGCGATGGCGCGGGCGCAGCCGGGCTGCGTCACGCCGTCCGACGCCGCCCTGCGCGCGACCGGGTATGCATCGATCGCCGAGGCGGCTGCGCTGGCCGCGACGGGGGGTTCGCTCATCCTGCCGCGACTCGATCACGGTGGGGCGACCTGTGCGATCGCCGGACCCGGTCCGGGTTCGTCCGTGCAACACACGGCGCCGAAGGCCGACGAGGCTTGACCGTACACTTCATCGGGGCCGGCCCTGGTGCTGCGGACCTGATCACGCTGCGGGGCCGGGACCTGCTGGCAACCTGCCCGGTGTGCTTGTATGCGGGGTCGATCGTGCCGCCGGCGATGCTGGCGCATTGCGGCCCCGGCACCCGGCTGGTGGACACGGCGCCGCTGGACCTGGACCAGATCGAGGCGGAGTTCGCGGCCGCGACCGAGGCCGGGCATGACGTGGCACGGCTGCATTCTGGTGACCTTTCGCTCTACAGCGCCGTCGCCGAGCAGGTCCGGCGGTTGCGGGCGCGGGGCATCGGCTACACGCTCACGCCCGGCGTGCCCGCCTTCGCCGCCGCCGCGGCCGCCCTCGGCGCCGAGCTGACCGTGCCGATGGTGGCCCAGACCCTGGTGCTCACCCGCCTGCCTGGCCGCGCCAGTGCGATGCCGGCTGGCGAGCAGCTCGAGACCTACGCCGCGACCGGGGCGACGTTGGCCATTCATCTCGCCATCCCGCACTTGCCCGCCATCGTCCGGCGGTTGCGGCCGCTGCTCGGCGCCGACTGCCCCGCCGCGGTCGCGACCCGCGTGAGCTGGCCCGAGGAGCGGCTGATCCTGGGCACACTCGGCACGATCGAGTCGCTTGCGGCCGGCACCGCGGGGCGCACCGCGATCGTCCTGGTCGGGCGCGCCCTCGGGCAAGAGGGCGGCGAGAGCGCGCTGTATCGGACGGGCTATCCACGGCAGTTCCGGGCGAACACCCGGACAAGCTGACCAGCCACGAACACCGCCCGGCGTGCGGGGCCTGTTTGCAGCAACGGCGTGGGTGGCCGGGTCGAGCCCGGCCATGACGTACTCCTTGCTGCCCACGGTGCAGTCGATGAGCGGAGCGCCCCCCGCACGTTCCAGACGTACGTCATGGCCGGGCTTGACCCGGCCACCCACGCCGGGGATGCCCCATCTGCCGCAGGCCGGCGACCATGGCCTCGGCAACGCCGGTCCAGGCCGGGCCGCCTGCCCCCTCGGGCAAGATCCGCCCGGGCAGGCTGGCGATCGCCTCGGCCAAAGCGTCCGGCTCCGGCGCGGAGAGAAGCGCCATGTCCTGGTCCTGCAGCTGCTCGACGAGGCCGCCGACCCGGGTCGCAACCACCCACCGGCGTGCGCCCAGCGCGGCCGCTGCGACCCCGCTCTGGCTCGCTTCGCGATGCGAGAGCACCAGCCCGTCGGCCCAGCCCAGCAGCGTGCCGATTTCGGCTTCGGGCACCCAGCGGTTCTCCACCGTGACGTTCGGCAGGGCCCGCAGCCGGTCGAGTTCGGGCGAGGCCGGGCCGGACCCCACGACGCGGATCACCAGGTCCTCGCGCGGGCCGAGGCGCGCGACGGCGTCCGCCAGGAGGTCGAGGCCCTTGTAGGGCAGCAGGCGGCCGAAGCTCAGCAGGCGGAACGGTCCGCCGTGGGCGCCGACGGGCGGCGGCGGCGGCCAGAAGGCGAACGGCGGGTGGGAGGCCATCAGCAGCGGCCGGCCCGCGTCGATCCCGCGGCGGCGCAGCTGGGCGGCGACGTGGTCGCTCAATGCGAACAGGGCGGAGGCGCCGCGGACCAGGCGGTCCTGGAGGCGGATCTGCAGCGGGAACACGTCGCCGGGGTGGAGCTGCGCATCATGCACCACGACCGCATACGGGACGCCGGCCTGGTCCAGCGCAGCCGCCATCAGGAGATCGAGCGGAGCGGGCATGGCGCACAGCGCCACGTCGACGCGGGCGATCGTTATGCGCCGGGCCAGGGCGCGGACGGACCAGGGCGCGGACAGGAGGCGGCCGGCAAAGCCGGCGAGGCCGGCGTAGGTCGGGACAGGCAGATGGTTGGTCGGCGCGCCTGGCGCCCGCAGCAGCTCGGCCCCGGTCGAGAGCGAAAGGCGGGTCTCGACGCCGGCAACGGCCGCCAGCTCGCGCGCCATGACGGCGGCGACGAGCGGCCCGGCGCCGCGCCGCCCCCACTGCCAGACGAGAACGCGGAGCATCACGGCACGGCCAAGCCGAGCGAACGCAACGCGTCGGCGAGCGGGGCTGGGCCGAAGCGGTCCTGGGCAGCCGCACGGGCGGCGGCGCCCAGGGTGGCGCGCAAGGCGGGATCGTCGGCCAGGCGGACCAGGGCGGCGGCGGCGGCGGGAACGTCTGGCTCGGCCCACACGGCGCCCGGGGCCATGAACACACCGCGCGGGTCTATCGCGGGGATCAGGCGGAAGGGGATGGGCATCGCCCAGCCGGCCTGGATGAAGTCGGCCGTGCCGGACCAGTCGGTCGCGATGACGGGCTTGCTCAGCAGCATGGCCTCGGCCGGGACCAAGCCGAAGCCTTCGCTGCGATGCAGCGAGAGCACGATGTCGGCGGCAGCCATGATCGCGTGGGCGTCGTCGCGCGGCAGCATCCGCGTGTCGAAGACGATGTTCGGCAGGTCGGCCGCGGCGCCGCGCAGGCGATCGAACTCGGCCGGGAAGTGGTCCGGGTTGCCGACGCGCAGCAGCAGGACGCGATCCGGGCGCGGACCGAAGGCGAGCCGGTGCGCGGCGATGGCGGCCAGCGGGTTCTTGCGCTCGAAGCTCGAGGCGAGGTTGAACGCGACGAGGGTGATGACAGCGTCTTCGGGCAAGCCAAGCGCGGCGCGGCCGAGCGGGTTCGGCTTGGGCGGTTGACAGGCAACCGGGTAGGGCACGACGGGGATCGCAGCCGGGTGGCCGGACCAGGCCTGCTGCACGGCGTCGGCCGAGAAGCGCGACGGCGCCCAGACCTCGTGCACGAAGCCGAAGCCGGCCGCCCAGCCAGGCGGCGCGACCGGCAGCTCCCATGGCCAGACGCCGATGATGCGCCGGCCCGCGATCAGACCGCGGCCGAGCCGGAGCAGCGCGAGCGGCAGCACGGCCGCGTTGACATGCAAGATCAGCGGGACGCCCGGCGGCGGCGGCGGACGGCCCTCCCCTGCCTCCCAGCAGGGCACGCCGAGGGCGCGCAGGCCGGCAAGGTAAAGGCGGGCGCCCTCGCCCAGGCCTGAGGCGCGGTCCAACTCGCCCGCGACGGCAACGCCGAGCCGGAGCGCGGGAGGCGGCCGGTCCGGCCGCGGGGCCAGCCACGCGGTGCCATGGCGCAGCAGGGCGCGCCGTGGACCGGCCGGAAGGCCGCGCCATAGGCGATGGAGCGGGTTCAGCGCGGGAGGGGCCAGCTTGTCAGCCGTCGTTGAGGTGGCAGGCGCTGAGATGCCCGGGTGCCACGTGCTTCAGGGCCGGGACATCGGTGCTGCAGCGGGCGAAGGCGTGGGGGCAGCGGGGATGGAAGTGGCAGCCGGCGGGGGGCGCCAGCGGGCTGGGGATTTCGCCCTTGATGGCGGTGAAGCGGCGGCGGCGGGCGTCGAGCCGCGGCACTTCGGAGAGCAGCGCCTGGGTGTAGGGGTGGTTGGCGCGGGCGAAGATCTGCTCGGTCGTGGCCTGCTCGACGATGCGGCCGAGGTACATGATCGCGACGCGGTCGCTGAGGTGTTCGACGACGCCGAGATCGTGGCTGATGAACAAATACGTCAGGTTCAGCTCGCGCCGCAGGTCCATGAACAGGTTCAGGATCTGCGCCTGGATCGACACGTCGAGCGCGGCGACCGCCTCGTCGCAGACAAGGAACTCCGGCTGCACCGCCAGCGCGCGGGCGATGCCGATCCGCTGGCGCTGGCCGCCGCTGAACTGGTGCGGGTAGCGGCGCTTATAGGCCGGGTCGATGCCGGCGCGGCGGAGCTGGGCGTCGAGGTAGTCGTCACCGCCGCCCTTCGGGATCAGGCCATGGACGCGCGGCGCCTCGCCCACGATCTCGCTGACGCGCAGGCGCGGGTTGAGGCAGGCGTAAGGGTCCTGGAAGATCATCTGCACGCGCAGCCGGGCGGTGCGGCTGGCAGTGCCGTGCAGGGTGGCGCGGTCCTGGCCGCGGTAGAGCACCTGGCCCTCCGAGGGCGGGACGATGCCGGCGACCATGCGGCCGAGCGTGCTCTTGCCGCAGCCGCTTTCGCCGACCAGGCCGAGGACCTCGCCCTGCTGCACGGCGAGACTGACGTCGTCGACGGCGCGGACGACGGACGCCGGGGCCATGGTGGCGCCGCGGAGGCGTCGGACGAGGCGGGCGGCGGCGTCCTGTTTCTTCTCGAAGCGCTTGGTGACGTGGCGAAGTTCGATGATGGGCGAGGCCTGGCGGTCGGGTGCGCGCTGCAAGCCACCCTCACCCCAACCCTCTCCCGCGAGCTGGAGGGGGCGCTGGGCCGTGCTCACGCGGGGACCAGCTCGGCCATCGGGTGGAAGCAGCGGTGCGCGTGGCCGTCGGCTACAGGAAACTCCGGCGGGTCGGCCTCGCACTGCGCGGTGGCCCGGCCGCAGCGCGTGCGGAAGGCGCAGCCGGCGGGCAGGTTGAGCACGTTCGGGGTCATCCCCGGGATGCCGCGCAGCTTTTCCCCACGCGGCGTGCGGCTGGGCACCGAGCCGATCAGGCCGTTGGTGTAGGGGTGCATGGGGCGATCGAGCACCTCGTCTACGGTGCCCTTCTCGACGATGCGGCCGGCATACATGACGGCGATATGGTCGGCGAGGCCGGCGATGACCGAGAGGTCGTGGGTGATCCAGACCAGCGCGGTGCCGAAGCGGGCGCAGAGGGACTGCATCTCGGCCAGGATCTGCGCCTGGATGGTGACGTCGAGCGCGGTGGTCGGCTCGTCGGCGACGACGAGTGCGGGGCGGTGCAGGAGGGCGATGGCGATGGCGACCCGCTGCCGCATGCCGCCGCTGAACTGGTGCGGGTAGGCGCGGAGCCGCTCGTCGGGGCTGGGAATGCCGACGAGGCCGAGCGCGTCGCGGGCGCGGCAGCGGGCCTCGGCGCGGCCGACGCGCTCGTGGGCCTGCACGGCCTCGATCATCTGCGTGTCGATGCGCAGGACCGGGTTCAGCGTCATCATCGGGTCCTGGAAGACCATCGCGATGTGGCGGCCGCGAAGCCGGCGCATGTCCTCATCGGGCAGCCCGGCAATATCGCGGCCTTGGAACAGGATTTGGCCGGACACGACCCGGCCCGGCGGGTCGACCAGGCCGAGCAGGGAGAAGCCGGTGACGGACTTGCCCGACCCGCTCTCGCCGACCAGGCCCATCACCTCCCCGCGTTGGACGGTGAACGACACGTCGTCGACGGCGCGTACGACCCCGGCGCGGGAGAAGAAATGGGTGGAGAGGCCGCGGACGGCGAGGGTCGGCGCGCTCATCGCCGCAGCCGCGGGTTCAGCACGTCGCGCAACTGGTCGCCGACGAGGTTGATGGCGACGATCGTGATGAGCAGCGCGACGCCCGGGTAGAAGCTGATCCAGTATTTGCCGGACAGCATGTACTGGTAGCCGTTGGCAATCAGCAGGCCGAGCGACGGCTCGGTCACGGGCACGCCGAGGCCGAGGAAGCTGAGCGTCGCCTCGAGCGCGATGGCGCGGGCCATCTGGAACGTGCCGACGACGATCAGCGGCGGCATGCAGTTGGGCAGCAAGTGCCGGAACACGATGCGCGGCTTTGACAGCGCGAGGCATTCGGCCGCCTCGATGTACTCGCGCTTGCGTTCGGCCAGCGCGGAGCCGCGCGCGGTGCGGGCGTAGTAGGCCCATTCCACCAGCACGAGTGCGAGCATGACGTTGCCGATGCCCTTGCCGATGAAGGCCAGGATCATGAGCGCGACGAGGATGCTGGGGAAGCTGAGCTGCAGATCGACCAGGCGCATGATGATGGTTTCGGTGCGTCCGCCGACGTAGGCGGCGACGAGGCCGAGCGCCGAGCCGATCACGCCGGCGATGAGTGCGGAGCCGGCGCCCACGAACAGGCTGATGCGCAGCCCGTACATGATGCCGGACAGCATGTCCCGCCCCTGGTCGTCGGTGCCGAGCCAGAAGGTCGTGGCTCCGTCGCCGGAGACGGCGCCGGGCGGCTGCCGCCCGTCCATGATGTCGAGCACGGCGAGGTCGTACGGGTTCTGCGGCGCGATCAGCGGGGCGACGAGTGCGACGAGGAGGATGAGCAGGATGGCTGCCAGGCCGAACAGCGCCAGGCGAGACGATGCGAAGTCCAGAACCAGGCGGCGGGCGGGCGACTCCTCGCGCGGAGGCCGGATCGCCGGCCGGTCGAGCGCGAGGCTCACCCCTGCTCGTCCAGGCGGACGCGCGGGTCGAGCGCGGTATAGAGCAGGTCGACCGTAAGATTGATCAACACGAACAGCAGCACGATCATCATGAGGTAGGCGACGATGATGGGGCGGTCGAGCCGGTTGATGCTGTCGATGATGAGCTTGCCGACGCCCGGCCAGGAGAAGATGCTCTCCGTGACGACGGAGAAGGCGATGGTCGTACCGAGTTCGAGGCCGACCACGGTGACGACCGGGATCATGATGTTCTTCATCACGTGCACGCCGATCACCCGCGACGGCCGCAGCCCCTTGGCACGGGCGAAGCGCACGTAGTCGGAGGGAAGCGCCTCTCGCACGCCGGCGCGGGTGAGGCGCAGGATGAGGCTGACATTGAACAGGCCGAGGTTGAAGGCCGGCAGGATCATGTGGGTCAGCCCGTCGCGGGTGAGGAACGACCAGGACGTGCCAAAGACCTGTGCCGTGGCGCCGCGGCCGGTGCTGGGCAGCCAGCCGAGTTGGACCGCAAAGACCATGATGAGCATCAGGCCGACCCAGAACGACGGCAGGCTGAACCCGACGATGCTGCCGGCCATCATCGCCCGCGACAGCAGCGCGTTCGGCCGCAGCCCGGCATACAGCCCGGCGGGCAGCCCGACGACAATGCTCATCAGCACCGCCGCGACCGCCAGTTCGAGCGTGGCAGGCAGCCGCTGCATGATGACGCGCATGGCGGGTTCGCCGAAGACGAAGCTCTGGCCGAGGTCGCCGTGCAGGAGGCCGCCGACGAAGGCGAGGTACTGGCGCCAGAGCGGCTGATCGAGGCCAAGGGCGGCGATCGCGCGCAGGCGTTCGTCCTGGGTGGCCTCGGGTGAGATAAGGATGTCGATCGGGTTGCCGATCACGTTGACGCCGACGAACACGATGACGGTCATCGCCAGCACGACGAAGAGTGCCTGGATCAGCCGGCGGACGAGCCACGTCGCCATCAGGCGCGCATCGGCTCGATCGCCCGGCACGTCCCTACCCGGCGCGCCCTGTTCATGCCTGCTGCCATCGCTCTACCGTTATGCTGCCATGCAGCTTAGTCGGGTCTCAGGCCGCCGGCCAGGGCGGAAACGCCTGCCATTGCGGGCGATGCGGCAACCGGCAATGATGTGCCGATGGCTGCGTCCGTCCCGTCCCGCCCCCCCCTGGCAGCCGCCGGTCTGGCCGCCGCCTGCCTGGCCAAGGACGTCTGCGCATTGCAGGACCGGGCGTGACGCCAGACCCGCCTTCCATCCCACGGTTTGAAGTCGATCTCACGGCGCCGGACCTGCGGCCCTGGCAGGTTGGCAATACCGGCGTCGATGGGTTCACGAGTATGGCCGCGTCCGCGGCCGGTCCACACGTGCTGATCACTGCGCTGATGCACGGCAACGAGATCGGCGGTGCCATCGTGCTGGACCGCTTGCTGCGGGACGGGTTGGCGCCGCGCCGCGGCCGGCTCACGGTCGGCTTCCTGAACCTGACCGCCTATGCCCGGTTCGACCCGGCACAGCCCACCGCGTCCCGCTTCGTCGACGAGGATATGAACCGGGTCTGGGATCCGGCAGTGCTGGACGGGCCGCGGCGCAGCCTGGAGCTGACGCGGGCGCGGGACATCCGGCCGCTGATCGATACCGTGGACGTCCTGCTCGACTTGCATTCGATGCTGTGGCCGTCCGATCCACTGATCCTGAGCGGAAGCACGGCAAAAGGACGTGCGCTGGCAACCGGCGTTGGCGCGCCGCCCTTGGTGGTGACCGATCACGGACACCAGACCGGGCCGCGGCTGATCGACTACCCGCGCTTCACGGGGCCGGGCGACGCCGCCGCGGCGCTGGTGGAGGCCGGGCAACACTGGCAGCCCGAGGCGGTGCAGGTGATGGAGGAGGCGGTCGAAGGGCTGCTGCACCATACGCGCCTGGTCCCGGCGCCGGCACGGGCCCGTGCCGCGTCGCGCTGCGCCGAGGTGACGGTGGCGATCACCGCGATGACGCCGAGCTTCGCCTTCCTGCAGCCTTATCGGGGCGGCGACGTCATCCCGCGCCGCAACACGCTGATCGCCCTCGACGGCACGGCCGAGATCCGAACGCCGCACGACGAATGCATGCTGATCATGCCGAGCCTGCGCGCGAGCCGCGGCCATACGGCGGTTCGGCTGGCGCGCTTCATCTGAGCGGTTATGGTGCGGTGCACGATGGAGACCGCCGATGCCCTTGAGCCCGCCTGTTGCGCGCGAACCCCTGCACCGCCGCTCGATCGAGTTGGTCGGCTATCGCCGGGAGGACGGGCTTTATGACATCGAGGCGCACCTGGTGGACACGAAGACCTACACCTTCGGCAACCTGGACCGTGGCACGATCGAGCCCGGCACGCCGCTACATGGCATGTTGGCGCGAATGACGGTCAATGAGGACATGCTGATCGTCAGCTTCGAGGCCGATACGGAGTATGGGCCCTACACGATCTGCCCGGCGGCGGCGCCGAACTTCGCTCGCTTGGCCGGGCTGCGCATCGGGCGCGGCTTTATCAAGGCGGCAAACGAGCGGATCGGCGGGGTGCACGGCTGCACGCACCTGCGCGAGTTGTTGGGCCAGATGGGCACGGTTGCGTTCCAGACGCTGTACTCCAAGCGTGTGAAGCAGAACACGGCGCCGAACGCCGAGACGACCGGCGAGGCTGCATCCGAGCCGCCAGGGCGTCGTCCGCCGATGCTGGGCACGTGCCTGGCCTACGCGCCAGACAGCCCGGTGGTGAAGCGGACGTGGCCAGAGTTCTACACCGGCACCGAGGCGTAGCCGTCGGCGGTTAAACTGATTGCGCGGCGGCCCACGACGAGGCGGGGCGTCGATCTACGGCGGACGCACGGATGGGGCATTGTCCCCGTTGGTGCGACATCACGTCTAATTGAGACAATACAGGATAAGTTTTAACCAAATTCGGCCAGTGTCGCGCTCGGGCCTGGGTCATCCTCCGGCTCATTCCTTGGTTCAGGGGTAGGCCGATGCGCTCACTGTCTCGTCGAGGTTTGCTGGCGTTTGGCGCGTCGGCCGCGTTGACGGGTGCCATCGCATCGCCGGCCGTGGCAGCGTCCGGAGCGGGCGCCACGGCGACCCCGGGCGCCGACGCGTTCTGGGACACCCTGCCGCTAGTGGACACGCGGGGAAACGGAGTGTCGCTGTCGCAGACCGAAACGCCGCTGACGTTCATCAACGTCTGGGCGCATTGGTGTTCGGCTTGCCTGGCCGAGATCGGGTCGCTGGAGGGACTCGCGGGCGCGCTGACGGAGCGGCGCCTGACGATGCTGTTGCTGAGCCACCCGGCGAACTGGGACAACGACGTCGCATTTGCCGGGCGGCACCGGTTGCCGTTCCGCCTGGTGACGCTTGCGCCCGGGGTGCCGAGCTGGGCGCGGGCGGCGGCGTTCGATGAGCGGAACAGTTCCTACGCGGTCCCGCGGTCGCTGGTGTATCGGCGGGTGGACCGCGCGATGGTGTTCTCGCATGTCGGATCGGATCAGTGGGACAGCCCATCGCGGCTGGGGACGATCAAGGGGTTTATGCAGGCGTGACCGCGCCGTAATCGGGGCCGCCTTGCTACCGCTCACGCCGGGTTCGCAGCGACTGGCGAACCTCGGCTAGCTCCGACGGGTCAGGCGGCGACGAAGCAAGATAACGACCGTCGCCATCAAGAAGATAACGATGCTGGTCGGCTCGGGCACGTTGACCGCGCCGGGGCCGCCGTTCGGCGTGTCGTGATCGGGTAGCGGAATCTGCAACGTGTTGAGCGGGGTCGTGGTCAACGGGCCCGGACCCAGGTTCGGCTGCCCAAAAGGCACGTCGTCGGGGCTGGCCTGGACCATCGGGACGGCTTCGGGGGATGCCTGGGTCGACGGACCGGGATAGACGGCGGTCGCGATCGCTGGGACGAGCATGGCGGCTCCGATACTGACGGGCACGGCCCCGGCCAACGCCGCCACGCCATAGCTGGCAGCACCGCCCCCGCCCGTGCCTCCTGTCGCAAGGCCACCCCCGGATGAGCCGCTTGGCGCACCTGCAGCGCCGGACGCATTGCTCGGCCCAGCGACGGACCCTGGCGCAGGCGCTGACTGGCCCGGGCCGGCCGGTAATAGACGCGCCTGCCCATCGGGCGGAACGATTCCGGTGCATGCGTCAGCGTGAGTTGGCGAGGGAGCGGCTGCCGACGCCGATCCGGCATGACCGTGGGCGTGATGGCGAGGCAATCGCCAACTGTGGAACACATGCCTGACGACGCTGTGCTTGACCGCCAAGACAACCGGAGTGCAGGGATCGCTCACGTTCGCCCTCTTCGTTAATAAACGTTATACCCGTTTAAAGATCGAACGGATGCAACGACACAACCTAAAATAAGCGATTATGGTTAAGATTCTCTGAGCGTGGCGATAACATAACGTCCGCGGAGGGCAGAATCAGCTCGGACCCCAAGCGGCCGGTTAAGCAAGCCTGATCAGCTATCCGCCTTGCGGCGTGCTCAGCCCTCGGCCTGCGTCCGCAGCACGAGCGATAACGCGTGCAGGCCGCTGTCGAACTCACCCGCCAGGGCGGCATTCACGAGACGATGACGGCCGACCCGGCTCAGCCCCTCGAACCGGTCCGAAACGACCCGGACCGCGTAGTGGGTCTCTCCGCCCGCCTGCGCCCCTGCATGGCCCGCGTGTTTCGCGCTCTCATCGGTAACGCCAAGCTCGGTCGGTGCAAGGGCGACCGTAAGGACGGCATGGATGCGGGCGGCTCTGGTGCTCATCGCATGACTCTACGGCAGGCCCAGCGCGCGTGGAAGCAGGCTGCCCACCCCCTTCCAGGGTCGTCCGGTCCGGCATGCCGGCCCTTGCTCCCCGGGTCATCCGGCGCACATATATCCCCACTATGACCCGACGCCCTTCGCGCCCCCGGGCCTACGCGCCCGACCCGGCCGCGACGCCGGGGAGACCCTGTGATCACCAAGGTTGCCCCTTGGCCGGGGAGTATCGCGCCCCGAAATCACGCAGCAGCCTCAACGACTATCACTGGTTCTGCCTGGAGCATGTCCGCGCCTATAATTCGACGTGGGACTACTACAAAGGCATGACGCCCGGGCAGATCGAGGCCGAGACGCGGAGCGACACCGCGTGGGGCCGGCCGACATGGCCGCTCGGCAGTCTCGGCAGCAAAAGCTTCGACGAAACCCACTTGCGCGATCCGCTGGAGCTGCTCGCGAACGGACGGCTCAAGCGCGAGCCGCACCGGTCCTCGATGCCGGCGGAGATGCGCGAGCCGATCAGCACGCTAGGGCTCGAGTGGCCCGTATCGATGGACGTGCTGAAGTCCCGCTACAAGGAGCTCGCGAAACGGCATCACCCGGACGCGAACGGCGGCGACCGGGCGGCAGAGGAGCGGCTGAAATCCATCAACCTGGCCTATGCGGCTGTGCGGCACTATCTGACCGACTCGCCGCCCCTGGCCGCGGCAGGGTGACCGCTCGCCCGGCCTGGCCGGCGACCGGCTGCTTCCGCTGCGGCGCGGATCGGCGCTACACTCCCCGCCGGGCTATGGACCGACGGGTCTACATACAGGAATCCAGAGGCTTATGACCAGTATCGCTGCCCTCGCCGACGCTCGCTCCACACCGACTTCGGCCATCAACGTGCCGGACTCGTCGGTGAACGCCCGCGAGGTGTTTGGCATCGACGTCGACATGCAGGTGCCGTCGTTCGCGGTGCGGACGGAGCACGTGCCGGACCTGGATAGCGCCTACAAGTTCGATCGGGAGACGACGCTCGCGATCCTGGCCGGGTTCAGCTTCAACCGCCGGGTCATGATCCAGGGCTACCATGGGACCGGCAAGTCGACGCATATCGAGCAGGTTGCGGCCCGGCTGAACTGGCCCTGCATTCGGGTGAACCTGGACAGCCACATCAGCCGCATCGACCTGATCGGCAAGGACGCGATCGTTCTCAAAGATGGCAAGCAGGTGACGGAGTTCCGCGAGGGCATCCTACCCTGGGCGCTGCAGCACGCCTGCGCGCTGGTGTTCGACGAATACGACGCGGGCCGCCCGGACGTGATGTTCGTGATCCAGCGCGTGCTGGAAGTGGAGGGGCGGCTGACGCTACTGGACCAGAACCGGGTAATCCGGCCGCACCCGAGCTTCCGCCTGTTCGCGACGGCGAACACGGTCGGCCTCGGGGATACGACGGGCCTCTATCACGGCACGCAGCAGATCAACCAGGGCCAGATGGACCGCTGGAACATCGTCGCCACCCTGAACTACCTGCCGCATGCGCAGGAGACGGCGATCGTGCTGGCGAAGATGGGGGTCGAGGCGAGCGACAAGGCGATGAAGAAGCAGGTCGAGAGCATGGTCGCGCTGGCGGACCTCACGCGGGCCGGGTTCATCAATGGCGACATCAGCACTGTGATGTCGCCGCGCACGGTCATGACGTGGGCAGACAACACGCGGATCTTCAAGGATATCGGCTTCGCGTTCCGGCTGACGTTCCTCAACAAGTGCGATGAGGCCGAGCGGAGCACGGTGGCCGAATACTACCAGCGTTGCTTCAACGAGGAACTGCCGACCGGGCTGCTGGCGCCGCGCAAGGGGCTCTGATGAGCGGCGGCGGAAGCACCGGCGGCAAGGACAACAACCGGACCGAGGACTTCAAGCGGGCCACGGCCGGCGCGTTGCGCGCCATCGCGCAGGAGCCGGACGTGCAGGTCGCGTTCCAGCCCGGGGCGCCTGGCCTGGTGGGTAAGCGCGCCCGCCTGCCGCTCCCGACCCGCGCGCTGCCCGCGGCCGAGATGGCGAAGCTACGCGGCGCGGCAGACAGCGTGGCGCTGCGGTTGCGCCACCACGACGACGCCGTCCACGCCGCCCGCAGCCCGGGCCGGCGCGAGGCAAAGGACGTCTACGACGCCTTGGAGCAGGCTCGCGTCGAGGTGATCGGCGCCCAGTTCATGTCCGGTGTCGAGGCCAATCTCCGCGCCCGGCTGCACGAGGAGTGCGAGGCCGAGGGCTTCGACCGCATGACGCGCAAGGACCAGCTTCCGCTGCCCGCCGCGCTGTCCTTGCTGGCGCGGGAACGGATGTCCGGGCAGGCGTCGCCGGCGTCTGCGACGCGCATCCTGGAGTCCTGGCGCGGCACGCTGGGCGAGGATGCCGAGCAGGCGCTCGCCGACATGGCATCGGCGCAGAACGATCAGCAGACGTTCACCCGGGCGGCGCGCAAGCTGCTGGCGGCGCTGAACCTGGCCGAAGCTGAAATCGAGAGCCAGCCGGACGACCAGACCGACGAAGGCGAAGACGGCGGCGAGCAGGCCGGCAGCCAGGACAATGCGGAACAGTCCGAAGGCGACACGCAGAGCGACGCGGAATCGATGCTGGGCGCCCAGCCCGAGCAGATGGACGGCGACAGCAGCGACGAGCAGGGCGACGACGACGCCGAGGAGGACGCCGCCGCCGCCGAGGGGGAGGATCGCCCAGGCGGGCCGCAACAGCGCCGGGAGAAGCCGGTGCCGGACGACCACCACGCCTACCGCGCCTACTCGCGCACCAACGACGAGGAGACTTCGGCCGAGGACCTGTGCGACCCGGAGGAACTGACCCGGCTGCGTCAGCAACTCGACCAGCAGTTGCAGCATTTGCAGGGGGTCGTCAGCAAACTCGCGAACCGGCTGCAACGCCGGCTGATGGCGCAGCAGCAGCGGGCGTGGGAGTTCGACCTCGAGGAGGGCATGCTGGACGCCGGGCGGCTCGCGCGCATCATCGTCAACCCGCTGCTCAGCCTGTCATACAAGCGCGAGCGGGAGACGGACTTCCGCGACACCGTCGTCACCTTGCTGATCGACAACTCCGGCTCCATGCGCGGCCGCCCGATCACGGTGGCGGCGATGTGCGGCGACATCCTGGCGCGGACGCTGGAGCGGTGTGCGGTCAAGGTCGAGGTGCTGGGGTTCACGACGCGCGCCTGGAAGGGCGGCCAAAGCCGCGAGCGCTGGGTACAAGACGGCAAGCCGCGCAACCCCGGGCGGCTGAACGACCTGCGGCACATCATCTACAAATCCGCCGACGCACCCTGGCGGCGGGCGCGCAAGAACCTCGGCCTGATGCTCCGCGAGGGGCTGCTGAAGGAGAACATCGACGGCGAGGCGCTGCTCTGGGCCTACCGCCGGCTGGTCGGGCGGCCCGAGCACCGCCGCATCCTGATGGTGATCAGCGACGGGGCGCCGGTCGATGACAGCACGTTGTCGGTCAACCCCGGCAACTACCTGGAGAAGCACCTGCGCCAGGTGATCCACGAGATCGAGAGCCGCGACCAGGTCGAGCTGATCGCGATCGGGATCGGCCACGACGTGACCCGGTACTACCGCCGGGCCGTGACTATCGTCGATGCGGAGGAGCTGGGCGGGACGGTGATGAAGAAGTTGGCCGAGCTGTTCGACGAGGACGCGGCGGCCAGCTGGGCACGGGCGGCGGCGGAGCGGGCGCCGGTCATTGCGTGACGGTTCGCGCCTGTAAAGTACGGACCGGCACCAGGCTGGCCGGGTCCGGCAGCGCAGCCCCGTGTAGCTGCCGTAGCGCCATCGCCATGAACGGGCGGAGGACAAGCGGCACGGGCGGTGGTTCGTGATCGGTCAGGTAAGCACGGACCATGTCATCGGCATGCACGGGCAGCCCGGCGTAGCCAAGCCGATAGATCACGTCCTGCAAGGCGTGGTTCTGTAGTTTGCCGCGCATCTGCCGGGTCATGCGTCGGAACTGCCGCCGGAGATCGCGCAAGCGCAGCGCCGACAGCTCCGGGATCTCGTACACGGCGGACGGCACGCCGACGATGCGCCGGTTCTCCCAGGGCTCGCCCACGGCATCGAGATTATGCGCGACCATGGAGCCCATCACGCCATCGCCCCAGTAGGTCCCGATCGGGATACGGATGCCCGCCGCAACCATGCGGTCCAGGAACGCCGGCCGCAGCGCATGCAACTGGCCGTGCAGCACGCCCCCGACCTCCAACGTCCGCTTGGTCGCGAGCTTCATGGTGCGCCCATTGCCGCATACCCCGGTTGACGCCATCGCCTCCGGATGCGCCCGCAGCGCCTCGTCCAAACCAGCCAACGATCCCGCCGCGATGCGCGTGTATCCGTCGACGAACACATACAATCGTGCCGGCAGCCGCTGCTCGTAGATGAAACGGTTCAGCGCATTGGCCTTGTCCGCGGCGGCGATACGATAGATCTCCAACGGCAAGCCGCACGCCCGCGCCGACGCCAGGGCGACAGTCTCGCTCTCGTCTGAGGAGCCGTTCAGGGTCAGGGTGACCAGCGCCTGCGCGGTGTCCACCGCCGCACGGATGCTTTCAATGCATCCGCCGATCCGCCCGGCCTCATTCTGGCAGACGACATGGATGTGATAGTCGAGGACTCGATCCGTCACGGCCATCTCCGACGATGTCCCCGTGATACCGTACGGCAACCGCGGCCGGAACCGACTGCCCGCCGCACCGGTCGGAAAGGCTTGCACCGACCGCGAGGAGCCACCACACTCATCCTATCCGCAACTTACTGAAAGGAGGTGATCCAGTGTCTCATCGTTCGAGCTCCCTGTCCGCTGCCGTGACCTGGACGCCCGCGACCACGGTCGTCGCCGGCTGACGCCGCGAATCACTTCCGGCTAAGCAGCCGCCGTCCGGCAGTCCTGGACTGTCGAACATGGGAAGGCCCGGGGAGCGATCCCCGGGCCTTCTGTGTTAGCGGCAAGACGGCACGTCGAACCTGGCGAGCCTCGGTCATGGCTGATACAGGGCGCCATGGACATGCAGCCGATCAGCGCCGCTACCCCCGACGAGAGCACGCGCGGGCTGCTGGTCCGGCTATGGCGGGAGCACCTGCGGCAGCATCGCGGCCGCCTCGCGCTGGTGCTGCTGCTCACAGTGGCCATGGCAGGCCTCACCGGGCTCTACCCGATGATGATCGCGCGCGCGATCTCGATGTTCGTGGGCCGCGACCAACGCATCCTCTACCAGGTCCCGATTTTCGTCCTGCTCGTGACGCTGGCCAAGGCCGCGTCGCAATATTGGCAGAACCTGGTCGTTCAACGGCTGGTGCTGCGCGTCGTGTGCGAGTTGCAGGGCCGCATGTTCGTCCACCTCACCCATGCCGACCTCGCGCAGATCGAGCGCGAGCCGCCGGCCCAGCTCGCCTCGCGCTTCACCACCGACGCTGCACTGATCCGCGAGGCGATGACCCGCGCGGTCAACGGGCTCAAGGACGCGATCACCGTCACCGGCCTAGTGGCGTCGATGCTCTATCTCGACTGGACACTGAGTCTGGTCGCGGCTTGCATGTATCCGCTGGCCGCGCTGCCGATCCAGAAGCTTGGACGACGCATGCGCCGCGCCTCGGGCGGCATGCAGGAGCGGATGGGCGAGACTGCGGCGATGCTGCACGAAAGCTTCGCGCAGGTCCGGACCGTTCGCGCCTATGGGCTCGAGGCGGCGGAGTCTGCCCGCGCCCGCCGCGCCTTCGCGGACCTCTATGACGCGCTGCTCCGGATGGCGCGCAACCGGGCCCGCCTCGACCCGATGCTCGAGGTTCTGGGCGGCACGGCCGTCGCGCTGGTGATCGGCTTCGCGGGCTGGCGCGCGGCCACCGGCGGCGGCAGCGTCGGAACCTTCTCGGGCTTCGTGGCTGCGCTGCTACTGGCGTCGCAACCGCTGCGGGCGATCGGCTCGGTCAATGCCGCGTTGCAGGAGGGATTGGCAGGCCTGGTCCGGGTGTTCCGCATCGTCGACGAGCCGCCGGCCATCGTCGACCGGCCTGGCGCGCAAGCCTTGCCGCCCGGTCCGGGTCGGGTCCGGTTCGAAGCCGTGACCTATGTCTACCCCGACGGGAGGACCGCTCTGCGCGGGCTGTCGCTTGTGGCCGCGCCAGGGCAGACCGTCGCCCTTGTCGGACCGTCCGGCAGCGGCAAGAGTACGGCGCTCGCGTTGATCCTCCGGCTTCACGAGGTCGCGCAGGGCAGCATCACCGTCGACGGCGCCGACGTGCGCGACGTCACGCTGGGCAGCCTGCGCGACGCGATCGCCTATGTCGGCCAGGACACGTTGCTGTTCGACGACACGATTGCCGCCAATATCCGCATGGGCCGCCCCGGGGCTGGCGATGCGGCGGCGGCCGGTGCCGCCGAAGCCGCCGCGGCGGGGTTCGTGATGGCGTTGCCGGACGGGTTCGCCACCCGCGTCGGCCCAGGCGGCCAGCGCCTCTCGGGTGGCCAACGGCAACGCGTGGCGCTGGCGCGCGCGCTGCTGCGGGACCCCCGGATCCTGCTGCTCGACGAGGCGACGAGCGCGCTCGATTCCGAAAACGAGGCCGCCGTGCAGGCGGCGCTGACCCGCCTGCGCGCGGGGCGGACCACGATCGTCGTGGCCCACCGGCTCTCGACCGTGCGGGACGCCGACGTGGTGGTGGCGATCGCGGACGGGGTCGTGGCCGAGCAGGGGACGCATGCGGACCTGATGGCCCGGGACGGGCTCTATGCCCGGCTGGTCCGGACGCAGGCGCTCGCGGCGTAGTGCCAGCCCAGTCCCGACTGGCCGTCGCAACGTCCTTGCCGCAACCGTGATCGATCGCCTGTGCTGGATGGCCCGTGCCGGATGAGGAGCTTGATCGGTTCTGTCGGACGACTCGCGCTGGTGCAGCCTCGGGTGGGCATCGGCGACATGATTTGGCATCTGCCGCACATCCGCGCGCTGGCCCGCCACACGGGGCAGCACGTGACGCTGGTCACCCGGCAGCGCTCGCTCGCCGACCAGCTCGTCGGCACCGATGATGATATCGACGACGTGTTCTGGATCGAGCGCGGCCAGTGGACGCCGGAGGGACGGCACCAGGGCATGGCAGGTTTTGCAAAGCTCATCCTCGACTTGCGGGCGCGCCGGTTCGATGCTGCCGTGTTCCTGACGCGAAGCCGCAATCTGGCCCTGGCCGCGGCGGCAGCCGGGATCCCGCGCCGATACGGCTATGGCATCGGGCTGCAGCGCTTCATGCTAAACCGGCGGCCTTATCTCTCCGACGCAGACCTGCGTCGGCATCCCTTCGACCAGGCCGGCGCTTGGCTGGCTGCTGCCGGAGTCGCGCTTGCACAGGCAGAGCCGCGTCTCGCCGTGACGGACGCAGCGCGGGCAGCGGTTCGCGCCCGCCTTGGCCCCGGCATGGGGGTGGGCCAATTCGTCGCGCTCGGCATCGCCTCGTCCGACACATGGAAGAACTGGGGCGCGCCCTCGTTCGCCGACTTGGCGTCCCGCCTGATCGCCGGCGGGTGTCCCGGGCTGGTCCTGCTGGGCGGGGCGGCCGAGCAGGCAGACGCGGCAGATATCCTGGCGACGTTGACGGCCGCGAACGCCGCGAAGGTCGTTCCGGTGCTCGGGTGGAACCTCCGCGAGGTCGCGGCCCTGCTTCAGGACGCCGCCTATTACGTCGGCAACGACACGGCGGTGCTGAACATCGCCGCGGCGGTGGGCACCCGCGCCTACGGCCTGTTCGGGGGCACGCCCGTCCTCCGGCACAGCGCGAACATCTTGCCGATCGTGCCGGAGGGCGGTCCGGACCGCGACACCGGCATGGCCCGGATCAGTGTCGGCATGGTGCTGGAGACGATCGCAGCAGCCTCATGACAATCTGGCGCGCCGTCGATCAGCCCGCCTACATGCGGCGGTATCAGCCTTCGTCCTCGACCACGCTTTCCAGCTGCAGCGCCGCCTCGGCCTGGTCGGCCGCCAGCGCGGTGACACCCCGCAGCGTGCGGTCCATCGCCCGCGTGCGCCGCCGCGCATCGCCGATCGTGTTGCTGACGCTGCCGGCCTGCTTCTCCAGACGGCCAAGCACGTCGTCCATCTTGCCGAACTCCGTCCGCACCGCGCTCAGCAGGTGATTGATCTGCTCGGCCCGCTGCTCGATCGACAAAGTGAGCGCGCCGAGCTGGACGGTCCGCAGCAGCGCCGGCAGCAAGGATGGCCCCATCAGCAGCACGCGGTGGTCGCGGTTCAACGCCTCGATCAAGCCCGGCATCCGTGCCGCTTCGACATACAGCCCGTCGGTCGGCAGGTACATGATGGCAAAATCGACCGTGGCCGGGGGCAGGATGTATTTCGTGCCGATCGTCCGCGCCTCGAGCCGGAGCCGTGTCTCAAGCGCCCGGCGCGCCTGCCGCTCCGCTTCGGCGTCCCCGGCCTCGCTTGCCAGCAGCAATCGATCGTAGTCCTCGGCCGGGAACTTCGCATCGATCGCCAGCACAGGCGAGGGCTTCGTGCGCGACGGCATCAACAGCACGAATTCGACGACTTCGTTCGTGCCGGGGTTCAGCTTGCGGTTCGCCTCCCACGCCTCGGGCGGCAGGCTGTCGGTCAACAGGGCGCGCAGCTGCATCTCGCCCCAGGCGCCCCGGGTCTTGACGTTGCTGAAGATGCGCTTCAGGTCGCCGATCTGCGCCGTGACCGCCTGCACGTCGCCCATGGCCTTCTGCACCTGCGCGAACTGGTCGATGACGCGCTGGAAGCTGCCGGCCATCTGCTTCTCGATGCTCTCGGTGAGCTTCTCGTTCACGCTGCGCTGGATGTCGCCCAGGCGGAGCGCGGACTGCTCGCCCATCTCGCGCAGCTTCGTCTCGAGCAGCGCCCGCTGCTCTCCCTGCTCGCGCAGCAGCCGGAGCGACAGGTCGTGCAGCACCGCCTGATCCTCGACCCGGATCGCCTCCGCCCGGCCGGCCAAGGCCCGCTCGGTCGAGACGATCGCCGCGCGGAGTTGCTCCGCCTCCGTCCGGTGCGACACCTCGAGCGTCCGTTGCACGATCGAGAGGCCGCTCCGCGTTGCCTCACCCTCCGACCGCTGCGCCGTCCGCCAACCCGCCTGCCGCAGGAGGAGAACAAGGTTGAGCACGAGGAGCAGGAGGATCAGGACAATGCCGGCGGCCAGCATCTCGGCCACGGTCATGCGAAGCGCTCCATCACCCGGCGTGGCAGCGGCCGGGGGGCGAACAGAAACCAGGCGCACAAGACGCCGGGCAGGATCGCGTGGATCCAGATCAGCGGGATCAGCACCGGGGCGCGGGCCGCGAGGTTTTGGATCGCCAAACCGAGCGCAAGCAGAGCGACGACCGAAAGCACCGCCGCGAGCGGCCGGACGACGTTGCCGTAGCGCCGGAACGCCCCCGTGAGCACCGACACGAGCGCCACCATCGCGAAGCTCGCCGCGGTCAGCGGCGCCGTCAGCCGGCGGTGCGCCTCGACCAGGAATTTGCCGAGGTCCCGTGCATTGAGCAGGTTGTCGCCCGGATTGAACAGCTCGGCCATGTTCATCTCCGTCGTGTCGCGATAACGCTGTTCTCCGTTCTTGTTGGTGCTGGCAAGGTCGATCGAGTTCTCGGCAAAGGTCAGTACGTTCAGGCGGCCATTGCCCTTGTCGATCTCTTCGCGGCTGCCGTTCAGCAGCAGCACGCGTGGCCCGTTCGCGCCAGTCATGAGCCGGCCGTTCTCAGCGAGGATCGTGGCGCGGCTGTTCTTCTGGCGTTCATCCTGGACCAGAATGCCATGCAACGTGCCGTCCTGGTCGCGGCTGCGGATATAGACGGTCAGGTCGTCGCTGACGGGCGTGAACACCCCCTCCTGCAACAGGAAGGCGGCCAGGCGGTTGCGGATCTCGAACTGGTAACCCCGGAAGCCCGTGTTGCTGATCGGCACCAGCCAGATGTTGAGGACGTAGCTGACGAGCACGACCACGGCGGCCAGCGCCAGCGCCGGACGGCTGAGCGCCATCGGGGACAGCCCGGCGGCGCGCATGACCGTCAGTTCGCGGTCGCCCGCGAGTCGCTGGTAGCAGAACTGCACGACGACGAAGGTCGTGATCGGCAGGATGACGGCGATGAAGTTCGGGATCAGCAGCCCGGTCAGCTGGAAGAAGACGCCGAGCGACAGGCCGCGATTGACGATCAGCTCGACGAAGCGCAGCGACTGCGTCAGCCAGATCAGCGCCACGAGGCCGCCCGTGACCGCAACGAGTGCCAGCGAGAGCTGACGAAGGATGTAGCGATCGATCTGCGACGGGCGGAGGCGGGTCATGGCCGGCGCGGCGGCGGCGCCTAATAGACGACGATCAGCAAGAACAGCAGAACCAGCGTGATCGCGACCATCCCGAGCTTCACGAAACCAGTGAAGCGGCCCCAGAACATGGCCCGATCCGCGACGAACGCCTGATCGAGGTTCGAGCCTTCGGGGGTCGCCATGGTGGTGACGGGCTGCGGGGCCGGTCCCATGCCGTCGGGTCGCGGTGCGGTTGCCATACGTGCCTCAAAGAAAACGATGCCGTGCGGCGCATCTTCTAGGCGAAGAGCGGACCTATGGCCAGGGAGGTCGGCGCGGCGGCAAGAGCCGGGTCACACGGCGAAAATGGCGCGGCCCTCGGACTGTCCATACGCGACATAGTGCAGCAGTGGGTCCATCCCGGCCGCATGAACGTCGGTGTAGGCGGCGAGATACTTGGTCGTGCTGAACTGGGCCGAGGGGTCGCGCCCCTCCTTCCAGCCATACTCCTCGTAGTGCAGCAGCGGGTCGATGTGGGCCGCGGCGACGTCCGGGTTGTGCGCGAGGTAGTACGACGTGTCGAACAGGGCGTTCGGTTTCAGCCCCGCCTGCCAGCCACCGTGGTCATAGAGGTAGGCGGCCTGCTGAGCGCCCGCGGTGCCGCCCGGGACCATGGATGCGCCGAGTTGCGCGTCGAAGTAGGCCGCATCGACAAGCGGGTCGGCTGTGGCCGCGCCACCCGCGAGGAATGTCTGCCGCCCCTCGGTGTGCCCGTACAGAACGTAGTGCTGCAACGGGTCCATGCCGGCAGCGGCGACATCGGGCGCCGTCGCCAGATACCCGTTGGTGCTGAACAGCAAGCTCGGATCGCGGCCCTCGTGCCATCCATACAGTTCATAGTGCAGCAGCGGATTCATGCCGGACGCCTTCACGTCCGGGTTCGCGGTGAGATAGTAGTTCGTATCGAACCAGGGGTCAGGGTTGCGACCGACGAGCCAACCGGTCGTCAGGTAATCCTGAAGCGGATCGACGCCCGAGGCGGCGACGCTTGGATATTGGCTGACATACCATGCCGCATCGAAGTCGGGGTTGGAGACGACGCTGTTGACGATCGGTTTGATGGCGGCGGGGTCGGTGATCGTCACTGGCGCGCTATTGACGATCAATGCAGGTTTTTGCAGCGAGGTCTCGACGGCGATGGTGTCACCGGTGTGAGACAGATGGGCGGTGATGGTGGCAGTGCCGTTGGCGTCCAACGTCGCGGCGTAGAACTGCGGCGACTCCACCCGGCCCTGCGCCGTCACCACGCCCCAATAGACGGGCCCGACGACGTTGCTGGTGCGGATGGTCTCCGTGACCGTGACCCCGGACCCGACGGTGGCTTCCTGCACGGTGCCGAGCGCGGCCGGGGTGATGGAGAAGGTCGGTTCTGTGATCGTCACCGGCGTGCTGTCGACGATCAACGCCGGGTTGGCCTGCGAGGTCTCGACAGCGATATAATCGCCTGAGTGCGCGAGGTGGGCCGTGATGGTCGCGGTGCCATTGGCGTCGAGCGTGGCGGCGTAGAATTGCGGGCTCTCGACGTTGCCCTGCGCGGTCAGCACGCCCCAGTAGACCGAGCCGACGATGTTGCTGGTGCGGATCGTCTCCGTGACCGTCACCCCGGCCCCGACCTGCGCTTCCTGTACGTTGCCGAGGGCGGCGGGGGTGATCGCGCACGAAGGTTCCGTGATCGTCACGGGTGCGCTGTCGACGATTAGCGCCGGGTTGGTTTGCGAGGTCTCGACGGCGATGTAGTCGCCCGAATGCGCCAGGTGGGTTGTGATGGTCGCGATGCCATTGGCGTCGAGCGTGGCGCTGTAGAATTGCGGGCTTTCGACGTTGCCCTGCGCGGTCAGTACGCCCCAGTAGATCGAACCGACGATGTTGCTGGTGCGGATCGTCTCCGTGACCGTCACCCCGGCCCCAACTTTGGCTTCCTGGACGGTGCCGAGCGCGGCCGGGGTGATCGAGAAGGTCGGTTCGGTGATCGTCACCGGCGCGCTGTCGACGATCAGCGCCGGGTTGGTCTGCGAGGTCTCGACGGCAATGGTGTCGCCCGAATGTGCGAGATGGGCCGTGATCGTCGCCGTCCCGTTGGCGTCCAATGTGGCAGCGTAGAACTGCGGACTTTCGACGTTGCCCTGGGCGGTCAGTACGCCCCAGTAGATCGAACCGACGATGTTGCTGGTGCGGATGGTCTCCGTGACCGTGACCCCGGCCCCGACCTGCGCTTCTTTTACGGTGCCGAGCGCGGCCGAAGTGATCGAGAAGGCCGGTTCGGCGATCGTCACCGGTGCGCTGTCGACGATCAGGGCCGGGTTGGTCTGCGAGGTCTCGACGGCGATATAGTCGCCCGAATGCGCCAGGTGGGCCGTGATGGTCGCGGTGCCGTTGGCGTCGAGCGTGGCACTATAGAATTGCGGGCTTTCGACGTTGCCCTGCGCGGTCAGCACGCCCCAGTAGACCGAGCCGACGACGTTGCTGGTGCGGATGGTCTCCGTGACC
The DNA here is from genome assembly GCA_965213855.1 of Acetobacteraceae bacterium. Classification (GTDB taxonomy): domain Bacteria; phylum Pseudomonadota; class Alphaproteobacteria; order Acetobacterales; family Acetobacteraceae; genus JBBROS01. The sequence goes on along the minus strand of CBDCAA010000011.1, from coordinate 516,817 downwards.
GTCACCCCGGCCCCAACTTTGGCTTCCTGGACGGTGCCGAGCGCGGCCGGGGTGATCGAGAAGGTCGGTTCCGTGATCGTCACCGGCGCGCTGTCGACGATCAGCGCCGGGTTGGTCTGCGAGGTCTCGACGGCGATATAGTCGCCCGAATGCGCCAGGTGGGCCGTGATCGTCGCAGCGCCATTGGAGTCGAGCGTGGCGGCGTAGAATTGCGGGCTCTCGACGTTGCCCTGCGCGGTCAGCACGCCCCAGTAGACCGAGCCGACGACGTTGCTGGTGCGGATGGTCTCCGTGACCGTCACCCCGGCGCCGACGGTGGGTTCCTGAACGGTGCCGAGCGCGGCCGGGGTGATGGAGAAGGTCGGTTCCGTGATCGTCACCGGCGCGCTGTCGACGATCAGCGCCGGGTTGGTCTGCGAGGTCTCGACGGCGATATAGTCGCCCGAATGCGCGAGATGGGCCGTGATCGTCGCCGTTCCGTTGGCATCCAATGTGGCGCTATAGAATTGCGGGCTCTCGACGTTGCCCTGCGCCGTCAGCACGCCCCAGTAGATCGAACCGACGACGTTGCTCGTACGGACGGTCTCGGTGACCGTCACCCCGGCCCCGACGGTGGCTTCCTGGACGGTGCCGAGCGCGGCCGGGGTGATGGAGAAGGTCGGTTCCGTGATCGTCACCGGCGCGCTGTCGACGATCAGCGCCGGGTTGGTCTGCGAGGTCTCGACGGCGATATAGTCGCCCGAATGCGCGAGATGGGCCGTGATCGTCGCCGTTCCGTTGGCATCCAATGTGGCGCTATAGAATTGCGGGCTCTCGACGTTGCCCTGCGCCGTCAGCACGCCCCAGTAGATCGAACCGACGACGTTGCTCGTACGGACGGTCTCGGTGACCGTCACCCCGGCCCCGACGGTGGCTTCCTGGACGGTGCCGAGCGCGGCCGGGGTGATCGAGAAGGTCGGTTCCGTGATCGTCACCGGCGCGCTGTCGACGATCAGGGCCGGGTTGGTTTGCGAGGTCTCGACGGCGATATAGTCGCCCGAATGCGCGAGGTGGGCCGTGATGGTCGCGGTGCCGTTGGCGTCGAGCGTGGCACTATAGAATTGCGGGCTCTCGACGTTGCCCTGCGCGGTCAGCACGCCCCAGTAGATCGAACCGACGATGTTGCTGGTGCGGATCGTCTCCGTGACCGTTACCCCGGCCCCGACCTGCGCTTCCTGCACGGTGCCGAGGGCGGCGGGGGTGATCGCGCACGAAGGTTCCGTGATCGTCACCGGCGCGCTGTCGACGGTCACCACCGGCGTGACGAGCGATGACTCGACGGCGATATAGTCGCCCGAGTGCGCCAGGTGTGCCGTGACGGTGGCGGCGCCATTGGCGTCGAGGGTGACGGCGTAGAATTGGGGAGTCTCGACGTTGCCCTGGGCGGTCAACACTCCCCAATAAATCGGGCCGGCGAGGTAGGTGGTCGTCAGCGACAGCGTGACGTCGACCCCGGCGCCTACGACGGACTCCCGCACGGTCCCGGGAGCGCCGATGATGATGGTCGGCGTTGGCGCCGAGCCAGTAGCGGGAGCGTTCGTGGTCGACGCGTTCTGTGCGATCCAGGCGGCAACGCCGGCGATGCTGTTCGGATCCGCCGCGCTGCCGATGCCGTTCGGGTCGCTCGGCGTGTAGTTCTCCACGACCCATTCCGAAGGCGTGGCATTGTTCCATTGCAGCATTTTTACGAAGGCCGCGGACTGCGCGCCGAAGGTGCTGTCGTTGTAATTCGGCGAGACGATGACGGTCACGCGGAGCCCATTCTGATGGGCCCACTGGATCTCCTCGTAGATGAAGGTCTGGTACTCGTGGCCGCGGGCGAAGAAATAGCTGGGCGGCGAGTCGATCGTAAGACCGCCGCCCAGGATCGCGGCGGCGCGAAGGTCGGCATAGACCGGGTTCGTGGCGAACGGAGCAAGGGAGTCGGTGCCCTGGTTCGGCGAGAAGATGGGCGCGATGCTGGTAATGCCGAACGACCGCGCCGCCTGCACGAAGGACTGGAAATCCTGAACCCACGTGGAGCTGGTGTAGTCGATGATGGCGTTGGCGCTTTGCGGGCGCAGCCCTTCGTTGAGCCAAGCCGTTTGAAACCACGCCTGGAACCAACTCAGGTTGTAGGCGCCATGCTGCACGTTGATCTCGGCCTCGCCGGGACCGGTATTGACCACGCTCGCGACGATCCCAGGGAGGGTTCCGGCGCTGTAGGCACTCTCGATGCCATCGTCCTGCGAGTAGAAGCCGACTTCGCCCGCGGTGAGCAAGGCGCCGATATCGAGCGGGTTTTCGAGCGACTGTAAGTCGACGTCTCCGCCGATAAAAACGACCTGTCTCGTCATTCGATTTACCGCAACCGATGAAGAAATGTTCGGAAATTCACGCTGTCCAACGTTTCCAGGATGCGGACATGAGTCACTCCACAATACGCAGAGGCAATAGCGCCGTCGCCAGTGTCACTAGCGCGCTTCTGTCGGGAGCAACTACCACGGGATAGTTAAGAAACATTCAAGGCTGTCGAGATCGTAGGGAACCCGTCTCAAATCCTGACTGATCGCAATCTTGCTCTGCCAATCTCCAAGGTTGCAGCCGACCTTGTCTACCTGCGGCCGAAACCGGCGCCCGTCAGACCAAGCCTGGCCCACCAGGGTTGCCCAGCACCGCCGACGGATCGGGCAGGGTCACGCTGGACCCGAGGGCGGCGCACAGCGCGACCGGGTACAACCGGTGCTCCTGGACCAGCACCCGCGCGGCAAGGTCCTGTGCGGTATCGCCGGACAACACAGGGACGGCGGCCTGACCGACGATCGGGCCTTCGTCCATCGCCTCGGTCACCTGGTGGACCGTGCATCCATGCAGCTTCACCCCCGCGGCCAGCGCGCGCGCATGCGTCTCGAGCCCGGGGAACGCCGGCAGCAGGCTCGGGTGGATGTTCAGCATCCGGCCGCGCCACGCGCCGACCAGGAACGGCGTCAACAGCCGCATGTAGCCCGCCAGGCAGACGAACCCGATGCCGCGGTCTTGCAGCGCCGCGTCGATCGCCCGCTCATGCGCGGCGCGGTCGCGCCCATGCGGCCGGTGGTCGAGGCACAGCGTCTCGATCCCATGCGCCGCCGCATGCGCCAACCCGGCCGCGTCCGGACGGTTGGCCAGCACAAGCGCCACGTCCGCCGGATAGCCCGGCGCGGCGGCCGCGCGCACCAGCGCCGCCATGTTGCTGCCCTGTCCGCTGATCAGGACGGCGACGCGCGTCAATCCAGCCAACCCTCCGGCACCGACACCCGCGCCTCCGGCTCGCCCGCATGGGCCACGACGGCGCCGATCCTGACCGGGTGCTCGCCCGCGCCGCGGAGCATGTCCATCGCCGCCCCGGCATCCCGGACCGCGAGCGCCATCCCGATCCCGCAGTTGAACACGCGCAGCATCTCTCCGGGTGCGACCCTGCCCGTCTGGGCAAGCCAGGCGAACACCGGTGGCAGCGTCCATGCCCCCCCATCCAGCTCTGCCGCCGTGCCGGCCGGCAGCATCCGGGGCACGTTGCCGGGCAGCCCGCCGCCGGTGATGTGGGCGGCGCCGCGCAGCAGGCCCGCCTTGGCCAGGGCCAGCACCGAACGGACGTAGATCCGCGTTGGCGTCATCAGCGCGTCGGCCAGCGTCTGGCCGGGGGCGAACGGCGCCGTGCCGGCCCAGTCGGCCCTTCCTGCGGCCACGATCCGGCGGACCAGCGAATACCCGTTGCTGTGCACGCCGCTGCTGGGAAGCCCGAGGATCGTGTCGCCGGGCCGCACGTCGTCGGGCAGCAGCGTGCCGCGCTCGGCCGCGCCGACGCTGAACCCGGCCAGATCGTAGTCGCCGGCCGCATACATGCCAGGCATCTCCGCCGTTTCCCCGCCCACCAGCGCGCAGCCGGCCTGGCGGCAGCCCTCGGCGATCCCGGCCACGACTTCGGCCGCGTGCCCGACCGAGAGGGCGCCGGTCGCGAAGTAGTCGAGGAAGAACAGCGGTTCGGCCCCCTGCACCACGAGGTCGTTGACGCACATGGCAACCAGGTCGATGCCCACCGTGCCGTGCCGGCCAGTCTCGATCGCGACCTTCAGCTTCGTGCCGACGCCGTCGGTCGTGCTGACCAGCACCGGGTCGGTGAAGCCGGCGGCCTTGAGGTCGAACAGCGCACCGAAACCGCCCAGGCCGCCCATCACGCCGGCGCGGCTGGTCGCCCGGGCCAGCGGCTTGATCCGCTCCACCAGCGCGTCCCCGGCTGCGATGTCGACGCCGGCACCGCGGTAGGTCGCCGGGTTGTGGTCGGGCACAGTCATAAGCGGTTCCTCGGCAGCGGGCGGATCGGCTATGGTGCACCGCATGCACCGTCCGGACCAACGCCGCGGACACAACCATAGCGCCAGATCGGCAGCAACCGGCGAGGCCGAGCCTTGAGCCTCGACCTCGTGAAGGCCGACCTGCGAGCTGCGGAACCGGTCGTCGTGGTCGAGAGCCGGCCATCGACCCGCACCCAGCGCATGGCGCTGCTGTTCGGCCTTTTGGCCGTGCTCGTGGGGGCGTTGTACGAGTTCTCCTCGATCCTGTTGCCGTTCGTGGCGGCCGCCGGCATCGCCTACTTCCTCGACCCGCCGACAACGCGGCTCACCCGCGCCGGCATACCGCGGGGCGCGGCGGCGTTCCTGATGGTGTTCGCGCTGCTGGCCGCCTGCCTGCTGTTCGCGCTGCTGCTCTATCCGCTGCTGGTGGCGCAGGTCGGCCTGCTGATCACCCGCGCCCCCACCTATGCCGGCGAAATCCGCACCTGGGCCGGGGAGATGGTGGTGCGGCTGCAGGACACGTTCGGGCCCGAGTATGTCGACGGCAAGTTGCGCGACCTTGTGGGCGGCCAGGCCGGGTCGATGATGGCATTCCTCGCCTCGGCGCTGACCCGGCTGGTCGGCGGCGGCTTCGCGCTGTTCAACGTCGTCTCGCTGGTGGTGGTGACGCCGGTTGTCGCGTTCTACCTGCTGCGGGACTGGCGCCGGGCGGTGGCGCGGGTCGATAGCTGGCTGCCGCGCCGCTACGCCGGCGTGCTGCGGGCGCAGGCGCGGGAAGTCGATCGCATCCTGTCGGCCTGGGTGCGCGGCCAGGCCCTGTGCTGCCTGGTGCTGGCCGGTTATTACGCGTTCGCGCTGTCGCTGGTCGGGCTCGACCTCGGGCTCGTGGTCGGCATCACCTCCGGACTGCTGTCGTTCATCCCTTATGTCGGCAGCATCACCGGCGGGATCGCCAGCATCGGGCTGGCACTGGCGCAGTTCCATTGGCAGGGCGTGGCGGTGGTGGCGGGCGTGTTCGTCAGCGGACAGTTGCTGGAGGGGTATGTGATCTATCCCCGGTTCCTGGGCGACCGTGTCGAGCTGCATGCGGTCTGGGTCATCTTCGCGCTGTTCGCCGGCGGCGCCGCGTTCGGCTTCCTCGGCGTGCTGATGGCCGTGCCGGTCGCGGCCGCGATCGGCGTGCTGGCGCGGTTCTGGCTGAGGCGCTATCTGGTCAGTGCCTTGTACCTCGATCCGCCGCCCACGCATTGAACGCCGCGCCCGCCCAACTCGTGCTCCGCTTCCCGCGCACCCCGGGATACGGGGCGGATGAGCTGTTGCCGAACGCGGCCCAGATGCAGGCACGCGCCTGGCTTGACGCAACCGAGCCCTGGCCGCTGCACCGCCTCGCTGTGTGGGGGGCGGTCGGAAGCGGGAAGACCCATCTGGCGCATGCCTGGGCCGAACGCCGCAACGGCACCGTCCTGTCCGAGGCGCCGGCGAGCGGCTTTCCACGCGGCCCCGTGGCGATCGACGCGATCGACCGGGTGCCGGACGAACCGGCGCTGCTGCATCTGCTGAATGCCGCCGCCGAGGCCGGGCACCCGGTCCTTCTGATCTCCACCGGCGCCCCCGGCCGGCTGCCGGTCCGCCTGCCGGATCTCGCGAGCCGCCTGCGGGCGACCACCGCCGTCCCGATCGGCGACGCCGACGAGCGCTTTCTCGCGCTGCTGCTCACGCGGCTGCTGTCGGAGCGTCAGCTTCGCCTGCCTTCGGCTCTGCAGGCCTGGCTGCTGGCCCGCCTGCCCCGCAACCCCGCCGCCATCGGCTACGCCGTCAGCCACCTGGATGCGGCCGCACTGACGGCCGGCCGGGCGATCAGCCGAGCGATGGCCGCCAGTGTATTAGGCTTTCGTGACAACCAGGCCGCGGGCGACGGCCAGTCCTCGCCCCCTCTGCCGGACGTGGGATAGAAGATGCGCGTGACCACGCGGAGGAAGCCCGTGCTGCATGCCGTGCCAGCCATCGGGCTCGACAATCCCGAACGGTTCATCAACCGGGAGCTGTCCTGGCTCGACTTCAACCATCGGGTCGTCGAGGAGGCGGAGAACGAACGCCATCCGCTGCTCGAGCGGTTGCGCTTCATCAGCATCAGCGCGTCGAACCTCGATGAATTCTTTTCGGTGCGCGTCGCCGGGCTGATCGGCCAGGCCAAGGCCGGCGTGGCCGCGGTCAGCGCGGACGGACGCACGCCGGCGCAGCAGCTCGCCGTGCTGCAGACCCGGGCGACGAAGCTGATCGCCGACCAGCAGCGCGTGTGGCACGATCTGCGCGGCCGCCTGAAAGACGCCGGGATCGAGCTGTGCGAGACGTCGGCCTTGTCGGACGCGACGCGGACGTGGCTCGAATCATGGTTCATGGACCGGGTGTTCCCGGCGCTCACGCCGCTGGCGATCGATCCGGCGCACCCGTTCCCGTTCATCCCCAACATGGGTCTGGTGAAGGTCCTCAAGCTCAAGCGCGACGCGGACGGCCAAGGGATGGAGGCGCTGATCCCGCTTCCGGCCCTGGTGGAGCGGTTCGTGCGCCTGCCGGCGGATGCGGCACCCGGTGCCAACGCGCCGCCAGCGATCCGATTCGTGCTGCTGGAAGACGTTGTCACCCTGTTCCTCGGCCGACTGTTCCCGGGCTACAGCCTCGTCGGTCAGGGCATGTTCCGTCTGATCCGCGACACCGGCGTCGAGTTCGAGGAAGAGGCGGAGGATCTCGTTCGCTCCTACGAGGCGACGTTGAAGCGCCGGCGCCGGGGCGTGGCGATCCACCTTTCGGTCGACGCGGCGATGCCCGACGACCTGCGCGCGCTGGTGGTCGACGAACTCGACGTCGACGAGAAGAGCGTCCCCGGCGAGGAGGTCGTGATCCAGGAAGGCATCCTCGGCGTCGCCGACCTGAAACAGATGATCGTCGACGACCGGCCGGACCTGCTGTTCACGCCCTACACCCCGCGCTTCCCCGAGCGCATCCGCGACTTCGGCGGCGACTGCTTCGCCGCCATCCGCGCGAAGGACATCATCGTCCACCACCCGTTCGAGAGCTTCGACGTGGTGGTGCAGTTCCTGCGGCAGGCAGCGGCGGACCCGAACGTGGTCGCGGTGAAGCAGACGCTGTATCGCACCAGCCGCGACAGCCCGATCGTGAAGGCACTGATCGAGGCGGCGGAAGCGGGCAAGTCCGTGACCGCCATGATCGAGCTGCGGGCCCGGTTCGACGAGGAGGCCAACATCCGCCTGGCCCGCAGCATGGAGGCCGCGGGCGTGCAGGTCGTGTTCGGCTTCGTCGAGTTGAAGACCCACGCGAAGCTCAGCCTGGTGGTGCGGCGGGAAGGTGCGGCCATGCGCAGCTACGCGCATTTCGGCACCGGCAACTACCACCCGATCACGGCGCGCATCTACACGGACCTCAGCTTCTTTACCTGCGACCCGGATCTCACGCGCGACAGCGCGCGGCTGTTCAACTACATGACCGGCTATGCCAAGCCGGAGCGGATGGACAGCCTGTCGTTCAGCCCGCTGACGACGCGCAGCACCCTGGTCGCGATGATCGAGGCCGAGATCGCCCACGTGCGCGAGGGCCGGCCCGGCCAGATCTGGCTCAAGATGAACAGCCTGGTGGACGACAGCCTGATCGACCACCTGTATCGGGCATCCATCGCCGGCGTGCACATCATGTGCGTGATCCGTGGCATCTGCTGCCTGCGCCCCGGCGTGCCGGGCCTGTCGGACAACATCCGCGTCAAGTCGATCGTCGGCCGCTTCCTGGAACATGCCCGCATCTACGCGTTCGGCAACGGCCATCGGTTGCCGAGCCGCCACGCGCACGTGTTCATCAGCAGCGCCGACTGGATGGCCCGCAACATGGAATGGCGGGTGGAGACCTTGGTCCCGATCCACAACCGCACCGTCCACCAGCAGGTGCTGGAGCAGATCATGGTCGTGAACCTGAAAGACACGTTGCAGTCGTGGGAGCTTGGCGCCGACGGCACCTGGCTGCGTATTGCCGCCACGTCGGGCAAACCGGGCTCGAAACCCGTCTCCGCCCATGAATACTTCATGACCAACCCGTCCTTGTCCGGCCGCGGCTCCGCCTTGCACGGTCCCGCCATTGGGGTGTTCGCCGCCGACCAGCATCGCCGGCAAGACCGCGTCAGCCAGGATTGACGGTGGGGACGTGATCCCACTCGCCGAATCCGCGCCCCGCTGCGCCGTCGTCGACCTCGGCTCCAACTCCGTCCGCTTGGTCGTGTACGAGGGACGCGGCCGCAATCCCGTCGCGATCTTCAATGAGAAGGCCGTGCTGCGGCTTGGCCGCGGCCTGCAGACCACCGGCCGCCTGAACGAGCAGGGCGTTGCCCAGGCGCTGCTGGTGATGGCCCGCTTCGACGCCGTGGCACGGGCCATGGGCGCCGCGCCGTTCGAGGTCCTCGCCACGGCCGCCGTGCGGGACGCGGAAAACGGCCAGGCCTTCGTCGCCGCCCTGCAGCAGCGGATGCCGGGCGCCACGATCCGCATCCTGTCCGGCCCCGAGGAGGCGAGCCTTTCGGCCAACGGCCTGCTCTGCGGCATCCCGGAGGCGGACGGCATCCTGGCCGACATCGGCGGCGGGTCGCTCGAGATGGTCCGGCTCGATCGGTCCGGGGTTCGCCATGCCGCGACCCTGCGCCTGGGCGTCATCCGCTTGTCCGAACGGGCCGAGTTCGACCTCGTGCGAGCCCGCACCATCGCCGAGGAGGATCTCGCCACCCTGCCTTGGCTGGTCCAGGGCGCCGACCGCGATCTGTATCTGGTCGGCGGCGCATGGCGCGCACTCGCCCGAGTGCATATGCAGCATGTGAGCTACCCGCTCGGCATCGTTCACCACTATGCCATCGATCGCGACGCCGCCCGCGCGCTGACGTCCTTGATCCTCGAGCCGAGGCGGCCGGAGCGGCTGGCCGGCGCCACCCGCCGCCGTTCCGAGGACCTCCCGTACGCCGCGACCGTGCTGCGCCGCCTGCTTCGCGTCACGGCCGCCCGCCGCGTGGTGTTCAGCGCCAACGGCATCCGCGAAGGCTGGTTCATGCAGCAGGTCGCGCCCGCCATCCGCCGAGAGGATCCACTGCTGGCTGCAGCACGCGACATGGCCGCCCGGCTCGGCCGCGACATGGGCCTGCCTCCCGCGCTGATCGGCTGGACGGCTGCGCTGTTCCCGAACGAATCGGCGCACGCGCTCCGCCTTCGCCAGGCCGCCTGCTGGATGTCCGACGTCGGCAGCCACGACCACCCCGAGTACCGTGCCGAGGAGGCGTTCACCCGCGTCCTGCGCCAACCCGGCGTCGGCCTCAGCCACGCGACCCGCGCCTATCTCGCGCTCGCCATCGCCATCCGCTACGAGGCGGTGATCGACGCCCCGTTCCTGGCGCCCGCCCGCGCGCTGCTGGACCCGGCCGCGACCACCGGCGCCGCCGTCCTCGGTGCGCTGCTCCGGCTCGGCTACATTGTTTCGGCCGGCACCCCCGGCCTGCTCGCCGACGCCGCCATCCGGCTCGAGCCCGGACGCCTCGTGTTGCGCCTGTTGGGACCCGATGTGTTCGAGGGCGAGGGTGCCCAGCGCCGGCTCGAACACCTTGCCTCCCTGATCGGCCTCGTCGCCGTGCTGGAGCGCTGAGCAGGCCCGGGCCGGGCTTATCGGTTCTTTATACCCCCTGCCCGAAAACCACATCGCACCCTCATGCAGACCTGACGCACTCTTCGCGTCGGATGCCGGGCCGAGAGCGTCGACTGACGCGCCGCGGCAGTTCCGCAACGGGAGCGCAGCTTTGTTCCACCGCCAACATATCGACGCCCAGGCTCCTGCCGCCGCCGGGCTGCTCGCGGCCGGCCCGCTCGATCCGCTCATAGACCTTGCCTCGCCCGCCCTCGACAGCCGGATCGCGCTGATCAATCCCGGTGCGCTCGATCCGGCCTGCGTGCTGCTGCGGCGCGGATACCGGACGGTCAGCGTCGTCGGGCTCGACGGCCGGGTTCCGGCCCATGCGTTCGACGTGGTGATCATCCCGCGCCACGCCTCGACCGGTGTAATCGAGCAGGCCGTGCCCCTCGCCCGCCGGCTGCTGGCCCCGATGGGCGCGATCGCGCTGCGCCTTGCCCCCGACGGGTTTGGCGCATTGCAGATTTGGGCCCGCCGTCAGCTCATGCTGAACGGCTTCACCGCCATCCGCACCGTTACGGCCGCAGGCGAGACGCTGATCGGCGCCGAGCTGCCGTTGCATGGGCGGTTGCAGCCGCTGCCCGGTAGGGCGCTGCAATGAGCCGGCTGAGCAGCATGCGCCCGGTCCGCCGCGTGCCGGCCCCGGCGCATGCGGACCTGCACGGCTCGATGACCGCCCTCGTCACCCCGTTCCGCGGCGGGCGGCTGGACGAGCCGCGCCTGGCCGCCTTGTGCGAGCGCCAGGTCGCTGCCGGGACGGCGGCCCTGTTCGTCTGCGGCAGCACCGGGGAGGCGCCGGCGCTCTCGGCCGCCGAGCAGGCGCGCGTGCTCACCATCGCCATGGAGGCGGTGTTCGGCCGCGTGCCCATCCTCGCCGGCTGCGGCGCGCCGGCAACTGAACAGGCGGTGGCGCTTGCGGCCGGGGCCGCGCGGGGCCGGGCCGCGGGCGTGCTGTGCGCTCCGCCGCCCTATGTCCGCCCGAGCCAAGAGGGCATCGCCGCCCATGTCCGCGCAGTGGCGCTGGCGGCCGAGCGCCCGGTCGTTCTCTATGACGTGCCCGCGCGCACCGGGGTCGCCATCGCCGACGAGACCGTCGCGCGCCTGTTCGAGGCTGGGCACATCGTCGGGCTGAAGGACGCGACCGGCGACCTGGCGCGGCCACCCCGGCTGCACGCGCTGTGCGGCGACGGGCTGCTGCAGTTCTCGGGCGACGACGCGATCGCCGCGGGCCATCGCGCGATGGGCGGCCATGGCTGCATCTCCGTCACCGCCAACGTCGTCCCTGGCCTGTGTGCCCGGCTGCATCGCGCGTGGGAGACGGGCGAGCTCGACGTGTTCGCGCACCTGCGGCGGAGGCTCGCGCCGCTGCACGCGGCCTTGATGCTCGAGAGCAACCCGATCCCGGTCAAGGCGGCGCTCGAACTCGCAGGGCTATGCGGGACCGAGCTGCGGCTGCCGCTGACGGTTGCGACCACTGCCACGATCGGCCGGCTCGCCGTGCTGCTGCCGGACCTGCTCGATGCGGACGCCGCCCTCGCCAGCCCGCCGGCGCTCAGCCTTATCTCCTGACGTGAAGCTGCAACGCCCGATGCCTCGCCAGGCCCCTGCTGGGCCGTGGCACGCCGAGACCGAGGCCGGCCTGGTGCGCTGGCTGGTATGTCGGCTGGCCGTCGCCTTCGTGGTCGCGCTCGCGTTCTCGCCGGCCATCCGGGGCGTGACGGCGGCCCTGACGCAGACGGTCGGCACGCGGTGGCCATTCGTCTTGGAGCACTGCCGCGCGGTGGACACGCCAGGGTGCCGGTTCGCCGAGCCGGGGCCGTTGCTGCGGCGTCTTGCGACCCGGTAACCCGCCGGGCGCGGCTCGTCCGGCCTTGATTGCTTCGCCGGATCAGGCGCCGATCGTGCGGAGATAGCGCCGGGCGAGAGCGCCGTAGAGTGCCCGGCGGCAGACCAGGCGGGAGACGGCATAGCCGAGCATGGACGTCGCCAGCAGCGGGACGGTCATGCGCTGGTTCTCGGTCATTTCCATGACGATGATCGCGGCCGTGACGGGCGCCTGCACGACGCCGGCGAAGTAACCGACCATGCCCAGCAGGACGAGGGCGGCGGCGGGAACCATGGGCATCAGCGGCGCGATCGCGTGGCCGAGCCCGGCGCCGATGGCGAGCGACGGCGCGAAGATACCGCCGGGGATGCCGCTCAGGTAGGATGCGACGGTCGCGCCGAGCTTGGCGGCGAAGAACCACCAGGGCAGGACGCCGTCGCCCGCGACGAGGCCGCTCGCCTGCTGGTAGCCGGTGCCGTAGGTGGCGCCGGCCGAGACCAGCCCGAGCGCGGCGACGATCCCGCCACAGGCCGCCGCGAACGCGTACGGGTGCCGGGCCACCCATCGCCCGGCGCGGCCCGGCAGGCCATCGGCGGCCCGGACCAGCAAGGCGCTGAAGCCGCCGCCGAGCAGGCCGCCGGCGACCCCGCACGCGAGCACCGCCGCCCAGCCCGAGCCGCCGCCCGAGAGCAGGTCCACGGCGGCGGCCGTCGTGCCGAAATAGGTGTAGTTGCCGACCAGCGCGAGCGTGCACATGCCGGAGATGATGACGGCGGTGAGAACCGTCCCGCTGGCCCGGGCCTCGAAGGAATGGGCAAGCTCCTCGATGGCGAACACGATGCCGGCCAAGGGCGTGTTGAAGGCCGCCGACACGCCCGCCGCCCCGCCGGCGAGGACCAGCGCCCGCTCGAGCTCCGGCCGGGGCAGGCGCAGCGCCTGGCCCATCGCGTGCATGATCGTGGCGCCGACCTGCACGGTCGGTCCTTCCCGGCCGATCGAGGCGCCCGACAGCAGTCCGAGCAGGGTCAGCGCGACCTTGCCGAGTGCGATGCGGAGCGACAGCACCCGGCCGACGGCCGCGGCGTCGCGCATGTGGAGGGCGGCGATCACCTGCGGGATGCCGCTGCCCTGGGCGCCAGGGAACAGCCGGCGGGTGAGCAGGACGGAGAGTGCCAGCCCGGCGGGCGCCACGCCGAGGATGGCGTAGGGGGTGACCTGCAGCAGCGCCGCCGAGAGCCGTCCGGCGGCGTCGGCGAGATTGGCGAAGGCGATCGCGGCCAGGCTGACGAGCACGGCACCGGCCCAGAACACGCCGCGGCGCAGCCAGAGGCGGGGCGACACCAGCGGCATGCGCCGCCACCGTCGTCGCCGGGCCGGGTCGGGCCGGGGCAGGAGCATGGGCTGTACCGACGGGCCGCAGACGAGCGGGTCGCGCGGGCTCAGAGCGTCTTGCGCAGCCAAATCCGGCTCGTTCCGGGCGGGTCGCACGGGACTTCGCCGAAGCGCGCCCAGCCGAAGCGTTCGTAGAAGCCGGGCGCCTGGAAACTGATGGTGAACAGCACGCCCTCGCGGCATCCCCGGCGGCGGCCTTCATCCTCGAACCGGCGGAGCACGTCCGCGCCGACGCCGCCGCCCCGCAGAGCCGGCGGGAGATAGAACAGGTCGAGGAACATCAGGCCGAGCGACGTCCGCCCGGTCGCGCCGCCTACGACCGCGCCGGCTTCGTCCCGCACCAGCACCGATAACGGCCGCCGGTCCGAATAACCCGCGACCTCGTCGTTGAACGCGTCAAGCCCGGCGCCGAGCAGAGCCCGCAGCCCATCCACGGGCTCGTCCGTGACACTGATCTCCGGCGTCACACGCGCACCAGCTTCACGCGCTTGCCGTCCACCCCCAGCGTGATCTGGCCCGCCTTCAGCGCCAGCGCGTCGGCGCCGAACACCTCGCGCCGCCAGCCCTGCAAGGCCGGAACGTCCGGCGCCGTCTCCGTCGCCAGCCGGTCCAGATCGTCTGACGAGGCAAGCAGCCGGGGTGCGACGTGGTGTTCCTCGCACTTGGCCGCCAGCAACACCCGCAGCAGCGCGACCAGCGCCGGAGACGCCCGGGGCCCGTCCTTGCCGCGCGGCGCCGGCGGCAGCCGGTCCTCCGGCAGCGCCGCCGCGTCCCGCAGCGCCGACAGCAGCCCCTGCCCGCTCCGCCCCTCGGCGAACCCGCGCGTGATCCCGCGCACCCGGGCCAGGTCCTCGGCCGATTTCGGCGCCGTGGCCGCGATCTCCAGCAGGCTCTCGTCCTTCAGCAGGCGCTGGCGCGGAATGTTGACCCGCTGCGCCTCCCGCTCGCGCCACGCGGCGGTCGCGCGGAGCAACGCGAGCATGCGGCGGTTGCCGGTCTTGGGCCGCAGCCGCTCCCAGATGGTTTCCGGGTCGGCGCGATACGTGGCCGGCTCATCGAGGACGGCCATCTCTTCAGCGACCCACTGCGCCCGTCCGTCCGTCTCCAGCCGGTCGCGCAGGCGGCGGTAGACGTCGCGCAGATGGGTCACGTCGGCCGCCGCGTAGGCGATCTGGCTGGCGGACAGAGGGCGCGCCGACCAGTCGCTGAAGCGGTGCGACTTGTCGATCTGCCCGCCCGTCAGCGCCTGGACCAGCGCGTCGTAGCCGACCTGGTCGCCGAACCCGGCCACCATCGCCGCCACCTGGGTGTCGAACAGCGGCGCCGGCACGGACCCGAACATTTCGAGGAAGATCTCGATGTCCTGCCGGGCGGCGTGGAACACCTTGAGCACGCTGCGGTCGGCCAGAAGGTCGCCCAGCGGCGCCAGATCGATCCCGGGCGCCTCGGCATCCACGACGGCCACGTCGTCCGGGCTCGCCAACTGAACGACGCAGAGTTCGGGGTAGTAGGTGCGTTCCCGCATGAACTCGGTGTCGATGGTGATCCACGGTTGCTGCCGCAACCGGTCGCACAGCGCGGCCAGATCGGCCGACGTCGTGACCAGGACAGGGGCGGGATCGGACGGCGCGGACCGGAGCGCGCTCTTGCTAGCGGACATCGAACAGGTATGGCATGCGCGTGCGAAGGCGCAAAATAAGGCGGCTTCACTCCATGCGCGACGCCCGGCGTGCGCTTGACACCGGGAAGGGCGGGGGATTGTTTGCGCCCACGCTGAGGGACACCAGAATGCACGCCTACCGCACCCATACCTGCGGCGCCCTGCGCGCCGCCGCCGCCGGCCACGAGGCCCGGCTGTCCGGCTGGGTGCACAGCAAGCGCGACCACGGCGGCCTGCTGTTCATCGACCTGCGCGACCATTACGGCATCACCCAATGCGTGCTGCCGACCGGTTCGGACGCGTTCGCCGCCGCCGATGCGCTACGGGTGGAGAGCGTGATCACCGTCACCGGCAAGGTGGTGCAGCGCTCGCCCGAGACCACCAACCCGCGCCTGCCGACGGGCGAGGTGGAACTGCAGGTCGCGGCGCTCACGGTGCAGTCGGCAGCCGACGTGCTGCCGTTCCAGGTGGCCGGCGACGAGAAGTATCCGGAGGAGTTGCGGCTCCGCTACCGCTTCCTGGACCTGCGCCGGGAGAAGCTGCAGCGCAACATGATCCTACGCGCCGACGTCATCGACTTCATCCGCCGGCAGATGATCGCGTCCGGGTTCAACGAATTCCAGACCCCGATCCTGACGAGCAGCAGCCCGGAGGGAGCGCGGGACTTCCTGGTGCCGGCGCGGCTGCATCCGGGCAAGTTCTACGCCCTGCCGCAGGCGCCGCAGCAGTTCAAGCAGCTGTGCATGGTGGCCGGGTTCGACCGCTACTTCCAGATCGCGCCGTGCTTCCGGGACGAGGCGGGGCGGGCGGACCGCACGCTGATGTTCTACCAGCTCGACGTCGAGATGAGCTTCGTCACGCAGGAGGACGTGTTCGCGGCGATGGAGCCGGTGATGGAGGCGACGTTCCGCGCGTTCGCGGCGGGGCGCTCGGTCGACGCCGCGCCGTTCCGCCGCATTCCCTACGCGCAGGCGATGCTGGATTACGGCTCCGACAAGCCCGACCTCCGCAACCCGCTTCTGATCCGCGACGTGACCGCCGCCTTCGACGGCTCCGGCTTCGGCCTGTTCGCCCGCATCGCTGCCGGCGGCGGCGTCGTCCGCGCCATCCCCGCGCCGGGTGCCGGGGGTCGGCCGCGCGGCTTCTTCGACAAGTTGAACGAGTGGGCGCGCGCGGAGGGCGCCGGCGGTCTCGGCTACATCGCGTTCGACGCGGAGGGCGCGAAGGGGCCGATCGCGAAGAATCTCGAACCCGACCGCGTCGAGGCGATCCGGGCGGCCTGCGGGCTGCAGGCCGGGGACGCCGTGTTCTTCGCGGCCGGCAAGAGGGACGAGGCGCCGAAGTTCGCGGGCCAGGTGCGGACGCGGCTCGCGAACGAACTCGACCTGGTGGAACAGAACGCGTTCCGGTTCTGCTGGATCGTGGATTTCCCGATGTACGAGTTGAACGAGGAGACGGGCAAGATCGACTTCAGCCACAACCCGTTCAGCATGCCCGCCGGTGAGATGGACGCGCTGAACAACCAAGACCCGCTGACGATCCCCGCCTACCAGTATGACATCGTCTGCAACGGCTACGAGATGAGCAGCGGCGCCATCCGCAACCACAAGGCGGAGATCATGCTCCGTGCCTTCGAGATCGCCGGCTACCCGCCCGGTGCGGTCGAGGCGCGGTTCGGCGGCATGCTCAACGCCTTCCGCTTCGGCGCCCCCCCGCATGGCGGCATGGCCGCCGGCATCGACCGGATCGTCATGCTGCTGGCCGACGAGCCGAACCTGCGCGAGGTCAACCTGTTCCCGATGAACCAGCAGGGCGAGGACCTGATGATGAACGCGCCCTCGGACGTGTTGCCGGGGCAGTTGAAGGAACTGCACATCGCCATCCAGCTTCCGCCGAAGG
This sequence comes from Acetobacteraceae bacterium, assembly GCA_965213855.1. Classification (GTDB taxonomy): domain Bacteria; phylum Pseudomonadota; class Alphaproteobacteria; order Acetobacterales; family Acetobacteraceae; genus JBBROS01. The sequence continues at coordinate 499,968 of CBDCAA010000011.1, read as the reverse complement.
TGGTGAGGGCGGGGTAGGGCGCGGGCCGAAGCGTATTCGGGCCGTTCGGCACCCTGTGCTGTGGCGAATGCAGCGTCGATTGGTTGCGTGGGTGGCCGGGCTAGCCTCACGGCCGTCCGGTTCATTCATGCACCGAGCCAATACCGCGCCGCTCTCTCGGCTGAGGCCTGTGCGAGCGGAACGGCGTGGGTGCTCGGGTCAAGCCCGAGCATGATGTACTTTTGCAGGGAGTACGCGTCCCTGGCGCTGTCGTGGCACCGGGCCTATGTGCAGTCGGATATGACACTTCCGGAGACTGCCCGCATGCGCCTGCTCGCCACGACCTTGCTGGCGCTTACCTTCTGCACCGCGCCCGTGCTGGCCGCCGAAGCCGACCGCGTCCCGCCCGCCGCGCATCGGGCGCTATACGAGCTGAACATGGAAACCGCCAAGGGCGACATCACGGGCGCGCACGGCACCATGGCCTACGAGGTGACGGACGCGTGCGATGGCTGGGCGACGCGCCAGCGCCTCTCGCTCGTCATCACCAACCGCGACGGCCAGGACATCGAGACGGTCAGCGACTATGCGACCTGGGAGAGCAAGGACGGCCTGTCGATGCGGTTCCGCATGAAGCAGACGACCGACACCGCGGTGACGGACCAGGCCGAGGGCAACGCCGCGCTCGAGAGCGCGGGAGGCGAAGGCATGATCCACTACACCCTGCCCAAGGACATGGACATGAAGCTGCCCGCCGGCACCGTGTTCCCGATGGCCCACACGGATGCCCTGCTGGCAGCCGCCGAGGACGGCAAGAAGTTCATCAGCCTGCCGCTGTTCGACGGCACCGGCGACAAGGGCGCCCAGGACAGCTCCGTCTTCGTGCTCGGCTGGAACCCCAAGGGCGGGGCCGCCCCGTTCCCGCCGCTGCAGAACATGGCCAACGGCAAGGTCCGCATCGCCTTCTTCGACCGCATCCAGTCCGGCGATGCCAGCAAGCCCGACGGCAGCCCGGACTACGAAGTGGCCATGACCTACTGGGCCAACGGGGTCGCCGACGACCTGCACATGGATTTCACCGACTTCGTCATGCACGGCGCCTTGAAGGAGTTCACCCTCCAGCCGCCGCACTGCTGATGGCGGGCCTGTCGCCTGTCCCGGCCGATGGTATCGCCATCGTCACCGGCGCGACCGGCGGCCTCGGCTACGAGATCACGCTCGGTCTCGCCCGCGCCGGGTTCGACACTTGGCTGACCGGCCGCGACGCCGTACGGGGCCAGGCCGCGGCGTCCCGGGCCCAAGCGGCGTCCGGCGGGGCCGTCCGCTTCGCCCTGCTGGACATCTCGAGCTTGGCCGCCATCGAGGCGTTCGCGGGCCGGGTCGAGCAGCCTGTCGCGGTGCTGGTCAACAATGCCGGCGTCATGGCCCTGCCCCGGCGCGAGCTGACGACGGACGGGTTCGAGCGCCAGCTCGGCACCAACTACCTGGGGCACTTCGCCCTGACGGGGCGGCTGCTGCCGCACTTGAAGCAGGGCCGGGTGGTGAACGTGGCGAGCCTCGCGCACCGGCGCGCCCGCATCGACTTCAACGACCTGCAGGGCGCGGCGACGTACGCGCCCTGGGCCGCCTACGGGCAGAGCAAGCTGGCGATGCTGATGTTCGGCCTGGAGTTGCAGAAGCGCTCGGCGGCCGGCGGCTGGGGCGTGCAAGGCTTCGCCGCCCACCCTGGCTGGTCCGCGACGCAGATCGTCCATAACGGCCCCGGCGCCAAGCAGCCCGGCCTGCGCGAGCGCATCATGCAGGCCGGGTTCAACGCTCTGGGCCAATCCGCCGCCCAGGGCGCGCTGCCGGAACTCTACGCCGCCCTCGACCCGGGCGCCCGCCCGGGCGGCTACTACGGACCCTGTTGCCTCAATGAAACCCGCGGCCGCCCCACCCCGTCGCTGATCATGCCGCAGGCGCGCAACGAGGCCGACCGGGCCCGGCTATGGGACATGTCCGAAGCGCTGACGGGCGTTTCGTTCGGCCTCGGCTTGTAACCAGCCCTAACCGCCGGCTGCGCCCCGCGTGTTCACATAGAGCGCATACAGCGACTGGCTCGCCGCCATGAACAGGCGGTTGCGCCGGCGCCCGCCGAAGCAGACGTTCGCGCACCGCTCCGGCAGGGCGATCCGCCCGATCGGCTCCCCGCCCGGGTTGAACACCATCACCCCGTCCAGCTCCGGCGTGCCCATGCCCCAGCCGCACCAAAGGTTACCGTCCTCGTCCACTCGAAACCCGTCCGGCGTGCCCCCCGGCCCGGCGTCGATCAGCACCCGCTTGTTGCCGATCCGCTCGCCATCCACGTCATAGGCCCAGATCTCGCGCGGGTCCGACCGGCTCGCGACCACATACAGCACCCGCTCGTCCGGGCTGAACGCCAGGCCGTTCGGCCCCGGCACGTCGCCCGCCAACACGGTCGCTTTCCCGGTCGCCGGGTCGAGCCGATAGACGTTCTGCGGCAGCTCCGCCTCCGCCCGGTTGCCCTCGTAGTCGCTGAGCAACCCGAACGGCGGGTCCGTGAACCAGATGCTGCCGTCCGACTTGACCACCACGTCATTCGGCGCGTTCAGCCGCTTCCCTTCAAACCGGTCCATCAGCACGGTGATGGTGCCGTCATGCTCGGTCCGCACCACCCGGCGCCCGCCATGCTCGCACGTAACCAGCCGCCCTTGCCGGTCCCGCGTGTTGCCGTTCGCGTAATCGCTCGGGCGCCGGTAGTCGCTGACCTGCCCCGTCGCCTCGTCCCATTTAACGATCCGGTTGTTCGGGATGTCGCTCATCAGCAGGTGGCGCGCATCGCCGAACCAGACCGGGCCCTCCGCCCAGCGGAAACCGGTCCCGAGCCGTTCGATCGCGGCAAGGTTGATCTTGTATTTCTCGAAGCTCGGGTGCAGCACGTGCACCGCCGGGTCCGGATAGAAGGTCGCCGCTTGCCACATCGAAGCTCTCCGTTTCAGGCCGTGGTGCGCGCCAGCGCAGCCGCATCCAACGCCAGGCCCCAGCCCGGCCCCTGCGGCACCGGGACCATACCGTCCTCGATCATCAGCGCGCCGTCATACAGCGGCGCGAACCACGGCATGTGCTCCAGCCAGGTCGCGTTGTTCAACGCCGCGAGCACCTGCACCGACATCTCCGGGAACAGATGCGACGACACCGGCACGTCGAACGCATCGGCCATGTGCCCCACCCGCAGGAACTCGGTCACCCCGCCCACCCGCTGCAGGTCCGGCATCAGGATGTCGGCGGACTTGCGCTCCAGCATGTCGCGGAAGCCGTAGCGGGTATATTCCGTCTCACCGCTTGCGATCGGCGTGTCGAGCGCCGCCGCGACCCGGGCGACACCCTCCAGGTCATAGGCCGGCAACGGCTCTTCGAACCACGTCAGTTCGAACTCCTCCAGCAAGCGCCCCAGCCTGATCGCCTGCTGCACCGTCAGTTGCTGGTTCGCGTCGGCCATCAGCGCCACACCCGGCCCGATCGCGTCCCGCACCGCCCGCACCCGCGCCGCATCCTCGGCCGCCGTTGGCTTGCCGAGCCGCATCTTCACCGCCCGGAAGCCCTGGTCGACGAAGCCCCGTGCCTCGGCCTGCAACTCGTCCACCGTCGACGACAGCCACAGCCCGGCACTGGCATACACCGGCACCCGGTCCCGCACCGCGCCGATCAGCCGATGGATCGGCAGCCCAGCCATCTTGCCGCGAAGGTCCCACAGCGCCCCGTCGATCGCCGAGATCCCCATGACCGGCACGCCCTTGTGCCCCAGGAAATTGATCTCGCGCCACGCGTCCCGCCAGAACGCCCCGCTATGCGTCGCCTCGAGCCCCTCCACCAGCGGCGCCAGGCTCCGCACCATCTCGTCCAGCACGCCCAGGCGCTTGTTGTTCAGCGTGAACACCAGGTTCTCGCCCACGACGCCGCCCTGGGTTTCGAGCTTCACCACAAGCACGCCCGTGGTCGTGATCGGCCCGAGGCCGCTCATGATCGGAGCCGGCAACGGCACGACGTGCCGCGTGGTGCGCAGGGCGGTGATCTTCATGCGATGGCTCCCGCGCCGAGGTAGGCGTGTTCCAGCCGACCTGCCAGGCCCGCCTCGTCGGCCGGCGCCTCCAGCACGATCCGGCCTTGCGCCAGCGCATAGGCGCGGTCGGCCACGGCCAAGGCCTTCTCGACGAGCTGTTCCACCAGCAGCACCGCCGTGCCGCCGGCGCGCAGCCCCGCCAGCACGGCGAGCACGCGGTCCACCAGCACCGGCGAGAGCCCGGCCGACGGCTCGTCCAACAGCAGCAGCCGGGGCCGGCGCACCAGGCCCTGCGCCACAGCGAGCATTTGCTGCTGGCCGCCGCTCAGCGCGCCGCCTCGCTCGCCCCGCTTGGCCGCGATCTCCGGAAAGTGCGCCAGCGCCTCATCCACGCGGCGGGTGCGCTCCCCCCGCGGCAGTCCGAAGGCGGCGAGTGCGAGGTTGTCGTCGACCGATATCTGGGTGAACACCCGATGCCCCTCGATCACGTGCACCAGGCCACGCCGGGCACAGACCCGCGGGTCGGCCCCGCGCAGCGAGGCGCCATCCAGCGCGGCATCCCCGCCGGTCCAGGGCAGCAGACCCGATAAAGCCCGCAGCAGCGTCGTCTTGCCGGCCCCGTTCGGGCCCAGCAACGCGACGATCTCGCCGGCACGGATGAACAGGCTCACGCCATGCAGAACGCCGATCTTACCGTATCCCGCCGCGAGCCCGTCGACGGTGAGCAAGCCGGGCAGCAGGACACGGTCACCGCCCGAGATAGGCATCCACCACCTCCTGGTGCGCCCGCACCTCCGCCGGCGTGCCGGTGGCCAAGGTCTGGCCCAGGTTCAGGACCGTCACCCGGTCGCAGATGGCGAAGATCAGGTCCGCATGGTGCTCCACCAGCAGCACGCCCGTGCCGACCCGGGCGATCGCCTGCACGAGTTGGCCCAGCTTCTCGATCTCGGCAGCGGACAAGCCTGCCGCCGGCTCGTCCAGCAATAGGAAACGGGGCCGGGCCATCAGGGCGCGGGCGATCTCGATGAAGCGAAGCTCGCTGTGCTGCAGCCGGTCGGTCCGGACCTCGGCCAGCGCGTCGAGCCCCACGGCCGTTAATGCCTCCAATGCGCGGGAGCGCAGGGCCGCCTCGTCCTGGGCGTGCCGGGGCAGGGCGAACAGCGCTTCGGCGATCGTGGCCCGGCCCAGGATGGCGCCGCCGACCATGACGTTCTGCAGCACCGACGCCTCGCCGACGATGCGCGGGGTCTGGAACGTCCGGGCGATTCCGGCCGCGGCCCGCACGGCCGGCACGCCCATGGGCAGCGCCTGCCCGGCAACGCGCACTGTTCCGGCCTGGGGCCGCGCGAACCCGCAGATCGCGTTCAGCGTCGTCGTCTTACCGCTGCCGTTCGGGCCGATCAGGCCGTGGACCTCGCCGGGCCGGACATCGAGATCGAGCCCGGCGATCGCCCGCACGGCGCCAAAGCTCAGCGTGATCCCGCGCAGTTCCAACATCCCTGGCGAGATCCGCCCGAGCAGCTCCGGCACCAGCCCCACCTTCGGCACGATGGCGCGCCCCGTGGCCAGCGGCCGGCGCGACCGTACGTCCAGCAGCTCCGCGATGCCGCCCGGGACCAGCAGGACGATCGCCAGCAGCAGGGCCGCATACAGGAAGGTCGACCAGGCCACCAAGGGTGCTGCGACCTCGGGCAGGGCCGTGAGCAGGAGCGTTGCAAGCAGCGGGCCCAGCACGCTGCCGCGCCCGCCGATCAGGATCGCGATGAAGAACAGCACCGACAGGTCGAACGTGAACGCATCGGGCGTGATGTAGCTCTGCAGGGATGCGAACAGCGCCCCGGCCACCCCGGCCAGCGCGCCGCTGACAAAGAAGACCGAAAGCAGCAGCGGCGCCTTCCGCACGCCGCACGATTCCGCGGCGACCTCCGCATCGCGTAGCGCGATCAGCCCGCGCCCGAAGCGGCTGCCGGCAACGTTCAGCGTGAGCCAGGTGCACAAGCCCGCAATGGCCACGCAGAGCAGGTAGAAGCCGGTCGCGCCGTCGAACGGCGCCGGCAGCGTCGGGCCCGGCACGCCGATGCCGCCGCCCGTCACCGATGTCCAGGCGAGTGCCACCTGCGTCACGATCGTCGCAAACCCGAGCGTCGTCATCGCGAAGTAGAAGGTCCGCAGCCGCAGCGCGGGGAGGCCGACGACCACTCCGGCGGCGGCACCGACGACCCCGGCGGCGATCAGCCCGGCGACCGGGTGCACGCCCCCCTTCTCCACGAGCACGCTGCTGGTGTAGGCGCCCAGCGTCAGGAGCGCGACGTAACCGATCGCCAGTTGTCCGGCGAAGCCGACCACCAGGTTCAGCCCGCTGACCAACATCCAGTAGATCGCCGCGCGGGTGGCGATCACGGTCCAGTAGTCCTGGCCCAGGGCGGGCAGCAGCAACGCCACGGCCAGCACCGCCAAATAGGGCAGCGCCGCCCGGACCTTCGGGCGCCGTCGCCGGCTGGGGAACGCCGCATCGAACATCGGCTAGACCCGCCGCGCGGAGATGGCGCCGAACAGGCCCTGCGGCGCCGCCAGCAACGCCAGGATGAACACGGCGAACACCGCGACGCTCGCGAACACGCCGCCCACGGTGAAGTTCGCCGCCTGCTGGAACAGACCGAGCGCGACGCCGCCCACCACGGCGCCGCGGTTGTTGCCCAGGCCGCCGAGTGCGACGGGCACGAAGCCATAGAAGTTCAGCATCGCCCCGTTGGCGAAGAACGCCAGCAGCAACTCCCCGCTGCTGAACCCGGCAAGCCCGGCGATGGCGCCCGCGAGCGCGTAACTCGCCATCCGCAAGCCCCGTTCCGGCAAGCCGAGCGCCCGCGCGGCGTCGTTGTCCTCCGCGATCGCGACGAAGGCGCGGCCGACGAGGGTGCGCCGGGTCATCCACTCGAGCCCGACGATCACGGCCACGCACGCCAGCACCGGCAGCCAGAACTTCTCGTCCCACACGCCCGTGCCGACCCCGAGCAGCCGGGGAAACGGCTGCGGCTCCGTGCTCCATTCGATCGCAGCCAGCTGCTGGATCATCAACGCGGCCGCGAGCGTGCTGAGCACATAGAGGTGCTGCTCGAGCTTGGCGAGCACCGGGCGCACCGCGATCACCTCCGTCGCGACGCCCACCGCGGCGCAGGCGGCCAAGGTCAGCGGCAAGCCGATCCATGCCGGCAGCCCGAGGCGCAGGATGAACATCGACCCGAACACCGCGCCCAGCATTCCGAGCTGTCCGCTGGTGAAGCTCATGACCCGGCTGGCGGAGAACATGACGTTGTAGGTGACCCCGATCAACGCATAGACCGCGCCCAGGGCGATGCCGGATGCGAGGATGGACGCGAGCATGCGGGCGGCTCAGCCGTATCCGGGCGCCAGCGCGAACGCGCCGTCCTTCTGCGAATTGGCCAGCGACATGACGACGTCGTCCTGCGGATAGCCGTTATGCTGGCTATCGCTGTAGGTGTACTCGCCGAACACGCCGGGATATCGCTTCAAGCCGTTCCAATAGCCGACGATCGCGTCGGAGGTAGTGGTCCCGGTCGCGTCCACCGCGGCCGCGATCAGGTTCACGGCATCGTAGCCGCACGCGACCCACCACAGCGCCGTGTCGTTCAGATCCACCTTGCCGCTCAGGCGCTGCACGAAGTCGGCGCTGCGCTGCGGCAGCTTGCCCGCCGCGTCGAAGCTGCACGTGCGATACCCGACGGCGAACACGTTGTTCCAGTTGGCTGGCTTTTCGATCAGGTTGCGGATGTCGCCCGAGCCCAGCGACGGATGCCCGACGATGGGCACGTCCCAGCCCAAGGCCGCCCGAACGTTCATCAACCGCGACAGCAGCCCCACGCTGACGGTCCAGACCAGGATCGCCTTCGCGCCGGCGTTGCGCGCCCGCAGCATGTCCGGTGTGACATCGGGCTGGTTCGCATCGATCTGCCCTTGGCTGACGACGTTGGCTCCGTCCTTGCCGAATGCCGCCACGCTCGCGGCAACGGCCGACGTGCCGTAGCCGGTCGTGTCGCCGAACACGCTGACATCCTTCAACCCGAGCACCTTGGTGATGTAGCCGCGGGCCGCATCGTCCCACTGCCCGTTGCTCGGCGCCATCCGGAACGCGGTCGGATACTTCGCCGTGTCGATCAGGCTGTCGACGACGCACGGATGGATACAGGGCATCTTTGCCCGAGACAGGATCGGCGTGGTCGCCAACGCCTCGCCGGAGTTCGTCGGCCCCCAGACGGCGTTCACCTTCACGCGGCTGATCAGTTCCTGCGTCGCGTTCACGGCCTTGGTCGGGTCGCCCTGCGTGTCGCGGGTCACGATCTCGATGGGGCGGCCCTTCACGCCGCCTTTCGCGTTCAGCTCGGCATTGGCGAACACCACGCCGCGGTTGAAGCCGATGGCTGGGGCCGAGCTGGCGCCCGTGAGTGAGGCGAGCCAGCCGATGCGGATCGGGTCTGCCTCGGCCCGGGCCGGCCGCACGAAGGGCATCGCGAGCCCGGCACCCGACGCGGCGATCAGGAGGGTCCGCCGTGTCTGGGGCTTACGTGTCTGTGTCATCATCGTCTCCCTCCCGGGTGTCGCCTTGGGCGATCGATGGCCGAAACAGTCCGCCACGGGCGGGGGGCCGTCAATGACTGTGTGCGGGACGGATCGCACTCTGCGCTTCCGCCGGCCCCGGGCCTTTGGCTATCCTTCGCGCATGACCGAATTCACGGGACGCCGCGTCGTCATCATGGGGGGCAGCCGCGGCATCGGCCGCTCCATCGCTCTGGCCTTTGCCCGCGGGGGCGCCGCGGTGGCGATCTGTGCGCGTGGCCAGGATGGGCTGGATGCGACGCGGCGCGACATCGAGGCGCTCGGCGCCGTTGCCTACGCAGCACCGGCCGACCTTGGCCGCGCCGAGGACATCGCGCGCTTCATTCCGGCGGCTGCGGCCGCGCTGGGCGGGATCAACATCCTCGTCAACAACGCCTCGGGCTTCGGCGCCCGCGACGACGAGGCGAGCTGGGCCGCCTCGTTCGACGTCGACCTGATGGCGACCGTGCGCGCCAGCGCCGCCGCGCTGCCGTTCCTCGAGCGGGCGGCCGAGGGCGCCATCGTCAACGTCACCAGCATCGCCGCGATGCGCGCGACCAAGCGCAACCCGCCATACGGCGCCATGAAGGCCGCCGTCATGCACTACACCGCTAGCCAGGCCCGCACGCTGGCCGCCCGCGGCATCCGGGTGAACGCCGTCGCCCCCGGGTCGATCGAGTTCCCCGGCGGCACCTGGGAACGCCGCCGCACCGAAGACGCCGCGCTATACGAGTCGACCCTCGCCCAAATCCCCTTCGGCCGCCTCGGCACGCCCGAAGAGGTCGCCGACGTCGCCCTCTTCCTGGCCAGCGCCCGCGCCCGCTGGGTCACGGGCCAGACGATCGTGGTCGACGGCGGGCAACTGCTGGGGCCCTAGCGGCGCCAGTGATCGCCACCAACGCCCTGCCAACCCCCGCTGCCGCCGACCCCTATGCCCGCGGCAGCGGGCCAGGCCGCCCGAACGTCCGGCCCTGCCCGTAGCCGGCGCCCAACGACCGCATCGCCTCCGCCCCCGTCTCCGTCCGCTCTGCCACCACGGTCGCGACGGTGCCATGGGCGATGGCGATCATGCCGGCGACGGCCATGGTCCGAGCGGGCCTCTCGGCCCCGCAGTCGCGCGATCTCGGTCGAAACCAACCTGGCCTCCCAGGTCACCAGCCCGGATCAGAACAGAGGGTTCGCACCGAATGATCAACACCAGCTACAGCGCCGGGACGACCACGCCCCGGCACTCCCCGAACCCGATCGGCGCCGCACCGGCCCGCCGCGCCCGCGCCCGCAGCACCACCTCGTCCCCGTCCTCCAGGAATCGCCGCTCCTCGCCCGACGGCAGGGTGATCGGCGACCGCCCGCCCTGCGTCAGCTCCAGCATCGACCCGCACCCGTCCGGGCCGGGTGAGGAGATCGTTCCCGTGCCGAACAGGTCGCCCGGGTTCAGGTTGCACCCGTTGCTCGTGTGATGCGCCACCATCTGCGCTGGCGTCCAATACAGGTCGAGCGCCGACGCGGTCGCGAGGCTGTGCGCGCCCAACCGGCGCTTGCGCATCTGCGGCGTCAGCAACAGCACCTCCAGCTCGATCGCCAGCGCGCCGCCGGCTTGGTCGCCTGCGTCGGACAAGTAGGGCAGCGGCGCCGGGTCCTCCGGGGAGCGGGCCGCCTGCCCGGACCGGAACGGCGCCAGAGCCTCCGGCGTCACGATCCAGGCACTCACGGTCGTGCAGAAGCTTTTTGCCAGGAACGGCCCCAGCGGCTGGTATTCCCACCCCTGGATGTCCCGCGCGGACCAGTCGTTCAACAGGCAGTAACCCGCGATATGCGCCGCCGCCTCGCCGATCGGGATCGGCGCGCCCGGCGCGTTCGCGGTCCCGATCCACACGCCCATCTCCAGCTCGTAATCCAGGTTCCGGCAGGGCCCGAAGCTTGGCGACGCCTCGCTTGCCGGCTTACGCTGACCGTTCGGCCGCCGCACCTCGCCCGAGACCCGGATCGAGCTGGCGCGGCCATGGTAGGCGATGGGCACGTGCTTGTAGTTCGGCAATAGCGGCGTATCCGGCCGGAACAGCCGCCCCGCTGCCGTCGCGTGATGGATGCCGGCAAAGAAATCCGTGTAGTCGCCGATATGCGCGGGCAGGTACATCATGCAGTCCGCAGCCGCATGCAACAGGTGCCGCCGCTCGTCCGACCCCTCCTGCAGCAGCGCGCTCACCGCATCGCGCAACGCCCGGCGCGGCCCGGTGCCGAGCGCCAGGAACGGGTTGAGGCTCGGACCGATGCAGCCGTGCAATGCCGCCTGCGCCTCGTCGTCAAGCAAGTCCGCCTCGTGCAGCGCACGTAAGTCGAGGATGTGGTCGCCGATCGCGATCCCGCCGCGCGGCGCCCCGGCCAGCGGACTGAACACGCCGAGCGGAAGGTTGTGGATCGGGAAATCCGCATGCCCGTTCGCGTCCGCGACCCAGCTCTGCAAGGACGGATCATGCGTGTGGTCGATCATGGACCGACCGGGGAGAACGTCTTCGTCAGCCCCGCCCAGCAATCGACGTAGTCCGCCTGCAGCCCCGAGGCCTCGGCCGCCGCCCGCGTGACCACTTGCCGGTGCCGGCTCTCGAACATGAACGCCATCGTGCCCTCCAGCTTGTGCGGCTTCAGCTCGGCTGCGCTGGCGCGCTCGAACGCGGCCGCGTCCGGCCCGTGCGGCAGCATGGCGTTGTGCAGGCTGAACCCGCCCGGCGCGAAGCCCCTCCGGCCGTCGACCAGCGGCTTGGCATCATACTGCCCATAGATCAGGCCCATGAACTCGCTCATGATGTTCATGTGGTACCAGGGCGGCCGGAACGTGTTCTCCGCCACCAACCAGCGGTCCGGAAAGCAGACGAAGTCGACGTTTGCCGTCCCCGGCGTCTCGCTGGGCGCGGTCAGCACCGTGAAGATGCTCGGGTCCGCATGGTCGAACAGCACGGGCCCGACCGGGGAATAGCGGCGCAGGTCGTACTTGTAAGGCGCGTAGTTGCCGTGCCAGGCGACGACGTCGAGCGGCGACTGGCCGATCACCGTACGCCACAGCACGCCGCCCCATTTCACCGTCAGGGTCGACGGCGCCTCGTGGTCCTCATAGGCGGCCACGGGGGTCATGAAGTCGCGCGGGTTGGCGAGGCAGTTGGCGCCGATCGGGCCACGGTCGGGCAGGGTGAACGCGCCGCCATAGTTCTCGCACACGTAGCCCCGGGCCGGGCCGGCCGGCAGCTCCGCCCGGAACTTCACGCCGCGTGGCACCACCGCGATCTCCCCGGGCTCGAGATCGATCACCCCGAACTCCGTGCACAGCCGCAGCAACCCCTGCTGCGGCACGATCAGCAGCTCGCCATCGGCGTCGTAGACGTATTCGTCCACCATCGACCGCGTTGCGGTAAACACATGCGCGGCCATCCCGGACTGCGCCGCCGCATCCCCTGCGGTCGTGATGGTCGTCATGCCCTCGATGAAGCTGGTCGGCGTCTGCGGCATCGGCCAAGCGTCCCAGCGCATGGGTGCCGGGGGCAATTCGACCTCGGCGCACGGGGCGGTCCGCCACAGGCGCGCATCGGCCCGCTCGAACCGGCCCCAGTGCTTCACGGTGGGCCGGATGCGGTAAAGCCAGCTTCGTTCGTTGGTCGCCCGCGGGGCCGTGAACGGGCTGCCGGAGAGCTGCTCGGCGTAGAGCCCGTATGGGCAGCGCTGCGGCGAGTTGCGCCCGACCGGCAGCGCGCCGGGCAGCGCCTCGGTCTCGAAGCCGTTGCCGAAACCGGTCATATAGCCTTCGGCCAAGCTGGCCGCGTGATGCCGAAGCGTGACGTTCATCGATCGTCTCCCGCGCAGTCGCGCGCCAGCGTGATGGCGTCCAGCACCACCGCGTCGTCGCCGATATGATTTCCCAAGAGCAACACCAGCGCCGCGTCCAGCCGGCGCGACGCTGCCTCATCCAGGCCCTCGTGCGCACCGACCAGCGCCGCGAACACCGCATCGGGGTCGCGCAGGCGCGGCGCCGTCAGCACCGTCAACCGACCGGCTCCAGCACCGGACGGTCCAGCGCGGCGGCCACCGCGCGCGCCACACGCGCCGCGTCGGCCGAGCGGAACAGCGCGGCGACGTGCTGGTCTGGCCGGAACAGGATGGCAGCGTCCCCGTGCAGCCCATACCGCGCCGCGACCAGGCCCTCGCAGTCCTCCTCCGCGGTCAGTGCGAGGACCGTAACCCCCTCCGGCATGCGCGCCGGCACGCCGAGCGTCAGCAGCGTGAACCCGCGCAGGTGCCGCAGCAGCCAGTCCGGCCGTCCGGCCATCAGCACCGGCGCGTCGACGGCCGGGCTGCCCGGACGCGGCGCCCCGTCCCACACGTCGGTGTCCGGGGCCGTCAATGGCACGACGCAGGGCCGCGACAGCCGCCCGGAGTTCACCATTCCCCGCGCAAAGGCATGCCGCTCCGCGAGCAGCAGCGCCGCGTCGCGGTAGGCCCGCGCCGCCGGCGTCTTCGGCGTGATGAAGTCGGTCGCGCGGGTGCTGTGCAGGATGTTCTCGTCGGCTGCGGCGATCCGCTCGGTGTCGTAGGTGTCGATCAGCGACGCCGGCGCGCGCCCCTGCACGACCGCGGCCAGCTTCCACGCGAGGTTGTCGGCATCCTGGACGCCGCCATTGCCGCCCCGCGCGCCGAACGGGCTCACCTGGTGCGCGCTGTCGCCAACGAACACCACGCGCCCGTGCACGAAGCGTTCCAGCCGGCGGCAGCGGAAGGTGTAGAGGCTCACCCATTCCAGGGTGAACCGCGCCTCCGGCCCCAGCATCGCCTGCACCCGCGGGATCACCCGCTCCGGCTTGCTCTCCTCCTCGGGGTCCGCGTCCCAGCCGAGTTGCAGATCGATCCGCCAGACGTTGTCCGGCTGCTTGTGCAGCAGCGCGGACTGGTCGCGATGGAACGGCGGGTCGAACCAGAACCAGCGTTCGGAGGGGAACGGCGCCTCCATCACGACATCGGCGATCAAGAAGCGGTCGCGGAACACGCGGCCGGTGAACGGCAGCTCCATGGTCCGCCGCACCTGGCTCCGCGCGCCATCGGCTGCGAGCAGCCAGTCGGCCGTCAGAGCGTAGGGTCCAGTGGGACAGTCGACCTCGACCGACACCGAATCCGGGCCGGGCCGCAGGCCGGTCAGCGCATGCCGCCAGCGCAGATCGACCAGCCCCGTCGCGACGCATGCCTCGACCAGCCACTCCTCGGCGTAGTATTGCTGGAGGTTGACGAAGGCCGGGTAGGCGTATCCGGTCTCCGGCAGCAGGTCGAACGCGAACAGTTCCCGCTCCTGCCGGAACACGCGGCCCACGTTCCATACGACCCCTTTGTCCAGCATGCGCTGACCCAGGCCGAGGCGCCCGAAGATCTCGAGCGAGCGCTGCGCCATGCAGATCGCGCGGCTCCCGGTCGAGACCGTGTCGTCGTCGTCCAGCAGCACCACCCGAACGCCCTGCTGCGCCAGGTCCAGCGCGACCGTCAGCCCGACCAGCCCACCGCCGACCACCACGACGGGGTGATGGCCCGGTCCGGGCGCCGGGCTCGCGTAGCGCGGGGCCCGATGCGGCATCTCAGGCCTCGGCCGTCGGCACCGGCGCGCCCTGCTCCAGCGCGCGCCACATGTCCACGTCGCGCTCCGCCGTCCAGATCCGCGGCGTGTCGATGCCACGCGCCTCGTCCCACGCCCGGGTGACGTTGAACGGCATGCAATGATCGAAGATCACCCAATGCCCGTACTTGGGCCGCATCGCCGCCATCGCCTGGTCGTAGACCGCCTTCAGCGACGCATTCCCCGACGTGGCCTGTCGCACGATCGCGAACAGGTCGCTCGTGAACGCCCGCGTCCCCTCGACCCCCTCCTCGCACTCCGTGACCGTCCGCAAGCTCCGCCCCCGGCCAGGCACCAGCGCCTCCGGTCCGAGCGCACGCACGGCCGCCAAGGTCGATGGCCAATCCGTAAAGTGGGCGTCCCCGCAGTACGGCGTCGCGCCATACTCGACCACGTCGCCCGAAAACAGCACCCGCTCCTTCGGAAGCCATACCACCGTGTCGCCTGCGGTATGGCTGCGACCGATGTGGATGATCTGCACCTCCCGCTTGCCAAGATACAGCGTCATCCGTTTCTGGAAGGTTAACGTCGGCCAGGTCAGGCCTGGAATCCCGTCCCGGCCGCGGAACAGCCGCGGGAACCGGCCGATCTCGCTGTCCATGTCCTGCTGCCCACGCTCGACGATCATGTCGCGCGCGACGTCGCTCGCGATCACCTCCGCCTGGCCGCCCGCATGCGTGTAGCCGCTCGCACCCAGCACCCGCACCGCATGGTAGTGCGTCAAGACCACATGCCGGATCGGCTTGTCGGTCACGGTCCGGATGCGCGCGACGACGTCGGCCGCCATCGCGGGCGTCGCCTGCGCATCCACCACAAGCACGCTGTCATCGCCGATCACGACGCCGCTGTTCGGGTCCCCTTCCGCCGTGTAACCGTAGAGCCCCGGCGCCAGCTCGTCGAAACTGATCGTCTTGTCGGCGAGATCCGTCGTGCTGGCGAAACCGGACATGCAATCCCCTGCAATCGTTTGGCCGCGACGTTACGCCAGTCCAGAGCGGTTTTCCAATCGCCTGCGCATGCTCAGGCCATTCGCCCGAGCACGCCGTCGCGCTTGATCAGGGCATGATACAGCGCGCCGGACACGTGCAGCGCGATCACCGCAAGCAGCGCCCAGGCCAGCGCTCCATGCGCCCCGCCCCATGCCATCGCGGCAGCCTTGTCCATGCCGATCAGCATCGGCAGCGGCACGAGGCCGAATATGGATGGGCGCGCCCCGAAGCCCGAGGCCGAGACCCAGCCCAGCACCGGCAGCACGATCAGCAGCGCGTAGAACGCCCAGTGCGTCGCCCGCGACAGCAGCCGCAGCGCGGCCGGCAGATCGGTCGGCGCCGGCGGCGGCCGATGGGTGAGCCGCCACCCCAGCCGAAGCACCATCAGCAGCAGGATCGCGGGCCCGACCGCGATGTGCCACGCGTCCGTCAGGTTCTCGTTCGCCCAGGACGCCGGGATCAGCTTGGTCCCATACTGCACGAGCAGCAGCACCACGATCGCCCAATGGAAGGTGCGCGCCACTCCATCGTAGCGCCGTCCCTGCTCTCCCTCGGCCAGGGCAGCCTGGCCCATCCGCATCGCACCCGGTCCCATCGTCCCTCCTCCGCCCATCGCTCTACGTGTGCCGAACCGCTGCGGTGCCATCCCCTGCCGCGCGTCCGGCCGTCATATCGCCACTGACAGCCTGGCCGATCCCCCATAACATCGGCGCAATGGCGGCGTAGGCCGCCGATTGGGGGAAACTGCTCATGCTCGGCCTCATGCAACGCCAGCCGCTTCTGGTCTCGTCCATCATCACCCACGCCGCCCGCCATCATGGCACGGCGGAGGTCGTCTCCCGCGAGGAGGACGGCAGCGTCGGCCGCACCACCTACGCCCAGCTCGAACGCCGCGCCCGCCGCCTCGCGACCGGGCTCCAGGCGTTGGGCGTCCAGCCCGGTGACCGCGTCGCCACCTTGGCCTGGAACAGCCAGCGCCACCTGGAACTCTACTATGCCGTCTCCGGCATGGGCGCCGTCATCCATACGGTGAACCCGCGCCTGGCCGCCGCGGACATCATCCACATCCTAAGCGACGCCGGCAGCACGATCCTGTGTGCCGACCCGGGTTTCGCGCCGCTGCTCGCCGCCATCCTGCCGCAGGCCGAAGCCATCCGCGCCGTCATCGTCCTTGCCGCCCCCGGCGCGACGCCCGCGATCGACACCCCGAAAACGGTTCTGAACTACGAGGAGCTGCTGGAGACCGGCACCGAGGACTATGCCTGGCCCACCCTGAACGAAGACCAGGCAAGCGCGCTCTGCTACACGAGCGGTACGACGGGGCGGCCGAAGGGCGTTCTGTACAGCCATCGCTCCACGCTCATCCATGCCTACGCCGTCAACCTCGCCGACGTGTTCGGCCTGCGCGCGTCCGACCGCGTCTGTCCGGTCGTGCCCATGTTCCACGTCAACGCCTGGGGCCTTCCGTATGCGGCGCCGATGGTGGGCGCGGCGCTCGTCATGCCGGGGCGCCATCTCGACGGCGCCTCCGTCCTGTCGTTGTTCAACGCCGAGCGCGTCACCTTCTCCGCAGGCGTACCCACCGTCTGGATGGGCCTGCTGCAGCATCTGCGCGCCAGCGGCGGCCGGTTCGATACGCTCAAACGCCTGGTCTGCGGCGGCAGCGCGTGCCCGGCCGTCATCATCGACAGCCTGCGGGACGAATACGGCGTCATTGTCGACCACGCCTGGGGCATGTCCGAGACCAGCCCGCTCGGCACCATCTACTCGCCCAAGCCCGGCAGCGACGCGCTGCCCGAGGACCAGCGCGCCCGCGCCCCTTACAAGCAGGGCCGCGCCATCGCCGGGCTGGACATGCGGATCGTCGACGACCAGGAGCACGAGCTGCCTTGGGACGGCGTGACGTTCGGCAACCTGCAGGTGCGCGGCCCCTGGGTCACCCGCCGCTACATGAACGCCGACCACGACGCCGTCGGCCCGGGGAGCTGGTTCGCGACCGGCGACGTCGCCACCATCGACGCCAGCGGCAACATGGAGATCACCGACCGCACCAAGGACATCGTGAAATCCGGCGGCGAGTGGATCAGCTCGATCGCGCTGGAAAACATCGCCGTCGGCCACCCGGACGTGGCCGAGGCCGCGATCGTCGCCGCCCGCCACCCGAAATGGGACGAGCGGCCGCTGCTTGTGCTCACCGCAAAGCCTGGCCGCACGATCGAGCCGGCCAGCGTGCTCGCGCTCTATCCAGGCCAGGTGGCGAAGTGGTGGATCCCGGACGAGGTCGTCGTCGTGGACGAATTGCCGCATACCGCGACCGGCAAACTGAACAAGCTGGCGCTGCGGCAGCGCTTCCGGGATCACGTCCTCGCCTCCATCGCTGCAGAATAATGAGCCAAGCAAGCCGCCCGTCATGCCGAATTGACGTGCATTTGGCCGAACCAAGGCCGTAACGTCGGCAGCCAAACGAGGACCGGGCAAGCATCCGGTCCCGTCCAGGAGGAGATAGAAGATGGCCGTTGCTCTGCCCGTCACCGACGCGGTTGCCGACGTCCGCCCCGAAGTGCGCCAGATCGGCATTCGCGACATCCGCGCGGCGCTGCACGACGGGATCGAGGACTTCAAGGCGATCCCGACGCAGCTCATCTTCCTTTGTCTGCTCTACCCCGTCATCGGCCTGGTTGCCGCGCGCACCGCAACGGACGACCTTCTGCCGCTGCTGTTCCCCCTCATCGCCGGGCTGTCGCTCATGGGCCCGGTGCTCGCGGTCGGCCTCTATGCGCTCAGCCGCCGGCGCGAACGCGGTCAGGACGTCTCGTGGCTGAACGCCTTCGACGTGCTGCGCTCGCCAGGCCTGCCCGGGATCATCGCGTTGGGCCTGATGCTGCTGCTGGTGTTCGGCTTTTGGATGCTCAGCGCGAAGGCGATCTATCAGGGCACGATCCACCAGACCGTGCCGGGCAGCATCGGCGGCTTTTTGGAGATGGTCGCGCACGGCCCGGGGGGCATCAAGCTCATCCTGCTCGGCAATCTTGTCGGCTTGGCGTTCGCCTTGGTCGTGCTGGCGCTCTCGGCCGTGTCGTTTCCGATGATGCTCGATCGTGCCTGCAGCCCGGTCGTCGCGGTGCAGACTTCGCTTCGCGTCGTGCTGCGCAACCCCGCTACGATGGCCGCCTGGGGGCTTGTGGTCGCCGGCCTGCTTGCCCTCGGCTGCCTCCCGTTCTTCGTCGGCCTCGCAGTCGCGATGCCCATCCTCGGCCACGCCACCTGGCACCTCTATCGGCGCGCGGTGGTCTGACCCATCGCGAACCGGCCGCCCGTCTTGGCGGTGGGCGCCGAGGCTGGCGCGAACGCACCGAACGCGAGGTTTGCCGAAGGGAACGCCGCAAAAGCCGTCACGGCCGGGGGGAAGGCTGCGTACGGGCTGGCCGCCGCCGTTCCGGGCGCCGGGCGCGGCGGACCCATGGGCGTCATCACCTGCCCGAACACCCGCCGCTGGTAGTCCTCACCGAGTTCCTGTGTCTGCGAGTGATACAACGCGGTCGCCAGCGGCCAATCGCCGGTTTGGCCATAGAGTGCGACGAGGAAGCGCGCCGCGTAGGCGGCGTTCGTGCCTGGATCGAACGCATCGTCCAACGTCGCGAACGCCGTCGGGTGGAAGAACAGGTTCACCTGCATGCAGCCGACGTCGATCGAGCGCGTGCCCTTGGCCTCCAGGTCGGCGACGCTGGCGATGGCCTGCTCCTTGGTCGGGAAGTAATAGCCGATGCCGTTGACATTGATCGTCCACGGCCAGGGCCGAGCCCGCCCCGTCTCGGCGTCCAACCGCCCGCTCTCGACCCGGCTGATCGCTGCCATCAGCGTCTCCGGCATGTGCTTCGGCCGCGCCGCGACGACGGCCTGCTCGCACATCTCGAACGGGGTTGGTGGCGGCGGCGGCCCATATTGCGGCAACGCCCGGTGCGGCCCCGCGCCACCCGTCCCCACCGCCGCCGTCAGCAGCGCAGCGATCGTGAGCGCCGCGCCCAAGGGCCGAGCGCGCCAGGTCCGCACGGCAAGCATCAGGCCGCGATGAGACCGCCGAGCCGGGCCAGCGCGCTCAGGTGGGTTTGCGTGTCGCCGAAGCCGCGCTCGATCATGGTCATGCGCTTGAAGTAGTGCCCGACCGCATACTCCATCGTCATGCCGATACCGCCGTGCAGCTGAACCGCCTCGTGCCCGATATGCCGGCCCGACTGCCCGATCTGCACCTTGGCCGCGTGAATGGCGCGCCGCCGCTCCGTCTCGTCGTCGGCGCCGGCCATCATGGTCGCATAGAGCGACATGCTCCGTGCCTGCTCGAGCGCCACATACATGTCGACGGCCCGGTGCTGCAGCGCCTGGTTCTCGCCGATCGCCCGGCCGAACTGCTTGCGGGTCTTGAGGTAGTCGACCGTCATCTCGTGCATGACCGTCATCAGCCCGACCGCCTCGGCGCACAGGGCGGCGATCGCCTCGTCCTCCGCCCGTTCCATGGCCGGCAAGGCGCGGCCAGGCTCTCCAAGCGCAATCGCTTCGGCATTCTCGAATGTGATCTCGGCCGCCCGCATCCCGTCCTGCGTGGGGTAGCCCTGCCGCACGACGCCGGGCGCCTCTCCCTCGACCCGAAAAAGGCCGATACCATCGCGGTCCCGCTCACCTCCAGACACCCGGGCGGACACCAGCAACGTGTCAGCGCTATCCCCATGCAGCACGAGACCTTTCTGGCCGTCGATCCGCCAGCCGGCTCCATCTTGCCTGGCAATGGTTTTGATATCGTTAAGGGCGAAGCGCGACTGCCGTTCGGCCTGCGCGTAGGCCAATACCCGATCGCCGGAGGCAAGCCCGGCCGTCAATGCCGCCCGCTGCTCGGCCGAGGCCCCATGGCGCAACAGCGCGCCGCATAGGACGACACTGGCAAAATACGGCTCGATCACCAGACCGCGGCCGAACGCCTCCATCACCAGGGCGGTCTCGACAGGCCCCCCGCCGAACCCGCCTTCGGCCTCGGCAAACGGCAGGCCCAGCAAACCGAGTTCCGCCAATGACGACCAGACGACACGGCTCCAGCCGTCCGGCTCCGCACGATAGGCTCGGCGCGCCTCGAACCCGTACCGGTCCTTGACCAGCCGGTCGACGCTATCCTTCAGCAGCCGCTGGTCGTCGCTGAGGTCGAAGTCCATACGTTCCCCCATCCGTCGTCGGCGGCAGCCTACGCGCTTGCCGCCGCCGCGCCAGCCCGAGGGAACGAAAGCTTACAGGCCGGACTTCACCGCGTCCGCGCCGCGCGTGACGGCATGGCCGGCGGCGCTCACGTCCGCCCCGGCGCCGGCCGTCGTGTTGCACGCTGAGAGCATGGGCGCCAGCGCCGCCAAGGCGAGGGCCACGGCCAGGGCGCGAACGGTGGAGAGATGGGACACGACGATGCTCCTCGGACAAGTTGATCGACGATCAACCAACGCGAGTTCACAGCCGCAGTTGCAACGACGCTGGACCGCTAGAAATCCAGGTCTGCATAGTGCGGCGGCGGCGTCGTCCCCGGTACGCGGTCCGCGAGCAGGCCCCGAAAACTCGGCCGCGACTTCATCCGCGCATACCAATCCCGCGCGGGCGCCGAGATCGTCCAGTCGACGTCGCCGGCGAAGTCCAGCGCCGAGAGGTGGCCCGCCACTGCAAAGTCCGCCAAAGAGAGGGTGCTGCCCGCGAGCCACCGCCGGTGCTCGGCGAGCCAGCCGACATACATCAGGTGGTGCCGCAGGTTGGTGTAGCCCGCCCGCAGCGCGCCGGCATCCGCGCTGCCCCGCCCCAGCAGTCGCTTCATGAACTTCTCGCCCAGCAGGTTCGCCGTCACCTCCTCGGCGAACTTGCCGTCGAACCAGGCCACCAGCCGCCGCACCTCCACCCGCTCGGCCAAGGTGTGGCCCAGCAACGGCGTGTCCGGGTATGCCTCCTCGAGATACTCGCAGATCACCGCGGAATCGGCCACGACCAGACCGTTCTCCTCGATCAGCGTGGGCACCTTGTTGGCCGGGTTCAGCTCCAGGTATTCCGGCCGCCGCTCCCACACCTTCTCCACCCGCATCTCGAACGCCAGCTTCTTCTCCGCCAGCACGAGCCGCACCTTGCGAGAAAATGGCGAGAGCGGGAGATGATACAGCAGGCGCATCAGCGCCGCTTATGGCGGGCGGCGACAGCCGGGGCAAGCGACTGCCCCGGACCACGCGTCAGCCGCAGGGTCACGCCCGCAGCGCCTCCGCTTCCGCGAGCGGGACCGGCAGGTACTTCGCATACTCCTTCGGCACCACTTGCCAGAAGTGCGGCAAGGTCCGGCCCCAGTCGTTCAGCAGCGTCTGCGCGTAGCGGCTCTGCGTCTGGTCGAAGTGCCGCTGCACCAGCCCATGCAGCACCTCTTGCCAGTGCGGGTGCGCGACGCGTTGCCACGTGAGCGTCTCCGGGTTGATGCGCTTCTCGAACAGCCCCTCCGGGTCATACAGGAACGCCTGCCCGCCCGTGAACCCGGCGCCGAAATTGTCGCCGACCGCCCCCAAGGAGACGACGATGCCGCCCGTCATGTACTCGCAGCCATTGCTGCCCATGCCTTCCACGACGGTATTGGCGCCGCTGTTGCGCACCGCGAAACGCTCACCCGCCTGGCCGGCCGCGAACAACTCGCCCGCGGTCGCGCCATACAGGCACGTGTTGCCGATGATCGTGTTGTGGTTGCTCACGAGCGGCGAACTCGGCGCCAGCCGCACCACGATCATGGCGCCCGACAGCCCCTTGCCCACGTAGTCGTTCGCCTCGCCCAGGACGTCGAGCTTCAATCCCTGCACCGCAAACGCCCCCAGCGACTGCCCGGCCGACCCGCGCAGCCGCACCGTCAAGTGGCCCGGCGCCAGACCGGTCATGCCATAGGCCCGGGTAATCTTCGACGACAGCTTCGTGCCGATCGCCCGGTGCGTGTTGCGGACGGCATATTGCAGCTGCATCTTCTCGCCGCGCCCGAACAGCGGCGCCGCGTCCTGGATCATTTGCGCATCCAGCGTCTCCGGCACCTCGTTCCGCCCCTCCAGCGTGCAATACCGCGCCTGCCCGCCCGGGTCCGCCTGCGCCAGCAGCGGGTTCAGGTCCAGGTCGTCCAGCAGGTCGGACCCGCGGCTCACCTGCTGCAACAGCTCCGTCCGTCCGATCACGTCCACCAGCCGCTTCTTGCCCAGGCTGGCGAGGATGTTCCGCACGTCCTCGGCGATGAAGCTGAACAGGTTGATGACCTTCTCAGGCGTCCCCTCGAACTTCGCCCGCAGCGCCTCGTCCTGGCTGCAGACACCGACCGGGCAGGTGTTGCTGTGGCACTGCCGCACCATGATGCAGCCCATCGCCACCAGGCTCGCCGTGCCCACGCCGAACTCCTCGGCGCCCAGCATCGCCGCGATCACCACGTCCCGCCCGGTCTTGATGCCGCCATCGGTGCGGAGCTTCACCCGGTGCCGCAGGCGGTTCAACGTGAGCACCTGGTGCGCCTCGCTCAGCCCCATCTCCCACGGCAGGCCGGCATACTTCACTGACGTCTGCGGGCTGGCGCCGGTGCCGCCGCTGTGGCCGCTGATCAGGATCGCGTCGGCCTTCGCCTTCGCCACCCCGGCCGCGATCGTGCCGATCCCGCTGCGGCTGACGAGCTTCACGCAGACCGTCGCCTCGGGGTTGATCTGCTTCAAGTCATAGATGAGCTGCGCCAGGTCCTCGATCGAGTAGATGTCGTGGTGCGGCGGCGGGCTGATCAATGTCACCCCGGGCGTCGAGTGCCGCAGCTTGGCGATCAGCCCCGTCACCTTGAAGCCGGGCAACTGCCCGCCCTCGCCGGGCTTGGCACCTTGGGCGACCTTGATCTCGATCTCGCGGCAGGCATTGAGGTATTCCGCCGTCACCCCGAACCGCCCGCTGGCGATCTGCTTGATGGCGCTGTTCGCGTTGTCGCCGTTGGCCCGCGGCTTGGCGCGCGCCGGGTCCTCGCCGCCCTCGCCGCTATCGCTGCGCGCGCCGATCCGGTTCATGGCGATGCTCAGCGTCTCATGCGCCTCCGGGCTCAGCGCGCCCAGGGAGATGCCGGGCGCGATGAGGCGCTTGCGGATCTCGGTGATGCTCTCGACCTCGTCGACCGGGATCGGCGTCACATGGTCGGTGCGGAAGTCCAGCAGGTCGCGCAGCGCCACCGGCTTCTGCCGCCGGATCGCGTCCGCATAGCGCCGGTACGTCTCGTAGCTGTCGTTCGCGACCGCCAGCTGCAGCGTGTGCACCAGCCCGCCGTCGAACGCATGCACCTCGCCCCGACGGCGCAGCTTGTAGATCCCGCCCACCGGCAGCGTCCCCGCCTCGCCCTCCCACGCCGCCGCATGCAGCCCGAGCACCTTGCGCGCGATGCCCGACAGGCCGATGCCGCTGATGCGCGACTGCATGCCGGGGAAGAACTCCGCCACCAGTGCCCGCGACAGGCCGATCGCCTCGAAGTTGGTGCCGCCGCGGTAGCTGCTGATGACCGAGATGCCGATCTTGGACATCACCTTCAGCAGCCCCTTGTCGACCGCCTTCTTGTAGTGCTTGACGGCGTCCTTGAGGCTGAGTGAGCCGAACAGGCCGCGGCGCTGGCGGTCGGCGATGCCTTCCTGCGCCAGATAAGCGTTCACCGTCGTGGCGCCGACGCCGATGAGGACGGCAAAATAGTGCGTGTCCAGGCACTCGGCGCAACGGACATTGAGGCTCGTGAACGTCCGCAAGGACTGCCGCACCAGATGCGTGTGGACGGCGCCGGTCGCCAGGATCATCGGGATCGGCGCCCGCTCCGGGCCCTGGTTCTCGTCCGTCAGGATCACGTGGGCGCACCCGGCGCGCACGCTCTCCTCCGCCTCACGCCGGATGCGGTCGATCCCGGCCCGCAGCCCGGCCTCGCCCTCGGCCACAGAAAACGTGCAGTCGACCGTGCACGACCCGGTGCCCAGCGACGCCACCATGGCGTCGAACTCGGCATTCGACAGCACCGGGCTTTCCAACTGCAGCAGGTCGCACTGGCTGCCATCCTCGTCGAGCACGTTGCCGAGGTTGCCCAGCCGGGTCTTCAGCGTCATCACCCGCGTTTCGCGCAGGCTATCGATCGGCGGGTTCGTCACCTGGGCGAAGGCCTGGCGGAAATAGTGGTGCAGGCCACGGTACTTCTCGCTCAGCACCGCCACGGGCGTGTCGTCGCCCATGCTGCCGATCGCCTCGGCGCTGTCCTCCACCATCGGGTGCAGGATCATCTCCAGGTCCTCGAGCGACAGCCCGACCGCGAGCTGCCGGCGCCGCAGCTGCTCGGCGTCGTAGCGCACCGGCTCCGGCGCATCCGTGCTGACGATGTTGTCGATCTGGGTGATGCGCTTGGCCCACTCGCCGTAGGGCTGCCGGGCCGCCAGCAGGTCCTTCAGCTGCTCGTCGCTAAAGAACTTGGCTGCATCCAGATCGACCGCGATCGTCTGCCCGGGGCCGACCCGGCCCTTGGCGACGATCTCCGTCTCGGCGAACTTCACCATGCCCGCCTCGGAGCCCACGACCAGGAGGTTGCTGGCCGTGACGGTGTAGCGCAGCGGGCGCAGCCCGTTGCGGTCCAGCCCGGCGATCACCCACCGCCCGTCCGTCGCCGCCACCGCCGCCGGCCCGTCCCACGGCTCCATCACCGCGTTGCAATACAGGAACAGGTCCCGATGCGCCTCCGGCATCGTCGCGTCCTGGCCGATGCTCGCAGGGATCATCAGGGCCTTCGCCATCGGCGCATCCCGCCCGGCCCGCACCAGCAGCTCGAACACGCCATCGAGGCTGGCGGTATCGGATCCGTTCGGCTGCACGACCGGCTTCACGTCGTCGACGTAGGGGCCCAGCTCGCCGGCCTCGAGCCGGGTCTCATGGCTCTTCATCCAGTTGATGTTGCCGCTGATCGTGTTGATTTCGCCGTTATGCGCGAGCATGCGGAACGGCTGCGCCAGCTTCCAGGTGGGGAAGGTGTTGGTGCTGTAGCGCTGGTGATAGATCGCGAACCGGCTGATGAAGCGCGCGTCCAGCAAATCCGGATAGAACTGGGTCAGGCTCTCGGCCAGGAACATCCCTTTGTAGATGATGCTGCGGCACGACAGCGAGCAGATGTAGAACTCGCTCACCTGCGCCGCGATCGCCTGCTTCTCGATGCGGCGGCGGATGACGTACAGGTCGCGCTCGAACTGCGCCGGGTTGCCGCCCCGGCCGCGGATCATGATCTGCTCGATCTCCGGCCGGGTCGCGTTCGCCTTCTCGCCGATGCACTCGACGTCGATCGGCACCTGGCGCCAGCCATAGATACCGTAGCCGAACGCCAGGATCTCGGTCTCGACGATCGTCCGGCAGCGTTCCTGCGCACCCAGGTCCGTCTTCGGCAGGAACACCATGCCGACGGCGATCGGGTCGTCGCCCGGCACGTGGCCGCTGCGGCTGATGTGCGCGCGGAAGAAGTCCTGCGGGATCTCGATGTGGATGCCGGCGCCGTCCCCGGTCTTGCCGTCCGCATCGACAGCGCCGCGGTGCCACACCGCCTTGAGCGCGTCGATGCCAGCCTGCACCACCTCGCGCCGTGCCTTGCCGTCCAACGCCGCGACGACGCCGACGCCGCAGTTGTCGTGCTCCTGGCTGGGATCATACGTCCCTTGCAGGCGCGCCACGTTGGCGTGCCAGTCGGCAACGAAATCGGCTCCGGACGTCGTGGCGCGGTCATCGGTCATGGAATGTCTCCGGCGGCGCGAGGCGAAGCTGCCCCGGGTCCACCCTGAAGGTGCGCAGCGGCCGCTCGAACGGCCCCTATTGCGGCATGGTCAGGCCCAGCTTCTCGAGCGCCGTCTTGTTCTTGGTGTAGACATCGCGCCCGACTGCCTGGCCCCACTCGGTCCCGGCCTGGGCGAACTGGCCCTGCAGTTGCGGCGCCTTCGCGGCCGCGCTCTGCCGGGCCGGGTTCTGCTCGCCATTCAAGATCGCCTGCAGCTCGGGCACGGTGAAGTCCGCGACCAGGATGTCCTCGAACTTGGCCCGCAACTCGGGCAGCCGATCCTTGAACTCCGGCATCATGTAAGTGT
Organism: Acetobacteraceae bacterium; assembly: GCA_965213855.1. Classification (GTDB taxonomy): domain Bacteria; phylum Pseudomonadota; class Alphaproteobacteria; order Acetobacterales; family Acetobacteraceae; genus JBBROS01. The sequence continues at coordinate 473,547 of CBDCAA010000011.1, read as the reverse complement.
CGAAGATCTCGCCGGCCTGCTCGGGCGTCTTGCCGCTATTCTCCAGCACGACCAACGTGCTCGCGCGCGAAGCCGTGAGCAGTTGGGGCATCATCGTGTCGACCTTGATCTTGTCGAGGAAGGCCGACGCCAGGCTGTGCGCGTCGTCCGCCGCCCGGGCCGAGAGCGGCGCCGTCAGCAGCAGGGCAAGTGCGAACGCGACGTTACGAATGAAAGCCATTACGCTCACTCCAATGTGGGCACACACTCTATCGTCCTCTTCGGGCCGCTATGAACCCGATTGCCTTCAAGTCGTCGCGAAGCCGCTCACTCCGCGGCCGTGGCCATCGCGGTCGCGCCCTGCTGCAGGAAGCCGTGCATCGCGGCCGCGGCGTCCCGTCCGTCCCGGATCGCCCAGACCACCAAGCTCGCCCCGCGCACGATGTCGCCCGCCGCGAACACGCCCGGCAGCGTCGTCATGGCCGTGCGGTGGTCCGTCTTCAGAGTGCCCCACCGGCTCACCTCGAGCCCGGGCTGGTCCCACAGGCGCGGAAGCTCCTCAGGGTCGAATCCCAGCGCCTTGATCACCAGATCCGCCTCGATCGTCACCCGGTTCTCCCCGGGCAGGATCGATTGCCGCCCAGTCGCGTCCGGCATGCCCAGGCGCATCTTCTGCACGCGCACGCCGGTCACCGTCGTGTCGCCCAAGAACGCTTCGGGGGCGCTCAGCCACACGAACTCGACACCCTCCTCCTGCGCATTCTTCACCTCGCGCATCGAGCCCGGCATGTTGGCCTGGTCCCGCCGATAGAGGCATTGGACGCTCGCCGCGCCCTGCCGCACCGCCGTCCGCACGCAGTCCATCGCCGTGTCGCCACCGCCGATCACGACCACCCGCTTGCCGGCCGCATCCAACGCTCCGCTGTCGAACTCCGGCACGTCGTCGCCCAGCCCCTTGCGGTTGCTCGCTGTCAGGAACGCCATCGCGGGGACGATCCCGCCCAGCCCGGCCCCAGGGCCGCCGATGTCGCGCGCCTTGTAAACGCCGGTCGCGATCAACACCGCATCGTGCTTGGCCCGAAGGTCGGCAAAGCTCATGGTATTCCCGAGATCGACGCCGAGGTGGAACACGATCCCTCCGGCGGCGAACGACTCCCAGCGCCGGAGCACGATCTCCTTCTCGAGTTTGAAACCGGGGATGCCATAGATCATCAGGCCGCCGACGCGGTCGTAGCGATCGTAGACGTGCACCTGGTAGCCGAGCACACGAAGCCGCTCCGCCGCAGCAAGCCCGCCGGGCCCGGCGCCGACGATACCCACCGATTGCGGCCGCTCACGCTGCGGCTTGGGCGGCTTCACCCACCCCTGCTCCCACGCATGATCGGTGATAAAGCGCTCGACGGCGCCGATCGTGACGCTCTCGAACCCTTTCTCGATGACGCAATTGCCCTCGCAAAGGCGGTCCTGCGGGCAGATGCGGCCGCAGATCTCGGGGAACGTGTTGGTCGCGCTGCTGACCTCGTAGGCCTCCTGCAGCCGGTTCTCGGCGGTCAGCTTCAGCCAGTCGGGGATGTTATTCCCGACCGGGCAATGCACCTGGCAAAACGGAATGCCGCACTGGCTGCAACGGCTGGACTGCTTGCCGGCGAGGGCCGGATCGAAGTCCTGGTAAATCTCCGCGAAATCCTCGCGACGCGCACTGACAGTGCGCTTGTCCGGCTGCTGCTGGGGTGTCTTGACGAACTGCAGCATACGGTCAGCCATCGCGCGATCTCCCCGCAGCCAAGCCTGACCGCCACGTGTGATATAACGTCAAGCTTTGGACAGCGGAAGACGGAAAACCGCTCATAGGACAGCAAGCCTGTCCTTTATCGGCGACCGTTCGTCAGGGGTGATGATCGAGGCTGCTCTCAATCGCGCATTCACGCCCACTTCGGACCTAACTGGCTGCCGGCACTTCCTCGCGCTTTCCGCCACCCACCCGATAACGATCCAAATATCCGGGCACGATCAGCTCGACCGGCGTTGGCGTGATCCCCAGCGCCTCCAGACCCGGCAGCGCCGGATCGGCGACATTGTCCCGCGCCAGCAACGCCAACTGGTCCCGTGTAAACGGCTTACCAGGCGCATACTCGCCGAGCAGCGCCTGCACTCTCGCAATCCCCATCGGCACCTCCCACAGGGGGCGATGCCGCCGCGTCTCGTGCAGGATGTAGGCCAGCAACTCCCGGAAGGTGTAGACGCGCGGGCCACCCAGCTCGAACGTGCGGCCGGCCGCGTCCTCGTGCGTCAGCCCGGCGATCACGGCGTCTGCCACGTCGCCCACATAGACCGGCTGGAAGCGCGACCCGCCGCAGATCACCGGCATGACCGGCAGTGCCATTGCCATCGCCCCGAACCGGTTGAAGAACTTGTCCTCCGCCCCGAACACCAATGACGGCCGGAGCACGACCGCACCCGGCATCGCCGCCCGCACGGCCTCCTCCCCGGCCGCCTTTGTCCGGCCATACACGCTCGGGCTCGACGGGTCGGCCCCGATCGCGGAGACGTGCACCATCCGCTGCACCCCGGCGCTGGCCGCCGCCACCGCAACCCGCCCGGGCCCTTCGGCTTGGACCCGCTGGAAGTCACCCGCTCGCTTCTCGGCCAGGATCCCGACGAGGTTGACCACGAGGTCCGCGCCTTCGACTGCCCGCTGCACCGTCGCTGCGTTGCCGAGCGACACATATAACGGCACGACCTGCCCGACCCGGCCCGCGACCATCAGGTCCTTGACCCGCTCCGTGTCCCGCCCCGCAACCCGCACGACATGCCCGGCCGCCGCCAGCCGCTGCACCACATACCGGCCAATGAAGCCGCTGCCACCAAAGACCGTCGCGACGCTGCGTGTTGGCATGGGCGTGTCACCTCATCTCGATAAGGCCTACTACGTGCCGATCCGGCCACCCTCAAGGGTCGCGAAACAACGGGTCGCGCGCCGAAAGTCGTTCGGAGAAACCGCTAGAGGGCCGGGAGCACCTTTCCCGGGTTCATGATGCCGAGTGGGTCCATTGCCCACTTGATCCGCTGCATCGCGTCCAGCTCGGCACCGCCGCGCCAGTCAGGCATCATGTAGCGCTTCAGCTGGCCCACCCCGTGCTCGGCGCTGAAGCTGCCGCCGAGATCGCGGACGACCGCGTTGACCGTGTCCATGATTGCATGGTCCCGCGTCAGGAACGCGGCCGGGTCCATTCCCTCGGGCTGCTGCAGGTTCATGTGAATGTTCCCGTCGCCCAAATGACCGAACGGGACCGGGCGCACTCCAGGAAGTAAGACCCGGCAGGCCTCACTTGCCCGCTCGATCAACTCCGGTATCCGAGAGACCGGAACGGAGACGTCATTCTTGACGCTCGCCCCCTCGCGCTTCTGCGCCTCGGCATGCTCCTCGCGGAGCTTCCAGATCGCCTGCCGCTGCGCCTCGCTTTCGGCAATGGCTGCGTCCGACACCAACTCGTCCTCGAGTGCCCGCTCAAGTACCGCTTCCAACGCATCGCGCAGCCGGGCATCCGTACGCGGGGTCGCAAGCTCGACCAAAGCGTAGTGGTCGGCCGCCGTCCCGAGTGGCAGCACGGCACCGGGGATATGCCGGAGCACGAGTTGCATGCCGGCGCCGGACATGTATTCGAAAGCCTGAACTGCGGCGGGATCGACGCCCTGGAACCGGCGGAACAGTGCGCAGGCGGCCCCGATGCTCGGGACAGCGCACAGCGCGACCTGAACCTCGACCGGCCGGGGCGCCAGCTTCAGCACCGCCGCCGTGATCACCCCAAGCGTCCCCTCGGCGCCCACCAGCAACTGCCGCAGCGCATAGCCGGTGTTGTCCTTGCGTAGCCGCCGCAACCCGTGCCAGATCGCGCCATCGGCCATGACCGCCTCCAGCCCCAGCACCAGGTCCCGGGCATTGCCGTAACGGACGGTGGTGTTGCCGCCCGCATTGGCCGAGATGATGCCGCCCACTTGCGCCGTCCCCTCGCTGCTGATCGAGAGCGGCAGGAGGCAACCGGCCTCCGCGGCTGCGTCTTGCGCCGCCTTCCACACCACCCCCGCCTCGGCGACCATCGTCATATCCAATGGATCGACGTCGCGCACCCGGTTCATGCGCGACAGGCTCAGCACGATGTCTCGGCCGTTCGCGCGCGGGCTGGCGCCTCCCACCATGCTGGTGTTGCCGCCCTGCGGAACTACCGGTGTCCCCGCGGCGGCGCAGGCCCTCACCACCGCCGCGACCTCCTCGACGCAGGCTGGCCGCACCACGGCCGGGGTTTGCCCCTGATACAACCGCCGCCAGTCTTCCGTGTAACCCGCGGTGTCCTCACCCGTCAGCAGCCCTCGCGGGCCAACGATGCCAGCGAGTTCCGCAACCAGGCTTTCGGTCACTGTGCTCCTCGGAACGCCGTGTCCCGGGCAGCGATCGCGGGGCGGGCCGGTGGCCGCACAAGCGGGCCCGGCACGAACCGGCCGCGAGGCGCCGCGATAGCCTCTGATCCGTCGGCCGCGCCGGCAAGAACCGCCTGCCGCACCGTTCGATGGCAGCGCGAGATCATGGCGATCAGGATCCAAAACAGCTCGAAATAGGCCATGCTGAGCAGCGCCGTCGTCACGACGTAGGCCGCCATGCTGATCTGCAGCATGCCCGCCAAGTCGACTGCCCAGCGCAGGTCAGGCCGGCTTTTCGCCATGCGCCGGATACGGAACAACTGCCAGAAGGCGCACGCGAGCAGCGATAGGAACACGATCAGGCCGGAAAAGCCGAGGTCGCCGAACACTTCGAAATAGCTGCTGTGGGCTGCGTGGGGGACCACGTCCGGCGGCGGCGTCGGGAAGAAGTTCACGCTGTCGATATACGGACGGAACTCGGACCAGACCTGGAAGCGCTGCACCGCGTGCGGGCCGCCACCGAAGATCGGGTGTGCGAACGCGATCAGCGTGCTCATCTTCCAGGCAACGACGCGGCCCAGGAATGATCCATCGTCGTTCGCAGCGGTTTCCACCGTGCCGATCCGCTCGAACCAGGAGTCGGGGGCGAAGCCGTAGACCAAGCCGGCGCCGATCAACACCATGGCGATGCTGGCAAGCTTGCTGCGGCTGTTCTTGATCATGAACGCCGCGACAACCAGGAGGCCGAGCAGTCCGCCGCGCGAGTAGGTCATGATCACCGTCACGACGCTCAGGGCCAGAACGGCCAGCATGCCGAGGCGAATGGCGCGGATGGCGGAATAGCGTGCCAAGTAGAAGGCCAGCGGCACGATCATCAGCAGTGCCGTCGCCAGTGAATTATTGTCGCCGACGCTGCCCGTGCCGATGATCTTGTGCCCGCCCGCGGTCAGCAACGCGATCAGGCCCTCCTTCACGCCGAGGAACGCGAGCGAGGTGACGACCGCGAGGGCAAGCAGATGCAGGCGCAGGCGCGTGGACATGATGCCGGTGATCAACAGCGCCAGGACCTGGACCTTCAGCACCTTCTCCCAAAGATCGGTCGCGTCGTCGCTGGGCACGATGGCGTTGAGCCAGGAACAGGTCATGATCAGCCCGAACAGGATCGTGAGCACGATCTGGACGTCGACGTAGAACGCCTTCTTTTCCTGGCTGAGCACCACGGCACCGAATGTCGACAGGGCGACAAGCTTGTTGAACGGCACGCCGGCCATAAAGCCGTACAGCAGCTCGTTGGGCGACAGCAGCGCGACCCAGACCCAGAGCAGCAGGCCGGAGCTGGCCGAGACGAAGCTGAGAGGCAGTCCGATGATCCAAACAACCGCGAACATCAGGTCTCTCATCGGCGGTCACCGGTCGGGGTGGGGGAGACGACCTGTGGCCCGGCGCTGTCCCGGCGCCGCCGCAACTCCGCCTTTCGCTCAAACGCGACCGTCTCGGTCGTCTGATTGCCCTCGAAAAACCGGAACGGGCTGCGCATCGGCACTCCGCGTGCCCGGCGGTCGTCGAGCATCCCATAATAGGCCACCACAAGAATGACGACCGAGTCGATCAAGAAGAACAACGCTTCCAAGTTCGCTCTCCGCCGGCCACCCATGCAACGCCATCGGCCGAACCAGGTGTATAGCTGATTTCGCGGTCCGGTTGAATGCCGATCGGGTCGCCCCTACCCGCAACGTAAGTTCGCACACGGTGGCAACCCCGTTCCGACGGTCGCGTTGTCAAGACCGAACCAACGCCAAGGAGGCTATCATGGCATCGAGCTCAGTCAACGACATGTCGTCGGACGCCAAGGAACAGATCGCCCAGCTGCGTGATCAGGTGCAGACGCTGATGAGCGAGCGCGTCACGCCGGCGCTGTCAAACGCTGCCGACACCGCGCAGAAGTACATGGGCCAGGCGAAGGACATGTATTCCGACAATACCGAGATGCTCTCTGAGCGGGTCCGGGAGTCGCCGATGGTGGCGATCCTGATCGCGACCGGCGTGGGCTATCTCATCGGCCGCATCGCGCGCTGATCCGATGCGCGCGGTCGAACTTGCGAAGGTCGCGGCTGCGGCGGAGGCGCTTCGCCTCCGCCGGATCGCGCGCCGGCAGGCGATGCGGGCTGCCTATGGCGCGGTCGCGCTGGTGTTCGCCGTAGCGGTGCTGATCGTGCTGCACGTGGTCGCGTGGAACGCGCTGCAACCGACGCTATCGCCCACCCTGGCGAGCGTCGTCGTGCTCGTCGTCGACGCGCTGCTGATGGCCGTCTTCGGCGTGATGGCGATGCGCAGCGCGCCCGATCCGATCGAAGCTGAAGCCAAGCAGATCCGCGAACAGGCGCTCATCGAAATGCGGCAGTCGATCACGGTCATGAGCATGGCCGCGAGCGTCGCCGGGGTTGCGCTGCGCACCGGGGCGCGGCAGGGGGTGCGGCGCGGGCTGACAAACGCCGTCTTCGACGGGGCGATGCGGCTGGTCCGCCGCGGGGCATGACGGTATAGGCCGGGCTTCAACAGGAGCCTGGCTCGTGCCCGACGAAACCGAGCCGACGGTCATTGCGCGCCAACAAGGCCGCATCGGCCGGATCACGTTGAACCGCCCTCGCGCGCTCAATGCTCTCGACCTCGGGATGGTCCGCGCGATCCGGTCGGCCCTGGACGAGTGGGAAAATGTCCCCTCGGTGCACGCGGTTGTCATCGAAGGCGCCGGCGGGCGGGCATTTTGTGCGGGCGGCGACATCCGTCAGATCCGGGCGATGTCGATGAGCGCGGACTACACGGGCATCGAGCAGTTCTTCAGCGAGGAATACGCGCTGAACCTGGCGATCGCGCGGTATCCCAAGCCGTATATTTCCTTGATCGACGGCATTTGCATGGGCGGCGGCATCGGCGTCTCCGTCCATGGTTCCGTCCGGGTGGCGAGCGAAGCGGCACAGTTCGCCATGCCGGAGACCGGGATCGCCCTATTTCCCGACGTGGGCGCCACGTTCGTACTGCCGCGTCTCCGCGGCGATTGGGGGCGGTATCTTGCCCTGACCGGCTCCCGGGTTGGCGGCGCCGAAGCTGTCTGGCTCGGGCTCGCCACCCACTTCGTGCCGTCGTCCGCGATGCCGGGATTAGCCAACGCCCTCGCCACCGAGGGTCTCGCCGCATTGTCCGAGGTCGCCGTTCCCCCGCCCCCATCGACCCTGGCTACGCAGGACGTGACCGCGTTCGGGAGCGACAGCGTCGTCGAGGTCCTGGACGCACTGCATGCGGCCGATACGCCGTTCGCACGATCGGCGCTCGATACGCTGCGCCACGTTTCGCCCAGCGCGGTGCTGTGGACCTTCGAGATCGTGCGACGGGGCGCCGCCCGCACCCTCGAGCAATGCCTTGCCGCCGAGCTTGCCTTGACCCGCCATGTGGTGCGCCACCCTGACTTCCTGGAAGGCGTTCGCGCGATGATCGTCGACAAGGACCGCACCCCCCGCTGGTCCCCATCGACGATCGAAGCCGTGGACTTGGCCGCGATCCGGGCCAGGTTCACGGACGCCTGATTGGAACCGACGCTGTTGCGACGCAACATGCGGCGTGTGTACCTCAGGAGTTTTGGCGATGGACCACACCGACCTGTTCGAGCCAGTCGAACTCGGCCCGATCACCTTGTCCAACCGGATTGTGATGGCCCCGCTGACCCGCAGCCGCGCCGGTGCGGGTGACGTTCCGCGGGCGATGAACGCGGAGTACTACCGCCAGCGCGCCTCCGCCGGCCTGATCATCACCGAGGCGACCCAGATCACACAGCAGGGCAAGGGCTACGCGTTCACGCCGGGCATTTATACCGATGCGCAGGTCGAGGGCTGGCGCTTGGTCACGGACGCGGTCCATGCCGAGGGTGGGCATATCTTTCTGCAGCTCTGGCACGTGGGCCGCATCAGTCATCCGGACCTGCAGCCGGGCGGCGGCCTGCCGGTCGCGCCCTCGGCCATCAAGCCGGGCGGCAAGGCGTTCACGGAGACCGGCTTTCAGGATCACGTGACACCGCGCGCGCTGAAAACAGACGAGATCCCGGGGATCGTGGCCGATTACGCCCACGCCGCACGCTGCGCGAAGAACGCCGGTTTCGATGGCGTGGAGGTGCACGCCGCGAACGGCTACCTGCTCGACCAGTTCATCCGCGACAGTACCAACAAGCGGACCGACCGCTATGGCGGCCCGGTCGAGAACCGCATCCGCTTCCCGCTCGAGGTGGTCGAGGCCGTCGTGGGCGTCTGGGGCGGCGGCCGGGTCGGCATCCGGCTGAGCCCGACGGCGCCGCAGGTGGGCGACATCCCGCTGGACAGCGACCCGATGGGAACGTATGGCGCGCTCGTCGACGGCCTCCGGCCGTACCACCTCGTCTACCTGCACGAGATCGAGGGCGCCACGCAGGCCAACCGGGACGAGCCGCCGGGCTTCAGCAGCCAGGGCCTGCGGGCGAATTTCGGCGGCCTCTACATGGCAAACAACATGTTCGACCGCGACTTGGCCCTGCGTACGCGCCGCGAGAACCTCGCTGACCTGGTCTGCTTCGGCCGCTCCTTCATCGGCAACCCGGATCTCGTCGAGCGCCTGAAGATCGATGCGCCGCTGGCCGATGCGCCCAAAGACACCTGGTATGGCGGCAACGAGCACGGCTACACGGACTACCCGACGCTGGCCGGGCAGCAGCACGCGCCGGCGTAGGCCCGGAACTCGGACCGGGAAGGCGGCGTTCGTCCGGCATGCGAATGTTTCTGGCGGCCGCCCTCCTTGCCCTGACTGCCTTGCCTGCCCGGGCGGCCCCTGAGCCGCTCGCGCCGGCCCCGGTGCCGAACATCGATGCCGGGCGGGTCGCTCCGGCCGATCGGGCGGGATCGTCGAGTTCCGCCGGCAACCAGGCCCCATTCTCGGCGGGACCGACCAACGAGGTCGCGGGCACCGGCCAGGCCACGCCGCAAAACCTGCCGGATACCACGCGCGAGACGGCGCCAAGCCCAAACCTATCCAGGTGACCGTCAGCTGTTGACCAGCTTGAGGCCGGCGCAGACCAGCACCAAGCCGACCAGCAAGGAAATTGCCAGCGGGTCGCCCAGCAGCAGGGCCGCGGCGAGCACGCCGAGGACAGGTGTCAGAAAGCTGAATGCCGCGAGCCGCCCGGCCGGGTAGCGGAGCACGAGCCAATACCAGGTGAGATAGCTCGCGAAGGCGACAACGACCCCCTGATACAACAGCGATGCCCAGGCTAGGCCGCTCGCCTGCGGGACTGTCAGTTCCCCAGCCAGGGCGGCACCGAGGAGCAGGAGCGGCATCGAGCCCCAGAGCTGGTAGGCGAGCACCTTTTCGGCCGAGAGGCGAAGCAACTCCGGCACGGCCCGGACCATGACCGTCGTGACGCCCCAGCAGGCGGCCGCACTCAGGACGAGCAGGTCGCCGCGCACCGACGCCGGGCCACCGCGCTGGCCGACTGTGACCGCCACGCCGGCGAAGGCGAGGATGAGGCCGGCCCATTGCAATGGCCTGAGGCGCTCGCCCGGTACGAACAGGTGGGCCCCGATGGCGGTCGCGAAGCCGCCGCTGAACAGCAACACGACCGCATGCGACGCCGAGGTTTGCCGCACGCCGGCGAACAACAGCATGAACTCGACCCCGAAGATGGTGCCCATGACGAGACCCGGCCGCAGCGACCCGTCGCGATGGACGAGTGTCGCGACGCCCGCCTGGCCGCGCCGGAGGAACAGCCAGCCGACCAGCAGCGGCCCGGCGACAGCCGAGCGGAGCACCGCCTGCAACATGGGCGGAATGCCCTGGTCCAGCGCCACCTTGCTCGCGACCTGCTGCACGCCCCAGAGCGTGCACAGCAGGAGCATGACGCCGATGGCAAGCGCATCCAGACGCGGGCGCTGGACAGCGGCTGACCTCGCCGTCGTCATCGGCCGGTGAATCGAGGCTCGCGCTTGCCGAGGAACGCGGCCTTACCCTCCGCGTGGTCGGCGGTGAGGAACAAGGCGGCCTGCGTATCGCGCTCCCAGTCGAGCGCCGCGTCGAGCCCCGCCGCTAGGACCTGCTTCGTGAGCGCGATCGGCAGCGGCGCCATGACATGGAACAGCCGGGCACGGGCGAGGGCTGCATCGAGCGCCGTGCCTCGCGGGACGACATGGTCGACGAGGCCGATCCGGTGGGCCTCCTCGGCGGCCACGCGTTCGCCATAGAGCAGGATCTGGCGCGCCCGCCCATGGCCGACACGGAGCGGCAGGGTGTGCGGCAACCCCAGGTCGGCGATCAGGCCGACCCGGCCGAAGCCGGCCGCGAACTGTGCGTCGGCGCTGGCGACGATGGTGTCGGTACAGAGCGCGACGGAGAGGCCGGCGCCAACGGCAAAGCCTTCGACGGCGGCGACGATCGGTTTCGACGATTTGATCAACAGCCTCACCATATGATGGGTGATGCGGAACCGCTCCCGGCCCTCGGCCAGGTGGCTCACGTCCATGCCGCTGATGTCGCCCCCTGCGCTGAAGGTCCCTCCGGCGCCGGTCAGAACGATGGCGCGGACGTCCGGATCGGCCTCGATCCGCTCCATCGCGTCGACCAGCGCCTGGCGCATCGGCATCGCGAGGGCGTTTCGGCGGGCCGGGTAGTCGAGCGTGAGGATCGCGGTGGCGCCATCCCGGGAGCGCGTCAGCATCAGTGCGGCAGTCTGCTCAAATCGCTCGTTATCGGTGCGTCGGTCTGGGCTTCGACGTCCTGGACGGTCGCACCTGGTGCGAGCTCGAGGAGGACGAAGCCGTCCGGCGTCACATCCAGGACTGCAAGGTTCGTGTAGACGCGAGTGACTGCGGCGGGCGCGGTCAGCGGGTAGGTGCATCGGCGGAGGAGGCGGGCACGGCCGTCCTTGGTGGTGTGCTCCATCATGGCCCAGACGCGCTTGGCGCCGGCGGCCAGGTCCATGGCGCCGCCGACGGCCGGGGCGGTGTCGTTCTCCGAGGTGGCCCAGTTGGCGATGTCGCCGTTCTCGGCAACCTGGAAGGCGCCGAGCACGCAAAGGTCGAGGTGGCCGCCGCGGATCATGGCGAAGCTGTCGGCGTGGTGGCAGTAGCTGCCGCCATCGAGCAGGGTGACGTGCTGCTTTCCGGCGTTGATCAGCCATGGGTCGCGGGCACCGGCTGCCGGCGCCGGGCCCATGCCGAGGACGCCGTTCTCGCTATGGAAGATGACCTCGCGTCCGGGTTCCACATGCTCCGCGATCCGGGTCGGCATGCCGATGCCGAGGTTCACGTACCAACCCTCGGGAATGTCGCGGGCAACACGGGCTGCCATCTCGTCGCGGCTGAACGGCATGTCAAACCTCCGAATCGCCGTACGGGATGTGCAGAACGCGGTCGACGAAGATGCCCGGCGTGACGACCGCCTCCGGATCGAGCGTGCCGAGGGCAGCGACGTGCTGGGTTTGCACGACGGTCAGCTTGCCGGCCATTGCCATGACCGGGTTGAAGTTGCGGCCGCTGGAGCGGTAGGTCAGATTACCCCAGCGGTCGGCCTGCCACGCCTCGACCAGCGCGACATCGCCGGGCAGGGCCTGTTCGAGAACATACTCGCGTCCGCCGATGATGCGGGTTTCCTTTCCGCGGGCCAGTATGGTGCCGGTTGACGTCGCGGTGAAGAAGGCGGGGATCCCGGCGCCGGCCGCGCGCATGCGCTCGGCCAGCGTTCCCTGGGGCACGATCTCCAACTCGATCCGGCCGGCTTTATACAGCTCCTCGAACACGACCGAGCCCGTGCTGCGCGGAAACGTGCAGATCATCTTGCGGACGCGGCCCAGCTCCATGAGGCGGGCGAGGCCGGCATGCCCGGCTCCGGCGTTGTTCGCGACACAGACGAGGTCCGTCGCGCCCTGCTCGATCAGGCCTTCGAGGAGGGCGTTCGGCTGGCCGACTGAGCCGAAGCCGCCGATGAGGATGGTGGCGTCGTCTTGGATGCCATCGAGGGCCTCGGCCATCGAGCGGACGGTCTTGTCGATCATCGGTCGGGGCCGGCCTCCGAACCCTCACCCCAGCCCTCTCCTGCAGGCGGGAGAGGGAGCAGGTCGATGACGGCGTCCAGGGCGTAGGCGCCGTCCGGAAGGGCGAGGACGGGGTTGAGGTCGATGGATTGGAGGCGCGGGCCGGCCTGGTGGGCGACGACGCTGAGCCGCGCGAGCATGGCTGCGAGAGCGGAGAGGTCGACGGGCGGACGGCCTCGTGCGCCGAGGAGGATCGGGGCGGCCTGCAGTGAGCGGATCATACGCTCGGCCTCGTCAACGCCGAAGGGGCAGCGGCGAAGGGCGACATCGCGCAGGACCTCGACGAAGATGCCGCCAAGGCCGAACAGGGCGACCGGACCGAACACGGGGTCCCGCTGGATGCCGACGATGCACTCGACGCCGCCATGCAGTTGCTTGGCGACCAGCACGCCCTCGAGCCGGGCCGTGGGTGTGGCGAGGCGAGCGCGGTCGAGCAGAAGCGCGTGGCCGTCGCGGACGGCTTGCTCGCCGTCGATGCCAAGCAGCACCCCGCCCATTTCGGATTTATGGAGGATGTCGGGCGAGAGGATCTTGAGCACGACCGGGTAGCCGAAGCGGGCTGCGGCGGCGACGGCTTCGTCGGCGGATGCGCACGCGGCCTCGGGCGCGCTGTCGATCCCGGCGGCCGCGAGCAGACGCTTGGCCTCGGCCTCCGCCGGCGTGTTCGGCGGAAGCGGGACGGGCGCGACGCTGGGCGGCGCCAGGCCGGGTTTCCGTGCGAAGGCGGCGCCAAGGCGGCCCATGGCCTCGATCGCAATGGTGGCGCGGGTCGGGTCCTCGAACACGACGTAGCCATCGTCCTCGTAACCATGCACCTGGTCGGGGCTGGCGACGACGCACAGGACATAAAGGCGGTCCGGATGCCGCTCGCGGACGGCGCGCAGCTGTTCGCGCAAGCGTGGCGCGATGGTGGGCGAGCCGCCGACCTGGGTGAAGAACGCCAGGACGGAGGTGTAGCCGCCGTCGACGACCATGCTGTCCATGAAGCGGCCGACGAGGCTGATGTCGTTGAAGGCCTGGGCGGTACAGTCGACGGGATTGCGCGGCGCGGCGAAGGGCAGCATCGCCTTCAGCCGGTCCTGCGCATCGTCCGGCATGGGGGGGAGGTCGAGGCCGATCCGGTCGGCGGCGTCGCTGATGAGCACGCCGGCGCCGCCGCTGATGGTGATGACGCCGAGCGTGTTGCGGGCCGGGTAGATGCGCCGTGTCGCGACCATGGCGATGTCCAGCATCTCCTCGGTCGTGCGCGCACGGATGACGCCGAACTCCGCAAGCACGGCCGAGGTAACGGCGTCGTCGCCGGCGATGGAGGCGGTGTGGCTCCGTGCGGCGTGGGCGCCGATGCTCGACGTGCCAACCTTCATCATGATGACGGGCTTGCGAGCGGCGCGGGCGGCCTCGAGCGCGTCGAGCAGGCTGCCGGCTTCCCGGATGCCCTCGGCATAGGCGACGATCACGTCCGTGCCCGGGTCCTCAGCCATCCAGCCGATGACGTCGCCGATGGTGACGTCGCCCTCGTTGCCGGTGGTCACGCAGACGGGGGTGCCGATGCCGCGGTTGCGGGCGATGGCGAACATGTGGGTGCCGTAGGCGCCACTCTGGCTCGCGATGCCGACGTTTCCCGACGACGCGGGCGCCTGATGGGGGAACCCGTTCTCGAGGCTGCTCGAGAAGATCGGGTAGAAGCCGATGGTGGCGTTGAACAGGCCGAGGCAGTTGGGGCCGAGGATGCGCATGCCGTGGCGGGCAGCGGCGTCCATCATACGGGCCTGCGCATCGGCCCCGGCGTCGTCCATCTCGGCGAAGCCGGCAGTGAACACGATGGCGGACTTGGTGCCCTGCGCGCCGAGGTCCTCGATGGCCTGGATCGCGGCGGCGCCGGGGATGGCGATGATTGCGGTGTCGGGCGTCTCGGGCAGGTCGGCCGCGCTGGGGTAGGCGCGCAGGCCCTGGATCTCGCTCCGGTTGGGGTTGACGGGGAGGATCGCGCCCTGGAAGCGCTGCTGCAGCATGTAGTGGATGGGCCGGCCGCCAATGCGCGTCGGGTCCGCGCTTGCGCCGATGATTGCGACGCTCTTGGGTTGCAGAAGGGAGTCGAGGGTGGCGAAGCGGCTCATGAGATCAGGGCTGGCCTCCTCCCCTCCCTCCTTCAGGGGGTGATTGGGGGTGGGTCGAGGCGGGCTTGTATGTGCCGAGGCGGGGCCGCGCCGCATAGAAGGATCGGTGCGCGCGACCCTGACGGACCCACCCCCGGCCCCTCGCTGGAAGGGAGGGGAGAAGCAAGTCGGGCGTCATAACGTTGCGGCCGAGCCCAGGATCGCCGTGCACTGGCTGCTCAGCGTGCCGCCGTTGCCGTGGACAAGGGCGATGTCGAGATTGCCGACCTGGCGTTCGCCGGCGTCGCCGCGAAGCTGGGTGACGGCCTCCAGGATAAGGAACATACCATACATGCCGGGATGGACGCAGGACAGGCCGCCGCCGTTGGTATTGACGGCGAGCTTCCCGCCCGGCGCGATGGCGCCATCCTGGACGAAGCGGCCCCCCTCCCCTTTCGGGCAGAAGCCGAGGTCCTCGAGGAACAGGATCGTGTTGATGGTGAAGGCGTCATACAGCATGGCAAGCTTCACGTCGGATGGCGAGACGCCGGCCTGGGCATACGCGCGGGCGCCGCTGTCCGTCGCCGCCGTGATGGTCAGGTCGGGCATGCACATCACCGCGCGATGCCACCCGGCGCTGGCTGCACTCAGGATGTAGGCGGGCTTGTGCTTCAGGTCGCGCGCGCGGTCGGCGCGGACCACGACGCAGGCGCCGCCGCCGTCGGTCACCAGGCAGCAGTCGCGGCTGGTGAAGGGGTCGCTGACCATGCGGGCGGCGAGAACGTCCTCGATCGACAGGGGACCGCGGGCGAAAGCGGCCGGGTTGAGGTTGGCCCAGGCGCGGGCGGCGACGGCGACCTCGGCCAGGTCCCGCCGGGTCGTGCCGAACTCGTGCATGTGGCGGCTGGCGGCGAGCGCGTAGGCGGTGATGGGGTGGCGCGGCTTGTAGGGCGCCTCGTGCGGCTGCGGTTCGCTCATGGACACCAGGCGGCCCCCGGCGGTGCGCTGGTTGCTGCCGTAGCAGATGAGCGCCGCATCGCACTGGCCAGACGCAAGGGCCATCTGCGCGCTGAGCAGGTGCGCCTCGAAGCTGGAGCCGCCAATGTTGGTGCCGTCCTGGAAGCGGGGCTTGATGCCGAGGTATTCGGCGACGCTCAGCGTCGGGAAGGCGTGGGTGCTGGTGGCGGCGAGGATGCCGTCGATGTCGCCCAGCTTTAGCCCGGCGTCGGCGATGGCGGCGAGTGCCGCCTCGGCCATCAGCTCGGTCGAGTTGCGGCCCGGTGCCTCGCCAGTGCCGGCGCTGCCGATGCCGACGATGGCGGACGTGCCGCGGAGGGGGCTCGTGCTCATGCCGCCACCGTGAACACGACAAGGGGGGCGCCGTTCTCGTCGATGATCTTGGCCTGCACGGCGGTGCCGATCGGCACGGTTTCCACACCATCGATGCGGGTCATCATGCGCGGCCCCTCCTCGAGGTCGACGAGGGCGAGATTGTAGGTCGCCTCGCGGGTGCGGTTGACGGTGATGGCATAGACGGTGGCCCGGCCGGATGCGGCGACCCATTCGAGGTCCTGCTCGCCGGTGCCGGGGACGGCGACGCGGGGATAGAAAACATGCCGGCCGGTCGACGCGCTGCGCTGGATCATGAACCGCCCCTCGGCAAGGTGCGCGCGGTATTCGGCTTCCGGTCCGTTCATTGCTTGGTTTCCGCCCGTTGTTGGACGGATCATGCTGCCGGTCTCGCTGATGAGCAAGGCACCGGACGGGTGTAAACCGGCATGGCACGCAGGGGGTCGACTTGACCGGAACGCGCAGCCGGGGGATGCGCCGGCTGCCGCCGGGCGGCTAGTGTGGTCCACTCGTCGATGGGACACGACATGGCCGAGCCACCATTCAGCAACGCGGTCCGCCGGGCGATCCGGCAGGTTGGTTACGGCGATGCGGACCCTGCCTCACTGCGGGGCACGGTTGCGATCCACCAGGCTATCACGCTGCTGAACTGGGACTCCACCGAACCAGACGACATCGTGAAGCTTGGCCGGCACCCCGACATTGCCCGGGGAACGCTATTGCTCCTCTACTGGCTGAGCGCGCCAGGTATTTCTGCCAGTACGCGACCGCCGCAGACGTGCCCGCGCAGGAGCGGGAAGGCTATGACATCGGCAATGCCCTGGCCGAGGCCTACCTGAGCCGGAGCGACCTGGCCGAAGGCATCGCCTTCGACCCGCGTGACCATGACGGCGAGGACATGACGCGGGCTTACGCCGACCTGCCGCAGCGGCGCGCAATCGACCCCCGGCTGCTCGAAGCCGTGCCCGGCGGCACGGCGCCAGCGTTCGAGGACATGGATTTGCTGACGCGCGAACCCGGTGCGGCGGAACGGGCGGTGATCGACTCCGGGATCGCGCTGTCCCGGGGCATGCTGCCCGACCTCCAGGGCGACGCCTCGCAGCGGGAGGTCGTCGCGGCGATCGCCCGGGCCATGCCCATCGTGGACCAGCCCGAAGCGCTTGCCTGGCTGTGGCTCGACCAGCTCGGCTGGCCGTGGCGTTGCGTGACTAGCGCGACGGATGGCGTGTTGTTCGGCGTGGCGTTGGACGGGGTCGCGGCGTATTGGCCGGACATCGTCCGGCGCACGCTGGACGCCGGGGCCGATCCAAGCGCGACCGCTGCATTTTTCGACGTGGCGGTGCGCTACGACCCGGCGCGGTTCGACCACGGATGGTGGGACGCCGCACGAGTCGGGTTCGACCAGGGTTGGATCGTCGCGACGCGTTGACAGGCCACACCCGTCCCTAGATCGACTTCCTGTGGCCGCGGTAACGGCCCAATCGCTGGGCCGCCTACAGCCGCGCTACCTCGTCAATGCGCGAACACATCTGGCTCGACATAGCCCAGCAGGTCGAGGCGGCAGCGGGCGGGAAGGAAGTCGAAGCAGGCCTGGGCGAGGCCACGGCGATCCTCGCGCAGCAACAGCGCGTCCAGCCGGGCCCACAGGGCATGGAGATGCAGCACGTCCGACGCGGCGTAGGCGCATTGCTCGGGGGTGAGGTCGGGGGCGCCCCAGTCGCTGGTCTGCTGCTGCTTGCTGATCTCGACGCCAAGGAGTTCGCGGCACAGTTCCTTCAGCCCGTGGCGATCGGTGAAGGTGCGCACGAGCTTGGCAGCGATCTTGGTGCAGACGGTGGGGGCCACGGTGACGCCGAGCGCATGCTGCAGCAAGGCCACGTCGAACCGGGCGAAGTGCATGATCTTCTGCACCGCCGGGTCGGACAGCAAGGCAGCGAGATTGGGCGCCTTGTTGCCACGCCCACCCAGCGCCTCGGGGATGACCTGAACGAGGTGGGCGACGCCGTCCCCGGCACTGAGCTGCACGAGGCAGAGGCGGTCGCGATAGGGATGCAAGCCCATCGCCTCGGTATCGACGGCGACGATGCGTCCGAGGTCAAGGCCGTCCGGCAGGTCGTGCCGATGAAGGTGGATTGTGGCGCCGGCCTGGAACTGGGTCGTCACAAGATCACGGCCACGGCGTCAGACGATCACGGGAGGAGGTGGTGCCCAGGAAAAGACTCGAACTTTCACGCCCTTGCGGGCACAGGTACCTGAAACCTGCGCGTCTACCAATTCCGCCACCTGGGCATCCCGTGCGGTGGACGCGGGGAGTAGCCGCCGGGCCGGCCTGCGTCAAGCCCGGGCGACGTTGCAGCGAACGGGTTTCAGGCGGTGCGAAGCTGCACTTCGTCCAGCACGCGTTCGTGGCTGTCGAGCACGCTCTTTGCGCGATACTGGCAGCCCTGGGTGGTGACGGGCATCGTGCGGACGATGGTGTACACGCCGGGGCGGGCATTTGCATTGTTGCGGTCGGGCAGCAGCGTCACGCGGTCGCCGGCTGCATATTTGTGTTCTGCCATGGGCTGTCTCCGCTGGATGGTGGTGGGGCGCCTTTCGGCGCCCCCGAAGCGTTCAGGCTGCCTTGAGGTTCACGGCCGACGACTTGCCCTGCTGTCCCTGCTCGAGATCAAAGCTCATCTTCTGTCCCTCGTTCAAGGTCGAGAGCCCCGCCCGCTCGACGGCAGAGATATGGACGAACACGTCCTTCGAACCGTCCTCGGGCTGAATGAAACCGAAACCCTTTTGCGGGTTGAACCACTTAACCGTACCAACTGACATGACAAACGTCTCCACGGCCGAATCGGCGCCGCGGACATGCGGCACCGTCAATCACTTTTCAGGATGGGGAGAGGCCGGTGCGGCGAGGGCCCGTTCGGGCTGGACGACGTAGGGGACGAAACCCCGGCTGAAAAGCTCAGCCGTGCGCGACCCATACGACATTGACGCCGCATATGCACACTTATTCGCTAAAGGCCTGCCTTGCAATTAAGCAGTCACGCCTCGCGGTACAGCAGCAAAAGCAGGCCGACGAACACGAAGCAGACAGGCCAGACCCAGCCGGCCCACCGCCGAACCGGACCGTCGGCGCGGATCTCCAGCCAGCGCGACCAGCCTGCGCCAATGCCGGCAAGGGCCAGCGGCGTGTGGGTCAGCTCGATCAGGAGCTGGTCCTTGACGTTGGCGATCGCGTGGCTGTGCGTCAGCAGCAGCGCGCCGCCGAGTGCGGTCAGCAACGGGAACACCAGCGCCAGGCCGGGATTGTGGAGGCGGCCGGTGCGGACGCCCCACTCGAACAGCGCGAACGCGACGATCAGGATGACGAAGACCCGGTGCTGCAGCACCTCGACATCACGCAGGCTGGCCCAGAAGCCTTCGGCGCCGAGCGGCCAGACCTCCGGATCGGATCGCAGGAACAGGAACACCGCAAGGCCGAGCAGTGCCAGCGGCCAGTGCCGGGCCCATCGGACGCCGGAGCGGTGCAGGAGGCCGAGCAGGCCGATGGCGAGGACGAAAAGTCCCGACCAGTGATGGTTGTATTCGGACCAGGCGATGTCGTCGGCATTCCGCACCGGCAACTCGCCGGAGCCCGGGACGAAGGCGGGCTGCGCCTCGGTCTTCTGTGTGGCCGCCTCGGCATCCAGCTTGGCCTGCAGTTCCGGCAAGGCGAGGCTGTCGTGGTCGGGGGAGGCCAGGCGCGGCCAGACGGGCATGTTGCGGGCGGCGATCTCGGGCCAGGTCACGCGGTCCTGCGTCAGGTCGACGGCAGGCGGCACCGAGGTGAGCGAGGCGGCGGCGAAGAAGATGCTGAAACCGATGCCGATCTCGACCTCGGCGAAGCGGCGCATGCGGAGCACCGGGGTGGCCGGGTCGGCGCGGAGGCGCTCGACGAGCAGGAAGTTGCCAAGGCCGAGGAGCAGGAGGGTCGCGAACATCGCCGCCTTGGCGCCGGCCATCACGCCATAGGCGGTGCCATAGGCGCCGGCCCAACTGCCAATATACAGCAGGCTGAAGCCTCCGGCAGAAACCAGGATACAGCCGACGCCGACCATGCTCATGCGGCTGAACCGTGCGCCCACGCGGCGGAATGCCGCGCCGTCGTGCAGGTGTCCGAGCGCCATGACGAAGCAGGGAATGCCGCCGACCCAGATAGCAGCGCCGAGGATGTGCAGCGCGGTCGCGGCCAGCAGGATCGGGACGTCGTCGAGGCGGGCAGCCGCGTGGGTGGTGGCGACGGCGGCGGCGACGATGATGGCGCAGAGCGCGAGCATCGGGGCGGCGCGCGGCGCCGGCCGGGCGAGGAGTGCCGCGAGCAGGAGGGCGGCGCCGAGCTTCACGAAGCCCGCGACGGCGAAGTTGGCGCCGATCACGCGTGCCAGCGGCAGATCGAGCGTCTGCGTCAGGACGGCACACTGCATCGCCACGATGAGCGCTTCGCAGATCGCCAGGGCGACACAGGACCAGGCGGCGATCCGGGCGGTGCGGCTGGCAAGGCCATCGCCGTCAGGGAGCGTCGCGGCGAACGGCCGGGCGAGAAACACAAGGAAGATGACCCCGCCCACGGCCATGCTCTGGGCCACGATGACCAGGCCGTGCAGCACGATCGAGAGATAGCCGAAAAGGTCGACGAGGAGGGACATCGACCTATTTCGCAGCGCTGCTGGTCGCGGCCTGGACCGTGAGCGGCACGTCGCCGCGCGTGATATGGCCGTCGACCGCGAGGACTTGCCAGCGCAGGACCCAGTTGCCGGGAGACAGGGTGGCGTTAGCCGCGAGCGAGTCGTCGCTGGCGGGCTCGAGCGCCAGGACGGCGGGCGGCTGCCCGGGAGCTCGCAGCTCGACCCGGGAGCGGGCCTGGTCGATGCGGGAGTTGTAGCGGAGCGTGATGTGGGTGGGTCCGCTCGCGATTGTGCTGCCGGACGCGGGGCGACTGTCCATGAGGATGGCGTGCGCCGCCGCTTCCCGTGGTCCGAGGGCGAGCAGGAGGAGCGCGGCAAGACGAAGAGGCATGGCGGCGGGCTCTAGCGCCCTGCGGCGGGGCTGTCCATGATCGCGGGGTCATGGAACAGAGCTTCAAGCCGGCCAGAACGCCGCCGGGCCATCGCGGCGACTATCGCGTGTTCACCTCCATCGCGACACGATGGATGGACAACGACGTGTTCGGACACTTGAACAACGTCGTCTACTACAGCTTTTTCGACACGGCCGTCACGACGTCTCTGGTCGGGCGAGGAATCCTGACGTGGACGGGCGGCGACCACTTCCTGGTCGTTGCCGAGAGCGGATGCCGGTTCATCAGCGAGACAGCATTCCCGGGAACGGTCGAGGTGGGCATCCGCCTCGCGCGGGTGACGGAGCGGTCGATGCGGCACGAGATCGGCGTGTTCCGGGCGGGCGTAGACGTCGCGTCCGCGGAGGGGTTCATGGTGCATGTTTGCGTCGATGCAGCGGGGCGGCGGCCGGCGCCGTTGCCCATGGCGTGGCGTGCGGCATTATCGGACCTGATCATGACAAGCGAAGGGAGCTAGCGGATGGACGTCGGGTTGGCGGGAAAACGCGCGATCGTCTGTGCGGCGAGCAAGGGCCTGGGGCGTGCCTGTGCAATGGCACTGGCGCGGGAGGGGGTCGAGGTCGTGATCACGGCTCGCACGGCGGAGACGCTGGAGGCGGCCGCGGCCGACATCCGTGCCGCGACCGGGGCGCGGGTGACGGCGGTGCCCGGCGACATCACCACCGAGGCCGGCCGCACGGCCGCGCTGGCGGCGTGCCCGGCGCCGGACATCCTGGTGAACAACGCGGGCGGGCCGCCGGCCGGAGACTTCCGGGACTGGGAGCGGGAGGACTGGATCAAGGCACTCGACGCCAACATGCTGACGCCGATCGCGCTGATCAAAGCCGTCGTGGACGGGATGATCGAGCGGCGGTTCGGGCGGATCGTGAACATCACCTCCGGCAGCGTGAAGTCGCCGATCCCGACCCTGGGCATGAGCAACGGGGCGCGGGCCGGGCTGACGGGTTTCGTCGGCGGGCTCGCGCGGCAGGTGGCGCGGCACAACGTCACGATCAACAACCTGCTTCCGGGCCCGTTCCTGACGGACCGGCTGCGGAGCAATGCAAGCGCGGCCGCGGCGAAGGCCGGGCGATCGGTCGACGAATTGCTGGCCGAGCGGGCGCAGGCGTCGCCGGCCGGACGCAACGGCGACCCGGCCGAGTTCGGAGACGCGTGCGTGTTCCTCTGCGCCGCCAGCAGCGGCTTCATCGTCGGTCAGAACCTGTTGCTGGACGGCGGCGCGTTCAACTCGACGATGGGTTAGGCCGGCTCCGCCTTATTTTCCGCCGCGGTCCATGCAGGCGCCGAGGTCGCTGACGCCCTTGGCCGAACCGGCGAGGCTGAACGTGTGGGCGCTGCTGCCGACGGTGATCTTGAGGTCGTCGCCGCCGGTGACGAGCTCGAGGTTGGCCTTGCTGGGCGGGACGTCGATCGAGACGGTGCCGGGACCGTTCGCCGTCTCGCTGAGCGGAAGCGGCTTGCTGTCGTCGATCGCCCAGGTGCCGGCGACGGGATCGCCCTTGCCGACCTTGAACTCCGGGGCGCTGACGAGAAGGCTGAGCGCGTTGCCGACGCCGACCAGGACGACGCTGTCCTCGGCGTCGACGGCCATGCAGCCGAGGAACTTCCCGCCGTCGTTCATGGGCTGCACCTCGTAGGTCCCGGCCCGGGCGGATGCGGCAAACAGCAGGAGGGCGGTGGCGAGCGCGGCAGTCGTCTTGATGTCCACGATGGGGGTCCCTGTTCTGGAGCGTCCACCATCAGGAAACACGGGAAAGGTTGTAAAGTCGTTAACCGTCAGCAAAGTTCGGCGCGTCTTGCCTGCCGGTCGATTGCGCGGCGCCTGGACGCGGCATAGCGTCCCGCCTGGTGGCGGCGGGAGAGCGCGATGCGGGTGACAGCGTGGCTGGCGGGGCTGTTGGTGGCCGGGGCGGCGATGGTTGGTCCGGCGCAGGCGCAGAAGTCGGCCGACACCTTGCGGATCGCCTGGCGAGACGCGATCCCGAACGTCGATTTCTACTACAATTCGCTCCGTACCGGGCTGATCGTCTCGCACCATGTCTGGGATACGCTGATCTACCGCGACCCCGAGACGTTTCAGCTCAAGCCGTTGCTGGCGACGTCGTGGAAGTATGTCGACGACACGACGCTGGAGTTCGAGCTGCGGCAGGGCGTGACGTTCCACGACGGCAGCCCGTTCACCGCAGACGACGTGGTCTATACCATCCGGTCGCTGCAGGGCGACAAGCAGGTCGCGGTGCCCAGCAACTATGCCTTCATCGACAGCGTGGACAGGATCGACGACACGCATGTCCGGATCAAGCTGAAGCGGGTGTTCCCCGCGGCCCTCGAATATTTCTCGATGGTCCTGCCGATCTACCCGAAGGCCTACCGGGAACGGGTGGGCGCGGATGGGTTCAGCAAGGCGCCGGTCGGAACCGGGCCGTACCGGATCACGCGCGTGGACGGCACGAGCGAGATCGATCTCGAGCGAAACGACAGCTACTTCGACAGTCCGAAGGGCAAGCCGGCCATCCGCAAGCTGGTGATCAAGGAGGTCGCGGACGCGACCGGGGAGCTGACTGCGATCCTTGGCGGCCAGGTCGACTGGATCTGGAACTTCAGCCCGGACCAGATGGAGAATCTCGGCCGCATGCCGAACATCCAGACACTCACGAACGAGAGCATGCGCGTCGGTTACATGAACATGGATGGAGCCGGGCGAACGGGGGCGTCGCCGCTGCAGAACGTGAAGGTGCGGCAGGCGATCCTGCATGCTGTCGATCGGCAGACGATGGCCAAGCAATTCATGCCGGGTGGTGCGCGCGTGCTGGATGCGCCCTGTTTTCCGACTCAGTTCGGATGCGACCAGGCGATCGCGGTCAAATACGACTATGACCCGGCGAAGGCCAAGGCGTTGCTGGCCGAGGCCGGCTTCCCCGACGGGTTCGACACCGAACTCGTCGGCTACCTGCTGCCGCAATGGCTTGGAGCGGTGCAGAACTACCTTGGGGCGATCGGCATCCACGCGAAGATCAGCCAGCTGCAGGTTGGCGCCGTGATCCAGCGCAGCGGCGAGGGGAAGAACCCGCTGGAGATGGGCAGCTGGGGCAGCTACTCGATCAACGACGCCTCGGCGTTCCTGCCCTACTACTTCGGCGGCGGCGCACAGGACTACACGCGCGACCCCGACGTCGTGGCGCTCGTGACCGAGGGCGGGACCACCGTCGATCCGGACCGGCGCCGGGCGGCCTATAGCGCGGCGATCAAACGCATCACCGAGCAGGCGGACTACATGCCGCTGTTCACGTTCGTGACGACCTACGCCACCAGCAAGGCGCTGGCGTTCAAGACGTTCCGCGACGAGCTGCCACGATTCTATCTGGCGAGCTGGAAATGAGGGCCGGGGCTGACCGCGGATTGACACACATTCTGGACGGCGTCGGCACAAACGCCGACAATCTCAAAAACATTTCCTGACCGAGGTATTTTAGCGTTAATCATTGTCAACGGCGTTAATTTATGGCAATGTCCGTTCATGAGCACGCCGGATTGTCTGGCGGCCACGAACAGGATCTAGCAAATGACCATCGGCCGGATTGGAGCTACCCTCGTCGCCCTGACGATCGCGTCCGCGGCGCACGCCGTGCCGCTCGTCACGAACGGCGATTTCACCGCATCGAGCTACACCAGCAACAACCAGTTCGGCACCGGTTACGGGGGCGAAGGCGTCACGGGCTGGAGCGGCAACGGCGGCTATAACCTTTATTTCACGAGCGCAGCCGCCTCGACGACCGTTTCGGCCAACACGCAGTATGGCGGCCCGAACGAGAAGCTCTGGGCAGCCACGGTCAGCCCGACGGGCGGCGCCTTCGTCGCGCTCGACGGCGACCCGGCGGTTGGCGGCGGCATCTCGCAGATGATTTCGGGCCTCGTGGCCGGGCAGACCTACGCGCTGACGTTCAGCTGGGGCGCCGGGCAGGTGCAGAGCCGGACCGGTGCGACGACCGAGCAACTGCAGGCGTCACTGGGTGGCCAGAGCTTCCTGACGAGCGTCCTGAGCAACCCGAGCCAGGGCTTCAACGGCTGGCTGACGAACACGTTCACCTACACGGCGACGGCCAGCAACGAGCTGCTCTCGTTCCTCTCGATGGGCACCCCCAGCGGCCTGCCGCCCATCGCGGTGCTGGACGGCGTGTCGCTCACGGCGGTCCCGGAGCCCGGCACCATGGCGTTGCTCGGCCTGCCGCTGCTCGCCGCCACCATGTTCTGGCGCCGCCGGCTGCAGAACTAAGCTTGGCGCGGAGGCCCCGGCCTCCGCGTCTCGACCCTCATGAAGCGTGCCAGGCGGCCTCGGCCCCTGGCACGTTCCGTTTTGGGCCAAACCGCCTCATGGATCGGCGGACAGCAGGCACTCCACCAAGCGACCGGCGGACCTGCGGCCAGCCGGGCGTTCGACGGCGCAACGCGGCTCGGCGATCGGGCAACGTGGATGGAGCGAGCAGCCCGTGGGTATGTTGGCCGGGTCGGGCGGGATCTCGACAAGGCCAGGGTCAGGGATGCCGAGAGTGGGGTCGGGGGTGAGGACGCTTGCGAGGAGCGCGCGCGTGTAGGGGTGCCGGGGTGTGGCGAACAGTTCGTCGACCGGTGCGTGCTCGACGATCCGGCCCAGATACATCACGGCGACCTCGGTCGCGATATGCTCCACGACCGCCAGGTTGTGGCTGATGAACACCAGCGTGAGGCCGAGGGCGGCACGCAGCTCGGCGAGCAGGTTGAGGATTTGCGCCTGCACCGAGACGTCGAGCGCGGAGGTCGGCTCGTCGCACACCACGATCCGTGGCCGCAGCACGAGGGCGCGGGCGATGGCGACCCGCTGACGCTGTCCGCCGCTGAGTTCGGACGGCACCCGCGCGGCCATGTCCTGGTCCAGCCCGACGCGCGCGAGCATGTCGAGGACCGGCGCTTCGCGATCGCGGACGCCTTGCGCCCGCAGCGGCAGCCCGACGATGTCGCGAACGCGGTGCCTTGGGTTGAGGCTCGAATAGGGGTCCTGGAACACGGGCTGGATCAGGCGGGCGCGGGCCCGGCGGTCCAGGCTGCCGAGGCTGGCGCCATCCACCAAGATCGTGCCCGCGCTGGCCGGCAACAGGCCGAGGATGAGCCGGGCCAACGTGGACTTGCCGCAGCCGCTTTCGCCGACGATCCCGAGGACGGCGCCGTGCGGCACGCTCAGGCTCACGCCGTCGACGGCGTGGACGGGGCCGAACCGCTTGGCGACGTCGCGGATCTCGATGGCAGCGGCGCCCGTCGCGGTCATTCGAGTTGGCAGAGATAGGTGTGGCCGGGGCCGCGGTGGCGAAGCGGCGCGGCGACGGCGCAGGCGGGCATCGCCCTAGGGCAGCGCGAACGAAAGGCGCAGCCGACGAAACCCGGCCCGAGCCGCGGAACGGTCCCCGGGATGCTGCCGAGCGGCTGGTCGCGGGGGGTGCGGCCCGGCACCGGCACGCTCGCCAGCAAGCCCTGCGTATAGGGGTGGCTCGGCCTGGCGAACACGTCCCGCACGGGTGCGGACTCGATGACCTGGCCCGCATACATCACGCTGACGTGGTCGGCGATGCGGGCGACGACGCCGAGATCGTGGGTGATCATCATCAAAGCCAGGCCGCGCTCGGCGCGCAGGCTGGCGAGCAGGCGAAGGATGCCGGCCTGGACCGTCACGTCGAGCGCGGTGGTCGGCTCGTCGGCGATCAGCAGTTCGGGGTCGCACAGCAGGGCCATGGCGATCATGACGCGCTGGCGGAGGCCGCCGCTGAGCTGGTGCGGGAACTGGCCGAGTCGCATGGCCGGGTTGGCCATGCCGACGCGGGCGAGGCAAGCGGCGGCGTGGTCGAGCGCGGCGCGGCGCGTGCCGCCGCGGTGGCGGCGGAACACCTCGGCCATCTGCGAGCCGACCGTGTAGGCCGGATTGAGGCTGGTCATCGGCTCCTGGAAGATCATGCCGATCCGGTCGCCGCGCAGCCGGTTCATCGCGCGGCCGGACAGGGTCGCGAGGTCCTCGCCGTGGAACCGGACGGCACCGCCGGTCCGCACGGCGCCACGGGCGAGCAGGCCCATGACGGACAGGGCGGTGACGGACTTGCCGCAGCCCGATTCGCCGACCAGGCAGTGCGTCTCGCCCCGGCGGAGCGACAGGGAGGCGCCGCGGACGGCTTCGGTGACGCCGAACCGGACGTGCAGGTCCACGATCTCGAGCACGGCGTCAGACACGCCGGCGGATGCCGAACAGGTCACGGAGGCCATCACCCAGGAGGTTCACGCCGAGGACGAGGACGAACAGGGCGACGCCGGGGACCATGATGACCCAGGGGTCGAAGAACATGTAGTCTTTGCCCTCTGCGATCATGAGCCCCCAGCTCGGCAGCGGCGCCGGGACGCCGAGGCCGAGGAAGCTGAGGACGGCCTCGAGCAGGATCGCGAGCGCAACCTCCAGCGTGGCGACGACGACGAGGTGGGGGGCGATGTTGGGCAGGATTTCGCGCAGCAGGACATGCCACGTGCCGGCACCGGCGGCCTGTGCGGCGGCGACGTAGTCGAGCGTGCGCACCTGCATCGTGGTGGTGCGGGCGACGACGGCGAAGCGGTCCCAAAGCAGAAGCGCCAGCGTCGCGACGACGATGGCGAGCGAGCTGCCGACGGCCGAGACGATCGCGAGTGCGACCAGGATCAGCGGCAGGCTGAGCCGGCACGTGACGACGAACATGACCAGGTCGTCAACGCGGCCGCCGAAGTAGCCGCCCAGGAGCCCGAGCGTGATGCCGATGACGCCGCTCGCCAGGGCCGCGGCGGCGCCGATCAGGAGCGAGATGCGCGCGCCATAGACGAGCCGGGCGAGGTAGTCGCGGCCGAGCTGGTCGGTGCCGAACAGGTGGTCGGCGCTGCCGCCGAGCCAGGCCGGGGGCGTCAGGCGGTGCAGCAAATCCTGGGCGAAGGGGTCATGGGGCACGAGAGCCGGGCCAACGAGGGCGGCGGCAAGGGTGACGGCGAGGATGAGGGCGCCGAGGGCGGTGGAGAAAGTCTTGGTCACGCGGTATGCGCCCTGCCCTCACCCCGGCCCTTTCCTCGACACAGAAGCGGGTCCCGATCATCGGACGCGTTCATGGCGTGGCGGCCGAGGGGCGTGTCGTCGGCGTGGGTGGACGGGTCAAGCCCGGCCACGACGTACGTTATCTGTCACGAGGTTCGGAGTCGCGGGTCGAGGGCGGCGTTGAGGAGGTCGGCGCCGAGGGTCAGCAGGATGTAGACCAGGCTGAGGATGAGCACGACCGCTTGGACGACCGGAAAGTCGTTCTTGCTGACACTCTCCCAGGCCAACTCGCCGATGCCGGGAAGGTTGAACACCGCCTCGATAACGATGGAGCCGCCGAGCATGAAGCCGAGCTGGACGGCGGCGATGGCGACGACGGGCATGGCGGCGTTGCGGGCGGCATGCTTCAGCACGACGCTCCAGGGCGAGAGGCCCCCGGCACGGGCGGTGCGGATGTAGTCCGACGCCATCGCGTCGATCATGCCGGAGCGGGTGAGGCGGATGAGCGCTGGGATGGCGGAGAAGCTGAGGACGATGCCGGGCAGCACGTAGCCGGTCCAGTCTTCGATCCCGGCGATCGGCAGCCATTGCAGGTCGAGTCCGAACCAGATGATGAGCAGGAGCGCGAGCCAGAAGCTGGGCGCGGCCTGCCCCAGCAGGGCGACGAGCGTGACGAGCCGGTCGAAGGTCCGGCCTTCCTGCAGCGCGGCGAGGATACCGAGCGGGATCGCGACGGAGAAGGCGATGGACAGGCCGACAAAGCCGAGGGTGAGCGTGACCGGAAAGCGCGCCGCGACGAGTTCCGCGACGGGCTGGCGAAACAGGTAGGATCGGCCGAGGTCGCCGCTCAGAGCATGGCCGATCCAGTCGAGGAACTGGGTGGGCAGTGGCCGGTCGAGCCCGTAGGCGGTACGGATGGCGGCCACGTCGGCGGCCGACGCTTGCGGCCCGGCCACGGCGAGCGCCGGGTCGCCGGCGACCCGGGTGAGGGCGAAGCTGAGGACCAGGACGGTGAGGCACACGGCCATCGCAAGGATGGCGCGGCGCAGGAGGAAGCGGCCCATGGGTCGAGCCTATGGAGGGTGGTGCATCGCGGCAAGCGTCTTGGCGGCGCCTGGCCCGGGTCTGGCGGCGGCGGGACCGCCTGGTCCGGCCCTGCTGCCGCCCGTGACTCCGGCCTGCATCTCCTCGCCGTTCGGGATGCGGCACGCGGTGGGGCCGCACGCGCCGGCGGGCTTCCACAATGGCATTGACCTGCCGGCACCGGCAGGCGCGCTGGTGCATGCGGCGGCGGATGGGATGGTCGTCGTGATCAAGCGCCAGGGCCTGGGCGGCGTGACGGTGCACCTGCGCCATGCCGACGGGACGGAGACGCTGTATGCCCACCTGGGCAACCTGGTCCCGGCCATCGCCGAAGGGCGCCGGACTGTGAAGGCCGGCGAAGCGCTCGGCCATGTGGCGCGGACCGGCGTCACCTACGGCACGCACGTGTTCTTCGCCGTGCTTCGCGGCGGCGAGGCGGTGGACCCGGAGCCGCTGCTGGCGGTGGCGCGGTGCGGGCAATGAAAGCCGTCCCCACACCCCCCTGCGAAGGACGCGGTGCCCCGGCCAGCCGGCGCCTACCCGCCGTCCGCAGTCTCCGGGATCGGATCGGGGCGGGCGGGTTTGCGGCCGGCCTTGCGGGCCGCTACGGCCTCGTCGTGCGCCTGCATCTCGGTCGTGGCCTTCTGCATCAGCCGCCGCTCATTCTTTTTCAGGAACCAGATGACGGCCACGGCGGCGATGGCGGCCAGCGTGCCGATCGCCAGCCCGAACGGCCCGGCAAGGCGATGCGCCTGGTTGCCGAGCAGATAGGCACCGATACCGTATAGATGGGTCCAGGCGATGCCGCCCAGCGCATTCCAGAACAGGAAGCGCGTCCAATGCATGCGGTTGGCGCCCGCCAGCAGGGCGACGAAGGTGCGCATGAACGCGACGAACCGCCCGGCGAACACGACGAAGCCGCCATAGCGGAGGAAGAGATACTGGCCGAGCCGCTGGCGCTCGACGGTCAGGTAGACCTTCGGACCGTACTTCTCCAGCAGCGGGCGGCCGAGGCGCTGGCCGATCAGGTAGCCGAAATTGTCGCCCATGATGGCGCCCACCGCGGCCGACAGGACGATCCATTCGATGGCGAGGTGGTGCGTGGTGGCCGCGTAGATGGCCGTCGCGATCAGGAGCGATTCGCCCGGCAGCGGTAGTCCCATCGCCTCGAGGCAGATGGTCAGGCCGACGGCGCCGTAGCCGTAGTTCTGGACGATGTATTCGAGCCAGTCGAGCATCAGGCGCCCACCTGCTGCCCGGCAAGGAAGCGGGCAAAGCCGTCGGCGCGGAGATGGCAAGCCGGGCACTCGTTGCAGCCGTAGCCCCAGGCGTGGCGATGCGTGCGGTCGCCGCGGTAACAGGTGTGGGTGAGTTCGATGGTGGCCTCCAGGATGCCGAACGCCCGGGCCATGGCGAAGGTCGCCGCCTTGTCGAGCCACATGAGCGGCGTGTGCAGGACGAAGCGGCTTGCCATGCCGAGATTGAGCGCCAGCTGCATCGCCTTCACGGTGTCGTCGCGGCAGTCCGGGTAGCCGCTATAGTCGGTCTCGCACATGCCGCCGACGATATGCTTCAGCCCGCGGCGATAGGCGAGCGCGGCCGCCAGCGTGAGGAACAGCAGGTTGCGCCCCGGCACGAAGGTGGTGGGCAGGCCGTCGCGGCCCATGGCGATCGCGGCGCCGGACGTGAGTGCGGTGGCGCCGAGGCCGGCGATGGGGCCGGCGAGGTCGAGCACGTGGTCGGCGCCGAGCCGGCCGGGCCAGCGCTCGCCCAGGACGGCGCGCAGCGGCGGGCGGCAGGCGAGCTCGACCGCGTGGCGCTGCCCGTAGGCGAAGCCCACAGTCTCGACCACGGGAAACCGGTCGAGCGCCCAGGCGAGGCAGGCGGTGCTGTCCTGCCCGCCGCTGAACAACACCAGCGCCTGTTCTGGCGTCCCCTGCCCCTCCATGGCCTCCATCGCAATCGATGCCCCCCGAGACTATCTGTTCACCATGGAACCGGATTTTTCGGAAGACGAGATCACGCGATACAGCCGGCATATCCTGCTGCAGGAGGTCGGCGGCGAGGGCCAGGCGAAGCTGCGCGCCGCGCGGGTGCTGGTGGTGGGCGCCGGGGGGCTGGGCTCGCCGCTGGTGCTCTACCTCGCGGCTGCGGGGGTGGGGACGATCGGGATCGTCGACGACGACCGGGTAGAGCTGTCGAACTTGCAGCGGCAGGTGGCGCATACGATGGACCGGCTGGGCGCGCCGAAGGTGGCGAGTGCGGCGGCGGCGGCGCGGGCGATCAACCCGGGCGCGACGATCGAGCCGCATGAGACGCGGCTGACGGCGGCGAATGTGGCGAGGCTGGTGGCAGCGTACGACATCGTTTGCGACGGCAGCGACAACTTCGAGACACGCTTCCTGGTGGCCGACGCCTGCGTGCTGGCCCGGCGCACGCTGGTCTCGGCCGCCGTGCTGCGGTTCGACGGGCAGTTGTCCACATTCAAGCCGCACGCCGATCCGGCCGGCCCCTGCTACCGCTGCCTGCATCCGGCGCCGCCCCCGAATAGCCTGTTGCCGTCATGCAGCGAAGCCGGCGTGCTCGGGACCGTCACGGGCGTGATGGGCACGCTGCAGGCCAACGAAGTCCTGAAAGAGATCATGGGCATCGGCGAAGGCCTCTCGGGCCGCCTGCTGATCTGGGACGCGCTGTCGATGCGGTTCCGCACGGTCCGGCTCCGCCGCGACCCGGCCTGCGCCCTCTGCGGCCCGTCCCCCCGGATCACCTGCGTTGCCGCTTGAACCACCCGGTGCCGACCGCCTCGGCATCCTGCTGGTCTCCGGCGGCCACGAGCGCGGCCAGTACGCCTTCATACTGGCGGCAAGCGCGGCGGCGATCGGGCGCGAGGTCGTTCTGTTCGCGACCAACGAGGGCTGCCGGGCGGTCGGCGCCGAGCTGTCCGGCGTCGCGGACTGGGAGCGCGACGCGAGGGTACGGGCGACGGGCGTGGCCGGGCTTGCGGAATTGCGGGATGCGGCGGTGGAACTGGGCGTGCGACTGATGGCCTGCGAAGCGGGGCTGCGTATGGCGGGAATGGATGCGGCGGCGCTGATGCCGGGCGTGGAGGTGGCCGGAGTCCCTAGCTTTCTAAGGGCGGTCAGCGGGGGGCAAGTCTTCACCCTGTGATGGGTCGGCCGGCGATGTGTATGCACGGCTGATCGCGTCGTGAACGGAATGCACTGGCTGCGGCCAATAGAGCCTGAGGGTTCGACGACGTGGAGGCGCAACGATGGATGGTGTGGAGCTGGTGCCGTACGATCCCGAATGGCCGTTGCATTACGAGGCAGAGATCGATTGCGCCACAGTGAGCGGCGCCGGGTGTGACGGGGCCGGAGCTGGTTGAACGCGAAGGGCGTTCCCACCACCGGTGCTTAGGCCCCGCAGCTTTGCGATGGTGGCCTCGACCCACCCCCGGCCCCTCCCTTCCAGGGAGGGGAGAGAGTGCTATCAGCTCCTCCGTTCCAGGAACGGGAGAGAGAGCGACCGACCTGTCCACACGGCCTCGCCCCTGGACATTCGCCGCGTCCGGTGCTGCCTTGCCGCATCCAAGAAGCGAGCGACCCATGACCCGCAGGACCGGCCGGCAGTTCTTCAGCAATCCCGGCCCCACCAACATCCCCGATAGCGTGCTGCGGGCGATGGACCGCGCCACCATCGACTTCAACGATCCGGAGTTCATGCCCGTCTACCACCAGGCCGTGGCCGGGCTGAAGCGGGTGCTGCAGACCGAGGGCGAGCTGTTCTTCTACACCGCATCCGGCCACGGCTCGTGGGAGGCGACGCTGGTGAACCTGCTGTCCCCGGGCGACCACGTGCTGGTGCTCGAGAGCGGCTACTTCAGCGAGGGCTGGGCCGACATGGCCAAGTCCTTCGGCCTGGTGCCGCAGGTCGTGAAGGCCGATTGGCGCCGGGGCGTCGATGCGGCCGCGGTCGAGGCCGCGCTGCGCGCCGACCCGGCGATCAAGGCCGTGCTGGCGGTGCACAACGAGACCGCGACCGGGCTGTCGATGCCCATCCCGGCAATCCGCGCCGCGATCGATGCGGCGGGGCACCAGGCGCTGCTGCTGGTCGACACGATCTCCTCGCTCGGCTCGATCGAGTTCCGGATGGACGATTGGGGCATCGATGGCGTGGTGGGCGGCAGCCAGAAGGGGTTGATGCTGCCGACCGGGTTCAGCTTCAGCGCCGTGTCGAAGAAAGGCATGGCGGCGCACGCGCATGCCCGCTGCCCGAAGCACTACTTCAACTGGTCCGAGATGACCCGGCGGCCTCACCGCAGCTTTGTCGGCACCATCCCGGTCAGCCAGTTCTACGGCCTGCAGGAAAGCCTGCGCCTGATCGAGCTGGAGGGGCTCGGCGCCGTCATCGCGCGGCACCACCGCCTGGCCGAGGCCGCGCGCCGGGCCGTTCGGGCGTGGTCGGGCAACGAAGGGCCGCAGCTCTATGGGCTGGACCCGGCGCGCCTGTCCGACAGCGTGACGGCCGTGCTGATGCCGGAGGGGCACAATGCGGACGCGGTGCGCAAGACCGCGCTCGACCGGTTCAACGTCAGCCTGGGCGGCGGGCTCGGCCCGCTGAGCGGACATGTGTTCCGGATCGGCCATCTGGGCGACCTGAACGAGCCGATGATCCTGGGCACGCTCGGCGCGGTCGAGATGAGCCTGCGCATCAACGACGTGCCGCACGGGCGGGGCGGCGTGGACGCGGCGATGGACTACCTGGCCGCCGCATAGCGCGGAGCCGGGCGGCGTCGCCGAACCAGGACGCCGGCGACGCTTGCGGCGAGCAGCATTGCGCTGGCGGGCTCGGCGACGGGGATGCCGGCGTCGTAGCCGATCACGTCGAGCGCCTCCAAGTCGAGCGGGGTGATGTTCTGCGTCACCCCCGGGCTGACCGCCGGGTCCATCAGGGCGGCGGCGCCGTTCGACACCGTGCCCTGCTGCCAGTGGCTGGACTGGTACGCGTCGCCGGGGCCGGGGGAGAAGGCGGCGAGCGCGGTGGCCCCGTCGTCGAGCGAGAAGTAGCTATTGGCGGCCGTGGTCGATCGGGCGCCGGCCGCGTTGAAGCGGAACAGGTCGAGCACGGTCATGCTCGACGAGCCGAGGTCAAAGCTCGAGTCGAAGCCGAGCGCGTGGCCGATCTCGTGCTCGGCGATGCCGATCAGGTCGAACGTCCCGGCGGCGGTGCTGCCGTCGGACTGCCGGCTGGTGCTGAAGGTGAAGCCGCTCGAGAACTGGATGACCGCATCGACGCCCGGCGCGGCGTAGCCGAGCGCCTTGGCCTCGGCGGTCGTGAGCAGCAGGGAGCCGGGGGGTGGCAGGGCGGTGAGGGAGGCGACGGCGCGGATGTCGTCGGCATCCTTGGCATCGGCGGCGAGCTGGCTGACGACGCTCGAGGCCGGGCGGCTGATGTAGGTGGGCGATGTCGCGCCCAGCACGCCGGCGCCGAGCGAGGCGGAGAAGCCGATCTGCAGCGAAACGGTGAAGGGGTCGCGCAGCACCGCCGACCAGGCTCCGGCGGCGGTCGAGAATGCCGCGGCCTGGCTGGCGGAGAGGCTGTCGCCCGATACCGTCGCGAAGCTGAAGGTGAGTGCGGCGGCGGGCTGGGCGATGGACGCCGCCAGCAGGGCGGCGGCGGTGATTGCACGCATTCGCAACCTCGATTGTCTGATTGCTCCGCGGTACGGCAACGGCCGCCTCCGGGCCAGCCGAGGTTTGTCTTGGATTGTCCAGCATCGTCAGCGGTTTCCGCGCGGCGGTTCGGCGCGTGGCTTGTGGGCGGCGGAGAACGGCCCCAAATCAATGGTCACAGGAACACCATCGGCCATGATCCACTACCAACTCTGCTGCGCCGAGGACCACGCGTTCGATGGCTGGTTCAAGGACAGCGCGGCGTTCGACATGCAAGCCAAGCGCGGTCTAGTCGCGTGCCCGCACTGCGCCAGCACGGCCGTGCGCCGCGCGCTGATGGCGCCGGCGATCGGCCGCGCGCGCGCGGCGCCTGAAACGAGGACGGGCCTGGCGGCGGGATCGGCGACGCCGGAGGCCGCCGCGCCGTTGCCCATCAGCCCGCCCGGGGTCGCCCCGCGCCCGACACCGGTGCTGGGCGCGGCGATGCCGGACCAGATGCGGGCGATGCTGCAGCGGGTGCGGTCCGAGATCGAGGCCAAGTGCGACCACGTGGGGGACCGCTTCGCCGAGGAGGCGCGGGCGATCCACAACGGCGATTCGCCGGCGCGGGGGATCTATGGCGAGGCGACGCCCGAACAGGCTGAGGCGTTGGCCGACGAGGGCATCGAGGTCGCCCGAATCCCCTGGCTTCCCCGCGCCGACGGCTGATCGGGTGGCGGCGGCTTAGCTGCCGGTGGCGGCCCCGGACGGCATGGTGCGGACCCGGTGGGTGATCATGCGGTCGTGCAGGCGTCGGATCGTGCGCGAACCGGTCGAGGTGCACAGGAACGGCAACGCGCCGTGCACGAGGCAGGCGAGCCCGCCGACGATCATGGCCATGCCGAAGCCGGTCGCGGTCGAGAGGTGTTCGCCGTAGGTCTCGCCGACCTGGTGCGGATGTTCGGTGAACGAGATCGACATGGGTTTCGGCCTCCGCGTTGACCAACGAAGAATGGCGGGCGGGGCCGGGAATCTGGTTGCGAAATTGGCTGGGATGGCCGGATTGTAGGCGATGCCATTCCGGATTTCGCCCCGATGACGCAATCCTATGCCTTGGACGACATTGATCGACGCCTGCTGTTCTGGCTGCAGCGGGATTCCACGATGCCGGTTGCCGATCTGGCGGCGCATGCGGGGATCTCCGCCTCGCCATGCTGGCGGCGGGTGCAGCGGCTGCTCGACCAGGGGGTGATCCGCGCCCGGGTGGCGCTGCTCGATGCGGGCCAGGTCAATGTCGGGGTAAACGTGTTCGTGGCGGTGCGGACCAACCAGCACCAAAAGGAGTGGTCCGACCGGTTCTGCGCCTGCGTCGCGGACCTGCCGGAGGTGGTCGGTTTCTACCGGATGGCGGGCCAGGTGGACTACCTGCTGCACATCGTCGTGCCCAGCATCGGCGCCTATGACGACGTGTATAAGCGGATCATCGCCCGGATCGAGCTGTATGACGTGAGCGCCAGCTTTGCGATGGAGGTGCTGAAGCAGACCACGGCACTGCCGCTGGACTACGCGCCCCGAGGTTAGTGTCCAATATCGACCCGCGAGCCGGTCAAACGGCAGGGCGGATGAGCGCAGCGCTATCCGCCGGCGCGCAGCGCTGGATCGCGGAAGTGAAGGTGGGGCCGCTCACTCCGCTGCGCCGCGGAGGGCGGCGCCGGCGCCGAGGGGGCAGAGCGGGAACGCGGCGGCGAGGAAGGCGCAGAGGAAGAGGAGGTGGGGC
Organism: Acetobacteraceae bacterium; assembly: GCA_965213855.1. Classification (GTDB taxonomy): domain Bacteria; phylum Pseudomonadota; class Alphaproteobacteria; order Acetobacterales; family Acetobacteraceae; genus JBBROS01. The sequence continues at coordinate 436,918 of CBDCAA010000011.1, read as the reverse complement.
CGCGGCGTTTCGCCGGCGGCGGCGGCCTCGACCGCGGCGGCGCCAAAGATCAGCACGGGGGTGGCGAGCGGCAACACGAGCAGCGGCAGCAGGACGCCGCCGCGGCGGGCACCGACGACGATCGCGGCGCCCAGCGTGCCCAGCAGCGACAGCGCGAGCGTGCCTGGCAGCAGCCCGGCCAGCAGGACCGGGACCAGCTCGCCGGGCATCTGCAGCATGATCGCGACCGGGCCGGCGGCCACCAGCAGCGGGAGTCCGGTGCCGATCCAATGCGCGAGCGCCTTCACCCCCGCCACGGCCGCCGCGGGCAGGCCGCTGAGCAGCAGCTGATCGAGCGAGCCGTCCTCGAAATCCGCGCCGAACAGCCGGTCGAGCGGGAGCACGCCGGCGAGGATGGCGCCGACCCAGACGATGCCGGGCGCGAGCCGGGCGAGCGTTTCGGGCGCCGGGCCGATTGCCAGGGGAAACAGCGCGGCGGCGAGCACGAAGAACAGCACGGCCGCCAGCGTGTCCGCGCCATGCCGCACGGACAGTCGCAGCTCCCGGAGCAGCAGCGCGGTCATGTCACAGCCGGACCTCGTCCCAGTCCGCCAGCGGGAGGGGAAGGTGCGTCGCGGCCACGATCGCCCCGCCGGCGGCACGGTGGGCGGCGAGCAGGCCGCCGAGCGCCGCGACGGAGGCGACGTCGAGCCCCAAGGTCGGTTCGTCGAGCAGCCACAGGCCGGCACCACGGCCGACCAGGCGCGCGAGAGCCAAGCGGCGGCGCTGCCCGGCCGAAAGGAAGCGGACGGGGATGTCGGCGAGCGTCGTCAGCCCGAGCGGTCCGAGCGCCACAGCGGATGCGGGCGGAAAGCCGAGGTTCTCGCGCACGGTGAGCCCGAGCTTGAGCGCGTCGAGATGGCCGAGATAGGCCAGGTCGGCGCCGGGCTCGTCGACGCGGGCGCCACGCCAGGTGACGGCGCCAGCCTCCGGCCGCTTCAGCCCGGCGAGGACGCGGAGCAGCGTGCTCTTGCCGGCGCCGTTCGGGCCGAGCAGGAGCGCCGCGCCGCCGGCGCCCACGCGCAGGCCGACGTCGCGCAACACGAGGCGCTCGCCACGAAAGGCGGAGACGCCGCTGGCCACGAGGCCGTCTTGAGGTGGGTCGGCGGGCGGCATGCGGACTCCGGTCGGGGCGCGGCGCCGTTATGGGTTGCGGCCCGCCTACGGTCCAGCGTGGGAGCGTTCGCACTCGACCCGCGTTCCGCGCCACGACCCACCCCCGGTCCCTCCCTTCCAGGGAGGGGAGAAGTCGTGCGAGCTTCGGCAAAACGACGGAGGATTGCACGATGTCGCTGACCAGACGGGCCGCGCTGGGTGGGCTGATGGCTGGCGCTGCCCTGCCATCTGCGGCGCAGCCGGCGCCGAGCGACCGTCCCAGCCGGATCAAGCACCTGGCCTATAGCGACCAGGGCGGGCGGCCCGATGGGGTCCAGGTGATGGTGAGCCGCAAGCACGTCATCGTCGGGCACATGTTCAACCACGGCTTCACGATCATCGACGTGAACGACCCGACCAAGCCGAAACCGGTCAACTTCGTCACCAACGGCCCCAACACCCGCTCCCACCACCTGCAGGCGCACGACGACCTGTTGCTGGTGGCCAATGGCGCCGATATCCCGACGCTCAAGCTCTACAACCCCAATTTCAGCTACTACCAGAACTTCTCGCCCGAGCGCCTGCCGGCCGAACGGAGCTTCGCCGCCGGGCTACGGATCTACGACATCAAGGACCCGGCGAACCCGCGGGAGATTGCGTTCCTGGACATGCCTGGTGTCGGCATCAACCGGCTGTGGTATGTGGGCGGGCGGTATGCCTACGTGTCGGCCCATGCGGACGGGTTCACGGACCATTTCCTGCATATCGTCGACGTGTCCAAGCCGACGAAGCCGGAGGTGGTCAGCCGCTGGTGGATGCCGGGCATGTGGCGGGACGGCGGCGAGATGCCGGGCTGGAAGGGCCGGGTCGCGCTGCACCACATGATCGTCGCCGGCGACACGGGGTATGCGGCGTGGCGGGACGGCGGGTTCACGGTGTTCGACGTGACCGACCGCTCCAAGCCGGCGCTGCTATCGCACACCAACACGGCGCCACCCTACCCGGGCGGGACGCACACGCCGCTGCCGCTGCCCGGGCGGGGGCTCGCGATCGTGGCCGACGAGTCGAACGCGTTCCAGTGCGGCCCGGGCTTGAGCTACACCTGGGTGATGGACGTGCGGGACCGTCGCAACCCGGTCAGCATCGCGACCCTGCCGACGCCGAAGGACCGCGACTGGTGCCGGCCCGGCGAGAATTTCGGGCCGCACAACCTGCATGAGAACCGGCCCGGCACGTTCCAGAGCGAGGAAACGATCTTCGCCACCTACCACAATGCCGGGCTGCGCATCTTCGACATCCGTGACCCCTATGGGCCGCGCGAGATCGACCGGTTCGTCGCCGGGCCGCCCGCGCGCATCCTGGACCCGCGGCCCGGCAATGCGCTGGCGCCGCAGACCTGCGACGTGAACGTGCAGCCGGACGGGGTGATGTATCTGTCGGACTGGAACGGCGGACTGAACGTGCTGGAATATGGGGGGTGATTGTGGACGCCCCTGCCCTGCTATAGGTAATCGGCGGCACCAGCACCGCATAGCAGCAAAGGCCCTTGCGCGATGAAACAGACCGGGCACGACACGCTCAAGGCACGCCAGACACTCACTGCGGCGGGCAAGAGCTACGGCTACTTTTCCCTGCCGGCGGCCGGGGCGGCGATGGGCGCCGATGTGAGCCGGTTGCCGGTGAGCCTCAAGATCCTGCTGGAGAACGTGCTGCGGTTCGAGAACGGGGGCAGCACGACCGTCGACGACGCGCGGGCGATCGCCGAGTGGGCGCAGACGGGGACGAGCGCCAAGGAGGTGCCGTTCCGCCCGGCGCGCATCCTTATGCAGGACTTCACCGGCGTGCCCGCGGTCGTGGACCTGGCCGCCATGCGCGACGGCATCCTGCAGCTCGGCGGGCGGCCGGACCAGGTGAACCCGCTGGTGCCGGTCGACCTCGTGATCGACCATTCGGTGATGGTGGACTTCTCGGCGTCGAAAGACAGCCTGCATAAGAACATGGACGCCGAGTTCTCCCGCAACGGGGAGCGTTACACCTTCCTGCGCTGGGGGCAGTCGGCGTTCGAGAACTTCCGGGTGGTCCCGCCAGGGGCAGGCATCTGCCACCAGGTGAATGTCGAGTACTTGGCGTCGACGGTGTGGACGGCGAAGGACGGCGACGAGACGCTGGCCTATCCGGATACGCTGTTCGGCACGGACAGCCACACGACGATGGCCAACGGGATTGGCGTGCTGGGCTGGGGCGTAGGCGGGATCGAGGCGGAGGCGGCGATGCTCGGCCAGCCGATCGCGATGCTAATCCCGGACGTGATCGGCTTCCGGTTGCGCGGCACCCTGCCGGAGGGCAGCACCGCGACCGACCTTGCGCTCACGGTCACGCAGATGTTGCGCAAGAAGGGCGTCGTGGCGAAGTTCGTGGAGTTCTTCGGCCCGGGCCTCGCGGACCTCTCGGTCGCGACCCGGCTCACCATCGCCAACATGGCGCCCGAGTACGGCGCGACCTGCGGCATCTTCCCGGTCGATGCCAAGACCCTGTCCTATCTGCGCCTGACCGGCCGCGAGGCGGACCAGATCGCGCTGGTGGAGGCCTATGCCAAGGCGCAGGGCATGTGGGTGGACGAGACGACGCCCGAGGCGGTGTTCACCGACATCGTCGACTTGGACCTGGCGAGCGTGATGCCAAGCATCGCCGGGCCGAAGCGGCCGCAGGACAAGGTCCTGCTGAAGGACGCGACGAGCGCATTCAAGGCCGACCTGACCAAGGGGCTCGGCGTCGCGGCGAACGATGTGGGCACGTCCGTACACGTGGCGGGCAAGAACTACAGCATCACCCATGGCGACGTGGTGATCGCGGCGATCACGAGCTGCACGAACACGAGCAACCCGTATGTGATGCTGGGCGCCGGGCTGCTGGCGAAGAAGGCGCGGGCGAAGGGGCTGCATCCGAAGCCGTGGGTGAAGACGTCGCTGGCACCGGGCAGCCAGGTCGTGACCGAATACCTGGACCGGGCCGGGCTCAGCACCGAGCTCGATGCGCTCGGGTTCCAGCTTGTGGGTTATGGCTGCACAACCTGCATCGGCAATTCCGGGCCGCTCGACGACGAGATCGCCGAGGCGATCGAGACGAACAAGCTGGTGGCCGTGAGCGTGCTGTCGGGAAACCGCAACTTCGAGGGCCGGGTGCATCCGAACGTGCGGGCGAACTACCTGGCGAGCCCGCCGCTGGTGGTCGCCTATGCGCTGCTGGGCACGATGAACGAAGACATCACCACGGCTTCGCTCGGGACGGGCAGCGACGGGCAACCGGTGTATCTGAAGGATGTCTGGCCGACGAACCAGGAGATCGCGGACGTCGTGCATGCGGCGGTCGGGCGCGACCAGTTCATCAAGCGCTACGGCGAGGTGTTCGAGGGTACGCAGGAGTGGCAGGCGATCGAGATCGACACATCCAGCGAGACCTACCGCTGGAATGGCGGTAGCACCTATGTGCAGAACCCGCCCTATTTCGACGGGATTACCATGACGCCGCCGGCGGTGAGCGACATCCGCGGCGCGCGCGTGCTGGCGCTGTTCGCCGACAATATCACGACCGACCACATCAGCCCGGCGGGCAACATCAAGAAGGCGAGCCCGGCCGGCGAATACCTGGGCGAGCACCAGGTGATGCAGCGCGACTTCAACAGCTACGGCGCACGGCGCGGCAACCATCAGATCATGATGCGCGGCACGTTCGCCAACATCCGGATCAAGAACGAGATGGTCGCCGGCGTCGAGGGGGGCTGGACGGTCCATCAGCCCGACGGCGAGCAGATGCCGATCTACGACGCGGCCATGCGCTACAAGGCCGAGGGCGTGCCGCTGATCGTGTTCGGCGGCAAGGAGTATGGCATGGGCTCGAGCCGCGACTGGGCGGCGAAGGGCACGGCGCTGCTGGGCGTGAAGGCCGTGGTGGTGGAGAGCTTCGAGCGCATCCACCGGAGTAACCTGGTGGGCATGGGCGTGCTGCCGCTGACGTTCAAGGACGGCACGACGCGGCAATCGCTGGGCCTGGACGGGACCGAGGTGATCGACATCCTGGGGCTGGAGGCGCTAACGCCGCGGATGGACCTAATGCTGACGATCCACCGGTCCGGGGGCACGGTCGACCAGGTTCCCGTGACCTGCCGTGTGGATACGGCCGATGAGGCCGAATACTACCGCAATGGCGGCATTCTGCAGTTCGTGCTGCGGCAGATGGCCAAGGCGGCCTGACCAGGACCCCGTCCCCCTTCCCGTCTTTGGAAGGGCCGATGGCGGCTGAGGCGGGCACGGGCGGCCATCCACCCCCGACCCCTCCCTCGCAGGGAGGGGTGAAGGTGAACGGGCGTCGCCGGATCGTATTCGGGAGGGGCTGGCGGGCTGGGCCGCAGGCGGACCTGGCGGCGTTGCCGGTCAGTCTCGACTTGCGGGCCATCAGCACCGAGGAGGGGATGCGGGCGGCGCTCGCCGTCGCCGCGGTCATGCTGCTGTCGGAGATCGTGCATCTGCCGGCACTGGCGGCCGCGGCGGTCGGTGCGCTGCTGACCTGCCTGTGCGACGTGGGCGGGCCGGTGCGGCGGCGGGTGCCCGGCCTGCTGGCCTTCGCAGCCCTGGGCGCGCTGCTCACGACCGGGTTCTCCTTGCTGCGGCCGTTGGGCCTGGTGGTGACGGTGCCGGCTGCGGCGCTGACGATCTTCGCTCTGAGCTTCGCACGGGTTTGGGGCCAGTCGCCGATGCAGGTCGGCAACTTGCTGGTGGTCGTGACGATCCTGTCCTTGGACCGGATCGAGCCGCCCGGATACGCGTTCGAATCGGGTGCGCTGTTCGCGGCCGGCAGCCTATGGGCCTTCGCGCTGACGATGGTGATCTGGCGGCTGCATCCGTTCCGGCCCGCCCGCCGCGCGACCGCCAACGTGTTCCGCAGGCTCGGGCTGATGGTGACGGACCTCGTGCCGCTGCTGGACGGCAGCATCCAGCAAGGCATGGGCCCGGAACGGTGGGCCGAGCACGCCCGCGCGCATCGCCGGCACGTGCGGGACGGGATCGAGGTCGCACGGACGCTGGTGCTCGACACGGTACGCATCCGCGGCGGCGGCAGCGCGCGGGCTAATCAATCGCTGATCCAGGTCGAAGCCGCCGACCAGTTGTTCGGCACCTTGATCGCGCTGTCGGACGTGCTGGAGCAGGCGGATGCGCCCACCCGTGCCGCCGCCTGCCAGGCCCTGCCGGCGCTCAGGCTTCTGTTGGCGGCGCTTGCGGACGCGACAGCCCGCGACCACGCAATCGATGACCCGGCGGTGCGCGAGCTGACGGGCCGCATGCTGGAGGCGTTCGACGGGCTGGAGGCCGTGCCGGCACTGGCAGGGTTGGCGGAAGCGATCGTCGCACGGCTGAAGATCGCGCTGCTGCTGACGACGCCCGAAGGGCTCACGCCGGGCAAGGAGGGCACCGACACGCGGCGACGGCGCTGGCGGGAGCGGATGCTCGCGCCGGCGCGCGCCAACCTGCGCTGGGATTCGGCGATCCTGCGCCATGCGGCCCGGGCCGGGGTGGTCGCCGCGCCGGCGCTGGCCTTCACGCTCTCGACCGGCCATGCCTATGCGCATTGGCTGACGATCACGTTGGTGCTCACGTTGCAGCCGTTCTTCGCGCTGACGTGGCAGAAGGCGCTGGAACGGAGTGCCGGGACCGTGCTGGGGGGCGTGGCCGCGGCCGCGATCGCGCTGGTGGTGCACACGCCGCTGGTCACTGCGATGGTGATGGTGCCGCTCGCGGTGGCGGCGTTTGCCTGCCGTGCCGTGAGCTTCGGCCTGTTCATGGCGTTCCTGACGCCGATGGTCGTGCTGCTGAGCGAGCTGGGCAATCCCGGGACGAGCGAGTTCGCGATCGCACTCTACCGGGCGTGCTACACCGTCGCTGGCGGGATGCTGGCGGTGGCCGGCGCCGCCCTGCTGTGGCCGAGTTGGGAGCCGGGCCGGGTGCGCCAGGCGCTGGCGGCCGCCATCACCGCTCACGCCGCCTATGCCGACCTCGAACTGAGCGCGCTCATCGATCCGGCGGCAACCTCGCCCGAGGCGCTGGAAGCGGTGCGCCGCGCGGCCGGGCTCGCGAGCAACAATCTCGAGACCGCGTTGAACCGCGCGCTGCAGGAGCCGCGCAACGCCGCGCGGAGGGAGGCGGAGACGGCGCTGGTGGTGGACGCCGCGCTGCGCCGCCTGGCCGGCCGGCTGCTGGCGTTGCAGCACGACCCGGCCCAGGCCGGGTGCGATAAGGCGACGCTCACGGCGTGGCGGGCCTGGATGGCGCAGTCCTTCGCGGCCTTGGCCAGCAGCCAGCCGCTGCCCCCTGCCCAGCCGCCCGACGTCGCGCATCCCGCGATGGGCCGGATGGCCCGGCAGATCGCGCTGATCGCGGGGGCCTTGGCCGGGCCGTCGCGGGCGAGCGCGTAAACCGTCACCGACCCGGCTCGCCGCCGCCCTGCGCGCTGTGGCCGGGGACGATCACGCCGTTCTCCAGGCGGGCCGGAACGTAGCGGCCGGGGGGCAGGCGCTCGGTCTCGCCAGTGTAGATCAACCAGCCGGCCAGGAGCATGAGGCCGGCGAGGAGGGCCACGAGTTGGCGAGGCGGCGGGCCGTCCATCCCGCGGGCGACCGCCCAGCGCCACAGCGCGAAGGCGGCGACCGGCGCCAGGAACACCACGAATTCGGCGAAGCGCATGGGTTCAGAGCCGACCCTGCATCCGCAGCCGCGAGGCGAGATGCACGAGGATCGCTGCCGTGGCGCCCCAGATGTAATGCCGCTCATGGGGCCAGACCCAAAACTGCCGTTGCCGGCCGCGAAACATGCGGCTGCGGCGTTCAGGCGCGGCAGGGTCGAGCAGGGTGGCCAGCGGTAGGGTGAAGATCTCGGCCACCTCGTCCGGGCTTGGGCTCAACTGGAGGCCACCGGGCAGGAGGCCGAGGACCGGGGTGATGAGGTAGCCGGTGCCGGTGACGTAGTCGGGCAGGCGGCCCAGGATCTCGACGGCGGAGGGGTCGAGGCCGATCTCCTCCTGCGCTTCGCGCAGCGCGGCCTGCTCGGGTGAGGGGTCGGCGGGTTCGATCCGGCCGCCGGGGAAGGCGACCTGGCCGGCATGGGCCTTGAGATGGGCGGTGCGCAACGTCAGCAGGACACCGGGAGCCGGGCCGTGCATGACGGGCACCAGGACGGCGGCGGGGCGCAGCGGGCCTTCGACGAGATCCTGCGCGTCGTCGCTGGTGGAGAGCTCGGCCACGGCCTCGGGCGGCGCCGTGCCTGCGGCGAGCTGGCGCCGCAGCGCGGACAGCTCCATCAGACCCGTTCGACGGCGCCGATCCCGGCCTCGGCGTGCTTGCTGTCGGCGTCGTCGACGTCGTCGCAATCGACGTCCGCGCAGTTGGGCGCGTCGCCCAGGGTGAAGAAGCGGTTCTGGCTCCAGACGCCCAGAACCGGGCGGCCGCACACGACGCAGGGCACGGAGAGCGCGACCAGCTCGTAGTACACGGCGCGGCTGATCCGCGCCTCGAGCGGGGCGCCATCCTCGCCGCGGATGCGGATATACGGCACTGGCTCGGCGGTGATGCGGTCCGTGCGGACGCGGATCGGGTGTTCGGGACCGGCGGTCACGACCTGGTCGACGTTGGTGCGGAAAGACAGCACCTGGCTGCAGCCGCTGCCGCACCAGTCCATCTCGACCGCCATCCACGGCGTGTCCTCGACGACGATCCGGCCGCGCTCGGCCGGCGTCTCGAGCCAGTAGGACCCGTCCGGCTCGCGCTTGAGCACGCTGCTGAACAGGCAGACCAATTCCCGCCGCCCGATCGGGCTGCCCTGATACAGCCAGGTGCCGTCGCGCTTGATGACGAACGGAAGGTCCCCACACTCGCGTGGAGGCCGGCGCGTGCTTGTGCCGGTGGCCGGACGTGATGGGGATGTGAGCGCTGCGATGGGGGGCACGGGTTCGATCATGGTGGCGGTATGGCGTTCGGGCATGGCATCGTTCACGACAACGTCTCCGGGTTCGGCCGTGTCTCCGTCCTTGCTCCGGATATAGGGACGGCCCCCCCGCCGATGAAAGACCTTGCGCCGCGGGGATGTGCGTGCACCCGTTAAGAGGGACTTGCTGTGTTGCCGAACATCCAACCGTGGACGCCCCGATGCAAAGCATGAGCGAACCGACCGATGCCGCCCAGCACGAGCTGCTGGCGGGGATCGAGGCGCTGGGCGCCCGGGCGGCGTCGGCGCGGGCCGAGATCGGCCGGGTGATCTTCGGGCAGCAGGAGGTGGTCGAACAGGTGCTGGTCACGTTGCTCGCGGGCGGCCACGCGCTGCTGGTCGGCGTGCCGGGCCTGGGCAAGACCCTGCTGGTCGAGACGCTGGGCACGGTGCTGGGCCTGGCGCCCAAGCGGGTGCAGTTCACGCCCGATCTGATGCCGGCCGACATCACCGGCAGCGAAGTGCTCGAGGAGGAGGCAGGCGGGCGGCGCGCCTTCCGCTTCGTGCCGGGCCCGGTGTTCTGCCAGTTGCTGATGGCTGACGAGATCAACCGTGCGAGCCCGCGGACGCAGTCGGCGCTGCTGCAGGCGATGCAGGAGATGCGGGTCGCGGTGAGTGGCGTCGACCACCCGCTGCCGCGCCCCTTCCACGTGCTGGCGACGCAGAACCCGCTGGAGCAGGAGGGGACGTATCCGTTGCCGGAGGCGCAATTGGACCGGTTCCTGTTGCAGGTGGATGTCGGCTACCCGGACCTCGATTCCGAGCGGACGATGCTGCTGGCGACGACGGGCGCCGTGCGGGCCAAGGCGGCGCCGGTGCTGACGGGGGATGAGCTGATCGCGGCGCAGCACCTGATCCGACGTGTGCCGGTGGGCGAGCAGGTGGTGGAGGCGATCCTGGCGCTGGTTCGCGGCGGGCGGCCGGAGAGCACGGCGGCGGACGTGGTGCGGCGGCACGTGGCGTGGGGGCCGGGGCCGCGGGCGGCACAGGCGCTGATGCTGGCCTGCCGTGCGCGCTGCGTGCTGGATGGGCGGCTGGCGCCGAGCCTGGATGACGTCGCAGCACTGGCCCAGCCCGTGCTGCGGCATCGGATGGCGCTCAACTTCTCGGCGCGGGCCGAGGGGGTCGGCTTGCCGGACGTGATCGACGGCCTGGTCGGCCAGTTGGTTTGACCGGCCGAAGCAGCCTCGCTCCGGGTCAGGCGGCACGGCGCGCGGAGGCGTTGGGCGCCACGCTGCCGCCGCTGCTGGTGGCGGCGCAGCGGGTGGCGGCGACGGTGGCGCAGGGGGTGCACGGGCGTCGCCAGGTGGGCCAGGGGGACAGCTTCTGGCAATACCGGCCCGTGGCCGCGGGCGATCCGCCGGGCCGCATCGATTGGCGCGCGAGTGCGAAGAGCGACCGTGCCTATGTGCGGCAGACGGAGTGGGAGGCGGCGCAGTCGGTCTATCTGTGGCGCGACGCGTCGGCCAGCATGGATTGGCGATCGGGCGCGGCAACGCCGCTGAAGCGCGAGCGGGCGGACCTGCTGCTGCTGGCGCTGGCGGCGCTGCTGCTGCGGGGCGGCGAACGGGTGCGGCTGCTTGGCGGACCGGCGCGGACCCGCGGCGGGCGGGCGGCGCTGGAGGGCATCGCCGAGGCGCTCGCCGACCTGCCCGGCGATGGGGTGCCGCCCGAGGCGCCCCTGCCGCGCAATGCCCGGGTCGTGCTGATCGGCGACTTCCTCTCCCCTCTGCCGGACATCCGCCGCGTGGTCGGCGCGCTCGCGGCCATCCCGGTGCAAGGCCATCTGCACCAGGTGCTCGATCCGGCTGAGGCGTTGCTGCCGTTCACCGGCCGTGTGCGTTTCCAGGGGCTTCGGGCGGAGCCGGACCAGCTCGTGCCGCGCGTCGAGGGCATTCGGGAGGGCTATGCCGCAGCACTCGAGCGGCAGTTGCACGGGCTGGCCGGCCTGTGCACGACAGCCGGTTGGAGCTTCGGCACCCACCGCACCGACCACGCGCCGGAATCGGCCCTGCTGGCGATGTATGCGGCGATGGCGGCATGATCTTCGCGACCCCCTGGCTGCTGCTGGCGCTCCCTGCCCTGCCGTTGCTCTGGTGGCTGCTGCGGGTCACGCCGCCGGCGCCGCGGGTGCAGCGGTTCCCGGCGATCCGGTTGCTGGAGGGGTTGCGCGCACCGGAACGGACGGCGTCCCGGACGCCGCCGTGGCTGCTGGCGCTGCGGATCTTCGCGGCCGGGCTGATCGTGGTGGGGCTGGCCGGACCGGTGCTGGATGCGGCCGGGCGGCTGCCGGGGACAGGGCCGTTGCTGCTTGTGCTCGATGACGGCTGGGCCTCGGCGCCCGACTGGGCGACGCGGATCCAGGCTGCCGAGGGCGCGCTGGACCGGGCGCAGCGGGAGGGCCGGCCCACGCGGCTGCTCACCACTGCCCGCAGCGAGGCGGACCAGGCGCCCCGCGTCTCGGCGGCGCTGCCCGCGGCCGAGCAGCGCACGCGGCTGGCGGCATTGCGGCCGAAGCCGTGGCCGCCTGACCGCGCTGCGGCGGCCGAGGCGCTGCAAGACGTGAGCGCGGGCGCCGTCACCTACCTAGCGGACGGGATTGCGACCGGTGGCGACGCGGCATTCGCTGCCGCGCTGGCGGCGGCCGGGCCGTTGACGGAGCTGCGCCCCGACCCGGTCGCGGCACGGGTGGCCCGGGTGCCGCGCAGCGATGCGGACCGGCTGGTCGCGCGGGTGAGCATGCTGCCGCAACCGGTCGACACCACCCTGGGCGTGCTGGCGCAGACGGGTGACGGGCGAACGCTGGCCCGGGTCGACACGACCGTGCCGGCCGGTGCCGCAGTGGCGGAGGCGGCGATCCCGCTGCCGGCCGAGTTGCGCAACACCGTCAGCCGGCTCGTGCTCGACGGCGCGTCATCGGCCGCGGGCACCGTCCTGCTGGACGAGCGCTGGCGGCGGCGCCCGGTTGGCATGCTGGCCCTGGATCAGGGCGCGGACACCCCGCTGATCGGCGATCTGTTCTATGTGAACCGGGCACTCGCGCCGACGTCGGAGTTGCGGCGCGGCAACCTCGACGCGCTGCTGTCCAGGGCCGTCTCGGTGATCGTGCTGGCCGACGTACCGCTCGATGGCGATCCGGCGCGGCGGTTGGACAAGTGGGTGAACGACGGCGGGCTGCTGCTGCGGTTCGCCGGCCCGCGCATGGCCGAGGCGAGCGGCGATCCCGAGACGCAGGACCCGCTCCTGCCGGTGCGGCTGTTGGCCGGGGACCGGCAGCTGGGCGGCGCATTATCGTGGAGCCAGCCGCAGAAGCTGGCGCGGTTCGATGCGGCCTCGCCGTTCACGGGGCTGGCGGTGCCGGAGGAGGTGCTGGTGAACCGGCAGGTGCTGGCCGAGCCCTCGGCGCAGTTGCCGCAGCGGACCTGGGCGGCGCTGGCTGACGGGACGCCGCTGGTGACGGCGGCGGCGCATGGCAGCGGGCGGATCATACTGTTCCATGTGACGGCGAACGCCGACTGGTCGAACCTGCCGTTGTCGGGGCTGTTCGTGGACATGCTGCGCCGGTTGGTGGACCTGTCGGCGGGAGTCGCGGGTCTGCCGGAGGATGCGGTGCTGGGACCGGCCGAGGCGCTGGACGGGTTCGGCGCGCTGTCCAAGCCACCGCCGGTGGCGACCGGCATCACGGCGGCTGACCTTGCGCATCCCATCATCGGCGCGCGGCATCCGCCGGGCCTGTATGGGCCGGAGAAAGGCCGCCGGGCGCTCAATCTGGGCGCGGCGCTGCCACCGCTCGCGGTCGCGGCGCCCGTGCCAGGGGCGACGGTCGCGACCTTGCAAGGCACGGTGCGCGAACGCCCGATCGGGCCGCCGCTATTGGCCTTCGCGGTGCTGCTACTGGCCGTCGATTTGGTTCTCTCGTTGTGGCTGCGCGGCCTGCTGCGCCCCGCCGTGGCGATGCTGGCACTGATGACAGCCGCGGCCCCGGCGCGGGCGGACGACGCGCCGGCGCTGCATACGCACCTTGCCTACGTCGTCACCGGGGACGCGGCCGTGGACGGCATCTCCCGCGCCGGGCTTGCGGGATTGAGCACCTATGTGAACCGCCGCACCGCGGCCGTGCTGGTGGAGCCGGCGCCGGTTGTGCCGGGCCAGGACGACCTGTCGTTCTACCCGCTGCTGTACTGGCCGGTCACGGCCGACGCGGCGCCGGACGCGGCCGCAATCGCAGCACTCAACGACTTCACGAGCCGGGGCGGCATCATCCTGATCGATACGCGCGGCAGCGGCAGCGGGGAGGGTTTCGCGCCGGGGACGGATGCGGCCCTGAAGCGCATCACCCAGGGCTTGGCGGTGCCGCCACTGGCGCCGCTGAACAGCGACCACGTGCTGGCGCGCAGCTTCTACCTGCTGCAGGACTTCCCGGGGCGCTTCACGGGCGACACCGTCTGGGTGCAGCGCGACCAGGACCGCAACAACGACAGCGTGAGCCCCGTGATCATCGGCGGCAACGACTGGGCCGGCGCCTGGGCGGTCGATGCGCAGGGGCGGAACCCTTACAGCACGATCCCAGGCGGCACGCGGCAGCGCACGCTGGCCTACCGGTTCGGGGTGAATCTTGTGATGTACGCGTTGACGGGCAACTACAAGGGCGACCAGGTGCACGTGCCGGCCATTCTCGAAAGGCTCGGGCAATGATGGTCGGGGCGGCATGAAGCTCGAGCAGGCGCTGGCCTCGATCCGGTTCGACCCGGCGGTGCCGTGGTGGGCGGTGGGGCTGTTGGCCGCGCTGTGCGGGCTGGCGATCCTGCCGGCACTGGTGCGGCGGGCGCGGGGCCGGGTGTGGCGGCTGCTGGCGTTCGCGGTGCTGCTGGGCTGGCTGAGCGGACCGCGGCTGGTGCGGGAGACGCGGGACACGCTTCCCGACATCGCGTTGCTGGTGCTCGACCGCACGGCGTCGATGGACGCGACGCACCGGACGGCGGCGGTGGACGCCGCGCGGGACCGGCTGCAGGCGCAAGCGTCGCGTCTTGGCGACCTCGATCTGCGGACGATCGAGGTGCCGGAGGCCGGTCATGACGGCACGGCGCTGTTCGCGGCGGTCAACCGCGCCCTGGCCGACGTGCCGCGCGCACGGCTGGCGGGCATCATCGCGCTGACGGACGGGCAAGTCCACGACGGCACGTCGAACGATGGGCCGGACCCTGTGCTGCCGGCGCCGCTGCACGTGCTGCTGCCCGCCGACGGGGAGGAAACGGACCGGCGGCTTCGCATCGTGGAGGCGCCGGCGTTCGGCATCGTCGGCCGTTCCGTGATCCTGCGGGTCGCCATCGACGACCTGGGCGCGGAGCGGCGGGGCGGCTTGGCGCGGCTGACGGTCCGCCGCGACGGCGAGGCGCCGGAGGTGATCTCCGTGCCCGTAGGGCAGGAGACGCCGATCGAGGTGCCCGTGGCACGCGCCGGGCCGATCGTGGTGGAACTACAGGCCGATCCGCTGGCCGGCGAGGTGTCGACGCTTAACAACCGGACCGTGGTCACGATCAATGGCGTGCGCGACCGGCTACGGGTGCTGCTCGTTTCCGGGGAGCCGCATGCGGGGGAGCGGACCTGGCGGCGGCTGCTGAAGGCCGATCCGGCGGTGGACCTGGTGCACTTCACGATCCTGCGGCCGCCCGAGCGCGACGACATGACGCCGCTGAACGAGCTGGCGCTGATCGCGTTCCCGGTGCGGGAGCTGTTCCAGGTCAAGATCCGCGACTTCGACCTCATCATCCTGGATCGGTTCCAGAACCGGGGAATCCTGCCGACGCCGTATCTGCGCAACATCGCCGACTATGTCCGCAACGGCGGCGGGCTGCTGCTGAGTGCCGGGCCGGAGTTCAGCGGCATCACCAGCCTGGCCCCGACCCCGGTGGGCGCCGTCCTGCCCGCACGGCCGGGCGAAGTGGTGGATGGCGCGTTCCGGCCGCAGGTGACAGAGGTCGGCGCGCGGCACCCGGTGACCGAAGGGCTGCCGGGGTGGAAGCCGGGGGCGGGCGAGCCTGGATGGGGCGATTGGTATCGTCACATCGTGCCGGAGGGCGCAACGGGCCAGAGCCTTATGGCGACGCCGGACGGCACGCCGCTGCTATTGCTGGACCATGTCGAGCAGGGCCGGGTGGCGCTGCTGCTGTCGGACCAGATCTGGTTGTGGTCGCGGGGGCACGAGGGCGGTGGGCCGCAGGCCGAACTGCTGCGCCGCATCGCCCACTGGCTGATGAAGGAGCCCTCCCTGGACGAGGAGGCGCTGCGCGCGACGATCGACGGCGGCACGTTGCGGATCGAACGCCGGTCGGTGCAGGACGCGCCTGTGGGCAGCGTGGTCGTGACCGCGCCGGCCGGCCCCGCGGCAACGGTGGCGCTGACCCCGCGCGGGCCGGGCCGGGCCGGGGTGGAGACAGCGGCGCCTGACCCGGGCGTGTACCAGGTCAGCGATGGCATACGGACGGCGTTCGCTGCCGCGACCCTCGCCAACCCGCTCGAATATGCCGACCTGCGGGCGACGGCGAGCATCCTGCAGCCCGCGATGCGTGCCTCGGGCGGCAGCGTCCACTTCGTCGGCGCGACGCCGGCCAGCCTACATGTGCCGGAGCTGCGGCGGATCGAGCCGGGGCGCGAAGCGTCCGGCAGCGGTTGGATCGGCCTGCCGCGGCGGCGCGACCATGTGGTGACCGGCGTGGAGGCGGTGCCGTTGCTGCCGCCCTGGGCGGCGCTGCCGTTGCTGCTGGCGTTGGTCGTCGTGGCCTGGCGACAGGAAGGCACGGGCTGAGCCCACGTCGGCGTGCATGACCGGAGTAGCGTGTCTTCCAGACCATCGAACCTCCTCGCCGACGCGCCCGACGCGCAAGCCTCCTGGCCCTGGTCGGGTTCGTCGGGTTGTGCCTGCTGACGTGGGAGGCGAATGCGGCGGCAGGCTCGGCGGAGGTGCGCGGCTGGTTCACGGGACTGGCGCGGCCGCCCTTCACGCCGAACGGGTGGCTTGGCGGCCCGGCCTCGTCGGGCACCAGCTGGGGCGCCGGCTGGGGCGGGCTGCTGATGGCCATGTCGTTGCCGATGCCGGGCATCGCAGCATGGCTGGTCTGGCGGCGGGTAGAGGTGGCCGCGTTCCGCAAGCGGGCGGCGCTCCGGGCGTGGGGGTGGCAGGTGCTGGCGAGCGCGCTGTGGCCGAGCCTGCTGTTCGGCCTGCGCAGCACGGAGGCAGGAGTGCTCGGAGCGGCGTTGCTTCTAGCGGCAGGGCTGACGACGTTGCGGCGGTTCTGGCCACTGGAGCGCCGGGCGGCATTGCTGCTGCTGCCGGGCCTGAGCTGGATCGTGTTTTCCGCATACCTGTCATTCGGCGTTTGGTGGATGAACCGGGCATAGGCTATAGGCGCGCCATGAAGCGCATCGTCCTGACCGTATCGATCCTGTCGTTGTCCGCCCTTGCGGCGCCTGCCTGGTCGCAGCAGATCACCAACCCGGCGAACTTCACCGGCCCAGCCGGAGTCGGTGTGGCGAAGCCCGCGGCGCGGGCGACCGAGAAGCCGCCTTCGGCGCTGCCGGGCGCGCGGGCGGAGCCGGCTGCGGTGGCGCCGGCGTCGAAGAACAGCCTCGACCTGCCGCCGAACGAGGCGCTGTTCGACGCGATCAACCGCGGCGACATGGCTGTTGCGAAGGATGCCGTAAACCGCGGCGCCGACCTGAACGCGACGAACGTGCTGGGGCTGACGCCGATCGAGCTGGCGGTCGACTTGGGGCGGAACCAGCTTTCGTTCTACCTGCTGTCGTTGCGGGGCGGGGCCGCGGGCACGACCGTGAGCGGGCCGCCGGCGGAGGAGAAGCCGCCGAGCCGCGCCGAACGGCTGGCCGCCTTGCGGGCCGAGCGGGCGGAAAAGGCGGCCCGGCAACGGCCGGTGGCCGACGCTGCGCCGGCTGCACCGCGGACCGCGCGGTTGTTCGCTGGCAATGGCGGTGCGCCTGCCCCGCAAGCGGGCTTCTTGGGCTTCGACGCGAACCGCTGACCCGGGCGCGCCGATCTCCCGCGGGGCCGGTCGAGAGAAGGCGTTTCTCTCGAACACCGTGGAAAGAGCATCGCCGGGCTTTCTAGCCGGGCCGGGTTGCTGGTTCGCAGTGTAGGCATTCTATCAGCGGTTCATCGTCTCGGAACCGTTCATGACCGCTGCCGCCCGCCTGCCGGAAAGCGCCCCGTTTGCGCCCGAAGCCATCGCGCTCCTGAACCGGGTGATCGGGCCGTCGACGCCAACGCAGCGCGCCTGGCTGTCCGGCTTCCTGGCGGGGCTGGAGGCGGGGGGGCCGGGCGTGGCGGCTGCGGCGCCGCCAGCAGCCAAGCAGAAGCTGACGATCCTGTTCGCGACCGAGAGCGGCAATTCCGAAGCGTTGGCTCAGGGTGCCAAGCGGGATGCCGGGCGGCTCGGCTTCGCGGCCAAGCTGCTGGACGCGGCCGACGCCACGCCGGCGGCGCTGGCCGGGGTGGGGACGCTGCTGGTGATCGCGAGCACCTGGGGCGAAGGCGACGCACCGCAGCGGGCGACGCAATTCCTGTCCGAACTGCTGGCCGAAACCGCGCCCCGGCTGGACGGGCTTCGGTTTGCCGTGCTGGCCTTGGGCGACCGTGCCTACACGAAGTTCTGCGAGACCGGGCGGGTGATCGACGAGCGGCTGGCGGCGCTGGGCGCCACGCGCGCCGCGGATCGGCTTGAGTGCGACCTCGACTACGAATCGCCGGCGGCGGCCTGGCTGGGCGCCACGTTGCCGGCGCTGCGGGAGACGAAGGACGCCGGCGACAGCGTGATCCACGTCGATTTCGGCGTGGCTGCCGCTGCCACGAAAGCGAACCCGTTCGCGGCCGAGATCACCGAGCTGCAGAACCTCAACTCCAGCCGATCCGGCAAGCAGACGGTCCATGTCGAGCTCAGTCTTGCCGGATCCGGGCTCACGTATCAGCCGGGCGACGCGATCGGGGTCGTGCCGCAGAACGATGCACGCTTGGTGGAGCAGGTGCTGGGCGCGGTGGGACTGGCCGCCGATGAGGCGTTGCATGCGGCCCTGATGGCCCGGCATGACGTGACGACGCTGACCGGGCACCTGGTCCGGCAGATGTCCGAGCTGGCGGGTGACCGGCGGCTGCTCGACCTTGCGGCGGACAAGGATGCGCTGGCGGCCTACCTTCCGGGACGGCAGGTGATCGACCTGCTGACGGATCACCCGGTGCGGCTACAGCCCGACCAGCTGTTGCAGGTGCTGCGGCCGTTGCCACCACGGCTTTACTCGGTCGCGTCGAGCCAGCGCGCGGTTCCGGACGAGGCGCATTTGCTGGTGAGCGCCGTGCGCTATGCGGCGAATGGGCGGGAGCGGGGCGGCGTCGCCTCCACGTGGCTCGCGGATCGCCGCCGGGTCGGCGACACGGTCCCGGTCTATGTGAAGGCGAACGCGCATTTCCGCCTGCCCGATGATGGCGGCGTGCCGCTGATCATGATCGGGCCGGGCACCGGGGTGGCGCCGTTCCGGGCGTTCCTGCAGGACCGGGACGAGACGGGCGCGCGCGGCCGCACGTGGCTGTTCTTCGGCGACCGCCACTACACGCACGACTTCCTATACCAGCTCGAGTGGCAGGATTACCTGAAGCGCGGCGTGCTGGGCCGGATGGACGTGGCGTTCTCCCGCGATCAGGACGCCAAGGTCTATGTGCAGCACTGGATCCTGGAGCGTGCGGCGGAGCTGCATGCTTGGCTGGAGGACGGGGCGCGGATCTATGTGTGCGGGGATCAGGCGCACATGGCCAAGGACGTGCACGCGGCGCTGCGGACCGTGGTCGCGCGCGGCAAAGGCGTCTCGGACGAGCGGGCCGAAGCGGAGCTGGGCAAACTCAAGGCGCAGGGCCGATATTTACTGGATGTTTACTGATGGCTGATACGAACGTGTGGGCCCTCTCGGAGCCCAACCAGTCGAAGAACGAAGGGATCAAGGCCCGCAGCGACCTGCTGCGGGGCGGGATCCTCGAAGGCTTGTCCATCCCGCAGACGGGCGCAATCGATGAGGACGACACGCAGCTGACGAAGTTTCATGGCATCTACCAGCAGGACGACCGCGACCTGCGGGCCGAGCGTGGGAAGACGCGGATGGAGCCGGCCTACAGCTTCATGGCGCGGCTGCGGATTCCGGGTGGCCAAGTGAGCCCGGCCCAGTGGCTCGCGCTGCACGAGATCGCGCGGGAGCGCGGCAACGGCACGATCCGGCTGACGACGCGCGAGACGGTGCAGTTCCATGGCATCCTGAAGGGCAATCTACGGCCGGCGATCCAGGCGGTGGATGCGGCGCTGCTGGACACGATCGCGGCGTGCGGCGACGTGAACCGCAACGTGATGGCGACGGTGAACCCGCATGCCGGACCGGCGCATGCGGCGGCGCTGCAGCTGGCGCATGACCTGAGCGACGGGCTGCTGCCGAAATCCCGCGCATGGCACGAGATCTGGATCGGTGCGGAGCGGGTGGCTGGGCCGGAGGAGGAGCCTATGTTCGGCCCGACCTACCTGCCGCGGAAGTTCAAGATCGTGGTCGCTGTTCCCCCGGACAACGACGTCGACCTGTTCGCGCACGACGTCGGGTTCGTCGCCCAAGTGGGTGCGGAGGGGCAGGTCGAGGGGTGGGACGTGACGGTCGGCGGCGGCATGGGCATGACCCATGGCGACGCCGAGACGTTCCCGCGCACGGCGGACTGGTTCGCGTTCGTGACGCCGGCGCAGGCGGTGGAGACGGCGGCGGCGATCCTGATGGCGCAGCGCGACCACGGCAACCGCGCGGTGCGGAAGAACGCGCGGCTGAAATACACGATCGAGCGGATGGGCCTGGAGGCGTTTCGGGCCGACGTGCAGGCACGCCTGCCCTTCCCCCTGGCGCCGGCGCGGGGCGCCGTATTCACGACGACGGGCGACCGGCTGGGCTGGTACGCGGCGGGCGGGCTGTCGCATTACGGGCTTTGGGTGGAGAACGGCCGCATCCACGATCAGGCGGAGCGGCGGCTGCTGAGCGGCCTGCATGCGATCGCCCGGGTGCACCAGGGCAGCTTCATCCTGACGGCCAACCAGAACCTGCTGATTGCCGGGGTGACGGACCGCGCCGAGATCGAGGGGCTGCTGGCGGCCTATGGTCTCGATGGCCCGGTGTCGGCGTTGCGACGGGCGGCGATGGCCTGCGTGGCGTTGCCGACCTGCGGCCTCGCGCTGGCCGAAAGCGAGCGTTACATGCCGTCGCTGCTGACGGCGCTGGATGACGTGATGGAGCGGGCCGGACTGGCGCAGGACAGCGTGGTGATGCGGATGACCGGCTGCCCGAACGGGTGCGCCCGGCCGTTTCTCGCCGAGATCGGGCTCGTGGGCCGCGGGCCTGGAACCTACAACCTGTATCTTGGCGCGGCGGCGAATGGGACGCGGCTGAACAAGCTTTATCGGCGCGACGTCGATCATGACGGCATCGTTGCGGCGCTGACGCCGCTGCTGCAGCAGTACGCCCGGGAGCGCCTGGACGGGGAGCGGTTCGGCGACTTCGTCATCCGGGTTGGGCACGTCGCGGCGACGACGGCCGGCAACCGGTTCCACCTGGACCTTGATCCCGCCCTGATGGGAGACGCGGCATGAGCCTGTTTGCTTTCCAGACCGGCGGCAGCGGCGCACCCGGCGCGGGCCGGACCGCGCCCGAGCCGGAACAGCCGCCGGCAAACCCCGGTTCGGCGCTGCCGGAGCGGGAATGGGGGCTGACGGCCGGGCAAGTCGTGCTGGTCGTGGTCGCGATCGTGGCGGCATGCGAGTTGATCGGGGCGTTGGGGTGATGGTCCGAGCCTTTGCTCGTGCCTCCATTCCGTAAAGGAGGACGGCGCGTGGCATGGCAGGATGTCGGACGCCCCTCCCCCGCCATCAGGACGCAAGCGGGGCCGGGAGGACGATGCGCCTATGGGGCCCCGTGAGGCCGCGGGCTCGGGCGGCGCGAAGGAATTCGAGGACGGCGGGCTTGTCCTTCGTGTGGACGGCGTGACGAAGGGGCGCGTTGATGCGGGCCTGGCCGGAAGTGCGGCCGGGCGGGCCGGGGACATGGAGGTAGAGCGGAATGTCGGCGGCGACCGCGGCCGCGACGGTTTCGGCGAGGCCTTCGGCTTTTAGGGCGGCGGCGTGGAGAAGCGTCAAGACGATGCCGAGGCGGGTGGCGCCGTCGGCCGAGACCTCGTTGTGCAGACGGATCAGCACGCCGGAGGTGTCCGGGCGCAGGGGTTCACGCACCCACTTCAGCAGGCGCCAGCCGCAGTAGAACGCCCGGCAGGTGGGCGGCCGCGATTCGTAGATGGCGCATCCGTTGTCGCGCTGGGCATGACGGCAGCGGAAGCCTTGAAGCTTCTGCAGCGTGGGCTCGTTGATCGTGAGCGCGACGCAGCAGACGTTGCAGGAGCCGCAGTCGCGGCCGGGAACGAGGGGTGGTGTCGCGGTTGGTGGCGTCACGGGCATCTCCTGGCCGCTATCGTGACTATTCCGGGTTCAAGACGAAAGCGGTATTCGAACCGGGGCTGCCCGGCAACGAGGGATCTTCGCCGAACCAACCATCGAGCAACGTGTGCCGCTCCCCCTTTGCGGAGACACTTGGCCAGGGGCGCCGGCGTATCCATGGTGCGAGTGACCGATATCGAGAACGACACGGTGACGATGACGACGACACTCGGCTCGGACTGAGCTGGTCAGATCCGGCGGACCGGGAGCGACCAGGCGAGCAGCATCGCTGTCACGCTAAAGGCGGCGATGGTGAGAAAGGCGGCGCGGAACGCCCCGGCGATCTGGAGCGCAAGGCCGGTGCGCACGCCGTCGGACAGGCCGGCCAGGACCGCGGGCCCGCGTTCGACGATGTCGGCGAACAGGCGGGCGGTGGCCGGACTTTGGACGGCGAGGACGGCGAACAGCACTGCGCCGACCAGCGCGGTGCCCAGGGCCGCGCCGATGGAGCGGCTGAACTGGACGGAGGCGGAGGCGGCGCCCAGGTTCTTGGGGCCGGCGACGGTCTGCACGGTGATCTGGACAACCGGCATGGTGGTGCCCAGCGAGATCGAGAGCACCAGGAATAGCCAGGGCAGGCGGTTGGTGGGAACCCAGGCGGCGCCAATGGCGAGGAACACGAGGCAGGCGGCGACGCTGGCCTGGCCGATCGAAGGAAAGATGGCCGTGCGGCCGGTGCGGCTGATCATCTTGCCGGTGAACAGCGAGCCGACGGCGATGCCGGCGGTGAGCGGCAACATGAGCAGGCCGACGCGGCTGGGCTCGGCCCCGCGGACGACCTGGAGGTAGATGGGCATGAACGTCACGCTGGCGACGATGGTAGCGCCGACGCAGGCGCCCATGGCATCGGCACGCCAAATGGCGGCGTTCTTCAAGAGGTTCACGGGGATGAGCGGATAGCTGGACCGCCGTTCCTGCCGGAGCAGCAGCCAAAGCGATGCAAGCGCGGCGCCGGTCCAGAGCAGGATGCCGGGCAGTGCCGCGACGGAGATGCGCTGCGCTTGCTCGAGCGCCAGCAGCAGGGAAACGACGAAGGCGGAGAAAAGAATCAGGCCAAGCCAGTCGAACCGCAGGCCGCCAGTGCCGGCGCGGGCCGGCAGGCGGACGGCCATGACGACGGCGACGAGGCCGAGCGGGACGTTGACCCAGAAGACGGACGCCCAGCCGAAATGCTGGGTGAGCCAGCCGCCGGCGACCGGGCCGAAGGTGCTGGAGATCATGAAGACCGACGCGAGGTACCCCTGGTACTTGCCGCGCTCGCGGCCGGGCACGACTTCGCCGACGAGAGCTTGCGAGAGGGTCATGAGGCCGCCGCCGCCAATACCCTGAAGCAGGCGGGCGGCGACGAGGGCAAGGAGGGTCGGGGCGGCGGCGCACAGGATGGAGGCGACGATGAAGACGCCCAGCGAGACCAGCAGCAGGCGCTTGCGGCCGAGCGCGTCGCCGAGGCGGCCGTAGACGGCGGCGGCGATGGTGGTGGCCATCAGATAGGAGACGACCACCCAGGAGATGCGTTCGACGTCGCCGAGGGTGGCGGCAATGTTGGGCAGGGCGGTCGCGACGATGGTGCTGTCGATCGCGGCCAGGAACATCGGCAGCACGATCGAGGGGAAGACGCGGAAAAACAGGGTGCGGGAGGAGACCGCGGGCGGATCGTCGCCCTGCCCGGCCGCGGCTTGTCCGCCTGCTTGAAGCACCCTCACCTCATTCTCTCCCGTTTCCGGGCGAGGGCCTTCTGCGCGACCGGCATCAATGGGGGTCTCGGCCCATGGCGAGGAATTTTTCTCTGCGGGCGTGTTTGAGGGCGGCGGGGGCGAGGGGGCGGAGGGGGTCGAGGGCGGCTTCGATGGCGTCGCCGACGGCGGCGACGGCCATTGCGGGCATGCGGTGGGCGCCGCCGAGCGGTTCGGGGACGATGGTGTCGGCGATGCGGAAGCCGAGCAGGTCCTGGGCGGTGAGGCGCAGGGCTTCCGCGGCGACGGCGGCCTGCGCGGCGTCGCGCCATAAGATGCTGGCGCACCCTTCCGGTGAGATCACGGAGTAGATGGAGTGTTCCAGCATGAGCACCCGGTCACCGGCGGCCAGGGCGATGGCGCCGCCCGAACCGCCCTCGCCGATGATGGTCGCGACGATCGGGATGGGCGCTTCGAGGCAGGCCTCGATGGCGCGGGCGATCGCTTCGGCCTGGCCGCGCGCCTCGGCGTCGATGCCGGGATAGGCGCCCGGCGTGTCGACGAAGGTCAGCAGCGGAAGGCCGAACCGGCCGGCAAGTTCGATCAGGCGGCGCGCCTTCCGGTAGCCTTCGGGCCGGGCCATGCCGAAATTGTGGGCGACCCGGCTCTCGGTATCGGTCCCGCGTTCGGTTCCGAGCACGACGACGGCGCGGCCGTGGAAGCGGCCCAGCCCGCCGAGGACGGCCGCGTCGTCGGCGAAGGCGCGGTCGCCGGAGAGGGGCATGTAGTCGGTGATGAGGGCGGCGAGGTAGGCGGAGGCTTTCGGCCGGTCCGGATGGCGCGCGACCTGCGTCTTCTGCCAGGGGGTGAGCTTGCCGTAGACGAGCTTGATCTGCGCCTCGACCTTTTCCTCGAGTTGCGCGATCTCCGCCCCGATGTCGATGCCCTCAGGCTGCTGCATCCCACGGAGTTCGTCGATCTTACTCTCGAGATCGGCGACGGGTCGTTCGAAGTCCAGGAAGTGCCGCATCGGGGCGGTCTAGCCCTGCAGGCCCGCCTTCGCCAGGGGGTGGTGGAGAGCGACCAGCTCGGCCAGGCGCTCGTGCAGGACGTGGGTGTAGATTTGCGTCGTGGCGATATCGGCATGGCCGAGCAAGGTCTGCAGGCTGCGCAGGTCGGCCCCGCGCGCGAGCATGTGGCTGGCGAAGCTGTGGCGGAGGACGTGCGGGCTGACGCGCGCGGGATCGAGCCCGGCCTCGAGCGCGATTTGCTTGAGGATGAGGGCGAGGCCCTGCCGGGTCATTGGCTGGCGGGGATTGCGGCCCGGGAACACATGGGTGCTGCGGGGTGCGGCCGCGGCGAGGTCGGCAGCCGCTTGGCGTGCGGCGCGGGAGACGAGGACCATGCGTTCCTTGCCGCCCTTGCCGCGGACGATCAGGACCTCGGCAGCGCCGGCAAGGTCGGCGCGGCGGAGCGACAGCAGCTCCGAGACGCGCAGGCCGGTGGCGTAGAGCAGTTCGAGGGCGGCACCTGCGACGAGGCCGGGAATGCCGGGATGGGCCGCAGCCGCGGCGACGAGCTGCTCGACCTCCACCTCGAGCAGGTTCTTCGGCAGGGTCGCGGGCAGGCGGGGGCCGTCGAGCAGCAAGGTCGGGTCGTCGGCGCGCACGCCTTCGCGGGCGAGGAAGCGGTAGAACCCGCGCAGGCACGACAGGCGCCGGGCGGTGGTGCGGGCGGAGCACGTGGCGGACAGGCCGCGGAGGTAGGCGCGCAGGCTGTCGGCGTCGGCCTGGGCGGGCGCCTGGCCGCCGGTGCGAAGGGAAGCGGCGAAATCGGCCAGGTCGGCCGCGTAGGCGGCGAGCGTGTTGCGGGCGGCGCCCCTCTCGGCAGCCAGCATCTCCAGGAAGGCCTCCGCGTGGCGGTCCATGCCCGTGCGGTCACGGCTTCGGCTGGAAGCGGTCATTGGGCAGCACGTGCTCGACCTGCTCCGTGCGGGGGTGGGGCGGGAACGCGCCCAGGGCAAGCATCGCCACGCCCAGCACCAGCAACACGAGCACGAACACGGCTAACACGACTCGGCTCATCCAGCTTCCTTGGCCGTCATATCCAGCCGTGTGCTAGCCTTGCCCACCATGACACGCAACTTCGCCGCCACGCGTCCCGCGGCGGGGCCGGGCCCAGGCGGGCTGGCTGCCGCACCGGGCGTTTCCGAGCTGCCGACCGCGATGTCCGGGCGAAGCGTGGTGCTGATCGGGTTGATGGGGGCGGGCAAGACGAGCATCGGGCGGCGGCTCGCGGCGCGGCTGGGCTTGCCGTTCCGCGATGCGGATGCGGAGATCGAGCTGGCGGCCGGCTGCACCATTCCCGAGCTGTTCCACCGCTATGGCGAGCGGGACTTCCGCGACGGGGAGCGGCGGGTGATCCGGCGGCTGCTGGCCGGCGAGCCGCTGGTTCTGGCGACCGGGGGCGGCGCGTTCATGGACCCGCAGACGCGGGCGGCGATCCGAGCGGACGGGCTTTCGGTGTGGCTGCGGGTGCGGCTGCCCACCTTGGTGCGCCGCGTGTCGACCCGGCACAACCGGCCCCTGCTGCAGGATGGGGATCCGGCGGAGATCCTGGCCGGGCTGATGGCCGCGCGCCACCCGGTCTATGCCGAGGCGGACATGGTGGTCGATTGCGGCGACGAGCCGCCGGACTACACCACCACGCGGGTGCTGCACGCGATCCAGGCGTGGCGCGCGCCGCGCCGGCTGAGCGTGGCGCTGAGTTCGGCCGGCTACGACGTGGTGGTCGGCGACGGGCTGCTGGCGCGGGCCGGGGCGCTGCTGGCGCCGGTGCTGCCGCAGAAGCGCGTGGTGGTGGTCACGGACGAGACGGTGGCGGCGTTGCACCTGCCGGCGCTGCTGGACGGGCTGGCCCAGACCGGCGTGAGGACACAGCAGATCGTCGTCCGCCCCGGCGAAGCGTCGAAAAGCATCGAGGGCTTCACCGGCGTCGCGAACGCATTGCTGGACCATGGGGTCGAGCGGCGGACGACGGTGGTGGCGCTCGGCGGGGGGGTCGTCGGCGACCTGGCGGGTTTCGCCGCGGCGGTGACCTTGCGGGGGCTGCCGTTCGTGCAGGTGCCGACGACGCTGCTGAGCCAGGTCGACAGCAGCGTCGGCGGCAAGACCGGGATCAACACCGCGCACGGCAAGAACCTGCTGGGCGCGTTCCACCAGCCGCGGATGGTCCTGGCCGATACGGGGGTGCTGGGGACGCTGCCGGGGCGGGAGTTGCGGGCGGGCTATGCGGAGGTGGCGAAGGCCGGGCTGATCGGCGACGCCGCGTTCTTCGCGTGGTGCGAGGCAAACGCGTCGGCGCTGCTCGGCGGCGACCGCGACACGGCAGCCGAGGCCGTGCTTCGGGCCTGCGCGTTCAAGGCGGCGGTGGTGGGCGACGACGAGCGGGAGGAGAAACCGAATGATGGGCGCGCGCTGCTGAACCTGGGGCACACCTTCGCGCACGCGTTCGAGTCTGAAGTGGGCTACGGAGGCGGGCTGCTGCATGGCGAGGCCGTGGCGGTGGGGCTGGGCCTGGCGTTCCGGCTCTCGGCGCGGCTGGGCTATTGCGCCGCGCGGGACGCGGACCGGGTGGCGGCGCACCTGGAGGCGGTCGGCTTGCCGAGCGAGCCGGGGATGCTGAACCGGCGGTTCTCGTCGGCTCGGCTGACCGCGGCGATGCGGCGGGACAAGAAGATGCGCGACGGACACCTCCACTTCGTGCTGGCGCGCGGCATCGGCGATGCGTTCACGACCGGGGACGTGCCGGAGGAGGCGGTGGTGGACCTGCTGCGCGACGAGGGGCTGGAGGACTGATGGCCGGCATCCGCACTCTGCCTGGCGGCATTCCCATTCCGGTCGTGGTGATCGGCTTGCCGCTGCTCGGGCTGCTGTTCGTTGGCGTCGCGGTGCACCGCGCAGGGCACGGCGCGACATCCGCGGCGGCGCCGGTGCGGAGCGCCGACCTCGTGCTGCAGGACCGGGAAGACGGGAGCGTGGCCGTGCTGCAGGCCAGGGATGGGCGGCTGGTCGACACGGTCCAGCCGGGCACCGGGGCGTTCCTGCGGGTGATGCTGGCCGGGCTGGTGCGGGAGCGGCGGCGGGAGGGGGTCGGCGACCCGGCGTTGCCGTTCCATGTGGCGCGGTGGTCCGACGGGCGGCTGACGGTGGACGACCTTGCGACGGGCAAGCCGATCGAGTTGAACGCGTTCGGGCCGGACAACGTGGCGGTGTTCGCGCGGCTGCTGGAGCTTAGTCGCCCGCCCCCGGCAGTTCCGCCGCCGCAGTGAGCGGCCGGGTCGCTGCAGCAGACCGTGGACGCCTGGCCGGAAGCGGCGCGAGGCGGCCGGGCGAGACGGCGGCGACCGCGTGGCTGAGGACGGCGGCGACCTGGGCCGCGTTCGTGACGCCGCGGAGCATGGGTTGCGGGTCGGTGACCCGCCAGGGGCGGGCATGTGGCCACAGCTTCAGGAAGGCGATGCGGCGGCCCGGCTTGAGCGCGACCGGGATGTCGCCGCTGCCGTCGCCGTGCAGGGCGACGGAGACGGCGGCAATGCGGCGGAGCGGCAACGAGAGAGTGACCGTGAGCGCCATGCCGAAGCTCAGCAGGCAGCGCTCGGACGTGATGGTGTAGCGCGTGCTGCGGGCGTAGGCCCAGGCGAGGGCGGCGCAGGCGGACAGCACGGCCACGGCGAGGATGAGGAGCGGCAGCCCGGCCGCCATGGCCTGGACCGGGCCGAGCCCGGCGCTGCGGTCGAGGTAGGCGCCGCGAATGAGGAACACGGAGAAGTAGAGCGCGATCCAGCGGACGTGCAGCACGTCGCGGGCGAGCGCGCGCCAGTCGGGGCGGCCCTGCCACAGGATGTGCTCACCGGGGATCAGATCGCCGACGTGGGGGTGGGTCATAGCGCTACTCCATGGCGCTGCACGAGGGGCGGGGCGTCGCGATAGAACCGGCCGGCGGCGAAGTAGGCGTTGAGCCGATCGTCCTCGCGCGCGGTGATGCGGTCGGGGTGGGCGGGCCTAGGGATGTCGGCAAACTGATGCACGTCGAGCGCGGTGACCTGTACTTCCCGCGCGCGTTCACGCACGACGGTGTGGAAGATCGGGACGAGCACTCGCCCGACTGGTGCCAGATGGGGCAGCATCTCCACCTCCAGGATGCGGAGGATCTTGATCGAGCGGTCCACCCAGACGTCGACCACGGTGCCGACCTCGCGCCAGCGCCAGTCGAACACCGTCATGCCGCGCGGGTCCGCCTCGTTGCCCTCGAGCGACCAGTCGTGCAGGGCGCGGAGCGGCTGCAGCATCGGGTCGCCCTCCTCGGTCAGCATCGGCCGGTCGCTGCGCATGACCCAGGCGCCGGGGCCGATGGCGGCGAGCAAGGGGTTGCCGACCGGCGACAGCGGGGTGCCGTCGAACGGGTAGAGCGGTTCGGCCGCCATTGGCGGGTCGGGGTAGTGGTGCGGCGCGGCCGTCGCCCCGCCCTCGAGGAGCCGGTAAACGGTCGGGTCCTCGCGCGGGGGCGGGAAGCCGAGCAGGGTCTTGTGGCTGAACGGGGAGGCCCGCAGCGGGTAGCCCTCCTGCTTGTCCTTGCGGCGCAGGAAAAGGACGATGGCGAGGAAAGCGACGAAGAACACGACCGTCGCGATCTCGGCGAAGTCGACATGGTAGGTGATGCTGCCGATCGGCATTGGCGTCCTCAGCCTTTGGGTGGCGAGGCGGGCGCCTCGATGGCGGCGGGCGTCGTGGGTCCAGGGGCGGTCAGGCCGGGGTAGTCGTGGAGCATGTTGGCGCCGTTGAGCGGGTTCGGCAGGCCGAGGTGGCAGGTGCCGCAGAGCAGCAGCCCGTTGCCGCCCTGGACGCCGGCCTGCGTGGCCGGCAGCACCGGAAGGCGCGTCTCGCCCGTCAAGGTGCGGGTCTGCGGGACGGCGGCCGCGACCGGGCGCAAGAAGTTTCGGTTCAGGTCCCGGATCATGTCGAGCGCGCCGTAGGTGTTCCAGCGATAGGGCGTGCTTTCGGACCAGCTCTGGAAGGCGCGAGAGTTGTGGCAGTAGCCGCAGTTGACGCCGATGCCGTCCGACATCGTCATCATCATCTCGTAGATACGCTTGGCTTCGACGAAGGAGGAGGTCGTGCCGCTGGGTTCGACCGTGGTGGACTGCACGGCGATCGGCTCGTGGTCGTAGTAGTACTCGGCGTATGAGTCGTCGGGGAAGAACTTGCGGACGGTGTCGGCGGACTCGCGCCAGTCGTCCTGGCGGGCGACGGCACGGCCTTGCGCGGACGGGCTGCTCGGAAACCAGATCTCTGCCGGGACGGGCTGGCCGCGGTGGCAGGTGTAGCAGGTGACGCCGGCGGGGGCGACGTGGCTGGCCCAGTCGGCGTTGATGTGCCGGGTCATGCGCATCATGATCCGGGCAGCGGCTTTCTGCGGCTTGGCATCGGACGCATAGTCGGCGCCGGCGTGGCAGAAGGCGCAGCCCTCCTTGGGCGAGACCCATTGGGTGATCGCGGTCTGCAGCCGCATGAACTCGGCCGCGCTCACGTCGGTCAGCACCTGCACGTTCTTGTACGTCTCGGTCGCGGAGGGTCCGCCGGGGTCGGCGGGCGGCAGCGGTGCGGGCGCCTGGTTGACTGCGGCGCGTTCGGCGCCCTGCGAGAACTGGATCTGCTGCGGGAAGCCGACCTCGGTCGCAGCCACCGGGACGCCGGTGTAGGTGGGCACGAACAGCACGAAGGCGCCGGCAGCGACGACGACGACCGCGGCCGCGACGGTGATGGACTTCATCGCAGCGGCCTTTCGTGCGGCACCTTCACGTCCAGCGCACCGGGCGGGGGCTCAGGCGGCACGGTCATCAGCGGCTGGTATTCGGGGGCGATGCCGTGCTTGACGCCCCAGAGGTACCAATTGTCGACCACGGTGCCGGTCATGAGGATGCCGATCCCGCCGGTGAGGGTGGTGAGGATGGCGAAGGTGTAGATCCAGGCGTGGATCGACTCGAAGTTGGCGCAGAAGCCCATCGTCCAGCGCCACAACAGCGCGCCGCGCTCGCTGGCGCTGCCGGGGTCGACGATCTCGCGCGTCTCGCGGTCGCCGCCGAAGCGCGTGGTGGCAAGGATGGTGCCGCCATGCATCGTGAACAGCATCGTCGAGCCATACAGGAAGACGATCGAGAGCATGTGGAACGGGTTGTAGAAGAGGTTGCCGTAGCGGACGGAGAACGTCGCCGTCCAGTTGAGGTGGGCGATGACGCCGAACGGCACCGCCTCGGACCAGCTGCCCATCATGATCGGGCGGAAGAAGCCAAGCACGAGATAGAGCCAGATCGCCGACGCGAAGGCCCAGGGGACATGGGTGCCAAGGCCGAGCGCCGTGGCCCGGCGATACATGCGCACCCACCAGAGCAGGATGGCGGCGGTCAGGAAGAACCCGGCCATCAGCCACCAGCCGCCATCGTCGAGCGGCGGGAAGATGTTGAGGCCCTGGCGCGCGGATGGCGGCTCGAGCGAGAGGAACGGCAGCATCTTGATGAAGCGCACCACGTTCCAGTCGACCGAGGCCCACATGTTGAGGCCGATGATCTCGATGGCGACGAAGCCGCAGACGAGGCTCGCAAGGCCGATCACGCCGAGATGGGTCGGGCCGACCTGCGTCTCGCCGAAGCGGCCGAGCCAAATGGAGTGGCGTGGCAGCATGACGCGGGCGGAGCTGCCGCGCGGCAGGGGCCGGCCGGCCTCGACCGGGCCATGTACCTCGATCGAGGTGAACAGGGTGTGGTAGCGCGCCATCAGTGGAACCCCTGGGGGCCCCAGACGGGGATGTTGAGATACCAGTCCCACCAGTATGGCCAGCCGCGCGACCAGACGGGCCCGGCGATCAGGATGCAGATCGCGCTCCAGATGCCGGCATTCAGCGCAAGGAAGTAACCGAGCCGGTGGATGCCGAGCGAGCCGATCGAATAGACGATGGTGTCGCGGAAATAGAGGCTCTCGGTTTCCTCGTAGGTGACGGGGCGGCCGGGCTGCGGGTGTACGATGGAAAGGATCTCACCGCCGTGCAGCGCGAGCACGAAGGTGGTCGTGAAGAAGCACGTCACCGCGATCATGTGCGCCGGATTGTAGTGGAAATGCAGATACTGGTAGCCGGTGTTCGACACCCAATCGAGGTGGCTCATGATGCCGTAGGGGAAGCCGTAGCCCCAGGCGCCCATGATGACGGGGCGGACGACAACGAGGGTGACGTAGGCGAGGATCGCGGTCGAGAACCCGAACGGGACGTGCAGGCCGATGCCGAGCTTGCGGCAGATCTCGACCTGGCGCAGCGCCCAGGAGCAGAAAGCGACGATGGCGCAGATGGTGATGAGCTGCCACAGCCCGCCCTCGCGCAGCGGCGCCCAGCCCAGGCCGTAGGCGAGGGGCGGCGGGTTGATGCTGATCTTGAATGGCGCCCAAGTGGGGCCGATCGCGGCGCCGTAGAAGATGAGCAAGGTGCCGAGCAGGGCGGAGATGGCGGTCGTGACGCCGAAGAAGCCGACGTAGAAGGGGCCGACCCAGAAGTCGAAGGTGTCGCCGCCGAGCAGCGTGCCGCCGCGGACGCGATACTTCTGCTCGTAGGACAGCATGGACATTCGTGGTCTCCGACCGCGTCGTCACGGTCGGGGAAGTCGGGCGCTATTGTCAAGCACGGTTTACACGCCTACTGTCAGGTTATCCTGACAATCGCGGGAGCAGCCCATGATTTTCCGTTCGGTCCGCCCCCTGCCCGGCCTATGGACCGGCCTGGCGATCGTCCTGATGACATCTGGCCCGGCGGCTGCCACGACCGGGATCGTCGACTGGCCGACCTACTTCCGCACTGGCCCGGGACGGCAGTTCGTGGTGCTGGAAGAGCTGTCACGCGGACGGACGGTGGATGTGCTGGGCTGCGCCAACCAGTGGTGCAGGGTGCAGATCGACCGCGTGGTGGGGTATATCGATCAAGCGAACCTGGCCGACGCGGCCGAGCCGATGCTCGGACCGCAGCCTGCGGCGGGGTGCTTCGACAGCCAACGATCCGGCTATGGTCGGGGCGAGGACTATCGCTACTGCCCGCGGTGACCGGGGGCGCGGCGCCCCCTGCCTCCCTGGCGTTCGATTGAACCGGCGGCCGACTATCCCCGTGCAGCCCTCTCTCTCGTCGTAGAAGAGGCGTCTCTCGTCAGCGGGGGCGGCGCATGTCGAAACGGCTCTCGGGGGTGATTTCGGCGTAGCCGGAGGGGCCGCCGGCGCGCAGCACGATGCCGGCGCCGAAGGTGTCGAAAGTGCCGTCCTTGAGCAGGCGCTTGTCGATATGGGCGGCGACGACCTCGCCCAGCACGAGCCAGGCGGGCAGTTCCTTGCCGGCGTGGGAGGTGAGTTGCTTCACCTCGATGACCTTGCACTCGAACGTCACCGGGCTGTCGGCGACCCGGGGCACCTGGACGATGCGCGACGGCGCCTTGGCGAGCCCGGCAAGCGCGAACTCGTCGGTGCCGTAGGGCACGTCGCGGCACGACTCGTTCATCGCCTCGGCCAGCGCGCGGGTGGTCAGGTTCCAGACGAACTCGCCGGTTTCGCGGCAGTTGCGGACCGTGTCCTTGGGGCTGGTGCTGGAGAAGGCGAGAATGGGCGGCGTGTAGTTGACGGCATTAAAGAAGCTGTAAGGGGCCAGGTTGACGGAGCCGTCGCTGCCCCGGCTGGAAATCCAGCCGATCGGGCGGGGGCCGATGATGGCGTTGAACGGGTCGTGCGGCAGGCCGTGGCCGTTCGCCGGCTCATAGTAGTGCATGTCGGTGTCGGTCATGGCGCGTCCTGTCGGCCGGGCGGGGCTGGTTGCAGCAGTTCGGCGACGGTCCGGGCGACGCCGTCCTGCCAGGGGGGTTGGCTTACGCCGAAGGTGGCGAATAGCTTCGAGCAATCGAGCCGGCTGTCGGCGGGGCGGCGGGCGGGGGTGGGCCAATCCTCGGTGCGGATGGCGTCGACGCGGGGGACCTTGTGGCCGAGCGGTCCGGCGGCAGCGAACACGGCCTCGGCAAGGCCGTGCCAGGTGGTCCAGCCGGTGCCGGCAGCGTGATAGACGCCGGCGTAGTCGTCGCGCCAGCCATCGTCCAGGCGGGCGGCGATGGCAAGAATAGCGGCGGCGAGATCGCGGGCGGCGGTGGGGCAGCCCTTCTGGTCGCCGACGACGCGGAGCACGTCCATCTTCTGGGCGGCGCCGAGCATGGTCTTCACGAAGTTCTTGCCGGCGGCGGAGTAGACCCAGGAGGTGCGGAGGATGATCGCCTTGGGGCAGGCGTCGAGGACGGCCTCTTCGCCGGCGCGCTTGGTGGCACCGTAGATGCCGGTGGGGTTTGCCGGGTCGGTTTCGACGTAGGGGGCGCCCTTGGCGCCGTCGAACACGTAGTCGGTGGAGATGTGGATCAGCGGAATGCCGGCGCGGGCGCAGAAGCGGGCGAGTTCGGCCGGGGCGCTTGTGTTGGCGCGGGCGGCGGCTTCGGGCTCCTTTTCGGCAGCGTCGACGGCGGTGTAGGCGGCGGCGTTGACGACGAGGGTGGGCTGGGCGGAGTCGAGGGCGGGGGCGATGGACTCGGGGCGGTCGAAGTCGAGGGTGGGGCGGCCGAGGCGGTGGACGTCCCTGCCCTCCTGCGCCAGTGCGGTCGCGAGTTGGCCGGTGGTGCCGGTGACGAGGATCATGGCGGTGGCGGAAACCAGCCTTTGGCGGCGTCGAAGGTGGGGAGGACCTTGTCCTTGTCGGAGAGGACGGGTTCGGTCGTGGGCCAGGGGAGATTGAGGGTGGGGTCGCTCCAGAGGACGCCGCGCTCGGACTCGCGGCTGTAGGGGGCGGTGACCTTGTAGAGGACCTGGGTGTCGGGTTCGGTGGTGCAGAAGCCGTGCAGGAAGCCGGGGGGGATCCAGAGTTGGGCGCCGTTCGCGGCCGAGAGGTCGGCGGCGGCCCACTGGCCATAGGTGGGGGAGCCTTGGCGGGCGTCGACCGCGACATCCCAGATGGCGCCGGCGATGACGCGGACGAGCTTGCCTTGCGGATGGGGGGCAAGCTGGCAGTGCAGGCCGCGGATGGTGCCGCGCTCCTGGGAGAGGCTTTGATTGTCCTGGATGAAGGGCAGGTCGACGCCGGCGGCGGCGAAGCGGTCGACGTTGAAGACCTCGGAGAAGTAGCCGCGGTTGTCGCCGAAGCGTGGGGGCGTGACGAGGATGACGTCGGGGATAGCGAGGCGTTCCACGTTCATGCGTGCAGTCCGTCGGCAAGTTCGAGGAGGAGGCGGCCGAGCTCCGTCTTTGCCAACGCGTGGGCGGCGGCGCGGAGGGTGGCGGCGTCGATGTAGCCCATGCGGTAGGCGACCTCCTCGGGGCAGCCGACGAGCATCCCCTGGCGGTCCTGGATGGTTTGCACGAAGGTCGCGGCCTGCAGCAGGCTGTCGGGCATGCCGGCGTCGAGCCAGGCGCACCCGCGGCCGAGGCGTTCGACACTGAGGGTGCCCTGCTCCAGGTAGATCTGGTTGAGGTCGGTGATCTCCAGCTCGCCGCGGGCGGAGGGCTTCACCTTGCGGGCGTAGGCGGAGACGTTACGGTCGTAAAAATACAGGCCGGTGACGGCCCAGTTGCTCTTGGGGGCGGCCGGCTTCTCGACGATCTCGATCGCCTTGCCGCTCGTGTCGAACGAGACGACGCCGTAGCGTTCGGGGTCGCGCACCTGGTAGGCGAAGACGGTCGCACCTTCGGGTCGCGCGGCGGCGGCGCGGAGCAGGACGCCAAGGTGGTCGCCGAAGATGAGGTTGTCGCCCAGCGCCAGGGCGCACGCCTGGCCGGCGATCCAGTCCTCGCCGATATGGAACGCCTGGGCGAGGCCTTCGGGCTTGGGCTGTTCGGCGTAGGTGATCTGGACGCCGAACCGCTCGCCCGAGCCGAGCAGGCGGCGGAACTGGGGCAGGTCTTCGGGGGTGGAGATCACCATGATGTCGCGGATGCCCGCGAGCATGAGCACCGAGAGCGGGTAGTAGATCATCGGCTTATCGTAGACGGGGAGGAGCTGCTTGCTGCTGCCCAGCGTGATGGGGTGCAGGCGGGTGCCGCTGCCGCCGGCCAGGAGAATGCCTTTCACCTAGGCGGCCGTGCCGAGGCGTTGGCCGGCGTAGTGGGCGCTGCGGATGCCTTCCCACCAGGCGCGGTTGTCGAGATACCACTGGACGGTCTTGCGAAGACCGCGGGTGAAGTCGTGCGGGGCGGTCCAGCCGAGGGTTCTGGTTGTGTGGGCCGGGTCGATCTCGTAACGGAAGTCGTGGCCCGGGCGGTCGGTGACGAAGGTGATCAGGCGCTCGCGCGGGCCGGCCTGGTCGGGGGCCAGATCGTCGAGGGTGGCGCAGATGGCGCGGACGACGTCGAGGTTGGTGCGGGGCTGGCGGGCGCCGATGGCCAGGGTTGCGCCTGGCTCGGCGTGCTGGACGGCGAGGACGAGCGCTTCGGCGTGGTCGTCGACATAGAGCCAGTCGCGCTGGTTGGAGCCGTCGCCGTAGACGGGGAGCGGCTTGCCCTCGAGGGCGTTGAGGGTGACCAGCGGGATGAGCTTCTCGGGGAATTGCCAGGGGCCGTAATTGTTCGTGGTGTTGGTGACGAAGGCGGGCAGGCCGTAGGTGTGGAACCAGGCCCGGACGAGGTGGTCGGATCCGGCCTTGCTGGCGGAGTAGGGGGATCGGGGGTCGTAGGGTGTCGTTTCAGTGAAGGGCGGGTCGGTCGGGCCGAGGGCGCCGAACACTTCATCGGTGCTGATGTGGTGAAAGCGGAACGCGGCTTGGCCGGGCTTCGGCAGGGCGGCCCAGTAGGCGCGCGCGGCGTCGAGCAGGACGAAGGTGCCGAGGACGTTGGTGTGGATGAAGGGGGCCGGGCCATCGATGGAGCGGTCAACGTGGCTTTCGGCCGCGAGGTGCATGACGGCGTCGGGGCGGTGGGTGGCGAACACCTGGCGCATGGCGTCCGCGTCGGTAATGTCGGCGCGGATGTGGGTATGGCGG
This sequence comes from Acetobacteraceae bacterium, assembly GCA_965213855.1. Classification (GTDB taxonomy): domain Bacteria; phylum Pseudomonadota; class Alphaproteobacteria; order Acetobacterales; family Acetobacteraceae; genus JBBROS01. The sequence goes on along the minus strand of CBDCAA010000011.1, from coordinate 400,428 downwards.
GGGTCATGCAGGGCGCCCTCGAGCGCGTCCGTGGAGGCGGCGTAGGTCATCTTGTCGACGTTGACCACGTGATGGGGCGTATCGCGGATGAGGTGGCGGATGACAGCGGAGCCGATGAAGCCGCAGCCGCCGGTGAGCAGGATCCGCATGGTCGTACCTCGGTTCGTCCGGGGGTTTGATAGGGCAAACGGGGCGGATTGGGAACCTTGGGTGGGGCGCTTGCCCTCTCGCGCAAGCAATGACACGACGGATTCGGTGCGCCGGGCCTGACAACATGGGAACGGCCTCGTTTTTGGGCCCTCCCGCACATTCCATACGTCCGTCATGGCCGGGCTTGACCCGGCCCACGCCGGAGATACCCACTCGGTGGAGTAGTATCCCGCGCTGCTCGGGTGCGTTCGCGCGACTGGCGTGCGAGGCCTGTTTGGCGGCAACGGCGTGGGTGGCCGGGTCGAGCCCGGCCATGACGTACTATTTGTTGACCCCGGTGCGATCGATGAACGGAGCGGAGATTGTCAGATGCCCCGCACGTTCCAAACGTACGTCATGGCCGGGCTTGACCCGGCCACCCACGCCGGGGATGCACGATCGGTTTGGTTGTATCCCGCGCTGCTCGGGTGCGTTCGCGTGACTGGCGTGCGAGGCCTGTTTGGCGGCAACGGCGTGGGTGGCCGGGTCGAGCCCGGCCATGACGTACTTTTTGTTGACCCCGGTGCGATCGATGAACGGAGCGGAGATTGTCAGATGCCCCGCACGTTCCAACGTACGTCATGGCCGGGCTTGACCCGGCCACCCACGTCGGGGATGCACGATCGGTTTGGTTGTATCCCGCGCTGCTCGGGTGCGTTCGCGTGACTGGCGTGCGAGGCCTGTTTGGCGGCAACGGCGTGGGTGGCCGGGTCGAGCCCGGCCATGACGTACTCTTTGTTGACCCCGGTGCGATCGATGAGCGGAGCGGAGATGGTCAGATGCCGGCACGTTCCAAACGTACGTCATGGCCGGGCTTGACCCGGCCACCCACGCCGGGGATGCACGATCGGTTTGGTTGGATGCCGCGCTGCTCGGGTGCGTTCGCGTGACCGGCAAGCGGGGCCTGTTTGGCGGCAGCGGCGTGGGTGGCCGGGTCGAGCACGGCCATGACGGAACAGGTTGCTCGCTGCCTAGGCGGTGTGGATGGGGTCGGTCCAGAGGACGGTTTCGGGGTGTTCGGCGGCGGGGATGTCGAGGTTGACGACGGTGGCCTCGTTGTCGCTGCGCACGAGGACGCATTCGAGCGTCTCGTCGGTGCTGGCGTTGATCTCCTGGTGGGGGACGTAGGGCGGGATAAAGATGAAGTCGCCGGGGCCGGCTTCGGCGGTGAACTCGAGGGCGTCGCCCCAGCGCATGCGGGCGCGGCCGCGGATGACGTAGATCACGCTCTCGAGGGCGCCGTGATGGTGGGCGCCGGTCTTGGCGCCGGCGTGGATGTGGACGGTGCCGGCCCAGATCTTCTGGGCGCCGACGCGGGCGAAGTTGATGGCGGCGGCACGGTTCATGCCCGGGGTCTGGGGCGTGTTGGCGTCGAGGCTGCCGCCGGGGATCACGCGGACGCCGTCGGTCCGCCACTTGGTTCCGTCGGGCTCGGGTCCGCTCATCGGGCGCTCTCCTGCAACATGGGGCGTCATTCGGACGCAGTGTCGGACTCCGCGGCGTCGAGAAAGCGTTCGACGTCATCGGACATCATGAGCGGGAGATAGCGCAAAAGCTTCGCGCGGCGCCAATCCCACCAGCCGAGGCGCCGCAAGCGAGCGATCACGTCGTCGGAGAAGCGATACTTGACGATCCGGGCCGGATTGCCCGCGACCACCGCATAGGGCGGCACCGGCTTGGTCACGACGGCCCGGGTGGCGATGACGGCACCGTCGCCGATCGTGACGCCACTGCAGACGGTGGCGCCCTTGGCGATCCAGACATCGTTGCCGATGGTGATGGCGCCGGCGGTGACATGGTCCTCGGTCTCATCCAGCACGGAGCCGAACAGCTTGCCGAGTGTCCCGAACGGGTAGGTGGTGGCATAGCGCATGTTGTGGTTGCCGAGGATGATCGTCACCTCGACGGCGATCGAGCAGAACTTGCCGATGGAGAGGAAGCCGATCTCGGGCTGGATCACGTCGGGGATGCCATAGGTGTGCTCACCGATGTCCCAGCCGAAGCGGTCAACCAGGAAACGCAGGGCGTCGCGGGTCGGCGTCGAGACTTCGGGCTCCGTCCCGTCCGGCAAGGTCTCGAGGCACAGCACCAAGCCTTCGCCGGCCAGGAGGTGCAATCCGGTCAACCGCATACCGCCGTCGAAGGCGATGCACTGGTCGAACACCGTGCTGAGCTGTCCCGTCTGGTCGACGAAAGCGACGTGCCCCTCGGCGGTCAGCTTCCATCCGCTCTCGTTGACGTGCGTATAGCCGTCGATCTTGCCGTTCTCGAGCAGCCGCAGCCATTGGGCCGAGGTGTCTCCCCCCTGGGTGAAGAAGCGCCAGTACCGTTTGGAGACGATGGCGTGCAGCGGCTCGATGGCGGCGCGCCCGCGGCTTGCCGGATCAATCCAGCGGACAGCGGCCCGGCTGCCCTGATGGACGTCGAGCGTGATGGTCACCGCCTCACGGCTGCCGCGGACGACGACGACCTGAAGGGTTTCCGCGGTGCGGGCCGTCATCTCCTGGTGCAAGACGGCGGGGGCGACGACCATGAACTGGCCTGGGCTGGCGTCCGTGACCTGGTCGAGTTGCTCGCCCCAGCGAAGGCGGGCGAAGCCGCTGAGGACGAAGAAGACCGTGGGCAGCGGATCGATCCCGTTCGTACCCCCTGCCGGCGATGCCGGCGCGGCGGTGCCGCGGAAGTGCCGGGCGCCGATGCGGGCGAAGTTGACCGCGGCGGAGCGGCTCATGCCGGGCTTCTGCTGCGTGTAGCTGTCGAGGTCGTCACCCGGAATGACCCTGACGAGCTCTGCATCGCCGGTGGCGTCCATGAGAGGTTAACCCCACTGTTCGCCGCACCGTGACTCCGCCGGCCGCACGGGGCAAGATCGCTTCATGAACGAAGTGACCGTCGTCGACATGCCCTCCGCAACTGCGCCCCGATCGAGGGGTCAATGGGTGGCGCGGGTGCTGCTGGGCATCGTGTTGATCCTGCTCGGCGTGTTTGTGCTGGAGTCGTTCCTGCGGGCGCTCGCGTGGGCGGCGATCCTGGCCGTGGCGACGTGGCCGCTCTACGCACGGGTCAAGCGGCGGCTCCAGTCGGGCCGCGCGGTGCAGGGTGGCCATGACGTGACGTTGCCAGCGCTGTTCACGCTGGTGACGACGTTGGTCGTGCTCGTGCCGCTGGTGGTGCTGGCGTATCAGGCCGGGCACGAGGCGCGGACGGCCGCGGGCTGGCTGCACGATGCGCGCACGAACGGGATCGCGCTACCGGACGCGCTGTCGCACCTGCCGGTGTTCCAGGCGCAGGTGTCGGGCTGGTGGGCCGACAACCTGGCCAAGCCGGACGGGGCGCGGGTCATGCTGGGGCGGGCGGACCAGGAGCTGATGGCGGCCGGGCGCTCGTATGGCGGGCGCGTGCTGCACAGCGCGGTCGATTTCGGGTTCACGATGCTGGCGCTGTTCTTCCTGTATCGAGACGGGGCGCGGATCGGGCCGCAGCTGCTGGGCGCTGCCACCAGCCTGTTCGGGCCGCATGGCGAGCGGGTGGCCCGGCAGATGATCGCCTCCGTGCACGGCACCGTCGACGGGCTGGTGCTGGTGGGGCTTGGCGTGGGGCTGGTGCTCGGGATCGGGTATGCGGTCGCGGGCGTGCCGCACGCGATCCTGTTCGGCATCGCGACGGCGGGGGCGGCCATGGTTCCGTTCGCCGCCTGGTTCGTGCTGGCAGCGACGTGCCTGCTGGTGCTGGCAAGCGGCTCTGCCGTGACTGCGGCGGTGCTGGGCGTGTTCGGCGTCGTGGTGATCTTCTCGGCCGACCACTTCGTGCGCCCGGTTCTGATCGGCGGCGCGACCAAGCTGCCGTTTCTCTGGGTGCTGCTGGGCATCCTGGGCGGGGTCGAGACGTTCGGGCTGCTCGGGCTGTTCCTGGGGCCGGCGATCATGGCGGCGCTCATTCTCCTGTGGCGGGAGTGGGTCGGGGATGCGAGAACGGCGGCCTGACGCCGTCCCTCCAGCAGCCGGACCCCCGCATGGACCTTTCGCCCGACATACAGCCCGCCGAGACCGGGGTGCCGCCGGTTGGGGGCGGACAGTCCGGCATGCCGGACCGGGTCGCAGCGCTGCGGGCGCGCATCGTCGGCAAGCTCACCTACCAGGTCGGCAAGACGCCGGCGGCAGCGAGCACGCGGGACTGGTTCTTGGCGACGGCGCTGGCGGTGCGTGACGACATCACCGACCACTGGTTCGAGAGCACGCGGCAGAGCTACGAGAGCGGCGCCAAGCGGGTCTATTACCTGTCACTCGAATTCCTGATCGGCCGGCTGCTCGCGGATGCGATCGGCAATCTGGGGATCACGGAGGCGATCCGGGAGGCGCTCGCGCAGGAGGGCGTCGATCTGGAGGCGCTGCGGAACGAGGAGCCGGATGCCGCACTGGGCAATGGCGGGCTCGGGCGGCTGGCAGCGTGCTTCATGGAGTCGATGGCGACGCTGGGCATCGCCGCCTATGGCTACGGCATCCGCTACGAGCAGGGCCTGTTCCGGCAGGTCATCCAGGACGGCATCCAACAGGAGCATCCGGAGGACTGGCTCCGGTTCGGCAACCCGTGGGAGTTCGAGCGGCCCGAGGTGGCCTATCCGATCGGGTTCGGGGGTGCGGTCGCGGCGCAGGTGCAGGCGGACGGGCATTTCGCCTATGTGTGGCACCCGTCCGAGACGATCTCCGCGGTCGCTTACGACACGCCGGTCATTGGCGGGCCGATGATGCGGGGGTCGCCGGGCGCCAGGGCCACGCACTACGCCATCACGCTCCGGCTTTGGTCCGCCCGGGCGGAGACGCCGCTGCATCTGGAGACGTTCAACCGGGGCGACCACGTGGGCGCGATGCAGGACCGGACGCGGACCGAGGCGGTGAGCCGGGTGCTGTATCCTGGGGACGAGAGCGACGCCGGGCAGGAACTGCGGCTGCGGCAGGAGTTCTTCTTCGCATCGGCCTCGCTGCAGGACCTGCTGCGGCGGCACATCGACCAGTACGGCAGTCTCGACAACTTGGCCGACAAGGCCGCGGTGCAGATGAACGACACCCACCCGGCGATCGCGGTGGTGGAGCTGATGCGGCTGCTGATGGACGTGCACGGGCTCGACTGGCACCGGGCCTGGACGCTGACGGTGGGCACGATCGCCTACACGAACCATACGCTGCTGCCGGAAGCGCTGGAGACGTGGCCGGTGAGCCTAATGGAGCGGCTGCTGCCGCGGCACATGCAGATCATCTACCTGCTGAACGGCCGCCACCTGGAGCATGTGCGTGCGGTGAAGGGCCGCGATGACGCGCTGCTGGCGGCGACGTCGTTGATCGACGAGCGGCACGGGCGGCGGGTGCGGATGGGGCACCTGGCGTTCCTCGGCAGCCATGCGGTGAACGGCGTTTCGGCGCTGCATTCGGCGCTGATCAAGCAGACGATCTTCCACGACATGGACGGGATCTACGGCGGGCGGATCCAAAACAAGACGAACGGCATAACGGTGCGGCGGTGGCTGTATCGCGCCAATCCGCCGCTGACCCGGCTGCTGGTCGACACGCTCGGCGAGCGCATCCTGACGGATGCCTCGGCGCTGGAAGAGCTGCGTGGCCACGCGGACGATCCGGGGCTGCAGCAGGCGTTCGCGCAGCAGCGGCTGCTGGCCAAGACGGCGCTGGCGCGGACCATCCAGGAGCGCACGGGCATCCTGGTCGACCCGGGCGCGCTGTTCGACGTGCACATCAAGCGGATGCACGAGTACAAGCGTCAATTGCTGAACATCCTGCAGGCGGTCGCGCTGTACGACGAGATCCGGGCGCAGCCGACGCGGGACTGGGTGCCGCGGGTGAAGATCTTCGCGGGCAAGGCGGCACCGGGCTACCGGATGGCGAAGCTCGTGATCCGGCTGGCGCACGACGTGGGACAGGTGGTGAACTCGGACCCGTCGGTCGCGGGGCGGCTGAAGGTCGCGTTCCTGCCGAACTACAACGTGAGCCTGGCCGAGCAGATCATCCCGGCGGCGGACCTGAGCGAGCAGATCTCGACGGCGGGGATGGAGGCGTCGGGCACGGGGAACATGAAGCTGGCGCTGAACGGGGCGTTGACGATCGGGACGCTGGATGGCGCGAACGTGGAGATCCGCGACCATGTGGGAGCGGCGAACATCTTCATATTCGGCATGACCGCCGACCAGGTGGTGGCGCGCAAGAACCGGGGCTTGGCGGCGCATGACGTGGTGGAGGGGAGCCAGTCCTTGCGGCAAGCGCTCGAGAGCGTGCGGCAGGGCTCGTTCTCGCCGGGGGAGCCGGACCGGTACCGGGCGCTGGTGGACGGTCTGGTGGAGTCCGACAAGTTCATGGTGTGCGCGGATTTCGACGGCTACGTCGGGGCGCAGGCGGCGGTGGACGGGCTGTGGCGGGACACGTCCGGCTGGTGGCGGGCGGCGGTGCTGAACACGGCCAACGTGGCGTGGTTCTCGTCGGACCGGACGATCAGCGAGTACGCGCGCGAGATCTGGGGGGCACCCCTGGCAAACTGACGGGGGCGGGGATGGGTCACCGGATCGACCTTCCGCGACTGCTGGCCGAAATCGGCTGGCTGGGTTCGCCGCTGTTCGGCGTGGTGGACGGCGCCTATTTCGACGACGTGGCCGCCGAGATTACGAGGGAGAGAATGTCATGCATGGGACCGGACCTTCGGCACCGCCGGTACGGCAGGCGATGGCCTACGTGCTGGCGGGGGGACGCGGCAGCCGGCTGATGGAGCTGACGAACTTTCGGGCCAAGCCGGCGGTGTACTTCGGGGGCAAGTCGCGGATCATCGACTTCGCGCTGTCGAACGCATTGAATTCGGGGATCCGGCGGATCGGGGTCGCGACGCAGTACAAGGCGCACAGCCTCATCCGGCACCTCAACCGCGGGTGGAACTTCTTCCGGCCGGAGCGGAACGAGAGCTTCGACGTGCTGCCGGCGAGCCAGCGGATCAGCGAGACGGGCTGGTATGCGGGGACGGCGGATGCGGTGTTCCAGAACATCGACATCATCGAGAGCTATGCGCCGGAGTTCATCGTGCTGCTGGCCGGCGACCACATCTACAAGATGGATTACGGGCCGATGCTGATCCAGCATGTCGAGCAGGGGGCCGACGTGACGGTGGGGTGCGTCGAGGTGCCGCGGATGGACGCGACCGGGTTCGGGGTGATGGCGGTGGACGAGGAGGACCGGATCACGTCGTTCCTGGAGAAGCCGGCGGACCCGCCGGGCATCCCGGGCGATCCGGAGCATGCGCTGGCGAGCATGGGGATATACGTGTTCGGGACGCGGTTCCTGATCGACCAGCTGAACCGGGACGCGGCGGACGCCGGATCGAGCCACGACTTCGGCAAGGACATCATCCCGAGCATCGTGACGGGCGGCAAGGCGGTGGCGCACCGGTTCGCGGCGTCGTGCGTGCGGAGCAAGGCGGAGAGCGAGTCGTATTGGCGGGACGTCGGCACGGTGGACGCCTACTGGGAGGCGAACATCGATCTGACGGATTTCGTTCCCGGCCTCGATCTGTATGACCGAGATTGGCCGATCTGGACCTATGCCGAGATCGTGCCGCCGGCCAAGTTCGTGCATGACGAGGACGCGGTCCAAGGGGGGTCGACGCCCGCCCGGCGTGGGCAGGCGGTGAGTTCGCTGGTGTCGGGCGGGTGCATCGTGAGCGGTGCGAGCATCAGGCGGTCATTGCTGTTCACCGGGGTACACACGCATTCCTATGCCTCGATCGAGGGTGGGGTGGTGCTCCCGTATGCGGATATCGGGCGTGGGGCGCGGCTGAGCAACGTCGTCGTGGACCGGGGGGTGCGCATTCCGGAGGGATTGGTGGTGGGCGAGGACGCGGCGCTGGACGCGGCCCGGTTCCGCCGGACGTCGCGGGGGATCTGCCTGATCACGCAGCCGATGATCGACGCGCTGGACGGGGCCTGACCTGTCGCGGCCCGATCTGAAGGTTCTCGCGGTCGCGTCCGAGGCCTTTCCGGTCATCAAGACGGGCGGTTTGGCGGACGTGGTGGGTGCGTTGCCGGCGGCGCTGGCGCCGTTGGGGGTGCACGTGCGGACGTTGCTGCCGGGCTATCGGGCGGTGCTGGCCGCCCTGCCCCGCGGCCGCCTGGTGCTCAGCCTGCCGGAGCTGATGGGCGGACCGGCGCGTATCCGTGCCGGGACGGTGGGCGGGCTGGAGCTGCTGATGCTGGATGCGCCGCATCTGTACGACCGGGACGGCGGACCCTACGGCGCCCCCGACGGCGCCGACTGGCCAGACAATCCGCAGCGGTTCGCGGCGCTGTGCCAGGCGGCCGCAGCGGTGGCCAGGGGCGCCATCCCGTCCTGGCGGCCGGATGTGGTGCATGCGCATGACTGGCAGGCCGGCTTCACGAGCGCCTATCTCGCCTATGGCGACGGGACGCGGGTGCCGAGCGTTTTCACGGTGCACAATCTTGCGTTCCAGGGGTTTGCGCCGGCGTCGATGCTGAGCGTGCTCGGGCTGCCGCCGGAGAGCTTCACGGTGGAGGGGGTGGAGTTCTATGGCGGGATCAGCCCGCTGAAGGCCGGGCTGCGGCTGGCCGATCGAATCACGACGGTGAGCCCGACCTATGCGGAGGAGATCCAACGGCCGGAGGATGGGCAAGGGCTGGATGGGCTGTTGCGGGCGCGGCGCGGCGTTCTGTCAGGGATCACGAACGGCATCGACACGGCGGTGTGGGATCCGGCGCGAGACCCGCTGTTGCCGGCGCGGTTCGCCGGGGTGACGGCGCGGCACCGGGGCAAGAACAAGGCGGCGCTGCAGGCGGCGTTCGGGCTGGAGCGGGACCCGCATGCGCTGCTGTTCGGGCTGGTGAGCCGGCTGACCGGACAGAAGGGGATCGACCTGGTGGTCGGGGCGATGCCGGAGCTGCTTCGGCTGGGCGGGCAGCTTGCGGCCATCGGTACGGGGGAGCCGGCGCTGGAGCGGGCGCTGGCTGCGGGGGCGGACGCTGCGCCGGGACGGATCGGGGTGCGGATCGGATACGACGAGGCGGTCGCGCGCTTGATCCAGGCCGGCTGCGATGCGCTGCTGGTGCCGTCGCGGTTCGAGCCATGCGGGCTGACGCAGCTCTGTGCGCTCCGTTATGGCGCTATACCGGTGGTATCGCGGGTGGGGGGGCTGGCCGACACGGTGATCGACGCGAACCCGGCAGCGCGTGTGGCGGGGGTGGCGACCGGGGTGCAGTTCCTGCCGGTGAGCGGCGACGGGCTGGCGGCGGCGCTGCGCCGGGTTGCGGGTTTGTGGGCGGAGCCGGCGGTGTGGACCCGGCTGCAGCGCAATGGGATGCGGGCGGATGTAGGCTGGTCCAGGCCGGCGGCAGCGTATGCGGAGCTTTATCGGGCAGTTTCGGGCTGAGGTGGCGCATTGCGGGGCAGCCATGCCGCAAGTGCAGCGTAATTAATCGATGTTCACGTGTTTGTTGGAAACGTCGCGTTAAGAAGTCGCGTATACGGTGGCGGCGTCCGGACCTTGATCCCCCCCGATCGGTTCGGGCTGCTGTAAGTGGCGCGGCCTGAGCATCACCCCCCCCGATCGCTCGGCCGCGCCCTTACTCCCCCTTCGCCGCAATCGCGGATACATCCCAGCCAGGCTGGCCGGAGGTGAAGCATGCGCATCGGGATCATTGGCGTTGGCGGGCGGATGGGGCGGTTGTTGGTGGAGGAGGTGAGCGCGGCGGGGCACGTCGTCTCGGGCGGGATCGTTGGGCGCAGCCGGGCGGCGCCGCCCGGTGTGGCGATCGAGCCGGACGTCGGCGCGTTGGCGGCGGTCAGCGACGTGGTGATCGACTTTACGGTGGCGAGCACGGCGCCCGCGCATGCGGAGGCGCTGGCTCGCGCCGGGCGGCCGTGGGTGCTGGGGACGTCGGGCCTGTCAGCGTCGGACGAGGCGGCGGTGGCGCGCGCGGCCGCGGCGATCCCGGTGGTGTACGCGGCGAATTTCTCGCCCGGCGTGGCGCTGTTGCTGGAGCTTGCCGAGCGGATGGGCGCTGCGCTGCCGGGCGAGGCATACGATGCCGAGATCGTCGAGATGCATCACCGGCAGAAGGTGGATGCGCCATCGGGCACGGCGGTGGCGCTGGGCCGGGCGGTGGCGGCGGGCCGGGGCGTCGACCTGGCCCGCGTGAGCGAGAGCGGGCGGGACGGGCATACCGGGCCGCGGGCGACGGGGGCGATCGGGTTCGCGGCGTTGCGGGGTGGCCAGGTGGTGGGGGAGCACACGCTGCTGTTCGCGGGAGCGAGCGAGCATGTGGCGCTGAGTCACCGGGCATTCGACCGCCGCGTATTCGCGAGCGGCGCGGTGCGGGCAGCGGCGTGGTTGGCGGGGCGGGGACCGGGGCTGTATGGGATGCGCGACGTGATCCGATGAGGTTCGCCGAGCGCTTCCCGGCGCTGTACCATGTGACCGACCGGGCGGCTGTCGAGGGGATCGCTCGGACCGGGCTGGTGTGTGCGCAGCGGCTGGTGGCGTTGCATCGTGGACGGGACTGCTTAGCGGTGAACCGGGACACGTACATCGATCTCGCGCCCGGGGTCGCGCTGCGGCGGCAAGGGATGCGCGACGGGCCGCTGCGCCCGCGACTCGACCCGGCGATCACGCCCGGCGAGTGGCGTCGGTTCATCAACCAGTTCGTGTTCCTGTTCGCCGCGCGGCCGGCGGCGGTGCGGTTCCTGTCGACCGAGCCGACGCGTGACCAGGTCGTGCTGGCGTTCGCGACGGCGGCGCTGGTCGCCGCGCGGCTGGATCTGCGCGTGTGCCGATACAACAACGGGTACATCGACCGGTCCCCACGGGCGAGCGCGCGCCGGCGGGGGTTCGGCGACTACGAGGCGGCCGAGGGCTGGAGCGGAACCCCGGTCAAGGAGGTGGCCGTGGTGGGCGCAATCCCGCAGTCGATCCATTTCAGCGTCCTGCCGTTGCCTTGACCCCGCCAGACCTTTCCGTCAAACCCCTGCCCGCCCCGGCGTTCGGCCGGTGCGGCGGGCCGATCGCGCGGCACAGCGCGACGCCGTACCCCCATTCCACGACGCCGCGACAAGAGGAGAAATCCATGCGCGCCCAGGGCGAGTACCTGTTCACTTCCGAATCCGTGTCGGAGGGCCACCCGGACAAGGTGGCCGACCGGATCAGCGACACCGTCCTGGATGCGTTCCTCGCCGCAGATCCGCAGAGCCGCGTCGGCTGCGAGACGCTGGTGACCACCAACCGGGTGGTGATCGCAGGCGAGACGCGCGGGCCGGCTTCCGTGACGCATGACCTGCTGGAGCATCTGGCGCGCGAGGCGATCCGCGACATCGGCTACGACCAGTCGGGCTTCACCTACAAGGAAGCGACCAAGATCGAGTGCCTGCTGCATGCGCAGAGCGTCGACATCGCCAAGGGCGTCGACAGTGCCGGCAACAAGGACGAAGGCGCCGGCGACCAGGGCATCATGTTCGGGTTCGCCTGCACCGAGACGCCGGTGCTGATGCCGGCGCCGCTGCACTACGCGCACCAGATCCTGCGTCGCATGAGCGAGATGCGCAAGACGTTCGACCCTGGGGCGGCCGGGCTGCTGCCGGACGCGAAGAGCCAGCTTTCGATCCGCTACCATGATGGTGTGCCGGTGGAGGCCGACAGCGTGGTGGTGTCGACCCAGCATGTGGAGGGGATGGGTCACGAGGAGATCGAGGCGAAGGTGCGCCCGATCGTCGAGAGCACGCTGCCGCAGGGGTGGGTGACGGCGCGGACCAAGTTCCACATCAATCCGACCGGCATCTTCGTGATCGGCGGGCCGGATGGGGATGCGGGGCTGACGGGGCGAAAGATCATCGTCGACACCTATGGTGGCGCTGCGCCGCACGGGGGCGGGGCGTTCAGCGGCAAGGACCCGACGAAGGTCGACCGGAGTGCGGCGTATGCCTGCCGCTATCTGGCCAAGAACGTAGTGGCTGCGGGGCTGGCGGAACGGTGCACGATCCAGATCAGCTATGCGATCGGCGTGTCTTATCCGCTGTCGGTGTACGTGAACCTGCACGACACGGGGGCGGACGTCGACGAGGGCAAGCTGGAGAGCGTGCTGCAGGAGCTGATGAACCTGAGCCCGCGGGGAATCCGCGAGCACCTGGACATGAACCGGCCGATCTATGTGCCGAGTTCGTCCTATGGCCATTTCGGGCGCGAGCCGGACGAGGCGACTGGGACATTCACATGGGAGCGGACGGACCTAGTGCCGGCGCTCAAGAGCGCGTTCGGGCGGTGATCGGCGTGCGCTGATCAGGCCCTGATGGCTGCATCGGATCCGAGCATTCGGGAGGCAGCCTCCACCCTCACCGAACCCTTTCCTGCCGGCGGGAGAGGGCTTGTGCAGGCCAAGGCGCCGGCGGAGCGGTTGTATGGGCGGATCAGCGGGCACCGGTTGCGGCCGAAGCAGCAGCGGTTGCTGGATGCGGCGCTGCCGCGGTTGCGGTTTCCGCTCGGGCTTGCTGCCGACCCGGCCAGCGCGTTTGCGGCCCCGCCGGAGCGGATCGCGCTGGAGGTCGGGTTCGGGGGCGGCGAGCATGCGCTGGCGCAGATCGGCGACCCTGGCCTCGGCTTGATCGCCTGCGAGGTGTTCGAGGCCGGGCTGTGCTCCCTGCTGTCGCGGCTGGTGCCGGAGAGAGCGGACGAGGCGGCGTATCCGTTGCCTGGCAATTTGCGCATCTGGGACGACGATGCACGGATCCTGCTGCGCGCGTTGCCGGACGCCTGCCTGGACCTGCTATTCCTGTTGTTCCCGGACCCATGGCCGAAAGCGCGGCACGCGAAGCGGCGGTTCGTGCATCCGGCGCAGGTGCCGTTGGCAGCACGGGTGTTGCGGCCCGGCGGCGTGTGGCGGATCGCGACGGACGACCCGACCTACCAGCGCTGGGTGGTCGACGTGATGGCGGCGCAGCCGTGGTTCGAGACGGATGGCCCGGTGCGCGAGCGTCCCGAGGGATGGCCGCGCACGCGGTATGAGGCCAAGGCGATCGAGGCGGGGCGCAGTCCTTTTTATTGGACTTTCAATCGCACGCGGACGGCCCAAGATGCCGCCGCCCGCGACCGTTTGGGCGGCGGCTGACCACGGAGCATTGGTGGACGACGGCGTCACGAGCGCACCGAGCCCGGAGAGCCGGGCGCTGACCGGCCTGCGCGGGGTGGGCGCGGTGCTGGTAATGCTGCACCACTTTTACCTTACGCTGGCGCTGCACCACTTCGTTCCCCTGCTCAACGGATTGCTGCTGAAGGGCTACCTGGGCGTCGATCTGTTTTTTGTGCTGAGCGGGTTCGTGATGGCCATGGTCTACGGGTCGTGGTTCCCGGGGACGGCGGATGGGCGGCTGCGGCGATCGGGCGTGTTCTTCTTTCGCCGCGCCGCGCGGCTTTGGCCGCTGCACGCCGTGATGGTGCTCGTGCTCACCTCGGTGGCACTGCACGGCGGCGGCCTTTCGCCGCGGACCGTTGCGGCCAACCTGCTGATGGTACAGGCCTGGGGGATCAGCGCGGAAATCAACACGCCGGCCTGGTCGGTCAGCACGGAGTGCTTCGCGTATCTGCTGTTTCCGCTGTGCGCGGGAACCGTGCTGCGGGGCCGGGGGGGCGCTTGGCTAGGGCTGGCGATGGCGGCGGGCCTGCTCGCGGCCGCGACGGCGTGGGCGCCGGCGATCGGCGACATGCGGCGGGGGCAGTTGGACATCTATTACAATTACAGCGTGTTGCCGGTGCTGCGATGCCTGGCGGGGTTCGTGCTCGGGATGGTGGCGTGGCGGGTTCAAGGGTCGGGTGCGGTGAGGCGGGTGGCGTCCTTGGCTGCCACGGGGCCGCTTGCGTTGGCGGCGATGTTCGCGCTGATGCTGCTGCAGTCAAACGACCTGCTGATATACCCGCTGTTGCCGGTGATCGTGGTGGGGTTCCATCACGGACGGGGCGGGGTGTGGCGCGCGTTCGCAGCGGGGCCGTTGCATCAGTTGGGCGTGCTCTCCTATGCGGTCTACCTGGTGCATTACGGGATGTTGCGCTGGTTCCCGTTCGGATGGGCCTCGTTGCGGACGGAGCTGTTCGCCTACATGCTCGCGACGTCGGCGGTCGCGATCGTCGCGCATCGAGCGGTCGAGCTGCCAGGGCGGCGGCTGGTCCGCGCGGCGGGAATGGCGGTGGTGGCGCGGCTGCCGAGGGTCGCCTGAGGTGGACGGCGGCACGTCGCAGGATCGTGGGAGCCCCTGGGAACCGGCGGTGCCCTTGCGGGCGGGGGTGGGGTGCGTTATCTGAGAGCCTCTGAACCTTTCCGATGCTGAACGGGGGTGGCCTTTGCGGGTCACCTTTTTTGTTGTGGACTCCCCCCAATGGCGCGCTCTGACCGCCCAACGCATTCCGACGACACGCCGATTGCAGAGCCGAACCATGGTGGGCTGGAAGGCCGGATCGCGGCCGCGATCGCGCCGGCGCTCGAAGGCCTAGGGTTCGAGCTGGTCCGGGTGCTGGTGCTGGGGCGCGACCGGCCGACCGTGCAGGTGATGGCGGACCGGGCGGATGGGGCGTTGATCAACGTGGGCGACTGCGAGACGATTACGCATGCGATCGGGGCCGTGCTCGACGTGGACGACCCGTTGCCGGGGGCGTGGAACCTGGAGGTGAGCAGTGCGGGGATCGACCGGCCGCTGACGCGGGTGAAGGACTGGGTGCGGTTTGCCGGGCACCTGGCGCGGGCGGAGATGGTGGCGCCGGTCGATGGCCGACGGCGCTTCAATGGCGTGATCCTGGGCGCCGACGACGCTGCCGCGCGTCTGCGGCTCGAGGACGGGACGGAGGTGGCGCTGCCGCTTGCGGACCTGCGCCGGGCGAAGCTGATTTTGACGGACGAGCTGATTGCCGCGACCGCGGCGCAACAACCTGCCCCCCAACCCCACTGAACTCAGGAGCGCCTCCATGGACACCTCCGTATCACGCCCGGAACTGCTGCTGATCGCCGCCGACGTCGCGCGCGAGAAGTCGATCGAGCGCGAGGACGTGCTGGAGGCGATGGAGCAGGCGATCCAGAAGGCCGGCAAGGCGAAGTACGGGCACGAGAAGGACATCCGGGCGACGATCGACCGCAAGACCGGGGACGTGCGGCTGACGCGCTGGACCGAGGCGGTGGAGACGGTCGAGAACGACGAGACGCAGATGCCGGTGCACATCGCGCGGAAGTTCCAGCCCGACATCGAGGTGGGAGGACACATCATAGACCCGCTGCCGCCGATCGACTTCGGCCGGATCGCGGCGCAGACGGCCAAGCAGGTGATCGTGCAGCGGGTGCGCGAGTATGAGCGAAAGAAGCAGTACGACGAGTTCAAGGACCGGGTGGGCGAGATCATCAACGGCGTCGTCAAGCGCACCGAGTACGGCAACCTAATGGTGGAGCTGGGGCGGGCCGAGGCGCTGCTGCGCCGCGACGAGCTGATCCCGCGCGAGAGCTTCCGCAACGGCGACCGGGTGCGGGCGTACATCTTCGACGTGCGCGACGAGCTGCGCGGGCCGCAGATCTTCCTGAGCCGGACGCATCCGGCGTTCCTTGCCAAGCTGTTCGCGCAGGAGGTGCCGGAGATCTACGACGGGATAATCGAGATCAAGGCGGTGGCGCGGGACCCGGGCAGCCGGGCGAAGATGGCGGTGATCAGCCGCGACCAGTCGATCGACCCGGTCGGCGCCTGCGTGGGCATGCGCGGCAGCCGGGTGCAGGCGGTGGTGCAGGAGCTGCAAGGCGAGAAGATCGACATCATCCCGTGGTCGAGCCAGCACGCGACGTTCGTGGTGAACGCGCTGGCGCCGGCCGAGGTGACGAAGGTGGTGATGGACGAGGAGGCCGGGCGGGTCGAGGTGGTGGTGCCGGACGAACAGCTGAGCCTGGCGATCGGGCGGCGCGGGCAGAACGTGCGCCTGGCGAGCCAGCTGACGCGGTGGGACATCGACATCCTGACGGAGGCCGAGGAGAGCGAGCGGCGGCAGGAGGAGTTCCGCCGCCGCACGGGCCTGTATGTCGAGGCGCTGGACGTGGATGACGTGATCGCCGGGCTGCTGGTGACGGAGGGGTTCACGACCGTCGAGGAGCTGGCCTACGTGCCGCCGGAGGAGCTGGCGGAGATCGAGGGCTTCGACGAGAGCGTGGCCGATGAATTGATCCGCCGGGCGCAGGCGTTCCTGGACCGGCGCGACAGCGAGCTGACGGAGAAGCGGGTGGCGCTGGGGGTGACGGACGAGGTTGCGTCGATCGAGGTGCTGACGCCGCAGATGCTGGTGGCGCTGGGGGAGAAGGGGGTCAAGACGCTGGACGACTTGGCGGACCTGGCGTCGGACGAGCTGGTCGAGATCGTGGGGACGGACGGCATGGACGAGGACACGGCCAACGAGGTGATCATGGCCGCGCGGGCGCATTGGTTCGACGACGAGGGGGCCGAAGCGGGCGGCGAGGACGCGCCGGTGCTGGAGGAGGCGGATCACGACCACACTCCAGCCGCCTGACGCCGACGCCCCTTCGCCGGCCGACGTCCTGGACGGCGACGACGAGCCGGAGACCGGGCCGCTGCGCCGGTGCGCGGTCACGCGGCAGCGGGACTACCGGCCGAAGATGATCCGGTTCGTGGTCGGGCCCGACCGGTCGGTGGTGCCCGACCTGGCTGCAAAGCTGCCCGGGCGGGGAATATGGTTGAGCGCACGGCGGGATGTGTTAGACACCGCGCGAACTCGGGGCGCCTTTGCGCGGGCGGCGAAGGGTGCCGTGTCGGTGCCGGTGGACCTTGTCAGCCGGGTCGAGATCGGGCTGGCCCGCCGCGTGACGGAGTTGTTGGGGCTGACCCGGCGGGCCGGACAGGCGGTCTGCGGTTTCGAGAAGGCGAGAGACCGTCTCCAGGCCGGCCGTGTCGCGCTGGTCATTCAGGCGTCGGATGGCAGCGCGGAGGAGCGATCACGGTTCCTGAGTGGGGTGCGGGATGTGCGGGTGGCGGCGCCGTTGACGGCTGCGGCACTGGGCGCGGTGTTCGGTCGTGACCATGTGGTGCATATCGCGATCGCGCATGGCCGGCTGGCAGAGTCGCTGGCGATCGAGACGGAGCGGTTGGCCGGCGTTCTGGGCCAACCGGTGGAGACGGTTCAACCCGCTGGCGGTGCAAGCGGGCGTTAGGTGATTACAGCCGCCCGGCGATGCCGGGCCGCGGTCGAGGGAACAGGCGGGTCGATGAGCGATAGTAAAGATCAGGACGCGGCCAAGGGTCGGCTGTCACTGCGCCCGGCGGGGCGTGCGGAAGTGGGCCGTACCGTCGATGCCGGGTCCGTCCGGCAGAGCTTCAGCCATGGCCGGTCGAAGGTCGTGCAGGTGGAGGTGCGCAAGAAGCGCGCGCCGGTTGTGGCCCCGGCCCCGGCGGCGCCAGCACCAGTGGCGGCTGTGCCGGGCGCGGCACCCGGGACCGCGCCGCGTCCGACGGCGCCGCGCGTTACGGGACCGTCGCGCGGGCTGACCGCGGCCGAGATCGCCGTGCGGCAGCGCGTGCTGGCCGAGCAGCAACGCGAGGCCGCCAAACGCGAGGTCGACCGGCGCGAGCAGGAGAAGATCTCGATCCTATCCGCCGCCGAAGAGGCGCGGCGGTCGGCCGACGAGGCGCGGCGCGCGGCCGAGGAGGAGAACCGGCGCAAGATCGAGGCCGAGGCGGCCGGACGCGCGGCAGAGGCTGCGCGCATCGCGGCCGAGGCCGCCCCCCCTGCCCCGTCGGCCCCCGCCGTCGCCCGGGCCACGAGCTTGCCGCCCGTGCGCACCGGCGATGCTGCCCGGCCGGCCGCCGTGCCGGGTGCGCCGCGTGAGACATTGAGCCTAAAGCCGGCGCGGCCGGGCGAGGAGGAGGATGGGCCGCGCCGCCGGCCCGGCGTGGTGGTGCCCGGGCGCAAGCCTGGCCCGGCCGTGGTCAAGAAGGTGGGCGACGGCCGCCGCGCGGGGCGGATCGACGTGCTCGCCGCGATCGAGGGCGATGACGACAAAAGCCGCAGCCTGGCCAGCGTGCGCCGGCAGCGCGAGCGCGAGCGCCGGCAGGCCGAGCTGGAGGCGCTGCGGAGCGACCAGGTTAAGGTGGTGCGCGATGTCGTGCTGCCGGAGACGATCACGGTGCAGGACCTGGCCAACCGGATGGCCGCGCGCATGCCCGACGTGATCAAGGCGTTGATGCGGATGGGTGTCATGGCGACGCCGGTGCAGGCGATCGACGCCGACACGGCCGAGCTGGTCGTGCAGGAGTTCGGGCACCGGGTCCGCCGCGTGGCCGAGGACGACGTCGAGATCGGTATCGATGGCGATGTGGACGTGGATACCGAGCTGGTGCCGCGCGCGCCGGTGGTGACGATCATGGGCCATGTCGACCATGGCAAGACCAGCCTGCTGGACGCGCTCCGGAGCACGGACGTCGCGGCCGGCGAAGCCGGCGGAATCACGCAGCACATCGGCGCCTACACGGTGCAGACGAAGGCTGGAAACAAGATCACCTTCATCGACACGCCGGGCCACGAGGCGTTCACGGCGATGCGGAGCCGCGGCGCGAGTGTGACGGATATCGTGGTGCTGGTGGTGGCGAGCGACGACGGGGTGATGCCGCAGACGATCGAGGCGATCCGCCATGCGAAGGCGGCCAATGCGCCGATCATCGTGGCGATCAACAAGATGGACAAGCCGGACGCCAATCCGGGGCGAGTACGGCAGGAGCTGCTGAGCCACGAGATCGTGGTCGAGGAGATGGGCGGCGACACGCAGGACGTGGAGGTGTCGGCGACCAAGCGCACCGGGCTGGAGGCGCTGGAGGAAGCGATCATGCTGCAGGCCGAGATCCTCGACCTGCGCGCCAACCCCGAGCGTGCGGCGGAGGGCTCGGTCATCGAGAGCCGGCTGGACCGCGGGCGCGGCCCGGTAGCGACGGTGCTGGTCCAGAAAGGGACGCTGCACCAGGGCGACATCGTGGTGGCCGGCGCCGAGTGGGGCCGGGTGCGGGCGATGCTCGACGACAAGGCCAAGCAGATCAAGGTGGCCGGACCTTCGACGCCGGTGGAGATCTTGGGGCTGAGCAGCGCGCCCTCGGCCGGCGAGCCGTTCGTGATGGTCGAGAACGAGCAGCAGGCCCGGGAGATCAGCGAGTTCCGGCAGCGCAAGCTGCGCGACCGCGCGGCCGGCGTCGCGACTGCGGCGCGGGGCACGTTGGACGAGATGCTGGCCCGCATCGTCGCGGGCGAGCAGAAGGAAGTGGCGCTGCTGGTGAAGGCCGACGTCCAGGGCTCGGCCGAGGCGATCCAGGTGACGGTGGCCAAGCTGGCGCACGAGGAAGTGCGCGTCCGGGTCTTGTTGGCAGCGGTGGGGCAGATCACCGAGAGCGACATCCAGCTGGCCAAAGCAAGCCAGGGTGTGATCATCGCGTTCAACGTGCGCGCGACGACGCAGGCGCGGGAGCTGGCGGCGCGGGACGGCGTCGACATCCGCTACTACTCGATCATCTACGACGTGGCCGACGACGTGGAGAAGCTGGTTCGCGGCAAGGTGGCGCCGAAGGCGCGCGAGCGCTTCCTGGGGTATGCCGAGGTGCGCAAGGTGTTCGACATCACCAAGACCGGCAAGGTCGCGGGCTGCATGATCACCGAGGGCGTCGTCAAGCGCGGCTGCGGCGTGCGGCTGCTGCGGGATGGCGTGGTGATCCATTCGGGCGAGTTGAGCCAGTTGAAGCGGTTCAAGGACGACGTGCGCGAGGTTGCGCGCGGCTACGAGTGCGGGCTGAGCTTCGCCGGCTACAACGACCTGCGCGAGGGCGACATGGTCGAGTGCTTCGAGGTGGAGATGGTGCCGGGGTGAGCAAGGCGGGCTTACACAAGGCCGGGGACCGGAAGGGCGCGCCGCGTGCGGCCAAGCCGGCACCGGCCAAGGCGCCGACGCAGCGGCAGTTGCGGGTGGGCGAAGAGATCCGCCACGTGCTGAGTGCGGTGTTCCTGCGCGGCGAGTTCCGCGACCCGGAGCTCGCCAACGAGCGGGTGACGGTGACGGAGGTGCGGGTAAGCCCCGATCTGCGCAATGCGACCGCGTTCGTGGCGCGGCTGGGGCGGCCGGACGTCGACGACCTGCTGCCGGCGCTGAAGCGGGCGGCGGTGTATCTGCGGGGCCAGGTGGCGCACGAGATGAGGCTGCGGGTGGCGCCGAACCTGAGCTTCCAGCCGGACACGTCGCTGGAGTATGCGATGCATATCGACCGCTTAATGAAGGCGCCCGAAGTCGCGCGGGACCTGTCGAAGGACGCCCCGGAGTAGCTGCGACGAGCCGGGCCGGCCGGCCCGGCAATAAATTGGTAACCTCTCACGCGCATGATCCTCCCAGTGCGATGCGACCGAGCGCGATGGGACGGGCAGGATGGGCGGAACGCGTGAGGCGCTGTGGGCGACGTGGCGCGGCTTCGCGTCGATCAAGGTTTCAACCGCGCGGCAGCCGTTCCTGTTCGCGGCCATCGTTTGCCTGGCGGTGTGCCTGGTGGCGGCCTGGCGCGTGGTGGACAGCTACCGGGCGGAGATCCGCGAAAGCAAGATCACGACCAGCAATTTGGCGCAGTCCTTGTCGGACCATGCGTTGGCGACCGTCACGGAGGCGGACATCGTGCTGCGAGGCCTCGATGACGCGGTTCGGCTGCACGGCATGCAGGGGGCGGCCCGCGGGGAACTGCACCGTTCCATGGTTGCAAACGTCGCCGCGGTTCCGGCGCTGCACCACCTCGTGCTGTTCGATGCGGCGGGCGATTCGATCGCGTCCTCGCTGGAGCCGGATCGGCCCGTCAACGTGAGCGACCGCGGCTACTTCGCGCATCATCGAGATTTCGCCGACTCCACCCAACTCGTGAGCGCGCCCGTGCGGAACCGGGCCGATGGGCACTGGTCGTTGATCGTGACGCGCCGGCTGACGGGGGCCGATGGAGGGTTCGCCGGCGTGGCCGCGGCGGTCATCGATTGCGAGACGTTCCTCGCCTATTATGGCGCGTTCGACGTGGGGGCGCACGGGTCCATCACGATGCTGAACGCGCGCAACGAGATCGTGCTGCGGTATCCCAAGCCGGCGGACCCCGAATACCGGAGCGTGATGACGCGGGTCCGATACTGGGAGATGGGCGCGCTCAGCAGCGGTGAGTTCGTATCGGCACTGGACGGGTTGCGGCGATATTTCAGCCTGCGGCGGGTCGGCGGGCTGCCGCTGCTGGTGCTTGTCGCGCAGTCGCGGGATGACATCCTTGCGGGCTGGCGCCGCGACGCGGCCATGATCGGGGCGGCCATGCTGGCGTTCTGCACGCTGGTCGGGTTGCTGGCCGTGCGGCTGAGCAGCCAGGTGGCGGAGCGGGAGCACCGGGACGCGTTGATCCGCCGTAGCGAAGAGACCTACCGGATGCTGGCCCACTACAGCAACGACGTGATCATCAAGCTCGATGGCGACTTCCGCCGGCAATACGTCTCGCCATCCTGCACACGCCTGCTTGGGTATCGGCCGGAGGAGTTGTTGCAGGGCCATCCCCGCGACATCGCCCACGCGGAGGATTGGCCGGCGCTGGAGCAGACCTTGGCCGGATGCGTCCGAACGGGAAAGGCGGACGCAGTCACCTCGCGCATCACGAGGAAGGACGGGTCGCTGGTCTGGATCGAGAGCGTCGGGCAGCGCGTGGACGGGGGCGACGGCTTCATCTTCACCCTGCGCGATGCGACCACGCGCAAGCAGGCGGAAGCGCAGTTGATCGACTCGCACGACCGCCTTGCCTCAGCCAACCGGGAGCTGGAGCGGTTGGCGCGACACCTGACCCAGGCGCTCGACCGGGCCGAAACGGCGAACCGGGCGAAATCGCGCTTCCTGGCCGGCATGAGCCACGAGCTACGGACGCCGCTGAACGGTATCCTGGGCTACACGCACCTCCTCCGGCTCGAGGGCGGCCTGACAACGACGCAGGCGGGCCGGCTGGATGCGATGCTGACGGCCGGCGCACACTTGCTGGAGATGATCAACCGCGTTTTGGACTTGTCCGAGATCGAGGCCAAGGAGGCCGAACTGCATCTCGCCCGGATCGACCCGGCCGAGGTCGCGCACGCGTGCCTGTCGTTGATGCGGCCTGCCGGCGAGGTGAAGGGATTGCGGCTGGAGCTGGAGGCGTCGCCCGGTATGGGGCGGTTCATGACAGACCCGACCCGGCTGCGGCAATTGCTGCTGAACCTGCTCGGCAATGCGGTGAAGTTCACGGGCACCGGTTCCGTGACGATCAGACTGGGCCGGGCAGAAGCGGGCGGCGGGCTGCGGGTCGAGGTTGCGGATACCGGGCCCGGCGTCCCGGCCAGCCAGCGCGGCCGCCTGTTCGAGGAATTCGAGCGGCTGGATGCTGATGCCATGGGCCATTCGGAGGGCGCGGGACTTGGCCTGGCCCTATCGGCCCGGCTTGCGGCGACGCTCGGGGGGCAGATCGGATACGAGGAGAACCCCGGGGGCGGCAGCGTCTTCTGGCTGGAGCTTCCGGAGCGCCGGATGCCCGAGCCGGCACCGGGCGCGGCAGCCGCGCTTGCCCCCGCGGCAGGCCCGTCTCGCTTCGTGCCGGAGCGGCCGGAGCGGTCCGTGAGGTCGGACCGGCCGGTGCGGGTGCTCGTGGTGGACGACATGGCGATCAATCGCGACGTCGCGGCATCGATCCTTCGCGCGGCCGGTCATGCCGCAGTATGTGCGGCCGACGGGGCGGAGGCCGTCGCGATGGCGTCCACCGAGGACTTCGACGTGATCCTGATGGACGTGCGGATGCCAGGCCTCGACGGGCTGGCGGCCACGCGACAGATCCGCGCGCTGCCGGGACCGCGCGGCCGCGTGCCGGTTGCGGCGCTGACCGCACAGGCGTTCACGGAACAGATCGAGCAATGCCTCCTGGCCGGCATGCATTGCCACCTTGCCAAGCCGTTCACGCCGGAGGCGCTGCTCGAGACGATCGGCCGGGCGATCGGGCTCGCTGCGAGCCGCGAGGCGTCCGATGCTGGCGTGGGCGTGCCGGGACTGAACACGGCGCAAGCGGGCGAGACGGCCGCGCCGGAGACCCCGGTGTGGGACCAGGCGGCTTTCCGCAGCGTGGCCGCATTCGTGTCGGCGCCTGCACTGGCCGCGCATCTCGCCTCCATTTCGCACCGTGCCGAACGCTTGCTGGACCAGCTCGTGGACCTCGACGGCTTGGACGTAGGCGTGCAGCACTTCCACGAGATCGCCGAAGCCGCACACGCATTGGCCGGCACTGCCGGATTGTTTGGTTTCCGCTCCCTCGCCACTGCCGCCCGCGCGTTCGAGCATGACATCCTGGGCGGACGTCATCCGGTTGCGACCATGGCGCTGCGTCACGCGATCGGCGCGGCAATGGACGCGATCCAGCACGATGCGACTGGCGCGGGGACGGCGGCCGAGGACCGGGCGGCCGCTGTTGGGTTGATTGACCGATAGAAGCCGATCACGGCGATGCGGCGGCCGGGGGGTGACGCGGATGCCGGTCTTGCCCTACACACCCCGCCTTCCTCGGACAGAAGACCCATCCCATGCGCAAGCAGCGCGGCCGCCCGCTCAACGGTTGGCTCATCATCGACAAGCCGCCGGGCCTGACGAGCACGGACGTCGTCAACAAGGTCAAACGTGGGTTCGACGCCCAGAAGGCGGGCCATGGCGGGACGCTCGACCCGCTCGCGACCGGCGTGCTGCCGATCGCCTTCGGGCATGCGACGAAGACGGTGCCGTATGTGATGGATGGCACGAAGCTGTATCGGTTCAGCCTGCGCTTCGGCGACGGGCGGGACACCGACGATGCGGACGGGCAAACGATCGCAACCAGTGCCGCGCGCCCGGATGATGACCGGTTGCGCGCCGCGCTGCCGGCGTTCACCGGCGATATCATGCAGGTGCCGCCGATCTATTCCGCGCTCAAGGTCGCGGGCGAGAGGGCCTATGACATGGCGCGCGAGGGGCGTGCGCCCGACTTGCCGCCGCGCCCGGCGCGGGTCGACCGGTTCGAGCTGATCGACCGGCCGGACTTGGACACCGCGGTGTTCGAGGTGCAATCCGGCAAGGGCGTGTATATGCGCAGCCTGGCCCGCGACTTGGCCGCCGCCTGCGGCACCGTGGGGCACATCGCCGCGCTGCGTCGGCTCCGTGTGGGCCCGTTCACCGAGGCGCACGCGATTCCGCTGGACAAATGCGTGGCCACGCCCGATACCGCCCCGATCTCCCCGGACCTCTTGCTTCCGGTCGCGACCGCGCTGGCCGACATCCCGGCGCTGGCCCTGACCGAGGCGGAGGCCTTCGGCTTGTCGAACGGCCAGGCGATCAGCCTGGTCAGCTTGATGGGCCGCATTCCACCGACGGCCGATCCCGATGGCGGGTTGGCCCGTGCCATGGCGGGGGGCCGCGTGATCGGACTGTGCCGGCTCGATGCCGGCATGCTGAAGCCCGAGCGCCTGCTTTAACCCCTGCCACGGAGCATCACGATGTCGATCACCGCGGAGCGTCGCACGACGCTCGTGTCCGAATACCAGCTTGCCGCCGCCGACACTGGCAGCCCCGAAGTCCAGGTCGCGCTGCTGTCGGAGCGGATCAGCAACCTGACCGAGCATCTCAAGACCCACGCCAAGGATTTCCACAGCCGGCGCGGGCTGCTGATGCTGGTCGGCCGCCGGCGCCGGCTGCTCGATTACCTGAACAACAAGGACCATGCCCGCTACCAGATGCTGATCCAGCGGCTGGGCCTGCGTCGCTGACGGTCTCACGGGGGCGCGGGACAAGGTTTCGCGCACCCGGGGGCCGTTGCACCACCGACACTCTTCCGGCGCCAATGGTGGGGCCGGGATCACCGCGGGGCCGATCGGCCCTGCACTGCCGCGAACCGGCAGGGTTGCAAGCACCGGGCCGCGATTGCGACGGCGCCTCCGGTCACTGGGCTGCGGCGGCCACTGGCCCCGCCCCTCGTGTCCCGAGACGCCGCACCCGCACGGACCCCGATGGCTGCCCGCTCTGCCCTTCGCAAGAAGGAACTTCGGATGTTCAACTATTTCCGCAAAGAGCTGCAGTGGGGCGGACGCACCCTCGTGCTCGAGACCGGCAAGATGGCACGGCAGGCCGACGGCGCCGTGCTCGCCCGCTATGGCGACACGATCGTGCTGTGCACGGCGGTCGGCGTGCGCAGCCCCAAGCCGGGCCAGGATTTCTTCCCGCTGACGGTGAACTACCAGGAGAAGGCGTTCGCGGCCGGGAAGATTCCCGGCGGCTTCTTCAAGCGTGAGGGCCGGCCGTCCGAGAAAGAAGTGCTGACCAGCCGCCTCATCGACCGTCCGATCCGTCCGTTGTTCCCGCACGGGTTCCGCAACGAGGTGCAGGTCGTGGCGACGGTGCTGAGCCACGACATGGAGAACGACCCGGACGTGGTCGCGATGATCGGCTGTTCGGCCGCCCTCACGCTGTCCGGCATCCCGTTCTTCGGCCCGGTCGCCGCCGCCCGCGTGGGGTTCGCCCAAGGCGCCTACATCCTCAACCCGACGATGGAGCAGCTTTCGACGAGTCAGCTCGACCTGGTGCTTGCGGGCACGTCGGAGGGCGTGCTGATGGTCGAGAGCGAAGCGCAGGAGCTGACGGAGGACGTGATGCTCGGCGCGGTGACGTTCGGCCACGAGGCGATGGGCCCGGTGATCCAGGCGATCATCGAGCTGGCAGAGGTTGCGGCGAAGGAGCCGTGGGCCATCGCGGAACCGGCGCCGGAGACGGCCAAGCTGAAGGCGCGCGTGGACGAGCTTGCGCGCGGCGCGTTGGCGGCCGCCTACACGGAAACGAAGAAGCAGGTTCGCCAGGACAAGGTCGGTGAGGCGAAGAAGGCCGCGGCCGCCGCACTCACGAGCGAGGGGCATAACGCCGACCAGGCCAAGCCGTTGTTCAAGGAACTCGAGGCGGACGTCGTCCGCAACGCGATCCTGGATACCGGAATGCGGATCGACGGCCGGGACACGAAGACGGTGCGGCAGATCATCGCCGAAGTGGGCGTGCTGCCGCGGGCCCATGGGTCGGCGCTGTTCACCCGGGGCGAGACGCAGGCGCTGTGCGTGGCGACCTTGGGCACCGGGCAGGACGAGCAGATCATCGACGCGCTGGAAGGGGAGCGGCGCGAGCATTTCATGCTGCACTACAATTTCCCTCCCTACAGCGTCGGCGAGGCCGGGCGGATGGGCAGCCCGGGCCGGCGCGAGATCGGGCACGGCAAGCTCGCCTACCGGGCGGTGCGGCCGATCCTTCCGGGCAAGGACGTGTTCCCTTACACGTTGCGGGTGGTGAGCGAGATCACCGAGAGCAACGGCAGCAGCTCGATGGCGACGGTGTGCGGCACGAGCCTCGCGCTGATGGATGCGGGCGTGCCGTTGAAGCGGCCGGTGGCCGGGATCGCGATGGGGTTGATCAAGGAGGAGCGCGGGTTCGCCGTGCTGTCCGACATCCTCGGCGACGAGGACCATCTGGGCGACATGGACTTCAAGGTGGCGGGCACCGAGCAGGGTGTGACGTCGCTGCAGATGGACATCAAGATCACGTCCATTACGGCCGACATCATGAAAATTGCGCTCGACCAGGCGCGGGACGGGCGGTTGCACATCCTGGGCGAGATGGCCAAGGCGATCACCGGCGCGCGCAGTGACGTGGCGGCGACGGCGCCGAAGATCACGATCATCAACGTGCCGAAGGAAAAGATCCGTGAGGTGATCGGCACCGGCGGCAAGGTGATCCGCGACATCGTCGAGCAGTCGGGCGCCAAGATCGACATCGAGGACGACGGCACGATCAAGATCAGCTCGAGCGACGATGCCAAGACGCAGAAGGCGATCGCGATGATCAAGGGGATCACTGCGGAGGCCGAGGTGGGCACGATCTACACCGGCAAGGTGGTCAAAACGGCGGAGTTCGGGGCGTTCGTGAACTTCCTCGGCGCCAAGGACGGCCTCGTGCACATCAGCGAGCTGGCGCAGACGCGCGTGAACAAGACGACCGACGTGGTGAAGGAGGGCGACCTGGTGAAGGTTAAGGTCGTCGGCTTCGACGACCGCGGCAAGGTGAAGCTATCGATGCGCGTGGTCGACCAGGCGACCGGTGCGGACATCAGCGACCAGGTCGGCGCGAAGCCAGGCCGGGAGGGCGGTGGGCGTGAAGGCGGGCGTGACGGCGGGCGTGATCGGGAGCCGCGTCGCGAGCGCTCCGACGCGGCGGAGTAACAGTCCGTTACAGCAGCCGGCGGCCGGGGCTGGCAAACCCGGGCCGCCGCGCCAATCTTACTACCGTCACGACATGGCCGGGATTTCGACAGGGATGAAGGCGATCAACGCGATCCGCATGGGCGGGGTGGACGTGCTTCCGCTTGTCGAGGGCGGCAAGGGGATCGGCGTCTCAACCGGCGTCAGCTCCGGTCATTGGGCGGCGACGGGCGGCGCCGGCACGTTCAGCGCCGTCAACGCCGACTTCTATGATGAGGCGGGCAACCCGCTCGACCAGCCCTACCTGGGCCGTACCCGGCGGGAGCGGCATGACGAGCTGGTGCAGTTCGGGATCGAGGGCGGGATCGCACAGGCCAAGCGCGCCTGGGAGATCAGCGGCGGCACGGGCCGCATCCACGCGAATATCCTGTGGGAGATGGGCGGCGCCGAGCGGGTGATCACCGGCGTGCTCGAGGGCGCGAAGGGCATGATCCATGGGCTGACGTGCGGGGCCGGGATGCCGTATCGCCTGTCGGACATCGCGGCGCGGTTCGGCATCCACTACTACCCGATCGTCAGCTCCTCGCGCGCGTTCAACGCGCTGTGGAAGCGGGCCTACAGCAAGGCCGCCAGCCTGCTGGGCGGCGTCGTTTACGAGGACCCTTGGCTCGCAGGCGGACATAACGGCCTGTCGAATGGCGAGGACCCGACCAAGCCGGAGGACCCGTTCCCACGGGTCATGGCCTTGCGCAAGCTGATGCGGACGTTCGGGCTGGACCAGGTGCCGATCATCATGGCCGGCGGCGTTTGGTGGCTTGAGGAGTGGCAGGACTGGATCGACAACCCGGACCTCGGGCCGATCGCGTTCCAGTTCGGCACCCGCCCGTTGCTGACGCAGGAGAGCCCGATCAGCGATGCCTGGAAGCAGCGGTTGCTGACGCTCAAAGAGGGCGACGTCTTCCTCAACAAGTTCAGCCCGACCGGGTTCTACAGCAGCGCCGTCAACAACGGCTTCATCGAGGAGCTGCGGGAGCGGTCCGAGCGCCAAGTGGCCTACACGACCGAGCCGGTGGGCGAGCACGTGGCGATGCTGGGGATCGGGCCGCGCAAGCGCCCGGTTTACTTGACGGCGCAGGACCTGTTCCACGCCGAGGGCTGGATCGTGGCCGGCTATACCGAGGCGCTGCGGACGCCGGACAGCACGCTGGTGTTCGTCACGCCGGAGCGGGCGGCGCAGATCACCAAGGACCAGGTGGACTGCATGGGCTGCCTGAGCGTGTGCCGGTTCAGCAACTGGAGCCAGCACGAGCCGACGTTCGACAACGGCAAGAAGGCCGACCCGCGCAGCTTCTGCATCCAGAAGACCTTGCAGTCCGTGCGGCGCGAGGATCAGACGCCGGAGGCGATCGAGCACCAGCTGATGTTCAGCGGGCACAATGCCTATCGGTTCGCGAGCGACCCGTTCTACTCGAACGGATTCATCCCGAGCGTGAAGCAGCTGGTCGAGCGGATCCTGTCGGGGCGGTAGCCGGATGGCGCCGGCGCGGGCCCGGTTCTGCTATGCGGCCCGGTGCTGCTATGCGGCCCGGTCCTGCTACGCGGCAAGCGCGCGGCGGGCGAGGTCGTACCACTCGCGTTGGGCGCGGCGGTAGGGGCCTTTCTGGAGTTCGACGCGGCGGATGGTTTCCTGGTACTGCTCGCGGGCCGCGGCGCGGTCGCCGGTCTGTTCGAGAAGCTGGGCGTAGCGGATGCGGGCCTCTTCGCCGGGATAGGTGCCGACGAGGATCTTGAGGGCCTGTAGCGCGTCGGCGGCACGGCCGGCGCCGTTGAGGGAGGCGGCGTAGAGCAGGCCGATGTCGGGAGACATGCGTTCGGGCGAGTCGCGCTGGAGGGCTTCGAGCAGGTCGACGGCGCCGGGCCAATCGCCCTGGACGGTGCGTGCGCGGGCGAGGCCGAGGCGGACGACCGGGTCGGAGGCGTGCATGCCGACGGCGCAGCTTTCATACAGGCGCACGGCTTCTTCGCCGCGGCCGAGCCGGAGGCACTCATCGGCGAGCGCGGTCTTGTTATAGACGGTCGGCGCGATCTCCACCTGGCGGACAGGCGCCTTGTAGGCGCGACCGGGGGCGATGACGTTGGCGACGCCGGCACCGAGCTTGCGGCCGCTGCGTCCGCCAAGCAGGTCGGGGCCAAGCTCCATCAGCACATACAAGGCGGCCCCGATGCCAGGCAGGAACAGGATGATATAGAGCCAGGGCTGGGTGCGCCCGGTGCGGACGGCGTGGAAGGCCAACGTGATCTGCAGGGCGAGCTCGGCCAGTCCAAAAGGCATCGTCAAACCTGTCCGTTACATTCTCCGCTATGTCACCCGGGCGCCAGCGAACCTCAACCCTCGGATTGGCCAAGCTCGAGCGCGCGGGCATAGACGAGCTTGCGCGGCAGCCCGGTCGCGGCAGCGACCAGGGCTGCGGCGTCCCGCACGCTCGCGCCGGCCAGCGCGCGGCGGAGCTGGTTGTCGAGGTCCTCGGCGTCGGGTTGCCCGGCCTCTTGTGGCCCGACGACGACGGTGATCTCGCCGCGCGCCGGATGGGCCGCGTAGTGCGCGGCCAGTTCCGGAAGGGTGCCGCGGCGGACCTCCTCGAAGCGCTTCGTGAGCTCCCGGCACACGGCGGCCGGGCGGGCTCCGAAGGCCGAACCGAGGTCGGCGAGCGTTTCGGCAAGGCGGTGCGGCGCTTCGTGCCACAGCAGCGTCGCCTGCAGCCCGGCGCGCTCGGCCGCCCGCGTCTGGCCGAACGCCGCCAGCCGCGCGGCGGAGCGGGGCGGCGGAAAACCCAGGAACAGGAACGGCTGCGGCGGCAGGCCGGACAGCACGAGCGCCATCACCGCGGCATTCGGCCCGGGGACCGCGGACACGGTCAGCCCAGCCGCGATCGCTGCGCGCACGAGCCGGTAGCCCGGGTCCGACATCAGCGGCGTGCCTGCGTCCGAGACGAGCGCCAGCCGGGCGCCGCGCCGCATCCGCTCGACCAGCGCTGGCGCGCGTCCGGCCTCGTTGTGGTCGTGCAACGCCTCGGTCCGGGCGTCGATCCCGTATTCCTGCAGCAGGCGTGCGGTGGTGCGCGTGTCCTCGCACAGGATCAGGTCGGCGCCACGTAGGGCGGCGAGGGCGCGCGCCGAGATGTCGCCAAGATGACCGATGGGGGTGGCCACCAGCACGAGTCCCGGTGCTATAGGTACCGGTGGGGCGGATAGTCCGTCGGTATCGGGAGGGTGCGTCGGTGGTTCGTCCTGTGGCTCGGTCTCGGCAGGCATGGCGTCTCCTCTGCGCGGCACATTCGTCACGGCGCGCGTGTGCCGTCCAGGTGCTTTGCGCCGTTCTCCTTGCCGGTTGCGTGTTGCCGGCGCCGGGCGGCGCCCGCGGGCCGCTGAACCTGGCCGCGCCATCCGATGGCGCCGTGTCACCCGGCGCGCGGACGATCGCGATCCTCTTGCCGCTGACGGGCGCGAACGCCGAGGTCGGGCGGGCGATGCTGCGGGCGGCCCAACTCGCGCTGGGGCAGCCGGGCGGCCCCGGGCTGGTGCAAGAGGATACGCACGGCACGCCGGAGGGTGCGGCGTCGGCGGCGCGGAACGCGGTCGCGGCCGGTGCCGGCCTGGTGCTGGGCCCGCTCACGGCCGGCGAGACCTCGGCCGCCGGGCCGATCGCCCGGGCGGCCGGGATCCCCATGCTGGCCTTCACCTCGGACCCGGCGCAGGCGCAACCGGGGGTTTGGCCGCTTGGCCTGACGCCGGGCCAGCAGGTCCGCCCGCTAATTCGCGCCATGCAGGCGGAGGGCAAGCCGCGGATCGCCGCGGTGCTGCCGCAGAACCTGTTCGGCGACGCGGTCGCGAGCGGGCTGTTGACGGCTGCGACCGACGCCGGGCTGCCGGAGCCGCGGATCGTCCGCGCTCCGTACAGCTTCGCAGGGTTCAATACGGCCATCAAAACCGTCTCGGACGCCGCGACCCGCCGCCCCGGCGCCGATGCGCGGACCGGCGCTGGACCCGCCGCTTCTCCCGCGGCGGCGACGGCGGCCGCCACGACGGCCGCCCCGGCCGAGGCCGCCAGCCCGCCGCCGCCCATGGATGCGCTGTTCCTGGGCGCGACCGGCAGCCTGCTGGGGCAGGCCGCACCGCTGCTGGCGTTCTACGAGGTGGGTCCGGCCCAGGTGCGGGTGCTTGGGCCCGCAACCTGGCTGCGGGACGCCGCCGGGCAGGCGAAGCTGGTCGGCGCATGGTTCGCGGCGCCGGACCCGGCAGCCCGGGCCCCGTTCGAGGCCCTGTTCTCGGAGCGGTATCACGCGCCGGCGCGCGACTTGACGTCGCTGGCCTATGACGCCGCGAGCATCGCGCGCGTCGTTGCGACGCCAGAGGGGTATCCCACGGCTGCGCTGACCCGGGCGGACGGTTTCGGTGGGGCCGATGGATTGGTCGCGCTGTTGCCAGACGGGCAGGTCCGGCGCGGCCTGGCGATCTTCGAGGTGGACCAGGGCGGCTCGCACGTGGTGCAGCCTGCGCCGCAGACGCTGACCGCTCCGGGCGCTTAACCGCGGCCCCGGGTGTGCGCCCGCCCCTCCCGCTCCGGACGGCGTGCGTGCTGGCGGCGGTGCCGGTCGGGGTGCTGCTCGGGCTGACGCTGCTGGGCGGGCTGGGATGGCCGGCGGCACTAGCCGGGGCGGCCGTCGTTCTCGCTGGCGCGTTGGTGGTCGCGCAGTTCTGGGTCCGCGACCTCGGCATCGTCATCGGCGCGCTGCATCAGGCGGCGCCAGGAATGGCGGCGGACGCCAGCGCGGGACGCCCGCTGCTGTCGGCCACCGCCCACCTGGCGCGGGAGGCCGGCCGCCTCGCCCGCGCCTTCGCCGTGCGAGAGGCGGAGGCCGCCGTCGTGGTGCGGGCCGAGCAGGCGTTGGTGCGGCGGCTGCCGGACCCGCTGATCGTCCTGGGCCCGGGCCGGGCCGTCTTGCGGACCAATGCCGCGGCCGAGTCGGCGTTCGGCCCGGCGTTGCCGGCGGTGCTGCGCCACCCGGGGTTGCGGGCCGCGATCGACCGGGCGCTCGCGGACGGGCAGGAGCAATCGGCCGAACTGACGCTGCCTGTCCCGGCGTCGCGCGAGGTGTTCGCAACCGTCATCCCGCTCAACCCGCCGCTGGCCGATGGCGGGCGGATCGTGGCCGTGCTGTCGGACCGGACGCGGGAGCGCGCGGTCGAGCGGATGCGGGCCGACTTCGTGGCCAACGCAAGCCACGAGCTGCGGACGCCGCTGGCCAGCTTGATCGGCTTCATCGAGACGCTGCGCGGCCCGGCACGCGACGACCTGCCGGCGCAAACCCGCTTCCTGGAGATCATGGCCGAGCAGGCGCAGCGGATGAACCGCCTTATCGATGACCTGCTCAGCCTGTCGCGGATCGAGTTGACCGAGCACCAGGCGCCCGCGGACGAGGTCGACCTGGCATTGCTGATCCGCCGCATCGCCGCCGCGTTCGAGCCGCAGATCAAGGCACGGCACATGGCGCTGCACGTCGAGTGCGCCGCCGGCATGGCGCCGATCCCGGGGGACGAGGACCAGTTGGAGCAGGTGGTGCAGAACCTGCTGGACAATGCCGTCAAGTACGGGCGGGACGCGGGCACCGTGCGGCTGGCAGTGCAGCCGGCGCTGCCCGGCGTGCCCTGGCCGGCGCGGCCCGGCATCGCGATCGGCGTGTCCGACGACGGGAACGGCATCGCGCGGGCCCATCTGCCGCGGCTGACGGAGCGATTTTACCGGGCCGACAAGTCGCGCTCCCGTGCGGTGGGCGGGACCGGGCTGGGACTTGCGATCGTCAAGCACATCGTCAACCGGCATCGCGGGCAACTGGCGATCGAAAGCACGGAAGGCGCCGGCACGACGGTCACGGTGTGGCTTCCGCTTGGCGGACGGACGGCGCCGGCGGGAAGCGGCGCAGAAGCCAGAGCATGATCAGCATGGCGGGGACGGCCGCGAAGATCGTCAGCGCGTAGAAGGCCACCCAGCCCAACGCCGCCGCCAGTACGCCGGACAGACCGCCGATCGTGCGCAATCCTACGGCCGAGAGGGACGACAGCAGCGCATACTGGGTCGCCGTGAACGCGTTGGAGCAAAGCGAGGACAGGTAGGTGATGAAGGCCGCGTCCGCCATGCCTTCGGCAACGTTCTCCAGCGTGATCTTCGCGACCAGCACCCCCCAGTTGCCGCCCGAGACGGCGAGCGCGAAATAGAGCGTCATGGACGCCATCTGCACGAAGCCGGTCAGCACGAGGGCGCGGCCGGTGCCGATGCGCCCGATCAGCCACGCGCCCGCGGCCGCACCCAGCAGGCTCGCAGCCAAGCTGGGCAGGCCGGCGGCGGTGGCGATCGCGTTCCTGTCGAAGCCCAGCGCGTTGTAGAACGGCACCGCCATCGTGTGCGCCAGCGCCTCGCCCAGCTTGAACAGCAGCACGAAGCCCAGGATCGGCACCGCGCCCCGTCGGTGCAGGAAGTCGTTGAACGGGTCGATCACCGACCGCCGCAGGCGCGCGCCGATGCGCTCGGCAGGGCGGAGCGGGGCGGCCGGCTCGTGCGCAGCCAGCGTCGCGATCGCGCCGACGCCGATCAACGCCACAACGGCCGAGAACGACCAGTGCCAGCCGACGTCGGACGCGAACCGGATCGCCCCGGCGCCGCCGACCAGCAGTGCAGCGCGATAGCCCCAAATGTAAGCGGCGAGCGCCACCGCGCGGCGGTCGTCAGCGGGAAACGCCTCGATGCGCCAAGCGTCGACGACGATGTCCTGGCTGGCAGACAAGACCCCGATCGCGACGGCTGCCGCGATCAGCGTCGCCGGCGCGGATAACGGGTCCGACCAGGCGAACACGAGCCCGGCTACCACGAGCGCGGCCTGGATCGACAGCAGCCAGCCGCGGCGGCGGCCGAGCACGGGCGGACCGACCTGGTCCAGGACCGGTGCCCAGAGGAATTTGAGCGTATAAGGGAGGCCGAGACTGGCGGTGAAGCCGATCGCGGCGAGGCTGGTGCCGCTCTCGCTGAGCCATTGCCGCAATGGCAAGGCGGTGAGCGCGAGCGGCAGACCGGCGGAGAAGCCGAGCCCCGCCATGACCCAGAGTTGCCGGTCACGCCAGGGAGACGCGCCCGGGGGGCCGGAAACGGAACGGGACGGCATACCGCCTGGGTATGCCGTCCCGAATGGTCCTGCAACCGCCCGAATGGGCGCGGCCGCCCTTTACTGGTTGGTGCCGTCCTGCGACTGCGTGCCGACCTGAGACGCCGCACGATGGTGCGTGCGGCGATGACGGTGGCGACGGTGGCGCGGCGCCGATGTCCCGGCATCGGGCGCCGTGTTCGGGTTGGCGACCGGCGCGACGCCGGCCGGCCCGACGCGCGTCGTCCCGATGGTCCCGGTGCCGCCTGCGGGCGTGCCCTCGTTGTTGCTCGGGGCGGAGGTGCTGGGGATGCCGCCGGCAGGGCCGACGGTCGCACCCTGGGCGAAGACGTCGCCGGTCGAGACTAGGCCGGCAAGCATGAGGACCGCGGCCAGCGCGGGCGCACGGCGGTGGGAGCGAAACATTGGCGTTCTCCAGTTCTTACGATTGTCAGTGGCGTTTTCCGACGAATCGATTGTAACGGCGCTCCCTAGGGCTGTGAAGCCTCCGCGCCGCGCTATGCCGCCTCGTTGTCCGACCGCCGTTCCGCACGCTTGCGCGCATTGGAGTCGAGGTGGCGCTTGCGCAGACGCACCGCGCTGGGGGTCACCTCCACCAGCTCGTCATCCTCGATATAGGCGATCGCCTGCTCAAGGCTCATGCGCCGGGGCGGGATGAGCAGCATGGCGTCATCCTTGCCCGAGGCGCGCACGTTGGTGAGCTTCTTTTCCTTGATCGGGTTCACTTCGAGGTCGGTGCCGCGGCTGTTCTCGCCGAGGATGAGGCCCTCATAGACCTTGTCGCCCGGGTCGACGAACAGGGTGCCGCGCTCCTGGATGTAGAACAGGGCGTAGTGGATCGCCTCGCCCGCCTCGGTGCTGATCAAGCTGCCGTTGCGGCGGCCCTCCATCGGGCCGGCCCAGGGCTGATAGCCGGCGAACAGCCGGTTCATGATGCCGGTGCCGCGAGTATCGGTCAGGAACTCGCCATGGTAGCCGATCAGGCCTCGGCTGGGCATGAGGAACGTCAGGCGCACCTTGCCGCCGCCCGAGGGCCGCATGTCCTGCATCTGCGCCTTGCGACGGCTCATCTTCTCGACAACGACGCCGGAATAGGGCTCGTCGACATCGACCAGCACCTCCTCGTAGGGCTCCTCGCGCTCGCCGGTCTCGTCGTTCTTGCGCGTCAGCACGCGGGGCCGGCCGATCGTCAGCTCGAACCCTTCACGGCGCATCTGCTCGATCAGCACACCGAGCTGGAGCTCGCCGCGGCCCGCGACCTCGAAGGCGTCGGCCTCGTTGCTCTCGGTGATCTTGATGGCCACGTTGCCCTCCGACTCGCGCAGCAGGCGGTCGCGGATCTGGCGGGACGTGACCTTCTTGCCTTCCTTGCCGCCGAGCGGGCCGTCATTCACGCGGAAGGTCATCGCCAAGGTCGGCGGGTCGACAGGGATCGAGAACATCGGGGCCGACACTTCGGGGCTTGCGATCGTGTCCGGGATGGTGCCGTCGGTCAGGCCTGCCACGGCGACGATGTCGCCCGCCTCGCACTCGTCCACTTGGACCCGATCGAGCCCGCGATAGCCCATAAGCTTCGTCAGGCGGCCGGTCTCAATGACGGAGCCATCGGGGCGGAGCACCTTCACGGGCATGTTGAGCTTGGCCCGGCCCTGTTCCACGCGGCCGGTGAGCACGCGGCCGAGGAAGTTGTCGTAGTCGAGGATGGAGGCGACCATCGCGAACGGCGCCTCCTTGTCGAGCCGGGTCGGGGGCACGTGGCTGAGGATCAGGTCGAACATCGGCGCCAGATCCTTGCGGGCGCCCTCCAGCTCGAGGTCGGCCCAGCCCTGGCGACCGGAGGCGTACAGCATGGGGAAGTCGAGCTGCTCGTCGGTGGCGCCGAGGGCGGCAAAGAGGTCGAACACCTCCTCATGCACCTCGTTCGCGCGGGCGTCCTGGCGGTCGATCTTGTTGACGACGACGATCGGCTTTATCCCGCGCGCCAAGGCTTTGCCGGTCACGAACTTGGTTTGCGGCAGCACACCCTCGGCCGCGTCGACCAGCACGATCGCGCCATCGACCATGCCGAGGATGCGCTCGACCTCGCCGCCGAAATCGGCGTGGCCGGGCGTGTCGACGATGTTGATCCGGCTGTCCTTCCAGACGACGCTCGTGCACTTGGCCAGGATCGTAATGCCACGTTCCTTCTCGAGGTCGTTCTTGTCCATCGCCCGCTCGGCGACGACCTGGTGATCGCGGAACGACCCGGACTGCCGAAGCAGTTGGTCGACCAGCGTCGTCTTGCCATGGTCGACGTGGGCGATGATGGCGATGTTGCGGATGTCCATGGAGTCCTTGCCGGGTCTTGGGGCGCCAACTCCTTGGAAATCAGTCCGGGGAACGGGAGCCGTGTTGCAGCGCACACATAGGCTGCGCCGCGCGTCGTTTCGAGCGTTAAAAACGCGAAACCCGCCTGCAACCACGTCGGGGCGACGCGGTCGAGGCGGGCTGTCGTGAAGCGGCCGGGCGCTCAGTAGGTGGTGGCGGGCGTCCCGGGGACCATGGTCACGGCCGGGCCAGGCGGCGGCACGTTGCTTTGCAAGGCGGCCGCGATTGCCTGCTTTGCACCGCGTGTGTCACGCGAGCCGAGCGCACGGCGGGCCATCGCGATATTCTGGACCATGCTGGCCTGGTCGGGCTGTGACGCCATGCTCGGATCGATCGTGCGGCTGAGCACGCGCGTTTCCGCCATCTCGAGCGCCTGTTGCGCCGCGCCGGTCTGGCCACGATCGAGGCTGCGTCCCGCCGCGATGAGCAGGTCATGCGGATCGTTGCCGGCCGAGGCGGGGGTGGGCAGGCGCGACCCCATCCGCTCCCCGGGGGCTGCGGTCAGGTCCGTCGCGCGGGTCGACAGCGGAGAGCCCGCCCCGCCGCGATAGGCCTCGGTCGGCGGTGCGCTCTGGTCGGCGGCGTCGGCCGGTGCCATGCCGTCCTTCATCGGCCTGCGCATCGCTGCGTGGCGCATGGGGTGGCGCATCGGGTGCGCCGGCGGTGCCGAAGCGACCGCCGCCGGGGTGGTCGCGAGCGGCGCGGCCGGAGCAGGCGCGGCCGCCAAGGGCGCGGGCGCGGGCGTCACCGGGGTCGCGGGCCGGGGAGCGGCCGGCGCCGGCGTGGCGTTCAGGGTCGCGCCCGGCGCCGGCGAGGTGGTGGTCGCGCCGCCGGCCGGCAGCGAGTTCGTCGGCTGGGGCGGCTGGGACGATTCGCGGGGTGCGGGCGGCGACTGGGCATTGCTGGTCTGCGCCATGGCGCCGCCGGCCGCCAGGCCCATCAGCGCCGCCGAGGTCAGTAGAAGGTTTCGCATGAAGTGCTCCTTATGGCTCGCATGATCGATAGCGCGGCGATTCAGCCGTGCGATGGAGGCGAAACGGGCCAAGCGCGACAAGGTTGCAGCCGACGACCCCGCGTCACGCCGCCGCGGTCATGGCAGCGAAATCGACGGCGGGACGAGCGCCGTAGTGGCCGATGACGGCGGCGGCGGCGCGGCTGCCGAGTGCGCCGCATGCCGGAAGCGGGCGGCCTGCGGCCATGCCGGCCAGAAAGCCGGCCGCGTAGGCGTCGCCGGCCCCGGTCGTGTCCACCACCGTCGCTGGCGCGGCGTCGATCGGGATGCGGTCGCCACCGGCAAGGATCAGGCTGCCAGCCTCGCTCCGCGTCAGGACTGCGAGCGCGACATCCGTTGCGGCCCGGTTCGCCGCCGCTTCGAACGTGTTCTCCTCATAGAGGGACGTGATCTCGGCCTCGTTGGCGAACAGGATGTCGACATGACCGGCGACCAGCTCCCGGAACGCCGCCCGGTGCCGGTTGACGCAGAACGCGTCGGACAACGAGAGCGCGACCTGCCGTCCGGCCGCATGCGCCATCGTTGCGGCCCGCCGGAACGCGTCCTGCGCCGGCGCCGGATCGAACAGGTAACCCTCGAGATAGGTCACGGCGCTGTCGGCGATCATGGGTCCGTCCAGGTCATCCGGCCCGAAGGCGACGCAAGCGCCGAGGAAGGTGTTCATCGTGCGCTGCCCGTCCGGCGTGACTGCGATCAGGCAGCGCGCGGTCGGCGCGCCGCCGCGCAGCGGAGGCGTGGGGAACTGCACGCCGACCGCGATGATGTCGTGCCGGAACGCGCCACCCAGCGCGTCATCGGCGACCATGCCGAGGAACCCCACGCGCGCGCCCAGCCCGGCCGCCACGGCGCAAGTATTGGCGGCCGACCCGCCGCTGCTCACCTGCCCGTGCGGCATGGCCGCGTAGAGCGCCTCCGCCTCGTCGGCGGAGATCAGCCGCATCGACCCTTTCAGCATGTCGTGCCTGGATAGGAATGCCTCATCGACCGGTGTCACCACATCGACGATCGCGTTGCCGATGCCGCAAAGGTCGAAGCGCGAGGTGGGCATGGCGTCTCCTGGAGTGGCTGCTTGGGGTAGCTGTTGCAGGCGCGGCGCGTATCATCCACCTCCGCACGCTGCAACCTGGTGACCCGCCATGCTCTCCCCGATGTTCCGCGCTCTGCAGCAGGTCGACGACCCTGTGTTCCTGGGCGTGCTGCTGCGAAGCATCGCATGGTGCGTCGCCGCCTTCGTCGCCGTCCTGGCGGGCAGCGCCTGGGGCGTCCAGCAGCTGGTGGGGCATCCCGGCTGGCTTGGCTGGCTGGCGGGGCTGGCGGGCGGGCTGGTCGCGGCCGGCCTGGCGATATGGTTCTTCATCCCGGCCGCAGTGCTGATCGCGACCTTATACATAAACCGGGTCTCGGACGCGGTGGACCGCCGGTTCTACCCGGCGCTGCCGCGGCCCGGTGCGGGTGCGCCCGTGGCCGTACAGGCCTGGGATGGCGCCGTGCTCGGCGCACAGGTGCTCGCGTGGCAGGTCGCGACACTGATCCTCGCGGTGCTGCTGCCGGGCGTCGGCCTCGTGCTCGGCTGGGCGGTGACCGGCTGGGCGATCGGGCGCGGGCTGTTCGTTGCGATCGCGATGCGGCGGATGAGCCGGGCGGACGCGCTCGCGGCCTATGGCAGGCGGCGGCTGCCGGTGCTGGTCCAGGGCGGGTTGCTGGCGCTGGCCGGGACGGTGCCGCTACTGAACCTGCTGGTTCCGGTGATCGGCGTCGCGGCGCTGACGCACGTGTTGAACGCGTCGCTCGCCCCGGCCCGGCAGCGCCTGTCCCTGTGACGCGCCTGATGAGATGGGGGTTGATGAGACGGGTCTATGCCTCGGCCATCGCTCATGTTACCCCATGCGCGATGGTTGTCCCGGCCTCCTGGATGGAGGGCGTGGCGGCCCCAAGCGAGGAGGGGAGTCCGCTTGTTCAAGCGCCGTAAACCAGACGACCAGCCGGACGCTTCACCCGCGCCGCAGCCTGCCGATGCAGCCTTGGCGCCGGTCCGGGCCGATGCGCCGGCGCCCTCCCCCCAGCCGATACAGTCGCCGCGCCGTCCCGAACCAGGGATCGGCGTTCCCCCTTTCCGTCCTGCTGCCAAGGAGGCTCCTGCCATGGGCCGCTCCCCCTTCCCCGCCCCGCCCAGCCCACCCTCCTCGCCCGCGCCGGGCATGGGGCCACAGACGATGTCCTCGCCCGGAGGCATCCCCGTGCCGCCGCGCCCGGGGCAGCCTCAGCCGCAGATGCCCGGCCGCGCGCGTGAGCCGGCAGAGCGCCGGACGCTGGTCGTGGGCCGCGGCATCAGCGTGCAGGGCACGGTGACGGACGCCGAGCGGCTGATCGTCGAGGGCACGTTCGAGGCAAGTATCGTCCATGCGACCGAGCTGGTGATTGCGCCGGGCGGCATGTTCAAGGGTGAGGTCGAGGTAGAGGACACCGAGGTCGCGGGCACCATCGACGGGACGCTGACGGCGCGGGGCAACCTGATCGTGCGGGCGTCGGGCAAGGTGTTGGGGACGGCCCGCTGCCGCCGCCTGCAGGTCGAGGATGGCGGGCAGATCACGGGCCGGATCGAGATGCTCACCGAGGGCGCGCGCGCGGAGCCGGCAAAGACCGAGACGCGGCCGGTCGTCGAGCCCGTTCCGGGCGCTTGATGGGGCTGCGCCGGCGGGATCTGCTCGCGGCGGCCGTTGCTGCCGTCGCGACCGGAGCGGCGGCGCCGGTGGTGTCCGGGCAGGCGCCGTCGTTCTTCCGGTATCGGGTGGGCGAGCTGCAGGTGACGGCGATCCATGACGGGCTGGCGTACCGCAGCCTGGATGGCTTCGTGCTGAATGCGGACCAGGCCGACGTGAAGCAGGCGCTGGCCGACGCGTTCATGGTGACGGACCGGTTCCCGATCACGTTCACGACCCTGGTGATCAACACCGGGTCGAAGCTGGTGCTGATCGATACCGGGAACGGCGACCTGGCGCCGCCGACCGCGGGGCGTTGGATGGCAAACTTCCGGGCGGCCGGGTTCGAGCCGTCGCAGGTGGACACCGTGGTGTTCAGCCATTTCCACACCGACCATGTGAACGGCTACCGACTGCGCGACGGGTCGACGCCGTTCCCGCAGGCGCAGGTGATGGTGCCGGAACCGGAATGGGCGTTCTGGATGAGCGACCGCGAGCGTACGCGGGCCTCGGGCGCCTACCTGACCGGCAATTTCGACAACATCCGGCGGGTGTTCGACCCGATCCGCAACGACGTGACGATGTATCGCTGGGGGCAGGAGATCCTGCCGGGGATCACGGCGGTGCAGGCCGACGGGCACACGCCCGGGCATACGGCGTTCGCCGTGGTGTCGGGCGGCGGACGGCTGCTGGTGATGTCGGACGTGACGAACAACACGGCGGTGTTCGCGCGGCACCCGGACTGGTCGGCGTTCTTCGACTACGACGCCGCGCAGGCTCGGGCGACGCGGCACCGGATGCTGGACCTGGCGGCGACGGAGAGGATGCAAGTCTGCTTCTACCACGCGCCGTTCCCGGCGACGGGGCACATCGTGCGGGAGGGCGAGGGCTACGCGCTGGTACCGGCGATGTGGACGGAAGCCGTTTAACTAGGCGGCTCGCGGCCGCGCGTCCTTATTTTAGGATGCGATTGCGGCCAAGTGAATGCCCCGGCGACGGGTTGGCTCCACTCAGCCGTAGCGCTCCTCGGCCCACGGATCACCGCGGCGGTGGTAGCCGCGGACTTCCCAGTAGCCGGGCTTGTCGACGGGGCTGAACTCGATGCGCTGGAGCCATTTGGCGCTTTTCCAGAGGTAGAGGTGGGGCACGATCAGCCGCGCCGGGCCGCCATGGGCCCGGTTGATGGGTTCACCCTCCCAGTGGGTGGCCAACAGCGCGTCATCGGCGGCGAAGTCGGACAGGGGCACGTTGGTCGTATAGCCGTCATGGCTGTGCAGGATGACGAAGCGGGCAGTGTCCTTCGGGCGCACGAGGCTCATCAGCTCCCGCGTCATGACGCCGCGCCAGGCATTGTCGTAGCGCGACCAGGTGGTCACGCAGTGCATGTCGGACACGCTGTCCGACTGCGGCAGCGCCAGGAAGCCGGGCCAGTCGAGGGAAACCTGCTGCTCGACGTCGCCGTAGACGCGAAGCGTCCAGCTGCCGGTCGGCACGTCGGGCTGGGTGCCGAGGTCGAGCACGGGCCAGTCGCGCACCAGGTGCTGGCCCGGCGGTAGGCGCGCGTCGGCCGGCTGGGCGTGGCGGCCGGTGAGGAACTTGCCGGCGGCGGCCCAGAGCTGCTTCGTACGGGTCAGCTTGGTTTCGTCCGGTGGGGTGTCCGTCATGGGCGCATCATGGCGGTGGCTGCAGGGCCCGGTCCAGCAACACGACCGAGTGCACGGCATGCCGGCCGGCCAGGTCGTAAATCTGGTGGCGGCAGGAGGTGCCGTCGGCGACGATCCAAGCCTCGGCCCCGGCCGCGCGTACCGCGGGGAGAAGCGAGGCCTCAGCCATCGCCCGGCTCGCATCCTGGGTTTCGGACTGGTAGCCGAAGGCGCCGGCCATGCCACAGCAAGAGGACTCGATCGGGCGCACGTCCAGTCCGGGAACGCGGCCCAGCACGGCGAGGCTGTCCGGGAAGGCGCCGAACGCCTTCTGATGGCAGTGCCCGTGGACGTGCGCCTTCGCGGCTTGAGGCTGGAACGTGAGGCCATCGCCGTGCTTGGCCAGGAACTCGCCGATGAGCATGGCGCGGGATGCGAGGGCTTCGGCCTCGGGGCCCGGCAGGAGGGCGGTGAACTCGTCCCGGAGGGTGAGCAG
This sequence comes from Acetobacteraceae bacterium, assembly GCA_965213855.1. Taxonomy (GTDB): domain Bacteria; phylum Pseudomonadota; class Alphaproteobacteria; order Acetobacterales; family Acetobacteraceae; genus JBBROS01. Next base: position 357,487 of record CBDCAA010000011.1, on the reverse strand, counting down.
GCAGGAGGGTTCGAGGCCGACGACGGGGAGCGTGCCGGCGAGGGCGGCCAAGGTGCGGCGGGCTTCGGCACGGGCGCGGCCAACGAGGCCGGCGGAGAGGTAGGTGCGGCCGCAGCAGAGCGGCTTGCCTGGCGGGACGATGGGATTGAACCCGGCGGCGCGCAGGACGCGGACGGCGGCACGAAGGTTTTCGGGTTCGAAGTAGCGGTTGAAAGTGTCGGCGAAGAGAAGGACGTCGCCACGAAGCCCTCTCCCGCCGGCGGGAGAGGGTTGGGTGAGGGTGGCCGGGGCGGCGCTGGCCTGCGCGCCCTCACCCCAACCCTCTCCCATCGGCGGGAGAGGGAGTTCGCTGTTCTTGAACGGGCGGCCGCTCCATTCGGGGAGAGGGCGGGCGGCGGCGAGGCCGAGGCGCTCGCCGAGGCGGCGGAGAAGGAAGATGCGGTTGCGGAGGTTCGCGAGGGCAGAAAAGCGGGAGGCCCAGGGGGCGTAGCGTGGCAGTTCGGCGACCAGGCGCTCGCGAAGGCCGATGCCGTGCCGGGCCGCGCGGGCTGCGAGCGCCTCGATCTTCATGCGCGCCATGTCGACGCCGGTGGGGCACTCGCGCCTGCAGGCCTTGCACGAGACGCAGAGCTTGAGCGCGTCGGCCACGTCGTCGCCGGCGAGCGCGTCGGGGCCGAGCTGGCCGGTCAGCGCCAGGCGCAACGTGTTGGCGCGGCCGCGGGTGAGGTGCTGCTCGTCGCGGGTGATCCGGTAGCTGGGGCACATGCTGCCGGCGTGGAAGCCGCGGCACGTTCCGTTGTTGTTGCACATCTCGACGGCCGCGAGCAGCCCGGACCCGGTGATTTCCGGGGGGCCGGGATAGGCGCTCCAGTCCAGCGCCGGTGACAGCGGTTCGGCGGCATAGTCCGGGCCGTAACGGAACAGGCTGCGGTCGTCCATGCGCGGGGGATGGACGACGCGGTTGGGATTGAGCATCGCGGCCGGGTCGAACGCGTCCTTCACCGCCTCGAACGCGCGCACGATGCGGGGGCCGAACATGCTCTCGTGGAACTCGGAGCGGACGATGCCGTCACCGTGCTCGCCGCTATGGCTGCCCTTGTATTCGCGCACCAGGGCGAAGCACTCCTCGGCGACGGCGCGCATGGTGCGGACGTCGGCCGGGTCCTTCATGTTGAGCACGGGGCGTACGTGCAGGCAGCCGACGCTGGCGTGGGCGTACCAGGTGCCCTTCGTGCCGTGGCGGGCGAACACGTCGTTCAGGCGCTCGGTATAGTCGGCGAGGTCATCGAGGCCGACGGCGCAGTCCTCGATGAACGACACGGGTTTGCCGTCGCCTTTCATCGACATCATAATGTTCAGCCCGGCCTCGCGCACGTTGGCGATGGCGGCCTGGAACGCCGGCTCGGTGGCGCGGACGATGGCGCCGGGATAGCCGAGGTCGGCCATCGCCTCCTCGAGCTGGGCGAGCTTCGCCAATAGCGGCGCGTCGTCCTGGCCGTGGAACTCGACGATCAGCAGGCTGTCGGGCTCGCCGATCAGCATCCGATCGATCGTGGGGCGGTAGATCTCGATGCCGCGGCCGAGGTCGATCATGGTGCGGTCGACCAACTCGACCGCTTCGGGACCGAGGGCAACCAGGTGCTTCGACGCCTCCATGGCGGCGCGAAAGGTGGGGAACTGGCAGATGCCGAGCACCTTGCGTGGCAGCGTCGGCTGCAGGTCCAGCTCGAGGGCGGCGGAGAAGGCGAGCGTGCCTTCGGAGCCGACGAGCAGGCGGGCGAGGTTCTCGCGGCCCTCGCGCCGGGCGGCCGGGGTGAGCACCTCGATGTTGTAGCCGCCGACCCGGCGGAGTTGGTGCGGGAAGCGGGCGGCGATCTCCTCGGCTTCGGCAACGCCAAGGGCGCGCAGGCGCTGGACGAGGGCGGCGATACCGGCGGGCACGTCGGCGCCCAGATTGTCCGGCAGGTGGCCGAAGCGGTGCCGGGTGCCGTCGGCCAAGATGGCGTCGATAGCGCGGACGTTGTCGGCCATCAGGCCGTAGCGGATGGACTTCGCGCCGCAGGAGTTGTTGCCGGCCATGCCGCCGATGGTGCAGCGGGCGTTAGTGCTGGGATCGACGGGGAAGAACAGCTTTTGGCCTGCGAGGGCCCTGTTGAGGTGGCTCAGGACCAGCCCGGGCTCGACCCAGGCCCTCCGGGCGGCCTCGTCGACCTCGAGCACACGGCGGAGGTGTTTCGTGCAGTCGATGACCAGCGCACGGTTGACGGTCTGGCCGCACTGGCTGGTGCCGCCGCCGCGAGGCAGGACGGAGACGCCGTGTTCCCGGGCGATGGCCAATGCGGCGGCCACGTCGTCGATGGTTCGGGGCACGATGACGCCGACCGGCTCCTGCTGGTAGATCGACGCGTCGGTGCTGTAGCGGCCGCGGTCGGCGCGGCCGAACAGCACCTCGGCCTGCGTCTCGCGGCGGAGGCGCTCGGCGAGGCGAACGTCGCCTAGCGGCGCCGGCACCCTTCCCCCGTCAGGCAACGGCCGCCCTCCCCGTTGCCCGGGCGTCGGCGGCGAAGGTCTGCTCCGGACGCATGGTGAAGGCGGCGGCGATCCCGACCAGCAACAGGCCCATGGTGCCATAGAACGGCAGCGACCAGTTGCCCGTGTGATCGATGATCCAGCCAAACACGACCGGCGACAGAATCGCGGCGGCGGCGGAGCCGGAGTTCATGAGGCCGGCGGCCGTGCCGGAGAACTGCGGCGCGACGTCCATCGGGATCGCCCACATCGGCCCGATGGTCAGCTCGGCGAAGAAGAAGGCGCCGCCGAGTGCGATCGCGGCCAGCGTCGGGTCGGTGACGAACAGCACCGGGGCCGAGCAGACGAACGACCCGGCCATGCCAAAGATCACCAGGTCTCGCCGGGCGCGCGTCAAGCTGCCGGTGCGGCGGTAGAGCGCGTCCGACACGAAGCCACCCAGCGCGTCGCCCACCACGCCGCAGCCGAACACGAGGCCAGAGAACAGCGCGGAACTGGACAGCTTCAGGTTGTAGGCGTGCAGCATGAATTGCGGCACCCAGGACAGGAACGTCCACAGGGTCCAGCCATAGCAGAAATAGACGAACGTGACGGGCGCCATGCGGCGCAGCAGCAGGCCCCAGGGCGTCGGCACCCGGGCCGCGCCCTCGCGGGCAGGCGGCAGGGCGGCGACGTCCGCCGGCGTCATGCCGGGGTGCGTGCGCGGGTCGTCGCGATAATACAGGCCCCAGGCCGCGACCCAGACCAGGCTGATCCCGCCCATGACGACGAACGAGCCGCGCCAGGAGATGAGCGCGATCAGGGCGACAACGGCGGGCGGGGTGATCGCGTTGCCGAGCCGGGCCGCGGAGTGGGTGATCCCCTGCGCCCAGCCGGACTTGCCGCCCGGCAACCAGGTCGACATCGCGCGGGTGGCCGTCGGGAAGGTCGCGCCCTCGCCCAGGCCCAGCAGCACGCGGGCGGCCAGCATGGTCGCATAGCCGCCGACCAGGCCAGTCAGGATGGTCGCGACGGCCCAGACCAGGCCACAGACGACCAGCGTGCGGCGGGCGCCGAAGCGATCGCTGAACCAGCCGCCGATGACCTGGCAAGCCAAATAGGGGTAGGCGAAGGCCGAGAACACGAACCCGACCTGGGTGTTGGTCAGGCCGAGCTCGGTCTTGAACGCTTCGGCCGCGGAGCTGACGTTCACGCGGTCGACATACGTGATGAAGTACATCGCGCACAGCAGCAGCAGAACGTTGGTGCTGGCGGTCCATCGCCGGGTTGGCATCGTCGGGCTCCCGGGCCTCAGGCGGCCTTCTGGTCCAGCCCGCCCACCTGGCCGGCCAGGACGTCCATGGCCGCGGCCACGCCGGCGGCCCGGTGCGGCACGCCCGCCAGGCGCAGCCCCATCTCGACGCCCGCCAGCGTACCCATCAGCATCAGGTCGTTGAAGTCGCCGAGATGGCCGATGCGGAACACACGGCCCTTCAGCTTGCCGAGACCCTGGCCGAGCGACATGTCGAAATGGTCCAGGATGACCGTCCGCAGGGCGTCGGCGTCATGGCCCTCGGGCATGATCACGGTCGTCAGGACGGGGCTGTACTCGCGCGGGTCGAGGGCCAGCACCTCGAGCCCCCAGCCGCGGACGGCTGCGCGAGTGGCCGCGGCGAAGCGGTCGTGGCGGGCGAACACATGGGACAGCCCTTCCTCGGCCAGCATCTTCAGCGCCTCGTCGAGGCCGTAGAGCAGGTTGGTGGCCGGGGTGTAGGGAAAGTAGCCGGTCTTGTTCGGGCCCATCATCTCCTGCCAGTCCCAGTAGGAGCGCGGCATCCCGCCAGACTTCGCAGCGGCGAGCGCCTTGGCCGAAACGGCGTTGAACCCCAGCCCGGGCGGCAGCATCAGCCCCTTCTGGGAACCGGCGACCGTGACGTCGACCCGCCATTCGTCATGTTTGTACTCGACAGAACCGAGCGAGCTGATCACGTCGACCATAAACAGCGCCGGGTGCCCGGCCGCGTCGATGGCAGCGCGCACGTCGGCGATGCGGCTGGTGACGCCGGTGCTCGTCTCGTTATGGACGACCATGACGGCCTTGATCGCGTGGGCCGTGTCGGCGCGCAGCCGCGCCTCGACGTCCGCCGGGTCGACGCCGTGGCGCCAGTCGCCGGGCACGAACTCGGTGCGGATGCCGAGGCGGTCGGCCATCTTCTGCCACAGCGTCGCGAACTGCCCGGTCTCGTACATCAGCACGGTGTCGCCGGGCCGGAGCGTGTTGACGATCGCCGCCTCCCATGCGCCGGTGCCGCTGCCGGGGAAGATGACGACGGTGCCGGTGGTGCCGAACACGGGACCGATGTTGTCGAAGATGCGGCGACCGAGCTCGCCGAACTCCGGACCGCGATGGTCCATGGTGGGCATGTCGATGGCGCGCAGGATGCGGTCGGGGACGTTGCTGGGGCCGGGGATCTGCAAGAAGTGCCGGCCGCTGCGGAACGCGCCCGAGTTGTGGCCTCTGACATCCTGACCCATGACGCCTCCCGCTTTTGCATTCAATCCTGGCGCGACATGCACCCGGGGCGGTGTCGATGCAAGGGCTTTGCATGCAATCACCAGAAACAGCATAACGAGCGCCATGACCGCGATCGTGACCGCCTTCCCTGCCCCGGCCCGCGCGCCCTCGCTGCATGCCGGGCTGCTGGACGCGCTGCGCACGTTGATCGACCAGGGCGAGCTGCTGCCGGGCGCGCGGGTGCCGGAGCGTGCGTTGTGCGAGCGCTTCGGCGTGTCGCGCACGCCGTTGCGCGAGTGCCTGAAGGTGCTGGCGGCGGAGGGGCTGGTGGAGCTGCTGCCGCACCGGGGCGCGCGCATCGCGACGCTCGGCGACGAGCATTTGATGCACCTGTTCGAGGTGATCGCGGCGTTGGAGGCGGAGGGCGGGCGGCTGGCCTGCGCGCGCATCACGGCGCCGGAACTGGCGGAAATCCAAGGGCTTCACTACCGGATGTATGCGCATTTCCTGCGATCCGAGCTGCCGGAGTATTTCGCGTGCAACCAGGCGATCCATGAGGCGATCCAGCGCGCGGCCGCGAACCCGGTGCTGCTGGCGACCTATCACGGCCTGGCCGGGCGCATCACCCGGGCGCGCTATCTATCAAACCGCATGCGCCCGGACCGCTGGCGGCAGGCGATGGACGAGCATGGGGCGATCCTGGACGCGCTGGTGGCGCGCGAGGCTTCGCGACTTGGGGACCTGCTCTCGCGCCATCTGCAGGGCAAGCGGGACATCATCATGGCGGCGATGGGGGGACGGGAGGAGCCGGGTCCCTCTTCGGCCGGGCGTGAGTGACCGCCGGGGACGGCGGCATCGGAGATGATGTCGATTTGGGAGGCGCAGGCCTGGGTCGATCGGCTGCTGACGGCGCGCAGGACAGAAACCGTGCGTCGCGCCAATGCCGTGGGGCGAACGTTGGCGGCGGATGTCCGGTCCGCGCTGCAGCCGGCGAAGGCGACGGCGCTGGTCGCAGGGCTTGCGGTGCGGGCGGCGGAGACGGAGGGGGCGAGCGACTATGCGCCGGTTCCCGTGGCCGGGACGGCGGTGCAGGCGGGCGAGGCGATGCCGGCAGCGGCCGATTCGGTGCTGGAGGATGGATGGGACGGCTTGGCGATCGCCGCAGTCGCACCCGGGCATGGGGTGGCGCCGGCGGGGCATGACGTGCCGGACGGCGCGGTGCTGGCGGCGGGGACGGTGCTCACGGCGCTGCACCTGGCCGTTATGGGCGACGACCCGCTTGTCCGGGCCCGCCTACGCGTCGCGGCGGAGGGCATCGTGCTGCCGAGCCTGATCGGACAGGCGGGCGGGGCATGGGTCGAGACTGGCGCCGACCTCATCCTGACCAGGGTTCCCCTTTCGGCGGTGAAGCATGCGGGCATCGCGATGCGCCCGGGCGAGACGACCGTGCTCGGGCATCTCGGGAGCACGCCGGCCATCCACCTCCCACAGCATCCGGCCGCGCAGGCCACGGTGTTCCTGCTGCTGGTGGCGCCGGTGCTCCGGCGCGCCGCCGGGCGGCCCGAGCCGGTGCCCGCCCCGGCCACGCTGACCCGCAAGATCGTCTCCGGCCTGGGCGTGCTCGACGCCGTACGCGTCCGGGTGGTGGACGGCGCGGCGACCCCGCTCGGTCCGGCCGACGGCATCGGGCTGCTGGCGGCGGCGGCGGCCGATGGGCTGGTGCTGGTGCCCGAAGGCAGCGAGGGCTATCCGGCTGGGGCCATGGTCACCATCTTGCCGCTATGAACGAACTCACCCCGGCCGTCCGGGACGCCGCGCAGCAGAACCAGTTCCTCGATGTCGTCAGCCGCGACGAGGCGGAGGCGCGGTTCCACGCGCATCTTCGGCTCGCGCCGCTCGATGCCGAGACGGTAACGCTGGACCGGGCGCGGACGCGGGTGCTTGCGGCCGATGTCGTGGCGCGCGTGGACGTGCCCGGGTTCGATCGGGCCAGTGTCGATGGCTTCGCCTTGCGCGCGACAGACACGGCAAACGCGTCCGAGCCGGCGCCGGCGATGCTGCGGCTGACGCCCGATCTGCTGACGCCGGGCGTGGTCCCGACGGCGGTGATCGGGCCCGGCATGGCGAGCGTGATCGCGACAGGGGGCATGCTGCCGCGCGGGGCGGACGCGGTCGTGATGATCGAGCACACGGAGGCGCTTGGCGTCGGCGGCGGCAGCGGGGCATTCCGCATCGCGGTGCAGCGCGCCGTCAGCGCGGGCGCGTCGGTGGCGGGCGCCGGGTCGGACATCGCGCTGGGCGAGACGGTGCTGCGGCAAGGACGGGTGCTGAGTTCGCGGGAGATTGCGATGCTTGCCGCCGTCGGCCTCGGGGAGGTGCTGGTATGGCGACGGCCCATCGTGGCGATCTTGTCGACGGGAGACGAGATCGTGCCGCCGGGTGCTGGAATCCGGCCGGGTCAGGTGTTCGACAGCAACGCGGCAACGCTGGCGGCGGCGGTCGAGGAGCAAGGGGGAACGCCGCTGCGGCTCGGGATCGTGCCGGACGAGCCGGCGGCACTGGAGGCGGCGCTGGCCGGAGCGCTGGAGGCGGCGGACGTGGTGCTGCTGTCGGGCGGAACCAGCAAGGGGGCCGGGGATCTCGCGTCCCGGGCGGCGGCGAAGTTGCACGGCCCGGGGATCGTCGTGCACGGCGTGGCGCTGAAACCGGGCAAGCCGCTGTGCCTGGCGGTGCAGGACGGCAAGCCGGTGGCGATCCTGCCGGGTTTCCCGACCTCGGCGATCTTCACGTTCCATGCCTTTGTCGCGCCGGTGATCCGCGCGTTCGCCGGCCTTCCGCCCGCGCGCGAGCAGGTGGTGGACGCCGTGCTGCCGATGCGGATCGGCAGCGAGCGGGGGCGGACCGAATACGTGCTGAGCGCGCTCGTGCCGGGTGCGGACGGGGTGCTGGCCGCCTATCCGACGGCGAAGGGCTCCGGCGCGGTGACGAGCTTCGCCGCGGCGGACGGGTTCTTCGAGGTGCCGGCCGCGACAGAGGCCGTCGCTGCGGGGACGCCAGTTCGGGTGCGCCGCATCGGCGACGCGCCGCCGCCGGACCTGGTCATCATCGGCAGCCATTGCACCGGGCTCGATCTGCTGATCGGGCTGCTGGAGCGGGATGGGCTCGGGGTGCGCGCGCTGGCGGCGGGAAGCCAGGGCGGGCTGGCCGCGGTCGCGCGCGGCGCCGCAGACCTGGCGGGCATTCATCTAATGGACCCGGCGACGGGCGAGTACAACCGGCCGCTGCTGCCGGCGGGCGTGGTGCTGGAGCCGGGCTATGGCCGGCTGCAGGGGGTGGTGGTGCGGGGCGACGATGCGCGGTTTGCGGGCTGCACGACCGCGGCCGAGGCGGCCGGGCTGGACGACCCGGGACTCATGATGATCAACCGGAATGCCGGCAGCGGCACGCGCGTGTTGATCGACCGATTGCTGGGCGGGCGGCGCCCGGCAGGCTTCGCGCATGCGCCCAAGTCGCACAACGCGGTCGCGGCGGCGGTGGCGCAGGGCCGGGCGGATTGGGGCGTGGCGATCGCGACGGTGGCGCGGGAGTACGGACTGCGCTTCCTGCCGCTGCAGGCGGAGCAGTATGACTTCGCAATCGGGGAGGCCCGGCTGGCGCGGCCGGCCGTTCAACGCTTCCTGGCGGTGCTGCGGCTCCCCGAGACCCGCGCCGCCCTGCAGGCGAAGGGGTTCGAGGCCGGATGCTGATCGCGCCCGACCTTGGCGATGCCACGCTGACGCAGGAGGTGACTGGGGTCGACCAGTCGGGTGCGGCGGTGCGGACCCGGGTGCCGATGGAGCGGCCGCTGACGCTGTTCCTGAACGGGCAGGAGATCGTCACGGCGATGACGATCGGCGACCACCCGCAGGACCTCGCGGTGGGGTATTTCCTCAACCAGGGCATGCTGCGGCCGGACGACGTCATCACCGCGATCGATCACGACGCGGAGCTGGGCGTCGTCGTAGTACGGACGGAGCGGCAGACCGATTTCGAGCAGAAGCTGCGCAAGAAGACGCAGACGTCCGGCTGTGCCCAGGGCACGGCGTTCGGCGACCTGATGGACGTGATCGAGGGCGTGACCCTGCCAGCGGCGGAGCTACGGACGAGTTGGCTGTATCGCCTCGCGCACGTGATCAACACGACGCCGTCCCTGTATCTCGAGGCCGGGGCCATCCATGGCGCGGTGTTGTGCGAGCGGGACCGGCCGTTGGTCTTCATGGAGGATGTCGGGCGGCACAACGCGGTCGACAAGATCGCGGGCTACATGCACCGCACCGGCCTGACGGCGGCGGGGAAGATCTTCTACACGACCGGGCGGCTCACGTCGGAGATGGTGATCAAGACGGTGCGGATGGGCATCCCGGTGCTGATCAGCCGGTCGGGGTTCACGGCTTGGGGGGTCGAGCTGGCGCGCGCTGCAGGCCTGACGTTGATCGGGCGGGCGAAGGGGCGGCGGTTCATCGCGCTGTCGGGCGCCGAGCGGATCGTGTTCGATGCGGACCCGGGGGGTGCCGGGGACGAGGTCGGGCGTGGCCGGAAGGCGGCGGCAGATGAGTGAGGCGGCGGGCACGGTCGCGGTGATCCTGGCTGGTGGGCTGGCGCGGCGGATGGGCGGCGGCGACAAGTGTCGGCAGGTGGTGGGCGGCCGGACGATCATCGCGCGGACGATCGCGACGATCGGGCCGCAGGTGCGGGCGATCGCGGTCAACGCCAATGGCGATCCGGCCCGGTTCGCTGACCTAGGGCTGCCGGTGCTGGCCGACTCCATGCCGGGCCATCCGGGGCCGTTGGCGGGGATCCTGGCCGGGCTGGACTGGGCGGCCGTGGGCGGCGCCGCGTGGATGCTGAGCGTGCCGGGGGACTGCCCGTTCCTGCCGTCGGACGTGGCGGCCCGGCTGCACGCGGCTTGCGGAGATGCGACGTTCGCGGTGGCCGCGTCGGGCGGGTGGACGCATCCGGTGGTCGGTCTGTGGCCGGTCGGGTGCCGCGACGAGTTGCGGGCGGCGCTGCTGGCGGGCGAGCGCAAGATCGACGCGTTCACGGCCCGGCATCGGACCGCGCGGGCGGAGTGGCCGACCGAGACGGTCGACCCGTTCCTGAACGTGAACACGCCGGAGGATTGGGCCCATGCTGACGCGATGGCTGGGCGGATCGCGTTCGGCTGACGCGAGCCCGCGAACGGACGCGGCACGAAGCAAGGAGCCCCTCCGGCTAGGCTACCCCATGGCGGCCTGGGCGGTGCGGGCGCGTGTCTTGAGCGAGAGGGCGCCGATGAGGCTGATGGCAGCCGCGAAGGAGAGCCAAAGGGCGGGGGCGGCGCGGTCGTTCATGCGTTCGATGAGGTCGGTGGCGACCAGCGGCGTGACGCCGCCGAACAGGGCGGTGGCGAGGCTGTAGGCGAGGCTGAAGCCCGCAGTACGCACGCGCGCGGGCATGATCTCCGTCAGCATCGGCACCATGGCGCCGTTGTAGACGCCGTAATAGGCCGAGAAGATCAGCAGCGTGACCAGCAGCTTGCCGAAGCTCGGTTCCTGCACCAGCCAGTGCATCAGCGGGTAGGACGTGAGCAACACCAGGATGGGCATCAGCAGCAGGATCGGGCGGCGGCCGATGGCGTCGGAGATGGCGCCGCCGACCGGCAGCCAAATGAAGTTCGAGACGCCGACGCACAGGGTGACGACCAGGACAGAGGTCGCATCGAGCTTCAGCGCTTCCCGCCCGTAGGTCGGCGTGTAGCCGGTGATCAGGTAGAACGCGGTCGTGGTCAGCACGACCATGCTGAAGCCCATCAGGATCAAGGGCCAGTTCTGGCCGACGATGCGGAACACCTCGCCCGAGCCGCGTGGATGGTCGATCTTGTGGAACGCGTCCGTCTCCGTCAGCGAACTGCGGAGCCAGAAGATCAGCGGGATGATGCAGCAGCCGATCAGCAGCGGGATGCGCCAGCCATAGGCTGACATTTGCGCCGGGCTGAGAAAGGCCGTGAGCGCCGCGCCGATCAGGGCCGCAAAGATCACCGCGACCTGCTGGCTGCCGGACTGCCACGACGTGTAGAAGCCGCGGCGGCCCGGCGTCGCGATCTCTGCCAGATAGACCGAGACGCCGCCCAGCTCGACGCCGGCGGAAAATCCCTGCAACAGCCGCCCGGCGACGACGATGATGGGCGCGGCGATGCCGATCTGGGCGTAGCCGGGCGTGATCGCGATCGAGAGGGTGCCGATGGCCATCATGGCGAGGGTGAGGATCAGCCCGATGCGGCGACCCTTGCGGTCGATGTAGGCGCCGAGGATGATGGCGCCGAGCGGACGCATGAAGAAGCCGACCGCAAACGTCGCGAACGAGGCCGCGAGGGAGGCGAACTTGTCGTCGTTCGGGAAGAACGTCTGGCCGATCTGGCGGGCGTAGAAGACGAAGACGAAGAAGTCGTATTGCTCGAGGAAATTGCCCGAGGAAACGCGCAGGACGTCTCCGATCTTCTTGCGCCGCTGCTCCGGCGTCATGACGGCCATGGTGCTATTTCTCTCCTGGAATAGGGTCCATGCCGCTGCGCCGGATCGCGTCGGCCGCGTCGGGCGAAGCGAGGAAGCGCAGCAGCGCCCGGGCGTGGTCCTTGTGCGGCGAATCGGCCAGGACGCCGGCCGAGAACACGGTGACCTGCTGCGCGCCCGGCGGAAGCGGGCCGACCAGGTCGATCCCCTGGATGGGCTTCAGCTCGCTGATCTGCTGGAAGCCCAACGCGGCCTCGCCACGCGCGACGACCGCACCGACCGGCTCGGCCGGGATCATTCGCGCCTTGCCGCGCACCTCGGCCTCGATGCCGAGCGCCTTGAACATGTCGCGCTCGATATAGACGCCGGACGCGCTGTCGGAATAGGCGATCGAGGGTGCCGCCCGCAGCGCGGCGCGCAGGGCGTCGACGGTGCCCACGTCCGGATGCGGCGATCCCGCCTTGACGACGACCCCGATGCCGGACTGGGCCAGGTCCTGGCGGTCGGCGGTGGCGACGGCACCGGCGTCGACCAGCTTGCCGAGCGCGTAGCCGACCATGATGACGACGTCGATCGGCTCGTGCCGGGCCAGGCGCTGCGGGACGGCGTCGACCGTCGTGCCCATCGACGGGCCCCAGGCGGCGTCGAGCGTGTCACCGGTCATGTGCTCGAACTGCGGCGCGAGTTCCTTGTAGGCGGCCGCTAACCCGCCGGAGCTGACGACGTGGATCGTGTCGGCCCAGGCCGAACCGCAGGCGAAAACAGGAGCGGCCAGCAGCAGGGCTGCGAGGGCGGTCGTCGGGTTACGCATTAGGTCTCTCGTGGACAGTTTCCCTGGCGCATCCAATCAGCGAGGTGCCCAACCGTCAAATAGCCCCGTCGCCCCCGGGCGCTGGCAGCCGTCGTGGCTGGCTGACGAACGTCGGCGCAAGCGGGGCGGGCAATGACGGTTGCCTTCCTGCGGCGACACATGGTCCAGCGGGGGTGCCCGACGTGGGCGCCACCGCATCGTGCGGACAGCCGGGCGCGGCAACCATTCCGAGGGCCGTCGCGTTGACGTGAGCGCGGCCGGCGGGGCCGCTTTCTATTCCGGAGTCAACACATGAAGGCACTCATCGCAACCTTGGCCCTGGGCGCCATGGCGATCTCGGCAAGCCCGGCCCAGGCCGTCGGCTGCCTAAGCGGCGCGGCGGTCGGCGGGGTCGCCGGGCACGTCGCCGGCCATCACGGTTTGCTGGGCGCTGCCGCCGGCTGCGCGATCGGCCATCACCAAGCGGTCCGTAACCGCCGCGACGCCGCGGCCCGCTCGACCGACCAGACGGCGCCGACGACCCAATCCCCGACCACGACGACGAACCAGTAGCGCCGGCAGCGGCGCCCCGACGGATTTGGTGCGCCGTACTGGACAATAGCGGGAGGGGCTCGTCCCTGGGTTCACGACGACCCACGGTCTGACCCGGCTCGTCTGGTTCAATGTTGTTCCGCACGTTCCAGACGTACGTCATGGCCGGGCGTGACCCGGCCACCCACGCCGGGGATGCACGTCGATGGATGTGTCTTCCGCGCTGCTCGGCTTCGTTCGCGTGACCGACGTTGGAGGCCTGTCAATCGGCAACGGCATGGGTGGCCGAGCCGAGCCCGGCCATGACGTACGTGTATTGACGCCGGTGCGGTCGATGAACTGAGCGGAGATGGTTATGCCCCTCCACACCTTCCAAAAGCACGTCATGGCCGGGCTTGACCCGGCCACCCACCCCGGGGATGCCCCGATCGGCGGACGTGTATTCCGCGCTGCTCGGGTGGGTTCGGTGACCGGCGTGCGAGGCCTGTTTGGCGGCAATGGCGTGGGTGGCCGGGTCAAGCCCGGCCATGACGTACTCTTGTTACCCGCGGCTCTGCGGTCACCGGCGGTCGATAAGCGGAGCGGAGATGGTCGAATGCCCGCACGCTCCACAATACGTCATGGCCGGGCTTGACCCGGCCACCCACGCCGGGGCTGCCCGGTCGGAACAGTTGTACCCCGCGCTGCTCGGGTGGGTTCGGTGACCGGCGTGCGAGGCCTGTTTGTCAGGAAGAACGTGGGTGCGGGGCGCATCAGGCCTCGAGGAAGCGGCGCGCGCCTGCAACGAGCACGCGCAGGCCAATCGCAAGATCCTCGGCCGACGTGTCCTCCGCCCAATGATGGCTGATGCCGCCGATCGACGGCACGAACAGCATGGCCGCAGGCATCACGCGGGCCATGTATTGGGCATCGTGCCCGGCGCCGCTGGGGATGTACTGCCATTGGCCAGGCACCAGTTGTTCGGCGGCCTGGACCAACGCGTCCTCCATCTTGACGTCGCACAGTGCCGGACGGGACTGGCTGAGGACGCCGATGGTCGCGGGGCAGCGGTCAGTGCGGTTGATCTCGTGGACGCCGCGGCGCAGCACCGTATCGAGGCGCTCCAGCACGGCCATGTCGGTGTCGCGAAACTGAAACAGGATTTCGGCTGAACCCGGGATGATGGACGCGGCGCCGGGCTGGACGGCGATCCGGCCGCAGGTCCAGACCGTGTTCGGGCCGCAATGGCGGGGGAACTCCTGGTCCAGCCAGGCGAGCAAGCGAACGGCCGCGAGCCCGGCGTCGCGCCGCTCGGCCATCGTCGTGCCGCCGGCATGGTCCTGCGAGCCCTCGAAGGTGATGCGGTACTGCCATATCGCGACGATGCCGGTGACGACGCCGATCTTGTGGCCGGCCTTCTCGAGCGCCGTCCCTTGTTCGATGTGCATTTCGAAGAAGCCCTTGTAGCGGCCCGGCTCCATCTGCACGCGGGGGCGGCCGGCAAGGCCGGCCTCGGACAGGGCATCGCGCATCGGCTTGCCGTGGTAGCGGTTGGAGAGATGGTCGATCTCTTCCTCCGGCAGCAGGCCGATGAAGGAGCGGGAGCCGATGAAGCTGCCGTAGTGCCCCTCCTCGTCGACGAAGGCGATGCAGTCGCATGGGATACCGGCCCGGGCGAGGGCGACGGCGGCTACGACGCCCAGCGCGCCATCCAGCCATCCTGCCTCGTTCTGCGTCTCGATGTGGCTGCCGGACAGGAGCTTGGGGCCGGGCAGCGGGCTGCGGCCGAACACGTTGCCCACGCCGTCGATCGTCGGCTCGAGCCCGACCTCGGCCATGCGCTCGACGAGCCACTGCCGGCTGCGCATGTCGTCGGGCGAATAGGTGGGGCGGTCCACGCCGGTCTTGAACGCGCCGATCTGGCGAAGCTCGTTCAGGTCCCGCAGGAACCGGTCGGTATCGGGCTCTGGCGGTGTGTTCTGCATCGCACCATCGTGGCCAAGGCAGCGCGACGGGGCAAGAGGGCTACCGGACGGCGCCGAGCCGGGCGGCGCCGAACGGCCCGTTCAGCCGGACGATCGCCCAGTTGATCCACATCGCGAACGACACCCATACCAGATAGGGCGCGAGCAGCCAGGGCGACCAGGACGAATAGGGTGCCAGCCCGACGATCATGGCGGCGATGGAGAGCCAAAGCAGCGGCATCTCCACCATTGCCCAGTCCGGGCGCTTGAACTTGAAGAACAGCGGGCTCCAGACGAGGTGGAGGGCGAAGTTGACTGCAAACAGGCCGGCGATGCGCGCCAGTGCCGCATCGTCGGGCGCACCGCGCCAGGCCAGCACGCCAGCGGCCGCCCACAAGGTCAAGATCACGGTCCAAGCCGGCCCGAACAGCCAGTCCGGCGGCTGCACGCGCGACTTGCGCAGCCCGCGGTACCACGGCCCGATCTCGGTCAGCAGACCGCCGGCCGCGGCCAGGACGATCGCGGCGCCGGCAAACCAGGCAATCTGCTCGATCAGCTGAACATATCCCCGGGACAGTCCATGCGCAGCTCGTCGCCCAATGCGGCGCCCGCGCGCTCGGCATCGGATTGCGCACAGTCGACCGCGCGACGCAAGACGAAGCTGCCATCGGCCCGCGCGACCAATCCGGTCAGGTGCATGCGCCCACCGGGCAGCAGCCGCGCATAGGCGCCGATGGGCGTATGGCACGATCCATCGAGCGCGCCGAGCAGCGCGCGTTCCGCCGCTGCCATGGTCGTCGCCTCCGGGTCCGTGATGGCGGCCAGAAGCGAGTGCAGCTCGCGGTCCGAGGCGCGGACGGTGATGCCGACGATGCCCTGGCAGGCGGACGGCACCATGATGTCGGCGTCGATCACAACCGACGCCTCTTCCTCCAGGCCAAGGCGCTTCAGCCCGGCCAGGGCCAGCAGGCTCGCCGCGTAGTCGCCACGGCGCACCTTGTCGAGGCGGCCGTGCACGTTGCCGCGGATGTTGCGTATCTGCAGGTCCGGCCTGGCCGCAAGGAGCTGCGCCTGCCGGCGAACGCTGCTGCTGCCGACGATGGCACCGTGGGGCAGCGCGTCATAAGGGCTGCCGCCGGCCGCCGGCTCGTGGCAGTCGGGGCCGAGGATCAGCACGTCGCGCGGGTCTTCCCGCGGCAGCGTGCAGGCGAGCACGACGCCGGGGGGCAGCTCGGTTTCGAGGTCCTTCAGGCTATGCACCGCAAAATCGATGCGGCCATCAAGCAGCGCCTCGTGGATCTCTTTTGCAAACAGGCCTTTGCCGCCGATGTCGGCCAGGCGCTCGCCCGTTGCCTGGGTCGCGTCGCCGGTGGTCCGGATGGCGTGCTCGTGGAAGACGTCCATGCCGCGCAGCACCGGGCAGAACTTCGTCAGCAGCGCCAGGAACATGCGCGTTTGCGTCAATGCCAGCGGCGAGGCGCGCGAACCGACCCGCAGCGGCAGCCCGTGGTGGTGCGGCTTGACGCGGGGCGCGGCCTTGCCCGCCGGTACGGGGCTCGCCGGTGCAGGTGCGACGTGCGGCGTCGCCATGAGTGTCGAAAGGTCCATGGTCACCCCCCTATTGGCTTGTCTTGGGCGCTCGTCGAGGCGCCTTGGGTCACGGTCGGCATCGGGTCGCTCAGGGTCATGTCCCGAAACTCGGGTTGAGTCGCACGACGGCAAGGTTCAGCACCGTCGCGAACGCCACCCAGGCGAGGTAGGGCAGCAGCAGCCGGCTCGCAGTCGAGGAGACCGGGGCCAGCACGACGATCAGCACGAGGATCGACAGCCAGAACGGCACCGCCTCGATCAGCGCCCAGTCGGGGCGGCGGAGCTTGAAGAACAGCTCGCTCCAGCCGACGTTCAGCAGCGCGTTGACCGCGAACAGCACCAGCATGCGCTGGCGCCCGGCGGCCGTGCCGGCGTGGCGCCAGGCGATCACGCCGGCCATGGCGGTCAGCGCGTAGATCAGCGTCCAGACCGGGCCGAACAGCCAGTCCGGCGGCTGCCAGCCCGGCTTCTGCAGCGCGAGGTACCACGGCCCGATATCGGTCGCGGTCGCGCCCAGGATCGCGACGAGCAGGGCCGCAACGGCCGCCACCAGGATCGGGGTCGCGCGCGCGCTCATCGGCCGACCTCATGCACGGGCGAAGCCGAGAAGGTGGGCCATGTCCTTGAAGAAGATGCGGACATGGGCGAAGGGGTCTTTCATGACCAGCTTCTTGTCCATGTAGCCTTCCCACGTCAGGCGCTGCACGTCCGGGTCGCGGCAGACGGAGACGAACTTCTCGCGGCGCTTGTCGCTCGAGTACCAGAAGGCCTGCAGGAGGCCGAGGATGAAGAACACCTTGCCGTGCGACTTCATGAAGCGCTGGCGGGCGTGCTTGAGCGCGCGGACGTCGCCGGTCGCGTGCAGCTTCACCACCGCCTCGGCGGCAAGGCGGCCGCCGAGCATCGCGTAGTAGATCCCTTCGCCCGAGGCCGGCGCCACAACGCCAGCGGCATCGCCCGCGAGCACGACGTCGCGGCCGTTGTCCCAGCGCTTCATCGGCTTCAGCGGGATCGGCGCGCCCTCGCGCCGCACCGTCCTCATGTCCGCGAGCCCGGCCGTGTTGCGCAGCGCGGTAACGGCCCCGCGCAGGCTGAAGCCCTTCTGCATCGACCCGGTGCCGATGCTGGCCACCTTCCCGTGCGGAAAGATCCACGCGTAGAAATCGGGCGACAGGTGGCCCTGGTAGTAGACGTCGCAGCGCGAGCCGTCCCAGCCGTCGGGCACTTCGACGATCTCGTGGTAGGCAAAGACGTATTTCACGCGCTCCCAGCCCTTCACGCATTGGCGTGCGACCTGGCTCTTGGCGCCATCGGCGCCGACGATGGCCCGGGCGCGGGCGCGCACCGCGGCGCTGCCGTCCTTCGGCGCATAGGTGACGACGGCCATGCCGTCCGGGTCGCGCTCGACGGTGTCGAAGGTGCCGTCGACGCGGGTGGCGCCGGCCGAGACGGCGCGCTCGCGCAGCCACTCGTCGAAGTGCTCGCGGTCGACCATGCCGACGTAGCCGGTGTCGCCGCCGGTCTGGGCGATCGGCATGTCCGCTTCCTTGTCGCTGGGCGAGACGATCCGGGCGCCGGTGGCGCGGGCGACGATGAGGCTGTCCGGGATGCCGAAGTCGCGCACCAGGATCGGCGGCACGGCACCGCCGCAGGGCTTGATCCGCCCGGCCCGGTCGAGCAGGAGCACCTGGTGCCCGGCGCGCGCGAGGTCAGCCGCGGCGACGGCGCCGGCCGGGCCGCCGCCGACCACGACCGCGTCCCATGTGACAGTCTCAGGCTGCTGCATCTTGGCCTCCGATCACGAGAGTAGTCCCACGTCCGGCGCCGGGCCGGACCCGCTGCGCGCCGAACACCTGCACCGCCAGCCCCGCCGCCAGTGCGAACAGCAGGGCCTCCGCGCCGAACACGCCGGCATAGGCCGTCGCCGGGTCGGCAAAGATCAGCCGCATAAGATCACTGGCGCCGGTGCCGACAAGGCCGCCGGCGCCGAAGGCAAGGGCCTGCGCGGCGCCCCACAGGCCCATGCGCGTACCCTCGCGCGCAGCGCGGCCGGCGCCGGCGAGGCCCATCATCGTGCCGATCGCGGCGACGGCGAACGCGCCGTTGGCGAGGCCCAGCAGCAGCACCGCCGTCTGCAGCGGGGCACCGGGGCCGGCCAGACCGGCGGCAGCCAGGCCGAGCGCGGCCACGGCGGAGCCAGCGCAGCCACCCATGGTCCAGGCCCGCATGGCGCGCAGGCTGAAGGAGCCGGCAACCAAGCCGCTGACCGCAACCAGCGCCATCCCGGCAAGCACGCCCGCATGGTGCAGCCCGGTCAAGGCCGTCGACTGCCCGGGGCTCAGGTGGAACACGGCGCCGGCGAAGGGCTCGATCACCAGCTCTTGCGCGCTATAGGCGAGCATGGAGACGAACACGAAGACGGCAAAGCGCCGGGCCTGCGGCTCGCGCCAGACGTCGCGCAGCGCGCCGACGAACCCCGGCGCGGCGTCCGGCCGAGCCGCGCGAGCGAGGGTGGCGCCCTCGATCCCGCGCACGGCCAGCGCGGACGCGGCCAAGGCGAGCGCCGCGACTCCCGCGACGACGGCCACGAGGCGGGCGGGGCCGAACGGGTCGAGCAGGCGGCCCGCCACCGTCGCGGTGACCGCGATGCCCAGCAGCATCATCAGCCACACGATGGTCGCCGCGGGCGCCCGAAGCCGCGACTCGACGCGCGCGGCCAGCAATGCCAGCAGCGACGTCCCGGCGGCGCCGACGCCGGCGCCCACTAACAGGAACGACGCGAGCGCCAAGGCCATGCCGGCCCAGACGTTGCCCCCAATCAGCGCGACTCCCGCGGCCGCACCCACGGCGCCCAGCGCGAGGCACGCCATGCCGCCGATGATCCAAGGCGTGCGGCGCCCGCCCATGTCCGAGCCGTAGCCCAGCCGCGGCCGGAGCACCTGCACGGCGTAGTGCAACGCCACGAGCAGCCCGGGCAGGATGGCCGGCAGATGCCACTCGATGATCATCACCCGGTTCAGGGTCGAGGTGGTCAGCACGACGACGGCGCCAAGCCCGGCCTGCACGACGCCGAGCCGCAGGATGCCGAGCCAGCCCAACGGTGCCGCAGAGGCCCTCATGCCCCGCCCCGCAGCGCGAACGCGACCAACAGCATGCCCAGCACGAAGCCGAGCGTGCCCGTGCCGTTGTACCACGGGGCAAGCCGCCGCGGCTCACGCAGGAAGCGCGTCATCAGACCGAGCTGCACGATCAGCAGCACGGCCACCCCGGCGGCGAACCAGGGCCGGTGCCAATGCAGCAGCAAGGCAACGATGACGGCCTGGGGCGCAGCCATGACCAGGCAGGCGAACCGCGCGGCCCGCTCCGGCCCCAGCAGCACCGGGAGCGAGTCGACACCCATCTGGCGGTCGCCCTCGACGCTCTTGAAGTCGTTCAGCGTCATGATGCCATGCGCGCCGACACTATAGAGAACGAGCGCGGTCATGACATGCCAACTCGGCCAAGCCGCGCCGACGATCGCCGCCCCGGTGAACCAGGGCAGGCCCTCGTAGCACGCGCCGCAGGCGAGGTTGCCGAGCCAGCCATTCTCCTTCAGCCGCAATGGCGGGGCGCTGTAGGCCCAGGCAAGCGCGAGGCCGATCATCGCCGCGTCGAACGCAAGCCGGCCGAGCATCGCGGCGACGGCCAGCGACGCCGCCGTCCAGGCCAGGGCGATATACAGGCCCGCGCGCCCCGGCAGCCGCCCCGACGGGATCGGGCGGCCCGGCTCGTTGATCGCGTCGACATGGCGGTCGAACCAGTCGTTGGCCGCCTGGCTCGTGCCGCACACCATCGGCCCGGCCAGCGCGATGCCGAGGGCCACCACCCACCAGCGCGCGTTCGGGGCGTCGCCGACCGAGACCACGCCGCAGCCGAACGCCCACATGGGCGCGAACCAGGTGATCGGCTTCAGCAGCTCCAGCGCGGCGGCCGGGCCGCGTCGGCCGGGGACGGGGCTTTGCGCGGCCATGCGAGCTGTGCCGGCCATCAGTCCCGCGCCCCTTCGAGGTCGCCGAGGCCGTAGCGCCGGAGTTTCACATAAAGGCTTTGCCGGCTGAGACCCAGCATCTCGGCGGCGGAGGCCCGGTTGTCGTTGGTCAGCTCGAGCGCGGCCTCGATCGACAGCCGCTCGATCACCTCGGTCGCCTCGCGCACCAGGTCCTTCAGCGCGACCCGGCCGATCAGCTCCTGCAACTGCTCGACCGACCGGGGCAGCGCTCGGGCGGCCTTCGTGTCGCGCGGGCGCGGACCCACGTTACGCAGTGCGAAGCCGAACGACGGCTGGCCGTTATCGATCGCGACCGCGCTGATCTCGACCTGCGCACTGGCGCCGCCCCCTTCGGGCCGCATCGTGGTTGCGAAGAAACGCACCACGCCGCGCTGCCGGAGGTTGGCGATCAGCACGGTCATATCGACGCCGCTCTCGCCCACCCAGCGATCGAGCGACTGGCCCCGCGCCGCCTCTTCGGCGACCAGGCCCGCCATGCCGACGAAGGCAGCGTTGGCGATGACGATCGCGCCGTCGCTGTCCGTCACGACGAAGCCGTCCGGCGCATTCTCGACCGCGCGCAGCAGCTTGGACTTCGCCGCGGTCAGCGACGTCGCCGCCGCGACGGCGTGCGACGACGAGATCCGCACGAGCAACATCGTCGACGCGTCTTGCCTGAAGGCGCTGGCGCGGACGACGACCTCGCGGTGCGCGTGGACCAGGTGGATGGTCAGGTCTTCGGCCGCCTCTCCGTTGCGCACCGCGGACAGGTATTCGGCGGCCGGCGCCTGCTCGGCAAAGCGGGTCAGGAGCGCGTGCCCGACGATCTCGCGCAGCTCGGCGCCGAACATCTCGCGGGCGGCGGGGTTCGCCTCGACGACCCGGTTGCGCACTGGGTCGATGATGAGCACGGCTTCGGAGGACGTCTGGAACAGCAGACGGTAGCGCATTTCCACGTCGCGCAGCCGACTGTAGTCCTGTTCGAGCGTCGCCTGGGCGTTCATCAGCCGCTGCTGCAGGGCAGACAGCGCGCGCAGGTCGCGGCCGAACACGACCATGCGGCCTTCCTGTCCAAGCTGCACGCAACAGTACATCACGGGGACGGACCGGCCGTCGGCGGCCAGGTGGTTGACATGGCGCCAGCGGACCTCCGCTCGCGCTCCGTCCTGCAACAGGTTGCCGACCTTGACCCGGCTGTCCGCGGCAACGGTGTTGACCAGCGGGTTGCCGGCCCAGTGCCGCCCGCTGTCGAGGTCGGCGCTCAGCTCCTCGTTCTGGATCGAGAGGTCCAGGATCAGGCCGTCCCGGTCGACGACGAGCGTCACGTCCGATGCAGCCGCGATCAGTGACGCCGCCGAGCCGGCGTCCAGGTCCCCCAAAGCGGTCTGAGGTGAATGGAACCCGCCCGAAAGCGGGGTCTTGACGGGCGGCGCGGCAGCCGTGTGACGATCTCTGTCAACCACGAGGCCACCGCTGTCGCATCAGGCGCGGATCGCAGGCAGATGGAGCAGGTCGTTGGCGCACAGCACCGCCTGGTGGCCATCGATGGCCGTCGCGTCGGCGCCGACCGAGGCGGCGAGGGTCGGATCCTCCATGAACGGGGGACCGCCGACGAGCACCACGAGTTGCTTGTTCGCCGAAGCGCGGCGGATCGCGGCGATCAACGCCTTGGCGTCGCTGACCCGTTCGTCGGAGGCGATCGACAGGCCGACCAGCTCGGTCCGCTCGTTCCGGACCATCGCCAGCAGCTCGGCCTGGGACCCGACCGCGCCCAGGCGTGCATCCCAGCCGGCCCGGGTGAAATAGTCCAGCACGATCGAGAGGCCGAAGGTGTGCTGCTCGCCCGGCATCGCCGTCAGGAAAGCCCGGGGAGCGCCCAGCGCCGGCGCGGCCTCGGTCATGGAATGAGCCGCGATCGCGCGCTGCGCGTTCTGCAGGCGCAGCACGCCGATCGTCACGTCTGCGAACGTGCAGGCGTCATCCTCCCACATGTCGCCAAGACGGCGGGCGGCCGGGGTCAGCACCTGTTCGTAGATGGCATAGGCGCCCACGCCCGAGCGGAAGAGCTCGGCGACGAAGCCGGCGACACCTTGGGCCTCCGCGTCCAGGCACAGCTTGACGAGCTTGCCGACGCTGCCCTCGGCGATCCGCGGCGTGAGATCGGCCGGCGTCGAACGTGTGATCCATGGCAGCGCGACCAGCCGCGGGATCACGTCCCGCTTGACCGTCCGCTCCAGGATCTCGCGGCCCGACTCGCCCAGGATGCCCGCAGAGCGCCCCGCCTGGGACGGCATGGACCGGTTCGCCTGGGCACCCTGGCCCGCGGCGTCGTTCCAGCTTTCCTGCGGTTGCGTGTGCTCGGACATGGACACCATTGCTCTCTCCCCCTGACCTTGTTCGATCTAGCGTTCAGGTGTCAATCGCCATTTACGTAAATCGCGGTTGACACTAACTTTCCAGACAGCCTAGCCTTTGCTCAACCAAGACCGATGTGCGGCGGTGGTCGAGAACGCAAAAAAGTACGCACCGCGAGGAACCATTCCGTGCCTTGCGAAAAGCGAGTTGATACCGGGACGACCGTCATGGAAAGTCTTTTTCATGGCCGGCCCCCTGGGTCCTGAAGGGGAGCTGCCAGACGATGTTGACCTCAGTGCTCGGCCGAGTTGTCGCCCCGTTCGATTCCTGCCCTTGGGGCGGCGCAGTCGGACGGCATGTCGTCGACCAGGCCGGGCCTGCCCGCACCGGCCTCTATACCTCTGCAGAACGCCTTAGGCGGGACGCGTCGCCGTGGACACTCGTGCAGGGCGTCCTCGCCCCGGTGCAGTTTCTGGTGTTCCTGATCAGCCTGAGCCTGGTCCTCCGCTTTCTCGCCACCGGCGAGGGCGAACTCGCCGCTACCGGCAGCATCCTCGCCAAGACCTTGATCCTCTATGTCATCATGGTCACCGGGGCGATCTGGGAAAAGCAGGTGTTCGGCCGTTACCTGTTCGCGCCCGCCTTCTTCTGGGAGGACGCTCTGAGCATGATCGTCATCGGCCTGCACACGGCCTATCTGGTCGGGCTGCTGACCGGGGCACTGCCGCCGCACAGCCTGATGATGTTGGCGCTGGCCGCCTACGCGACCTACGTCGTCAACGCGATCCAGTTCGTGGCGAAGCTGCGGGCGGCACGGCTGCAGGAGCAGGCGACCGCGTGGCGCGCCGGCCTGCACACCCATTATGGGCTGGGACAGCAGGCGTGAGCATGGGTTTGGCTGCGCCTCGCGCTGCCGAACTCGGGTGCCTCGATGCCCCTGTGCTGCGTCAGCGTGGCCAGCGGGAAGTGTTCTGCGGCCTGACAGGGATCATCTGGCTGCACCGCAAGATCCAGGACGCGTTCTTCCTGGTGGTCGGCTCCCGCACGTGCGCCCACCTGATCCAGTCGGCAGCGGGCGTCATGATCTTCGCCGAACCGCGTTTCGCGACGGCGATCATCGACGAGCGCGACCTGGCCGGGCTGGCCGACGCGAACGACGAGCTGGACCGGGTGGTCGACCGGCTGCTGTCACGCCGGCCTGACATCCGCATGCTGTTCCTGGTCGGGTCCTGTCCCAGCGAGGTCATCAAGCTCGACCTGAGCCGTGCGGCCGAACGCCTCTCGGCGCAGCACATGCCGCAGGTTCGCGTGCTGAACTACTCCGGCAGCGGGATCGAGACCACGTTCACCCAGGGTGAGGATGCGTGCCTTGCCGCCCTGGTGCCGATCCTCCCCGCCGAGCCGGCGGACGCCGCCCCTGCCCTGCTGGTCGCGGGCGCCTTGGCCGAGGTGGTCGAGGACCAGATGCGCCGCCTGTTCGATTCGATGGGCATCGGCCCGGTCCGGTTCCTGCCGCCCCGGCGCAGCACGGATCTGCCGCCGGTCGGCCCCAATACCCGCCTGCTCCTCGCCCAACCCTTCCTAACTGAAACAGCGCGCGCGCTCGAAAGCCGTGGAGCCCGGCGCCTTCCGGCCCCGTTCCCGCTCGGGGTGGAGGGCACGACCGCCTGGCTGGCCGCGGCGGCCGAGGCGTTCGACGTGCCCGCAGCCCGCTTCGAGCAGACGATCGCGCCGGCCCGGGCGCGCGCCACGGCCGCGGTCGCGCGGCACCGCCCGCTGCTTGCGGGAAAGTCGGTGTTCTTCTTCCCCGACAGCCAGCTCGAGATCCCGATCGCGCGCTTCCTCGCCCAGGAGCTCGGCATGACGCTGGCCGAAGTCGGCACGCCCTATTTGCACCGGGCGCACATGGCGGCCGACCTGGCCGACCTGCCGGCCGGCACGCCGCTCAGCGAGGGGCAGGACGTGGAGCGGCAGCTGGACCGCTGCCGTGCCGCGCGGCCGGACCTGGTGGTGTGTGGCCTGGGCCTGGCCAACCCGCTCGAGGCCGAGGGCCTCGCGACCAAGTGGAGCATCGAATTGCTGTTCACCCCGATCCAAGGCTTCGACCAGGCCGGCGACCTGGCCGAGCTGTTCGCCCGCCCGCTCGTGCGCCGCACGAAGCTGACGGTGTAGCCGGTGCAGCTCACGCTCTGGACCTATGAGGGACCGCCCCACGTGGGCGCCATGCGCATCGCCACCGCGATGGAGGGCGTCCACTACGTGCTCCACGCGCCGCAGGGCGACACCTACGCGGACCTGCTGTTCACCATGATCGAGCGGCTGCCGAAGCGGCCGCCCGTGACCTACACGACGTTCCAGGCGCGCGACCTGGGCGGCGACACGGCGGAACTGTTCAAGACGGCGGCGCTGGAGGCGTATGACCGCTTCAAGCCGCAGGCCATGCTGGTCGGCGCGTCGTGCACGGCGGAGCTGATTCAGGACGACCCGGGCGGGCTGGCGAAGGCGCTCAACCTGCCGGTTCCGGTGGTCGCGCTGGAGCTGCCGGCCTACCAGAAGAAGGAGAATTGGGGCGCGGCGGAGACGTTCTACCAGGTCGTCCGCACGCTCGCGGGACCGCAAGCGCCGGCACCGGGGACCAAGCCGGCGCCAGCGCCCCGCTGCAATATCCTCGGCCCCGCAGCGCTCGGCTTCCGCCATCGCGACGACGTCGTCGAGATCACGCGGCTGCTGACGGCCATGGGCATCGCAGTGAACGTGACGGCGCCACTGGGCGCGACTCCGGCCGACATCGGCCGGCTCGGCGACGCGGCGTTCAACGTCGTGCTGTATCCCGAGATCGCCGGGCAGGCGGCCGCCTGGTTGCAGCGCACGTTCGGACAGCCCAGCACGAAGACGGTGCCGATCGGCGCCGGGGCGACGGCGGACTTCATTCGCGAAGCGGCGGCGCTGGCCGGCATCGACCCGGCGGCCGGCCTCGCGCTGCCGTCGCGGATGCCATGGTATGCGCGCTCCGTCGACAGCAACTACCTGACGAACAAGCGCGTGTTCATCTTCGGTGACGCCACCCATGCCATCGCGGCGGCCCGGGTCGCGACGGAGGAGTTTGGGTTCACGGTCGTCGGCCTCGGCACCTACAGCCGCGAGTTCGCGCGCGAGGTGCGGGCGGTCGCGACGAAGCTCGGCCTCGAGGCGCTGATCACGGACGACTACCTGGAGGTCGAGGAGGCCGTCGCGGCGCTGCAGCCCGAGCTGGTGCTGGGCACGCAGATGGAGCGGCACATCGCCAAGCGGCTCGGCGTGCCCTGCGCGGTGATCTCGGCGCCGGTGCACGTGCAGGACTTCCCGGCCCGCTACTCGCCGCAGATGGGTCACGAAGGTGCGAACGTGCTGTTCGACACCTGGGTACACCCGCTGATGATGGGGCTCGAGGAGCACCTGGTCGCGATGTTCCGCGACGACTTCGAGTTCGGGGCCGAGCAGGCGCCGAGCCATCTCGGTCATTCAAAGCCCTCCCCTGCCGGCGGGGGAGGGTCGGGTGAACGTGGGGATGCCAGCGCGGACCTCGCGCTCGTGCTTGAGAACCCCAACCCCGGCCCTCTCCCGCAGACGGGAGAGGGGGCGGTTAACTGGACCCCTGAGGGGGAGCGGGAGCTGAAGAAGATCCCGTTCTTCGTGCGCGGCAAGGCCCGGCGGAACACGGAAGCCTATGCGGCCGAGCACGGCGTGGCCTCGATCACGGTCGAAACCCTTTACGAGGCGAAGGCGCATTATGGACGGTAGCATGGTGCTTGCCCCGAGCCTGCGCGTCGTCATCGTGACGATGGACAGCCATCTTTCGGGCGCGGCCGGACGGGCGCACGACCGGTTGCGGCAGGAGATTCCCGGGCTCGACCTGGTCGTCCACGCCGCCGATAAATGGGGCAGTGACCCCGAGGCGCTGGCCGAGTGCCACAAGGATATCGCGCGAGGCGACATCGTCGTCGCGGCGATGCTGTTCCTCGAGGACCATGTGCGGGCGGTGCAGCCGGCGCTGCTGGCCCGGCGCGACGCGTGCGACGCCATGCTGTGCTGCATGTCGGCGCCCGAGGTGACGAAGCTGACCCGGCTCGGGCGGTTCGACATGTCGGTCGAGGCGAGCGGGGCGCTGGCGATGCTGAAGCGGCTGCGCGGCGCCAAGAAGGACGGCAAGGCGACCAACGGCGTCGGCTCGGACGGGGCGGCGCAGATGCGGATGCTGCGCCGCCTGCCGAAGATCATGAAGTTCATCCCCGGCACCGCGCAGGACGTCCGGAGCTACTTCCTTGCGCTGCAGTACTGGCTGGCGGGCTCGGACGAGAACCTGGCCAACATGGTCCGGATGCTGGTGCAGAAATATGCGCACCCGAGTCGCCGGCCGGGCCACGCGATTCATGCGGCCGCGCCGCTGACATATCCGGATGTGGGGCTGTATCACCCGGACCTGCCGAACCGCATCACCGAGCGGCTGGGCGACCTGCCGGATGCGGGCGTGGCCGGGACGGTCGGGCTGATCGTGTTGCGGTCATACCTGATCTCCGGCAACGCGGCACACTACGACGGCGCCATCCGGGCCATGGAGGCACGCGGCCTCCGCGTGATCCCGGCATTCAGCAGCGGCCTCGATGCCCGGCCGGCGATCGAGCGGTTCTTCCTATCCGACGGTATGCCGACGGTGCAGGCGGTCGTGTCGCTGACCGGGTTCTCGCTGGTGGGCGGGCCGGCCTACAACGACAGCCGCGCGGCCGAGGCGCTGCTGGCGCGGCTTGACGTGCCGTACCTCACCACGCACCCGCTGGAGTTCCAGACGGTGCAGCAATGGGAGCAGGATCCGCGCGGCCTGCTGCCGGTCGAGGCGACGATGATGGTGGCGCTGCCGGAGCTTGATGGCGGCATCGCGCCGATCACGTTCGGCGGCCGCTGCGGCCGGGCCGGGACCCCCGACCAATGCGCCGGTTGCGTCGGCAAGACGTGCTCACGCGACATGATCAGCCACCCTGAGCGTGCCGGCGTGCTGGCCGAGCGGGTGGCGCGCCTGGTCGCGCTGAAGCGGACGGCCCGGGCGGAGAAGCGGGTCGCGGTCGTGCTGTTCAACTTTCCGCCGAATGCCGGCGCGACCGGGACGGCCGCCTACCTTTCGGTGTTCCAGTCGCTCTGGAACACGCTCGACGCCATGAGGGCCGGCGGCTACCAGCTCGATGTGCCGGAGAGCGCCGACGCCTTGCGCGAGATGGTCGTCGGCGGCAACAGCGCGCAGTACGGCACGGACGCGAATGTCGCCGCCTGGATCGCGACCGACGACCATGTCCGGCGCGAGACGCACCTGGCCGAGATCGAGGCGGCGTGGGGCCCGGCCCCGGGCAAGGCGCAGGCCGACGGGAAGAGCATCTTCGTGCTCGGTCTGCGGCTCGGCAACGTGTTCATCGGGCTGCAGCCGGCGTTCGGCTATGAGGGTGACCCGATGCGGCTGCTGTTCGAGCGCGGGTTCGCGCCGACGCACGCGTTCAACGCCTTCTACCGCTACCTGCGCGAGGATTTCGACGCGCATGCGGTGCTGCATTTCGGCACGCATGGGGCGCTGGAGTTCATGCCCGGCAAGCAGGCCGGGCTGTCGGGCGCCTGCTGGCCGGACCGGCTGATCGGCCATCTGCCGAACATCAACTTCTACGCGTCGAACAACCCGAGCGAGGGCATGATCGCCAAGCGCCGCGCCAATGCGACGCTGATCAGCTATCTGACGCCGCCAGTCGCCCATGCCGGCCTCTACAAGGGCCTGCAGGACCTGAAGGCGACGCTGGACCGCTGGCGCGCGCTGGAGCCGGAAACGGATGACGAGCAGCGGGCGACGCTCGCCGCGCTGGTGCAGGCACAGGCCGCCGCGGTCGAGCTGGCGGCGCCGGAGCCGGCCTGGACGGACCCGGTCGCTCAGATGGACCGGCTGGGCGCCGCGCTGCTCGAACTGGAATACGCGCTGATCCCGCACGGGCTGCACGTGATCGGGCAGCCGCCGAGTGCCGCCGAGCGGGCGGAGATGCTCGACGCGGCCAACGTGCACGAGCCGCTGGAGCGGGCGCGGCTGGATGCTCTGATGGCCGAGGATCATGAAATTCCCGGTGTGCTGCACGCGCTCGATGGCGGCTACACCCGGCCGGCGCCGGGCGGCGACCTGTTGCGGACCACCGAGGTGCTGCCGACGGGCCGCAACCTGCATGGCTTCGACCCGTTCCGGCTGCCGAGCGCGTTTGCGGTGCAGGACGGGGCGCGGCAGGCCGACAGGCTCCTGGCGCGGCATGCGCTGGACGGCAAGGGCTTTCCCGAGACGGTCGCGATGGTGCTGTGGGGCACCGACAACCTTAAGTCCGAAGGCGGGCCGATCGCGCAGGCGCTGTGGCTGATGGGTGCCGCACCGCGGTCGGACAGCTATGGCCGGCTGTCGGGCGCGCGGCTGATCCCGCTCGCCGAACTGCGCCGGCCGCGGGTGGATGTGGTGTTGACGCTGTCGGGCATCTTCCGCGACCTGCTGCCGCTGCAGACCAAGCTGTTGGCCGAGGCGGCGCTGATGGCCGCCGAAGCCGACGAGCCGGCCGAGCAGAACTTCATCCGCAAGCATGCGCTCGCGTTCTTGGCCGAGCACGGCGGCACGATGGCGCAGGCCGCCTTGCGGGTGTTCGGCAACGCCGACGGGGCCTATGGCGCGAACGTCAACTCGATCGTCGGCTCCGGCACGTGGGAGAACGAGGACGAGCTGGCCGACGCCTACCTGGCGCGCAAGGGGTTCGCCTACGGCATGGATGGGCGGCCGACCAAGCAGAAGGCGCTGCTGCACCAGGTGCTGTCGACCGTCGAGGTGACCTACCAGAACCTCGATAGCATCGAGCTGGGGGTGACCACCGTCGACCACTACTTCGATACGCTCGGCGGCATCAGCCGGGCGGTGCGGCAGGCGCGCGGCGGCACGAAGGCGGACGTCTATATCGGCGACCAGACCCGCGGCGACGGTTGCGTGCGGACGTTGAACGAGCAGGTCAACCTCGAGACGCGGACCCGGGCGCTGAACCCGAAATGGTACGAGGGCCTGCTGAAGCACGGCTACGAAGGCGTGCGCGAGATCGAGGCGCACGTGATGAACACGCTTGGCTGGTCGGCGACGACCGGCGAGGTGAGCCCCTGGGTGTATCAGCAGTTGGCCGAGACGTACGTGCTCGACCCCGAGATGCGCGACCGGATCGCCGCCTTGAACCCGAAGGCGAGTCTGAAGATCGCCAACCGCCTCATCGAGGCGACTGACCGCAACTACTGGTCCCCCGACGCCGCCACGCTCGACGCCCTGCGCCGGGCCGGTGAGGCGCTGGAGGACCGGCTCGAGGGTGTGATGCCCGAAACCGTGGAGCTTGCAGCATGACCCTCGCCACCCTCCCCTACCCTGTGGCCAAGACCGTTCGCGGCGATGGCGAGGGCAGCGTCCAGGTCCAGCTCGACCCGAACGTGCTGGTGGGCAACGCCAAGGTGTTCGCCGTCTACGGCAAGGGCGGTATCGGCAAGTCGACGACGTCGTCGAACCTGTCGGCCGCGTTCAGCAAGCTCGGCAAGCGCGTGCTGCAGATCGGCTGCGACCCGAAGCACGACAGCACCTTTACCTTGACCAAGCAGCTGCTGCCGACGGTGATCGACGTGCTGGAGAGCGTGAACTTCCATTCGGAGGAGCTGCGCGTCGAGGACTTCGTGTTCCAGGGCTACAACGGCGTCATGTGCGTGGAGGCGGGCGGCCCGCCGGCCGGCACCGGCTGCGGCGGCTACGTGGTCGGGCAGACGGTGAAGCTGCTGAAGGAACACCACCTGCTGGAAGAGACGGACGTCGTGATCTTCGACGTGCTGGGGGATGTCGTGTGCGGCGGCTTCGCGAGCCCGCTGCAGCATGCCGACCTCGGGCTGATCGTGGCCGCCAACGACTTCGACAGCATCTTCGCGATGAACCGCATCGTCGCCGCGATCACGGCGAAGGCCAAGAACTATGGGGTTCGCCTCGGCGGCGTGATCGCCAACCGCAGCGCCGCGGTGGACCAGATCGAGCGGTTCAACGCCGCGACGGGGATGCAGACCTTGGCGCACTTCCCCGACCTGGACGCGATCCGGCGCTCGCGGCTGAAGAAGTGCACGCTGTTCGAGATGGACAGCACGCCGGAGCTGGAGGCGGTGAAGCTCGAATATCTGCGCCTGGCGGCGGCGCTGTGGGCGGGCGTGCCGGCGGTGAACGCCACCCCGATGCGCGACCGCGACATCTTCGACCTGCTCGGGTACGACTGATGGGCGCGGTTGTGTCGAACAACCCCACCTATCTCAGCCGCCGGAGCGAGCTGCAGACCTACTTCGACCAAACCGCGGTCAAGGCGTGGGAGCGGCTGACCAGCGACGCCCCGGTGTCCGGTATCCGCAAGACGGTCCGCGCCGGGCGCGACCGGATGCGCGCGACCCTGCTGTCCTGGCTGCCGGATGACCTGTCGGGCCGGCGGATTCTCGATGCCGGGTGCGGCACCGGCGCGCTGGCGGTGGCGGCGGCCCAGCGCGGCGCCAGCGTCGTCGCGATCGACCTGTCGCCCACGCTGGTGGACCTCGCCCGCGAGCGCACGCCGGCCGGGCTCGACATCACCTATGCCGCCGGCGACATGCTCGACCCGGCGCTCGGCCCCGATTGGGAGACGTTCGACCACGTCGTCGGGATGGACAGCCTGATCCACTACATCGCGCCCGACATGGTCCGGGTGATCGCCGGTCTTGCCGCGCGCGCAGCCACCTCCGTCGTGTTCACGTTCGCCCCCCGTACGCCGTTGCTGGCTGCGATGCACGCAGCGGGCCGGCTGTTCCCCCGCGGCGACCGTGCGCCGGCGATCGAACCGGTCGGGCCGAACACGCTGAAGCGGCTGATCACAAGCCACCCGGCGCTGGCGGGCTGGCAGCCGGCCCGCAATCACCGGATTGACGTCGGCTTCTACAAGTCCGAGGCGCTGGAGCTGGTTCGCCCATGAAGACCAACGAGGAAATCCCCGGCTGGACGATCGAGGGCATGATCCGGGCGGTCGCCGGCACGAACCGGCGGGTCGGGACCAAGTGGGGCAAGCTCGGCGCGGGGTTCATGCCGTTCGCCGACGCGGCCACGGCCGAGCTGCCGATGGGCCGGCTCCTGCGGCTGAGCTTGTTCCAGGTCACGGTCGGCATGGCCGTCGTGCTGCTGATCGGCACGCTGAACCGCGTCATGATCGTCGAGATGGGCGTCCCGGCATGGCTGGTCGCCGTCATGGTCAGCCTGCCGCTCGTGTTCGCGCCGTTCCGCGCCGTGGTGGGCTTCAAGTCCGACACGCACCGCTCCGTGCTGGGCTGGCGCCGGGTGCCCTATCTGTGGTTCGGCACGCTGGTCCAGTTCGGCGGCCTGTCCATCATGCCGTTCGCGATCATCCTGCTGTCGGGTGACAGCCACGCGGCGCCCTGGGTGGGGCAGGCGGCGGCGGCGCTCGCCTTCCTCATGGTCGGGGCCGGGCTGCATACGGTCCAGACGGTCGGGCTGGCGCTCGCGACCGACCTGGCGCCGCAGAAGGCGCATCCGAAGGTGGTCGCGCTGCTGTGCATGATGCTGCTGCTGGGCATGGTGGCGAGTGCGCTGCTGTTCGGCTCCGTGCTGGCGCATTTCAGCCAGATCCGCCTGATCCAGGTCGTGCAGGGCGCCGCGGTGGCGACGATCGTGCTGAACGGCATCGCGCTGTGGAAGCAGGAGCCTCGCAACCCCGCCCGGACCATCGGCGGCGGTCCCGGCTTCGCCGAGACCTGGCGGACGTTCGCCGCCGGCCTGCAGTCGCGTCGACGGCTGGTGGCGCTCGGCCTCGGCACGGTCGCGTTCAGCATGCAGGACATCCTGCTCGAGCCGTATGGCGGCCAGGTTATGGGCCTGAGCGTGGGCGCCACGACGGCGATGACCGCATTGCTCGCGATCGGCGGCCTTTCGGGCTTCGCCATCGGCGCCCGGCTGCTGGGCCGCGGAGCCGACCCCTATCGGCTATCGGGGTTTGCCGCGCTGGCCGGCCTCGCGGCGTTCTCGGCGGTGATCTTCGCCGCCCCGCTCGAACTGCCGGCCCTGTTCGCGTCGGGCGTCTTCGGCATCGGCCTCGGCGCCGGGCTGTTCGCGCACTGCACGCTCACGGCGGCGATGGCCTCGGCCCCGCGCGGCCAGGTCGGGCTCACGCTCGGCATCTGGGGCGCCGTGCAGGCGTCGGCCGCGGGCACGGCGGTGGCCGCGGGCGGGCTGCTCCGCGACGGCATCGGCATGCTTGCCGATGCCGGCGCGCTGGGCCCCACGCTGGCTACGCCGGCCACCGGCTACGTCGCCGTCTACGCGGTCGAGCTGGTGCTCCTGTTTGTCACCCTGGTCGCCGTCGGGCCGCTCGTCCGCCCGGCGCCCAGCTATCACGCCAGCAACCTTCAACCAGGCTGAGGTCCCACGATGCAACCCGGCGCAATCACCAACTACATCGACGTCGCGCAGATCTGCCTTTACATATTCTGGGGCTTCTTCGCTGGCCTGATCTACTACCTCCACCGGGAGAACAAGCGGGAGGGCTATCCGCTCGTCGCCAGCGACGGCTCGGGCAGGTTGCTTCAGGGCTTTCCGTTCATCCCCAAGCCGAAGACCTTCCTGCTGCCCGATGGCACCAAGGTGTTTGCCCCGCGCGGCGAAACGCCGGAGCCGCTGAACGGCGTGCCGTCGGCCAAGTTCCCGGGCGCACCCTACATCCCGCTGGGCAATCCGATGACGTCCGGGATGGGTCCTGGCGCTTGGGCCAACCGCGCCGACCATCCCGATATGGCGTGGGACGATCAGCTGCCGAAGATCGTCCCGTTGCGGTCCGCGCCGGCGTTCTTCCTCGCGACCGAGGATCCGGACCTGACCGGTTTCGACATGGTCGGCTGTGACGGCGCGATCGCCGGTCGCATCGTCGACAGCTGGATCGACCGGTCCGAAGTCGTGATCCGCTACTTGGAGGTCGAGTTGGCGGACGCGCGCCGGGTGCTGATCCCCATGAACTACCTGTCGTTCGACGCGAAGCATCGCCGGGTGATGACCGGGTTCATCACCGCCGCCCAGTTCCAGACGGTGCCGGCGCTGAAGCAGCCGGAGCAGGTCACGCTGCTCGAGGAGGACAAGATCATGGCCTACTACTCGGCGGGCATGCTGTATGCCAACGCGGCGCGGGCGGAGCCGATCCTGTGAGCGCCCGGCACAAGATCAAGAACGGGCGCGTGCCGGCGAGCCGGTTCGACCTGCCGGGCAGGCTGCCAGAGGGCGAGCGTATCTTGTGGCAAGGCGCGCCGGACTGGTGGGCGCTGGCCCGCAACGCGCTGCACGTCCGCGGCATGGCGCTCTATTTGGCTCTCGCCGTGGGCTGGGTGTTCGTCTCGGCCACGCGACATGGGATGACGGTGAACGACATCGCCTTCCGGACGGCCTGTGCGGCGCTGGCCGCAATGGTTCCTGTCGCGTTCGCCGTCGGCTATGCCTGGCTTGCCGCCCGCGGCTCCGCCTACACCATCACGAACCGTCGGGTCGTGATCCGGTTGGGCGTTGCCTATTCGCTCACCATCAACCTGCCATTCGCCAAGGTCGACGGCGCCTCCATGGTCGTCAGGGCCGACGGGACGGGCGACGTCGCCATCAAGTTGGCGCGCGACGCGAAGGGCCTCGGCTGGCTGCTCATGTGGCCCCATGCGCGCCCGTGGCGCTTCGGGCAGGCAGCGTTGCGTTCGGTGCCGGATGCCGCGGCCGCGGGGCGGATCCTGAGCCGCGCGCTGGCGGAATACATGGACATGCCGGTTCCGCTGGCGTCCGACGCAAAAATTGTGGACAGTGCCGAGTGTAAGCCAAACGCGACACCATCCGTCGTGGCGGCCTGAACAGGATACTGCCCGTGACGAAGCCTTCGCCGCCCGTTCTCGCCCGTGTGCCGTTGATGCTGGTCGGCGGCGCCATCGCCATCGCCTTCACGCTCGTGGCGATCGGGCCGGGTGCGGTGGGCGGCGCCAACCCGCCGCCGCAGGCGACGCTGTTGGCCGAGCGCACCCTGGTGTTCTCGGACCTTCCGGACCACAGCGTGGGCGTATTCGAGAACGGACGCCAAGTCGACGACTTCGCTGGCGAGCAGGGCTTCATCCGCGGCGTGCTGCGCAGCATGAACCGGGCCCGGAAGCTGCGTGACCTCCCGCACGAGGCGCCGTTGCGGCTTGCCGCCTATGCCGATGGCCGCCTTATCCTGGAAGACCCCGCGACGGGCGTGCGGCTGGACCTGGCCGCCTACGGCTCGACCAACGAGCAGGTGTTCGCGGCGCTGCTGCCGGTCGAGCACCATTTGGCGCCGGAGTATGTCGAATGAGCGGCGACGCCAAGCCGGATGCCAGGCAAGACGACTGGCTGTTCGGCCGCCGCATTGTGCAGGCGCGCGCCGACATCGACCTGGAGAACACGCCCGACAGCTTCCATGCGTATGCAGTGCCCGACGGGATTGACATCCGGGCCGGCGACGTCGTCCAGGTGCATGGGGTCCCTACCGCAATCGGCACGGGGCAACACATGGTGATGCAGTGCCCGGCCACCGTGAGCCGCGCCGGGTCGATCGTACGGGCCTGGACGGCGCTGACCGCCATGTTCCAGTTGACCGGATTGTATGAGGTCGGCTTCGAGCCGAAGGAGACACGCTGATGTCGGCCACGACCGCCTCCCTGACCCGGCGCCCCGTTAACGAGAGCACGAAGCTCGCGCAAGAAGACACGATCCTGACGCCGCGCTTCTACACGACCGACTTCGAGGCGATGGAGAAGATCGACGTGTCCGGCGTGCGCGCCGAATGGGACGGGCTGATCAGCGAGTTACGCGCCGACCCGAACCGCGGCCACTTCATCAACGAGATACCCTTCAACTTCGACCTGCAGGCGCTCGACCCCGAGGTGCGGCGCGAGCTTCTGGAGTTCCTGGTCAGCTCGGTGACGGCCGAGTTCTCCGGCTGCGTGCTCTATGCCGAGATCAAGAAGCGCATCAAGGACGGCGATATCCACGACCTGTTCAGCTTCATGGCGCGCGACGAGGCACGGCATGCCGCGTTCATCAACGAGGCGCTGCAGGACGTCGGCGTCGGCGTCGACCTGAGCTTCCTGACGAAGGCCAAGAAGTACACTTACTTTCAGCCCAAGTTCATCTTCTACGCGACCTATCTGTCCGAGAAGATCGGCTATGCCCGCTACATCACCATCTACCGGCACCTGGAGCGGCATCCGGAGCGGATGATCCACCCGATCTTCAGCTGGTTCCAGGAGTGGTGCAACGACGAGTTCCGGCACGGCGAGGCCTTCGCGCTGCTGATGCGCTCGGACCCGAAGCTGCTCTCGGGCGTCAACAAGTACTGGGTCCGCTTCTTCCTGCTGGCGGTGTTCGCGACGATGTATGTGCGCGACCATGCCCGGCCGGCGTTCCACGCGGCGCTGGGCATCGATCCGACCGAGTACGACTACACGGTGTTCCGCATCACGTCCGACATCGCGCGCCAGGTGTTCCCGGTGGAGCTCGACATCGATCACCCGGCGTTCCGGGCCGGGCTGGAGCGGATGCGGCGCATCACCGTCGGCCAGCGCGATGCGCGTCGGCAGGGCGGCGTGCTGGGTAAGCTGCGGGTCATTGGCCTCACGGTCGCGGCGGGGGCGACCTTCGTGCGGCTGTTCGCATTGCCGGCCAAGCGTAACGCGATGCCAGCGTCCGTCCGCCTCGCGCCGGCCTGGTAGGCGCGGGGCCACCGTGCACGGGCTGCTTTATCCGGCGCTGTATGCGCTGTTCATGTGGTGGTTCAGCACCGGGGTCGTGCTGCTGCTGGACAACCTGCCGCGGCCCACGTTCCGCTGGAGCATGATCGCGGGCACGGCCGTGTTCGTGCTGGCACTGCACCGCCTGTCGGTCAGCGCGCACGACACGACGGTCGCTGGCGCCTACGCCGCCTTCACCTACGCCATCCTTGCCTGGGCCTGGCAGGAGATGAGCTTCTTCATGGGCTTCGTCACGGGGCCGCGCCGGGTCGCGGCCGATCCGGACGCGACCTTTTGGGAGCGGTTCTGCCAGGGCGTTGCCGCCTGCCTGTGGCACGAGTTGGCGATCATCGGCACTGCCATCGTCATCGTCGCGACTACGTGGCATGCGCCCAACCAGGCGGGAACCTGGACCTTCATGCTGCTCTGGCTTATGCGCACCAGCGCCAAGCTCAACGTGTTCATGGGCGTGCTGAACCTCGGCGAGGAGTTGCTGCCGCAGCACCTGCGCTACCTGCTCAGCTTCATGGCCCGGCGCCGGATGAACGTCCTCATGCCCGTCGTGCTCGTCGGGGGGACGATCGGGACGGTGCTGCTCGCCCAGGTCGCCGACGCAGCGATCGATCCGGCGGCGGCGGCTTGGTGGGCCTTCCTCGCGGCCATGATGGCGCTGGCCGTCATCGAACATGCCTTCCTGGTGTTGCCCCTGCCATTCGCGCGGCTCTGGGCCTGGTCCTTGAAGTTCCAGCCGGGCCGGCGGAGGCCGGGCCGGGTGCGCGAGACGCGACCGTCGAAACTCGAGCATGGCCCCGTGGACCATGCCATCGGAGGAAACAGCCATGGACTACCAGCACTTCTTCCGTAGCGAGCTCGACACCCTTCGCGAGGAGGGCAACTACCGGGTCTTTGCCGACCTGCAGCGCAAGGCCGGACAGTTTCCCCAGGCGACCCACGTCAACGGCGGCAACAACCCCGACGTGACCGTCTGGTGCAGCAACGACTACCTCGGCATGGGCCAGCATCCGGACGTGTTGGCCGCGATGCATGCGGTGCTCGACCAATGCGGCGCCGGCGCCGGCGGCACCCGCAACATCGCCGGCACGAACCACTACCATGTCCTGCTGGAGCAGGAGCTGGCGGGCCTGCACGGCACGGAGTCGGCGCTGCTGTTCAACTCCGGCTACATGGCCAACTGGGCCGCGCTCAGCACCCTCGCCGGGCGCCTGCCGGGCTGCGTCGTGCTGTCGGACGCGCTGAACCATGCCTCGATGATCGAAGGCATCCGCCACAGCCGTGCGGACCGCCTGGTCTGGGCCCATAACGACGTCAACGACCTCGACCGCAAGCTCTCGCGCCTGGATCCCGCGCTGCCCAAGCTGGTCGCGTTCGAGAGCGTCTATTCGATGGACGGCGACATCGCCCCGATCGCCGAGATCCTCGACGTGTGCGAGCGCCATGGCGCGATGTCCTACCTCGACGAGGTGCACGCGGTCGGCCTGTATGGCGCCCATGGCGGCGGCATCGCCGAGCGGGAGGGCCTGGCGCACCGCGTGACCGTGATCGAGGGCACGCTGGCGAAGGGCTTCGGCGTGATCGGCGGCTACATCGCCGGCTCGGCCGCCATGTGCGACTTCGTCCGCAGCTTCGCCTCCGGCTTCATCTTCACCACCGCCCTGCCGCCTGCGGTCGCCGCAGGGGCGCTCGCCAGCGTCCGGCACCTGAAGGCGAGCAGCGTCGAGCGCGAAGGCCAGCAGCGCAACGTCGCCCACCTGCGCGCCGCCCTCGATGCGGCTGGCCTGCCCCACGCCGACAATCCAAGCCACATCGTGCCCGTCATGGTCGGCGACCCGGTCCAGTGCAAGCAGGTCAGCGACGCCCTGCTCGAGCAATACGGGATCTACGTCCAGCCGATCAACTACCCGACGGTGCCAAAAGGCACCGAGCGCCTGCGGATCACCCCCTCGCCGCTGCATACAACGGAAGACATCGCCCGCCTGGTCGACGCGCTCTCGTCGGTCTGGGGCCAGATCGGTCTCCGCCGCGCGGCCTGAACGGCGCGCCACCGCGTCTGCCCCCATGCCGTTCATCGACCGCACTGGTCACGGCAAAACTGTGTGCAACAAGGAGTACGTCATGGCCGGGCTCGACCCGGCCACCCACGCCGATCCTGTCGAACAGGCCCAGCACGCCGGTCACGCGAACGCAGCCGAGCAGCGCGGGATATAGCACCATCGATCGGGCATCCCCGTCGTGGGTGGCCGGGTCAAGCCCGGCCATGACGTACGTTTGGGACGTGCCGGCATCTGACAATCTCCGCTCCGTTCATCGGCCGCACCGTTGGCGGCAGAGCCGTGGGCAACAAAGTGTACGTCATGGCCGGGCTTGACCCGGCCACCCACGCCGTTGCCGCCAAACAGGCCCCGCACGCCGGTCACGCGAACGCAGCCGAGCAGCGCGGGATATAGCACCACCGAGGGGCATCCCCGGCGTGGGTGGCCGGGTCAAGCCCGGCCATGACGTACGTTTGGGACGTGCCGGCATCTGACCATCTCCGCTCCGCTCATCGACCGCACCGGTGACGGCAGAGCCGTGGGCAACAAAGTGTACGTCATGGCCGGGCTCGACCCGGCCACCCACGCCGTTGCTGTCAAACCGGCCTCGCACGCCGGTCACGCGAACGCAGCCGAGCAGCGCGGGATATAGCACCATCGATCGGGCATCCCCGGCGTGGGTGGCCGGGTCAAGCCCGGCCATGACGTATGTTGGAACGTGCGGGCATTCGACCATCTCCGCTCCGCTCATCGACCGCACTCTGGTGACCGCAGAGCCATGGGCAACAAACCGTACGTCATGGCCGGGCTTGACCCGGCCACCCACGCCGTTGCCGCCAAACAGGCCTCGCACGCCAGTCACGCGAA
Organism: Acetobacteraceae bacterium; assembly: GCA_965213855.1. GTDB lineage: Bacteria > Pseudomonadota > Alphaproteobacteria > Acetobacterales > Acetobacteraceae > JBBROS01. The sequence goes on along the minus strand of CBDCAA010000011.1, from coordinate 317,917 downwards.
CGCACCCGAGCAGCGCGGGATACAACCAAACCGATCGTGCATCCCCGGCGTGGGTGGCCGGGTCAAGCCCGGCCATGACGGTACGTCTGGAACGTGCGGGCATCTGACCATCTCCGCTCCGTTCATCGGCCGCATCGTCGACGGCCGAACCGTGGGCAACAAAGTGTACCTCATGGCCGGGCTCGACCCGGCCACCCGCGCCGTTGCTGGAACTTTCGCGTGCGGCCCATGTTGCCGATCAAGGAATCACACTCATTGAATGGAGTGTGCTTCCGTCACTCGAAGGGGAACGACCATGAACGACCTGAACAAGACATCGCGCCGCGGCGTCATGCGGACCGGCCTCGGCCTGCTTGCCGCCGGAACGGCCGTGGCGGCCACCGCAGGGACGGCGCGCGCGCAGGATCAGAAGATCGCCCAGAACCTGGTGCAGTATCAGACCGAACCGAAAGACGGCGCCGAGTGCGACAAGTGCGTGAACTGGGTCGCCCCGAACGCCTGCAAGATCGTGGAGGGCAACATCAACCCGAAGGGCTGGTGCGTCGCCTACGCGCCGAAGGAAGGCTGACCGAAGACCTCGACCCGGAGACGGGCGAGGGCGTTCTCTCCCCTTCCTTTCAGGAAGGGGGGAGCCCGCCGAGGGCGGGGCTTAGAGGGTTGCAAAGTGAAGCCCGCTGACAGCGATCTCGGTCGATCCTTATCCACCCCTAGCCCCTGCAGCGCGGGTTACTTCGCCTCCGGCAACGGCTCCGGGTTGGCGGCGAGCGTATGCAGGTAATCGATCACGTCGGCCCGCTGCTTCGCGTCCGTGATCCCCGCGAACGTCATCTTCGTGCCAGCTGCATAGGCGGCCGGCTTGGTCAGCCACTTGTCCAGCTCGTCATAGGTCCACTTCCCCGGCTGCTTGGCCTTAATTGCGGCCGAGTAGGCGTAGCCGTCCATGTGCCCAATCGGGCCGCCCACGACGCCGTACAGGTTCGGTCCGATCCCGGCTTTGCCACCCTCGTTGAAGGAGTGGCAGGCGACGCAGCCGAGCTTCAGCGTATCTGCCTGGCCCGCCTTCGGATCGGCCGAGGCAAGCCGCGCCTCGATCGTGGCATCGCCAGCCGGGACGCTTGAAGCGGGCGCCGGGGCGCCACCGCCGGCGGCCGAAGCGGTCTGCGCCGGGGCGGGCGGGAGCGGCTCCGGAGTCGCCGCGAGGCTGCGGAGGTAATCGATCACGTCGGCCCGCTTCTTCTCATCGGCGAGCCCAGCATACGTCATTTTCGTGCCGGGCGCGTAGGCCGCCGGCTTCTTCAACCACTCGTTCAGCTCGTCATAGGTCCAGGGACCCGACTTCGCCTTCAGCGCCGCCGAATAGGCGTAGCCTTCCATGTGCCCATGCGGCGCGCCCAGCACGCCATACAGGTTCGGCCCGATCCCCGCCTTGCCGCCCTCGTTGAACGAGTGGCACGCGACGCAACCCTGCGCCTTCACCTGCGCCTCGCCCCGGCCGACGTCGGCCGACACCAGCAGCGCCGCGATCGGCGGCTCGGGCGCGTTCGCCTCCGGCTGGGCGCCTCCGGCCGCACTCGTCGGCAGGTCGATCTTGATCGCCGTCTGCTTCAGCGCGACCGGCTTGACCAAGACGTTGCTGATCAGGTTGGCGCCCGAAAAGGCGATCCCTGCCACAAGCACCGCGGCGAAGGCCTTGTTGAGTTCCAGACTGTCCATAACCCGCTACCGCTCCTGAAAGACTGGTCCAGACGAAGGCCGGGCACCTCGCAGTGCCCGGCATCGACATACCCCGTCATCTCAAAGCTGGGCAAGGCCAAGCGCCTGTCCAGACCCGGCCGCAGCAACTATCTCATTGCAACGACGCCGAGGTCCCCGGGTTCGTCTTCGGCTGCGCCCACAGTTCCGGGAAGTCCTTGGCCATGCTCACGCCATAGAGCGGCTTGTAGACCCCCTGGTGACAGGTCGCGCAACCGACCTTGGCCACGTCGCCGGCCGAACCCAGCCGGTTGGCCGGGAACACGCCCTGCAGCGAGTCGAGGTAGTTGTTGTTCACGTCCCGCAGCATCCGGATGCCATACCAGGCGGTCACCCGCTGCGGCGTGCTCTGTTCCCAGTCGCCGAACGCCCGGCTGTTGTGGCAGTAGGTGCAGTTGACCCCGAGCGACTGCGAGAAGTGCACCATCAAGGCATAGGTCCACTCCGTCTCCTTGATCGAGTGTGCGTCCGTCCCCGGCAGCGCGCGCTCGGCCTGGACGCGGATGCTGTGATCCTCGACCAAAAAGGGCGTGTAGGGGTCGAACGGCAGGGACGAGTTGTTGATCGACGCCGCAGGGTGGCCCATCCCGGTATCGACCTCGGCCATGCCACCGGGATGCGCGGGGCCAGGGTCCTTGAAGTAGATGTTGCCCGGCACCGGGTTGCCGCGGTGGCAGGTGTAGCACACGACGCCCGTCTGCTGGACGTGGTTGCCCCAGTTCGCGTTGATGTCCTGCGTCATCTGGATCATCCGCCGCGCCACGACTTTGGTGTAGACGGCGTCTTCGGCCATGTTCGCGACGTTGTGGCAGTAGGCGCAGCCCTGTTTTGGCGCGACCCAGTTGGTGATCGACACCATGAGCCGGGTGAACTGGCCGACGCTGAGATCCTGCAGCACCTGCACGTTTTTATAGACGGCCCCGGCCTTCGGCCCCGCCGCGGGCGCCTGCGGCAGCGACGCCGGGACCACGTTGGCAGCAAGGTACTTCTCGACCGTGCGGGGATTGAACTCCTGTTGCATGGCCACGCCGCGGAAGCCGCGCTGGATCGACTCCGTCGGCGGACGCTCGAACGAGGTGAACACGACCACGCCCACCAGCGCCGCGACGGCCGAGCCGACCAGGCCGAAGCCAAGCCGCATGCCGGGGATCATCGCACACCCCCGGTCTCGCTGGCGGGCAGGGTCAGCGGATCGATCACCGGTCCGTAGACGAGCGGGTAAGGCGCGGCGATGCCGTGCTTGACGCCCCACATGTACCAATTATCCACGACCGTTCCCGTCAACAGAATTCCGATGCCGCCCGTAATTGGGCACAGCACGGCGAACCACCAGGCCCAGCGGTGGATGCTTTCCGCCGAGGCACAGAACCCCATCGTCCAGCGCCAGAACAGCGACCCCCGTTCGAACGCCGTGCCGCGGTCGATGATCTGCTCAAGCTCGCGTTCGCCGCCGAACCGGCTGATCGCCAACACGGTCGCACCATGCATCGCGAATAGCAGGGTCGAGCCATACAGGAACACGATCGAGAGCATATGGAACGGGTTGTAGAACAGGTTGCCGTAGCGGAGCGAGAAGGCAGCCGTCCAGTCCAGGTGCGGGAAGATCCCGAACGGCACCGCCTCGGACCAGCTGCCGACCAGCAGCGGCCGGATGAAGCCGAGCACCAGATAGAGCCAGATGGCGGCCGCGAAGGCCCACGCGACGTGGGTTCCCATGCCGAGCGAACGCGCCCGGTTATAGACCCGCACCCACCACAGCAGGATCGACGCCGTGAGGAAGAACCCGGCCATCAGCCACCATCCGCCCTCCGCCAGCGGCGGCAGATGCAGCCCGTATTTCGGTGCCGGCGGCTCGAGCGCGAGCCAGAACAACTGGCGCACGAACTGCACCGGGTCCCACCCGACGGACGCCCACATGTTCAGCCCGATGATCTCGAAGGCGATGAACCCGCAGACCAAGGCCGCCAAGCCGGTCGCGCCGAGGTAAAGCGGCCCGACCTGGGCGTCGCCGATGACGCCGAAGGTGTGGATGAAGAACGGCTTGCCCGTCCGCGTCCAGCTCGTCGACGACAGCGGCACCCCGGCATAGGCGGGGCCGCGCACCTGCACGCGGGTGAAGAGGTTTTGATATTCGGCCATGGGTTGCCCCCTCGTTCTTGTTCGTTAGTTCCAGATCGGCAGGTTCAGCCACCAGCCCCACCACTCCGGCCAGCCGCGCGTCCAGAACGGACCGCTGATCAGGATGCAGACCGCGCTCCAGAACCCGGCTGACAGCGCCAGGAACAGGCCGAGCCGGTGGATGCCGAGCGTGCCGATCGACCAGCCGATGATGTCGCGGAAGAAGGTGTTCTCGTGTTCGGCCGACTTGTAGATCTCGCCCTTGGGCGGGTTCGCGGCCGACAGCACCAGTCCGCCGTGCATGCTGAGCGCGAGCGTCGTCGTGAAGAAGAACGTCACCGCGAGCATGTGCGCCGGGTTGTAGTGGAAGTGCAGGTATTGGTAGCCGGTGTTCGACACCCAATCGAGGTGGCTCAGGATGCCATACGGGAAGCCATGGCCCCAGGCGCCGAGCAGGATCGGGCGGATCACCACCAGGCTCACATAGGCGAAGATCGCCACGCCGAACGCGACCGGCACGTGATAGCCCATGCCGAGCTTCTTGCTGATCTCGACCTGGCGCAGCGCCCAGCTCACGAAGGCGCCGATCGCGCAGATGGTGATCGCCTGCCACAACCCGCCCTCGCGCAACGGCGCGAAGCCGAGGCCGTAGCTGAGGTCGGGCGGCGCGATGTTGATGCGCCAGACGTTCCAGGTGGGCCCGATCGCGGCGCCGTAGATGATCAGTAGCGTGCCCAGGATCGAGAAGAAGGCGGCGCTGACGCCGAACAGCCCGACGTAGAACGGCCCGACCCAGAAGTCGAACAGGTCGCCGCCCAGCAGCGTGCCGCCGCGCACGCGATATTTGGCCTCGAAGCTCATCATCGACATCGGTCGTCTCCTCAAATCGCTCCGCGTGTGATGCCGCGAAGCGCCGCCCCCGGGAACGGATCCCCGGGGGCGGTCGTCGTTAACAGGCGCCCGTTATCTCGCGGGGGCCGGCATCGGCGCGACCTGCGCCGAGACGGGGCGCGCGGGCCCCTCGAGCCAGTTGAAACGGCTCGTGCTGAGCAGAATGAAGTGGATCAGCAGCGCCAGGACGAACAGGAACACGCCCAACGCGACCAGGACCCGGCGGGGATCGAACAGCAACCAAACGCGCCACATGATATTCTCTCCCTATGCCAACATCGACTTGACGGCGGCGACGCCGTCCATCAGCTGCGTGTAGCCGTTCGGCCCAGGCAGCCACGGGCGCCACTGCCACACCAGCACGTGCGCGATGATCGCGATCACCGTGAACACGATGAAGCTCGTCACGAAGATCGAGTGGAACTCACGCGCCTCCGAGTCGGTGAGGCCCGAGGTGGACCCTGTTCGTAGGTTGACGTCAGACATTTTGGGGTACCTCCACGTACCGTTTCACCGCATCCTCCCCGCGGCTGGGTCCCTCCGCGGCAACCGCCACGGTCATGTGCCGTCCAGCCTTGCCGGACGGCCATCCCTCGGCCGGGCGCACGCGCCTCATGCCGCTGATTCCAATTGCATCCCGAGCGCGCGGGCGACGATCGCCGCGGTCACCCGGTCCTCGCCCGCCGTCCGCGCCGCCTGCTCGGCCGCGTCGCGCGCCTGCTTGGCCGTGCTGATCCGCACCAGGAACGGCGCCGCCTCGACGTGCCGGTTCAAAAGCGCCAGCGCCGAATCGTCCCACGGCACCGCGTTCCAGGCCGCCGCGCGCACCGGCGTCGGCGCGACCTGGTCCATCGTCGTGCTCAGCGGCAGGATGTGGAACAGCGCGTCGAACAGCGCGTTGCAATATTCCTGCACCAGGTAGCAGGCGCCGGCGTAGCCCATGAACGGCGTGCCGGTGTGGCGGCGGACGACGGCGCCCGGGAACGACGCCGGGATGTAGTGGCAGCGGGACCCAAGTTCGGCCGCATACATCCGCTCGTTGAACGAGCCATACAGCACCATCGGCGGCTGGGACTTCAGCAGCGCCTTCACGCCCTGGTTGTCGGGTTTCACCCCGGCCGTCCGTTCCACGGCGAAGGTGCAGGGGATGCCCAGTTCACCCTCCAGGAAGCCCTGCAGGCCGCGGGCGTAGGTCGCGGTCGCGACGACCGCGAACGACGCTGATGCGAAGAAGTCCTGGGTGACGGAGCGCCACAGGTCCCACACCGGCTTGATCGTCGTGTGCTTCTCGCGTTCGATGAACGGCTCCGGGTCGAGTCCCGTCAGTTCGCCGAGCGTGCGCAGGAAGTTGGTGGTCGCGAAGATCCCGATCGGCGCCTGCAGGTATGGCCGGTCCAGCTCCTCGCACAGGCCGCGCCCGAACTCGCGGTACATGCAGATGTTCACGTCCGCATCCGGCAGGCGGCTGATGTCGTCGATGTGGCTGCCGAGCGGGAAGGTCAGGTTGATCGTGCAGCCGATCCCCTCGACCAGGCGGCGGATCTCGGCCAGGTCGGACGGCATGTTGAACGTGCCGTAGATCGGCCCGATGATGTTCACCCGCGGCTTCACGCCCTCGGCCCGCGGCGGGCGCGGCTTGATCTTGGCGCGCTTGGCGCCGAACTCGCTCCACAGCCAGTAGATCGCCCGGTCGGCGCACTGCCACTGGTCCTCGTCGATGGTGCGCGGGATGAAGCGGAGCAGGTTGCTGCCCTCCGGCGTCACCCCGCCGCCGATCATCTCGGCGATGCTGCCGGTCACCACCACGCTCGGCAGTTCCTGGTCGCCGGTCGCCGCGGCCCGGCGCAGCGCGCCCTCGGTGCCGTTCATCGACAGGCTGTCCTCGTCGAGCCCGGTGACCACCACCGGCAGCTCGTGCGGCGGCAGACCGTCGGTGTAGTGCAGCACCGCCGTGACCGGCAGGTTTTCGCAGCCGACCGGCCCGTCGATCACGACCCGCAGGCCGCGGATGGCGGTGAAGGCATAGACGGCGCCCCAGTAGCCGCCGGCCCGGTCGTGGTCGAGGACGAGCATCTAGGTGCCCACCGCTTCGACGGACTTCTTGGCGGCCGCCCGCTGCTTGCGCATCCGCTCGCGCGCGCCGGCCGGCTCGACCGGCTTCTGCGTCCAGCCATAGCCCGCCGTTACGCCGGTGCCGACACCCTCGAAGAAGCTGACCATGCGGCCGAATCGCTCGGCGCCCCGGGTCTGCGCGGCGACGATGCCCGCCAGCGAGGCGGCGCCGGCCGGGCCGAACAACGGCCGGGCAGAGACCATGTTGGTGAAATACAGGGCCGGGATGCCCAGCTCCTTGGCCTTCTGCACCAGCGGCGTGGTGCCGAGCGCCAGGTCCGGGCGAACGTCCAGCATCGCCGTCATGTCCTGTTCCAGAGAAGCACGGAACTGCACGTGCACCCCGCGCGCCTGAAGCCATTCGCGGTCCGCGTCGCTCCACTCCGTCCGCGGGCAAGCCGTGCCGACATACGGCACCTCCGCCCCGGCCTCGATCAACAGGCGCGCCACCAGCAGTTCGGACCCCTCGTAGCCACTGACGGTGATCCGCGCATCGATCGGAGCCGCATCGAGCGCGGCGCGGATGGCCGGCAACGCCCGGGCCTTGGCGGCGTCGGCGTTCAAGCCGGTCGCGGCGGCGATGGCGTCGAGCCAGGCCGCCGTGCCCTCGACACCCACCGGGGCCGAACCAACCACCGGCCGCCCGGCGGCGCGGAATTCGCGGACCGTGGCCGTGTAGAACGGATGGATCGCGGCAGCGACGGTGCAGTCGAGCGCGGCATACTGGTCGCGCCACTCGCGCGACGGCAAAGCGGGCGCGATGCCGAGGCCCATGGGCGCCAGCAAAGCCGACACACCCGGCGGATCGCCAGGGAACAGCTCGCCGATGAGCGCGACGGTCGGCAGGTCGGATTGCGTGCTCGGGCGCGCGACCGGGCCATGCTCGGCCTCGGTGCGGGCGACCTTCAACATGGCGCCCGCGAGCACGTCCTTCGCTTCGGCATGCGTGGGCACGCCGAAGCCCGGCACGTCGATGCCGATCACGCGCACGCCGTCGATCTGCCGTGGCAGGCGGTCCAGCGGGACGCCCGACGCCGTGGGGACGCACAGGTTGATCACCACGACGGCGTCGTAGTCCTCGGGCTTGGCCATCACATGGACGGCGTCGCGGATGTCCTCGTAGAGCTGGCCGCGGACGAGGCTCTCGGAGTTGAACGGCACGTAACCGACGCTGCGGCGGGCGCCGTAGAAATGCGCCGTGAACGTCAGGCCATACACGCAGCAGGCGGACCCGCTGAGGATGGTGGCCGTCCGCTTCATGCGCAGGCCGACGCGGAGCGCGCCGAAGGCCGGGCACATGGATTGCGGCTGGTCGTGCGGCCCCTGCGGATAGTCGGCCGCGAGCCGGTCCATGACGTCGGACTTGCCCGCGGCACGGGCCGAGGCCTGCAGCGTCTCGCGGCCGCCATGGCAGCCGGACCCGGTGGCGGGCGGAAGTGAGCCGTCCAAGCTCACGCGCCCTCGTAGATCACTTCGAGCGACGGCTTCGTCAGCACCGTCGCGGCGCACATGTCGGCCTCGGTCGCGGGCGTCAGCACGACGTCACGGCCGACGGCCTCGCCCTTGAACAGGCCGAGCAGCGCATCGTGGGTCAGCGGGTTCGGGCGCACGGGCGGCGCCGCGGCGACCTGCTCGGCAAGCTGCTCGAACATCGGCGCCCACTCGCCACCGGGGCGGCCGATGATCTCGTAGTTGGCGCTCTTCTTGCGGATGTCGTCGTTGGCGGGGATGGCGCTCAGCACCGGGATGCCGACCGCCTCGGCAAAGGCCTGCGCCTCGCCGGTGCCGTCATCCTTGTTGATGACCATGCCGGCGACGCCGACGTTGCCGCCCATCTTGCGGAAGTAGTCGACCGCCGAGCAGACGTTGTTGGCGACATACAGCGATTGCAGGTCGTTGGACGCGACCACGATCACCTTCTGGCACATGTCCCGCGCGATCGGCAGGCCGAAGCCGCCGCACACCACGTCGCCCAGGAAGTCGAGCAGGACGTAGTCGAAGCCCCACTCATGGAAGCCGAGCTTCTCGAGCAGCTCGAACCCGTGGATGATGCCGCGCCCGCCGCAGCCGCGGCCGACCTCGGGGCCGCCCAGCTCCATCGCGTAGACGCCGTCGCGGATGAAGCACACGTCGCCTATCGCGACCTTCTCGCCCGCCAGCTTCTTCTTCGACGAGGTCTCGATGATCGTCGGGCAGGACCGGCCGCCGAACAGCAGGCTGGTGGTGTCGCTTTTCGGGTCGCAGCCGATCAGCAGCACGCGCTTGCCCTGCTGCGCCATCATGTAGCTGAGGTTGGCCAGCGTGAACGACTTGCCGATACCGCCCTTGCCGTAGATGGCGATGACCTGCGTCTCCTTCTTGACGGGGGTCGTGATCGGCGCATCCGGCTCGATCGCGGCCTCGGCGCGCAGGGCGTCCGTCATGCTCGCGGCATTCGTGATGGCGTTCATGCGCAGGCTCTCCAATCGAGGATCATCTTCAGGCACGCGGCATCGTCGAACGCGGTGCGGTACGCGTCGGGCGCCTGGTCGGCGCCCGCGTGGTGGGTGATGAGGCCGCCAAGGTCGAGCCGGCCGGACGCGGTCACGTCGGCAACCAGGTCGAGGTCCGGCTTCTTGAACTGCGCCGCGATCCGGAAGCGGGCCTCCTTCATGAAGGCCGGCGGGAACGCGAACGCCATCCGCTCGTGGTAGAAGCCGGCCAGCACGATCTCGCCGCCCGGCGCCAGCCGCGCCACCAGCGTATCCAGCAACGAGGCGTCGCCGCTCGCGTCGTAGATCGCGCGGTAGTCGCGCCGGTCATCGTCACGCGGGTGAACGACGCTGTAGCCCTGCGCCCCCGCCATCCGGACCGGGTTCATCTCCCACACCGTCGGCGCCACGCCACCGTGCATGAGCGTCAAGCGCGCCAGGAGGCGGCCAACGACGCCGTGCCCCACGATCAGGTCTGGCAGCGCGTTCGGCGCCGCGAGCGCGTGCTGCGCCGTTGCCGCCAGCGCCATCAGCGTGCCGAGATCGCCCATCGATTCGGCAATCGTCACAACCCGTGCGCCCGGCACCACCAGCCGCGACGCGTTGGCGCCGAACAGGCCGCGCACCTCGCCGAAGCAATTGGCGCCTGGCACGAACACGGTCGCGCCCACCGCGACGCCGGCCTGCTCGCCGGCCGCATGCACCCGTCCCACGCTTTCGTAGCCGGGCACCAGCGGATAGCCCATGCCGGGGAAGGGCGGCATCGTGCCGTTGTACAGCAAACGCTCCGTCCCGGTGCTGACGCCGCTGAACATCGTGTCGACCACGATGTCGGCCGGGCCAGGCTCGCTCACCGCCAGCCGCGCGACGGCCAGGTGGTGCGGAGCGTTCAGGACCAGCGCCTGTGCGTACACGTCGTTTTCCCCCTCGTCGCGCCGCCCGGTGCGGCGCTTGTTTCGGCCTCTGACCGTATCGTCACGTTAGCCTGACACGCTTCACTGTCAACGCTTATTTACACTCGCGGTCATGCGACTGCGACGATCAGCCCTGTCTGCAACGGCGTTGCGGTGCGCCGCGGCCGTGCCGAGCGGAAACCGGCCTGTGCCAGCATGCGGCACAGTTCGCCTGGCGTGCGGGCCCGTCCGCTGCCCATGGCCAGCAAATACATGCCGAAATACGCGGCCCCCACGGCCTTGGCGCCGGGGCTGCCGGCCATCGGCTCGGCCAGCAGCAGCCGTCCGCCCGGCGGGAGCGACGCATGCACGGACCGCAGAATCGCCAGCGCAGCGGCGTCGTCGTGGTCGTGCACGACACGGACGAGGCTGACGAGGTCGGCCCCAGCCGGCAACCGGTCCTGGAAGACGTCGCCCCCGACGGACCGGGCCCGGCCGGCGACTCCGGCCGCGGCGAACCGCCCCGCCGCGCCGGTCACCACCGCCGGCAGGTCGAACAGCACAAGCTGCAAGTCCGGCGCCCGCGCACCGGCCGCGACCAGGAAACGTCCGTCCCCGCCAGCCACGTCCAGCAGCACGCGGTGGCGCCGCACGTCGTACGCGTCGAGGATCTCGGCCGCGACCAGGGGCTGAGAGGCCGCCATCAACTCGGTATAGCCCGCGACCTGGCCGGGCTGCAGTTGCCCGGCTGCTTCGGCCCGGGCATAGGCCCAATAGTCCGACAAACGACCCGTCCCGGCCCGTAGGAGAGCGACCGGATCGGCCAGGTCCGCATAGAGGTCCGCGTGGTGGCGGATCATCGCGGTCACGGCCGGGTTGTCGACCATCGCCGCCCCGAGCGGGCCCAAGCCCCACGTCCCGGGTTGGGTCCGGCCCCGCCGCTCGACCAGGCCCAGCGACTCCGCCGCCAGGAGCAGCCGCTCCGCGGCCGGGTGCGGCAGGTCGAGCCCGAGCGCCGCGATCGTGGACGGTCCCGCCGCCAGCCGCTGGAACAGATCGAGCTGCACGCAGGCGAGCAGCACTTGCGAATAGACGAAGCCGGCCACCAGATCGAACAGTGCACCCGCCCGCGCCCGCGCGACCGGCCGCGTGAACGGAAACCGCGCCGCCCAGGCCCGGAAGCCGGGCCGCGTGACGAGCCGATCCCGGAATGCGGAGATGCGGCCCGCCAGCGCGCCTCGGCCCGGGCTCAGCGGGATGGCGGCTCCATCCACCTCATGCGGCCGAAGCCGCCCGCCGGTCCAGGCCCTGCGGCAGCAACCGAAGCGTCTCCGTCAGGATGTGGCCGCTGAGCGACGCCTGCCCCGGACAGCTCGGCACCGCCTCGGCAGCCTCGCGCGCCAGCTCCCGCAGCCGCGCGACCGCACCCTCCAGCCCCAGCGCGTGCACCGCATTCGGCCGGGCGTGCACCAGGTCCTGCTGCACCGGCTTGCCCAGCGTCGCCGCGTCGCCGGTTGCGTCAAGGATGTCGTCCGCGACCTGGTAGGCCTCGCCCAGCTGCGCGCCCACCCGCCGCCACGGTTCCGCCTCCGCACCCGCCGCCGCCGCCCCGGCCACGGTCGCCGCCGCGAACAGCGCGCCCGTCTTCTCCCGCTGGTACAAGGCCAGGTCGACAGCGTCCTCACACTCCCACGCCTGCCCGGCAACAATTCCGAACGGAACGCCGACCGAGAGCCCGATGGTCATGACCAGCGGCGCCAAGCGCATCGGCGCCAGCGCCGCGCCTTGCGCAAGTGTCTGGAAAGCCAGCACGATCAACGCATCGCCGGCGAGCACCGCCAAGGGCTGCCCGAAGGCTCGATGCACGGAGGGCTGTCCGCGCCGGGTCGCGGCATCGTCGAAGCATGGGAGGTCGTCATGGACGAGGCTGGCGCAATGCAGTAGCTCGATGGCCGCCGCGGCGGCGTCGGTGACGGCGGGATCATCCTCGCCGCAGGCGGCGGCGACGGCGAGGCAGAGGCGAGGACGGATGCGGGCGCCACGAGGAAAAACGGCATGGCGCATCGCGGCGGCAAGGCGCGGCGGACAGCCTGCGACGTCCGCCCGGCCGATGGCCGCCTGCAAGGTCCGCTCGATCCGCTGCGTCGGCTCCATTCCGCCCTCCGCTGTTCGTTGACACGGGAGTGTCAATCTTGCTTGTCGGTCCAGAGTGTCAATGTATCCTGACATGAAGGTCAAGCGAATTCGCCAAGGGACGTCGTTGGCGCCGTGAAGCGGGTCGTGATCATCGGGGCCGGCATGGGCGGGCTTGCGGCTGCCATGGACTTGGCCGTCGACGGCGCCCAGGTGACCGTCGTCGAGCGTGCCCCAGCACCCGGGGGCAAGATGCGCCAGGCCGTGGTGGCCGATCAGGCGATCGACTCCGGGCCGACCGTGTTCACGATGCGCTGGGTGTTCGAGGGGCTGTTCGCGCACGCCTCCGAACCGCTCGACCGCCATCTCACCTTGCACAAGGCCACGACCCTCGCCCGCCACGCCTGGCCGCTCACCGCGGAACACGGACCGCAGGCGCTCGACCTGTTTGCCGACCGTGCCGCGGCCGCCGACGCGATCGGCGCGTTTGCCGGCGCCCGCGAGGCCAAGGGCTATCTCTCATTCTGCAAAGAGGCCCGGCGCATGTACGAGACGCTGGACCGCCCGTTCATGCAGGGCGAGCGGCCCAGCGTCGCCGGGCTCGTCGGCGCCGTCGGCGTGCGCCGGGCGCTGCAGCTCAAGCCGTATGAGCTGTATATGACCGAGTTGGCCCGGCATTTCCGCGACCCCCGCCTGCTGCAGCTGTTCGGCCGCTACACGACCTATTGCGGTACCTCGCCCTATCAGGCGCCCGCCACGCTGATGCTCGTCGCTCATGTCGAGCAGGAGGGCGTATGGCTCATCGAGGGCGGCATGCACCAGCTTGCGCGCGCCATGGCCGGCGTCGCCGAGCGCCGCGGCGCCACGATCCGCTACGAGGCTACCGTGTCGGAGGTCATGGTTGCCGGCGGCCGCGCCACCGGCGTGCGCCTGCAAGGCGGCGAGGCCCTCCATGCCGACGCCGTGATCATGAACGGCGAGCCGGCCGCCCTGGCGAACGGGCTGCTCGGCGCGGGCGTGCAGGATGCGGTCGCACCGGCCAGCCGCTTCCCGCAACGGTCGCTCTCCGCCGCAACCTGGGCGATGCTGGCCGAGACCGACGGGCTGCCGCTGCTGCGCCACACCGTCTTCTTCTCCAGCAACTACCGCCAGGAGTTCGACCTGATCCAGACCGGCCTGCTGCCGACCGAGCCGACCACCTACATCTGCGCCCAAGACCGGCCCGACACGCTCGGGGCATCCGGCAACGGCGCCGGCCCTGGCGCGCCGGAGGGTCCGGAGCGGCTGCTGGTGCTGGTCAACGCGCCCCCATCCGGCGACCGGCGCGCCTTCAGCCAAGTGGAGATCGAACAGTGCATGCAGGGCGTCTCGGGCTTGCTGAACCGCTGCGGGGCATCGATGCGGGCGGTGGGGGAGCCGGTCCTGACCACGCCGGCGCAGTTCAACCGCCTGTTCCCGGCGTCGGGCGGGGCGCTGTATGGCCAGGCGACGCTGCCGGGCAACAGCAGCTTCAAGCGCCCGGGCGCGCGGACGAAGCTGCCGGGACTGTATCTGGCGGGGGGGAGCGTGCACCCCGGGGCGGGGGTCCCGATGGCGGCGCTGTCAGGCCGGATCGCGGCGGCCAGCGTGATCCAGGATCTGCCGAAACACGGGACGGCGCCCCGCGCTTCGATGCGCCTGTTCCGCCCACGGGCTATGCCTGGTGGTATGTCGACGCGCTGAGCGACGACGGCGCCCACGGCATCACCATCATCGCCTTCATCGGCAGCGTCTTTTCTCCCTGGTATGCCTGGGCCCGCCGCGGCGGCCGACAAGCGGACCCGGCGAACCACGTCTGCCTCCATGTCGCCCTGTATGGCCGCCCGGGCGGCTGGGCCATGACCGACCGCGGCCGCGGCGCTCTGTCGCGCGACGCCACCCGGCTGCAGATCGGCCCGAGCCGGGTCGACTGGGACGGCAACGCGCTGACGATCACCATCAAGGAACGCGGCGCGCCCCTGCCCCGCCCCATCGCCGGCACGGTCCGCGTCCATCCCGGCGCACTCACCGGCGCCCGGTTCACGCTCGACGACGCCGGCCGCCACCGCTGGGCGCCGATCGCGCCGGTCTCGCGCGTGGAGGTCGCGCTTGACCGCCCCGGCCTGCGCTGGTCCGGACCCGGCTACCTCGACACCAACGACGGCGACCGCCCGCTCGAGGCGGACTTCCATCAGTGGGACTGGTGCCGCGCACCGCTGCCCGAGGGCGGCGCCATCCTCTACAACGCCGAGCGGCGCGAGGGCGGCGAGCAATCGCTGGCCTTGAAGGTCGGTGCGGACGGCACCGTCGCGCCGTTCGATCCGCCGCCCCGCGCAGCCCTGCCAAGGACGCTCTGGCGCATCCCCCGCAACACGCGCTGCGAACCCGGCGCCCCGCCCACCATTCGCCAAACCCTCACCGACTCGCCGTTCTACGCCCGCAGCGTCATCCGGACCCGCCTGCTCGGCCACGACGTCACCGCCGTCCACGAAAGCCTCGACCTCGCCCGCTTCACCGCGCCCTGGGTGCAGGCCATGCTGCCCTTCCGGGTCCCGCGACGGAGGCCCACCCCACGACGCTAGGGCGATCGGTCGGACTTCGTCGCCGCCTCGTCGGCTTTGGCCCGCCGAATGGCCCGGCGGATCGACACCAGCTCCCATAGCAGGAGGCCCAGGAAGCCCAGCTCGAGAATGATCCATTCCCACCGACCCATGGCCCGACCGTCTCCCGCTACGGCGCCGAACGGGAGCCGAGGGCCTGGCGGCTGTCCAGCTCGGCAAAGAGTTCGATCAGCCAGACCAGCCCGCGCGCGGGTCGCGGCGCCGGGCTGGAGGCGATGGCCGCCACCAGGTGACGCGCGGCCGGCAGCGGCGCCCCGCTGACCGACCCGCCCGGCACCAGGATCGATCCCACCGCCCGGCCGACTGCCACGAGCTTGCCGGTTGCGGGCACGACCGCCCGCCGCTCGACGGAGTTGCCGCCCGCGCGCGCCACGCGATGGCCGATCCCGGCATACATCCAGCGTGCCGCGCCGATCCCGGGCCGGCAATCCAACGGCAGCGCCGCAATCCCCGGGTCCGCCCGGGCATACAGCGCGTCCGCGGCCTGCACGAGCCGGATCACGACGCGGCCGAGCGCCGGCGTGAACACGGGGGCCGCGACGAACCCGACGGGATCGATCCCCGCCCCGGCCAACCAGGCACGTGGCAAGTACAGCCGGCCGGCCCGCGCGTCCTCGCCCACGTCGCGGGCGATGTTGCTGAGCTGCATCGCGATCCCGAGATCGCACGCGCGCGCGACCGTATCCGCATCCCGCACGCCCATCAGCACCGCCATGAGCCCGCCGACCGTTCCCGCGACCCGCGCCGCATAGGCCTGCAGATCGGCCAGCTCGTCATAGCGGCGTCCGGCCGCATCCCAGGCGAAGCCCTCGAGCAGACCGTCGAGCAGCATGCGCGGCAGCCGGTGCCGGTCGACGACGGCGGCCAGCGCCCGGTCAGACGCCGCGTCGCCGGGGCAGCCGACGTAGATCCGGTCGAGCCGCCGTTGCAGTTGCTCGAGCGCCTTACCGCCGCCACCCCCGTCGACCAAGTCGTCCGCCACCCGGCAGAACGCGTAGAGCGCCGTCGCGGGCTCCATGACCCGCCGCGGCAACAGCCGGCTGGCGGCGTGGAAGCTGCGTGATCCTCCCCGCAATAGGTCCCGGCAGGCGGCCAGGTCGGCCGCGCTGATCGCCTCAGGCATGCGGAACTCCGGACAGGACGGGCGGGATCAGTCGGTCGAGCACCTTCGCCGAGCAGAGCACGCCGGGCAGCCCCGCGCCGGGGTGGGTGCCGGCGCCGACCAGATAGAGGCCCTCGACATCCTCGCTCCGGTTGTGCGGCCGGAACCAGGCGCTTTGCGTCAACACCGGCTCCATCCCGAAGGCCGCGCCGCGAAACGACGACAGCTCGTCCTGGAAGTGCTGCGGCGTCATCACCCGCGAGCTGACGATCTCCTGCTCCAGCTCCGGCAGGACCGTGCGCGCGAGTTCGGCTGCGATGAGCGCGCGGTAGGTGCCGGCCTTCTCCGCCCAATCCGTCTCGCCGGCCAGATGCGGGACCGGCGACAGCACGTAGAACGCGTCTTGCCCCGGCGGCGCCAAGCTCGCGTCCGTCGCCGTCGGCCGATGCAGATACATCGAAAAGTCGTCCGCCAAGTGGTGCCGGTCGAAGATGTCGCGCAGCAAGCCGCGATACCGTGGCCCGAGCAGGATCGTGTGGTGCGCGACGTCCTCGTAGCGGCGGCGCGTGCCGAAATACCAGACGAACAGCGACATGGAGTAGCGCTGCCGCTCGACCTTGCGGTCGGTCCAGCGCCGGCGGTGCTCGGGCGCCAGCAAATGCCGGTAGGTCCAGGCGCTGTCGGCATTCGAGACCACGATGTCGGCTGCGACGCTCTCGCCGCCCGCAAGCCGCACGCCGCGCGCCGCGTTCTGCTCGACGATGATCTCCCTCACCTCGGCGCCGCACCGCACCGTCCCGCCCTGCCCCTCGATCAGCCCTGCCAGCCCCTGCACGAGGCGCCCGGTGCCGCCCATCGCGAAGTGCACCCCCCCGTCACGCTCCAGGAAGGCGATCAGCGCATAGATGGCACTGGCCGCGAACGGGTTGCCGCCGACCAGCAGCGGGTGGAAGCTGAACACCGTGCGCAGCCGCTCGTCGCGTATGTGTTTCGAGACAAGCGCATAGACGCTGCGCAGCCCGCCCAGCCGAAGCAGGTCGGGCGCCACCCGCGCCATATCGGTCCAGTGATTGAACGCGGCGTCGCCGAGCTGCTCGAACCCGACCCGGTAGATCGCCTCGCTCGCCGCCAGGAACCGCTCGTAACCCGCCACGTCGCCGGGCGAGAACCGCGCCACCTCCGCGCGCATGTGCACGGGATTGCCGTTGTAGTGGAACGTCGAGCCGTCGTGGAAGCGGATGCGGTAGAACGGGTCCACGGGGCGCAGCTCGACATCGTCGGCCAGGCGCCGCCCGCACAGGGCCCACAGCTCCTCGAACAGATGCGGCGCGGTCACGATCGTCGGCCCGGCGTCGAACGTGAAGCCGTCCTGCCGGAACACCCGCGCCCGGCCCCCCGGCTGGTCCAGCTGTTCGAGCACGGTCACGCGGTAGCCCCGGGCCCCGAGGCGCACGGCAGCCGCCAACCCGCCGAAGCCGCTGCCGATGACCACTGCATGCGGACGAGGGTCGAGGGCGGCGGGCAGGCGAGCGGATGTCAACGTGTCCATCGGTAAGTAGTGTAAACCGAAATGGACACTTCTTGCCAAGCCGGATTATGCGATCCGTGGCTGGCGTCGGGCCTGGCTCGTCACCGGCCCGCATCCGGCGTCCGCCGGGCAAGCAGTTGTCGACGCAGCCGCTGCTGCACCCCGGGATCGCTGGTCGCTTCGCGTTGCCGCTCAACGTTGCGTCCGCGCTGGGCGGCGTCATCAAGAATACGGTCGGTGGATTGGATCAAGCCGGCTGTTTCCAACTCGCGGAGGAAATCTCCTGTGCTGATCAGGCTGACGCGTTCATCGACCACCGCCCGCCGACGCGCGACGTCGCTATCCTCAAACAGCAAGACAGCCTCGGCTGACAAGTCGCTGCGCAGAAAGCGCTCCAGCACCTCCAGCGCAGCCTGCTCGCCAAGGCCGCGGATGGTCCGGCCCTCGTCCAGCCGGCGCTGCTGATCGATGCCGATGTCGGTTGGCACGATGCGGACGGCACCGAGATGGTCGTTGATCCAGTCGACGATCTGCCCGGCGCCGGGCGCGCCCCTCACGCGCGTCGCCTCGAAATACACGGCGTCGGGAATGCTGACCGGAATAGCGGGCCGCAGCAACGCGTCGAGCGCGTCCGCCAGCACCAAGGTGAACAAAGGCGACGTGTCAGTGACAATCAGGCTGAACGGCGTGCTCATGGGGGGGTGCCGAAGGCGCGACGCAGGAAAGCCCGGCCGCGCTGCCGTGCGAGCAAGTTCGGTCCATCCATGGGCGCCACGGGGGGCCGAAGGCCCAGCTCGCCAAGGCCGGCCAGAACGGCCACGTAGTCCTCGAACCCACGCTGCTGCAACTCATGCCAGGTCACGCTTCCGGCTGCATAGGCGCGGAGCAGCGTGTCCCGATCCCGGTAATCGGGGGAAAGCGGAGGATCGCCCATGGCTCAGGCTACCACGGGCGACACGTCCCTGCCTCGATGATTTCAGGTGTACTCAGGTCAGGGCATATTTCAGCAACGTCGCCAAGGTCATCTTCGCCCCGCCGGTGATCTCCGGCAACGGCTTGAAGCCGCGGGAGTCATGCAGGAACGACGTCTGGTCGAGCCAGAGGACGCCGATGAGCGTCTCTGCGACGATCCGGCTGCCGACCGGGCCAAGGTGTTGGCCGCCCATGCCGGCCAGCGGCTCGTTCAGATCGTGGGTCACCCCGTAGTACTCGCCTTCGCGCAGGATATAATACCAGAGCGGCGCGCTGCCCTTCAGGCCCTTGTCCCCCCAGTCGGAAAACACCTTGCGCCGGCTGACCTGGGTGGCAAGGAAGCTCTTCTTGTCGTCGTCGCCGAGCTTTTCCACGTCGAGCACGCGGGAGCCGGCGTCCCACACGACACTGTCCGGCATCGGCACGATGCCGAGCGCGCGGGCGACGTCCTGCCCGGACGGCAGGCCGAGCTCCTGCCCGCGCAACAGGTTGCGGAAGGCGAGATGGCCGGTCAGGAACTGCTTGGGATTCGGCGCGCCGTCGGGCGGCACGATATTGGCGGCCCCGATCGCTGCGACCAGGTCGGGCGGATCAGCTGTGACCTTGAAGAACTCCGGCAAGTCGACCAGCGGACTGACCAGCAGGGCGTCGATCCGGTAAGAGGGCTGCGGCACCCGGAAGTGGTCCGCACTGGTCGTGTCGGCTTGGGCGGCCGTCAACGGTGCCGTCGGCAGGTCGACGAAGAAGCCCCAGTCGATCCCCCAGCCTTGCGCGAGCGGGCCGGGGAAGCCGTTCAGGTTCTGCGTGCGGTCAGCGCTGCGGTTGAAGGTCGGGATGCGGGACGGCTTGCCGGGCGCGTCGGGCTGGGTGCCGATCACACGGTTCAGCGCGTAGCTGGGGCGCACCATGGAGTGGCCGAACCGGAACGCAGCGCCGGCGAACTCGATCGGCATGTAGGGGAAGGGCGCCTCGCTGCGGACATAGTTGGTCAGCCTCGGGGTATTCCCCGGATTGAGCACCTCGTTCACCATCCCGGGTTCGCACACGGTATCGATGTAGTCGAACACCACCACCCATTGGTAATGCCAGCGCACGATGTTGGCGGCCGCCTTGAAGCGGCTCGTGCTGTTCGACGGGTCGCCGCCGAACTGCTGGATCAGGCTGTCGTCCTTCACGACCTTGTTGTGGAAATGAATCATCGCGGTGTGGAGCTGCGAGACGATCTTGTTCTCGTCGTTGCGCTTGTCGCCGATGATCGGCACGTCGGGCTGGGTGCCCGCGGTAATGCGAAACAGGTCCGACAAGGAGCCGACCGCGGCGTCCTGGTTGCCCGGCGCCGGGCCGAGCAGCAGGGACACGCCGTCGGCCGCATACATGTACGGCTGATCGTCGGGGCCGCGGCCATACATGTTGTCGAGGTCGAGGGCTGGCGAGCGGAAGTCTACGAGGGCGCTCGGGTCGCGCTCGGCGGAGTTGAACGGGGTCGGGTCGAGCGTCAGGTCGTGGTCGATGAATTGGCCGAGGTAGGTGTAACCGGCCGGGATCGTCGGGTTCTCGTCCGCCGGGTCCTGGCCCGTGATGGGTGCGCCCTGGTCCACCTTGATCATCGCCCCGGCCAGCGCCCAAAGCGCCGCCGGCGAAAGCCGGCCCGCGGGTGAAAGCGAACGGAACATCGGGCCGTAGCGGCCGAACGAGACGCCAGGGATGGCGCCGGCCGCCAAGCCGCGGTTGTTGTTGCCGTGCGTTGTCTTCGGCTGCGGATCCGGCATCTCGTCCCCCAAGGTTGGCTACCGTGTTTCTTTTGCGTTGTCGTAACGTATCAGTACCGCAATATCATCGCAACGGGGATCACGCTCCTCCACTCGGCGCGGAACGGCGCCGGGCCGGCGGCGTTCGGTTGGCATGACACGCACCCTGACGGCCTTTGTCCTCCTGCTTGCGCTGGCGGCTCCTGCTGTGGCGCAGACTACGCAGCCTGCGCCGAAAACCGAGGCGGGCAGCCAGTCGAGCAACATGGGACTGCCGCCCACGGACGGACATGCCAGCAACGGGGTCGGCACGGAGGGCTCGCTCGACCACGATCATGGCAAGGCCAGCAGCACGGTCGCGGGCATCGGCGGCAGCACGACCGGGATCACAACCGGCGGCAACAACCAGGACAGCGCGAAGCCGGCCGAGAACCAACCCTCGGTCGGCGGCGGCTCGCAGACGGGCAAGTAGGCGAGCGAGGCCGGGGATGCTACGAACGCGCCGGACAGCCGGAGCGGCTCAGTGAAAGTGTTCCTTGCCGCGATCGTCGCGATGATCGCGATTGCGTTCGTCTCCCAAGCCGTCCTGACCCACGTCCTGGGCAAAAGCTCCGAGGTGGCGTACTCGGACCGGTCCGCCCGGCCGGACTGACAGCGTTGGGCGGCGCGAGGCCTGCCTCAGCGTTATGCGGGTGCCATGCCAGGGAACCCCATGATGCCCTCAGCAGGCTTGTCCCATGCCGGCGCGCACGCGACATACATGTTGATCTGCGGATCGACGCCGGACACGTCGTCCAACGTGCCGGCCCGGATCAGGGCGAGGCCGGGAAGCCCCGATGGGTGCGTGCACAAGGTGGTGCCGCACATGGGACAGAACGTGTTGCGTATCGTCTGTCCGCTGTCGGACGGCTTCGTGAACTCCTTCGTCTCGCCGGTGATCTGGAAGGTCGGGTCAGGCACGGCCACGGCCGTGATGTGCCCTGATCCGCTCTCGCGGCGGCAATCGGCGCAATAGCAGTTGCCTGCGAACACGGCCGGGCCGCTCGATTGGTAGTGGACAGCCCCACATAGGCAGTGACCCTTGAACGCCATGTCCGTGATACCCTACCGGTTTTATGAACTACGCCGTTCACTATTTCGGTGCGGGCAGCGCGTCAAGGCATCTCTTGCATGACCCGTCCACCTGGCAGGCCACGCGATATGGGCAAGGGGGTGGCGATCCTCGATGCCGGGTGGGCGCTGTTCCTTGAACGCGGTGTCGAAGCCACGCCCATCGAGGCCATCGCAGCGAAGGCAGGCGTCTCGAAGGTGACGCTCTACACCCACTACCCCGACAAGGCCGCGCTGTTCCGGGCAGCTGTTGAACGGGAGATGGAGCGGATCGAGGCGGCCCAGCAGCACCATCCCAGGGATGGCCGGACTGCCGCGATCGCCGACCAGCTTTGCAGCTTCGGGCTCGGCATCATGACGTTCCTGACCAGCAAGCCCGCGACCGACTTCTACAGCGTCATCGCCGGTGAGCTGCGGCACCATGCCGACCTGGCCCGTGCCTTCTATGATCTTGGTCCCGGCAGAACGCGCAAGAACCTGGCTGCCCTGATCGCTGCTGCAACCGCCCGTGGCGAGCTGTCTGCCGTGGACCCGGAGCACGCTGCCGAGGAGCTGTTCGGCATGTGGCAGGGCTTCACGAATTTCCAGCTGTCGCTGGCCGTCGACATCGATGCCATCCGGCACGGGATACCCGAACGGGTCGAGCGTGCCGTGGCGTTGTTCCTGCGCCTCTACGCCAAGCCGACGGCGCGCAAGGAAAAGGCCAGCCGTAGGCCGGCACACAGCGTGTAAGGCTCCTGTCCCGATGGGGACCGACGACCGTGCTATCCCGCCCGTTCTATGGCGGGGCCACGACACTCAGTGACGTGTATTACTCGGCCGGCGCCGGGACGGGTTCGTCGAGAGCGTCCCGGGGCAGCCGGCCCTTGGCCGCCTCCTCCTCCACCCAGAGCGGGTGGTGCGTCTTCGCCCAGTTCAGGTCGACGCTGCCGGTCGCCATCGCCTGGAACGACCCGCGCACGCCGATGCTGCCCAGATAGGCATGCCCGATGATGACCGCGATCATCAGCGCAGCGATGATCGAGTGCAGCCCGTGGACGACTTGCATTCCGTTCACGCCGGTCGCGTAGAACGGAAGCAACAGCAGCACGCCCGTGACGCAGATCGCACCACCGCCGAATAGCGCGATCCAATAGATCATCTTCTGGCCGAAGTTGAATTTCTCGGCCGGGATGTGCGGACCGCCGAATATCCCGCCAGCGTGCTTGATCCACTCGATGTCGATCCGCTTGGGAATATTGAACTTCAGCCACTGCACCGAATTGATGATCAATCCGACGATGAACGCGAACCCGACGTAGTTGTGCGACACCTTCAGCAGCGAGGTCAGTTGCGCGAAGGTGTCGTCACCCAGGATGGGCTCCAGCACCGCGCGGCCCCAGACGAGGTTGAGCCCGGTCAGCGAGAGCCAGACGAACGAGACCGCCGTCATCCAGTGCGACAGCCGCTCGAACGAGTTGAAGCGCTTGATGGTGCGCCCTTTCGGGTCTTGCGCGTATTTCATCGATCCGGCCACGAGATACAGCAGGACCATCGCGCCCACCGCAGCCGCGACCAGTCCGGCGTCGATCCACGGCTGGTACTTGGTGCGGAAATTGCGGAAGGTGCGCCCTTCCGGCTGGACCAGCACGCCCTCCTTCTGGTCCGGGATGTGGACGAAGCCCTGAATGTTGTGCGGCGGCAGTGCCCGCTCGTCCTCGAGCTTCTGCTCCAGCGCCGCCCGGTCCGGGTTCGGCTTGTTCGCCGGGATCTCGAGCGCGATCGCCGATCCGGCCCACACCAGAAGCAGCCCCGCCAAGGCGCCTCGCACCGCGTGCACCCCGGGCCTCATACCGTCGGACTGTCGCGATAGGCGGTCGACCAGCCCCAGGCACCCGAGCCATAGCCGCGGCGCAGCACCCGTTCCTTGTAGATCGCGCCGATCGTCGCCCCGTCGCCGGCGAGCAACGACCGGGTGGAACACATCTCGGCGCAGATCGGCAGCTTGCCTTCGGCCAGCCGGTTGCGGCCATACTTCGTGAACGCCTCCGGCGAGTTGCTGCCATCCGGGCCGCCGGCGCAGAAGGTGCATTTGTCCATCTTGCCGCGGCCGCCGAAATTAGTGGCACTCGGGAATTGCGGCGCCCCGAACGGACAGGCGTAGAAGCAGTAGCCGCAGCCGATGCACTGGTCCTTGTTGTGCAGCACGATCCCGTCGGACGTCTGCACGAAGCAGTTGACCGGGCACACCGAGGCGCACGGCGCGTCCGTGCAATGCATGCACGCCATCGAGACCGAGAGCTCGCCCGGCTCGCCGTCGTTCAAGGTCACCACGCGGCGGCGGTTCAACCCCCAAGGCACCTCATGCTCGTTCTTGCAGGCCGTGACGCACGCGTTGCAGTCGATGCAGCGCTCGGCGTCGCACAGGAACTTCATCCGGGCCATCAGCGCCCTCCCTCGATCGCCGTCATCAAGCCGCCTCGACCCGGCACAGCGTGACCTTCGTCTCTTGCATGTGCGTCACCGAATCGTAGCCGTAGGTGGTCAGCTGGTTCACCGCGTGGCCGACCACGATCGGGTCCAGCCCCGGCGGATACTTGTCGCGGTTGTCGACGCCGCCCGTCATCCCGCCAAAATGGAACGGCACGAATACCACGCCGGGCCCGGTTCGCGTGCTGACATGCGCCCGCAGCTTCGCCTTCGAGTTGCTCTCGACACCGTAGATCCACACCATGCCCTTGTCCGTGATCCCGAGCGTCTTTGCGTCGTCGACGTTGATCTCGGCATAGGCCTCCTGCACGATTTCCGCCAACCAGCGGTTCGATCGCGTCTCGTCGCCGCCGCCCTCGTACTCCACCAGGCGGCCGGACGTCAGGATCATCGGAAACTGCGACACGTCCTGTGCCTGCAGGCTGCGGCCCAGGTATGGCAGGCGGTAGTCGCGCCGGTCCTCCAGCGCCGGGTATTTGGCGATCAAGTCCCGCCGGGGCGTGCGGATCGGTTCGCGGTGGATCGGCACCGGATCGATCAGGTTCCAGGCGACCGCTCGGGCCCGGCCGTTGCCGAACGGGGCGCAGTTATGGCCGACGGCGACGCGATGGATGCCGCCGCTCAGGTCCGTCTGCCAGCTCACGGCGTCGATGTTGTTGCCGCCGACCTTCTTGATGACCGCCATCTCGGCGTCGGTCAGTTCCTTGTCCCAGCCGAGTTTCTTGAACACGGCGATCGTGAACTCGGGATAGCCGCCCTTGATGTCGGAGTCCTTCGGGTAGTCCTCGGCGAGCAACGTAACGCCTTCGCGCTCCACGCCCCATCGCGCGCGGAACCCGCTGCCGCCCTGCTGGACGGGGATGGCGATGTTGTACAGCCAGGCCGTGCCCGGATGCTTCAGCTCCGGCGTGCCCCAGCACGGCCACGGCAGGCCGTAATACTCGCCCTTCAATGGTCCTTCGGTCGCTTGCAGGCTGACCGGGTCGAAATCGGCCTGGTGCTTCATGTGCATCTTGATGCGCTCGGGCGATTGCCCGCTATAGCCCATCGCAAAGCAGCCGCGGTTGATTTCGCGCAGGATGTCCTCGGACACCGGAACCCCGTTCTCGACCGCGATGTTCTTCACCAGCTGGTCGGCGAACCCGAACTTCTTGGCCAGCAGCAGCAGGATCTCGGTGTCCTGCTTGCTCTCGAAGATCGGCTTGACGACCTGCTCGCGCCACTGGATCGACCGGTTCGAGCCGGTCACGCTCCCCGACTGCTCGAACTGCGTGCAGGCCGGCAGCAAGTAGGTGTTGTCCGTCCGCGTGCCCGAGATCGCGAACGTTGTCGGATGCGGGTCGACGACCAGCATCAGATCGAGCTTGTCCATCCCCTGCCGCATCACCGGCTCACGCGTGATGGAGTTGGCCGCGTGCCCCCAAGCCACCATCGCCCGCACGTTGTCCGGCTGGTCGAGCTGGTCCTTCTCGGCCAGCACGGCGTCGAACCAGCGGGTGCTGGGGATGCCCTTGGCCTCCATCAGCTTCTTCGACGCGAACCGCGAGACGAGGTAGTCGTAGTCCAGGTCCCAAACGCGTGCCCAGTGCTTCCAGGCGGCCTCGTCGAGGCCCAGATAGGCCGGCAGGGTCGTCACATCGAGGCCGAGATCCGTCGCCCCCTGCACGTTGCAGTGCCCGCGGAAGATGTTCGTGCCCCCGCCCGACTGCCCCATGTTGCCGAGCGCCAGCTGCAGGATGGAGTAGGCCCGCACGTTCGCCGTCCCCACCGTCTTCTGCGTCGCGCCCATGCACCACACGAGGCTCGAGGGCCGGTTCTTCGACATGATCTCCGCCACCTTGCGGAGCTGTGCGGACGGCACGCCGGTGACGCGCTCGCTCTCGGCGGGGTCCCACTTCGCGACCTCCTTGCGGATCTCGTCCATGCCGTAGACGCGCTTGGCGATGAAGTCCTTGTCCTCCCAGCCGTTCTGGAACACGTGCCACAGGATGCTCCAGATCACCGGGATGTCGGTGCCGGGCCGGATGCGGACATACTCGGTCGCGTGTGCGGCCGTGCGGGTGAAGCGCGGATCGATGACGATCAACTCGGCCTGGTTGATCTCCTTGGACCGCAGCACGTGCTGCAGCGACACCGGGTGCGCCTCGGCCGGGTTGCCGCCCATGATCATGATGGCCTTCGAATTGGCCAGGTCGTTGAAGCTGTTGGTCATCGCGCCGAAGCCGAAGGTGTTCGCGACGCCGGCGACGGTGGTGGAGTGGCAGATGCGCGCCTGATGATCGACCGTGTTCGTGCCCCACAGCGCGCCGAACTTGCGGAACAGGTAGGCCGCCTCGTTGTTGAACTTGGCGCTGCCGAGCCAGTAGACCGAATCTGGTCCCGATTTCTGCCGGATGGCGAGCATCTTCTCGCTCACCTCCTGGATCGCCTGCTCCCAGCTGAGCCGCTTCCACACGCCGCCCTCGAGCTTCATCGGGTATTTCAGCCGCCGGTCGCCATGGGTCAGCTCGCGGACGGCCGCACCCTTGGCGCAGTGGGTGCCCATGTTGGTCGGGCTGTCGAACGCCGGGTCCTGCCCGACCCAGACGCCGTTCTGCACCCGTGCGATCACCGAGCAGCCGACCGAGCAGTGCGTGCAGACGGACTTCCGCGTCTCGACCGGCTCGCCGGGCACGATCTCCCCGGCTTCGGCCCGCTGCACCGTTGCCGCCCCAAGCCCGGCCAGCGCGGCCAGGCCGCCGGCGGCCAGACCGGAGGCGCTGAGGAAGCGGCGGCGATCGAGCGCGGCCGGCCCAGGCGAGGAGGCCGGCGCGGCCGGGGAGGGAGCGGTCGGGACGGCTTTGGCCCCGAGGCTGCGGGACGGGGCGGGGCGGATCTTGGTCAGCATCGCCCGATCCTAGCGACGGTTCAGCGCATAGAAGCGCTGGACATGCTCGGAGTCCTTGTAGCGCGCATCGGTCTGGTGATTGGTCGGTTTCACCAGCGTCTCGGCCTGCGCCACGATCGGCGCCGCCACCGCGGCCACCCCGGCGCCCTTCAGGAACAGGCGGCGGTTCGCGCGCGGGCCGTCGCGGCGGGCAACGTCGTCCGGTATGTCGGTCATGCAGCACCTTGCAGAGCGTGGCTGGTCGTTGGTCCGGCGTAGGCAAAGCCCTGCTGGTCGAGGCCGATCAAGCACAGGCCGACCAGGCCCAGCGGGCGATACAGGCGCGCAGTGCCAGCTTGGGCTAGGTCATCGAAGAACGCGCCCGCCCATGGCGCCACGTGCCGGGCGAAGAACCCGGCCTCGGCCTCGGCATCGCCCCGTTCGATCAACGTCGCCATCACGTCGCACACGGTGGCGATGTGGTCTTCCGGATCCGACCGGCCCTCGGCACGCGCCAGGCCCAGCCGCGACAGGTCGCCCCGAAGCCGCGCCAGCGGCCGCTCGTGCAAGAAGCCTGTCAAATAGAACGACGCATACGGCAGCAACTCGCCCCGCGCGACGCCAATGAACAGCACGTCGTGCTCGGCCTGCGCCTGCGCCAGCGGCGTCTGCGCCGCCACGCGCGCCAGGTCGCTCAGGGCGGCGCCCAGCCCGCCCTCGTCGCCGCGCAGCCGCGCCATCCGCTCCAACAACCCTGCACTCGGCGGCCCCGCCAGCGCATGCGCCAGCAGGCGATACAGCGCCGCCCGGGCGCCGTCGACGTCGTCGAGACCAGGTGCATCGGGGCGTTCGGTTGGAACGGCAAAGGACGTGATCGCGATCTCCCGGAGCCTCATTAACCCTCAACCTAGTGGCTTCGCAGGAGGATGCAATTCTGCAAACGCCCTTTCACGAAGGCATCGCGCTCCCGTGCCGCCGCGCCGGTGCCGGGCGTTCCTCGTCCGGCCCCGCCCCACCCCCGTCCGCCATCACCGGATCGGGGTTTGCGGGCTCCTCGGGCGCGTCCGGCACGACGGCGCTCAGCCGTACCGTCGGCGGTTCGCCGGGCGGCAAGGGATCGGTCGCGGCCACCGGCGCCGGATCGGCCGGAGCGGCGCCTGGCACCCCATCCACGACCGCCTTCAACAAGCTCGCCACGTCGTCGCTCGCCCGCAGCCGGCCATACCCGGCCGCATTGAAGTCCCAATCGTAGTCCGCCATGCCGCGGAACCCCGCGATAGCCGCGTCCGACGACCAGGCCCGGCGCAACGCCTGCGCCTGCACCGCCGCCGCCACGCTGTCCTGCAGGAACGCTCGGTAGTCGCTCGTGGCCCCCAGCGTCTCGATGTCCGGCAGCGCGGGCGATGCCTGCTCGGAGCTCGGCAGGTCCGCCGGCGATGGATCCTCGGCGGTCCGGCTGGCCTGCTTGCGGCGGGACCAGCGGCTCAGGAATCCACCTTCTCCGCCCTCAGTCGTCATCCTCGGCCTCCATTGCCTTGCGGCCGCCGCCCTCCGACCAGCGGTCCCGCTTGCGCTTGAACTGCGCCCGCTCGACATGGTGCCGCGCCACGAACTCGGCGACCCATGCCAGGATCGGCGCCGGCATCGGCACCGACTCCACCAGGTCGCGCCCGGTATCTGCGTGCGCCCCCGCCTCGCCCACGTCGACCGTTGCGCCCAGCAGCGCCATCCCCGGCGCCGTCTCCGCACTGCGCAGGAAAACGTAGACCGAGGGCGCCGGCCCCTCCACGTTCGCCTTCAGCGCCTCCGTCTCCAGCGGGAACAGCAGCAGCTCCGCATTGCCAGCGAAGTAGCGCCGCTGCCGCGCATCCTCGTCGAGCACCGTCCATGCCGCCACCCCGGCCGGCCCCGGCAGCACCTCGGCCACGCGCCACCGGTGGTCGACCCAGGGATTGTCCAGCGCCTCCCACTCGACGACGACCCCCACCTCCCGCCGCTCCGCCGCACTCACCGCGGTCCCTTCCCGGCCGCCAGCGCCAGCAGGTCGAACGGCTGCTCCAGATCGGGCGCATCCGCCGCGGCCGGCCCGTCGCGCGTCACGGTCGCGAACTGCTCGACCACCCCGTCGGGCCCGTCCTGCCGGAAGATCGTCAGCAACGTGCCGACCGGGTGCTCGCAGAGGCTGGCCGCGAACGCGACCTCCCGCGCCGCTACGCCACGCGCTGCCTCGATGCCGGGCGCCCCGTGAACCGCGACGAAGTGCCGCGCCAAGGCCTCGGCCGTCGCCGCGACCACCTCGTCCGTGGCGCTCGCGACCATCACCAAGGTCGACCAGCCGAAGCTGCCGACGCCCAGGAAGCCGTGCTGGAACGCCCGCCGCCGCTTACCCGCCAGGGACTCGGGCGCCACGCCCAGGAAGGCGAACGTGCCGGTCACGGCCCATTCGCCGGGTTCGGCGGCATGGTCGAACACCGAGCGGTCGGACGCGTCGAGCTGGATGGTCCGCGGCAGCCGGGTCATGCCGGCACGGCCCGCACCACCCGGTGCCGGAGCGCATCGGCCAGGCACGGCTCACCCTCCTCGCGCCACGCCTCGATCCAAACCAGCAGGTGCCGGCAAAACGGGCCCAAGACATCGGCCGCCGCCACCCCCTCGAATCCTTCCTCGGCCAAGCTCGTCTCGCCCGGCGCCTCGCCCGGATCGGCCAGCTCCGACCGCAGCGCCACCGTGAACCCGGCGACCGCCCAGCCCGGCACGGCGTCCAGTGCCGCACCCGGGCCCATCACGACCCGCACCGCGCCCACCCGGCCGCCATCGACCAGCAGCGTCCCCGGCCGAACCACCTCGACCGGCACCTGCGGCGGCGCAACGGACGCGATCGCATCATACAGGGCAAGCAGCACGAGGTCGCGCAACGCGTCGGCTCTAATCGGCCGGTCGGGCGCCAGCACGATGGCGGCCGCGCACACTCCGCCGCGCTCGCCCCAATGGATCCGCCCCGGATCGCTCCCCGCATCGGCATCGGCAAGCGCCGCCGCGAACGCGTCGGCGCCGGCAGGGACGGACACGAAGCCGGGCGGCAGGGAGAGCGCGTCCGTTGTCATCAGCCTTTCGAAAGCAAGGTTGGCACGGCCGGGCCGGATGCCCCATCTAGGGCGAGCGATCGGCCCACCTCGAGGATAGGCCGCCGGGGGTCCGATGCAATGGGCGGCCAATCCCAGGAGTTCACAGACGAATGAAGCTGCACGGCAAGACGGTGCTGGCCTGCACCTGCCGCGACACGATGCCGATCGAGGCCGGGCCGCTCGCCCGCGCATGCGGCGCCACCGCGGACGGCCCGCTCGCGACCGAGCTGTGCCGTGCCCAGATCGGCCTGTTCCGCCACGCGGTCGCCACTGGCGCCCCGGTGCTGGTCGCCTGCACCCAGGAAGCGCCGGCGTTCCGCGACGATCACGCCGAGGCTGGAGCCACGGGCGCGCTCGACTTCGTCAACATCCGCGAGGCAGCCGGCTGGTCCGCCGAGGCGCGGCAGGCGCTGCCCAAGATGGGCGCCCTCCTCGCGGCTGCGGTCGAGCGCAGCTCGAAGCAATCCCAGATGGCGACGGTCGCGATGCGCTCCGAGGGCGTCACCGTCGTCTATGGCCGGGACGACCGCGCGGTCGAGGCGGCGATGCAGCTCCGCGACCGGCTCGACCTGACGGTCATCATCACCGGCGACGCCGCGATCAGCCCGCCGTTGGTCAGTGAGTTCCCGATCGTCCGCGGCACCATCGGCCGCCTCGCCGGCTGGCTCGGCGCCTTCGACCTCATCGTCGACGGCTTCGCCGAACCGTTGCCTTCGTCCCGCGCGGTTCTCGAGTTCGGGCGCGCCCGCGACGGCGCCCGGTCCCGCTGCGACCTCGTGATCGATCTCAGCGGCGGCACCCCGCTCGTCATTGGGCACGAACACCGCGAGGGCTATCTCCGCGCCTCACCCGACGACCCGGTGGCCGTCCAGAGGATGCTTCTGCGCGCCAGCGACATGGTCGGCGAGTTCACCAAGCCGCGCTATGTCGCGCTCCTGCCCGAGAAGTGCGCCCACGCCCGCAACGGCCAGGTCGGCTGCACCCGCTGCCTCGACGTTTGCCCGGCCGGCGCTATCGCGCCCAACGGCGACAGCGTCGCCATCGATCCGCATCTCTGCGCCGGTTGCGGCAACTGCGCCGCCGTCTGCCCCACCACGGCCGCACGACTGGTCGTCCCCGGCGCCGAGGCCGTCGCACGCCAGCTTCGCACCACGCTGTCCACATATCACGCCGCCGGCGGCGTCCAGCCCGCAGTGCTGCTGGTCCACGACGCCGCGCACGGCGCGCCGCTGGTCGATATGCTGGCGCGGCACGGCGACGGCCTGCCCGCCCGCGTCATCCCCGTCCCCGCAGCCGGCCAGTGGGGCCTCGACGCCCTCGCCACCGCGCTCGCCTTTGGCGCCGCCGAGGTCCGCGTGCTGACCGGGGGCCGCGACCAGGCCCGCGCCGACGGCGTTGCACGCGAGGCGGCCCTCCTCGATGCGCTGACCATTCCGCTCGGCCTCGGCGCTGGCCGCGCCGGCCTGATCGCGACCGACGACCCGTTCATGCTCGGCGACGCCCTGCGTGCCCTGCCCCAGCGCACCGGCGTTCGTCCCGCGCCCTACCTGCCGACGGGCGACAAGGTCGCGCTTACCAACCAGGCGCTGGCCTGGCTGCACCAGGTCGCGCCCAGCCCGGTGAGCGCGATCCCGCTTCCAACAGGCGCCCCGATCGGCCGCGTCCTGGTCGACATCGCCGGGTGCACCCTGTGCCTGGCGTGCACCACCGTTTGCCCGACCGCCGCCCTCCGCGCCCATGCCGAGCGGCCGATGTTGAAATTCGTCGAAGACCTCTGCGTCCAGTGCGGCCTCTGCGCGACCACCTGCCCCGAGGACGTGATCACGCTCGAGCCGCGCGCGACCTTCGGCGCGGCCCGCCGGGACGAGGTGGTGATCAAGGAGGAGCCGCCGGCGATCTGCATCCGCTGCGCCAAGCCGTTCGGCACGCAGGCCTCGATCGATCGCGTGATCACCCAGCTCGAAGGCAAGCACTGGATGTTCAAGGACCCGGCGATCGCCGACCGCATGCGCATGTGCGGCGATTGCCGCATCATCGAGCAGACCCGCCGCAGCCTCGACCCCTACGCCGGCCCGGAGCGCCGCCCGATCCGCACGACCGACGACTACCGCTGACCCGCACGCTTCAGCCCGCCGCCCCAAGCCAGGACTACCCCATGCCGCACACGGTCGAGCTGCCCAACGGCTACGCCATCAGCGACGACCGCATGCGCATCGACGTGCCGTTCGTGCTCGAGTCGCTGGCCGGCACCTACTGGGCAGCCAACCGCCCCCGCGCGATCACGGAACGGAGCTGGGCCAATTCCCTCTGCTTCGGCGTGTACGACCCGGTCGGAGCACAGGCTGGGTTCGCCCGGCTGCTGACGGACTACGCCATGCGCGCGCATCTTGGGGACGTATTCATCCACCCGCGCGCCCGCGGCCTCGGCCTCGGCAAGGCGCTGCTCGAGACGATCCTCGCGCATCCCGAGCTGACCACCGTCACGCATTGGACCCTGGTAACGTCGGATGCGCACGCCCTCTATGCACAGTACGGCTTCCGCATCGCCGAGCATGACGGCCGCTGGATGACCTTCGACCGTCCCGGCACCGGATACTTATGAGGGTGACAGCCACGACCTCGATTGCACGGCGAGAGTGCGCTCGCGACGATCCCAGTCCAGCGACGGGCGCCGGCCAACCGCATGCGGCGATAGCAAAGTGCCCCTCGCATGTTCAAAAAGTACGTCATGGCCGGGCTTGACCCGGCCACCCACGCCGTGGATGCCCAATCAGTGGAATGGTATCCCGCGCTGCTCGGGTGCGTTCGCGTGACCGGCGTGCGGTGCCTATCTGGCAGCAACGGCGTGGGTGGCTGGGTCGAGCCCGGCCATGACGTACGTATTTGTTGACCCCGGTGCGGTCGAGGAACGGCGCGGAGGTGGCCAAGCGCCCCCGCACGTTCCGAGGTACGTCATGGCCGGGCTTGACCCGGCCACCCACGCCCGGGGGGCCACGACCGGGAAACTGTATCCCGCGCTGCTCGGGTGCGTTCGCGTGACCGGCCTGGCTAACGGCAAGGGCGTGGGTGGCCGGGTCAAGCCCGGCCATGACGTACGTATTGTTGACCCGGGTGCGGTCGATGAACGGAGCGGGAATGTTCATTCGACTGCCAACATCCCTAGCACCACCCTGCAGGGCCCAAGGCGCCCAGCAACGGTCTGAAAGGGCCAGCAGGGCGGGCTACTCAGCCGGCCGCTAGGCCAGCTTCACAACCTGCTTGCCGAAGTTCCGCCCCTTCAGCAGCCCCAGGAACGCCTCCACCGCATTCTCCAGCCCGGTCGCCACGCTCTCGCGATACTTCAGCGCCCCGGACGCGACCAGCTCGCCCAGCTCCGCCAGCGCCTCCGGCCACACCTCCATATGCTCGGACACGATGAACCCCTGCAGCAGCAGCCGCTGCGTCAGGATCAGCCGCGGCTCCGCGAGCGTCAGCGCCGCCCCGTCGTACCCGGCGATCGCGCCGCACACTGCGATGCGCCCGAACGCATTCATCCGCGCCATCACCGCGTTCAGCACCGCGCCGCCCACGTTGTCGAAATAGCCGTCGATCCCGTCCGGCGCCGCCGCCGCCAGATCCTCCGCCAGCCGCCCCGCCTTGTAGTCCACGCAGGCGTCGAACCCCAGTGTCCCGGTCACATACGCGCACTTCTCCGCCCCGCCCGCGACGCCCACCGCCCGACACCCCATGCGCTTGGCCAACTGGCCCACCACCGTCCCCACCGCGCCGCTCGCCGCACTCACCACGACCGTCTCGCCAGGTTTCGGCGCGATGATTCGCGTCAGCCCGTACCACCCCGTCACCCCCGGCATGCCCACCGTGCCGAGATAGGCCGACATCGGCACCCGCTCCACATCCACCCGCTTCAGCCCGGCCCCGTCCGATACGCCCCATTCCTGCCAGCCGAACGCGCCCAGCACCGTGTCCCCCCGCGCGAATGCCGGGTTGCGGCTCTCCTCGACCACGCCGACCGTCCCGCCCTGCATCACCGCATCCAGCGGCTGCGGCGCCGCATACGACTTCGACGCGCTCATACGCCCCCGCATATACGGATCGAGCGACATGTAGTGGTTGCGGACCAGCACATACCCCTGCTCCAGCGGCGGCACCGCCGTCTCGACCAGGCGGAAATTGTCCGCCGTCGCCGCCGTATCCGGGCGCGACACCAGCAGCACTTGGCGGTTCTTCACGGTCATCGCGGTCTCCACGCTGGCGGACACTCCACCGCTTCCATACAACCGCCCCAACCAGAAAGGGAGGCCCCCGATGCCCCGCATGTCCCTGCCCGAGCCCGGCGCCATGACCCCGGACCAGCGCGCCGTGCACGACGAGGCTGCCGCCGGCAAGCGCGGCCGCGCCCCCGCCCCCATGCTGGCCTGGCTCGCCAACCCCGAATTCGCCCGCCGCGCCCAGTCCCTCGGCGAGCTCCTCCGCTACGACACCTCCCTGCCGCCGCGCCTGTCCGAGCTCGCCATCCTCGTCACCGCCCGGCACTGGACCGCCCACTACGAGTGGGGCGCCCACAAGCCCCTCGCACTGCAGGGCGGCCTCGCCCCCGCCATCGTCGACGCCATCGCCGCCCGCCACACCCCCGCCTTCACCGCGCCCGACGAGCGCATGGTCTATACCGTCGCCCAATCCCTCCTGCAGACCCAGTCCGTGCCCGACGCCCTCTATGCCGAAGCCGTCCTCGTCCTCGGCGAGCGCGCCCTCGTCGAACTCGTCGGCATCCTCGGCTATTACGGCCTCGTCTCCATGACCCTCAACACCTTCGAGATCGGCTTGCCGGACGCGTTCCAGCACGACCTCGCCTGATGGCCCGGCCCTCTCGGTGACACGCCTGCGCGCCCCGCTCTGGGTCCAGGTCCTGATCGCCATCGCGCTCGCGATCCTCCTCGGCGTCATCGACCCCGCACTCGCCGCCGACATGAAGCCCCTCGGCGACGGCTTCATCGCCCTCCTGCGCATGATGCTGGCTCCCATCATCTTCACCACCGTCGTGCTCGGCCTCGCCCACGTCAGCGACATCGGCAGGCTCGGCCGTCTCGGCTGGAAGTCGCTGCTCTATTTCGAGGCCGTCAGCACCATCGGCCTGCTGCTCGGCTTCGTCCTCGTCAACGTCGTCCAGCCAGGCGCCGGCCTGCACGCCACCCACCTCCAGGCCAGCGAAGGCGTCACCCGCGCCGCCGCCGCCGGCGGCGGCTTCACCGCCGTCAAGTTCCTCCTCAGCATCATCCCCGCCACCCTCGTCGACGCCTTCGCCAAGGGCGAGATCCTGCAGGTCCTGTTCGTCTCGGTGCTCACCGGGGCGGCCATCATCCTCTGCCGCGGCCACGTCGACGGGGTCGTGAGCCTGGTGCAGCAAGGCCAGACCCTGCTGTTCCGCATCCTGAACCTCATCATGCGCCTGGCGCCCATCGGCGCCTTCGGGGCGCTCGCCGCCGCCATCGGCACCAACGGCGCCGGCACCCTGCAATACCTCGCCTGGCTCGTCGGCCTGTACTACGCAAGCGTGCTCATCTTCATCGTCGTCGTGCTCGGCGGCATCTGCGCCGTCATGCGCCTGCCGCTGGGCAAGATCATCCGGCTGATCAAGGAGGATCTGCTGCTGGTGTTCGGCACCGCCAGCGGCGAGGTGGCACTCCCGCGCCTGCTGGCCAAACTCACCCAGGCCGGCGTCGACGAGGCCGTGGTCGGCTTCGTGCTCCCAGCCGGCTACAGCTTCAACCTCGACGGCACCAGCATCTACATGGCCATTGCCGTCGGCTTCATCGCCCAGGCCACCGACACGCCCTTCACCCTCGGCCAGCAGCTCGCCGTGCTCGCCGTCACCCTCCTCACCTCCAAGGGCGGCACCACCGTCGCCGGC
This sequence comes from Acetobacteraceae bacterium, assembly GCA_965213855.1. Taxonomy (GTDB): domain Bacteria; phylum Pseudomonadota; class Alphaproteobacteria; order Acetobacterales; family Acetobacteraceae; genus JBBROS01. Next base: position 282,080 of record CBDCAA010000011.1, on the reverse strand, counting down.
GGCGCGTTCGTCAAGCTCGCCGCCACCATGCAGACCGTCCAGGCCCTCCCCCTCGGCGGCCTCGGCCTGCTGTTCGGCGTCGACCGCCTGATGGCCACCGCGATCGCCATGAGCAACGTCGTCGGCAACGTCGTCGCCACCCTGGTGATCGCCAAGTGGGAAGGCGCCTTCGACCAGGCCCGCTTCGACGCCTACCTCGACAGCGCCCGCCCCGGCCCCGCCGCCATTACCCCCGCCACCCCGGCAGCACCCCGCCCAGCTGCGCCGTGATCGCGTCCGCCTTGTCCCGCACCAGCCGGCCCAGCAGCGCGATCCGTTCGTCCGGGATCCGCGCCATCGGGCCCGACAGCGACACCGCACCCACCGCCTCTGCGTTCTCGTTGAACACCACCGCCGCGATGCAGCGCAGGCCCACCGCGTGCTCCTCGTCGTCGATCGCGTAACCCCGGTCCCGGGACGCCGCGAGATCCGCACGCAGCGCCACCGTCGTGTTCAGCGTCTTGATCGTCACCCGCGGCAGCCCGTGCCGGTGCAGCACCTTCGCCAGCCGCGCATCCGGCATCGCCGACAGCAGCGCCTTGCCCACGCTGGAACAGTGCAGCGGCACGCGCCCGCCGGGCCGGGCGAAGGCGCGCATCATCTGCCGGCACTCCACCTGGCTGAGATAGATCGCCTCCGCCTCGTCCTCGACCGCCAGGTTCACCGTCTCCTCGCTCGCCTCCATCAGCGCACGCATATGCGGCCGCGCCGCCGCGACCAGGCTGCGCGTCTTCAGGAACGCGCTGCCCGTCACGAACGCCTGCACGCCGACCGACCACAGCCGCCGCTCCGCATCGAAATGCACGTAGCGCTCGGCCTCGAGCGTCGTCAGCAGCCGGTGCGCGGTCGAAGCAGACAGCCCGACCTGCTGCGCCAGCTCCGTCAACGTCACCCCCTCGTCGGCCGCGGCCACGCGGTTCAGCAGCCCGAGCGCCCGTACCAGCGATTGCACCTGCTCCGACCGCACGGGGGCCGGACGTTTGACGGCGGTTGCCTTGGCCATGCTGCTCCAGCTTGGAATGTGACTACCAGGCTGACAACGCTTACAGAAGCATCACCGTTTCCACAATGCGGGAAACGTTCCGAAACGTCTGGCATCCCCCGCGCCGATCGGTCAATCTGCTCCCAACACGAACAAGGGGAGACGTCACATGGCCAGAATGAAAGCGATCGACGCTGCGGTCCGCGTGCTGGAACACGAGGGCATCACCGTCGCCTTCGGCGTCCCCGGCGCCGCCATCAACCCGCTCTACGCCGCGCTCAAGGCCCGCGGCTCCATCCGCCATATCCTCGCCCGCCATGTCGAAGGCGCGTCCCACATGGCCGACGGCTACTCCCGCACCAAGCCCGGCAATATCGGCGTCTGCATCGGCACCTCCGGCCCCGCCGGCACCGACATGATCACCGGCCTCTACACCGCCATGGCCGACAGCATCCCCATCCTCTGCATCACCGGCCAGGCCCCCCGCGCCAAGCTCTACAAGGAGGACTTCCAGGCCGTCGACATCGAGACGATCGCCAAGCCCGTCACCAAATGGTCCGTCTGCGCCCGCGAGCCCGCCCTCGTCCCCATGATCTTCCAGCAAGCCTTTCACGTCATGCGCTCCGGCCGCCCCGGCCCCGTCCTCATCGACCTTCCGATCGACGTCCAGATGGCCGAGATCGAGTTCGACGACCGATTCTACGCGCCCCTGCCCCTCTACAAACCCGCCGCCACCCGCGCCCAGGCCGAGCACGCCCTGAAGATGCTCGCCACCGCCGAACGCCCCCTCATCGTCGCCGGCGGCGGCATCATCAACGCCGACGCCTGCGCCGAACTGGTCGCCTTCGCCGAACTGACCGGCATCCCCGTCATCCCGACCCTGATGGGCTGGGGCACGATCCCCGACGACCATGACCTTATGGCAGGGATGGTCGGCCTCCAGACCAGCCACCGCTACGGCAACGCCACCTTTCTCGAGAGCGATTTCGTGCTCGGCATCGGCAACCGATGGGCCAACCGCCACACCGGCTCGGTCGAGGTCTACACCCGCGGACGCCGCTTCGTGCACGTCGACATCGAGCCGACCCAAATCGGCCGGGTCTTCGGCCCCGATTTCGGCATCGTCTCGGACGCGAAGGCCGCCCTCAACGCGTTCCTTGCCGTCGCGCAGGAGATGAAGGCGGCCGGCACCCTCCCCAACCGCGCCGACTGGGCCGCCCAATGCCTGCACCGCAAGACCGCGATGCTGCGCAAGACCCATTTCGACGCCGTGCCGCTCAAGCCGCAACGCGTCTATCAGGAAATGAACGAGATCCTCGGCCGCGACACCTGCTACGTCACCACGATCGGCCTGTCACAGATCGCCGGCGCCCAGTTCCTGCACGTCTACAATCCCCGCAACTGGATCAACTGCGGCCAGGCCGGCCCCCTCGGCTGGACTCTGCCCGCCGCCTTGGGCGTCCGCGCCGCCGACCCCACCAAGAAGATCGTCGCGCTGTCCGGCGACTACGACTTCCAGTTCATGATCGAGGAGCTCGCCGTCGGCGCCCAGCACAAGCTGCCCTACCTGCATGTGGTGGTGAACAACTCCTACCTCGGCCTGATCCGCCAAGCCCAGCGCGGCTTCCAGATGGACTTCGAGGTCAGCCTGGCCTTCGACAACATCAACGCCGAACCGGAGGGCGACGCCCCCCAAGGCTACGGCGTCGACCACGTCGCCGTCGCCGAAGGCCTCGGCTGCAAGGCCATCCGCGTCAAATCCCCCAACGAATTTAAAGACGCCTTCGCCAAGGCCGAGGCCCTCATGGCCGAGTTCCAGGTCCCCGTCGTCCTGGAGTTCATCCTCGAACGCGTCACCAACATCTCGATGGGCACCGAGGTCGACAGCGTCAACGAGTTCGAAGACATCGTCTGCCTCGACCCGTCGCTGTCCATCAAGAAGGGCCAGGACCTGAACGCGCCGGGCAAGAAGGTGCTCGAACCGGCAAAGTAAGGCTCGAACCGGCCCGGCATCCGTCGTGGTGTGTCGTGAGAACGACGGATGGTCGGGCCGGTCTCAGGCCCCCGCGGCCATGCCCGGCCGCGCCGCGAACGGATCGAGCAGGGCGACATCGAGCGGCCCGACATGCGGCACCGGTGTGGGACGGCAAGCGTCAAGGCTCGCTTCGCGCCGCCCAAGCCCTACTCCGCCGCGCGGAGCGCCCCCTCGAAGAACCGGTTTGCCGGCCGTGGCAGCCCCAGATGCTCACGCAACGTCACCCCCTCGTACTCGCGCCGGAACACGCCGCGCTGCTGCAGCTCCGGGACCACCAGGTCCACGAAGTCGTCCAGCCCGGCCGGCACGGTGTCGAACATGACGTTGAACCCGTCGCAGGCCTCGGCCTCTACCCACGCCTGCATCGTGTCCGCGATCTCAGCCGCCGTCCCCACCATCGCCAGCCCGGCATACCCGCCTGCCATTTGCGCCAGCTGCCGCACCGTCAGCTTCTCGCGCCGGGCCAGCGCCACCAAAGCCGCTTGCCCGCTCTGCCCCTGGTTCGTCACCGGCAACTCCGGCAGCTCCGCATCCAGGTCGAAGCCGGACGCATCCACCCCCAGCCGGATCGACAGGTTCGGCACCCCACTCTCCGGATGCACCAGGCTGTCCAACAGCGCCCGCTTTGCCCGCGCCTCCTCGCTCGTCCGGCCCACCACGACCAGCGCCGCCGGCAACACCTTCATGTGTGCCGGGTTTCGCCCCGCCCCCCGCATCCGCGCCTTCACGTCGGCATAGAACGATTGCGCATCCTCGATCGTCCGGCTGCTGCCGAAGATCACCTCCGCCGTCTCCGCCGCCAGCTGCCGCCCCGCCTCGCTGGCGCCCGCCTGCACGATCACCGGCCACCCCTGCACCGGCCGCGCGATGTTCAATGGCCCCCGCACCGACAGGAACTCGCCCTTGTGCTCCAGCACGTGCAGCTTCACCGGGTCGAAGAACACGCCGCTCTCGACGTCCCGCACCCACGCGTCGTCCGCCCAGCTGTCCCACAGCCCGGTCACCACCGCATGGAACTCCCGCGCCCGCCGGTATCGCTCGTCATGGTCCATCTGGTCGTCATAGCCGAAGTTCAGCGCCGCATCCGGGTTCGCCGTCGTCACCACGTTCCACCCGGCCCGGCCGCCGCTGATGTGGTCCAGCGACGCGAACCGCCGCGCGATGTGGTACGGCTCGTCGAACGTCGTCGACGCCGTCGCCACCAGGCCGATCCGCTCCGTCACCATCGCCAGCGCCGACAGCAACGTCAGCGGCTCGAACGACGTGGCCGTCGCACTCCGCCGCAACGCGTCCATCGGCATGTTCAGCACAGCCAGGTGGTCCGCCATGAAGAACGCATCGAACCGCCCGCGCTCCAAGGTCTGGATGAAGCGCACCAGATGCTGAAGGTTGAAGTTCGCTTCCGGGAAAGCGCCCGGTACCCGCCACCAGGCCGTATGGATCCCGACCGGCCGCATGAACGCGCCAAGGTGTATCTGCTTGCCCATCGCTGTAACCACCCCAGTTGCACGCCGAGATAAAGGCACGCGCCTATCGCTCCGCAATGACCCCTTCGGCGTGCTGGCGCCGCAAAATGAACTCCCGGTCCCGCACCGGCCCGACCGGGAATTCATACTCGCCCACCCGTTCGAACCCCCAGCGCGCATAGAACCGCTGCGCCCCTTCGTTACCGGAATAGACCCCGATCCACCCATCCCCGCCCTGCGCCGCCGCGGCGGCCATGGCCGGCATCACCACGGCCTCCATCAACCGCGTGCCCACACCCATCCCCGTCGCCTCCGGCGCCGTATACAACCGCCGCAACTCCAGGCACGACGCCGTCACCTCGGCATGCGGCAGTCTGCACGGCCCGAGCACCGCATAGCCCGACAGCGCCGTCCCATGCGTCACGACCCACACCGCCGCGGCCGGATCGCGCACCAGCGCGGCAGTCGCCGCCTCCGAATAGGTCTTCGCGAGATAGGCCTCCAGCACGGCCGGCGGATAAAGCGGCCCGAACTTGGCGCCGAACGCGGCCGCCGCCAGCCGGGCCAGCCCCGCAACGTCCGCCTCCGTCGCCCGCCGCACCGGCAGGGCGCCGGCCCCCGGCTGCTCGTCCTCGCTCGCCATCTCACCTCCGTCCGCACTCGGCGGCCGTCACGCTCCGGCCCGCGACAAGCCGCGACCATGTCGCAAAACCGCAACCTGTTCCGTCCCGCTTTGGGCGTGACCGGTGCGGCATGGTCGTTTAGCCTGGATTGACTGAAGCCGCGACACAAGCGGCGCAGACGGGAGAACCATCATGCGACGACGCCAAGTCCTGACCGCCGCCATTGTCGGCACCGCAGGGATCGCCGGTGCCGGAGGGATCGTCAGTCCTGCCCGGGCCGAAACCCTGCCGCTGGGCGACCTGTCCGGCACCCGCTACCCGGACCCGCGGGTCGAGGTGCTCGACAAGCGCTTCCATGGCAAGGTCGGCAATGCCGCCATCGAGCGGATCGCCACCGGCTGCCGCTGGGCCGAGGGCCCCGCCTACTTCCGCGCCAGCGGCGAACTCATCTGGAGCGACATCCCGAACGATCGCATGCTGCGCTGGTCCGAAAGCGATGGCCACGTGAGCGTGTTCCGCCACCCGTCCCACTACTCGAACGGCAACACCGTCGACCGCGAGGGCCGGCTCGTCACATGCGAGCACGATACCCGCCGTGTCACCCGGACGGAGCCCGACGGCACCATCACCGTGCTCGCCGACACCTACCAGGGCAAACCGCTGAATGCGCCCAACGACATCGTCGTCGCCTCCGACGGCGCGGTCTGGTTCACCGACCCCGGCTACGGTATCGACGGCAACTACGAAGGTCACGCGGCCAAGGCCGAACTGCCCACGGCCGTCTACCGGCTCGACCCGTCGGGCGACCTCACCGTCGTCGCCAGCGACTTCACCCGCCCGAACGGCATCTGCTTCTCGCCTGACGAGAAGATCCTCTACGTCATCGACAGCGGCATCACCCATGGCGGCCCGGCGAACATCCGCTCCTTCCAGGTCGACGGCGGCAAGCTCTCGGGCGGCAAGGTTTTCGCCGAAAACTTCGCCCCGGGCTTCACGGACGGCATGCGTGCCGATACCGACGGCAACATCTGGTGCAGCATGGGCTGGGCCGACGCAAAAGAAGACGGCGTGCGCTGCTACGCTCCGACCGGAGACCTGATCGGAAAGATCCACCTCCCGGAGACCTGCGCCAACCTCTGCTTCGGCGGGCAGAAGAAGAACCGCCTGTTCATGGCCGCAAGCACTTCGGTCTACGCGGTCTACGTCGACGCGGTCGGTGCATCGAAACCCTGATCGACAGTCAGCACCACGCTGGCATGGTGCGTGCTTGCCATGCCGGCGATGTTGAATGGGACCGCAATGGGTGATGCGACAATAGGCCGTCCAAGCACGGGACCGGCCAGGCTCCTGACCCCCACCCAACTCAAGACGCTCTCAGCCCGCTCGGACCTGCCCGGCGCCGCTCGAACCGCTGCCCATGTCGCCCTCGGTGCCGCGGCCGCCGCGCTCGTCGCCGCTGCCGCACGCCACGCGCCCTGGCTCCTCCTACCCGCCGTGCTGGCCTTCGGCATCGTGCAAGCCGCCCTGTTCGCCCCCATCCACGAGACGATGCACCGTACCGCCTTCGCGTCGCGCCGGGCCAATGCCGTCATCGGCTGGCTCGCTGCCTGCCCGTCGCTGCTGAACTGGGACTTTTACGCCGCCTTTCACCTCGCCCACCATCGCCACACGCAGGACCCGGCGCTCGACCCCGAGCTGCTGATCCCGCCGCCCTCCACGCTCGACGCCTACGCGCTCCGGGTCTGCGCCCTCCCCTACTGGCGCACCCGCCTCATCGTACTCTGGCACGGCCTGCGCGGCGACCTGTCCGCATACCCATTCATCACACCGCGCGCCGCGCCCCGGATCGTCCGCTCGCTTCGCGCCATGGCCGCCCTCATGCTCGCGCTCTCCGCGCTCGGTGTCGCGCTGATCGGATGGTGGGCGCCTCTCGTGTTCTGGATCGGCCCGCAGCTCCTCGGCCAGCCCTTCCTGCGCCTCTATCTGCTGACCGAACACACGGACTGCACGCAGGACGCCAACGGCCTCACCAACACCCGCACCACCCTCACAACCTGGCCCATCCACCTGCTGATGTGGAACATGAGCTACCACACCGAACACCACCTCTACCCCTCGATCCCCTTCCACCGCCTCGCGGACGCCCACCAAGCCGTCCGCGACCGCATCGCCGTGATCCAGCCCGGCTACACGGCCTGGCATGCCGACTACATCCGCACGCTCCGGGCATGATCCCCGGTCGGACAAGCACCGGCCAGCCCCCCTCTCCCGTCCTCACCGGAGAGGGCCGGGGTGAGGGTTTGCAAGCGCCTTCCGTCAGGCAATGACCTCCTTCGAAACCCAAACCGGCCGTTTCGACCTTGGCGACTTCGCCCTCCAGTCCGGCACCACCCTCCCCGGGGCGTTCCTGACCTGGAAGACCTACGGCCTCCTCGCCGCCGCGAGGGACAACGTCGTCCTCTACCCCACCAGCTATGGCGCCCGGCATGCCGACCAGGAGTGGCTCATCGGGCCGGACGGCATCCTTGATCCTACCCGGTGGTTCATCGTCACCCCGGAGATGTTCGCCAATGGCCTCTCCTCGAGCCCGTCGAACACGCCCGGCTGGCCCGGTCTCGTCACGAGCTTCGACAATGTCGACGCCCAGCGCCGCCTGCTTCGCGAACACTTCGGCATCGAGCGCCTGCACGCTGTGTACGGATTCTCGATGGGCGCCCAGCAGGCCTATCACTGGGCCTCACGGTGCCCCGCGGAGGTCGAGCGCGCCATCGTCGTCTGCGGCACCGCCCGCACCTCGGTTCACAACCAGGTATTCCTCCGCAGCCTGATGGCCACACTCGAGGCGGCGCCCGAACACACCGGCCACGGCCAGTTCGCATCGGAACCGAAGGCTGCCATTCGCGCCTTTGCCCGCATCTACGCCAGCTGGGCGCTCAGCCAGGATTTCTACCGCGCCAACCTGCACGTGACCGCGCTCGGCGCACCGGATCTCGAGACGTTTCTCCGTACAGATTGGGAGGACCGCTTCGCTCGCCGGCCAGCCGCCGACCTCTACGCCCAACTCCAGACCTGGGACGCAGGCGACGTCGCCCCCGGACAGGACCTATCGCAAGCCCTCGCCGCCATCGACACCCGAATGCTGCTCATGCCCGGCACGACCGACCTCTATTTCCGCGTCGCCGACAACGAGGCCGAGCTGCCCCACCTTCGCCACGCCGAACTCTGCCCTATCCCGAGCCTCTGGGGCCACCGCGCCGGCAACCCCGCCGCCAACCCGGCGGACGCGGCGTTCCTCCGCGCCGCCGTCCGCCGCTGGCTGGATTAGAACCGCTCCTGGCTGTCGTTCTGGAACAGCTCGTTGCCCAGATGCGATGTCGAGACGTTCGCCATCTGCAGGTACGGCAGGTTCGCCAGCGTCGCCAACGTCTGCTGTGGCCCGGCCGCGAACGCCGGCCCGCTCAGCGCCTTCAGCGCCGCATCCTGGTCATTCGCCGCCAGCGCGTTGCCCGCCGTCGTCAACCCGTCGACCACGGCCTGCGACGGCGCACCGGGCGCCACGCCCAGCGCCGACCGCAACTGCGTCCGTCCTTGCAGCAACTGTTCCTTCGTCAGCGGATCGACATAGGCCCAGCGCGGGCTCGTGTAGATCGCGCCTGCCAGGTAGTCCAACGAGGCCGCTGCCCGCGCCGCCTCGATCGGCCGCCCATAGGTCCGTCCGGCATCGGCGAACGCCCATTGCGCCTGGTTGATCGCCGTCACGTCCGGATCGAACCCGCTGCCGAGCGCACCCGGCGCCAGCCGCGCCGTATCCGGGACGAATGGCTGTAATCCGCCACAACCGGCGAGCAACGCCGCCAGGCCAAGACCAATAAACTTCTTCATGTCAGACCCTCCGATCCCATAAGTTGGGTCGGGGTGCCGGTCTGTCACCCGTCCGCCGTTCAACCCACCGGCAACAGCCCCCGCCGGTAGATCGCCCCACGCTCGGCGTAGTGCACCGCGGTCTGGTCCAGATTCGCCCTGTCCGCCGGCGGAATGTCCCGCATCTTGCGCGCCGGCGCCCCGCCCCACAGCTCGCCGCAGGGGATGCGCTTGCCCGGCGTCAGCAGCGCACCCGCCGCCAGCATCGCGCCCCGCTCGATGACCGCGCCGTCCAGCACCGTCGCCCCCATGCCGACGAAGGCATGGTCCTCCAAGGTGCAGGCGTGGATGATGCAGGCATGGCCGATCGTCACGTCGCTGCCGATCTCCAGCCGCCACTGCGCCCCGGGGTTCACGTGCAGCACGCTCCCATCCTGGACGTTGGTGCGGTCGCCGATGCGGATACGGTTGGTGTCGCCGCGGATCACCGCCTTGAACCACACCGTGCAGCGCGACCCCAGGACCACGTCGCCGATCACCGCCGCGTCCGGCGCCACCCACGCATCCGCCGCGACCGTCGGCCGCACGCCGTCCAGCTCATACAGCATTGGCCAGCTCCCCCGTCGCATTCTGCGCCGCCGGCTGCGCCAGGCCCAGCATGAGCCGGATGTTCTGCACCGCCGCGCCCGACGCGCCCTTGCCGAGGTTGTCCAGCCGCGCCACCAGCACCGCCTGCCGATGCTCCGGATGGCCGAACACCGACAGCTCCATCGCATCCGTGTCGTTCAGCGCCGAGATCTCCAGCTTGCCTCCGGCGTCCCCCGGCACGCGGATCGTCGGCATATCAGCGTATCGCCCGGCCAGCACCGCCCGCAGGTCGTCCAGCCCCGGCCGGCCCGGCAGCGTGTCCAGGTGCAGCGGCACGCTCACCAGCATGCCCTGCCGGATATGCGCGACCGACGGCACGAAGATCGGCCGCCGGGTCAGTCGCGCGTACATCTGCAGTTCCGGCACATGCTTGTGCTCGAGCCCGAGGGCATAGAGCTCGAACGCCGGGCCGCCCTCGGCCTCATGCGCCTCGATCATGCCCTTGCCGCCGCCCGAATAGCCGCTGACCGCATTCACGCTGATCGGATGGTCCGCCGGCACCAGCCCCGCATCCACCAGCGGCCGCAGCAGCGCGATCGCACCCGTCGGGTAGCAGCCGGGGTTGGCGACGTTCTGCGCCGCCGCGATCCGCTCCGCCTGCCCCGGCTCCAGTTCCGGGAACCCGAACGCCCAGCTCGGGTCGCAGCGATGCGCGGTGCTCGCGTCCAGCACCTTCGGCGCCCTGCTGCCGAGCGAGGCCGCCACCGCGACACTCTCCCTTGCGGCCGCGTCTGGCAGGCAAAGCACCACCAGGTCGGCCTGCTCCATCATCGCCCGCCGCGCGCCCGGGTCCTTGCGCCGCGCCGGGTCGATCGAGATCACCCGCACCCCTGCCACCTCTGCGAGCCGCTCGCGGATGCCCAGCCCCGTCGTCCCCGCCTCGCCGTCGATGAACACCGCCTTGACCATCGCGTCCTCCATCAGCTTCGCCACAAGACCCCAAAACAAAAAGGGGCGGCCCTCGCAGGCCGCCCCCCATCCACACGCAGGAGAACGCCCTAGCGCTTGCTGAACTGGAAGCTGCGTCGCGCCTTCGCCCGGCCGTACTTCTTCCGCTCCACTACCCGGCTGTCGCGCGTCAGGAACCCGGCCAGCTTCAGCACCGGCCGCAGCTCCGGCTCGTAATGCGTCAGCGCCCGGCTGATCCCGTGCCGCACCGCGCCAGCCTGGCCGGATAGCCCGCCGCCGTTGCACGTGCACACGACGTCGAACTGGTTATAGCGGTCCGCCACCAGAAACGGCTGCGTCAGCAGCATGCGCAGCACTGGCCGAGCGAAATACTGCACCACCTTCTTGCCGTTCACGGTGATGTCGCCCTTGCCAGGCTTGATCCAGACGCGCGCGATCGCGTTCTTCCGCCGCCCCGTCGCATAGCTCCGGCCCTGCGCATCGCGCTTGGCCACGTAGGTCGGCCCCACTGCCTGCATCGGGATGGCGCTCGCGACGGCCAAGTCCTTCAGGTCCGCCAAAGTGCGGGTGTTGTTCTCGGTCTCGGACACGGTCAGGCCCTCTTGTTCTTCGGGTTCATGGCGGCAACGTCCAACGGCTGCGGCGCCTGGCCGACATGCGGGTGCTCGCCACCCTTGTAGACATGCAGGTGGGTCATCTGCCGGCGCTGCAGCGGGCCGCGCGTGATCATCCGCTCCACCGCCTTCTCGATCACCCGCTCCGGATGGGCGCTTTCGAGCCGCTGGCGGATACTCCGCCCCTTGATCCCGCCCGGAAAGCCGGTGTGCCAGTAGTAAACCGACTGGTCCGCCTTGTTCCCCGTGACCCGCACCTTCTCGGCGTTGATGACGACGATGTTGTCGCCACAGTCGACATGCGGCGTGAACTGCGGCTTGTGCTTCCCACGCAGCCGGCTGGCGATGATGCTGGCCAGCCGGCCGAGCACCAGCCCCTCCGCATCGATCAACACCCAGCTTTTGTTCACCTCACGCGGCCCGAGCGATGGCGTCGTCTTCAACATGATCCTATCCCGAACGTTCGTCTGAGGCGCGCATATGCGCCCAACCCCCGGCAGGGTCAACCGAATTCGTTGTGGTAATATCATACCACCGTCACCCTCTTCCGCCCGCAAGAGTGGGCCGGGGTGAGGACCCGAGGCCAGCGCCAGCCCACAACGTTGCACCCCGCCGCCACCCGCCTAAACTCGCGCCCATGGACAAGCAACACGGCATCGCCCGAAACACCCCCGGCTATGGCGACCCGGACTTCGCCCTCTATCTCCGCCGCTCCTTCTACAAGTCCATGGGCCTCAGCCAAGCCATGCTCGACAAGCCCATCATCGGCATCGTCGACACCGGGTCCGGTTACAACAACTGCCACCGCACCGCCCCCGAGCTGATCGCCGCCGTCAGCCGCGGGGTGCTGGCCGCCGGCGGCCTGCCGATGCCGTTCCCCACCATCAGCCTCTCCGAACCCAGCCTGTTCCCGACGTCCATGCATTTCCGCAACCTCGCCGCCCTCGACACGGAGGCGATGCTCGCTGCCCAGCCGATGGACGCCGCCGTCATGGTCGGCGGCTGTGACAAGTCCGTCCCGGCCCAGCTCATGGGCGCCGCATCGTCGGACATGCCCGCCATCCAGCTCGTCACCGGCCCTATGCTCGCCTCCCCCTACCAGGGCGAGCGCCTGGCCGCCTGCACCGACTGCCGCCGCTACTGGGCCGCCTACCGCGCCGGCCGCGTGCCCATCGAGCGCATCGAGGAGATCGAGGGCCGCCTCGCCAGCACCGCCGGCACCTGCGGCGTCATGGGCACCGCCAGCACCATGGCCTGCATCGCCGAGACCCTCGGCTTCATGCCCCCTGGTGCCTCCAGCATCCCCGCCGTCCACAGCGACCGCCTGCGCGCCGCCGAGGACGCGGGGACGCTCGCGATGCGCTTCGTCACGAACCCGATCCGCCCGAGCCAGCTCATCACCGAGCACTCGGTCGAGAACGCGCTCCGCATCCTGCTCGCGCTCGGCGGCAGCACCAACGCGCTCATCCACCTCACCGCCATCGCCGGCCGCCGGGGCATCAAGGTGGACCTGCACCGCCTGAACGAGCTCAGCGACACCACGCCCGTCCTGGTCGACCTCAAGCCCACCGGCGACGGCTACATGGAGGACTTCCACGCCGCCGGCGGCCTGCCGGCGCTGCTGTGGGAGCTGCGCGATCTGCTGCATCCGGACACGCTCGACGTCACTGGGCGCACCCTCGGCGAGCGGCTGCGCGAACCGGCCTTCGTCGACCGCCGCTACATCCGCCCCCGCGCCGAGCCCGTCAGTCCCGTCGGCGGACTCGTCGCCCTGTTCGGCACCCTCGCCCCCCGCGGCGCCATCCTCAAGCGCTCCGCCGCCACCCCGTCCCTGTTCGAGCACGAAGCCCGCTGCCTCGTCTTCGACGGCCCGGCCGACCTCGCCGCCCGCATCGACGACCCGGCGCTCGACGTCACGGCCGACGACATCCTCGTGCTCAAGAACGCCGGCCCGCTCACCCCGGCCGGCATGCCCGAAGCCGGCTATCTGCCGATCCCGACCAAGCTCGGCCGCGCCGGCACGAAGGACATGGTCCGCATCAGCGACTGCCGCATGTCCGGCACCGCCTTCGGCACCATCGTCCTCCACGTCACGCCGGAAGCCGCCGCCGGCGGCCCGCTCGCGCTCGCCGAGACCGGCGACCGCATCCGCCTCTCGGTCGCCGAACGCCGCCTGGACCTGCTCGTCGACGAGCAGGCCCTGGCGGCGCGCCGGGCCATGTGGACGGCGCCGGAAAAGCCCAAGCGCGGCTGGGACCGCCTGATCGCCGACCAGGTCACCCAGGCCGACGAGGGCTGCGATCTGCGCGTGCTGCGCGCCGGCGGCGAGTAGCCTACGGCGTCACACGGTGGCGGTGCCGCCGCGAGAGCAGCGCCGCGCCGAACGCCGCCGCCCCGAACAGCGGCAGCGACGCCGGCTCTGGCATGCTCACCGGGCCAGGCGTGTCCGCCACCACCAGGTTATCCAGCACGAACGAGGAGAGGGGCGCCGCGCTGCCCTCTCCCATGAACGTCACGCTCGCCAGCCCATCGAAGCCCGGCGACGCCATCGTCGACAATGTCGGCCGACCCGGCGCCTGGTCGCTCGCGCCGACCGTCCCGCCGGCCGCAAGCTCGCCGACGACCTCCAACGCCAGCGTCTCGCTGCCGAGCAGGTTTCCCGCATCGAAGCTCAGCAGAGAGAACACGGACCCGTCCGCCTTGCTGAGACTGACGCTTCCGCCGCCGTCGACCGACAACAGCGGCGTGCCATCGCCCGTGGCGCCGGGATCGGTCGGTGGGCCGATCGTCACCGTCCCGCCAGGCACGGCGGCATACCGCACGTCAAAGCCATCCACCTGCACGAACAAGCCGCTCGCATTGCTGTGTATGATGCCGCCTGACGGCACGAGATCATCGAAGGTGATCGTCGCCGCGACGGCAGGCATGACAAGCATGGCGCCGAACGCGGCCGTGGCCTGTAGTGCCGAACACACTCTGGATAAGACCATGATAAGACCTCCTGCTCAAATGGAATGGTTCTGCAGCCGTGGTAATTCACGGCTACGCCGATCAATGTAGAAAGTGACTAGGTTAAAATCGCGCGCAAGTCGACGAGCGTGCTGAATCGCTTTTTGAGATGCTGCTAGTTGGGTTCAAATGGCTCTTCGTAAGGAATATTTGAAATTGCTGTTTGGGTACGCTCGTCAACTCGCGCAAGAAACTCCAACACGGGCACCCTGCCGCTGACAAATGATTCTCTGGGGAAATGACAAAAAACGACATTGCACGATGTTGCATTGCCTGCCGGCCGTACCGGAAACCGATTCGCAGCCCACAACCGCACAAATTAGCAGCGCGAGTCTCAGCCGGAGCTCCATCGACCAACAATGCGCCGCTTTCCTGCGCCCGCTCCGCATGATGTCATGCCGATGATGCCACAGGCGACGTCACCTACCGCGTCGGTCCATGTGATCGGCGCAACCGGCCGCTCCGGCGCCGCCCTCTGCCGCGCGCTGTCCGACCGTGGCACGCCCGTCATCCCAGTCATCCGCGACAGGACCCGTTACACCCCGGTGCCCCACGCCCTCCCGCCACGCATCGCCGACCTCGCCGGCGCCAGCTTGCCGGCCGCGCTGGCCGATGCGGACGCCATCGTCTCCTGCGCCCACGCCCGCCACATCCCGGCCATCCTGGCCGCCGCCGCACCCGGCGCGCGCGTCGTCTTCCTCGGCAGCACCCGCAAGTTCACCCGCTGGCCCGACCGCCACGGCGACGGCGTGCTCGCGGGCGAGGCTGCCTTCCTCGCGTCCGGTCGCCCGGGCGTGATGCTGCACCCCACCATGATCTACGGTGCCACCGGGGAGGACAACGTGCGCCGGCTCGCCGCCCTGCTCCGGCGCCTGCCCCTCGTCCCGCTCCCCGGCGGCGGCCGCAGCCTGGTCCAACCCATCCACCAATCCGATGTCACCCGCGCGGTCGTCGCCGCGCTGGGCATCGCGTGGAGCGGCCCGCATTCGCTCGTCATCGCCGGCCCGGCCGCCACGCCCTATGCCGATTTCGTCGGCGCCGTCGCGGCCGCCGCCGGCCTCCCAGCGCCACGGATCATTGCCGTCCCCCCCGCCCTCCTGCGCGCCGCCGCGCCATTCACCCGGCTTCCCCGCCTGCTCCGTCTCGCCTGGCCTCAGATCACCACGGCCGAGATTCGCCGCTTGCTGGAAGACAAGGCCTTCGACATCGCCCCGATGCGCGCTACGCTCGGCATCGACCCGATCCCCCTTGCGACCGGCCTCGCCCTCACCTTCGAGAAGACCGCACCATGCCCGTGATCAATCGCATCGCCGCCTTCCACGACGACATGACGGCCTGGCGCCACGATCTGCACACCCACCCCGAGCTCGCCCTGAAGGAGCATCGCACCTCGGCGTTCGTCCAGGACAAGCTCCACGAGTTCGGCGTCGACGAGGTCCATCCCGGGATCGCCGGCACCGGCGTGGTCGGCGTCATCCGCGGCACGGGGGCCGGAGACCAGGCTATCGGCCTGCGCGCCGACATGGACGCGCTGCCCATCCACGAGGAGACCGGCCTGGCCTGGGCCAGCCAGACCCCGGGCGTCATGCACGCCTGCGGCCATGACGGCCACACAACCATGTTGCTGGGCGCCGCCCGTTACCTCGCCGAGACCCGTCGCTTCGCCGGCACCGCCTACGTCATCTTCCAGCCCGCCGAGGAGAACCTGGGCGGCGGCCGCATCATGGTCGAGGAGGGTTTGTTCGACCGGTTCCCGATGCGCCAGGTGTTCGGCATGCACAACTGGCCGCAGGTGCCGGAGGGCATCTTCCAGTGGCGCGTCGGCCCGGTCATGGCCGCGGTCGCCGACATCGAGATCACCATTACCGGCCAAGGCACGCATGGCGCCCAGCCGCACCGCGGCACCGACCCGATCGTCGTTGCCGCCGCCATCGTCCAGGCGCTGCAATCGATCGTCGCCCGCAACATGGAACCGGTCGAGGCCGGGGTGGTCACCATCGGCAGCATCCAGGGCGGCCACATCTACAACGTCATCCCCGAGACGGTCCGCATGCTGGGGACCGCGCGCTGGTTCGCGCCCGAGGTCGGCGACCTGCTGGAACGCCGGGTCAAGCAACTCGCGACCGGCATCGCCGCAAGCTTCGGCGCCACCGCCGAGGCCGTGTTCCGCCGCACCTACCCGGCCACCGTCAATGACGCCGACGCCGTCGACATGGCCCGGAATGCTGCCATCGCCGTCGCCGGCGATGCCCGCGTCCAGCCCATGGCCAAGCCCACGATGGGCGGCGAGGACTTCTCGTTCATGCTCAATGCGAAGCAGGGCGCCTATCTCTTCCTCGGTGGCGGACACAGCGACCGCGACGCCATGGTCCACCATCCCCGCTACGACTTCAACGACGCCATCCTGCCGATCGGCGCCAGTTTTTACGCCACTCTCGTCGAACAACTCCTCCCTGCGTGACCAGCGCCCCGCCCAGCCAGTGCGCCGGGCGGGCTGCACCCGGGGCCGCACATCGATGCGCGAGACGAACCTCGTGCCGTTGATCAACAGCGGTCCAGGCACCACCGCTCGAAAGCCGTGACGGCCGCCGACGCCCCGTGCCGACCTGTCGAGAAAGGCAGCCGACAATGAGTGTCCACCCCGACCCGGCCGCGTTGCGCGCCGCCCTTGCCCCGTTCCAATCCCCCTCCGCCCGCCGCAGCCTGCTCCAGCTCGGCACCACCGGCGCCGCCTATCTCGCGACCTTGGCCGCGATGTATGCCGCCGTGCCTGTCTCGCTCTGGCTTGCGTTGCCGCTGGCCATTCCTGCTGCCGGCCTCACCGTCCGGCTGTTCATCATCCAGCACGATTGCGGGCACGGCTCCTTCTTCCGCTCGGCGCGGGCCAACGCCGCCGTCGGCTGGCTATGCAGCCTGGCGACCTTCACTCCCTACGCCAACTGGCGCCGCCAGCACGCCGGGCACCATGCCGTTTGGAACAACCTGGATCGGCGCGAGAACGCCGACCCGTTCTCGAGCTGCCTCACCGTCGAGGAGTACAGCGCGCTCCCGCCTCGCCGCCGCTTCGTGTTCCGCGCGCTGCGGCACCCGGTGCTGCTGCAGTTGGTGCTGCCGCCGGTGCTGTTCCTGCTGCTGTTCCGTGTCCCGCTCGATACGCCGCGAAGCTGGCGGCGCGAACGGCGCAGCGTCTGGCTGACCAACCTGCTGCTGGCGTCCCTGCTCGGAAGCCTCGTGCTCCTGCTCGGCTGGCGCCCGGTCGCGCTCGTCGAGGTGCCGACCATGGCGCTCGCCTCCATCGTCGGCGTCTGGCTGTTCTCGGTGCAGCACCGGTTCGAGCAGTCGGAGTGGTCGCGCCAGCCCGACTGGACCGTGGCCCGCGCCTCGCTCCACGGCAGTTCTTACTTGCGCCTGCCGCGCGTGCTGCAGTGGTTCACCGGCAATATCGGCTTCCACCACGTCCACCACTTCTTGCCGCGGGTGCCGAACTACCGTCTCCAGGCCTGCCACGAAGCTCTGCGGGACCAGGCCGGCCCGGTCCAGACACTGACGTTCTGGCAAGCGCTGACCGCCCCCGGCTACGTCCTCTACGACGAAGCGGCCCGCCGCATGACCGCCTTTCCGAAGCGCTGACGGTCTGCGGCTCCCATCGCGCTCAGAGGACCAGGTTGCCCGCGAACAGCGCCAGCGCCAGGAATACCAGGAAGATCACGATCGCGACGAAGAACAGCAGTTTGGCAATCCCTGCTGTCGCCGCTGAGATGCCGCTGAAGCCGAACACGCCGGCGACGACGGAGATGACGAAGAAAATCAGCGCCCACTTCAACATGTCGACCGGTCCCGTATGGCCATCATCCCATTAGCGTGACTGCCGGTTGAAAGTTCCGCATCTGCTTCATGCCGGGACCTCGCCCTCCAGCGTGATCCGGTGCATGCGCCGCCGGAAGCCGTGATAGTCGTTGACCGGGTTGTGCTGCGCCGCCCGGTTGTCCCAGAACGCGATCGCATTCGCCGTCCAGCGGAACCGGCAGGTGAACTCCGGCTTCACCTGATGCGCGAACAGGTATTGCAGCAGCGGTGCGCTTTCCGCCTCCGTCCAGCCGGCGAACCGCGCCGTGTGCGCGACATTGACGAACAGCGCCCGCCGCCCCGTCTCCGGATGCGTGCGCACCACCGGGTGCTCCGCGACAAGGTCGGCCTGCGCGGTCCCGCTGTCCCGCACCCGGTCCTCCCGCGTTTTGCTCACATCCGCCTTCGCCGACGTGCTCACGCCGCGCAGCCCGTCCAGCGTGCGCCGCAACCCGTCCGACAGCGCTTCGTAGGCCAGGTATTGGTTGGCGAACAGCGTGTCCCCGCCATAAGGCGGCAGCTCGCGCGCCAGCAGGATACTGCCCATCGGGGGGGCCGGGAGATAGGTCGTGTCGCTGTGCCAGATGCCGCCGAAGTTGCTCCGCTCCTCCTCGCGCTTGAGCACCTCGATGATCTCCGGATAAGCCTCGATGCCACGCACGAACGGGTACTCGACCGGACGGCCGAAACGCCCGGCGAAGGCGCGGAACGCCGCCGGGCCGAGGTCCTGGCCGCGGAAGAACACGACCAGGTGGTCCAGCAGCGCCTGCCGCACCGCGCGCACCGTCCCGTCATCCAGCGGATGACGCAGGTCCACCCCGGTGATCTCGGCGCCCAGCGCCCCGGCGATCGGTTCGACTTGCATGATTGGCGTCCTCCCGGCGCCAGTGTAGCGTCACGGGCGGGGCCGCAAAGAGCCTGGATGACGACCGGCCCAAGCGATCCCTGGGCTGGCCCAAGGAGGATTCCGATGCCGACCCCCATGACCCGCCGCGCGTCCCTCGCTGCGGCCGCCGCTCTCGCCATGCCCGCCATCGGCCGCGCCCAGCCGGCCGCGCGCACGCTCCGCATCTCCCACCAGTTCCCCGCCAGCAGCGGCGACACCGGCGACTTCCGTGACCGCATGTGCCATCGCTTCGCAGAAGGGGTCGCCGCCCGCACGAACGATGCGCTGCGGTTCGAGATCTATCCCAACGGCTCGCTGATGAAGACCTTCGCCCAGTTCAGCGGCCTGCGCAAAGGCGCGCTCGACATCGCCCTCATCCCGCTCACCTATGCCGGTGGCGAGGTGCACGAGATGAACATCTCCTTCATGCCCGCCCTCGTGACCAGCTACGCGCAGGGCTACAACTGGCGCACCCAGCCCGTCGGCAAGGCGCTCGTCGACCAGCTCGAACAGAAGGGCGTCATCCTCGTCAGCTGGATGTGGCAGTCCGGCGGCATGGCGTCCCGCACCAGGCCGCTCATCGACCCGGCCGACGCCCGCGGCATGAAGATCCGCGGCGGCTCGCGCGAGATGGACGAGATGTTCCTCGCCGCCGGCGCGTCGGTGTCGTCGATGCCGTCCAACGAGGTCTACATGGGCATGAAGACCGGCGTGATGGACGCCGCCTGCACCAGCTCCAGCAGCTTCCTGAGCTTCAAGCTGGAGGAGACGTGCAAGCACATGACCACCCCCGGCGAGCGCAGCTTCTTCTTCATTCTCGAGCCGATCATGGTGTCGAAAGCCGTCTGGGACACGCTGACCAAGCCGCAACAGGAGGCGATGCTGGCCGTCGGCGACGAGATGATCCCGTTCAACCTTGCCGGCGCCCAGGCTGACGACGTCCTGCTCGCCAAGACGTTCGCCGCCGCCGGCGTCGCGGTCACGCCCATGGGAAACGACACCGTCGACCGCTGGAAGGCGGTCGCCCGCGACTCATCGTGGAAGCAATACGCCGACAAGACCCCGCTGGCGGCCAGGATGCTGCGCATGGCGGAGGAGGTGCCGCTGTAGCGCCCTAACGCCCGCGCGCCAGCCGCCCCTCGTACGCCTGCACCAGCCGGGTCATCGGGAACAGGATCAGAAAGTAGATCACAGCCACCACCGTATAGGTCTCCAGCGGCTTGTACGTGTCCCCGGTGATCCGCGTTCCCTGATACAGCAGGTCCGGGACCGCGATCACGCTCACCAGCGACGTGTTCTTCAGCTGGATGATCGACTGGTTCATGAACGGCGGGATCATCCGCCGCACCGCCTGCGGCAGCACCACCAGCCGCATCAGCGTCCCCCAGCGCAGCCCGAGCGCCCGCGCCGCATCCCACTGCCCGGCCTCGATCGACAGCACCCCGCCGCGGAAAATCTCCGCATAGAACGCCCCCGTGTACAACGACAGCACCAGCGTCGCCGCCACCGGCGCCGGGATCTGCACGTCGATGATCACCGGCAGCGCGTAGTAGAACCAGATGATCTGCACCAGCAGCGGCGTGCAGCGGAACACCTCGATCACGGCCACCAGCGGCGCGTTCAGCCACCGCGACC
Source organism: Acetobacteraceae bacterium (assembly GCA_965213855.1). Taxonomy (GTDB): domain Bacteria; phylum Pseudomonadota; class Alphaproteobacteria; order Acetobacterales; family Acetobacteraceae; genus JBBROS01. Next base: position 261,527 of record CBDCAA010000011.1, on the reverse strand, counting down.
GCGACAGCCGCGCAAGCCCCAGCACCAGCCCGATCAGCAGCCCCAGCGCCACCGTCCCGGCCGTGTATTCCAGCGTGATCCGAACGCCCTCGACGAACAGGCCCGTGTAGCGGAGCAGGAACCCGAAGCCCCACTCGTACCCCACCGCATTGCCCCGTTAGAACGTGACTTCCGGGGGTACGTCCTCGGGCGTCACACCGTTCAACGCCAGCCCGCCAAGGATCCACTCCCGGATCTGCCCGATGCCCCGGTTGTAGTCGATCCAGGCGTTCAGCACGTCCGCGAACCGCGTATCCGCCTCCCGCCGCATCCCGAACGCGCTCGGCAACGCCACCAACGGGCCGGTCAGCAGGTGATACGGCCCCAGCGACCGGTTCCGCGCCACGGTCGATAGCCCCAGGATCGCGGCCAGGATGAACGCGTCGGCCCGGCCCGACTGGAAGAACAGCGTCGCCTCGTCGCGCGACTTCAGCGCGGTGATCTCCGCCTTCGGCGCGAACCGCCGCGCCGCCGTCTCGTGAAGCGAGCCGAGGTCGACGACGATCTTCACCTCCGGCTTGTTCAGGTCGCTCCACGTCGTCGGCGCGAACCCCTTCTTGGCCAGGCACCCGTAGGGATGGATGAAGAAGGGATGCGTGAACCCGATCGACAGCGCCCGGGCCGGGGTCGGGTTCAGCGCGAACGCCAGGTCGACCTTGTTGCTCTGGATATCCAGCACCGACGTCGCATACGTCCCCTCGACATACTCGAGCTTCGCGTCGAACACCTTGGCGATGTCGCGCGCGAACTCGATCGCCGCCCCCTTCCACTCGCCGCTCGCCAGGTCCTTCTGGAAATACGGCAGCTCCCCGGGCAGTGCCGAGATCCGCAGCGTCTTGGTGCGGTTCACGCGCTCGAAGGTGCTCTCGGCCGCGCCTTGCGCCCGGGCCGAGCCGATCCAGCCCGCAGCCAGCAGGCCGGCACCGGCCGCCAACCCGCGCCGCCCGGGCACCATCATGCGCCCACCCCCCACACCGGCTCCCGCGCCGCCACCGCCGCCGGATACACGGTGCTGTAACCGCCGCCGAACACCTGCTGGATGACGGGCGTCGCCTCGGTGTTCTGCCCGGTCTCGTCGAACTTCACGCCGCGCCAAGGCATGATCGTCTGTTCGCCCGGCACATCGGTCGTCATCAGCGCCTGCCGGATGTCCTCCGGCTTGGCCGACCCGGCCCGGTTGATCGCGTCCGCGAGCACCTGCACCGCCACCACCTGGCGCGACGTGTTGTCGTTCAGGTCCTTGCCCGATTTCACCTTGTAGGCGTCGTTCACCACCGTGATCGCCGGGCGCGACTTCACCGCGTCGATCGCGAAGCTCGAACGGCTGAACACGCCCTCGGCCAGCGGCCCCGCCGCTGTCAGGAACGCCTGCTCCTGGAAGCCGGCCGCCTGCGCCATCACCGCGCCGGGCTTGTAGCCGATCTCGCTCAGGCTCCGCATCAGCAGGATCGCGTCGGACGTGTAGCTCGACGGCAGGATCACGTCCGCCGCCGCCGCCTTCAGGCGCTGTGCCTCCGACGACAGGCTCGGCGAATTCGCGCGATACTTGATGTCGGCTGCGATCTTGTAGCCCGCCGCCTCGGCCAGCTTGCGCTGCACGGCGCTGCTGTCGCTGCCGAAGATGCTGTCCTCGTAGAACAGCGCGACCGACTTCACGGGGTGCCCCGTCTTGCCGCCCACCTCCTTGAAGAAGTCGAACATCGCCGCGGTGAACATCTCGTCGTGCGGGCTGGTGCGGAAGAACCACTTCAGCCCGCGCTTGTTCAGGCTCGGCGAGGAGTTGTCCATCGACAGGTACGGCACCTCGTACCGTTCCGCGACCTGGCTGATCGTCGCCGCCGTCGCACTCGTGTAGCTGCCGATCAGCGCGACCACCTTGTCCTGCGTGATCAGCCGCTCCGCCTCGGCCCGCGCCTTCTGCGGGTCGTTCTGGTGGTCCGCGAACACGACCTTGAGCGTGGCGCCGCCCAACTTGTCGAGGCCGCCGCCCTTGCCCATCAGCATCGGCACCGGCGGATGGCTGCCGTTCACGATGTCCAGCATCGTCCCGATCGCCGCCCGCGCATCCGCCCCGATCTGCGCCGCGTTGCCCGTCAGCGGATAGATCGCGCCCACGACGATCTCCTCGGCCGCCCAAGCCGCCCGTGACCCCACCACGAAAGGCGCCGCCACGGCCGACAACACCAGGTCTCGACGCTTCATGCCCCAACTCCCAATCCAGTGATCGGGAGTGAAGCATGCGCTATGCCAAGGGTATAGTTAGACCGAAAGGTTTTGGGGCGAACGACGGGGATTGAACCCGCGACAACCGGTACCACAAACCGGCGCTCTACCAACTGAGCTACGTCCGCCACCGTGGCAGCGCGGTGTAAATCCCCACCCACCGCCCGTCAACAACCACGTGCGCCGCAGGCCTACCGTGCCGCGACACCGCCCGGCCGCGCTGCCGCGTCGTCGAGTGCCAGGTTCGCCCCCAGCACATTCACCCGCTCCTCCCCGATCACGCCCAGCAGCCGGCCCGACGTGTGGGCCGCGATCGCCTCCTGCACGCGCGCCTCCGGCATGCCGCGCGCCTTCGCGATGCGCGCCACCTGCCGGGCGGCAAAGGCCGGCGAGATGTCCGGGTCGAGCCCCGAGGCCGACGTCGTCACCGCGTCGCCCGGCACCGGGCCGCCGCCCATCCTCTCCACGTCGCCCGTCACCCGGTCGATCAGCGCCTTCGACGTCGGCCCGGCGTTGGACGCGCCCGAGTTGGCCGCGTTATAGGGCGCCGGCACCGTCTTCGTGCTGTCCGCCGGGTCCGGCATGGTCGTCGCCGAGGGCCGGCCCTGCAGATACTTGTCCTGCGTCCAGTTCTGCCCGATCAGCGCCGAGCCGACCACATGCCCGTCCCGCTCGATTAAGGAACCGCCCGCCTGGAACGGCAGCACGGCACCGGCGACGCCCACGAACCCCAACGGGAACGCGATCCCCAGCAGCAGGGTGAACAGCGCCACCAGAACGATCGCCGGTCGAAGTTGCTTGATCATGTTGCCCAATCCCGCCTTACGCTTGCGCGATGCCGAACGCCGTCAGGATCATGTCGATTATCTTGATCCCGACGAACGGCGCCACGAGCCCGCCAAGCCCATACACCAGCAGGTTGCGCCGCAGCAGCGCCGCCGCCCCGATCGGCGTGAACTTCACGCCGCGCAGCGCCAGTGGCACCAGCGCCACGATGATCAGCGCGTTGAAGATCACCGCGGAAAGAATGGCACTCTGCGGGTGGCTCAGCCGCATGATGTTCAGCGCCCCCAGCTCCGCATACTTGGCGGCGAAGATCGCCGGCAGGATCGCGAAATACTTGCTCACGTCGTTGGCGATGCTGAACGTCGTCAGCGAGCCGCGCGTGATCAGCAGCTGCTTGCCGATCTCGACGATCTCGATCAGCTTCGTCGGGTCGCTGTCCAGGTCGACCATGTTGCCGGCCTCGCGCGCCGCCTGCGTGCCGGTCTGCATCGCCACCCCCACATCGGCCTGCGCCAGCGCCGGGGCGTCATTCGTGCCGTCTCCGCACATCGCCACCAGGCGGCCCTGCGCCTGCGTCTTGCGGATGTAGTCCAGCTTGTCCTGCGGTGTCGCCTGCGCCAGGTAGTCGTCCACCCCCGCCTCGCCCGCGATCGCCGCCGCCGTCACCTTGTTGTCGCCGGTGATCATTACCGTGCGGATGCCCATCTGCCGAAGTGCCGCGAACCGCTCGCGGATGCCGGGCTTGACGATGTCCTTCAGCTCGATCACGCCCATCAGCTGCCCATCGCGCACCACGCCCAGCGGCGTGCCGCCGGCCCGCGCGATCCGGTCCACCGCGGCGCTGTAGGCCGGCGGCGCCGCGGTCGACGCCAGTGCGGCGACGCTGTCCACCGCGCCCTTGCGCCACACATGCCCGCCCGCGTCCAGCCCGCTCACCCGCGTGTTCGCGCTGAACGGCACCACCGTCGCATCGGCCGGGCGGTCCGACGACAGCCCGTACCGGTCCCGCACGAACGACAGGATCGACCGTCCCTCCGGCGTGTCGTCGCCCAGCGATGCCAGCATCGCAGCCTCCGCCAGGCTCCGCTCGTCCACCCCGGGCACCGCATACAGGCCGGCGGCGGCGCGGTTGCCGAACGTGATCGTCCCCGTCTTGTCCAGCAACAGCGTGTCCACGTCGCCCGCCGCCTCCACCGCGCGGCCGGACGTCGCGACCACGTTGAACCGGATCAGCCGGTCCATGCCCGCGATCCCGATCGCCGACAGCAGCCCGCCGATCGTGGTCGGGATCAAGGTTACGAACAGCGCCACCAGCACCGGCACGCCCAGGTCCATCTCCGAATACTTCGCCAGCCCCACCAAGCTCACGACCGCGATCAGGAAGATGATCGTCAGCCCCGCCAGCAGGATGTCGAGCGCGATCTCGTTGGGCGTCTTGCGCCGTTCCGCGCCCTCTACCAGCGCGATCATGCGATCGATGAACGTGCTGCCGGGCTCGGCCGTGATCCGCACCACCAGCCAGTCCGACACCACCTGCGTCCCGCCCGTGACCGCGCTGCGGTCGCCGCCCGCCTCGCGGATCACCGGCGCGCTCTCGCCGGTGATCGCGCTCTCGTTCACGCTCGCGACGCCGTCCACGATCTCGCCGTCCGACGGGATCAGGTCGTTCGTCTCGACCAGCACCAGCGTTCCGCGCCGCAGGTCGGGCGCCGGCATCTCCTTCCACTTCGTCCGGTCGTCGGCGCGCGCCAGCACCTTCGCCATCGTGTCCGTCCGCGCCCGCCGCAGGCTTTCGGCCCGCGCCCGGCCACGCCCCTCGGCCACCGCTTCGGCAAACGTCGCGAACAGCACCGTCAGCCACAGCCAGGCCGCGATCTCGATCGCGAACGTCGCCGGCTCCCCGGTTGCCAGGTTCCGCACCGCCAGTATCGTCACCAGCAACGACACTACCTCGGTGACGAAGATGACCGGGTTGCGGATGAGCTTGAGCGGGTTGAGTTTTACAAACGCATCCCCCGCCGCGCGCGAGATGATCGCCCCGTCGAACAAGGCAATGGAGTCGGCCGTCTGAGCCATGATCTTAGCGCCCTAAAGGAATGTCACGTCGCGGATGATCTGTCCTGAGATCAGAACGTCTTTCCCGCCATCATGGAGAAATGTTCCGCCAGCGGCCCCAAGCTCAGCGCGGGGAGGAACTGCAACCCGCCCAAAATCAGGATCACCCCCACCAGCAGCCCGATGAACAGCGGCCCGTGCGTCGGGAACGTTCCCCCGCTCTCGCCCAGCTTCGGCTTCGCCGCCAGGCTGCCCGCGATCGCCAGCACCGGGACCATGAACGCGAAACGTCCCAGCAGCATGCAGATGCCGAGCCCGTAATCGAGCAGCGGGATGTCCGCCGTCAGCCCGGCGAACGCGCTGCCGTTATTGCCCGTCGCCGAGCTGAACGCATACAGCATCTCGCTCAGCCCATGCGGCCCGGCATTGCTTAACGTGCCCACCCCATCCGGCAGCACCAGGCACAGCGCCGTTCCGGACAGGATGCACAGCGGCAGGATCAGCACCGCCAGCATGGCCAGCTTCACCTCCCGCGCCTGGACCTTCTTGCCCAGGTACTCCGGCGTCCGCCCCACCATCAGCCCGGCCACGAACACCGCCAGCAGCGCGAACACGATGATGCCATACAGCCCCGACCCCACGCCGCCGGGCACGATCTCGCCCAGCTGGATCAGGAACATCGGGACCATCCCACCCAGCGGCGTGAAGCTGTCGTGCATCGCGATCACCGCGCCATCCGACGTGGCGCTGGTCGTAACTGCGAACAGCGACGACACTGCCGTCCCGAACCGGACCTCCTTGCCCTCCATGTTGCCCATCGACGGGTCGATCCCAGCCGCCGTCAGCAGCGGGTTCGACCCGGCTTCTGCCGCGTAGCAAAGCACCACGAACCCGACCATCAGGATCGCCATCGTCCAGAACAGCGCGAAGCCCTGCCGCCGGTCCTTCACGATCAAGCCGAACATGACCGTCAGCGAGAACGGGATCACGATCTCCGACCACGTCTCGACCACGTTCGACAGCGCCGACGGGTTCTCGAACGGATGCGCCGAGTTCGCGTTGAAGAAGCCGCCGCCATTGGTGCCGATCAGCTTGATCGCTTCCTGGAACGCCACCGGCCCCAGCGCGATCGACTGCTTCGCGCCGTCCAAGGTCGTTGCCTCGACCGCGCCCGTCAGCGTTTGCGGCACCCCGGTTGCGATCAGGAACACGGCATAGACGATGCAGAGCGGCAGCAGCACGTAGAGCGTGATCCGCGTCAGGTCGACCCAGAAATTCCCGAGCGTCTTGAGGCCGCCACCCGCGAACGCCCGCGCCACCATCACGGCCGCCGCGATTCCGGTGGCCGCCGACAAGAAGTTATGGACCGTCAGGCCCCACATCTGCGTCCCGTAGGACAGTGCCGTCTCGCCGGAATAGGCCTGCCAGTTCGTATTGGTGACGAAGCTGATCGCCGTGTTGAACGCCAGCTGCGGCGACATCGCCGTCTGACCGTCAGGGTTCAGCGGCAGGAACTGCTGCAACCGCAGCATCGCATACAGTATGGCGAAATGGACCGCCTGCAGCGCGATCAGCGCGATCGCGTAGGTCCGCCAGCTCATCCCCGCTTCGGGATTGACGCCGGCCAGGCGGTAGCAACCGCGTTCGACCGGCCCCAGCACCGGCGACAGCCACGTCCGCCCGCCCTGAACCACGGCCGCGATGTAATACCCGAGCGGGACCGCTGCCCCGAAGACAAGCGCAAGCACGAGCGAGATCTGCGCCCAACCGACCAATGTCATCGCAGGCGCCCCTAGAAGTCTTCAGGGCGAACCAGCGCCCACACGAGATAGATCAGCAGCCCGGCGGAGACCGCCCCGCCAAGAAATAGGTCCACCACGGTTCAGATCCTGTCACACAGCACGGCGTAGCCCGCCATCAGCAGGATCCCACCCGTGCTCAGCACGACAACGATGACGTCGACCACGATACCTCCAGCCCACCCGAGGACCGCACCCTAGGGGCGATCGCGATAAAGGCTCGATTGCCGATTCTGGTGAGGCGAATAAACATTTCATAAAAGCTCACCGTTTGGGTCCCCTCCCCCCAGGATGCGGTCAAGGGTGGGTCAAGGTCCTGGTCCGCCTCTGTGCCCTCGCCACCCGGCCGCTCCACCATGTCACGGAGCAGCCGATCTCGCCCTCCTGAGGGGCCGCCACTTGACGCCACCCTGTGCCGCCGCCACCAAAGGCCGCCCTCCCGCCGTGCTCACCCGCCGTGCTGCCCGCCAGCGAACGAGAACATGACCCCGAAGCTCTGGATCGACGTCGAAGACCTGTTCGAGTACGCGACCGGGAATTCGCGGCCGAGCGGCATTCAGCGCCTCACCCTGGAACTCTACGCGTCGCTGCAGCAACACTATGGCGCGTCCGGCTTGCTGAACTTCGTCCGCCACGACGCGGTTCGCGCCAGCTATCGCACGGTCCGCTGGTCCGAGATCGCGGCGCTGTTCACAGCCCTCGTCGACCGGCCCGACCCTGCAGCCAGCCGGCGCGACCCTGACCCGACCCAGCCGCCCCCTCCCTTGCGCCGCTTGGCTCGGGAGCTCTTCTACCGCCTCCCCGCTGACCTTCGCGCGCCCGTCGGGGCGGCCGTCCAGGCGCAACGGTCCTCGCTCCGGGCTTGGCGCACGCTTGCGGGCAAGGTATCTGCCTTGGCGGCCGCCACGGCCCGCAACGCGGTCCGTCTCGGTCGTGGGCCGGACCGCACGGACCCGGCCTACGATTTCGAATCCCAGTCCGGACCGGGCGACATCCTCCTCGTTCTCGGCGCATTCTGGTCCCACCCCGATCACGCCGGCGTCGTGACCACCCTCAAGCAACGGCAGATCCGCTTCGCCACCATGGTCTACGACCTTATCCCGTTGCTCCACCCCGAGTGGTGCGACAGCGGGCTCGTCCAGCTGTTCAGGTCCTCGTTCCGCCGCGTCATGCTGAACGCGGACCACATCTTCACCATCTCGAACGCCACCGCATCCGACCTCGTCTCGTACGCCGGCAAGCACGGCATCCCCCTCTCCGCCGCCATCTCCACCATCCCGATCGGCACCGGCTTCGGCGCGGCCGCAGCGCCCGTAAATGCCCATACGCCCGGCCGTCACGCGCCGCCGCCCGGCGAGTTCGTGCTGATCGTCTCGACGATCGAGGTCCGCAAGAACCACCTCCTGCTGTTCCGCCTTTGGCTTCGCCTGATCGAGGACCTGCCGCCCGACCAGGTGCCCACCCTCGTCTTCGCCGGCCGCGTCGGCTGGCTCGTCTCCGACCTGATGGCCATGATCGCCAACACCGACTATCTGGGCGGCAAGCTCGTCGTGCTCGAGAACCCGACCGATGCGGACCTCGCCACCCTCTACGGGCGATGCCTGTTCACGATCTTCCCGTCCTTCTTCGAGGGCTGGGGCTTGCCGGTCACCGAAAGCCTGTCCTTCGGCAAACCCTGCCTGGTCGCGAACGGCACCTCGCTGCCGGAGGCTGGGGCCGGGCTGTGCCGGATGCTCGATCCCGATAACCTGCACGACGCCTACGCCGCCCTCCGGGCCGTGCTCGACGACCGCGCCCTCCTCGCCGCGTGGCAGCGCGACGTCGTCGCCAACTTCAAGCCCGTCCCCTGGTCGGTGACCGCCCGGGCGCTGCTGGCCGGCCTCGGCCACCCGCTCGCCGCCACCCAGGACGGACCGTTGGCGCGGCAACCCCAAGACGCCAAGTAACCCGGCATGGCTCAAGTCAAGGTCTGGTTCGACGGCGCCTGTCCGCTCTGCCTGCGGGAGATTGCGCTCATGCGCCGGCTCGACCGTGCGCGCGCGATCGACTTCATCGACGTCGCGGGCCCCGGCTCCGCCGCGTGTCCGATCGATCGGGCCGAGCTGCTCGCCCGCTTCCACGCCGAGGAGGACGGCCGCCTGCTCTCCGGCGCCGCCGCGTTCGCGGCCATGTGGCGCGCCATCCCCCGCCTTCGCCCGCTCGGCCTGCTCGCCCGCAACAGGATCGTTCTGGCCGGCCTCGAACAGCTCTACCGCCGCTTCCTCCGCGTCCGTCCCCGGCTCCAGCGCTGGCTTCGACGCCGAACGGGCTCGGCATGATGGCGGGCTGGCCGCATGGGCGTCGACGCGCTCGGCGCTGCCCATGGCACCCGCCGGTTGAATGGGCTACTAGCCCGCGATGCCCCGCCTCGCGACCCTGACGCGTACGACGTCGGAAACCGCCATCACCCTCCGCCTCGACCTCGACGGCGCCGGACAGTCGCGCATCGCCACCGGCATCGGCTTCCTCGACCACATGCTGACCGCCTTCGCCCGCCATGCCCTGTTCGACCTCGAGGTCGACGCCAAGGGCGACCTGCATATCGACGACCACCACACGACCGAGGATGTCGGCATCGTCCTCGGCCAGGCCATCGCCCAGGCGGTCGGCGACAAGCGCGGCATCCGCCGCTTCGGCCACGCCGTCGTCCCCATGGACGAGGCGCTGGTCGATGCTGCCGTCGACCTCTCCGGCCGCCCGTTCCTGGCCTGGTCCGTCGCCTTCGGGCCCGGCAAGATCGGCAGCATGGACACCGAGCTGTTCGAGGAGTTCTTCCGCGCCCTCGCCATGAACGCCCTGCTCAGCCTCCACGTCACCCAGCGCGCCGGCACCAATGCCCACCACGTGGCCGAGGCCTGTTTCAAGGCCACCGCCCGCGCCCTCCGCGACGCGACCGAGCCGGACCCGCGCGCCCCCGCCGCAATCCCGTCCACCAAGGGCAGCCTGTGAAGTCCTACACCGCCCACCTCAAGCCAGGCCGCATGCCCGTCCTGGTGCCGGAAGCGTTTTCCTGGGGAGCCGCCCTGCTCGGCCCGTTATGGTTCACCCTCCATCGCGCCTGGGTCGCGGCGGCCATCCACCTCGTCCTCATCGTCGTCCTCGCCCGCATCCTGCCGCCCCGCTTCGGCCCCCTCCTCCTCGGCCTCGCCTGGCTTGCCGGCCTGCTCGGCCGCGATGTCCTCCGCTGGACGCTCGACCGCCGCGGCTACACCCTCGCCCACGTCCTCGCCGCCCGCGACGAGGAGACCGCCCTCGGCCGCCTCCTCACCTTCCGGCCCGAGGTCGCGGCCCAATTCGCCGACACCCTCGCCGAGACTGTCGCATGACCCGCGAGCGCATCGCCGTCGTGGACTACGGCAGCGGCAATCTCGCCTCCGCCGCCCGCGCACTGAGCCATGCCGCCGCTCACGCCGGCCTCGATGCCGAAGTCGCCATCACCGCCGACCCCGCCGCCGTCGCCCGCGCCGACCGCCTCGTCCTGCCCGGCCAGGGCGCCTTCGCCGACTGCGCCGCCGGCCTCGCCGCCATCCCTGGCCTGTACGACGCCGTCCAGGCCAGCGCCGCCGCCGGCCGCCCCTTCCTCGGCATCTGCGTCGGCATGCAGCTCATGGCCGAGCGCGGCCTCGAGCATACCACCACCTCCGGCTTCGGCTGGATCGGCGGCGACGTCGCCCCCATGCCGGCCGAAGGGTTGCGCCTTCCGCAGATGGGCTGGAACGCGCTCGCCTTCACCCCTGGCGCCCACCCCCTGCTCGAAGGGCTCGAACCCGGCGACCACGCCTACTTCGTCCACAGCTACGCCCTCCGCCCGACCCTTCCGCACCAGGTCCTCGCCGAGACCGATTACGGCGGCCCCGTTCCCGCTCTGGTCGCCAGCGGCAACCGCGCCGGCACGCAGTTCCACGTCGAGAAAAGCCAAGGCGTCGGCCTGCGCATCCTCGCCAACTTCCTCCGCTGGAGCCCCGCTCCGGCCCAATCCTGATGAGCACCTGATGAGCCAGGCTGCCGCACCGCCGCACCCGCCCGCCCACAGCCTGCTCGTCGAGCGCATCAGCGAGCTCACCGACGACGACATGGCGGCGCTGTGCGAAGCTGCCGACGCCGCCATCCTCGATGGCGGCGGCTTCGGCTGGGTCAAGTCCCCCGGCCGCCTCGCCCTCGAGCGTTACTTCCGCGGCGTCATGCTCGTGCCCGAGCGCGAACTCTTCGTCGGCCGGCTCGACGGCGTCATCGTCGGCAGCGCCCAGCTCGTCCGCCCGCCGCGCCACAACGAGGCGCAAGCCTTCGCCGCCGCCCTGATGCACGCCTTCGTCGCCCCCTACGCCCGCGGCTACGGCCTTGCCACCCTGCTGACCACCCGCGTCGAGCTCGGCGCCCGCACCCTCGGCTACCACGTCCTCAACCTCGACGTGCGCGAGAGCCAGGAAGGCGCCATCCGCCTCTACGAGCGCCTCGGGTACCAGCGCTGGGGCGAGCACCCCTGCTACGCCCGCGTCGGCGGACGCACCCTGCGCGGATTCTACTATCATAAGCTGCTGCAGACCGACCCGAGGCCATGAGCACCGCCCTTACGCTCTATCCCGCCATCGACCTCAAGGGCGGCGCCTGCGTCCGCCTCCGCCGCGGCGACATGGACCAGGCGACCGTCTATGCCGACGACCCGGCCGCCCAGGCCCGCGCCTGGCAGGACGCCGGCTGCACCTGGCTCCATGTCGTGGACCTCGACGGCGCCTTTGCCGGCCGCCCCGTGAACCACGCCGCCGTCACCGCCATCCTCGCCGCCGCATCCGTTCCGGTGCAACTCGGCGGCGGCATCCGCGACATCCAAGGGATCGAGCATTGGCTCGCCGCCGGCGTCACCCGCGTCATCCTCGGCAGCGCCGCCCTGCATGACCCGGCGCTCGTGCACGAGGCCTGCCGCGCCCATCCCGGCCGGGTCGCCGTCGGCATCGATGCCCGCGACGGCCTGGTCGCGACCCAGGGCTGGGCCCAGACCTCCACCACCACCGCCGCCGACCTGGCGCTCCGCTTCGAGGACGCCGGCGTGGCCGCCATCATCTACACCGACATCGCCCGCGACGGCATGCTGGCCGGCCTCAACCTCGACCAGACAAGCGCACTGGCAAATCGCCTGAACACGCCGGTCATCGCCAGCGGCGGCGTCGGCACCCTCGCCGACCTTGCCGCCCTCAAACAAACAGCCTGCAACGCGACCGGCCGCATCGAAGGCGTCATCGTTGGCCGGGCCCTCTACGACGGTCGCATCGACCCCGCCGAAGCCCTCGCCCTGCTCTCGCAGACGATCCCCTGATCGTCTCCCCTCGCTCCCAGGGAGGGGCCGCGGGTGGGCGCGTCCGGCCCGGCGCCCGACGTGCCCTTTCGGCAACCGCAACCACCGCTTGCACCGACTCCCGCGCGGATGTCTAAAACCCGTCATGCTGAAGCTGCGCGTCATTCCCTGCCTCGATGTCAAGGACGGCCGTGTCGTCAAGGGCGTGAACTTCGTCGCCCTGCGTGACGCCGGCGACCCGGTCGAGCAGGCCGCCCTTTATGATGCCGCCGGCGCCGACGAACTCACCTTCCTCGACATCACCGCCAGTAACGAGAACCGCGACACCATCCTCGACGTCGTCGCCCGCACCGCCGCTCGCATCTTCCTGCCCCTCACCGTCGGCGGCGGCGTCCGCAGCACCGACGACATGCGCCGGCTCCTGCTCGCCGGCGCCGACAAGTGTAGCATGAACTCCGCCGCCGTCGCCCGCCCCGCGCTCGTCGCCGAGGCCGCCCGGAAGTTCGGCAGCCAATGCGTCGTCGTCGCGGTCGACGCCCGCCAGTCCAGGCCAGGCGCATGGGAAGTCTTCACCCATGGCGGGCGCACCCCGACCGGCCTCGACGCCGTCGAGTGGTGCCGCCAGGTCGCCGAGCTCGGCGCCGGTGAGATCCTGCTCACCAGCATGGACCGCGACGGCACCGGCGCCGGCTTCGACCTGGCGCTCCTCCGCGCCGTCTGCGGCGCCGTCCGCCTGCCCGTGATCGCCTCGGGCGGCGTCGGCTCGCTGGGCCACTTCGTCGAGGGCGCAACGGCCGGCGCCACCGGCCTGCTCGCGGCCAGCGTCTTCCACTTCGGCACATTCACCGTCGCCCAGGTCAAGGATGAACTGGCCGCCGCCGGCCTGCCGGTCCGCCAGCAGCGCCCGATCATGGCATGAGGCCCGTCCCGTGAAGAAGCCCCGGCCCGATGTCGCCGCAGTCGGGACCAAGAAGGCGATCAAGCGAAAGCCGGGCAATGCATCGCGGATGAAGGCCGCCGCTTCACGCCCAGCGATCGCCCCTGGCGCCCCGGACGCCACCGTCCTCGATCGGCTTCACGCCGTCATCCTCGACCGCCGCACCGCCGACCCGGCCCGCAGCCACTCGGCCCGCCTCCTGTCCCGCGGCCCGGCCAAGGTCGCCCAGAAGTTCGGCGAAGAAGCCGTCGAGTGCTTGATCGAGGCCGTCGCGGGCAACCCCGCCGCACTCATCGCGGAAAGCGCCGACGTCCTCTACCACCTCATCGTCATGTGGGTCGCCTCCGGCGTCACCCCCGACCAGGTCTGGACCGAGTTGCAACGCCGCGAAGGCGTCAGCGGCGTGACCGAAAAAGCCGCCCGCAGCGCCGGAACCGCAAAGATCCCCTAGCAGACCGCTAGGGCGTTCCCTGGTCGGCGAGGATTGATGGTACATCGATAACGAATAGTACGTCATCCCCGGGCTTGACCCGGGGACCCACGCCGGCCAGTCGGCTTTGCCCGACGTATCAACGACCTGAAGTTCCCCCGCACGCGCTTGCACCCGGGACGACGGCGTCGATCCCGAGACGAAATTTGCAAACGCTTTTGCTTGAATTAGGCTATTGGCCGAGTTCTCCAGGACTCCGCTCGGTCCGTCCTGGCCCGCACTCCGGAGACCGCCCCATGCGCTCCCTCATCGCCGCAGCCCTGCTGCCCGCCCTTGCCGCCATCCCCGCCGCAGCCCAAACCCCCCTCCGCCTCAACGGCACCATCGCCAGCATCGCCCGTGGCGCGATCGTCGTCACCCTCGACGACGGCGACGCCCAGACGGTCCTGCTGCCGCCCGGCACCCGCTACGGCACCCAGGTCGAGCGCAGCCTGGCCGACATTCGCCCTGGCGAGTTCGTTGGCTCCGCCGCCGTGCGCGGCGCCGATGGCCGCCTCCACGCCCAGGAAGTGCACATCTTCCCCGAGTCCATGCGCGGCACCGGCGAGGGCCACCGCCCCATGGACCAGCCCGAGCAGACCATGACCAACGCCAATGTCGACGGCGTCGCCGAAGCCCCCTCCGGCCCAGTCCTGACGCTCACCTATCCCGGTGGCGCGCAAACGATCGATGTCGCACCCGGCACCCGCGTCGTCGGCCTCGTCCCCGGCGACGCCTCCCTCCTCGTGCCCGGCGCCGCCGTGACCATCCGCGCCACCCGCGCCCCCGACGGTGTCGTCACCGCCGTCGCAGTCCAGGCCGAGACCGCCGGCGTCAAGCCCCTCCCTTGAACCCAAGGGCTGTCCGGCCTTAAACCGTGCTCCAACAGGGAGGTACGTCATGCTCGGACGCGATCCGAGCACCCACGCCGGTCCACACGCACCGGCCTCCGCCACGAGAGCGGCACCGTCCATCTCCTGCTAACGTCCGAGTTCGGGTAAGCACGTGCAGCCGGCCCGCCGAATTTCGGCTGCGGCCGGTCGCACGCTAAGCTGCCGTGCAACCTTCCCGGAGAGCGCCCATTCCCAACGCCCTCACGCGCCGCGGCCCCGACTGGAACGTCGCCCTCGCGATCGGCCTGGGCCTCCTGCTCGCCATCGGCCTCATCGGCGCCTCCGCCCTGCTGGCCACCCGCAACGCCGCCGCCCTTCGGCAGGTCGCGCGGACAGAGGATGCGCGCGCGACCCTGAGCAGCGTGCTGAGCGGGCTCGAAAGCGCCGAAACCGGCCAACGCGGCTTCCTGCTCACCCGAAAGGACAGCTACCTGCAGCCATACGAGCGCGGCCGCCGGGACCTGCCCGCCACGCTCGACGCGCTCGGCGCCGATCTGGCCGCCACCCCGGACGCGGACGCCGCAGCCCCCCTGCTCGCCAGCCTGCGCGCCATCACCGCCGACAAGCTTGCCGAACTCGCCGACACGCTCGCCCGCGCCCGCGCCGGCGACCAGGCCGGCGCCCTCGACATCGTGCAGTCCGACCGCGGCCAGCACGACATGGATGCGCTGCGCCAGCTCATCGCCGCCCTGTCGGACCAGCAGCGCACGGCGCTGTCGACCCAGATCGATGCCGTCAACCGCGGCGGCAGCCTGCTCGTGCTCGCCGACGCGCTCGGCCTGATCCTGCTGGCCGCGCTGGCCTTCGCCATCGGCTGGAGCGCCTGGCAAGCCTTCAAGGCCCTCCGCGCCGCCCAGGCCGGGCTCGCCGACGCCAACGACACGCTCGAACAGCGGGTCGCCGAACGCACCGCTGCCCTCACCGAGGCGAATAGCGAGATCCAGCGCTTCGCCTACATCGTCTCGCACGATCTGCGCGCCCCGCTCGTCAACATCATGGGCTTCACCAGCGAGTTGGAGACGGCAGCCGCGACCGTAGCCGGTTACGTCGTCCGCACCGCCGCGGCTTGCGCCACGCCCGTCACGACCCCACCCGACGAACCCTTGCCGCCCGTCCCGATCGACGACGTCATCGTGGCCGCGACCGAGGACATCCCGGAATCGCTCCGCTTCATCAAGACCTCGACCGCCAAGATGGATCGCCTCATCGGCGCCATCCTGAAACTCTCCCGCGAGGGCCGGCGCGTGCTCACGCCGGAACGTGTCGAAATGCGTGCCCTGGTCGAAACCATCGGCGCGAGCCTGCAGCACCAGGCCGACGAACGCGGCGCGGCCTTCGTCTATCGCACGCTGCCGGATGTCGTCACGGATCGCCTCGTGCTCGAACAGGTGTTCAGCAACCTGATGGAGAACGCCCTCAAATACCTCCAGCCGGGCCGCCCCGGCCGCATCGAGCTGTCCGGCCGCACCCGCGGCCCGGTCGTGACCTACGAGGTCAAGGACAACGGCCGCGGCATCGCCGAGCGCGACCTGGAGCGGGTGTTCGAGCTGTTTCGCCGCGCTGGCGACCAGACCGTCCCCGGCGAGGGCATCGGCCTCGCCCACGTCCGCGCCCTCGTCCGCCGGCTTGGCGGCCGCATCGATTGCGTCTCCGCGCCAGGTGTGGGATCGACCTTCCGGGTCGAGCTGCCACATACCGGCTGCTCGCCCACGCAAGCGGCCGGCGCGCCCGTGTCCGAACCGGAGTTCGTCGCCTCATGAGCCCCTTCTAATGAGACCATCCCGATGAACGCCGTCCCCGTCACCATCCTGCTGATCGAAGATGATCCGGGGCACGCCCGCCTGATCGAGAAGAACGTCCGCCGTGCCGGCGTCAACAACGCCATCATCCCGTTCACCGATGGCACCAGTGCCATGGCCTACCTGTTCGGCGAGACTGCCGCGGGCGCCCGCACCGCTCTGCGCTCCCTGCTCGTTCTGCTCGACCTCAACCTGCCGGACATGAGCGGGATCGACATCCTCAAGGCGATCAAGGAAGACGAACACCTCCGCCGCGTCCCCGTCGTCGTGCTCACCACCACGGACGACAAGCTCGAGATCCAGCGCTGCTACGACCTCGGCTGCAACGTCTACCTCACCAAGCCCGTCGACTACGAAGGCTTCGCCACCGCGATCCGCCAACTGGGCCTGTTCCTGTCGGTTATGCAGGTCCCCGATACCGCCTGATGCCGTGACCCCCGAACCGCCTCTCCGCCTCCTGTATATCGACGATGACGGCGGGGCCGGCCGGCTCGTCCAGCGCCGCCTTGGCCGGGCGGGCATCGTCGTCGTGCTCGCCGCGACCGGCGCCGACGGGCTCGCCCGCGCCAAGGCCGAGCCCTTCGACGTGATCGCGCTCGACTACTACATGCCCGGCCGCGACGGCCTCGACGTCCTGATCGACTTGCAAAACCTGCCCGATTCTCCGCCGGTCGTCTTCGTCACCGCCGCCGAAGAGCCGCGCATCGCCATCAACGCCCTCAAGCAGGGCGCCGCCGACTTCGTCGTGAAGGACGTGCAGGGCGCCTTCCTCGAGCTGCTGGAACCGACGCTGCGCCAGGCCGTGCACGCCGCCCGCACCCAGCGCGCCAAGGAGGCCGCCGAGCGTGAGCTGCGTGACAGCCGCGACCGTCTTGAACGCCTCGCCAACCAGCAGGCCGTCCTGCTGCGCGAGGTCAACCACCGGGTCGCCAACAGCCTCCAGCTCATCAGCGCCATGATCGGCCTGCAGGCGCGGCGGCTCGAGGGCGACGCCCAGGGCGTGCTGCGCCGCGCCGCCGAACGGGTCGACGCCGTCGCCCTCGTGCACCGGCGCCTCTACACGTCGAACGACGTCGAGTTCGTCGAGTTGGACCAATATTTGGAGAACCTGGTCGCCGAGTTCCGCCGCGCGCTCGAGCCGGATGGCGCCGTCGGCAAGATCGAACTCACGACCCAGCCCATCCGCGTCGAGACCGACAAGGCCGTCTCGATCGGCCTGATCGTCAACGAGCTGGTCACCAACGCCCTCAAATACGCCTATGCCGGCCGCGAACCCGGGTCCGTCCGCATCGGCATGGCGCAGGCACCCGGCGGCCTCCGCCTCAGCGTCGAGGACGACGGCGTCGGCTACCCCGCCCCTGCGGCGCCACAACCCCGCGCCAAGGGCACCGGCATCGGCGGCATGATCGTCAAGGCAATGGCCGACACCCTCCACGCCACCATCACCCACGACCCCACCTGGCCCGGCACCCGCTTCGTCCTCGACGTCCCCGCCTGAGCCTCTGCTCCCATCCCTGGAAGGGAGGGGGGGGGTGGGTCGAAGCCCAGGACCGGCCGAAAACCCGCCGCGACCCGGGTAGCGGGTCACTCGGGCGAGACGAACACCCGCCCCAGCCGGAACCAGAACCAGAGCTTTCGCTTGCCGATGTAGTCCTCCCCCAGCAGCAGGTCGCCCGCGAACGGCGGCAGGTCCGCGACCGTCAGCACCGGGTTCTCGACCGTGTCCGCGCCCACCCGCAATTCCCGGAACTGCACTGGCCGGAACACGATCCCCCCGGCATTCATCGTCTGCGCCCGCATCCGTGGCTGCCGGTCCAGCACCTTGGCCCGCAGCCCCGTATCCTCGGCCGCCTGCAATGACAGCGTCGAAACCGTGGCGCCCGTGTCCAGTAGCCCGTGCAACGTCTCCCCATCGACCGAGATCGACACGAACAGGTGGCCGGACCCGGCCTGCTGCTGCACTGGCAACGCGATCACCCGCCCGGCCCAGTCCGGCCGGGCCGTCGCACATGACCGCGCCCGATACAACGCCGCCCGGCCATGCGGCACATCCAGCTCGAGCTCGTAGTCCACCAGGAAGTCGATCCCCAGCACCCCATCCAGCGGCGCATCCGGCTGGTTGGCCAGCAACACCGGCACCGACCGCAAGGCGACGCCGCCCAGCGTGAGCCTGTCCAGCACCGCCTTGCCCGACGCCGCCTCTCCGCCCGCTCCGCGCAACGCCAGGCCGGGCGCGCGTTCGGCCACGCCGAGCCGCGCCGCCGCGGCCCGGCTCAGCACCGTCCGGTCCGACCCGGTGTCCAGCAGCAACGTCGCCGTCTGCCCATTGATCTCGGCCGTCACGGCAGGCACCTTGCCCAGCAACCGGAGCGGCAGCTCCGCCAGCCGCTCGGGACGGCACGACTCGGCCGCCGTCTGGCACGCAGACAACAGCAGCAGGATCAGCAGCACTCTCATGGGCGGCACCATGCAGTCAGCCGGCGCCGACGTGAAGGCGGCCATCCGCACGAAGGCGCTCCATCTCGGCTTCGATGCGGTCGGCTTCGCGCCTGCGCACCTGGCGCCCGAAGCCGCCGAACGCCTCGCCGCCTTTCTCGGCGCCGGCCACCATGGCGAGATGGCGTGGATGGCCGACCGGGCCACCGAGCGGGCCCACCCCCAGGCCCTCTGGCCCGATGCTCGGACCGTCATCTGCCTCGGCCTGTCTTACGCGCCCGATGGAGATCCGCTCGACGCCCTCGGCCGCCCCGCCCACGGCAACATCTCCGTATACGCCCGCCACCGCGACTACCACGCCGTCGTCAAAGGCATGCTGAAACACCTCGCTGCCTTCGTCGCCAGCCGCTTCGGCCCCGCGGTGAAGGTCTTCGTCGACACCGCCCCGGTGATGGAAAAGCCCCTCGCCCAGCAGGCCGGCCTCGGCTGGCAGGGCAAGCACACCAACCTCGTCTCCCGCACCCACGGCTCCTGGTTGTTCCTCGGCGAGATCATGACGTCCCTCCCGTTCGAGCCCGAGCCGCCGCATGACGACTGCTGCGGCACTTGCACGCGCTGCCTGGACGTCTGCCCGACTGCCGCCTTCCCCGCGCCATACCGCCTCGACGCCACACGCTGCATCTCCTACCTGACGATCGAGCACGCTGGACCGATCCCGCATGCGCTGCGCCCGCTGATGGGCAACCGGATCTATGGCTGCGACGATTGCCTCGCGGTCTGCCCATGGAACCGCTTCGCCCGGGATGCCGCACGCACGACCCATCCGAAGCTCGCCGCCCGCAACGACCTCCGCTCGCCCCACCTCGAGGAACTGGCGGCGCTCGACGACGCCGCCTTCCGCCGGCTGTTCGCCGGCAGCCCCGTCAAGCGCATTGGCCGCGACCGCTTCGTGCGCAACGTGCTCATTGCGATCGGCAACTCCGCAGACCCCCAATTGTTGGCGTCGGCAGAGCGCCTGCTGTCCGACGCCGACCCGGTCGTCGCTGAGGCTGCCGCCTGGGCCGCCGCGCGCCTGCGCGAAGGAGCACCAGCATGACACGCACGGAAACCGACAGCCTGGGCACGATCGAAATCGACCAGGACCGTTACTGGGGCCCGCAGACCGAACGCGCCCGGCGCCTGTTTCAAATCGGCCGCGAGCGCTTCCCGCCCGGCCTCGTCCGCGCCGTCGGCCTCCAGAAGCAGGCCAGTGCCGAAGCCAACGAGGCGCTCGGCGAGCTTCCCGCGCATCTGGCCCGGCCGATCGCCGCCGCTGCCGCCGCCATCGCCGCCGGCCGTCATGACGCAGAGTTCCCCCTGCCCGTCTGGCAGACCGGCTCCGGCACCCAGACCAACATGAATGCCAACGAGGTCATCGCGAACCTCGCCAACGAGGCGCTCGGGCACCCCCGCGGCGCCCGCGACCCGATCCACCCGAACGACCACGTGAACCGCGGCCAGAGCAGCAACGACAGCTTCCCGACCGCCATGCACGTCGCCGCCGCCGAAGCCGTCGTCCACGGCCTCATCCCGGCCCTGACGGTCCTGCAGAACAGCCTGGAAAGCCGCAGCCGCGAGTGGGACCACGTCGTCAAGGTCGGCCGCACCCACATGATGGACGCCGTTCCCGTCACCCTCGGCCAGGAGTTCGGCGCCTACGCCGCCCAGGTCGCCCTCGGCCTCGACCGCCTGCACGACACCTTGCCCCGCTTGCTCCGCCTGCCGCAGGGGGGCACCGCCGTCGGCACCGGCCTGAACCGGCATCCGGACTTCGACCGCGTGTTCTGCGAACGGATGGCCGCCCTCAGCGGCCTCGCCTTCGAGCCGAACCCGAACAAGTTCGAGGGCATGGGCGCCCATGACGCCTTCGTCGAGCTCGCCGGCATGTTCAACGTCATCGCAACCGGACTCAACAAGCTCGGCAACGACGTCCGCCTGCTCGGCTCCGGCCCCCGCTCCGGCATCGGCGAGCTGGTGATCCCCGCCGACGGCCTCAGCAGCTCCATCATGCCCGGCAAAACCAACCCCACCCAGAGCGAAGCCCTCACCATGGTCTGCGCCCAGGTCATGGGCAACACCGTCGCCGTCACCATCGGTGCCGCCCAGAGCTTCCTGGAACTCAACGTCTTCAAGCCGCTCATCATCCACAACGTACTGCAATCCGCGACCCTCCTGGCCGACGCCGCCCGCAGCTTCGCCATCAACATGGTCGACAAGCTGCAGCCCGACCGCCAGCGTATCGCGGAAAACCTTGCAAAATCGTTAATGCTGGTCACGGCCCTGAACCCTCATATCGGCTACGACAGGGCCGTCCAGATCGGCAAGAAAGCCCTCGCCGACAACGTCACCCTGCGCGACGCGGCCGACCAACTCGGCTTCGTCGCCCCCGCCGACTTCGACCGCTGGGTCGTCCCCTCCGCCATGACCACCCCCGGCGCGACCCTCGGCGACTGACAACCGCCGGCCGGCATGCTCGTCAAGCACAGCTTCAGCCTCTCGGGCCACCGCACCAGCGTCGCGCTCGAGCCGGCGTTCTGGGCGGTGCTGCACCGCATGGCCGAAATCGACGGACTTTCGCTCGCTGGCCTGGTTGCCCGCGTCGACGCCGCCCGCACCCCGGACCAGCCGCTCGCCTCCCGCCTCCGGCTCGCCGCGCTCGAATTCGCGTTAACCTCATAGAAAGGTTTTCACGGCACGATCCCGAAACGGTGCAAGACGCACCGAGAGGAGAGATGCTGTGAACACAACGCTCGCGAGCGTGCCTGCCTCCGTCAGCCCCATGCTCATCGCCGACCGGCTATTGACGCTCGCACAGGAAGCCGACCGCGCCGGCTATACCGGCGCCGCCTCCAACCTCGTCGACCTCGTCCTCTCCGTCCTCGATGAACCGCCCCCGCCCCGCCGTTGAGCGATGGGTGCCTATGGGCGGCCTGCCAGCCACCGGGCCAACCCCGCCAGCTCCGGCGTGCGCACGGCCGCGCCCGCCGGCCCGGTCCACCGCTCCCCGAGCACCGGTCCCGGCCCGGCATCCGGCCCCGCCGGCTCGAACGACAGGCGCATGTCCAGCCCGGACGCGTGCAGGTCCAAACCGCCGGTCAGGCGCACTGTCCCGGCCGGGCTCGTCAGGGCCAGATCGACACCCACCGCGCCCCGGTCGACCGTGACCGGGCCCTCTAACGTCGCGAAGCTCGTGCTGCCTGCAAGCAGCGCTTGCCGCGCCGTCTCCAGTGCACGCGCCGGGTCGGGCCCCATCGATGCCCCGCCCGCCGCCGTCAGGTCGAACCCGCTTGCCACGCCCGCATGCACCCGGACCACCGCCTGGCCGTGCGCGGTCGCCAACAGCGCCGCCGGGCTGTTTCCGGCTGCGCTCACCGTTCCTGCCGCCTCCGCCTGGCCTGCCACGACGTCCAGCGGGGTATCGAACACCGGGCCGGCCAGCGACAGCCCGGCCAGTTGCGCCTCGGCCATGACCGTCGGCGGATCGGCCGAGGCATCCAGAGTCGCCCGTCCCGTCAGCACCCCCCCCTCCAACCGGGCGGAGGTGTTGCCTAACGAGAGCACCCCAGCCTCTAGCGTAACATCCGTCGATACGTGCGACAGCACCGGCGTGAGGCCCAGCAGCAACTCCGCCGCCTGCACCTCCAGCCGCGCCTGCCAACCCAGCAACCACCGGAACGGGAGCGGCTCAGGGGAGCGCGGATACACCAGCGGCAGCGGCAGCGTCTCGAACCCCACCGTCCCGAACGCCCGCCCTCCCTCGAACACCAGCGTCCCGGTCGCCCGCATCGCGCCCGCCGACAGGGTCGCGCCGTCCAGCGCCACCCGGCCCGGCGACACGTCGGCCTGCCCCACCAGCGACAACGACCCGTCGCCGAGCCACGCCGCCGTCCCATTCAGCCCAAGCATCCCCAGCAGCCGCGGCGCCCCCGGGTGGTGGAGCGTCACCGGACCCGCCCAATGCCGGCGAGCAAGGTCCACCACCGGCTGCGCCTCCAGCCGAAGGTCGCCTACCTCCACCGTCAACCGCCCGCCCAGCGCATCCGCCGGGCCGGCAGCCAGCACCAGCAACGAGCCCTGCCCGTGCAACAAGCCCTGCAGCCCCGCCCACCGGTCCACCGCCAGCAACGGCTCCAGCAGCGGCCGCAGCCGAGACAGGTCGGCCGTCGACACCTCAAGCCGGCCATCGGACAGCCGCCCGCCCTCGCCGACCTGCCCGGAAACGTTGACATGCGCGCCCAAGGGCTGCGCCTCGATCCGCCGCACCCAAACCCGGCTCGTCTCGCTCGACAGCTCGACGGTCACGGCGCCCGTCGGCAGCTCCCGCCACGTGGACTGCCCTGCCGTGATCCGAACGTCCGCATCCACAGTCCGCAAACCGGCCAGCCCGGCCTCCAGGGTGCGCACCAGCCCGATGCCGCCCCGCCGAACCTCCACGAACGGATCGGTCCACCGCAGCCAGGGATCGAGCTGGACCGTGTCGAGCGTCAGCGCCACCGTCACCGCCGCACGCAAGCCCGTACCTGGCGCGCCCCCATCTCTGGCCGCCCGGTACGACGCGCTCCCCCCGATCCGGCTGCCGTCGAGCGTGCCGCTCAACTCGGTCGCGCCTCCCTGCCCGGCGTCGGCGGTCACATGCGCCGAAAGGTCTGCCCGACGCAGCGCGCCCGGCGGCGCCATTCCGGCCCATGCCGGTAGCACGCCGTGCAGCCATTGCAGGGTCGATCGCAGGTCAGGCGCCCGCACCTTCACCGGCCCGTCGAACCGTGGCGCCGGATCGGTCGTCACCTGGCCCGACACCGTCAGCTCCGCCCCGCCGGGCAGGACCGCCGTGACATCACGCAGGTGCACGATCCCGGCCGCGAGATCGACGCCACCGCGCAGCCGCCGCACCGTCCCGCCCGCCAGCGTCGCCGCCTCTGCCGAAAGATCGATCCCCGTCGGGATGCCCGCCCGCAAGGACCCGCTGCTCCGCGCCAGCAGCGCCGGCAGCCACGCATCCAGATCCAGCCGCCCGGCCGTGATCGCCACGTCCAGCTGCGCCTGTGGCGCCACCCGGAGCGCCACCGCACCGGTTGCCGGCGCGCCGCCGATCTCCAGCGCCAGTTCGTCGGCGATCGCCAGGCCTCCCGCCGCATTCAGCCGCCCGTCCGTCCGCCACGGCAATGCCGGCGCTGGCATCAGCAACGACAGGTCCGGCCCCCGCCCCGCCACCCGCCCCGACAATGCCCCGTCCGCCCCGATCTGCCCCGAGAACGTGCCGCCCGTGTCACGCAGCCGCTCCTGCCCGTCCAGGCTGACATCCAGCCCCGCCGCCCCGTCGCCGCCCGGCCGGCCCAGGCGCGCCGTGAACTGCCACGTCCTGGCCGTTGCCCCGCCGGATTGCAGCACCCCGGCGACCGCCAGCGTCCCCGTCTCCGGGTCGGTCGCGATCGTGCCCTCGATCCCGGTGAACACCAGCTGTCCCACCTGCAGCCGTCCATCCTCCACACGCGCCTGCAAGCCCGTCAGCCACGACGGCGGCCGTTGCGCCAGCGCCCCCGCCGGCGGGGGCCACGGCAGCCGCAGATCGGCCCCCTGCAGCGTCAGCTCCCGCGCGTCGACCTTTCCCGCCAGCAACGCACCGAGCGCAACCCGCAGCCGCAGCGCCCGCGCCCGCAGGCCGATGCCGTCCGGACCCATCCCGTCGCCCACCGCTGCCCCATGCTCGTCGGCCTGTCCGCCCTCCACCGAGACGTCGCTTGCCGTCAGGATGGGCTGCGGCAGCAATTGCAGGCTCACGCTGCCGCCGATATGGACCGGTCGCCCGAGTTGCTGCGACGCCAGCGCCGCGATCCCGCCGCGGTAGCGGTTCCAGTCCAGCATGCCCGGAACCAGCCACACGCCCGCAACCAGAACCGCCGCCAGCAGGACGATCCCCCCCAGGATCAGGCGGCCGCGACGCTGCATTCCGTCTCGTTGTCTCCACACTCGCCCCGTCCCGCGCGACTTTGACGGGCGCCGGACACGCACTAGGGTGAGGCCTATGAGCTATTGGGGCAAGCTGTTGGGCGGCGTCGCCGGATTCGCGCTGGGTGGCCCGTTCGGCGCCATGGTCGGCGCCGCCCTCGGCCACGGCGCCGATAGCGGCGCCGGGCTCGATCTCGGGGGGCTGCTCGGACACAGCCCGCTCGGTCCCGCCCGCCTCGCCGCCAGCCTCGGCAGCCGCGACCAGCTCTTTGCCGTCGCGGTCGTCGTCCTGTCCGCAAAGCTCGCCAAAGCCGACGGACCCGTCAACCGCGCCGAAATCGATGCCTTCAAGACCCAGTTCCGCATCCCGCCCGCCAGCGTCCGCGACATCGGCCGCCTGTTCGACCAGGCCCGCGAAAGCGCCGACGGCTACGAGGCCTACGCCACCGAGCTCGGCCGCAGCTTCGCCCAGAGCAAGGGCTTGCTCGAGGACGTGCTGGCCGCCCTGTTCGCCATCGCCCGTGCCGACAAGCCGTTGACGGTCAGCGAGCATGAGATGCTGCGTCAGGTGCATCATGCCTTCGGCCTCGACAACCTCGCCTGGGACCAGGCCCGCGGCGCCGCCGCGTCGAACCGCGCTGCGGGCCTCGGCCCGATCGACGACGCCTACGCCACCCTCGGCGTCGCCCGCGACGCGCAGCCCGAAGCCCTGAAAGCCGCCTGGCTGCGCCTGATGCGCGAGAACCATCCCGACAGCCTCGCCGCCAAGGGCGTCCCGCCCGAGTTCATCGCCCGCGCCAGCGACAAGGTCGCCCGCATCAATGCCGCGTGGGACCGCATCAAGCGCGAGCGGGGGCTGTGACCCCGCAACCCATCGACGCGCCCAGCCCCAACCACGACGACCGGCCGCCCGGCACGCCCATCGACCACCTCGTCCTCCACTACACCGGCATGCAGACCGGCCCGGCCGCGCTCGACCGTCTGCGCGACCCGGCGCCCCCAACCGGCATCCCCGTCTCGTCCCACTACGTCGTCGAGGAGGATGGGCGCATCGTCCAACTCGTCCCCGAGCATCGCCGCGCCTGGCACGCCGGCGTCAGCCACTGGCGCGGCCACGACACGCTCAACGCCCGCTCCATCGGTATCGAGATCGTCAACCCCGGCCATGAATGGGGCTATCGCCCCTTCCCCGCCGCGCAGATCCAGGCGGTCACCACGCTCTGCCGGGCGATCCTGGCCCGACACCCCATTCCGCAGACGAATGTGGTCGCCCACAGCGACATCGCCCCCGACCGCAAGCAAGACCCCGGCGAACTCTTCCCCTGGC
This sequence comes from Acetobacteraceae bacterium, assembly GCA_965213855.1. Classification (GTDB taxonomy): domain Bacteria; phylum Pseudomonadota; class Alphaproteobacteria; order Acetobacterales; family Acetobacteraceae; genus JBBROS01. The sequence continues at coordinate 235,450 of CBDCAA010000011.1, read as the reverse complement.
CCGCGCTCGCCGCCGCCGGAGTCGGACTCTGGACTCTCGATCGGCCCGCTCCGCTCGACGAGCACCAGGTCGAACCAGCCCTCCGCGCGATCGGCTACCCGGTCCCCGGCCTCGCCACCACGCTTTGCGCCTTCCAGCGCCGCTGGCTCCCGGAACACCTCTCCGCCGTCCCCGACCGCCCGACCCGCACCCGCCTTGCCGCCATCCGCGATCTTTATATGCAATCGGCCAGTAGAGACCCCTGACCGCGCGTCTGCCTCGTCGCCCCTCCCTACAAGGGAGGGGCCGGGGGTGGATCGAGGTGCGGCACCGAGATAGGTCGAGCAGCAGCACCTAACGCTGCATGCCGCACGCGCATCTCCCCCGCCGCTTGCATGCGTGCGTCAGCTTGCCGTTGACGGCCCACGTCCCGAAGCGCATCACCCCGTCGCCAGACGGCTGGACGGCCGCTGCCTCGCATGCGGGGTGGAGGAAAGTCCGGGCTCCACGGGAATACGGTGCCGGTTAACGGCCGGCGGGGGCGACCCCAGGGAAAGTGCCACAGAAAACAAACCGCCCGCACAGGGCAACCTCTGCGGGCAAGGGTGAAACGGTGCGGCAAGAGCGCACCGCGCCCCTGGCAACAGGGGCGGCAGGGTAAACCCCACCGGGAGCAAGACCGAATAGGGGTGGCCGGCGGCATCCGAAAGGGTGTGACGCAGGGGCATTCTCGCCCCGTCGCCCGGGTTGGTCGCGTGAGGCGCGCCGCAAGGCCCGCCCAAGAGGAATGGCCGTCCACGTCCGCAAGGACCGGACAGAACCCGGCTTACAGGCCGTCTGGCACCTTCCTCGCCCACTAGTCCCGCAACAACGGAACAAACCGCGAAAGTTGTGACGACCCTGCAATGGTGCAAGACAAAATACAATATGGACGATAAGCCGTTGTTTACAAACGTCTTCGCCTTTAAATGCGCCGTCACCGCATCGTCAATCCCTTTGACGCCCACGTTGGCCCATGATAGCCCATGCTCACCCATGATCGGGACCGGGCTGCCACGTGAAAGGGGGACCGTGCGCAATGAGCCAGTTCCTCGGCACCCACCAGAACCGGCTCGACGCCAAGGGCCGAACCTCCGTTCCCGCCGCCTTCCGGAGCGCGCTCCGCGGCGGTCATGACGCCGGCGCCGCCGCGCTCGTGCTCCGCCCCTCGCACAAGCATCCCTGCATCGAAGCCTGGCCGCTGGTTGCGTTCGAGCAACTCACCGCCTCGCTCGGCCGGCTCGACCTGTTCAACGACGATGCCGATGACCTCACGACAACCCTTTACGCCGAGGCTTGGCCCGTAGAAGCAGATAAGGAGGGGCGTATTCTCCTTCCCGATTCGCTGGTGCAGCACGCCAAATTGACCGAATCCGTCGTCTTCATGGGCCTCGGCCGCAGCTTCCAGATCTGGGAGCCCGCCGCCGCCAAGCGCCGCACCGACGAAGCGCGCGAGCGCGCCCGCGCCCGCGGCCTAACCCTGCCGGCAGGCGCCGCATGACCCTCCTCCACACCCCGGTCATGCTGCCCGAGGTGCTCGAGGCCTTGGCGCCCCGCGCCGGCGCCATCTATCTCGACGGCACCTTCGGCGGCGGCGGCTACAGCCAAGCCATACTCGACGCCGCGCCCTGCACCGTCTGGGCCATCGACCGCGATCCCGCCGCCATCGCCCGAGGTGCCGCTCTCGCCGCCCGCCACCCCGGCCGCCTGCATCTGATCGAGGGCCGGTTCGGGGACATGGTCGCGCTCCTCGGCCGCCATGGCGTCACCCAACTCGACGGCGTCGTCCTCGACATCGGCGTCTCCTCGTTCCAGATCGACGATCCGGCCCGCGGCTTCAGCTTCCGCAGCGACGGCCCGCTCGACATGCGGATGGGCGCCGGCAGCAGCAACGAAGGCGGCCCGACCGCCGCCGACCTGGTCAACGGCCTCCCCGAAGACGAGCTCGCCGATACGCTCTACCAGCTCGGCGAGGAGCGCCTGTCCCGCCGCATTGCCCGCGCCATCACCACCGCACGGGCACAGGCACCCATCACCACCACCCAACAACTCGCCGAGACCATCCGCGCCGTCGTCCCGCGTGACAAGTCCGGCATCGACCCCGCCACACGCAGCTTCCAGGCCCTGCGCATCCGCGTGAACGACGAGCTGGGCGAGATCGAGCGCGCCCTCGCGGCAGCGGCCGCCCTGCTCGCCCCCGGCGGCCGCCTTGTCGTCGTGTCGTTCCACTCGCTTGAGGATCGCCTGGTCAAACGCTTCATGCAGGGCGCGTCCGGACACAACCCGGCGCCCTCCCGCCACGACCCGGCCCGGCTCGCCGCCGGCGCACCCGCCCGGCCCGCGTTCCGAATGCTCGCCCGCGGCGCCGCAAAGCCGGGCCCGGCTGAGACCAACGCGAACCCCCGTGCCCGCAGTGCCCGGCTGCGCGCCCTCGCCCGCAATCCATCGAACCAGGACGGACCCGCCGCATGATCCGCCCCTTCACCTGCGTCTGCATGCTCCTAGCCGCCGGCTCGGGCCTCTACCTCTATCAGACCAAGCACCGCGCCCAGCTGCTCGATCGCGAGATCGCACGCACCCTCAAGCAGATCGACGTCACTCACGACCGCATCGGCGCGCTGAAGGCCGAATGGGCACTGCTGAACGAGCCCGACCGGCTGAAGGACCTCGCGCAGCAGCACACCACCCTCAAGCCGCTGGCCCCCACCCAGTTCGTCGCCCTCAACGACCTGCCCGGCCGCTTGCCGGCGCCCTTGCCGCCGGGCCCGCCCACCGTCCCGCCCGACGACGCTGCGCCCCTGCCATCGGCGCCGCCCGCAGGGATGCCCGGCGCCGCTGCCGGTCTCCCCGTCGCTGCCATCCGTCCCGCCGCATCGGTGCGCACCGCCACGAACGACCGGCCCTCCCCCGACAAGCCCGGTTCCGACAAGTCAGCGGCCCAGCTCGCAGCCGTCGCCGCGCACCTTTCGCCTCACCCGGCCAGCCCGGCCCCGGCGCCCACCTCCGGCACGGGTGCAATCGCGCTCGCCACGGCAACGCCGCTCCCGGCCCAGCCGTCGCCGCGCCCGGCGTCGTCCGGTCCGGCCCAGCCGGCCGCCTCGCCCGCCCTCGCCGCCGCGCCTCGCTTCCTTGCCCCGGTCGTGAACGTCTCCGCCGGGCCCATCCAGTCCGCCGCCACCGCCCCCGGCACCATCGGCGAGAGCGTCATCCGCGCCGCCCGGCTCCGCACCGGCACGCCGCAGCTCGTTTCGGCCGCCGCGCCCATCGGCCCGGCGTCCCCCTACCAGCCGCCCCCCTATCAGACGCCCCTCTCTCAGACGCCCCTCCTTCAGACGCCTGCCGCCGCATACGCGTCTGCCGCACCCGCCCCGATCAGCAGCGGCAGCGCGCTCGGCAGCGGCGCTCACGCCGCACTGCCCCCGCCCGTGCCGTTCGGCACCACCCCGGCCGGCCGCTGACCCAGCCGTGACGGACCAGGCGCCCCACCCTGACGCACCGCCGCCCGGCCCCGGCCGCGGCGCCCGCGCGCCCTCGCCCGCCCATGCCCAGGCGGTCCCAAACATGCATGTTCGCGTCATTGCGCCGGACCTTGCCCGCCGCGCCACGCTCGAAAAGGCCCGCTCCCGCCTGCTGCTCGCCGCCGGCGGCTTCGCCATCCTGTTCGGCGCCGTCGCGGTGAAGCTCGCTGGCGCCACCATCGTCGCCCCGATGTCGGCCAAGCGCCTGCTCGACCGGGACCGCATCCCCGATTTCAGCCCCGCCGGCACCCAAACCGGCCCCGCCCAGCCCTCCGGCCCCGGCGCGCAGCTCGGGCCGCCCGTCGCCCAATCCGCGCCGGCCGAACCCGAAGCCGGGCCACGCCAGCGCGCCATGATCACCGACCGCAACGGCGAGATCCTGGCCCTGTCCCTCCCCACCTCCGGCCTCTATGCCAACCCGAAGGAGATGATCGACACGGCCGAGGCCGCCGCCCGGTTGAAGCAGGTCATCCCTCGCCTCGACCTCGACGTCGTCCGCACCCGCCTCGCCAGCGGCAAGCAGTTCGTCTACCTCGCCCGCAACATCACCCCGCGCGAGCAGCTCGCGGTCAACAATCTCGGGATCCCCGGCATCTACTTTCAGACCGGTGAGAAGCGCCGCTATCCGCAGGGCCGGGTCGCCGCCCAGGTGGTCGGCGCCGTCGACGTCGATGCGCACGGCGTGGCCGGGATCGAGCGGTTCTTCGAGCAGCGCTTGCACGACGACCCGGCGCCGCTGCGCCTCTCGCTCGATGTCCGCGTCCAGGCCGCCGTCCGCGACGAGTTGAGCAAGTCCATGGAGGAGTTCCAGGCCATCGGCGCCTGTGGCATCGTCATGGACGTCCGCACCGGCGAGGTCATCGCCATGGTCAGCCTACCGGACTTCGACGCCAACAAGCTAAACGAGGCCAAGCCCGAGGAGCGGTTCAACCGCGCCGTCACCGGCATGTACGAACCCGGCTCGACCTTCAAGCTGCAGACCGCCGCCATGGCCCTCGACAGCGGCGCCGCCCACCTCTGGTCCGTGTTCGATGCCGGGCACGACATCAAGATCGGCCGCTTCACCATCAGCGACTTCGAGGGCAAGCACCGGCCCTTGTTCCTGCCCGAGGTGATCGCCTACTCCTCGAACCTCGGCGCCGCCCATATCGCCCAGGCCGTCGGTAGCGAACGCCAGCGCTCCTGGCTCGAGCGGATGGGCATGTTCGCCCGCATCGGCATCGAGCTGCCCGAGCAGGGCCAGCCGATCGTCCAGAAGGCCGAGAACTGGAAGGAGATCGCGACCATGACCGTCGGCTTCGGCCACGGCATCGCCGTCTCCCCCCTGCATGTGGTCCGCGGGACGGCCGCCATCGCCAATGGCGGCATCGTGCTCCGCCCCACCCTGCTGGCCGCCGAACCGGGTGCGCCCCCGCGGGAGGGCACGCGCGTCATGCAGCAATCCACCAGCGACACGCTTCGCAAACTGATGCGCCTGGTGGTCACCGACGGCTACGGCAAGCCCGCCGACGTCCCCGGCTATTTCGTCGGCGGCAAGACCGGCACGGCCGAGAAGGTCGGCGGCCACACTTACAAGAAGCACACCAACGTCAGCGCCTTCATGAGCGTGTTCCCCATGAACGCGCCCAAATACGCCGTCTACTTCATGCTCGATGAGCCGCACGGCAACAAGTCGACTGGCGGCTACTCGACCGCCGGGGCCGTCAGCGCGCCGGGCGCGGGCCGCGTCATCGCCCGGATCGCGCCGATGCTCGGCCTTTTGCCCGAGACCACCAACGCCGCCGCCATCCAGGCCTCGCTCGCCATTGCGATGCAGCCGGGCCGCCCGGCCGGCGCCCCGCACGACACGCCCCGCCCTGCCGCCCCGCCGCCCGCCCCGGCCACCGTCAGCACGCCCGCACCCGTCCGCGAGCCCCGCACCCACGAGGCCGCGCTCAGCCCCGCTCTCACGACGGCGCATTGACGTGCCGGCCGGAGCCAACGACCTCGACACCGCCGCCCTCACCGGCCTCACCGCCGATTCCCGCGCCGTGAAGCCCGGCATGCTCTACGCCGCGCTCCCCGGCGCCCGCCACGACGGCCGCGCCTTCATCGCCCAGGCCGTCGCCAACGGCGCCGCCGCCATCCTCGCCCCGCTCGGCACAATTTGGCCCGCCGGCGTGCCCGAACGGCCCCTGATACTCGACCCCGAACCCCGCCAGGCCCTCGCCAAACTTGCCGCCCAGCGCGCCGGCCCCCAGCCCGAGACCCTCGTCGCCATCACCGGCACCAACGGCAAGACCAGCACCGCCGACTTCCTCCGCCAGATCTTTGCCAATGCCGGCCGCAAAAGCGCCAGCCTGGGAACGCTCGGCCTCCTTCCCCCCCTCCCCTCTGGAGAGCGCCGGGGTGTGGGCAGCGCGAGCGTAAACCTCACCACTCCCGACCCTGTCACCCTCGCCGAAACCCTCGCCCACCTCGCCCGGACCGGAACCACCGCCGCGGCCATCGAGGCCTCCTCCCACGGCCTCGCCCAATTCCGCCTCGACGGCCTCCGCCTGGCCGCCGCCGGCTTCACCAATCTCACCCGCGACCACCTCGACTACCACGGCACCCTCGACGCCTACCGCGCCGCCAAACTCCGCCTGTTCGCCGACCTGCTGCCGCTCGGCGCCCCCGCCATCGCCAGCACTGCGCTCGACGGCGCAACCCTCGAGGCGCTTACCGCCATCGCCCGCGCCCGCGGCCTCGACCTGCGCCTCGTCGGCGAGGGCGGCGACACCTTCCGCCTCCGTGCCGCCATCCCCGAGCCCGGCGGCCAGCTCCTCGCGCTCGACGACGGCCGCCAGATCCGCCTTCCCCTCCCCGGCCGCTTCCAGGCCGATAACGCGCTCATGGCCGCCGCCCTCGCAGAAGCCGTCGGCGTCGCCGACCCGCTAGCCCACCTCTCCGCCCTCCGCGGAGTCCGCGGCCGCCTGGAGCTCGCCGCCACCCCAAACGGCGCCGCTGCCTACGTCGACTACGCCCACACCCCCGACGCGCTCGAACGCCTCCTCCAGGCGCTGCGTCCCCACACCACGGGGCGCCTCATCCTCGTCTTTGGCGCCGGCGGAGACCGCGACCGCGGCAAGCGCCCGCTGATGGGCGCCGTCGCCGCCCGCCTCGCCGACCACGCCGTCATCACCGACGACAACCCGCGCACCGAAGACCCGTCCGCCATCCGCGCCGCCATCCACGCCGCCCACCCCGACGCCCAGGTCATCGGCGACCGCGCCAAGGCCATCGAGGCCGCCCTCGACATGCTCCGCGCCGGCGACGTCCTCGCCGTCGCCGGCAAAGGCCACGAGGCCGGCCAGACTGTCGGCACGGAGACCTTCCCATTCGACGACGCCGAAACCCTTCGCCGCCTCTCAAGCACCTATCCTACCAGACCCCAGCCATGACCACCCTCTGGACCGCCGCCGCCCTCCAGGCCGCCACCAATGGCGCCATGCCCCACCCGTTCGACGCGGCCGGCGTCAGCATCGACAGCCGCACCCTGCGCCCCGGCGACCTCTTCATCGCCCTCCAGGGCACCTCCGACGGCCACGCCCACGCCGCTGCCGCGCTCGGCAAGGGCGCCGCCGGCGTCCTCGTCTCCCGCGCCGGCACCCTGCCCGACGACGCGCCCATCCTGCTCGTCGACGACACGCTCGACGCCCTCACCGCGCTCGGCCAGGCCGCCCGCACCCGCTTTCACGGGAAGCTCGTCGCCGTCACCGGCAGCGTCGGCAAGACCACCACCAAGGAGATGCTCCGCACCGCCCTGTCCGCCTTCGGCTCCGTCCACGCCGCCGAAGCCAGCTACAACAACCACTGGGGCGTCCCCCTCACCCTCGCTCGCCTGCCCGCCTCGGCCGCCTATGCCGTGCTCGAGATCGGCATGAACAACCCCGGTGAGATCGCCCCCCTCGCCGCCCTCGCCCACCCGCACGTCGCCATCATCACCGCCATAGCCGCCGCCCATATCGGCCACCTCGGCAGCCTCGAAGCCATCGCCGAAGAAAAGGCCACCCTCCTCGACCATCTCCAACCCGGTGGCACCGCTGTCATCCCGAACTCGTACGTCATGGCCGGGCTTGACCCGGCTACCCACGCCGACCAGCACGAGCAGGCCGTGGCAGCCACGATCCGAGCCCACGCCAGAGACAGAACCATCACCTTCGGCCCCGGCGGCGACGCGAGCACGACCAACACCACCGCCACCCCCGCCAGCACCCACATCGAAGCCCAGATCGCCGGCACCCCGGTCAGCGTCCGCCTCGAAGCGCCCGGCGCCCACATGGTCGCCAACGCGCTCGCCACCCTGGCCGCCGTCCACGCCCTCGGCCTCGATCCCCGCAAAGCCGCCACCGCCCTGCAGTCCTTCACGCCGGCCCCCGGCCGAGGCACCCGCCGCACCCTCCCCGGCGACATCCTCCTGCTCGACGAGTCCTACAACGCGTCACCCGCCTCCGTCCGGGCCGCCCTCGCCGTCCTGCACCTGCAGCCCGCCTCCCGGCGCATCGCCGTACTCGGCGACATGCTCGAACTCGGCGCGTTCGGACCCGGCGAACACGCCGCCCTCGCCCCGTCTGTGGCACAGGCGGCCGACTTGCTCTATGCGTGCGGCCCCCTCACCCGATCGCTGTTCGACCGGGTGCCCACGGCCCTCCAGGCCCACCATGCGGACGACGCGGAAGCGCTCGCGCCCATCGTGGCCGCCGCGGTTCGGCCCGGCGACGCCGTCCTCGTCAAAGGCAGCCTCGGCAGCCGGATGCGCCTCGTCGTCACGGCACTCGAATCAGCGCCGCCCGCCCAAGGTTCCCGCTAAGTGCTCTACAATCTCTCCCGCGGCTTCGCCGACCAGTACGCCCTCGCGAACCTGCTCCGCTACATCACCTTCCGCTCGGGCGCCGCCTGCCTGACCGCGCTGTTCCTCAGCTTCGTGCTCGGCCCGATGGTCATCCGTTGGCTCCGCTCCGTCCAGCGCGGCGGCCAGCCCATCCGCCTTGACGGGCCGGAGCGCCACATCGTCGAGAAGAAGGGCACACCCACCATGGGCGGCGTGCTCATCCTCGCCTCGCTGACCATCTCCACCCTGCTGTGGACGGATCTGCGCAACGGCTACGTCTGGGCCGTCCTGCTGCTCACGCTCGGTTACGGCGGCATCGGCTTCGTCGACGACTACCTCAAGCTCTCCCGCCGCAACACCAAGGGCGTGTCCGCCCGCGCCAAGCTGTGGGCCCAGCTCGGAATGGGCATCGCCTGCGCGGTTGCGATCATGCTCCTCACCCGCGACCCGCTCATCAACACCAAGCTCACCATCCCCGTCTTCAAGGAGGTGCTGATCCCGTTCGGCTTCGCCTTCCCGCTGGTCGGCATGTTCGTCATGATCGGCTCCAGCAACGCCGTGAACCTCACCGACGGCCTCGATGGCCTTGCCATCGTGCCCACCATCATCGCCGCCGGCGTCTTCGCGCTGATCGCCTACCTGGTTGGCAACAAGAACTTCGCCGACTACCTGCAGATCCACCCGGTCATCGGCGTCGGCGAGCTCGGGGTGTTTCTCGCCGCCCTGATCGGCGCCGGGCTCGGCTTCCTGTGGTTCAACGCACCCCCGGCGGCCGTCTTCATGGGCGACACCGGCAGCCTTGCCCTCGGCGGCGCGCTCGGCGCCGTCGCCGTCGCCACCAAGCACGAGGTCGTCCTCGCCATCGTCGGCGGCCTGTTCGTGGTCGAGACGGTCTCCGTCATCGTCCAGGTGTTCTGGTACAAGCGCACCGGCCGCCGGGTGTTCCTGATGGCGCCCCTGCATCACCACTTCGAGAAAAAGGGCTGGGCCGAACCGACCATCGTGATCCGTTTCTGGATCGTCTCCATGATCCTCGCCCTCGTCGGCCTGGCCACGCTGAAGATTCGATGAGCTGGTCCCCCACCACGTTTGCCGGCCGCCGCTACGCCGTCGTCGGACTCGGCCGCAACGGACTCCCCGTCGCCCAGGCGCTCGCCGCGATGGGCGCCGACGTGCGCGTTTGGGACGACAGCGAGGCGGCCCGCACCGCCGCCACGCTGCCGCTGCACGACCCGGCCCAAGGCTACGACGGCTTCGACGCCCTTATCCTCAGCCCCGGCATCCCCCACACGGTCCCCACCCCCCACCCGGCCGCCACCGCCGCCCGCGCGTCCGGCATTCCCATCCTCTCCGACGCCGAACTCCTGTTCGAAGCCGTCGGGCTTTCTTCTCCGCTCTCTCTGAGGGCGCGGTCGGGGGAACGTAACCTCGACCACCAGGGCAAGCCCCGCTTCGCCGGCATCACCGGCACCAACGGCAAGAGCACCACCACCGCGCTCCTGCACCACATCCTGCAAACCGCTGGCATCGACTCCGCCGCGGGCGGCAATCTCGGCACCCCCGCCCTCGCGCTGCCCCGGCTCGGCGAGGGTGGGGTCTATGTGCTGGAGATGTCGTCCTACATGCTCGAGCGCCTCGCCACCCTCCGCTTCGACGTCGCCTGCCTGCTGAACCTCAGCCCCGACCACCTCGACCGGCACGGCGACATGGCCGGCTACACGGCAGCCAAGATGCACATCTTCGACCGCCAGCGGCTCGGCGACACCGCCGTCCTCGGCCTCGACGACCCGGCCACGGCCGCGATCGCCGGAGCCACGCCCGGCTGCCAAACCGTGTCCGGCGAGACGCCCGCGACCGTCTGGGCGGACGGCGCCCACATCCGTGACGCCAACGGCCCGCTGCTGCCGCTCGCGTCGATGCCGGCGCTGCCAGGCCCGCACAACGCCCAGAACGCCGCCGCCGCGGTCGCGATGGCCCGCGCCCTCGGCGCTCCGGACCCGGCCATCCTCGAGGGCCTCCGGACCTTCCCCGGGCTGCCGCACCGCCAGCAGCGTATCCAGACCACCGACGGGATCGCCTGGATCGACGACAGCAAGGCCACCAACGCCGACGCCGCGGCCCGCGCGCTCGCCTGCTACGACCGCGTCATCTGGATCGCTGGCGGCATCGCCAAGGCCGGCGGCATCGAGCCGCTCGCCCCCCTCTTTCCCCGCATCGCCCACGCGCTACTCATCGGCCGCGACGCCCCCATCCTGGCAGCCACCCTCGCCGCCGCCGGGGTGCCGCACAGCATCCCCGGCACGCTCGAGGCCGCCGTCGCCGCGGCACCCGGCCTCGCCCGCCGCCTCGACGCGCCCACCATCCTTCTCTCCCCGGCCAGCGCCAGCTTCGACCAATTCCCGGGCTTCGAGGCCCGCGGCCGGCGGTTTGCCGAACTCGCTGGCGCGCCCACGCTGGAAAGGACCGCCTAGATGCCCGTCCTCAGCCGCGCCGACACCTCCGTCCTGGGCCGCTGGTGGTGGTCCGTCGACCGCTGGACCCTGTTCGCCGTCACCACCCTCATCGGCTTCGGCTACATCATGATGCTCGCCGCCTCTCCGGCCGTTGCCGAGCGCATCCACGTCTCCCGCGACATGTTCATCGCCAAGCAGGTCGTGTTCCTCGCTTTGGCCGGCACCGTCGTCGTCGCCGTCTCGCTGCTGTCGCCGCGCGGCGTCCGCCGCCTCGCCCTGCTCGGCTGCGCCGTCGCCATGCTCGCGACCGCCATGACCCTCGTGCACGGCGTCGAGATCAAGGGCGCCCGCCGCTGGATCGCACTGCCGGGCATGAGCCTGCAGCCTAGCGAATTCCTGAAGCCCTGCTTCGCCGTCGTGACCGCCTGGCTGCTCAGCGAGGGCGCGCGCAGCCGGCGCTTCCCCGGCCGTGTCATCGCCGCCGCAGTCTTCGCCATCATCGTCCTGCTGCTCAAGTCGCAGCCCGACATGGGCATGCTCGCCGTCATCGGTGCGGTGTTCTTCGTCCAGCTCTTTGTCGGCGGCCTGAACGTCTTCCTCGTCGGCATCAGCCTCGGCGGCATCGCCGCCGCCGCCGCCGGCGCCTACAGCTTCTTCCCCCACGTCCGCAGCCGCGTCACCCGCTTCCTCGACCCGGCGTCCGGCGACAGCTACCAGGTCAACACCGCCCTCGAGGCCTTCGGCAACGGCGGCCTGCTCGGCCGCGGCCCCGGCGAAGGCCGCGTCAAGGACGTCCTGCCCGACGCCCATGCGGACTTCGTCTTCGCCGTCGTCGGCGAGGAGTTCGGGCTTGTCGTCTGCCTGCTGCTTCTCGGCATCTTCGGCTTCATCGTCCTGCGCGGCCTGGTGCGGCTGCTGGCGGAGCAGGACCTGTTCATCGTCCTCGCTGCGACCGGCCTCGTCACCAGCTTCGGCCTGCAGAGCTTCGTCAACATGGCCAGCTCGCTCCACCTGATCCCCACCAAGGGCATGACCCTCCCCTTCGTCAGCTACGGCGGCTCGTCGGTCCTCGCCGTCGCCCTCGGCATCGGCATGCTCCTCGCCCTCACCCGCCGCCGCACCCGCGGCGAGGACGGCCCCCGATGAACGCGCTCGCAACGAAGCCCTCTCCCATTGAACGAGGGTTGAATGACGGTCCGGACCACCGGCGCCAACCCATCGTCATCGCCGCCGGCGGCACCGGCGGCCACGTCTTTCCCGCCGAAGCCCTCGCCGCCGAACTCCTCGCCCGCGGCCACGCCGTCGTCCTCATGACCGACTCCCGCAGCGGCGCCCTCGCCTCGCCCATCTTCGCCCGCGCCGAGCGGCACGTGCTGGCAGGCGCCGGGATCGCCGGCCGCGGCCTGCTCCGCGGCGTCGGCGCCGCCGTTGCCCTGGCCCGCGGCACGAGCCAGGCCCGCCGCCTGCTCCGCCGCCTGCAGCCCGCCATCATCGTCGGCTTCGGCGGCTATCCCTGCGTCGCACCCATCCTCGCCGCCCGCCTGTCGGCCCACCGCCCACCCGTTCTGGTGCACGAGCAGAACGCCGTCCTCGGCCGCGCCAACCGCGTGCTCGCCCGCTTCGCCGACCGGATCGCCCTCGGCAGCGCCGCCACCGGCCGCCTGCCGCGCCGCCCCCCGTCCACCCACACCGGCAACCCCGTCCGCCCCGCCATCCAGGCCCTCGCCGGCGCCCCCTATGTCCCGCCGTCCCTCACCGACCCCGTCCGCCTGCTGATCACCGGCGGCAGCCTCGGCGCCCGCGTCTTCGCGACCGCCCTGCCCGCCGCCACCGCCCTCCTTCACCCAAAGCTCCGCGCCCGCCTGCGCATCACCCAGCAGTGCCGCCCCGAGGACCTCGACCGCGTCCGCGCCGCCTATGCCGCGCTCGAAATCCCGGCCGAGCTGTCCCCGTTCTTCCCCGATCTCGCCGAGCGCATCGCCGCCGCCCACTTCATCGTCGCCCGCGCCGGCGCCAGCACCGTGGCCGAGATCGCCGCCATCGGCCGCCCCGCGCTGCTGGTCCCGTTGCCTGGCGCGATCGACGGCCACCAGGCCCACAACGCCGCCGCCATCGACGCCACCGTCCTCGACCAGGCCGAGTTCGAGACCCGGCCGCAAATCCTCGCCGACGCGCTCGGCAGCGCGCTCTGCCACCCGGAGCTGCTCGCCATGCAGGCCCTCGCCGTCGCCGCCCACGGCCGCCCCCGGGCCGCCTCCGACCTCGCCGACCTCGTCGAAGAGATGATCCCAATGGCCAACGCAGGGACCAGCACATGAGGGCGCTTCCACTCGGCATCGGCACCATCCACTTCGTCGGCATCGGCGGCATCGGCATGTCCGGGATCGCCGAGGTGCTGCACACGCTCGGCTACGCCGTCCAGGGCAGCGACATCGCCGACGGCGCCAACGTCCGCCGCCTGAAGGACAGCGGCATCCCCGTCGCTATCGGCCATGACGCCGCCAACGTCGCCAACGCGCAGGTGGTCGTCGTCAGCACCGCGGTCCGGGCCGATAACCCGGAGGTGCTTGCCGCCCGCAAGCGCCTGGTGCCGGTCGTGCGCCGGGCCGAGATGCTGGCCGAGCTGATGCGCCTGCGCTGGGCCATCGCCGTCGGCGGCACGCATGGCAAGACCACCACCACGAGCCTCGTCGCCTGCGTGCTGGAGGCGGCCGGGCTCGACCCGACCGTGATCAACGGGGGGATCATCAACGCCTACGGGTCCAACACCCGGCTTGGCGAGGGCGAGTGGATGGTCGTCGAGGCCGACGAGAGCGACGGCTCGTTCCTGCGCCTGCCCGCCACCATCGCCGTCGTCACCAACATCGACCCGGAGCACCTCGACCACTGGGGCACCGCCGAGGCCATGCAGCACGGCTTCGACCAGTTCGTCTCCAACGTCCCGTTCTACGGCTTCGCCGTCCTCTGCATCGACCACCCCGGCGTGCAGGCGATGATCCCGCGCCTATCCGACCGCCGTATCGTCACCTACGGCTTCTCGCCACAGGCCGACATCCGCGCCGAGCGCCTCGTGATGGACAAGCTCGGCGCCACGTTCGAGGTCGCCGTCACCGACCGCGCGCGCAACGCCACCCGCCGCATGGGCCCGTTCCGCCTACCGATGCTCGGCAGCCACAACGTCCAGAATGCGCTGGCCGCCATCGCCGTCGCCATCGAGATGGACGTCGACGACGCCACCCTCCGCAGCGCCTTCGCCACCTTCAAGGGCGTCAAGCGCCGCTTCACCAAGACGGGCGAGAGCGGCGGCATCACCGTCATCGACGATTACGGCCACCACCCCGTCGAGATCGCTGCCGTCCTGAAGGCTGCGCGGCAGGCCGGCGCGCGCGACGTCGTCGCGGTGGTGCAACCCCACCGCTACTCGCGCCTGGACAGCCTGTTCCAGGAGTTCTGCACCTGCATGAACGACGCCGGGACCGTCATCGTCGCCGACATCTACGCCGCCGGCGAGGCGCCGATCCCCGGCGTCAACCGCGACGCGCTGGTCGAGGGGCTGCGCGCCAGCGGCCACCGCAGCGTCGTCCCGCTGCCCGGCCCCGAGCACCTCGCCGAAATGGTCCACGCCATCGCCAAGCCCGGCGACTTCGTCGTCTGCCTCGGCGCCGGCAACATCACCCAATGGGCCGCCCTGCTGCCCGACCAGTTGCGCGACCTGCAAACCCCGCAGCGGCGCGCCGTATGAGCGTCGCCCTGGCCACGCCCCACCTCGTCGACCGCCTGCCGCCGCTGCTCGGCCGCATCCAGGCCGACGCGCCGCTCGGGCCCAAGACCTGGTTCCGCCTCGGCGGCGCCGCCGAGGCGCTCGTCCGTCCCGCCAGCCCGACCGACCTCGCCCGCTTTCTCGCCGCCCTGCCGCACGACGTCCCCCTCACCGTCCTCGGCGCGGCCAGCAACGTCATCGTCCGCGACGGCGGCATCCCCGGCGTCGTGCTCCGCCTCGCCCGCGGCTTCGCCGACATCCGGGTCGAGCCCGACGGCGTCATCGCCGGAGCCGCCTCCCTCGATGCCACCGTTGCCGACCATGCCGCCGCCGCGGGCCTAACCGGGCTCGAATTCCTGTCCGGCATCCCGGGCTCAATCGGCGGAGCGGTGGCAATGAACGCCGGCGCCTATGGCGGCGACGTCGCCCACTGCCTGGACTGGGCCGAGTTCGTGACCCGCCCGGGCCAGCTCGTCCGGCTGAGCGCCGCCGCCCTCGCCTTCGCCTACCGCCACGCCAGCCTGCCGGCCGGCGCCATCGCCGTCCGCGCCCGCTTCCGCGCCCAGCCCGGCGATCCCGTCGCCATCGTCGCCCGCATGGCCGCCATCCGCACCAGCCGCGAGGCGACCCAGCCGGTCCGCGCCCGCACCGGCGGCAGCACGTTCCGCAACCCGCCCGGGCAGACCGCCTGGGAGCTGATCGACGCCGCCGGCTGCCGCGGCCTGGTCCGCGGCGGCGCACAGGTCAGCACCAAGCACTGCAATTTCCTGCTCAACACCGGCGACGCGACCGCCGCCGACCTCGAAGGCCTCGGCGAGGAGCTGCGCCGCCGGGTCCGCGCCATGGCCGGCGTGACCCTCCAATGGGAGATCAAGCGCCTCGGCATCCCCGCCGTCGAGCTGACCCGTGTCGAGTGGGCGAACCCCTCCAGCCCCGTTGAAGACGATGAAGGCGCCTGACATGAAGCACGTCGCGGTCCTCTACGGCGGCATGTCGGCCGAGCGCGACGTCAGCCTGTCCTCCGGCCGGCAAGTGATCGCGGCGCTGCGCGAGGCCGGGTTCACGGCCACGCCGGTCCTGGTCGGCGAGGATCTCGGCGCCGTCCTCCGCGCCCTCGATCCCCGGCCGGACGCCGTGTTCAACGCGCTCCACGGCCGCTTCGGCGAGGACGGCGCCATCCAGGGCGTGCTCGACTGGCTGAACATCCCCTACACCCACTCCGGCGTCCGCGCCTCGGCGCTGGCCATGGACAAGCAGGCGGCCAAGGCCGTCTTCGTCGCCGCCGGCCTGCCGGTTGCACGCGGCCGCGTGGTCAACGTCGCCGAGCTCGAGCACTCCGACCCGGTGCCGCTCCCCTACGTCGTCAAGCCGGTCAACGAGGGCTCCTCGGTCGGCGTGCAGATCCTGCTCCGCGGCGACAACCGCCGGGCCGAGATCGCCCGGGCCTGGCGCTTCGGCCCGGAAGCCATGGTCGAGGAATATATTCCCGGCCGCGAACTCACCGTCGCCGTCATGGGCGACCGCGCCCTGGCCGTCACCGAGATCCACGCCGACGCTGGCGCCTTCTACGACTACGAGAGCAAATACGGCGACGGCGGCAGCCACCACCAGGTCCCCGCCCCGGTCGACCCGGCCATCTACGCGCAAGCCATGGACGTGGCCCTCGCCGCCCACCGTGCGCTGGGCTGCCGCGGCGCCACCCGGGCCGACCTCCGCTTCGACGACACCGGCGACCAGCCCGGCCGCCTCGTCCTGCTCGAAGTCAACACCCAGCCCGGCCTCACCCCCACCAGCCTGCTGCCCGAACAGGCGGCCCATTGCGGCATCTCCTTCCCCGCCCTCTGCACCTGGATGATCGAGCAGGCGGCATGTCGCGCGTAACCGGCCGCATCAGCGCGGAAGACCGGCTCGCCGGCCCCCGCTTGCGCACGCCCGCCAAGCCGCCCATGCCGCCGCCCGGGCGTGCCGCCGCGAAGCGGATCGACCGGCCGTCGCGCGCGGCCCTGCTGTGGCGCCGCCGCCGCCGCCTGTTGCGCCCCGCGGGCTTGCTCATTGTTGCCGCGCTCGCGATCGGCGCCGTCGACTCGTTAGTGCGCACGGTGCAGCCGGGCAGCACGGTCGCCACCTGGCGCGAACGCGTCGGCAACGCCGTCGGCCTGCCAGTCGAGCGCCTGGTCATCGAGGGGCGGGAGAAAACACCCGAGGCCATGCTGCGCGCCGCGCTGGGCGTCAACGTCGGCGACAAGCTGCTCGGCTTTTCGCTCGAGGCCGCCCGCGCCCGCATCGAGCAGCTCACCTGGGTGCAGAGCGCCACCGTCGAGCGCCGGCTGCCCGGCACCGTCGTCGTCACCTTGCAGGAGCGCACGCCCTTCGCAGTCTGGCAGAACAACGGCCGCTTCGTCCTCATCGACCGCAAGGGCGACCCCGTCGCCGACCAGGACCCGGCCAAGGACGCCGCCGCCTTTGCCACCCTGCCGCTGGTCGTCGGCACCGGCGCGCCCGAGGCCGCCGCAGCCCTGCTCGACACCTTGCGCACCTATCCGGAGCTTCGCTCCCGCGTCGCCGCCGCCGTCCGCGTTGGCGAGCGGCGCTGGAACCTGCGGCTCCAGAACGGCGCCGACGTATTGCTGCCCGAAGGGCAGGAGCCGGCCGCCCTCGCCCGCCTGATGGAGCTGCAATCCAGCCAGTCCCTGCTCGACCGCCCGCTGCAGGTCGTCGACATGCGGCTCGGCGACCGCCTCGTCGTCCGCCCCGCACCGGAGCCGAAGCCCGGCGCACCGGTTTCCGGAGGGGCGGCCGGTGCGGCTCCGCCCGGACGGCGGCCGACATGAAGGAAATGTCCCGCGCGCGCTTTGGCCGGGCCGAACCCGCCGCCTCGAAGGGCCCGGGTCCCGGACCTGTCTTGCCGCCCGCTTCCATGCCGCCCGACCCGCCCCGCGCCAAGCCGCTCCGCACTGGCCCGTTCGGCGTGCTGGACGTCGGCAGCACCAAGATCTGCTGCATGATCGGCCGCGTCGACCCGGACGGCATGCTGCGCATCACCGGCTTCGGCATGCACGCCTCCCGCGGCGTCCGCCTCGGCGGCATCACCGATATCGCCCAAGCAGAGTACGCCGTCCGCCGGGCCGTCGGCGCTGCCGAGGAGATGGCCCAGCAGCATCTGCGCCAGGTCGTCGTGAACCTGAGCTGCGGCCACCCGGAAAGCCGGCAGCTCAACCTGCAATGGCCCATCGGCGGACGCCCCGTGACCGACCAGGACCTCCGCCGCATCATGGCCGAGGGCCGCGCCCGCGCGCTGATCGACGGCCGCGAGACCATCCACGCGCTGCCCCTCGCCTTCGAGGTCGACGAGACCCCGGGCGTCGTCGATCCCCGCCAGCTCCACTGCGAGCACCTGCTGGCACGGCTCCACGTCGTCGACACCGGCGCGACCGCGCTGCGCAATCTCATGGCGATGGTGGAGGGCGCCGAGCTCTACGTCGCCGAGCTGGTCAGCGCCCCGTTCGCCGCCGGCCTCGCCACCCTGGTCCCCGACGAACGCGAACTCGGCGCCACCGTCATCGACATGGGCGGCGGCACCACCGACCTGGCCGTCTTCAGCGACAACCACGTCATCCACACCGCGCAGCTTCCGGTCGGCGGCGGCCACGTCACCAACGACATCGCCCGGTTGCTGAGCACCCCGGTGGCCCACGCCGAACGCCTGAAAACACTCTACGGCAATGCCGAGGCGAGCCCCGACGACGAGCGCGAGATGCTCCCCGTCCCGCTGGTCGGCGAGGAGGAGCACAACATCCACCGTGTCCCGCGCAGCCAAGTGGTCGGCATCATCCGCCCCCGCCTGGAAGAAACGTTCGAGCTGGTGCGCGACCGCCTCGAACAGGCGGGGCTCGCCCGCGAATCCGGCAACCGCGTCGTGCTCACGGGCGGCGCATCCCAACTCGTCGGCGCGCGCGAGATGGCCGCCCGGATCCTCGACCGCCAGGTCCGCATCGGCCGTCCCCACTCGGTCCGCGGCCTCCCCGACCTCCACGACGGCCCCGCCTTCGCCACCGCCGTCGGCCTGCTCCACTGGGCCTCGGGCGCCGGCCGCTCGCTCGCCGACGTCAACCTCGACGACGACGCCCCGGAGGGCCTCATGCGCCGCATCGTCCACTTCATCCGCAACCGCCTATGACGCCGCCACGTCTCGCCCCCCGGCTCTTCGAGCGCCCGCCGCCTTCGGGCGGCGCCGGGGCAGCAACCGAGCCGAAAATCGCACCCGCCGTGCGGTTCCGACGCGCCCGAATCGGAACGACTGTGCCAACACCATGACCACCCCTGCTCGCCACCCAACCGACGACGACCGCCTGGGAGCCAAGACATGACCCTCAACCTCACCGTCCCCGTGCACACCCACACCGACTTCACCCCGCGCATCACCGTCATCGGCGTCGGCGGCGGCGGCACCAACGCGGTCGACAACATGATCGCCTCCGGCCTCCAGGGCGTGGACTTCGTCGTCGCCAACACCGACGCGCAGCAACTCCAGCACAGCAAGGCCGACCGCCGCATCCAGCTCGGCCCGCACCTCACCCAGGGGCTCGGCGCCGGCGCCAAGCCCGAGATCGGCCGCGCCGCCGCGCAGGAGGCCGCCGACGAGCTGATGCGCCATCTCGACGGCACCCACATGGTGTTCATCACCGCCGGCATGGGCGGCGGCACCGGCACCGGCGCCGCCCCCGTCATCGCCCAGCTCGCCCGCGAGCGCGGCGTGCTGACCGTCGGCGTCGTCACCAAGCCCTTCACCTTCGAGGGCGCCCGCCGCACCAAGGCGGCCGAGCAGGGCATCGCCGAGCTGCAGCAATACGTCGACACCCTGATCGTCATCCCCAACCAGAACCTGTTCCGTCTCGCCAACGAGCGCACCGGCTGGAAGGAGGCGTTCAAGATGGCCGACCAGGTGCTCTACATGGGCGTCCGCGGCGTCACCGACCTCATGATGTCCCCCGGCCTCGTGAACCTCGACTTCGCCGACATCCGCACCGTCATGGCCGAGATGGGCAAGGCGATGATGGGCACCGGCGAGGCCGAGGGTGAGAACCGCGCCATCCGCGCCGCCGAGGCGGCCATCAGCAATCCCTTGCTGGAAGACACCTCCATGGCCGGCGCCCGCGGCCTGCTGATCAACATCACCGGCGGCGAGGACATGACCTTGTTCGAGGTCGACCAGGCCGCCAACCGCATCCGCGAGGAAGTCGCCGACGACGCGAACATCATCTTCGGCTCGGCCGTGGACGACAGCCTGTCCGGCCGGGTCCGCGTCTCGGTCGTCGCCACCGGCATCGACATCACCAGCCAGGTCGACGCCCAGCGCCCGCGCCTGGTCGCGGTCGGCGGCGGCGCCGCCCAGCAGCCGTCATCCATGCCGGTCGCATCGCTCCAGCAAGGCGGCCCCATGACCGCCCACGGCACGTCAGGCCAAGCCGTGTCCTTGACCCCGTCGGTCAGCGCCCACGCGCTGCATCCCTCGGCGCCGACCCCGTTCCTGACGCCCCGTGCCGACTCCGCCACCCCGTTCGCCCCCGCGTTCGCCCCCGCGTTCGCCCAGACGCAGCTTGCCCCGGCGGCCGATCCCGCCCTGGTGCCGAACCGCGCCTACGTTCCCCCGGCTCCGGCCGCCCGCCCCGCCAGCGCGGCGCGGAGCGCGATCTTCTCCGAACCGAGCAACACCCCTGTATCTGCGCCGCCCGTCGCAGCACCCGCGCCGTCGCCCGCCCGGTCGTTGTTCGGCATCATGACCCGCGGCATCCGCGGCCGCGGCGCCGAGCCGGAGCAGCGGGTCGAACCGCAGCGCGCCGACCCGAGCTTCCCGCCTCAGCCACAGCCGCAGCCTTCGCATGTGCAGCAGCCAAGCGACGAGGCACTGGAAATCCCGGCCTTCCTGCGCCGGCAGACGTCCTGATGAAACATTTAGATACAACGGGTTCTGCCGTAATATGCAGAAACATTGATTGACTTGGCCTCCTTGGTGCGCCGCGCATAGGGTGCATTAAGGACGCAGGGCGCGTCCGTCAGGGGCTGGTCCGCCAGCCACGATCGAAGGATGCAGATGGACGGTTTTTCCTACCAGCCGGCGGACGTCGCCACGACAGGGGCCGTCATGGGCGCGACTCCATTCCTGTCCGCCCCGGCCCATGCCGACGCCGCCGTCCAGCACACCCTCAAGACCGCCATCTCCTGCGCTGGCATCGGCCTGCATTCCGGCCGTCCCGTAACCGTCACACTGCGCCCGGCGCCCGCCGGCCAGGGCATCGTGTTCCACCGCACCGACCTCGACGTGAGCATCCCGGCGCGCTTTGACCGGGTCGTCGACACCCGACTCTGCACCGTGCTTGGCCACGATGCGGCACGTGTCGGCACCGTCGAGCATCTCATGGCCGCGCTCGCTGGCGCCGGCGTCGACAACGCGACCGTCGCCGTCGACGGCCCCGAGCTGCCCGTGCTCGACGGCTCGGCCGAACCCTGGACCTTTCTGCTGGACTGCGCCGGCCTGCTCACGCAGTTCGCGCCACGGCCCGTGATCGACGTGCTCCGCACCGTCCGCGTCGAGGACGGCGACGCCTTCGCCGAGTTGCGGCCCGGGACGTCCGGCCTCGAGCTGGCGCTGTGCATCGAGTTCGACGCCGCCGCCATCGGCCGGCAGGCGTTCACGTTCCGCCTCGGCTGCTCCCCGGGCGAGTTCCGTCGCGAACTCGCCGGCGCACGGACCTTCGCGCAGCGCCATGAGATCGATGGTCTCCGCCGCTTGGGCCTCGCCCAGGGCGGCAGCCTCGACAACGCCGTTGTGGTCGACGGGGCCGACGTACTCAACCCAGCCGGCCTGCGCATGCAGGACGAGTTCGTGCGCCACAAGCTGCTCGACGCCGTGGGCGACCTCGCTCTGGCCGGCGGACACCTGCAGGGCCGGTTCGTCGGCCACAAATCGGGCCATGCGCTCAATAACCGCCTGCTGCGGGCTTTGTTCGCCGATGAGCGGAATTGGGCCGCAGCCGAACCAGCTCGCGTCGGCCGCCTCCTGGCCGCCTGATCGAACGACACGCCGGTTCGTAACGTGCTATAGGCGGCCCATGATCCGCATCCGACCCCTGCTTCGCATCCTGCTTCCCAGCCTGTTGCTGATGCTCCAGGGCTGCGAGACGCTGTCCTCGCTGACGCCCTGGAACGGCAAGTCCGAATCCCTGGTGCCGACCTACGATCCCAGCACCCGCTCGGTCGAGGACCTGTACAATAACGGCGTCGATGCACTGAACCAGAAGCGCTACAAGACGGCCGTCGACCAGTTCGACGCCGTCGAGCAGAACTACCCGTATTCGTCTTGGGCCGTGAACGCCCAGTTGATGCACGGCTATGCCGAGTATCTCCAGAACCACTACACTGAATCCGTCGGCGCCCTAGACCGCTTCATCCAGCTCCATCCCACCAGCGCCAACGTCTCCTACGCCTACTATCTCCGCGCGCTGTGCTACTACGAGCAGATCGCCGACATCCAGCGCGACCAGCGCGGCACGGAGCAGGCCATGGCCGCCCTGCAGGACGTCGCCACCCGTTTCCCCGACAGCGCCTATGCCCGCGACTCCCGCCTCAAGATCGACCTCTGCCGCGACCATCTTGCCGGCAAGGAAATGGAGATCGGGCGCTACTATGAAGGCCAGCATCTCTACACCGCCGCCCTCGGACGCTTTCAGCGCGTCGTCGACGACTACCAGACCACCAATCACGTGCCCGAGGCACTGCACCGCCTGACCGAGATCTACCTTAAACTTGGCCTGACCGGCGAGGCCGCACGCACCGCCGCCGTCCTCGGCCACAACTACCCCGGCAGCCGCTGGTACGAAGACAGCTACGCCAACCTCGCCGATAACGGCCTCGCCCCGCAACTGCCCAGCGGCTCCCCGGGCGGCAACACCGGTGGCTTCTTCTCCCGCACCTTCGGTAGCCTGTTCTAACCGTCGCCTACTCCCTTCCGGGAGGGTCCGGAATAGGTGGGCGAGCGCGATGCGCCGGCGGCCTTCGCCGAAGACCTGGCCTGTGGTCTACTGCGCACCCATAACCGCCTCGTGACCATGCGCACCGTCCCCTCTCATCGCGAGCGGAAATCGGCCCTCCAGGGCCCGCCAGCGCCATGCTGACCAGCCTGTCCATCCGAGACGTCGTGCTGATCGACCGTCTCGACCTGCACTTCGGCCCCGGCCTGACCGTGCTGACCGGCGAGACCGGCGCCGGCAAGTCCATCCTGCTCGACAGCCTCGGCCTCGCCCTCGGCGCCCGCGCCGACGCCGGGCTTGTACGCACCGGCGCCGGGCAGGCGAGCGTCACGGCCAGCTTCTTTCCTCCACCCGACCACCCGGTGATGGCCCTGTTGCACGAACAGGGCATCACCGAGGAGGACGAGGTCGTTATCCGCCGCGTCGTTGGCCGCGATGGCCGCTCCCGCGCCAGCATCAACGACCAGCCCGTCGGCGTCGCCCTGCTGCGCCGCGCCGGGCAGCTCCTCGTCGAAGTCCAGGGCCAGGGCGATCAGGCCGGCCTTGCCGACCCCGCCAACCACCTCGCTCTCCTCGACACCTTCGCCGCCGACCCGGCCGGCCGCGCCGACGTCCGCACGACCTGGGCGGCGCTGCAGGCCGCGACGATCGCCCTGCGCGCGGCGCGGGACGCGATCGAGGCCGCGGCCCGCGAAGAGGACTGGCTGCGCCACTCGGTCGAGGAGCTGCAGACCCTCGCCCCGCAAGATGGCGAGGAGGAGCACCTCGCCGGCGAACGCCAGCGCCTCCAACAAAGCGAGCGCCGCGCCGAAGCCATCGCGTCCGCCCTGGCCGAGATCGCCCCCCGCGATCGCCGCAGCGCCGGCCCCGCCGCGTCCCTCCGCAGCGCCAGCCGCGCCCTTCAGCGCCTATCGACCCCTGGCCAGGACGACGCCGCAGCCGCCCCGGCCCTGGCCGCGCTGGAGCGCGCCGAGGAAGCGCTCGCGGAAGCCGAGACGCTGCTCAGCCGGCTCGCGACCGAGGCGGACGCGGACCCGCGCCTGCTCGAACAGGCCGAGGAGAGGCTGTTCGCCCTCCGCGCCGCCGCCCGCAAATACGCCGCCCCCGTCGCCGAACTTCCCGACCTGCTGGCGGCCCTGCTCGGCCGCCTCGCCGCGCTCGACAGCGGCACCGCCGAGATCGCGACACTCCAAGCCGCCGTCGCCGCCGCCCATACGCGCTACGTGGAGGCCGCCGCCGCCCTCCGCCGCCGCCGCGCCGCCGCCGCGCGCCGCCTGCAGGCCGCCGTCATGCACGAACTTCCGCCGCTGCGTCTCGACCGCGCCCGCTTCGTCGTCGAGCTGCTGGCGCTGGAAGAAGCGCGCTGGGGCGCTCACGGCGCCGACCAGGCCCGCTTCCTGATCGCCACCAACCCGGGCCAAGCACCCGGAGCGCTCGACCGCGTCGCGTCCGGCGGCGAACTGTCCCGCCTGATGCTCGCCTTGAAGGTCGCGCTCGCGGGCGGCGGCACCGTGCCCACCCTGGTCTTCGACGAGGTCGATAGCGGAGTCGGCGGCGCAACCGCGGCGGCCGTCGGCGAGCGCCTCGCCCGCGTCGCCGACGGCGTCCAGGTCCTTGTGGTCACCCACAGCCCGCAGGTCGCCGCCCGCGGCACCGCCCACCTCCAGGTGCAGAAGCAAACGGCCCAGGGCCGCGCCGAAACCCGCGTCGTCCCGCTCGACGCCCCCGCCCGGCGCGAGGAGATCGCCCGCATGCTGGCCGGCGAGACCGTCACCGAAGCCGCCCGCGCCGCCGCCGACAGCCTCCTCGGCCAACCCCCCTCCTCCCCCCTGCCTTCCAGGGGGCCGGGGGTGGGTCGACCCGCAGAGCCCGCGATTCCCCGGCCAGCCGAGCCATGACCGCAACCCCCACCGAGGACGACGCCCGCGCCGAACTCGCCACCCTCGCCCAGCAGATCGCCGAGGCCGACCGCGCCTATCACGGCCAGGACGCGCCCACGATCACCGACGCCGACTACGACGCCCTGCGCCGCCGCAACGCCGCACTCGAGAAGCGCTTCCCCCACCTCGTCCGTGCCGACAGCCCCAGCCTGCGCATCGGCGCCGCCCCGGCCTCCGGCTTTGCCAAGCTCCGCCATCGCACGCCCATGCTCTCCCTCGGCAACGCCTTCGCCCCGGAGGACTTCACCGAGTTCCTCGTCCGCGTCCGCCGCTTTCTCCGCCTGCCCGCCGACGCCCCGCTCGCCATGGTCGGCGAACCCAAGATCGACGGCCTCTCCGTCAACCTGCTCTACGAACGCGGCGCCTTCGTCCGCGGCGCCACCCGCGGCGACGGCGCCGAAGGCGAGGACATCACCGCCAACCTGCGCACCCTGTCCTCCGTCCCCGCGCACCTCGCCGGCGATGCGCCGGACTCGATCGAAATCCGCGGCGAGGTGTTCCTCAACAAGGGCGACTTCCTCGCCCTCAACGCCGCCCAGGAGGCAGCCGGCCACCGCACCTTCGCCAACCCCCGCAACGCCGCGGCCGGCTCCTTGCGCGTGCTCGACGCCACGATCACCGCCTCGCGGCCCCTCGCCCTGTTCGCCTATGCCCAGGGCGAGGCCAGCGCCCCGGTCGCGGAGACGCACTGGGCCTACCTCGACCGCCTCCGCGCCTGGGGCTTCACCGTCAACCCGCTGTCGCGCCGACTGGCCGGACCGGACGAGGCCGCGGCCTTCCAAGCCGAGATCGCCGCCGCCCGCGCCGCCCTGCCGTATGACATCGACGGCGTCGTCTACAAGATCGATGACCTCGCTCTCCAGCGCCGCCTGGGGTTCGCCGGCCGGGACCCGCGCTGGGCCATTGCTTGGAAGTTCCCCGCCGAGCAGGCCACCACGCTGCTGGAGGATATCCGCATCCAGGTCGGCCGCACCGGCGCGCTCACCCCGGTGGCCTGGCTTGCTCCCGTCAACGTCGGCGGCGTCCTCGTCACCCGCGCCACCCTCCATAACGAGGACGAGATCGCCCGCAAGGACGTCCGCATCGGCGACACCGTCACCCTCCAGCGCGCCGGCGACGTTATCCCGCAGGTGCTCGGCCCCGTCCCCGGCCAGCCCCGCGGCCCGATTGCGTGGAACCCCCCCGAGACCTGCCCGGCCTGCGGCAGCGCCGCCGTCCGCCCCCCGGGCGAGGTCGTCCGCCGCTGCACCGGCGGCCTCGTCTGTCCCGCCCAAGCCGTCGAGCGCCTCAACCACGTCGTCTCCCGCGCGGCCTTCGACATCGAGGGACTTGGCGAAAAGACCATCCAGGAGTTCT
The DNA here is from genome assembly GCA_965213855.1 of Acetobacteraceae bacterium. GTDB lineage: Bacteria > Pseudomonadota > Alphaproteobacteria > Acetobacterales > Acetobacteraceae > JBBROS01. The sequence goes on along the minus strand of CBDCAA010000011.1, from coordinate 209,526 downwards.
TCGCCCTCGGCTGGCTGCGCGAGCCCGCCGACATCTTCGGGCTGCACGCCCACCGCGAGGAGCTCCTCAAGCGCGAGGGCTGGAAGCCCCGCTCCGTCGGCAACCTCTTCGCCGCCATCGACACACGGCGCACGATCGACCTCGCGCGCCTGATTTTCGCCCTCGGCATCCGCCGCGTCGGCGCCACCAACGCCCGCCTGCTCGCCCGCCACTACGGCAGCTTCGCCAACTGGCGCACCCAGATGCTCGCCGCCACCACCGCCGGCTCGGAGGAACGCGCCGCCCTCGGCAGCATCATCGGCGTCGGCGAGGCCCTCGCCACCGAACTCGCCGAATTCTTCACGGAGGCCCGCAACCGCGAGGCGCTCGACCGTCTCGCCGCCCAGCTCGACATCCAGGACGCCGCCACCCCCACCGCGAATGGCGCACTGGCCGGGAAGGTCGTCGTCTTCACCGGCAGCCTCGAGACCATGACCCGGCCCGAAGCCAAGGCCCGCGCCGAAGCCCTCGGCGCCAAGGTGACCGACAGCGTCAGCAAGCGCACCGACCTCGTCGTCCTCGGCGCCGACGCCGGCAGCAAGGCCAAGAAAGCCGCCGAACTAGGCGTCCGCACCGTGACCGAGGCAGAGTGGCGGCAGATGTTGCCCCCGTGATCGGCCCGTCTCCTTCGTCCATGCCACAATCCTGACGCAGGCGCTGGCGATGCTGCACCTGCGAGCGGAGTGGGCAGGCATGACAGGATTTTTCGAAGGCTTCGAGCTCGGACCGCGTAGCGTGACCGACGGCGCGCTTCGCGTCCGCATCGGCGGCAAGGGCCCGCCGCTCCTCATGCTGCACGGCAACCCGCAAACCCATGCGATGTGGCACGCCATAGCGCCCGAGCTGTCCAAGACCCACACTGTCATCTGCCCCGACCTGCGCGGCTACGGCGGCAGCTTCAAGCCCGCCCCGACGGCCGACCATGCCCCCTACTCGAAGCAGGCGATGGCGCGCGACATGGTCGAGCTGATGCAGGGCCTCGGCCATACGCGCTTCGCCGTCGTCGCCCATGACCGCGGGGCCCGCGTCGCCCACCGCCTCGCCATCGACAACCCGGACCGCGTCACCCGCCTCGCCGTGCTCGACATCGTTCCCACGATCGAGCACTTTGAGCGCACCGACATGGCCTTCGCCCTCGGCTACTACCATTGGTTCTGGTTCGCCCAGCCCCACCCCTTCCCCGAGGAGCTGATCAATGCCGCGCCGGCCATCTGGTTCCACGCCCACACCTCGCGCGAGCCCAAGCCGCCCAGCTTCTTCCGGCCCGAGGCACTGCAGGACTACCTTGCCGCAGCGCATGACCCGGAGATGATCGCCGGCATGTGCGAGGACTACCGCGCCGCCGCCGGCATCGACCTGGAGCATGACCGCATCAGCCGCGCCGCCGGACGCCGGGTCGAATGCCCGGTGCGCGTCCTGTGGGGCGCCAAGGGCAAGATCGGCGGCTGGTACGACCCGGTCGCACTCTGGCGCGACTATGCCCGAGGCCCGGTCGACGGCCACGCCGTGCCGAGCGGGCATTACCTGGCCGAGGAGGCGCCGGCCGAGGTGCTCGCCGCCCTCATCCCGTTCCTCGCGGACGAGGACCTGGCTCCCGAGAGCGCGGTCCAGGCCAGGGTGGGCTGACGGTGCACCGCATCCGCCGCCTTGCCCTCGCCATGCTCGCCGTCTTGCCCGCCTCTGGCGCCCGGGCCGCATCCGCCCCGGCGACCGAGGCGACGAGTGGCATGGTCGTTTCCTCCCAGCGCCTCGCGTCCGAGGCGGGTGTTGCGATCCTCAAGCAGGGCGGCAACGCCGTCGACGCGGCGGTCGCCGTCGGTTACGCCCTCGCCGTCGTCAATCCCTGCTGCGGCAACATCGGCGGCGGCGGCTTCATGACCCTGCACCTTGTCGCCCCGAACCCTGGTAAGGACTCCGCGGCAAAGGACGCCGCCGCCGCCGCACCCCCCGCCGCGGCACCGACTGCCGCCGAACCGACTGCCGACGGCGCCAAGGCGAAGGACGCCGACGGCCCCCGCGATCGCTTCCTGGACTTCCGCGAGACCGCACCCGCCGCTGCCACCGCCAACATGTTCCTCGACCCCAATGGCGCCCCCGTCCCCGACGCCAGCCTGTATGGCTCCCGCGCCGCCGGCGTCCCCGGCACCGTCCTCGGCCTCGAGACCGCTCGCATGCGCTACGGCACGCTCTCCCGGCCCGTGCTCATGGCCCCCGCCATCAGGCTCGCGCGCGAGGGCTTTGTCCTCACCCGCGCCGACACCGACATCCTCGACGCCAAGGCCGGCCGTTTCCGCAAGCAGCCCGGCGTCGCCCGCATCTTCCTCCGCCCGGACGGAACCAACCTCCAGCCGGGCGACCGCTTGGTCCAGACCGACCTTGCCGCCACCCTCGCCGCGATCTCCTCGGCCGGGCCCGACGCCTTCTACAAAGGCCACGTCCCCGAGACCGTCGCCGCCCTTGCCCAGCAGGATGGCGGCCTCCTCACCGCCGCCGACTTCGCCGCCTACACCGTGACCGACACCGAGCCGCTGCGCTGCACCTACCGCGGCGCCGACGTCGTCTCGGCCCCCCCGCCGTCCTCGGGCGGAACCACCTTGTGCGAAATCCTCGCCATCCTCGAAGGCTACGACATGCCGTCGCTCGGCTGGCACTCCGCCCAGTCCGTACACAACCTGGCCGAGGCCATGCGCCAGGCCTACCTCGACCGCAACACCTACCTCGGCGACCCGGCGTTCATCGACAACCCGGTCGAGAAGCTCACCTCCAAGCACTACGCCGCCGAAGTCCGCGCCCTCATCGACGATCACAAGGCAATGGTCTCCAAAGACGCCCGCCCCGGCCTCGGCCCGCGCGAACAGCCGGAAACCACCCAGTTCTCCGTCGTCGACAAGGCCGGCAATGCCGCGAGCGTCACCTACACCATCAACGGTTCGTTCGGCGCCGTCGCCATCGCCGGCGACACCGGCTTCCTGCTCAATGACGAGATGGACGACTTCACGGTCAAGCCCGGGGTGCCGAACCTCTACGGCCTCGTCCAGGGCTCGGCCAACGCGATCGCCCCCGGAAAGCGCCCGCTCTCCTCCATGGCGCCCACCATCGTCCTGCGCGACGGCAAGCTCCTCCTCGTCGGCGGCTCCCCCGGCGGCTCGCGCATCATCACCATCACCCTCGAAGCCATCCTCAACGTGATCGACCACGGCATGCCGCTACAGGAAGCGGTCGACGCCGGCCGGGTACACATGCAGGGGCTGCCCGACGTGCTCTACGCCGAGCCATACGCCTTGTCGCCGGACACGAAACGCCTGCTGGCCGGCATGGGCTACACCATCACCGAACAGGTCCCCTGGGGCGCTGCCGAGATGATCGAGGTCGGGCCCGACCGTGCCGCGACCGCGCCCGACTCCATGGCGAACGACACCGCCCTGTCCGGCAATCTCCGCCCCGGCCTGCTGTATGGCGCCAACGACGACCGGCGGCCCGCCGGGGCCGCGATCGGCTACTGACCGGCGCCGGCCACTCGGCCTCTATGCCTCGTTCGCCTTCGCCAGCACCGGGCGGAACGCGTCGGTGGCCTTCTTCAACTCGGTCGCCGGATCGCCACCCGACGCGATGTTGGTCAGCGCGATGCCGATCGTGTCGCGGAACTCGGTCACCGGCACGATCTCGGGTAGCCCGCTCCGGGCGATCTTGAGGCTGGTCAGCGTCGTGTCGAACCAATCCTGCGGAAACACGCTTGTCTTGATCACGTCGGCAACCTGGTAGCTGCTTTGCCGCGGCGGGGTGCCGGCCCCTGCCCGCAGCCAGTTCGGGAACATCGTCTTGCTGCACGCCCACTGCAGATACAGCCAAGCGGCCGTCTTGTTGCGGCTCGCCGCGGGGATCCCGATCCCATCGATGAACGTCGCCGAGTTCTGCGCCTTCGGCCCCATCGGCACGGGCGCGAACCCGACCTTGCCCACGATCTTGGACTTCGCGGGATCGACCAGCGGCGCCGAGAAGCCGATCCCGTCCCACCACATGGCCGCGCGCCCCTGGCTGAACGTCGTCTGGCACTCGGCCCAGTTGAAGCCGACCGAACCCGGCGGCGCGCACTCCCGCATGATCTTCTGATACCATGCGGCCGCCTCGATCGCGGCCGGGCTGTCCGTCAGCAGCGTCTTCCCGTCGGCCGACAGCGTCTCCTGGTCCCAGCCGAGCAGGATGTTGTCATACAGCACGACGTTCGCATTCTTCACGCCCCGACCGGTGAAGCCGTAGATGCCCTTGCCCTTGTCGGTCAGTTTCTGTGCCGCTTCCATCATCGCGTCGAACGTCTTCGGCGCTTCCAGGCCCGCAGCCTCGAACAGCGCACGATTGTAATACAGGATGAACAGGTCCTGGTTCATCGGCAGCACGTTCACCCGGCCATCGGCCCCCGTCGCGGCATGGATCGTCGCCGGGCTGAAATCCGCCATATCGAGGTCGGGCGCCGTCAGGTCCGGATTGGCGATCAGCGGACGGAGGTCCTCCATCCACTTGCCCTTCTCGATCAGCCGCTTTTGCACGTGCATCGCGACGTTCACGACGTCGAAGCTCGGCCGGCCCGACGCCATCTCGATCGCGACCTTGGGCCGCTGCTGCTGCTCGGGGATCTGCTCGGCGCCGACGCGGATCCCGGTCAGCTCCTCGAACTCCTTCTGATGTGCCTGCAGCACGTCGCCACGCGGCGACTTGGCGAAGTTCACCTCGATATGCGCGCCCTTGGCCTGCTTCCAGTCGAACTGGCTCTGCGCGTTGGCGCGCTCGACGATGTTGAACAAAGGAAGGGTCGAGGCGGCCAGCAGCGTGCGGCGACGGATCATGGGTGCGCTCCTCCGTTGGCCTCTCTGGGCCTTGTCGGCGGAAGGATAGGCTGACTCCGGCAACGAACGGAAGCGGAGCCTCAGATCGCCGGCTGCACCCGTTTCTGCAGCAACGTCGCCAAGAAGAACGCGCGCCGGTGCTGGCTCACGACCGAGAAGCTCGACGACCAGGCGAACGCATCGCGGATGCGCTGCGATAGGCGCGAGTCGGGGTCGGCACGGAAGAAGAAATGGTTCGCCAGCATGCAGACACCCCCCGGCGCCAGCAACGCCGCCACCCGGGTCGAGAGTGTCTTCAGCAGCTCGTCGTCGAGCGGCGACAGGTAGTAGAACGCGTCCGCGACCACGATCAGGTCGAACCGGCCGTCAAGCTCCGCCGGCAAGTCCAGGATGTCGCCCTGCGCGAAGCTCAGATTGTCGATCCCGGCCGCGCGGTGCCGTGCATGGTCCAGCGCCGCCGCGGCGATGTCGATGCCCAGCACCGTCTTCGAACGCCGCGCCAAGCGCTGGGACAGCAGCCCGAGTCCGCAGCCGAGGTCCAATGTCTGTAGGAAGGGTCGGTCGGGCAGCAACGCCATGATCTGCTCGTACTTGCGGCTCTGGTAGCGGTAGCGCGACGTGGCCGAGGCCCACGGATCGGACGACCGCGTGTAGATCTCCTCGAACGCGGCGCGCGCGCCGTCCGTCTTGCGGGTCCGCTCGATCGCCGCGTCCGTCTTGGCGCCGGTCAGGAACAACGTGAAGTCGCGGGCGAGGACAACGATCGGCGAATCGGCCAGCCGTCGCAACCACCCTGGTGCCCGGGTACAAGCTTTGCCGCTCACGTCGCCCTCTCCCGCTTCGTCACGGTCGAGCATCGCCGCGATACAGTAGTCAGACCATGCTCGCGGGCAGAAACCCTGTCGAGGCTTGCAGTCCCCGGGCACCCCGATATGACCGAGGGACGCCTTTGTCGCCGCAGGATTAGGTGACGGTTTAGGCGGGCGTCGTGCCGGCCGGCATGCAGTTCACCATCCATGGCGTTCCGAACCGGTCGACCAGCATGCCGAACGCCGGGGACCAGAACGTTTGCTGGAGCGGCATCCGCACCGAACCGCCTTCGGCCAGCTCCGTAAAGATCCGGTGCGCCTCGTCCGGTAGCGGCGGCCCGAGCGACACGTAGAAGCCCGCCTTTGCCGCGGTCGGGTGTCCAACCGGCGCATCCGAGCCCATCAGCACCGACGAACCCACCCGGAGCTGCGCGTGCATGATCCGGCCGTGGTGTTCCGTCGGGGTCGTGGCGGCGACGGGCGAGTCGCCATGCGTCATCATCATCTCCATCGTGCCGCCCAGCACGCGCTCGTATGTCCGGAATGCCTCGGCGCATGTGCCGTCGAAGGCAAGATAGGCGTTTACCAGCATGACGGCCCCCGATCGATGTTTGGCGGCGACCGTAACGACTTTGGCCTCGGCACGCCACCCGGTCACAGCGCCCTTAAGGCGGCAAGGATCTCGTCGGGCTCGGCGCGCTGCGTGAAGTCGATGTTCACCCACGACCGCGCGATCACCCGGTCCTGCCGCACCAGGAACGTCGCCGGGACCGGAAGGAACCACGACGGATTGCCGCTCCGCTCCTGCAGGTCGACGCCGCGGCTGCGCAACAGCGCCTCATACCGCGCAGGAATACGGAACACGATCCCGTACGCCATCGCGATCACCAGGTCCACGTCGGCCAGCACGTGATAGTGCAACCCATGCGCCTGCTTCATCGCCAGCGCCCGCCCGCCGGTCTCCGGCGTCATCGCGACCAGCGTGCCCCCCGACGCCGAAAGCTCCGGCAGGATGGCCTCCAACGCGTCCAGCGTCGCCGCGCAGTATGGGCACCACGTGCCCCTGAAGAACGTCAAGACCATCGGCCCGGCGCCCAACAACGCGGACTGGTCGACCAGCCGCCCCTCCGCGTCCGGCAACAGGAACTCCGGCGCTCGGTCCCCCGGCTTCAAGGCCTGCGCTGCGACCTGGGTCGCGTCCAGCCGCTGCAGGAACTCGTCATAGGCCGCCTGCACCTCGGCCGTCGCACGCGACCGGCGGAGGCTGGCCAAAAAGTCGTTCAGGCTCAGAGCCCGAACCCGACGATCAGGTTGTGGATCGCGGCCATCCCCATCATCTCCGGCCGCACGATTGCCACGACCGCGAGCATCGCCGCAAGCGCGCCGCCCATGACGACCCCGATCCGCACCCCGCTATGGCCCAGTGTCCGTTCGATCTGTTTCATGGTCCGGCTCCCGCTTGCGTCCCGGCGGCCCGATCGGCCCCGGACGAACATCGCCGGACCAGTCCCCCGCCGGAAATACCGAAGTGGCATGGTTTCAATGCCTCGGCGTTTGATCGGCGCTCGTGCCATGACGCCGGGTTATGAATCCGATGGCGAAATTTCAGCGCGCTCGGCCGGCGCCCCATGATACCTCGGCCACGATCAAAACGAAGAAGCATGATGGACACGACGATCGCTGATCGCAGGCGCCAGGGCGCCAAGGTGCTGCACCCATGGCCGGTGCGGGCGATGCATTGGGCCAACGCTGTCGCGATGATCGTCATGATTGGGTCCGGCTGGGGGATCTACAACGACAGCGTCATCATCCACGGCCTGCATTTCACGGGCGCGGTGACGTTGGGCGGCTGGGCCGCGGAGCACCTGCTCTGGCACTTTGCGGCCATGTGGCTGCTTGCGCTGAACGGGCTTCTCTATCTGGTCTACGGCGCCGCGACCGGACGCCTGCGGGAACGGCTGCTGCCGATCCGCCTCATGGACCTGCTGCACACCGTGCGCGACACGCTTCGGCTCAAGATCGCGCACGATGACCTGACGGTCTACAACGCGGTCCAAAAGCTGCTCTACATCGTCGTCATCGCCGCGGGCGTGAGCCAGGTCGTCACCGGCGTCGCGATCTGGAAGCCCGTGCAATTCTCTGGGCTGGTCTCGCTGATGGGCGGCTTCCAGGGCGCTCGCATCCTGCACTTCGCCGGGATGGCGGTCATCACCGGCTTCCTCGCCGTCCACGTCGCACTCGCGCTCCTGGTGCCCAGCACGCTCAAGGCGATGCTCACCGGCGGCCCCGTCGTCGCCGCCCGGAAAGGGGCCGCGCAATGAAGTCGCTGTTCCGGCCCGCCATCCGCCCCACCACTGCCGTTCTGGACGACCACGGGCCGCTCATCCGCTCCCTGCAGCGCCGCGGCCTGATCCGTGGCGGCCTGTCGCTGGGCGCGCTGACGATGCTCACCGGCTGCGACATCGGCGACAGCACGGCCGTGGGCAAGGCGCTGCGCGCGATCTCGTCCTGGAACGACCGCGTGCAGGCCGCCCTGTTCGACCCCAACAAGCTGGCGCCGGAATACCCGGCGTCGATGGTCCTGAAACCGCCACGCTTCAACGCCTATTACGAGATCGAGGACGTCCGCCCGGTCGACGGCGACACGTGGCGGCTGGAGTTAGCCGGGCTGATCGACGACAAGAAGCCCTGGACCCGGCAGCAGATCGCGACCCTTCCACAAAAAGAGATGATCATCCGCCATGTCTGCGTGGAGGGCTGGGACTATATCGGCCAGTGGTCCGGCGTGCCCCTGCGTACCTTCCTCGAGCGCGTGGGCGCCGACCTGACCGCGAAATACGTCGCGTTCAAGACCGCCGACGACTACCCCAGCAGCATCGACATGGCGACCGCGCTGCACCCGCAAACGCTGCTCGCGGTGCGATATGCCGGGGAGACGCTGGCGGACCCCTTCGGCTACCCCCTGCGCCTGCGGATGGCGACCAAGCTGGGCTACAAGAATCCCAAATGGATCACCGCGATCGAGGTCACGAACACCTACCCCGGCGGCTACTGGGAAACGCTCGGCTTCAACTGGTACGCCGGCATCTGATCCCGGCGGTCGCACGCAAGACCGGCGCCGTTCAGCCAGACTGTAATACGCCGGCCAAAGCCGTTGCCCTCCAAAGCCGTTCCCCCCCAAGGCCGTTGCCCTAAGGACCGCTTGGGGGCAGAACGTTGGCCGCCAATGACCCAAACCCACCCTATCGGCGCCGCTTGGTCCGGAATGATCTCCGCGGCCCTGTCTGCGCTACTGGTTGCGGCTCTCGTCCTCGCGCCCCTGCGCGCAATGCCGGTGGCAGGAACCTGGTCCGGCGGCGTGGGGATAGATCCAGCAAACATCGTGATCTGTCGTGCGGCGCCGCCCGGTGCCGCACGCCCCGACCCGGCCCCGGCCAAAACGCCCGGCCACGCGCATGATTGCCAACTCTGCCCGGCATGCCAATCGGCGGCGCCGGCGCCCGCCCTGCCGGCGAAACCGGCCGTCGTCCCCGCGTCGACAACGCGGCCAGCCGGTTCCGGACGACCGGCCCCGGACGAGACCGCGCCCCCGCATCCGATCAGCCCGGCGACGTTTGCGACGGGACCGCCCGCAGCCTGACCGTTCGACGTCTCGGCCTGCCTGATGGCGCCGTGCCCCGCGCCAGTGCGCGGAGCGACGACGCGCCGTCCTCACCTGATCGAACCAGGAGTTCGCATGACATACGCCCCGACACTCCGCCGCGCCGCCTTGGCCGGCGCCTTCATCGCCGCGGCCTTGATGGCCAGTGCCGCCCGGGCCGAGACCGCCGCGCCTGTCCGGGCCGAGCAGCCCTGGGCCCGTGCGACCGCGCCACAGCAGAAAGTGGGCGGCGCCTACGTTACCCTCACCAGCCCGGCCGACGACGTGCTGCTCGGCGGCAACAGCCCCGTCGCGGGCCGCCTGGAGATCCACGAGATGCACATGGACGGCACGATCATGCGCATGCGGGAGTTGCCGGATGGGGTGCCTCTGCCGGCCGGGCAGCCGGTCGCCTTGGCGCCCGGCGGGCTGCACATCATGCTGGTGGACCTGAAGCAGCCTTTGGTGGCCGGCCAGATGATCCCGGTGCAGCTCCGCTTCCGGACCGCGCCGCCGCTCGATCTGCAGGTCCAGGTCGCACCGGTCGGGGCACGCGGCCCGGCCGGGCAGGCACTACCACCCGCGATGCCGATGGGCGCCATGCCGGGCCACACGCACTGAAGGCGGGCTCCGCCTTGGTCAGCGCGCCTGCCGGGCATTGGCCGGGGGCGCTGCCACGGCCAACGGCGGAACCGCCGCCAATGCGCGCCTCGTGATCTCATGCGCCAGCCGCTCGGCCTCGTCGTCGGCCGCGCGGAAGTGGGCGCCCGCCCAGATGCGGGCGAGCGCACACTCCCGCGCGGCGTCCCCGAGGCTGGCGAACCTGCGCTCGACCGAAGCGAGGTTGCCGATCTGGGCGTGCTGCCCCATGCCGATGGCCGCGACCTCCGCCTGCGGCATGCCGCTCTGCGCGACATAGTTGATCGGCCCCAAACCCGGGCCGAACACGCCCGCCAGCACGCCCGCCCCGGTGTAACAATCCGACGCGTGGCCTGACGGATACTCCGGATGGGGCGGCGTCTCGATCAACGGCTCCCACCCCGGGTCGGCGGTGATGCCCGGGCCGCCGGCTTGGATCACGGTCACAGGCCGCCAAAAGGCGAAGCGCTCCTTCTCCGACCAGGTCATGATGGCACTGTCCGCCATCGCCGTCGCAAGTTGCGACATCGCCCGGGCATGGTCGAGCAGGCCGCCCGGCAACGGATCGCTGTCCAGAAGGCTGACCGCCAGCCGGACAAAGCCGCGCTGCGAACTCTGATACGCCCAATAGGTCGCCGCATACGTCTCTGCGTCGCTCCGGCCGGAGCCGTGCAGCGCGCCCATCCGGCGCGCCTCGGCGACGTCGCGGAGGAACGTGGGGCTGGCAAGGGCCGGCGGAGGCGAGGCGCCGTTCCAGTCTCGTGAGCCGAACAAGAAGGGAAGGGACGCGGTGGTGTTGCTGGTCGCAAAGCCCGGCGGCGCCGGTCGCCAGCGTTCCGGTGCGTCGCTGCCGACGAAGGCGCGGATGCGCTCATACCCGTCCCCCTGCCGGCGCGCGACCGCCGCGTTCCCGATCGACTGCCCAAGGACCAGTCCTGCCTGCACCGAGGGACCCACGGGCAGCGATCGCAGTGCCGACTGGAACAGCCGGCCGATCTGGGCTTGGTGATCGGGATGCAGGTCCACGAGCACCTGGGCCGCAGCACCGGCGATTGCCGCTTCCAGCGATGCGCCGTCCGCAGCCGGCTCGTCGGCCAGGGCGGGCGACCACCGCCGGTATCGCGGCCGGACGGCGTTCGCGGCGTCATGGATCGCCTGGTGCATGATGGCCAGCGTCCGCCAGTTCGCACCGCCCTGCCCCAGTTCGTCGGCCGCCAGCGTCCACTCGCTGACCTCGTCCACCGCCCGCGCATCCGGAGCGGCAGCGGCCATTGCCGCCGCCATGCCAGCGGCGGCCACGAGGGACCGGAACAAGGGCCTGATCGACATCGGTTCCCGCCACACTCTCTGGGTACGTTGACGTTCATTAAAGCCGGTGCCGCAGGTTGTCACCTCATCGCTCCGCCTCAGCCGGGATGAAGGCTCGCGTTCAGCCGGCTCTCCCGGCATTGTTCTCCAGGGAGGGCACGCATGCCGGGACTCTACTTCGACGAGATGACGGTTGGGCAGACGTTCAAGCACCCGATCCGCCGAACGATCACCGAAGCAGACAACGTCTTCTTCAGCGCACTCACCCATAACCCGGCCCTGCTGCACCTCGATGAGGAATACTGCCGCACCGAAACCGAGTTCGGCCAGCGTATCGTCAACAGCGCCTTCACGCTGGGCCTGATGGTCGGCATCTCGGTCGGCGATACGACCCTTGGCACCGCGGTCGCCAACCTGGGCTGGGACGAGGTCCGGTTCCCGAAGCCGATCTTCCACGGGGACACGATCCGCGTGGAAAGCGAGGTCGTCGAGCTGCGCGAGTCGAAGTCGCGCCCCACTGCGGGCATCGTGACCTTCGTGCACCGCGCGTTCAACCAGCGCGGTGAACTCGTCGCCCACTGCAAGCGGTCGGGACTGCAACGCAAGCGGCCCGCCGCACCCTGATCCTGCGCGCCTCCGAACCGTCGAGACAATGACCGCGAACTCTGGCGCCTGTCCCCGGCGGCCGAGAACGCGAAGAAGATCCCGTTCGGCGTAGCAGAAAGCTTGGCCGCCGCCGCGCGGCAATAGCCCGGACCATCCCGATGTCGGACGGTGCCGGCGAGGTGGTCGAGGTCGGGCCGGGGGTCGAACGCTTCAAGGTCGGCGACCCGGTGACCGGCTGCTTCTACACGATCCATGCGTTCGCTTCCCCCGGGGTCGGTTCGGTCAACACCTACTGGATCGAGACCGCCAACGCCGTCGTCGTGACCGACGGCCAGCGCCAGCTCTCGCAGGCGCGGCTTGCGGTCGAGGCGATCCGAACCTTGGGCAAGCCGATCACGGCGATTTTCGTCACGCACGAGCATCCCGATCACGTCGGAGGACTCGGCGTGTGCAAGGACGAGGCGGGCGACGCGCCGATCTCGTCATCGATGCCGTTGCCGGAAAGTGACAATTGCAAAGTCCGAGTGTCCATTCATCCCATCGAATGCTAACTCACTCTCATGCCTTCGACCCGTCGTCAGAGGATTGCCAAAACCCGCCGCATCCACGTGCACACCGCTGGCCGGGCTGATGGCCTTATCTCAGACCATTTTGCTCATTCGCTGTCTCCGTCGGCTGGTCAAAGTGACGCGGGTCGATACTGCCGACGATCTTGTCCCCGCCTGGTCCAGGCCAAGAGCGACGGCGACAAGCTCTGCGGCGACGAACTGCTCGCCATGACCGCCCTCCTTCTCGGCGCCGGGCACGAGACGATGCAGAACCTGATCGGGAACGGCACCGTGGCGCCGCTCGAGGAGCCCGAGCAGGCGGCGCGCCTACGGGACGATCCCGGCCTGGCGGCGGCCGCGCTGGAGGCGCTGCTTTGCCGCTCCGAAGCGGTGGAGACCACGACGCACCGCTTCACCCGCGCGGATGGGACGATCGCCCATCGGACCCGGTCTCGCCTCGGCGCCGAGCGCTGCGGAAATGCTGGACCGTGACCGCATCTTCGGCGCAGCAAGAGGACGATTTCTCGGCCGCTTTCCAGAAAGCCTATCGGCCCTCCATTCTCACGGCACGGCTAGCCGGTCGAACAGGCTCGACGATCATACATTCGGCGCACGAGGACTTCGATTGGCGCGCGCCGTTAACGCCAGACCTCCTCATCCTGCTTCCAAAGACGGTCGGATTACAGGTTCATGCCGACCTCGGCGCAGGTCGGTTCGCGTCGTTGACTCCCGCGCACTGCGTGGCCGTAAAGGCACCGAATGCAGAGAACATCGTCATCGCCCATGATCCGCACGAGGTGATGATCCTGAGTGTCCCCTACTCCCAATTGCTGATCCTCGCCGGCGACGGGTCCGACTTGCCGGTCGACGGTGATTTCGGCCCTTTGAGCTCTCGTTTCTCCTCCGATGCCGACCTGACGACGCGAGTTCTTGCGTTGAACACCGAAATTCGCGAGGGTAGCGGCCGTGGTGCTCTTTTCGCGGACGGCGCCCTCCTGCAGATCGTGGACAGTCTTCTCGCATTGCGGGATGGCGCGGCGCCTACGCGATCCAACCAGAGCGGGGGGTTGGCTCCATGGCAGGTCAAACGCGTATGCGAGGCGATGATCGCCGCCATGGATGTCGGGGAGGAGGAGTTGAGCTTGGCGGAACTCGCGTTGACCGTCGGTCTCAGTGCCAACCATTTCTGCCGCAGCTTCGCCAAATCCATGGGACAGCCGCCGCACCAGTGGATCTCCGCACGGCGGATCGAGCGCTCGAAGGCTTTGATGGCGGACGCCACATTAAGCCTGACCGACGTCGCGCAACTGGTCGGATACACCAGCCAGAGCGCCTTCGGTCGAGCGTTCCAGCGGGCGGTGGGCGAGACCCCGTCGGGTTGGCGGCGAGCCATGGCGATCAAGCGGGACTGAGCGAGCCCGGTCGTACCACACGCGGCTTGGCGGGCGGCGCGCGCGCGACAACGGCCGTTCCGATGGGTCGCGGTCAGCGAGCCCTGGAACAAGCCGGCCGCGATCCGCACGATGGGCGGTCTATCCGTGGATCACCGATACCACCGTTCCCGGACGGGCATTGCCTCTCTCGACGTGCGCGCCGAGCTGAGTTGCGATCGCCTCGATGATGCTCGTCCCGAGACCCGCCTTGCCCTGCTCCGGATCGTCCGGCCGTCCCACGCCGTTATCTCTCACGGAAAGAACCCACGCGGGCGCCGCCCATCTGTATTCGACGCGGATCTCGCCTCGCATCCGCTTCGGGAATGCGTGCTTGAGCGCGTTGATGAGAAGCTCGGTGGCGATCAGTCCCAGGCTTAAGGATGTCTCGGCCCCCACCTCGTGGTCGTCGGCGTCGACGATGATCCTGATCCGGTCCTGGTCGCGGATCATCGCCGCGCCGATGCTGGCGGACAGGTCCGTCAGGTAAGGTCTTACCGCCACCGTGCCGCTGCGTGTCGCCGCCAGATGCCGTTGCACCGTGGCGACCGACATGACGCGGTTGTGCGCATTGTAGAGATGCTGACGCGTTTCCTCCGACGCGACCCGCTTGGCACTCTGCATGAGAATGCTCGCGATGATCTGGAGGCTGTTGGCGGTGCGATGTTGAAGCTCCTCCAGCAGGAACGTTCTTTCGCGAAGGAGATCGACGTTGCTCCGCTCGCGTGAGCGCGCCTCGGTCAGATCGGTTACCGTGACGAGCAACCGCACATCGTCCCCGGCATAGTCGAGCTTGCGCACCGACACGCGGATGCGGACTGGCGGCTTCCCTGAGCGCTTCAGCTCTGTCTCTACAGCCCGGTCTGAACCGTTTCTCGTATGGTCGAGGACCGCGGCCAACTCGGGCGTGCGCCACTCCCCGGAGCCACAAGACAGAAAGTTCTCGCCAGGGAGGGTAAGTGGATCGAGTTCGAACAGGCGGCTGAACGAGGCGCTGGCGATGATGATGGTCAATGCCCCGTCGAGCAGGAGAGTGGCCGCTTCCGATGCAGCGATCACGGCCAAGGCCAAGTCGGAGGATGCGCCGAGCATTCTCGGGCGTCTCAATGAAACCGGGTACAATCGTAAGTCATCACGGACTGCTCCCCGCGAAATCGGTTGTCCGACCAAGTGCCGATGTCTGGCGAGAACGTATCCATAACTGACAAGAATGCCGAAGACTTTCTCGCTACCTGGCGCGCCGGACCCCGGGTTGTCGTAGGATCGGCCGATACGAACCGAAATCGTCCAGCGATTACGACCGTTTGCAGGCGATACGGTGCTGTGGTGTCCACGGCAAATTCTGCGCCGCGATCCCGCAAGCTTGACAGGCGGCCAAAGCTGATTTCAATATGACGTATCGAAATGCGAGGCGTCGATGCCAAGTACGCTCACGAGGCCGTTCGCTCCTGCGACAGACATCTCCGATCCGGTTGTCTATCCAACCGGCGCATGGGAGCTGCCGCCCGAGCTCGAGATGCTGCGCGACACCGTCGTTCGATTCATGCGAGACGAGGTCGCGCCGATCGAGGCTCGGCAGCCGCATGATTGCTACGAGTTGCCGGCCACCGATCTCGCCAGCCTGCAACAGCGGTCACGGTCTCTTGGCCTCTGGTGTATGGCCTCACCGGCGCAATTCGGTGGGGCCGGGCTGGGTCTGCTGGGTCAGGTTCTCGTGGCCGAGGAGGCCGCGAAGTGCCGCATGGGGGCCTACGTTCCGGCCTGCGGGGCGTTCGGCATCGACCCGCCGAGCGTGATCTGGCTGGGCAACCAGGACCAGA
This sequence comes from Acetobacteraceae bacterium, assembly GCA_965213855.1. Lineage (GTDB taxonomy): Bacteria > Pseudomonadota > Alphaproteobacteria > Acetobacterales > Acetobacteraceae > JBBROS01. The sequence continues at coordinate 193,846 of CBDCAA010000011.1, read as the reverse complement.
TCGAGCGATATGGCGTAGCGGGCATCGACCGCGGGAAGAAGTGCTTCGTCGCGATCTCGGAGGCGGGCGGAGGCGCCGATCCGGCGCGTTCCATCCGCACCCGGGCGAAGCGGGTCGGCAGCAAATACATCATCAGCGGCACCAAGATGTGGATTACCGCAGCGGGCAAGGCCGACTGGGGTCTCGTCTTCGCACGCACCGGGGAGGACGATCGGGGCGGGATCAGCTGCTTCATCGTCGATAGCGATCTGCCCGGCATTACCATGAAGCCGATACCGGTGATCCGGTCCTACGCCCCGTTCGAGATCAACTTCCAGGACGTCGAGGTTCCCGCTGAGAACCTTCTCGGTGTCGAAGGTGAGGGTTTTGCCGTGTGCCAGAAGTGGCTCGTGCATGGCCGCGTCCCGTATTCGGCCGGCGTGCTGGGCATCGCCCAGGAGGCGCTGCGGCTGGCGATCGATTGGGCGAAGCAGCGCAAGACGTTCCGCTCCGCACTCTCCGACAAACAAGCCGTGCAGTGGATGCTGGCCGACAGCGAGATGGAGCTGCGGGCGGCCCGGCTGCTGACCTACCAGGCGGCCTGGCGGGCTGATCTCGGGCACGACATCAAAATCGACGCTTCGATCGCCAAGGTCACGGCCACGGAGACGGCCGGCCGGGTCATCGACCGTTGCGTGCAGATCTTCGGCGCCATGGGTGTGGCGCAGGAGATGCCGCTGGAACGCTGGTATCGCGAGCTTCGCATCAAGCGCATCGGCGAAGGGCCGTCGGAGGTGCAGCGCATGGTGGTCGCGCGGCACCTGCTCGGCGCCGGCTGACGCGCCATGCCGATCGATTTCAGTCTGTCGGACGGGGTGGCGCTCATCACCATCAACCGGCCCGAACGCCGCAACGCGCTCGATGCCGAGCACTATGAGCTGCTGTCCCAGGCCTGGACCATGGTGCGCGACAACACGGCGGTCCGCGTCGCCGTCATCACCGGCGCCGGCGACAAGGCGTTCTGCGCCGGGGCGGACATCAAGTCGTTCGTGGGCCGCGAGACGGACCTGGCGGAGCTGTGGCTGACGCAGCGCGACCAGTTGCTCAACCGCGGTCTCGAAGTGTGGAAGCCCGTGATCGCCGCGATCAATGGCGCCTGCGTCGGGGGCGGGATGACGCTGGCGCTGGCGACCGACATCCGTGTGGCCGCCGAGGGCGCGACCTTCGCCGTCCCGGAGGTCAAGCGCGGCATCGTCGCGGCGAATGGCGGCACGCAGCGGATCATGCAGCAGCTGCCGTATGCGATCGCGATGGAGATGCTGCTGACGGGCGACGGCATCGATGCCGCCACGGCGCTGCGCTGGGGCCTCGTGAACAAGGTCGTCCCCTCGTCCGACCTCCTCGCCAGCGCGCTCGACTTTGCGCGGCGTATCGGCGCCAACGCGCCGCTCGCGCTGCAGGCGGCCAAGGAGCTCGCGATCCGCTCCCGCGACATGGACCTATCGTCCGGGCTGCGCATGGAGCAGCTCGTCAACCGCATCCTGCACCGCTCCGACGACACGGCGGCCGCCAAACACGCATTCGCCGAGAAGCGCCAGCCGGAGTTCAAGGGGCGGTGAGCGTGCCGAATGCTCGGGCTGGGGATCAGGCCCTTGCGGGCATCCGCGTCCTGGACCTGACGCAGATCTACAACGGCCCCTACGCCACGTTCCTGATGGCCATGGCGGGCGCGGAGGTGATCAAGGTCGAGCCGCCCGGCGGCGAGTTCCTGCGCCGGCGCGACGCCCGCAGCGGCGCCGGCGTCCCCTTCGCCATGCTGAACGCGAACAAGCGTTCCGTCTCCATCAACCTAAAGTCCGACGCCGGCCGCGCTTTGTTCCTGGACCTGGTTCCCACTGCCGACGTGGTGGCCGAGAACTACGCGCCGGGCGTTATGGCGCGGCTTGGGTTGGACTACGCGACGCTCCGCCGCATCAACCCGCGCCTCATCTACGCGGCCGGGAGCGGCTATGGCGACAGCGGGCCGTATCGGGACTTCCCGGCCATGGACCTGACGGTGCAGGCGATGTCGGGCGTCATGAGCACGACCGGATACCCCGAGAACGCGCCCGTGCGGTCAGGCGCTGCGCTGTGCGACTTCTTCGGCGGCGTCCACCTCTATGGCGCGATCACCACCGCCCTGTTCCGCCGCGAGCGGACCGGGCTGGGTTGCGAGATCGAGGTCGCGATGCTCGACGCCGTCTATCCCTCCCTCGCGTCCAGCATCGGCATGACCTACGGCGGACGCGACGATGTGCCGCTGCGCACCGGCAACCGGCACGGCGGCCTCTCGCTCTGCCCCTACAACGTGTATCCGGCGGCGGACGGCCACGTCGCCATCATCTGCAACACCGATCGCCATTGGCTGAGCCTGCTCGATGCCATGAACCAGCCCGCCCTGCGCCACGACACGCGGACGCTCAGCATGCGTGACCGGGTCGCGAACATGGGCTTTATCGACGGACTGGTGGCGGCGTGGACGGCCGGCTGGACGCGCGACGCCCTGTTCGCCCACCTGGTCGCGCATCGCGTCCCATCCGCTCCTGTGCGCGAGTTGCCCGAGGTGATCGCCGACGGGCACATGCACGGGCGGGGCATGTTGCTGGACGTCGATCACCCGCAATACGGTCCCATCACGGTGTGCCGCAGCCCGATCAATCTCCGTGGCGTGCCGGTTCCGGACTATCGCGTCAGCCCGCCCTATGCCGACGACAATGCCGCGGTCTTCGCGGAGGTGGGCATCGATCCCGCCGGGTTGGACCGGCTGCGCGCGGCCGGTGCGATCTGATGCGCGGCCGGGCCGTCATCGCCGGCGTCGGGCAGACGGCGTATGGCAAGCACCCGGGGCGGCATCGCATCGCGCTGATCGTCGAAGCCTGCCGGAACGCGTTGCAGGATGCCGGCATCGACAAGGCATTGGTGGACGGCGTGCTGGTCAAGATGGCCAATGCCGAGCCGTCGATCCTGTATGGTCAGAAGGTCGCCGAGGCGCTCGGGCTGCAGCCGCGCGTGGGGTGCGCCCTCGATCAGGGCGGGGCTGCCAACATCGCGCTGATCGCCTATGCCGCGATGGCGATCGAGGCCGGGATGCTGGATGTCGCCCTGATCTGTTACGGCGACACGCCGCGCACCGGCAGCCGCCAGGTCTATGCCCGGCCGCGGGGCGACGAAGCGGTGTACGGCTTCTATTCGACCGCCGCCGGCTACGCCCTGCTGCATCAACGTTATCGGCAGCAATATGGCATCCCGGACGAGTGCTTCGGCGCCGTTGCCGTCACCGTCCGCGGCCATGGGGCCCGGAACCCGCGCGCGCATCTCCGCCAGGCGTTGACGCTCGACGGCTACATGGCCTCGCCCTTCGTCGTGGAGCCGTTGCGCCGCGACGATTGCTGCCTGCTGTCCGACGGCGCCGCAGCCGTGGTGGTGACCTCGGCGGCCCGAGCGCGAGAGTTGGGGATCGAGCGGGCAGTTCCGATCCTGGGGATCGGCCAGGCACAGGAATCCTGGGACGTCCACCTCCGGGCGGACATGACCCGGACGGTGGCAGCGCGATCGGCCGCCGACGCGTTCCGAATGGCCGGGCTGTCCCGCGCCGACATCGGAGTCGCGCAGCTCTATGACTGCTTCACGGTCACGCCGTTGATCACGCTCGAGGATTACGGGTTCTGCCGGCCGGGCCAGGCGGGGCGGTTCGCGGCCGAGGGCGGCCTGGACCTGGACGGCGCGCTGCCCCTCAACACCAGCGGCGGATTGCTGTCCGAAACGGGAACGCCGGGCCTGCAACTCGTCATCGAGGGCGTGCGCCAGATGCGGGGCGACGCCACCCTGCCCGTGGGTGGCGACAAGGCCTGCATCGTCTCCAACCAGGGCGGCAACATGCACACCCATGCGACGATGATCCTGGGCCGGGCCGCATGAGCTTCCCGCAGCCCGACATCACGCCCGTTTCGGCGCCGTACTGGCAGGGGCTCCAGCAGGGGCAGCTCCTGTTCCAGCGCTGCCGGGCGTGCGGGACCGCCTGGCTGCCGCCGCGCGAGGCCTGCCCGAACTGTCTCGCCCCAGGCCCCGAATGGCAGGCGTCCTCGGGCCGTGGGCACGTCGTGAGCTGGGTCGTCTACCACACGGCCTACGACGACGCGTTCCGTGACCGGCTGCCCTATGACGTCACTTGCGTCGAGCTGGACGAAGGCCCGCGGCTGCTCACCAACGTGATCGACGGCGAGGCTGGACGGCGCCTGTCGCTGGGTGCCCGCGTGACGGTCGCGATCGAGCGCGAGGGCGACTTGGCGCTCGCCCGCTTCCGGCTGGACGCCCCCGACCCCTCCCCGGAGCCCATCGCATGACGCAGCCCGTCTCCATGATCCTGAACGGCGCGCTGGTGCCCTACGAGGAAGCACAGGTCCATGTCATGTCGCCGGCCGTCAAGTATGGCCTTTCGGTGTTCGAGGGGCTGCGCGCCTACTGGAACGACGCCCGCCAGGAGCTGTTCGTCTTCCGGCTTGCGGAGCACACGGACCGGCTGATGCAATCGATGAAGCTCCTGCGCTTCGAGCCCGCCTTCGACGCCGACGCGGTCAACCGTGCGACGCTGGACCTGCTGCGACGGAACCGCGTCCGCGCGTCGGCCCACATCCGCACCACCGCCTATCTGGATGGGAAGGGCGAGCAGCAGGCCAGGACTCCCGTCAGCTACGCGATCTCCGCCCTCGAGAAGCCTCGCTCGGCCCGGGTGGAGCGGGGCATCCGGTGCCAGATCAGCTCCTGGGTCCGCATGTCGGACAGCATCATGCCGCCGCGGATCAAGTGCGGCGGCAATTACGTCAACGGGCGCCTGGCACGCTACCAGGCCATCCAGGACGGTTACGACGAGGCGATCTTGCTGAACACGCTCGGCAAGGTCGCCGAGGCACCGGGGACCTGCGTCTTCCTCGTCAAGGCCGGGCGCCTGCTCACCCCCGATCTGCCGAGCGCCATCCTCGACAGCATCACCCGAGACAGCGTGCTGACCCTGGCCGGGGCAGCCGGGATCGACACGGTCGAGCGCATGGTCGACCGGACCGAGCTGTATGCCGCCGACGAGGTGTTCCTGGTCGGATCGGCCGCCGAGATCGTGCCGGTGACGGACATCGACGGCATCGTCATCGGCGCCGGGCGGCGGGGCCCGATGACGGCCCGTCTCCAGCACGCGTACTTCGAGGCAGCGTCGGGGGCCGACAACTCGCGGATGAGCTGGCTCACCCCTGTCCATGCGGAATAGCGCGCCCGTCGCATCGACGCTGCGGGCGCGGTTGGCCGCGGTCTCGGCAAGGCCCTCGACGGATGCTGCAACGCTCGTCTCGCTGACCTCCGACATGTTGCGCGCGGCCGGCATGCCCTCGGCACCGGCCGCCCAAGCCGCGGCTCTTCTGGTCGCGCCGCAACAGCTCGGCATCGACAGCCACGGCCTCGCGCATCTCCCGGCATACCTGGCGCGCATCAAGTCTGGGGCGATCGACGCGGCCGCCACGCCCAACGTGCAACGCACCGGTCCCTCCTCTGCCATCGTCGACGGCTGCAACGCGCTCGGCGTGCTGGTTGCCGCTGCGGCCCTGGACGAGGCGGCAGGCCTTGCCCGTGCGAGCGGCGTCGGGGTGGTCGCAGTCCGCGATAGCAACCATTTCGGGGCCGCCTTCCCGCTGGTCGCCGCACAGGCCCGGGAGGGGCTCGTGGCGCTCGCGTTCTCGAACGCGGCGCCGACCATGGCGCCCTGGGGCGGGCGTGACCCCGTGCTCGGCACCAACCCCCTGGCGGCGGCGTTCCCCCGGCCGAACGGCGCACCCGTGGTGATCGACATGGCAACGAGCGCCGTCGCCCGCGGCCGGATCCGCAATGCCGCACGCACGGGGTCGCGCATACCCCTGAACTGGGCCCTCGACGCCGAGGGCCGGGCCACTGACGACCCGGAACTGGCCCTGTCAGGCACGATGCAGCCCATGGGAGGCGCGAAAGGATACTCGCTCGCGTTGATGGTGGAGCTGCTGTGCACCAGTCTCTCGGGCGGACGGCCGGGCTTCGAGGTGCGCAACCCGCATGCGCAAGGGCCGGAGCCGGCCGGGACCAGCCACCTGGTGATGGTGTTCGACCCGCGCCGCTTCGCAGGCGAGCCCGCGGCCGAAGCGGCCGTGCGGGCCGTCGCCGATCGGATCGAGGGGGCGGCATGTGTGGACACGATGGTGCCGCCGCGTCTTCCGGGCGCGCGGGCGGCGCGCGAGGCGGCCGCGCGGGCGCGCGACGGCATCCCCCTCACGCCGACCCTGCTGGCCCACTTGACTGAAGCCCTGGCGCTCGTGCCCGGCACGGCGACCGACTGACACGCTGACGGACTGACACGGAGCGCTCCCATGGGGTTTCAGATCGCAGTGGACGTGGGCGGTACGTTCACCGACGGCGTGCTGCTCGACGACACGACCGATACGATGTGGGTCGCCAAGGCGCTCACGACCCCGGCCGACCCCGGCGACGGCATCGCCACGGTCGTCCAGATGCTGCTCGACCAGAACCCGTACGCGCCCGACGTGGAGCGCGTGGTGCATGGCACGACGTTGATCACCAACACGCTCCTGGAGCGCAAGGGCGTCAAGACGGCCCTCGTGGTGACGCAGGGGGCCGAGGACGCGTTGGATATCCGGCGCGAGATGCGGTACGACACCTACGACCTATCGGCGACGTATCCGCAGCCGCTCATCCCGCCGGCCCAGCGCTTCACCATCGGCGAACGGCTTGGCCCGGCCGGCGAGGTCAGGCGGCCCCTCGACCCGGAGGAGTTGGAGGCCATCGGACGACGCCTGGCATCGAGCGACCATGCCTCCGTCGCGATCTGCTTCCTGCATGCCTGCGTGAACGACGCCCATGAGCGCGAGGCCGCCGATGTGCTCAAGGCCATGCTGCCGGACCGCACCATTTCGTTGTCGAGCGAGGTGGCGAACGAGGTGGGCGAATACGAACGCATGTCGACCGTGGCCGCCAACGCCTACGTCCAGCCGATCGTCGAGCGCTACATGAAGGTGCTGGCGCAGCGTCTGGCCGGGCTCGGGGTCTCGGGCCGGCTCGACATCATGATGTCGCATGGCGGCTTCACGGATGCGGCCGTCGCCGCGCGCTTTCCCATCCGGTTGCTCGAGAGCGGGCCAGCCGGGGGCGTGTTGAGCGCGATCAACTGCGCCGGCGGCGAAGGGATCGAGCGGACCTTGGCGTTCGACATGGGTGGGACCACGGCCAAGTCCTGCGTGTCCACCGGTGGGCAGCCGGCGATCACCCACGTGTTCGAGTTCGCGCGCGTCCGTCGCTTCAAGCGCGGCAGCGGGCTGCCGGCCGTCTCGCCCAGCATCGACCTGATCGAGATCGGCGCCGGCGGCGGCAGCCTTGCCCGGATTTCCGCCCTGGGCCTGATGCAGGTCGGCCCCGAGAGTGCCGGCGCCGAGCCGGGCCCGGCCTGCTACGGCCTGGGCGGCACCGAGCCGACGGTGACGGACGCCGACCTGGTCCTCGGTTATCTGGATGCCGACGACTTCCTCGGCGGCGCGATGGTCCTGGACACCGGCAACGCCCGCGCGGCGCTCGCCGGCCTTGGCGCCCGGCTCGGCCTTGACGCGGACGCGACCGCGGTCGGCATCCACGACATCGTCAACGAGACGATGGCCGCCGCCGCCCGCACCCACATCGCCGAGCGTGGCCACGACTCGCGCGGGTTCACCCTGGTGGCGACCGGTGGGGCCGGGCCGGTCCACGCCGTCGACGTGGCGCGCCGGCTGCGGATCACCCGGGTGTTGTGCCCCCTGGCGTCCGGGGTCGGCTCCTGCCTGGGGTTCCTCGCGGCTCCGGCGCGGGCGGGCCGCTCCTGGTCGAGGGTCGAGCGGCTCGCCGCGCTCGATCGCACCGACCTTGCGGAGCGTATGGCGGCGGCCCGGTGGGGCATCTCCGACGAACTTGCCCGGGCCAACGTGACGCCCGGCGAGATCACCTGGCAGACCACGGCCGAGATGCGCTACCTCGGGCAGGGCGCGGGCGTTCAGGTCGACCTGCTGGGGGCCGCTCCGGCGCAGTCCGATCACGACACGCTGCTCGCGGCGTTCGAGCGGGAGTACCTGCGGCTCTATGGCCGGCTCGTTCCGGGCGGCGTGCCCGAACTCGTGACCTGGCGCGTGTCCGGGCAATCCGAGCGGCGGCAACGGCGGTATGCGTTCCCGGGTGCCGCTCCCTCCGGCGCGATGCCAGCGCCGCAATCCGCGCGGAGCATCTACATTCCGGGCTTGCGGACCCGTGCGGACGTGCCGGTGTTCGAGCGTCGCCGGTTGCCGTTCGGCGTGACGTTCCCCGCCCCGGCGATCGTCACAGAGCCGGAATCGACCCTCGTCGTCGCTCACGAGGGCATCGTCACGGTCCTCCCGAGCGGCACCATCGAGGTCCGGCTGGAGGCTGCACCATGAGCGAACCCACGATGCTCGACCCGATCACCGTGGAGATCCAATGGACCCGCCTCATCAGCGCGGTCGACGAAGCGGCCGCGACCTTCGTCCGCACCTCGTTCTCGACGCTGGTGCGCGAAGCCAACGACTATGCCGTGGTGCTCACGGACCGGTTCGGCCGCAACGTGGCGCAGTCCACGCAGAGTATCCCGTCATTCATCTCGACCATGCCCGTCACGATCCGAGCGTTCATCGCCGCGTTCGGGATCGAGGGCATGCAGGGGGGCGACGCCTTCATCACCAACGACCCGTGGATCGGCACCGGTCACCTCAACGACGCCAGCCTGGCCATGCCGATCCTGCGGCACGGGGCGGTGGTGGGGTTCGCCGGGGTCGTCAGCCACCTTCCCGATATCGGCGGCCGGCTTCGCAACGCCGCCAACCGCGAGCTGTTCGAGGAGGGGCTGCAGATCCCGCCGATGCGGCTGTTGCACGCCGGCCAGGCGGATGAAACGCTCGTGAGACTGATCCGCGGCAACGTCCGCGTGCCCGAGGAGACGATGGGCGACATCTGGGCCCAAGTGGCCTGCTGCCAGACACTGGGCGAGCGCGTCAACGCGCTGCTCGAGGAGACCGGCATCGACTTCGACAGCTTCGCCGCGGACGTCATCGGCCGGACCGAGGGCGCGATGCGCGCCGCGATCGCCGCCGTGCCCGACGGGGTCTATGACTACACGATCGAGAACGATGGGCCGGCGGGGATGCCGGGCGGCGTCATTCGGGTCCAGTGCCGTGTCACCGTCGACAGCGACCGGGTGGCGGTCGACTATGCGGGGTCGAGCGACCAGGTCAGCCTCGCCATCAACACCGTCGCGAACTACACCTTCGCCTACAGCGCCTATGCGTTGAAGGCGCTGTTCGCCCCGTGGATCCCGAACAACGAGGGCAGCTTCTCGGCGATGTCGGTCACGGCTCCGGAGGGCTCCATCCTGAACCCCGTGCGGCCCGCCCCCTGCGGCGCGCGCGGCATGATCGGCCACTTGCTGCCGCCCGCCATCTTCGGGGCGCTTGCAGGGGTCATGCCGGGCCGGGCGCAGGCCGCACCGGGTTCGCCGTCCAATTCGGTGCAGCTCGTCAGCCTGAAAGGCGACGTCCGGTACGCCGTGAACGCCTTCATCGGCGCGGGCCAGGGCGGCGGGGCCGGCCTGGCCGGGGCATCGGCGGTCAGCTTCCCGAGCAACCTGTCGAACACGCCCGTGGAGGTGCTCGAATCGCAGGCCCCGATCGAGGTCACCGAGCGCTCCGTCCGCAAGGGGTCGGGCGGTGCGGGCGCCTTTCCCGGCGGTGATGGGATCCGGTTCGCCTTCACCATGCTCGGCGACAGCCCGGCCGCTGCGGCCTTCATGGTCAACCGCGTGCGCTGCCCTGCACCGGGCTTGGAAGGCGGCGCGGCAGGGGCGCCGGCCCGGTTCGAGATCAATGGCGCCGCCACTGAGCCCTCGGGGCAGTATGTCTTGCATCGAGGCGACACCGTGCTGATCGAGACGGGCGGCGGCGGCGGGATGGGTACGGTCCGAGACTGATGAGCCTCCCGCCATCCTCACGCGGGAGGGTCACGGGCCAGACCCTGGCCGCCTGGTCTAGGGCGCTTGATCGTGGTGGGTGATGGGAAACACGCCTCCGAGCACACCGGTCGCCTGCTCTGCGGCATTGATGGCGATTGCCCCGACCCTGTCGAAATCCGCTTGCGGAAGGGTCGTCGAATCGCTCGTCAACACGATCGAGCCGAGCGGGCTCGGGCCGGAGCCCCAGATCGGAGCGGCGACGCTGCTGACGCGTGCGGCGACCCCGCGCTCCGTCGTGGCGAACAACCGGCCGCTGATCTGCTCCAGTTCCTTCTCGAGGGCGTCTCGATCGATCCCGTCCACCGTGGCGAGGGCCAGGATCGGCTTGCGCTCGGCGTCCGGCAGGAAGGCGAGGATCGCGCGCCCGGAGGCTGTGGCATGCATCGGGATGCGCTGACCCGGATCGGAGGAGTTCGGACGGCCTTTCTCGCCTTCGATCTTGTCGAAATAGATCACGTCCGGCGCTGCCGCGCACACGAGATACGCGGTCAGTCCGGACACCTTCGAGGCGAACTTAAGGATCGGGCGAACCAGCCTTCGCACCTCGTTCTGCGCGATGACCCGCGAGCCAAGCTCCCAGATACGCAGCGTCGGCCGGTATTTGCTCGTGTCGGCGGTCTTCTCGATATACCCCTCCTCCAGCAACGTCTGGAAGATCCGCTGAACCGCGCTTTTGTCGAGGCCGATGTCGCGCGAGAGTTCCGAGATGCCGCGCGGCGTATCCGACATCACGAGCGCTTCCAGGATGGACAGGCTCTTCCGCAGTGTCGAACCCATCGTTGTCTGGATACCCGTCTGGTGCCGCGGCGGTGCCGTATCACTATTCGATAGAGTCTTCCAGCAATCGTCGCCGACGGCAACGGCCGCTAATCCCGGAAACTTGGCTCCTTCCGCTGCGCATCAATGCAGCCCGACGCGTGACCGCCGCTCGAGGAAGGCGCCATACATCGACAGTGCATAGGAGAAGCCGAAGTAGATCAGCCCCACGAATACGTACACCTCCTTGTAGTATTCGCTCCATTCGCCGGTCTGATACGCGACGTTGGCCGACGCCATCAGCTCGAACAGCCCGACGATCGCCAATACCGACGTGTCCTTGAACGTTCCGACCACCTGGACGACCGAGGCCGGCAGGGTCAGGCGGAAGGCTTGCGGCATCACGATGAACCAGAAGATACGCCAGCGCGGCAAGCCCAACGCCAGCCCGGCCTCGCGCTGCCCAGGCCCGACCGCCTGCATGCCCGCATCCAGGATCGTCGCCTCGTAGGCGGCGAAGAACAGCGCGAAGCCGAGGATAACACGATAGACCTTGTCGCCGTTCAACCAGCCGGGGAGGAGGAAGGGTGCCAGGATGGCCGCCGCGAACACGACCGCGACCAGCGGGACGGACCGCACGCCATCGATGACGCCAACCGCCGCCCAGCGTAGCGCGGGGTGCTCGGCCCGGCGCAACCAGGCCAGCATCACCGCCGCGGGCATGCCGACGACGATCGTGGTGACATAGACGAACAACGTCAGCGCCAGGCCGCCCCAGCGATCGGTGGGCACCGGGGCCAGCCCAGCCACCCCACCCTGCATGAGCACGACGAAGCTCGTGAAACCCAAGGTCCAGAGCGTGAGCAGGCGCCGCGCGGTCCAGAGTGCGGGCACGCATGTGGCAACCGACAGCGCCAGGACGACGACGCACCCGGCGACCGAACGCCACTGTTCCTCGTAGGGGTAGAGCCCGAACAGGATTAGCCGATACCGCGCGGCGATGACCGACCAGCACGCCCCCGAAGCGACCACGCACGGCTCGGGTCCGCCCGCGACCAGGGAGCTGTCCAGGACGGCCCAGCGCAGGGCTGCGATCCCGGCCCAGAGGAGCGCGGCGGCCGAGCCGATGGTGAGGAATGCGTTGAGCGGTGAGCCGAACAGCGCCGCCGCATATGTCGTGCCGGGCCGCATCTGGCCTGTCCGCGCTGCCGGACTCAAAGGTTCGCCCCGCCCTGCGGGCTGTGGAGACCGACGAGCGCCGCCCGCGCGTTGACGAGCCGGATCGCGAACGCGAGGACGATGTTGATGGACAGATAGAGCCCGACCATCACGGCAAGCAACGCGAACGTGTGCCCGCTCATGTTGATCCCGTTCGACGTGACACCGAACAGCTCCGCGAACCCGATTGCCGCGCCCAGGGACGTCGTCTTGACGATGTTCAGGTACTGGCTGCCGAGCGGCAGCACGATCGTGCGCAGCGCGAGCGGGAGCCTGACCAGGCGATGGACCTGCAGCTCCCGCAGGCCGAGCGAGCGCCCGGCCTCCAACAGCCCGCGCTCGACCGAAAGCAGCCCGCCCCGCACCACTTCGGCAATATAGGCGGTGTAGAAGAACGAGAGGCCGATCACCAATGCCAGGAACTCGGTCGGCACCCGGAAGCCGCCCTGGAACGAGAACCCCCGGAGCACCGGGACGCCGATCGTGCCGGACGCGGCGAAAGCGGCCATGGCCCCGGTCAGAGCGGCCAGAACGATGGCGCCGCAGCGCGACGGATACGAACGGCCTCGGGTTGCCCACCAGGCCAGCGCGCCCGCCACGGTCGCCGCCATGGCGGCGAACAGCAACTGCGTGGCGCTCACCCAGGCCAGCGAAGGCAGATAGAGCCCGCGATTGGACAGGAAGACCACGCCGGCCACGGTCCAGGCCCTACGCTCGACGGGCAGGCGGGATAGCACCTGATACCAGAACACCACCTGCAGCAGGGATGGCACGTTACGGAACAGGTCCGTGTAGAGGCGGCAGAGGCCAACCACGACAGGGTTGGCCGAGACGCGGCCGAACCCCGTCAGGAACCCCAGGGCCGTCGTGACGGCGATGGTGACGGCGGCGGCAAGCAACGTGTTGAGGACGGCGTTCAGGATCGTCCACCACAACGGCGCCGCGGCGGTCTGGCCGAACGGCGCGCTCGACACGTCCCATCCCGTCCGCTCCGTTAGGAAGGAGAGCGGCCCGCTTGCGCCGGTCGAAACACCGAGCAACACGGCAACGAGGCAGACGGCGGCGGCCGTCAGGGCGGGAACGACGCGGGTCCGTCGCACCGCCCGCAGACGCATCGCCGCGCGAATCGCGGATGCCGGCTGGATCAGGCAGGGGTCAATCGAACAACGGCGCGTAGAGCAGCCCGCCCTTGTTCCACAGCCGGTTGGGTCCGCGCGCGAGCTTGTAGGCCGAGTTCATCCCGAGGCTCCGCTCATAGATCTCGCCGTAGTTGCCGACCGACTTGATGACGTCGGCTGCCCAGTTCTCCCGCAGCCCGAGGCGCTTCCCGAGCCCGGGCTCGGTCCCGAGCAGGCGGGCAATCCTGGGGTCCGTGCTCGACTTCATCTGGTCTACGTTGGCGCTCGTCACCCCGATATCCTCCGCCTCGATCAAGGCGGCAGTCACCCACGAGACGAGGATCTTGAAGCGTTCGTCGCCCTGCCGGACCATGCCGCCGATGACCTCGTTGGTGAGCAGGTCGGGCAACAGGACGCTGCTGTCGGGATCCTTCATCCCCTTGCTGCGGAACGTCGCCAGGCCCGGGCCCCAGCCCACCATGGTGTCGCACCGGCCGGCCACGAAGTTCTCGCGCGCCTTGTCCGTGCTGTCGGCGCCGACGATCCGGAAGGCGACGTTCTTGGACCGCAGGTAGTCTGCCGCGATGCGCGCGCCGGTCGTCCCGGATTGCACGCACATCGCCGCGCCATTCAACTGCGCCGCCTCGCTGACCCCGAGATCCTTGCGGACGATGAATTGGCTGCCGCCGAAGAAGTAGGGCAGCGTGAAGTCGAACCCGAGGTCCGTCGTCCGCTGCAACGACCAGGTCGCCACCATGAAGGCCACGTCGATGTCGCCCGACTGGAGCGCCACCGTCCGCTGCGGCCACGACAACGGCACGAACGAGGCGTTGGCCGTGTTCGGCCCGAGGATCGCCACCGCCACGGCCCGGCACATGCCCGCATCCATGCCCTGCCAGTCGCCGTGGTCGTCGGCCTCATAGAAACCCAGGTATCCCCCGGTCGGGTAGCCGCACAGCAGCTTGCCGCGCTTCTGGATATTCTCGATCGTCGGGCTTGCGGTCTGTCCGCGGGCGTCCGAGCCCAGAGGAGCCATCGCCAGCAACGCACCGCACAGCAGCGTCGCAATGGTCTTCATCGCACAGCCTCCAGATCGGGCCTCGACCATCAGGTCTTCCCCGGACCCGAGTCAACGGTTTTCAATACGATTAGGCGGAATACGATACAGATGGGCGGCGCCGCGGCTTAGGCCTTCACGCCCCGCTCCCGATAGGGCTGGTTGTCGACCAGACGCTGGAGCGTGAGGCGGGTAAGGTCCAGCGTCGTGAACCGGCCATCGAGGATCAGCTCGGACAGCGCGCGGCCGATCGCAGGCGCGTGCTGCAGGCCATGCCCGGAGCATCCCGTCGCGATCAGGAAATTGCCCAGCCGGCCTGGCCAGGCACCCAGCAGCAGGTTCCCGTCGAACTCGTTCTGGGCGTAGTGCCCGCACCAGGCGTTCTTCACCTTGACCGCCTCGAACTTCGGCACTCGGTTGGCCAGGGCTGGCCAGATCACCTCGTCGAACACGGTGTGGTCGACGTCCCAGTCGAAGTGCCCTGCAGATGCGTAGTTCGTCAGGCCGCTGATGTAGCCGGCCCCCTCCGGCCGGAAGCCCGGGCCGAGCTGATCGCGCACGAGAGGCAAGTCTTCGAATGCCGCCTGCGTCTCGAAATAGAACTGCGTTCGGGGCAGCGGGACGACGGGGATGTCCAACCCCACCATGCGGCACACTTCCGGCGCCCATACGCCGGCGGTGTTGACGACGTAGGTGCCCTGGATCGTCCCGCCGCTCGCGAGCCTCACGGCCGTGACGCGCCGCCCGTCGTGATCGAGCCCGGTCACTTCGTCGTGCCGGTACTCGGCACCTAACGCCTTTGCCTTCCGCCGCAGCCCGGTCAAGGCACCGAACGGATCGATCCAGCCATCCTCGGGCGAGAACACCGCCGCGTCCACATCGTGCGTGCTGATCGATGGGAAACGCCGGGCCAGCGATCCGGCGTCATGCAGCTCGGCCCGGCAGCCCATGGCCGTCTGGAATTCGTGGTTCGCCTGCATGTCCTCGGCCTGCTCGGGGGTGTTCGCGATGAACAGGTAGCCGCGCTTCCAGAAGTGCAGCGTCTCGACCAGGCCATCCACAGCTGTGATCTCGCCGAAGTTCGAGTAGAACTCGTGGCCGAACTGCGACATGCGCAGGTTCTCCACTTGCGAGAACAGCACCCTGATCCCGGCCACGGAGACGGCCGAGGGAGCCCGGGCGTAAGTGGGATCCCGCTCGACGACGCAGACGCGCAGGCCGGGCGACCGGGAGAGCAGGTGGAACGCGGTGCTTCCCCCCATCAGCGCGCCGCCGATGATCACGACATCATAGCTGTTGCCGGCCATCGTCCGATCCTCTGCCAAGTTGCCGCGTCAGACTAGGGTGAGCAGGAGCACTGGACAATACGGGATATCGAATTATGATCCACGGCGCACGACGGGAGTTGACGATGCGGCATGCCGGGCGGGTTGCGATCGTGACGGGTGCGGCGCAAGGCATCGGCCTGGCTTGCGCAACCCTGCTCCATGCGGAAGGTGCGCACGTCGTGCTCGCCGACATCAAGGCCAATGAGGTCGCTGCCGCCGCCACGACTCTCTCGCCCGATCTCCGGACGGCGCGGGCGGTCACCTGCGATGTAGCCAGCCGCACGGCCATACAGTCTCTCGTCCAATCCGCCGTCGACGCATTCGGCACCGTCGACATCATGGTCAACAACGCGGCCACGACCGTCGCGGCCGAAGCGCTCGACCTCACGGAGGAGGACTTCGACCGCGTGATCGCGGTCAACCTCAAAGGAACGCTGTTCGGCTGCCAGGAGGCGGGCAAGGTCATGGTCGCGCGGGGCGGCGGCACGATCATCAACATGTCGTCCATGCAGGCGGAGCTTGCGATCGCCAACCGCGTGCCGTACGGCATCTCGAAGGCGGCGATCAACCAGCTTACCCGCATCTTCGCGCTGTCCCTCGCCGCCTGCAACGTCCGCGTCAACGCCGTCGGGCCGGGCACGATCCTGACGGACCTGACCCGCTCGGGCGTGCTGGCCAATCCGGAGAGCTATCGGACCATCCTGTCCCGAACGCCGATGGGGCGCTGCGGCGAGGCCGCGGAAATCGCCTCCATCGTGTCGTTTCTCGCCAGCAGCGACGCATCGTACATGACCGGGCAGACGCTCTACGCCGACGGTGGGCGCAACACCCTGAACTATACGGTCCCTGTTGCCGCCGTGCCTCGCCATGAGGCGGCCTAGGTTGGACGACGTCGTGGCAGGGAATGCTCCGCCACGCCGCACGCGCACGGTCATTCGCTGCCATCGCCTGGTTGCGTTCGGTGACGGGCTTCGAGCGCAGACGCTGTATGTGCCCGAGCCCACCGGGACCGAGGTGCTGGTGCGCGTGTTGGCGGCAGGGGTCTGTCACAGCGACCTCCATCTGGTGGACGGCTTCTATGACCTTGGCGGCGGGCGCCAACTCTCGTTTGCGGACCGTATCGCGGTGCCGATCACCCCGGGGCACGAGATCGCCGGGCAGGTTGCGGCTCTCGGGCCAGACGCGACGGGGGTGGCGATCGGCCTGTCCTGCCTGGTGTGCTCCTGGATCGGATGCGGCGCCTGTGACGCATGCCATGCCGGTGACGAGCAGCTCTGCGCCGACGCCCGGACGCTCGGGTTCAAGCGGGACGGCGGCTATGCCGACTACGTGGTCGTGCCGCACCCGCGCTACCTGATCGATATCGGGGACATGGACCCAGCCGGGGCGGCGCCGCTGGTGTGCGCCGGGCTCACGGCTTTCAGCGCCATCCGCAAGCTTGGTGCGTCGCCGCATCGCACTCCGATCGTCGTCATCGGCGCCGGCGGCCTCGGTCTGATCGCGTTGCGCATCCTGGCCATGCTGGGCGGCCGGGGCGCGGTCGTGGTCGAGCCGGACGCTTCTAGGCGGGAGGCGGCCCGGGCCGCCGGTGCGCTCGGCTGCTTCGACCCGGCTGATCCCGCCATTATGGACCGGATCCGCGCGATCGTCCCCGGACCCATCCTGGACGTGATCGACTTCGCCGGCACCGGGGAGACGGTCGCGCTGGGGATCGAATTGCTGGACCGGGCCGGCCGCCTGATCGTCGTCGGCCTCATCGGGGGTGCCGCCTCCGTCCCCGTCCCGCTGCTTCCGCTAAAGGCGCTGACGATCCAAGGCTCCTACGTCGGCAGCCCTGCCGAGCTGCGCGAGCTGGTAGCGCTGGTGCGCGACCGTGGGATGCCGCCCTTGCCGATCGATCGTCGCCCGCTGGCCGAAGCTCAAACGGCCCTGCAAGACCTCCGGCGCGGTTCCGTCACCGGCCGGATCGTGCTCGAACCCGAAGGAGCGTAGGCGATGGCGCAGCAAGCGCGTGACCGGCCCAACCGCGCCCCGATTCCCCGGAGGACACTGCTCGGCGGCAGCGTGGCCCTGGCATCGGCAGCGCTGCCGTGCCGGGTCCGGGCGCAACAGCAACCGATCCGGATCGGGGTGATCAACGACCAGAACGGCCCCTACGTGGACAGCTCGGGTCCTGGCTCCGTCGTCGCCGCCCGGCTCGCAGTGGCCGACATGGGTGGTGAGGTTCTGGGGCGGCCGATCGAGCTGCTCGTCGGCGACCACCAGAACAAGCCCGATGTCGGGCTCGGGATCGTTCGCAACTGGTATGCCAATGCGGATGTGCGGATGGTGGCCGACTTCGCCAACTCGGCGATCTCGATCGCATGCCAGCAATTGACCCGCGACTTCGATCGCATCGCCATGCATGTCTCATCCACGTCGTCGGACCTGAGCGGCACCGCGTGCACCGGCAACGCGTTCCAGTGGGCGCAGGACACCTATTCCAACGCGACCGGCCTATTCCAGCCGCTCACCGCCATGGGGCGGAAGACCTATTTCTTCGTGACGGTCGACTACACCTTCGGCGCCTCGCTGGAGGCAAACGGCCGCGCCGCCATCGCTGCCGGCGGCGGGCGTGTGTTGGGTGCCGCGAAGTTTCCCTTGGGGACCGCCGATTTCGGCTCGTACCTGACGACCGCGCAGGCCAGCGGTGCGGAGGTGGTCGTGATCGCCAGCAGCGGGGTCGACACCGTGAACGCGGTCAAGCAGGCCGCCGAATTCGGACTGACCCGCAAACAGCTCATCGTTACCCCGATCGCCTATCTGACCGATATCCGAGCGCTGGGCCTGGAGGCCGCAGGCGGCCTCCAGTTCGTCCAGAGCTGGTACTGGGACCTTACCGAAGCGAGCCGGACCTGGGCCCGGCGCTTCTTCGCCGAGAGAAAGCGAATGCCGACCGATCTGCAGGCCGGCGTCTACTCGGCGACCTTGCACTATCTTCGATCGGTTGCAGCAACGGGCACCACCGACACGAACACGGTCGTCGCGGCGATGAAGGCCGCTCCTGTCAAGGACATGTACACGCCATCGGGACGCATTGCGGCGAACAACAAGATGATCTTCGACCTCCATCTGATGCGGACCAAGACACCCGGCTCGTCCAGCGGCGAGTGGGACCTGCTCGAGAAGGTGGCCACGATCGATGGCAACACGGCATTTCGGCGAGCCGCAGAGAGTGGCTGCAAGTTGGCTGTCTGATTGTTGCCGACCACGTCCACATCAAGGAAGTCGGCCGACAGCCAACGGTCTACGCTGAGCTTGGACAAGCCGAAAGCGGACGCGCGCCGGGGCACGCAGCGGATTTCGCGGCCGTGCGGTCAGCGGGGCTTGGCGCCATACACGGCATTGGCATGGGCCCGGCATCGGATCCGGCCGTCTGAACCCGGCTGCAACTCGGCCCGAAGGGCATCTTGTAACCCGGTCGACTCCGTCGGAGCGAGCCTGTCCAACGCGGCCGCCAACGAGGGCGCGCCGCGGACGCTCGACCACCATTCGTCGAAGCTCGCGAAGTCCCGTTCCACCTCGATGACGCGGGACGTGACGGCTTCGAGGCCTGCACCGGTCCAGAGACGCTCCAGCGCCGGGATGGGCGACACGTCGGCCCGGGGCGGGCGCAGCGGCTCGATGCCGAAGCGCCGCAGCACCTCCGTCAGCGGCTCGGTCGGGAAGCCGCCACCGGGGATGTCCCACGCGTAGGCCGCGACGGTGCCCCCGGGCCGTGTCACGCGCACCATCTCCGCGACGCCCGCCTCCGGGTCAGTGACGAAGAAGATCACGAGCGCCATCACTGCGGCGTCGAACGCCGCGTCGGGGAAGGGCAGCGCCGTGGCGGTGCCTTCATGCAGGCCGGCGCTTCGTCCGAGCAGGCGGTTGCGGGCGAACGTCAGTTGCCCCGGCGACGGGTCGACACCCTCGACGTGCGCCGCCAGGGCTTGGCCGAACAACAACTCGGTGAACGCTCCGTTGCCGCAACCGATATCGGCCCAGCGAAGGTTCGGCACGGGCGCGAGCCAGTCGAGGAACACCTTGCCTGCCAGACGGCTCCAACGCCCCATGAACCGCTCGTAGGCCTCGCCGTCGTCAAACCTGATCTGGTTTCCGCTCATGGTCTGCCCTCCCCTGTTTCGAGGCTTGGCAGCAGCCCGTCCACACGCGCCACGGGCCGCTGCCGCAGGAATAGCGCCACCGGGATGAAGCCCAGTGCGATGACGGCCGCCATCACCCACCATCCCCGACGGAAGGCCAGCAGCCGAGCGGCCGGGTCGTGCGCCGGGCCGACGATGGCCACGAACAGGGCGACCCCGATCGCAAGGGCGGCCTGCCGCGTCATGTTGATCACGCCCGACCCGGTGCTGAGGGACGAGGGCGGCAGGGCCGACGTGCCGACGCCCATCACGGTCGGGAACGTCAGGCCGACGCCGACGCCCAGCATCGCCATGCCCGCCACCAGCACCGTCCCGTCCGGCTCCAGTCCGATCCGCAGCGCATAGAGGACGAGCCCGGCCAGGAACCAGCAGATCCCGGCCGAGATGACGGGCGCCGGACCGAACCGCTTCAAGAGGCGGCCGGCGAACAGCAGCGACGTGACGGGCACCAGCAATGGGCCCGGCATGATGGCGAGGCCGGTGCGCAACGCCGACCAGTGCCAGGCCGACTGTGCCCAGAGTGCCACCGAAAGCAGCATGGCGCCGAACGCGACGGAGTAGGGCGCCATCACCAGGGTCGCCCCGGTGAAGCGCGGGATGCGAAACAGCGCCGGGTCGATGAACGGGTGGGCGCTGCGCAGGCAGTGCGCGACGAACAGCCCGAGGCTGCCCGTGGCGACGAGCACGCTGCCGGCGGTCGCAGCGGAGAACCAGCCCCAGTCGCCGACCTTCACGATGGCCAGCACAAGGGACGCGATGCCCACCGTCACCAGGAACGCCGCCCAGGCATTCGGCCGTGGTGCCGCGTGGCCGGGAACCCGGGGCAGCTTCCACCAGCCGATCGCGATGGCCGTCAACCCGATCGGCACGTTGACGATGAAGATCCAGCGCCAGCTCCACGGCACCAGGAAGCCGCCGATCAGCGGGCCGAGTGCGGCAGCGAACCCTCCGAGCGCAGTCCAGACCCGGACCGCCCAGGCGCGCCGATCGGGTGGGAAGCTTGCCAGCAGCAGGCCAAGCGACGTCGGCGTCATGAGCGCCGCCCCGGCCGCCTGCACGACCCGGAACGCAACCAGCATGGCGATGCTGTCCGCGGCGCCGCACGCCGCGGAGGCGAGCGTGAACAGGCCGACACCGCAAAGGAAGCTCGTGTCCCGCCGGTAACGTTCGGCGAAGCGGCCGAAGAAGACCAGGAGCGCAGCGTAGGCGATGGCGTAGGCGTTCAGCACCCAGGACATGTCATCGAGCGGCACGCCACCCAGGCTGCGGGCCATCTCGGGGAGCGCCACGTTGACGATGAACAGATCGAGGTTGGCCAAGCAGATCGCGACGCAGACGATCGCCAGCACACCATGCGGCCTGATGGCTGAACCTCGGGGTTCGGTTTGGGCCGGCGGCAAGGCACTGACCTCCCGCATGCCGGAGCGCATCACTTGCCGTCCGGTGCAGGCCGGGCGCGGCCCATGGGACGGGCAAGGCTGCCGACCGTCGTCCGGTCGAGCACGGCTCCGACTGCCTCGCCAGTATCGGCGAAGACCGGTCCGAGCACCTGTGGCATGGCCCTGTTGACGGGACATCTCGGGTTCCCGCCCTCCCGCAAGGCGAACACCTCGCCCCCAAGCTCGACAGCCGCATAGACCTGCTTCAGCGTGATCTCGTCGGCCGGCCGGGCGAAGGCGACCCCGCCATCCCGCCCCGAGCGGAGCCGGACCAAGCCAGCCCGCTCCAGCAGCTTCAACAGGCGGAGCACCACGACGGGGTTGGTCTGCAAGCTGCTGGCGACAGCCTGGGACGTTGTCTCGTCCCCGAGATAGGCCATGGCGCATAGGATCTGCACCGCAGTCGCCAAACGAGTGTTCGCTGCCATAACATAACCGTATAGATTATGCTTAGACTGTCAACCCGGCATCGCTGGCATCTGGCCGAAAGCGGCCGGTCCGCTCTGAATCGGGCGGGGGCGAATAGCGGACGCTCGCTGCCGCATGGCAGGTTCCGGTCCTTTATAGTTGGGTCAAGCCAGGTGGCGGCTTCCTTGCCGCCGAAGCCTGCTCGAAGGCGTGCGCCAGGCGCAAAAGCTTGTGCTCGCTCCATGCCCGGCCCGAGAACATGACGCCGAGCGGATAGTCAGGCGTGTCCGTCGCGTCGACGCCCGAGACGAAACCGGCCGGGACCATCACGCTGGGGTATCCGGCCTTCGCGGCGATCAAGGCCCCTGCGCTGCCGGGGAAGAGCACCGCGTCGAGGCCGTGGCGGTCCATGTAGGCGTCCAGGCCGCGCGTCCTCGCGCCCAGCAGGTCCATGGCGCGGGCTGACCTGTACTCGCGCTCACTCAGGTCACCCCTGGTGTCGTCGGCTGCCAGGAACAGGTCCTGGCCATAGCGAAGCGCCTTGTCCACGTGGGCGCCATTGAAGGCCACGATGTCGGACAGGGTTTTCATGCCGGTATCGATCGCCCAGTCCCGCAGATAGAGGTTGAGGGTGTGCTTCAGCTCGTAGATCAGGACGATCCACTGCATGACGGGGTTGCCATAGCTGGCGCTCAGCGGATTGCGGTTGAGCACGGCCATGGTCGTGCCCGGCCCGGCCATCCAGCCGGCCGCCGGAATGCTGGCCCGCACGAGCACGGCACCCAGGTCCTGCAGAACCTCGAGCACGGTGGTCATCACCTCGCGCCATTTGGGTGCCAGCTTGCCGTAGAAGCGGTCGTTCAGCGGGTCTGCGGGATCGCTCGGGATGCCGATGCGGGCACCCTTCAGCGCGTCATCGGTCAGGCCGGCGGTGTAGTCGGGCGGCCGGCGCTGCCGACGCGTGGCCGGCTCGAGCGGGTCGATGGCGGCCAGCACATTCAGGAGGAGCGCCGCATCCCGCACCGTGCGCGTCATCGGCCCCGCGGTATCCTGGCTGTGCGTGATCGGGATGATCCCGGCCCGGCTGATCAGCCCCACCGTGGGCTTGACGGTGACGATCCCATTTTGGCTCGCGGGGTAGAGCAAGGAGCCAGACGTCTCGGTGCCGATCGAGGCGGCGCACAGGCCGGCCGCCACGGCGACCGCGGAGCCTGAGCTCGAGCCACCCGGCGAAACGACTGGACTGCCCTGAGCGTCAACGAGCGTCGCCGCGTAGGGGTTCCTCACCTGACCGCCGAGCGACGAGTAGCCCGAGGGCATGTCGATCGTGAGTATGTTCGCGAACTCCGTGAGGTTCGCCTTGCCAAGGATCACGGCACCGGCGTCCCGAAGCAGCCTGACGACGGTCGCATCGTCCTTGGCGTGGGCGCCCTCGAGCGCAAGCGAGCCTGCTGTCGTCGGCTGCTCGCCGCCGGTGGCGATGTTGTCCTTGACCAGGATGGGCACACCGGCGAGGGGCCGTGCCGCCGACGGCCTGGTGTTTCCGAGCGTGCCTGCAATCGCGAGCGCGCCGGGATTGCTGGCGCGCACGGAATTGAGCGCCGGTCCGGCGCGGTCGTACGTTCCTATGCGTGCGAGGTAGGCTTCGGTCAGCGCCAGCGGGGTGACCCGCCCCTCGGTGAGCGCGTGGACGAGGTCGCTCATGGGCGCGTTTGCGATCACCAGCTCGGCCGCTACCCCGGCCTTTGCAGCGCCTGGGGCGGGATGACGAGCCGGGTGGGCTGCCTTGCTCATGGCGTCCTTGGCATGCTGTCCGTGTGGCGGCGCGGGGATCCCGATTGACGAGGACGGGGCGCCGACGACCCTCGTTCCCTCAAGGCTCCAACAAGTCGCGGCAGCCGAGGTCGTCGACCGCCAGCCACACCCGCTCCAGGTTGTTCCACCAATACACCGGCGGCACGCCGAACGCATCCTGCCAGACCGGCCAGGTGACCATCCACAGCGTGGCCAGGCGATAGTCCGCGTCCAGCGACGCCCGGTCATAGCCGCGCACCCCGGCCTCCAGCAGCGCTGCGTGATAGCGATCGAGCAGATGCCCTTCGAAACGGCGGCGCCGGTCCGGATACCAATGCGCGGCCATCATGTACGAGAGGTCGGAAGCGCCGACGTCCACGCGCCAGCTGTCCCAGTCGAAGAAGCGCACGTCGCTGCCGCCGTCGCGCGGAAGGAAGCAGTTCCAGGCATGCGCGTCGCCCTGTACGATCGTCAGGTTGCGGCGCGCATGGTAGCGGGCGAACAGGCGCGGCGCCGCGTCGATCAGCCGGGCGAACAGGTCCCGCCGATCCCAGGGCAAGGCATCCCCCAGCCTGTCGGCAAATGTCGCGACCTGCTTTAATAGACGGTCCTGATAGGCCCGCACCGCCGCATCGGCGAACCAGCGTGTGGCCGGGGCAAAGCGATCGAGGAGCGGGACATCCCAGCAGGACGCCTGCCGCCGTGCATGGGCGGCGACGATGCGTTCGCACTCGGCCAGCGGCAGCGGCAGCGGCCAGGGGCCGGGCACCTGGTGCGTTTCGCTCAGGTCTTCGAGCAGCAGATGCCACGCCTTCGTTCCGGGATCGGCACCGCTATCGAAGCAGCGCGGCGTGAAGCGCCCGGGCGCGGCAGCCGCGATCTTCGTATAGAACGTGATCTCCTGCCGCGCCGCGTCCCAGCCGGCCGCCGACCGCTCGGGATGCCCGGTCTTGAGAACGAACCGCTCCGGCAGCCCCTGCGCCTCCCCACCGTATTCGGCCCGTAGCCAAGCGATCCTGGACAGCACGGTCGATTGCACGCGGTCCACGACGAGGTCCCGCACCGACCCGTTTGAAAGCAGGCCTTCACGGCGCAACGCCGCCTCCAGCTGCTGAGGACCGAATGTGGCCAAGCTCTCGTCCATGAGGCAAACCTGTCTCTATGCCGATATCAAGCCGGTTGGGACGGGCAAGTGCTACTGCGGTTCCTTTGCAGTCACAACCGGGGAGGCGTGATGTAGGTCACAGCTTGGCGGCAGTGTGGCGCGCTATGTCGCTGTGTCACATCGCGTGCGGACACGTATCAGCTCATGCTTCAACCTGAAAAGACGGTTCAATGTTCCAGCAGCGACGTCACCAGGTAACAATCGGTGCCCGAGAGAGCCAGGCGTCCGAGGCAAGCTGCTCAACGACGAATGCCGCGACGTCGCGATCGCGCTTCTCCATCGCGAAAACGTCCACTCACCTGAGGGCCTGCTCCATGCGGGCTGCGGCGGCCCGTGCGCGCGTCGCGGAGGCGAAACGGCGGCGCACCTTGTCGCTGGAGATTTCGGCTTGCAAGCCGCCGGTGTGCACGGTTGGTGGGCGCGCGCTCACCTGATTGCTGGCGGTGGTCGCCTTGCGCTTGATGGTTAACGAGAACGATGTGCGCCTTCCCCGATGGGTCATGACCAAGGACATGGCGATGCATGGTAATCCAGGCGCTATACCCCGGCTGCGATTTGACAAGGTCGCGCTACGCCTGGTGCAAAGTGTGCGCGCCGCGCTGGAGGGCACCGTGCCCAACGGCCGCTGCGTTGTGTTCGCCGTGACGGCGCCGATCCGGGAGCCGTCGAAAACGTCCGCAGCGTTGATAAAGACCATTCGAGCACGGCTGACACTCGGGGCCGTGCCGGGCGATCACGTGGAGGCGCTTCACGGAAACGAAGTCCGGGTGCGCATCGTGACAAGCCGATCGCCCCACGCCGCGAAAGTCGCTGGGTTCGTGCACAACCCCGATCCGCCGCCGAGCGGACTGCTCGACATGGCACAGGCGCTGCTGGAAAGTGTCGAGGCGCCAGACATGGTCAGAACTCGCGGCACACCGGCGGCCGTGAGGACGCTGCAACGTGTCTGCGAGCAGGTGCTCGACGAAGATGGCTGCACGAAGGTCTTCGATGCCGTCGTGTAGCAGTGCGCACTCGATGATGAGCGCCGGGTCAAGGCGCCGGGGTTTCCGCTCAACTCATGCCGTTACGGGCGCAAGCCACCGTCAGATCAGCCCGTCGGAGCAGCGTCTGGAACCCCGGCGTCGGCGGCCTGGGGAGCTGAAACCGGTGCAGGCGCTGGATCGGGTTGCTGGCCGGAAGGCGCGGCCTTCGAAGCTGGGGCTGGACCAGGCGGATCGTCGCCATCGCCGCCAAAGAAGTTGGCGATAGCGTGGCCAGCGTCCTTGACGGCGCTGATGCCAGCGTCAACTGCGCCGCCGACGGCTGCCTCGACCTTTTGCCCGGTTTCGGTTTCGGCGAGGGCAGTCCCGACGAGACCGACGGCCGCGCCGACGGCGGCACCGGCCACGAAGCCGATCACGTTGCCGGCGCCAGGAACGATGGTGCCAAGAGCTGCGCCCAACTCGGAGCCGGCGACGGCACCGCCCGCCATGGCGCCGAGTGCGCCGGCAGCGGCGCCAATCGCGCCTTTGGTGCCGACGTCGGCGGTGGCGTGACCGGCGGTCATGGTGCCGTCCTCGACCTTGCCGACGTCGTCGATGAGGGCGAGACCGGTTCCAACGACGGCTCCGATGACCCCGCCTGCTCCTGCGGTGGTGCTGGCGATGCTTTTAGCGACCGTGGCGCCTCCAGCAGTCAAGAGACCGGCACCGACTGATTTCTCGCCAACGTCGACAGCAGCGTCCGTGGCCGACATCTCGCCGCGACCGACCTTTCCGACGTCGGTCACGAGTGTCATGCCGGCAGTGATTGCGCCCGCAAGCAGGCCCGCTCCGGAGGCGCTGCCGCCCGCAGCGCCGGCCTCGGCCCCGCTCGAACTCTCGGCACCGGTTGTGGCGGTCTCGGCGGCTGTCGCGGCTGTGTTGCCGGCCGGGATGGGTGTGGGGGACGGTACTTCGACAGGAGGCGTTTCGGCATCGGGGACGGAGGCGGGTGAAGCGTCGGCCTCTGTGACGCGAGCGGAGGAAGCCCCTTTGTCGGCGACAGGAGGCGGGCTGGGATCAGAGGGCCCGGCTTCCGGGTCGACGGCCTTGGGGTCGACGGCGTTGGGCTCGTCGTCTGGAATGCGCGGGGCACCCTTGCGGGCCGCGGGGCTGTGAGCGTCGGCCTTCTCGGCGTCGGTCATGTCGCCGAGCTTCTTGTATGTGCCGGGGTCGGGCTGGTTCGGGTCGGCGTTGGGGTCGGGGATGCGGTACTCGCCGTCCTCGGTGTGGATCTGGGTAGTCGGGTTATCGTGCGAAAAGCTGTCCTCAGGCGCGTTGGGGTTGGCGGAATGGGTGCGGACCTCGACGTCGTTGACCGGCTGGTCGGCCCCAGGCGTCTTGATGCGGTCGAACTCCATATTGTCGTGGTGGGCGATGTCCTTGGCGGGGTCGGACTTGATCTTGACCTTCTGCAGGCCTTCCTTGGCGTCTTTCAGCGCTTCCTGGGCATCCTGGACGGCTTGGTTCTGCGCCTTGGCGCCAGCTTTATCGCCGGCGGCTTTCAGGGCTGCCTTCTTGTCCATGGCCGCTTCAAGCTGCTGCTCGGCGAAGGCCTGGGCTGGGTTCTGACCGGGAAGCTGATGCAAGTCGCCAGTCGAAAGATTGTTGTCGAAGGCGGCGTCGACATCGTCGCCACCAATTTCGGGCGGGGTGGTGTTGCCGATCTTGCCGGGCGGAACGCCGAGCTTGACGAGCCAATCGATCTGCTGAGGGCTTAAGGTTGGTGGCATGTAGGGCTATCCCTGGGCAGGTCAGGACCATCCGCGCCAGGTGAAGTGGCGGGACGGACTGCACGACGCGCGATCGGTCCTCTCCACTTGCAGCGTGCCATTATCGAACCAGGACTGCACGGGCGAAATGCAGGATTGATCATCTAAACTGCAATGAACTCTGCCCGTCGTAGAGCCCCTGTCGCACCGCAGCTGACTGAGCTGTGAAGCGCCAAATCCCTGGTCTCCGTCTCAACAGCGGCGCGTGCCGACGTCGTCTCGGCCGCCTCGTCCGGCTTTGCCGCCCCTCAAATGACGCGGTTCAAGATCAGTTGTAAGCCGAGACTTTTATCAACGTGTTTTTGTTCGCGGCCATTCAGGCAACCCGGGTCGCGCGCAAGCTGACCGCAAGCGGCAGCCAAGGGCGATCCGGCCACGTCCAGTTTCCATCCTTGTCCTGAACGAGGCATTGGAACATGCGCCAGGTCACGTGCGGGTGCTCGTGAAGCCACTGCAGTTGCAGCCCTGCCTCGAGCATCGCGCCCAGAATGCTCCCCAACGGGTGCGACCAATTGACCTGGCGCGCGTTCACGAGCGTCGCGGTTAAGTTGGCGTAATCACTGGGATCGTCAGTCACGACAGGCTCACCGCCGAAATATGGCGCGAGCCAGCCCGGGCGCCCCTGCGGATCGGGACCGGCCGCGTCGTCGAACACATATGCGGTGGGGTGGGCGTCGGCGAAATAAAGCGTCCCACCAGGGCGGAGGAAGTAGGCGATGATCTCAGCCCATCGCGCAATGTCCGGCAACCAGCAGATCGTGCCCCAAGTGGTGAAGACCAGGTCAAACGAGCCGGCCTCTCCGACCGTGGCGGGCGCGTCGTAGAGATCGGCGTGCACGAACCGTGCGGGAAGTTTCAGCTCAAGCGCAAGCGCACGTGCCGCCGCCACGGCCGGCGCCGAGAAGTCGAGGCCGGTCACGTCGGCACCACGGCTCGCCAGGATGAGGCTGTCCTTTCCGAAATGGCATTGCAGGTGCAACACGCGCAATCCGGCGACGCCGCCCAGTTCCGCCTCCACGATCGTATCGAGCCGTCCTCGTCCCTCCCGCAAGGGGACAAGATCGTAGCCACCGGGGGCCATGTGGACCGGCACGCGCTCGTCCCAGTTCGCCCGGTTCAACTCACGCCAGTTTTGTGTCATCGCTCTCTCTCTCCCTCCTTGGGACGGTCGGCCTCCCGCGATACCGGGCGGGGCGTGCACGCAGTCGACCCGCACGTTTGGCGTGAATGACCCAGTTGCCTGCTCGTGCTGTTTAATCGAGGACCGGAGTGACGTTCGGTGCGGATAGCTGCTGCGGGCTGGTATGACGTCGCAATTTAAGACGGCCTGCCGCGGAAGGCGAGGATAGCGCATGGATCAGCTGCTGCCTCGGATTGCCAGTCGACCGCTCGGGGTCTGCCGGAGTGAACACGCTCAAGCACGGGTCGGATCGTCGGGCTTTACGTCCAGGCTTGTTGGATTGCCCCTGCCGTTCACGGTCCCAGCGTTGGAGCTATCTCTCGACTGGCACGAACGGTCGCAGGACGAGCCGGCGAACCGACGGATGCGGAGTCTGTTCGTGGAGCTGTTTGCAGACAACACGCCGATCCGGCCTGCGAGACGTCAGGTTCGGCCGCGCCCGCCGACCGGTATTGAACCATGAATCCGCCGAAGAACGCCGACAGCTCGGCGTTGGCGTCGAGTGGCAGGACGTGGGCGACATGCTGGTCCGGCCGAACGACGACGACGCAGCCTCGTGCCCGGTCGATGCCCCTGCTGTCGAAGATGTCGTCCGCCTTCGGGTCGGGGCTGAACGCCTTCTCGTAGTCAACGAGCCCGAACGTCCCCTTTCGCGGGCGAAGGAGTCCGGGAAGAGCGTCGATCGCGATCGTCCGGTGCGCCTGTTGCAACACGGCCCGGACGTCGATGACCGCATCGATGTCGGCGTCCGCCGGCGTGTAGCGCCGGAGCAGCTCCGCCTCGAGGAACGTGCATATTGCCGCCAGGCCGGACGTGGGCAGGCCGGGGTCGGTCGCGTCGGCGAACAGGATCAGCCGCCAGCGCCCGTCGGCCTTCAGCGCATGGCCCAGCTGGACCGGTCTCGCGTCGGCCAGCCGGATGACGGGGGCGGAGTGGAAGCGCATGCCGACGACGAACCCGCGCGCGAGCTCCGGATGACTTGCCTCGGCCGAGATCATGGATGGCGTATAACGCGTCGCGGTTCCGGCGGTGAACCGGCCCTGCTTGACGAAATAGCGCTGGAATTCGTCGGGGTCGACGCCCCCCTCCTCTTGATTGTGATCGCCATCGTTCGCGGCGTCCGCGGGACGCCGAGGTGTCGCGCTGAACATCGCTGCGAAAGCCCGGTCGAAGTCGATGAGCTCGGCGGCGATGGCATGACGCTCGGCCGAGTAGGTGTGCAGGAGGTGCGGCGCGCATCGGCCCTGCAGCACCGCAGCCAGCTTCCAGCCGAGATTGAAGCCATCCTGCATGGAGACGTTCATGCCCTGGCCGGCCTTCGGGCTGTGCGTGTGGCAGGCGTCGCCGGCGATGAACACCTTTGGCAGACGGGCGCCTTCCTCGCCCTCCGGCACGTCGTCGAACTTGTCGCACAGGCGCTGGCCGATCTCGTAGACGGACCACCAGGCGACCTCCTTCACCTCCAGGGTGTAGGGGCGCAGGATCCGGCCGGCGGCGGCGATCAACCGTTCGATCGTGATGCCGCGGTCGGCGATCCGCTCCTCGGCACCAAGCTTGTCGAGCTCGATGTACATCCGCACCAGGTAGCCGCCCTCGCGCGGGATGATTAGCACGCTGCCCTCGTCGGCGGAATGGATTGCAGACTTCAGACGGATGTCGGGGAAGTCGGTGACGGCCAGGACGTCCATCACGCCCCAGGCCTGGTTGGCCGACGCGCCCTGCAGCGACCGCCCGATGGCCTTGCGAACGCCGCTGCGCGCGCCGTCGCAGCCAACCACGTAGCGGGCGCGCACCGTTTCCACATTGCCCTTGCGCGGCCCTTCCAGCCGCTCGAGCCGGACCGTGACGGGGTGGGTCGCGGCCGGGCCGCTGTCCGTCTCGAGACCGACGAAGCCCAGCGCATAGTCGGGTTCCAGGCGGGCCGGCGCGTGGCGCATGGCGTCGAGGTAGAAGTCGTGCACCCGCGCCTGGTTCAGGATGACGTGCGGAAACTCGGACAGGCCGTCCTCGGTGTCCTGGATGCGGCCGCCGCGGACCAGCGCCGGGCCGCCGGGGGGGCCCGGCTTCCAGAACGAGGTCTCGTTCACCCAGTAGGACTCCCGAAGCACCCGCTCGCTGAACCCGAACGCCTCGAACATCTCCATCGTGCGGCAGGCGATGCCGTCGGCTTGGCCAAGCTGCAACGGCCCGGACTTCTGCTCGACGATCCCCGTGGCGATCCCCGGGAAGGCGGCCAACTGGGTCGCCAAGGTCAGGCCCGCCGGTCCGCAGCCGACGATCAGCACGTCGAGCTGCGCCGGCAGCCCGGCCGTGTCCGGCCGCGCGCGCGGGATCGCCGGATCGGGAGCGGAGGGGTCGCCGGGCCGGAAGCCGTTCAAGTGGAACTGCATGGTCACGCCGCGCGCCGCTTCGCTGCCTCGGTCTTCCAGAGGTCCCAGGGCCGCTGCACCTGCCCTTCCACCCGGCCGGTGCACGCGCGCCCCTCCTCGGCGGTAAGATAGGTCACCTCGCCCAGCGCGCTCGCCTGGAGCTGGTAGCGCGCATTCAGCTCCGCATAAACGGCACGGTAGACCGCCAGCGGCACGGAATTGGCGACGACGGTCGACCCATGGCCCCGCATCAGCGCGATGTCAGCCTTCGCGAACTTCTCCGCCAGCGCGCGGCCCAGCGCGTGGTCGCTGATGAGCAGGTCCGTGCCATTGCCGGCGGTCTCGCGGATCTCGAACACGGGCGCGGCCTCGCCGATGAAGCCGGCCATGTGGAAGATCGCGCGCAGGGACACGCCCTTGACCACGCTGAGCGGGACGATGTTGTGCGAATGGGAGTGCACGACGGACATCACGTCGGGCCTGGCGCGGAAGATCTCGCTGTGGATGAACCGCTCCAGGTAGACCTTGCGGCCGCCCGCATCGACCGGGTTGCCGTCCAGGTCGAACTCCACGATGTCGGCCGCCGTCACGTTGCCCGGCGCCATGTTGCGCGCCAGCAGGAAGCGGTCGGGACGCTTGTCGTGGCGCACGCTGATATGGCCGAACCCATCGACGACGCCCTGGTCGAACAGGATGTGGTTCGCCGCCACAAGGTCGGCGATCAGGTCCGGCGAGGGCGCCTCGCCCGCGGCGGCGGTATCGGCGGCGTGGACGGCGATGCGGTCGGATGGGCACACGGTCGGTCTCCTCGGCCGCCCTGCGCGGGCGATCGCTGTTGGTTAACGGGCGGCCAGGCTTCTGACGGGCGCGGGCGTCACCTCGTTGTGCACGTCCGCCAACTCGGCGAGCAGCCGGACGAAGCTGGCGCGGTCCTCCGGAGCGAGCGGGGCCAGAATGCGGTCTTGAACCCGCTGCACGGCGGGTTCGACCCGGCGCAGCAGCCGCGTGCCCTCACCCGTGAGTTCGATGGCCTTCACCCGGCGGTCCTGCGGCGGCGCGGTCCGCCGGATCCACCCTTTCAACGCCATGCGGTCGAGCACGTCTCCGATCGTGGAGCGGTCGAAGGCGATCAGGGCCGACAGCCGGGTCGCATCGATGCCCGGGTGCGAGTCGATTGCGAGCAGCACGGCGAACTGGACAGACGTGAGATCGAACCGCGCGCACTCCTCAGTGAACAGAGCGGTGGAGACCTGCTGGGCACGCCGGATGAGATGGCCGGGCATCGCATACAAGTTTTCCATCGCGTGACCTGTGCCCTCCTGACTTGGGTTCTTTGGCCCGAACCCACCCGGGCGACGATGAGTTGACGTTAGGATGATAGAGCGTATACGGTCAATCCAAGAATACGGGTCCGCTCCCACTCCGTCGCCAAGGGAGCGAGCAGCGTGCCGGAAGGAGGCGGTATGAACGAAATGTCGACCCGGGTGGTCCTGCCTGAAGCGCGCGGCCTCTTTTATGGCGGATCCTGGCATGAGGCCGCGGAGGGCGGCCATGTCGACGTGCTCAGCCCTGCGACCGGGGAGCGTCTCTGCACCATTGCCGATGGTGGACCGGTTGATGCCGACCGCGCCGTCGCCGCAGCATGCGACGGCTTTAAAGTGTGGAGGGCCGTTCCTCCGCTCGAGCGGGGCCGGGTTCTGCGTGAGGCCGCCGCCATCCTGCGCCGCAACGGACGGGAACTTGCGGCGCTCGACGCGGCAGACGGCGGCAACCCGGTCACCGAGATGGGCGGGGACGTGGCGATCGCGGCGGCACAGATGGAGTTCTTCGCCGGGCTGGTGACCGAGATGAAGGGCAACTCGATCCCGATGGGCCCGGAGGCGGTCAACTTCTCCGTGCGGGAGCCCCGTGGGGTCGTCGCGCGCATTATCCCGTTCAATCACCCCTTCATGTTCTGCGCCGGGAAGTCCGCGGCACCGCTGGCGGCCGGGAACAGTGTGGTCGTGAAGCCGCCGGAACAGGCGCCGCTCTCCGCCATGCGGCTTGCGGAGCTGCTGGGTCCGCTTCTGCCGGCCGGGGTCTTCAACGTCGTGCCGGGCGGTCGGACCGTGGGGGCGCGGCTGGCCGAGCACCCGGATGTCGCGATGGTGGCGCTGATCGGGTCGGTGCCCACCGGGCGTGCCGTGATGCGGGCGGCGGCCGAAACCATCAAACCGGTGCTGCTGGAGCTCGGCGGCAAGAACGCCCTGATCGCGTTCCCCGACGCCGACCCCGAGCATGTGGCCGCCGCCGCGGTGTCGGGCATGAACTTCACTTGGTGCGGGCAGTCCTGCGGCTCCACCAGCCGCGCCTTCCTGCACGCGGACATCCACGACGCAGTGGTGGAGCGCCTGCGGCAGAAAGCCGCGCGCTTCCGCCCGGGCGATCCGACCGACCCCGCGACCACGATGGGCGCGCTGGCCAGCAAGGCGCAGTACGAGCGGACCCTGCACTACATCGAGGCCGCGAAGGCCGAGGGTGCCCGCCTGGTCTGCGGCGGCGGGCCGCCCCCCGATGCGTCACTGCGCGGCGGCTTCTTCGTGGAACCGACCATCTTCGCCGGCGTGACGCCGGACATGACGATCGCCCGGGAGGAAATCTTCGGCCCTGTGCTGGCCGTCATGAAGTGGTCGGACGAGGCCGCCATGATCGAGCAGGTGAACCGGCCGGAATACGGACTGACCTGCTCGATCTGGACCAACGACATCCACCGGGCGCACCGCACCGCCGCGGCAGTGCAGGCCGGGTTCGTCTGGGTCAACGAGGTGTCGAAGCACTTCCTGGGCGCGCCCTTCGGCGGCTTCAAGCAGTCCGGGCTGGGGCGTGAGGAGTGCCTGGAGGAGCTGCTGGCATTCACGCAGGAGAAGAACATCCACATCCGGTTCAGACCCGCCTAGCGCAGGACCGGCGCAACTCCGCTAGCATCGCAACACCGAGGGTGCCGCAGACGCATCACGGGGAGAGGACATGCCCGATACCGTCACACCGAACCCGGCCCCCGGCCGAGATGCCGCCGACATCGAACGGCCCGCAGGCCTGCCCGGCGGCAACCGGCTGTTCGGCAGCGACGCCATCGCGGAGGCTCTGCGCGACCTGAACATCCCCTACGTCGCGCTGAACCCCGGCGCATCCTATCGCGGCCTGCACGACAGCCTGGTCAACCACCTGGGCAACGCGGCGCCGCAGATGCTGCTGTGCCTGCACGAGGAGCACGCAGTCGCCATTGCCCAGGGCTGGGCCAAGGTGACGGGCACGCCGATGCTGGCCGCCGTGCATTCGAATGTCGGGCTGTTCCACGCCACGATGGCCATCTTCAACGCCTGGTGCGACCGCATGCCGGTGATCGTACTGGGCGCCACCGGCCCGGTCGACGCGGCCAAGCGCCGGCCGTGGATCGACTGGATCCACACCGCACAGGACCAGGGCGCGATCGTGCGGCTCTACGTGAAGTGGGACGCGCAGCCCGCCTCCCCCGCGGCGGCGCGGGAGGCGCTGTTCCGCGCCGCCTGGTTGGCCGGCACCGCCCCCTGCGGTCCGGTCTACATCAACCTCGATGCCGCTGTGCAGGAGGCGCCGCTGGCCGCACCGCTGCCGCCGCTCGATCCCGCCCGCTACATGCCGCGCGTGCAGGCCGGCCCGGACCCGGCGCTGGTGCAGCAGGCCGCCGTGATGCTGCGGGGCGCGTCGCGGCCCGTGATCCTGGCCGGGCGCGTGGGCCGGAGCGAGGCCGGATGGGCTGCCCGGGTCGCGCTGGCGGAGGCGCTCGGCGCCCGCGTCGCGACCGACCTCAAGGTCGGCGCCGCCTTCCCGACCGACCACCCGCTCCACGTCGGGAAGCCCGGCGTGTTCCCCCTGCCCGAGGCGGCCGCGGCGATCCGCGAGGCCGACCTGATCCTGTCGCTCGACTGGGTGGACCTTGCCG
The DNA here is from genome assembly GCA_965213855.1 of Acetobacteraceae bacterium. GTDB lineage: Bacteria > Pseudomonadota > Alphaproteobacteria > Acetobacterales > Acetobacteraceae > JBBROS01. The sequence goes on along the minus strand of CBDCAA010000011.1, from coordinate 158,988 downwards.
GCACGCTGCGCGCCGCCTGCGACGGCGCACAGCCCACGGCCCGTATCATCCAGGTCTCGCTCGATCACGTGCTGCACAACGGCTGGAGCGGCGACCACCAAGGCCTCGCGCCGGTCGACCTGTTCCTCGCGGCCGAACCCGACGCGGCGGTCGCGGCCATGCTGGCGCATTGTGACGAAGGCGCCCCCGCGGCCCGGGCATGGGCAGCGCCCCAGCCGGACGCCGGGGCGGCAATGGCCGTCCCGCATCTGGCGGCGGCGCTGTTCGATGCGGTCGGCGGGCGGCCCGTCTCCCTGCTGCATTTGCCGCTGTCGTGGGACGGCGGGTTCTGGCCGTTCCGCCATCCGCTCGATTTCCTGGGGTCCGACGGCGGGGGCGGCATCGGCGGCGGCCCTGGCATCTCCGTCGGCGCCGCCTTGGCGCTGCGGGGCACCGGCCGCCTGCCGGTGTCCATCTGCGGCGACGGAGACTTCCTCATGGGCGTCACCGCCCTCTGGACCGCGGCGCATTACCGCATCCCGCTGCTGCTCGTGGTGGCCAACAACCAGTCCTTCTTCAACGACGAGGTGCATCAGGAGCGCATGGCGCGCGAACGCGGGCGCCCCGTGGAGAACAAGTGGATCGGCCAGCGGATGACCGACCCGGAGCTGGATCTCGCCGGGCTCGCCCGAGCGCAGGGCGCGCTGGGATTCGGCCCGGTTACGGACGTAGCCGACCTTCCCGGTGTGTTCGCCGCCGCGATCGAGGCGGTCGAGGCCGGCGCGGTCGCGGTCGTCGACGTGCGGGTGGCCCCGGGATACACGCCTGCCATGGCCTCCGCCTTGGTCCGGCACGACAAGTGAGCGCCTTGCTCTCCGTGTCCCGGCCCGCGGCCGGCGCCACGGCCCCGATGTTGAGCGTGTCGGGCGTCACCATGCGTTTCGGTGGCGCGTCTGACGGCGTCACGGCGGTCGACGACGTTTCCTTCGATATCCTGCCCGGGGAGTTCGTGTCCGTCATCGGGCCGTCGGGGTGCGGCAAGTCCACCTTGTTCAACATCATCGCCGGGCTGCAGACGGCGACGAGCGGCCAGGTGAGCGTGGAAGGTGCGACGGTGCGCAGCCCGCACCCGGCCGTCGGCACTGTCTTCCAGGAGGAATCCTGCTTTCCCTGGCGCACCGTCATCGACAACGTCGCTTTCCCGCTGGAGTTGGCCGGCCTGGCCCGGGCCGAGCGGCACGACCAGGCGCGCCACTTCATCGACATGGTCGGCCTGCGCGGGTTCGAGCGGCGGCTGCCGTCCGAGCTGTCGGGCGGCATGCGCCAACGCGTCTGCATCGCACGCACGCTGGCGGCCAAGCCCCGCCTGCTGCTGATGGATGAGCCCTTCGCAGCCCTCGACGAGCAGACGCGCCTGCTGCTGGGCGACAAGGTCCTGCAGATCCAGCAGGCGCTGCGGCAGACCACGCTGCTGATCACCCACAGCATCACCGAGGCGGTGCAGCTGTCCGACCGCGTGCTGGTCATGACCTATCGCCCCGGCCGGCTCAAGCGGTTCGTCACCATCGACCTGCCCCGCCCCCGCACCTCTGAGGCGGTGACCAGCCCGGATTTCGGCGCCGCCGTGGCAGCACTCTGGGCCGACCTCCGGGAGGAGGCGTCGCGGGGGATGGAAGAGGCGGGCGCGACGGGGGCCGGTGGGTGAAGCGGGCCGCACCCCTGTTCGGTGCGCTGACGGTCGGCCTGCTGGTCGTGCTGCTGCAATGGGCCATCGGCGCCGGCATCGTCGACGAATACACGGTTCCCCGCCCCACCGAGATCGCCGCAGCGCTGCCGCGCCTGCTGCAGGAGGAGGACGTCCTCACGCGCTTCTTGGTCACCGCGGGCGAGACCTTCGCCGCCGGCGCTGCCGCGACGCTGATCGGCACGGCCCTGGGGGCCGCGCTGTATCGCTGGCCGTTGATGCGGCGGTCGTTCGAACCCTGGGTCGCCGTGCTGGCTGCCGCGCCGCTGGTGCTCGCCTACCCGCTGTTCCTGGTGCTGTTCGGCCGCTCGTCCATGACGGTGGTGGTGATCGCCTTCGCCTCCGCCCTGCCGCCCGTCGTGCTCCAGACGGTTTCGGGGTTCTCTGCCGTGCGGCCGGTGCTGCTGGCGGTCGGCCGATCGTTCGGGCTTGGGCGTGCGGCCGAGTTCCGCCGCGTGCTGATGCCGGCCGCCTTGCCCAGCATCTTCACCGGGCTGCGCCTGGCGCTGATGTTCAGCCTGATCAACGTGGTCGGCGTCGAGTTCCTCATCAACCTCGGCGGCCTCGGAGCGTTGATCAACGACCTGTCGGAGCGTTACGACCTGCCTGGCACCTGGGCCGCGATCGGCTTCGTGGTGCTGGTCAGCGTCTCATTCTTCGTCGCCCTCGACGGGGGGGAGCGATGGCTGCGACGGCGGGGATGACGCGCGCCGCCGCGGGCGGCCCGGCCCTGCCGCGCCTGGTCGCGGCCGTCGCGTTGCTGGCCGCGTGGCAGGCGCTGGCGCTGTCCGGCCTGCTGTTCCAAGACGTGCTGCCGCCGCTCGGCGCCCTGGCAGGCGGGCTCGTTGCCGTGGTGACCGATGCCGGGTTCTGGCGCAACGCGCTGGTCACCGGCGGGGAGCTGCTGGCCGCGGTGGCGATCGGCGGCCTGCTCGGTGTCGCGGCCGGGATGGCGCTCGGCGCCTCCCGCCTAGCGTCGGCCGCGTTCGAGCGTTGGTTCACCTGGTTGGGGCCCACGCCCAAGATCATCCTGTTTCCTGTGCTGATCCTGTTCTGCGGCGTCGGACCCGGGTCGAAGGTCGCCATGGGCGCCGTCTCCTGCTTCTTCCCCGTGGTGCTCAGCACGGCTGCGGCCGTTCGGGGGGTCGACCCGGTCCTTCTCCGCGTGGCGCGCTCGTTCCGGGCGCGCGCCTGGCAGACGGTGCTGAAGATCTACCTGCCGGCGACCGTTGCGCCGCTGCTGAACGGCGCCCGACTCGGCTTCGGGGTCGCGCTGATCGGCGTCCTGCTGGCGGAGACCAAGCTGTCCAACCAGGGCATCGGCTTCGCCGTCATGCAGGCCTATTCCCGGTTCGACATGCCGCGCATGTACGGCCTGCTCATCCTGGTGGTCGGCTTCGCCGCGGCGGTGAACGTCGCCCTCGGCCACGCGGCCACCCGGGCTGCCGGTGCGACACGTCAAGAGGATCGTTAGCCATGCGCCGCATCCATCTCGCTGCACTACTGCTCGGCCTTTTCGCGTCCGATAAGGCGCTGGGCGACGACGTGCTCAAGCTCGCCATCGGCCAGCGCGGAAACTGGGAGAACAGCGTCTCCGAGCTGGGGCAGGACGCCGGGTTCTTTCGCAAGCACGGCCTGACGCTCGAGCTGCTCTACACGGAAGGTGGCGGGCAGACGCAACAGGCGGTCATCTCGGGCAGTGTCGACATCGGGATCGGCGTCGGCACGTACGGCGTTCTCGGCGCTTTCGGGAAGGGCGCGCCGGTCCGGGTCATCGGCAACTCCATGGTCGGCGCGCGCGACCTGTATTGGTATGTCCCCGCCGCCTCGCCCGTGACGGCCATCAAGGACGCGGACGGGCGCAGCATCGCGTTTTCGACCACCGGGTCCTCCACCGACCTCGTCGTGCGCGGCTTCCAGCGCGTGTTCAAGATCCAGCTCAAGCCTGTCGCCGCCGGCAGCCCGGCCTCCACGTTCACCCAAACCATGTCCGGGCAGATCGACATCGGCTGGGCCTCCCCGCCGTTCGGGGTGGAGGCGGCGACGGCGGGCCGCACCCGCATCGTGGGTCGCGGCAGCGACGTGCCGGAATTCGCCGATCAGTCGGTGCGGGTGATGATCGCCAATGCCGGGTCGCTCGCACGCAAGGCGGACGCGATCGAGCGCTACATGGCGGCCTACCGCGAGACCGTCGCCTGGCTCTATTCCGACCCTGCGGCTCTGGACGCCTACGCCAAGTGGGCCGGCGTCACCACCGCTTTGGCCGAGCACGTGCGGGACGAGTTCTACCCCCGCACCAACCTGGAGCCGGACCGCATACGCGGTTTGGATACGCTGTCGCAGGACGCGGTGGGGCTGAAGTTCCTGTCCGCACCCCTGCGGCCGGAGCAGATCGTGACCCTGGTGCAGAATACGAAGGCGGAGAGATAGCCATGGCTCGCAACCGTCTCGCCGCAGCGTTGGCTGCCGTGATCGCCCTTGCCGCGCAAATGCCCGCGGCCGCAGACACGCTGAAACTCGCGGTCGGGCAGCGCGGCAATTGGGATACGTCGGTCGCCGAGTTGGGCCAGCGTGCCGGCATCTTCAAGAAGCACGGGCTGGAGCTGGAGATCCTCTACACCTCCGGCGGGGGCGAGACGCAGCAGGCCGTCCTTTCCCGCTCCGTGGACATCGGCGTGGCCGCGGGCGCGCTCGGCGTTCTGGGTGCCGCCGCAAAGGGCGCGCCGGTGCGGATCATCGGCGGCGAGACGACCGGCGGCGCCGACCTGTTCTGGTATGTGCCGGCCGCCTCGCCGCTGAAGACCGCGGCCGACCTTGCCGGCAAGACCGTCGCTTTCTCCACCGTCGGCTCCTCCACCGACGCCGTCGGGCGCATGGCGATGGCGCAGTACGGCACGGCCTTCAAGATGACCGCGACCGGCAGCCCGGCGGCCACCTACACGCAGACCATGTCGGGCCAGATCGACGTCGGCTGGTCGGCCGCACCCTTCGGGGTCGAGGCGCTCCGCGACGGCAAGACCCGCGTGATCTTCCGCGGCAGCGACGTCGCCATCGCACAGGGCCAGACCATCCGCGTGCTGCTGACCCACGCGGCCGTGCTGGCGCAGAAGAAGCCCCTTCTCGTCGCGTTCATGGCCGCCTACCGCGAGACCGTCGATGCGATGTATGCCGACGAGGCGATGCTGAAGGACTACGCCGTCTTCGCGGGCATCCCGGAAGCCGTCGCCCGGCAAACCCGCGACCAGTTCTTCCCAAAGACTGCCATCGACCCCGACCGCATCCAGGGCTTGGACGCCGTCATGGAAGACGGGGTCCGGTTCAAATTCATGACGGCGCCGCTGACGGCGGAGCAGCTATCCCGTGTCGTGGTGTCGGATCAGCTCAAGTAGGCCAGGGCCGGATCGCGGGAGCGGTTTGTCGAGCGCACACTCGCGCAGCGATCAGGCCGGACGCCGCCCCGCCCGGCACGGTGGCGATGATCTGGTCGATGTCGTGCACCATAAGGCCGCTCGGCCGGATAGGTCCGCCGCCGTTGCCAAGGGCGAACCGACCGGCGGCGACCCGTTCCGCTCGTTCGCGCCAAATGGCTACAGCCCGCAATTCAGCGCCTTGAACCGGGACACACGCTCCCTGGTCGTCGATCTTCGGAGCGCGGAAGGGCTGGCCGCCCTCGTACCGTGAGCTCGACGCGCCGACGTGCCGATCGAGACCTTCCGTCCCGGCACCCTTGCCCGGTCCGCCTGCCGCGTGTGGCAGGCCGCGGCGGTTGAGAGAGGCCTGAATGGCAGCGACGGGGTTGGGGACGACTTGCTTGGTCAGTCCTTACCCTGCGGATCAAAGATCGAGGACGAGCTCGCCCGACCTGGCCCGCGAGATGCAGACCATGACCGATGTCGAACGCTCGGCTGGGCTCAGCACCATGTCGCGGTGATCGACGTCGCCTGACACCAGGCCGGTCCTGCACGTCCCGCACGTGCCGCTCTCGCAGGAGCTGGCCACGGCGCGGCCCCGGGCCCGGAGGCCTTCGAGGATGCTGGTCCCGACGGGTACCTCGAACACGTCGCCACCCCGGGCGAGGCGGACAATGAACGGCGCGTCGTCCGCGCGCGGGCGGACCAGGTCCGAACCGAAATCCTCGAAATGCACCTGGCTCGACGGCCAGTGGCCCGTCATGTCGCATACCGCGTCCATCAACGATCGCGGGCCGCAGCAATAGATGTGCGCCTTGGTCGGTTCCTCGAACACCGGCCATAGGTCGTAGGCGTTTTCCGCGACCCCTTCGTCGTGATGCACGACGACGCGGTCCTGCAGGCCCGGCTCCACCAGGTGCTGCAGGAACGCGGACCCGGCGGCGTTGCGCGTCAGGTAGTACAGCCTGAAAGGCCGATCGCCGTTGGCCCGCACCCAATGCACCATGGAAAGGATCGGCGTGATCCCGATGCCGCCGGCCACAAAGATGTAGCCTGGCGCAGCCGTTTGCAGTTCGAACAGGTTGCGCGGCGCGCTGACAGCAAGCGTGTCGCCGACCCCGATCCCGTCCACCAGGCTTGCGGAGCCGCCACGCCCGCCTTCGCAGCGCTTGACGGCGATCGTGTAGCGGCTCGTGTCGGCACAGTCGCCGCAGAGCGAGTAGTTGCGCATGGCGCCGGACGGCACCTGGACCGACAGGTGAGCGCCGGGCGTGAAAGGCGGCAGCGGTCCGCGACCCGGATGCCGCAGCTCGAACAGCTGGATCCCGTCCGCCGCCGGCTCTGCACGGACGACGTCCAGCACGAGCAGCGCAACCTGCGCCAGGTCGGGTGGGGGTGCATGGGATAAGCCGCTGGACAACACAGGCCGCCACCCGTAATCACTTAGGGAGCTAAGGTAACCGCGCTTCGAGCGGCGCGTCAATCCTGGCAGGAGGATAGCGATGCTGACCCATGACGAGAACGACCTGCTGTGCCGGGTCGAGGGCGAGGCGCCGATGGGGCAGATGATGCGGCGGCACTGGGTGCCCGCCTTGCTGACCGAGCAACTGCAGGACGCTGACTGCGATCCCGTCAGGGTGCGGCTGTTCGGCGAGGATTTGGTTGCCTTCCGCGACACCGAGGGGCGCATCGGGATGCTCGGCGAGTTCTGCGCGCATCGGAAGGCGTCTCTGGTCTTCGGACGCAACGAGGAATGCGGCCTGCGCTGTCTCTATCACGGCTGGAAGTTCGACGTGGACGGCAACGTCGTCGACATGCCGTCCGAGCCACCGGAAAGCCGGTTCGCGGATCGCGTCAAGCAGAAGAGCTATCAAACGCGCGAGGCGGGCGGCTTCATCTGGACCTACATGGGGCCGGCCGCCGAGATGCCTGCCTTCGAGGCGCCGCCATGGGCCCCCACCGGTGCGGAGCGCGTGTCGATCGTCAAGATCGACCTGCCCTGCAACTGGGCCCAGATCATGGAGGGGCAGATCGACTCCGCCCACAGCTCCAGCCTGCATTCGTCGGACATGCGCCCGGCGCGAAGCACCACGGCAGCCGCGGCCGACACCCATTGGACCCGCCCATCGACGGACAAGAACCCGCGGATCCAGGTGCAGATGACCAATTACGGCATGCGCTACGCCGCCATCCGGCGGCCGATCCAGAACGCTGCGACCCATGACTACGTGCGGCTCACCACGTACGTGGCGCCGTTCATCGCGCTCATCCCGCCCAACAGCTCCTACAACGTCGCCAGCGTCATCGTGCCCAAGGACGACGTGAACACCTACTTCCACTTCATCGCCTGGGGCGATCCCGCGACGACCATCGCGCATGACGCATGGCGCACCTTCTGCGTGGCCTCGGTCGGGACCGAGCTGGACGCCGCGTTCAAGCCTGCGTTGCGGCACGCGTCCAACAATTACCTGCAGGACCGACAGGCGATGCGGGACGGCAATTTCACCGGCCTGCCGGGCATTCCCAACCAGGACATCGCCATGTGGGAGTCGATGGGCCGGATCTCCGACCGCACGTCCGAGCGGCTGGGCCGCAGCGACATCGCCGTCATCCAGTTCCGCCGCCTGCTGTTGGACGCCGTGCGACGCTTTTTGGAAGGGCACGGCACCATCGGCCAGGTGGAGCCGCATCTGCCGCAGGCCCTGCTTCGCTCCTACCAGGGCATCGTCGCCAAGACGGAGGACTGGCGAACGCTGGGCGCGTCGGACGAGGAGCGCGCCTATCTGGACGGCATGGAGGAGGACGAGACCGACCGCGACATGGCAGCGGCGGCCGAGTGACCAGCAGGGTCCGGCAACCCGACCTGTTCCGCCATCATGATCTCCCGCCTTGCGGCTGACGATTGCAGGATCGCGAGGCAGACCTCCGTCGTCGCCAGCCCCCACGCGCCTGAGTGCACCGGCGGCACGCCGTGCATCACCGCGGCGTAGAGCTCGTCGACGACCTCCGCCCTCGGAACCACCCCCGGCGGAAGCGGGTCGAGCCAGGTCGAGTCGTTGCCATAGACCTGCACGCCCGTCGGCAGGGGGCGCAGGTCGGCGGTGTCACAGGACACGACCACCATGCCAAAATGGTTGTGCGGCAGGGGTGCCGCGGGAGCCGGCCGCGGTGCGCCCGACCCATAGGCGCGGGCACTCTTCAGCGCCGCCTCCGCAACGGCATCGAGCCCGCTCAGCTGCGCCCGCGCCGCGCCATGGTGCCGCACGCTCCGGTCGTGGCCGAGTTCGCCGATCCAGCCGCAGAACTCGTCGGTGTCGAAATGCGCGTAGCCACTATAGGTGAGGCTTGCGGCCGCGCCGTCCTCGAACTGAAGGAACGCGGTGTAGGCGCCTTCCGTCGGCCGCGCGGGGTCCCACTGGCCAGTGGCGGCGCGCACGCTGCGGACACGACCGCCGCCCAGCAGCCTCACCACATCGACCTGATGCGCTCCCTGGCTCCAGACCACGCCGCCGCCCTGCGCGGTATCCAGCTCTTCGGGCCGGCGGGGCCGGTACAGGAAGTCGGTGAAGTTCATCGCGGTGATCATGCGGGCAGCCCCGAACCGGCCGCCCTGCAACAGCGCGCGGGTCCGCAGATAGGGCGCGTCGAAGCTGTGGCTGTGGCCCACGACGATCCATCGCCCGGCGCGCCGGGCCGCCTCCACCATCGTGCGGCAATCGGCCAGGGTCAGCGCCATCGGCTTTTCGACCAGCACGTGCTTGCCCGCCTGGACGGCGCGCGTGACGTGCGCGACGTGGAACTGGTGCGGTGTCGCGACATAGATCGCGTCCAGCGCCGGGTCGTCGCACAGCGCGTCGACATCTCCGTAGCTGCGGGCGCTGAAATCGCGTTCGAACCGGGCGCGCGCGGCAGCCCGCGGGTCCGCCGCCGCGGCCAGGCGCAACAGCGGATGCAGGGCCAGCGTCGGCAGCATCAGCATGAACCCACGCCCCAGCCCGGCCACGCCGAGCTGGAGGACAGGGCCTTCGGGTCTTGTGGGCGTTGTCAAATCTTGTGCGCCTCCAGCGACGCCGGGTGGAACAGCTCCTCCGGCTGCAACAGCCGGCAGGAGAGTCCTTCCTCGTGATGGCGTTGCAGGAAGCGTTGCAGCACGTGCCGGTTGGGCTCCAGGCCATAGGACCAGAAATCCTCGCCCATTAGGGCACGGGCGGCGCGCAACTGCTCCTCCACGAAGGGCAGCGTCACCTTGGTTGCGGAGGTGTCGCCGAGCCGGGCCATCGCCAGCGCCTTGGACTGACCGAACGCCTTCATCACGGCCACCGGCAGCCAGGGATGCGCGTCGGCCAGGGTGCGGCGGATGCCCAGAAGATGCATGATTGGGAACATCCCGGTGCGGCGGTACCAGTCGGTGCCGGCGTCCTGCGGGTCCGGGAACAGATACCCGATATGCGGGTGGCCGCGGTCGAAGCAGGACGGCGCGCGGGGGCCGATCACCGCATCCAGATCACCCGAGGCGAGCAGGCCGGAGATGGTGTCCCCGGGGCCCACGCTCTCCACCCGCACGTCGGCCGGCAGGTCCAGGCTGATCTTCTCGACCCGGCCGGACTGTTCATAGCCGCCCCGCACCCACGTCACGTCGGACGGATGGACGCCGTGGTCCTCTTCAAGGAACATGCGGACCCAGACATTGGCCGTCAGCTGGTACTCCGGCAGGCCGACCCGCTTGCCCTTCAGGTCCGCAGGCGAGCGGATGCGGTCGGTCCGGACATAGACGGAGGTGTGGCGGAACGCGCGCGACGGGAACACCGGCACGGCGATATACGGGCTGGTGCCTGATGCGGTCTTGACGCTGTAGCTGCTCATGGACAGCTCGCAGATGTCGAAGTCGGCGTGGCGGAAGGCCCGGAAGAAGATCTCCTCGGGCTCGAGCAGCATGTATTGCGGATCGACCCCGTCGATCTGGACGGCGCCGTCCACCAAAGGGCGCACCCGATCGTAGTCGCCGATCGCGACCGAGAGCTGAAGCTTTGCCATAGACGTTCTCCGGGTGGTCCGACCCCGGCGACGCAGGCCCTGCTAGCCAGGAATTGTTTAGTCTTCTAAGGACACCCTGGATCGGACGGCTGCCCCTGTCGAGGTGGAAAATCGCGGCCGCGACGCCGTGGACCGGGCCGGCCGGAAGGCTTGACGTTCCCGGTGGCTGAGCGGAAAAGCGTAGGATGAAGCAGCCAAGAAGTCAGCCGGTTCAGGCTGGGCCGGCTTCTCGGCCGGCTTCTGGGCCCAGCCTGCCGTTGGACCGCAGCGTCGGCTACCAGGTTCGCATGACGCACCGCCTCATGCAGCGTGCGTTGCAGGGCCGCATCGAGCAACACGGCGTAACGCTGGGCATGTGGTATTTCCTCCGCGTCCTCTGGGTGGAGGATGGGTTGACGCAGAGCGAGCTCTCCGCCGAGATCGGAACGATGGAGCCCACCACCCTGTCTGCCGTTGCCGCGATGGAGTTGGCCGGGCTCGTGCGGCGTGAACCCCACGGGAGCGACAAGCGGAAGATCCGCGTTTTCCTGACCGAGAAGGGCCAGGCGATGCGCGCGACGCTGCTGCCGGAGGGCATCGCAGTCGTCGAGGCGTCGGTGCGATCGCTCGGCCCGGCCAAGGTCGACGCACTGCTGGAGATGCTGAAGGTCATGCAATCCAATCTCACGGCAGAGCTGGATGCCGTCGCGCCGCTCGCCAAACGAACGCGGCGTCTTGCCGGCGGGTGACGCCGCTTGCCGGGACCGCCTCCCCCAAGAAGGTTCCATCATGACCTTGCTTCGCATCGAACCCAGGCTCGACGCCGCGTCCGGCAACTACCTGCTCGAGATCTATTGGCCCAGCGACGCCGACCGGCCCTTCGTCACGACCCAGCCGCGCTACAAGAGCAGTGCGGCGGCCGAGACCGACCTGATCGCCATCATCGCTGCGGCCGCCAGCACCCCGCGCAAACCGTCCACCGCCGGGTCGTGACCGAACGGACTGCATGCGCTGGGATCGTTCAGCCGGTTCCTCAGCGATGGCCGGGACTGCCTGGCGAACGACGCCGCAGAACAGGCACTGCCCGGTGTGGCTCTGGGAGAAAGGTGGCTGCTCGCCGGATCGGACCGAGGCGGCGAGCGCGATGCGCGCCATGTATTCGCTGACCGTCGTGGCCAAGCTGAATGATGTCGACCCGCGCCTGGCTTGCCGACGTCCTGCGCCGGATCGCCGACCAGCCCGCGTTGGAGCAATCACACGACATCGACCGTTGGAAACCTCGGCTGCCCGGTGATGCAGTCCCACAGGTAGACGGCTAAGCCGACGTCTCCAGTCCAGAGCGAGTAGCGGCCCCGCCCGAACGTCGCACGAGCCTCTCGGACCTGGTCGATCGCCGTCATGGCAAAGGTCCGGGCGCGCTCCAACCAAAGCGGATCGCTTGTCCGCTTGTAGAGCTTCAGCAAAGCATAGCCGTTGCCTCCGGTGCCGTGACACAGGTTTGAGCCCTTGGCGAGCGGCCCGGCGTTCCAAGTCATCTCTCCCCCCTGGAGAAGCAGGGCTTCGAAGTCCGGCGTGGAGAAGGGCGCATCTGCGAACGTGGTCACCATCCCCGGTGCGCCATGGCAGTGCTGGCATAGGAACGTGGTCTGGCTGCTCGGCACCACGGCCGGCCAGGCCGCACCCAACTCGGAGCGCACCGCATGCGACGCGAGGCTACGCAGCACCGTGTCGGCCACCACGGCCTGCTGTTCGGGCGTCAACCAGTCCCAGCCATGGAGCAGCGGCAGCATGTTGCCGGCGAAGCCATGCACCGGGCCAAGGTAGCGCTGAACCCGTCCATACAGGTCTTGGGTCCAGATCGGACCATTGTCGGTCATCTCAAGCCCGGCCAGCAACCGGGTCGCTTGCACGTGGAACAGCGTCTTGAACCGGGCATCCCCGGTCATGGCGTTCATGTGCACGCAGGCCAGCATGGAGCCCGGCAGCCCCCACATGAGTTCAACGACTGGCAAATCGTTGTTTGCTGCAGCCAGGGTATAGACCTGGTCGGCAAGGCCCGGGTCCGGCGCGACGCGCATCGCGACCAACTGGATGCCCAGCTCCCCCATCAGCAAGGACCCATGGCCAGGGTAGCCCGTCGACGCAAACCAAGGGGCATTGCGCACCAGGGCTTTTGCCAGCACCGGCGAGAGATCATGGGCATCAACCGGAGCGCCGCTGCGGCTCAGGTGGTGCAATGCCCAGACGACCCCGGCGGCGCCGAAATACACGCAGCCAAGCCCGTCGGGGAGCTGGTCGTCCATCGGGTGCGCAGGCCATAGGTCGGCTGGGTCGAGCGCAGCCATCGCATCCGCTGCGATCTCCTCGATTGCAGTCGCAGCATCGTCACGATCCCAACTCCTGGACGTGGAGACGAAGTGACGTGTTGGGTTGAACATGGGCAATCGTTGCACAACCGACTTAGACCAACAAGGCAGCTCTGCCGGACGGATAGGACCGATCCGATGGGTGTCGTCTTCCATGTGCCGGGGCGGTTGCCATGGGCGAGAGGCTCAAAACAGGGGTGCCGTATGGCTCGGCTGAATGGTGCGTGAACCTAGCCCTGCATGCCTGCACCGAGCTGAAGCCTGAACTTCGGGCCCCCTGTTCGAGCGTCCTCAAAGCCGACCTTCCGGTAGAAGGCCTGCGCACGGTGGTTGTCAGCTTGAGTGCGCTTCTGCTCTGGCCGCCCGAACGAGAGCTTTCCCGACGCCCGAACCTCTGGCTTCGGGCACGACAAAGAGGTGGTGGAGATCCATACCGCGCGTGGCGGACTGAGCGCTGTATAAACGAACGAGTAGAGCGTAGCCCAACAGCTTGCCGGCCAGCTCTGCCACAAGAGCAATGGCCCAGGGCGACGACGTGAATAGGTCCGACCTTACTTTGCTTTCATCGGTCGTGGCCTGATCGCCGTGGTGGATAGCGAGCTGAACGATGAGCGCTGCTAAGGCGCGGGCACCGTCGGCAGTGGCGGATCGAATGATGACTGCGTGGTTTGAGCGGGCAAGATCATCCTTCATGGCTTTCTCCGGTGAGAACACCCACCGCTCGAGCTGTTTACACCATGCCCGCGCGCTGCAACATCTCGACGCTTCCTTGGCTCCTGCTGTCACGCTGCGGAAGTCCGGCCCTGCAACCGATTGCGGAGGCGCCGTCGAAGGGAGGCCGCAGCAAGGGAGAGTGAGCGAGGGGGGACGGCTCCGACTCAATCTACGTTGCCGCGCCCGGCTTGCGCGGTTGCAGCGCGTCCTGGAGCAGGGCGCGCAGGGCCGCCGGGTCCGTACCCACGATCGCGCTGCGATTGGTGCGGAGTAGCCCGGCCCGGGCGAGCGCAGAGACCTCGCGCGACACCGTCTCCCGTCGCAGGCCGATGCGGGCGGCCAACTCTTCATGTGTCGGCGGCGGGCTGAGCACCAGCGCGCCATCAGCGCGGATGCGCCCGAGCCTCAGCAGCTCGGCAACGAGCCGCAGTCCCGACGGCAGGAGCGCCTGCTCTGACTGGCGCATCGTTTGCAGCCGCAGCCGCGCGGTCAGAAGCCGAAGCAGGCGAGTGGCGACGGGCGGCGACGAGAGGACCAGGTCGAGGAACGCGGCCGCTGGCAGTGCGCAGAGCCGGGTGCGGACCAGTGCCTCGACCTGGGCCGACCGAACGGCGCCGTCGATCGCAGCCATTTCGCCGACAAGGTCGCCGGCGGCAAAGTCGCCCAGGATCTGTATCCGCGCTCCGTCAACCGTGCGGATCAGCACCCGGATCTGGCCCTGCACGATCAGGTAGACGTCCGTGGTCGTATCCTCGAAATCAACGATGATCTGCCGCGCTCCGGCGAGCGCCCAGCGTGCGCGCGGAGCCGCGCGCCGCAGCGCGTCCGGCGTTGCGCCGGCTAGAAAGGGGTGCTTAGCGAGCTCGTCGACGGGTTCAGGCACTCTAGAAACCACCAAAAGACACATCGACGCCGAGTGGCCCCGCCCGATGCGGCATGGCGATGATCGCCGTGCGGGGCGGGTCAGTGCGCTGGTCCAGCATCCGGATCAGGCGGGCATAGGCCATGTCACGCAGGTCGCCCTCGAAGAGCGGCGCACCGATCTGCGCCGTCTGCAGGGCGAGGCCCGCGATGTTGCAATGGCCGAAGTCGGGCAGGTCGAACATCGTTGTCAGGCCGACATGGCTCGGCCGTTCCACGACCCACTCGGCCGTCGCGCCGAACACGACGGGCTCCGCGCCGTTCAGCGGTGCCGAGGCGAGGAAGGCGACGGCTTTTCGGACCGGAACGATGCTGAGGTTCACGATGACGAACCACACGTGCGTCGGGTCGGTGACGTGCAGGAAGGCGCCGATAAGGTCGCCGGGCGCGACCGGAAGGTCGAGCTGCAGGAAATCGTTGCTGGTGCTGTCCCGCTCCCACCATTGCACCCAAGCGAAATCCACCCGTTTACCGTCCTTGAACTGTATCAAGGTGCCGATCTGCGGCAGCGAACTGTCGAAGTAGCGGCGTTGTCCGTCGAGGCCGATCCAAATGGAACAGGCATAGTCGGCCGGGTCTCTCCCGACGGGGACGCTCGCGTCGAGCGGGACCTGCCAGAGGCCCAGCATCGTACCCAGGTGCTTGCCGCCGTTTGCGGTGGCGTAAGCACCAGCCCAGTTTCCGCTGTCCTGGGAGCTGCCTGACATGCTGAAGCCGGGCGGTTCGCGCCGAAGGATGCGGACCGACTGCTCCACCAGCGACGGCCCGGGCGGCACGAAGGGGATCAGAAACAAACGCTTGCCGAAGATGCGACCCCATAGCTCGCGCAAGGCAACCGGCGCGTCGGCGCCGGGTGGCGGGGGTACGCCGAAGCCGCTGTCGCCCGGATCGACCTGCAGACCGGATTTTGGGAAGGCCTGGAACTGATTCTTGCTGTCACTCTTGGGGGCAGGCCCAGGATCTTCGGCACTCATTGCCATTCAGTCCTGGCACGAGCCATCGTGTCACCGAACACGGTTCCGGCGCCCAGGGCGGACAGCAGCCCGAATACGCTGTTCGCGATGGCGACGCCGGCCTTGGAGTCGGTCCCGAAGTGCAGCCCGGCGATCTCGCGGTTGCGCGCGATGCGGTCCGCGAGCGCCCAGATCACCGTGTTCTGGTTCATGTTGGCCGGATCGGGGTTGACGTTGGTCGGCGGGGTCATCGCACGTTCCAGGCACAGCGCCATCAAGTGCGCTTGGGTGGAGTGGCCGCTGGGGAACGAGGCGTGCCCGGGTACCTCGACCGGTGGAAGCAGGCCGGGGCAGACCTGGCTGGGCCGTGGGCGGAGATAGGCCTGTTTGAAGGTCATGGCGATGAAGGTGCCGATCTGGGCAGCGATGGTCAGCAGGCAGGCGGTGGCGGGGTGGGATCCGGGGCGGGCAGCCACGAGATTGAGGAAGTAGCTGCTGAACTCTTCGGCCTGCGACATGATCTCGCCAAGTGCATCTGCCCGCTCGTCCGCGGCGGCGGCGACGAGCGCCGGAAGCTCGTTCGGCGCGCCGGGCAGCGCCGTCCAATCGGGCATGACGGGCGGCCCGGTGACGGGAAGGGCTTTCGCGGGCGGGCCGCCCGGGGGGATCGGTCTGCCAACCCAGTTCAGATAGGCGACGCTCCCCACGCCCGGCACCCAGTTCGGCCAAGCCGGGTCGGCTGCAGCGAAGTCGATGCCGGTCCACCCCTGAAGCTGCGAGAACTCGATCACCGCCAGCCAGGAGCGCCATTGCGCCGCCCAGTTGCGGTCTGGGAAGCGGCGGATGGCTACCAGAAGATCGCCGAGCTTCACGCCTGGCATGCCCGCCGGCTCGACCATCGAGAACGGCAGGTCGACCCGGTCGGCGAAGAACCATCCGGCGCTGACGCTGGTCGCGTTGCCCGTCACCCCGGCATTGCCGTCGTTTCCGTCGTTCCCATCGTTGCCATCGTTGCTTGGAGGCATTGTCGTCTCTCCATCGGTTTACGTTGAACTAGTCTGGCAGTCCGGCCTCGCGCAGGCGGGATACGAACAGGTCGGCAGGTTCGCCCTGCAAAGGCGTGCGTTGCCGGAAGGCGATCAAGCCGAAGCCCGGGGCGAGCCGCTTCAGCTCGATCGCCAGGGTACGCGCGTCCTGGATCGCCCCGGCCGCAACCAGGGCCGCGATCAGGCAGCGAAGGTTCGAGGAATTGCTTGGCATGTGCGATGCCGAGAGACGGCCCCAGGCGATCGCCGGGTCCATCTGTCCATCGAGGTAGTAGGCTTGCGAGAGATAATGCTCGAACCACGAGGCGTCCTCGCCAATGGGCGACAGGCGAAGCGCGGCCTGGCCATGTTCGATGGCGATGGCGGTCTTGCCCAGATAGCCGTGGGTCAAGCTGCTATAGGCCCAGGCCTGCGGGCAACTCGGCCCAGCGACGAGCGCACGGTCCAGAGCGTCGCGCGCGAGGTCGAGGCGGCGGAGCAGGAACGCCTGCAGGTGCCCGTAGATGGCCAGAGCGAGCGCGTCGTTCGGGTCCAACTCGATGGCGTGCCGGGCCGCCTGCAGTGCGCTGTTGCGGTCGGCGGCCGGGTCGGCCGACCATTCCTGACCGATCCTGCGGATGAGGAGGCGGGCGCGGTGCGAGTGCGCGGGGGCGTAGGCGGGATCGAGCTCGGCGGCGCGGACGAGCAGATCGTGGGCCTGCCCCACCGCCTCCGGATCGAGCTGGTAGAACAGGTCGAGAGCCTGCAACGTGAGATCGTAGGCCGTCATGCTGTCTGGCGGCTTGCGCCGACCTCGGCCCAGCTCCATCCCACGCACCTGTGGCGCGATCGCGTTGGCGACGCGCATCGCAATCTGGTCCTGCAACCCGAACAGCTCGTCGAGCCCGCCTTCGAAGCGGTCTGCCCACAGCACGCCCCCGCTCGGTACATCACTCAATTCCACCGCGATGCGCAGCGTGGACCCGGCGCGGCGCACGGCGCCATGGAGCACGTAGCGCACGTCGAGCTCGTGCCCGACCCGCCGCACGTCCAGCGGTGCACGCGCGAAGCCGAGCACTGCGCTGCGCGACACCACCATCAGGTCGCGCAGCCCGCTCAGCGCCCGGATTACCTCGTCCGTGATGCCGCCTGCGAGATAGGCGCCCGAGACCTGCCCGCGCTCGACCCGGAACGGCAGCACCGCGAGCGAGGGCCTGAGATCCCCGCCTGACCCTGCGGCGCCATCGTTCTGCGCGAGCGCCCGGCGGGGCAGGGCCGGCGGGCCGATCCAGGCCGAGCAGAACGCGGCCGGCACTTGATACAGTGTGACCGCACCCGGAATGTTCTTGAGCGTTTGCCGGCCGGCTGCCTCGTAGGTCGCCGCGACGGTGCGCGAGACCTGCTCGAACACCGATGCGGTCAGGCAAATCCCGCCCGCCTCCGCCAGCGCCTCCAATCGGGCAGCGACGTTGACGGTCGTGCCGCCAGTCCGCTCGCGTTGCACGACGATCTCGCCCACGCTGATCCCGACACGGAATAATATCCAGTCGTCGCGCGGATACGTCTTGTTGAGTTGCTGGGCGTCGGCCTGGATGCGCAACGCGCAGCGAAGCGCCTGTACTGCGCTGGGAAACTCGGCCATGACACCGTCGCCCATGGTCGAGAATATCCGGCCTTCGAAGTCCTTCACGCGTCGTCGCAGCCAGCCCATGACATCGCCGACCCGCCGATGCGTCTCCTCTTCGGCGCGGCTCATCATGGTGCTGTAGCCGACGATGTCGGTGGCCAGGACCGCAGCAAGCCGGCGCACGGCTTGACGACGATCCGATCGGCCGGCCGTCTTGCGCGCCGACGCGGGTTGAGCTTCTGGTGAGATTGTCGCGGCCTTGCTGGACGTGCAGAACGCAGTCGCATGGCAGCGCCGGTGGAAGGTGCGGCCGCTGCCTGTTCCGTATGCAAAAGGTTCCGTTAAGAGAACTGTAGGTCACCGCAGGCCTCCTCGCAACCTGCAGTGTCGCGCACGGCGGATGAATGTTATGTGACCTAGATCACACTCCGTGCACCGCCAGTGCTGGACGGGCCGGTCGTGCTCTGCCGATCGAGACGGTTGCCTTGGTGTGACGACGGTCACAGCAACCCGGAACGAAATCGGTGAGAACGCCTCACCAGCGGCAAAATGCCACTGGCTGACGAGGAGTTATCATCATGAACACGTTCCTTGTTGGCGCCGTCCTGTTGCTCGGCGCCGCCGCCGTCTCGCCGTCGGATTACGGCAGCGCGGTCGGCCTCACTCGGCACGCGACGGTCTTGGCCGAAGCGAGCCATCCGAGCCCCGGAACCCGGGACACGGCGGTGGCTGAGGCCAGCCATCCGAGCCCCGGAACCCGGGACACGGCGGTGGCCGAGGCCAGCCATCCGAGCCCCGGAACCCGGGACACGGCGGTGGCCGAGGCCAGCCATCCGAGCCCCGGCACGCGGGACACGGCGGTTGCTTAGCTTTAGCAGCCGCGCACTGCGGGATAGTCTGCAGAGCTGGTCGAGGAAAATGCTTTGGGGAGTGAGACAAAGCTCCTCAAAGCATTCGACCACCCGCTTGGTGGTCTAATAGCGTTCTGGGCGCAGCATCGGCGATCTTGCCGATGTGCAAGTCTGCATGTTGACAATAACTTTGCAAGGGCTGGCCGTCCTGTTTCCGGCCCATGTATCCAGATGTGCACGAGATGATTTTAGCTTTACTGTGCTTGAGGCGCGTCGAGATGGGGACGCGGCACACGCAACGACGCGCGCCGAACAGAGTCTGAACCTGTCCAGCCGCCTCGCGAGCAGCCTGTTCAGCGGGACCGCTTCGACCGGCGCGCGTCTTTGCCAATCAGCGTCGCCGTCGTCCGGTCCTCCGTCGCATGCGGCAGCGCGGCCAGCGCATCAACCATCCGTTCATGTCGGCTGAGAGGTATTCCCGTGGCACAACACCAAACCTCAACCAACGCGTCCCGCCTTGTCACACCCCATGTCGACCAGGCCAGCCCGGTCTTATAGACAAGAGCATAGCTTGCCCGGCCGCCGGACTCCGGCTCGCCTTGATCGATCTCCACCCGGTCGTAGCCGTGCCTCTCATCCCTGATCCAGAGAGCTAGCGCCGCCTTGTCGTCTTTTGTGAAATGAAATCCAAGTTTGAACACTTGAGCGGACGTCGACGCACCCCATTGTCCGGCCGATGCGCACGGCGTCGCGACTACGTCTCGCTTCGGCAAGGCCACAACTTGCATGACGTTAGGCCGACTATCGGCTGCGATGGTCGTGCGGGGCGGCTCAATCGTGTGGGCCATGACGTCTTCTCCGTACTGCCTCTGCGTGGACCACGACGATCAACCCGATCGACTGATCAACGACCTGGAATGTACGGAGCACAGGGCGGCGTGTTTGTGATCCAGATCACAGACCCAAGGCGGTACGGTCTGCGGGTCGGTGACCGCGTAGCGATCGCGGGACAATTGGCCGGGGCGGTCTATGGCGCCGCGGCAATTCGGCCGAATGGCTGGACGCGGTGGCATGGCACGACCGGCTGGCAAGCGCGGCCGGCAGGCTGTTCGATGCGGGATAGCAGGAGGACGATGTGGGCGCGCGGAATGGTAGGTCGTCCAGACTCGGCCGACCCGGCACGATCAGGTTGACAACCCGCACGGTGACATCCGTCAGCTTGCCATCGTATGCCGGTATTCGAGGGGGGTCATACCCGTTGCGCGCCGGAATGCCCGAGAGAAGTTCGATTGGGACGAGAAGCAGCAAATGACCGAAATGTCTGCGATCGGCTGACCGCCGACGGCAAGCAAGGTCTTGGCGCGCTCCAGCCTCATCAATCCGAGATAACGATGCGGTGGCATTCCCATTTTCGCAGAGAACATCCGGACGAAGTGGAACTGACTTAGGCACGCCACCTCGGCCAAATCTGCGAGCCCTATGTCGTCATCGAGATGGGACGTCATGTAATCGAGAACGCGACGTAACCGTCGTTCATCGATAACATGTTGCCGATGCGAGACGACTGACGCTGGTCTTCCGCCCGTGTAGCGAGCTGCGATTCGGGCCACAAGCGCTTCCGCCAGGGTGTCGACCAGGACCTGTCCGGCGGAGGTCGGTGCTCGCATCTCTTCGACGAGCCGCCACCCAGCCTGCCGGATCAGCTCATCGTGAAGCCCTGCCAAATATCGAATGGAGGTCGGATCGACGCCCTTCTCGACTGCGGTATCGGCCGCATACGTGAATCGTTCAGGTGGCAGGTAGATGTGCAGTATGTCGTGCCATGCCGAGATACGGATATCCTGCTCCAACACTCCGGGCGGACACAGCCAGACGGTGCCCGGCTCGACTTCGGTGCTGGATGCCGTGCTCTTTGCAGACGCGGTCGAAGATGTGGCCTCCGAAGATTGCCTCTATGGCGGGGTATCGGCCGCGATTCTTCGGGAGGTCGGCGAACGCCATGCCATTATCGGTCAGCACGGTGTGGATTGCATACGGGAAGGCTGCGACGACACCTTGGAGGAAGTCGGCGCCATTCATCTTTCCGGCGTCATCGCGGAACTCGACGTAGGTGAACTTCGAAACGCGGTCGATGGCCAGGAACATGTTGAGTTTACCCTGGGCCAAGCCCAGGCAAGGAGACGTCACCCATGTGTCCGGAACGAAATGTCACCCATGTCTCGGGTCAGGCAGGGACTGAGCAAGCTGGGCTACGTCGTCGACTGGAGATTGCTGAACGCTTCGTCTTTCGGAGTTTCCCAGCTACGGCCTCGGGTGATTTTTGTGGCTCTGAGGGCGGATGCGCATCAGCACTTCCACTGGCCGTCACCGAACGCGTTCAGTCCTCCCAAGGTCGGCGGAGCCCTCCTCGATCTGATGGCGGCCAACGACTGGGAAGGGGCAATTGCATGGGCAGAGCTGGCGAACGACATCGCTCCCATCATCGTCAGCGGAAGCAAGAAGCACGGCGGACCCGATCTCGGGCCGACCAGAGCAAGAAACGCCTGGGCAATGCTCGGCGTGAACTGCAAATCCTTGGCAGCGGAAGCGCCGGAGGCGGGCTTCGTCGGCATGCCGAGACTGACGGTGGAGATGGTCGCGCCACTACAGGGTTTCCCGGGATTGGCCGTTTCACGCAAGAAGACTACGGCTTATCGGCAGGTAGGGATGCGTTCCCGTCACCCGTTGCCCGTTCCGTCGCGACCCAAATCCGCCTCGCTCTGGACGCCGCCAGGGCGAGGGTAGGTCCGCGGAAAGCCGGGATCCGCAATCCTGCCAGTTCGGTCGTCATCCCGCCGTTCGACCCGCGACCCGCCACGTTTGCGTCCCGTCCGTGGGTGGGATTTCCGATCGGCGCCGATCGGGACGTTACTCTGAACTCGATCGAGCAAGGAGGGTATGCGGCTTACCTCTCGTAAGGAGTGTCCCACCTGAGCGCTGATACAGTGATCGATGTCCTTTCTGGTGCCGGCTGACACATACGGCACACGGACTCTGCTCGCGACCGGGGGCGCACGGGGGCATGTTCCTACGTTCCGGGCAGCACGGAAGCTCGATGATCATTCGAGCGCTCGTCGCCCATTCTCAGAACCGGTCGCTTACATCGATGGGCTTTCTGATCGGATCGGCTGGTGGATGGCGCGTCCATGGCTCGCCGGACAGCAAGGGGGGTAGGACATGGCCAAGTATTCCGCCATCAAATGCACGACGCAAACCTTCAATCCCTGGCGGGGCTGTGTCCGCGACGGGTGAGGTTTGGGATGCTGTCCTTGAAGCAACCCATGACCTCGTGGAGCGGCAGCAGCGCGCGCCTGCGGAACTCGACGATGATGCCTCCCTCGGTGGAGTGAGCACGGTGCTGCGTGGCGCGGCCGAAACCCATCGGCGCGTCGGACGTAGTTTATCTTGTGCGCGCTTGGCCGCGGTCGTCGGGTTCGGCTGGTAGCGGGCGGCCGGACCTGGGTGCTATCTTTCGACCGTTTGATCCGGGACCAAGCTGAAGGCCCGAATGTCCGGTTGCCCTCCAGCCAGATCCGACTAGTTTCGACACTGGATCGTCCTTACGCATCGTGATCTTTGGTTCCCAAAATGTGATCCCTGGTTGCCTATATGCGTTTCCCGGCCTCCAAGTTGATTTACAATAATGTGATTCTTGTGTTGCCAAAACGTGCTGCCCAAAAATGGAGTAACGTGGGGAGCAGCTCGTTTCAGCACGCTGGTCATTACCGAAAACTCGGGCGGAAAAAGTGATTCTTTTGAGCGCACCCAGTCAGCAGCTTGCATTCGGCATATTTTAGCGATGCGGCTTCCTCCAAGACGCTGGGACCAAATGGACGCGGGTTTCCGCAAGTGCGATCGAGTGCGCCGCTTAAATTGGGACCGACAACCCGACGACAGCTGCCGAAAATTGGACGAGGCCCGTTGGAGGCGAAAACCCGAGCTATACACGCGACCGTTAACCAGCGACGAGAGCCATCGTGAACGCGTTCATTCTCGATGGCCTGCTGTTTACAGTGCCGAGGACCTGCTGGAGCATTCTTCCATCACGCTGACTCGTGATATCTTCCCCCGACGCGGCGTGATGTGATTTAGGTGGGCACATCGACCCCGGCGGCAAGCAGCGCATCTCGTTGCAGGTCCATCACTTGGCGATCCCCGTCGCTGGAGACGCGCATGTAGCCGACCAACATGTGCGGAAAACCTCACATCAGGGGTTCTCGCACAGCGAACCATTCGACAGAGTTCGTCGTGCATGTTTCAGGCCTGAAAGCAGGCTTTCTGGCGACGCGAGTGACGGCTTGCGGAAACACCTGGTTGGCGCCAGCCCACCACCGCACCACCAGCGGCCCAGAATGGCCCGCAATGCCAGGCCCGCTTGAACTTCAGAGCAGTAGTGTTCCAGCTTTGTCCGTTTATGCGTATCAAGAACCCGTTCGTTAGTTCTGGCCGGACTTGCTGGCCGCCCCCAAGGAACTGGAAGCCCGGCGGGTGTCGCTGGTGGCGTTGAACGGAATGGCGTTCGACCTCATGACGCCGCACGAGCGCATGATGGCCACACTCCTGGCCAGCATCGCCGAGATCGAGTGCGAGCTGACGGTAGAGCGCATCCGTTCCGGCATCGCCGCCGCCAAGGCGCGCGGCAACAAGCTGGGCCGGCAGTACGGGCAGCGGCCGAAGTCGGACCAGCTGGCACCCAAGGTGCTGGACAAAGCGCCGAGCGTATTAGCCGACATTTCCATTCCTCAACGGTGCTGGTTCGCCTTGGCGAGGGCAGACTCTAGGCGGATCCATTCGGTCGGCTGGGCGGCGCGATCCGCGTTCATCGCGGCGGTCTGCGCTTCGTTCAACAGAACGACGTTCTCCGGGGTAAGCTGCATACCCACACCTTCCCGACGGTGGTAGATCGTTTCCAGCAGCAACTCGCCATACTCGGGCCGGAAATGGTTGGGTTCCCAAAACCAGCGCAGGGGCGGCCCGCGGTGGCCCAATGGTGGGACGGGTTCAGTTGAATAGAGGTTGAAACCGGTGAAGCTCCAGAGCTGCACTTGGCCTTCACCGGCATCGGCTACCGTCCGCGCCAGCTCCTCCCGCATCAGCAGGTAGCGGGGCCACAGCCCAGCTAGGTCAAACGAGCGGAGCAGGTCGGCGTGAACGGGCGCCAAGGCAAGATCCAGGGCCACACCCTTCTCACGGCACAGGGCGATTACTCGGCGCACCACGTCGAGCTGGGCGATGACGGTGTCGGGCAAAGCCTGGAGTCTACGGGCGATTTTTGCTACTCGCGCAGCATTTTGCGGCATCTTCTGGCCGAACAGGGCACCAGGACCTTCGACGCCAGTAGGACCACGAAAGATGCCGTCGTACATCTGTCCGTTGGGGCGAAGGCCGCTCGGTAGGTCGATCCATTGCCCGGCCAAGGTACGAAAGCTGGCCTCCAGTGCATCGCGGGTCAGGGTGGCGTCGAGCAGGTCCTGCAGTCGGGCCAAGCCGGTGTGGCGGAACGGTTCGGCTGGGCTAAGGGGGGCGGGCGGCTCCATGAGGTCAATAGGCTCAAGTAGGACGAGCATGCGGCGGACCGGGGCGACCGCCAGCGCGTCCTCGATGGTTGCAAGCGTCGCGGCGGACGTGTTGCCGGGCAGGCCAGCGTTGAAGACGGGCTTGTCTTCCGGCTGCCACGCCGGGGAGTGCGGGTCCAGCCCGACCTGAACCTTGGATGTCCCAATCAGGATGGTGTGCGGCCGTTCCCGGGGTAGCAGCGCCGGCTTGGCCAAGGCCTCATGGCCCTGCGTCGCCGGCTTGTATTGGTTAAAGCCGCGGATCAAGGGAGTGCCGAAAACGAAGAACGGATCGACAACGACGTTCAGCGCGATCGCGAGCAGCAGCAACGTGGCCGTGCCGCAAAACCAGCCTTTCAGGAAGCGGGGCCACGGGTTCCGCTCGGGCGCGGCGAGCTGTCCGGTTTCCGTGGTTGATAGGGCGAGTGATGTGTCCATCAGAACTGCCAATACAGGAACTCACTAACCTGCCCGAGCGAGAGAAGACCGGCGACGGTCGCCAGCGAAACGGCACAAGCCCAGCCCAGGCCAGGGCGGAAGGCGGACACGAGGCGCTGCCCAGGCCGCGGCTTCCAGCCGAGGGCGGGTTCGAAGGCGGCAGTCAGCTCGTAGATCGTCGGCACGGCGAGTGTGATGAACCAGGCCAAGGTGATGAGCAGCCAAGTGTTCACGAAATCCCGCCCGCCTTCCAGGGCCACAACAGGATAGACACCGAGTTGGGCCAGCGCGGGGGCAAGGCGAGCTTCAATCGCGGACGGCAAGGTGACGCCGTTGGTTCCCCCCATTCCGGCAAGGACACGCAAGGCTGTAGGCACGTCGGGAGCGCGGAAGAAAACCTCGACCAGCACGATAAAGAGGATCGTGATCGTCCAGCAGCCAAGGAAAGCCAGCCAGCCTGCGGCGCCCTGGCGTGGCCACCAAGTGGGGCGCCATAGCCGCCAAGCATGGTTCACGACCAAGCCGACGCCGTGCAACAGGCCGAACAGGATGAATTGGTAGCCGGCCCCGTGCCAGATGCCCGACACGAACATGGTTTGGACCGTGGGCACTGCGATCAGCCCGGCAAAGGCACCCCGCGTGGTGCGGCGGCCCGCCAGCACCGGCTGGGAGCGCGACAACCGCCGCCGGGTCTGCTTGAGCACGACAGGCGAGAAGATGTAGGCCGTGAGGAACCGGGTCAGCGTCATGTGCCAGCGTGACCAGTACTCGATCAGCGACGCCGCTTTAAGCGGCGCATCGAAATTCGGCGGCAGCTTGATGCCGAACAGCCGGGCTACGCCGATGGCCATGTCGCTATAGCCCGAGAAGTCGAAGTAGAGCTGCATCATGTAGCCGAGCGCCGCAGCCCAGCACTGCAGCAGCGCGGGGTGGCCCCCGGCCGCTGCGTCCTGCCAAGAGGGTGCGATCAGCACTGCCAACGGGTCTGCGATGACCAGCTTCTTGGCCAGTCCGACGGAGAACAGGGTAACGCCCAGCCCGATGTCCGACCAGCGGATGCGGCCATCCAGCCCGTGGAACTGCGGCATCAGCTCTCGGTAATGGACGATGGGGCCGGAAATCAGCGGCGGGAAGAATAGGACGAAGGTGACGTAGTCCCGTAGCGTGACCCGGGCGATCCGGCCTGCCCGCACATCCACCAGGAGGGCAATCTTCTGGAACGTGATGAAAGACAGGCCGAGGGGCAGCACGACCCGGTCCAGCACGTAATCGAAGCCGCCCACGTCGCGAACGACCTGCTCGAGGAAGGTCGTGTACTTGAAATAGGCGAGGTAGAAGACGTTGAAAGTAATGCCACCCCAGAACGCCAGGGAGGCTTGTCTCGACGCCGTTTCGCGCCTGGCGATGATGGCCCGGCTCAGCGCGTAGTTGAGCAGGATGGAGGGAGCGATTATGAGCATGTTGAGCGGCCGCCACCAGGCATAGAACAGCAGGGAGGCGGCGGTAAGGAAGGCAAGGGCAAGCGGCACGTTCCGCCTGCCCAACACGTAAAAGCCCAACACGGTGCAGGGCAGAAAGGCGAACAGGAACTCGGCCGAGTTGAACAGCATGGTCCAGGCCTCAGCCGGCCCTTTGGGCGATCAGCCGGGCCAAGTCGCCGACGTTGCGCAGCTCCTCGATTTCGGCAGTGTTGAACCGGATGCCGAACCGCTGCTCGATAACAACCACCAGTGTGATGTGGGCGACCGAGTCCCAGCCCGGCACGTCGGCGGCCGACGTTGCCGGTGTGAGGTGCAGGCCAGGCACATCCAGCACATCCTGGAATATGGGGGTGAGAGCCTCAATGACGACGTCTTCGGTCATGTTGCGATCGCTTCCTTGGTTTCCATGAGGCGAATGTGGTGCGGAGCGGGACTGTAGCCCGCAAGGTCCAGGCGCCAGAGCGTTACGTCCCCGTCCGTGCCGTCCGGCGTGAAGCCGAGGCTCGCGTAGTGGCCGGCAACCATGCCGTTCTTCGCCGTGGGAACGTAGCGGCCGCGCAGGCCCGTCATGCCCAGCGTCCGCGCCTGCTCCACCAGCAGTTGGAGCGTCGCCGTTTCCACGCCGCGCTTCAGCACCCGGCAACTCATCAGCCAAGTGTCGATTTCGCCCAGCAGGGCCTCGTCGGTCGGCCGTAGAATCGTCAGGGCGATGATGCCGTTGTCGCCGAACTGGTCGAGAAGCCGAAGCTGTAACGTCGCGCCCTGCCGGTCCGCCATCGCGGCGTCCACGTCCGGTTCCGTGTAGCGGCGTGTGGTGAGGTTGAACTGGTTGGTCTTGTTAATGAGCTGGACCACGCGCTGTCGGTCCACAGGGCGGAAGGGGCTCCACTGCCCTACCATGTCCAGCGTTGCTAGGTAGCCGTCCATGTCGGTCACGGAACTGGCGAGCGTCGCGCGGCGGAGGTTCTGCTGATATTGTTCGCTGCGTTGCATATCGTCGCGCGTCAGCGCCACCGCCTCGAAGTAGCCGGCCCGGGCGATGGCGGCGGCGTATTGCGCCGGGTCGGCGGGCAGCTCGGGGACGGCGACGGCGGGCAGCTCGCGCCGAACGATGGCACGTTCGGCCGGGCTGTCGTCGGCGAACACGAGGGCGTCGATGCCGATGTTGAGCGCCTCTGCAATGGCGCGGAGATTGTGCGCCTTGTCCGACCAGTTGGCGACGAAGCAGGCAATGTCGCCGCGCTTGAGCACCATCTCGGGATGACGGTCGAAGGCGGCCAAGGCATTGGCCTCGTTGTTCTTGGAACACACGGCGAGGATGATGCCACGGCAGCTGAGCGCTCTAGCGTAGGCCTGGAAGCCAGAATAAGCCTCGCCTAGCGCGCTGCCCTGCCCCAGCACGATGCCCTCTACTCCGTCATCGCCGATCACCCCGCCCCAGAGCGTGTTGTCGAGATCCAGCACCAGGCACTTGGCACTGCGTCCCTGCCGTGCGGCCAGGACCCGGCCGACCAGGTCGCCGTAGAAGGGCGCCATGGCCAGGTGTATGTCCTGTTTGGCGCGGTGCCACAGCGTCTCGTCGTGCCAAGCGGCGATGCCATCCTCTACGGCGTGGCGGTCGATGGCGAGCACTTGGACGCCAGCCTCCGCCGCTTCGCGCCGCAGCCGCTCGTTGTAGGCGATCACGAGGGCGGCGGGGGAGCCTGGCATCAGGTGCTCCGCTTCTCCGAGCAGCGCGGGGAAGACGGGTAGCGCCGCCTGATGCAGCACTGTAGCGCCGAGGTCCTCCGCCGCGTGCCAGAGGGCGCGCAGGCGCTCGAACAGTGCGTCTAGGTGCGAGGCGGCTTCAGACGCCGAAGCGGCGGGCGAAACGCCGCCCGTAACATGGCGAGCATCCAACGCCAGCAGCACGGCGTCCGGTGCGTGTTCCTGCAAGGTATCGGGAGCAAGCAGCGGTTCCATGTACTGGCCGAAGTCGGCCGTGACCGTCGTGATGTGGAGGCCGCGGCGCAGCCCGCCGAGACGGATGCCGGGCAGGAGATGGTCGAGGGTGCATGAGCCGAGCACCGCGAGGCGCACCGGGCGCGTGCCGATGTTCGGAGGCGGAGTCGGGCAAAGCTTTCGCAGCCATCGGTCGAGTTGAATGGTGGCTACCAAGTCAAGTCGATGGCGGGCAAGGTCAACCAGCAACGGCCAGGCCGCATCGTTCGGCGCACCGGCAAGCATCTTGAGGCTGGCCGGCCAGGAGGGATGCGGGGGCAACCAGGAAAGCGGTTCGGCAGCCATCAACGATCCTCATGCATTCAGCGGCCGAAATTCGGGTGTAATGACTTCTACCGTAGAGCCGGGCTGCATTACCAGAGAGGCCTCTGCGTGGAGCTTGGGGCGGCACGGAACGGCGATGGTTTTGCCAAACGGCGTTCCGCACCGCCCAGTTGTTTGAACGTCAGACGCGCCGATGAGTGCCCGCCATGGCATCGAGGCAGATTTGCTCGAACCGCTGCGTCACCATGGGCCACGAGAACCGCCGCTGCACCAATTCACGCGCTGCGTGCGCGAGGCGTGCCGCTTCGCCTTCGTCTTCCAGCACTTGAACCAGCGCGGCAGCGAAAGGCACCGGATCGTTCTCCATCAGCATGTCCGTTCCAGGCGTCACATCCAGGCCTTCGGCCCCGAGCTGGGTGGACACGACCGGGCGGCCCATAGCCATTGCCTCGAACACCTTGATGCGGGTGCCACTGCCCACTCGCAACGGGATGGCATAGGCATGCGCTTCGGCGACATAGGGGCGCACGTCGTCTACGAAACCGGTAAAGTGCCAGTCGTAGCCACGCCCCTTGGCGGCAGCCACCAGGGCGGGCGGCGGGTTGCGACCTACGATCAGCGCTTTGGCCTTGGGCCGGGCAGCCAGAACATGAGGCCAAACGTCCTGGAGCAGGAACCCAATGCCGTCGATGTTGGAGCGCGAGTCCATAGACCCAGTGAACACGACCGTTCCGCCGTCACGTCCCGCCTGCTTCGGCCGGGAATGGAACGCGTAGTAATCCGTGTCTACCCCCGTCTCGACCGCTTCCACCCGGGACACGCCGTAATCCCGGTGCAGCGCCACCGCATCCCGTTCCGAAACGGCGATGGCAGTATGGAAGCGGCGCAGCACACCGCCTTCGAAGCGACGCATCTTGCGTGCCTCGTTCTGCCAGACCAGCCGCATCGCTCCCCGCGCAACCCGGGCATGGCGTTCCAGGATCTCTGCTTCGACGTTATGGGTGAACACCACGGCCGGTACGGGCAGCCGCTCCGGCACCAGCACGGCAGCATGCGGGAAGTCGACCAGCACCAAATCCACCCCGTCCGCCAGCGCCTGCGCCACAGTGGCGCGGCCGGTCGCGGATACGTCGGTGGCGGCACTGACTGGGAGCTGCCCTGCCAGCGCCGCGACTTTGCCCAACCGCGACATGCGTGGCTCCGGCCAGGATACGAAGCGGTCGCACACCGCTGCAGTTTCCGCAGCGAAGCGTCCCGCGTCCGGCGGTACCGGGGATGCCAGGGTGATGTGGAACGCCCCGCCCTTCATGTGGCGTAGCGTCTTGACGGTGCGGATGCGGCCGCCTTGATCAAGCGGGAACAAGAACCGCGGCGATACGACCAGCAGGCGGGCCGGCATTACCAGCAGAACCCTTGGTAGCCCGGCCGGCCCCGCAGTTCGTCGATGCCAGCCAAGTCCAGCACCGGGCGGTTTCCCAGGGTGGCCAGCAGGGCCGGGCGGTCCGCGCGCCCGACATGGCCCAGCACGACGAGGCCGGCGCCGTCCAGCGCCGCTTCGGGGCTGTCCGCGAGCAGACGTTCCAGGTGAGGGATTTTCCGCTCGATGTAGGCGCGGTTGCTGCCGATAAGCTGTGCCACCTTCACGGAACGGTCGAAGATGCCCAGTTCATAGCCGCGGCCCAGCAACCGCTCCGCCAGCACCACGAACGGGCTTTCCCGCAGGTCGTCCGTGCCGCTCTTGAACGCCAGGCCGAACAACGCGACCTTTTGCCGCCCGTGGCGCACGATGGCCTCGAAGGCGCGGTCAATGACGGCGGTGTTGGACGGCAGCACCTGCCCCATGAACGGCGCCGCCACCCCTGCGCGGGCGGCAAGCGCCAGGAACGAGCGGGTGTCCTTGGGCAGGCACGAGCTGCCGAACGCGAAGCCGGGCTTGAGGTAGGCGGCCGAGATGTTCAGCACCCGGTCCTCGCAGAACAGGCGGAAGGCTTCCCGTGCATCAACGCCCAACGTGGCCAATACGCCGCCTGCCTCGTTGGCAAAGGCGAGCTTGACAGCGTGGTAGGCGTTGGCGAGATATTTTGCCGCCTCCGCCACCCGGTAAGGCACGACGTGCGTTTCGCCGCCCACCCCACTGTAGACTTCCCGCAGCACGTCGCCGTCGTCGCCTGGCGCGGCGCCGATCAGCGTGTATGGCGGCGCGCGGAAATCCCGCACGGACGAGCCTTCGCGAAGGAACTCGGGGTTGGACAGGTAGCGGAACCCGGTCCCGAGCGCCTTGCCGGACGCGCGTTCCAGCGCCGGGATCACCCGATCCTCCGCGGTGCCCGGCGGCACGGTGGAGCGCATGACAACGGTGTGCCGCGCCGCCTTCTTCGCCAGCTCGCGCCCGATCTGCCCCGCCACCTCGTCCACCGCGTGCAGGCTGACGCTGCCGTCCGGGGCGCTGGGAGTGCCCACGGAGATGAAGGACACCTCTGTGTGAGCGATGGCGTCGGCAATGTCCGTCGTGGCGCGCAGTCGACCCGCCTTCACGCTTTCAGCGATCAGCCGGTCTATCTCGGCTTCCACGATGGGCGACTGGCCGCTGGCCAGCATTGCCACCTTGTCGGGACTGACGTCCACGCCGACGATCTCGTGTCCGAACTCCGCAAGGCAGCCACAGGACACGGCGCCGACATACCCGACTCCAAGAATGGAAATTCGCATGGCGGAAAGAAACGCGGAGACGGGCAAAATACAAGCCTTTAGTGTTTATACTCCTGCTCAACGTGTGACATTTCTTGGTAGTGTCTCAATTTGAAATTGGCCACCCGTAGTTGGCCCGCTCGCATCCGGCCCGCGCCTCCGCTATATCTAGCGGACAGCATGGAGCTTGGACGTGGCCAGCAGGTGAATATCGGAAAGAGCGTGGCTCGGCGCGATTTGCATCAAGCGAGTTGATTGTGAATTAGCACCGATGTGGGACCCCCCGAAGTTCCTATCAAACGCTGAGGTTGCTGCGAAAGATAACCGACAGTTGGGGTCTCGATCGGCGCCGATCGGGACCCCAACCTGAACGAAAATCCAGATTCTTGCAAACACTTATGAGAATTTAAAGGGGGGTCTCACTTCGATACCGATTCACATATTCGCGCCCCGCCGACGGTTGGTGGTGGTCTGATAGCGCGGGCTCGATACTTGCAATGCAGCCGCTACGAACCGTGCTCTCCGGCGGATTTAAGGCCCGATTGGTGTCTTTCTGCGTGGCGATGCTCGCCTGGACGATCGAACGCAGGGCGCTGTCGTGGGCTACGCGGTACCGCGACATCGACATAGCAAACGTCATGGAGTGGACGCACCTGTTCGCCGTTGGCTCGGGTCGCTAATCGGCCTAATTGATCTCGAGCAGGCCGATGCAAACTTTGTCGAACTGGTCTGCGGGATCAAGGACGAGGACACGTGCTTCGACCTACTTGCTCCGCTGGTCAGGATGTTCATCTGTCAGTATGTGCTGGACACTCCCGATCTCGCGCCGATGACGCCGATGGTGCTGGATCGCTCCGTAGATCGCCTTCTTGCGGCGTCGACACCTAGGCGGACGGCCTACCGTGCCGGCGAGATGCACGGCTTCTCGATGCCGGATTTGGCGCGGTGGCTGATGTTCGTCGGCGTCGAAGAACGCCACGCTCGCCCATCGCTTCTCAACGGCAACTGGTCGGAGATTGCGCTGATCATGCCATCCGTACAACGGTTGGTGCACGCCGCGGGTTGGGCACCGATGATGATGGAGAACTTCCTCGAAGTTGCAGAACGCGCGCGCGCATTTCCCAGCCGATGCGTTCGCCGACGCGATCGTCGCAGCGCTGTCCGCGAGGGAGCATCCGGGGACGCGCTGGCGCGGCACGATGATCGCTGCCAGGATCGCCTCGCGGGTCCAGGACATTGCCGATCGTGCGTCGCCGCTGCAGTTCTCTCTTGGCCCGAAGCTCCTCCGGATGCTCGACATTCTAGTGGATCAAGGAGATCGTCGTAGCGCAGCGCTCCAGATTGGGCCAGCCTTTCGCGATCTCCGTGTTGCCGCCGACAGCGAACTCGGCGCGGGCTAATCGGCCAATATGAGCGCCTTGCGGCCGCGCCTTCGAGGGGCCGATCTGTCACAGTCAACCGACTCGCTCTGCTTAAGCAAGCGGCAGCTTACCGGGTCACTTGGATCATTATTGACTGACCGCGATTGGGCGGAAGGCGGTCCGGCTCCTCACGGGCAGCGAGGAGCCGGGTGGCTCAAATCTAGGTGCTCTCCGCTAGCGTCAGAGCATCTTCCAGGTCAACGCCAAGATATCGCGCGGTGTTCTCGATCTTGGTATGGCCGAGTAGTATCTGCACAACGCGAAGATTGCCGGCGGCCTTGTCGATGATCGACGCCTTTGTCCGGCGAAGCGAATGCGTGCCATACTCCTCACGGCGCAAACCTACGCCGCTCACCCACTCGTTCACCAGTCGCGCGTACTGCCGGGTGCTGAGGTGGTCAGTGGGACTGATTCGGCTCGGGAACAAATAATTTCCCAGTGTTCCGCCCCTCCGTTCCAGCCATGCAAGCAGGCTCGTTTGTAAGTTTGTCAGCAACTCGAACTGGACCGGCCGGCCCGTCTTTGCTGAACAACGATCGCTCGGGCGCGGATCTGCCCACCGAGTGCTGGAAATCATCGGGTACTTGCTTGATCCCGTCCGAAATGTGCGCGGACCCATCTCCGTAGACGAAGCCGCTATCAGGGGCCGCCTGCCCGACGATCCCACGTGGAACCGTGGCGCAGATTTTGGATGAAGTGCTAAGCCATCCGCCCGTTGGCACGAACTGAAACTTCTCTCGGCCAACGGGTGCGCCCATCGCCGAGAACCCCGATCTGAAGGACGCGGGGCCTGATTTCTTTCTGGGTCCGCTCCTTCACCAGTCCAGCCGCCGGTTCTGCCTGCTCGATCACTCGGTCTGCGCGCCCGCATGCCTAGAGGCGCTGATGACACCTTTGCGCTTGGAGATGAAGGGCGTCGAAGACAAGGTCGGCTTGGCGATTGAACGCTTCCTCGAAGCCGAATTTATTTCACATGACGTTCCCGTCCGCGCCGGTGACTACGACGCCGGAAGCGAGCACGGGCAATGCGATCTTGTGATCGAGGCACCAGAGACGGTGATCTTTGCCGAGGTGAAGAAAAAGACGCTCACGCGGTGGGCGAAAGCGGGATCCGACGCTCACCTGCTATTGGACTTCGCGGGCAGTCTTCTCGCCGCCAGGCGCAGGCCGGATGGCATGAGGTGCGGTTGGGCCGCCATCACTACCTGTTTGACTTCGGCAGCCTCCAGGATCGGATCCTAACAAAACAAATTATTTAGAGCCGACCATCAGTGGGAGTTTTACGCCGGTCGCTGCAAGCCTCAATAAGAAATTGAAGTAACTTAACTCCTCTCTGGTCGCAATTCACGAGCAGGTAGCGGCATTCCACCGCGGGCAGAAGGAAATGAACCAGCCCTTCTTCAGTTGCTGGTTCCTCAGCGTGCCACAGATGCTGTCTCTCTTGGATGGAGTCATTGACGGTGCAGGGTTTATACCAGGACTCAACCCGACCTGACCGGTGACCCACTCACGTAGTCCGATGGACATGACGCGCCAGGGCTGCTCGGCAAGGCGGTTCCAAGCGTCGCAGCAGTGCTCGACGATGGCGTCGTAGAGGGCAAACACCCGGTTCGAGAGCCAGTTGTTGCGCAGGAACTGCCAGAGGTTCTCGACCGGGCTCAGCTCCGGGCACTTGGGGGCAGCTTCACGATGGTGATGTTGGCGGGCACGGCCAGGCGCTCGGAGGTGTGCCAGCCCGCCTGGTCCACCAGCAGTGCGCAGTGCCGGCCCGGCGTCACCCGGGCCGCGATCTCGGCCAAGTGCCGGCCCATCGCTTCGGTGTTGCACCAGGGTAGGACCAGCCCAGCGCTGGCGCCCGTCTCGGGGCAGATCGCGCCGAAGATGTAGGTGGACGCCGTCCGTTGATCCTGTGGTGCGGAGGGCCGGGTCCCTCGTCTGGCCCAGCGCCGGGTGATCTTGTTCTTCTGGCCGACCCGGGCCTCATGGGCGAACCAGACCTCTACGCCCGCGCGGCCGACACCCTGCGCGCGCCCGATCGCGTCCAGACGCGCGGGGAGACTTTTTTAAAAGCCTCGATCGCACCATGGGCCTGGGCGTGATGGCGCAGCCGGGGCGAGAGCCGGCGGTAGCCCATCCCCCGCAGCTCGCGGCTGAGCGTCTGCTTGGACACCCGCACCGCGTAGCCATCCCACAACCACTGGCACAGGTCGATCACACGCCAGCGCACCACGCCATGGACTGCGGGGATCGGTCCGTCCTCGATCGCCACGGCCAAGGCCCGGCGGTGTTCGTCGGTCAGGATCGGCGGCGTGCCCCCGCCCCTGCGGTCGATCAGGCCCGCGGGCCCGTGTGCGTTCAGCTTGGCCACCCAGTCGCGCGCGATCTGCACCGTGACACCGCCGATCATCGCAACCTCGGTGCGGGTTGCGCCGTCGTAGATCGCAGCGAGCGTGAGAATCCGACGGGTCTGGTTGCTGACCTTGCTGCTACGAGCCGTGGCACGAAGGCTTGCAGCGTCGTAATCCGCGGAAAGTGGAAGCGGCATGGCAGACCTCCTAAGCGCCACGCCATCGAATCAGATTTGCGCCGCGTCGGGGAAGCCCCTCAGAGTCACGTCAGACGGGTTCTGGTATTAGGGCTGCGCTTTGGAGCTACAGACATATTGTGACCGGAAGCTCCGATCTTCATTTCAACCTATCGAAGATGAGGCAGTGGAAGAGGAAGGCAGCTGCGAAGGCCAACTAGCCCCGCGACGGGCTGAAAGTCAGCTTTCCACCAGGTCTCGCTGTTCACGGCCAGCCAGCCCGGGCTTGGCACCCTCGCCGAACGAACAGCGGCTTTCAGGCACGTCTCGTATCCGACTGAACGACGTCAAAGGGCGCAACGCGGACATAGGTCGGCAAGGCGATCGTCGAACCTACGAGCGGCCGCTCACGAGGAGCGCGCATTCGGCGTGGACTGCGTAAGCCGGCGCGAACAGACCAGAAACACGTCGACGCTTTTGCGGATTGCCCGGACCATTTTTGCAGCCAAGAGTGCGACTGCCGGTGATCCGGCGAAAAGGTCCGATATGCTGCCAGATAGTGTTACGCCCGCCCGGGGGGAGCGCCTTGCGCGAGCGCGGCTCGCTTTCGTCGCTCGAGACGATCGTTCGGGCGCTTGCTCGTCAAGCGGCGATGCGAAGTGTTCGCTCCAGGCATGCGGCGAGGGCGTCCGGCCTCGTCGACGTGCAGGCCGAGGAGCGACACCGGGGCGGCTGGGCGGGCGGCCGCGCTCGGGGCGCTGTTGGATTGACAAGCCGGGACGTTGGGGTTGGATCGGCCGCTCCTGAGGGAGGTCCGGCGCGCCGTGATCTACGCCCGCTCTCGTCCGATCCATGCGCGCTGCGATCTACGCCCGCTATTCGTCCGACCAGCAGCGCGACGCCTCCATCGAGGACCAGGTCCGGGTCTGCAAGGAGCTGATCGTTCGCCAGGGTTGGACGCTGGTGCAGGTCTACCAGGACCGGGCGGCGAGCGGGGCGACGATGCTGCGCGCGGGCTACCAGGCCCTGGTGCAGGATGCGAGGGCGGCTGAGTTCGACGTCATCGTGGCCGAGGCGCTCGACCGGCTGTCGCGCGACCAGGAGGACATCGCGGCACTCTACAAGCGGGTCAGCCACGCCGGGGTCGGCATCCACACCCAGGCTGAGGGTTCAATCAACAAACTGCACATCGGGCTGAAGGGCACGATGAATGCCCTGTTCCTCAAGGACCTCGCGGCCAAGACGCATCGCGGCCTGCGCGGGCGGGTGGAGGCCGGCAAGTCCGGCGGCGGTCTGACCTTTGGCTATGACGTCGTTTCACGCCTGGACAGCACCGGCGAACGGGTGCGCGGCGAACGGGTGGTCAACGATGCCGAGGCGGACATCGTGCGAGGGATCTTCCGTGACTACGCGGCGGGGCTGTCGCCCAAACGGATTGCGCTGGCGCTGAACGACAAGGGCGTGCCGGCGCCGCGCGGCGGGCTGTGGGCGGCGACCACCATCAACGGCAACCGCGATCGCGGCACCGGGATTTTGAACAACGAGCTGTATGTCGGCCGCCTGGTCTGGAACAAGCTCAGCTACAGCAAGGACCCGGACAGCGGCAAGCGGCGGTCGAGGGTCAACGGCCCGGGCAAGGTGGTGACCACCGATGTCCCTGCCCTACGCATTGTCGACGATCTGTTGTGGCAGGCGGCCCGCGACCGCCAGCATTCGCTGGACGGCACCGCCAGGGCAAATGGCGGCAACAGTCCTCACGGGGTGCGGCAGAAGCTGCGGCCCAGGACGTTGTTTTCCGGGCTGATGCGGTGCGGCGTGTGCGGAGGCGGCTTTTCGAAGATCAGCACGCTGCACTACGGATGCTCGGCGGCCCGCAACAAGGGAGGAACCGCCTGCATCAACCTGCGGACCGTCCGGCGGACCGATTGGAGGAGACGGTTCTTGAGCGGCCTGCGGGACCGGCTGATGGACCCCGACCTCTACGAGGTTTGCGCGCGAGTTCACCGCCGAATGGAATCGGCTGCAGGCGTTAGGCCATGGCGAACGGGACCGGTGGGAGGCAGATCGTAAGCGGCTGTCCAGTCAGATCGAGCGACTCGTGGACGCGATCACCGAAGGCCGTTCGATCCCGTCGGTCATGGACCGCTTGGCGGCGCTGGAGCAGGAACGGCAAACCGTCTCTGAACGACTTCAAGCCGCGCCGGCAGCGGCACCTCGCCTGCACCCCGAACTGTCAAAGGTGTATCGGGCAAAGGTCGCGCGCCTGAGCCCAGACGCTTGCCGCAGACGGCGGAGCAGCCGTCATGGCGGCATTCCGGCATTGGTTGAGGAAGTCCGACTGGTGCCCGATGACACAGACGACAAGCTTCGGATTGAGGTATCGGGCGAACTGGCGGCGATCCTGGCGCTGGCTGGCGGCGGCGATGGTGCGTCGGAGCAGTTCCATCGCGCTTCGTCCGGCCGACCCAGCGTTGCGGCTTCGTCCCCAGATGCTCGTGCACTAGATTCCCGTGCACTAGATTCCCGTGCGTTGAGTGTGCAAATGAAGATGGTTGCGGGGACAGGATTTGAACCTGTGACCTTCAGGTTATGAGCCTGACGAGCTACCGGGCTGCTCCACCCCGCGTCACGATGTTTGGATTGCGCGGTTGTTTATGTTTGCGCTTGATCCGATGGGTTGGTGTGTTTGTGTTGTTGTCATTGGTTTGGAGGACCTGGCGGCGACCGACTTTCCCGCGCCTTGAGACGCAGTATCATGGGCGCTGGAGGTTTTCACGTCCGAGTTCGGGATGGGATCGGGTGTTGTCACTCCGCCATGGCCACCAGGTCGTCCAAGCCAATGGCGGCGACTGTGATGGTTGGTTCTGGTTTGGGGCGTGCTGAGGGGTTGGATCCGGCCGGGGTCCGGCGGGGGGTGTGTTTTGTTGGTTGCTGCTGTGCAGGATGGGTGGTGATTGGAGCCGTTCGGGCGATTAGGACCAGTTAG
Source organism: Acetobacteraceae bacterium (assembly GCA_965213855.1). GTDB lineage: Bacteria > Pseudomonadota > Alphaproteobacteria > Acetobacterales > Acetobacteraceae > JBBROS01. The sequence goes on along the minus strand of CBDCAA010000011.1, from coordinate 120,988 downwards.
CTTCGGGCGTTGCCGCCCTTCCACACCTGGCCTATCGACGTGATGGTCTATCACGGCCCTCCAGGGGAGACCTGGTTTTGAGGTCGGTTTCCCGCTTAGATGCTTTCAGCGGTTATCCGTTCCGCACATAGCTACCCGGCCGTGCCGCTGGCGCGACAACCGGTTCACCAGAGGTGCGTCCATCCCGGTCCTCTCGTACTAGGGACAGCTCCTCTCAAGTCTCCTTCACCCACGGCAGATAGGGACCGAACTGTCTCACGACGTTCTAAACCCAGCTCACGTACCACTTTAATCGGCGAACAGCCGAACCCTTGGGACCTGCTCCAGCCCCAGGATGTGATGAGCCGACATCGAGGTGCCAAACCTCCCCGTCGATGTGGACTCTTGGGGGAGATCAGCCTGTTATCCCTAGAGTACCTTTTATCCGTTGAGCGATGGCCCTTCCACGCGGGACCACCGGATCACTATGGCCGACTTTCGTCTCTGCTCGAGCTGTCGCTCTCGCAGTCAGGCGGGCTTATGCCATTGCACTCAGCAGCCGATGTCCGACCGGCCTGAGCCCACCATCGCGCGCCTCCGTTACACTTTGGGAGGCGACCGCCCCAGTCAAACTGCCCACCATACAGGGTCCCGGACCGGGCTGACCGGTCGCGGTTAGACATCAGAAACAAACAGGGCGGTATTTCAAGGATGGCTCCACGCAAGCTGGCGCCCACGCTTCATAGCCTCCCGCCTATCCTACACAGTTTCTCTCTCATGCCACTGTAAAGCTGCAGTAAAGGTTCATAGGGTCTTTCCGTCTGACCGCGGGTACCCCGCATCTTCACGGGGAATTCAATTTCGCTGAGCCCATGCCGGAGACAGTGGGGAAGTCGTTACGCCATTCGTGCAGGTCGGAACTTACCCGACAAGGAATTTCGCTACCTTAGGACCGTTATAGTTACGGCCGCCGTTTACCGGGGCTTCAATTCAGAGCTTGCACCCCTCC
>CBDCAA010000011.1:0-115000 GCA_965213855.1 Acetobacteraceae bacterium | reverse complement strand
CTTACGGCCCGAGCGGCCGCCGCCGCAGCGACGGCAGCCGCTATCACATTGCAGGTATGCGCCCCAAACGAGGTCAGGCAGCGTTCTCCAACGCGCCATTCAGGAGGAGGCCGTCGCGTGAGGCCGACACGTGCACCGTCTCGCCATCCCGCACCGACCCGTCGAGCAGCATCTGCGCCAGGCTATTCTGCAAGCTGCGCTGCAGGACACGCTTCAGCGGCCGCGCGCCATACACCGGGTCGTAGCCCTGCTCGGCCAGCCAATCCATCGCCGCCGAATCGAGCTCCAACCCGATCTTCCGGTCCGCCAACAAGCGGCGCAGACCCGCCAGCTGGATGTCCACGATGGTGGCCATGTCCGACCGCTGGAGCCGCCGGAAAAGCACGATTTCGTCCAGCCTGTTCAGGAACTCCGGCCGGAAGTGGTCGCGCACCACGCGCATCACCTGCGCCGACGCCAGGTCCGAAATCGGTCCGTCCGCCTGCTGGGCCAGCACGTCGCTGCCGAGATTGCTCGTCAACACGATGATCGTGTTGCGGAAGTCCACCGTCCGTCCCTGCCCGTCAGTCAGCCTCCCATCGTCGAGCACCTGGAGCAGGATGTTAAAGACGTCCTCGTGCGCCTTCTCCACTTCGTCGAACAGGATCACCTGGTAGGGCCGGCGCCGCACCGCCTCGGTCAGCACGCCCCCCTCGTCGTATCCGACATAGCCGGGCGGTGCACCGATCAGCCGGCTGACCGCGTGCTTCTCCATGAACTCGCTCATGTCGATCCGCACCATCGCCCGGTCGTCGTCGAACAGGAACGCGGCAAGCGTCTTCGTCAGCTCCGTCTTGCCCACCCCGGTCGGCCCCAGGAACAGGAAGCTCCCGATCGGCCGGTTCGGATCCTGCAGCCCGGCCCGTGCCCGGCGCACCGCGTTCGCGACCGCCCGCAGCGCATCCTCCTGCCCCACCACCCGGCGGCGCAGCTCGTCCTCCATCCGCAGCAGCTTGGCCCGCTCGCCCTCGAGCATCCGGTCGACCGGCACGCCCGTCCAGCGGCTCACGACCGCCGCAACCTGGTCCTCGGTCACCGCCTCGTTCACCAGCCGCCCGGCGTCGCCGCCATGACCGGCCGCGATCTGGCGTTCCAGCTCGGGGATGCGGCCATACAAAAGCTCCGACGCGCGGGCCAAGTCGCCCCGGCGCTGCGCCTGCTCCACCTCGATCCGCGCCTGGTCCAGCTGCTCCTTCGACTTCTGCAGGTCCGTCAGCCGGCCCTTTTCCGCCCGCCACGACATCGTCATCGCGTCCGAGCGTTCGGCCAGCCCCGCGATCTCACCCTCCAGCCGCTCCAACCGGTCGCGTGACGCCGGGTCGGACTCCTTGCGCAACGCCTCCCGCTCGATCCGCAGCTGCATCAGCCGACGGTCCAGCTCGTCAAGTTCCTCCGGCTTGCTATCGACCTCCATGCGCAGCCGGCTGGCGGCCTCGTCGATCAGGTCGATCGCCTTGTCCGGCAGGAACCGGTCCGTGATGTATCGGTTGCTGAGCGTCGCTGCGGCCACCAGGGCACTATCGGTGATGCGCACGCCGTGATGCACCTCGTACTTGTCCTTGATGCCCCGCAGGATGCTGATCGTGTCCTCGACGGTCGGCTCGCCCACGAAAACGGCTTGGAAGCGCCGGGCTAACGCCGCATCCTTCTCGATATGCTTACGGTATTCGTCCAGCGTGGTCGCACCGACGCAGTGCAGCACGCCGCGGGCCAGCTCGGGCTTGATCAGGTTCGACGCGTCCATCGCGCCATCGGCCCGGCCCGCGCCCACCAGCGTGTGCATCTCGTCGATGAACAACACCACTTCGCCGTGGGCGCCCTCGATCTCCTTCAACACGGCCTTCAGCCGCTCCTCGAACTCCCCCCGATACTTCGCGCCGGCGACCATCGCGCCCAGGTCGAGCGCCATCAGCCGCTTGTTCCGAAGCGCCTCCGGCACATCCCCGTTGACGATGCGCTGCGCGAGGCCCTCGACGATCGCCGTCTTGCCGACGCCGGGCTCGCCGATCAGCACCGGGTTGTTCTTCGTGCGGCGCGCCAGGATCTGGATCGTGCGGCGGATCTCCTCGTCACGGCCGATCACCGGGTCGAGCTTGCCCTCCCGCGCCAGCGCGGTCATGTCGCGCGCATACTTGTTCAACGCATCGAACGTCGCCTCGGCGTTCGGGCTGTCGACGGTGCGGCCCTTCCGGACCTCCGCGATCGCACGCTCCAACGCTGCCGGCGTCGCGCGGCCGGCCAGCAGCGCCCGGCCAGCGGGCGTGTCGCTGGCCGCGAGGGCCTGCAGCAGCCGGTCCTGCGCCACATAGGCGTCCCCTGCCTTCGTCGCCGTTTGCTGTGCGGCGTCCAGCAGCCGGTGCAGCTCGGGCGTCATCTGCACCTGTCCCGCGCCAGAGCCTTGCACCTTGGGGATACGCGCCACTTCGGCGTCGTTGGCCTTCTGTACGGCTCCCGCATCGCCGCCAGCCGCGCGGATGAGCCCGGCGCTCGCCCCTTCCTCGTCGTCCAGCAGGGCCTTCAGCAGGTGCTCGGCCGTCAGGCGTTGATGGAACTCGCGAACTGCGATGGTCTGAGCGGCTTGCAGGAAGCCCTGCGACCGCTCGGTGAATTTCTGGATGTCCATGCGTCCCTCTCGATCAGGCGACTTTGGTCGCTGTCCCCCGGTCCCTCTTGGAGGCAACCCGGGCAACGGCCTTCGGACATTGAAATAAGTGGCCGGACAGGCGCGCTCAAGGGCGGACGGGCCGGGACTGTCCGGCGCACCACCAGTTCAGGCGCGTTTCCGTAGCCCCGCAACCCGCCGCCGCATCCGGCCAATCCGCCCGACGCCCGCCAGACGCCGATCGAGGAACGCGAGAGTCGCGCCATCCTCCGTGCTGCCGTCCTGCAGCCAATACAGCAACGTCTTGCCATAGACGGCCGCAAGGATCGCCCGCTTGCTGTACCAGCTGAAGTCCGACGCGGTGTCGCCCGCCGCATGCCAGATCGCGTCGACCGTCCGCGCCGTGCACTGCGCCGAAAGCACCGCCCGGCCCGGCATCAACAGTACGCCGAGCGCGCGACGGACCGCATCCTTATAGGGTCGGTTGCGAGCGAACCGGGCGGCGATGACGGCGCGCACCCGGTCCGGCGTCCGCAGCCCATCGAACGGCAGCGCCGCAGCGTCCTGCTCCATCCAGCGGTCGCCCAGGTCACAGAACGCCTCGACCATGTCGGCCGGCCCACCCGGGAACAGCAGGTCGGCATCGGGCCCGGCCGCAGCCGTCAGCGTCGCCATCGTCCACCCGTCCCGTCCGACGAGCGGGAGCATCGCGACGATCGCGGCGTCACGTTCGGCGCTGCGCTCGGGCGTGCTCACCCCCCGGTTCCAGGTTGGGCAGTCGGCGGCTGGGCAGTCGGCGGCTGGGTCGCGGAATGCTGCGCAGCTTGCGCCCGGGCCAGTTCCTCCGTGAAGCCAAATAGGCTGAAGTCGGTCATGCGCATCGGATAAAGGATCCCATCCAGGTGGTCATACTCGTGCTGCACCACCCCGGCGTGGAAACCTGTCGCGACGGCGCCGACCGGCTCGCCCTCGGTACCGACGCCGGAATAGCGCACCTTCATATGGCGCGGCACCGCCGCCCGCAGCCCCGGGATCGACAAACACCCCTCCCAGCGCAGCACGCGCTCCTCACCGAGCAGTTCGAGGACCGGATTGATGACGACCGTGTTCGGCATCTCGCCATCACCCTCGGCCGGCTGGGTTCGCCCGGGCGGCACCCGGAACACGAACAGCCGCAACGGGACATGCACCTGCGGCGCCGCCAGGCCTGCCCCCTGCGCGTCCTCCATTGTCTCGATCATGTCCCGCACCAGCCGGCGGATCTCCGGTGCGGCCGGGTCCGCTACGGGCTCGGCTGGTGTGAGAAGGACGGGGTGCCCCATGCGGGCGATCTTCAGGATGGCCATGACCACTTCCGTCTAACACTCCCGCAGGTGGGTGCACGAAACCTTTTGGCGAGTGCGCAGCTTGGTGCTATAGCGCTCGCTCCCGCGGGCTCCCCGTGCGGTAACGCTTCAACGCGCCCTTTCGCAGCGTGAGACCGCTGGGTGCACCCGACGACAGGAGATGGCGGCCAAGTGCAGGTTCTCGTTCGTGACAACAATGTCGACCAAGCGCTCAAGGCGCTGAAGAAGAAGATGCAGCGCGAAGGCGTGTTCCGCGAAATGAAGCTGCGGCGGCATTACGAGAAGCCGTCCGAGCGGCGTGCGCGCGAGGCTGCCGAGGCCGTGCGGCGGGCGCGGAAGATGGAGCGCAAGCGCCTGGAGCGCGAAGGCTTCTAGTCTTCGGCCATTTCGGTCTTGCCCTGCCCAGGCGGTGGCTCGTCGAAGATGTATCGCGGGTCGCAGTAGTCCTCGAACACGGGGCGGCTGAACAGGTAGCCTTGCATTAGACGCACGCCGACGCTCGCCAGCGCCTGCGCCTCCTCCCGCCGTTCAACCCCTTCGCCGACCACGGCCGTCCCGAGCTTATGGCCCAGCTCTGCCATGTGGGAGATGATCGCCAGCCGCTTATGATCCTGGTCGCAGGCCCGCACCAGCCGGCGGTCCAGCTTGATGAGGTCTGGCTCGAGGTCCGCCAAGCTTAGAAGGCAGGATGAGCCCGTCGCGAAATCGTCCAGCGCGATCTTGAACGCCTGCCGCCGGTATTCCCGCACCAGCCGTTTCAATTGCCTGTTGCCCGCGGCATCCGCCGTCCCCACGAGTTCGAACGTCAGGCGGGCCGGATCGAACCCGGTGCGGTCCGTCGCCTTCATGATCGCGGCCACCCACGACCGCGAGTCCTGCACGGCATGCGGCCAAACATTGATGCTCAGCCGGCCCGGCATGCCCAGCCGGGCCGCGAGCTCGATCGCGCGAACGGAGGCTGCCCTGTCGAACGCCTCGAGCGTCGCCGCTGTCACCTGCGCGAGCACCCAGCCCGCACCCTCCCCGCCCGGGCCGCGGGCAAGCGCCTCATGCGCCACGATCGTCCGGTCGCGGACATCGACGATCGGCTGGAATGCCATCGTGAACGAAAACGGCGCCATGCCGGCTTGATTGCTCCCGTGAGGGGGCGCCGTGCTGCCCACCGCCCGCTCCCGATGCACCGCATCCGCGTCCATCCGTTGCACCGTGCATCACTCCAGCCACCTGCACCGCACGGTCGCAGAGATGTGACAACGAATGGTTAATGCCATGTGCATCCGCGACGAGGCCAGTCGGGTTCCGCAACCTTCTTCATGCCCGAGCGTCATCACTGCTGCGCCGCAATATCGCCTCGTTTGCCCGCTTAGTGATGCGTGTCGTCGGTGATGAGGAGTGACAAAGCCCATGCGTATCGCGCAAATAGCGCCCCTGCACGAGGCGGTGCCGCCGAAGCTGTACGGCGGAACCGAACGTGTCGTCTCCTTCCTGACCGAAGAACTCGTCGCTCTCGGCCACGACGTCACCCTGTTCGCCAGCGGCGACAGCGTGACGGAGGCCCGGCTCGAGGCGATCTGGCCCCGTGCCCTCCGTCTGGATCCAGCTATCCGCGACCCGATCGCGCCGCACATGCTGTTGATGGAGGCCGTGCGCCGCCAGGCCGACGACTTCGACGTCCTGCACTTCCACGTCGACTATTGGCCGTTTAGCCTGTTCGGCCGCCAGCGGACCCCCTTCGTCACCACGCTCCACGGCCGGCTCGATCTCGCCGAGCTGCAGCCGATCTTCAACACCTTCCCGAACGTCCCCGTCGTCAGCATCAGCGACAGCCAGCGCCGCCCGCTGCCCCAGGCGCGCTTCGTCGAGACCGTCTACCACGGCCTCCCAGCGGAGCTGCTCACGCCGCAGCGCAAGGAGCCCGAATACCTCGCGTTCCTCGGGCGGATCGCCCCGGAGAAGGGGCCGGACCGCGCCATCCGGATCGCCCGCGCCTGCGGCTTGCCACTGAAGATCGCCGCCAAGGTCGATCGGGTGGACCAGGTCTACTTCGACACCGTCATCCGCCCCATGCTTGGCGACGGCGTCGAACTCATCGGCGAGATCGGCGACGCGCAGAAGCCCGACTTCCTCAGCGGCGCCATCGGCCTGCTGATGCCCATCGACTGGCCCGAGCCGTTCGGCCTGGTCATGATCGAAGCTATGGCCTGCGGCACCCCCGTTGTCGCCTTCAATCGTGGTTCGGTGCCCGAGATCATGGACGAGGGCATCAGCGGCTTCATCGTCGAGGACGAGCACGGCGCGATCGCGGCCGTGAACAAGCTCTACACCCTGTCCCGCGCCAAGGTGCGCCAGACCTTCGAGACCCGGTTCACCGCACGCCGCATGGCCGAGGACTACCTTAAAGTCTACCGCAGCCTCGCCGGCGAACAACGCTCCGTCCTACGTGCCATCCGCTGACCAGGCCGCCTGCCACCCCGATGCGGCTGCGCGGCGCCTCCGTCTCCCCTCCCTGAGAGGGAGGGGACCGGGGGTGGGTCAACCCGGCAGCGCTCATCAAAGCCTCGCTTTGCCCCTGTACCTTCTTTGTTGCGGTCCCGGCTTTTATGACGCTCAATGACGGTATCCCGAGTCGCTCGCCAGGAACCCGATCCATGCTTCTGAAAACGCTCGCCGTCGCCTGCTGCGCCGCCCTTTTCGCGACCGGCGCCATCGCCCAAGCCCCGGCCCCGGCTACCTCGCCCGCAACGACGGCGGCGCCCGCCAGTCCGGACGCGGCGCCGGCGCGGACACCAAGGGTCCGCCGGCCGCGGGCCACCGCGCCCGCCGCAACCGATGCGGCGCCCGCAGCCGCCGCGCCCGCAGCCACCACGCCCGCTGCCCCCGCGCCAACCGCCGCTGCCGTCCCGGCCGGCACGAAGGTCAACCTCAACACCGCGACGGCCGCTCAGCTCGATGCGCTGCCATCCGTCGGCAAGGCGCGCCTGAAGGTGATCATGGACGAGCGCGCCAAGGCACCCTTCAGGGACTGGGACGATTTCGACAAGCGCACCGCGCACACCTCGGTCAACGCCGGCGTGAAGCGCAAGATCAAGGATTCGGTCACGTTCTGACCGGCTAACCGCCGTCCCGGCTTGCCAGGAACGCGTCCGTCATCGCCGCGCCGGGCAGGCTCCCTTGTGAGCCTGCCCCCATGCAGCAAAGCGCAGCAGCACCGCTCGCGCGGACAAGTGCGGCGCCGAGACTCTGGCCGTGGGCAAGCGTCGCCGCCATGACGCCCGTGAAGCAGTCCCCTGCCGCCGTCGTATCGACCGCGACGATCCCCCACGCGGGAACGTGGCCGCCGCCTTCGGCTGTGACGTAATCGCACCCAGCCGGCCCAGCCGTCCGGACCACACCGCATCCGAGCCGCTCGTGGATCGCTCCCGCACTGTCGGCGGTGCCGAGATGCGCGGCCAGCCACGCCGCCTCATGCTCGTTGGCCACCAGCAGGTCCACCGCGCGCAGCACATCCAACGGCAGCGGCGCCGCCGGCGCCAGGTTCAGGATCAGCCGAGCCCCGCGGCCACGCCGAATCAGGGCCGCCGTCTCGCCCGGATCGGCCTCCATCTGCAGCAGCACGGTATGGCCCGCCTGCAGCAGCGCGTCCTCGACCTGGTCGGCCCGCGCCCGCAAGTTGGCGCCGGACCCGACGACGATCTGGTTTTGCCCGCTCGGGTCCGTGCCGATCGCGGCGCATCCCGTCCCGCCATCCACCCGGCGGACCCGCAATAGGTCGACCCCGGCCGCCCGCAAGCCTGCCAGCGCCGGTTCGGCGAGCGCATCCGTGCCCACGGCGCCGGCCATCGCCACCGCTGCCCCGTCCAGCGCGGCCGCCACCGCCTGGTTGGCGCCCTTGCCCCCAGGCTCCAGGCGCACCGCCGGCCCCAGCACTGTCTCGCCCGGCCCAGGCAAGCGCGGCAGCGCAAAGATCAGGTCCAGGTTGATGGACCCGAATACGGTGATCACGGCCCGGTCGGCGCCCGGCCGAGCGAGGCCATTAACTCGCCCCATTCGCGCTTCGACAGCCCGCTGCCCGCCTGCTCGACCGCCTCCCCGTCCAGCATGCGCCGCACCACGCCCAGCATGCCCGCCGAGAGCGTGACGGCGCCCATCCGGTAGTCCTGGAACGCGGCATAGGTCTGTGGCACCCAGGCCTCCACCGAGCGCAGCATCGCGTCCGCATAGGCGCGGATCTCGTACTGCGCGTGGCTGTCGGCGCGCAGCGACAGGAAGTTCAGCAGGTTGTGCAGGTCCGACTTCCAGTACCACTGCGTGTAGGTGTTTAGCGTCAGGTTCATACGCGCGAGCTCGCGCGCCAGGCCCCGCCGCTCCGGATCCGCGCCACCCTCGTTCAGCATGTGCGCGTAATGGTCATAGGTCAGCGTCGCGTCTTGCCGCAGCAGCGCCAACACGTCGCTCGCCTCCTGCCCCTGCAACAAGCCGCCGCGTCCCTGGCGGTTGCTGTCGCTCTGCGCGGCCAGGTGCTCGGGCGCCGGAATGTAGAACTCGCGATCGAGGATGGAGTAGCGCGCGGAATACTCGTTCACGTTCGCCATCCGGTGGCGGATCCACTGCCGCGCGACGAAGATCGGCAGCTTCACGTGGTATTTGATCTCGCACATCTCGAACGGCGTGCTGTGCCGGTGCCGCATCAGGTAGCGGATCAGTCCGGCATCCTCGCTGACCCGGCGCGTGCCCCGGCCGTAGCTGACCCGCGCGGCCTGCACCACGGCCCCGTCGTCGCCCATGTAGTCGACCACCCGCACAAACCCATGGTCCAGAACCGGCATCGCCTCGTACAGCAACGCTTCCAGCATCGGCACGGTGGCGCGCCGGGTCGGTTGATGCATGTCGCGCTGGGCGGCGACCTCGGCCTGTTGTTCGGGCGTGAGCGGCATCGGAATGCCCTAGCATCGTGGGGCGTGGAAGCCTATATGGAGCAGGTCGGTCGGCTTCGTCCGACTATGGTGATAAACGAGGGTTGGAATAAGCGTTGTGGACCCGGGGGCAGTGCCCGGCGCCTCCACCATCCTCCGCAGGATGGAGCATGGGGGTGAAACAGGCTCGACACGCGTAGTAAAGGACCATCTTTTGCCCGGCATGATACCGCCGTTATCGGGTCATATCACAAGTGCCAATGACAATCATCAGGCGCTCGCGATCGCTGCGTAAGCAGTGACACGCGCGGTTCGGGGGGCACCGGGCAACAGAAGCTCCCCACTCTCCTTCAGATGGCCGGTGGAGAAGTCTTGACGGAGGCAGTCAGACAACTCCTGAGCAACCAAGCCCGTCAGAACAGCTTTTTTCCACCGCTATACATGACCACAAGATCCGCAGGGTCGGCGCTGTTCAGCATCGCCCGCGCCCGCTCGTCCAGCGTGTCCGGGTCCAGCCGCTGGCCCCGCAGCCCGGCAACCCGGCGCTCCATCTGGTCCCGCTCGCCCTCGACACGCTTCAGGTCCGCCTGGACCGACTTCAACTGTTCCTGCCGCATCGCGTAGGACTGCAAACCGCGGTCGCCCTGCGTCGCGTTCCACCCGAAATAGGCGACCAGCGTCAGGAACAGCGTCGGCGCCACGATCGCCCGCAACGCCGCCTTGACCCGCCTGCCGAAGCTCATGCCGCGTTCTCCGAACCCTTCGCCAGACTACGCGAAAGCCGGTTCGTAATCACGTGAAAATCAACGCTTCAAGATCGTCCGCCCGGCATAGCGAGCCGCCGGACCCAGCTCGGCCTCGATCCGGATCAGCTGGTTGTACTTCGCTGTCCGGTCGCTGCGCGCCAGGCTCCCGGTCTTGATCTGACCGCAATTGCTCGCCACCGCGAGGTCGGCGATCGTGCTGTCCTCGGTCTCGCCGCTGCGATGGCTCATCACCGTCGTGAACCGTGCCCGCTGGGCCATCTCGATCGCCTCGAGGCTCTCGCTCAGCGTCCCGATCTGGTTGACCTTCACCAGAATGGCGTTTGCCGTGCCGGTCTCGATCCCCCGCCTGAGCCGCTCGGTGTTGGTCACGAACAAGTCGTCGCCCACCAGCTGCACCTTCGCGCCCAGCACGTCCGTCATGTGCTTCCAACCCGCCCAGTCGTCCTCGGCCAGTCCATCCTCGATGCTAACGATCGGATAGCGGGCGCAAAGGTCCTGGTAATAGGCCACCAGCCCCGCGGAATCGAACGTCTTGGCCTCGCCCGCCATGTCATAGACGCCATCATGGAAAAACTCGGTGCTGGCCGGGTCGAGCGCATAGGTGATGTCCTCGCCGGGCCGGTAGCCAGCGATCTCCACGGCCTTGCTGATGAAGCCCAGCGCCTCGTCCGCCGACTTCAGCCCCGGCGCGAACCCCCCCTCGTCGCCGACGTTCGTGTTGTGACCGGCATCGTGCAGCTGCTTCTTGAGCGCTTGGAACACCTCCGAGCCCATCCGCACCGCGTCCGCGAACGTCGCCGCGCCCACCGGCTGGATCATGAATTCCTGGATGTCGATCGGGTTGTCAGCATGCTTGCCGCCGTTGACGATGTTCATCATCGGCACCGGGAGAGTCCGCGCAAAGACGCCGCCGACATACCGATACAGGGGCAGCCCGTAATCCTCCGCCGAGGCCTTGGCGATGGCGAGCGAGACGGCCAGGATCGCGTTGGCCCCCAGCCTCGACTTGTTGGGCGTCCCGTCCAGGTCGACCATCAGCGCGTCCAGGCGCACCTGGTCGGTCGCGTCCATCCCGCCGATCGCGTCGAAGATCTCCCCCTCGACGTTGGCACACGCCGTCCGTACTCCCTTGCCGCCATACCGGCCCTTGTCGCCGTCACGCAGTTCCACCGCCTCATGCGCCCCGGTGCTGGCCCCCGACGGCACCGCCGCCCGCCCCATGCTGCCGCTCTCGAGCACCACGTCCACCTCGATCGTCGGGTTGCCGCGGCTGTCCAGGATCTCACGGGCGACGATGTCGGCGATGGCGCTCATTGCGGGTCCGTCCAGGCTGTTGCTGGCCGGTGGCTTAGCAGAGTGGCCGGGACCGGGCTAGGTCGGCGGCCCACCGCACATGCCTCACCGCCCCGCCGTACGGCCGGTCCCACTCTGATATCGCCGGCCTACTCCGCCAACACCTTCGCCGGCGCAGCCTTCAGCGATACCGCCGGCACCAGCAGCGCCACCAGCAAGGTCGACGCCGCGATCACGAACACGGCCCAGAACGTCGAATGCAGCGCGCTCGCCAGGCCGTTCCGCACCGCGGCGTCGGCCGCGGCCAGGCCGGGGTGGTCCAGCAACTGCCGGATCTCGTCGAACGCGACCCGCTCGCTGCCCGGCGCCTGGTGCGCCAGGCTGTAGTTCAGCACCGAGCCCAGCACCGCCGCGCCCAGCGTGCTGCCCAGGTTGCGTGAGAAGATGTTCGACGCCGTCGCCGACCCGCGCTCCGCCCAGCCGACGCTGTCCTGGATGATCACGATCGCCGACGTGCTGAGGAACCCCATCCCCAGCCCGATCACGATCGATCCCACCCCCGCCACCACCGGCGACATCCCAGGCGCCAGCAGCACGAACGCCACCGCGCCCAGCGGCAGCAGCGCGCCGCCCAGCAGCAGCGTCCGCCGCAGCCCGAACCGCTGGAAGTTGCGCGCCGCCAGCGTCGCCCCGATCGGCCACCCCAGTACCATCATCGTCAGCGCGAACCCGGCCACGATCGCCGACTGGCCCAGCACCCCCTGCACATACATCGGCAGGAACGTCGTCAGCCCGATGATCGTCATCCCCGACAGCAGCGTCGCCGCGTTCGCGGTCGCGATCGGCCGCCGCCCCCATAGCCCGAACGCCAGCATCGGGTCCCGCGCCCGCAACTCCTGCAACACGAACAGCGCCGACGCGACGACGCACACCAAGCCGCCCGCCAGCGCGCCCGCCATGTCATCGGTGCCGAGCTCCGTCAGCGCCAGCATCAGCGCCGCGACGGCGACCGTAAACAGTGCCGCCCCGGGCACATCCACGTGCCGGTTCGCGACCGCGACGTCCTCCCGCAAATACCGCCAAAACCCGAATGCCGCGGCAAACCCGACCGGCACGTTGATCCAGAACACCCACGCCCAGCTCGCATGCTGGATGATGAGCCCGCCCGCCAGCGGCCCCAGCACGGACGACACGCCCCACACGCTCGCCAGCCACCCCTGCACGCGGCCCCGCTCGCTGGCCGGGTAAAGGTCGCCGACCACCGTCAGCGCAACCGGCTGGATCGCCCCGCCGCCCACCCCCTGCAGCAGCCGGAACGCGATCAAGGACGGCATGGACCACGCCAGCCCGCACAATACGGAGCCCACCAGGAAGATGCCGATCCCCACCAGCAGCACCGGCTTGCGCCCAAACATGTCGCTCAGCTTGCCGAACACCACCGTCGTCGCCGTCTGCGTCAGCAGGAACGAGGAAAATACCCACGAATACAGATGCAGGTCGCCCAACTGCCCGGCGATCTGCGGCATCGCCGTCGACACGATCGTTGCCTCGATCGCGATCATGAACATCGCCGCCATCACGGACGCGACGACGAAGGGGCGGCGAACGGTCTGGGGTCGTGACATTCCGCTAAGTTAGGGTCGCATGCCGCAACGCGAAATGCCGCGTCACGCAGGGCTGATCCTCACCCCCCCTTCGCCAGCTCGTCGAACCCCTTCAGCCGGGTCAGCAGCGCCGGCATCTCATGCAACGGGATCATGTTCGGCCCGTCGCTCGGCGCATGGTCCGGGTCCTGGTGCGTCTCGATGAACAGCGCCGCGACCCCCACCGCCAGCGCCGCCCTGGCCAGCACCGGCGCGAACTCGCGCTGCCCGCCCGAAGAGGCACCCTGCCCGCCCGGCTGCTGCACCGAATGCGTCGCGTCGAACACGACCGGGTAGCCGGTCCGCGCCATGATCGGCAGTCCCCGGAAATCCGTCACCAGCGTGTTGTAGCCGAAGCTCGCGCCCCGCTCGGTCAGCAGCACGCTCTCATTGCCGGTCTCGGCGATCTTGGCGGCCACGTGCTGCATATCCCACGGCGCCAGGAACTGCCCCTTCTTGACGTTCACCGCCCGCCCCGTCTCCCCGGCCGCGATCAGCAGATCCGTCTGCCGGCACAGGAACGCGGGGATCTGCAGCACGTCGACCGCCTCGGCCGCCGGGTCGCACTGTCGCGCATCGTGCACATCCGTCAGCACCGGCACCCGATACCGCTCCCGCACCGCCGCCAGGATCGCCAGCCCCTTCGCCAGCCCGACGCCGCGTGCCGCCGAGGCGCTCGTCCGGTTCGCCTTGTCGAAGCTCGACTTGTAGATCAGCGGCACCCCCGCGATCCCGCAGATCGCCGTCAGCGCGTCCGCCATCTCCAGCGCATGCGCCTCGCTCTCGATCTGGCACGGCCCCGCGATCAGCACGAACGGCCGGTCGTTCGCAACCTCGATGTCGCGCACCCGCACCCGCCGTGGGCCCAGCGGCGCCTCTTCCTCCAGGTCGGCGTCAGACAAGGCGGGACTGCTTCACGGCCGCACCGATGAACCCGGCGAACAGCGGATGCGGATCGAGCGGCTTGGACTTCAGCTCCGGATGATACTGCACGCCGATGAACCACGGATGGCCCGGCAGCTCGACCGTCTCGGGCAGCACCCCATCCGGCGACAGCCCCGCGAACCGCAGCCCGGCCCGCTCCAACGGACCCCGATAGTTGATGTTCACCTCGTAGCGGTGCCGATGCCGCTCGCTGATCCGGATGCGGTCGTACACGCGGCTGATCAGCGACTCCGGATCGAGCTCCGCCGGATAGGCGCCCAGCCGCATCGTCCCGCCCATGTCCATGCCCGCCTCCCGCCGTTCGACCGTGTTGCCGCGCGCCCATTCCGTCAGCAGCCCCACCACGGGCGTCTCGCACGGCCCGAACTCGGTGCTCGACGCGTCCGGCAGATGGGCCATGTTGCGCGCGCACTCGATGACGGCCATCTGCATGCCAAAGCAGATGCCCAGGAACGGCACCCGCCGCTCCCGCGCGAACCGCACCGCTGCGATCATCCCCGGCGTCCCGCGCTCGCCGAACCCGCCCGGCACCAGGATCCCGTGCACGCCCTCCAGCCGGTCCACCGCGTCTGGCTGCTCGAACACCTGGCTGTCGACCCAGTCCAGCACCACCCGCACCCGGTTGCGCACCCCGCCATGGATCAGCGCCTCGGACAGGCTCTTGTAGCTGTCGAGCAGGCTCGTGTACTTGCCCACCACCGCGATCCGCACCTCGCCCTCCGGCGAGCGCACCACGTCGACGATCCGCTGCCATGGCGACAGGTCCGGATCGTGCTCGAACGGCAGGTGGAAGTGCCGCAGCACCTCCCGGTCCATGCCCTCCTCATGGTAGCTGATCGGCACCGCATAGATCGTGTCCACGTCCAACGCCGCGATCACGGCTTGCGGCCGCACGTTGCAGAAATTCGCCATCTTGCGCCGCTCCCCCTCGGGGATCTGCCGGTCGCACCGGCAAAGCAGCATGTCCGGCTGGATGCCGGCATTCTGCAGCTCCTTGACCGAATGCTGGGTCGGCTTGGTCTTCAGCTCCCCCGCACTCGGGATATAGGGCACGAGGGTGAGGTGGACGAACATCGTCCGCTCCTCGCCGAGTTCGTTGCCGAGCTGCCGGATGGCTTCAAGGAACGGCAGGCTCTCGATGTCGCCGACGGTGCCGCCGATCTCGATCAGCGCGAAGTCGACGTCGTCCGTCTCCCGCGTGATCGCCTCCTTGATGGCGTCGGTGATGTGCGGGATCACCTGCACGGTCCCGCCCAGGTAGTCGCCCCGCCGCTCCTTGGCGATGACCTCGGAGTAGATGCGCCCCGTCGTCGCGTTGTCCGCCTTGGTCGCGTGCACGCCCGTGAACCGTTCATAGTGGCCGAGGTCCAGGTCCGTCTCCGCGCCGTCATCGGTCACGAACACCTCGCCGTGCTGCGTGGGGCTCATCGTGCCGGGATCGACGTTCAGATACGGGTCGAGCTTGCGCAGCCGCACCCGATAGCCGCGGGTCTGCAACAGCGCGCCCAGCGCGGCCGAGGCTACGCCCTTGCCTAATGAGGAAACCACGCCGCCGGTGATGAAAACGAACCGCGTCATGGACGCCCCGTCTACAGCAACGGGCGCATCCGGCCAAACCGCCACCGCAAACGCCTTAGTTCGTGGGCACCGCGGGGGCGCGCGACGACGCCGGTGCGCCCGCCCCCGGGGGCGACTCGGGCGTGCCGCCCGGCGCTTGCGAGGCCGGTGCTTGCGATCCCGGTGCTTGCGATCCCGGTGCTTGCGACCCCGGTGCTTGCGATACCGGCGCGCCCGACAGCGCCGGCCCGGCCGCCGGCGCCGATACCGGCGGCGGAGTGTCCAGGATCGACCGCCCCACCCCCGTCGTCCCGCGGTTGAGCAACGCCAGCGCGAGCGAGATCGCGAAGAACGCCGCGCCCAGGATCGCCGTCGTCCGCGTCAGCAAGTTCGCCGTGCCCCGCCCCGACATGAACCCGCCCATCCCTTGCGACGTCCCGATCCCCAGCCCACCCCCCTCGCTCCGCTGGATCAGCACGACGCCGATCAGGGCCAGGGTGACGAACAGATGAACGACGAGCAGCACGGATGTCATGACCGCCGGGTTCTATGCGCTCGGGGGAGCGATGGGAAGGGTGGAGCGGAACCGCCCGCAGGATCATCGCCGCAACCCTGTCCTACCCCGCTTCCTTCTCTCCTCCCTGAAAAACAGGGGCCGGGGTGCGCGCCGCAACGACCGCCCGACCCCCCGACCCTATTCCTGGGCCGCCCGCACGATCGCCAGGAAATCCGCCGCCGCCAAGCTCGCCCCGCCCACCAGCGCGCCACCCACCTCCGGCAAGGCCAGGATCGCGGCGGCGTTGGCCGGCTTCACCGACCCGCCATACAGGATGCGGATCCCCCGCCCCGCCTCGCCCAGGGTCGACACCAACTGCCCGCGGATCACCGAATGCATCTCGACGATGTCCTCCTCCGTGGCACTTCGCCCGGTGCCGATCGCCCAGACCGGCTCATACGCCACCACCCCCGCGAACCCCGGCGGCACGCTGCCGTCGATTTGCGCGGCCACCACCACCTCGGCATTGCCCGATAGCCGATGCTGCTCGGTCTCGCCCACACAGATGATCGGCGTCAGCCCCGCCGCCGCCGCCGCCTGCGCCTTGCGCAGCACCAGCGGGTCGTTCTCCCCATGGTCCGCCCGCCGCTCCGAATGGCCCACGATCACCCAGGCCGCACCCGCGTCCCGCAGCATCGGCGCCGACACGTCGCCCGTATGGGCGCCGCTGCCGCCTGTATGGCAATCCTGCCCACCCACCATGACCGCGCTGCCCGCGACCACCTCGGCCACCAGCGCCAGCACCGTCGCCGGCGGGCACAGCAGCAGGTCGCACCCCACACCGTCCGACCCGGCCCGCACCGCATCCGCCAACGCGCGCGCCTCCGGCCCAAGGCCGTTCATCTTCCAATTGCCGGCAATCAACTGTCGCATCAACGCCCCCACCCCGGTCGCTCGGCCATCCCGCCGCGTGACTATAAAGGAGCGGTGCGCCGCCGGGAACGCGCTGCCGCCACTCCTGGTCAACCTTACGCACACTCCCTATTGTGCGCCGCCTCACGGAACCCGGGCCCATGCTCAAGACCATCCGCGCCTTCCTCGACACCAAATGGGCGAAGCTGTTCTTCGTCGCGCTGATCGTGCCCTTCGTGCTGTGGGGCATCGCCGGGGTGGCGCAGAACGCCGGCGGCGCCGGCAACACCGCCGTGGCGACCGTCGCCGGCAAGCGCATCGAGGTGCCCGAGTTCCAGGAGCTGTTCCGCCAGCAGGTGGCACAGGTCAGCAAGTCGCTGGGCGGCAACACCCAGCCGACGCCCGAGATGCGCCGCGGCATCGCCGGCGCCACGCTCGACCGGATGATCACCCAGGCGGCGATCTCGGCGGAGGTCGAACGGCTCGGGCTGACCGTGCCCGATGACGCCGTGCGCGCGGAGGTCTTCGCCGTCCCCGCGTTCCGCGGCCGCACCGGCACGTTCGACCACAAGACGATGGTCGACGTGCTCCAACGCAACAACATGTCCGAAGCGCGGTTCGTGGCACTCGTCCGGTCCGACATCGGCCAGCGGCAACTGATGGAAGCGGTGCAGGTGGGCGTCACCGCGCCGAACGAGCTGCTGGCCCAGGTCTTCGCGTTCCAGAACGAGAAACGCACCGCCGACCTGGTGGAGCTGCCGTTCAGCGCCGCGCCGGCCCCGGCCGAGCCGACCGAGGAGGAGCTGCGCCACGCCTACCTTGCAGACCCGCAGCGCTACGCCGCCCCCGAATACCGCCGGCTGTCGATCGCCGTACTGTCGCCCGACACCGTCGCCCGCGGCGTCGACGTGCCCGAGCCGGACGTCCAGGCCTACTTCGACAGCCACACGGCGGAGTTCGGCGCGCCCGAGCGGCGCAGCGTCGAGGTCGTGGCCGCCGCGGACGAGGCCACGGCCCAGCAGCTTGCGACACTCTGGAACGGGGGCGCCGACTGGCCAGCCATGCAGAAGGCCGCCGCCGACGGGAGCGCCTCGGCCGCCGCACTGGACAACGTGACCTCGATCGACATCCCCGGGCCGGACCTGGCCGATGCGGTCTTCAAGGCGCCCCCGAGCCAGGTCACCGGACCGGTCAAGACCGCATTCGGCTGGCAGGTCCTCCGGGTCACCACGGTCACCCCCGGCACCGGACAGGACTTCGCCGCCGTTCACGACCAGATCCGCCAGAAGATCGCGCGCGATCGCGCCGCCGACGAGATCTACGCACGCTCCAATCAGTTCGAAGACGCGCTCTCGGCCGGAAACGGCCTCGACAAGATCCCCTCCGAGCTCGGTGTCGACGGCGTGTCCGGCACCATGGACGCCAAGGGCCTGACGCCCGACGGCGACCCGGCCCCCATCCCCGGCTCGCCCTCCGTCCGCGCCGCCGTCCTGGTCAGCGCCTTCTCGACCCCCAAGGGCGAAATCCCCAAGATGATCGAGGGCCCGGACAAGTCCTATTACGCCATCCAGATCGAGGACGAGACCCCGCCCCAGACACGCCCGTTCGAGGCCGTCGAGGCCCTGGTGCGCGACAACTGGGACCACGACGCGAGGCGCCGCGCGCAGGAAGTCGTCGCGGCCAAGCTGCTGGCCGCCGCCAAGGCCGGCTCTCTGGACGACGCCGCCACGGTCGCCGGCGTCCGCGCCGAGCGGACCAACCCGATGGGCCGGGGCGCACCCACCGAGGGCGTGCCGGACCAGCTGATCGAGCCCATGTTCACGATGAAGCTGAACGACGCGACGATGATCGAGACGCCCGCCGGCTTCTACGTGGCCAAGCTGGTCATGATCGCCGCACCCGAGCCGCAAACCGACCCGGCCGGTGCGGCACAGATGCGGACGGGACTCGACCGCTCGATCGGCCAGGACGTGGAGCTGATCTATGCCGCGGCCCTGCGCGACCGCGACCGGCCGCAGGTCAATCGCACGCTGTTCGAGAGCCTGAGCCAGTGAACGCGATCAGCTCGCCCTCATACGCGGCATGCCTGACGGCCTATGGCGAGGGGCGCGGCACGCTGGTCTGGTCGACAACGGTCGCCGACCTCGAAACCCCTGTCGCCGCTTACATGAAGCTCGCGTCCGGGCGGCCGAACTCGTTCCTGCTCGAAAGCATCGAGAACGGCACATCGCGTAGCCGCTACAGCATCATCGGCATGGCGCCCGACCTGGTCTGGCGCTGCCGCGCCGGAACCGCGGAGCTGAACCGCCACGCCCGCAGCGCCCCGCACGCCTTCACGCCCGACGACCGTCCCGCGCTCGACAGCCTCCGCGCCGTCATCGCCGAGACGCGGATGGACATCCCCGAACACCTGCCGCCCATGCTGGGCGGCCTGGTCGGCTATCTCGGCTACGACATGGTCCGCCAGATGGAGCGGCTGCCGGCCAAGAACGCCGACGCGATCGGCCTGCCGGAAGCGATCCTGCTCCGCCCCACCATCTATGCCGTGTTCGACAACGTGCGCGACGAACTGACCCTGGCGGCGCCCATCTACCCGCAGCCCGGCGTCGCCGCCGACGCCGCCTGGGCCAACGCGCAGGCCGCCCTGAACGAGGCGTCCGCCGCGCTGCAGCGTTCGCTGCCCCACGCAGCGCCCCCGGTCGCGCTGCCGCCCCTCCCGGAACCGTCGTCGAATATGACGAGGGCCGAGTTCATGGGCATCGTCGACCGCATGAAGGACTACATCGTCGCCGGCGACGCATTCCAGGTGGTCCCCAGCCAGCGCTTCTCGGTCCCGTTCGCCCTCCCCCCGTTTGCCCTCTACCGCTCGCTCCGGCGCGTGAACCCGGCGCCGTTCCTGTTCTTCCTCGACTTCGGCGCATTCGCCGTGGTGGGCAGCTCGCCCGAGGTCCTGGTGCGCCTGCGCGACGGCACCGTGACCATCCGGCCACTCGCCGGCACCCGCAAGCGCGGCGCCACCAAGGAGGAGGACGACGCGCTCGAGCGGGACCTGTTGTCGGACCCGAAGGAGCGGGCGGAGCACCTGATGCTGCTCGACCTCGGCCGCAACGACGTGGGCCGGGTCTCGGCGCCGGGCAGCGTGCGGGTGGTCGAGAGCTTCACGATCGAACGGTTCAGCCACGTGATGCACATCTCCAGCACGGTCGAGGGCAAGCTGAAGCCCGGCCTGGATGCGCTCGACGCCCTGATCGGCGGTTTCCCCGCCGGCACGCTGACCGGTGCCCCCAAGATCCGGGCGATGGAGATCATCGAGGAGCTGGAGCCGACCCGGCGCGGGATCTACGCCGGCTGCATCGGCTACTTCGCCGCCAACGGCACCATGGACACCTGCATCGGGCTGCGCACCGCCCTGGTCAAGGACGGCACGATGTACGTGCAGGCCGGCGGCGGCGTGGTGGCCGACAGCACGCCCGAAGGCGAGTACGAGGAGACCCGGCAGAAGGCGCGCGCCCTGTTCCGCGCCGCCGAGGACGCGGTGCGCTTCGCGGCGTTGGGCTGATGCTTGATAAGTGCCGATGAGCCACCCGATATGGCTCAGGATGCGGAACAGCGGCTCAAGCTGGAGCTCATGCAGATGGACCTGAACCTGAAGACGAAGCAGGCGTTCTGGGAAACGCCGCGCAACATCGCCATCTTGGTCGCGACCGTTGCGGCGCTTGCCGGCGCGCTGGGCTTCAAGTTCGGCCAGATGCCGCCACCCGCGCCTGCCCCGATCGTCATCCAGCTCCAGCAGCCCGCGAGCCGTTAGGCCGGCCGGCCCGGGAACTCCCATGATCCTCCTCATCGACAACTACGACAGCTTCACCTTTAACCTCGTGCACGTGCTCGGCGATCTCGGCGTCGCCTGCGACGTCGTCCGCAACGACGCGATCACGGTTGCCGAAGCTGTGGCACGCGCCCCGGAGGCGATCGTGCTCTCGCCCGGCCCGTGCACGCCCAACGAGGCCGGCATCTGCCTCGACCTGATCGCCGCCGCCGTCGGCCGCATCCCGCTGCTCGGCGTCTGCCTCGGCCACCAGGCCATCGGCCAAGCCTTCGGCGGCCATGTGATCCGCGGTCCCGTGCCGATGCACGGCAAGGTCAGCCCCGTCCGGCACCGGGACACCGACCTCTTCCAGGGCCTGCCCAGCCCGTTCCAGGCCGCCCGCTACCACAGCCTCGTCGTCGATGCCGCCACCCTGCCCGCCGTACTCGAACCGACGGCCTGGACCGAGGACGGCATCATCATGGGCATGCGCCATCGCACGGCGCCGGTGTTCGGCGTGCAGTTCCACCCCGAGAGCATCGCCACCGAGCACGGGCACCGGCTGCTCGGCAACTTCATCGGCATCGCCCGCGGCCGCAATCGCCAGCCGTTCGATCACCAGATGGCATGAACGACTTGAAGCCCGTCCTGGCCCGGCTGGCCACGGGCGCGACATTGGACGAGGCGGAGGCTGAAGCAGCATTCGGCGTCGTCATGTCCGGCGAGGCCACCCCGGCGCAGATCGCCGGCCTGCTGATGGCCATGCGCGTCCGCCGCGAGACCGTGGCCGAACTCACCGGGGCCGTCCGCGCCATGCTGTCGCGCATGGTCCGCGTCTCCGCCCCGGCGGGGCTTGCCGGGCCCGCCATCGATGTGTGCGGCACCGGCGGCGACGGCGCCGGCACGCTGAACGTCTCGACCGCCGTCACCTTCGTGCTCGCAGGCGCCGGCGTGCCGGTCGCCAAGCATGGCAACCGCGCGCTGAGTTCGCGAACCGGGGGCGCCGACGTGCTGGCTGCGCTCGGCGTCAACGTGGACCTGCCGCTCGATCGGCTGCCCGGCGTGTTGGCCGAGGCCGGGTGCGTGTTCATGTTCGCGCCCCGGCATCATGCGGCGCTGCGCCACGCCGCCGGCCCGCGCATGGAACTCGGCACCCGCACCATCTTCAACTTGCTGGGCCCGCTCGCAAACCCGGCCGGCGTCCGCCGCCAGCTCACCGGCGTGTTCGACCCAGCCTGGCTGCGCCCCATGGCCGAAACCCTCGCGGCCCTCGGCACCGAGCGCGCCTGGCTCGTGCACGGGCAAGGGCTCGACGAGCTCACCGTCGCCGGCGACAACCAGGTCGTGGCGCTCGACGATGGCGAGTTCACCACCTTTACCATCGCGCCCGAGGATGTCGGCCTGGCCCGCGCGCCCATCTCCGCCATCCAGGGCGCCGAACCCCGGACGAACGCGGCGGCCCTGCTCGCGTTGCTGCAGGGGTCGGCCGGGGCGTATCGTGACACGGTCCTGCTGAACGCCGCCGCCGGCCTTGTGGTCGCCGGCGCCGTCGACCGCTTGACGGACGGCGTCGTGCGGGCTGCGGCGAGCTTGGACGACGGCCGCGCGATGGCGGCACTGGAAGCACTGCGCCGGGCCACGGCGTGAGCCGGAGCGATATCATGGACAGCCTGCCCCCACCCCCGCGACCCGACACGCTCCCAAGCGCCCAGCCACACGCCCCGTTACACGCCCCGTTACACGCCATGCCACACACCCTGCCGGACGCGCTCGTGCGCATCTGCGCCGACACCCTCGCCGAGGTCGCGCGTCGCCGGGCCGAGACGCCCGAGGCTGCCTTGCGCGCGCAACTCGGCCGCAAGCCGCCGCCCACGCGCGGGTTCGGCGCCGCGCTGACGCATGCCGTCGCCGCAGGCCGGGTCGCACTCATCGCCGAGATCAAGAAGGCGTCGCCGTCCGCCGGCCTGATCCGCCCGGAGTTCGACCCCGCTGCCATCGCCCACGCCTATCACGACGCCGGCGCGGTCTGCCTCTCGGTGCTGACCGACGAACCGCACTTCCAGGGCAGCGCCGCACACCTGCGCGCCGCGCGCCTGGCGGTGCCGATGCCCGTGCTGCGCAAGGACTTCATGCTCGACCCTTGGCAGGTGCTGGAAAGCCGGGTCATGGGCGCCGACTGCATCCTGCTGATCATGGCCGCGCTGACCGACGCGATGGCGCGCGACCTGGAGCAGTTCGCCCGCGCGCTGGACATGGACGTGCTGGCCGAGGTGCATGACCGGCGCGAGTTGGACCGCGCGCTCGGCCTGCAAACCTCGCTGATCGGCATCAACAACCGCAACCTGAAAACGCTGCAGACCGACCTCGCCACCACCGAGCAGCTCGCGCCGCACGTCCCGTCCGACCGCTTCCTGGTCGCCGAGAGCGGCATCCGCACCCACGCCGACCTGCAGCGCCTGTGCGACGCCGGCGCCCGCTGCTTCCTGGTCGGCGAGAGCCTGCTCAAGCAGCCCGACGTCGGCGCCGCGACGCGGGCGCTGCTCGGGAAATGATCGGCCTCACCCACTTCGACACCGAGGGCCGGGCCCACATGGTCGACGTGTCGGCCAAGGCCGAGACGGCGCGCACGGCAACGGCGCGCGTCACTGTGCTCATGCAGCCCGAGACCCGGCGCCTGGTCGCCGACGGCGCCGCCGAGAAAGGCGACGTGCTGGGCGTCGCCCGGCTGGCCGGGATCATGGGCGCCAAGCGGACCGCGGACCTGATCCCGCTCTGCCACCCGCTGCCGATCACGGCGGTCACGCTCGACCTGGCGCTCGCCGAAGCAGGGGTCGAGATCACCGCGACCGTGCGCACGGCCGGGCGCACCGGAGTGGAGATGGAGGCGCTGACGGCCGCGAGCGTCGCGGCCTTGACCGTCTACGATATGTTGAAGGCGGTCGACCGGGCGATGCGGATCGACGGCCTCCGCGTCGTTCACAAGGACGGCGGCAAGTCCGGCCGGTTCGAGCAGGAATGAGACGCGCTCCAAGTGCTTCGACATGCTGAGCGTCGACGACGCCCGGGCGCGGATCGTCGGCCCGCTTCGGCCCACCGCCGCCGAGATCGTCGCCTTGGCGCAGGCCTGGGGCCGGGTGACCGCAGCACCCGTCCTGGCCCGGCGGGACCAGCCGCCGGCCGACGTCTCTGCGATGGACGGCTACGCGCTGCGGGCCGGTGACGCCGGGCCACGCACCGTCATCGGCTCGGCCCCGGCCGGGCACCCGTTCGAGGGCGCGATCGGTCCCAACGAGGCCGTCCGCCTGTTCACCGGCAGCTTCGTCCCGGCCGGCGCCGACGCCGTGCTGATCCAGGAAGACGCGTCCCTGGATGGTCACCAGGTCACGCCCACGGAGGCGCCCCTCGCCGGCCGGCACATCCGCAGGCGCGGCCAGGATTTCTCCGCCGGCGACGTGCTGATCCCCCCCGGCGTGCGCCTCAACGCGCGGGCGGTCGGGCTGGCGGCCGCCGCGAACCATCCCTGGCTGACGGTCCATCGCCGGCCGACGGTTGCAATTCTCGCGACCGGCGACGAGATCGCGATGCCGGGCGAGCCGATCCCGGCCGGCGGCATCGTCAGCTCCAACGCCCACGCGCTGGCAGCCATGGTGCGCGCCCGCGGCGGATCGCCAACCGTGCTGCCGGTGGCGCCCGACCGCCCCGAGTCGATCGCCGCCGCGGCCGCTTCGGTCCTCGGCGTCGACGTCCTCGTGACCACCGGGGGCGCGAGCGTCGGCGAGCATGACTTGGTTCAGGCCGGCCTGGCGCGTCACGGCTTCGAGCTCGATTTCTGGAAGATCGCGATGCGCCCCGGCAAACCGCTCATCCACGGCCGGCTCGGACCGACCGCCGTCCTCGGCCTGCCCGGCAACCCGGTATCGGCCCTGGTATGCGCCGTCCTATTCCTGTTGCCGGCGCTCGATCGGCTGCAGGGCCTGCCCGGCGAGGCGCCGCGCACGGTGCCGGCACGGCTCGCGGCGGCCGTGGCGGCCAACGACCACCGCGCCGACCACTTGCGCGCAACGATCGACGGCGAGTCGAGCGGACTGCCAGTTGTCACGCCATTTGCTAAGCAAGATTCATCGATGCTGCGGCTCCTTAACTCTGCCGAGGCGCTCATCTTGCGGGCACCGGACGCTCCCGCCTTGCCGGCCGGCGCTCTCGTCTCGATCATTCGCCTGGATCTTCTCGGATTATAGCCAACGCCCGTTGACGCGGCGCCGGGAACCAAATTAGAACATCCGCAGTTTCGGTTTTGTTCCGAACCCGGGAGTTCGCCCATGCTGACCCGCAAGCAGCACGAGTTGCTGACGTTCATCGACCGCCACCTCAAGGCGACCGGCTTCTCGCCCAGCTTCGAAGAAATGAAGGAGGCGCTCCAGCTTCGCTCCAAGAGCGGCATCCACCGCCTGATCTCCGCACTGGAGGAGCGGGGGTTCCTGCGCCGCCGCCACCACCGCGCCCGCGCCCTCGAAGTCGTCCGGCTGCCGAACGAGCCGGCCGTGATGGGCGCGGCACGGCCGGAGGCGGCTGCCGTCATGCCGCCGCACGCGATGCCGCCCCACTTCACCCCAAACGTCATCCGCGGCGACTTCAGCGCGCGCCTCCCCGGCGTTCGCGCCGCCAACGAGGCCGGGGCGGTGCAACTGCCGATGTACGGCAAGATCGCCGCCGGCCTGCCGATCGAGGCCTTGCGCGACAACGGGGCCTTGATCGAGGTTCCGCTGGCCTTGCTCGGCAACGGGGAGCACTACGCGCTGCAGGTCGACGGCGACTCGATGATCGACGCCGGGATCCTCGACGGCGACACGGTCATCATCCGCAAGGGCGAAACAGCCGAGAACGGTCAGATCATCGTCGCCCTGGTCGACGAGCGGGAGGTCACGCTCAAGCGGCTGCGGCGGCGCGGCAACTCCGTCGCGCTCGAACCGGCGAACGCAACCCACCGCGTGCAAGTGCTGCCCGCCGACCAGGTCAAGGTGCAGGGCAAGCTGGTCGCGCTGCTGCGCAAATACTGACCCCGGGGAGCGCCGCCCCGGTATCGTTTGGCCCCGCGCCCGTCCCGCGCTAAGCCTCGGTAATGGCACTGCCCGGCAACAGCGCGGCCCTGATCGAGCCGACCGCACGGACCCGGCCCAGGCTGCCCGGCATCCTGCTCTGCGCCGCCGTCACGGCCGGTGCGCTCCTGGCCGCCCACCTCGAGGAGGCTGCGGTCGGCCGTGCCTGGATCGAGGCGCTCGTGCTGGCGATCCTGATCGGCACGGCCGTCCGCTCCGCCTGGACGCCGGGGCCCCGCTTCGCGGCCGGGATCACCTTCTGCGCCAAGACCGTGCTCGAGATTGCCGTGCTGCTCCTCGGCGCCAGCATCAGCCTGCAGGCGATCGCGGCCGCCGGTCTGTGGCTGCTGCTCGGCATCGCGCTGATCGTCGTTGCGGCCGTCATCTGCAGCTATGCCATCGGGCGGGGCTTCGGCCTGCCGCCGCGCATGGCGATCCTGGTCGCGGCCGGCAACTCGATCTGCGGCAACTCCGCCATCGCTGCGGTGGCACCCGTCATCGGCGCGAGCAGCAAGGACATCGCCGCCTCGATCGCATTCACGGCGGTGCTGGGCGTGGTCGTCGTGCTGCTGCTGCCGTTCGCCGCACCGTTGCTGCATATGACGCAGATCCAGTTCGGCGTGCTCGCCGGGCTGACCGTCTATGCGGTGCCGCAGGTGCTCGCCGCCACCGCGCCGGTCGGCACGCTCGCGGTGCAGATGGGCACGCTGGTCAAGCTGGTGCGCGTCCTCATGCTCGGCCCGCTCGTCACCGTCCTCTCGATCGGCGCCGCACGCCGGCAGGCCGCCGCGGGCGGTGTGCGGCGCGGCCTGTCCGTGAACCAGGTCGTCCCCTGGTTCATCCTCGGCTTCCTCGTGCTCGCCGGCCTCCGCTCGGCGAGCCTGCTCCCCGCGGCCGCGCTCCCGCCCGTCGCCTGGCTCTCGAACGCGCTCACCATCCTCTCCATGGCCGCCCTCGGTCTGGGCGTCGACGTCCGCACCGTTGCCAAGGCCGGACCGGCCGTCACCGCGACCGTCACCCTCTCGCTGCTCCTGCTGCTGCTCGTCAGCCTGGGGCTGATCCACATGCTCCGTATCTGACCCTCAGCCGTTCCGCCCCCGATACGCCAGGAACCATTCGACGAACTTCGGGATTCCCGCGCGCAGCGGCGTCGTCGGACGGTAGCCGCACCAGGCCTCGATCGCCGAGAGGTCGGCGCAGGTCTCGGCGACGTCCGCCACCGGCCGCGGCGCAGACTGCACCACGGCTGCCCGCCCCAGCCCGGCCTCCAGCAGCGCCACCAACTCCGACACGTACTCGCCGCGGTTGTTGCCGATGTTGAACACCGGTGGCGGCTGCCCGGCCGTCGGGGCATGGTCCAGGCACGCCAGCACGCCCGCGACGATGTCGTCGATATACGTGAAATCCCGCTTCAGCCGCCCGCCCTCATACAGAGTGATCGGCCGCCCGGCCATGATCGCCTCGGCGAAGCTGTAATAGGCCATGTCCGGCCGACCCCACGGCCCATACACGGTGAAGAACCGCAACCCCGTGAGCGCCATCCCGTACAGATGCCAATACGCATGCGCCATCAGCTCGTCGGCCCGCTTGGTCGCGGCATACAGCGACACCGGCGTGTCCACCCGGTCCGATTCCGCGAACGGCAGGTTCACGTTGCCGCCATACACCGACGACGAGCTGGCATAGACCATGTGCGCCAGCCGCGGCAGCCGCCGCGCCGCCTCCAGCACCGTCACCTGCCCCATCACGTTCGACGACACGTACGCCCACGGATCCTGCATCGAGAACCGCACCCCGGCCTGCGCCGCCAGATGCACGACCCGGTCGGCGCCGGAGGCCTCGAATGCCGCGAACATCGGCGCTTTCTCGGCGATGTCGAGCGCATGGAACGTGAACCCGTCCTGCCCCTCCAGCTGGGCCAACCGCGCGCGTTTCAGGCCCACGTCGTAGTAGTCGTTCAGGTTGTCGATCCCGACCACCTGCTCGCCCCGCGCCAGCAACGCCGCCGCGACATGGAAGCCGACGAACCCCGCCGCCCCGGTGACGATCGTCGTCACGCCCCGGCCCTCAAGTCGCCGTCCAGCCGCCATCCATCGACAGCGGCACCCCGGTCATCGTCCGTGCGGCGTCCGAGCACAGGAACACCGCCAGGCCGCCAAGGCCCTCGGGCGTCGTGAACTGCGCCATCGGCTGCTTTTCCGTCAGCAGCGAATGCGCCACCGCCTCGGCCGAACGGCCGCCCTCGGCCGCGCGCCGGTCGATCTGCGCCTGCACCAGCGGCGTCAGCACCCAGCCCGGGCAGATCGCGTTCACCGTCACCCCGGTGTTGGCCAGCTCGATCGCGCCGACCTTCGTCAGCCCCATCAACCCATGCTTGGCCGCCACGTAGGCCGACTTCTCGGCGCTGCCCACCAGGCCGTGGGCGGACGCGATGTTGATGATCCGCCCCCACCCGGCCGCGACCATGCCGGGGATCGCGGCCTGCATGCAGTGGAACGGCACCGACAGGTTCAACCCGATCACCGCATCCCACCGCTCCGGCGGAAACGCCGCGATCGTCGCCGTATGCTGGATGCCGGCATTGTTCACCAGGATGTCGAGCGAGCCCAGCACCGACCGGGTCTGCCCGGCCAGCGCCGCCGGGCCGCCGGGCTGCATCAGGTCGGTGCCGTCGAACGCCACCCGGCCCCCGGCCTCGCGCACGCTCTCCTGCGCGGCACGGACCGCATCGTCGCTGCCGAACCCGTTCAGCATCACCGCCGCCCCCGCGGCCGCCAGCGCACGCGCAATCCCAAGCCCGATGCCGCTCGTCGACCCGGTGACCAGCGCAACCTTGCCCTCAAGCGTCATCGGCCCTCTCCCTGTCTCTCCCACACCGCCAAGGGCGCGGTCCCGCCCCTGCCGCCCCGCCCCGGTGGAACGCACGCGGCCGCCTCGCGTTATGGCGTCGAACTCAACCTTTGGAGGCATCATGCCCGAATCCCCGAGCGACTTGAAGGCGCAGACGCAGGGCGCGCACCTGCACCAAACCAGCAATGATCTGAAAAGCAACGCCAAGGCCGTCGCGATGGACTGCCTGCAGGCGCGGTTGGCCGACAGCATCGACCTGGCCCTGGTCACCAAGCAGGCCCACTGGAACCTGAAGGGGCCGCAGTTCATCGGCGTCCACCTCATGCTCGACAAGTTCCGCGAGGAGCAGGACGAGTGGTCGGACATGATGGCCGAGCGCATCACCCAGCTCGGCGGCACCGCGCGGGGAACCACGCAGGAGGTCACGAAGGGCACGAGCCTGCCGCCCTACCCGACCGACATCTACGCCATCCCGGACCACGTCCACGCGCTGATCGAGCGCTATGCGGCCTGCGCGAACGCCATCCGCAAGAACATCGACGACACCGACGACGCCGGCGACGCCGACACGGCCGACCTGTTCACCGAAGTCTCCCGTGGCCTCGACAAGCAGCTCTGGTTCCTCGAAGCCCACGTTCAGGAGCCGAGCGCGTTTCCCCGCCGTAAGTAGACCGCCCGCAACAGTTAGATCGAGCGCTTGCACCCGTCCTACTGCGTAGGATGGGTGCAAGCGCTTCCGGATCGACAGCCACCAGCACGACCTTGCCCTCGTCACGCGCCGCGATTAGCGTTGCGGCATGCGTGAGAACACACCATGAACGATCTTCTCTCCCCCATTGCCGCGGCAGGGGACGCCTACACCGCCGAGGACATCGAGGTCCTCGAAGGGCTCGAGCCGGTCCGCCGCCGCCCCGGCATGTACATCGGCGGCACCGACGACCCGGCGCTGCATCACCTCGCCGCCGAAATCCTCGACAACGCGATGGACGAGGCGGTCGCAGGCCACGCCACCGCGATCGACGTCCAGCTCGATCAAGGCAACATCCTGCAGGTGCGCGACAACGGCCGCGGCATCCCGGTCGACCCCCACCCGAAATTCAAACCCCTGAGCGCGCTCGAAGTCATCCTGACCACGCTCCACTCCGGCGGCAAGTTCGGCGGCAAGGCATACGCGACGTCCGGCGGCCTGCACGGCGTCGGCAGCTCGGTCGTCAACGCCCTGTCGGACAGCATGCAGGTCGAGGTCGCGCGCGACCGGGTGCTCTGGCGCCAATCCTATGCCCGCGGCAAGCCCACGACGAAGCTGGAGAACGCGGGCCCGATCCAGAACCGCCGCGGCACCACCATCCGCTTTCATCCGGACCCCGAGATCTTTGGCACCCTTCAGTTCAGCCCCGCCCGCCTCTACAAGCTCTGCCGCTCGAAGGCCTACCTCTTTCGCGGTGTGCGCATCCGCTGGACCTGCGACCCATCCCTGCTCGGGACCGGCGACACGCCGGCCGAGGCCGTCCTGCACTTCCCGGGCGGCCTCAAGGACAGCCTCGCCGACGATATCGGCAACGCCGCCCTCGTGCTGCCGAACGTCTGGGCCGGCGAGGCCGAGTTGGCGCCGACCCATGCCGGGTTGGTCGGCGGCCGCGCTGAATGGGCCATCGCTTGGCTCGACCACGGCGAGGGCTTCCTCGACAGCTACTGCAACACCGTGCCCACCGCCCAGGGCGGCACCCACGAGCAGGGCTTCCGCTCAGCATTGCTCAAGGGCCTGCGCAGCTGGGGCGAGCAGCGCGGCAACAAGAAAGTCGCCCAGGTCACGGCGGAGGACTTGATGGGCCAAATGGCCGCCAAGCTCTCCGCCTTCGTCCGCGACCCGCAGTTCCAGGGACAGACCAAGGAGAAGCTGACCAGCCCGGAAGCCGCCCGCCTGGTCGAGACCGCGATGCGCGACCGGTTCGATCACTGGCTCGCCGGCAACCCGGCCCAGGCCGACAACCTCCTCGCCTTCGTCGTCGAACGCGCCGAGGAGCGCCTGCGCCGCAAGGAAACCAAGGACGTCAGCCGCAAAACCGCGACCCGCCGCCTGCGCCTGCCCGGCAAGCTCGCCGATTGTTCACGCGAAAGCCGGGACGACACCGAGATCTTCCTCGTCGAGGGCGACAGCGCCGGCGGCTCGGCCAAGCAGGCCCGCAACCGCGAGACCCAGGCCGTCCTGCCGCTCCGCGGCAAGATCCTCAACGTTGCCAGCGCCAGCGCCGACAAGCTGCGCCAGAACCAGGAGTTGAAGGACCTGATCGAGGCGCTCGGCTGCGGCGTCGGCGACCGGTTCGACCGGACGAAGCTGCGCTACGGCCGCGTCATCATCATGACAGACGCGGACGTGGACGGCGCCCACATCGCCTCGCTGCTGATGACGTTCTTCTATCGCGAGCTCCGCGGCCTGGTGGACGCCGGGCACATCTATTTGGCCCAGCCGCCGCTTTACCGCCTGACCCAGGGCGCCAAGTCCGTCTACGCGATGGACGACGCCGACAAGGACCGGCTGATGAAGCGCGAGTTCAAGGCCAACGCGAAGGTGGACGTCAGCCGCTTCAAGGGCCTGGGCGAGATGCCGCCCTCGGCCCTGAAGGAGACCACGATGGACCCGAAGCGCCGCACCCTGCTCCGGGTCGACGTCGCCGCCGAGGACCGGGCCACGACCAACACCCTCGTCGAGAGCCTGATGGGCCGCCGGCCGGAACTGCGCTTCCAGTTCATCCAAGACCGCGCCCGCACCGTCGAGGACGTCGACGTCTAAGCGAAACGACCTTGACCAGCACACCCGCAGAACCCACCCGCCACCACGGGAAACAACAAACAAAGATAGTACGTCATGCCCGGACCTGATCCGGGCACCCACGCCGCAACCAAACGGGCCACCCCCCGAAAACACGCGCCCCCAATCCCGCGCGCTCCCGCCGTCCTCTCCCCCCGCTCACCCCGCCGCTTGCGTCACGAACTTGATGTTCAGGTAACTCTCGATCGCCTCGGACCCGCCTTCGGAGCCGGTGCCGCTATCCTTGATGCCGCCGAACGGCACCTCTGGCAACGCCAGCCCGATATGGTTGATCGTCATCATCCCCGCCTCCACCCCGGCCGAGAGTGCCGCGACGCTCTTGGTCGAGCGCGTGAACGCATAGCTCGCGAGCCCATACGGCAGCCGGTTCGCCTCCTCGATCACGTCGTCCAGGCCGGAGAACGGCGCGATCACCGCGAGCGGGCCGAACGGCTCCTCGTTCATCACCCGCATCTCCGTGTTCACGCCGGTCATCACCGTCGGCTCGAAGAAGTTGCCCTTGTTGCCGATCCGCTTGCCCCCGGTGCGGACCTCGGCGCCCTTCTGCACCGCGTCGGCGATCAGCGTCTCCATCGCCGTGATCCGCCGCGGGTTGGCGAGCGGCCCCATCGTCGTGCCGGGCTCGAGCCCGTCGCCGACCTTGATGCCCTTTGCATAGGTCGTCATCCCCTCGACGAACTGGTCGAACACCTTCTCCTGCACGAGGAAGCGGGTCGGGCTGATGCACACCTGGCCGGCGTTGCGGAACTTCGCTGCCCCCAGCTGCTTCGTCGCCGTCACGATGTCCGCATCGTCGAACACGATCGCCGGGGCATGCCCGCCCAGCTCCATCGTCGCCCGCTTCATGTGCAAGCCTGCCAGCGCCGCAAGCTGCTTGCCCACCGCGGTCGAGCCGGTGAACGACACCTTGCGGATGACCGGATGCGGGATGAGGTACTCGGAAATCTCGCTCGGCGTGCCGAACACCAGCTGCACGACACCCGGTGGCAACCCGGCGTCGATGTAGCACCGTACCAGCTCGGCACAGGACGCCGGCGTCTCCTCGGGGCCCTTGACGATGATGCTGCATCCGGCCGCGAGCGCGATGGCGATCTTGCGGTTCGCCTGGTTGATTGGGAAGTTCCACGGCGTGAAGGCGGCGACCGGCCCGACCGGCTCGCGCAGGCTCATCTGGTACACGCCCTCGGCCCGCGCCGGGATCACCCGGCCATACACCCGCCGCGCCTCCTCGGCGAACCAGTCGATCACGTCCGCACCGGCCACCGCCTCGATCTTCGCCTCGCCGACCGGCTTGCCCTGCTCCAGCGTCATCAGCTTGGCGATGTCGTCGGCCCGGCTCCGCAACAGCTCGGCCGCCCGGCGCAACACCTTCGAACGTTCGAACGCCGAAACCTTGCGCCACTGCGCGAACCCCTTCGCCGTCGCGTCCAGCGCGCGGTCGAGGTCGGCGATCCCCGCATGGGCCAACAGGCCGTTCACCTCGCCGGTGGCGGGGTTCATCACC
The DNA here is from genome assembly GCA_965213855.1 of Acetobacteraceae bacterium. Classification (GTDB taxonomy): domain Bacteria; phylum Pseudomonadota; class Alphaproteobacteria; order Acetobacterales; family Acetobacteraceae; genus JBBROS01. The sequence goes on along the minus strand of CBDCAA010000011.1, from coordinate 82,402 downwards.
TCCAGCGTCTTGCCGCTCTCGCTGCCGGCCCATTCGCCGTCGATGTGCAGTTTTACGTCAGGATACATGGCCGTCGCTCCCCGTCTGGCGTTGCTGTTCATATAGCGCCCGCCGGCCAGCCCGGTCGAGCCACACACCGGAGCCTCGATGATCGCCATCAACCCGCTGCTCGCCGCGGTCGAAACCCCGCCCATCCCGCAAGCCCACGCCTGGGCGGCGCGCTACGACGGCCGCCACGGCCCCCTGCTGGACCTGTGCCAGGCGGTCCCGGGCTATGCGCCGCATCCGGAGCTGCTGGCGCGGGCCGGGGCGGAGGCGGCGCAACCAGGAAACGCCAAGTATGGGCTGATCAACGGCGACCTCGGGTTGCGCGAAGCCTACGCGCGGGAAATGTCGCGCACCTATGGCGGCACAGTCGGCGCGGACCAGGTCGCAATCACGGCCGGATGCAACCAGGCGTTCTTCCTGGCCATGCTGGCGCTGGCCGAGCGCGGCGACAATGTCCTGCTGCCGCTGCCCTGGTTCTGGAACCACCAGCAGAGCTGCGCCATGCTGGGGATCGAGCCTCGCCCCCTGCCATGCCAGGCAGCCGCCCATTTCGTGCCCGATCCGGACGATGCGGCCCGGCTGGTCGACGGGCGTACCAGGGCGATCGTGCTTGTCACGCCGAACAACCCCACCGGCGCCGTCTACCCGCCCGACACCATCGCCCGCTTCCACGCCCTGTGCGCGGACCGCGGCCTGGCGCTGATCCTGGACGAGACCTATCGCGACTTCCTCCCCGCCGGGCAGCATCGGGCGCACGCCTTGTTCACATGCGCCGACTGGCCGCAGAACCTCATCCAGCTTTATAGCTTCAGCAAGGCATACTGCATCCCCGGCCACCGCCTGGGCGCCATCACGGCCGACGAGACGCTGGTCCGCACGTTCATGAAGGCGCTCGACTGTCTTCATATCTGCCCCCAGCGCGGCGGCCAGGCGACCTTGGCCTGGGCCATCGAGGCCCTGCCGGATTGGCGGGCGGCCAACCGCGACACCATCAATATGCGAGCCGAGGCGATGCGCGACGCGCTGCAACGCCTCCCGGATTGGCGGCTCGACTCGCTGGGCGCCTACTTCGCCTATGTGCGTCACCCTTTCGCGGACCGGGCCGGCACCGTGGTCGCCGAAGAACTCGCCAGCCGGCTCGGCGCCGTCGGCCTGCCGGGCAGCGCGTTCGGCCCCGCACAAGATCGGCACCTGCGTCTTGCCTTCGCCAACATGACAGTCGAGGCGATCACCAACTTGTTCGACCGCCTCGGCACATGGACCCGCTAGCGGACGAGCCTTCGGGCGACGTCCGTCGCGGACGGCATCCTGAAATTACGCGTTGAACGCCACGCGGCCTGAATGGCATAGTCGCGCGGCAGAACAACCAGAGGGGGTGATTGTCAGTGGGGCATCTCTCGTCCAGCGAGATTGAACGGCACGACGCACGTCGGTCGGAGCGGCTGAACGATTATGCAATCCTCGATACCCCGCGGGAGACCCAGTTCGACCGGCTGGTGTTTACCGCTGCCCAGATTTTCCGCGTGTCGATCGCGGCCATCTGCCTCCTGGACAAGGAGCGTTACTGGCTTAAGGCCCAGGTCGGGATGGGCGTGGACCACCTGCCCCGGCACATCTCGATCTGCGAGCAGGTGTTGCTCAGCGACGCGATCGTCCTGATCGAGGACGCAAGCCGCGACAGCCGAAGCGCGAACAGCCCAATCGTTGCCGGGCCGCCATTCATCAAGTTTTACGCCGGCGCGCCGCTGATCACGGCCGACGGCATTCGGCTCGGCAGCTTCTGCGTCGCCGACCGTCTTCCGAAGACGCTGTCATCGCGCCAGCTCTGGCACCTTGGGCAGCTGGCCCGCAGCGTGGTGGTCTCGCTCGAATCGAGGCGCGCATCGCGCCTGGCCGGGGTCCCCGTCGGCTTGGAATACTAACACCAGACGGCCTCTCCGTTGGGCCACCCCAAGCCTATTCGTGCCCTCCCATTTCGTCTACGCCGCCAAGGCTTGCGTCTTGACCAGCCGGGCATACAGCCCGCCCGCCGCAAGCAGGGACGCGTGGGTCCCTTGCTCCACGGCTCCGCCATCGGCCAGCACCACCACCAAATCCGCATCCCGCACCGTCGACAACCGGTGCGCCACCACGATCGTCGTCCGCCCGGCACGCAACGTCGCGAGCGCCTGCTGCACCGCCGCCTCACTCTCGGCATCGAGCGCGCTGGTCGCCTCGTCGAGCAACAGGATGCGCGGGTTGCGCAGCAGCGCCCGGGCCAGCGCCACCCGCTGACGCTGCCCGCCCGAAAGGCGGCCGCCGCCCGTGCCGACCCGGGTGGCGAAGCCCTCCGGCAAGTCCCAGACGAAATCCGCCGCGGCCGCGCGGGCGGCCGACTCGATGTCGTCGTCGGTCGCGCCGGGCCGGCCCATGCGGATGTTGGCCGTGACCGTATCGTCGAACAGGAGCGTGTCCTGGCCCACATAGGCGATCGCGGCGCGCAGGCTGGATAGGGTGACGCCCCGCACGTCGGCGCCGTCGATCGTGATGCTCCCGTGCAACACGTCCTGGAGCCGCGGGACCAGAGCCAGCGCGGTGCTCTTGCCGGCGCCGGACGGCCCGACGAGCGCCACCGTCAGGCCTGGCGATGCCTCGAAGCTCAGATCGCGCAGACCCATCCGCGTGTCCGGGTATTGGAAGCTCACGTGGTCGAACCGGAGCCGTCCGGGGCCGGCTGGCAACGCGACGGCGCCCCGCCGCTCCGCGATCCCGGGACGCTCGTCGACCACGCGGAACACGCGGACCAGCCCCGCCAGGCCCTCCTGCAACGCCGCATTCAACGACCCGAGCGCCCGCAACGGCTGGGCCGCCAACAGCAGGGCCGAGACGAACCCGGCGAAGTTGCCGATCCCGCCATCGCCCAGCGCCGCTCGCCAGCCCGCGAACCCGATCACCAGCGCCACCGCCGTGCCGCCCAGCACCTCCAGCAGCGGATCGAGCCGCGAGCGGTTGATGCTCATCCGCATCAGCGCCCGGTACATGCCCTGGAACGCCTGCTTGGCCCGCGCCGTCTCCGTCGCCTCCAGCTGGTAGGCCCTGACCGTTCGGGCCTGTGCGAAGCTTTGGTGCAGCAGGGCCGCCGTTTCGCCGAGCCGCTCCTGCATCCCGCCCGAGGCACGGCGGATGCGCTTGCCGAGCCGCTGGATCGGCAGCGACGCCATCGGATACATGACGGCAACGATCAGGCTCAACGTCCAGTCCATGTAGATCATCGCCCCAGCCAGGCCGATGATGGTGATCGCATCCCGCAGGCCGTTCACGGTCCGGGTCAGTGCCTCGCGGATGATGGTCGCATCCGTCGTGAACCGCGCCGCCAGCGCCGCCGGCGCCTCCCGCTCCACCTGCGCCAGGTCCGCGTGCATCAGGTGTCCGAACATCCGCCCCTGCAACTCGCGGATCACGATCAGCACCAACTGCTGCACCAGCACGCTCTGCGCATACTGGGCCGCCGCCTTCGCCGCCGTCACGCACACCACCAGCAAGGGCAGCTGGTACAGGATGCGCTGGTCCCGGGCGACGAACATCGAGATCGCGCGGTTGATCACGAGCGGATAAAGCGCCGTCAGCCCGGCAACCAGGGCCGTGACCACCAGCACCAGCACCAGCCGGCCTCCGTGGCGGCGTACGTGCTCGCGCCACAACCGGCCCAGCAGCGCAGCCGTGCGCTCGTCGGGGCGCGGCGCGGCCGGGGCGACGTCGGCAACGAGGGTGTCCATCGCCCGAGCGTGTATCAGCCCCGTGCCGCGCTCGCCAGTTGCGCCCGGCATGCCGCCGCGTCCGCTACGCAGCCCCCCGCCATCCACCATGCCCGCACCGTAGCAAGCAACGCGCCCACCTCCGGCCCGGGTGGCACGCCGAGACGCAGCGCATCCCGCCCGGCAAGCGGGAACACGGGCCGCTTCACCCGGCCCATCCGGTCGCGCAACGCCGCCCAGGCCGGCGCGCTCCCACCCGCCAGCCAGGCCCGGCCGATCCAGGTGGCCGCGGGCGTGACCGCGAGCGCCCGGCGCAGGTCGTCGTCGTCCCAGGCCGGGTCGGGCGCCGGCCCGGCAAGCGCGGTCAACTCCGCCGCCTCCGCCGCCGAAAGCTTCAGCCGCTGCGCGAGCCGGGCCACGTCGTCGACCGCCGCCGCGAGCCGCAGCATCGGATCGGACGGCGCGCCGGCGTGCACCAGCCGTCCGAGCGCGGACAAGTCGGCGTGCTGGTCCAGCGCCGCGTCCAGCACGCCAAGCTCGGCCATCAACGCGATCGCCGGCAGCCCGTCCGGCACCGCCAGGATGCCCTTCAGCTCGCCCCACACCCGCTCGACCGAGAGCCGGCCCAGCTTCGGCGCCGCCTCCCGCAGCGCCTGCGCGGTGGCGGCATCGGGCTGGCCCGAGCCATACCGGGCCTGGAACCGGAAAAAGCGCAGCACGCGCAGGTAGTCCTCCGCCATCCGCTGCGCCGGCTCGCCCACGAACCGCACGCGGCGGCCTTGCAGATCCTCGAGCCCACCAAAATAGTCGAACACGGCACAGCCGGCGCTGTCCGCTGTCATCGACATCGCGTTGATCGTGAAGTCGCGCCGGGCCGCGTCTTGCCGCCAGTCGGGCGTCCAGCGCACCGCCGCATGGCGCCCGTCGGTCTGCTCGTCGGTGCGCAGCGTCGTCACCTCGAACCCGCGCCCGCCGCTGATCGCCGTCACGGTCCCATGCCGCAGCCCGGTCGGCGCGTGCTTCAGCCCAGCGCGATCGAGTGCCGCAATGACGTCCTCTGGCGGTTCGGGCGTCGCCAGGTCCACATCGGACACCGGCCGCCCGGCCAGCGTGTCGCGCACGGCACCGCCGACGATTCGCGCACCGGGCAACGCGCCGAGCACGGCCAGGAGCGGCGGGTCTTCCAGGAAGCCGGGCCGCTCGATCCGCAACGGCGGCTCGGTCATCGCTTCAGGCGAGCGTCTTGCGCATGTACACCCGCCGCAACCCCCTCTCCTCGATCCGGTGCGTCTCGACGTAGCCGACCCGTGTGTAAAGGGCGATGTTCTCCGTCATCGACTCATGCGTATACAGCGTGATCGCGGCGAACCCCGCCTGCAACGCCTGCCGTTCGGCGAACGCCATCATCAGCCGGCCGAGACCGGACCCCCGAGCCGCGGGCGACACGGCGACGTTGTCGAGCAGCAGCGAGTCCTCGAGCGGCCGCAGCACGAGGATGGCCTGGACGGCGCCGTCCGACCCGGCCACGTGAACCTGTCCGGCCCGGATCGCGGCGGCGTAGTCGTCCGACATCGGGCCGGGCTCGCGACCCATGCGGGCCACGTAGCCGCCATAGGCCGCTTGCACGATCGCTTGGACGGCATCGAGGTCGGCCGCCGTGGCGAGCCGCGGCGTCAGCTTGCCGCAAGCGGACATTTGCCCTCCGCCAGCGGGCGGAACGCCTCGTCCGTGGGCGTGGTCTGCACCACCCGGCACAGGTCCCAGCCGCCCCGGCTGTCGGCCGGCGCCTTCACCTGCAACAGGTAGGCGGGGTGGATGTGCCGCCCATCGACCCGGATCATGCCGGGCCCGTAGGCGTCGTCGTCGGACGGCATGGCCTTCATGGCGGCCACCGCCTCGGCCCCGGAGGCCTTCGCGCGCACCGCCCCGATCTGCTGCACGATCTTCAGGTAGTGCAGCGTCGCCGAGTAGTCGCCCGCCTGGATCTGGTTCGGGTAGTTCTCCGGCGTCCGTGCCGCCGCGCGCTTCGTGAAGGCGCGGGTGCGGTCGTTCAGGTCCCAGTAGAAGCACTCCGTGTACGTCAGCCCCTGCGCCGTCTCGAGCCCCAGCGCGTGGATGCTGTTGATGAACGCGGCTGTCCCCGCAAGCCGGATCGCCGGCGGCCGGATGCCGAACTCGTGCGCTTGCTTGATGCAGTTCACGAAATCGCCGCCCGCGTTCAACAGCCCGATCACGTTGGCCCCGCTCGCCTGCGCCCGCACCATGAACGACGAGTAGTCGGTCGTGCCCGGGAAAGGGTAGTACACCGTCCCCAGCACCTCGCCCCCCGCCTGCTTCACCCAGCGCGTCAGGTCCGCCTCCATCGCGTGCCCGAATGCGTAATCGGCCGCGATGAAGAACCATTTGGTCCCGCCCGACTTCACCGCGGCGATCCCGGTCGAGTGCGCGATCTCCCACGTGTCGTAGGTCCATTGCACCAGGTTCGCGTTGCACGCCGGCCCGGTCAGGTCCGCCGTGGCGGCGCCGGTGTTGAGGTGGATCTTGTCGCGCTCGTGGCACAGCGTGCTGATGGCGAGCCCGATCGCCGAGTTGTTGCAGTTGGTGATCACGTCGACCCCATCGCGGTCGATCCACTGCCGGGCGATGCCGAGCGCCAGATCCGGCTTGTTCTGATGGTCGGCGCGCAGCACCTCGACCCGCAGCCCCGGTGCCGCCGCCATCGCCTCGTCCACCGCCAGCTGCGTACAGGCGACGCTGGTCAGCCCGGCGGTGTCCGAATACGGCCCGGACAGATCCGTCAGGACGCCGATGCGGATCGGGGCCACGGTCTGCGCACGCGCGGCCCGGGCAACGGCTGTCGCGGCCAGGCTCGTCTGCAACAAGCGCCGGCGGGCGATGGCCATGGTGTTCTCCCTACGAGTTTATCCTCAGGAGATCATCGCCGGCCCGGCAGCGCAACCATCCCCGATCGGAGCAGGGACACCTGCACAAAACCGCACCCTTCTTGGCGGGCAGGTTCATACCAGCCGCCATTAGGGTGCGCCCCATGGTCCCAAGCCCCGCAGCGACGAGCCCCGACGCCCGGCTGACCTGGCGCGGCCCCCTGCTGCGCACGGGACCGGGGCTGACCGCCCACGATCTGCTGCTGGTTCTTCTGCTGGCCTTGCTGCTTCGCCTGGCCGGGCTTGGTGCCGCGCCGCTGTGGAGCGACGAGACGGCGACGGCGGCCTTCGCTTCGTTGCCCTGGGCAGAGCTGTTCGGCGGCATCGGCCGGCTGGAGCCAAACCCGCCTGGCTTCTACGCGCTGGAAAAACTCTGGACCGGCCTGGCCGGCGACGACCCGTTCGCCTTGCGCGCGCCCGCGGCCCTGTTCGGACTGGCCGGCGTCGCTGCCGTGTGGACGCTCGCGCGCGAGGCATTCGGGCGCCGCCCCGCGCTCCTCGCAGCCCTATTGCTTGCGACCAGCCCGCAACACCTGGACGTCTCGCGGGAGGCACGGGGCTATGCCCTGCTGTTCCTGTTCCTGACGGCGGCGATGGTAGTGGCGCGCCGCATCGCGACGGCAGCGCAGCACCACGCGCTGCCCCGCCCGGTTGCGATCTTGGCGGCGCTGGGCGGTGGCGCGATCTGGGTGCACCACACCGGCGTCATCGCGCTTGCCGCCGCTCTCGCGGCCGCCGGGGTCATCGCGCTGCATCCTCAAAGGACCGCGCCGCGGTTGCGGCGCGTGGCCGCACTCGCCCTGGCCTGGCTCGGGGCGCTCGCCCTGGGCGCACCGTCGCTCTATGCCATGGTCACGGTCGCTGCCGACGGCGCCAACAACGCGGCCTGGATTCCCGCGCCCGATGCGCTGTTCGGCACCGCCATGGTGGTCGGCGCCCTCGCTGCGCCGTTGTCCGGCCTGCGAAGCCTCCCCGTCGAGCTCGGCCTGCTCGGCTTCGCGCTTGGCGCCGGACTGATCATGGCGACGCTGGCGCACGCCGCCCTGCACGCCCGGCGCGACCCCGACCGTGCCGGGATGCTCGCCGGCATCGCAACCGGCGTCATCCTGATGGCAAGCGTCAGCCAAGTCCGGCCGATCATGGTCGAGCATACGCTTCTTTTTCTGCTGATCTTCTTTCTCCCGCTCCTGGGCGCAACCCTCGCGGCCGCGCCGACGCCTGGCCGGGCCGCGTTGCTGGCCGCACTCGCCCTCTCGGGCGCACCCGCCGCCGTGACCCTCGCCGCGCCGACCCGGCACGGCGAGGACTGGCCCAGCGCGGCGACGATGGTCTCGAGGCTGTCCAACACGCGGAACTGGCCCGTCATCGTGTCCGGCGGCTTCGATGCCCTGTCACTCGACCGCATGCTGCCCGACAGCGACCCGGCCCGGCCCACCATCGCCATCACCCCGCCGATCGGCGGCCGGCTGAACGACGAAGTCGCGCAGTCGCTGACCAGCGCGCTGCCGCTGGCGCCCGGCACGACGCCCGATCGCCTGTGCGCGGCCCTGAATGCGCACTCGGGCGTGGTGCTCGTGCTCCGTCACAGCATTACCCTCGCGAGATGGCGGCCTGACATCACCGCACTGCTAAGTGCGGCTGGCGGCCACGCGGCTGGATCGACCCACTTCGGCACGATCGAGGTGGAGCGCTGGCCCGGCGTATGCGCCCGGCACCCTTCACCCGCATGAGGATCGTGGTCCCGGGGACTCGGTCGGCCAGATATTCGGCAGGAACAACGGCCCGGGCAGCGATGGCCTCCGCAGGTTTCGCCGCCTGGCATCTGCCAGCCTTGCTTCTGCTGGCGGCCGCTATGCGCCTTGCCGGCCTGGGCGACGCCTCGCTGTGGGACGACGAAGCCGTCACCGCAGCCTTCGCCGGTCTGTCGTGGCGAGAGCTTTTCACCGGCGTCGGACTTCTCGAACCGAATCCTCCGGCGTTCTATGGCCTACAGAAGCTCTGGATCACGGTGGCTGGCACGTCCGAGCTCGCGCTACGCCTTCCTTCCGCCCTCGCGGGGGTGGCCGGCGTGGCGCTCCTGTATGAGTTCGTCCGCTCCGCCCTGGGATCCCGCGCGGCGCTGTGGACCGGTCTCCTGCTGGCGACCAACGCCCAGCTCGTCGCCCACGCGCGCGACGCCCGGGTCTACGCCCTATTGTTCGCACTCACGGCCGGGTCGCTGATCCTGGTGCGCAGGCTGGTGCTGCAGCGGTCGGCCAGTTGGCCGCTCCGGCTAGGGCTCGCGCTCCTATCGGTCGCGCTCATCGCCCTGCACTACACCGGGGTTATCATCGTCGGCGCCATCGATGCCTACGCGCTCGTGTTACTGCTGCGGACTTCAGGACCGCGTTTGCGCGCTGTCCTCGCGCTGGCTGCGGCGAACCTCGCTGCCGCCATCGTCAATCTCCCGACCTTCGCCATGATGGCTTCGATCGCGGCCGACACGGCGAACAACGCGCACATCGTTCCGGCCGACGCCATCACGACGGGGCTGATCGTGCTCATGACCTGGGCGTCCCCCGGCTTTCCGCTTCGTGCGTTCCCGGCCGAAGTGGGCATGGTGAGCATCGTATGTGGCCTGGTAGCCGTCTGCGCCGGGGCGGCCTGGGCGCTGGTCCGCATGCGCCGCGATCCCGAGGTCACGGCGCTGGCGGCCGGGGCCGTTGCGGCCGTCGGGCTCCTGACCGGCATCAGCCAGGTCACACCCATCCTGGTGGATCGCACTTTGCTGTTCAGCCTGGCGCTGTTCCTGCCGTTGCTCGGGGGCGCGTTCGCCGCCGCCCCGCTTCCTGTCCGCGCGCTCCTGGGCGGCGCCGTGCTATGCGCCCAACTCCCTGCGCTTGCGCTGGCGTATGCCCCGGCCCGCAATGGCGGCCAGGACTGGCGCGCGCTGGCCGCCGCCGTCCAATATGAAGCCGCGGCCACGGGCTGGCCTGTCATCGTGCGGCACGGGCTCGATGTCGTCGCCCTGGAGCATTACCTGCCGCCGGGTGCCCCAGGCCGGCCGGCCGTCGCCCTCTCGCCCCCGATCGGCGCCCGGCTCAGCGAGCGTGTGACGACAGTCATGACCGGGGCCACACCGCTCGACGAGGCCGGACCGCCATCGGCGCTGTGCAGCCTGATCGGCGAAAGCGGCGGGGCGCTGCTGGTGTACACGACCTTCACCGAACAGGACCGCATGCCCGCCCGCGCGCTGCTCGCCGCCGCTGGCGGCCATAATGTTGGCGGTGCACGCTTCGGTCCGCTGTTCCTGGAACGCTGGCCGGGCGCGTGCATGCCGCCCCGCTAGGCCAATGGGCGGCTTACCCGCGTGACCCGGCGGAGCGGCCTCACCAGCAGCCCCGCGGTGCCGCCGACTGCAGCCATCGGCAGAAACGCCAGCCCGTCGTATTCGCCATATAATTCCCCCGTCAGCCACACCAGCGCGGCCGTGGCGGCCGAGAAGCCCAGTGCGGACATGAGCGTCTGTGCCATCCCCGCCCGCTGGGGTGGCAGTTCGCGCAAGACCATCATCGTCGACAGGTGCTGGAACGCGAACGTCGCCACGTGCAGCAACTGGAGCAGCATCAGCGCGGGCCAGGCGGTGACGAAAGCCAGCGACGTCCACCGCACCATGCATCCCGCCGCCGCCAGCGCGGTCAGCCGAGCCGGGCCCAGGCGCTCCACAAGCGGGCGGCCCCAGACGAACAAGGCGACCTCCGCCACCACGCCTTCGGCGATCAGCAGCCCGATCGTCGTGTCCGACAGCCCTGCCGCCCGCCAGTGCAGCGGCGCGAAGGCGTAATAGGCGGCGTGCGATCCCTGGATCAGCGCCGTCGCCGCCAATGCCAGTCGGAACGAGGGCGCCTTCCACACATCCCGCGCGCCGCCGCCCCGCCCGCCCGGCGCCGGGCCGGCGGGGCGTTGAGACGGCACCCGCACCGAAAGTAGGCCCGCCGTCGCGAACCCGGCCGCCAGCAACCCGGGCACCACGCCGCTGCCGCCCCAGGACAGCAGCCACCCACCCCCGGCCGTCGCGACCAGATAGCTGATCGATCCCCAGGCGCGCGTCCGCCCATAGTCGAGCCGGCGCACCCGGGCCAGGGCAAGCGCGAGCGCATCGAGCAACGGCGACAGCAGCGCGGCCGACATGCCGAGCAGCGCCGTCACGACCAGCAGCGGGCCGAGCCCCCGCAGCGCGGGCAACGCCGCCGCGCTGATCGCCGCGAGCCCCGCCGACGCCGCGAGCACGACGTGCGGCCGCCCCAGCCGGTCAGCCGCCCAACCACCCACCGGCCCGGCCACGACGCGCAGCAACGACGCGGCACCCAGCACGGTGCCGATCTCGGCCGCGCTCAGCCCGTGGTCGGCGAACCACAGCGGCAGATACGCGGCATTGATCGCGCCCGCCGCGAACGCCGCCGCAACCACCGCACCGACACGGCTGCCGTCCCGGTCAAGGAAGCCGAACAGCGAGGGATCAGGCTGGCGTGGCGGCCGCGACGGAGGGTGCGGCAATGGATTGAGCGACGTCGCGGATGCGCCGGGCCATGGCGGCGATGCCGTTGCCGCGGTTGGTCGACAGCGCCTCCAGCAGTCCGAGGTCCTTCAGGAAGACCGGGTCCGTTGCCAGCACCTCGGCGGGCGGGCGCCCGGAATAAACGCGCAGAAGCAGGGCCACGAGCCCGGAGACGATCGCGGCGTCCGATGCGCCCGCCAGCAGCATCCGGCCGTCCTGCATGCCCGCTTCCATCCACACCTGGCTCTGGCAGCCGGGCACGCGGTGAGCATCGTTTTGCCAATCGGCCGGAAAGGGTGGCAGCTTGCGGCCGAGTTCGATGATGAACTGGTAGCGGTCCATCCAGTCATCGAACACCTCAAGCTCGTCCCGGATCGCGGCGACAGCTTCGGCTGCAGTCGGTTCTTCGGGGTGAACGTAGGGATCCAGCAGTGCGGTGGGCATAGGCGCGATGTGCGGCCCGGCCCGGACCCCGTCAAGGCGCCCAAATGCAAACGGCCCCGCCACATCGGCGGGGCCGCTCACGACTAAGGCTTGGATCAGGCTTTGGTGAGCGAGTAGTGGTAGCTGCAGGCGCCCTTCATGGTCATCAGGTCGAGGCCGCTGCCCGACGCGGTGCCGGTGACGCTGGTGCCACGGCGGGCGGCCGAGGTGATGCTGCCGTCAGGCGCGATCGTCGCCTTGACGCCCATCAGCACGAAGCTGTTGCGGCGCACACGGACCGTTTGGGTCCGCGTCATCTTGGCGCAGCGCGGGCCGGCACCGTCGGCCAGGTCGGCCATGCCCTTGTAGAGACCGTCAACCGGGCCAACCATGGCCGGAGCCGGGGCGGGCGCGGGGGTCGTGTCGGCCATCGGCGCGGGCGGCGGCGGCGGATTGCCCGAGCAACCGACGACCGTGCCGGCCATGAGCAAAGCGGAAAGAAGCTTCATACGCATACGCTACTCCTGGAAGAAAAATCCGTGAACGGGGCATACATGCCACGCCGCTCCGATTCCGCCTACAGGATGAATCTACTCAAGTCGCCTTTCGTTGCGAGCGGCGCAACCCGATCGTTCACATATTCGGCATCGATAGTCAGGTGTTCGCCCCTGCGGTCCGTCGCCGTGAAGCTGATCTCCTCCAGCAGGCGTTCCAGCACCGTCGCCAGCCGGCGCGCGCCGATGTTCTCGACCCGGTCGTTGATGTCGGCTGCAAGGTCGGCCAGCGCATCGACCGCACCGGGCTCGAACGCCAATTCGACACCTTCGGTGCCCATCAGCGCCGAATACTGCCGCAGCAGGCTGTGCTCCGGCTCGGTCAGAATCCGCCGGAGGTCGTCGCGGGTCAGTGGCGCCAGCTCGACCCGGATCGGCAGGCGGCCCTGCAGCTCCGGCAGAAGGTCCGACGGCTTGGCCAGGTGGAAGGCGCCCGAGGCGATGAACAGCACGTGGTCGGTCTTGACCGGGCCATACTTCGTCGTGACCGTCGTGCCCTCGATCAGCGGCAGCAGGTCGCGCTGCACACCCTCACGCGACACGTCTCCGCCGCGGAACCCGCCCTCGCTGCTGCGCGCGCACACCTTGTCGATCTCGTCGAGGAAGACGATGCCGTTTTCCTCGGCGTGCCGGACGGCGTCCTTCGTCAGTTGGTCGTTGTCGAGCAGCCGGTCCGCCTCGTCGCGCTGCAGCGCCGCCCGAGCCGCGGCCACGGTCATGCGCTTACGCTGCTCCTTCCGGCCGAACATTCCCTTCATCATGTCGTTCAGGTTGACCATCTGCGCCGGCGGCATGCCCGGCAGGTCGATCTGCCCGACCGGCGACCCGGCCGCCTCGTTCACCCCGACCTCGACGTCCTTGTCCTCCAGCTCGCCCGCACGCAGCATCTTGCGGAACTTGCCGCGGGTGTCGGCGCTCGCACCCTCGCCCACCAGGGCGGACACTAGCCGGTCCTCGGCTGCCAGCTCGGCCTTGGCCTGCACGTCCTTCAGGCTCGCCTCGCGCAACATGGCGATGCTGGCCTCGACCAGGTCGCGCACGATGCTGTCGACGTCGCGCCCGACATAGCCGACCTCGGTGAACTTCGTCGCCTCCACCTTGATGAACGGCGCCTGCGCCAGCTTGGCCAGCCGCCGCGCGATCTCCGTCTTGCCACAGCCAGTCGGGCCGATCATCAGGATGTTCTTCGGCACGACCTCCTCGCGGATGCCCTCCGGCAGCTGCTGCCGGCGCCAGCGGTTGCGCAACGCGATCGCCACGGCCCGCTTGGCGTCGTTCTGGCCGACGATGAAGCGGTCGAGCTCGCCCACGATCTCGCGTGGCGAATAGGTCTTAACGTCCACCTAGAGGGTCTCCACGATCACGGAGTGGTTGGTATAGACGCAGATGTCGCCGGCGATCCGCATGGCCCGGCGCGCGATCTCCTCCGCATCGAGCCCGTCGACGCCCATCAGCGCCCGCGCCGCGGCCAGCGCGTAGTTGCCGCCCGAGCCGATGGCGATCACCCCGTCATCGGGCTCCAGCACGTCGCCGTTCCCGGTCAGCGTGTAGGAATGCGCCGCATCGGCGACCGCCATCATCGCCTCCAGCCGGCGGAGGTAGCGGTCCGTGCGCCAGTCCTTCGCCAGCTCCACGCAGGCCCGCTCGAGCTGGTTCGGGAAGCGTTCCAGCTTCGCCTCGAGCCGTTCGAGCAGGGTGAACGCGTCGGCCGTCGCGCCGGCGAACCCGGCCAGCACGCCGCCGCCATTGCCGATGCGCCGCACCTTGCGCGCATTGCCCTTGATGACGGTCTGCCCGAGCGTGACCTGGCCGTCACCCGCCATCGCGACGTGCTTGCCCTGGCGCACGCACAGGATCGTCGTCCCATGCCAGCCGATGGGATCGTTCGGATTGGTTGTCAGCATGATGACGCGGAAATGGGTGGCGTCCCACGCCTGCACAAGTCTTAGGCAGGGCTGCCCATTCGACCGGGCGTCCGGTCAGCCCTCCAGCATCGGCAGGAGCGACAACACGAGCAGCCCGGCCATCACGCCGTTAAAGAGGCGGGCGCGCCGCCGGTCCGAGAGGAAGGGTCGGAGCGCCGTGCCGAACCCCGCCCAGACGCAGATGCTGGGCAGGTTCACCAGCCCGAGCAGCAGTGCCAGGGTCAGCACGTTCCAGACGAACCCGTCCCGCGGTGCGTAGGTGCTCGCGGCCCCCACGACCAGGATCCAGGCTTTCGGGTTGACCCACTGGAACGCCGCCGCCTGCCACACCGTGAGCGGCCGCCCGCCCGCCGTGCCGGGCTCGTCGATGCCGCCGGCGGACGCGATCTTCCAGGCGAGCCACAGCAGGTAGGCGGCCCCGGCGTAGCGGAGCACGTCATAGAGTTGCGGCACGGCTGCGAACACCTGGCCGAGGCCCAGCCCCACGAGCACCAGCATCGCCATCACGCCGAGGCAGATGCCTGCGATATGCGGCATCGTGCGGCGGAACCCGAAATTCGCGCCCGATGCGAGCAGCATCGTGTTGTTCGGCCCGGGCGTGATCGAGCTGACGAACGCGAACCCGGCGAACGCCGCCAGCAGGGCGACGCTCATCGGTCTGCCGCGGGGCGAGTGACGAAGCCATGACACACGCCCGGTGCGCTTGCCGCTCGCCTGACGCGGTGCAATAACCGTCTCGGTTTCGGCAGCGCGACTCCTGGGCAGTTCAGTACAGACCACCCGAGGGCCCCGTCTCCGGCACAGAGGAGCGCGCATTGCCCGACGGCGGTCTGCACTATCCCGCGCTGGTCCTGAATGCGGACTTTCGGCCTCTGTCCTACTTCCCGCTCTCCGTCTGGTCGTGGCAGGACGCGGTCAAAGCCGTCTTCCTCGATCGGGTCTCGGTGCTCAGCGAGTACGACGATGAGGTCCACTCGCCGAGCATGTCGATGCGGCTGCCGAGCGTCATCGCGCTGAAGGACTACATCCCGGCCGCGCGCCGCCCCGCCTTCACGCGATTCAACGTTTTCCTGCGGGACGCCTTCAGCTGCCAGTACTGCGGCCACCGTTTCCCCACGCCCGACCTCACCTTCGACCACGTCATCCCCCGCAGCCGGGGTGGGCGCACGACATGGGAGAACGTCGTCACGGCCTGCGGCGGCTGCAACTTGCGCAAGGGCAGCAAGTTGCCGCGCGAATGCCACATGCATCCGCGCCAGGACCCGATCCAGCCCTCCACGTGGGAGTTGCAGGAGAACGGCCGGGCCTTCCCGCCGAACTACCTGCACGAAAGCTGGCGCGACTACCTCTACTGGGATAGCGAGCTGGATAGCTGAGCCGGGGCGCATGCGTCGTCGTCCACCAGTTCGCGCAGGATTCGTGCTGAATGGCGCAGCGCCAGCGAGTAGTGCCCTTCGCCGGGCAGCAATCGCCAGCGCACCCCGGGGATCTCGCCATAGGGCGCCAGAAGCGGGGACGGGATCAGCGAATCGTGCTCGCCGATCCAGACCGTTGCCGGGACGCGGATCTGAGCCAGATCGAACCCCCAGGGCGCCGCATAGATGCGCGAATCCGCCAGTGCCCCGTGCACGCCGCGGCGGAAACCCTCGCGCCAGACCCGTCCCAGGGCGGCCAGCGTCCCGCGGCTGAGCACGGTCCGATCGGCATCGGGAAGCCCGCCGCCGACCACCGTGCGGGGGGTGATCAGGCGGCGGCGCAGCAGGGGCCGCGCCACCGCGAACAGCCGATGCGCCAGCCGCGGGTGCCGGCCCAGGCGGAACAGGTGGCCGACCCCGGGGGCCCGGTGCGGCACCCCGTCCGACGGTGGCACTGGGCTTACGAGCGCGAGGCCGAGCACCCGGTCAGGCAGCGCATAGGCCGTCGCGGCGGCGAACGGGCCGCCGCCCGACAGACCAACGAGGTGGAAGGTGTCGATCTTCAGCCGGTCGGCGACGAATGCGACATCCCGCGCCGCATCGAGCAGACGGCGACCGAAATGCGGTGTGGACCGGCCATAGCCTGGCCGATCCATCGCGAGCAGCCGGACCGGCAAGTCGGGGATCAACCCCGCTTCGAGCCGGCAGGCCGGCCAGCCGTGGAAGTAGAGCACGACTGGGCCGTCGGCGCGGCCATATTCCTCGATGGCGATGTTGCGCCCGTCCGGCAACCGCATCGAGAACGACGCCGGCGCGAGCGAGGTGCGGAGGCGGACGCGGCGCCCGAGCCGCTTCAACGGATGCGCAACCATGCCCCGGCAGAACCGCGGCCGGCCTGGTTGACCTTAGGCGGCGGGCGACGCGGCGGCGGCGGCGCGCTTGATCTGGCTGCGCACGATGCGGCGCTTCAGCACCTGCGCCTCGTCCGGCAGGTTCCGGTTCGGTGTGCCCAGCAGGAAGCTGTCAAGGCCGCCATTATGCTCGATCGTGCGGA
Source organism: Acetobacteraceae bacterium (assembly GCA_965213855.1). GTDB lineage: Bacteria > Pseudomonadota > Alphaproteobacteria > Acetobacterales > Acetobacteraceae > JBBROS01. The sequence goes on along the minus strand of CBDCAA010000011.1, from coordinate 65,770 downwards.
TCGCATGGGTCGTCAGCCGGACGCGGACCGTCGTGCCGAGGATGTCCGACACGAGCGACGTTTGCTGCATGTTCGGCAGGAAGCGGCGGCGGGTCTTGTTGTTGGCGTGGCTGACGTTGTTGCCAGACTGCACGCCCTTGCCGGTGAACTGGCAGCGACGGGACATTGAAGTGTTCCTGATCCATGACCTACGGCGGGGCGCTGCCCCGTCGACCGAGGCGCGGGTTATGCGGGTCGTGGCCCGGCACGTCAAGCTTCAGCCGCCGTCCAAGCGCCAGGTATATCGTACTCGGCCGAGGCGGCCAAAACCGGCCCGGTCTAATCGGCCGGCGATTCCGTGCGCGTTCCCAAGTCCTCGGCAAACCGCAGGAGATCGCCATCGGGACCCACGCAGGCTGCAAACCCCTCACTCGGCATCGCGCCTGTACTGGGCGACGTCGCGCGTATGGCCGGGTCGGGATCCGCGGGCGCGGACGTCAGTTTGCTGGCCCCTGCTCCGCCCGTAACTCACCCGACCGCACGCTGCGCATGGCGTTCTCCAGCACCTGCACGATCGAGTCGTCGCCCATGCTGCGGGCCAGCAGGCCGAGGGAGCCGCCGAGCAGGGCCGATGCGACCGCGATCGGCGGTAGTTTCTGGCCCAGCATGTACTCGATCGCCTTGTCCACCACGGCGCCGGCGTGGCTCAGCTCGGCCGGCGCATTCTGGTCGTCCATCCTATCCTCCCTAGCTCGCGACCGCCTCGACGGCCGCGTGCATCACCGGCTCGTCCGCCTCGGCCGTCTCCTGCTCCTGCGCCTGCAGGGCCCACATGCGGGCATACAGCCCGCCGGCCGCCAACAGCCCGGCATGCGTGCCGCGCTCGGCCACCCGGCCCTCCTGCAGCACCAGGATCTCGTCGGCATCCACCACCGTCGACAGCCTATGCGCGATCACCAGCGTGGTGCGGTCCTGCGCAACGGTGCGGAGCGCGATCTCGATATCGCGCTCCGTCCTTGTGTCGAGCGCGCTCGTCGCCTCGTCGAGGATCAGGATGCGCGGGTTCTTCAGGATCGTCCGGGCGATCGCGACGCGCTGCTTCTCCCCGCCGGACAGCTTCAGCCCGCGCTCGCCCACCCGCGTCTCGTACCCCTCGGGCAGTCGCTGCACGAAGTCATGCACCTGCGCGAGCCGGGCGGCGTGCTCGATCTGGTCCTGGGTGGCGCCGGGCCGGCCATAGGCGATGTTGTAGCCGATCGTGTCGTTGAACAGCACGGTGTCCTGCGGCACGACGCCGATCGCCGCGCGCAGGCTGGCCTGCGTCAGGTCGCGCACGTCGACCCCGTCGATCTCGACGGCACCCGCCGTCACGTCGTAGAACCGGAATAGGAGGCGGCTGATGGTCGACTTGCCGGCGCCGGTCGGCCCGACGATGGCGAGCTTCGACCCGGCTGCCGCGCTGAAGCTGACGCCCTTGAGGATGGCGCGGTTCGGATTGTAGCCGAACTGCACGTCGCGGAACACGACCGTGCCGGCGCCCGCCCCGTCTGGATGCGGCAGCAGCGCCGTGGCGCCGGGCCGGTCGGCGATCTCCTGGTTCACGTTCAGCAGCTGGAACATGCTTTCCATGTCGACCAGGCCCTGCTTGATCTCCCGATAGACGAAACCCAGGAAGTTCAGCGGCTGGTAGAGCTGCATGAGGTAGGTGTTGACCAGCACGAACTGGCCGACCGTCATGGTCCCGCCCTCGACCCCGTCGGCCGCCATCAGCATCACCAGGCCGAGCCCGACCGAGATGATCACGGCCTGGCCCAGGTTGAGCATGTTGAGCGTGACCTGGCTTTTTACCGCCGCCCGCTCGTAGCGCGCGCGGGCCACGTCGAACCGGGCCGCCTCATGCGCCTCATTGCCAAAATACTTGACCGTCTCGAAATTCAGCAGGCTGTCGATCGCCTTGGTCTGGGCGTCGCTGTCCATCTCGTTCATCGTCCGCCGGAACCGCACGCGCCAGTTCGTGAACAGGAACGTGAACCCGACGTAGAGCACGACGGCCGAGAACGTGACCGCGGCAAACCGCCAGTCGAACAACCGCCAGAGGATGGCTGTCACCAGCAGCACCTCGAACAGCGTCGGCAGGATGTTGAACACGGCCAGGCGCAGCACCGCCTCGATGCCGCCGGTGCCCCGCTCCAGCGCGCGCGACAGGCCGCCGGTCTGACGGTCGAGGTGGAAGCGAAGGCTCAGGCCGTGCAGGTGCTTGAAGGTCTGCAGTGCGACCTTGCGGATGGTGCGCTGCTGCACGGCCGCGAACACGGCATCCCGCAACTCGGCAAAGCCGGAGGAGGCGACACGCAGGACCGCGTAGGCCAGGATCAGCGCGAGCGGAACCGCGATCACATGCGCCTTGGGCGACAGTGCATCGACCGCTTGGCTATAGACGATCGGGATGTAGACCGTCGCGACCTTCGCCAACACGAGCATCACGGCGGCGAGGACGACCCGGACCCTCGCCCCCGGCTCCCCGCGCGGCCACAGATAGGGTAATAGGGACAGGACCGTCTGGAAGCCGTTTCGCTGGGACGGCAGGACGGGTGGGCTGGTGTCGGCTGGTCGCATGCGCGCTATGTGGCGACTTGCGGGTTCCATGCAAAGGCCGGCGCCCCGACGGGCTGCCACGCGCGGGCGAAGCCTGGTGCCCCGCCATCCCTAGTGTCTCGTTTCGATCGAAGTGGATCGGATTGAGCTCTAGCCGTTCAATAATGCGAGCATCTTTACCCGACGGGGTGACCCCGGTTGGTCGGGTGATGCTCTAGCGGGCGCCGTAAACACCGCCATACCTTGCCTGTATGGACGCCATCTATCGACACGTCGCCGCGTGCAACAACGCGATCGTCCCGGGGCCGCGCGTCCCGGTGCTGATCCACCGCGCGTGTGTCGGCTATCTCGACCCGGCCTTGCTGGCGGAGGTTGTGCGCCTCGGCGCGGCCTTGGGTGACGGTGCCGTCACGGTGGGCGCGCACGATCTCCCACGGATCGCGCGCGCCCTGGCCACGGCAGGGCGGTTCCGCTGGCGGGACGAGGCGTTCGACGTCCGCACCGATCCGGACGGCACGGTGCTGAGCACGATCGACCGCGGCGCGTTGCCCGCGTTCGGCATCCAGGCGGCGGGCGTCCACCTCAATGCATTGGTCGCCGGAGCTGGCGGCTGGTCGCTCTGGGTTGCGCGCCGGGCCGCCAACAAGCTGCTTGACCCCGGCAAGCTCGACCACCTGGTCGCGGGCGGAGTGCCCGCCGGCTTCACGCCCGACGAGGCGCTTGCGAAGGAGGCCGAGGAGGAGGCGGGCCTTCCGGCCAGATTGCTGCACGACGTGGTGAAGGTCGCCACGATCGACTACGCGATGGACCGGCCGGAGGGGCTCCGCCGTGACCGGCTATATTGTTATGATATCGTCCTGCCCGCCGACTTCATCCCACAGCCCAACGATGGCGAGGTGGAGGCGTTCGAACTGTGGCCGTTGCCCGAGGTCGTCGCCCGCGTGCGCGACACGGACGACTTCAAGTTCAACGTCAACCTGGTGCTGATCGATCTGTTCGAGCGACGTGGCCTGCTTACTCGGGCTGACCGGCCGTGATCGCGATCGGCCGTGCCTCAACCATGGGCTGGTCGTCTGGCCCGTCCTGCTCGTCCTCCTGGCCATCGGCGCCATCGCCATCCTGGCCCCGGTACGACGGACGGCCCTGCTGCGGCCCGTTATGCTGTGGCCCGTTGTGCTGAGGACCCTGCGACTGCACCGGCTGCTGGCCGTTCTGCTGGGCCGCCTGGTTCATCGCGTTCAGGATACGGAAATAATGCTCGGCGTGCTGGAAGTAGCTTTCCGCCATGACCCGGTCACCCGAGCCGGTCGCATCGCGGCCAAGCTGCAAATACTTCTCGAACAACTGCTGCGACGTGCCACGGATGCGAAGATCCGGCCCGCTGCTGTCGAACACATGGTTCCGGTTCATCGGCGTATTGCCGGTTTGCTGGCGGACCGGGCCACCCCCGCCTCCGCCGCCGCTGCCGCGGTGGTTGCGGCCGCGCATTCGCTTCATGTTCATGCTATTTCGCGCACTTCCTGCTATGGCTGTCTGGCCGCCCCTGCCCCCGGCCGGCGCATCCCATTCGATCAGCCTGTGTGACGGCGCGCACCCAGGCCAAAGGACACGTGCCCCAGCCGAGAGGGGCGTAACCGTCATCCACACGCCCCACAGCGCGCTACGAAGCTAGTGCGCGCCGCCGCCGTTGCCAACCCTTTTCTCCAGCACGAGCACCCGGGCGACGCCGGCCAGGTCCGCCCGCGTGGTCGCCGCGAACCCGTGCCGGATGGCGAGCCGGGTCAGCGCACCGTCCTGCCCGCTCCCCATCTCGAACACCGCGACCCCGCCCGGCGCCAATACCCGCGGCAGCATCGCCAGCAACGCGCGATACGCGTCCAAACCGTCCGCACCGCCATCCAGCGCGCGCCGCGGTTCGAACAATGCCACCTCCGGCATCAAGCCTTGAATGTCGCCTGACGGGATATAGGGCGGGTTGCTCAACACGACGTCGAAGCCGCCTGCGACCGGCGCGGCCCAGTCCGCGACGGCAAAGACGGCTCGGTCGGCCAATCCCAGCCCGCGCGAATTGGCCGCGGCAAGCCTCGCCGCACCCGCGGCGAGGTCGACGCCCAAGCCCCACGCCTGGGGGTATTCAGACAGGACAGCAAGCAACAGGCACCCGCTGCCAGTCCCCAGGTCGAGCACCCGGGACACCCTTGCCCGCTCCGGTCGGGCGGCCAGGACGGCTTCCACGACCGTCTCGCTATCCCCGCGTGGGATGAGCGTCTCGGGGGAGACCGCGACGTCCAATGTCCAGAATCCCTGCCGCCCCAGGATGAACGCCACCGGCTCCCGCGCGAGCCGCCGGTGCAGAAGCGCTTCAAACGCCTCGACCGGCACCGGCCCCTGGCGGCGCAGCAGCGCCGCCTGATCGACGCCAAGTGCGTGGGCAAGCAGCAGGCGGGCGTCAAGCGCCGGGTTGTCCACCCCCGCCGCAACGAGCTTCGCCGCGGCGTCGCGCAGCACGTCGTTCACCAATGCGGCCATCGTCCTGTCGTGGAAAGGGCCGGTCCCTTGCGGAACCGGCCCCCTCTGACTTAGCCCGGCTGCGGCGCCGGGCCGAGATCACCCACTGTCGGCGTCGGCCAACCCGTCGTCGGCACCGAGGCCCGGCGTCCCTCCGCGGCTGGCTCATCGACCACCTTCCGGATCACCGGGTCGCCCCGCATGACCGTCCGGATCTCCTCGCCAGACAGTGTCTCATACTCCAGCAAGCCGCGGGCCAGCCGGTGCAGGTCGTCGAGGCGGTCCGTCAGGAGCGTCTTGGCGCCGGTGTAGGCCGCATCGATGATCGTCTTGACCTCGGCGTCGATCTCTCGCGCCGTCGCCTCGGAGACGTTCTTCGCCTGGGTCACGGAGTGGCCGAGGAACACCTCCTGGCTGTTGTCGCCGTAGGCGATCATGCCGAGCTTGTCGCTCATACCCCACTCCGTCACCATCGTGCGGGCGATGTTGGTCGCCTGCTTGATGTCTCCCGCGGCGCCGTTGCTGACCTTGTCCGGCCCGAACACCAGCTCCTCGGCGACACGGCCGCCCATGGCCATCTTCATCCGAGCCAGCAGCCGCGCCTTGTTCTCGCTCAGCCGGTCGCCCTCGGGCAGGCTCATGACCAGGCCCAGCGCACGGCCGCGCGGAATGATGGTCGCCTTGTGCACCGGGTCGCATTCCGGGTCGTTGATGGCGCACAGCGCATGCCCGGCCTCGTGGTAGGCCGTCATCCGCTTCTCGCCCTCGCTCATGACCAGGCTGCGGCGCTCCGCCCCCATCATGACCTTGTCCTTGGCGCTCTCGAACTCGCTCATCGCGACGACCCGCTTGGCGAGCCGCGCCGCCAGGAGCGCCGCCTCGTTGACCAGGTTGGCCAGGTCCGCACCCGAGAAGCCCGGCGTGCCGCGTGCGATCACCTTCGGGTCGACGTCGCTCGCCAACGGAACCTTGCGCATGTGCACGCGAAGGATCTTCTCCCGCCCGTTCACGTCCGGGTTCGGGACAACGACCTGGCGGTCGAACCGGCCGGGACGCAGCAGCGCCGGGTCCAGCACGTCGGGGCGGTTCGTCGCGGCAATCAGGATGACCCCCTCGTTGCTCTCGAACCCGTCCATCTCGACGAGCATCTGGTTCAGGGTCTGCTCACGCTCGTCGTTGCCGCCGCCCAGCCCGGCGCCACGATGGCGGCCGACGGCGTCGATCTCGTCGATGAAGATGATGCAAGGCGCGTTCTTCTTGCCCTGCTCGAACATGTCACGCACGCGGCTGGCGCCGACGCCCACGAACATCTCCACGAAATCGGAGCCCGAGATCGTGAAGAATGGCACGTTCGCCTCGCCGGCGATGGCCCTCGCAAGCAGCGTCTTGCCGGTGCCGGGCGGGCCGACGAGCAGCACGCCCTTCGGGATCTTGCCACCGAGCCGCTGGAACTTTTGCGGGTCCTTCAAGAACTCGACGATCTCCTGTAGCTCGCTCTTGGCCTCGTCGATGCCCGCGACGTCATCGAACGTGACCCGCCCCTGCTTCTCCGTCAGCATCCGTGCCCGGCTCTTGCCGAAACCCATCGCCCGGCCGCCGCCCGACTGCATCTGGCGCATGAAGAAGACCCAGACGCCGATCAGCAGCAGCATCGGGAACCAGTTCAGCAGGATATGGACCAGCGGGTTCTCGCTATCCTCCGGCTTGGCCACGACGCTCACGCCCTTATCGGTCAGACGGCTCACCAGCGTCTGGTCCTCGGGCGTGTAGGTCTGGAACGTCCGCCCGTCGGTCAACTGGCCGGATACCGTCCGCCCCTGGATGACAACCTCGCGAACACGACCGCCATTCACCTCATTGATGAACGACGAATACGCAACCTGGGTCACGGGCCGTTGCGTGCCGCCCGGTTGGAACAGGTTGAACAGCACAACGAGCAGCAGGGCGATGATCACCCAGAGCGCGAGGTTACGTCCGAAATTGCTCATCATACGTTCCCAGTCGTCCCAAAATGCGTGGGTCCAGCCTGCCGAAAGCGACCCGGCCCCACACTGTCCGCCCACGCCGCGCGCCCAATGCCGCCCGCGTGTAAATTCGACATGGGGTGCCCCGTCTGCATGTGCATCCCCCGGTTATCCGGCCTGCCCCGTTGCAGGCTCGAACGGCGCTCCCGCCAACGGGCGGGATGGGCAGAACCCGACATCGACGCTACGGCACGTTTCCACGTCAGGATAGGCTAGATGCGGCACCGTTAACAAATCCGTACCAAAACGCAGGGCCGGCAACGACGCCATCACGGCAGATGGGAAACCGCCGCGCCGCCGCAAGCGCGCCGCGTCCGTCCCAAGCGCGCCGATCGTCGTTCCAGCCGGCGCCCAGACCGGCGCGCTGCGGATGCGGAACCGGCCGTCCCAGACCGTGCCAGCCTGGGCCGGCACCGGCGCTGCCATGGCCGCCAACTCCCGCATGACCAGCCCACGCGTGGCGCGGACGCCATGCAGCGTGCCCGCGCCCCGCAGCCGCAATCCGCGGATCCCCTCGCGCGGCGGCGGATGCGCCCGGCCCGACACGGTCCATACCAGCGCCGACCACGCCGCCTCGGACAACGGGCTCCGCACCTCTGCGTGGCCGGTGGGGAACACCGCGACATGCTCGGCCAGCTCCTCGGCCAACGCCCGGTCGGCCACACGGCGGCCCTGCCCCGCCCGGTCCGTGTCCACACCGGCATCCCACGCGCTCAGCAGCCGCAGCCGGCCGCGCCCGGTGGCCGGGTCGGCATTGGTCGGGTCTTCCACCCAGCCCAGCCCAGCCCGACGCACCGTCGCCCGCAACCGGCCCGGCGCCACGCCCAGCAGCGGCCGCGCAACCCGGGCATCGCCCAACCAGACGACGGCCCCCATGCCGGCCAGGCCGGCCGCGCCGCTGCCGCCCTCCGCCCGCAGCGCCGCCGTCTCCTGTTGGTCCTGCCGGTGATGCGCCACCAGGAGGTCGGGCCGCCCCGCCGAACGGCAGGCGGCCAGCAAAGCATCATACCGGGCCACCCGTGCCCGCTCGGCCAGGCGCGGACCAGGTTGCAACCCCTTGATCCGCATCAGCCGCGCCCGGATGCCGATCGCGGCGAGCCGCGCCATCGTCGCCCGCGCCTCGTCGCCCGACGCCGTCCGCAGCCCGTGATCGATCACCACCGCCAGCGGCTCGCCCCAGCCCCGAAGCAGCCACGCCAGCGCCATGCTGTCCGCTCCGCCCGAGACCGCCACCACCACCTGCCGGTCCGGCGCGAACGGCCCCGTCCCCGCCATCAGCACGGCAAACTCCGCCGCGTCGACGGGCGTCAGAACCGGTGTCGCATGGAGCGGCACAGCGCTAGCGGCAGCCGGCGCGCCCGCGGATGGCTGCCGCGCCCTCGCGGATGTCGCTGCGCGGGCTCGGGAACTCGGCGCGCAGCTTGTCGACGCTGGCGCATGCCGCGGTTCGGTCGTTGAGCGCCAGCATCGCGTTGGCGAGCCCGAGCAACGCGTCGGGCGCCCGCGCACCGTTGCGGGATCGGTTATAGGCGTCGTCGTACGCGATCGCCGAGCCCTGCCAATCCCGTTTCCCGGCGAGTGCCTGCGCCAGCAGGAACTGCGCGTCTCCGCTGCGGGTGCCGCGCGCGGCCAGCACCTCACGCGCGGCCGCCTCGGCGGCCAGGTAGTCGCGCCGGGCCAGCGCTGCGTTCCCCTCCTGCATCGCCAACTCGGGCGGGCGCCGCGCCGGCGACCCAGCCGGGGTGCCGGGCGTCGGCGGCAGTAGGCTGGGCGCCGGGCCGGAGGGCTGCGCGGAAGCGGCGCCGCCGCCGCCGTTCTGCAGCTTGAAGTTCAGGTCCGACACCTGCTTGGCGAGCTCGTCGAGCGCCCGGCGGCTTGCATTGGCTTGCTCGTCGAGCTGCCCCTGAATTCGCCGCACCTGGTCTTCGAGCGTCTGTATCCGGTCCAGGAGCTGCGGCGCGATGTCGCCCCCGCCGCCACCCCCGCGCGGCGCCGGCGGCGGCACATACCCGCCGCCCCGCTGCGCCTGCACCGCCTGAAGGTCCCGCCGCAGCTCCAGGATCTGGTTCTGCAATGCGATCCCCTCGCGGCTGTCCATCTGCGCCGCCGCCGGCGCGGAGACCGACGCCGCAAGCACCGCCACGAGCGCCAGGGCGAGCGTCAGAACACGCGCCGAGCCCCGCAACGGCGCCGGCAGGAACCCCGGCCCTGGCCGCATCAGCGGACCGACGTGACCGCGTTCCGGTTCTGCGAATAGGCCTGGTCGTCGGACCCGAGCGCCGTCGGACGCTCCTTGCCATAGCTGATCGTCGTGATCCGTGCCGACGAAACGCCCCGGGCCACAAGGTAGTCACGCGCCGCATTGGCCCGGCGCTGCCCGAGTGCCAGGTTGTACTCCGCCGTGCCACGCTCGTCGCAGTTGCCAGCCATCTGGATGCTTACCTGCGGGTAGCGCGCGAGCCAGGCGACCTGCCGGTCCAGCGTGGAGCGCGCGTCGCCGCTCAGGCTCGAGCTGTCGAGCGCGTAGAACACGCGGTCACCGACGTTGGCGACCAGGTCCTCCTGGCTGCCGGGGGTGACGCCGCCATTGGTGGCCGTGGCCCCGGTGCCGGTCGCCGCCCCCGTGCTCGTCGCGGTGTCCGTGCAGGCGCCCAGCAGCGCCAGACCAGCCATAAGGCCAACAACCTTCCAATTCATTTCGCGTCCTTCTCTGTTACCGCCCGTCGGGCAAACATGTCACCGTTCGCGGCCACTACGCCGGGGTCGCCAGGGGGTCAACACCCATAAGGGCCGAACAGGACGCCGGTCTCACGCCAGCAGCGGCGACCAGGCCGGGTCGGACGCGTCGGTCGGCGTCGTCACCGGCCGCTCGTTGAAGCCGGTGATGTCGATCGACACGAGGCGCGAGGAGAAGCCGCTGCCGGTGCGGTCCCGCGCCGGGCTCTCGCGGTAGAACATCAGCACCCGGCCGTTGGGCGCGAAGGTCGGCCCCTCGACGGAGAAGCTCTCGGACAGGATCCGCTCGCCCGAGCCGTCGGGGCGCATGACGCCGATGGCGAACGTGCCGCCCGTCAGCCGCGTGAAGGCGATCAGGTCCCCGCGCGGCGACCACACCGGCGTCGCATACCGCCCCCGCCCGAAGCTGATGCGCCGCACCCCCCCGCCGCCCGCGTCCATGACATAGAGCTGCTGGTCCCCGCCGCGGTCGCTGTTGAACACGATCTGCCCGCCATCCGGGCTGTAGCACGGGCTGGTGTCGATGGCGCCCGAGTTGGTCAGCCGGCGCGAACCGCCGCCGCCCACGCCCACCGTTACGATGTCGGACCCGCTGCCGCGCGCGACCGACATCACGATGCCGTTCCCGTCCGGCGCGAAGCGCGGCGCGAAGGTCATGCCCTCGAAATCGCCCAGCACGCGCTGCGACCCGCTGCCCAGGTTGAACGTGTACACCCGCGGCTTGTTGTTGTTGAACGACATGAACACGACCTCGTCCCGCGTCGGGTGAAAGCGGGGCGTCAGCGCCAGCCAGGATCCGTCGGTCAGGAAGCGGTTGTTCTCGCTGTCCTGGTCCATGATCGCCAGCCGCTTCACCCGCCGGTCGCGCGGGCCGGTGCCGGCGATATAGACGATCCGGGTGTCGAAATAGCCCTTCTCGCCCAGCAGCCGCTCATAGATGACGTCGCTGATGATGTGCGCGATGCGGCGCCAGTTGGCCTGCGTGGTGGTATAGGCCGTGCCCTGGATCTGCTGCCCCGGCAGCACGTCCCACAGCCGGAACTCCACCCGCACGCTGCTGCCGCCGCCGTCCACCTTGCCCGTCACCAGCGCCTGCGCGCCGACGGCCTTCCAGTTCTGGAAGTTCGGCGTGTCCCCGTCCTGCCCGATCTGCGCCGCGTTGCCGATCGGCCGGAACAGGCCCGACCGGCCGAGGTTATTCACGATCACCCCGGCCATGTCGGCGCCGAGCTGCGTTCCGGTGAAGTTCGGGATGGCGATCGGGATCGGCGCCGTGCGCGCGCTTGTCGACCGTGATCTCCGGCTGTTGATTGCCCTGCCCGACGCCTTGAGCGTTGGCGCAACGAGTGGCACAACGGCGATGCCGGCGGCGAGCAGGCCGCGGCGGCCAAGGTCAGCAGACATCATCTCATGGATCTCCAAGAAACTTGGGCAAATCTCTAACCCTCCGCTCCCCGCGCTGTTGACCGGCAAGGCCGATCGTCCTGCATCCGGTTTCTCCTTCCCTTCCTGAGATCAGGGAGGGGCCGGGGTGGGCCGAGCAGGAAGCGCTGGCTTGTCGCGGGCTGGGCAAACCCGCCCCATCCCCTCCCAGGGAGGACATGTCCGCGCTGTTCCTAGGAGGTTGTGGCGGCGGTGCGACGAACATCACGTCACGGTCGGAACGTGATCGTGAACGTATTGGTTTGCCCGTGCAGGCTTCGGCGGCAGCGGGAGCGGATTGCACTGCGGGCTCATCGCGGCCCGGACGGCCCGCTCCGCGAAGGCCCGGCTCACGCCCGAGCCGCCGCCCTCGACCACATGCGCGTCGTGCACGACGCCGTCGGGGCCGACCAGGATCAGCAGCCGGGCCGTCTGCTTGTCGTAGTCGAGCGCGCCGGTGTCGCCGGTCCAGCACTCGCGGATGCGGTCGCCGATCGCGCGGGCGGAGGCGGTGGTGAGCTTGCCGTTATCGGCGCCGAGCGGGTTGCCGCCGCCGGGCGCGCCGCCGCGGGGCGGGTTATAGGGGGCGGTCGGCGGCGCTGTCTGCCGCAGCGCCTGCAGCGCGCGCGTCAACGTGTTGTCGGCCTCGCGGCTGTCGGGCAACGGGTTGGTCGTGTGGTTGGGCTGGCTGGTCCGGCTCGGCGCGGTTGCCGGGCTCGGCGTTTGCGTGGGCGGCGCCGTGTGCGGCGCGGGGGGCAGCGGGGGGGCACGCTCGACCGGGGGCTGGGTTGCTGATGTCGGCGCCGCCGGCGCGGGCCGCGTCGTCGGCGGGCTGGGCCGCACGGGCGGGGGCGGCACGGGTGGCGGCACCGGCAGATCGGCTGGCGCCGGGGAGACCGGAACGGCCGGCGGCGGCGGCGGCGGCGCGAGAGGCACCGGCGGCGGCGGCGCGGGCGGGGTGGGCACCGGGGGCGCCGGCGGTGGTGGCGGGGGCGGCGGCGGAGGAGGGGGCGGGGGCACCGGCGGTGTCGGTTTCGGCGGCTCCTGCGAGGGGGGAGACGTCGTCGGCTGAGGGTTCGGCGCCGGGGACGGCGTCGGCGCGGGCGTATTCGAGCGCTGGACCGGGTCGGGCGAGGCGGCGAACTCCATCGCGACCTCCGACTCCGCCGGCTCCGGCGACTTGTCGTGTGGCGGCAGCGCCAGCAACAGCGCCAGCAGCACGGACGCGTGCAGCCCGAGGCTGATCAGCCCGCCGCGGCGGAGGAACGGGTCCATGCCGGCCCCCAAGGCGCGCCTACCGCGCAGGCCGCCGCGCGGCGGGCGCTGCCGGGCCGGGTGGCGGCGCGGGAGCGGGCGCGGGCGGTGCCGCGGGCTGCGCAACGGGTGCGGCCGGCATGGTCCCTCCCGTCTGCTCCGCCACCAGCGCCACCTTCGAGAACCCGCTTTGCGTGATCGTTGCCATCACCTCCACGATCCGCCCGTACAGCACGCCCTTGTCGCCGCGCACGAAGATGCGGCGGTCCAGCTTGTTGTCGCTGATCGCCGACAGCTTCGCCGCCAGCTCGCCCACTTGCAGCTCGGTGTCCTGCAGGTAGACCTTGCCCTCCGCGTTGATCACGATCGTCAGCGGCTCGCTGTCCTGGCTGAGCGGCGCCGCACTCGCCTTCGGCAGATCGACGGTCACGCCCGACGTCATCAGCGGTGCGGCGACCATGAAGATGATCAGCAGCACGAGCATGACGTCGACCATCGGCGTCACGTTGATCTCGGCCATCGGGCGGTAGCGGCCGCCGCGGCCGTTCGCCCCGCCCGTCCTGAACGCCATCAGGCGCGCTCGTCGCGTCGCGTCGTCATGCGCGTTCCTCGCTCTGCCGCGACAGGATGGCGCCGAACTCGGTGCCGAAGCTCTCCAGCCTCCCGGCCATGCGCGACAGGTCGGTGCTGAGCTTGTTGTAGGCCAGCACCGCCGGGATCGCCGCGACCAGCCCGATCGCGGTGGCGAACAGCGCCTCCGCGATGCCCGGCGCGACCACGCTCAGGTTCGTGTTCTTGCTGACGGCAATGGCCGAGAAGCTGCGCATGATGCCCCAGACCGTCCCGAACAGCCCCACGAACGGCGCCACCGACCCTACCGAGGCCAGGAACACCATCCACCGCTCCATCCGCTCCATCTCGCGGCCCACCGTGACGCTCACCGCCCGGTCGACCCGTTCGCGCACGCTGCCGCGGCTCATGTCCGCGCCGACCACTTGGGCGCTGCGCCGCCACTCGCCCATCGCGGCGCCGAACACGGCCGCCACCGGGTGCGTGGGCCGTGATCCCTCGGCGTCATACAGCTCGTCGAGCGAGCCGCCGGACCAGAACCGGTCCTCGAACCCGTCGGCCGCGCGGTTGGCCCGGCGCAGGCTGACGACCTTCTCGAATACGATCGCCCAGACCCACACGCTGGCCAGCAGCAGCAGGATCATGACCACCTTCACGACCAGGTCCGCCTGCAGGAACAGCCCCAGCAGCGACAGGTCGCCCCCTGCCGCCAGGTTCGTCGCATCCACCGCCCGATCCACCGCCTACTCCTTCAAATCCTGGCCCAGCGCGGCGCGCCACCGCTCGGGGATCCGTGCCGGCCGCCCGTCCGCGCGCCGGATACAGGCAAGCTTGATCCGCAGCACGCCGACCGACTCCGCACCGACCGCGAACGACTGGCGCACCTGCATCGACGCGCCACCCAGGGCGACCATCTCCGTGGTCACGACCACGAGGTCGTCGAGTCGGGCGGGCCGCAGATAGTCCATTTCCGCGCGCCGCACCACGAAGATCAGGCCATGCCGGGTTGCAAGTTCGTCATGTGCCGCCCCGCCGTCGCGCATTGCCTCCGTTCGCGCCCGCTCGGCGAACGCAAGGTAGCGCGCGTGATAGACGATGCCGCCCGCGTCGGTGTCCTCGTAGTACACGCGGACGGCAAGGGTGTGGGTCACTCCGCCTCCCGCAGCAGGTCGGGCTGCACCGCATCGCGGGGCGGCGCCAGGCCCAGATGCCGCCAGCCGGGTTCGCCCAGCATCCGGCCCCGGCTGGTCCGCAGCACCAGCCCTTCCTGGATCAGGTAAGGCTCCACCACGTCCTCCAGCGTGTCCCGCGCCTCAGCCAGCGCCGCGGCCAGCGTCTCGACGCCCACCGGCCCGCCGTGGTGGTGCTCGGCGATGCGGCGCAAATAGCGGCGGTCCATCGCATCCAGGCCGAGGTGGTCCACCTCCAGCCGGGTCAGTGCCGCGTCCGCGATCGTGCGGTCCACTGGCGCGTGCCCGGCGACGCTGGCGAAATCCCGCACCCGGCGGAGCAGCCGCCCGGCGATCCGCGGGGTGCCGCGCGACCGCCGGGCGATCTCGGTCGCGCCCTCGTCCGAGAGATCGAACCCGAGCTTCTCGGCGCCGCGCGCCACGATCCGCCGCAGCTCCTCCGGCGTGTAGAGGACCAAGCGCAGCGGGATGCCGAACCGGTCGCGGAGCGGCGTCGCCAGCAGCCCGGCCCGCGTGGTCGCGCCGACCAGTGTGAACGGCGCAAGATCGATCCGCACGCTGCGGGCCGCCGGGCCCTCGCCGATGATGAGGTCGAGCTGGAAGTCCTCCATTGCCGGATACAGCACCTCCTCGATCGCCGGTTGCAGCCGATGGATCTCGTCGATGAACAGCACGTCGCGCGGCTGCAGGTTGGTCAGGATGGCGGCGAGGTCGCCGGCGCGCTGGATGACCGGGCCCGACGTTGCGCGGAATCCAACGCCGAGTTCGCGCGCGACGATCTGCGCCAGCGTCGTCTTGCCCAGGCCGGGCGGGCCGTGCAGCAGCACATGGTCCAGCGCCTCGCCGCGGGCGCGGGCGGCCTGGATGAAGATGCCCAGGTTCTCGCGGCTGGCGCGCTGCCCCACGAACTCCGCCAGCACCTGCGGCCGAAGCGTCGCCTCCGCCGCATCTTCGTCGGCGCGCGCGGGCGAGAGCGTGCGCTCGCTCATCGCTGCGCCAGCTCTTGCAGGCTCTCACGGATCACCTGGCCGACGGCCGCGCCTTCGCCCAGCCGCGCGAGGACGCGTTCCACCGCCGGCGCTGCCTCTGCGCGCCGATACCCGAGGTTGGCCAAGGCGGATAGCGCGTCCGCCTCCGGCCCGGCCGGCGCCGCGGGCGCGGAGACCGCGCCGCCCCCCACCGGCATGGCGCCGGCCTTCTCGCGCAACTCGCTCAGTAGGCGGACCGCGAGCTTCGCCCCGACCCCGGCCGCCTTCGTCAGGCTGCCCCGGTCCCCCGCGGCGATCGCCCGCACCAGCTCCGCCGGGCTCAAGGCCGAGAGCAGGTTCAGCGCCACCCGCGCGCCCACGCCCTGCACCGTCAGCAGCAGCCGGAACCAGTCGCGCTCCGACGGCTCGGCAAACCCGTATAGCGCGATCGCGTCGTCGCGCACCTGCGTCTCGACCAGCAGTCGCGCCAAGACCGGGGGGCGCGGCAGCGCCGCCAAGGTGCGCGTGCTGGCCATCACCAGATAGCCGACGCCGTTCACGTCGACGACGCAGCGGTCGTCCTCAAGCGCGTCCACCATCCCCGTCAGGGATGCGATCACGCCATCACCGTGCCGGACGCCACCCGCAGCCGGCTGGCCCGGTGATGGGCGTGGCAGATCGCCACCGCGAGCGCGTCCGCCGCGTCCGCCCGCTTCAGCGTGGCGCCGGGCAGGAGCCGCCGCACCATCATTCCCACCTGGTCCTTCTGGGCGGCGCCGGTACCGACCACGGCCTGCTTCACGGCCATCGCGCCGTATTCGCTGACCGGGATGCCCACCAGCGCCGGCGACAGCAGGCACACGCCGCGGGCATAGCCGAGCTTCAGCGTCGCCGACCCGTTGCGGTTGACGTACGTCTCCTCGACGGCCGCCTCGTCCGGCCTGTGAAGTTCGAACAGCATGACAAGAGCATCATGCAACGCTTTGAGCCGGCTGGGAACACTCGCGTCCCCGTCCGTCGCGATCACGCCGTCCGCGACGTGCCGCAGCCGGTTCCCCGCCACGTCGATGACCCCCCAGCCGGTGAACCGCAGGCCCGGATCGATGCCGATCAGGCGGGTCATGGCGGTCACACCGTCAAGCGCTCAGCCGCGCCATGACGTCCTCGGGAATGTCGAAGTTCGCATAGACGTGCTGCACGTCGTCGTTGTCTTCGAGGGCATCCATCAGCTTGAGCAGCCCGGTCGCCTTCTCCTCGTCGAGCGGCACCGTCGTCCCGGCCCGCCACTCGAGCCGCGCGCTCGCCGGCGCCCCGAACCTTTCCTCCAGCGCGTCCCGAACGGCGAAGAAATCCTCCACCGCGCACGTCACCTCGTGCCCCTCGGCGCCGCTCTCGACGTTCTCCGCCCCGCCCTCGATCGCCGCATCCAGCATCGCGTCCGCGCTCGCCGTCGTGGGCGCGTACTGGATCACGCCCAGCCGGGTGAACATGAAGGCGACGGAGTTCGTCTCCCCGAGCGTGCCGCCATGCTTGCTGAACGCGCTGCGGACGTCCGATGCCGTCCGGTTGCGGTTGTCGGTCAGCGCCTCGACCATCACCGCGACGCCGGCCGGCCCATACCCCTCATAGCGGACCTCCGCGTAGTCGTCCCCTGCCGCGGCGCCGGTCGCCTTCTTCATCGCGCGCTCGATCGTATCGCGCGGCATGTTCTGCTCCCGCGCTGCCGCCAGCGCTGCACGCAGCCGCGGGTTGAACGCCGGGTCCGGCATCCCTTGCCGGGCGCTGACGGTGATCTCGCGGATCAGCTTGGCGAATTGCCGCGCCCGCTTGGCGTCCTGCGCGCCCTTGCGGTGCATGATGTTCTTGAATGCGCTATGGCCGGCCATCGAAGTCCCGCAGTCGTTTGCAACGCCCTGTCTAGCAAGCCGGGAGGGTTTGCGACAAACGCCCGCCCTGCCGGACCGGCTCCACCGCGACAGCCAGGCCGGTGCGGTCGTCGGTCACCAGCAGCAGCCCGCACAGGGTCGCCTCCTGATCCGCAGGGGCTAGGCGTTCGCCCGGCATATGGGTCCAGAATCGCGCCGCGGCGGCCTGCTTGCCCATCCCGATCACGCTGTCGTAGTCGCCGCACATGCCGGCGTCGGACTGGTAGGCGGTGCCACCCGGCAGGATCGTATGGTCGGCGGTAGGCACGTGGGTGTGCGTGCCCACCACCAGGCTCACGCTGCCGTCGAAGCTGTGCGCGAACGCCATCTTCTCGCTGGTCGCCTCGGCGTGAAAGTCGCAGACGATCGCAGACACGCTGCTGCCGAGCCTGTGGCGCGCCAGCAGTTCCGCCGTGCCGCGGAACGGGTCGTCCAGCGCCTCCAGGAACAGCCGCCCCATCGCGTTCAGCACCAATGCCTTGCGCCCGTCCGCCAGCACCACCACGAACGATCCGGCGCCCGGCGTGCCCGGGGGGAAATTGAGCGGCCGGATGATCCGCGGCTCCTGGCTGATGTAGGGGATCAACTCCTTGCGGTCCCAGGAGTGGTTGCCCAGCGTGATCACGTCCGCCCCGGCCTTCAGGAACGCGGACGCCATGTCGGGCGCCAGGCCGAAGCCGTGGCTCGCGTTCTCGCCGTTAACCACGACCAGCTCCGCCCGCAACGCCGTGCGCAGTCCGGGCAGGCGGGCGACGATGGCGTCGCGGCCGGACCGTCCGACCACGTCGCCCAGGAACAGGATGCGCATCAACCCTCCGGCCAGACGATGCCGGCCTCCGTGGCGACGGCATCGAGCGGCGCGTCATGCGGCAGAACCGGCACCGCGTCCACACGCTGCGCCGCGAAGGCGCATCCGATCGTCCGCACGCCGGGCAGCGTGGCGATGGTCCGATCGTAATATCCGCCGCCATAGCCGAGGCGCCGGCACGCGCCGTCGAAGGCGAGCAGCGGGACCAGGAGCAGGGTCGGGGTCGCCACGGCGGCGTCGGGCCGCAGGGTGCCAAACCGCTCGGCGATCATGGGCGTGCCGGGCCGCCAACGCCGGAAGGCGAGCGGCTGCCCTCCGGGCGGGGTCTCGGGCAACACGACCGTATGGCCACGTCCGAGCAGGGTGAGCAGCAAAGGGCGGACGTCGATCTCACCCGCAAGGGGCCAGAACCCGGCGACGACCGCAGGGGCGGGGACCAGCCCAGCTGCCAGGACGTGCCCGGCCAGGCGCATCCCCCACTCCGGCCGGCACCCTCCGCGGCGCGCCAAGGCCAGCGCCCGCAAGGCCTGCTTCTCCCCTCCCGTCCAGGGAGGGGCCGGGGGTGGGTCTGAACAAGGGCCGGTCATGGCAATGTCAGCGGGGTGCGCATGCTGGGCGATCAGCACGGCCCCGGGTCACCCACCCCCAACCCCTCCCTGATAGGGAGGGGAGACAGTCTTGGGATTGAGTGCGGTGCCGCCGAAGCCGTTGACGTGTCTTGCTCCCGAGACCTGCTAACGCAGGTGGGCGCCAGATATCCTGACCACGGCCAGGACAGCGCCAGCCCCCGAGGGAGTGCTTATCGGCCCCGGGCAAGAGCTGCCTGACGCACCCAGCAGCACCGCATGCCGTACTTAGGGTTGTTCGACCGCCGCCGCAATCGCCTCTGCCCGGGCTGCCAGACGTTTCGTGCGCTCCTCGGCCGATTTGATCGCGGCCGGGCTCTTGCCCGTGCGCGCCGCCTTCGTCTCCAGCCGCAGGTCGTGCAGCTCGTCGGCCATGAACAGCGCCGCCATCACCAGCAGCCGCGCCTCGCCCGACTGGCTGCCCAGCGCCTTGGCCCGTGTCACACGCTCCTCGATCTGCTCGGCCATGGCATAGAGATGCGGCTCCTCGCCGTCCTGGCAGCCGATATTGTAGGCATAGCCGTTGATCTTGATCGTGACCTGCGCCATGCGCCTACTCCCTTGCCGACGCTGCCAGCCCCGTCCGCAGCCGCGCGATCACCGCATCGAGCCGCGCGGCGACCTCGCTCGCGACCGGGTCCGGCTGCTCCACGGTGCGGCCGATCCGCTCCAGCGCGGCCTCGATCCGGTCGAGCGACTCGTCGTCCTGCGCCATCGGCGTCTCCATCACTCGATCGAGTGAAAGCGTGCGAGCGCCTGAACGTCAAGCCGGGCTGCCGCCCGCGGTCGTGATCCATGGCCGGTCCCACGCGCTTGCCGCACTTGCGCCCGGCTTGCCCGTCCTGCTGCTGTCCGCCCCCGGCGCCGCCGCCTACGCCGGCGCCGGCTGGTGGCGCGCCATGATCACCGGCGCACTGCAGGGCCGCACCCAGCCCGACGCGATCGATTGCGCCGATCTCGCCGGCCGCGCGCTCGAGGCGCTGGCGGTCGGCTGCCGCATCCTCGTCCTGCACCCCTGCCCCGCCCGGCCCGCCATCATCGCGCGCGCCGCCCTCTATCCTGGCGCCCGACTCCTGCCCGCCCGGCCGCCCGCGCTCGATCTTGCGGCCCCTGGCGCCGCGCGCCACCTGGCGTCCTGGCTCGACCGACGGTGACATAATACGGCCCATCGGCTAAGCCGCGCCCCAACACCGCGCGGCCCACGCCCGAGCACCGTGGTTGTCGTTGCAGCGTGGCTCGGTGGATGACGCTTTGCTCATCCACCCCACGGGGTCGGCGAGGTTCGTTTCATGGAGACGGAAGACAAGTGACCGACCCTAGCCCGCGCCCCTGCCGCCTCTACCTCGTCACACCTGCCAATGCCGGCCCTGACTTCGCCGACACCCTCGCCCGTGCGCTCGACGGGGGCGACGTCGCCGCCGTCCAGCTCCGCCTGAAGGACGCCGACGACGACCAGTGGCGCCGTACCATCGACGCCCTGCGCCCGGTCGCCCAATACCGCGACGTCGCCTTCCTGCTCAACGACCGTCCTGACCTGGTGCGCCAGACCGGCGTCGACGGCTGCCATGTCGGCCAGACCGACACGCCCGCCCGGGAGGCACGCTCGCTCATCGGCGACAGGCTCACCCTGGGCGTCACCTGCCACGACAGCCGCGACCTTGCGATGACCGCCGGCGAGGACGGCGCGGACTACGTCGCCTTCGGCGCCTTCTTCCCGACCACGACGAAAGATGCACCCACCCGGGCCGACCCGGCCCTGCTGTCCTGGTGGTCGGAGCTGATGGAACTGCCCTGCGTCGCGATCGGCGGCGTTACCGCCGAGAACTGCGCGCCGCTGGTGCAGGCCGGCGCCGACTTCCTCGCCGTCGTGGGCGCCGTCTGGGCGCATCCGGATGGCCCGGGCGCCGGTGTCGCGGCCTTGAACCGGGCCATCGCCGCCGCAACCGCCTGAGGGCGGGCGCGGGCCTCTATCGCGCCGAGGCGCCCGAGCTGCTGCCGCCGCGGCTACCCTCGACCGGGTTCACGTCCGTCGAACTCGCCTGTCCAGCCGGACCTTTCGGCACCGGCCTCCCCGCGCACCCGGCCATGAGCCCCAACATCAGCAATACGGCGATCACGCGCATGGTCGTCTCCTCGGTCCGTCGCGGGCCAGATCGGCGCCGGCACTGCCTCTACGGAGCGCGCGGGCCTCCGGTTCCCGGCAGCCATTGAACCTGCTCGATCCGGTCGGCGCCCGACGCGATCATCGCCAGCCGGTCGAAGCCCAGCGCGATGCCCGACGCTTCGGGCATAGCAGGCAGAGCGGCCAACAGGTCCTCGTCCAGCGGCCAGTCCGGCCCGCCCAGCGCATGCCGCCGCGCCCGGTCCGCGACGAACCTACCCCGCTGCTCGTGGGCGTCGGTCAACTCCTCGAAGGCGTTGGCCAGTTCCATCCCGCAGACGAACAGCTCGAACCGAAGCGCCACGCGGGGGTCCGCCGGGTCTCGCCGGGCGAGCGCGGCCTGCGCCGCGGGCCAGTGCGTCAGGAAAGTCGGACGATCGCGGCCGAGATGCGGCTCGACCCGCTCCAGCAGCAGCCGGAAGAAGAGGTCCTCCCAGTCCTCGCCGGCCCGCAGCGCGGCATTGGCCGAGGCCGCCAGCGCCGCCGCGTCGCCTGCCGTGCCGAGGATGTCCCCGGCCCCGTGCCGCGCGAAGGCTTCGGCGACCGTCAGCCGCTCGAACCCAACCAGCCGGGTTTCCACCCCGCCGCTGCAGACGGTGGCCGGCAGCACGGCGGTCAGCAGCGCCTCCGTCTCGTCCATCAGCCCGGCGAACGACAGGCCGGGACGATACCACTCCAGCATCGTGAACTCGATCGCGTGGCGGGCGCTGCCTTCCCCGTCTCGCCACACCCGCGCCAGCTGGACGATCGGTCCCGCTCCCCCGGCCAGCAGCTTCTTCATCGCGAATTCCGGGCTGGTATGGAGCCACAGCGTCCGCCGCAGCCCATACGCGTCCGCCGCCTCCGTCCGCAGCGCCCCCAGATGCACCTCCTCCCCCGGCGTGGCGACGAGGTAGGGCGTCTCCACCTCGGTGTAGCCGCGGGCGGCGAAGAAGGCGCGGGTCGCCACGGTCAGCTCGCCCCGGCGCCGCAGGAACGGCAGCCGGTCTTCCAGCCGCAAAGGGTGCCAGGGTGGGAGCATCCCGAACGATACCGTTGGCCGGCAGGGCGGCAAAGCGGACCCTGAAAACGGCAACGGCCCAGGGTCGATCCCCGGGCCGCGACTGTCTTGGAGGGTGACGGTCTTACCCGTGCGTGCCCGGCCCGGCCACGGCCGGGGTGGCGATGCCGCGGGTGGTCGACGCGACGGCGGTGCCCGACTGCGGGCCGGTCACGGGAGCGTTCATCTGGATCACCTGGCCTGCCACCCGGTATTGGTAGGGGTCCTGGTCCTTGCGGACGACCGGATTGAAGCTGGCAATGGTCGTCGGGCTGCCGGCGATGCGGTATTGAAAGGGGTCCTGGTCGCGGTGGGCGTAGACGGGTGCCGAGATGTTGCTCGTCACGGCGGCGTTCGGCCCCGGGAACGGCTCGCTGTCGCCCTCGCCGGCATAGGCGGCGGTGGT
This sequence comes from Acetobacteraceae bacterium, assembly GCA_965213855.1. Lineage (GTDB taxonomy): Bacteria > Pseudomonadota > Alphaproteobacteria > Acetobacterales > Acetobacteraceae > JBBROS01. The sequence continues at coordinate 43,559 of CBDCAA010000011.1, read as the reverse complement.
AAATGCAGTTGCGGCAATGGCCGCGAGAAGAAGGTGACGCATGGTGTTCTCCGCGTGATCTTGGCGCCGGTCCGGGTGATGCCGCTCGGCGCACCCGACACCTGGCGCTTGGGCCTCCGCGGCAGCAGGGGCCAAATGGCTATAGTATCTATGTCTCGCGGTATGGACCGGGCTCGACCGGCCGTTGACCCGCCCGCCACAACCGCTATGTCTCGGGCGTGAGAACATATCCCGAACCGTTCGCATCCTGGTTCGACCGTCGTGGGTGGGCTCCGCGGGCGTTCCAACTCGACATGCTCGACGCTGCGGCCGCCGGGCAGAGCGCATTGCTGATTGCGCCCACGGGCGGCGGGAAGACCCTCGCCGGCTTCCTCCCCAGCCTCGTCGGCCTCGCCGCCCGCCCGCGCGACGGCCTCCACACGCTGTACGTCAGCCCGCTCAAGGCGCTCGCGACCGATATCGCCCGTAACCTCGTCGAGCCGATGGCCGAGATGCAGCTCGACATCGGCATCGAGACGCGCACCGGCGACACGCCCGCGAACCGCCGCAAGCGGCAGCGCGAGAGGCCGCCCAACATCCTTCTCACCACCCCCGAGAGCCTCGCGCTCCTGCTCAGCCAGGACCACGCCCCCGCGTTGTTCGCCGGGCTCGAGGCCGTCGTCATCGACGAGGTCCACGCGCTGGCCGGCACCAAGCGCGGCGACCAGCTCGCGCTCGGTCTCGCCCGCCTGACGACGCTTGCCCCCGCTGCCCGCCGCGCCGGCCTCTCGGCCACCGTCGCCCACACGCAGGCGCTGCTCGACTACGTCGGCGCCGGCAGCGTCCCGCGGCTGATCCAGGTGGCCGAGGGCACGCCGCCCACGCTCTCGATCCTGCTGCCCGAGGACCGCCTGCCCTGGTCCGGGCACATGGGCCTCACCGCTGCCTCGCGCATCCTCGAGCGCATCGAGCGGCACGGCATGACGATCGTGTTCGTCAACACCCGCGCCCAGGGCGAGCTGATGTTCCAGGCGCTCTGGAAGTTGAATATCAACACCCTGCCGATCGCGATCCACCACGGCAGCCTCGACATCGCCCAGCGCCGCAAGGTCGAGGCGGCCATGGCGGCCGGGAAGCTGCGCGCCGTCGTCGCCACCAGCAGCCTTGATCTCGGCATCGACTGGGGCGGCGTCGACCAGGTCATCCAGGTGGGGGCGCCGAAGGGTGTCAGCCGCCTGGTGCAGCGGGTCGGCCGGGCGAACCACCGCATGGACGAGGCCAGCAACGCCCTGCTCGTCCCGGCCAACCGGTTCGAGGTGCTGGAATGCGAGGCCGCGATCGAGGGTGTCGCGGCCGGCGAGCAGGACGGCGCCGCCCCGCCGCCCGGCGGGCTCGATGTGCTCGCCCAGCATTTGCTGCTGACGGCGGCCGCCGGGCCGTTCCATCCCGATCTGATGTTCGCCGAAATCCGGCGCGCGGCGCCCTACGCCACGCTGCCGCGCGCCGATTTCGACGACGTGCTCCGCTTCGTCGAGGACGGCGGCTACGCGCTCGCCGCCTATGACCGCTACCGCAAGCTGTTCCGCGACGCCGCTGGGATGGTCCACATCCGCGGCGCACGCACGGCCGCCCAGGCCCGCATGAACATCGGCACCATCGTCGAGGCGCCGCTGCTGAAGGTCCGCTACGCGGGCCGGGCCGGCGGCTCCCTCGGGGAGATCGAGGAAAGCTTCGTCGCCATGATGTCGCCCGGCGACACGTTCATGTTCGCCGGCCGCCTGCTCAGCTACAAGCGCATCCGCGAGACCACCGTCGAAGTGACGGACGGCGGCAGCGGCGAGCCCATGGTCCCCGCCTATGCCGGCGCCCGCCAGCCGCTCAGCACCAACCTCGCTGCCCGCGTCCGCGCCATGTTGCACGACCCGGCCACCTGGTCCCACTACCCCGACTCCGTCCGCGAATGGCTGGACCTGCAGACCGACCGCAGCGAGTTGCCGGGCGAGGACGACCTGCTGGTCGAGGTGTTTCCCCGCAACGGCCGCTGGTTCCTGGTCGCGTATTGCTTCGAGGGCCGCAACGCCCACCAGACCCTCGGCATGCTGCTCACCCGCCGCATGGAACGGTTCGGCTATGCCCCGCTCGGCTTCGTCGCGACCGACTACGTGATCGCCGTCTGGTCCGGCTTCGAGCCAGCCGATGTGCCGGCGCTGTTCGACCAGGACATGATGGGCGACGACCTCGAATCCTGGATGGCCGAAAGCAGCATGCTCCGCCGCACGTTCCGCAATATCGCTGTCATCGCGGGCCTGGTGGACCGCAACCAGCCGGGGCAGGAGCGCAGCCGACGCCAGGTGACGGTCAACACGGACCTCATCTACGACGTGCTCCGCAAGCACCAGCCCGACCATGTGCTGCTGCGCGCCTGCTGGAAGGATGCCGCCGGCGGGCTGACCGACATCGGCCGGGTCGGCGCGATGCTGGGCCGGGTCGCCGGTAAGGTGCGGCACGTCCGGCTGGACCGTGTCTCCCCGCTCGCGGTCCCCGTGCTGCTCGACATCGGCCGGGAGAGCGTCCGCACGGAAGGCGGCGAGGACGACCTGCTGGCCGAAACCGAGGCGCTCGTTGCCGAAGCGACCGGCGGGGCCCTCCCGAGCGAGAAGCCGATGCGGGTCCACCCCGTGCACCGCGCCAACCTTGCCATCCTCCAACGCAAGCCGCGCAACCAGCGGGCCGCCGCCGGAGATCGGGGATGATCGCCGCCCCCATCCATTTGGCCGGTCATCGCCTGCTGCTCGACCCGCTGGGCGGCGCCTACTGGCCAGACGCCCACGTTCTCGCCATCGCCGATCTGCACTTCGAGAAAGGCAGCGCCTGCGCCCGGCAAGGCCAGCTCGTTCCGCCGTGGGACACCGGCGCCACGCTCGACCGCTTGGCGCTGCTGCTGCGGCGCTATCACCCGCGAACGGTGGTCGCGCTGGGCGACAGCTTCCACGACCGCCACGGCGCCGCCCGCATGTCGGCCGCCGACTTCGCCCGCCTTCGCGCCATGGCGACCGCGGCCGCGTTCATCTGGGTGCTCGGCAACCACGACCCGGAACCGCCCGAGGGCCTGCCCGGGCTCGCCGCCGCCGAACACACGCAGGACGGCCTGACATTCCGGCACGAAGCATTGCCGCACCACCGCACCCGTCCTGGCTGTGGCCCTGGCCCTGGCTCTGACCCTGGGGTCGAACTTTGCGGCCACCACCATCCCAAGGCCAGCATCGAGACCCGTGCCGGCCGCATCACCCGCCCCTGCTTCGTCGCCGACCCGCACCGCCTCATGCTGCCGGCGCTCGGCGCCTATACTGGCGGCCTCGATGTCGGCCATCCGGCCATCGCCCGTCTGTTCCCCCGCGGTGGACGCGCCTTCCTGCTGGGACAGAACCGGCTGTTCAGCTTCACCCTCGCCCAGGCGATGGCCGCTTGAGCGCTATCTGTCCGCCATGCACTGCCATAATTGAACCGCGCCTGCGAAGCCTCACATAACAGGCTGCATTTTCAGGAGTCGCAGGTGAAGCAGCACGGTCAGCAGCCGGCAATCGTCTGGTTCCGCCAGGACCTGCGCTTGGCCGACCATGCCGCGTTGCAGGCCGCCCTCCAGTCCGGCCAACCGATCGTGCCGCTCTATATCCTAGACGACGAAAGCGCAGGCGCATGGCGGATGGGCGGCGCCGCACGCTGGTGGCTGCACCACAGCCTCGCTTCCCTCCAGGCCGCCCTCCAGGCTGCCGGCGCCCCCCTCATCCTCCGCCGCGGCCCGGCGCCGCAGGTCCTGGCCGCCCTGCTGCTGGAGACGGGCGCGACAGCGGTCCATGCCGGGCGCATGCACGAGCCCTGGGCGCGGCAGGTCGATGCGGCGATCGAAGCCGCCCTCCCCGGCATCCTTCACCTATATCGCACCAGCACCCTGTTCGACCTCGACGCCATCCGCACCAAGACCGGCGGCATCTACGGCGTCTACACCCCCTTCGCCCGCGGCCTGCGGCAGCGCGGCGCCCCCGCCGCCCCAATCCCACGCCCTCGACGCATCCCCTCCGGCCCAGCCGTCGGCTCGGACCGGCTGGACGAGTGGCGCCTTTTGCCGACCCGCCCCGACTGGGCCGGCGGCTTCCGCGAGACTTGGGCCCCTGGCGAGGCCGCTGCCCACGACCGCCTCGCCGCCTTCGTCGCCAAGGCCGTCCACGGCTACCACACCGGGCGCAACCTGCCCGGGCAGCCCGGCACCTCCATGCTCTCCGCACACCTGCACTGGGGCGAACTGTCCCCCGGCCAGGTCTGGTCGGCAGTCGCCGAGGCGGCAGGCGGTGCCGCGAACGACGAGGGTGCCGCGAACGACGGGGACGGCATCGGCGTCTATCTCGGCGAAATCCTGTGGCGCGAGTTCGCGGCCTACCTGCTCTGGCACAACCCGCATCTGCCGGAACAGCCCCTTCGCCCGCGCTTTGCCGACTTGCCGGCCCGGGAGTCTGCGCGTGAGCTGGAGGCCTGGCGCCACGGCCGGACCGGCGTGCCGATCGTCGATGCCGGGATGCGCCAACTCTGGCACATTGGCTGGATGCACAACCGTGTCCGCATGATCACCGCCTCGCTCCTGGTGAAGCACCTGCTGATGCCCTGGCGCGTCGGCGAGGACTGGTTCTGGGACACGCTGGTCGACGCCGACCTGGCCAGCAATGCCGCAAGCTGGCAGTGGATCACCGGCTGCGGCATCGACAGCCAGCCGTTTTTCCGCGTCTTCAACCCCGTTAGCCAGGGCGAAAAGTTCGACCCCGATGGCGCCTATGTCCGCCGCTGGGTGCCCGAACTGGCGGGGCTGCCCGCGAAGTTCATCCATAGTCCCTGGACGGCCCCAAGCGAGGTGCTCAAGGCTGCGAAGGTCACCCTGGGTACGAGTTATCCCGGGCCGGTGGTCGACCTCTCCGAGGGCCGGCAGCGCGCGCTCGACGCGTATCGCGCCACGGTCCGCGAGGCGGCCGAGTGAACGACGACGCCACGCCGCTGCCGGCCCTCCCTCCGACGACGGAGCAGCCGCCGCGCGTGTGGACCATCCCGGACGCGCCGCTGCGCGTCATGGGCGACGTGCACGGAGACCTGCGCGCCTTCCGCGCCGCCGCCGCGACCGACCGTTTCCTCATCCAATTAGGCGACCTCAGCGACCACGGCCCGGACAGCGCCGGCGTGATCCGCATGATGCTCGAGATCGTCGAGCAGGGCCGCGGGCTGTTCATCCTCGGCAACCACGACCGCAAGCTCGGCCGCGCCCTCTCCGGCCTAGGGGTCCGCATGGACGCGCCGCTCGCCGCGACCCTGGACCAGATCGACGCCCACCTCCGCCCCCGCGCCCTCGCGGCGATCAACCAGGCGCCAGCCTGGGTGCTGCAGGGCCGCCGCGCCTTTGTCCATGGGGGGTTCCACCCGTCCATGCTCGACGAGCCCCCGCCGCCCGCACTCGGCCGCGTCTCCGCGCTCATGTCCCGGGCCCTGTTCGGCGAGACCACGGGCCGCATGCAGCCGGACGGCTACCCCGAACGGGTGCTGCGCTGGGTCGACCGCATTCCTGCGGGGCTGACCGTCTATTGCGGCCACGACCAGCGCAGCACCGACGGCCGCCCCTACGTCCGGAACGGCAGCGCCGGGGGCACCGCCATCTTCCTCGATACCGGCGCCGGCAAAGGCGGGCATCTGAGCTGGATCGACCTGCCGCCGCATGATGGCTGACGTCGACCAGGAGGCCGGCATACGAGCCGCTTTTCGGCAGCAGGCCGCCTGGTGCCGCGAGCTCGGGTCGCCGTTCACGGCCCGCGTGTTGGACCTGGCTGCCGACCGCCTGGACCGGTCGAGCGCCGTCGGGCACCGAGTCCTGGACTGGACGGGACTACCCGGCAGCCGCTTCGACGCCGTGCCGCTGCGGCTCGCCGGCGGCCTCCATGCCCTTGCTCGCCGGGGCGCCTCCCTCTCCGCAAGCTATCCGCCCCATGTCGCGCCGGAGGATGGTGTGCTTTGGCGCGCCATACGGTCCGCGCTCGATGAGCCCGACCTGCTTCCCTGGCTCGACAGCGCGCCGCAAACGAACGAGGTGGCCCGGTCGGCGATCCTGATGGCTGGCCTGATGACGGTCGCGCACCGGACCGGGCTGCCATTGTCTCTGTTTGAGCTCGGGAGCAGCGCCGGGCTTAACCTCCAGCTCGACCGCTACGCCTACCGGTTTGGCCCATTGGAGCTCGAACTCGAAGCCGGGGCGCCAGGCTCTCCGCTGGTGCTGGCCCCCGAGTGGCGTGGGCCGGCACCGCAACGAGCGGCCGTCCGCGTCGTCGCGCGCCGGGGCGTCGACCTGAACCCACTCGACGTCATGTGCGCGGCCGATTGCGAGCGCTTGCTGGCCTACATCTGGGCCGACCAGGTCCACCGCATCGCCCGCACCGAGGCCGCAATCGAAATTGCCCGCCGCGAGCCGCCGATGATCGACCGTGGCGATGCGGCGGCTTGGATTCGACACGCGGTCGGCACGCCCCAGGCCGGCCTGGTGCAGGTCGTTATGCACTCGATCGCGTTCCAATATTTCCCCGAGCCCAGCCGTAGCCGGATTGCCGCGCACCTTGCCGACGTCGGCGCGTCCGCGACGGCCGCGGCGCCGCTGGCCTGGCTTCGCTTTGAGGTCGACGGCCGCTATGGCGAACGCCCGTCGTTGATCCTGACCCTTTGGCCAGGCGGCGAGGAACGGCGGCTTGGACAGGGCAGCGCGCACGGTCTCTGGGTCGAATGGGAGGGATCTTGACGACGCGAGACCATTGCGTCCGTCTCGAGGCGGCTGAAAGCCCGTCATCACAGGCCAGATCAGAGTGATCACGGGATGCGGACGAGACGACGTGATCAGTCAGCCGCGGCCAGGGCACGCGGCTCGTTCGCCCTCTCTTACACCACCTCCCCCGCATCCATTCGCGCCAGGAACCCGGCCGCCTGCGACCGCAGCGCTTGTTGCCGCTCCGGAGTCATCTTCGCGAAGGTCCGCACCGGCATCGACATGCGGGGGTTCGGCCCGAACCGGTCCGCGTGGCGGGCGATGAAGTCCCAATAGAGCGCGTTGAACGGGCAGGCCCGCTCGCCGACCGCGGCCTTCACGTCGTAATGGCAGCCCCGGCAGTAGTCGCTCATGCGGTTGATGTAGGCGCCCGAGCCGGCATAGGGCTTGGACCCCATGATCCCGCCATCCGCGTGCAGCGCCATACCGCGCACGTTCGGCATCTCCACCCATTCGTAGGCGTCCGCATAGACGACCAAGTACCATTCATCCACGTCATCCGGATCGAGCCCGGCCAGCAGCGCGAAGTTGCCGGTGATCATCAGGCGCTGGATATGGTGCGCGTATGCATGCGCCTTCGTGTCGTTGATCGCGTGATGCATGCAGTTCATGCGCGTCTCGCCGGACCAATACAGCCAGGGCATCGGCCGCACCGCATTGAGCCCGTTCAAGTGCCGGTACTCCGGCACCTTCAGCCAGTACACGCCCCGCACATACTCCCGCCAGCCCAGGATCTGGCGCACGAAGCCCTCGACGGCGTTGAGCGGCGCGTGCCCTGCCCGCCACGCCGCCTCGGCAGCGCGGCACGCTGCCAGCGGGTCGAGCAGCCCGGTGTTCAGCGATGTCGAGATCAGCGCGTGGTACATCGTACTCTGGCCGGCCTTCATCGTGTCCTGCCAGTCGCCGAACAGCGGCAGCCGCATGTCGATGAATTCGTGCAGCGCCAGTAAGGCCTGCTCCGGCGTCACTGGCAGGTTGAACTCGTCGACCGCACCGAAATGGCCCGGAAAGCGCTCGGCCACCAGCGCCATCACCTCCAGCGTGATGTCGTCCGGCGCGAACCCGGCCACCGGCGGCGGGCTGATCTCCTTCGGCAGCGGCTTGCGGTTCTCCGGATCGAAGTTCCATCGACCACCCGCTGGCTCGGCGCCCTCCATCAGCAGGCCGTGGCGCACCCGCATCTCGCGGTAGAAGAACTCCATCCGCAGCCCCTTGCGGCTTGCGGCATGGGCGCGGAACTCCTGCTTGCGGCACAGGAACCGCGTATCGTCCCGGATCTCGACCTCGATCCCCGCCGTCTCCTGCCAGCCGCGCATGTCCTGCTCCAGCCGCCACTCGCCGCACTCGGTCGCGACCACTTTGTCGGGCCGGTGCCGCGCCACCGCACGCAGCATCTCGCCCCGCAGCGTCTGCGTGTTGCCGGGGTCATCAAGCCGGACATAGTCCACCCGCACGCCCCTGACCCGGAGCGCCTCCGCGAAGTGCCGCATCGCCGATAGCACCAGCACGATCTTCTTCGGGTGATGCTTCACGTAGGTGCATTCGCTCTGCACCTCCGCCATGACCACGACGTCGGCCGCGGGGTCGAGGTCCTCCAGCGCCGACAGCGACAGGCTCACCTGATCGCCCAGCACCCATCGCAGCGTGCCTGGCATCGCTCAGCCCTTGTTCCGGACGGTCCCGCGGCCGCCATCGACGCCGATCACCTGCCCCGTGATCCACCCGGCCGCCGGCGACAACAGGAAGTCGGCCAACGCCCCGGCATCGTCCCCCTCCCCCAGGCGAGGGATCGGGTGCGCACCGGCCAGCGCCTTCTCCATCGCCGGGTTGCGCAGCAGCGGCGCCGCAATCCCCGAGCGCGTCAGGCTCGGCGCGATGCAGTTCACCCGGACATTCGGCGCCAGCTCGGCCGCCAGCGACATCGCCAGGCCCTCCACGGCGCCCTTCGCCATCGCGATCACCGTGTGTCCGGGGAAGCCCGTCCGCACCGCCACCGTGCTGAACAGCACCACGCCCGCGCCGGGGCTCGCCCGCAACCCCGCGGCCCCCGCCTGCACGGCGATCGCCGCACCCACCGCATTGAGCCGGAACGCGTCGACGTAGTGCTCCGCCCGGGCCCGGTCCAGATGCTCGATCACGATCGACCCGACACAGTAGGCGAGGCCGGCGATCTCGGGCCCGGCCGCCTGCACGGCGTGCGTCAGTGCGGCGCCATCCAGCACGTCGGCCACGGCATGGGCCGCAGCCAACTCCCCCGCCAGCGCCTCCAGCTTCTCCGGGTCGCGCCCGATCAGGTGCAGCCGCTCGCCCCGCGCCGCCGCCCGCCGCGCGATTGCCGAGCCGACCGCCCCCGTCGCACCCACAACCACCACCGGACCCGCCATCACCCACCCCTTGACCGCCACCCGTAACGTGGCACGGACCGTCCGGGCCGCAACCCGGCCACCGCCCCGCCGCGCGCGTCCCTCTTGTCTTGCGGCCCATCGCCGGCGCGGGCAGTCTCTCGCCCATGCGGCAGCTCCTCCTCCTTCGGCATGCCAAGTCCTCCTGGGACGACCGCGACCTGTCGGACCACGCGCGGCCGCTCAACCCGCGCGGGCAACAGGCGGCCCGGGCCATGCGCGACGCCATGGCCAACCTCGGCCTTGCCCCGGATCTCGTGCTCGTCAGCACCGCGCGCCGCACGCTGCAGACGCTCGAGGCGTTCGAGCCCTGGGCCGAGACACCTCTCGTCGACCCGCTCGACAGCCTTTACCTGGCCTCCGCCACCGCCGTGCTCGGCGTGCTGCACGACGTGCCCGAAACGGTCCGCAGCGTTCTCCTGGTGGGCCACAACCCCGGCCTGCACGACCTGTCGATGCTCCTCGTCGGCGCCCCAGCGATGAGCTTCGGCGACGCGGACATGCAGCGGCTGGCCAGCAGCTTTCCCTCCGGCGCCCTCGCCGAGTTCACGGTCCCGAAGCCCTGGCGCGAGCTGGGCGAGGGCGGCGGCCGCTTGGTCCGCTTCCTGTGCCCGCGTGACCTGCCGCCCCCCGCATCGCTGCCGCCGTCAACCGAGAGCTGATTGCCGTCGCTCGAGTTCTCGCTGGAACCTGCCGACGCCGACCTGCTCCCCACCTTTGACGGCATCCGCGCAGCCCGGTCCTTTCCCGCCCGTATCGTCTGGCATGACACGCCCGACGGCGCCCTCGCCCATGCCGGCCTTGCCTTGTCGAACGACGCCGGGCTGTGGCGCGTGGCGCCGCTTCGGCCGGCCACGGCCAGCACGGTCCCGGCCGCGCCGCCGCATCGCCGGCTGGACCGGCTCGGCTTGCCACCCGACGCCGCCGCCGACCTCGCTCAACCCGACCTCGCGCAATTGGCCGTGCTCGATGGGCGTCGCCAAGCCCTGCGCTGGTCCGGACCCGAAGGCACCGCAGCCCTCCGGCTGCTGCACGGCCGCCTGAGCGGGACGAAGCGCGCCGCTTGCCGCCTGACGATCGACGCGGACGCGCCGGCGCTCGCCGCCGCGGCGGTGGCGCTCGCCGGCGCCGCCGGGCTGCAGGTGCCCCGCGCCACCTTGGCCGCCGAGGCCATCACGGCAGCCGCCGGCGAGGCGCCCGAACCTCGCGGCCTCGGCGCCCCACAGGTCCCGCACGGGCTTGCCGTCTCGGACAGCCTCGCCCTCATCGTCAGCCACCTGCTCGACGTCATGGTCCACTGGTCGAGCCTCGTCCCTGTCGCGCGCACGCCCGAGCCGGTACACCAGATGCGGGTCGCGACCCGGCGCCTGCGGTCGGCGCTCTCCATCTACCGGACCGCCGCGCCCTGCCCCGAACTCGCGTCGCTCGCCGTTCCGCTCAAGCTGTGCGCCGCCCGGCTCGGCACCGCGCGCGACTGGGACGTGTTCATCGACGGCCTCGGCGCAAAGCTCGCCGCCGCCTTCCCCGACGACGCGCGTTGCCGGGCCATGATGCGCGCCGCCGCCCGCCGGCGCCGCCAAGCCTATGCGGACCTGAACGGGTTCCTCGCGGGCCCCGACTTCCGCACCCTCGCCGTCGCCCTGGCCTGCGCCGCCACGCTCCGCCCCTGGGACACCGCGGCCCCGCCCGGTCCGCTCCGGGAGGACACGGCCGTGTTCGCCGCCGCCGTCCTGGCCCGGCGCATGAAGCGCGTCCGCAATGCCGGTCGCGGCCTTCGGCACCTCGGCATCCCCGCCCTGCACGAGTTGCGAAAGGACTGCAAGCGCCTGCGTTACGCCGCCGAGTTCTTCGCACCGCTGTTCCCGCCCAAGCGCGCCCGCCGCTCCCTCGCCGCGCTGTCGGACCTTCAGGAGGAGCTCGGGTTGCTCAACGACAGCGCCGCGGTCAGCGGCCTCATGGCCCAGCTCGGCCGCTACGAGCGCAGCTATGCCGCCGGCCTGGTCGAGGGTTTCTCCGCCGCCCATGCCGGCCCGGCCCGCGTCCGCATCGAGCGCGCCTGGGACCGGTTTCGCGAGGTGCCGCGATTCTGGCCTGGCTAGCTTTTGATCGGCGCTCCACGCCGCGTCACACAGACCCGCATTTGCGCACCGGGGCCCGGGCGGGCTACGGGTGCGCCTCGCAACCGCATCGGACCCGGATGAAGTCGCCCCGCCGCATCTTTCGCAGCTCGCTCGCCCGCTCCTTCGCCGTGCGCTCCGGCCGCGCTGGCCGAACCCTCGCCTGGTGGCTCGGCGGCGCCGGGCTCACGGCGTCCCTCGCCATGGTCGGGATGTCGTCCGACCTGTTCGGGCGCGGCCAGCCGGGGCCCGACCATCTCCAGGCCGACGCCGGCCAGGTCGCTGTCATCGATGGCGACACCCTTCGGCTCGGCAGCCACATCGTTCGCCTTGCCGGCGTCGAGGCGCCCGAACGCGGCGACACCTGCCGCGGCGGCCGCGACTGCGGCGGCGCCGCGACCTCCGCGCTCGCCGGCCTGGTGCGTGACCGCCGGGTCGACTGCCAGGTGAAGGGCCACGACCGGCTCGGCCGACCCTATGGCGCCTGCGACGCCAACGGCACGGACCTCAGCCGTGCCATCGTGGCTGCCGGCTGGGCCCGCGCGCAGCCAGAGACTCCGGCCCTGGCCGACCTCGAACTACGCGCCCGCCGGCAGGGCGCCGGCCTCTGGGCCGCCAGCACCAGCCCTTAGCCCACGCCGAATTGCTGCAACCGCGAAGGTTGTGTATTGTTGGGCCGTGCCGTAATTTCGACCCATAGGCAGGCCGGCCCAAACGGGCCGCGGCCTTCGCAACCGGGGACATCAGCATGAGCGGCAGCACAAACGGGTCCGTGACACTGACGGTGGACGGCACCAACCAGTCTCTGTCCCTGCCGGTGCGACATGGCACGATCGGACCGTCGGTCGCCGACATCAGCAAGCTGTATGGCACGCTGGGGATGTTCACCTACGACATCGGCTATGGTGCGACAGCCGCCTGCGACAGCAAGATCACCTACATCGATGGCGACAAGGGCGTGCTGCTGCATCGCGGCTACCCGATCGAGCAACTCGCCGAGCAAAGCAGCTTTCTCGAGGTCGCCTACCTGCTTCTGAACGGCGAGCTGCCGAACGCCAAGGAGGCCGCGGAGTTCGAGCGTGGCGTGATGCATCACACCATGCTGCACGAGCAGCTCCGCCGCTTCTACGACGGGTTTCGCCGCGACGCCCACCCGATGGCGGTCTGCTGCGGCGTCGTCGGTGCGCTTGCGGCGTTCTACCACGACAGCCTCGACATCTATAACGACGACCATCGCCGGATCAGCGCCTTCCGCCTGATCGCGAAGCTGCCGACCATCGCCGCCTGGGCCTATAAGTACACGATCGGCCAGCCGTTCATCTACCCGCGCAACGACCTCAGCTATGCGGCGAACTTCCTGCACATGATCAACGCGGTGCCGGCCGAGCCCTACACCGTGAGCCCGGTGCTCGCCCGCGCGATGGACCGGATCTTTATCCTCCATGCCGATCACGAGCAAAACGCCAGCACCTCCACCGTCCGCCTGGCCGGCTCGACCGGGGCCAACCCGTTCGCCTGCATCGCCGCAGGCATCGCCAGCCTGTGGGGCCCCGCGCATGGCGGCGCCAACGAGGCCGTGCTTAAGATGCTCGCCGAGATCGGCACCGTCGACCATGTCCCGGCCTTCATCGAGAAGGTGAAGGACAAGAACAGCAACGTGCGCCTGATGGGCTTCGGCCATCGCGTTTACAAGAACTACGACCCCCGCGCCAAGATCCTGCAGGCGACCTGCAAAGAGGTTTTCGCCGAGATGGGGATCGAGAACAACCCGACGCTGGAATTGGCTGTGGAACTCGAGCGGATCGCCCTGACGGACGAATACTTTATCAGCAAGAAGCTCTACCCCAACGTCGATTTCTACTCCGGCATCATCCTCAAGGCGATGGGCTTCCCCACCAGCATGTTCACCGTGCTGTTCGCCGTCGCCCGCACCGTCGGCTGGATCAGCCAATGGAAAGAGATGATCGAGGACCCCACCCAGCGCATCGGCCGCCCACGCCAGCTCTACACCGGCTACGCCCAGCGCGACTACACCCCGATCAACGACCGCTAAGTAAGGGAGGATGGCCCTCCCTGGGTCAGGGAGGGGTTGGGGTTGGTTCGTCCAGCCCGTGGCGACGACCACCGCGGCCGGGTTACTCCCGCAACGCGAAGGCCCGATCCGGATAGTCCGTGATCACCCCATCCACACCCCACGCCACCACCCGCTCCAGGTCCGTCACCGCGTTCACCGTCCACGGCACGACGACCAGGCCCGCCACGTGCCCATCCTGCACCGCCTCCGCCGACAGCTCCGTGAAATAGGGCGACCACGTCCCGCCGCCCTCCGCCACCACGGCCTCGATCACGCCGGCCTGCTCCCGTCCCCACCACAGCGCGGGGTCCGCCACCGTCTCCGCCCGGGTCAGCCATGCCACGTCGACCTCTGGCCGCACCCGCCGCACGTGCCGTGGCGCCCGCCAGTCGAATGACTGCAGCACCACCCGCCCCGCCGCACCGGCCGCGTCCACCACCGCCAACACCCGCTCGACCATGTCCTCGGCACCGACCGTCCAGTCCGGCCGGTCCGGCTGCAGCTTCAGCTCGATCGTCCAGCGCACCCCCGCGTCCAGCGCAAGCACGTCCGCCAAGGTCGGGATCCGCTCCCCGTCGATCGCCGCCTGCTCGGGGAACCGCCCAGCCGTCTCGCTTCCCGGCCGCACCCGGCCCACATCGAAATCCTCGATGTCCTCCAGCGTGAAGCTGCGCAGCAGCGGCAGCGATCCCGACAGCCAGCGCTCCCCGAGCCGCACCAGGTCCGGATTGAGGGCGAAGTCGTGGTGCACCACCACCGTCCCGTCCTTGAGCACGGCCACGTCCAGCTCGATCGCCCGCACCCCCATCGCGATCGTCCGCCGGAAGCCGGCCAGCGTGTTCTCCGGGAACAGCCCGCGCGCCCCGCGATGGCCGATGATCTGCAACGGTGGGGTCATGCCCGCCTCTTGCCGGGTGCGGCGGCGCCGGTCAATCTCGCTCCATGCAACGCATCCTCGGCGTCCTCGGCGGCATGGGCCCGCTCGCCAGCGCCCATTTCATGACCCGGCTCACCCTGCTCACCCCCGCCAGGTCCGATGACGACCACATCCATGCCGTGCTCTGGTCCAACCCCCACGTGCCGAACCGGGTCGACGCCCGCAGCGGCAAAGGCCCGGACCCGCTGCCCGCGCTCGTGCAGGGTTTGCAGGCGCTCGAAGCCGTCGGTTGCGGCGCTGTCGCGATCCCCTGCAACACGGCCCATGGCTGGATCGACGGGATGCGCGCCGCAACCTCGCTGCCCATCCTGCACATCGTCGACGCCGCCATCGACGATCTCCGCCGCCAAGCCATTGGCCCCGGCGCTATCGGTGTCATGGGCACCGCCTCCACGCTCGCGATGCGGCTCTATCAGGATCGCCTGGAACCGCTCGGCTGGCCCTGCCTAGAGCCCACGCCCGAAGAGATGGCCCGGCTCGTCACCCCCGCCATCGCCAGCGTCAAGGCCAACCACGTCGCCGAAGCCTACGCCCCGCTCGCCGAGATGCTCACCATACTGAAGGCTCGCGGCGCCCAAGCTGCCATCCTCGGCTGCACCGAAATCCCCCTCGGCGTCGGGGCCGGTCCATGGGACACGTTGGGCATTCCCGTCATCGACACGATCGACGCCCTGGTCCGCGCCTCGATCGCCTGGGCTACGCCCGGCGAATAGGCGTCAGTCGCAGTCGCAGCCCGGGGTGGGGCCGTGCTTGGCTTGGACGACGTGGTGGTCGATCCATTCAGCCACCAGCCGGCGCGCCTCGCTCAGCGAGGACTCCGGATGGTGGATGCGGTACAAGGTCGTGCACGCCCGGAACGCCTCCGGGTCCGCGTTCCCGAAATGCCGCAGCTCCCGGTATGCCGTGACGACTGCGCGCTCGCAGCGCCGGCCGATGGTGACCTCTCGAACCACGTTCAATCCTTCAGTTGCGAGTCTCTCGCATTACAGGGAAGTCTAGGGCCCGACCGCAGCCACGGCAAGCGTCACGCGCCCGCCACGATCTCGGCCAGCGCCCGTCCGACCTCCGCCGTGCCCGCCTGCCCGCCCATGTCCCGCGTCCGAGGGCCGCCGTCGCGCAGCAGCGTCTCGATCGCCGCCACCACCGCCTGCCCCGCCGCGACCTCGCCCAGGTGCTCGAGCATCTGCGCCCCGGCCCAGACCTGCCCGATCGGGTTGCACACGCCCTGCCCGGCGATGTCCGGCGCCGACCCGTGCACCGGCTCGAACATGCTCGGATGCGTCCGCTCGGGGTTGAGGTTGGCACTCGGCGCGATGCCGATGCTGCCCGCGACCGCCGGGCCGAGGTCGCTGAGGATGTCGCCGAACAGGTTGCTGCCCACCACCACGTCGAACCAATCCGGGTGCTGGACGAAGTGCGCGCACAGGATGTCGATGTGGAACTGGTCCGTCGTCACGTCCGGGTACTGCGCCGCCATCGCCGCGAACCGCTCGTCCCAGTACGGCATCGTGATCGTGATCCCGTTCGACTTCGTCGCCGACGTCACGTGCCGCCGCGGCCGGGTGCGCGCCAGCTCGAACGCGTAGCGCAGGATCCGGTCCGTCCCGGTCCGCGTGAACACGCTTTGCTGCGTCGCGAACTCCCGCTCCGTCCCCTCGAACAGCCGCCCGCCCAGGCTCGAATACTCGCCCTCGGTGTTCTCGCGCACCACGTAGAAGTCGATGTCCTTCTCGGTCCGCCCGGCGAGGGGCGTCCGCGCGCCTGGCATCAACCGGCACGGCCGTACGCTTGCATACTGGTCGAACCCCCGCCGGATCGGGATCAGCAAGCCCCAAAGCGACACGTGGTCCGGCACGTCCGGCCAGCCGACGGCACCCAGGAACACCGCATCGTGCCCGCGCAACTGCTCCAGCCCGTCTGCCGGCATCATCGCGCCCTCGCGCTTGTAACGGTCGCACGACCAATCGTACTCCGTCGTCTGCAACACAAACCCGAACCGCGCCGCCGCCGCCTCCAGCACGCGCAGCCCTTCCGGCACGGTTTCCTTGCCGATCCCGTCCCCCGGGATCGCCGCGATTCTGTAGGTGCGGGCCATTCTCGTCTCCTCGGGCGTGCGCGCGATTGTGGACGCAAGCCCTTCGCCGGTCTAGGAACCGCAGATGACGCAGAGCCACATGACCGACTGGGACCGCGACGCGGCGCTGACCACCGCGCGCCTCCTGCTCGAGATCAAGGCCGTCAACTTCCGCCCGGAGGAGCCGTACACCTTCACTTCCGGCTGGAAGTCTCCGGTCTATATCGATTGCCGCAAGATCATCTATTTCCCGCGCGCCCGGGCGAAGATCTGCGAGCTGGCGGCGGAAAAGATCGGCCGCCACGTCGGTTATGAGAGCATCGAGTGCGTCGCCGGCGGCGAGACGGCGGGCATCCCGTTCGCCGCCTGGATCAGCGACCGCATGATGACGCCCATGGCCTACGTTCGGAAGAAGCCCAAGGGCTTCGGCCGCAATTCGCTCATCGAGGGCGACGTCCCGGAGGGCCTCCGCACCCTTCTTGTCGAGGACCTCACCACCGACGGCGCCAGCAAAATCCAGTTCACCCAGGCTCTCCGCGACGCGGGCGCCTTGGTCAACCACGCCTTCGTCGTCTTCTTCTACGGCGTGTTCCCCGGCAGCTTCGAGACGCTTGCCAAGATGGACATCACGCTGCACCACCTCTGTACCTGGTGGGACGTGCTGGAAGCCTGCCGCGACCGCCCCTACTTCTCCGACCCGGCGCTGGCGGAAGTCCGCCGTTTCCTGGAGAACCCCGTCGCCTGGTCCGCCGCCCACGGCGGCGTCGCCTCGGCCGAAGAGGCTATCGCCCGAAAGGCCGCCGCGCTCGCCTGACGCTGGGCGACGCAGCACGGCCACGCTTCCAATGCCCCCCGCCGCGGGCCTATCCTCCTCCCAAGGAGACCCCCATGACCCCACCCGCCCGCGCCAACTCCGCCGCCGCACGCGACATCGCCAACGTCCTGCATCCCTACACCGACCTCAAGATGCACGCAGAGGTTGGTCCCATCGTCATCACCCGCGGCGAGGGCGTGCGAGTCTGGGACGACACCGGCAAGGAGTATATCGAGAGCGTGGCCGGGCTATGGTGCGCCGCGCTGGGCTTCAGCAACGAGCGCCTGGCCAAGGCCGCCTATGACCAGATGATGAAGCTGCCGTTCTACCACGCCTTCACGGCCAAGTCGCACGAGCCGCTGATCGACTTGAGCGAGATGCTGATCGAGCGGGCGCCGGTGCCGATGAGCAAGGTGTTCTTCGCCAACTCCGGCTCCGAGGCCAACGACACCGCGATCAAGATGGCCTGGTACTACAACAACGCCCTCGGCCGGCACACGAAGAAGAAAATGGTCGGCCGCATCAAGGGCTACCACGGCATCACGCTGGCCGCCGCCTCGCTCACGGGCCTGCCCAACAACCACCGCAGCTTCGACCTGCCACTCCCCGGTTTCATCCACACCATGACGCCGCATCACTACCACGGCGCCGAACCCGGCGAGTCCGAGGAAGCCTTCGCCACCCGCTGCGCCCAGGCCCTCGATGACCTCATCATCGCCGAGGGGCCCGACACCGTCGCCGCCTTCATCGCCGAGCCGATCATGGGCGCCGGCGGCGTCATCGTCCCGCCGCGCACCTACTTCCAGAAGATCCAGGCCGTGCTGCGCAAGCACGACGTGCTGTTCATCGTCGACGAGGTCATCTGCGGCTTCGGCCGCACCGGCAACTACTGGGGCACGCAAACCTTCGACCTGCAGCCCGACATCATCACCTGCGCCAAGGCCCTCAGCTCGTCGTTCCTGCCCATCTCGGCCGTGATGGTGAACGACCGCGTCTTCCAGGCGCTGGCCAGCGAGAGCCACAAGATCGGCACCTTCGGCCACGGCTACACCTATTCCGGCCATCCTGTCCCGGCCGCGGTGGCGATCGAGACGCTGAAGATCTACGACGAGATCGACATCGTCGGCCAGGTCCGCACAACCGGTCCGCACCTG
Organism: Acetobacteraceae bacterium; assembly: GCA_965213855.1. GTDB lineage: Bacteria > Pseudomonadota > Alphaproteobacteria > Acetobacterales > Acetobacteraceae > JBBROS01. The sequence goes on along the minus strand of CBDCAA010000011.1, from coordinate 25,167 downwards.
CAGTCTGAGCTCCGCCGCCGCTTCGAAGGACACGAGCTCGTCGGCGAGATCCGCGGGATGGGCATGATCGCCGCGATGGAGCTCGTCGCCGACCGAGCCACCCACCGCAACTTCGACCCGGCCGCCAAGATCGGCCCACGGCTGGTGAAGCTCGCCGAACACCACGGTGTCATCACCCGCGGCCTGCCCAGCGACACCATCGCCTTCAGCCCGCCGCTGATCATGACCCCGGCCGAAGTCGACCAGGTCCTCGATGGCATCGGCCGCGCCCTCGACGACCTCACCGTCCAACTCCGCCGCGAACAGCTCGCCGTCGTCGCCTGACACGGCGTTGGCCGGACGCCAACCGGTCAAGATCGCTTGAACCGGGCTGAGCGGACGCTTGCCGCGCAGCACCGGTCAGCCGCAACCCGGGCGTGAGAGCGGTCGCGCTGCGGCGCTCAGGCGCCCGGCGTATGCTCTGTGGCCTTTGCCCGGGCGGCGAGGTGAAGCGCGTAGGCGCGCACACGCCGGCGATCCTTGCGCCAGGCCGAGGTGCCCTCGTATCGCGCGAAGGCGGGGACCTTGGGCCGCGCCCGGCCATAATCGCGGACGGGTTTCGGCGCGGTGGGATGATCGCTCATGGTGGGTGGTCTCCGGAAGGTTTGCGCTCTCTGACCACCGGTCGTGCGATCACGCAAGGGGCTGGCGTTCGGCAGACGGCCTTCGTACTCAGGCGGCAGCGAGCGGATGGCCGGTCAGCTTCGCATCACGGGTGAGGAGCCGCATGCCCTCGGCTTGCGCCTGGGCCAGCAGGAGTTCGTCGAACGGATCTTTGTGCGCAATGGCCTGGGCCAACTCCGTCGTTGCATGGCGCGGCGTCAGAGATAACAGCTCCCAATCCATCGCCACGGCGAACCGGACGATGGCGGCCGGGTCGACCGGCCCCTTCCGCACGCCCGAGACATGCAAGCTGCGCCATTTGAGCTTGAGCTCCCAAATCGCAACTGCCGACAGGACGAGCCGCTCATCCGCCTCTGCCATCAGCGTCCGCTTCGCAGGCGTCAGCACTTCGGGGTCAAGCACCGTCCAAACCGCGGTATGCGTGTCGAGGAGCAGCCTCAATCCCTAAGGCCAAGCACGTGTCGGCTTAAGGCGGGATCATCGAAGTCCGCGGACAGTCCACCTTTTAGGCCGTCAAGGCCGAGTTCACGGCGTACGCGCTCGGCCTTTTCAGCGTTCAGCCCCGAAGCCAGCCGAGCTGGGACCAATTCGATGAAGGGCTGGCCGTGTTTCGTCACCAGAACACGCTCGCCCCGCGCCGCCGCGTCCGCAGCTTCCGCAAAACGCGCCTTGGCCTCACGGATCGAGAGTTCCATCATCGTGCTCCAAGGGATGCAAGGCGACTGGCATGCACACCTCATGGTTTACTGAGATTGTTGCCACGCAGTGCGTACACTTCTAGTTTGTTGCAATCGCTCGTTGGTGACTCGAGGCTGGCGAGGAGTGACACTCGCACATGTTCCTGGAGCAGACGCCTGCTAGCTCCCCCGCTGCACCGTGTAGTCGGCCACGCCCAGCAAGGCGTCGCGAAGGGGCGATGGGGGGAAGACCTGCAGCGCGGTCTTCGCGTCGGCGACGAAGCGGACGGCGGTGTCCAGCGTCGTCCGGATCGCGCCCGTGGTCGCGATGAGCGCCAGCGCGTGATCCAGGTCGGCGTCGGTCTGCTCGCTCTGTTCGATCGTGCGGCGCCAGAACGCCTGGTCCGCGGCGCCGCCCGACTGGAAGGCCGCGAGCACCGGCAGCGTCACCTTGCCCTCGCGGAAATCGTCGCCCACGGTCTTGCCCAGCGTGCCCTGGTCCGCCGCATAGTCCAGCGCGTCGTCCACCAACTGGAACGCCATGCCCAGGTTGGCGCCATAATCGGCCAGCGCCTGCTCCTCGGCCGCCGGACGCTCGGCCACCACGGCGCCGACCTGGCACGCGGCGATGAACAGCGCCGCCGTCTTGCCGCGGATCACGTCCAGGTACCGGTCCATCGGTGTCGACAGGTCATGCTGCGTCACCAGCTGCAGCACCTCTCCCTCCGCGATCGTCGCCGCGGCCAGGCTCAATATGTCCAGCACCCGCAACGATCCGTCGGCGACCATCAACTGGAACGCCCGCGCGAACAGGAAGTCGCCCACCAGCACCGACGCTTTGTTGCCGAATACCGCATTTGCACTCGACAGGCCCCGGCGCAGCAGGCTCTCGTCCACCACGTCGTCGTGCAACAGCGTCGCCGTATGGATGAACTCGACGCAGGCCGCCAGTTGCACGTGCCGGGCGCCGCGGTAACCGCACATTCGCGCGGAAGCCAAGGTCAGTAGCGGGCGGATCCGCTTTCCTCCGGCGGCCACGATGTGCGCCGCAAGCTGCGGGATCAGTGCCACCGGGCTGTCCATCCGCTGCACGATGGCGCGGTTCGTCGCCTCCATGTCGGAGCCGATCAACGCCGCCAGCGTCGCGAGCACGTCGCTGCCACCCGCTTCCGTCGCGGCTTCCGGCGTCCGCTCCGGCTGGACTGGCGTCGTGACGATGCCCAAACTACGCTCCCGACTGCTTGTTCCTCGTCGCCGGGCACCATATCGGCGGCATGGAAAAGGGGTCAAGCCAGCGCTCCGTGCGTTGGCGGCCCCGGCGCGACGCGATGGCGAAGGGCGGTAAACTCCGTGCGCACGCTGATGACCTCGAACGACCTCGTCCGGCTGAGCTTCGTCCACGCCCTGCTTCGGGACGCCGGGATCGAGAGCCACCTGCTCGATGCCCATGTCAGCGCCGTCGAGGGCAGCATCGGCGCCATCCCGCGCCGCCTGGTGGTGTTGATCGAGGATGAGGCGCAAGCCCGCCGCGTCCTGGCCGAGGCCGGCGAGGCCTGACGCAATGGAGGTGAGCGAGGGCACGCTGCTGGGCGGCCGCGTGCGCTACGCCCAGCCGCGCGACGGCTACCGCACCGGGATCGAGCCGGTGCTGCTTGCGGCCAGCATCCCGGCCCGCGCCGGCGAGACGGTGCTGGAGGCCGGGACCGGCGCCGGCGCCGCGCTGCTTTGCCTCGGTCATCGCGTGCCGGGCCTGGTCGGCATCGGTGTCGAGCGGGACGCCGACATGGCCGACTTGGCCCGGCGCAACCTCGCCGCCAATGCCCTGCCGTTCGCCATCCGCTGCGACGATGTCACCCGCCTCTGCGGCGGCCCCCTCATCGACCACGTCTTCGCCAACCCGCCCTGGCACGACCCGGCCGGCACACTCCCGCAGCAGCCGCGAACCGCCGGAGCCAAACACGCCCCGGCCGGCACGCTCGCCGCGTGGATCGGTGCCCTCGCCCCCATGCTCCGGCCCGGCGGCACGGTCACCTTGGCCCTGCCCACAAGCCTCGCCGGCCAGGCGATTGCCCAGCTCCACGAGGCCGGCCTTGCGCGCCTGACGCTGTTCCCGCTCTGGCCTCCCGCGGGTCGGGCCGCCAAGCTGGTCCTCGTTCATGCCCGTCATGGCGCCGGTCCCACCCAGGTCGCCGCCGGGCTGCTTCTGCACGACGGCGACGGCTACACGAAGGCGGCCGAAGCAGTCCTTCGCGGCGCCCAGCCGATCGTCATGAGCTAGGCCGCCCCTACCCTGCCACGGCGGCCAGCGCCGCCCGGCGCGCCCGGCCTTCGCGCATCGGCTTGAGCACGAACAGCGCCAGCAGCACGACGACGAAGTTCAGTGCCGCCGCGACCAGGAACACCGCCGACCACCCGCCGCTTGCGGTCTTGATGACGTTGGCCAACGGCACCAGCAAGGCCGAGGTGCCCTTGGCCGTGTAAAGCAGGCTGGCATTCACCGTCGCGAACCGGGACCCGAACGCGTCCGTGCAGGTGGAGGGAAACAGGCTGAAGATCTCGCCCCAGGTGAAGAAGATCAGCGCCGCGCACACCACGAACAGCCAGGGCGACGAGCCCACGTAGCCCATCGCCAGGTAGGCGGCACCGCCCAGCGTGAACGCCAGGCCCATCGTGTTCTCCCGCCCGATCCGGTCCGATACCCAGCCGAAGAACGGCCGCGCCCCGCCATTGGCCAGGTTATCGACCACGAGCGCCACCGACAGCACCGACGCTCCGCCCAGGATCAGCGTCTTGTCGATGCCGAAATCGGCCGCGATCAGCGCGAGCTGCGCGGTCGCCATCAGCCCGCTTGCCGACACCGTCACGAACATCCCGTACATCAGCCAGAACACCGGGCTGCCCAGCACCTCTCGGGGCGTCAGGCTGAGTGCGCTTTGCGGGATCGTCCCGGCTTTCGCCGCCGGCGTCTCGCCCGGCTCCGGGCCGCGCAGGAAACCTGCCGCGACCAGCAACAGCAGCCCCTGCCCGATCCCGAACACCAGGAACGTGTGCGCGTAGCCGCTCGCCTCGATCATCGCCTTGACCGGGATCACCGTCAGTGCCGCCCCGGCGCCGAACCCGGCCGCCGTCAGCCCGACAGCGAGCCCGCGCCGGTCCGGGAACCACTTCACGGCGGCGCCCACGCAGGTCGCGTAGATGAAACCGGCGCCGACGCCCGACAGGACGGCGCCGGTGTACAGCAGGGTCAGCCTGTCCGCATACGCGTTCACCACCCAGCCGACGCCAACCAGCGCGCCCCCGAGCGCCACCGATACGGCCGGCCCGCGCCGGTTGCCCACCACGTCGACCAGCCAACCGCCCGCTGGGGTCAACCAGGTCTCGAGGGCGATGAAGATGCTGAACGCCCATTGGATCTCGGCAACCGTCCAGCCGCGCGCCGCATGCATCGGCTGGACGAACAGGGTCCAGCCATACTGCAGATTGGCGATCAGCATCATGCAGACCACGCCAAGCGCGAGTTGGACCCAACGAACACTCTTGTACGAAGCAGCGTAGAGCATGCGTCCCCCGGCTTGACCAGTCTCGGAAACGGAGATTTGGTTTACGGACCAAGCTGTATAGTAACAGCGCCGCCCACGAAAGGATCGTCCTTCCCGCACAAATATGTTTCACACCCGTTTACGTCACGGGCGCGGATCATGTGAAGATTTTACACAGGTCCGTCGCTGCCGAGCGCCTGCGCAGGTCGCCCGCGCAGGTCGCCCGCCCACATCGCCCGTCTCGTCAGCCCTTCAGCGCCCGCACCATCGTGCTGCCGAGCGCCGCCGGGCTCTCGGCGACATGGATGCCGGCCACCCGCATGGCCTCGAACTTCGCCTCCGCCGTATCCTTGCCGCCGCTGATCACCGCGCCGGCGTGGCCCATCCGCCGGCCCGGGGGCGCCGTCGCGCCGGCAATGAAGCCCACCACCGGCTTGTTCGTGCCCGAGGCGCGGACGAACTCGGCCGCATCGATCTCGCTCTGCCCGCCGATCTCGCCGATCATGATGATGCTATGCGTCTCGTCGTCGGCCAGGAACATCTCGAGCACCTCGATGAAGTCGGTCCCCTTCACCGGGTCGCCGCCGATGCCGACGCAGGTGGACTGCCCAAGGCCGGCCGATGTCGTCTGGCTCACCGCCTCGTAGGTCAGGGTCCCTGACCGGCTGACGATGCCCACCGACCCGCGGCGGTGGATGTGGCCGGGCATGATGCCGATCTTGCAGGCCTCGGGCGTGATCACGCCTGGGCAGTTGGGCCCGATCAGCCGCGACCGGCTGCCGGACAGCGCGCGCTTCACGCGCACCATGTCCAGCACGGGGATGCCCTCGGTGATGCAGATGATCAGCGGCAGTTCGGCGTCGATCGCCTCCAGGATGGCGTCGGCCGCGAACGGGGGCGGCACGTAGATGGCGCTGGCGTTGGCGCCTGTCGCGTGCACCGCCTCGGCCACCGTGTCGAACACCGGCAGGTCCAGGTGCTTCGTGCCGCCCTTCCCTGGCGTCACGCCGCCCATCACCTTCGTGCCGTAGGCGATCGCCTGCTCGGAGTGGAACGTGCCCTGCGCCCCGGTGAAGCCCTGGGTGATCACACGGGTGTTCGCGTCGACGAGAACAGCCATTACGCGGCCTCCTTCACGGCGCGGACGACCTTCTCGGCGGCGTCGGCCAGGTTGTCGGCGCTGATGATCGGCAGGCCGGACTTGGCCATGATGTCCTTGCCCAGGTCGACGTTCGTGCCCTCGAGCCGCACCACCAGCGGCACGCCCAGGCTGACTTCCCGCGCCGCCGCCACCACGCCCTCGGCGATGACGTCGCAGCGCATGATGCCGCCGAAGATGTTGACCAGGATGCCTTCGACGTGCGGGTCGCTGAGGATGATCTTGAACGCTGCCGTCACCCGTTCCTTGGTGGCGCCGCCGCCCACGTCGAGGAAGTTGGCCGGGCTGCCGCCATACAGCTTGATGATGTCCATCGTCGCCATCGCCAGCCCGGCGCCGTTGACCATGCAGCCGATGGTGCCGTCCAGCGCCACGTAATTCAGGCTGTATTTCGCGGCCTCCAGCTCCTTTGGATCCTCCTCGGCCTCGTCGCGCAGCTTTTCCAGCTCGGGGTGACGGTACAACGCGTTGTCGTCGAAGCTGACCTTCGCGTCCAAGGCGACCACGTCGCCGGCGCCGGTGACGACGAGGGGATTGATCTCCATGACCGCCATGTCGAGATCGACGAAGGCCTTGTACATCGCCATCACGAACCGGCTGAAAGCGCCGATCTGCTTGCCCTCGAGCTGCAGCCCGTAGGCGAGCTTGCGGGCGTGGAAGCCGCTGACGCCCGACGCAGGGTCGATGTCGGCGCGCATGATCTTCTCGGGGTCGTGCTCGGCGACGTGCTCGATCTCCATCCCGCCCTCGGTCGAGGCGACGATGGTGATGCGCGACGTTTCGCGGTCGACCAGCAGGCTCAGATACAGCTCGCGCTTGATGTCGCAGCCGGCCTCCACATACACGCGGCTCACCCGCCGCCCGGCTTCGCCGGTCTGCTTGGTCACCAGTGTGTGGCCGATCATCGCGTCCGCCGCCGCCCGTGCCTCCGCCGGAGACTTCGCCAGCCGCACGCCGCCTTTGCCACCGATGTCATCCGCGAAGTGCCCGGCGCCGCGCCCGCCCGCATGGATCTGCGACTTCACGACCGTGACCGGGCCCCCGAGCTTGGCGGCCGCCTGCTCGGCCTCCTCCGGCGTCCAGGCGACATGCCCCTCCAGCACCGCGACGCCATAGTTCCGGAGCAGTTCCTTGGCCTGGTATTCGTGGATGTTCATCCGATCAGCCCTGCTTCCCCAGCCCGACGCGAGTGGCCCCAAGCACCGCCATCGATCGTCCGATGGAAGTAGGCAAAGGCCGGGTCCGACCCTGGATACAGGCAAAGACGCGATTGTTCCACCTGCCTGAAACAACTTCCCCCTCCCGCCCGTTAAGCCCTTCCTAAGCGCCCCAGTATGCGCCCCTCTTCACGGAGCAACCCATGTCCGACGACCTCGACAACCCCGGCGGCGGCGGCAGTCTCGATCAAGGCACCGGAGGCCGCCACCAGCACGCCCGCACCCTGGCCGAACAGGCCATCCGCGCCCAGGCCGATGGCGACGACGACCGCGCCGACGAGCTGTTCGCCGAGGCCGGCAAGATCGACCCTGACGCCGTGGCCAATGCGCTCGCCGACGCCAATGCCAACCCGGACGACACCGCGACCGGGACGGACGCGGGCCCGCAAGACGACGACGAGATCGCCGCGATGAGCCGCACCGTCCAGCCCGGCTCGGACGCGCCGTCGCGCAGCGGCGTCGGCGGCCGCGGCAGCGGCGCCGACAACGAAGGGAGCTGACCGGGACGGCGACACGGCCTTTAAGGCGGCGCAAGTACCCCGTCGATCACCACGGCCGTGCCGTCGACGGTGATCGTCGTGCCCATCATCGGTAGGTCGAAGTGCCCGGCGGTGTGGCGGCCGGCGAATTCGTTGGCGCCGGTGCTGAACAGGAAGTTGCCGGCGACGGCGCGCAACTCCGTCCCGTTGGTGTCGCCGCGGGCGTACATTGCCAGCGCTTCGGGCCGGGCGCGGCGGTTGAGGCCCCAGCCCACGTGGCTGACGGCGTAGGCTTCCGGGTCGTTCCAGGCGCCGAGGTAGCCGCGGAACAGCGCCGCGTCGGTGCCAGCGCCTTCGACCGCGGTCACGTAGTCGCGCCGGATCGTCAGCGTTATCGGAGCCTCGACGTAACGCTTGAACGTGAGGTTCATGTCGCCGGGGGCCAGGACGAGGCGGCCGTCGACGGTGCCGGCGGCCGGGAAGGCGACGACGAGGCCGCCGGGCCAATGCGCCAGGGTGCCGGGCTTGGCGGTCCAGCCCCAGACGCCGACTGTGCTGGCGCCGCGCAGATCGACTGTCAGGTCCGTTCCTGCCGCTGAAGTGATATGCATCGCCGACGCACTGCGCAGCAGCCGAGCCGCGGCACGGACCTCCGTCTCCAACGCCGGGTCGGGGCCGAGGCGTTCCAGCGCTTCGGGGTGTTCGTTGCCGATGTGGATGACACGGGCACCGGCGCGCAGGATCGCTGCGGTCTCGCGCGCATGCATCAGGCCCTCCAGCGTCAGGTCCACGATCAGGCCCGGCGCGGACAGCGCCCGGACGGCCGGCTCGAGGCTACTCAGCGCCTCCGAGGCGCCGGTGGAGCGGACCGGCACGGGGTGCGGGTTGCGGGGGCTGGGCACGACGACGTGCCAGGGCCGGGCGCCAAGCGCGTGGAGGGCCAGTTCGGCCAGGTGGACGTTGACGGCGCGGCTCTGGGTCTCGCTCAGGATCGCGACCGGGTCGCCGAACGCGACCCCACAGCGGGCGAACACGTCCCGGAACGCATCGATCCATTTGCCTTCGACGCGTTCGGTCATGGCGAAAGCGCTTCGTAGCGGATCTTGCCCATCGCGTTGCGCGGCAGGCTGGGCACGAAATGGACCCGGCGCGGGGCCTTGAACCGGGCCAGTTCGGCGTGGATGTGGGCGATGATCGCGGCCTCGTCGATCATGGCGCCCGGCCGCAGGACCACGTGCGCCTCCGGCACCTCCTGCCAGCGCGGGTCGGGGCGGCCGACGACGGCGGCCTCGGCCACCTGGGGCAGCGCGTGCAGCACGCGCTCGATCTCGGCCGGGTAGATGTTCTCGCCGCCCGAGACGATCAGGTGCTTGCAGCGGTCGTGCACGGTCCAGGAGCCGTCGGGCGCGGCCGTGCCGATGTCGCCGGTGCGGTACCAGCCATCCTGCAGCGCCTCGGCGGTGGCCGCAGGGTTGTTCCAGTAGCCGCGAAAGAGTTGGGGGCCGCGCAGCAGGATCTCGCCGGGCTGGCCGGGGGGCGCCGCGGTCCGGGCCTCGGTGCCGGGGCCGGGGTGGCCGGTGCTGGTCGGAGCGTAGGCTTGGCCGAGCGGGGTGTAGATGGCGATCGGCGCGGTTTCGGTGCTGCCATAGACCTGCAGGACGGGGACGCCCCGGCCGACGATTGGCGCGATGATGGCGGGCTGGACGACGGTGGAGCCGGTGGTGACGGCGCGCAGGCTGGAGAGGTCGGTGCCGGGCCAGGCGGGGTGGCCGGCAAGGGCTTGCAGGGTGGCAGGAACGAGGACGGTCAGGGTGGGGCGGTCGTGCTGGATGGCGGCCAGGGTCGCGGCGGGGTCGAAGCGGGGGTGGAGGGTGACGGTGGCGCCGGCGAGCAGGGCCGGGACGGTCTGGATGTTGAGGCCGCCGACGTGGAAGAGCGGAAGGACCGTGAGGACGTGGTCGGCCTGCGTGAGCGCGTGCAAGTGGCGGCTAAGGGCGGCGTTGGCGAGCAGGGCGGCGGCGGTGAGGACGGCGCCCTTGGGCCGGCCGGTGGTGCCGGAGGTGTAGACGAGCAGGAGATCTTGGTCGGTTGTCGGGAGGGTTGGGGGTGCGCTTCCTTCTCCCCTTCCTTTCAGGAAAGGGCCGAAAGTGGGTAGCTCACTCAGCCCTGACCACTCCCTGGAGTGAAGGGGGACCGTCGTCGTCCCTTGCCGGTCGACGGTGGGCGCGGTTCCGTCGGTAAAGAGCAGCTTCGGCGCCGCGTCGTCGATGATCCATTGCAGCTCGGGGCCGGCCAGGCGCCAGTTGAGTGGGGCAAGGATGGCGCCGAGGCAGGCGCAGGCGAAGAGGAGGGCGAGGGTGCGGGGGTGATTGAGGGCCAGGACGGCAACGCGATCCCCTGCCCGCACGCCTTGCTTCACCAGATCGGCCGCCTCCGCGTCCACCCAGGCCGCGAACTGCGCATGCGTCCAGGTCTGGCCCTCGAAGCGGAGGCAGGCGCTAGTCATCAGTCTCCCCATCCTTGTAGAGGGCGGCGCGGCCGAGGCGGTCGAGGCAGAGTTCCGCCGTCCAGGGCAGCATGAGGCTGCCGCACCGGCTGTCGCGATAGATCCGCTCGAGTGGCAAGGACCGGAGCATGGCCTGGCCGCCGCAGGTGCGGATCGCGAGGCGGGCCAGGTCGTTGGCCGTTTCCATGACGGTGTACTGCGCGGTCCAGGCGCGCATCACGCTGTCGGGGGCCGGGTCCGGGCCGGCTTCGGTGACGGCCTGGAACCACAGCGCCTTCGCCGCTTCGAGCTTGACCCGCATCTCGGCGACGGCGAGCTGCTTGGTCGGATACATGCGCCGTTTCACCGGCGGCGTGCCGGGGACCTCGCCGCGGAGGTAGGCGACGGTGAAGTCGTACGCGGCCTGGCACAGCCCCATGTAGGTGGGCGAGAGGGTCAGGAACATGTGCGGCCAGCGCTGGGCGGCCTGCATATAGAGGCCTCGGGGCATGAGCGCCGCGTCCTCCGGCACGAAAACGCCGTCGAAATGGAGCGTGCGGCTGACGGTGCCGCGCATGCCCAGCGGGTCCCATTCGCCCGTGACCGAGACCCCGTCGGCGCTGGCCGGGATCGCGAGATAGAGCGTGTTGCGCCGGCTGGCCGGGGCCTCGCCTGCCCGTTCGGTGCAGAGGATACCGTAATAGTCGGCATGGCCGGAGAGGCTCGCGAAGATCTTCTTGCCGGTGACGCTCCAGCCGCCCGGGACGGGCGTGGCCTCCGTGCCGAACGCGGCGGCCCCGGCCGATGCGGCGCCGCCTTCGCTGAATGGCTGGGAATACACGGCACCACCGTCCACGATCCGGCGATAGTGCAGCGCGCGGCGAGCGGCATGGGCGGCGCGGTCCTCGGCGGTCATGTCGAGGTCGTCGGCAAGCGTGCCGGACCAGAGCGTGCTGCAGACGTGCATGTTCCATGACAGCGCGGTGGCGCCGCAATACCGGCCGATCTCGGCACCCGCCAGCGCGTAGGTCTGGTAGTCGGCGCCCAGTCCGCCCTGGGCCTCCGGGATGCAGATCGCCAGCAGACCGGCTTCGCGAAGGTCCTGGTAGTTCTCGGTCGGGAATCGCGCCTCCCGGTCGACGGCGGCGGCACGCGGCGCGAACCGGGTCGCGGCGAGGGTGCGGACGCGGTCGAGCAGTGACGCCTGGTGGGGCGTGAGACGATAGGCGCGCGGGTCGAACAAAGGTGCGTCGCCAGCTGCTTGGGAGCGAATGGTCGGGCTGAGAGCGTTCATGCGAGGCCTGCGAGGAAGTCGTCGAGGGCAGCGTTGAAGCGGGCGGGCTGTTCCAGGTGGGCGAGGTGGCCGGCGCCGTCGAGGCTGACAAAGCGGGTGCCGGGAATTCGGGCGGCCATACGCTCCATCGCTGGGGCGGGGGCGTTCGGGTCCTTGGCGCCGGCCAGCACCAGGGTGGGAACGGCGATGCGCGGCAGGGCATCGCGGAGATCAAACCCGGGCATGGCGAGCACGGTGTCGCGATAAGTCGCGTCCGGCGTGGCGGCGATGCAGCTCTCGGCCAGCGCGATCCCGGCCGGGTCCGGCGCGTCGCCGACCAGGGCAGCGACCATCGAGGGCGCGAGGTCGGCCATGCTGTGGCCCTCGTCGAGCGGCCCAAGCCGGTCCCGGATGAAGGCGTCGGCCCAGGCCGGGTCGCGGCCACCGAAGGCCGCGCTGGTCTGGGCCAGGACGACGGCGCGGGCGGCGTGAGGCGCTTCGGCGAGCAGGCGCTGCACGATCATGCCGCCGATGCTGTGGCCGACGAGGATTGGACGATCCAGGCCAAGGGCGGCGATGAACCCGCCGAGCGCCGCGGCGAGCGAGGCCATGGTGACGAGCGGCAGCGGCGCGGACTGGCCATAGCCCGGCATGTCCCACGCGATCGCGCGGCGGCCCTTGCCGAAATGGGCTAGTTGGGGGCCGAACTGGCGCGCGGCGCCGCCAATGCCGTGGAGGAACAGGATCGGCTGGCCCTGCCCCTCCTCCAGGTAGGTGATGCCGCCCGCATCCTGGACCTGCTCCGTTTCCTGCTGCGTCTGCTGATGCGCCGCCTGCAGGACCGACGCTTCGTGCTCGGTCATGGGGTCATGGCTCCTTCAACATGCGGTAGCTGCCGTCGCGGATCTCGACCATGACCTGGCTGTCTGCCCGGGCGCCACTGTGGTCGGCCGGGGCGAGGCTGAACACCGCTTCGGACAAGGCGAGGCCGTGCGCCTGCTCCATGGTGTCGCGGAGCATGGTGCGAAAGCCGGCGGTGCCAGGCGGTGCGGCGGCCAACGCGGCGGGAAGCGCGGCCTCGATCATGCGGAAGCCGTCCCAGAACGTGGCGCCGAACAGGCTGCGGGTGCCAGGGCCATACTGGCCCTCATAGGCGCGGACATAGGCCAGGGCCGGCGCTTTGACCGGGCTGTTGTCCGGCAACTGCTCGGCGACCAGGACCGGGACGGCGCTGAACATGGTGCCGTCCAACGCGCGGCCGCCGACCCGAAGCGCATCCGGCCCGGCAATGCCCTGCACGGTGTAGACCGGGCCGGTGTAGCCGCGGGCGCGCAGCTCGATGATGGGCGTGGTCGCGGGGGTGCTGCTGGCGGCGATGAACACCGCCTCGGGCTTGGCCGCGAGCACGCGCAGGACCTGGGGCGTGACGCTGGTATCGGCCGGGTTGTAACGGGCTTCGGCGACGACGGAGATGCCGTGCGAAGCGGCCTGCGCGTTCAAGGCCGCAATGTAGCCGTCGCCGAGGGCGTTGGCGAAGCCGATATGGGCCAGGCTGTGGCGGCCGCTGGCGAGCATGTGGTCCACGATCTGCGCGGTGGCGACGCGCTCGCTCGGGATCGGCTTGAACGCCCAGCGGCGGGCGCCCTCCGGCGGGTCCACCACGGCGCTGGACCCGGCGAGACTGATGACGGGGACGCCGGCAGCCCCGATCGCGTCGAGGATGGCGATCGAGGCGGGCGTGGTGGACGGGCCGATGATGGCGTCCACGTGCTCCTCGTCGATCAGTTTGTGGGCGGCGCGGACGGCCACGGTGGTGTCGCTGGTATCGTCCAGCACGACCCAACGGACGGCTTGCCCGGCGATGGTGCCGGGCAGCAGGGCGATGGTGTTTCGCTCGGGCAGGCCGATTCCGGCCGCCGGGCCGGTGAGGGACAGGAGGGCGCCGAGGGTGACGTCGGCGCGGGCGGGTGCGGCGACGAGCTGCGCGAGTAGGGGCAGGACGAGAATGGACCGGCGCATCGCCGCATCCTGGCCGATGCAGGAAAGGGAAGCCAGGGGCGAGCGCGCCGCGGGTCGGGTCGCCGGCAAAGGGCGCGCCGGGATGGCTCCAGCGGGCGCGCCGTGGCCGCTGCTCAGGCGGCGGCGCGGATCGACGCCCGGAGGACGATTTCGAGACGGTGGAGGCCGACGATCTGGCGAAGGTTGCCCTCGACGAGGTGGATCATTTCCGCCGGCATGGACTCCATCGCGACGGTCGCGGCGATGGTGTCGCCATGACGCCGGGTGCGGACCTGGTCGGGGACGAGATTCCGGCGTGCGAACGGCACAAGGAGACGGGACAGCAGGCCGGGCTCTGCATCGGCGAGCAGTTCGAAGCTGACGGACCGGGTCTTGCCGCAGTCTCGGGCGAGGGCGAACGACATCGGGGGGTGAGGCTTTCAGGATTGAGGCAACGCGATCCGGCAACCGGGCCGCGCGTACGCGCGCGGCGGCTTAGGTGGCCGGGGGCTTAATTCGCGTGCTCATCCTGACGTTCATGTACGCACCGTCACACGATGGCCGGACGGTGCCAAGCGTTTTGCCTCGGCTATGCGGCAGCCGCGCGATAAGCCTCCGCCGTCCGCACGGCACAGGCGTGCCAGGTGTGGGCCGCGGCAATGGCTTGCCCCGCCGCGCGAGGCGGGCCGCCGCCGGCCAGCAGTTGCGCCAGCCCGTCGCGGATTGCCCCGACATCGGCGGGATCGACCAGCACCGCGGCGCCCGCGAAGGTTTCGGCCATCGGCGTCCCGAGACTCGTCAGCACCGGCGTCCCGCAGGCGGCGGCCTCGAGCGGCGGCAGGCCGAAGCCCTCGTAGAGCGATGGGTAGGCGAAGGCCGCGGCCCCGGCATATAGCGCCGGCCGGTCCGCGTCCGCGACGTAGCCGAGCCTGTGGACATTTTTCGCGCCGTGCAGCCGCGCGTCCAGTGCCTCCGCCCGCCAGCCTGGAGGCCCCGCGAGGACCAGCGGCGGCCGGTCCCGCAAGCCGTCCCAGGCATCCAGCAGGCGCGGCAGGTTCTTGCGCGGCTCCTGTGTGCCGAGCGACAGGACGTAGCCTGGCTGCAAGCCAAGCCGTGCCAGCACCGGCCTGATCTCCTCCGGCGTGTGCGGCCGGAACTGTGGCCCTGCCGCAAGCGGCGTAACCCGCACGCGCTCCTCCGGCACGCGCAGCAACGCGATCAGCTCCCGCCGGGTGAATTCCGACACGGCGAGGATGATCGCCGCCCGGCCGACCGAGGGCACGAAGCGCCGGCGAAAGTATGCGGCCCGGTCCCGCGGATGCCAGTGCGGGAAGCGCAAGACGGACAGGTCGTGCACCGTCAGCACGGCCGGGGCGCGAACGGGCTGCAGCACGTGGTTCGGCTCGTGGTACACGTCGCCGCGTAGGTGGCGGGCTGCGTGCCGCGCCATCACGGAGCGGAGGACGGCCTGGCCGGTCCGGGCGCCCGGAAGGGAGAAGGCTGCCGAACACCAGGCGGATGCAGGCGCTGGTGCGACCGGTTCGGCCGATGGCTTCCCATCCGCGAATGGGACCAGATCGAGCCCGAACGCCGGATCCTGCAGGGCCTGCATCAACTGGGACGCGTAATGGCCGACGCCCGTCAGCGGCCCCGCCCGCGTCGCGCCGGCGTTGAACAGGACCCGCAACTCAGGCCCCTGCCCTACGCTGGTGGGGCGGGCGGGGCGTGCATGCGCGTCCCCTGGTCTAGTGTGTCCAGTTCTCGGCGCGGCCATACCGAAAATTGTCGGCGTAGGCCTTGGGCTTGATGGGCTTCGTCTCGGGCGGCAATTCGAGTTCGTACTCGATGGCATTCGTCTCGGCGTAGGCGATGGCGGCATTCTTGCTGTCGAACGCGAGGCGGACCTGGGCCTGGGTGCTGCCGCTGCCCCACCACCCCATCAGCGGGTCGTTCTGCTCGCGCTTCTCATCCCCGTAGTCGAGCACCCAAAGCCCGGCGCCGGCGGTGCCGGACTGGGTGGCGGTCTTGGGTCGCATGAAGATGCGCGCTCGCACGTGGTTCACCCTCCGTTGGTCGGGGCGGCCGGACTCGAACCGGCGGCCTCTTGTACCCAAAACAAGCGCGCTACCAGGCTGCGCCACGCCCCGAACCTGCGAAGGCTATAGCCGGCTTCCGCGCGCACTGAAAGCATGCCTAGTGGGTGAGCGCCTTCGTCTCGACCTTGTCGCCCGCCACGATGCCGAGCCGCTTTGCAGTACCGGCGGCGAGCTCGAGCGTGGCGCGGACCGGGCCGCGGCTGTCGACGATGGCGAGGCTTTGCGGGACCGTGTCCTCGGCGACCCGGCGGATCGTGCCGTCCTGGTTGATGAACACCATGTCGAGCGGCGCGAGCGTGTTGCGCATCCACATGTTGCTCTGCTGCGGCGCCCCCCAATCGAACAGCATGCCGCCGTCCTCGGGCACGGTGGGGCGGAACATGAGGCCGACCGTCTGCTGCGCGGGGGTGAGGGCCAACTCGACCTGGAAGTCATGGCGGACGCCGTCATGGGTGACGATGGTCAGCGTGTCCTTCGGCAGTTCGGGCTGGGCCTTGGTCGTGTCCTGTGCGTGGGCGAACCCGGGACCAACCAGGGCGAGAACGAGGGACAGGGCGCGGCAATTCATGCAGAAATCCTTTCTTCCAGTGTGAGCGCGGCGACGCGGCGGACCTCGTCGCGGACCGGGCCCTCGCGGGGCTCGTCGCGGAGCGTGGTGAACCAGTGCGCGGGCGGATTGCGGCCGGCGGCGCGGTTGTAGGTGAGTGCGCGCAGGACGGCCTCGGCTTCGGGCGTGGTGTGGGCGGGGATAGGGATGTCGTTCAGCATGGCCCAGACGCCGGCCCAGCAGCGGCCGACGGTGTAGGGGTTGTAGCCGCCGCCGCCGGTGACGACCAGGCGCCGCGCCAGGGGACGGAGGGCATTCACGATTTCCCAGTGGGCATTGTTCGAGAGGGAGAGCTTAGCGAGCGGATCCTCCTCGAGCGCGTCGGCGCCGCATTGGAGGAAGATGGCGTGCGGACGGCGCGCGGCAATCAGCGGGAGGACGGCCTGCTGCATGAGCCAGCGCATCTCCGTGTCGTTCAGGCCCTGTGGCACGGGCAGATTGCGGGCGTGGCCGGCAGCGCGATCGTCTGCGCGGCCGGTGAAAGGCCAGCGGCCGGCCTCGTGGATGCTGATGGTGAGCACGCGGGGGTCGTCGTGGAAGGCGTCCTGCACGCCGTCGCCGTGATGGGCATCGATATCGAGGTAGACGATGTTGTCCAGCCCGGCCTCAAGCCAGGTGAGGATGCCGAGGACCGGGTCGTTGAGGTAGCAGAAGCCGCTGGCCCGGGCGGGCCGGCCGTGATGGGTGCCGCCGCCCGGGCAGTGGACGACGCCGCCGTCGGCCGTGAGTTGGCAGGCGAGCATGACACCGCCAGCGGAGGTCATGGGGCGGCGGTAGATCTCGGGGTAGACGGGGTTGCTCTCGGCGCCGATGCGGAAGCGGGCGCGGTCGTCGTCGGAGACGGATTGGGTGATTTCGGCGCGTTGCAGGGCGTCGATATAGGCCGGGCTGTGGAAGCGCTCGACGGCGGCGCGCTCGGCCATGGGGGCGGTGCGGAACTGGCGGTCCGGCAGCCAGCCCATGGCGCGGCAGAGATCGGTGCAGGTGGTAACGCGCGGGATGGCGAGCGGGTGGCCGGCGCCGTAGGTGGAGCGGCGGTAGATCTCGGAGCCGATATAAAGCGGGTAGGGGCGCGGGGAGGATGCGGCGGGCAGGGTTGGAGCGGTCGGGGTCACAGGCCTTCTATCTGTAAGCGTTGCGCGAGGGATCAATGGCGACGAACGAGGTTCCGGAGCGGAAACTCGGTCCGATGCCGGCGGCCGGTGCGGCTTGCGAGGCGCGGGGCAGAGACGGGCCGATCTAGGCGGGGATGGGAACGCTTACGACTGGGTTTGCGACACGATCTGCCGGGTGCATCGTCCACTACGAAGTGGCGCTCGACGGACCGTAGCTCGCTTCGATACTGACCGATGACCGCCAATGCTCAGAGCCGGGCGGAGCCGGGAGGCCGCTGAGTAGGCCCTCGGTGCTCAGGTCCTCGTCGACATCGGGCCAGTGGATGCCATAGCCGGCGCCGGCAAGTTCCCACCGGTTGCGCTGTTCCCGGCTTCGCGCAGAACGGTCGGCATCAGCTTCGTTGCGGCATGCCTTTCGGCACCACGGTGCTGACGATGCTGGCGTCCAGTGCTTCGTAGCCGGCGTAGTCGATGGTAGCATACAGCTCGGTGCGGGTTTGCATGGCGTCGATCAGGCGATGGGTGCCGCCGTCTTGGCGAAGGGTGTTGTAGAGGGTTTCGGTGGCCTTGGCGGCGACGCGCATGCTGGTGACAGGCCAGATGACCATCTGGTAGCCCATGGCTTCGAACTCGGCGGCGGTGAAGAACGGGGTGCGGCCGAACTCGGTCATGTTGGCCAGCAGCGGCGTGCCGGGCATGCGGCGGGCGAACTCGCGGAACATCTCGGCGTCGTGCAGGGCTTCGGGGAAGATGGCGTCGGCTCCGGCCTCGACATACAGCTTGGCGCGGGCGACGGCGCCGTCCATGCCTTCGCTGGCGGCGGCGTCGGTGCGGGCGATGACGTATAGATGGCGCCGGGCCTTTGCGGCGGCGGCGACCTTCGCGGCCATGTCGTGCGCGTCGGCCAGCTTCTTGTCGTTGAGGTGGCCGCACTTCTTGGGCAGCATCTGGTCCTCGATGTGGACGGCGGCGGCGCCGGCGTCCTCGAACGCGCGGACCATGTTCATGACGTTGAGCGCCTCGCCGTAGCCCGTGTCGCCGTCGACGAGGACGGGCAGGCCCGAGCTGCGGGCGACCTGGCGGATGAAGAAGCAGACCTCCTCGACGGTGATCACGCCGAGGTCCGGCAGGCCCATGCTGGCCGTCATGGCGGCGCCGGAGAGGTATAGCGCCTCGAACCCGGCGCGCTTGGCCTGCAGCGCGGCCATGCCGTTATGGGCGCCGGGTATCTGGGCGATGCCGGGTTCGGCCAGCAGGGCGCGGAAGCGGTCACCGGCGGGCTCGTGGGGCAGGTCGGCGGCAACGAGGTAGGTCATGGCGGCACTCTCCCGGGCAGAACGGGAAGCTGCAACCCGGTCCGTGTGCCGGGTTTAACAGGTAGGCGGCGGTTCGTCAGGGGGCACGCGGTTGCAGCAGGGGGACCCCGCCGGTAGGGTCCCGGCAATTCGGGGACGGAGTTGTTGGCTTATGGACATGACAGGTGAGCGCCGTATTCCGGCCCCAAGGCAGAAGGTGTGGGACGCGCTGAACGACCCGGCGATCTTGAAGGCGTGCATCCCCGGCTGCGAGAGCCTGGAGAAGACGAGCGACACGGATTTGAAGGCGACGGCGTCGGTGAAGATCGGTCCGATCGCGGCGCGGTTCACGGGCAAGGTGCAACTCGTGAACCTCGACCCGCCGAACTCCTACCGGATCCAGGGCGAGGGCGCCGGGGGCGTCGCCGGGTTCGCGAAGGGGGGTGCGGACGTGCGCCTGGCCGATGAGGGTGTGAACACGATCCTGAGCTACGACGTGAAGGCGCAGGTGGGCGGGAAGATCGCGCAGCTCGGCGCGCGGCTGATCGATGCGACGAGCAAGCAGATGGCGGACATGTTCTTCGACCGGTTCACGGCGGTGGTGTCCGAGCCGGTGCCGGCCGCGGCGGCAGAGGCGGCGCAGGTGCCGCATCTGGCGACGCTTGACCCGGCCGCTGCGGCGCCGCCGTTGCCGATCAAGCCCGGGATTATGCCGCCCGCGCCTGCGACGCTGCCGATCTGGGCGCTGATCCCGCCGACGATGTTCGGGCTGCCGATTGTCGCGATCATCGGCATCGTGATCTACATCCCGATCTTCATCCTGATCTTCAAGGCCTACGTGTTTGGCTGACGCCGAAGTGCCGTCGACGGTCGCGGAGACGGCGGCACTGCTGGCGCGTGGCGGGTACGTCGCGGACGAGGCGCTGGCGACGACGGTGCACCTGGCGCTGGCGATGCGGCGGCCGCTATTCCTCGAAGGCGAGCCGGGCACCGGCAAGACCGAGATCGCGAAGGTGCTGGCGGCCGGGCTCGGCCGGCGGCTGGTGCGGCTGCAATGCTATGACGGAATGGATCTCTCGGCGGCGGCGTACGAGTGGGACCACGCCAAGCAGTTGATGGCGATCCGGCTGGCCGAGGCCTCCGGCGAGACGGACCAGACCCGGCTGGGCCGTAGCCTGTTCGGGCGCGAGTTCCTACAGGAGCGGCCGCTGTTGAGCGCGATCGACCCGGCCCAGCCGCCGGCCGTGCTGCTGATCGACGAGCTGGACCGGGCCGACGAGCCGTTCGAGGCGTTCCTGCTGGAGCTGCTTGCGGATTACCAGATCACGGTGCCGGAGTTGGGCACGATCAAGGCCGCAGTGCCGCCAGTGGTGGTGCTGACGAGCAATCGGACGCGGGAGGTGCATGACGCGAT
The DNA here is from genome assembly GCA_965213855.1 of Acetobacteraceae bacterium. Lineage (GTDB taxonomy): Bacteria > Pseudomonadota > Alphaproteobacteria > Acetobacterales > Acetobacteraceae > JBBROS01. Next base: position 5,150 of record CBDCAA010000011.1, on the reverse strand, counting down.
CCGGCGGCGGTGCCTCTATCAATGGGTGGATTACCCGACGCCGGAGCGGGAGCGGGCGATCCTGGCGGCGAAGGCGCCGGGCGTGCCGGAGCAACTCTCGGCGCAGGTCGTGGCCTTCGTGCAGCGGCTGCGGTCGTTGGACCTGTTCAAGCTGCCCGGGGTGGCGGAGACGATCGATTGGGCGGGGGCGCTCCAATACTTGGATCAGCACGAACTCGGCGTTGGCGCGGTCGATGAGACGCTGGGCGTGCTGCTCAAATATCAGGATGATATCGCGAAGGTGCGGGGGGCAGAGGCGGCAAGGTTGATCGGGGAGGTGGTGGACGGGGTTGGTTGAGGGGACATCGCTATGTTGTAGACGACACGGCTTTGCCCGGCGAGCCAGCACACATTCACATCGCCCAGGGTGGTCGAACAGCCAAGTATTGGCTCAACCCTATCGAGCTGGCGCGATCCGAGGGCTTTCGCGGCCACGAGCTAGGAAAGCTGCGCGACTTGGTCCTACACCATGCGGCCATGCTAAGGAGGAGCTGGGATGAACACCATGGCGCCTAGTTCGACGGGTTCCCTTCTCGATGCGTATCCGGTTGCGATCGATGTCGAGGTCTCGGATGTCATGCTTCGTGTCATGCTTTCCGATGGGCGTGAGTTGGCCGTGCCGGTTGCTTGGTTCCCGCGGCTGCGAGATGCGACGCCGGTCCAGAGGGCGAATTGGGAGCTGATCGGGCGTGGGCACGGGGTGCATTGGCCCGAAGTGGACGAGGACGTTTCCATCCGCGCGCTCATGGGCCACCCCACCTGACGAACGGGACACTTGCACCCAACCTGGTCCGGTTTGCCGGCCTTCTGCGCCGCGCAGGGCTGCCGGTCGGGGCTGACAGCGTGGTTGCGGCCGGGGCGGCGCTGGGGGTCGTCGGCATCGAGGACCGGGGCCGGGTGCGGGCGGCGCTGCGGGCGGTGATGGTGAACCGCCACGAACAGACCGCGCTGTTCGATGCCGCGTTCGAGTTGTTCTGGCGTGACCCGACGGCCGCGCAGCAATCGGCGTTGCTGGCCATGCTGGACGGCAAGCCGCCCGAGCCGGCGAGGGCGAAGGCCGGGGATCGGCGGCTCGCGGAGGCGATGGCGTCCCGCCAACAGCGCAAGCCGGCCGAGGAGCGGCCGCCGGAGCTCGACGCGATCATGAGCGTGAGCGCCCGCGAACTGCTGCAGACCCTGGATTTCGAGCAGATGAGCGCCGCGCAGATCGGCCAGGCGAAGTCGGAGATCCGGCGCCTGGCCTTGCCGCTCGACCGGCGGCAGACGCGGCGGTTCCGGCCCGACCCGGCGGGCGCGCGCATCGACCTGGCGGCGACGCTGCGGACCAGCCTGCGGCGCGGCGGCGAGATCGTCGACCTGAGCCGCAAGCGCCGCGTGGTGCGGCCGCCGCCGCTCGTGGTGCTGTGCGACATCTCGGGATCGATGGCACGGTATGCGCAGGTGCTGCTGCACTTCCTGCATGCGGTGGCGAACGCGCGGGACCGGGTGCACGTGTTCCTGTTCGGCACCCGGCTGTCGAACATCACCCGGCAGTTGCGCCACCGGGATCCGGACGTGGCCTTCGAGATGGTAGCCGCCGCCGTGCCCGATTGGTCCGGCGGGACGCGGATCGGCGAGAGTGTCGCGCTATTCAACCGGCAGTGGGCCAAGCGGGTGCTGGGCCAAGGAGCGGTCGTGCTGCTGATGACCGACGGATTGGACCGCGACGGGGCGGACGGCTTGGCCGCGGCGATGGACCGGCTGCACCGCTCCAGCCGTCGGCTCGTCTGGCTCAATCCGCTGTTGCGGTGGGATGGGTTCCAACCCAAGTCCCAGGGTATTCGCGCGATGCTGCCGCATGTGGACGAGTTCCGGACGGTCCATAACCTCGAGAGCCTGCGGACGCTGGTGCGCGTGCTGTCTCGTCCAGCGGCGGCGCGGCGGCACACGAGCGAACGAGTGGGGAGCGAAGCGTGATGGACGAGGACGTGCTGAGTACGGCGGCAGGGTGGCTGGCCGAAGGGGAGCAGGTCGCGGTCGCGACCGTGACGGAGACATGGGGCAGCTCGCCCCGGCCGGCGGGGAGCCAGATGGCGGTGACGGCGAGCGGGCGCATGGCCGGGAGCGTGAGCGGCGGGTGCATTGAGGGGGCGGTGGCCGACGCGGCGCGGCGGTCGATGGAGACAGGGGCGGTGCAGCTGTTGGATTTCGGGGTGACGGACGAGCGGGCGTGGGAGGTTGGGCTGGCGTGCGGCGGCAAGCTGAAGGTGTTCGTGGAGCGGCTGGCGTGAGGCTCGGACGATGACACCCGCTGTGTTGGCCCGGCTGCAGGCGGCTCGGGCGGACGGAACGCCGGTCGTGCTGGCGACCGAGCTTGCGAGCGGCGCGCAGCTTCTCTGGCCGAGCGACGCCGCGGCAGCCGAGCTCGCCGATGCGGCGGCGGCGGCACTCCAGGCGGACCGGAGCCGGACGGTCGAGGTCGGCGGGCAAAGCTGGTTCCTGCATGCGCACAACCCGCCGCTTCGGCTGGTGGTCGTGGGCGCCGTGCACATCGCCCAGGCCCTGGTGCCGTTGGCGGCCGGGCTCGGGTATGCGGTGATGGTCACGGATCCGCGGCGGGCATTCGCGAGCGACGAGCGGTTCCCGGGTGTGACGATCAGCACGGACTGGCCGGACGAGGCGCTCGATGCGTGGAAGCCCGACAGCCGGACGGCGATCGTGACGCTCACGCACGACCCGAAGCTCGATGACCCGGCGCTGGACCGGGCGTTAAAGTCGCAGGCGTTCTATGTGGGCGCGCTGGGGTCGCGGAAGACGCATGCGGCGCGACTGGGGCGGCTGCGGGCGCTGGGGCACGACGACGTGGGTATGGCGCGGATCCGGGGCCCGGTCGGCTTGAACATCGCCGCCGTCACGGCGGGGGAGATCGCACTCTCCATACTGGCCGAGATCGTCGCCGTCCGGCGCGGGGCGGCGCTGGCGGCGCCAGCGCAGGCCACCGCGGCTTGATCTTCGGGCCGGTCGCGCTCGATCAAGCCGAAGGCTGCGTGCTGGCGCATACGCGGCGGCTGCCGGGACTCGTGCTGAAGAAAGGGTTCGTGCTGGACACGGCGGGCGTGGCGGCGCTCCGCACGGCGGGGTTCGCGACCGTGATCGCGGCGACGCTGGAGGCCGGCGACGTGGCGGAGGACGCAGCGGCGACACGGCTGGCGGACGCGTTGCTGGCGCCGGGTCTGGTGCGCTCGCAGGCGGGGACGGGTCGGGTGAACTTGATAGCGCGAGCCGCCGGGGTGCTGCGGGTGGATGGGGCGGCGGTGGACGCCCTGAACGCCGTCGACGAGTCGCTCACCTTGGCGACGTTGCCGGACTGGGCGAGCGTCGGCGCCGGCGAGATGGTGGCGACCATCAAGGTGATCCCGTTCGCGGTGCCCGGGGCGGTGCTGGCGCGTGCGATGGCGGCCGCCCAGCCAGGTACGATGCGGCTGCATCCATATGGGGCGCGGACGGTCGGGCTGGTGATGTCGACTTTGCCGGGGCTCAAGGCGTCCGTGCTGGCGGGGACGGCGGAAGCCACGCGGAGCCGGGTGGAAGGCCTGGGATCGCGGCTGCTGCGGCCGATCGAGTGTGCGCACGACAGCAGCGCGATCGCGGCCGGCCTGCGGGACTTGATCGCGCAGGGAGCGGATATCCTGCTGGTGGCGGGGGCCAGCGCGGTGGTGGACCGGCGGGACATCGGACCGGCGGGCATCGTGGCGGCAGGGGGCGAGGTGCTGCATTTCGGGATGCCGGTCGATCCGGGGAACCTGATCTGCCTGGGCCGGATCGGGGTGCGGCCGGCGCTGGTGCTGCCGGGGTGCGCGCGCAGCCCGAAGCTGAATGGAATCGACTGGGTGCTGCAGCGGTTGGCCGCTGGGTTGGACGTGGACGGGCGGGCGATCGCGGGGCTCGGGGTCGGCGGGCTGCTGAAGGATGTGGGCGTGCGGCCATTGCCGCGGGCCAAGGCGGCGGCGGCCAAGGTGGACCCGCCGAGCTCCCGGATCGCGACGGTCGTGCTGGCGGCCGGCCGGAGCTCCCGCATGGCGCCGAAGCACAAGCTGCTGGTGCAGGGGCGCGACGGCCGGGCGATGGTGACGCGGGTCGTGGACAACGTGCTGTCGGCGCCGGGGCGGCCGGTGATCGTGGTGACGGGGCACCGGGCGGCGGAGGTGGAGGCGGCGCTGGCGGGGCGGCCCGTGCGGTTCGTGCATGCGGCGGACTGGGAGACGGGATTGTCGGCGAGCCTGCGCGCGGGGATCGGTGCGCTGCTGGACGAGGCGGCGGCGGCAGTCGTGTGCCTGGGGGACATGCCGTTGGTGACGGCGCGTGTGCTGGACCGGCTGGTGGCAACGTATGATCCGGACGAGGGACGGCTGATCGTGGCGCCGACCTACGGCGGCGAGTTGGGCAACCCCATGCTGTGGGACCGGCGGTTCTTTGCCGAGATGATGGCGCTGACAGGCGACCGCGGCGCGCGGGGGCTGCTGGACGTGCATGCCGAGGCGGTCGCGACGGTGGCGATGGACGACGACGCGGTGCTGCGCGACGTGGACACGACCGAACAGCTGGCCGGGTTGCCGGAGGCGTTGCAGCCGGTTTGAGGCGTGGGTGGTCCCGCGAGATCGGGTGCTGCCCTCACCCACCCCGCCCTCCGCCGAAGGTGAAACTCTTACCTCGCGGGCGGACAGGGGGATTTTCGGGCCCATTCGCGCAAGGCGGGCGGGAGGGCGGAGAGGCTGTCGGCAGCGGCGAGTTGGGCGCGGCCTTGGGGGGACCATTGGGCGGGGCTGACGGCGGGGCTGGCGAACGGGCCGGAGACGCGGACCGGGATGTCGAGCGCGAACAGGCCCGTTGTGCTGGCCTCGCTGCCGATGGTCAGGTCGAACGTGCGGCGGTTGAGGTCGAAGCGGGCCGAGCCGGAAATCGTGCCGTCGGCGGCGCGGAGCCGGAGCGGGGCGACCGTGCCGACATTGGCGCGCATGTCGACGCCGGCCAGCAGGCACGTGACGGGGCTGAGCCCGCGGTCGGTGCGGAACAGGCTGCGCAGGTCGGTCGACGCCTTTTCGACGATTTGGCGCTGCACCTTTCCGCCACGC
>CBDCAA010000010.1:0-10231 GCA_965213855.1 Acetobacteraceae bacterium | reverse complement strand
GAAGCGGGTACGGACCGGATACATGGGGGGTGTCTAACGGGGCCGGGCGAGGGTGGGAAGGGCCGGGCGGCGCTCAGCCGTTCGAGGCTCGGGACGCGGGCGATGCGAACGGCGCGCGCCGCAGCAGGGCGTCGGTCGCGGCGCCCAGCCAGTTGGCCGCCCGCACGGCCGGCCGCTCCACCAGCCAGACCGCGGCCGTTGCGAGGGCGAGCGCCATGGCGCCATAGGCGGCCACGCCGAGCGCGACGGCAGCCGGGTAGGGCAGGCCCGCCCCGGTGCCGAGCAGGAAGACGCCGCAGCCCACGGAGAGCAGGACCGGCACATGGACCAGATAGAGCGGGAACGAAACCAGCCCGAGGAAGCCGACCCACGGCTGCGACAAGAGCCGCCGCAGTGCCGGACTGGCCTCCACGCCGAGCAGCAGCATGACCGCGGCGAAGCCGTGCCACAGCGAGGTCCGGTCCATGGCCGCGGCCCCGGGCAGGGCAGACAGCGCGGACGGCAATGGCAGTGCCTGGGACGGCACCACCTGCCGCAGCGCGTCCCAGACCGCGCCGTCGGCATAGGGGATGGTGCCTGCCAGGAGGGCGGACCCGACCAGCCCGGCCCCGATCGCGGGATGCGCGGCCCGGTGCCGCAGCCACTGTGGCGCGCCGAGCATCTGCAGCCCGGCCCCGGCCAGCACCAAGCCGACATAGCAGGGATATAGGACGGCGCCCACCACCAGCGGCGCCGCGCCCCAGAGCAGGGCCGCCCGCCCACCCGGCCCGGTGCGGGCGCGCGCCTTGCAGATCACGATCAGCAGCACCGACGCCGCGAACTCCACGGACATCGTCCAGAGCGAACTGTCATACGACGCCATATACGTCCACGGCCCGAGCAGGCTGCCGAACAACCCCTCCTGGAGCGCAGCCGCCCCGCTCGCGCCATGCGCCATCTGGAGGTCGAGCCAGGCCGACCGGGTGAGCGCCGCCGCCTCATGGTTCGGCACGAGCCCCAGCCGCAGCAGCGACCAGGCGAACAGCGTCGCAGCCAGGATCGGCAGGCCCAGCCGCACGTAGCGCTTGGCGACGAGCCCGGCCGCGCCCAGCGGGCTCGCGCCGAAGGCGTGGGCCAGCACGAACCCGCTCAGCACCAGGAACACGCACACCGAGAAGTTCTGCCCAGCGACCGGCAGCAGCAGCGGCCAGGACGCTGCCGCCACGTCCCACCCGCCATGGCTGTCCGCCGTCTTGCCGCTATAGAGGGCGAAGTCGAAGGCCAGCACCGCGTGCCCGACCGCGACGTTCAGGGCGGCCACTCCGCGAAGGCCATCGAGATGGGCGAACCGTGCGGCCATGAAAGCCGCGGTAGCAAGGTCCTGAAGCCCGCGCAATCGTTTTGCTGCCGTCTCAAAAAAGCCTCGAATCTCGGGCGATCCTCGGGGGCCGTGCGGGTCATCAGGAGCCGCCCGCCCTCCGCCTGCGGGAGTGGGCTTGCCGACCGCTATCCCTTCGCCAACTCGCCCAGCTTGATCTGCGTCAGCATCGCCAGCTCGTCATACAGGGTCCAGTCCTCGATCACCTTGCCATCGACGATATGCAGGTGGGTGACGCCCAGGACGAAGATGCGATGGCCGGTCGGTGGGCCGAGCAGCGCCCAGCCGGTGTGGTGGCCCTCCATCGTCCAGCGCACCGCGACCTTGTCGCCGCCCTCGGCACAGGGCACCGAACAGATGTGCTGTGGCACGAAATGACAGTCCGGGATCGAGCCGACCAGCGCCAGCGCCTGGTGCAACACCCCGGCGCGGCCATAGACCTCCTTCATCAGTGGCCCGTGCCACTGCACGTTCGCCGCATACGTCGTCTTGATCCGGCCGAACATGCGCAGATTGTAGATCTCGTGCAGATCCCGCAGCACGTGACGCTCCAGATCGGTATGCGCGATCGAGACGTCCGCCTCGGCGTCCGGCGGATACTGCCCCGTCATCCGGCCCGTCTCGCCGATGTCCAGAGCCGGCTGGCCGCGCGCCAGCAGCTCGCGCGCCCGCGCCTCAGCGACCGGATGCGGATCGATCCCCAGCTGCCGCAGCAGCCCCATGCTGTCGCTGACGATCCACTCCCGGTAGATGCGGTTCTCGAGAATCATGCAATCCGCCACCGTCCGCGTGGTGAAGCTGCGTCCCGTCGGCGGGCCATAGGCGCCATCCTGCGTGTGGCGGCCCGATCCGGTGACGTAGTGGGAGGTGTAGAACCCGTCGACGTCGTCGCCGCGCCAGATCACCTGCGTCGCCATGCCGCGCCGCTCAGGGAACGTCACCAGCCGCTGGATGGTGTCGCGCACGATGTCCTCGCGGTTGTAAACGGCGCCGATCGGGTAATACACCACGGCGTTGTGCGTGTAGTGGCTGTAGATGAGCCCGATGTCGCGCTCGTCCCAGATGCGGTGGGTGCAGCGGACGATGTAGTCGACGATGTCGGTATAGACCGGGTCGAAGCCGCGCAGGCTCTGCCGCCGGGGCCGGTCGGTCGGCGCGAGGTCGACGTAGTCGCGCCGCTCGACCTGCAGCACCTCGGCGGCGCCGCCGTCGAACGACGGGTCCGGGCCCGGCGCCGCGGCGGCGTTGGCGAGGGGGTGCGGCTCGGACATCGGTGTTCCTCCAGGACTTCGGCACGGCTCGGGCAGGGTTCGGGTTTCCATTTGAGCTTGATCCGGCCGCGGCGTATAGGCTTGCCGCATCCGAATGCGGCCGCTGTCAGGAGAGTTTTGGCGATGACCCAGGTGATAACCGCCGACGAGGCACGGGCCCGGCTGATCCGGCGGTCGGACATGGTGGCCTGCAAGCTCGCCTTCATCGACTGCAAGATGCCTGGCTCGGAAAACAAGGAGAACTATTCCCTGGTCGGCGCCGGGGTCACGCAGTCGCGGGACCAGGTCGTCAACATCACCGAGCCGCATGGCTTCAGCCTGGGCGTCGCCGCCATGCCGCCCGGCACGGTCAACAACCTGCACGTCCACTTCACCGCCGAGGTGTTCATGATCCAGCGCGGCACCTGGACGTTCCGCTGGGGCGCCAACGGCAGGGATGGCGAGGTCGTCGGCCACCCCGGCGACGTGGTGTCGATCCCGACCTGGATCTTCCGCGGGTTCACCAATACCGGCGCCGAGGATGGCTGGATCTTCACCGCGCTGGGCGGTGACGACACGGGCGGCATCATCTGGCACCCCTCGATCCTGGACACGGCGGCCCAGTATGGCCTGTTCCTGACCCGCGACAACATGCTCGTCGACACTGACGGGGGCATCGCACGGCCCGGCGCGGACGCGCTGATGCCACCGCTCAGCCCCGACCAGATCGCCTCTCTGCCGCGCTACACGGTGCCGGACATGCTGCGCCGGGTCGTGCCCGCGACGGACCGGGCCTGGTCGCGCGCAGCGTTGCTCGACGCCGGGCTGCCGGGCCATGCGAGCGAGCTCGCCCCCGTCATCGGCCACGGCATCACCGAGGACCGCGCGCATGCCGCCCCGATCGGCAACCCGCACGGCTTCTCCGTCGAGTGGCTGCGCCTGCAGCCCGGCAACCGCGTCGGCCGGCATCGCCTTGCCGAGAAGCAGGTGCTGATCGTGTTCCAGGGCGCGCTCGAAGTCCTCCTCAACGACGACGACCTGCCCGTGCAGGTGGGCACCGGCGAATGCTTCTCGGCGCCGCCCGGCGTGTGGCGCAGCCTGGTCTCGGCCGGCGACGGCCCGATGGAGGCGGCGCTGATCACCAGTGGCGACGCCCGTAAGCGCATCGTCTGGGCGCCCGAGATCGCCGCCGCCGCACTGGCCGCCGGCGCCGTCCTCGACCACGACGGCCACGTCGCCCCGCTTGGCCTGCTGCCCCCGCCCACCCGTGCCGCCGTCACGGCCCTGATGCAGCGCGCGGCATAACCTAGAGCCGCGCCGATCCCCGCCGCACCAGCGCGCCCGGCTGCAACAGCCGGCGCCCCTTCGTCTGAGGAGCCTCGAGCCGGCGTACCAGCATCGTGACGGCGGCGGTCGCCAGCGCGCCGATGTCCTGCCGGATCGTCGTCAGGTCGTAGCTCTGGTGCCCGGCCTCGGCCACGTCGTCGAAGCCCACCACCGACAGGTCGCGCGGGGCCTGCAGCCCGAGGTCGAAGCGGCAGGCGTCCAGCACGCCGAACGCCAGCGGGTCGTTGACGCAGAACACCGCGTCCGGCGCGCCCTCGGCCTGCACGTGGGCGGCGAAGGCGTCGCGCCCGGCCGCGTAGTCCGGGCCTGACGCAAGGATCGGCACGCGCTCCAGCCCATGCTGCCGCAGCCCGGCGGCGAAGCCCGCCGCCCGTTCCTGGTTCACCGGCCAGCCCTGCGGACCGCCCAGGCAGAGGAAGCGCCGGTGCCCGGCCCGGTGCAGCAACCCCGCCACGCGCGCCGCGGCGGCCGCATGGTCGGTCGCGACCCGGTCGACGCGGGGCAGGGCAGTGGGCCGGTTGAAGAACACGACCGGCACGCCGCGCCGCACGAAAGGCTGCACGTCGTCACTGTCCAGCAGCGCCGCCACGACCAGCCCATCCAGCGGGTAGCGCTCCGCCGCCTGCGCGGCCGCGCTTGCGTCCGCGTCGGTCTCGACCGTCATCAGCAGCAGCTGCTTGCTGTGCTCGGCCAGCGCCCGGCCGATGCCGCCGATGATGGCCGGGTTCGTGCGGAGCGTGAACTCGGTGACGATCACCGCGACCATGTCCGACCGCCGGGTGATCAGCGACCGCGCGATGGCGTTCGGCACATACCCCAGCTCCGACGCGACCGCCTGCACCCGCGCGCGGGTCGCCGAGGACAGCTCGCTGCCCGGATGGAAGCAGCGCGATACGGTGGACTGCGCGACGCCGGCCGCGACCGCGACGTCATAGGAGGTGGCGCGCCGGCCCAGCGGGGCTTTCGGCCTGAGGTTCGACATGGGCGATGAATGATGGCGCGGGACGGCCGGCGCAAGCGGGCTTGCACCGGGATAGCGCCGGACCCTACGCTGCATTCGAATGCGGCGGAGGACCGGCGTGGACGTTGCGTCAAGCGATGGGGCACCAGACACCCAGGCGGGCACACTTCTGCCCTCGGCCTACGCCCCCTATCGCGACCCACGCGACTACATCCTGAGCTGGACGGACGCGATCTGGATCGACCGCGGCCTTGGGCGCCTGACCGAGCACTACGACAAGCGCGTGCTGGTCCATACCGCCTACGGCGAGACGTACGACTGGGACCACGTCGTCAGCAACTCGTTGCAGAAGTTCGCCGCCTTCCCCAACGGCGGCGGCGGTCACGGCGAGGACGTGATCTGGGAGCAGCGCGGGCCCAACGGGTTCATCAGCTCGCACCGGGTCTTCAAGTCCGGCACCCATACCGGCTTCTGGACCTACGGGCCGCCCACGGGCAAGGACTGGGTGTCGCGCACGATCGCCCACTGCCTGGTGCAGGACAACCAGATCCTGGAGGAGTGGCTGGTCCGCGACGAGTGGGCGGTGCTGGAGCATCTCGGGCTCGATCCCTACGCCATCGCCGCCGACCTGGCTGCCGCGAGCCCGGTCACGGGCCACGGCATCGTCCCCGGCGGAGACCGCGGCGCCTTTGCCGGGCACATCGCCGACCCGGCGCGGCTCGGCGTTTCCGGCGCCCGCCCGGCGCGCCATGCGGCCGAGTGCGCGATGGTGCAGGCGCTGTTCGAGGAGGTCTGGAACCAGCGCCTGTTCAACCGCGTCCCGGCCTATTTCGACCGCCAGATCGTCTGCAACTCGGTCCGGCTCAAGCGGGTGCAGGGTATCGACCCCTACCAGATCGAGCTGCTGAACCTGCTGGCGACCTTCCCCGACTACCGGGTCGAGGTGCGGGACATCGCCGTGCTCGACGGGCCGGAGCTGGGGCTGCGCATCGCCGTCATCTGGCTGTTGCGCGGCACCTATTCCGGGGTGCCGACCTATGGCCCCATCACCCGCACCCCGGTGAATGTGCTGGGCGCCAGCCATTTCGAGATGCGCGACGGCAAGATCCTGCGCGAATGGCGCATCTTCGACGAACTCGCGATCCTCGCCCAGATCCACGCCGGCCGCAGCGCACTGCACCCATGAAGCCGGCCACCGGCGCCTACGGGAGCGTCCCCGACTTCATCTACGGCATCACCCGCGAGATCTGGGAAGACCGTGGCGTCGGCGGCAAGCTGGAGGGGCTCTATGCACCGGGCATCCTGCTGCGCGCCGCGACCGGACTCACGGTTGGCAATGGCGGCGTGACGTCGCAGACCTTGCAGACGCTGCATCAGTTCCCGGACCGGCAGCTGGTGGGCGAGGATGTGATCTGGGCTGGCTACCCCGACGGCTCGTTCCTGTCGTCGCACCGGCTCAGCTCCGTCATGCGCCACCAGGGCGACGGCAGCTATGGCCCGGCGTCGAACCGGGTCGTGCGGACCCGCATCATCGCCGATTGCTGGGTGGTGGACGGCGTCGTGACCGAGGAATGGCTCGTCCGCGACCAGGCGGCGTTTGCGCTGTGCCTGGGCAAGTCGCCGCGGGCGCTTGCGCAGGAGATGGCGGACTCCGACCGCCGCCGCACCGGATCGGTCGAGTTCTTCACGCCGGAGCGCGACGTGCCGGGCAGCTACGTCCCAGCCGTGCAGCCAGGCGCGGAGGCGTATATCGCCGGCTACCGCCGGCTGTGGGGCACGAAGGACCTGTCGGCGGTGCGCGACCTGTATTTCGCCGGCGCCGCGATGGCCGTCCCGGGCGGGCTGACGCGCTATGGCCACACGGACATCGACACGTTTTACCTGGGCTACCTCGCGTCGTTCCCCGACGCCGCGTTCAGCGTGGAGAGCGCGACGGTGAACCAGGACCCGGGCCGCCCGTTGCGCATCGCGCTCCGCTGGTCGCTCCGCGCCACGCATTCCGGCTTTGGCCATTTCGGCGAGCCCACCGGCGCCCCCGTCCACGTCATGGGCCTCAGCCACGCCGAGATCGTCGACGGCCAGGTGCGCTACGAATGGATGGTGACCGACGAGGTCTCGATCTGGAAGCAGATCATCGCCCACGGCATGGGGTGACGCCTCCCTCTACTGGCCGAGAGGGCTTTCACCGGCAGTTGGTGCGGTAGATGAATTTCTGGACTTCTTCGGAATCGATGTTCTTCGGCGTCGCCACCACGAACGGCGTGTTCACCTGGCGGTCGACCGGCTTGCCTTGCAACGCCGCGACCATCATCTCAAGCCCGAGCTGCCCCACCCGGTAGGGGTATTGCACGATGTCGGCCGACACCACGCCGGTGCGGATCGCTTCGACGATCGGGTCCGACGTGTCGAAGCCGACGATCTTGATCTTCCCCTCGCGCTGTGCCTCGCGCACCCCGGTCGCCGCACCCTCGGTGTTGTTCGTGGTGATGGTGAACACGCCGGCGAGATCCGGGTGCGCCGCGACGGTCGAGGTGATGATGGAGGCGGCCTTGGCCGTCTGGTTGTTGCTGTACTGCACGCCGAGGAAGGTGATGTCGGGGTGCTTGGCGATCTCCTCCTGGAAGCCGAACAGGCGCTGCTGCGCGACGTTGGCGGCCGGCGAGTTCATCAGCGCCATCACCTCGCCCTTGCCGCCAACGAGTTCGACCAGCGTGCGGCCCGCTTGGCGCCCGCCCTCGAAATTGTCGGACTGGATGTTGGACAGCGCGACCGACATGTCCTTCACGTCGCCATCGATCGAGATGACCTTGATGCCGCGCTCCTTGGCCTCGAGCAGTGTCGCCGTCAGCGCGACCGGATCGTCGGCGGTGAACAGGATCCCGTCCGGCTGACCGGCAATCACGGCGTTCAGCACGCGCATCTGCAGCGCCGGCGTGTATTGCTGCGGCCCCTGCGCGTCGAAGCTGACGTTCAGCCGCTTGGCCGCCTCCGCGGCGCCGCACGAGACCGACATGTAGAACGGGTTGCCCGTGACGCCTTGGATGTAAGTGACTTTCAGCGGCTTGTCCTGCGCCGCAGCGGGCGAGGCGAGCGCGGCGGCAGCCAGCAGCAGGACGGCAATTCGCAGGCGCATGGTCGGGCTCCGGGCGTGTGAGTTAGAGACGGTCGCTTTTCTGCCGCTTGATCTGGTCGGCGTAGACGGCGGCGATCACGACGAAGCCGATCACCACCATCTGCCAGAATGGCTGGATGCCCATGATGATGAAGCCATTGGCCAGCACGGCCGGGATGAACACGCCCACCACCGTGCCGATCACAGACCCGCGCCCGCCTGTCAGCGCCGTGCCGCCCAGCACGACGGCGGTGATCGCCTCCAGCGGATCGTTCGCGTGGCCCTCGAGCGTGGTGGTGCTGAACCGCCCGAGCGAGAGCATCGCCGCGAACCCGGCCAGCAGCCCGCTCAGCGCATAAAGCCGCAGCAGGTGCCCGGACACGTTGATGCCAGACCGCCGCGACGCCTCGGGGTTCGAGCCGACCAGATACGTGTGGCGGCCGAACCGCGTCATGTGCAGCACGATGGCGCCGACGATGGAGACGATGGCCGTGACCACGACCAGCCACGGGATGCCGAGGACCGAACCGTGGCCGAAGGCGATCAGCGCGTTCGGCACCGTGCGGATGTCGTTCCCGTCCGTCACCAGGTAGGCCGCGCCCAGCGCGGCGCCCATCGACCCCAGCGTAGAGATCAGCGCCGAGACGCGCAGACGGGTGATGCACAACCCGTTGAACACCCCCCAGGCCGCCCCGCAAGCGAGCGAGACCAGCAGGCCGACCGCGACCGTCCACAAGCTGTCGGACCCGAGCTGCAGCATCGCCTGCGCCGCGACCACGCCGGAGAACACCAGCACGGACCCGATCGACAGGTCGAAGCCGCCGGCGATCATGATGTACGTCGTGCCGACGGCCAGCACGAGCAGGACGGACGCATCGAGGAAGATGTTGCGGATGTTGAAGCTGCTGGCGAACGTCGCCGGGTGCAGGAAGGAGAAGAAGGCGACGAGCAGGACGAGGATCACGCCCATGTAGAACGGCGACGACGCCATCGCCGTCTTGGCGGCGCGCGCCAGGCCGGGCGGCGCTTGCACGGGCTCGGCCAGTGCGATTTCCGTGCTCATGCGCCGACCTCCGCCCCGGCTTCGACGTCCAGCGCCCCGGTCATGGCGCCCACCAGGTCCGGCACCGTCAGCCCCTGGTTGCGCATCGTCGCGATGCGGCGCCCCAGCCGCAGCACCTCGACCGTGTCGGCCACCTGAATCACGTCGCGCATGTTGTGACTGATCAGCACGACGGCGACGCCGGTATCGCGGATGCGGCGCACGAGGTCGAGCGTGCGCGCGGTCTGCACCACCCCCAGCGCCGCGGTCGGCTCGTCCATGAACACGACCCGGCGGGCCCACATCGCGGCGCGGCAGATCGCGACGCTCTGCCGCTGCCCACCCGATAGGCTTGCGATCGGCGCGTCCATGTCCTTCAGCGCGACCTTCAGCTTCTGGAACGCCAGCGCGCTCTCCCGCCGCATGGTCGCGTTGTCGAGGAAGCCGAGCCGCCCGAGCAGCCCCGGCCGGACCGCTTCGCGCCCCATGAACATGTTCGCACTCGGGCTCAGGTCCGGGCAGACCGAGAGGTCCTGGTAGACCGTCTCGATGCCGAGCGCATGCGCGTCCGACGGGGAGCCGAAGGCGACTGGCGCCCCGTCCACCAGCAGTTCGCCGCTGGTGGGCCCGTAGACACCGGAGAGGATCTTCACGAGCGTGCTCTTGCCCGCCCCGTTGTCGCCGATCAGCGCCGTGATCTCGCCCGCATGCGCCTCGAAGTCGGCCCCGCGCAGCGCCTCCACGTGCCCGAACCGCTTGACGATGGAGCGTGCCTGCAGGATCGGCTGCGACCCCGCCTGCTTCGACGTTTGGATCGACGTTTGGATCGATGCGGCAGACACGGACATGGCCATCCCCCCTGCGTCACTGTCGCAAACGCCGAACACCGCCGCAAGCGGTTCCGCATTCGATTGCGGAGCCGCGCGAACGGCGTAATCTCCACCAGGATGGAGGGCCCATGCCGATCGCGCGAGGGGGACAGGCGGTGTACGGGGCGGCGCTCGGCATCCTGATGCTGGAAGCCCGGTTCGCCCGCGTGCCCGGCGACATCGGCAACGCGCTCACCTGGCCGTTCCCGGTGCACTACCGCGTCGTGCCCGGGGCGACGCCCGCCCGGGTCGTGTTGGGCGGCGCCGCCGGCCTGTTGCAGCCGTTCAAGGAT
>CBDCAA010000009.1:0-90943 GCA_965213855.1 Acetobacteraceae bacterium | reverse complement strand
TCTGTTCCATTCTGTCATCGCAAGGTTCCGCTCGCCGAGGCGCGTCGGGCTCGACAGGAGATTGCCGATGTTGAAGACCCTCGAACACAACGAGCACGCGGCCCACATCGCGCACGGCGCCCACGGTGACGGTGCCGCCGGGCACGCGGACGAGGTGAAGGGCCGCCTCAAGGGCGCCCAGCTCTCGGCCCTGCTGGTGGCGCTCCTGGCCGCCGGCCTCGCCCTCTCCGAGCAGGGCGCCAAGCACGCCGAGATCAAGGTCCAGGCCAACCTCGTCAGCGCGGTCGACGCCTGGGCCCAGTACCAGGCCAAGTCCACCCGCTCGACCTTGTCGAAGGACATGATCGCGCTGATCGGCACGCTCGAGCCGTCCACCACGGCCGACGTCATGGACCGGCGCCAGAAGGTCATCGCCGACCTCAAGGCCGACCAGGAACGGTTCGACCGCGACCCCAAGGAGGGCCGCGACGCCATCGCCCACCGCGCCCACGAGTTCGAGGAGGCGCGCGATCACGCCCTCGAGCAGACCCACGCCTACCACAACGGCTCCGCGCTGATGGAGTTGGGCATCGTCCTGTCCACCGCCTCGGCCATTATCGGCTCGCGCGCGCTGATCGCCTTCGGCCTCGCCTGCGGCCTGGTCGGCGTCGCCTGCGCGCTGGCGGGCTATTACGCCCCGGAATGGGGCGCGTTCTGAATGCGCGAGACCCGGGCCCGGCGCTGACGCCCTTGGCATAATCCACTTGGCCCAGATGCTCGACTTGCCGCCGCCGCCCGATGGCACGCCGGCCGGCCCCAACCTCGAGGCCGACGCCGACGACCAGATCTTCGGCGAGATGGAACGCGCGGCCCGCGGCCGACCCGAAAGCCAGTTCGGCAGCACGATCGAGGCCGCACAACCGCCCGACTGGAACGAGACGGCGTCGCTCGCTCTGCAGATCCTCGCCCGCAGCCGCGACCTTCGCGTCATGGTCCTGCTCGCCATGGCCCGCATCAATCAGGCGGACCTGCCCGGCTTCGCCGCCGTCCTCGCCACCATCCGCCACCACATCGAAACCATGTGGGACCACATCCACCCGCAGCTCGATCCCGAGGACGAACCACCCAACGACCCGATGCTGCGCGTCAACTGCGTCGCCCCGCTCGAAGAGGTCGCCCGCGTCCTCCGCCCCCTGCGGGAGTTGCCGCTCGCGCGCCTGCCGAAAGGCCGTCCCATCGCCTGGCGCGACGTTGCGGTCCTCGATGGCCAGCTCGAGCCGGAGCCGGGCCGCCCCAAGCTGGCCGAGGCCGAGATCCGCGCCACCTTCGCCCGCACCAACCCGGCCGCCCTTGCCAGCCTCGCCCAGGCGGCCGACGACAGCCTCGCCGAACTGGCCGGCATCATCGCCGCCCTGTCCGCCCACGGCCCTGACTCACCCCCCGACCTCAAGGGCCTCGTCCGGCTTCTCCGCGACGTCAAGGCAACCATAGGCCGCTTTCCCGCCAACTTGGCCGAGGACGAGCCCGACAGCGGCGAGGCGCCCGGCCCGGACACCTCGCCAGACCGTGCGCCAGACGGGGCGCCAGACGGGGCGCCAGACCGTGCGCCGGCCCCGCGGGCCAGCCGCGCCGTGTCCATTCGCAGCCTCGCCGCGCTGCACGACCGCGAGGACGCGCTCGCCGCGCTCGACCTCGCCTCGGCCTACTTCCGCGACCACGAGCCCTCGAGCCCGGTGCCCCTGCTCATCGACCGCGCCCGCCGCCTTGCCGGGATGCCCTTCCTCGACATCCTCCGCGACCTCGCCCCCGACGGCCTCCAGCAGGCCCAGACCATCACCGGCACGACCGGCGAATAGCGGGAGAGGAAGCCGGCGTCGTTACATGCCTATCCCCGCCCTCAAGGGATTTCTGGGGGCGGGGTCAGGGGTGGGTAGCCCCCGTCACGGACGGCATGGGCTGCCATGAGCGACCGCCT
Organism: Acetobacteraceae bacterium; assembly: GCA_965213855.1. Lineage (GTDB taxonomy): Bacteria > Pseudomonadota > Alphaproteobacteria > Acetobacterales > Acetobacteraceae > JBBROS01. The sequence goes on along the minus strand of CBDCAA010000009.1, from coordinate 88,989 downwards.
CCGCTCACACAGCGCAACACAGGCCCACGCGGTCACCGGAACGAGCGGCCCATAGAACGTTTGCCAACCGTAGCGTTTTCGTTGCAGAAAGAGGACGTGTTGCGTAAAGCTGCTCGAAACGTTGTCGAACCCGATCGTCACCTGGGGGAAAGCCGATGGCCAAGGCCAGTAGTCAGAAGTTCATCGCCCGCAATCGGGCGCCGCGGGTGCAGATCGAATACGATGTCGAAACGTACGGCTCGGAGAAGAAGGTCCAGCTGCCCTTCGTCGTCGGCGTCATGGCCGACCTCTCCGGCCAGCCCGCCGAACCGCTGCCGCCCGTGGCAGACCGCAAGATGCTCGAGATCGACGTCGACAACTTCGACGAGCGCATGAAGTCCATGAAGCCCCGCGTCGCCGTCATGGTCCCCAATACCCTGACCGGCGAAGGTAACCTCGCCGTCGACATCACCTTCGAAAGCATGGACGACTTCTCCCCCGGCGCCGTCGCCAAGAAGGTCGACAGCCTGGCCAAGCTGCTCGAGGCCCGCAACCAGCTCAGCAACCTGCTCACCTATATGGACGGCAAGAGCGGCGCCGAGGCCCTCATCACCAAGGCTCTCAACGACCCGGCGCTGCTCGCCAGCATCGCCGCCAAGCCGGCGCCCGCGTCCGGCGCCGACGCGAAGGAGGACTGATCCATGGGCGAGACCCAACTATCGCCCCAAGGTGGCGCCGCGTCCGTCATGGAAGCCGAGGGCGAGTTCGCCGCCCTCCTCACCCGCGAGTTCAAGCCAAAAAGTAGCCGCGCCCGCGAAGCCGTCGAGGCCGCCGTCCACACCCTCGCCCAACAGGCACTCGCCAACACCGCGCTGGTCAGCGATGACAGCCTCCGCTCGATCGAGGCCATGATCGGCGCCATCGACGCGAAGCTCACCGAGCAGGTGAACCTCATCATCCACGAGGAGAAGTTCCAGGCCGTCGAAGGCGCCTGGCGCGGCCTGCACCACTTGGTGAACAACACCGAAACCGACGAGTATCTCAAGATCAAGGTGATGAACATCTCCAAGAAGGAGCTGGGCCGCACCCTGAAGAAGTTTCGCGGCACCGCCTGGGACCAGAGCCCGATCGTCAAACGCATCTACGACGAGGAATACGGCCAGTTCGGCGGCGAGCCCTACGGACTTCTGGTCGGTGACTACCAGTTCGATCACTCGCCCCAGGACGTGCAGCTCCTCGGTGACATGGCGCAGGTCGCCGCCTCCGCCCACGTCCCCTTCATCGCAGCCGCCGCCCCGACTGTGATGCAGATGGAAAGCTGGGAAGAGCTCTCCAACCCGCGCGACCTGACGAAGATCTTCCAGACCCCGGAATACGCGAGCTGGCGCTCGCTCCGCGAGAGCGAGGACTCCCGCTACATCGGCCTCACCATGCCGCGTTTCCTCGCCCGCCTGCCCTACGGCGCCAAGACCGAGCCCGTCGAGGAGTTCAACTTTGAAGAGGACATGGCCAAGGAGGAGGGGCGCGAGAAGTTCGCCTGGTGCAACTCCGCCTACGCCATGGCTACCAACATAACGAAAGCCTTCAAACTCTACGGCTGGTGCTCGAACATCCGCGGCGTCGAGAGCGGCGGCGCCGTCGAGGGCCTGCCCGCCTACACCTTCCCCGACGCCGATGGCGGAGTGGCGATGAAGTGCCCGACCGAGATCGCGATCCCGGACCGGCGTGAGGCCGAACTCGCCAAGAACGGCTTCATGCCGCTCATCTTCAAGAAGAACTCGGACTTCGCCGCCTTCATCGGCGCCCAGTCTTTGCAGAAGCCGCAGGAGTATCAGGACCCGGCGGCGACCGCGAACGCCAACCTCGCCGCCCGCCTTCCATACCTCTTCGCCACCTGCCGCTTCGCCCATTACTTGAAGTGCATGGTCCGCGACAAAGTCGGGTCGTCTAAGACCCAGGCGCAGCTCAAGGAGTGGCTCGAGTTTTGGCTGAGCCAATACGTCGACCCAAATCCAAACTCCAGCACCGACGACTTCAAGGCCGGCCATCCGCTTGCGGAAGCGGCAGTGGAGCTGGAGTCAGATGAAGAAAACCCGGGATACTACCGTTCAAAGTTCTACCTCAAGCCGCACTACCAGCTCGAAGGACTGAGTGTATCCTTGAGATTGGTCTCAAAAATGCCGAAATAGTCCTAGACAAACCGCGAACGGTAGGAGCGCTCTCATGGCGATCGACGCATACATGTATTTCCAAGGGTACGATAATAACTATTTGAAGTCGGAGTCTCAAGTAAATGCCGACAAGGTAAATGCTACTGATAAGCTCTGGGGCCTTTACGGCTTCGACAAAGCCTATGCAGGCGGGAAGGACGCCTGCTGCTTGTTCGAAGTCGAAGATTTTAGTTTCGATGTCGAGCAAACACTAAACATCGGGAGCCAGAGCAGTGGCGCGGGCGCGGGCAAGATCGCGTTCAACCCATTCTCTATTACCCGGAAGATCGATCGGGCCTCACCGACGTTCTATGGAATGGCGTGCTCGGGAACGCCGTTCAAACAAGTCGCGCTGGGTGCTCGGAAGTCCGCTGGCGGGACCGTTACTGGTTCGATGTATCTGGTATTCTGCTTCAAGCTCGTCGCGGTCAAGACGATCGCTTGGTCGTACGATGACGAGTCACCAAAGGAAACCGTCACGTTCGAGTATGGCGGCCTTATCGTACAATATATGCTACAAAAGCCAGACGGTAGCATGGTTGGCACAGACTATCTCGCTGGCTGGAACAAGGTCCGCAACGTTCGCGACGACAAGCAAGACCCGGCACTAGTTTAGCCACGCCCGTGTCTCCACGAGACGCCCTCCGTGCCGGCGACGTCCGTCAGGCTCTCGACCTGCTAAAGGCCGAGGTCCGGCGGGCGCCGCGGGAGGCCGCGCTCCGAACCTTCCTCTTCCAGCTCTTCTGCATCACCGGCGCGTGGGACCGCGCCCTCACCCAGCTCGCCCTCGCCGGCGAGCTGGACCCCGCTGCCGATCCGATGGTCCGAACATACGAAGTCCTTATCCGCTGCGAGATCGTCCGCGAACGCGTCTTCGCCGGCCGCCGCACCCCCACCATCCTCGGCGAACCCGGCCCCTGGCTCCCCATGCTCGTCGAAGCCGTCCGCCTCCTCGGCCTGGGCGAGCCGAACCGCGCCGCAGTCCTTCGTGACGCCGCCTTCGACGCCGCCCCGGCCACACAAGCCACCCTCGACGGCACAGATGTCCCCTGGGTCGCCGACGCCGACCCCCGCCTCGGCCCCACCGTCGAAGCCATCGTCGAAGGCCGCTACGTCTGGGTCCCGTTCGAGCGCATCCGCACCCTCGCGATCGAACCCCCGCAGGACCTGCGCGACCAGGTCTGGATGCCGGCCCGCTTCACCTGGACCAACGCGGGCGAGGCTGCCGGCTTCATTCCCACCCGCTACCCGGGCACCGCCGCCAGCGACGACCCCACCCTTCTCCTCGCCCGCCGCACGACCTTCGCCGAACACGGCGCCTGGTCCCTCCCGCTCGGCCAGCGCATCCTCGTCTCCGACGATGCCGAGGCGGCGCTGATGGACCTTCGCCGGCTCGACCTGCGTCCCGCCGTCGCGGACCTCGCAAGGGACCAGGTTCCTGCGACCGCCTAACCGCACGCCAGGCATCGAGGGACGGGAGCGGCTGCAGCCCTCCCTGCTCGACCGCCTGACCGACCACGCCCCCACCCGCCTGAAAGACTCGCCCGACAGCCAGGCCGTAAGCGCCGCGCAGCTCCGGCAATCCGTCCTGCGCGACCTCGCATCCCTCCTCAACACCTCCAACCTCGCGACGATCGAGGACCTGTCCGGCACCGCGCTGATCGCTACGTCCACGCTCAACTACGGCATCCCCGGTTTCGCCGGCCTGCTCGGCAACGCCGCCCGCACGGGCATCCTCGAACGCGAACTCGCCGACGCCATCCGCGCCTTCGAGCCCCGAATCCGCCCCGACACCCTCCGCGTACGCAGCCGCGACTCCGACGACGCCGCCGTCCCCTCGCTGGTGTTCGAGATCGAGGGCGAGCTTTGGGCCCAACCCGTCCCGGTCCAGCTCTTCCTCGAGACCACCATCGAGGTCGAGACCCGCGTCGCCGTCGTCACCGACCTGCGTGAGGCCCGCTGATGGACCCCCGCCTGAAGCAGCACTACGAGACCGAGCTCGCCTATATCCGCGACATGGGCCGCGAGTTCGCCGCCGAGTTCCCCAAGGTTGCCGACCGGCTCGACCTCAACAACACCGAGGTCGCGGATCCCTTCGTCGAACGCATGCTCGACGGCTTCGCCTTCCTCACGGCCCGCATCCAACTCAAGATGGAGGCGGAGTTCCCGACCTTCACCCAGTCGCTGCTCAACATGGTCTACCCCCACTACGCCGCCCCCACCCCCTCGATGGCGGTCGTTGCCATCACCCCGTCCGAAGCCCTCCGCGGCACGCCGGCCGGCGTCCTCCTGCCCGCCGGGTCGGAGCTGCGCAGCCTGCTCGGCACCGACGACCAGACCAACTGCATCTTCCGCACCGCCCATGCCGTGCACCTGCTGCCGATCGACCTCGTCCAGGCCGACTACATCGCCACCCCCGCCGCGGTCGCCGCGCTCGCCTTGCCCAACAGCGCCGCCGCCAAGGCTGCGATCCGCCTCCGCCTCCGCACCCAGGGCGGCCTGCCCTTCACCAAGGTGGCGCTCGACCGCCTATCGTTCTTCCTCGGCGGCCCCGACACGTCGCGCATGCGCCTCTACGAGCAGCTATCGGCGCACGTCCAGGCCGTCGTCGTCCGCCCGACCGAGCGCCCGCTCCCCTGGCAGGAGCGCCTGCCGCCCACCGCCGTCCGCCCCGCCGGGTTCGAGCCGCACGAGGCGCTGCTCCCCGCTTTGCCGCAGACCTTCGACGGCTACCGCCTGCTCCAGGAATACTACGCGCTGCCGGAGCGCTTCCTGTTCTTCGACATCGTCGGCCTCGACCGCGCCGCCATCCGATGCACCGGCACCGAACTGGACCTCGTCATCCTGCTCGGCCGCAGCGAACCCGCGCTCGCCGCACTCGGCCCGGACCACCTCCTGCTGCACTGCACCCCGGCCATCAACCTGTTCGCCAAGCGCAGCGACCGCGTGAACCTCGACCAGTCCCGTGCCGAGCACATGGTCGTGCCCGACCGCATGCGCCCGCTCGACTACGAAGTGTTCGCCATCACCGGCGTCGAAGGCTTTCCGGCCGATGGCGGCCCCACCCAGCCCTTCCTGCCCTTCTACGCCGCCAACGACCTCAGCCGGAACCCGGGCCACCGCAGCTATTACATGACGAGGCGTCAGCCCCATCTGCTGTCGTCCCGTGCCCGCCAGCGCGGCCCCCGCTCCAGCTATCTCGGCCACGACATCTACGTCTCCCTCGTCGACGCCGACCAAGCGCCCATGCCCGACACCCTCCGCCAGCTCGGGCTCGACCTGCTGTGCACCAACCGCGACCTGCCGATGTCGATGCCCAAAGGCAAGCAGCACACCGACTTCACCGTTGTGGTGAACGCCCCCATCGCCAAGATCCGCTGCCTCGTCGGCCCCACCAACCCACGCCCCTGCCGCGGCGACGGTGACCTCGCCTGGCGCTTCATCTCCCACCTCGGCCTCAACTACCTGAGCCTCGCCGACACCGACGCCGTCCAGGGCGCCGCCGCGCTGCGCGGCCTGTTGCGCCTGTACGTCCCCGCCAACGATACCCGCGCCGAACGCCAGCTCGACGGCCTGCTTTCCGTCACCGCCGTCCCCATCATCCGCCGCCTGCCCGGCCCCGGGCCCGCCTGCGCCGGCCGCGGCCTCGAAATCCGCCTCGCGGTCGACGACACCGCCTTCGGCGGCGCCGGCGCCATCCTCCTCGCCGCCGTGCTCGACCGCTTCTTCGCCAAATACGCCTCCATCAACGCCTTCACCGAAACCGTCATGACCACCCCCGACCGCGGCCCCGTCATGCGCTGGCCCATCCGCCTCGGCACCCGCCCCACCCTCTAACCTCGAGTCCCAATGCAAAAAGCCGATCAGACAAAGAGTTACGTCATGGCCGGGCCTGACCCGGCCACCCGCGCCGTTCCACCCGAACAGGCCTCGGGAGCGAGCGCGCGGAACGGACAACCGTCGATCTCACCCCGCTGATGCCCCTCGACCAACAACAACCCCCGCTCGCCTCCAACCTCCCGGACCAGCTCCGCACCGCACCGCACACCTTCGGCTTCCACGCCCTCCTTCGCCTGTTCGAGGCCCGCAACCGCAGCCGCCCCCGCCTCGGCCACGGCGTTCGCCCCAGCGACGACAGCATCCGCCTCGGGCAGGAGCCGATCGTCACCCACGCCCCCGCCTCCCTCGCAGGCTTCGAACCCGGCCAGGACGGCCGCCCCGACCGCCTCCTCGTCCACGTCTTCGGCCTGTTCGGCCCTGACGGCCCGCTCCCGCTCCACATCACCGAACAGGCCCGCGAGCGGCAGCGCAACCACGGCGACTCCACCCTCCGCCGCTTCATCGACCTCTTCCACCACCGCATGATCTCGCTGTTCCACCGCGCCTGGGCCGACGTCCGCCCCACCGTCAGCTTCGACCGCCCGGAGGAAGACCGCTTCGGCCACTACACCGGCGCCCTCATCGGCCTGTCCACGCCGGGCTTGCACCACCGCGACGCCATGCCGGACCTCACCAAGCTCCACTTCGCCGGCCTGCTCGCCAACCAGACCCGCCACGCCGAAGGCCTCGGCGCCATCCTCTCCTCGTTTTTCACCATGCCCGTCCGGGTCGAGAGCTTCATCGGCGGCTGGCTCCGCATGCCGCCCGACGGCCTCACCCGCCTCGGCGCCGGCCCTCACGTCGCCGGGCTCGGCCAGACCGCCCTCCTCGGCGCCCGCGTCTACAGCCGCCAGCACAAGTTCCGCCTCGTCTTCGGCCCGCTCACCCTCGCCGAATACGAGCGCCTCCTCCCCGGCGGCGGCAGCTTCCACCGCCTCGTCCCCATCGTCCGCAACTGGACCGGCGACACCCTCGCGTGGGACGTCAACATGGTCCTCCGCGCCCCCGAGGTCCCGCCGCTCCGCCTCGGCCGCCAAGGCCGCCTCGGCTGGACCACCTGGCTGCTTCCCCGCCGCACCCCCGTCGACGCCGCCGACCTCTTCCTCGACGCCGGCGCCGACAGCCATGCCCGCCAATCCACCCCCACGAAGGCCGCTCCATGACCGAGATCAGCCGCGCCGCCCTGTTCGGCAAGCTGAACCCCCTCGCCTACAGGGCCGCCGAGGGCGCCACCGTCTTCTGCAAGCTCCGCGGCAACCCCTACGTCGAGCTCGTCCACTGGCTGCACCAGATCCTCCAGGCTTCCGATAGCGACCTGCACCGCATCGCCCGCCACTTCGACGTCGACCCCTCCCGGCTCGCGTCCGACCTCACCGCCGCCCTCGACCGCCTCCCCCGCGGCGCCACCGCCATCCAGGACTTCTCCCCCCTGATCGAGGAGTCGATCGAACGCGCCTGGGTCTTCGCGACTCTCCTGTTCGGCCAGACCCAGATCCGCACCGCCCACGTGCTCCTCGGCGCTCTCCGCACCCCATCCCTCCGCAACGCCCTCTTCGCCATCTCCCGCCAGTGGGAGCGCATCAAGCCCGACGACCTCGCCGACGCCATCCCCACCGCCCTGAACGACAGCCCGGAGGCCGCCCTCGCCGCCACAGACGGCGCCGCCACGCCAGGCGAGGCCAGCGGCGCCCTCGCTCCGCCCGCCATGGGCAAGCAGGAAGCGCTCGCGAAATTCTCCGTCGACCTCACCCAGCGCGCCCGCGACGGCCACATCGACCCGGTCACCGGCCGCGACGCCGAGATCCGCCAGCTCGTCGACGTGCTGATGCGCCGACGCCAGAACAACCCGATCCTCACCGGCGAGGCCGGGGTCGGCAAGACCGCCGTCGTCGAAGGCTTCGCGCTGCGCATCGCCCAGGGCGACGTCCCGCCCCCCCTGCTCGGCGTCACCCTCCGCACCCTCGACGTCGGCCTCCTCCAGGCCGGCGCCAGCATGAAGGGCGAGTTCGAGAACCGCCTCCGCCAGGTCATCGAGGAGGTGCAGTCCTCCCCCACCCCCATCATCCTGTTCATCGACGAGGCCCACACCCTGATCGGCGCCGGCGGCGCCGCCGGCACCGGCGACGCCGCCAACCTGCTCAAGCCCGCGCTGGCCCGCGGCACGCTCCGCACCATCGCCGCGACCACCTTTGCCGACTACAAGAAATACTTCGAGAAGGACCCGGCCCTCACCCGCCGCTTCCAGGTCGTCCAGGTCGACGAGCCCGACGAGGAGCGCGCCATCGGCATGATGCGGGGCATCGCCGGCGCACTCGAGAAACACCACAAGGTCCTGCTGCTCGACGAAGCGATCGAGGCCTCCGTCCGCCTCTCCCACCGCTACATCCCGGCCCGGCAACTCCCCGACAAGTCCGTAAGCCTGCTCGACACCGCCGCCGCCCGCGTCGCCATCAGCCAGCACGCCGTCCCCCCCGCCGTCGAGGACACGCGCCGCCGCATCACCCTGCTCGAGACCGAGGCCGGCATCGTCGCCCGCGAACAGGCCGTCGGCATCGACGCCGGCGAGCGCGTGGCCCGAGTTGACACGGCCCTGGCGGCCGCCCGCACCGAGCTGTCCGGGCTCGAGGCGCGCTGGCAGATAGAGAAGGGCCTCGTCGACCGCTTGTTGGCATTGCGCGCCACCCTGCGCGAAGCCGGCCAACCCTTCGACGGCCACGCCCCGGCCGCCGACTTGGCCGAACTGCGCGCCGTCCAGGCCGAACTCGCCGGCTTCCAGGGCGAATCACCGCTGATCCTCCCCAGCGTCGACCAGCAGGCCGTCGCCGCCGTCGTCGGCGACTGGACCGGCATCCCCGTCGGCCGCATGGTCCGCAACGAGGCCGACGCCGTCATGAACCTGGCTGCCACCCTCGCCCGCCGGGTCGTCGGCCAGGACCACGCCCTGCGCATGATCGCCCGCCGCGTCCAAACGTCCCGCGCCGGCATGGACAACCCCGTCAAGCCCGTCGGCGTGTTCATGCTCTGCGGCCCCTCTGGCGTCGGCAAGACCGAGACCGCCCTGGCGATCGCCGAAGCCCTCTACGGCGGCGAACAGAACCTCGTCACCATCAACATGAGCGAGTTCCAGGAAGCCCACACCGTCAGCACGCTCAAGGGCGCCCCCCCAGGTTACGTCGGCTACGGCGAAGGCGGCGTCCTCACCGAAGCCGTTCGCCGCAAGCCCTACTCCGTCGTCCTGCTCGACGAGATCGAGAAGGCCCACCCGGACGTGCACGAGATCTTCTTCCAGGTCTTCGACAAGGGTACGATGGAAAATGGCGAAGGCCGCTCGATCGACTTCCGCAACACCCTCATCATCCTCACCTCCAATGTCGGCACCGACCTCGTCATGGGCCTCTGCCGCGACCCCGAGCTGGTCCCCGAACCGGACGAGATCGCCAAGGCCCTTCGCACTCCGCTCCAGGCCGTCTTTCCCCCCGCCCTGCTCGGCCGCCTCATCGTCATTCCCTATCTCCCCCTCTCCGACTCGGTCCTCCAATCCATCATCCGCCTCCAGCTCGACCGCATCGCCGCCCGCACCCGGGCCACCCGCAACATCCCCTTCACCTACGACGACTCCGTCGTCGCCCTCATCGCCGCCCGCTGCACCGAACCCGAAAGCGGCGGCCGCATGATCGACGCCATCCTCACCAACACCATGCTCCCGGACATCAGCGCCGAATTCCTTCGCCGCCTCCGCGACGACACCCCGCCCACGCAGGTCCATGTCAGCACCGGCGAGACCGGCTTCCGCTATGATTTCGGTGAGACGATGAACGGCCGGGCGGCGGCCTCGTAGTCGGAGTAGCCGAGCGTCGCGCGGAGTTCGGCTGGCGTCAGCGCACCCTCCGGCTCGGACAGTCCGGCCGCCAACGCGGCAAGTGCTGCCGTCATCGCGGCGGCCGCCGGCGAGAGCAGGGCCGTCGGAAACGTTCCGATCTTCAAGCCCAGCTCCGCCGCGCGGGCCTGGGTGGGCGTCTCCCGCTTGCTACCGGGCGACAGCACGGCGAAGGACGGGCGGCCCCGGGCGGCGGCCACGGCGCGGCGAACCTCGGCCTCGTCGGCAGGGGAGTCGAGGAACAGGAGGTCCGCCCCCTCGTCGGCAAACATCTCGATGCGGGCGACCGCCTCCTCCATCCCCAAGGTCGGCCGGCAATCCGTCCGGGCCATCACCAGGATCCCGGAGTCCCGGGCCGCCTGCACCGCGGCGCGGACTTTCACGCGCGCCTCCTCCCGCGGCAGGCAGGGTTTGCCATCCGCCGTCAGGGCACGTGGCGTGACCTTGTCCTCGATCAGCACGGCCGCCGCCCCGGCCCGGCCATAGCCGCGCACGGTGCGCTGCACGTTCATCGCATTGCCATAGCCGTGGTCGCCATCTGCCAGCACCAGCGTGCCGGGCGCAGCACCGCGGACCATCTCCAGCGAATTCAGCATCTCCGCGGCCGAGACCAGGTCCAGGTCCGGGCCGCCCAGCCGCGCCGCAGCTACGCAGGAGCCTGAGAGGAACGCGGTCTTGAACCCGGCCGCAGCCGCCAGCTTCGCGCTGAGCCCATCCCAAACCGCCGGCATGACGACGAAACCCGGTTCAGCGAGCAGCGCGCGGAGACGATCGGGGGGTGTCATGGTGGTTCTCCTTCGGGAAACGCCCCCACCATAGGCCAGATCACGCGGCCCGCTCGGCCACGCGCACAAAGCAGGTCGGACCGGCACGAGCTGGGAGGCCGCATCCCGGACCCTGTCCGATCAACTCGTCCAGATCGATCATATCTTCCTGCAATCAGACCACCGCTCGCTCATACTGCGGCACCAGATGCGGCTTCACACCCAGCGCCGCCGCCGCCCGCAACGGCCAGGCCGGGTCGGCCAGCAATGCGCGCGCCAGGAACACCAGGTCCGCTCGCCCGTTCGCCACGATCTCGTTCGCCAGATCCGGCGAACGGATCAGCCCGACCGCGCCCGTCGCCATGCCCGTCTCCGCCCGGATCCGCTCCGCGAACGGCACCTGGTAGCCCGCATGCAGGGAGGGGATGTTCACCGTCGGCACCACCCCGCCCGCGGAGCAATCCACCAGGTCCACGTCGCCCCGCGCCTGCAGCCACCGGCATAGCTGGATCGCGTCGTCCAGCACCAGCCCACCCTCCACATAGTCCACGCACGACAGCCGCACGAACAGCGGCAGCCCAGACGGCCACACCGCCCGCACTGCGTCCAGCACCTCCATCAACAGTCGCGACCGGCCCCGCAAGTCGCCGCCATATCCATCGTTGCGCCTGTTGCTGATCGGCGACAGCGACGAGTGCAGCAGATAGCCATGCGCGGCATGAACTTCCAAAACCTTGAATCCGGCCGCCAGCGCTCGTCGCGCCGTCGACGCGAACCCGGCCACCACGCTCTGCAGCTCCTCCGTGCTCATCGCATGCGGAACCACCCCGTTGTCGTGGAACGGCAGCGCGCTCATCGCGTCCGGCACCCACCCGCCATCCTCGGGTCGCAGCGCCTTTCCTCCCTCCCACGGCCGCTGGCTGCTCGCCTTCCGCCCGGCATGCGCCAGCTGCATCCCCGGCACCCCCCCGCCGTAATTGATCAGCGCCACCAGCCGCCGCAGGAACGCCTCCTGCGCCGCGTCCCACAGCCCGAGACACCCGAGCGTGATCCGCGACGTCGCCGCCGTATGCGTCGCCTCGGTGAACACCAGGCCGGCCCCGCCCATCGCCTTCGCACCGAGGTTCTGGATGTGCCAGTCCGTCCCCACCCCGTCCTCGGCGCTGTACTGGCACATCGGCGACACCACCAGCCGGTTCGGCAGGGTCACGTCGCGGATCGTCATCGGCTGGAACAGGGCGGGAATGCGCATCGGTCGTCCTCGGCTGCGAACCGTCAGCCTCGCGCCCCCGCGCTCCCGCGTCCAGCCGGTGTGATATCCTCTCCCCCCATGACGACCATCCTCTCGATCCAGTCCTGGGTCGCCACCGGTCACGTCGGCAACGCCGCCGCCCTATTCCCGCTGCAGCGCCTCGGTGCCGAGGTCTGGGCCGTCCACACCGTCCAGTTCAGCAACCACCCCGGCCACGGCGCCTTCGCCGGCCAGGTCTTCACCGGCGACGCCGTGCGCGCCATCGTCGACGGCATCGCCGCCCGCGGCCTGCTCGCCCGCGCCGACGCCGTGCTCTCCGGCTACCTCGGCGCGCCCGACACCGGGCAGGCCGTGCTCCACGCCGTCGCCGCCACCCGCGCCGCCAACCCGGCCGCCCTTTACTGCTGCGACCCGGTCATCGGCGACACCGGCCGCGGCGTCTTCGTCCGCCCCGGCATCCCCGAGCTGCTCGCGGCCCACGCCGTCCCCGCCGCCGACATCCTCACCCCCAACCAGTTCGAGCTGGAACACCTCACCGGCCTACCCTGCGCCACCCTGCGCGGTGCCCTGGCCGCCATCGCCGCACTCCAGGCCCGCATGGCCCCGGACGGCCGCCGCATCGTGCTGGTCACCAGCCTCCGCACCGCCGAAACCCCGGCCGCCTCGCTCGACCTGATCGCCGCCGGGCCAGACGGCGCCTTCCTGCTGCGCGTCCCGCTCTTGCCGCTCGCCCCCAACGGCGCCGGCGACGTCATGGCCGCCCTGTTCCTGCTCCATCTGCTCCGCTCCGGCGCGCCCCGAGCCGCGCTCGACGCCGCCGGCAGCGCCGTCGCCGGCCTGCTCCGCGCCACCCTCGCCGCCCACGCCGACGAACTCGCCCTCATCGCCGCCCAAGACGAATTCATCCACCCCACCAACTGGCTCCGGAGCACGCCGGCCAGCCTCGGGTAAAGTGCTGCCCGCTCGACCCACCCCCGGCCCCTCCCCGCCAGGGAGGGGAGAAACGCGAGCGAACCGATCGCTGGCTAAGTGATCTGGAAACCGCTATCGTAACGAACCTAGCGGGAACGAGCATGCCGATCCAGACCATCATGACGGCCCAGCTCGCCTGCACGATGGGCGCCGCGCCGTCGGTGCTCCAGGTCATCCCCGCCCGCACCGTCCTCTGCTCGAAGCTGCCGGCCGCCAACATCGGCGACTTCGCGCCCATGGTTAACATCGCGAGCTTCGGCGTGTGCATCTCGCCCGCCAACCCCGCCGTGGCCGCCGCCACCGCTGCCGCACTCGGCGTCCTCACCCCGATGCCCTGCATCCCGAACACCACCGGGCCGTGGACGCCGGGGGCGCCGGCCATCCTGCTCGACGGCATGCCCGCCCTCGACAACGCGTCCGTATGCATGTGCGCCTATGCCGGCGTCATCAGCATCGTCTCCCCCGGCCAGGTGCAGACCACCCTGGCCTGACCAAAGCATCACCCGATCAATCGGGCGTGGCGCGATGGATGGTCGGCTCGTCGTCCTCCCATGCCGGCGCAACCACCACCGCCGTCACGTTATCAGCCGCCCCCGCCGACAGCGCCGCCTCGATCAGTGCCGCCGCCGGGTCCGCCCCGGCCAGCAACTGCCCGATCCGCCCCTCGTCCAGCGCCTTGAACAACCCGTCGCTGCACAGCAGGAAGCGGTCCCCCGGTTCCGCCCGCCCGCTCGCCTTGTCCAGAACCGGCGCCTCCCCGTCGCCTCCCACCGCCCGGGTCAGCACGTTCGCGTGCGGGTGCAGCTCCGCCCGCTCCGCCGCCAGCGCTCCCGCATCCACCAGCTCCTGCACCAGGCTGTGGTCGTGCGTCAGTCGATCCAGCATGCCCCCGCGCAGCACATACGCCCGGCTATCCCCCGCCCAGAGCACCGCGTAGTGCTCGCCCAACGCCAGCAGGACCACGACCGTCGAGACGATCTGCACTGCGTGCCCGGCCCGCTCGCTCTCGTCCAGGGCACGCTCACGCAGCCCCTCATGCACGGCCCCGACCCGGGCCCGCACCGCGCCAACCGCCTCCGCCCCCCCCAACTCCGGCCCGCCCAGCGGAACGTCCAGGGCCGCTTTCAACTCGCCTGATGCCACCTCGCCCCGCGCATGGCCCCCCGCCCCGTCCGCCACCGCCCACAGCAGACCCTCCGGCCGGTTCACGAACGCGTCCTGGTTCATTCCGCGCGACGGCCCAGCATCCGTCACCGCCCATGACCGCCAAACGACGCTCAAAAATAATCCGCTGTCTGGTCCGGCGCCATGCTCCAGAACCCCTGCCGCACGATCCCCAGCGTCCCGTCCGGCAACTGCGGCCGGTAGCGCATCGTGATCGCCCGGGCATAGAACGTGTAGCTCTCCTTCACCGGGTCGTCGTTCGTCCACTTCGCTTCGGAGATCAGTACCTTTTTGAAATCGAACCGAAGGTACGGCTCTCCCGCCGCCAGGCTGCCGGCCGCCTTGCGCTTGACCAGCGCCGCCCGGGTGAACTTGGTCCGGGCGATGAAATGGCTCAGCAACGTCGTCGACGCCACGTCCATCATCCGCGTGAACGTCACCGGCTGCACCGTCACCTTGTTGAGGCTGCCCCCCTCGGTCTTCGCCTTCGGCGCCGACGTCTTGCCCGTCTTGCCGTCCTTGCCGTCCTTCTCGTCCTTCTTCGCCTGCGACCCGTCCCCCACCCCGAACCCGAACGACGCGATTTCGAACATCTGCAGCGGCTGGAAGTCCTTCAGCAACTCGTTCGGCCTCTTGCCGCCGATGCTCAACTGCGTCGTGCACTCCCCCGCCAGCGGCTTGCCGCCCACCATGAAGAACATCAGGATGTCGCTCGATTGACTACCGGACATCAGCCGTCTCCACTCGCCTTGGAGTCCTTCGCCCGGTCCCACTCCGCCTTTCCTTTGACCGGAAGCAGGTTCCCCGCCGCCTGCTGCTGGCGATACTGGAACGTCATCCTCTTGCACGTGAACGAGCAGGTTTCCGTCACCAGGTCCCCGTCCTCCCACTCGACCGACTTCAGCTGCAGGTCGAAGAAGTCGAAGCGCAGGAACGCCAGGCTTTGCCGCAACGGGCCCTCGATCTGCCCCGTCGAGACGCGCTTGACCAGCGCCGCCTGCTTGAAGTTCGTCTGGTTTGCGCACGCCTGGAACAGGATCGGCGACGCCCCATCGATCACCCGCGTGAACGAGAAGCTGTCGAACGACAGCGGAAACCGCATCTTGTCCGCCTCCGCCTCCGTCGCGCTGCGCCAACGATCGAACAGCTCGGCAGCCCCGCCGCCCTTCGCGTCCGCGGCCGGCTTTCCCGCAGCCGGCTTGCCCGCCCCCGCGGTCGGATGGCCGCCCGAAGGCGCGCCGCTCCCGACCGCGCCCTCGTCCGGCTTCACCGACATCGCCAGGTCGAAGCTCGTGATATCGAAGAAGTTGCTATAGTCGTCGTAGCTCGTGATCGGATCGAAATCGAGCATCAGCGTATCCCCGTCGCTCACGTTCAAGGTCGACTCGGCCCAAACGGGCGCGTTGCCGTCCAGCACGAACAGCATCGCAATGTCGAAGTTGGCGTCCGCCATCGGCCTATCCCTCGATCGAAACCAGCCGCGAGACGAGCCGGAGCGAAACGCTCAGCCCTTCGAGCTGGTAATGCGGCGTGAGGAACACCTTCGCTTCGAACTGCCCCGGACGGTCCGGGCTGTCTTCCAGGATCACCCGCCCGGCCGATAGCGGATGCGACGCCTTGAACGCCTCCGACGACGTCGCCGGCGACCCGTCGATGTAGCCCAGCAGCCACTCCGACAGCCACGCCTGCAGCTGCGCCCGCGACAGGCTCGAGCCCACCTTCGCCCGCACCATGCTTTTCAGGTAGTGCGCGAAGCGGCAGCTCGCGAACAGATAGGGCAGCCGCGCCGACAAGTACGCGTTCGCCGTCGCGTCCGGGTCCTCGAACACCTGCGGCCGCTGCAGCGACTGCGCGCTGATGAACGCCGCCACGTCGGAGTTCTTGCGGTGCACCAGCGGGATCAGCCCGCAGGACGCCAGCTCCGCCTCCCGCCGCTCGCTGATGCAGATCTCCGTCACCGTGCGCCGGTCGACGTTCCCGTCCGCCGTCGGATGCCGCAGCACCGGCAGCCCCTGCACCACGCCGCCCCGGTCGATCCCGCGGATGCGGCAGCACCACCCGAATTCGGCGAACGCCCGCGCCACGTTGGCCGCGAACGCCCAGGCCGCATTGGCCCACAGCAGCCGTTGCGTATCCGGCCCGTCCGTCTGCTCCTCGAACGCGAACCCGTCCAGCGGGTCGGTCGCCGGGCCATACGGCAGGCGCGCCAAGAAGCGCGGCATGCACAGCCCGAGGTATCGCGCGTCCTGCTGCTGCCGCAGGGCGCGCCACGCCGCGTATTCCGGCGTGCCCATGATGCGCGGCAGGTCGCGCGGGTTCGCCACCTCCGCCCAGCTCTCCATCTGCAGCAGCGACGGCGCCGCGGCCGCCAAGAACGGCGCATGCGCCGCCGCCGCGATCATCGCCAGGTCGCCCAGCAGCGCCACGTCCTCGGGCCGGTGGTCGAATGCATAGTCGCCGATGAGGACGCCGTACGGCTCGCCACCGAGCTGTCCGAACTCCTCCTCATACAAGCGGGCGAACAGCGGGCTCTGGTCCCAGGCCGCGCCCCGGAACTTCCGCAGCGTCCGTGCCAGCTCGCGCTTGCCGATCGTCAGCACCCGCACCTTGACGCCCAACTCCTTGTCCGACGCCCGGACCAGCATCGCCAGCCCGCGCCACGACGCCTCCAGCGCCTGGTATGCCGGCGCGTGCAGGATCGCGTTCAGTTGCGCGGCCAGCAGCCCGTCGATCTGCGCCACCACGCCCTCGATGGCGTCGCGCACTCCCCGGTCCGAACGCTCCGGCTCGCGCCGCAGATATGCCGCCAAGGTCGCCACCGCATCCACCGGCACACCGGCTGCGTCCGCCTCCGGCGCCACCGCGACACGCCGCGCCTGCCCCAGCAGCGCCTCGAAATCCGCCCTCTGCGCCTCCCCGTCCCGGATCGGTCCGTCCCCCATCGGCCTAGTTCAGCGCGATCGTCGCGGCCGTGAGCGACAGGCTGGTGCCGCCCTGGACCGTCATCGTCGTGTTCGCCTGCACGCTGATCATCTGCCCGTTGATCGTGACGCCGGTCGTGTCGATCTTGACCGAGTTCGGCCCCACCGACAGCGTGATCGACTGCGCCGCCTTCACCTCGCTCGACCCGGCCGACACCGTCACGCTGTGGCTGCCCGACGACACCGTCAGGCTGTCGTTCCCGCTCGTCACCGTCACCGTCCGGTCGTTTCTCACCGTCGAGATCTCGTCGTGCTTCACCTCGCGCCGGAAATCATACTGGGCGTGCAGGTAGACCTCCTCCTCGCCGCCCTTGTCCTCGAACCGGAACTCGTTCGACCCGCCCCCCCCGGGGCTCGAGCTCGACTTGATCGACGTCTGCGTCTTGTTGTCCGGCAGCTTGCTCGGCACCTTGTTGTTTGCGTTATAGACGACGCCTGTGATCAGCGGCCGGTCCGGGTTGCCCTCCAGGAACTCGACCACGACCTCCTGTCCCACCCGCGGGATCACCATCGCGCCGAAGCCCGAACCGGCCCAGCTCTGCGCAACCCGTATCCAGCATGTCCGGTCCGCATCCGGTGTCGAACTGCGATCCCAGTGGAACTTCACCTTGATGCGGCCATACTCGTCGGTCGTGATCTCCTCGCCCGGCTTGCCCACCACGACAGCCGTTTGCGGGCCGCCGATGTGCGGCCGCGGCGTGTGCCGGGGCAGCCGGAAATGCACGTCGCCAGGGATCCCGTGCAACTCCACCCGGTAGGTGTCGACCGTGTCCGCATCCGGGTTCGGAGTCCCCTCGGCGCCGCCCATGACCGTCTTGGATCGCGTGATCAGGTATTCCCGGTTCAGCCCCGCCTCCGGATGCTGCGACAGCTTGAACCGCGCGCCCGCATTCAGCCGGCGCGAATTGCTGTGGCAGCCGAACACCTGCCGCTCGTGCACCAGCGCCTGCATGCGCACGTCCGACAGCCGGTTGCCGGTCGCCGCCGTGTCGTACGGCCCCGGATACTCGTACACCTCGAACTTGCCGTAGCGGTTCTCCTCCGGGTTCACCTTCTTGGCCGTCAGGTCGGCCGAGGGCGTGGTGAAGTTGTAGTCCTGGTAGGTCCACTTGCCCGTGTTCAACGCATGGTCGAACGACCACTGCCAGACATGCTCCCCGACGGTGCGGTACTCCGTCTCGTCGAACTTGAACGGGATGTCGCCCGAGACCAGCGGATGCGCGTTCGGGTCGTCCACGAACACCAGCGTATGGGCGCTGTCGCTGTGTTCGAAGTAGTAGTAGAACCCGTACTGCTCCATCAGCCGCGTGACGAACGACAGCGACGTCTCGCGATACTGGACGCAGTACTCGAGCTCGATGTCGCCAGAGCCGCCCTGCCGGCTGTCCTTGAAATCCGAGAACCCGGCGTCGCGGAACACCTGCGTCACGATCTGGAAGGCCGTCTTGTTCTGGAAGATGCGGCAATCCGTGACCTGAGAGAGCAGCCATACCCAGGGCCGCAACTCTGCCGAGTACCGGTACGACCCGCCGACCATCCCCGCCGACACCACCCGGGTCACGATCCCATGGAAATAACGGTTCGGGTCGTCCGGGCTGTCCGCCTCGAACATCCAGATGCAGCACGCGCTGCCGATCAGCTCCGGAACCTTGGGCTGCAGCTTGCCGCTCGACAGCTCCAGGTGGATCAGGAACGGCCGCCCCAGCTCCTGCTCCACATGCATCCCGTCGAACAGCAGCTGGAATGACGGCTTCGGCGAGAAGTCGACCTCGACCGGCGCATTCGCAGCGAGGTTGCTGTCCGCCATCTACAGCTTCGCCAGGCAGTGGAACGTGTGCAGCGCCGACAGCGTGAACGGGTTGCGGACCGAGCCGGCCGTCAGCACGAACACGGCCGACCCGCTAGCCGGCGTCTTGAACGTCACCCGGAACTTGTCGGGCGCCGTCCCGGCGATCCGCCCATCCACCAGCCGCAGCAGCGCCCAAGGCCCGTCCGTCTCGATGATCGTCGCATTGCCGTTGATCGGGGTCAGCGTGATCCGCGCGCCGGTCTTGCCGCCCGGCCCCGGCCAGGTGAACCGCTGCGACTGCGGCGGCTCGTGCGCATAGGTCATGCCCTGTCCGCCGATATCGATGCTCACCTGGCCGATCTGCGGATCCACGGCGTCCGGCAGCAGGCTGAACGACACCGTCAGCGCCGGCCCGGTCGGGAACAGGCCGTCGCGGATCTGCTGTGCCCGCTCGAACTCCGCCAGCGACCCGGCCGACAAGCCGGGCGGCACGGCCGAAGTCCATCTCCAGGGTTTCTGGTTGGTGTCGACCAGGGGTTTGAGATACTGGCCGAAGAACTTGTCGATCTTGCCGCCCGGCCCCAGCAGGCCGACGAAATCATCGGCCTGCACGTCGTCGGCACTTCCGACGTTGAACGGGTAGCGGCCGAACGGCTCGCAGGACGGGGCCACCTGCGTCCGCCACGCATCGGCGATCTCCTGCGCGGCGGCCGTGGCGCCCAGCTGCGTGGCGTTCCGCGCGATCGGCCCCAGCATCGCCGCCGCCTCGGGCGGCATCGTCCGCACTAGGTCCTGCAACTGCGCCGCCGCACCTGGCGGAGCGCCCGCGCCGCCCCCGCCGCCGACCGAGGCGTAGAGCCCCGTTCCCCCTGCCCCGCCCCCGGCTGCGGCCAGATTGAAGGTCTGATACAGCGCGCCGATCCGTTCAATCGCCGTCTCCAGCCCTGGCGGCTTGTTCTCCCCGCCGGCAACGAACTCGTGGACGCCACGAAAGTGCTCGTCGACGCGCCGGGCCGGGTCGATCGGCTTGCCGCTCGGGTCGGTGCCGGCCGCCTCGGTGAAGATGCTGAACAGCTCGTTCTGCTTGATCGACAGCCCGCTCCGCGCCTCGAACTGCCCGAAGCCGGACAGCCGTTGCCCCAGCCGCGCCCCGCGCGCCTGCGCCGCCGAGGCCACCGCATCCGTCGCTGCCGCCCGGCTCGGCTGCAGCTGCAGGTCGATCGCCTGGAACAGGTCCCGCAACGGCGACTCCGGCGCCGACAGCAGGCTCAACTGGTCCAGCGCGTCTTGCGCCGTGAAGTTCGGCTTGACCGCGATGTCGGCCAGCATCGCATCCCAGCGCCGCGCATAGTCGTTCAGGTAGAGCCCGAGCACGTTCTTGCGCAGCGTGTTCGTGTCCCGGATCGTGGCCTGCACGTCCCGCTTCTCGCGGCCCAGCACCCACTGATCCTCGCTGATGTCCTGCGTGATGGATGTCAGCAGCGGGAGGAACACGTTGTGGTAGCCGGCCCAGGTGTAGATGCCCGCCACCCCGGTATCGAGCGGCTTGCCCGAGCGATACTGGAACACCCGCCCCGCACCCGGGCCCCCGAACTCCGCCACCGTCCAGGCTGGAATGGCCACGACATGCTTGCTGCGCATGACACGGTTGTAGCTGTATTCCGCCAGCGGCTCCTGGGTCAGCACCCGCTGTGCCTTGGCGATCAGCGCGTCGTTCAGCGCCGGCGGCTGCAGCGGCTGGTGCAGCATCGCATCGACATGCCCTTCGAGCGCGTCGCGCGTTGGCGTCCCGTCCTCCCCGAGGTAGGCCGCCAGCAAATCGTTATGCAGCCACAACATGACCAACTCGCGGTCCAGCGGCCCCCTCTTTCCGAGCACGAGGTAGACCTTCAGCGTCTGATACAGCAGGTCGACGTTGCCCATCCGCGCCGCCAACTGCGCCTCCACCCGCGTCAGCAGGCGCGGCAGCAGGATCCGGTTCAGCGCCGTCACATACGCGTCCTGCGCCGCCCGGCTGAGCTTGCTGCCCTGATACAATCCGAACGTGATCAGGATCGGCGGCTCCACCTCCCGCTGGCTGTATCCGCCGCGCATGTCCCGCAGCGTGTCCAGCGCCGGGATCGTCGCCGCCAATTCCTGGTCCGCCGCGCCGCGCCGCTGCAGCTCGGCATGCTCGGTGTTGTAGGTCGCCACCCCGGCATGCACCTGCGAGATCAGCTCGATGTTGCCGATGTAGCTGCCGAACCACGACCCAGCCAGAAGCAGCAGCACCAGCCCGCACGCCGCATACGCGCCAACGCTGACCCACCTGGCCCGCCGCTCCAGCCGCGGGTCCAGCCCCGCCAGCGACGCCTCGTTGAACACGACCTGCTTGAGCAGCCGCGACAGAAAATAGCTCTTGCCCGGGCCCGACGGCGCCGCCAGCGCCTGCCGCGGCAGCCCGAACTCGGCCGACAGCGTGCCCAGCAGCCGATCGATCGGGCTGCCCTCCTGCGTCCCGCTGGTCAGGTACACCCCGCGTAGGAACGGCCGCGCCTCGAGCCGGCTCGGCCGGAACGCCTCGGCCAGGAACTCCGCCGCGACGTCCCGCAACGACGCGACCTGCTGCGGAAAGCCATAGATCAGCCGCCGCCGCCGGATGTCCGGCTCCTGGTGCACCCGCTCCAGCATGCGGTCGCTCAGCCGCGCCAGCAGCAGGTCGAACTCGGGCCGGAACAGCGCGTACACCCCTTCCCCATCGGACCCGGCATCCGCCCCGGGCTGCTCCTCATCCACCGGGAACGTCATGCCCCAGACCTGCTCGCGCTCCTCCTTGCCCAGCGACTCGAAGAATTCCATGAACCCGGCGATCAGGTCCGCCTTCGTGAACAGCACATACACCGGCAGCCGCAGCCCCAGCTGCTCGTGCAGCTCCCGCACGCGCCGCCGCACCGCCCGCGCATGCTCCAGCCGCGCCGCCTCTGGCAAGATCGCCATGTCGCTCAGGCTGATCGCCACCAACACCCCGTTCAGCGGCCGCCGCCGCCGGTGCGTCTTGAGCAGCTTCAAGAACCCGAGCCACGCGGCCCCGTCCGCCGCCTCCGCGCTGTCCTGCGTGGTGTAGCGCCCGGCCGTGTCGATCAGCACCGCATCGTCGGTGAAGAACCAGTCACAGTTCCGCGTCCCGCCCACGCCCGGCACCGCCCGCCGCTCGTCCGACAGCGGGAAGCGCAGCCCGCAATTCAGCAGCGCCGTCGTCTTGCCCGCACCCGGCGGCCCGATGAACATGTACCACGGCATCGCCGCCAGCCGCCGCCGCGAGCCCCCCAGCTTCGACGACCGCAGCGCCTTCATCGCCTTGCCCAGCCGCTCGCGCAGCAGCGCCACCTCCTCGGCCGAGGCCCGGTCGCTCTCCTTCGCCCGCGCGTCGGCCTCCCGCACTTCGGGAGGCACCGCCGTCGCGCCGGTGGCCAGGGCGCGGTCCTTCTTGGTCGCACTCAGCTCGCGCAGCAGGTTCGACACCAGCCACAACACCGCCAGCAACGCGATCAGGATATACCGCGCGATCTCGGTCTCGAGCGGGTGGGTTTGCCCCAAGCCGAGCAGCGGGCCCAGGAACCAGACGATCAGCATCAATACCACGACCGCGAACCCGGTCCGGAACCAGACCGACCGATACAGCCGCCATGTCCATCTGCTCATTGCGCGTCCGACTCTTTCGTCAGCACGATCTCGGTCCGCCGGTTCTGCTGCCGCCCGTCCGCCGTCGCGTTGCTCGCCAGCGGCTCGGCGTCGCCGCGCCCCTTCGCGGCGATCCGCGCCGGCTCCTTCACCCGCGCCCGCAGCGCCCCCGCCACGGCCTCCGCGCGCGCCTGCGACAGCTCGAAGTTGGATGGAAACCGCGGCGTCCGGATCGCCTGGTTGTCGGTGTAGCCCTGCACCGCCACCGTCCCTGGCTCCGTCTCGAGCGCGTCGCCGATCCGCGCCAGCAGCGGCGGATAGAACGCGCCCAGCACCGCCTGGCCGGATGCGAACATGTTGCGGTTGGCCAGCCGCACCGTGATGGTCTGCGGGTCCTCCAGCACCTGCACCAGCCCGTCACGGATCTCGGGCGCGAGGAACTGCCGCAGGCGCTGGCTGAACGCCGATGGCGCCGGCGGGGCCGGCGCGGCGGACGCGGCCGCCGCGGCCGGGGGCGCCGCGACCGGCACCCGCGCCACCGGCCCCGCCTCGTGCGGGGGCAGGCCCTGCAACTCGGCGAACGCCTGGTCCGACGTGCCGGCCAGCAAGAAGCTGAACGCCGTGTACATCGCCCCGGCCAGCGCCACCGTCGCCAGCACCCGCGCCCAGATCGGCACACGGTCCGCCAGCGCACGGGCCCCGGCGTCGACCCCCCGCCAATGCGGCGACAACTCCCGCTCGAAATCCCCGCGCCGCTGCCGCAGCGTGCGGTACACCCCGTCCCGCAGCTCGGCCAGCGCCGCCACCCCGCGCGGCAACACCCGGTACCGCCCCTCGAACCCCAGCGACGTGCACAAGTACATCAGCTCCACCACGTCCGCATGGTGCCCCAGGTCCGCTTCCATCTTCGCCAGGATGTCGAAGAACCGCTCGCCGCCGATCACCTCGTTGTGGAACACGCTCGTGATGCTGTGCTGCACCCAGCTCGACTGGCTGCCCCAGGGCGTGCTCAGCACCAGGTCGTCGATCGTCGCGCACAGCGCATACCGCGCGGCTTGCAGCGACCGCTTGTCCAGCCCGGTCGCGAGCGCATCCGACTCGAAGGCCTTGACCGCCTTGGTCATCGCCGTGCGCAGAAGCTCCGGGTCGGGCGGCGCCGCCCGGTCGTTGGCGATCCGGATCACCGCCGCCAGAACCGGGCTTGCCGCCGCCGCCAGCGGGTTGTCGCCCACCTTCGGCACCGCCCGCCGCTCCCCGGCCCGCCGCTCCCCGGCCCGCTGCTCCCCGCCCGGCCGCGCCGAACCGGGCGCGACCGCAACGCCGGACGGGCGCGGCCGCACCACCGTGCCCTCCGTATCGCCCGGTTCGGCAAACGGATCAGCGGTCACGGCCCGTTCCTCCGGCACGGGTCATCCGCGGATGGCCCAGCATTCGATCTCGAGCCCGGGGATTTCGCCCGAGATATGGATCGCCACCCCGCCCGACCGTGCCAGCGCGGCCCAGTAGGCGTTGCGCCGGTCCAGCTCGAAATACGACGTCCCCGCATAGTACGGCAGTTGCCGCGGCGCTACCGGCAGCGCCGTGATCGCGATCCCCGGCAGCGCCACGCTGATCAGTTCGCGGATCTGCTCGACCGGCCCGATCTTGATCTGGTTCGGCAGGTTCCGCCGCAGCGTCTCCGGCGGGATCTGCGCCTTGACCGCCAGCACCCACGTCGCGTCCGTCACCAAAGAACGGTCCAGGATCGGCCCCACCCGGATGCCGAACGCCCGTTCCTGCAGCGGAATCGCCTCGGCCGTCTGCTCGAACACGGTCGAGAACGCCTGCCGCAGCGCCGCCATCAGCGGCCGGAACGTCCCGTGCAGATCGTCGTGCCGATAGGGCGGGAACGCCGGCGGCCGCTTGCGGCTTTCGGTGAACGTCGTCAGCTCGCCCGCCATCTGCAGCAGCACGCGATACAGCGATTCCGGGTGCAGCTGCCCGACCGTCGCCACCAGGTGCGCCATCAGCGGCTCGTACCGGTTGCATAGCTGCAGCAGCATGTAGTCGTTGATCTCCGCCGCCCCCCGCGCCGTCGACTCCGACACCCGCCCCGCGATCGCCTCCGCCCGCTGGTGCAGCAGCCCCTGCAGCGTGGTGACGAACCCCGTCAGCTCGCTCGAAGCCTCGCACGTCAGCATCGGCGGGATGAACGACTCGTCCAGCACCACCGACCGGTCGGCCCGCACCTCGACCACCCGCACCACGCCCAGCGCCACCTGGCCCCCGACCAGCGTCCCCGCGGACGCCGTCGCAGCATCCGGCGCCAGCCGCAGCCGCAGACGTCCGATCGGCACCGCCACGACGGACTGGTAGCCTGCATTGGTATCCGTCGCCTCGTGCTCGCCCACCACGAACCGCGCCGCCGTCTCGAGCTGGTCCGGTGGCGCCGTGTCGATCGCACCAGGCTGCCGCGCAGGCAGCACCAAATGGACCCCGGCGCTGCGGAACGTCTCCGGCAGGTCCAGCGGCGCCGGCTGGTCCACCTCGCCCGGGATCGAGAACGGCGTCCCGTCGGGCATCAGCCCGGCCGCGGACCGCAGCGCCAGCTTTCCGAGCAGCAGCATGTCGGTGTCGATGTCCAGCCGCGTGAAGCCGTAGCTGAACGGCGTCAGCGCCGCCGTGCTGGCACGGATCTGCCGCTCCAGGTAGCGCTCCTGCTGCTGCAGGTGCTGCGCCTGCAGGAACAATCCCTCCCCCCACACGACCTTGTTGTCCCACGCCATCATGCGGGCCGCCCGATCCGGTCTATGAGGCCGGGCCGGCGGCCAGACCACCGGCCCCAACCGACAGCACGACCGGCGTCGTCTTGTTCGGCGGCAGCGGCACGGTCACCCGCCAGGCTCTGTCCTGGAACTGGCGATAGGCCGCGAACACCCCGATCGCCTGCACGCGGTCCGGCAGCGTCATCGTCTCGATCTTCGACGTGCCCGGCGCCAGCAAGTACTCGTCCTTCTTTACCAGGTCCGGTCCCAGCGTCGCCGCGTCCGCGTTCAGCAACCGGAAGAACTCCGCCTTGTCGAACGCCGACGTGGCAGCGAGCTGGTAGACGCGCACGATCGTCGGCGCGCCCCGGCCGTCGGCCGTCGCGTTGGCGCCCGGGCTCGCCTCGATCGTCAGCTTGGCGACGGTGGGCGGCGGCGGCGGCGGCGGCCCGCTGCACCCCGCCACCGACAGCAGCGCGAGCAGGCCGGCCTGCGCCCGTGCAGACCGGAGGCGTCCGGCCCGGCGCACGTTCCGTCGCACAACATCCATCCGCTGCCCCACCGATCATCGATGCGATACTGCACCGGAATGGCGCCGGAAGAAAAGCCTTGTCGTTACTTAAGTGGAGGGCGATCGCGCGAACCCGCGATCGCCCTCAACTCAGCCGTTGTCGGATTCGCCTTTGCCCGTCCCACGGTCCGCGGCCGGAGTGCCCGCGCCCGCCCGCGAGTAAGCTTTTGCGAACGCTCGTCCGAACACCGCCTGGAAATCGTCCTCCGCTTCTCCGGCGATCGTGTGGTGCAGCTCTCGGAAGCTTTCCCAAAGCCGGGCCTTGCGGGCACCCGGCAGCACGCCGGACAGCTTGCCTTGGACCAGGCGCGCCTCGATCGCGTCCGGATCGAATCGCTGGAGCAGGCCGAGCAGGGCTGTCTGCACCCCCGCCATCACCGAAAGCTCGTGCTGCCGGATGTCGTCGAACGCCTCGCGCGCGGCCTGCACGGGCGGCATGTAGCCGGTCCGCCCGACCGACATCAACGACATCACCGCGTCGTCAACGCTGAACGAGAATTTGAGCGGGTTGTTGTTCGCCGTCCGCATCAGCGTCTGCTCGACCCGCAATTCGTTCTTGATCGCCGCCCGTGACATGAGCACGGAACGCAAGCCCTCCGTCAGCGCCCGGAACACCTCGCCCATCGTCCGCAACGCCAGCTGCGGATCGTCACCGACCAGCAAACCGGGCACGCCGGCGCCCTCCAGGAACGCGCGCAGCCCGGCCGCCTCGTCCGCCTGCCCGGCAGCCGGCGCGGTTGCGGGCGCCGCGGCGGGTGCGGGCGCCTGTGGCGCCGGGGTGCCGCTGCCGATCAGATCGTCGAATTCGGCGAACGGATTCCGTGCCGGCACCGGGCGCGTGCCCGCTGGTGTGGCATGTGCCGCACTCGGCCTGGCCGGTGGCTGCAGCGCCGACAAGTCGCCGATCAGCGCGTCGAAATCGATCTCCCCTGGCCGTGCCGCCGGCGCCGCCACGACCCGCGGCGTCAGCATCGCATGGCGCGGCGCGTCCGCATCGTCCCGCTGCGACGGCCCGGCCCACTCATGCGCCGGCTGCACGCCCTGAAAACGATCCTCCCCGGGGTCTGGCCGGCGCCCGCCACGGCGGTCGCGCTCCGGCTCGTCGAACGGGTCGTCCTGCCGCTGCGTCGCCGGCGCATGGCGGATCGGGTGGCTGAACGACTGGTCGGGCCGATGCGCCAGCGGATCGTCCAGGGGATCCACGTCCAGCGGGTCGTCGCTGCCGGCGTCAACGCGCGCCGCCCGCGCGTCCGCCACCGCCTCCACCATCAGCACGTAGTCGCCCAGCCGCACCTCGTCCCCGTCCGTCAGCACCGTTCGGCTGTCGCGCTCGGTCGGCTGCCGCGCCCCGTTGATCCGCACCCCGTTCGTGCTGCAATCGGTCAGCACCACCGCCCCGTTCTCGACGCTCAGGACGCAGTGCGTCTTTGATAGATGCCGCTCCGGGTCCGGCAGCACCCAATCGTTGCGCTCCCCGCGCCCGATCGATATCGTTCCGCGTTCGAGCAGACGCGACCCGGAGCCGGTCAGGTGCAGTCTTACCGCCATGGCCCGCCCAGACGCCCCCCGGACTTGCCTGAGGTTCCGACCATGAACGCCCCCGATAATAGCGCCGACCTCGCAATCGTCGCCCGCACCGACGTCACGCTGGCCGTCTGTGGCGGCCACGCCTGGCTCGTCCGCGGCGAGCGGCACATCGACGATCTCCTCAACAACAGCCTTTCCGCAGACGTTACCATCGGCATCGTCGCATGCGAGTCGAAATCCGCCGTGGACGCGCTCTGGCACGCCTTCACCGACGAGCCTGCATTGCAAGCCTGGCTGATCCACCCCGCCATCGTCGACCGCGCCCGAGGCGTCGTCCGGGACCTCGTCGCGGAGTTCGCGCCATGGTCCGCCGCCATCGACGACGCCGCGGAAGGAGTGCTCCGACGCGCCGCGGCGGCGGCCGGCCCTGATGCCAACCTGGTCCTCGTCTCCCCGGTCCTGCCGCCCGGCCCCGCCGCGCAGCTGAACGCTCTCCGCTGCACCCTGCTTGCCCAGCAGCTCGAGACATACGGCCTTGCGCCAGCCCGGATCATACCCGAAATCGAGGGGGCCGACCCCGACCGCATCACGCTCCGCACCCGCCGCTGACCAAGCAACGCCGGGCGCCTACTTCAACGAGGCCAGCAACGCGTCGAGATCGCCTTCGGTCTCGTCGGCCGCCACCGCCACAGGCTCCACGCTCAAGCTGGCCAGGAGCGCATCGAGGTCGTCGGCCTCCGCTTCGACAGCTGCCGCCGGGGCGGGGGCCGGGGCCGCCGGCTCGGCCAGGCCAGCCAGCAGCGCATCCAAGTCCACCTCCGGCTCGGCCTCCACTGCCGGCGCGGCCGCAGCGGCCGATGCCGCCACGACAGCCGCCGCCACGCCGGCCGCCGCCACTTGCGGCACCGCCACGGCAACGGGTGCAGCCACGGGTTTGGCCACCGGCGCGGCCGGGGGCGGCGGTTGCTTGATCTCGACCGGCGCCCACCGCCCGGCCAGCCCGCCGCTGCCCACCGAACCGAACCCGGCCACCTTCACCTCGGGCCGCCCGCGCAGGCTGACCACCGGCATCACGCCCGCCGCTGAAACCTGCGTCGCCATCCGCTCCGTGAACAGCCGCTCCGTACACGGCAGCGCCACCTGGTCCCCGTCCGCATCGGTCACGACGAACACCGGCAGCTCGCCGACGACGGTGCGCGACCCGAGGCTCATCGCCTTGCTGTTCGACAGCCAGGCCTCGCCTGCAAGCCGCGCCACCAGCAGCGCCGGGTTGCCCCACAGCATCCCCGACAGCCCGCCCTGACGCGTGAACTCCTCGAACGCGAAGGCGTCGATCGGGTCCGTCTTCTTCCCGTATGGCATCCGGAGCAGGAACCGGGGCGAGGCGAGCCCCAGATATCGCGCCGCCGGCAGCGCCTGCAGCGCGTCCCAGGCCGAACGCACGAGCGGGTGCCAGTCGTGCCGGGGCGCCAGCAGGCCGTCCGGCGACACGGACGCGACGAACGGCGCGCCAGCCACCGCGCCGATTTGCGCCAATCGGCCGAGCAGGTCCGCATGGGGCGGCGCCAACTCGAATCCATACATCCCGGCAATGAGGCTCGGCACCCCGGCATCCGCATCCACTGCCGGCTGTTCCACCAGCAGCGCATAGAGCGCCGTATCCTGCAGGGCCTCGCTCGATGCGAGATCCGCCGCCAGCTCCTCGGCCGAGATGTCGTACAACACGATCTGCAGCCGCGCCCCGGTGTCGAGCGAGCGGACCAGCATCTCCGCCCCGCGCCACAGCGCCTCGCTCGCCTGGAACTCGGGATGATGCAGCACCCGCCGCATCCCGTCCGCCAGCGCCGCGTCCACCCGCGCCACCAACGCCTCCTGCCGCGCATCCGTCGCCGGCACGACGAACGGCCCGACGAGCCGGCGCACGAGGTCGCCCACCGACCCGTCTGCCGCGGGCAGGCCCGGCACTCGGCCGGTCAGTCTGGCGAAATCGCCCAGCCGCCGGTCCGTCGCGACGGCGCCGCCCCGCGCCCGCCGCGTCTCCGGCGGCGCGAGCGGCTCCGCGCCGGCCCAGCCCAGGACCTCCTTGGATGCACGCTCGAACCCGGCCCGGCTTTGCAGGCCGCGCCGCAACGCCAGCAGGTGCTGGAACAGCGGCAGCGCCTCGGCGAGCTGGTCCGGATGGAAATCGTCCATGCTGGCGATCTCGACCTCGACGGTGCCCTCGTCGCCCAGCGGCAGCACGATCCGCGGCGCCAGCCGCGCCAGCACGTCGTCGAGCGTGTCGACGTCGAGCCGCAGCGCCTTGCGCGCCGCCAGCTTGGCCCCGGTGTCCATCACACCGCGGCTGGCCCGGCCGGAGAAGTCGCCCATCAGCGCTATCCGGAACGCGTCGCCCGGTACCGCCTTCGCCGCCGCGTCCAGCCTGCCGAAACTCACCTCGTAGCCCATCGCCCGTCCCATCTGCTGCCGGTCTTGGGCAGCAGCACTGCTGCCGGACACGAGGCGGGCCAATATCACTCTACGTAATTATTACGCAAACAGAAAAGTTTTCGTTGGCGGCCAAGATCTGCTGACTATGCTGCCGACTACGAAGCGGCGGACCGGATCGACGATGGCAAGCCCGAGCACAGGCGGCCATGCCGGTCCGTGCCACGCCTGGCCTGAAAAAGTGAGGACAACCGCATGGGCCTAGACGACACTCAGAGGTCTTGGCTCGACACCTGTAAGCAGCTTGGCAGCGGCGCAGCGAGCCCTGCTGTCTCGGCCGGCTCTGACCCCGCCCAGGACGCCGCGCCCATCCAGGACGCCGCACCGACCCAAGATGCGCCGGGCACGACGGACGCCGGGCCGGCACCCACGACCGCCGCAGACCCGGTGGCCGCGCCCCCCGAAGATGCCGCACCCGCCACCGGGTCCAGCCCGGCGCCCACGACACTGCCAGACCCGGCAACCACGACCGACGCGAGCCCGGCGAGCGGCCAGGACCAAGCGGCCACGACTGTCCAGGACACTCCGGCTCCGAACTCCGCGACCACGACCGACCCGGCCACCGTGTCTGCTCCCACGCCGGCCGAAGCTGATGCCGGCGCCGTCCCGCTCGCGGCGCTTCAAGCGCCGCCGCTCGACTATAAGGTCCCGCCCGAGGAACTCGCTGCCCTGTCGAAGTATCTGGACAGTCACCGGTTCACCGCCGTCCTGACGCAGGGGAAAACCGGCCTGACGTTGGATGACTACCAACCGAGCCTGGACGGCAACCTGCAGACGTTCTACGGCGTCGTCGACGTCCTGATGCAGCAGATACCCGAGGGCGCGTTGCCGGCCGGCCCGATCCGCTCGGCCGCGCTGTCCCAAGTGACCGAGTTGCTGCAAGCGCGCTGGCAGGCCGCAGCGGCCGCCGCCAAGCAGGCCGCCCAGCAGGCTGGCAAATCCGGGGCGGCACAAGCGGGCGCTGAGCCCGATCCGGGCAAGGTGCCGACCGCCGTCACCATCGCACTTCCGACCGCGGCGCCGCAGACGCTGCCCGAGGCGAGCGTCGTCCGGGTCTGGGGGCTCGACGTCGTCGGCGCGTACAACAAGGCCTGGAGCGGCGGGAAGCCGCCGGCGCCGCTTCAAGCCGCCGTCAACTTGACCTTCCCGACCATCACCATCGATGTCGGCAAGAAGGGCAGCTGGGATTTCAGCGCACTCAACCAGCCCACGTTCGGCCTCGCCATCGACGCGGGCGGGCCAAGCGGCCAAGCCGCCATCAACCTGTTCCAGGCCGTCTGGCGCGACAAGTACGGGCCGCGGCTCGAAGCCGACCTGCAGGCCAACCTCACCAACCTCAAGCTGGATGAGAACCCGCAATTCGGCGGCACGCTGCAGCTCGAGTTCAAGCTCAACAAGACGTTCGGCATCACCGCCTCCCTTGCCAACCAGTCCGACAAGAAGGCCGGCTCCAAGGATTACGAGACGAACTTTTCCGGCGGCCTCGGCCTGGTCGTGCACATCCTGAAGGGCCCCGGCGAGTGACGAGCGACCGTTTTGGACCGGATAGCGTAATAATTACGTAAACGGTGATTTTCCCGGTTCCGGACCCGGTCGCCGCCGGTCTATGCTGCCGTAACGTTGCAATATCGGATTGGAGTGTGGGGCATGGCGAAAGCGGCGGAATCGATCGGCAGCGACAAGGCCGAGCTCAAGCGGTTGCTCAAGCTCGCCGTCGACAAGCCCGTCCATATGGCGCTGGCCCTCGGGAAGGACGGCAAGGCCATCGTCAAGCTCGACAAGATGAAGAACCCCAAGGCGCTCGAGAAGGGGCTCAAGGACGACGCGCCGGACAGCAAGAACCACCGCAACGGCATGGTGAGCATCGACCCTGACGACCCAAAGACCGCCATCTTCCAGGTCACCAAGGCCGTCAGCGGCATCGCCGGCAAGCTGACCATCGCCCTCAAGGGCACCGGGTTCAGCAAGATCCGCATCGTCATGGACGATGGCACCGCGCTCGAAGACCACGCCGGCGAGGACGAGGACGAGGACGACGACGCCGGTGACGGGCTGGCCGCGGCCGACTCTGGCGGCGCCGACGACCAGGACGGCGACGATGACGCGGATGCCACTCAGGACGGGAGCGATCCCGACGCAAGGCCCGTGATGGGCGACGAGGCGGCAACCAGCGGCGGCGCCGAGGCAGCCACCGCCGATCCAGGCGCCGATGCCGACGGCAGCGCCCCTGCCGCGACCGGCGCCGCTCAGCCCGACCCCGATCAGCCTGACGCCGCCTCGCTCACCAAGGACCTCACCGGCCTCGTCAAGCAGATGATGGCCGTCATCGCGAAGGATCCGACCCAGAAGACCGCGTTGGCCGAACTCGCCACCGACGCCCAGGCTAGCCTCAAGCGCGGCGACCTCGCCCAGGCCAGCGCCGGCCTCGACATCCTGCGCGACGCGATCGGCAGCGGCAGCGCGGCCCCGCCCGCACCACAGGCCCCGAACGCACCCGCCGCGAATGGCTCGAACGGCGCCGCGCCTGATCCAGCTGCTGCCCAGAAACTCAAGAAGTCGCACGCCGTCTGGTCCGCCACCCGCAGCAAGATCGACGCGGACCTCAAGAAGCTCAGCAAGGCCATCCTTGCCGCCGCCAGCGGCGACGACGAAGCCAAGGAGCTGGAAAAGGTGCTGACGACGGTCGTCGAGCCCGTCCTCACGACCTTCGATGAAAGCCTGTCGGACATGCTGGCCGCCGCGGCCGACGCGACCGAAGACGCGGAGCGCCAAAGGTTGCTCAAGCAGGCACAAGGGACCGTCGCCCGTTATCAGAAGTTCGTCGAAGGCAACAAGGTCCTGAGCCATCTTGACGAGAACCCCTTCGTGCCCGTCGCCATGGTCAAGACGCTCACCGCCACCCTCGCGGCCCTCTCGGCGGCCGTGAAGTAGTTCGAAAAGGATCACGACAATGGATGGCGAGACGGCCGACAGCTCCCAAGGCGGCTGGCTGGCAGGGTTCAAGAACCTGGTCCATGCCGGCATCGAGGGCGTCAAAGAGGCGGCGAAGAAAGAAGCTGGAGCGCTGGCGGAAGAGGCGCCCGCGCTGAAGAACGTCGCGCGCGGGGCGGAAGGAGAAACCGGTGCGGTCACGGCCGGGCTGGGCGGCGCCCTTGTCGGCGCTGGCATCGGCCTCGTCGTCGACGGCGCCACGAATGTCTCTAAATACCTCAAAGGCGAGGAAAGCGGGGGCCAGGCGATCGCCAAGACGGTCGAAGGCACGATCGTCGGCGGCATCAGCGGCTTTGCGGCCGGCGTCGGAGGCCTCGTGGGAGGTGCTGCCGGGCTGTTCGTCGGCGGAGAGGTCGGCGAAGTCGTCGGTGCCGCGGCAGGCGGCATCGGAACAGGGATGCTGGCCGACGCGGCAATGGACAAGGTCGAGGAGACACCAGCGGTCGAGGGCGCGGTCGACAAAGTCGCGCACGGCCTCGACAGCGCATGGGACGCAGCAAAAGGCTTGCTCGGCAGTAGCGGCGGGCCGGCCGACGGGGGTGGCGGGACTGGCAGCCCACCGGAATCGGGCGGCGGCGGCGGCGCGCCGGCTCCGAGCGCGGACGGCAGTGGTGGCGGAGGCGGCGCGCCAGCGGCGACTGCCGCCGGCGATAGCGGCGGAGGCAGCCCTCCTCAGCCCACCGGCGCAGACGACGAAGAATAGCCACGCCACCGTCTCGGTAGTTCCACGCTCGCGCTTGCTGACGGAACCGTTCGGCCGTGTCGATCGGCGGGCGACGCCGTCACCCCGACGTCGCCGATGGATGGGCGCCACCGATGCTCCTGCCCGATCTGCGCGGCACCGACCGGGCTGGCAGGACGTTTGCCGGAACGTCATCCGACGGCAAGCGTTGCGCACGGTGCGGGTTGTCCGCGCGGGAGTGGACGATGGGATCAAGGGTGGCGCTGATCGTGCTGGCGTTGACGGCGCCGGCCGCAGCGCAAGGCGGTGGCGCGACCGCCCCCTCGGTCGCCCCCTTAGTCGAGGGTTCCGCCGCCAGCCGCGCCTGGCCAGCCCAGACGGACCTACTCGACCGGCGGGCGATGGAGCGTGTCGAGGCGCATATCCGGGACCTGCATGCCCGTCTGGCCATCACGCCGGCCGAGGAGCAGCAATGGGCCGCGTTCGCCGGGGTGATGCGCCAAAACGCGCAGGCGATGGAACGCAGCCACCATGATCAGACTGCCGGTTCAACCGGGCTGCCGGCGATCGACGCGCTCCGCAACTACGCCGCGCTCTCACGCCTGCACGCCGACAACGTCGAGCGGCTGCTCCCGGCCTTCGAGGCGCTCTATCAGGCCATGACGGCCGATCAGCGCCTGTCCGCGGATCGTACGTTGCAGCAGTTCCAGCGCGCGGCGCGCGGGAGCAGGCTTTAGCACAGCCCGCCGGCAAGCCGGCCGGCCCCCTTGCACCCCCCGGTGCTCTAGGTTACACCGCCGCCTCCGCCGCGGCGCCCGTAGCTCAATTGGATAGAGCACCAGACTACGAATCTGGGGGTTGGAAGTTCGAGTCTTTCCGGGCGCGCCACTGGTCTCGAGTGCGGTTTGTGAGCCGGATCGGTCTGAGCACCATCGCTGATCACGAGGTGCGCGCCAGACCGCTAATTTCCCGCGAGCTTCAAACCTTACTGCCGTGCCGCGCGTAGTGGTGGTGATACCTGCAACGGGGTGTCCGGCGCCGTGGCGGCCTTAGGCCGCACTGCGCGCCGCATGCCCATGACCATCGGACCCGCCCGCATGAACCAGCCCGCCCGTAAATCCCGCCTTCGCGAGGGCCGCCCCTCTCCGCTTGGGGCCACCTGGAACGGGTCGGGGGTAAACTTCGCGCTGTTCTCCGCCAACGCCGACAAGGTCGAGCTCTGCCTGTTCGACGACCAGGGTGAGACCGAGATCGAACGCATCGAGCTGCCCGAATACACGAACGAGATCTTCCACGGCTACCTGCCGGATGCCCGCCCCGGTACAATCTACGGCTACCGCGTGCACGGCCCCTATGACCCCGAGAACGGCCACCGGTTCAACCCCAACAAGCTCCTGCTCGATCCCTACGCCAAATCCGTCGTCGGCCAACTCGAGTGGAACCCGGCCCTGTTCGGCTACCAGATGGAGACCGGGGACGACCTCACCTATGACGAGCGCGACAGCGCCCCCTACAACCTCAAGGCCCGCGTCATCGACAGCGCGTTCAGCTGGGGCGACGACCGGCCGCCCCGCATCGGGTTCGACCGCAGCGTCATCTACGAAGCGCACGTCCGTGGCCTGACCCAGCTCCATCCGGATCTGCCGGAGAACCTGCGCGGCACGTTCCGTGGCCTGACGGACCCGGCCATCATCCGTCACATGAAATCGGTCGGCGTCACCGCGGTCGAGCTGCTGCCAATCCATACCTTCGTCAACGACGACTACCTGCTCGACAAGTCCCTCACCAACTACTGGGGCTATAACACGATCGGCTTCTTCTCGCCGGCGCGCCGTTACGGGTCCGTGCCGGACTTCGCGTTCGCTGAGTTCAAGGAAATGGTCGCCCGCCTGCACGAGTCCAACCTCGAGGTCATCCTCGACGTCGTCTACAACCACACCGCCGAAGGCAACGAGCGCGGCGCCACCCTGTCCTTCAAGGGCATCGACAACGCCAGCTACTACCGGCTGCTGCCCGACCAGAAGCGCTACTACATCAACGACACCGGCACCGGGAACACCGTCAACCTCAGCCACCCCCGCGTGATCCAGATGGTCACCGACAGCCTGCGCTACTGGGTGCAGGACATGCACGTCGACGGCTTCCGCTTCGACCTCGGCACCATCCTCGCCCGCGAGCCGCACGGCTTCGACCAGCAATCCGGCTTCCTTCGCGCGGTCGGCCAGGATCCGGTGCTGAGCCACGTCAAGATGATCGCCGAACCCTGGGATTGCGGCCCCGGCGGCTACCAGGTCGGTGGCTTCCCCCCGGGATGGGCCGAGTGGAACGACAAGTTCCGCGACGATATCCGCGCCTTCTGGAAAGGCGAGGACGGGAAGATCGCCGACGTCGCGACCCGCATCACCGGCTCGGCCGACAAGTTCGATTGGGGCGGCCGCCGCCCCTGGTCCAGCGTCAATTTCCTCACCGCCCATGACGGCTTCACGCTCAACGACACCGTCTCCTACAACGAGAAGCACAACGAGGCGAACGGCGAGGACAACAAGGACGGCACCGACAACAACCACAGCTGGAACCACGGTGCCGAGGGACCGACCGACGACCCCGAGGTCATCGCGCTGCGCGAGCGCCAGAAGCGCAACATGCTCGCTACCCTCCTTCTCTCGCAGGGCATGCCGATGATCGTCGCCGGCGACGAGTTCGGCCGAACCCAGCACGGCAACAACAACGCTTATTGCCAGGACAACGAGATCTCGTGGGTCAACTGGGAGCTCGACGAGGCCGGGCAGTCTCTGATGCGGTTCGTGCGCAAGCTCGCCCGGATCCGCAACACCTTCCCGATCCTCCGCCGCGAGCGCTTCCTGACCGGCGCCTACAACGAAGAGCTGGACATCAAGGAGCTGACCTGGATCACCCCGGCGGGCCTTGAGATGACGCCCGAGAACTGGCAGGAACCCGGCGCCAAGTGCATGGGCGTCGTGCTCGACGGCCGTGCCCAGCCCAGCGGCATCCGCAAGCGCGGCATCGATCGCACCCTGCTGCTGATCCTGAACGCCTACCACGATATGGTCGGCTTCAAGCTGCCGACCGTGCCTGGCGGCCAAGGCTGGCATCTGCTGGTCGACACCAACCAGCCCGACCTCGACGGCGAACCCCGGTTCGATCTCGAATCCGAGTATCAGGTCACCGGCCGCTCCGTCCTGCTGCTCGAGCTCGAGCCGGACGGCACCCTCGCCAAAGCCGGATGACGGTCCGGTGACGCGTCCCCGGGCTCTCGCGTCAAGCGCTCGCCGGCGCTGGCGTGTCTGCCTGGCCGACCAACGCCTCGATCTGCGTCAGCAGAAGCGCGAAGTCGATCGGCTTGGGGTGGTAGTCGTCGCAGCCCGCGGCGACAGCCCGCTCCCGGTCGCCCGCCATCGCATGCGCGGTCAAGGCGATGATCGGGATGCCGCGCGTGGCCGGGTCGCCCTTGAGGATACCGGCCGCCGTCCATCCGTCCATGATCGGGAGGTTCATGTCCAGCAGGATCACCTCCGGCCGGTCGGCGCCCGCACGGTCGACTCCCTCCTGACCATCCGTCGCGACCACGACGTCGTGCCCGCGCCGCTTCAGCCGGCGCGAAAGGAAATCCCAGATCTCCTCATGATCCTCGACCAGCAGGATTCGGCTCACGGGATATCCCTTCAGAGTAGATGGCGTGCACCGTTCAACGCAGCCCCATCCGGATGGCTCCCCGCCGCTCCGCCGCGGTCACGCCCGTGCATCCTCCCGTTTCAGCAAAACCTCGTCGATCTGCTCCAGCAGCCGCGTGAAATCGACGGGCTTGGCGTGATACTCGTCGCATCCCGCGTCGATCGCCTTCGCCCGGTCTGCCGCCATCGCATGCGCCGTCAACGCGATGATCGCGACCGAACTGGCCGACGGACCGGCTCTCAGGTTGCGCGCCACCGTCCAGCCATCCATGACCGGAAGGTTCATATCCAGCAGCACGACTTCCGGCGTCTCTGCCACGACCTGGTCCAGCGCCTGCTGCCCGTCATGCGCCAAGACGACTTCGAACCCGTGCCGGCGCAACCGGCGGGACAGCGAGTCCCACAACTCCTCATGGTCTTCGACCAGCAACACTTTCGTCACGCGGTCCGCCTTTCAGCCGTTTCCGGCAACAACGCGGATGGCTGCCCCGGGCTGCATTCCCGGTGCAACAAACACCACACAAGCCGATGACGCTCGCGCCCGACCGGACCGACCCGACGCCGCCACGTCCGACCAGCCTGGCGGCCTTGAATGCGGCGGCGATCGTGATCCTGGCCCTCTACTTCGGCCGCGACCTGCTGGTCCCGCTCGTCCTATCCGTCCTTCTCGCCTTCGTCCTGGCGCCCATCGTCGTGCTGCTGCAGCGGGCCCGCCTTGGCCGCGCGCCCTCCGTTCTGCTTGCCGTGACACTGGCCTTCGTCGCCATCATCGGCATGGGCGTCATCGTCGGCCGTGAACTGACCGATCTGGCGCAAAGCCTACCCACCTACCAGGACACGATCCAGGAGAAGGTGAAGTCGCTCACGATCGGCGGCGAGGCCGTCACGCGCCTCCTCGACGGCCTCCGCTCCATGCTCGGCGGCGGCCCCTCCGAAACGCACCTGACCGTCATGCCCCCTGCGCTGAAGGCGGCACCGGCCAGCCCGGCCGCCGCGGCCGCCACCCCCGGGCTCGATGCCGCGTCGGCATTCTCGCTTCTCCGAACCGTTGTCGCGCCGTTGTTCGGCCCGCTTGCGACGGCCGGGGTCGTCGCGGTGTTCGCCATCTTCGTGCTGATGGCCCGCGAGGACCTGCGTGACCGGCTGGTTAGATTGCTGGGCCGGGAGGATCTGCACCGGTCCATCCTCGCGCTCAATGACGCCGCCAGCCGGCTCTCCCGATACTTCCTGTTCCAGCTCTTGCTCAACGCCAGCTTCGGCGTCTTCGTCACGGCCGGCCTATGGCTCGCCGGTCTGCCGAGCCCCGCTTTATGGGGTATCCTGGCCGGGACGATGCGGTTCGTGCCCTTCATCGGCACGGCCATCGCCGTCATCCCGCCCGTCCTGCTTGCGGTGGTTGTGGCGCCGGGCTGGTCGCTGACCTTCATCGTGCTCGGCCTGTTCATCCTCACCGACGTCATCGTCTCGCAGATCGTCGAGCCGCTCCTCTACGGCCACAGCACGGGGCTCTCCCCGATCGCCGTCATCGTCTCGGCCGCGTTCTGGGCGTTCCTCTGGGGGCCCGTCGGCCTGCTGCTCGCCACGCCGTTGACCGTCTGCCTCGTCGTCGTCGGGCGCTACATCGAGCCACTCGCCTTCATCGAGGTCATCCTCGGCGATCGGCCGCCGCTCGAGCCCGCCGAGACGTTCTACCAGCGCGCGCTCGAGGGGGACGGGCGCGAGCTGCTCGCCCAGGCCCGGCGATGCATCGCCGCCACCTCGCTCGCCGATTACTACGACAAGGTCGCCATGCTCGGCCTCGCCCTCGCACAGACCGACCTCGCCCGCGACGCCCTGGAGTTCGAACGGCTGGACCGGATCCATGCACAGATCGAAGCCCTACTCGGCCAACTCGCCGCGTCCCTGCCGCGGGCGCCGCACGAGCAGAACGCCCAGCCCCCGGATTGGAGCCGGCCCGGCGCCGTGCTGTGCATCCCGGGGCGGGGCCAACTGGACGGCTTGGCGGCGACGATGGCGGTGCAGGTGATGCAGGACGCCGGGTTCGGCGCCAGTCCGGTGGCCAACGCCGCCCTCGATGACAGCGCCGACAAGACCGGCTTTCCCCAGGTTGCGATGTGCTGCCTGTCCGTCCTGGACAAGGGCAGCACCGCGTCAGGGGTCCGATACCTGCTTCGCCGTATCCAGCGCCAGATGCCGGGTGCCACCATCGTCGTTTGCCTCTGGCATGCCGAGGCCGGCAGCACGCTCCTGCAAACCCTGCGCGCGGAGGGCGAGGACGAGACGATCACCTTATCGTTGGGCGAGCTGGTCGCGCTCGCCAAGGCCCAGGCCGCCCGGGACCCGGTCACAACGTCCTGACGTCAGTCCACGCAGGCGTGCAAGAACGCCTCCGCCCGGCTGTTCCAGTCCGCCGCTTTGGCCGCCAGCAGGCTCGACCGCGCCAGACGCGCCCGCAACGGGGCATCGGTCCGGAACTGGCGCATCGCCTCAAGGATCGCCGGCACCGCGTTCCCGTCCACCACCAGTCCGTTCTCCCCGTGCGTCACGGCGTCGACGCTCCCGCCGTCCTGCCCGGCGATGACCGGTAGCCCGCATGCATTGGCCTCCAGGAACACCAGCCCGAACCCTTCCGTGTCCCCGTTCGGCAACACCCGGTTCGGCATCACGAACACGTCGCCCAGGCGGTAATGCGCAACCAGCTCGTGCTCGGCCACGTTGCCGGCGAACGTGACCGCACCGTCGATCCCAAGCGACATCGCCAGCGCACGCAGGTCCGGCTCATACGGCCCGCTCCCCACGATGACGTATCGGGTCGAAGGGTGCTCCGGCAGCAGCTGCGCGAAGGCCCGCAACGCTTGGTCGACGCCTTTCTTCTCCAGCAAGCGGCAGACGGTGATGAACACGAACTGCCCATCCAAGCGGTAGCGGGCGATCAGCTCCGCCTGCCGGGGCGCCGGGAAGAAACGCGTGGTATCGACCCCGTTTTCCACCAGAACGATGCGCTTCGACAGGCGCTCGCCCAGCATCGCGACCACGGCCTGTTGCGTGAACCGGCTCACGACCACGATCCGGTCCGCGGCCGCCAGCGCCCGGCGCCGCCGCACATACCCCGGGTCATACGGGTCATCGGTCGTGATCTCCTCGCCATGCACATAGACCAGCGTCCTGATCCCGGGCACGAGGCGCAGCACGTGCAACAGCCAGCCGCTCGCCATCAGCTCGCCGACACAGACCGCCCTTACGCCGGCCCGCAACTGCCGCAGCACCGACCACGCGAGCCGGGCCCGGATCACGATGTCCATCGCGATCAGCGGCACCTTGCCCAGCGCCCGCCGCCGCGCCCCCATCGCGGTGCGCAGCAATGCCAGCCGGCGCACCGGGAAGGCAGCCATCCGGTCGTACTCGCGCCAGCCGATCAGCGGTAGCCCGTCGGAGTAGTTGATCCGCGGCGCCAGGACGAGCATTCGCGGCGCCGCGCACCGCGCGAGATTGGCATAGACCGCCCCCGACCCGCCCCGCACGGGTGGGAAGTTGTTGGCGATCAGCACCACCTGGACCGCGGCGGCGCCCCCGGACGTCACGAACCCCCGCCCAGAAGCGTCGGCATTTCCGCCAACGTCGCGAATGCGAAGCCGCTATCGGCCATGAGATCGAGCAGGGCCGAAAGCCGGTCATAGAAGACGTGCAGGTCGGGCCGGTCGCGGACATAGGGGTTGCGCCCCGGCCACAGCGACGAGCTGTGGAAGCTGATCGAGAACACGCTTTGCCCGAGCGCCTGCCGCCGCCGCAGGAACCGCCGCATCGCCGCGAAGTCGTTCCCTTCCGGCGAGAGCGTGATCCGCTCCGCACAGCGTGCCCGGCTCAGGATCGCCGCCGCGCGGCACGCGGCCAGCGGCGGCCGGACCGCGGCCTGATACAGCCACGGCGCCAGGCGCCCGCCCCAGCCCACCAAGCCCCGGCACAACGGCATCTCCAGCAATGCCCGCCGCTTGCCGAACCAGAACGGCTGGCAATCGTAGTCCGAGAAGTCCGGGCCTCCGGCCGGCTCGAAGTCTGTCCGCGGCGCCAGGCTGGTGTCGACCGTGAAGCCATGCCGTTCGAGGAGCTGCGTCGTCGCCCGGCTCAGCCCGTAGCGCCCGGCGCGGAACGTCACCGGCTCCATCCCGAACACTTCCCGGAACTTGCCCATTAGCTGCAGCAGCTTGCGTTCCTCGGCCACCGCATCGAGGTTGCCAAGATACGATCCATGGTCCACCCCGCCGTCGAAGGGCGGGGTCACCCATGGGTGCAGCTGCAGGCCAAGCTCGCACTCCCCGCGCTCATGCTGCGCGCGCAGCATGCGCACGACGACGGCGTCCTCCAGCACCGGGTAAGTCAGCATGTAGGTCGGCCGGAACTGGTAGGCGCCCAGGATTTCCTGCAGGTCCGTCACATGCCGCATGCATTCCGTGGAATACCCGGTGTCGCGGACCGGGCGGTCCCAGTCGAAATCCTCCTCCGCATCGATGGCAAGGCAGCAGATCGGCCGGGCCGTCACGATCGGCTTGCGCCTTATGTTGCTGAACAGCCCGTCGCTGTCGTCCACGCGATCCACGCCTGCCGTCCCCGCCGGCGGCCATGCCGCGTCCACGCCAACCATTCCGGGTGCCACCCTGCTCACGACGCCGTTCGTCATACTCTGCCGAGCCAATCCCGTCACGCCGCCGGCCTTGCCGTCATCTTCGCGGCGACATCCGCGATCTCCGCGACCCGGCGCGCGTTGCTGTGCCACGTCAGCGATTTCTCACTGATCGTCCGCCGTGCCGCCATCCCCAACCGCTCGCGCAGCGCCTCGTCCTCGCACAGCTGCAGCAGCGCCGCTTCCAACGCACCCTCGATCTCCGGCGGAAACAGCGTCGCGTCCACACCATCGGTCAGGATTTCGCGGATATTCTCCATGTCGGGCGCGACGATGGCCCGGCCCAGCTGCAAGTACTCGAACAACTTCAAGGGCGACGAGTAAGGCGTCAGCCCCGGCAGCACAGCCACGTCGAACGCCGCGACGTGACGCGCGACGTCGTCCCGCTCCACGATCCCCGAAATCGTCAGCCGGTCTCCCACGCCCAGCGCGCGCGCATGCGCCTCCAGCGACGGCCGCGCCGGCCCGTCGCCGACCACCAGCACATGCAAGTCCAGCGCCTGGTGGGCAGCCACGAAATCGATCAACCGGTGCACCGCGTTCCAGCCACGGATGAACCCGGTGAACCCCAGCACCAGCCGTTGCGGCACACCGAGCGCCGCTTTGGCCGCCGCTCGCTCCGGCACCGCCCCGAACCGCTCCGGGTTGATGCCGTTCGGTATGACGCTGATGCGCGCCGCGGGCACGCCATAGGCCGCGACCGTCCGCGCCAGCACGCCCGTCACTGGCAACACATGGTCTGCTCGGCGCC
The DNA here is from genome assembly GCA_965213855.1 of Acetobacteraceae bacterium. Classification (GTDB taxonomy): domain Bacteria; phylum Pseudomonadota; class Alphaproteobacteria; order Acetobacterales; family Acetobacteraceae; genus JBBROS01. The sequence continues at coordinate 46,339 of CBDCAA010000009.1, read as the reverse complement.
ACAGGGCCTGCTGCGCCCAGCGCCCCAGCGCGTGCAGCCTCAACCCGTCATTCTGGGCCCTTTCTTCGAACAGTGGCGAGTTCACCTCGAGCAGCAGGGGGATGCCCGTGAGCCGCCGCACCCACATCCCGGCAAACAGGAACAAGCTGAACCGCTCATAGATGACGTCAGGCTGATAGGCCCGCACCGCCGCGCGCAGCCGGCCGAACGCCTTCAGGTTGTAGCCGAGCTCCAGCAACTCGTAGAGGGCGCCGGGGATCAGCCGCTTGACCCCGTCGACCAAGCGGCTCGACCCGCCGAACCCTGTCGACGCGAACCCCGGCGGCCCCACGAGCAGCGTCTCGTGGCCCTGACGACGCAGGGCGGCGATCAGTTCCTCGATGTGCACCGCCTGCCCGTCACGCGACGCGATGCGGTGGTGGAAAAGGATGCGCATCGCCCAGCCTGGCCTCCGGCCCCGTCCGCACAGCCTTCTATGGGCCGGCGAGGCGACTGCAAAGCCAAGAACCGTTGCCCCGACAGGCGATCGCCATCATTCGCGAGTGTGCCGATCAAACGTTAAGAAACGATGATCGCCGCGGAGGCGGCCTCTCGCTGCTGTCAGCCGGCCGCCGTGGTTATGCCCAGCCCCGGAGCCGAGCAACCAGTCCTTTCCGAAGCGGAGCGACCAATGCTTTCCGGAGCCGAGTGGCCGCTGCTAGTACCATTCCGAGGCAGGCCCTCAGCCGAACTGCACCCGCGCCAACAGCCCGACCAGTTCCGCCTGGCGCCGGGTGTCCGTCTTCGCCATCAGCCGCGCAAGTTGCGTCCGCAAGGTGTTGATGCTGCGCCCGCGCCGCTCTGCGATCTCGCGCAGCTCCAGCCCGTCCAGGAGGTCTGCCGCCAGCGACGCCTCAGCCTGGGTGAACGCGAACATGGCCATCAACTCGCTCTGTTTGACCATGGCGCCGGCAGCCGGGTCGATCACGCAGACCAGCACCGCCGCAGTCTTGAGCTGGCGCACGTCCGGCGCCTCCACGGCCTGCCGCAGCGGCAGCGTCACGACCGAGTAGGCCGGCCCGCCCGAGGGGCGAGGCAGCCGCAGCGCGCCCGACCTCGCCTCGTCGCCGGCTTGGCCCGCCGCGGCCCCGATCGCGCGCGCAAGCTTGGCCGAGGCGCCGGGGGTCGACGCCTGCAAGCCGAACGGGGTCGACGCCAGGCCGTCCGCTGCCGACAGCACTTGCAGCCCCGCCCGGTTGCAGTGCACGACCCGGCCCTGCTCACTCACGAGCAGCATCGCGGTCCGCACCCCTTCCAGCGCCGACAGACCTGCGTCCAACATGCTGTCGGCCTCGCGCAGCCGTCGGGCCACTGCGGTCGAGCGCTGCAGATGCGGCATCAGCGCCTGCGCGGTCTGCCGTTCTTTCGCGGTGTACGGGCCTTTGCTCCACGGCCGGAGCAGGGAGACGTCCTCGATCCAGCCCTCACCGGCCCAGATGTCCAGCCGCAGTCCCTCGTGCAGTCCGCGCGGCCCAAGATACTCCTGATACATGTCGCTGCGGCGAAGCTCGTCCACCGGCGTCATCTCACGCGTTGTCACGATATCACCCGCCCGGATCACCGGCCGACAGCTGCCCCACACGTTGCGCTTGACCCAGTAACCCAGGAACACGTCCTGGTAGTCCCGTTCGTCCAAGCCATGCGCCACACCGGAGAAGTGCTTATAATCGAATGTTCTCTGAAAGCTATCGGCGAACGTGCAGTCGAACAGCCCGGCGAGCCGCGACAGCACGCGCGGCCACGCCGCGCGGTCGAGCGCAGTGTCATAGATCAGCCCGATCGCCTCCTCCAGACCGTTACTCTCACGCATTGTATCGCCCTACGCAGATTTCCCGATCTTATGACGATCGGCGACATATTGGAAAGCACAACAAAGCTTCCTGTCTTGCCGGCCCGGGTGGCTGCAGCATTTATGCTATACCGGACCGCCACGCCCTTCGATTCGGTCGGGCGGCGTCCGCAGGGCCCGTCGAGGAGTTCCCATGGCGTCGATCAAAGCGATGCATGCCGGCTACGTCATCGACCACCATCTCTCGCATGCCCGCGTCCCTTCGCACCATCGCCGACTGTCCGATAAGCTTCTCATCGTGTTCCACCACGCTTGCGACGCGTTCGACCTCGAGCCTGCCGAACGCCTCCTTGCCATGATCGAGACGATGGAGGCCGGCCACATATTGCCGGGCGGCGTCGACCGGCGCGTGACCGCCGAAAGTCTGGCGCTGGCGCGGGATCGGCTGAAGACGCTGCGGGAGACGCTGCTCGCCAGCCCGGCTTGAGCGTCGACGCGGCTTGCCGCGAACCGCGCTCGTCCCCATGCTGGCGCGCGCCGTGTGCCGCCGCCAGCGTGCGACGAGAAGGATCCCGATGGTACGCTTCCTCGCCTGGTTTATGCTCGCCTTGCCCTGGACCGGCCCGGCGCTGGCCCAAGCACCGCCCGGCCCGCCGCCGGCCGTAACCGTCAGTGTTCCGCTCCGCCGCGACATCACCGACTGGCTCGAATACACCGGCCAGTTCGCGGCCGTCGACTTCGTCGAAATCCGCGCCCGCGTCGGCGGCTACCTCACCGAGCGCCACTTCTCCGATGGCCAGATCGTCAACAAGGGTGACGTCCTGATCGTCATCGACCCTCGACCCTTCGAGATCGAGCTGCAACAGGCCGAGGCCCAGCGCGACACCGCGGCCGCCCAGCTCGAATTCGCCACCCGTGACGTCTCCCGCGGCGCCGCCCTGCGCCAGAGCGAAGCCCTCTCAGCCAGCATCTACGACCAGCGCGTCCAGCAGATGAAGGCCGCCGGCGCCGCGCTCAGCTCGGCCAATGCCGCCATTCGCACCGCCCGCCTCGACCTCGAATACAGCCACGTCACCGCACCCATCACCGGCCGCATCGGCAACCTCCAGGTCTCGACCGGCAACCTCGTCACCGGCGGCAACAACGGCGGCTCGACGCTCCTCACCACCATCGTCTCCGTCGACCCGGTCTGGTTCTACTTCGACATGAGCGAGAGCGACTTTCTCGTCTACCAGCGCGCCGTCAGCGAAGGCCGCCTCGGCTCCCCGCGGGAGGCCGGAACCGTCGCCCAGCTCCGCCTCGACGACGAACGGGCCTGGTCTCGGATTGGCAAGATCGACTTCGTCGACAACCAGATCGACCGCTCCTCCGGCACCATCCGCGTCCGCGCCACCTTCCCCAACCCGGGCCTGTTCATCACCCCGGGCCAGTTCGCCCGCATCCGCCTGCCGGCCTCCAATCCGCACACCGCGCTGCTGCTGCCCGACGCCGCCGTCACCACCGATCAGTCGCGCAAGGTCGTCATGACCGTTGACGCGGACGGGACCGTCGTGCCCAAGATCGTCACACCCGGCCCGCTCGTCGATGGCCTGCGCGAAATCCGGTCCGGCCTGGACCCCGCCGACCGCGTCGTCATCGAGGGCCTGCTCCGCGCTCGCCCCGGCGCCAAGGTCAGCCCCCAACCCGGCCAGATCACGCCCGCCCAAACCTAGCCGCCGACCGCTGCCCGCGTCGGCTCGTCAACCCGGATGGATCGAACCCCGTGAAGTTCACCCACTTCTTCATCGACCACCCGATCTTCGCCTCCGTGGTGTCGTTCTTCATCACCATCGTCGGCGTCGTCGCCTATTTCAGCCTTCCCGTCGCCCAATACCCCGAGATCGCGCCACCCACGATCCAGATCGCCGCGACCTACCCCGGCGCCTCCGCCGAAGTCGTCAGCGCCACAGTCTCCACTCCGCTCGAACAGCAGATCAACGGCGTCGAGAACATGCTCTACATGAGCAGCCAGGCAACCGCCGACGGCAAGCTCACCATCACCGTCACCTTCCGCCTCGGCACCAACCTCGACACCGCCCAGGTCCTCACCCAGAACCGCATCGCCACCGCGCTCCCCCGCCTGCCCGACCAGGTCCAGCGCCTCGGCGTCACGGTCAAGAAAGCCTCGCCCGACCTCATGATGGTCGTGCACCTCTACTCGCCCAACGACACGCGCGATCAGCTCTACCTCTCCAACTACGCCACCCTCCAGGTCAAGGACGTCCTCGCCCGCGTACCCGGCGTCGGCGACGCCAACGTCATCGGCGCCCGGGACTACGCCATGCGCGTCTGGCTCGACCCCGAAAAGGTCGCCGCCCGCAATCTCACCGCCGGCGAGGTGATCGCCGCACTCCAGGCTGAGAACGTCCAGGTCAGCGCCGGCGTCCTCAACCAGCCCCCCGTTGCCACCCCCGGCGCCTTCCAGCTCAGCATCGAGACCCTCGGCCGCCTCAGCAGCCCCGAGCAGTTCGGCGACATCGTCATCCGCACCGACCCGGCCGGACGCATTACCCGCGTCCGCGACGTCGCCCGCGTCGAACTCGCCGCCCAGGACTACAACGCCAACGGCTACCTCGATACCCGCACCGCCGTGCCGATGCTGATCTTCCAGCAGCCCGGCTCCAACGCGCTCGAGACCGCCACCCGCGTCCGCGCCGCCATCGCCACCCTCGCCAAGGCGTTCCCCGAGGGCGTCGCCTACGACATCGTCTACGACCCCACCCAGTTCATCGCCCAATCCGTCGACGCCGTGCAGCACACGATCTTCGAGGCCGTTATCCTCGTCGTCTTCGTCGTCATCCTGTTTCTACAAACCTGGCGCGCCTCCATCATCCCCATCGTCGCCATCCCGATCTCGCTCGTCGGCACCTTCGCCGTGCTCGCTGCCTTCGGCTTCTCGCTCAACAACCTCAGCCTGTTCGGCCTCGTCCTCGCCGTCGGCATCGTCGTCGACGACGCGATCGTCGTGGTCGAGAACGTCGAACGCAACCTCCGCCTCGGCCTGTCCCCGCGCGAAGCCGCCCACCGCACCATGGACGAGGTCTCCGGCGCCCTCGTCGCCATCGCCCTCACCCTCTGCGCCGTGTTCATCCCGTCTGCCTTCATCAGCGGCATCTCCGGCCAGTTCTTCCGGCAGTTCGCGATCACCATCGCCGCCTCCACCGTCATCTCCGCCATCGTCTCCCTCACCCTCAGCCCCGCCCTCTGCGCGCTCTTGTTCAAGCCGCACGTCCACCATCCGCCCCGCCCTGCCCCGCTCGCGCGCCCCTTCGTCGCCTTCTTCAACGGCTTCAATCGCGCCTTCGACTGGCTCGCCGACCGCTACGGCCGGCTCACCGCCCGCCTCGCTCGCCTCGGTGCCGTCATGCTCGTCCTCTACGCCGGCCTCGTCGGCCTCGCCGGCTACCAGTTCGCCCGCGCGCCCACCGGATTCATCACCAACCAGGACCTCGGCTTCCTCCTCAACATCATCCAGCTCCCGCCCGGCTCATCCCTCGCCCGCACCGACGCCGTCGTCCGCGAGGCGACCCGGATCGTGCTCGACACGCCCGGCATCGCCCACACCGTGCCGTTCGCCGGGTTCGACGCCGCGACCGGCACCAACGGCTCCTTCGCCGGCATCGTCTTCGCGCCCCTCAAGCCGTTCGAGGAACGCGCCCGCGAGGGCCTCACCTCGGAGAAGATCACCGCCGACCTCCGCCGCCGCCTGTCGGTCATCCGCGGCGCCTTCATCGTCACCCTCGCCCCGCCCCCCGTCCGCGGCATCGGCACCGCCGGCGGCTTCAAGATGCTCATCCAGGACAAGCTCGGCCGCGGCCCCGCCGCCCTCGAGGCCGCGACCCAGGACCTTGTCCAGGCCGCAAACAAGACCCCCGGGCTGACCAACGTCTTCTCGTTGTTCAACACCCGCACGCCCCGGATCTACGCCGACATCGACCGCACCCGCGCCCAGATCCTCGGCGTCCCCGCCAACAAGGTGTTCGAGGCGCTCCAGGTCTATCTCGGCTCCTCCTACGTCAACGACTTCAATATCTTCGGCCGCACCTACCAGGTCATCGCCCAGGCCGACGAACCGTTCCGCCGCGACCCGCACGACATCGCCAACCTCAAGACCCGCAACAACGCCGGCCGCATGGTCCCGATCGGCTCCGTCGCCAGCTTCCGCGATATCACCGGCCCCTACCGTGTCCCCCGCTACAACCTCTACCCCGCCGCCGAGGTGCAGGGCCACCCTCCCGGGCGTCTCGTCCGGCTACGGCCTCGCCGCCATGGAACGCCTTGCCGCCGAGCGCCTGCCCGACGGCTTCGGCTTCGAATGGACCGAACTCGCCTACCAGCAGAAGCTCGCCGGCAACACCATCCTGCTGATTTTCGCCGCCTCCGCCCTGTTCGTCTTCCTGGTGCTCGCCGCCCAGTACGAGAGCTGGACACTCCCGCTCGCCATCATCCTCATCGTGCCCATGTGCCTGCTCGCCGCCGTCACCGGCCTGCTCATCCGCGGCATGAACATCGACATCCTCGCCCAGATCGGCTTCGTCGTCCTCGTCGGCCTTGCCGCCAAGAACGCCATCCTGATCGTCGAATTCGCCAAGCAAGCCGAGGAAGAGGGGTCGACCCCATTGCAGGCCGCCGTCACCGCGGCGCGCACCCGGTTGCGCCCCATCCTGATGACGTCCTTCGCCTTCATCTTCGGCGTCATCCCGCTCGCGATCGCCACCGGCGCGGGGGCCGAAATGCGCCAAGTTCTCGGCACCGCGATGTTCTTCGGCATGATCGGCGTGACCATCTTCGGCCTGCTGTTCACGCCCTTGTTCTACGTCATGGTCCGCAAACTCGCCCGCCGCCAAGCCAAACCCCTCGCTGCCTCCCTCGTCATACCGCCCACCAGCCAACCCGCTGAGTGACACAGCCCCGTTCGGCGTCCTTCAGGCCGCTATCCCAAGCGGACCGAAACCCCGGTCACATCGACCAAGCGCTGATCGCGCGCCCGCGTGCGCCTCTCCAGCCAACCCCTTTAGAAAACCATCACCCGGATCGGCGTCGGGTTGAATCCGTTGCACGGGTTGTTCAGTTGCGGGCAGTTCGACAACACGACCAGCACGTCCATCTCCGCCCGCAGCTCGACAAGCCCGCCCGGCGCCGAGATCCCGTCCACCACCGCCAGCTCACCCGCTTGGCTGATCGGCACGTTCATGAAGAAGTTCACGTTCGGCACGATATCCCGCTTCCCCAGCCCGTGCCGCCCCAACTCCAGGATGAAGTTCTCACGGCACGCATGCAGGTAGCGGGTCGGATGCCCAAACCGCACCGAATTGCTCTCGCAGCTGCAACACCCGGCCAAGGTGTCGTGCCGCCCGCACGTGTCCGCCACCACCGTCGCCATCGCCCGCCCCGCATTCGACAGCAGCCGCGCGCCCACCTCGATATACGGGCGCCCCATACCCAACAGCGTGTCCTGCATGCTGTACCGCTCCGCCGCGTCCGCCGCCGCATAGAACAGCGCATCCACCGCCTGCTGTCCCTCCACGTCGATGATCCGCAGCACCTGGCCTGCCCGCAGCACCGTCGACCACGGCGCCCCGGCCCCGATCACCATGTCCAGCAGCGCCTCACCCATGCTCGGCCGACCCGGTGTTCTCATACGCCCGCGTCGCCTCCGGTCCACCTGTCCGGCACGGGTCGTCGGCGTCCACCGGCCCCGCATTCCAAACCGTGGCTGCGATGGCCGCCAGACCCGGCGCCGGGTCCAGCGGATGCGGCGTGTTCGACAGCGCCACCAGCACGTCCATCTCCGCCCGCAGGTCGATCGCACAACCGGCCGGCCCCGCCCCGTGCCACGCGAACGCCCCGTCCGCCCCCGCCCGCACGTCGGCGAACAACGACAGGCACGGCGGCACGTCCCGCCGGTCGAGCCCATGCTTGGCCGCCGCCAGCACCAGGTTGTCCTGCGTCGTCCGCCCCGGCCGCGCCGTCACCGCGCCCCCCAGCAGCAAGTCATGCCGCCCGCAGGTGTCCGCCGTCACCGCCGCCAGCACCCGCCCCATGTCCGACAGCAAGAGCTGCCCGGTGCCCATCCGCACCGTCCATTGCAGCTTCATCGTGTCGGGCGCGTTGAACCGCTCGCTCCGGTCCCGCGCGTTCCACAGCACCACCGCCACCGTCGCCCCGCCCTCCGGCGCCGCCACCCGAAGCGTCATGCCCTTCGGCACGACCGTGCTCCAATACCAGCCGCCCGGCACCGTCTCCCGCCGCAGCGCCGCCCCCTCCGGAATCGCCGGGCACGTCATCGCGACCACGCGGCCCGACCGCGCCTGCGCGCCCTGCCGCAACGCGTCATACCGCGCCCGGTGCTGCGCCGGCGTCTGCCGGTCCAGCGGGATCGCATCCAGGTCCATCATGCCCCCGCCCGCCGCGCGACCAGGTCGACCTCGATCAGCCCGCCCCGGGCCAACCCCGTCACCCCCACCGTCGTCCGTGCCGGCAGCCGACCCGGCGCGAAATATGTCGCATACAGCGCGTTCATCGCCGCGTAATCCGCCTCGAACCGCGTCAGGAATACCCGCACGCTCACCACGTCGGCCCAGCTCGCCCCAACCCCGCGCAGCACCCGCGCCAGGTTGTCCATCACCACCCGCGTCTGCGCCTCGATCCCGTCCGGCAAGGCCCGGCCGTCGTCAGCCGGGTCGGTCGCCAACTGCCCCGTCACGAACAGCCACCCGTCCCGCTCCACCACGTGGCTATACGGCGCCACCGGTGCCGGCGCGTCAGCGACCATATGAAACACGGGCCCAGCCATCGCACCCTCCCTGCGGCACGCTTGCGCAGCAAACCTTATGCCACCTTCCCCCTTGGTGCCCCGGCCCACCAGTGCTTCAACCTCCGCCCATGCCAGGCCTATCCCCGCCCAAACCCTCCCCGCACTGGATCGACGTCGCCGGCCGCGCCACCCTCGCTGCCCGCGGCTGGATGGAGGTCGAGGCCGGCCCCGAGGCGATCCTCCTCTACGACATCGACGGCCAGGTCTTCGCGACCGCCGCCATCTGTCCCCATCATGCCGCCTGGCTGTCCCAAGGCGGCATCGATCGTGGACCCGGCGGCCCCTACGTCGACTGCCCGCGCCACCAGGGCCGCTTCGTCATCGCCACCGGCGAACAGGTCCGCGGCCCGGCCTGCGGCGCCCTGCGGACCTTCGCGATACGGATTGAAGACGGCCGCGTTCACGTGGCCCCGGCCCGGCCCCCATGCTGACCTGGGCGCTCTGGATCCTCCCCGCTGCCGTCGCGGCAGGGATTGCGCTCTCCTGCTTCTATCTGCTGGAACGGCCCATCCGCGGCGCAGTGCGTCTCGGCGCCCATGCGCATGGCCTGCTCGGCCTATCCGGCACTGGCCTGGTCGCGGCAAGCCTCCTCGGCGGCGCGCCCGACCCGCAGAACTTCGGCCGCATCGCCCTGTGGATGCTCGGCCTCGCCCTGTTTGGCGGCCTCGTCATCATCGCCGCCACGCTCCGCCGCCGCCGCGCCCCGGGCATCGTCGTCGCCCTCCACGCCACCGTCGGCATGGGCGGCTTCGTCATCCTCCTCGCCTACGCCTCGATCCCGGGCTGACCGGCCACGGCGTCGACGCGGCTGACGCTAAACCCGCGCCGCGTCGCCAAGGCAATAGCAGCCCGGGCTAAGGTCGGGGCCGCGCTGGTGGGCTGTTAGTTCCCCTTGTCCTTCATCTCCTGATAGACCTGCCGCTCCGCCTTGTATAACGGCAAAGCCGGGTTCGCGTGGCACACCTGCGCCACCGCGCCGACGATCCCGCGGGAGTCCGTCGTCTTGCCGACCAGGTGGTTCCCTTCGTCCTCGAAGTTCATCCCGGTCCAGTAGCCCAGGATCCACCCATCCGCGTTGATCCGCAGCGAGCGGTCCTGCAAGTAGGTGGCGCAGCTCGACGTCCCCGGCCCATACACCTGTAGGCTCGTCGTGTCGGCCCATGCCGTGGCCGTCAGAGACAACCCTGCCAAGACCATGCCCGTCGCCCATGCCCTCATCGCGTCGCCCCTCATGTGTTGCGGGCCACGAACGTCGCCACCGGTGCTTCGTTCCCGCGGCGCTGGCCGGCTATGGACGGCCCGAAGTGTTGGCCGCACGCTCGCAACAGTACCTCTGCGGAGCAACCCTTGTCTCGCCCCGGCATGACCCCCGACCAGGCGGACAACTTCGCCGCTATCGCCCTGGGCCATGCCCGGCGCGAATACCCGAACCACCTCGCGCACGTCCTCGCCGCGCCAGCCGATGCGCGGACTCCCCGCGCGCTCCACCCCGCCTTCTACGGCAGCTACGACTGGCACTCATCCGTGCACGCGCACTGGCTGCTCGCCCAGGTCCTGCACCGCCATCCCGCGACCCCGCACGCGCCCGATATCCACGCGCTGTTCGACGACCACCTCACGCCCGCCGCCATCGCCGTTGAATGCGCCTACTTCGAACGTCCGCATGCAAGCGGCTTCGAGCGCCCGTATGGCTGGGCCTGGGTGCTGAAACTCGCCGAAGCGCTGCACCGCCTGCCCAACCCCGCCTGGTCCGCCGCCGTCCAGCCGCTCGCGGCACTCATCGCCCACCGCCTTGCCGCCTTCCTGCCCGGCGCGCCCTACCCCGTCCGCACCGGCACCCACTACAACACGGCGTTCTGCCTCCGCCTCGCCGCCGACTATGCCGACCTGGTCGACCCGGCCCTCACGCCAGCACTGCAAGCCGCCGCCCTTCGCTGGTATGGCGACGACGCCGCTTGCCAGGCCTGGGAACCCTCGGCCGACGACTTCCTCTCACCGGCCCTCATGGAAGCCGAGTGCATGCGCCGCCTGCTCCCGCCCGAAACCTTCCTGCCCTGGCTCGGCCGCTTCCTCCCCGCCCTCGCGGACGGCCGCCCCGAAACCCTGTTCCGCCCGCCGGCCGTCTCCGACCGCTCCGACGGCAAGACCGCGCACCTCGACGGCCTCTCCCTCAGTCGCGCCTGGTGCGCGCGCCATCTCGCCGCCGCTCTCCCGCCCGGCGACCCCCGCATCGCCGCCCTGCACGGCCTGGCCGACATCCACGTCGCGTCCGCCCTGCCGCACGTCGCGGGCGACTACATGGGCGAACACTGGCTCGCCACCTTCGCCGCCCTCGCCCTGTCCGACGCGGTGTCGGCCCACCCTCTCACCTGGACACCGCCCGGCTCCCTTCTATGTTCCGTCCACCCGAACGGAGCACCCCCGTGACGCACCGCATCCTCGCCCCGCTCGCCCGCACCGCCGCCCTCGCCGGCCTTTTCGCCGCCACGGCCCACGCCCAACCGGTGGCGCAGCCCGCAGCCCCGCCCGCCCCCACGGCGCCGGCCGGCAGCACCGGCCCCTCCGGCAGCGTCCCCCCGACCGTCCGGCGCGAGACGCTCTCCAACGGCCTGCGGGTCGTCGTCGTACCGAACCGCCTCGCCCCCGTCGTCACCACCCAGATCACCTACCTCGCCGGCTCCAACGACGCGCCGCCCGGCTTCCCCGGCATGGCCCACGCCACCGAGCACATGATGTTCCGCGGTGCCGAAGGCCTCGACAAGGACCAGCTCGCCGAACTCAGCGCCCTCCTCGGCGGCGACAACAACGCCAGCACCGAGGAGACCACCACCCAGTACTTCTTCACCGTCCCGGCCGCCGACCTCGGCCTGATCCTCCATGTCGAGGCGCTGCGGATGGAGGGCGCCACATTCGCCCAGGCCGACTGGGACAACGAGCGCGGCGCCATCGAGCAGGAGGTCTCGCGCGACTTCTCCAGCCCCGTCTACACCATGATCACCCAGATGGTCGCGACCTTGTTCCAGGGCAGCGTCTACGAACACGACGCGCTGGGCACCCGCGACAGCTTCGACAACACCACCGCTTCGATGCTGAAGGACTTCTACCGGACCTGGTACGCCCCCAACAACGCGATCCTCGTCATCGCCGGCGACGTCGAGCCCGGCGCCGCCATGGACCTCGCCCGCCGCGCCTTCGCCGACGTTCCGCGCCGCGACGTGCCCGCCCACGCCCCCATCGCCCTCGGCACGGCCGAGGCGAAGACGTTGACCTTGCCGACCAACCTGCCCGTCGGCCTCGCCGTCCTCGGCTTCCGCATGCCGGGGCTCACCTCGCCCGACAGCGCCGCCGCCGCCATCCTTGCCGACGTCATCGCCAGCCAGCGCGGGCCGTTCTATCAGCTTGTCCCGGATGGCCGGGCGCTGGCCGCCCAGTTCGAATACAACCCGAAAGCGGGCGTCGGCCTCGGTCTTGCGCTCGGCGCCTTCCCCGCCGGCGGCGACCCGAAGGCGCTCGTCGACGACATGCGCCGCATCCTCGACACGGTCGCCGGCGGCGACATCGACCCCGGCCTGCTCGAGGCCGCCAAGCGCCAGAAGATCGCGGAACTCGCCTTCGCCAACGACAGCATCGCCGGCCTTGCCGCATCCTGGTCCCGCGCGTTGGCAACCCGCCAGGTGGACAGCCCCGATGCCGTCGCCCTCGCCTACGCCGCCGTGACCCTCGATGACGTGCGCCGGGTCGCGCGCACCATGCTGGACGCCGACCATGCCGTCACGGCCGTGCTGACCCCCCGTGGCGACAACTCGCCCGTGACCCAGGGCGGCTTCGGCGGCGGCGAGTCGCTCGCGACCCCGCCCGACCACCCCGTGACCCTGCCCGGCTGGGCCACCGCCGCGCTCGACGACGTGCACCTGCCCGACCCCGGCACCCCGCCCGATGTCAGCGTGCTGCCCAACGGCCTACGCCTCATCGTCGTCCCCGAACACGTCAGCAAGACCGTCTCCGTCTACGGCCGCATCCGCAACAACGCCGCGACCCAGGAACCGCCGGGCAAGGAGGGCGTCGGCACGCTGGTCGACCAGCTCATCGACTACGGCACCGAGCACCGCGACCGCATCGCCTTCCGCGCCGCCGTCGACGCCATCGCGGCGACCGAGGGCGCAGGCACGGAGTTCGGCCTGAAGGTCCTCACCCCCGATTTCGAGGCCGGCATGCGCCTGCTGGCCGAGCACGAGCTGCAGCCGGCATTCCCGGCGGACGCTTACCCGATCGTTCGCGAGCAGCTCGCCCGCAGCCTGGTGGGACAGCTCGCCTCACCCCTGCACAGCTTCAACATCGCCCTCCGCAAGGCGACCGTCCCCGCCGGCGATCCATCGTTGCGCGAGGCGACGCCCGCCTCTGTCCGCGCCGTCGACCTGTCGGACGTCCGCGCCTTCTACACCGCCGCCTACCGCCCCGACCTCGCGACGATCGTCGTCGTCGGCGACGTCACGACCGAAGCCGCCCGGCGCATCGTGTCTGACACCTTCGGCAACTGGCAGTCCGAAGGCCCACGGCCGGAGATCGACCTGCGCCCGGTCCCGCCCAGCGGCCCGGCCCAAGCCCACGTCCCCGACAGCTCCAGCGTGCAGGACCAGGTCGCACTCACGCAGATGATCGACTTGCCCGTCACCAGCAACGACCGCTACGTCATGATGCTCGGCAACGCCATCCTTGGCGGCGGGTTCTCCTCCCACCTGTATCGCGACCTGCGCATCAACACCGGCTACGTGTATGCCGTCAGCAGCGCGCTGAACTACAGCCGGACCCGGACCCGCTACACCGTCAGTTTCGGCGCCGACCAGAAGAACGTCGAGGCGGCCCGCAGCCTCGTCCTGCGTGACATCCAGGCCATGCAGACCACCCCGGTCAGCGACGCCGAGCTCACCCGCGCCAAGTCCCAACTGCTGCGGCAGCTCGCGATGCAGCGCGCCAACGTCGCCGCCATCGCCACCGCCTACCTCAACCGCCTCGAACTCGGCGTCCCGCTCGACGCCGACCAGCGCGCCGCCGTCCAGTTCCAGGCCACCACCGCCGAACAGATCCGCGCCGCCTTCGCCAAATGGCTCCACCCCGAAGACCTCGCTCAAATTATCCGCGGCCCCTAGGCAAGCGCCTCAAGAAAGCCCTCTCCCGCTGGGAGAGGGTTGGGTGAGGGCCACAAGGCAAGCCACGACCGCACGGTTTATAGAGCTCCGACGTCCCACTACGCCGAGCAAAGAGCCCGCTACCCCATCTTCGCGAACACCTGCCGGTCCTTTCCCTCCTGCATCAACATCCGGAACCCGGGGATCGTCTCCAGGCCGAGACCCAGTGGCATCCCGGTCTCCTCGTCCGCCACCACGTCCCCATACCCGGCGCCAGCAAGCTTCTCCCACTTTCCCGCCGGCTTCTTCGCCTCGATGTGCACGACGGTCGCCTTCAGCACCATCCGCACCACGGCCTCATTGGGGTTGCGCGGCTTCATCAGGCTCGGATGTCCCCCCGCCATCGTCCACCCATTCGCCAGCGCCCAGGCCGTCAGCTCATCTTTGGTCATGCCGCCCGCTTCGCCTTCTTGGCGGCCGCTTTGCCTTTCGGCTCGTGCTTCGCCTTCCGCTCCCGCAACTGCGCCGGCGCGCCGCCCACCTTCGACCGCTCCAGCACGAACCGCGCGTAGTCGTCCATGTCGCCCTCGAACGGACGCACCGTCCCGTCCGCCGCCAGCCACAGCCGGTCCGCCACCAGCTCCATCAGCGACCGGTCATGCGTGATCAGGATCACCGCCCCCTCGTAGTCGTTCAGCGCATCCAGCAAGGCCCGACGGCTGTCGATGTCCAGGTGGTTCGTCGGCTCGTCCAGGATCAGCAAATGCGGCGCCGCCATCGCCACCATGTTCAGCAGCAGCCGCGCCCGCTCCCCGCCCGAGAGGTTCTCGACCGTCGTCGACTGCTTGTCGAACCCGATGCCGAACGACGCCAGCCGGCTCCGATACGACGTCTCGCTATCCTCCGGCCGGGCCCGGCGCATGATGTCGAGCGGCGTGTCGGCCGGGTCCATCGCCTCGATCTGGTGCTGGTGGAACCAACCCACCTGGATCCGCCGCTCCCGCGCGAACTTACCCGCCGACAGCTCCAGCGCGCCGGCTGCCAGCTTGGCGAAGGTGCTCTTCCCCGCCCCGTTCACCCCGAGCAGCCCGATCCGGTCGTCGACGTCCAACCGCAAATCCATGCCCCGAAGCACCGGCACGCCGTCCGCATAGCCGACGTCGGCCGCCTCCAGCCGCATCAGCGGCGGCGCCAATGGCCGCGCCGGCGACGGCAGCAGGAACGGCGCCACCCGCTCCTCGATCGTCGCCTCGATCGGCTCCAGCTTTGCCAGCCGCTTCATCCGGCTCTGCGCCTGCGCCGCCTTGCTCGCCTTGGCCCGGAACCGGTCGACGAAGCTCTGCAGATGCGCCCGCTCCGCCTCCTGCTTCACGCGCGACGCCGATAGCAGCCGGGCCTTCTCCGCCCGCCGCTTCTCGAAATCGTCGTATCCGCCCGTGTAGAGTTCGAGCTTGCCTCCTTGCAGATGCAGGATCGCGTCGACCGAATTGTTCAGCAGCTCCCGGTCATGGCTGATGATCATCGCCGCGTTCGGATACTTCTTCAGCCGCGCCTCGAGCCACATCGCCCCTTCCAGGTCCAGGTAGTTCGTCGGCTCGTCCAACAGCAGCATGTCCGGCTCGGCGAACAACGCCGCCGCCAGCGCCACCCGCATCCGCCACCCGCCCGAGAACTCGCGCATCGCCCGCGCCAGGTCCGCCGTCGAGAACCCCAGCCCGGCCAGGATCTCCCCCGCCCGCGCCGGTGCCCGGTCCGCTCCGATCTCCTCCAGCCGCTGATAGATGTCCGCGATCCGCTCTGGCACCGCCGTCTCCAGCTCCGCCAGCAGCCCATGCCGCACCGTATCCGCCTCCAGGATCGTATCCAGCAACGTGACCTCGGTCGCCGGATGCTCCTGCGCGACGCTCGTCACCCGCGCCCCGCGCGGCAGCCCGATCTCGCCGCCATCCGGCTGCAGCTCACCCAGGATCAGCTTGAACAGCGTCGACTTCCCGACGCCGTTCCGCCCCACCAGCCCTACCTTCGTGTTCAGCGGCAGCGTCACGGTCGCGCGGTCGAAGAACCGCCGCCCCCAGGCATTGAACACGAGACCATCGATCTGAAGCATGGCGGACGACTTTGCTGCACGTGCGAGAAGCCGTCCTTAAGCAGTCTCAGGCGAAAACGCGAGCAAACTTCCTTGGTCTCCGCGAACAGGAGCCCGATGAGCCTGCCAATTGCCGGCCGGCCGCGCACTGCCGGCATCCGCCCTAGGACGGCACGCGCGATCTGCTTACGCCGATGCCGCGGTCAGGCGCCGTCTCCTCCAGCAGCGTCGTCAGAACGGCGACCTGCACGCGGTTGCGCCCTGCACGCTTGGCCGCATACAGGGCGTCATCCGCTTCCTTCAGGAGCAAGGCCGGAGCCTCGCCGGCCCTTGGCCGAGCCACCGCCATGCCGACGCTGACCGTCACTCGCCCGATCGGGCTGTCGGCGTGGCAGATGTTGAGAGCCTCGACCGAAACGCGGATCCGCTCGGCGATGCGAACGGCCTCCCGGGCGTTCGCGCGAGAAAGGACGACCACGAACTCCTCGCCGCCGTAGCGGGCAGACAGGTCCAGCGATTGCCGTGTGTAGGCCTTCAGGCAGCCGGCGATGGCCAACAGGACGCGGTCGCCTTCGGGGTGCCCGTAGCGGTCGTTGTAGAGCTTGAAGAAGTCCGCATCGAGCATGAGCAGCCCGATCGGCTGACGGTCTTGGACCGCCTGCAGCCACTCGGCCTGCAGATCCTCCTGGAACTTGCGCCGGTTCGGCAGCCCCGTCAGCGCATCGGTGGCGGCCGCCTGAGCGAGCCGTTCGGCCGCGTCCTCCAACGCCCGCTCGGCCGCCGCGCGGTGCACCAACTCGCGCCGGAACAGCAGGCACAGCCCCATGGTGGCCGTCGACAGCAGAACCAGGATCGTTCCCGTGACGAATGCCTTCGCCTTCCATGCTGCCAGGACCTCCTCGACCGAGACGTTGATTGTCAGGATCAGAGGCAAGCCGCGCACCTGCCTGAACGTAAACAGCCGTTCGATCCCGTCGAGACCCGCCGTGCCCACGTAGTGACCCGATCGCTCGGCGATGAACGTTCGGAAGATCGGCGTTTGGCTCAGGTCGCGGTCGACGTCGGACTCCTTGAATGGGAAGCGTGCGATCAAGTGACCGTCCGTCCGGATCAAGGTGATCGCCCCGCCCTTCCCGAGGTTAAGCGTCTCGAACAGATGCTGGAAGTAGGTCAGGCGCAAGGCGCTCGCGACCACGCCCGCGAAATGGCCGTCGCTGGTGGGAATGCGGCGGCTGAACGAGATGCTGAGATCATTTGCACGCATCTTGCTCTTGAAGGGCCGGCTCACGTAGAGGCCGGCGTCCGCCCGCTCCTGATGCACGCGAAAGTAGTCTCTCTCGCCCAGGTTGATGCGGTGTGGCTCCAGCGCCGTCGAGTCTTCGACGACCGCGCCGGTGGGATCGAGGACAAGCAACGAGCCGAGATCCTCCGCGCTCGTCGCGCGGTCGAACAGCGCTTGATGCCTGACGCGGGGCAGCGCGCTGTCGATGCCGGGCTCGGCGAGCGCCTCGATCACGCCCTGCATCGAGAGGTCGATGATCGCCACGTTGCGGGTGATGTTCTGCTCGAGCGCGACCAGGACGTTCTCGGACGCCTGATCGGCCTGGCGCCACGTGTCGCGCCAGGTGTCGAGCTGCACGAGGGCGCCCAGGCCCAGCATCCCCAGCGAGAGTCCGATCCCCGCCGCCGTCAGCAACAGGATCGTCCGTGGCTGCAACGAGCGACGAAGCCCGTTACTGGGCGTGTGGGCGGACGCTGGCATGCAAACCTTCTCGGCAGTCGCGTCCTGTCACTAGACGCGCATCATGATCGGGCTGAAGCCTGAATAAAGCATGAATTGTCGCCGCGTGCCTTACCGCCGCGGCCAGTGCAGCGCTTGCCCCCCGGCCCCGGCGGCGGGATCGATGCCGGTCCCCTCGTTCGCGTCTGCGCCGTCAGGTGGCCCAGTTGACCCGGAACTCGGGAAACAGGGTCAGTCCGCCGCAGGCATAGATCGTCTGCCCAGTCACGTAGGCGGCGTCGTCGGATGCGAGGAACGCGAACACGGCCGCCATCTCCTCCGGGGTGCCGGCACGGCCGACAGGGATGTGCGCCTCCACGACGGCCCGGGCGCTGGGGTCGTCGGTCCAGGCCCGGTTCATCGGCGTGACGATCGCCCCCGGCCCCACGGCATTCACGCGGATGCCTCGGCCCGCATATTCCAAGGCCAGCGTGCGCGTCAGATTGTCGAGCGCCGCCTTGCTGGCGGCATAGGCCAGGAAGCCGGGCTTCGGGATGGTCTGGTGCACGCTGGAGCAGTTGACGATGACGCCGCCGCCGGGCCGTGCCAGGAAGTGACGCAGAGCGGCCCGCGCGCACAGCATGGTGCCGGACAGGTTCACGTCGAGCACGCGCTGCCACTGCCGCAAGGTCATCTCGTCGGACGCCGCCCCCTCCACGATCCCCGCGTTGTTGACCAGGATGTCGAGCCGGCCGAACCGGGCCAGGACGGCCGCCACCATGGCAGCAACCTCGTCCTCGTCCGCGACATCGGCGCGCACCGTCATATGGCGGGCGGCGGCGCCGGGCAGCAGCGCCAGCGTCGCGGCCGCCCCTGCCTCCTCGCCCGTGTAGTTGACGGCGACGCTGGCGCCCTCTGCAGCCAAGCGGACCGCCACCGCGCGGCCGATGCCGCTCCCGCCGCCAGTGACGAGGGCATGCCGGCCCGAAAACCTCATCGCGGCAGCGACGGCCCTGCCGCATCACAGGCGATCGCCGTGACATGCCAGCGGCCCAGATCGGCGCTGAACAGGGTCGAGCCGCGGAACGCGACGTTGGTCGGGTGGCACAGCATGTGCGCGAACGGGTCCTCGATCAGGATGTGGGCCGAACCGCCCTCCAGCCGCAAGATGCGCGACGGCTCGTAGCAAGAGACATAGACACGTCCCGCATCGTCCAAGGCAAGCCCGTCCGGCCAGCCGGGCAGGTCGTCGGCCACGATCGAGACGGCGCCGAGGCGGACCGGGTGGTGATCGAGCTGCTCGGCCTGGTCGGGATCACCGACGCGCCGCAGCGCATGCGCGCCTATCTGCCCAATCCTCCAGAGGGCACTTGCAACGCGTCGGCATCGCCCGCGCGCTGGCGGCGTCCCCGTCGTTCGTGATCGCGGACGAGCCGATCTCGGCACTCGACGTGTCGATCCAGGCGCAGATCGTCAACCTGCTGCAGGATCTGAGGGACCGGCTGAAGCTCACCTATCTGTTCATCGGCCACGACCTGTCGATGGTGCGGCACATGAGCGATTGGGTGGCTGTGATGTGTCTCGGGCGCATCGTCGAACTCGGGCGACCGCCGCGCGCGTCATTCTGCAGGGCGCCCCACCCGACCCGTCGCAGCCGCCGCCGGGCTGCGCCTTTCATCCCCGGTGCCGCCACGCGACCGACGTCTGCCGCACGACCGCCCCGGCCCTCGCGCCGCTCCTCTCGACACCTCGGCACACGGTCTCGTGCCATCATGCGGCGTCATTGAACTACCTCGCCCACGCGTGTTCGGCTGCGCATCCAAGCGCCCGGCCCTTGCCGGTCGGCCCGTCGGTTCGGTCAGGCCGAAAGTCCGCCGGACGTGGCACGGAGAAGCTTGTCGACGGTGATCGGCAGCTGCTGGCACCGCTGTCCGGTCGCGTGCCAGACGGCGTTGGCGATCGCCGCCGCGCTGCCGACGGTGCCGATCTCGCCTGCACCCTTCGCCCCCAGCTCGTTCGCGACGTAATCCGCCCCGCCGACGAAGCCGATGTCGAAGTCCGGCATCATGCCCATGCCCGGAAGCCAATATTCGGTGATGCCGGCAGAGACGATGCGGCCGGTCGCCGGGTCGGGGATGATCTGCTCGGACAACGCCATGCCGATGCCGAACACGAGGCCGCCCAGGACTTGGCTGCGCGCCTGCATCGGGTTCAGCACCCGGCCGATGTCGCACCGGGTGAGCATCCGCGTCACCCGGACCTGGCCGAGCTCGGGCCGCACCCGGACCTCGGCGAAATGGGCGGCGAAGGCATACATTGCGGCGGTCTTGGTGGTCGGCATGCGGATGGTGTTCACGCCCGAGGCCAACGTGGCAAAGGCAGCGTCGTCGAGCTCCGGCGGACCGGCGCGGCGAACCACCTCGACGCGGTCCCGCCCCAGGCGGCGCAGCAGCGCGGGATGGTCGCCGGGCGGGTCCCCCGGGATCGTGAGCGCCTCGAGTTCGCTTTTCAGCGCGGCGGCGGCCGCCAGCACGGCGGGCCCGATCGTTCCGGCATTCCGCGACGCGCCATGGACGGGAGCGGCCGGCAGGTCGGTGTCGCCAAGCACGACCCGCACGCGCGCGATGTCCACGCCGAGCGCGTCCGCCGCGACCTGGGCCATCAGGGTGGTGGTTCCGGACCCGATCTCGTGGGTGGCCGAGGCGACTTCTACGCTGCCGTCCGCCAGCATCGCCGCGCGCACGGCGGCCTGGCTGCGATAGGCGCCGTAGCAGGCCGCGGCCATGCCCCAGCCGACCCTCTCGCGCCCATCCCGCATCGTCCCGGCCGGCCCGCGGCCGGACCAGCCGAAGGCCGCGGCGCCCTCGGTCAGGCACTCCCGCAGCGCGCTGGTCGAGAACGGCGTGCCGTCTTCCGGGTGCGCGGCCGGGACGTTGCGAAGCCGCAGCTCGACCGGATCGATGCCGATCTTTTCTGCCAGCAAGTCCATCGCCGTCTCGAGCGCGAACGAGCCGTAGCTCTCGCCGGGCGCCCGCATGTTCGTGGGCGTCGTGGTGTTGACCCGCAGGACGGTGTTGCGGGTCTCGAGGTTGGCGCAGCCGTATAGCACCTCCGACACCTCGCCCACGGCGCGGACGAACACGTCGCCGACAGACGTCTGGCTGGTCGCGTGCTGCCGGATCGCGGCCAGCCGGCCGTCCGCATCGGCGCCCAGCGTGATCGTCTGGTGCGCGGCAGGGCGGCAGCCGGTCGCGAGGTGCATCTGCGCCCGTGACAGCACCAGGCGGACGGGCGTGCCGGTCGTGAGTGCGGCCAGCGCCGCCAGGACCGTATTCGGCCAGGTGAAGCACTTCGACCCGAACCCGCCGCCCACGAAGGGCGCGACCACCCGCACCCGCGCCAGCGGCAGCCCGAGCTGGCGGGCGAGCATGTTGCGGCACCCCAGCACCCACTGGGTCGAGTCGTGCACGACGAGGCCGCCGGCCCCGTCCGGCGCGGCGACGGTGGCCGCCAGCTCCATCGCGCTCTGGCTGTGACCTGGCGTGTCCGCCGTGGTCTGCACAACGTGCGCCGCCCGGGCGAGGGCCGCTTCCACGTCGCCGCGGGTCAGGTCGAACCGGGCAGCCAGAGGCGGCGGCAGCGGCTGCGGCTGCGCTTCGCCGCTGACGAGCTCCCAGGTGGTGTGATGGGGCGATGCGACGTAGCGGACCGCGATGAGGTCGGCGGCCGCCTGGGCCTGCTCCGGCGTGCGGGCGACGACGACGGCGACCGCCTGCCCGCCATACGCGATCAGGTCGTCCTGCAGCGGCGGACGGCCCTCGCCGGCAGGGCCAAGCGGGAAAATCGGCACCGGTTGCAATCGGGGCGCGTTCAGGTGCGTGAGCACCGCCTCGACCCCGGGCGCGGCCTCGGCGGCAGCGGTATCGATCGCGTCGATCCGCCCGGCGGCGATCGTGGCGCCAACGATCACCGCGTGGCGCAGGTTGGGGTAGAGATCGGCCGCATGCTCGGCCACGTAGCGGGCCTGGCCCGTGACCTTCAGCCGCCCCTCCACGCGCGGCTGGCTGCCGCCGACATAGAGTGGGTGGACGTTGCTCATGACCGGTCGCCCGCCCGGGCCAATGCGCGCTCGAGCGCCTCGCCGACCACCGCCTTCACCAGGGCGACCCGGAACGCGGTCTGCTGGTCGGCCTCGGCCCCCTCCACCGCGGCAGCGGCGGCGCTCGCGAAGACCGCGGGCGTGGACTGCCGTTCTGCGAGCACCGCCTCGGCCGCGGCGGCGCGCCACGGGGCGTGCGCGACGCCGCCCAGCACGATCCGGGCGGCTTCGATCCGCCCGTCCCGCAGGTCGAGCAGGGCCGCGCAGGACGCGAGCGCGAAGCCTTCGTTGCCTTTAACGTACGCGCCGCCGCGCACCCCCTGGGGCGGGATGTCGATGGCCGTGAGCAGCTCGCCAGCCTGCAGGTTGGTCTCCTGCGTCGCGTCGCCGCCCGGCAGGCGGTGCAGTTCGGATAGGGCAAGCGTGCGGCGGCCAGCCGGTCCGGCGATCTCCGCGGATGCATCGAGGGCGGCAAGGGCCACGCAGAGGTCGGACGGATGCACCGCGATGCAGGCCGATGCGGCCGCGCCACCGAAGAGGGCGTGCTGGAAATGGACCCCGTCGCGCGCCGCACAGCCGGTGCCGGGTTCCCGCTTGTTGCAGGCGAAGCCAGGCTCGCGGAAGTAGAAGCATCGAGGACGCTGCATGACGTTGCCGCCGACGCTGGCCGCGTTGCGGAGCTGCGGTGTCAGGCCGTCGACGATCGTCTCGCGCAGCAGCGGCCACCCATCGATCGCGCTGGAGCGCGCGACATGGCTCAGCGTCGTCGCGGCACCGATGCGCAGGGTGCCTTGCGGCGTGACCGCGATCCCCTTCAAATCGCGCGCGAAGTTCAGGTCGATGACCGTACCGGGCCGCTCGACGCCCTGCTTCATCAGATCGAGCAGGCAGGTGCCGCCGGCCAGGACCGCGGCGTCCGGCGTCTCGGCAAGCAGGCCGAGTGCGGCCTCGATGCCGGGCGGACGGCGGTAGGCGAACGGCGTCATGCGGCAACGTCCAGCGCGGATGTTTCGAGCACGCTGGCGATCGCCGCCTTGATGTTGTCGTAGGCCCCGCATCGGCAGATGTTGTCGAGGGCCGCCGGGATATCGGCCGCAGTCCGGATGTCGCCGGCGGCGATGGCGCCGAGGGCGGACATGATCTGCCCGGGGGTGCAGTAGCCGCACTGGAAGGCGTCATGGTCGATGAAGGCCTGCTGCAGCGGGTGCAGCGGCCCGTCCGGCCGGGCGATGCCTTCGATCGTCGTCACGGCCCGGCCTTCGGCGGTCGCGGCCAGCATCAGGCAGGACACGCGCCGTTCCCCGTCCACCAGGACGGTGCAAGCCCCGCACAGCCCGTGATCGCACCCCTTCTTGGTGCCATGCAGGCCAAGGTGATCACGGAGCGCGTCCAGCAAGGTGACGCGGGTGTCGAGCGTGACGGCATGGGCCGCGCCATTGACCGTCAGCGTCAGTTCGAGCGTCGGGTCGTTCACTCCGCGGCCAGCGGCTTCGCGGCGGAATGGCCGCCCAGCATGGTCTTCGCGTATTCCACGCCCACCCCGTACGCGCCGCCATGCGCGCCGACGATCTCGACCACTCCGCCATAGGTGGCCGTCCGCGCCCAATCGCGCTGCCATTCCAGCATCGTTTGGATCCAGGTCATCGGCACCGCGCCGGCCTGCACCACCCGCTGCATCGCCGCCCGGTGCGCGACCTCGCTGATGTCGCCGCACGCGTCCTCGACCACAAAGACCTCGAACCCCTCGGCGATCGCCTGGATGGTCGGGAACGCGACGCAAACCTCGGTCCACAGTCCGGCAAGCACGATCTTGCGCCGCCCTGTCGCCTGGATGGCCGCCTTGAACGGCACGTCCTCCCAGGCATTCATCGACGTGCGCTCATACAGGGGTGCGTCGGGGAACACGGCGCGGAGTTGCGGCCACATGTAGCCGGAGAAGCTCTCCGTCTCGACTGTGGAGAGCACGGTCGGCACCCCGAACAGCTTGGCCGCTTTGGCCAGCCCGACGGTGTTGTTGATGACAGCTTGCCGGTCGAAGTTCGCGACCCCGAACAGCATCTGCGGCTGATGGTCGATCAAGGCCACGACGCAATTATCGGGGGTGAGAAGTTCATGAGAAGGGCCGGACACCGCGAAGCTCCCAACTGGATGGGCGCAGGGTAAGCGGGCGGCCGGCTCAGTGTCTTTCCTGCGCTTGGCGGCTATTTCGCGGGTTTGGCCGATCCGTGGGAGCAACATGTCGGCGGGATGGCTGATCGCCTTCCGCCACGGCTCATCTTATAGAAACCGAACGTGCACGCCGCGTGGGGACCATGGGCGGCCACTCCCCTTCCTGGAGGTCGACATCGCCTTTCCACTCACCCTCCTCGACCTGGCCGGAGCCATCGCGCTGCTGCTGTGGGGCGTGCGTATGGTTCAGACGGGCGTGCAGCGCGCGTTCGGCGATCGGCTCCGCGTGTTCCTCGTCTCGGCGCTGCGAACCCGGCCGAACGCCTTCCTTGCCGGGCTGGGCATCACGGCGATCCTGCAGAGCAGCACCGCGACCGGACTGATGGTCACCAGCTTCGCCGCGGCCGGGATGGTCGATCTGGTGCCGGCGCTGGCCGTCATGCTGGGCGCGAACGTCGGGACGACGATGATCGTGCAAGCGCTCTCGTTCGATGTCGCCTCGGTCGCGCCGGTGCTGGTCCTGCTGGGCGTGCTCACCTTCGGCCGCGCGACGGCCGGGCCGCGGGATTTCGGCCGTGTGCTGATCGGCTTGGGCCTGATGCTCATGGCCCTTCACCAGCTGCTCGACCTCGTCACCCCCTATGAGGATGTGCCCAGTCTTCGCTTGCTCCTGGGCGCAATCGCGACGGAGCCGGTGCTGGACGTTCTACTCGCGGCCGGTCTGGCGTGGGCGGCGCACTCCTCGGTCGCCGTGATCCTCCTGATCATGTCGCTTGCGAGCAAGGGCGTCGTGCCGCCCCATGCCGCCTTCGCCCTCGTGCTCGGCGCCAACCTCGGCACGGCCATCAACCCATGCCTTGAGAACGCCGCGGCGGATCCGGCCGCCCGCCGGGTTCCAGTCGGGAACCTTCTTGCCCGGATCGTCGGCGTCTGCCTGGCGCTCGCCATGCTGGGTCCGGTCGGCCGCCTGATGGTCGCGGTCGAGCCGGACGCCGAGCGCGCCGTGGCGGACTTCCACACGCTGTTCAATCTCGTGCTCGCGGCCGCGATGCTGCCCGTCCTGCCTGCCTACGCCGTCCTGCTTCGGCGGCTGCTCCCGGCCCGGATCGATCCGGCCGACCCGAGCCGGCCACTCTATCTCGATGCCGCCGCCGCCGAAGTGCCGGTCGTGGCACTCGGTGCTGCCGCCCGGGAAGCGCTCCGCCTGGCCGATGTACTGGAAGCGATGCTGACGGGCCTACGCGACACGCTCCAGCACGGGGAGCGCCGCCGCATCGCCGAGACACGCCGCCTGGACGACGTGCTCGAAACGCTGAACGGCGCGATCCGAAGCTATCTGGACCGGCTCGACCCGGCGGCCATGACCGATGCGGACCACCGTAGGACGGCGCAGATCTTGTTGTTCGCCGCCAATATGGGGCACGCCGGTGACGTCGTGGACCGGAACCTGCTCGGCCTCGTCGCGAAAAGCCTGAAGCGGGGCGTTCCGTTCTCCGACACCGAGCGGTCGACCCTGCTCTCGGCGCTGGACCGGCTGTTGACCAACCTTCACGCGGCCGCGTCGTTGTTCGTGACCGAGGATATCCGGGCAGCGCGCTTGCTGGCCGCCGAAAAGGAGATCTTCCGCGACCTCGAAACGGACGCGACCGCGACCCATTACGCCCGGCTCCGCGCCGGGCCGGCCGTCGTAGCCAGCACCTCGCTCCACCTCGATGCGCTGCGCGATCTGAAACGGGTCAATGCGCACATCGTCGCCGCCGCAGCCTACCCCGTGCTGGAACACTTCGGCGAACTCCTGTCGAGCAGACTCCGGAGCGACGAGCCGCCCGCGCCCAGCCGGCAGCAACCTCCCGACGGACGGCAACTGCGGTGAGCGCCCAGCACGGGGAGCGTTGACGTACCCTCGTTGCTTCCGGCAGCGTCCGGGCAAGCAAAACCGAGGCGACCGCTCATGACACCTCTCACCAGACGTGCCGGCCTTGCCCTCGCAGCCGGCAGCGCCGCAGCGACGCTCGCCGGGCCGGCGTCGGCCGCCCCGATCGACGATCTCATCGAGCGGGCACGCAAGGAGGGTACCGTCAACAGTGTCGGCATGCCTGACGACTGGGCGAATTGGGCCGCGACCTGGAGCGATGTCACGACCAAGTATGGCCTGAAGCACGTCGACACCGACATGAGCAGTGCCGAGGAGTTGGCGAAGTTCGCCGCCGAGCGGGCGAATGCGTCGGCCGACATCGGCGATGTCGGCTTCGACTTCTGCCGTGTCGCGGTCGAGCGCGGGCTGGCAGCCTCCTACAAGCCGACCACCTACGGGCAGATCCCGGATTGGGCGCGCGATGCCGACGGGCAATGGATGCTGGCCTATACCGGGACGATCGCATTCGTGGTGGCCAAGGATGTCGCGAACCCGCCGAAATCCTGGGCCGACCTGCTGACCGGCACATACAAGGTCGCGGCCGGCGACGTCGGCAAGGCGTCGCAGTCCAACGCCGCCGTACTCGCCTGCGCGATCGCGATGGGCGGCAACGAAAGCCGGGTCGACCCGGCGATGGACCTATTCGCCAAGCTCGCAAAACAAAAACGTCTTCTGACCATCGCGGCGCTGCCGGCCAACATGGGGCGCGGCGAGATCCAGGTCGGCCTGATGTGGGACTTCAATGCGCTGAACTATCGCGACAAGGTCGGTGGCGACCGTTTCGGCGTCGTCATCCCGTCCGACGGCTCGGTCACCAGCGGCTACTCGACGATCATCAACAAGTTCGCCAAGAACCCGAACGCGGCAATGCTGGTTCGCGAGTACATCTTCAGCGATGAGGGCCAGGCGAACCTGGCCGACGGCTACGCCCGCCCGATCCGGGTCGATCACCTGACGCTGTCGGACGCGGCGAAGGCGAAGCTGCTGCCGGCGGCGCAATACGCCAAGGCGCGACCGATCGACCCGGCGGCCTGGGCCGACGGCGCCCGGCGCGTTCCGGCGCTATGGCAGGAGAAGGTCCTGACTGAAATGTAGGGTGGGATGTAGCGTGGCGGTCGGCGCCGGCGCGGGGGCGTGAGCCGGCGGGTGGCGTGGCTTTGGGCGGCACCGTTCATGGTGGTGGTGCTCGGGTTCCAGGTCGCGCCGATGCTATCGGTCGTGTCGGGCAGCTTCGTCCAGGGCGGGGCCTGGTCGTTGGCGAACTATGGCGCGCTGCTCGGCAGCCGGTTCTACCGGGGCGCGTTCGTGACCAGCGTCAACGTCTCGCTGATCACGAGCGCGGTCGGCCTCGGGGTCGGGCTGCCGTTGAGCCTCGCGTTGCATCGGCGCTCGGCTGCGGTGCAGCGGCGGTTCCTGACGCTGTTCAACGTGGCCAGCAACTTCGTCGGCGTGCCGCTGGCGCTGGCGTTCACGACCTTGGCGGGGGTCAATGGGGTGGTGACGCTGCTGATGGCGCGATCGGGGCTGCTACCGGACTTCAACATCTACTCGCTGCAAGGGTTGATGCTGGTCTACGCGTATTTCCAGGTGCCGTTCGCGGTGCTGGTGCTGTTCCCGAGCCTGGGCGCGCTGACGCCGGACCTGGCCGAGCAGGCGCGGCTGATGGGCGCGTCGCGGCTGACGTTCTGGGTGCGCATCGGCCTGCCGATCTTGGCGCCGAGCCTGATCGGCAGCTTCATCCTGCTGTTCGCCAACGCGATGGGCACGTATGCGACGGCCTATGCGCTGATCGGCGGGGGCGCGAACCTGGTCACGATCCGGATCGGCGAGCTGGTGACGGGGGACGTGTTCACGGACCCGAACCTGGCGAACGCGTTGGCGGTGCTGCTCGTGCTGGTGCTGCTGGTGCCGATCTTGGTCGATCAGTTGCTGTTGCGGCGGACCCGTGGCTGAGCGCTCGCAAGACTTGCCCGACCAAATGCTGATCGGCGGCGTGTCGGTGCTGCTGTTGCTGCCGGTGGCGGCGGTGGTGGTCGCGGCGCTGGCGACGGAGTGGTATTCGGGACTGGTGCCCAGCGGGCTGACGTTGCGCTGGTTCGGGGCGGTGCTGACCGAGCCTGCGTTCCAGTCGGCGCTGGGCCGGTCGGTGTTCATCGCGGCCGGGTCGGTGGTGTTGCAGGTGCTGGTGACGCTGCCGGCGATCCTGGTCGCGCACTGCTACCTGCCGTGGCTGGACCGGTGGATGGAGCGGCTGATGGTGCTGCCGTATGCGCTGCCGCAGGTGGTGCTGGTGGTCGGGCTGCTCGGCATCTATGCGCAGGACCCCGTGGTGCTGATCGGGACGCCGTGGATCCTGTTGCTCGGCTACCTGCCCTTGGCCTTTCCGCTGCTCTATCTGCCGCTGAAGAACAACCTGCGGGCGCTGCACGTGCACGAACTGCTGGATGCCGGGCACCTCGTGGGCGCCAGTGATCTGGTGGTCGCCCGCCGGGTCATCGTACCCTGCGTGTTGCCGGGGCTGGCCGTCGGGCTGTCGATGGTGTTCGCGCTCAGCTTCGCAGAATTCGTGTTCGCGAACATGCTCGTCGGCGGCAATTACCAGACGCTTGCGATCTACCTGTTCGGGCAGCGGCAGAAAGTCGGCCAGGTCACGGCGGTGATCATCGTCATCTACTTCGCCGTGATGTGGCTCACGACCGTCCTGGCGTTGGCGATGCTGCGCAGAAGGCCGGTGTGACCTTCGTCAGCGTGCGCGGCTTCGCGAAGGCCTACGGTGCCACGGACGTGTTCCGCGACATCGACCTGGACGTGAACGAGGGCGAGATGTGCATCCTGCTGGGCCCGTCGGGCTGCGGCAAGACGACGCTGCTGCGCGCCATCTCCGGCCTGGTCACGCCCGATGCCGGGCGCCTGGCGATCGGCGGCCGCGATGTGACGGCGCTGCCGCCGCAATCGCGCGGGATCGCGATGACGTTCCAGCACTACGCCCTGTTCCCCAATATGACAGTGCGGCAGAACCTGGCCTTCGGCCTGCAGCAGCAGGGGCTGTCGCGCGCGCAGGTCGCGGCGAAGGTGGATGCGGCCCTGGTGCTCATGGAGCTGACGCGCCGGGCCGACGCACGCCCGGCCCAGCTCTCGGGCGGGCAGAAGCAGCGGGTCGCGCTCGCGCGGGCGTTGGTGCTGGAGCCGCGGCTGCTGCTGCTCGATGAGCCATTGTCCGCGCTGGATGCGCAGATCCGCAAACGCCTGCGCGACGAGCTGAAGCGTCTGCAACGCGAAACGGGGTTCACCGGCATCCTGGTGACGCACGACCAGGAGGAAGCGCTGGTGCTCGGCGACAGGGTGGCGGTCATGAACGCTGGCCAACTTGTCCAGGTCGGCTCGGCGCGCGACGTCTACGACCGTCCGGCAACCCGTTTCGTGGCCGGGTTCATCGGCGACTTCAATGTGCTGGAGCCGGCTGCCGTGCTGGCCGTTTTCGGCGAGCAGGTGGGGGCTGCCTGGGCCATCCATCCCGAAGCCATCGATCTCGCCGGCTCGCGGGACGACGTCTCCGGACTGGCCGCGCTCGCCGAGGTGACCGATCGACGCATCCAAGGGCCCATCCTCCGTTACACAGTCATTGTTAACGGGACGGAGCTGAAAGTGGACGTGCTGAACCGGTCCAGCAGGCCGGACCTTCAGCGGGGGGACACGGTGTGGCTCGGTCTCGATCGCAGCCAGGTGCGGCCGATCGCGTAGACCGATCCGCCGCAGCGCTGGCCGAGGGCAAAGACTTATCCGAGCGCCTACGCGGCGGACGCCCCGATCGCGTGCGAGATGCGGCCGGCCGCCTGCCGCAGCCGCTCCAGGACCGTGGCTCCGTCGGGCGTACGACCCAGCTGCGGCAGCAGCGGGATGACCAGGGACGCCTTGACCTCGTTCCTGTAGCCGAACACCGGCACTGCCAGGTCCGTCACTCCCCCCGTCGTCTCGCTCGGTGCAACCACGTGGCCAGCCACCCGGATGGCCTCCAGCCGCGCCGCGAGCGCGGGGTCCGGCCCGTCCTCCGCCTCGATGGCCCGGCGCAGCGCCTCCCGCTCTTCGCCGAATGCCGCGAGCACACGAACCGACACGTAGCGCGCCGACCACGGGAACTCCGCCCCCAGCTTCACCGTGAACACCATGGGACCCAACGGCTCGGCTTGCGCGACCACCAGCAGCCGCCGCGCCCCGGCGACGCACAGATGGCAGCTCTGCTGCACGGATTTCGCGAGCTCTTGCATGACCGGCAATGCGGCTGCCTGCAGGCGCCGCGTGGGCTCGTGCCGGTGCGCCAAGGCGAACAGCTTGAGTGTCAAGCCGTATAGTCCCGTCGCCGCGTCCCGGGCGATGTAGGCTCGCCGCTCGAGCACGTCCAGCATGCGGAACACCTCGCCCACCGATCGGCCGACCCGGTCCGCCAATGCCCGCTGCCCCAGCCCGCCGGGCTCGTCGGCCAGCGCCTCGAGCAGGTCCAATCCCTTCTCCAGCGCGGGCGCCGAATATCGTGTCGTTTTGTCATTGACCTCGACCATGCCAGCGTTTCATCCTTGCAAACAGAACGACAAGAGCAAAACCCGAACTGCCGGGCCAGGGAGGACCACACCATGCCGAAGCTTTCGGACGATGCCGTGCGCCAGTATGGCGAGCACGGCTACTATGCCCCGATCCGCGCGCTTTCCACCCACGAGGCCGCCAACGTTCGCCGCCGCCTCGAGGGCTACGAGGCCGGCGCCGGCCCGCTTCGCGGCCCGCTCCGCCACAAGCCCCATCTCCTGTTCACCTGGCTCGACGACCTGATCCGCCACCCCGGCATCCTCGACCCGGTCGAGAGCATCATCGGACCGAACATCCTTGCGTGGGGCACGTCCTTCTTCATCAAGGAGCCCAACAATCCGTCCTTCGTGTCTTGGCACCAGGACAGCACCTACTGGGGCTTGGACCCAGCCGACATCGTCACCGCCTGGGTCGCGATCTCGGAAAGCACGCCTGAGAATGGCGCCATGCGCGTCATTCCCGGCAGCCATAGGGGCGACCAGGTCGCACATCGCGACACCTTCGCGCCCGACAACCTCCTGTCCCGCGGCCAAGAGATCGCGGTGGACGTCGATCCGGCCCAGGCCGTCGAATTGGTGCTGCAACCCGGCGAGATGTCGCTGCACCACGTGCGCCTGATTCACGGCTCCGAACCAAACCCATCTCCCCGGCGCCGTATCGGCTTCGCCATCCGTTACCTGCCGACCTATGTCCGCCAGACCGTCGGCCTGCGCGATGCCGCGACCCTCGTCCGCGGCGTGGATGACCACGGCAACTTCGAGCCGGAACGTCGCCCGGCGCGCGACATGGACGCGGACGCCATCGCCTTCCACGGCGCCATCACCGGGCAGCAAGCCCAGGTGCTGATGCGCGGCACTGCAGGAGCCGCCCAGCCCGGCGCCGCTCAATCGTCTGCTCAATCGGCCGCCATGTAACGAGGAGCGCGCCATGGTCACGAACATTCGTTGGCTCGTCGTTTGGCTGCTGTTCGCCGGCGGCCTGATCTCCTACCTCGACCGCGCCGCCCTGTCGGTGGCCGCCCCCTTCCTGACCAAGGATTTGGGCCTCGATCCGGCCCAGCTCGGGATCGTGTTCAGCTCCTTTTTCTTCGGCTACGCGGTTTTCTGCTTCATCGGCGGCTGGTGTGCGGACCGGTTCGGCCCGAAGCGTGTGTTCATCGTCGCGATGCTGGTCTGGAGCCTGTTCTGCGGGCTCACCGCCGCCGCAACCACCATCGGCGCCCTGCTCGTCGTGCGCGTGGTGTTCGGCATGGGAGAGGGCCCGTTCAGCACCGCCGCGAACAAGATGGTCGGCAACTGGTTCCCCCACGCGCGCCAGGCCACGGCGGTCGGCCTGGCCAACGCCGGCACCCCGTTGGGCGGCGCCTTGGCTGGACCTGTCGTCGGCTACGTCGCGCTGTCCTACGGCTGGCGTACATCGTTCGTCGTGATCTCCGCCCTGGGCTTCGTCTGGGTACTCGTCTGGGCCCTGACCGTGACGGACACCCCGGCCACCCATCCACGCGCCTCGCCCGGCGAGCGCGCGCTCGTGGAGGCGGGCCGCCTCCGGTCGGCCCGATCCGGCGAGGCCGTGCCGCTCGGCGCCATCTTGGTCCGCCCCGCCATCCTCGCCACCGCCTTCGCCTTCTTCGGCTATGCCTACATCCTGTATTTCTTCCTCTCCTGGTTCCCGACCTACCTCACCAGCGAACGCGGCCTATCGGTCAAGTCCATGAGCCTGGTGACGACCATACCGTGGCTGCTCGGCTTCGTCGGTCTGGCCGCCGGCGGCTTCGTGACCGACCGGCTCTACCGCATGACCGGCAACGCCGTGCTGTCGCGCAAGCTGTTGCTGGTCGTGAGCCTGCTGGCTGCGGCCGTTTGCGTGGCCCTTGCGGGCACGGTCTCCACGGTCGAGGCGGCGGTGACGTTGATGGCCGTCTCGGTGTTCTTCATGTATCTGACCGGGAACACCTATTGGGCCATCATCCTCGATACGGTGCCGCAGGCCCGGGTCGGTGGCGTCGGCGGCTTCGTCCACCTGATCGCCAACTTGGCCGGCATCGTTGCACCGAGCA
The DNA here is from genome assembly GCA_965213855.1 of Acetobacteraceae bacterium. Taxonomy (GTDB): domain Bacteria; phylum Pseudomonadota; class Alphaproteobacteria; order Acetobacterales; family Acetobacteraceae; genus JBBROS01. The sequence continues at coordinate 13,906 of CBDCAA010000009.1, read as the reverse complement.
TTACGGGCTTCATGGTGCAAACGACAGGGAGCTTCTCGGGCGCCTTCCTGCTGGCGGGCCTGTTCGCGGTGGTCGGGGCCGTTGCAGTGGCGGTGCTGGTCCGCACGCCCGCGGCGACGGCCGTTACGCTTGGCGCATCAGTCTGAGCCTTCGACCCTGATTGGCCTGGCCAGTTCCGTCACTCGGCGCGTTCGCGCGCAAGCCTCGTGCGAGCGCTGTTCACGGACGCCGGCGTGACCGCCGGTGCGGCGTTGCCCCAGGCGTTGCGGATGTACGTGACGACCGCGGCAGCCTGCTGATCATCGAGGCGCCAAGCGAAGCCGGGCATGGCCGGTCCGGTCGGTGCGCCCGGTGTCGCGACCGCGCGGGTGCCCTGCAGGACGACCCTGACCAGGGTCGCCGGGTCGGGCGACTGGACGGCGGAACTCCCTTGCAAGCGCGGGAACAGGCCGTTGGCGCCGACGCCCGTGCTTGTGTGGCAGGCGCCGCAGTTGTCGAGGTAGAGGGTTCGCCCCTGCACCATCGTCGGATCCGATATCTCGACGGGCCGAACCTCGCCTTGCGAGGCCGGAAGGTCCTTCAGGTAGGTTGAAATCGCATACAGGTCCGCGCCGGTCATGCGCGAGGTGGAATTGGTGACGACCTCCGCCATGGGACCACTGGCAAGCTGCGCGCCGTTGCTGCCGGTCTTGAGATAGGCGACGATATCGTCCGCCGACCAGGCTCCGAGTCCGCTGCGAAGGTCGGCCCCGAGGCCAGGGGCATACCAATCCTGCAGCGACCCGCCCTGCAGGGCATGCGACGTCTCGTCGCCGCCCAGCCGGTTCTTGGCCGTATGACATCCACCGCAGTGCCCCAGGCCCTCGACCAAGTAGGCGCCGCGGTTCCAGTCCGCGCCCTTGTCCGGACGGGGCTGGAACTCGCCTGGTTTGAAGAACAACGCGTCCCATGCCCGCAGCTCGGCGCGGATCTCGAACGGAAACGGCAGCTGGTTCACCTCGACCGCATTGCGGACAGGGTCGAGCGTGCCGAGCCAGGCGCGGATGGCCAGCAGATCGTCGCGGGACACCTTCGTGTAGTACGGGTACGGCAGGGCCGGATACAGGTGCACGTCACCGGGCGCGATCCCGTGCTGCATGGCGCGGACGAAATCGTCGTCGCTCCATGCGCCGAGCCCGGTCTCGCGGTCGGGCGTAAGATTGGGCGTCAGAAGGCGGCCGAACGGCGTGTCGATGGCGCGCCCACCCGCGAACGGCGTGCCGCCGGGAACGGTGTGGCAGGCCGTGCAGTCGCCCGCCACGGCGAGGTAGCGCCCACGCTCCAGCAGGTCCGAACGCTGGCTGTCCTGGGCGCGTGCGGGAATGGTCGCCAGCAGCAGACCCGCCAGCGCCAGACGGATCATGCCTGCACCAGCGGACCGGGGCTTTTCAGGTAGTGCTCCCGGATCGCCTTGGCCGAGCTGTACGCCAGGGCGCCCACGGTTCCCGTGGGGTTGTATCCCGCGTTCTGCGGGAAGGCGCTCGCGCCCATGACGAACACGTTGGGAACGTCCCAGGACTGGAGGTATTTGTTCAGCACGCTGGTTTTTGGGTCGGCGCCCATGATCGCGCCGCCGCAGGTGTGGGTGCTCTGGTAGGGCACGATGTCGTAGTGCTCGGCGCGGCCGTTCACCGTCATCTGCGCCGGGTTCATGACCTTGACGATGTCGACCATGCGGTCGCTGAGGAAGCGCGCCATCTGCAGATCGTTTTTCGAATAGTCGAATGTCATCCGCATCAGCGGCCGGCCGTGCGGGTCGGTGTAGGTGGGATCGAGGTCGAGGTGGTTGCCCCGGGTGCTGTAGGAGCTGCCCTGGCCATTCAGCGAGACGGCGCCGAGGTAGTGCTTGGCCGTCGCCTCCTTCCACGCCGCCCCCAGCGGGGCGTGCCCTTCGGCGTGGGCCGGTTCTGGATCGGGCGGGCGTTGCTGGTGATGAGGGCGATGTTGCCGCCGCCCACGAAGCCGTGCGGTCCGTGGTCGAAATTGTCGCCGTTGTATTCGTCGATGCACATGCCAAGCGCACCCGCGCCGATGAAGGGGTTCATGTTCTTGTCGTCGAAGAAGCACGTCACACCGGTGTTGGTCTGGTACGAGTAGTTTCGGCCCACAACTCCCTCGCCGGTCGTCGGGTCGTACGGCTTGCCGATCCCCGACAGCAGCAGCAGCCGCACGTTGTGCAGCATGAAGGCGGCGACGATGACGAGGTCCGCCGGCTGCTCCCACTCCTCGCCCGCGGAGTCGACGTAGGTGACGCCGGTGGCGCGCTTGCCGGTGCCGTCCAGGTTGACGCGCAGCACTTCGCACTCTGTCCGGGCGGTGAAGTTCGGTTGCTGGACCAGGATCGGCAGCAGCGTCGTCTGCGCGCTGGCCTTGGAGTAGTTGCCGCAGCCGAACCGTTCGCAGAAGCCGCAGAACGTGCACTGCCCCAAGGTCACGCCGTGAGGGTTCGTGTAGCTTTGCGACAGGTTGGCCGACGGGTTCGGGAACGGCGTGTGGCCGAGCTCGCGGCATGCCTTGGCGAACAGCGTGGGACCATAGGTCTGCTGCATCGGCGGGGTCGGGAACTCGCGTGACCGTGCGCCCTCGAACGGATTGCCGCCCTCCTGGATTTCACCGCGCAGATTGCCTGCCTTGCCGGAGATGCCCGCCAGATATTCGAAGCGGTCGTAGAACGGCTCGAGCTCGTCGTAGCCGATCCCCCAGTCCTGGATCGTCATGTCGTCCGGCAGGAACCGCTTTCCATATCGCTGCTCGAGGTGGCTGCGGGCGACGAAGTCGCTCGGCAGGAATCGCCAGTTCGCGCCATTCCAATGCAGGCCGGCGCCGCCGACGCCATTCGGCGGCAGGAACGAGCCCCACGCCCGGATGGGCAGCGCGGATTGGCTGTCGTTATTGCGGAACGTCAGCGTCTCCTGAGCCGGGCGCAGGAACAGGTCCTGCCGCACGGCATATCGCAGCTCGTCCGGCGCATAGGCCGGCGGAAAGTCGGTCGCAGTGTCGCGCCAAGGCCCGCGTTCGATTGCGATCACGTCGAGCCCGGCCTCGGTCAACTCCTTGGCCATGATGGCGCCGGTCCAGCCCAGGCCGACGATGACGACGTCGGTCGACGGAAGCTTGCGCGCCATCGGATCAGCCTTCCTTGGTCCATTCGGGGCGGCCGGCAATGCCGACCGGGGGCAGCGGATAGGTCTCGCCGTGGCGTCCGATCCAGTCGCGGAAGTCGTAGCGTGCCCCCGGGAAGCCAAGCATGCGCCAGCCCGCCATGTCGCGGTTCCCGCCATAGACCGGGTCGGCGAAGAACCCTTCCATCGTGTTGCCGAGCAACAGCTCGAAGAAGGCCCGGCCGTCGGCGCCGTCCAGCTTCACGCCGCCCTTCTCCAGGCCCGTCAACAGCCGGTCGAGCTCGGCCGGCGGCAGGTCGGCCATCGCCTTGCCCGGGTAGGCGCCACGGCAGTAGGCGGCCAGCGCGGCCAGCGCCTGCCGATACCGGGCGGCGGGCGTCAACGGCGATTGCAGGCCCTGCGTCGCCAGACCGTCGGCAAACGGCGGGCGCATGTAGAGGCCGTCGGCCCGGCCCCAAGGCCCGGCGAGCTGACGATCGATGAAGACGGCGCAACCCGCGTCCTTGCCGCCGGGCGTGCGGCTATCGGCCGGTATGATCCGGTCGACCATGACCTCGATGGCCGCGCCCTCCTCGGGGGTGAAGAACGTCCAAGGTCCTGGCCGAACCTGAATCGGAGCGCTGTTCGCGCCCGGGCTGAACGGCAGGCTACCCCGGACGGTGCGCGCGGCGACGGCACCGGAGGGCGCCATCATCGCGACCGTGGAGAACAGCAGGCTGCGCCGTCCGATCGGCCTGCCCATTACCGTTCCATTCCGATCGACCGATGAACCGAATGTCGACCCGCGCCTGCGACAATGGGCGGCGCCGGCCATCCAAGGGGCAAGCTGCTCGCGGCTTCCGGCTGCGTGCTGGACGCGGTGTCCTGCGGGCTCCGCGAGCCGGCGGCGCGATCGGCAACAGCGATGAGGGGAGCAACGGTGGCGAGGGCGAGGCGCATTCGGTGCTCCAAGAAGCCGCGGAGAACAACTATCGGACGCTGACGGCCACGATGCTGATCAGGATCAAGTCGAAGACGGGTCTTCGAGGCGGGCGGGTAAAGGATTGCGTGAACCGATCGGGCGATACCGATCGCCTCGACGAGTTCAGTCCGGCACCGTGGGTCGCCGGGCGCTCCGAGCAGCCATGGTCGGCTCTGCGCTAGGCCGCCTGCCAGAGTTTCCGATGCAGGTAAGCATCGTCGAACCCGGCCACGAGCGTCAGCTGGGCAATATCGGCGATGATCAACGTTCCGGACCCAAGTTCCATCACGCCCGCCAGCCGCAGCCGGCGAAGCACCCGGTTCACATGGACCGACGTCAGGCCGAGCGCGTCGCCGAGCATGACCTGGGTCAGCGGCAGCTTCAGGCGGTCGCCCCGGGTCAGGCCGATGTTGCGGGCGCGCATCCACAGCTCGCACATCAGATGGGCCACGCGTTCGACGCTGCCACGCCGGCCCATGCTCACCATCCAGGCCCGCAGGGTTCCTTCGTCGACCAGCTGCGACCACCAGAACGCCTTGAGCAGCGCCGGGCTGTTGTCCAGGAGTTCGCCGAACCGCGTGCGCGAAACGCTCGCGACGCGCGCCGGGCTGAGTGTCGCGATCGTGTGGTCCATCTGGTTCAGGATGGACGTGTGCAGGTCGCAGCAATCGCCGGGCATGAGGAAGGCGGTGATCTGCCGGGAGCCGTCGGGCAGGACGGTGTAACGGCAGGCCCACCCCGACAGCATCACGAACAGGGGCCCTGGCGGATCGCCTTGGCGGATCAGGTCGTGTCGCGGCGGATGGTCGCGCCAGTTCCCGCACGCCGCCTCAAGAAGGGCGGCATCGGCGGGCGGGATCGATGCGAACCCCCGCAGCTTGTCCGTAAGAGCATTCGCCACGCCATTTGGTCTTCCGGTGTTGCGTAACGCTCGTGACAAGTCGGCCGGCGTGCTCTTGATCCTGGTCATGGCACGGGTCGCGCGGGGAGACTATGCACGTGCATCGTCGGCACTCGGACCCAGGCGCCAACGGCAGGGAGACAGAGCCGACCCACCGGCCGTGCTCCCGCCTGATGATCGGGGGCGCCCCATGACAATCAGGACCGACAAGGACACGCCTCCGCCCGTCATGCCCGAACCCGACGCGCACGGCCGCGCCGCGCTCCTCCTCGCCGAGGGCACGCTGCACGCCCTCGTCGAGACATCCACGCTGAGCTGCGCCGAGGCGGTGGACATCGTTCGCACCGCAATCGAAGTGCGGCGGGAGGCGCCGGCGCCGGACGTGTCCGAGCAACGGCGCCGCGGCGTATTGGAGCTCTTGAGCCGGATCAGGACCAGCCTCGAAACCGATCTTGCTGCGACGCGGCCGGACACCGGGTTGGACCGTTGAGCTCGCCGGGCAAGTCCGAGCCAAACGAGCGGCCGATCCACAAGCGGACGTGGCCCTCGATCGGGAGCTGCCGGATCGCACCTGCGTGGATCGAAGCCGCCGTCCAGCGGTGTGGGTGCCTGCAAGCCCAGGCCGCCCCGAGCGCCAAGCGCCTGCTCGCCTGAGCGGGCGAGCCGGAGTGCAAGCAACGTCCGCATCGGGATCCACCCTTCCGGCCACCGAGCGACACGGGCTAGCATTCCACGCCCGAACCGGCTCGCTCATCGCTATCGCGACTTGACCGGAACTATCGCGAGGCGTGCTCACGTTTACGGTATGATGCGCCCGATTGGCCGATCGCCGACGCGTGTTCCATCCCATGCCCGCTTGATGGCACGCCAACCGGCGTCGCCATCCGGCGTTCAGTCTCTCGATCATCGGAGATGCCGTCATGACCGACTACACACCGCCAGAGATTTGGACGCCGCCGGAGAATCCCGCCGGCCGGTTCGCCAGCATCAACCGCCCCGTTGCCGGCGCCACGCACGAGAAGGAATTGCCTGTCGGGCAAAACCCTTTGCAGCTCTACTCGCAGGCCACTCCCAACGGCGTGAAGGCCACGCTGATGCTCGAGGAACTGCTCGCGGCCGGTCACGGCGGCGCCGAGTATGACGCGTGGCTGATCGAGATCTCCAAAGGCGACCAGTTCGGCAGCGGGTTCGTGGCCGTGAACCCCAACTCCAAGATCCCAGCGCTGCATGACCGGAGCGGTCCCCAGCCTGTCCGCGTATTCGAGTCAGGCGCGATCCTGCTTTACCTGGCGGAGAAGTTCGGCGCGTTCCTCCCAGTGGACCACACCCGCGCGGAGTGCCTTTCGTGGCTGTTTTGGCAGATGGGCGCCGGCCCCTATCTCGGCGGCGGGTTCGGCCACTTCTACGCCTACGCGCCGGAGAAAAACCAATACGCGATCGACCGGTTCGCGATGGAGACCAAGCGCCAGTTGGACGTCTTGAACCGGCGCCTAGCCGGGTCCGAGTATCTCGCCGGCCCCGACTACACGATCGCCGATATGGCCGTCTGGCCGTGGTACGGGGCGTTGATGAAGGGCCGCTTATATGGCGCGGCTGCCAAGTTCCTCGCAGTGCAGGACTATGCGCACCTCGCTCGCTGGACGGATGCGATCGAGCGCCGCCCCGCGGCCAAGCGCGCGGTCATGGTCAACAAGATCACGGGCGAGCCCCATTCGCAGCTCCGCGAACGCCATGCCGCGTCGGACTTCGAAACGCGCACGCAGGACAAGCTCGACGTGCCGAGTTAGCGCTGGAGCACAAGCGGCCGCTGTGGAAGATTGCGTAGCGACGGTGTGCCCGCCGTCACACCGTCTGCTCTCGCGTGGATGGGGCACCGCTGCACTGCTAACCCCATCCAGGTACATCCACCGCCAAGAAAACCTGGTCCTCCTCGAAGCGCAGGAACCCGCACGACGCATACCGCGCCAGCGCGCCCTCGATCGCCGCGCGGTCCATCCCCACCACCGTGTCGTCTCCCTCGAACTCCGCCAGGAACGCCTCCACCACCGCCTGCCGAGACCCGATCCGCGGCACCAGGCTCTCGCCCGACACGCCGAACGCCAGCACCTCGTCCAGCACCAACTCCAGCGCGTAACTCATCAAGTCGAAGACATCGTCCGCCAGCGCGTCCGCCCCCACCATCTCGAAGGCCAGATCCTCCAACCGCCGCTGCTGCACCTCCCACGCAAGCTCCTTCTTCACCCGCGCCTTGCCCGGGCGTTTCACCGCGCGCGCCTGCCCCTTCTTCCGATGTTTCGATGTCGGCACGCCTGACCCCTCAAACCCGCTTGGCCTGCATGCCCAGCCGCCCCCGCGCCGACCGGTCCGCCAACACCAGCCCCGCCCCGATCAACGCCATCCCCGCCAAATGATACACATGCAACCGCTCCCCCAGGAACAGCACCGCCAGCACGATCCCGAACGCCGGCATCAGATGCGTGAACTGCCCGGCCCGCGCCGCACCCAGCAGCTCCACCCCCCGGTTGAAGCACAGATACGCCAGGAACGCCGGCCCGATCACCGCATACACCAGCGACGACACTGACAGCACGGTCACCACCAGCCGTCCCCCCGCCGCATGCTCCGCCCACGCCAGCGGGATCAGCACCACATCCCCCACCACCATCGTCGCCGCCAGCAGGCTCATCGGATGCACCGCCGGCTTGATCCGCAACACCGCCGAGTACGCCGCATACGCAACCATCGCCAGCAGCACCAACCCGTCCCCCGGGTTGAACCGCAACTGCCGCAGGGTGTGCAGCGATCCCTCGGCCGCGATCACCACCACCCCCGCGACCGACACCAGGATCGCCACCACCTCCACCCAGCCCGGCCGCTGCCCGAACAGCAGGAACGCGACAACCAGGATCAGCAGCGGCGCCGAGGACTGCAGCAGCAGCGCATTCACCGCCGTCGTGTCGTGCAATCCGCGATAGACCAGGCTGTTGTACACCGCGACGCCCAACAGCCCCAGCACACCCACCACCCACCACCGCGCTCGCAACGCCGGCCAATCCGCCCGCAAATGCCCCCACGCCAGCGGCAGCGCCAGCAGCAGCGCGCCGCACCAGCGCACCGCGGTGAACAGCGCGGGCGGGATTTCCCCGGCCGCCGCCCGGCCCGAAACAACGCTGCCGGCCCACAGCATCATGCATGCCGTCATCAGCGCCGGGCCGCTCCGCCACATCCAGCTCACAGGTGCGCCGCCAGGAAGGCCGCCACCGTCCGCAGCACCCGCGCCTTGTCGTCGGGCCGCACGAACCCGTGCCCGGCATAGTCGAACACCTCGAACACGACCTCTCTGTCATGCGCCCGCAACGCCGCATGAACCTGCTCGCTTTCCGAGAACGGCACCCGCGGGTCGCGCGTCCCATGCAGCAGCAGCATCGGCACCGCGATCCGGTCCACGTGCCGGATCGGCGAGATCCGGTCGAACAAGGCCCGATGCCGCACCGGATCCCCGTACTCCGCCGCTCGGTGCCCTCGCCGCCACGGCCCCGTCCCCGCCAGCAAGGTCCCGAAGTCGGCGATGCCGTATAGATCGATCGCGCACCGCCACAGCGCCGGATACTCCGTGACCGCCGCCAGCACCATGTAGCCGCCATAGGACTGCCCCATGACCGCGATCCGCGCCGGGTCGATCGCGGGCTGCGCCGCCAGCCAGGCCCGCCCGGCCGCCAGGTCGTGCACTGCATCCAGCCGCCGCTCGACGTCGTCCGCGTCCATGAACGCGCGCCCGTATCCCGTGCTGCCGCGCACGTTCGGCATCAGCACCGCGTAGCCCTGCGCCAGCAGCGCCTGCATGTCAGCCCGGAATTCGCCGCGTGCCTGCGACGCCGGCCCGCCATGCACCCACACCACGGCCGGCCACCCCGCAGCGGGCGCGTCCCCCTCCGGCACCGCGAACCACCCCTCGACCCGCAGCCCGTCGAAGCTCGTCCACGCCACCCGCTCGAAATCCCGCACCGGGACCTCGCACGCCGGCTCCCACACGGCCCGAGCCGCCCCATCCTCCCACACCCACAGCCCCGAAGGCCGCGTCGGCCCACTCAGCGCAAAGGCCAGCCGCCCATCGAAACTCCAGGCCAGGTCCGCAACCACGCCCTCCGGCAGCGCCACCACCGCCCGCTCTGCTCCGCGAGCCCCCACCCGCAGCATCGAATACCCGCCATCGTTCTCCACAGTCGCCAGCATCCCGCCGCTCGACAGCGCCCATCCGTCCACGTCCCGCCCGGCCCCATCGGGCAGACGCGCCCCGTACTCCAACTCGATCGCCCCGGTCTCGGGCGCTACCCGGCACAGCGCCATGAATTCGTCCACCTCGACCAGCCCCAGCAGCCCCGCCCCATCCCACCGCAGGCTCGCGAACCGCCCGGCCCCACGCCGCGGCACCGCCTCCATCTCGCCCTCGATCCCCACCACGAACGGCCGCACATCCCCGGTGCCGCGCTCCTGCACGAACAGCATCCGCTCCCCGTCCTTGCGCCACGGCCCCGCCACGGCCTCGTTAACCCCCTCCGCCACCCGCATCCGCGCGCCCGACGCCACGTCCATGACGACCAGGTCGAAATGCGCCTCTTCCCGGTCGTTGGCGGAAAAGCTCACCCGCGTGCCGTCCGGCGACCACGCCCCCAGCCCATGGACGACCCTCGGCGCCGTGGTCAGCACCCGCGAAACCCCGTCCTCCCACAGCCAGAGCTGATGCCGCTCGTCCCCGCCCGCATCGATCGCATAAACCAGCCGATCGTCCCCCGGCGCCCGCCGCAGCACGCTGACCCGTTCGTCATGCGCCGCCAGCTGCCGGCTCGCCCCAGTCTGCAGGTCCAGTGCCCGGACCTGCGCCAGCCCGCTCCCCCGCAGATGGAACAGCGTCCGCCCATCCATCGAGAAGTTCGGCGCCGTAGCACCCTCGACAGTCGCGTAGCCCACCGCATCGTTCATCCCCCGACCTGTAAACCCCAACCGCTCCGTTGAAAATCGTTCTTGCCCCCTCACGTGATCTCCAGGAGAACATCTGTTCTATGGACCTGCTCAAGAAGCTCGAGATCCTCGCCGACGCCGCCAAGTACGACGCCTCTTGCGCCTCGTCCGGCACCGCGAAACGGTCCTCGGCCGGCCAGACGACCGGGATCGGCAGCACCGAGGGCATGGGCATCTGCCACGCCTACGCCCCGGACGGCCGCTGCATCAGCCTGCTCAAGATCCTGCTCACCAACAGCTGCGTCTATGACTGCCTCTACTGCATCAACCGCCGCAGCAGCAGCGTGCAGCGTGCCCGCTTCACGCCCGAGGAGGTCGTCACCCTCACCCTCGGCTTCTATCGCCGCAACTGTATCGAGGGCCTGTTCCTCAGCTCCGGCATCATCAAGAACCCGGACTACACCATGGAACAGGTCATCCGCGTCGCCCGCCTGCTGCGCGAGACCCACGGCTTCCGCGGCTACATCCACCTGAAAACCATCCCCGACGCCGCACCGGAGCTGCTCGCCGAGGCCGGCCGTTGGGCCGACCGGCTCAGCATCAACGTCGAACTCCCGACCGAGGCCAGCCTCGGCCGCCTCGCCCCGGAAAAGGACATGTCCGGCATCCGCCGCACAATGGGCCGCATGCGCCTCAAGATCGACGAGGCCCGCGCCGAGAAGCGCGCGCCCCGCTTCGCACCGGCTGGCCAATCCACCCAGATGATCATCGGCGCCGATGCCAGCAGCGACCGCGACATCCTCGCCCTCAGCACCAACCTGTATGGCAGCTATGGCCTGAAGCGCGTCTACTACTCCGCATTCAGCCCGATCCCCGACGCAAGTGCCATCCTGCCGCCGCAAAAGGCCCCGCTCGTCCGCGAGCACCGCCTGTATCAGGCCGACTGGCTGCTCCGGTTCTATGAGTTCGACGCGGCCGAACTCGCCCTCGACACGACCGGCAACCTCGACCTCGCGATCGACCCCAAGCTCGCCTGGGCGCTCCAGCACCGCGACCGCTTCCCCGTCGACATCAACCGCGCCCCGCGCGAAGCAATGCTCCGCATCCCCGGTCTTGGCGTCAAAACCGTCACCCGCCTGCTCCAGGCCCGCCGCCACCGCACCCTTCGCATGGACGATCTCGCCCGCCTCCGTCTCCCTTTGTCGAAGATCGCTCCCTTCATCACCACGCCCGACCACACCCCCGGCGCCCAACTCGACAGCCCCGCCCTCCAAGCCCGCCTCACCCCCAAACCGAAACAGCAAGACCTGTTCGCCTAGGAACGGTCCATCCCCGCTTCCGAAGGTGGTGGACAGGGCCTCCTCCTGCGAAAATGTCCGCTCACCTGCGGCCGGCGTGCCGGTTTCTCCTGGCGTGGAGCTTTGTCGGCCGGTATCGGGCGGAGCCTGGAGGAGGTGAGTGGTATGGGGCGCGACGGTCGGCGGTTTCCGCCGAGGCAGGCCGGGGAGGCAGCGGACACGCGGGTTCTGGTGATCAAGCTCGGCGCGTTCGGGGATTTCATCCATGCCTTCCACGGCTTCGCCGCCATCCGCGCGCACCATCCGGAGGCGCGCATCGAGCTGCTGACGACGGCGCCGTTCGAGGCGATGGCGCTCGGGTCGCCGTGGTTCGACGGGGTGCACGTGGATACGCGGCCGCCGTGGTGGGACGTGCGGGCGTTGCGGCGGCTGCGCGGCATCCTGCGTGGGCACGATCGGGTGTATGACCTGCAGACGTCGGGGCGGTCGGGGCGGTACTTCCGGCTGGCGGGGCGGCCGCCGTGGTCGGGGATCGCGCGGGGGAGCGCGTTCCCGCACCGCAACCCGGCGCGGGACGGTATGCACACGCTGGAGCGGCAGCGGGAGCAATTGCTGGCGGCGGGGTTGACGGCGTTCCCGGAGCCGGACCGGGCGTGGCTGGTGGCGCGGGGGAGCCGGCATGGGGTGGCGGCGCCCTACGCGTTGCTGATCCCGGGCGACAGCAAGGGGGAGGGAAGCCCGAAGCGGTGGCCGGTGGCCGGCTATGGGACGGTGGCACGGATGCTGACGGGCCGCGGCGTCACACCGGTGGTGGTCGGCGGCCCGAATGAGGCAGGGCTGGCGGCGGCGATCGGGCGGGCGTGCCCGGGCGCGGTGGACCTGACCGGGCGGACGACGATGTTCGACATCGCGGCCCTCGGGGCCGGGGCCGTGGTGGTGGTGGGCAACGACACCGGGCCGCTGCAACTGGCATGCGCGATGGGGGGGCCGACGGTGGCGTTGTTCTCGGGCGCCTATGCCTGGACGCAGGTGGCGCCGCGGGGGCCGAACGGGGAGTGGGCGACGATGCTGCGGGAAGCTGATCTCGCTGATCTCGGGGCCGACCGGGTGCTCGCGGCGGTGGCGGCGTTGCTGGATGGGGCGGCGCTGGACGGGGTGGCGCTGGGTGGGGCGCGCGGCTGACCGTCAGGCCCGAGCGGCATCTGCGACGGCGAGGCCGAACCCGAGGAGGAGGAAGAACCAGCCGCCGATCGGGAGCGAGATGATCGGGCTGGTGGAGGCGATCGGCCATTCCTGGATGATGGCGGCGACGAATAGGCCGACGCGGAGCGGGTCCGGGCGGCGCCAGAGGCCGCGTCCGAGGCGGCGGAGCCAGGCGAGGATCAGGGCGCCGAACAGCAGCAGGCCGGGGATGCCTGCGTCGTCGAGGGCCTGGAGGTAGTGGTTGTGGGGGTGGGCGACGCACATCGCGGCCCCGCCGCCGTCGTCCGCCGGGTCGGTCGGCCAGGACCAGCCGTGCTGGTAGCGGGGATCGGGGCAGCCGACGTCGAAGGCGTCGAAGCCCAACCCGGTCCAGGGGTTCTGGCCGGCGATGACGAGGGCGCGCCGGGCGATCTGGCCGTAATGGCTGCTGGGGAAATGCTCCATTTGGTCGGAGAACTTCGTGACCAGGCGATAGAAGGTCGGGGGCGCAATGACGGCCGACGCGGCAACCAGGGCGGCGCTGGCGACGATGGCGACGATGGCGAGGCGGCGCAGGGCGGGGAGGAACAGTGCGGCGAGCGCCAGCCCGAGCACGAACAGGAGGAGCGGCATGCGCTGGCCGATGAGCACGGCGGTGGCGACGGCCAGGAGGGCGATGGCGGCGGCGGCGGCCCGGGCCGGGAGCGTGCGCCGGGCGAGCAGCGGGCCGACGGCGGCGAGCAAGGGCGGAAACAGCATCCGGGTGAAGGTCGGGCCGGCGCGGGGCTTGGTGAACGGGCCGGTGAGCGAGCCATCGGCGAAGCGAGGCGCGCCGAACAGGTTATGGCCGGTGGCGAACTGCAGCAGGGTCTGGCCGGCGACGTAGGCGGTCATGACGGACAGCGTGGCGAGGAACCAGCGGCGGGCGCGTCCAGCGGCCAGCACATGCACCTGCAGCGCGGCGGTGAAGACCAGGAAGCGGAGCAGCAGGGCCGATTGCAGGATGCGGGCCGGCGCTGCGCCGGCGAGGAGGGTGCAGAGCAGCTGCCATCCCCACCAGAGCAGGGCGAGCACGACCCAGTCCTGCCGCAGCCAGGCCCAACGGTTGGTGAGCGCGGTCGAGGCCAGGAACAGGATGCCGACGGCGTCGATCACGATCTCGGCGCCCGACCGGGTGTGCAGCAGCAATAGCGGGAGCAGAAGCACCAGGCCGAGGCCCGCATGGTCGAGGATGGGGCGGAGCCGGTCGGTGATGCGAAGAGTCGAGGGCAGAGTGCCGGCAGCCGGGCCGCTGGCGCGGGCTGGCGCTATTTGGCGACCATGACGTCGGAGGCCTTGATGACGGCAATGGCGTCGTCGCCGACCTTCAGGACGAGATCGTCGATGGCTTCGTTGGTGATCGAGGCGTGGACGGTGATGCCGTGACCAATGTCGATGTGGACGT
>CBDCAA010000008.1:0-1824903 GCA_965213855.1 Acetobacteraceae bacterium | reverse complement strand
CAGGTCCATGTCGGGCGCGGGAGGGACGAAGGCTTCGCCGGTGATCGTCTCGTAGGCCTTGATGTAGACCTGAGCGGTTGCGGTCACGAGGTCGTCCGGGATCGTCGGGATCGGGTCGCGATAGGGGTCGCAGCGGGCGGCGACCCAGTTGCGGATGAAGTCCTTGTCGAAGGAGTCGGGTTTTTCGCCCGCTTCGAACCGAGCCAGGTAGGTGCTGGCGCGCCAGTAGCGGCTGCTGTCGGGTGTGTGGATTTCATCGGCCAAGACGATCCGGCCGGATGCATCGGTGCCGAATTCGTATTTTGTGTCGGCGAGGATCAGCCCGCGCCGGGCCGAGAGATCGGTGCCGCGGGCGAACAGCGCGTGGGCAAGGGCGGAGACCTCGTCCCATTGAGACTTTGTTAGGAGGTTGTTCCGTAGAATGTCCGCAGGCGCCAGCGGCGCGTCGTGCGCCCCGTCCAGCGCCTTGGTGGTCGGGGTAATGATGGGTTTGGCGAGCTTCTGATTATCGTGCAGTCCATCAGGGAAGGTATGACCGTACAGGATGCGTGCGCCGGCCTTATACTGAGTCAGGATAGAGGTTCCGGTAGCGCCGGCGAGGTAGCCGCGAATGACGACCTCGACGGGCAGGATATCCAGGCGGCGGCCGATTGCGGCGTTCGGGTCCGGGTAGGCTTCCACCCAGTTGGGGCAGATGTCGGCTGTCCGCTCGAACCAGTAGCGCGCAGTCGCGGTCAGCACCTGTCCCTTGGCCGGGATGCTGGCGAGGATTGTGTCGAATGCGGACAGGCGGTCGGTCGCGATCAGGATCCGGCGGCCGTCCGGCAGATCGTAGTTCTCGCGGACCTTACCCCGGTAATGCCCGGGCAGTCCGGGGATGGTGGCATCGGTCAGGGGACGGGGAAGTATCATGGTGAAATCCGTGTCATCGGGCCGCTTCGTCCCAGAAGGAGTTGGTCCAAACGCGGCCTTCCGCGGCGTCGAGCCCAGCCGCGGCATCGCCGGCATAGGCGAACAGGGCGGCGATGCCGGCCGGGTCCAGCCGGCCGCGGGTGGCGATCCCGTCCTTCAGGCCATCGATCGCGGCGGCCATCACCTGCGGCTTGATCCGAGGGTAGAGTCTTGCGGCGATGCTGGCCGACACGGTCGCCGGGTCGGCCAGCAAGCGGGCGCTGGCGTCCTGCAGCGCCTTGCAGGTCGCGATGACGAGGGGCCGGGTTCCGGGCGAGACCGGGGTCCGGACCGCCAGCACCAATGAGGGCACGCAAGCCAACGCGGAAAACTGGTCGCCCATGCGGATCAGCACCTGGCCCGTGCGATCATCTTCGGCCAGCAGGCCCTCGGGCGGCGGAAGGATGAAGGCGTCGATGCGGCCGGCCTGCAGCGCCGCTTGAATCGACGGCGGTGGCCCGGCCATCACGACGGTAAGGTCCGCGCGCGGGTCCAGCCCGGCCTGCCGCGCTAGCCAGCGAGCTGCCCGGTCCTGCGTGCCGCCGATGGCGCTGACGCCGACGATCGCGCCCTTGAGGACAGACAGGCGCTTGTCGAGCGGGTCGTCGGCCGGAGCGACGCCCGTCCGTTCGATCAGGCGATCGCTGACGACGAGTTCGAGCGAGACCTTACTCATCAACGAAGCGACGATCTGGAAGGGCTTGCCCTTGCCGATCGCGGCCAGCAGCGTCTCCGATCCGACGGCGGCGAGTTCGACGTCCCCAGTGTCGAGTGCGGCGAGGCAGGCCGGGTCGCCGCCCGGGATCGCGGCCCAGTACAGGTCGAGGCCCGCCGGCGTGAAGGCGTCGAGCGCCCGGGCGGCCTGCAGCGGCAGGAAGCTCACGCCGGGCGTTGCCTGCCCGATATGGACCTTCTGCAAGGGCGGGGTGTCGAGTGCTTGTGCCCTGGCTGGCCGGCCGAGGCCGAGCAAAGGTGCGGTCAGGACCTCGCGGCGCGCCAGCATGGCTAGAACGCTAGTCGCCGACCGTTCCGAAGGCCAGGGCAGAGCGTGCGCGATTCATGGCCGAAGCTGCTCCCACGCGAACCCGGCCGCCCCGGCGATGACCAGCACGATGCCGCCGATCCGATAGAAGCGCAGCGGGGACAGCGCGGCCTGACGCTCGGCCTTGATCGCGGCCCGCTGCTCGGGAGAGACGGGCCGGGCCATGCGGGCGCGGAACACGGCCGGGCCCCAGGTTGGCGCGTCGTCGTCCAGGTCCACCTGGCTGCAGATGAACAGCGCCAGCAGCCCGAGCATGACCAATCCCAGTGGGCCGAGCCGGGCAACGGCGAGCAGCGCCACCAATGCCAGGCCGAGCAGGGCCAGCAAGGCCAGGGCGTTCGCGATGGCATGGGACCGCTTCATCGCGCGCCCGTTCACTGCCACAACGGGCAAGCGGCGGACGAGTCCTCTGGCGCTGGCCGTCTCATTGCGTCGCCCGCGTGACCGTTGCGGTCAGGTCTGGCTGGGCAGCGACGAAGCGTGCGGCCTCATCGATCGCACGGCCCGCCTCCACCTCCGTCAAGGGGTGCTCAGGGCGGTAGGACAGGACGGCGACGACCGTGTCCGAATGGGCGCCGGCGACGCTGTTTCGCGCCTGGAGAATGCGCTGCCGGAGGCCGCCGGGCGCGGGCCGGCCGTCGACCCAGGCGGCCGTCGCAATCACGAAACCCGGTTCGAGCGTCGTGGTCGTCTGCCAGTCGGCGGCGCCTGGCAGGGCGCCGGTCGTGATCTCCTCGGCATCGACCGGCCCGACGAGGGTGCGGCGGGCCTCGGCGAGCGCGCCGTTCGTGAGCCGGCCCGGAACGGTCTGCATAGCGATCGTCCAGACGCGCGTCCCGCATCGCATGACGCTGGCGACGCGGTCGGGCGACGGGGCCTGCATCGGGGCGATCTGGCACCCCTGCGGGTCGACCAGTGCGGGGCGGACCGCAAAGCGCGCCGGCGCCGCGCGGCTGTCGAAGGCGAGCGCGGCAGCCGGCCCGAGCGCGGCCAGCAGCAGCACGGTCGCGATCGCGCCAGGAAGGCGCCGCAAGCTGAACGGCCGCTCGGCCTGGGCCGGCGGCAGTAGCCGTGCTTCCCGGAACGGCAGGCCGGCGAGAACGAGCAGCAATGTCACGAACGAGAAGAACAGCCAGCCGTAGATGATATGGTCCGCCGCCGCCGCCTGTGCGCTGCCGAGGATGTAGCCGAGCACGACGATCCCGAGGGCGCGAAAGCCGTTCGCGACGATCGGCACGATGGTCGACGCGATGATGAACGCGGCGCGGCGGCCAGGGCTGTTGTAGTTGAGCAAGGCGAACAGGACGCCGAACGCGACGGACGCGATGAGGAACCGCAGCCCGGCGCAGGCTTCGGCCACGTAGAACGAGCCCGCGCTGATCTCGATCGTCATGTCGGTGATGTAGTGGGATATCCCGAGCAGGTTCAGACCGGCGTCGATGAACCAGGCGGTGAAGGATTGCAGCTGTGGCGTGAGGAAGGCGCCGAACGGAACCAGGAACACGAGATACAGCAGCGGCCCGGAGACGGCCCGGAACAGGCGCCAGCCGAGGACGACGAGAAAAAGGAGCTCGATGAAGCCGATCGCGACCAGCTGGCGACCCTCCATGATGCCAAGCCGTTCGGCGGCAAGCCAGGCAAAGGGTAGCGGCACGCCGAGCAGGGCCAAAACGGGGGTTGGCTTCGGCCACAGCCCCTGCAGGCTTTCCCGGCGGTCCCAGACCAGGAACACGGCAATGGGCAGCACGAGGAAGCAGTGGCCATAGGCGGTGCTTTCGTACCAGACGTGCACGGCGGCCCGGCCTTCCGGCCAGAACGCGATGATGAGCGCAGCGAGGCCGAGGGTGAGCGCGGCGGCGACGCCGAACGTCGTGCTGCGGCCGATGGCGGCAGGGCTTGTGGTCGCGCTCATGACCCGTCCGTATCACGTTGGGGGCGCCCGTGCTTAAGGATGTCGTCGAGACGCGCGAGGGTTGCAGACCATGCATAGCCCGCCTCGACGGCGCGGCGCCCTGCGTCGGCCAGGCCAGGATGGGCGCCGTCGAGCACGGACAGGATCGTGGCGCAGGTGTCGGCAGCGCCATCGGCGACCAGCACGTCCCGCCCGGCTATCGCGCGCACGCCCTCATAGGCCTGCGGCGAGGCGACGACGGGCCGCGCCATCGCCATCGCCTCGAGCACCTTGTTCTGGATGCCGCGCGCGATGCGGAGCGGGGCGACGCAGACATCGGCATGGGCGACGTAGGGGCGGACGTCCGGGACACGGCCCGTGACGGCCACGCCGGGGAGGACAGCAAGGCGCAGTGTCTCGGGGCCAGGGTTGGCGCCGACGACGTGCAGCTCGATCGTGGGCCGGGCTGCGCGCAGGAGCGGCATGACGTCGGCCGCGAACCAGGCGACGGCGTCGGCATTGGGCCAGTAGTCCATGTTGCCGGTGAAGACGAGGTGCGGGCCGGCGCTCGTGAACGGCGTGTCGTAGACGGCGGTGGGCGAGAACCGGTCGAGGTCGACCCCGTTCTCGACGGCGTGCAGGCGGTCCTGGGTTTCGGGCGCGAGCTCGGCGAAGCGCCCGGCCTCCTGCGGCGAGACGAACAGGGTCGCCTCGCAGGCCATCGCGGCGTGGCGTTCATAGGCCAGCAGGGTGCGCGCCTCGCGTTGCCAGACGTGGCGCATCGGGAAGGCGGCGGTGCCGGCGTAGGTGCCCCATTTCTCGCTGTCGATGTCCTGCGCGTCGAGGATCAGGCGGCCGCGGCGGGCCCGGGGCACGCGGGCGTTTTCGGCATAGGGCATCATCGCAACCGAGTAGACGTAGGTGATGTCCATCGCAGTGCGGGCCATGGTGTCGTCGACCCAGCGCTGCAGGCTGGGCTGGCGGTAGTAGTCGAGCATGAGCGGGCGGCCGGGGCGGGCGCGGAGCAGGGCGGCGATCTTCTGGCGGCGCTTGTCGATCGGGAAGCCGCCGACCGTGGCGCACCATTCGCGGAGCGTCTCGAGGTGGCCGGGGTCCTCGGGCGTTTCCATGAGGCAGCCGAGGTGGATGCGGTAGGAGTTCGAGAGGTGCTTGAGCAGGTTCAGGCCGCGGATCTTCTCGCCCTTGTCGGGCGGGTAGGGGATGCGGTGGGCGATGAAGAGAAGGTCTTGCATCAGGCCGTCGCGTCAGGCGGGTATTTCGTCATGATCGGCCTTGCGCGGCGTTCGGCCGCTTCGCATTCGGCCGTGACGGCCGTCGCATCGCCGACATCGACGCTCATCCGACGCCCCGGACGACGTGGGGACCGACGAGGTTCGCGACGGGAAGGGGGAGCCGCTTCCAGGCCTTGATGAACAGGGCGTATTTCGGGTTGAGCGGGTTGTGGTCCGGGATTGACTGGCCCGGCGCGAGGTGGAAGCGGTGCAGGAGCGGGGCCGGCGCGAAGCCCCAGTTCTTCTTGAACGAGAAGCTGCCGGTGCCGGCCTTGCTACGGCCGAAGTCGAAGCTGATGCAATTGCGGGCGTTGGCGCGGCGCATGACTTCCCAATACATGAAGTCGTGCGCGGCAAGCGGGCGGCTCTGCGCGTTGCCGCCGCCATAGTAGGGAAGAACCTCGCCACGCTCGTCGTAGAAGTTCAGCACGGCGGCGACCGGGCGGTCCTCGTGCAAGATGGTCACCACATCCATCGCGCCGGAAAACGTTTCGGCGAGCAAGCGGAACCAGCGGCGCGGGAAGACGGGGGTGCCGAGGTTGCGGACGCTCTCGCTGTAGATACGGAACAGGGTGTCGACATCCTGGTTCGCGACGGAGGTCAGGCCCTTGTCGATGCCCTTGCGGACCATCGCCCGCTGCTTGCGCGGGATCGCCTTCATGTTCGCCTCGTCGTCGGGCAGGATGGCTTTGCGGAACGTGACATAGAGGTCGTCGCGGGCTTCCCAGCCGTCGAGGGCTGCGGGCGCATCGCGGAACCGCCACTCCATGACCGGGGTGCCCAGGCGGCGTTGCAGGTCAGTCGCCGCCGCTTGCAGGGCGGCAAGCGCGTCCTGTGTCGCGGTCAGGGGCCCGCCATAGACCAGGAAGGGCGAGGAAATGAGGCTGTCGCCGAACAGCCGGGTCTTGACGCGGGCGAGGGGGAGCACGCCGACGACGGCGCCGTCCTGTTCGGCCATCAGATAGTGCGTCGTGTGGCGGAAGCCGCGTTCCAGCAACCCGGCCCAGGCGGCCCGATGCAGGAACGTGCCGTTCGGGTGGCCGGCGACGAAGGCGTCCCACGCGGCGGCCTTCGCGCCGGGCTGGCCCGGGGCCAGGTGCGAGACTGTGGGCATGGCGGCTAGGCGGCGAGGTCGAGCGGCGGGACGAGTTGGGCGGCGAAGACACGATCCATACGGTCCCACCGGAAATCGTGGAACAGGCTGCCGAGCCGGCCGGCGGTCCGGCCGAGGTTCACGCGGTGCCGGAAGCGGCTGAGCCGGCCGGCCGCGGCGACGCGGGGTTGGCCGGGATCGATCTCCCACGGGTGGATGTAGAACAGCGCGGCGCGCCGCTCCTGGGCGTGGAAGCGCCGCAGCAGCGTGCGGTAGAGCGCATAGGGCATGAGGCGGAAGTAACCGCCGCCCGAGATCGGGAGGTTGCGGCCACCGAGGACGAGGGTGGTCATCGGTATCTCGACCAGTGCGCCCCGGGTGGGCCGGTACGCGCTTCGGGGCGCGTCGGGGACGCCGTACAGATCGTGCTTCACGGGATAGACGCTGGAGCTGTATTGGTGCCCGGTGTCCTCCAGCACATCCCACGCCCACGCGTTGCGCGGTCCCATCGAAAACGTGGGCGCACGATAGCCGGCAACCGGGACGCCGCCCGTGTCCTCAAGGAGGGCCTTTGCCCGGGAGACGTCAGCGCGGAACTGGGCGGGGTCGAGCGTGTGCACGAGCTGGTGGGCATACCCGTGGCTCGCCAGCTCGTGCCCGGCGGCGACGATGGCACGGATGACCTGCGGGTAGCGCTGGGCGACCCAGCCGAGGGTGAAGAAAGTGCCGTGGACGCCGGCCTCGGCAAAGAGGGCGAGCATGCGCTCCATGTTCGCCTCCACCCGGCACGGCAGCGCGCCCCAGTCCGCCGGGTCGATGATGCTGGCGAAGGCTTGGACCTGGAACCAGTCCTCGACGTCGACCGACATCGCGTTCACGGGTACGATCTTGGGATCGGGGCGCATGGTCAGCCCTGGACGCCGAGCATCTGCGTGAGGCGCCGGAAGACGCGCTCGCGCATGGCCATCTGCTGTTCGAGGGTTTCGATCCGGGTCATGAGGTCGTCGAGATTGGCCGGGCCATGGTTGGAACGGTCGTCCTCATCGGCGGTTTCGGTGAAGTCCTGGCGCACGCCTTCCAGGTCTTGCGCGAGCTCAATTGCGGTGGTGTCGACGACCGCGGCGGTGATCTGGTGCGTCTCCTCCAGCACGCCGTAGAGCAGCACGCGGGAGCAGAGGCGGTTGATGCGGCGAGGAATGCCGCCGGTGTGGCTGAACACTGCGGTGAAGGCGTCATCGTCCCAGTGCGGGTCGTCGTTCCAGCCGACCGCGTTGAGCCGATGCTCGATGTAGGCGCGGGTCTCCTCGAGGCTGAGCGGGCCGAGGTGGTAGCTGGTGAGCACGCGCTGGCGAAGCTGGTCGAGGTTCGGGCTGGCAAGCATCCGGCGGAACTGGGGTTGGCCGAGCAGGATCGTCTGAAGCGAGGTCCGCCCGTCGACGGTGATGTTCGACAACATCCGCAGCTCCTCGAGCGCGGGGAGCGACAGGTTCTGCGCCTCGTCGACGATGAGCAGGCAGCGGCGGCCGACGGCCTCGTGCTGCCGGAGCACGCTTTCAAACCGATGCAGCAGGGCGGCCTTGGTCAGGCTCTCGTCGACCAGCCCGAAGCCGGCCATGGCAAGGCGAAACAGGTCTCCCTCGGAGACTTGCGTCGTGCTGACACGGGCGACGGTGAACGCGGTCCGGTCCATTTGCGAGCGGAGCCACTCGACGAGCGTGGTCTTGCCGGCCCCGACCTCGCCGGTGATGATAATGAAGCCTTCACCTTGGGCGAGGCCGTAGTTGAGGTGCGCGATCGCCTTGCTGTGCCCGCGGCTGCCGAAGAAGAACCGGCTGTCTGGCGTCAGCTGGAACGGCATCCCGGTCAGGTTGTAGAATTTCTCGTACACGGCCCGCCCTCGGTCAGAAGCTCTTGTGCACGCCAAGCAAGAGGACGTTCTCGCTGTAGCTGCCCGTGTTGAATCCAGTGATGCTGTTGAACTGGTTGACGTTGTTGCCGGTCTGGTTGGTGTAACTGTAACGAAGCGTGCCGGAGAGCGTCTCCGTGAACACCCGATTGAGCGAGGCGATCAGCTGTATCGTGCGGGTATTCTGGCTGCCCGTGCCAACGAACTGCCCGGTGTTGGTGGTGATCCCATACTGGCCGGTCGTCGACAGGCTCGTATTCGGCGAGAGGTCGTGCTGCCAGCTGAGGGTTCCGAACGTGGTGTTGGTGTTGGTGCCGGCCGGAACCACGCCATTCCCCAGCAGGGTCGGCGTGTTGGTGAGCGACGTGCGCACCTCGTTGCTGACACTCAGCGCGTAGCTGTCGCGCTCCTGTAGGAACGACAGGCTCGCCGAGAAGCGGTTCAGGCGGTAGACGCCGTCCTGCACTCCGTTGAAGCCGTTGGTCAGCACGGGCGCGCCGGTCCCGTTGGCGGTGACCCGGCCGCCCGGGCCGACGGTCGTGCTGTTGAGGAGGTTCTGCGACTGCTGCAAGTCCGTCGTGATGCCGGTCGTGTAGCTGGTGACGAAGCGGGTGCGCGCGGTGGGCGAGAACGCGCCGTCGAACTCGACCTGCGACCCGCCGTCGTGACGGCCGTAGATGATGGTGAATTGGGCGTCGGGGCTCGGCTCGTAGCGCGCGCCGACATTGTATGTCCCGGCGTTCAGCCGGTAGCCGGGCGTGCCGTTGTAGAACAGGTCCTGGTAGCCGATGCCGGCCAGGGCGGTGACGGCGCGGTTGATGGCGAACCCGAACTCGTTCTGGATCTCGTTGCGGTAGGCGCCGACATAGGAGCCGCTCCCGGCATACTGGGTCGCACTGGCGGTGAACTGGTCGTTGAAGCGGCCCAGGTCTTCGCCACTGGTGAAGGTCCCGGATTCGGTCTGTGTGGTGAGATTGCCGAGACCACCGTACCCGGGCTGGCCGAAGTTGAGGTTTGTGCCCGGGTTGTTGGACTGGTTGCCCTGCGTATCCTGCAACGTACGGGCGATCGTGTAACGGAGCTCGCCGGTGCCGAGGCCGCCGAAGCGGTGCTGCACGTAAGGCGAGACCTCGAACGTGGTGGTCTGGACGGTGTCGTTGCGGTTGAGCGACTGCGTCTGTGGCTGGTTGAAGCCGCTGGTCAGCGAGGATTCGGTGATGGCGCCGCGAACGTCGACGAACACCGCGTTCGGCACGATCGTGGCGAGCGCCTGGCCGTTGAAATACTGATAGACCTGATTTTGACTGCTGGTGTTGGCATAGATCACGGCTTGAGGCGAATAGGCCAGGTTGACCTGCAGCAGGCGCGTGTCACCGCTGACGGCGATGGATGGCGAGATGACCGTGAACACGTCCGCGCGCCGGGGCGCCGCCTGGCGCAGGGCGTTGTCGGTCACGCCGACCTGGCCGTCGATGGACGGCTGGATCAAGTAGGTCGGGCGAGCCGCGATAGGAGCGGCAGGGTTGAGAAAGCTTTCGAGCTGAGGCCGGAGGTCGCCCATCCGCGGATCGACGCCGACGTTCGGCAGGATGTTGCCGAAGCCGATGCCGCCGGTCGAGATCTGGGCGGAGGCGGCGCCAGTCATCAGGGCCAGAGCGGAGGCGGAAGCAGCGAAGCCAAGCCTGATCGTCGACCCGGCGAAAACGAGTCGCTTGCGTTTGGAGTGCGGAGGTTTGCGCATCGTGACTAGGTGTATGAACCGAAATAGTCGTAAGCGCCAAAGGTGTGGCTGGTCGTCATGCGGACCTTGTTGAGCAGCAGGGTTATGCTCGGGCAGACCCGGACAAGGTCGACGGCCGCCTCGACCTCGCTGCGCTGCGTGCGCTCGGCCTCGACCACGACGACGACCTGGCCAACATGCGGAGCGAGCGTATGCGGATCGCTGGTTGAGAGGCAGGGTGGTGCGTCGAGCATGATCAGGTGCTTTGGAAAACGGCGTGCGAGTCGTGCGATCGTCGGGATGATGGGGCGCATGCTTGCCGTGCCGGCGACCGTCTGCGCGGCGCCGCCGAGCCGCGTGCCGATCGGCATGACGGCGAGGTTCGGGATCGCCGTCACGCGGAGAAGGTCTTCGGGCCGTAGCGACGGGTCGGACACCAGATCGAGGAAACCCTGGACGTCGCCGAGCCCCAGCTGGTCCGACAAGGGCTTCACCTTTGGATCAACGTCGACGAGCAGCACGGCGTCCGTGCCGTTCTGTGCGATCGATCCAGCCAGATTGAGCGCGGTGAAGCTCTTTCCTTCTCCCGGCCGCGCGCTCGTGACCATCAGCACGTTGCGCGCGCCTTGGACATCGCCGGTTTCATGCAGAACGCGCAGGATGCGGCCGATCGCAATGCGGTATTCTTCGGAGATGCGGGTCCGGGTCGTTCGGGCGACCACCATCCCGGCGCGTTCGAGCGCGTCGAGTTGGACGATGGGGGGCGGCTGCAGTGCGAGCGGCGCCGTAGCGGACGCGGCCGGGCCAGCTGGAGCCTCGAAGCCGCGGACGGCGAGCTGCGGGCCGGTGGTGCGCGCCGGCGTTCCACGTGGCGGAGGGCCGACGACGGGCGTCGGGGCATCGTCGGGCGAGGGGGCGACGAGCGGCGACGCGGCCAGCCGGGCCGGCGGCGGGCTGGGCGGGATGGACAATGCAGGGCGCGCGGCCGCCATCACCGGACGGGTCAATGGCGGGCTGGGCGGCGGGATCGGCCCAGCGACCCCATCCGGCACGTCCCGCGTGTAGAGTTGCGCCGCGGCGGCTTCGGCAGAGGCGACCGGCTCCGCGGCCGACCATCCCTCGGCAGGGCTGGGCGAGACGGGGGTGAACGGGCGCACTGGCGCCGCGCGGGCGGCAATCGCGGCGTCTTCGGCCACGTCCTCGGGCATCCGCACCACGGAGCCGCCGCGAAGCTTTGCGGCGGCACGCTCGATCAGGTGTTCCGACCGCTCGCTCATGCTTTTCCCCGAGCGATGGGCGCGGCGCCCGCGGCTGGAGGCGCCCCAGGACAGCTCCTCTCCGCCGCCATACCGGGCCGGCGCAGGCGTTCAGCTCTCGACCGGATCATGTGCATCGCGCGCTCGTCCATTTATTGATTGTACCACCTCGCGACCGACGCGTCACGATAGCGGCATCGTTTAATGCGTTTCGTCGGCCTTCCTCATGTCATGAATTGACGGCGGCGGGTCCTGTTGCCGGCGCCATGTGCTGATTGCGGACCGGCCAGGGATCGTCTATGAACCTCAAGCGCGAACAGGTCGTCGGCACAGAGGTCGAGGCGATGGGCTGTGAGCATGGGGCAACCATCACAGTTTTGTCTTAACAAAGCGCTAACCAAAATCGCGTATACCGCCTTCGCGTGTGTGAACACAGGCTTTCATTCGAGAGACGATATGACCAAGTTCGTCGCCCGTCACATCGCACCCGAGATGCTCGCGCTCCTGTTGTTGGAGGTCGGTATTGCGTTCGGGCTGGCGCTGGCGCTGCTCTCGCCATCCGGCATCGAGGTGCCGACGGTTCGCGCGGTGGACCAGGCTGGCGTCATCGCAGCGACGGTCGGGTTCACCTCCTACTTGCTCGGGCTGTATCGACCGCAACTGTTCATGCGCACGCGCAGCCTTGTGTCGAACACCGCGCTGGGCGGCGCTCTTGCCTTCCCGGCAGTCTGGGCGGTGACGTCCACGATCGGCATGCGGGCCGATTGGATCGTCGGGCAGGACCGGGTCTGGCCGACAAAGATCCTGATCACCTGGATCGCCGCGCTGTTCGCGGTGCGGATCTGCTTCTTGTTGGCGGTCCGGTCAAAGGTGTTCGTGCGGCGTGTCACGACCGCGGGGCCGCCCGGCGCCGTTGCCGGGGCGATGGCTGCGGTCCGGGCGGGCCGGGACGGCCTGTTCGAGTTCGTGCCGCCCCTCGACTGCCCGGCCTCGATGCGTGCGGCCGGGATCCGGACGGCGCTCGTGCCGTTCGACGGTCTGCGAGACCTGTCGCACGCGCAGCGCACCTCGTTTGCGGATGCTGGCATCGCGCTAGAGCCGGAGCCGGTGTTCTGGGAGCGCCATCTGAAGCGGGTCGACATCGACCATCTGACGCCGGAGTGGTTTGCCAGGCTGGACGCCGACGGCCGGCTCGAGCCCACATTCCACCGGGTCAGCGACGTGGTGACGAGCCTTGCCCTCCTCGTGTTCACGCTGCCGCTCATGCTGCTCGTGGCACTCATCGTTCGGCTCGATAGCCGCGGACCGATCCTTTACCGGCAGGAGCGCGTCGGGCTGGCTGGGCGGTCGTTCACCCTTCTGAAGTTCCGCAGCATGATCGCAAACGCCGAGGCGTGCGGCCCGGCCTGGGCCCAAACCCGGGATCCGAGGGTCACCCGCGTCGGCGTCTTCATGCGGCGCACGCGCATCGACGAACTGCCGCAGTTGCTGAACGTGCTGCGGGGAGAGATGAGCTTCATCGGCCCGCGTCCGGAGCGGCCGCACTTCGTCGAGAAACTGTCGGAGGTCATCCCGTTTTATCGGGAGCGGGCGCGGGTGAAACCAGGGCTCACCGGGTGG
The DNA here is from genome assembly GCA_965213855.1 of Acetobacteraceae bacterium. Lineage (GTDB taxonomy): Bacteria > Pseudomonadota > Alphaproteobacteria > Acetobacterales > Acetobacteraceae > JBBROS01. Next base: position 1,812,132 of record CBDCAA010000008.1, on the reverse strand, counting down.
GCGCAGGTCAATTACCCCTATGGCGCGTCGGTCGAAGATGCAAAAGCAAAACTGTCATACGACCTGTTTTATGTGCGGCACCGCAGCGCCCTGCTTGATCTGGCGATCGTGCTCGCGACGGTTCGCGTCATCCTCTTCCAGGAGGGTGCCCGCTAACGCGGGTGAACTGCGGCAGGCTGGTCCTGCTCGTCGGCTTTCGGCCGGATCGGCCGAGGGCGAACTGGCGATGGCCGACAGGCGGTTGCTCGGCCTGAGCGGGCTCCGGGACCAGGTCGTCCGGTCTCGCACCTTCCAGCGAGCGAGCGTGTGATGGGCGTCTACGCCGTCCTGCTGACGTGCTGCGCCACGCTCTATTTCGCGCTGGCATCGGTCATCGTCTGGCAAAGCCGCCGGCTCGCGCCAGCATTGATGGGCGTGTGCTGCCTCATCACAGCCGGATGGGCCGCAATCGGCCTGGTGTGGCCGGGCGAGGTGAGCGTGCTCGGTGCGGCAGACCTGGTTCGCGCAACAAGCTGGTTCGGCCTGTTGTTCTTTCTCTACCACGACTCGCGGCTGGGCTCCCCCTTGCAGGAACTCGGCTTCGCGGCGGCGGGCGCGCTCGGGGCCAGCCTCGGCCTCGTCGCGCTTGCTGCGGGACCGAGCGCGCTGCAACTGGGCGGCATGCCGCTCGCGATCATGGCAAGGCTGCTTCTGGCCGTCATCGAGCTGCTGCTCATTGAAAACCTCTATCTCAATCTGCCCCCGCACGCGCGGTGGCACGTCGCGCTGCCCTCGGTCCTGCTCGGCGGCCTGGCCTGCTTCGACATCCTGCTGTGCGCCGAACTCGTGATCTTCCATGCCTCGACACCGGGCTTGGTGGGCGCGCGCATGGTGGGCATGATCATCATCGCACCGCTTCTGGCTGTTGCAGCGACCCGGGGACAGCGTTGGGTCGGCCGGGTGAAGCTGTCGCGATCGGCAGCCTTCCACAGCGCGACACTCATGCTGAGCGGAAGCGTGCTGCTTGCGCTTGGCCTGGCCGGCGAGGTCTTCCGCCATCTGAGCGGCGACTGGGGCTGGCTCGCGCAGGTCAGCCTGGCGTTCGCGGCGACGATGGGGCTTGGCCTTCTGCTGACGTCCGCCTCGGCCCGGTCCCGCTTCCAGCGGCTGTTCATCGACCATTTCTTCGCAGAGCGGTACGACTACCGCCGGCAGTGGCAGGCCTGCATCCGCACGCTGTCCGGAGAGGCGGACGACCTGGTCGAATCCCACGAGCGCGGACAGGCCGTCGCCCCCGCGATGCAGCGCGGCCTGGCGACACGGGTCATCCGGACGATCGCCTCGGTCGTCGACAGCCCGTCGGGGGTGCTGTACCTGCGCGAGGTCGGCCGTGGCGGGACTGGACCGTTCCATTGGGCCGGGTCGTGGAACATGCCGGCCACCGAAGCTGTCGCCGAGGCGCACCCGATTGTGGCGGCGATGCGCGGCGGAACCTGGATCGCGCGGCTCGACGAGGATGACGGGCGCGATCTTGCCGCGGCGCCGCTCGACAGCCTTGGGCCGCTGCGCCTCGCGATCCCGCTGGTGCACCAGGGCGCGATGATCGGGTTCGTGCTGTCCAGCGTGCCGCGAGCGCCGTTCAGCCTGGAGCAGGAGGTGTTCGACCTGTTGCGCATCGTCGCGCAGGAGGTGACGACCTATGTCGCCGAGCAGCGGGCGACGCAGACGCTGCTGCAAACCCGGGACATGCACGACTACAGCAAGCGCTTCGCGTTCGTCGCCCACGATATCAAGAACGTATCGAGCCAGCTTGGGCTTCTGCTCTCGAACGCCGAGAGCCATATCGCCAACCCGGAGTTCCAGCAGGACATGCTGGAGACGGTCCGGTCCTCGGTCCGGAAGATCACCGCCCTGCTCGAACGGCTCGAGCGGCCGGAGGCGGACAGCGCGCCCGGCACGATGTCGCCGCTGCCCCGGCTGGAGGCACTGGTCGCGACGTATCGGCGGGTCCGCAAGGCGGCGATCGTGCTCGAGCACGACGGTTCGACCGGAAGCGTCGCGATGGGCGCCGACGCGTTCGAAGCGGCCGTGACCCACCTGCTCAACAACGCCGTCGAAGCGTCCGCGGCGGCGGGACCGGGGCGGCCGCGCCAGGCCGCACCGGTGACGCTGCGCGTGCGGCACGAGGCGCGACAGGTGGTGGTGGAGGTTGAGGACCACGGGACCGGGATGTCGGCTGAGTTCGTTCGCGACGCGCTGTTCCACCCGTTCAGCACGTCCAAGGCGGGCGGCTCGGGCATAGGCGCCTATCAGGCGCGAGAGCTCGCGCGGGAGGCCGGCGGCGACGTCGTGGTGACCAGCGTGCCCGGAGCTGGCACGACCATGCGCCTGCTGCTGCCGCGGACCGATTCACTTTCGGCCGTTAACCCCGCTATACTGGCAGGCGCCCTGTCCCGGGCCGAGGCCTAAGGCAATGACCGCGAAACCGAGACTGCTGATCATCGAGGACGACCTGGGGTTGTGCGGCCAGTATCGCTGGGCGTTTCCGGCATTCGACCTGCTGTTCGCGCATGACCGGCTCCAGGCCCTGGCGATCACCCAGAAAGACCGTCCGCCGCTTGCGATCATGGACCTGGGCCTGCCGCCCGACCCGGACGGCGTCAGCGAGGGCTTCGCGACGTTGGACGGCCTGTTGCGCCTCTCTCCCGAGACGAAGGTGATCATCGCAACGAGCCATGCCGACCGGAGCCATGCGCTGCGCGCGATCGCGGCGGGCGCGTACGACTTCTGCGAAAAGCCGATCGACATCCAGGTGCTGAGCATGATCGCCGAGCGCGGGCTGAAGCTCGGCCAGCTGGAGGCAGAGAACCGCCGGCTTTCCGAGGGTGGCGCCGTCTCGCCGATCAAGCGGATCATCACCGCCGATGACGGCATGCTGAAAGTCTGCCGCGACGTCGAGAAACTGGCTGGTGCGAACGTGACGGTGCTGGTGCTGGGCGAAAGCGGCACCGGCAAGGAGGCGCTTGCGCGCGCCCTGCACGATCTGGGGCCCCGGTCGAAGCAGCCGTTCGTCGCGATCAACTGCGGTGCGATCCCGGAGAACCTCCTGGAAAGCGAGCTGTTCGGCTATGAGCGGGGCGCGTTTACCGGCGCGGTCAAGCAGACGCCGGGCCGGATCGAGACGGCGAACAAGGGCACCTTGTTCCTGGACGAGATCGGCGATCTGCCGCACCAGCTGCAGGTCAAGCTGTTGCGGTTCCTGCAGGACCAGCGGGTCGAACGGATTGGCGGCCGCGCACCGATCCAGGTCGACGTGCGCGTGGTCTCGGCGACCAATGCGATGCTGCAGTCACAGGTCGACGGCGGCAACTTCCGGTCCGATCTGTTCTATCGGTTGAACTCGATCACGCTGAAGGTGCCGCCGCTGCGCGACCGGGCCGGGGACGCGGTGCTGCTCGCGCGTTATTTTTTGGCAATGTTCAACAGGGAATTTTCCCGCTCCGTGAAGGGCTTCTCCGACGACGCATTGTCGGCACTGGCCGCCCATCCCTGGCCCGGGAACGTGCGAGAGCTGGAGAACAGGGTCAAGCGGGCCGTCGTGATGTCGGAAAACCGTTTACTTGCAGCGTCCGACCTGGAATTGGCGGCGCCGGACGAAGACCTCTCGCTGTATGACCTGCGCCAGGCACGCGCCCGGGCCGAGCGGGACGTGGTGCAGCGCGCGCTGGCGCGGAGCAACGGCCAGCTTTCGGCGGCGTCGCGCCTGCTGGGCATCAGCCGCCCGACGTTGTATTCCCTGCTGGAAACGCACGGGATGGCGGCCGATGTCGTAGAGGCGGAGGCGGCGCCGACCATTGGCGAAGATATTCCGGCCGAAGGTATGGGTCAGACACGATGAAAACGGGCAACATCATCTTGGGGGCCGCGGCTGCGGTCGTTCTCGTCGGGGCGGCTGGAGGCAGCTACCTCCTGTTCGGCCGGCACACCGACCCGGTCCTGCGGGCGCAGGAACTGCTGAGCAAGGGCGACCTGCGGGCGGCGCAGATCGAGCTCCGCAACGCCGTCCGGGACAACCCCGACAGCGCCGATGCGCATCTTCGCCTGGGCGAGACACAGCTGCAAATGGGCGACCCGATCGCGGGCGAGAAGGAGCTGAAGACGGCGCGTGACCTGGGCGCGGACCGGTGGCTGATCATTCCGCAGCTGGGGCAGTCCTACATCGCGCAGGGCCGTTACAAGGACGTGCTGGCCGAGGTGCCGCCGGACGGGCCGACGCCGAAAGGCGCCGCGACCAACATGCAGCTTCGCGCGATGGCGCAAGTGGCGATGAACGACATCGATGCCGCCAAGGCGACGCTGACCGACGCCGAGAAGCTGGCGCCAGGCAACATCGACGTGTTGCTGACCGGTGCGCGGCTGGCGCTTGCGCTGAAAGACATGCCGCTGGCGACGCAGAAGGTCGAGGAGGCGCTGAAGCAGGATCCGAAGCACCTGGATTCGCTCCTGTTGAAGGGACAGGTGCAGTCCGCCTCGGGGGATCGGGCGGCGGCGCTCGCGACGGCCGACGACGTCGTGGCGCTGGCCCCGGATTCGGCGAGCGCGCGGCTGGACCGAGCCAACCAGGAGCTGTTGGCCGGCGATGACGCGAAGGCAAAGACGGACGTTGACGCGGTCCTGGCCAAACAGCCCCGCAACGCCGGCGCAACCTACTTGAATGCTGTGCTCTACGTCCGGTCGGGCAAGTATGCCGAGGCTGGGACCGAGCTGCAGAAACTCGGCCCGGTGATCGCGCGCTTCCCGCGCGCGATGTACTTCCAGGCACTCGTTGCCGCGAACCTTGGGCAAAACGAGGTGGCGATCGACTTTGCGCAGCACTACGTGGCCCGGATGCCGGCCGATCCCGATGGCAGCCGGCTGCTGGCGCGAACCCTGATCACGGCGCGCCGCCCGGAGCAGGCGGTCGCCGTCCTCGACAAGGCCGTGGCTGCCGGGCAGAGCGATAGCCAGACGCTTGACCTGCTCGGTCGCGCCTACACGCTGATGGGCAGGGCGCCGGAGGCGATCAAGACGCTCGAGCGGGCGACCGCGCTGGCACCCAACGACGCCAGCATCCTGACGCACCTGGCGTCGTCGCAACTGCAGCACGGCGACTCGTCGGCGGCCGAGCAGACGTTGGAGAAGTCGGTCAGGATCGCACCCCAGCAAGCGAACTCGGGCGAGGCGCTCGTCGCGGCCGCGCTGAGCGCGGGTGACCTGGATGGCGCCGATGCGGCGCTGGAGCGGCTGCGGGCGCAGGTGGGCGAGACGGAGTCGGTCGGCATCCTAGGCGGCATGTTGAAGCTCGGCCGGCTCGACCTGGAGGGCGGGCGCCAGGCCTTCGCCGCCACGCTCAAGCAGTTCCCGAACTCGTTGAACGCCAAGCTGAACCTGGCCAAGATTCTGATCCTGCAGGGCCGCCGGCCGGAGGGCGAGGGCCTGATGAAGGAAATCCTGGCCAAAGACCCGACGAATACCGCGACGCTCACCACCTACATCCAGCTGCTGACCACCGAGCAGCAGTTCACCCCGGCGATCCAGGCGCTCGAGACGGCGCGCCAGGCCGCTCCGGCCAATGCCGCGTTCACGGTCATGCAGTCGGACGTGATCGTCGCGTCGGGCGACCCCCGTCGCGCCGTCGGCATGCTGCAAGCCATGCGTGACAGCGCGGACCTGTCCCCGCTGCTGATGGCGGCGATGGGCCGTGCACAGGCCGCGGCCGGGCTGAACGACGAGGCCAAGAAGACCTACCGCGACATCCTGAGTGCAACACCCAACGACCTTGACGCGCGGCGGGCGCAGATCGACCTCATGCTCAAGATGAAGGACACGGACGGCGCGAAGGCGGCGTTGCGGGACGCGCTGAAGGCGTCCCCGGGCAACATCGGCGTCATGTCGTCGATGGTCTCGCTCGAGCTGCAGACGGCCGGGCCGGACGCCGCATTGAAGCTGGCCAGCGATCTGCGGGCTGATGCGACCAACCTGCCGAACTCGACGGTGCTGAAGGGCGACGCCTTGATGCTCGCCAAGCGCTATCCCGAGGCGACTCAGGCGTTTCAGGACGAGTACCGGCTGGCGCCGTCCTCGCCGCTGGCCTTGCGCCTGGCCAACGCGGCGGCCACGGCGGGCAAGGACGACGAGGGCGCCCGGGTCTTGCGCGAATGGCTGCAGAAATCGCCCGAGGATGTCGACAGTTCGCAGATGTTGGCGCTGCTCGACATCAAGGCCAAGCGCTACGACGACGCCAAGAAGCACCTGCAGGTGGTGCTCGACAAGCGTCCGAGCGATACGGTGGCGCTGAACAACATGGCGTGGCTGTATGGTTTGAGCAACGATCCGCGCGGGCGGGCGCTGGCCCAGCGCGCCTATCTGCAGGCGCCAACGCCCGAGACGGCGGACACGTTGGGGTGGATCATGGTGCGGCAGGGCGATGCGAAGTCCGGGCTGTCGCTGCTGCAGCAGGCGAGCGTGCAGCGGCCGGCCGACTTGTCGCTTAAATATCACCTGGCGGTGGCGCTCAACGACAACGGCCAGAAGGATGACAGCGTGAAGGTGCTGCAGCCGTTGGTGTCCAACGGTGGGGAGTTCGACGAGAAGCCGGCGGCGCGCAAGCTGCTCGAGGACCTGACGCCGAAGAAGTAGGGCCTTGTCGACGAACGAGGCGGCGGTGGCGCCCATCCGGCTGCTGACCTTCACGACGCTGTATCCGCATGCGGGGCTGCCCAACCAGGGGATCTTCGTCGAGAACCGGTTGCGGCAGCTCGTCGGCACGGGGCGCGCGACGAGCACGGTGCTGGCGCCCGTTCCCTGGTTCCCGAGCCGGCACAAGCGGTTCGGCGGCTGGGCCCGGTTCGCCCGCGCCGATATGGAGGAGCAGCGGCACGGCCTGCGCATCTTCCATCCGCGTTATGCCGTAATCCCGAAGGTCGGCATGGCCACGGCGCCGGCGGCGCTCTACGCGACGGCCAAACGCGCCATGCTGCGGCTGCAGCGGCTTGGTCTCGGCTTCGACCTGATCGATAGTCACTATCTGTATCCGGACGGTGTGGTCGCCGTGGCGCTCGGGCGGCGGTTCGGCTTGCCGGTGGTGATGACCGCGCGCGGCTCCGACGTGACACAGTTGCCCGACTTCGCGGTGCCGCGGCGGATGATCCGGGGCGCTATGGCAGCGGCCGATGCGATGATAGCGGTGAGCGCCGGGCTGAAGCAGGCGATGATCGCGCTGGGGGCGACGGCGGATGCGATCACGGTTTTGCGCAACGGCGTCGACCTGGCGCAGTTCACGCCGCCGCCGGATCGGGCGGCCGCCCGGGCCACGCTCGGCCTGGATGGGCCGACCCTCCTGTCGGTCGGCCATCTGATCGAGCGCAAGGGGCACCATCATGCGATCGGCGCGCTGGCGCAGCTGCCGGGGTGGCGTCTGCTCATCGCCGGAGAGGGGCCGGAGCGGGCGCGCCTGGAGGCGCTGTCCGGGCGGCTTGGCGTCGCCGACCGGGTCAAACTGCTCGGCGCGCGGCCGCACGCGGCGCTGGGCGCGGTCTACGGCGCGGCAGACGTGCTGGTCCTGGCGTCGAGCCGGGAAGGCTGGGCCAATGTCCTGCTCGAGGCGATGGCGTGCGGGACGCCGGTGGTGGCGAGCGACATTCCCGGCAACGGCGAGGTGGTGCAACGGCGGCAGGCTGGCCTGATCGTGCGGGAGAACACGGCAGACGGGTTCGCGCAAGCCGTTCGCGCACTCTGGGCCGCGCCGCCGCCGCGGGAGTTGGTGCGGGCCTACGCGGAGGCGTTCAGCTGGGACGCAACGAGCGCCGGGCAGTTGGAGGTGTTCGCCCGGGCCCGGGCGCGGTTCGCCGCACGGCACGCTCTGGAGGAAGAGACGGGCGACGACACGGGCGGCGGGGTCCTGAGTTGACGTTCGCGCTATGGATGATCCTGGTCGCGGCGATGCTGCCGCTGGTGACGACCGGTGTCGCGAAGGCGGGTGGGTCGGGCTATGACAACGCCGCACCCCGGGCATGGGAAAGCACGCTGAGCGGCTGGCGGGCGCGGGCGAGTGCCGCGCACCGCAACCACATCGAGGCGTTCGCCCCGTTTGCCGCGGCCGTGCTGGTGGCTCACCTCGCGCATGGCCCACAGCGCGTCGCCGATGGTCTCGCGGCCGTGTTCATCCTGGCGCGGCTGGCTTACACGGCCGCCTACATCCAGGGTGCAGCGACGGCGCGGTCCGCCGTGTGGTTCGTGGGCCTGCTCTGCGTCATCCTGCTGTTCTGCGCGCCGCTGCTCTCCCGCTGACGTGTCCACCTCGTGCTTGCGCGCGGAAGGCCGGGCGGCGATGCTGCACTGCATGACAACCGAGACCCTGGACGCGATCGTGATTGGCGCCGGCATCGCGGGCGCGACCGTGGCGGCACATTTGGCCGTGGACCGCCGCGTGGCGCTGATCGAGGCGGAGGAGGCTGCAGGCTATCACAGCACGGGCCGTTCGGCCGCGATCTGGATCCTCAACTACGGCCCGCCCGACGTGCGCGTGCTGACCGGCGCCTCGCGCACGTTCTTCGAGCACCCGCCGGAGGGTTTTGCCGACACGCCCATCCTGGCCCGGCGACCCGTCGTGTTCCTCGCGCCCGCGGAGCAGACCGGACACCTGGACCGGCTGCTGGCCGAGGGAAGCGGGTTGCGGGAGGCGTCGATCGACGAATTGCGGCGGATGATCCCGGCGCTGCGGCCCGAATACGCGGCGCGTGCCGCGATCGAGGAGGACGCGTTCGACATGGACGTGGCGGCGCTGCACCAGGGCTTCCTGCGGCAGTTGCGGCAGCGCGGTGGCGTGCTGGCGCTGCGTAGCCGGACCGGGCGGATCGCAGCCCGGGACGGTGTCTGGCACGTGGAGGTGAGCGGCGGCGGCGAGTTCGAGGCGCCCGTGGTGGTGAACTGCGCGGGATCCTGGGGCGACGTGGTGGCGGAGCAGGCGGGGGTGCGCCCGCTTGGCCTGGTTCCGAAGCGGCGTACCGGGTGCGTGATCGACCCGGCGCCGTATGAGTCGCGTGAGTGGCCGATGGTCAACGACGTCGACCACACCTGGTATATCCGGCCCGAGGCGCGAACGAAGCTCATGGTCAGCCCGGCCGACGAGACCGACATGCACCCGCACGACGTCCAGCCGGACGAGCTGGACGTCGCCATCGCGGTCGACCGCATGCAGCAGGCGATGGATATCGAGGTGCGGCGGATCGAGCATAGCTGGGCGGGTCTGCGGACGTTCACGCCGGACCGCAGCCTGGCGTTCGGCTGGGACCCGGACGCCAAGGGTTTTTTCTGGTGCGTCGGTCAGGGCGGCTACGGCATCCAGACGTCGCCGGCCGCGGGCCGGCTGGTGGCCGACGTCATCGCCGGGCGAGACCCGGGGGCCGCCGCTTCGATCCTGCCCGCGACCGATCCGGCCCGGTTCCGGGTCTGACCGCGGTGTCCGGCGTGGGGCCGCGGGCAGGCGTGCTGCACCGGACCGACTACATCTACGAGCGTCCGGTGCGTTTGGGACCACAGACGATCCGGCTGCGTCCATTGCCGGACCTGCATCGCACGGCCGGCGCCTACCGGCTGGACATCGAGCCCACGCCGCTGTCGCTGCAATGGCTTGCCGAACCGGGCGGCAACCCGGTCGCGCGCATCCTGCTGCCGCAGCCGATCGCGCGCCTGGGCCTGACTGTCGCCCTCGATCTCGACATGTCGCCGCGGAATGCCTTCGACTTCCTGCTGGAGCCGGAGGCGTCACGATGGCCGTTCCGATACGCGCCGGCCGCGGCCGATGCCCTGGTGGCGTTCCGACGCCCCGATCATACAGGGCCGGCGCTCGCCGCGTTGCGCGATGCGACCGCGGCGCCAAACGAGACGGTCGCGTTCCTGATCGCCCTGGCGACGGCGGTGCGCGACCGTGTGGGCTACGTGGTGCGGATGGAAGCCGGGGTCTGGCCGGTGGAGCGGACGCTGGGCGAGGGGCTCGGCTCCTGCCGGGACAGCGCGTGGGTGCTGGTGCAGCTGCTTCGCCTGCACGGCGTCGCAGCCCGGTTCGTGTCCGGCTATCTGGTGCAGTTTCCCGATGATGCCGGGCGCGACGGGGCGGAGTTGCATGCCTGGGCGGAGGCCTATCTGCCCGGCGCCGGATGGATCGGGTTGGACGCCACGTCCGGCCTGCTGACCGCCGAGGGGCACGTTGCCTTGGCGGCCAGCGCGGACCCTGAAGGGGCGGCTCCGCTGTCCGGTACGGTCGAGCCGGCGCAGGTGCGGCTCGAGACGTCGGTCGTGGTGAGCAGGCTGGCGTGAGCGGCGCGACGGCACCGGGCGAGGCGGCGGATCGAGCCGCCTATGACGAGATGGTCAACGGCCGCGGCGGCGTGCGCCCGCACTGGCGCGGCGTGCTGGGCGCGCTGTCCGGGCTCGATCACGACGTGCTCGCCGAGCGAGTGCGCCGCCTGCGCCTGGCTGCGGAGGAGGAGGGCGCCGTGCCGTCCTGGCGCTGCGATCCCGTGCCCTTGCCGCTGACCGCGCAGGAATTCGACGCGCTCGAGGCCGGGCTGACGCAGCGTGCCCGGCTGCTGGAGATGGTGCTGGCCGACCTGTATGGCCCGCAAGTCATGCTGGCCGTGGGCGCGATCCCGCCGGCGGTGGTGCATGCCAACCCAGGTTACTTGCGCGCCTGCCGCGACGTGCATGATGGGGCAGCTGGCCGTGCCGCGCCGTGCCGGATGCTGCAGGCCTATGCTGCCGACGTGACGCGCGGGCCGGACGGGCAATGGCGCGTGCTGGCCGACCGGACGGGCGGCGCGCTGGGAATCGGCTATGCGCGCGAGAGTCGACGGCTCCTGGCGCGCGTTCTGCCCGAGCTGTTCCGCTCGGCGCAAGTCCGGCAGCTGCGCCCGTTCTTCGAGGCCTGGCAGGAGGCGCTGCTGCGCGGCGCCCGGCGCCTGGACGGACGGGTCCCGCTGGTCGCGCTGCTCACCCCCGGGCCGTCCGATCCGCATTGGCCGGAGCACCTGGCGCTCTCGCGAGACCTCGCCTGTGCGCTGGTTGAGGCGCGGGATCTCACGGTGCGGGCTGGCGTGCTGTCGATCAAGACGCTCGATGGGCTGCAAACGGTGGACGTACTGGTGCGGCGGGTGCCGGGCAGCACGCTCGACCCGTTGGAGCTGCAGCCCGGCGGCCCGGGCATTGCTGGTTTGCTCGACGCAGCGCGGGGCGGCGGGGTGCAGATCCTGAACCATCCCGGTGCGGCCGCGATCGAGGCGCCGGCGTTCGCCGCGTTCATGCCCGCGCTGGCCCGGCGGTTGCTGGGCGAGCCGCTCGCGCTGCCAACGGTCCCGACGATCTGGCTGGGCGACGAGGGCGCCCAACGGCGGGTGGCACAGGGGTTCGACCGATGGAGCATCCGCCCGGCGCTCGACCCCGCCGCCCCGCCGGCACCACTCCGCAGCCTGAGCCGGGAGGCGCGCGCCGCGCTGGAGCGGCAGATCGCAGCAATGCCCTGGGCCTTCGTCGGCAGCACGGCGATGCCGCCGTCCCGCGCGCCGGGCCTGCCTGCGCACGGTGATGGCGCCGGGCTCGAGCCGCGGCCGGTCGTGCTGCGCTTGTTCCTGATGCACGACGGGACCGCGTGGCGAATGATGCAGGGCGGCTTGGGCCGGGTGCTCGCCGCGGGCGAACACGTGACCGAGGCGCTGCCTGCCGGCGCGACCCTCAAGGACGTGTGGGTGCTGAGCGAGGAGAGCGGGCTGATCCGCGGGCCAGACCCGGTTCCGCAGCCGCAGGTCGCGCTGCGGCGCACGGCAGGCAACCTGCCGAGCCGGGTCGCGGACGACTACTACTGGTTGGGGCGCTACGTTGAGCGGCTGGAGGCGCAGGCGCGGCTGGCGCGGGCAGGGCTGCTGCGCCGGGCCCGCGGCGCGCCGCTGCCGCGTGAGGTGGCGGAGCTGCAGTTGCTGGTCCGCTGCCTGCGCTCGACCGGGCTTGAGACCGGCGAGTCCGGGGCGTCGATCGAAAACCAGGTGCGGGCGGGCCTGTCGCCCTGGGGGCCGGTCGGGCAGGGGTTGGAGAACGTCTACCGCCTGATCGAGGCGCTGCGGGACCGCATGACCGTCGAGACGCACGGGTTGTTCACGCACGCGCTCCGTGCCGCCCGGTCCGACGTCGCGCAGGCGGTGCTCGATCGCGGCGTCGGCGTCGACGGCCTGGTCCATGCCGTGGCCGGGTTGCAGGGGCTGGGCACGACGGTCGCGGGTGTCTCGGCCGAGGGCATGGTGCGCGGCGGCGGCCGGTTGTTCCTCGAGCTCGGCCGACGGATCGAGCGTGCGCAGGTCACGGGCTATATCCTGGCGACGGTGTTCGACCAGCCGCCGGTCCGCATCGACAGCACGCTCCGCCTCGCACTCGAGCTGTGCGACAGCGCGATCACCTATCGCAACCGCTATCTCAGCGTGCTGCAGCCTGCCCCCGTGCTCGACCTCGTGCTGGCCGATGGCGGCAACCCGCGCGCGCTTGGCTATCAGTTCGCCCAGATCGCGGCGCTGCTGGGGACAGCGACGGACGGGCTGGCGGCGGAGGGCAGCCGGGCGGGCGATCGCGACCTGGTCGGCAGCGCACGCGGGTGGGAGCGGACCGTCGCGGCACTGGTCGACGAGGTGGTTCACGCCGGGGACCCGGCGGCTGCGTCGGCTGCGCTGGGGAGCCGGCTGATCGCAGCAGGCAACGGCGCGGCCGCCCTCTCCGAGCAGATCACGCGGCGCTTCTTCGCCCTGTTGCCGCGGCTGCAGGCGGTCGGGCTCGAGACGGCCTGATGCTGCTGCGGGTGGAACATGCGACGGCGTATGTCTATGCCGCGCGGGTCGAGCTTGCGGCCCACCTGATGCACCTGCGCCCGCGCGAGCTGCCGCGGCAACGGGTGCTCGCCTTCTCGCTCGACGCCGTCCCGGTGCCGGATCGCCTGCAGTGGGGCACCGACCATTTCGGAAACCCGACCGGCTGGCTGTCCATCGACCGCGCGCACGACTCCGTCGAGCTGGTGGCACACTCGGTCGTGGAGGTGCATCCGCCCGAACCCTTGCGGCCGGACGACACCCCGGCCTGGGAGCATGTCGCGGACCTCGGCCTGCGCCCGGCGGCCGCGCGGATGGTGTCGGAGTTCATCTTCGGCAGCCTCATGGCGCCGGCCGATCCCGAGGCGCGCGCCTATGCGGCGCCGAGCTTCACCCCGGGCCGGCCGATCCTATCGGCCGTTCTGGACCTCGTCTCGCGGATCAACCGCGATTTCCGCTTCGACGCCGGGGTGACGACGGTCTCGACGCCGGTGCACCGCGTGCTGGAGCTGCGCGCCGGGGTGTGCCAGGACTTCGCACATCTCATGATCGCCGGGCTGCGCGGCCTCGGCCTTCCGGCACGGTATGTGTCCGGTTATGTGCGGACGCGGCCGCCGCCCGGCCAGAAAAGGCGGGTCGGGGCCGACCACTCGCACGCGTGGGTGGGCTGCTGGCTCGGCCCGGCGTTTGGCTGGCTGGACGTCGATCCCACGAACGACCTGGTGGTCGCGGACGAGCACGTGGTCCTGGGATGGGGGCGCGACTTCGCCGATGTGAGCCCGGTTCGGGGCGTCTTGCTCGGTGGGGGCCGGCACACGTTGCGGGTGAGCGTCGACATGGCACCGCCGGACGAACAGCCTGAGGCTGGAGAGCTGCCAGGGGCAGTGCGGTTGTGCGAGCACCGAGGCGGATGACGGGTAGGTCCGCCGCTCGGTCGGGTAATGTCAGCTTACTTTACAACTGCAGGCGCTGAGTGGGGCCGGTTACCTGAACATCGTTGAATTTGTTAGGTCCTGTGGTCTGGTATGGGTTTTGCAATCCATTGTTTATCGGCTTCACGCTCCAGCGAAGCCTGCTGACAAAGGGTTCTATCATGCTTGCCCGTCTCCTTCTTGCCGGCGTTTCGGTGATTGCGCTGTCCACCGTCGCACAGGCCGCTCCGATCACCAGCTTCACCGAGAACCTGAGCAGCCCGGTTGCGGTGTCGGGCTCGGTCCTGACGCCGATCTCGCTGACCGGGATCACGACTCCCTCGACCGCGACGATCAACGGGGCGGGCTACACGGTGACCTTCGCGAACACCCCCGCCGGTGACGGCGTGGTGCAGGGCACGGTCGCCGGCCTGCATGCGACCCCGGTTTCGGGCGGCAGCGTAGCGGCCCCGACCTACTTGACGGGCGGCTACAACTCGCCCTCGACGACGAACATCGCGCTGTCGGGCAACTACTTCTCAGTGGGCAGCGTGGGTGCCAGCATCACCATCTCGTTCTCGACGCCGCAGACGTCGCTGGCGCTGCTGTGGGGCTCGATCGACGCGAGCAACCTGCTCACGCTCAGCAACGGCGACACGCTGACGGGCGCGCAGCTCCAGGCGATCGCGGGCTTCGCGGGCAATGGTTCGCAGGGCTTCGACGGCAGCGCGTTCGTGTCGTTGACCGACTCGGCATTCAGCTCGGTGACGCTGACCAGCGGCGTGCCTTCGTTCGAGGCGACGGCGATCGTCGGGTCCAACACGCCGTTCACGACGGTGCCGGAGCCGATGAGCCTCGCCCTGTTCGGCGCTTCGCTCGCCACGCTCGGCCTGGTGCGTCGCAAGAACCGCAACTGAGTTAAGGGACGGGCGGCGATATGGCCGCCCGTCACGGCTTCATGCAACGGGCGGCCGCGAGGCTGCCCGTTTTGTGTTGTAGGCGCTTGCCGACGCGCGGCGGCGATCTTTGACGGAAAGAGCGCGGTCGCTCGTCCTGGACTGGCGTTAGACGTCCTCAGGCGAGAGCGCTCCAATCCGGTCGGCAGCGCGCTCGTGCACCTCGGCCTCGCGCTCCAGGTTCTTGGGAAAGCGCGTGCGGGTGGAGAGCACCTTCGCCTGCTTCGCCTGAGCCCGGTGCCACTGCTGGACGGCGATCAGCGCCGCCGTCCAGCCGCGCAGGAACTCTGGTTCGTGTTCCGCCATCAGGCCGGGCGCGGAACGTTCAATTTGTCGGCGGTCGCCAGGATGGCCGCCCAGGTCGTGCGCTGCAGCGGGATGCCGTCCCGTAGCCTGGCATCCCGGTTCCGCGCCTCGGTGTCGCCAGGGACGAGGACCGGGGCGGCCGGATCGACCGGATTGGTCGCGCGCACGTATTCGGCGAAATCCCGCGCGGTTTGCGCGAAGCCGGCGGCGCCGAAATGGGCGGGGTCGAGATAGATCGACAGCATGCCGTTGACGATCCCGCCGCGCTGGTTGCCGGGCAACGGACCCGCGGTCGGGCTGCCGGCCAGGCAGCCGGCCAGGATCTCGCACATGAAGGCGATGCCGCTGCCCTTATGGTCGCCGAATGCGCGCAACGCGCCGGTGCCGTTGCCAGGGTCGCGCTGACCGGATTCGAGCGGGCCGTAGAAGTCGGCAGGATTGCCCGAAAGCTGGCCCTCGGCGGTGACGAGGGCGTCCGGTGGGATGGGCTTCCCGCCGTTGCTGGCCACCAGGACCTTGCCCTCGGCGACGATGGAGGTCGCGAAGTCGAGCAGGAGCAGCCCTTCGGGCTGTGGCACGCCAATGCACAGCGGGTTGGTGCCGAACCGGCGCTGTGTCCCGCCGAACGGCGCAACGATCTCGCCGAGGCCGACATTGACCATGTGGATCGACACCAGCGCCTGTTCGGCCGCGCGCTCCGCCCAGGCGCCAATGCGCCCGACGTGCCCCGAGTTCCGCAAGGCCACGACCGAGAGACCGGCGGCTTTGGCCTTCGCGATCCCGAGGTCGACGGCAAGCGGTGCGATCGTCTGGCCGAATCCGAGATTGCCATCGACGACCGCGTGCGTTGCGGACTCGAGTACGATCGTGGGTTGCTGGCCGGCCTTAACCTTTCCCTCACGAAGCCACTGTATATACCGGGGAACCCGGATGATGCCGTGGCTGTCATGGCCGGTCAGGTTGGCGCCGAGAAGCCACCGGGCGATCCGGGCGGCCTCGTCGGCAGTACAGCCGGCGGCGGCGAAGATGGCCGTCACGTACCGGTCAAGGACGTCGACCGGAACGACGATGTCGGTATCGGCCATTACGCGGGCAACTCCGCCAGGGTCTTGGCGGTGGAGCGATAGAAGTTGTTGTCCGTGGGGGTGATGAGCATTTCGGCCATGCAGGTCCGGGGTGGAAGCTGTGCGGCGAAAACGGCCGCGGCGGCGATGTCGTCGGGTTGCACCATCAGGGCGCGATCGGCCGGGCCGGGTGGCTTTGGCCGGGTATCAAGGATGGGCGTCTCGACCTCGCCGGGATTGATGCAGACGCTGCGGATGCCGTGGATGCCCTCTTCGGCGTTCAGCGTGGCTGACATCGCCCGAGCGCCATGCTTGCTGGCCGTGTATGTCGGCCCGGCTACGGCGTAGATGCCGGTCGCGGCGTTGCTGACGACGTGGATGATCGTTCCCCCGCCGGCCGCGCGCATGGCCGGCAGCACGGCGATGGTGCAGAGGAACGGGCCCTTGAGGTTCACGTCGACGACCCGGGCCATGTCCGCAGGCGAGAGGTCACGCCAGTGGCGCCGTTTCGCGTTCGTTCCGGCGTTGTTGACGAGGATGTCGACCTCGCCGAGGGCGGCCACGATCTCGCGGTGTGCGCGCACGACGTCCGCCGGGTCGGCGACGTCGGCGGCCAGCGTCATGCTCCTGTGGCCGGCCTGCTCGATCAGCGCGGCAGTTTCGGCCAGCATCTCGGACCGGCGGCCGGTCAGGACCGTGCGGGCGCCGGCCCGGGCGAAGGCAAGCGCGGTGGCGCGGCCGATCCCGGTGCCGGCGCCCGTGACCCAGACGATCTTGTGCGCGAGATCCTGCATCAGACCACGTCTCCGGTCGTGGGGTCGAGAAGGTGCATCTGGTTCATGTCGGCCTGCACGGTCAGGGTTTCGCCGGGTCGGGCCGGCGTGTCGGGGGCGAGGCGGGCGGTGAAGGTGACGCCGGCGAGGCTGGCGGTGGCCGGCCCGATGTGGAAATGCGCCATGGTCTCCATGCCCATCGGCTCGAGGACGTCGATGGCGATGGACAGCGGGGCGCTGCTGACACGCGGCGTTTCGGTCAGGTGTTCCGGCCGCAGGCCGAGCAGCATCGGCGTTTCTGCATGGGGTGCGTAGCGCGCCTGACGATCGGCGGGAATGGGCAGGATCTGTCCGTCGCTCAGTCGGACGGCACCTTCGCCGACTTGGACGGCGAAGAAGTTCATGCCGGGGCTGCCGATGAATCCGGCGACGAACCGGGTCTTGGGGTGGTGATACAGCTCCTGCGGCGGGCCGACCTGCTCGATCACCCCACCATTCATGACCACTACGCGGTCGGCCAGCGTCATCGCTTCGACCTGGTCGTGGGTGACGTAGACGGTCGTCGTCCGGACGGCCTGGTGCACTCGCTTGATCTCGGTCCGCATCTGTACCCGGAGCTTGGCGTCGAGGTTGCTGAGCGGTTCGTCAAACAGGAACACCTTCGGGTTGCGCACGATGGCGCGGCCCATCGCGACGCGTTGGCGCTGGCCGCCGCTGAGCGCCTTCGGCTTGCGGGCGAGGAGCGGCGTGATGTCGAGGATGCGGGCTGCCTCGTCGACGCGGGCCTTGATGTCGTGCTTGGCCGTGCCGCGCAGCTTGAGGCCGAAGGCCATGTTGTCGAACACGGTCATGTGCGGGTAGAGGGCGTAGTTCTGGAACACCATGGCGATGTCGCGGTCGCGCGGCGGCATGTCATTCACGACCTGGCCGCCGATGCGGATCTCGCCGCCGGTGATCTCTTCGAGCCCGGCGATCATGCGGAGCGTGGTCGACTTGCCGCAGCCGGAGGGGCCGACCAGCACGACGAACTCATGATCGGCGATCTCGAGGTCGATGCCGCGGACCGCCTGCACGCCATCGTAGGTCTTCTGGACGTTGCGGACCGAGACGTCGGCCATGCGCTTCCCCGTTTGTTGCAGTCAGCATGGGCCGATGCCGGATGGGGTTCAAGCCGGGCGGGCAAGCGCGTCGATAAGGGCGGCCGCCTTGCGCGCGACGTCCTGGGCCGTGTCGCCCGGCTTGTAGATGGCGCTGCCGATGCCGAAGCCGGCAGCGCCGGCGGCGAGCCAGGCGGGCATGGTGGCGGCGTCCATGCCGCCCACGGGCAGGACGGCAGTGCCGGGCGGCAGGACGGCACGAAGGGCGCGGAGGGTGGCGGGATTGGCGGCCTCGGCCGGAAACAGCTTCAGCGCATCGGCCCCGGCGGTCAGCAGCGTGAAGGCCTCGGCTGGCGTGAAGAAGCCGGGGGCGGCCTGCATCCCGAGGAGCTTTGCCGCCCGGACGAGGTCGGGCGCGGCGTGCGGGGTGACGAGCAGGCGGCCGCCCGCCGCGTGGACGCGATCGAGGTCGGCGGCTGTCATGACGGTGCCGGCGCCGATAAGGGCCTGGCCGCCGAAGCGGCGGGCGAGGCGCGCGATGCTGTCGAACGGGCCGGGCGAGTTGAGCGGCACCTCGATCACACGGAGCCCGGCGTCGACCAGGGCCTGACCGATCGGCTCGGCCTCATTCGGGGAGATGCCGCGGAGGATGGCGACGAGCGGGCAATCGGCAAGGGCGGCCTTCAAGTCCATGCAACATGCTCCGAAAGGCGCCATAGGCCGGTGGCGGCCGCGGTTCCGTCATGGGAGCGGCTGGTGCAACCGGCTTGTTCGACGGCCGCGGCGTACAGGGCGCAGAGCGTGGGGTCGCCGACCAGGTCGACGACCGCGTTCGGCGCGATGGCAGCGATCTCATGACCGATCAGGAGACCGGACAGGTAGGAGGCGGCATGCGGGCCGGGGAGACGATCGAACAGGCCGAGGGTGCGGACGCCGAACAGGTGATGCAGCAAGCCGCCGGGCTGCCGGGCGCGCGCGGCGCCTTCGAGGAAGGTGGGCCGGTGCGTGGGCCCGTCCTGCATGAGCCGGCCGAGGATGGTGTGGCCGCGCAGGGCAGCATAGGCCTCGCCGGTAAGGTGGGTGGTGAAGCCGGCGATGCGGCCGGCGCGGAGCGTGGCCCATTTGGAATGGGAGCCGGGGAGGCAAACGAGGGCATCGGGGCCGGTACGGTCCAGGATGCCGACGAGCTGGACCTCCTCGCCGCGCATGACTTCGGGGACTCCGGTGGGGTCGGTTGCAACGAGGCCAGGGACGAGCCGGACGTCGGCGTGCTCGAACGGGACTCGCATGGCGGCAGCGGCGAGGGTGGCGGGTTCGGCCGGGCAGGGCAGGTAGGGCGCTTCGACCCAGCCCTGGCGGCTGCCGACCATGCCGGCCATGAGCACGCGCCGTTCGCCGGCGTCCAGCCATGGGGCGATGGCAGTGCGAAGCGCGGCTGGAAAGCCGCCGGGCGGCACTGCGAGCAGGCCAGGGCCGGCGCCGACCTGATCGACGATCGCGCCACCGTGCAGCCGAAAGGCGCGGAGGTTGGAGGTGCCCCAGTCGACGGCGATCATGGCGGTTGGGTGCCCGGCCCCGCCGCGTCAGGCGGCCAGGTCGATGACGACGGGGACGTGGTCAGAAGGTTGCGGCTGACCGCGTTCCTCCCGGTCCGGGCGAGCGGCGGCGAGGCGCTCGGCGATGCCGGGGGACAGGAGGGCGTGGTCGATCCGGAGGCCGACGTCGCGTCGCCAGGCGCCGGCCTGGTAATCCCAAAAGGTGTACACCTTGCCGGCGGGCTGGATCGCGCGGATGGCGTCGGTCAGTCCGGCCCAGAGGAGGGTGCGGTAGGCGGCGCGGGTCTCGGGGCGAACGAGGGCGTCGGTGTGCGGAAGGGCGCCTGGGGCGTAGTCCTCGTCGGTGGGCGCCACGTTGTAGTCGCCGGCGAACAGGCAGGGCGCGTCCGCTTCGAGCAGAGATCTGGCGCGATCGGCCAGGCGTGCCATCCAGTTGAGCTTGTAGGCGTAGCCGTCGTCCCCGCCGGAGTTGCCGTTCGGCAGATAGAGGTTCGCGACGGTTACACCCCCCGCTTCGACCTCGATGTAGCGGGCTTGTGCGTCGCCGTCGGGCAGGCCGGGCAGCGCGCGATGGGTCACGGTGGCGGGGATACGGGTGAGGATCGCAACCCCGTTATAGCTCTTCTGGCCGACGACGTGGGCGGTGTAGCCGGGGAAGGCGAGCGCGGGAAACTGCGCCTCCTCGCATTTGATTTCCTGCAGCAGCAGCAGGTCGGGCTGGTGCGCGATCAGCCAGGCGGCGACATGGGTTTCCCGCTGCCGGATCGAGTTGACGTTCCAGGTCGCGATCCGCACGGGATCAGTCGACCGAGAAGCTCGTGCCGCAGCCGCAGGCGGAGGTCGCGTTGGGGTTCTTGATCGTGAAGTGGGCGCCCATCAGAGCGTCCGTGTAGTCGAGCACCGAGCCGTCCAGCAGGTCCATGCTGGCCGGGTCGACGAGGACGCGGGCGGCGCCCTGCTCGACGACGAGATCGTCGAGCTGCGGCGCCTCGTCGAGCTCGAACTTGTATTGGAAGCCGCTGCAACCGCCAGCGAGCACGGCCACGCGGAGTGCGGCGGGCCGGCTCTGCGCGGCGACGATTTCGGCCACACGTTCGGCGGCCCGTTCGGAAACGCGAAAGTTGCTCATGCCAGTATCATAGCGCGTCGGGGTCTCCGATTGAAGGGCGGGCCGGTTGGATTCAGCAATCCGGGCCGTGGCGGTCATGGACGTGCTTGCGACCGTTCGGAAAGGTGATCGACGGCCAAGGCAGCCAGGTTCGCCAGCAATGCTTTTTGGGCGTGGGTCAGGCCGGGGCGCGCGACCTGGTCGATGATGCAGAGTGCTCCGAGATGGTGGCCATTGGGCGCGATCAGCGGCGCGCCGGCATAGAACCGGATCCTGGGCCCGCCGGTCACCAGCGGGTTGTGGGCGAACCGCTGATCGTCGGACGCGTCCGCAATGGTGAGCACGTCGGGGCCGGCCAGCGTATAGGCACAGAACGACACGTCGCGGCCGGTGCCGTCGCCGGGCAGGCCGCAGCGGCCAACGAAGTATTGCCGGTCCTGCCCGACCAGGCTGACCAGGGCGATCGGCACCTGGAACAGTGCCGCCGTCAGCCGCGCCAGGCGATCGAGGATGTCGCTCCGTTCCGTCTCCCCTCCGGCCAGGTGGTACCGAGCCAAGGTCGCGAGCCGCTGCTGTTCGTCATCTATCCGGGGCGGCAGCATGGGCAGGTCCGCATGATGGACGACCTTGTTGCGTCCAGTCCGCTTGGCCTCATAAAGCGCGGCGTCGGCAAGGCCGACGATACTGGCGGCCGGGAACGCCTTTCCCTGTTGCAGGGGGTAACACGTCGACACGCCCACGCTGATGGTCACGACACCTGCGGGTGGATTGCCGTCGTGCTCGATCCCGAGCGCCTCGATGGCGGCGCGGATCGTGTTGGCGCGGGACAACGCGCCATCGGCCGGCGTGCCCGGCAGCAGGACCACGATCTCCTCCCCACCGTACCGGGCCACCAGGTCCCCGGGGCGTCGGCCGACGCCGTGCAGCGCGGCAGCGACGGCAGCCAGGCAGCGATCGCCGGCGATGTGCCCGTAACGATCGTTGAAGAGCTTGAACCGGTCGACATCGAGCAGGATGAGCGAGAGCGGCGTCTCCTCCCGGGCTGCGCGCTGCCGTTCCTGGTCGAGCGCTTCGTCGAACCGGCGCCGGTTGGCCAGCCCGGTCAGCCCGTCGGTGTTGGCCTGCGTCGCAAGCTCCTGGTTGACCGCCGCCTGGCGTAGCTCGGACGCCTTGCGCCCGCTGATGTCGCGAATGTTCGCAACGATCTGGGCGTCCTCGTCATGACCCGCGGGGATCATCATGCAGCGTGCCTCGACCCATTGCTGGCGTCCGTCCTGGCAACAGTAGCGGTATTCGACCGAGAACTCGGGCTCGCCCGCGCGCAGGCGGCCGATTGCCAGGTTGAGCGCCTCCCGGTCGTCGGCATTGACGTGCCGGGTCCAGTCGCGGCCGTTGCCCTCGGCCGCGCTCCAGCCGGTCAGCGTCTCGAAGGCGGGTGAGACGTAGAGCTGCCGGCCCGTGACGTCGAGGCTGACGATCGCGTCGATGCAGTTCTCGGCCAGCAGCCGGTAGCGGCGTTCGGCCCGCTGACGCCGGCGAAGCTTGGCCGCGATGTTCACACCGGCCCCGGCCAAGACGATCGCGACGGCGCTGCTGAAGGCGAGGTGACTGATGGCGTCCTGCCACCAGTCCGCGATGATACGCTGGTAGCCGTGCGCGACGACCACGACCAGCGGGTATTGCTGGACATGGCGGTAGCTGCCGAGCCGCTCCGCCCCTTCCAGCGCGGAAACATAACGGAAGCTGCCCTCGGACGCCTGTGGCATGAACCGGGTGAAGATGTCGCTGCCCGAAAGGTCCGTACCGATCTTGTCGTCCCGGAGCGGGCTGCGGGCGATGAGGATGCCGCGGGCGTTCGACAGGCTGATGATGCCGTCCTTACCCGTTGCCAGTCCGGCGTAGAAGGCATTGAGGTAATCGATGGAGATGGATGCCTCGACGATGCCGGCGAACCCCCCGGCCTCATCGTCGATCCGGCGCGAGACGGTCAGCAGCCAGCGGCCGTCGACCCGGCTGCGCCGCGGATCGTCGAGGTAGACGGCCGTGTTCGGCTGATCGCGATGGTGGATGAAGTATCCCCGGCGGGCGACCGAGCCGTCATCGGGGCCATGCGGGCCCGTGCCGGTGAGCCAGTTTCCATTCGGGTCGAAGACCGTGATCCGCAGGATGGCCGGGACGGCGGCTGCCTGCCGGGTCATGAGCGCGTTCAGCCGGGCGAGGGCGGGCGGCGACAGCCCGTCGGCGGCAATGCGCTCCTGCAGGCCGAGCAGGATCACGTCGGTCGTCTGCACCAGGTCATGCGCGTGCTGCGCCAGGGAGCGTGCGAGGTTCTCCGTCTCGGCCATGTCGGCGGCCAGGATGGTGTCCCGGTTCTGCCAGGTGCGCCACGCATCGACCCCGACCAGGACCAGGCAAACGGCAGACACGACCGCAACCAGGCCCACGTTGAGCGACGGACGATTGAACCGCAGATGCTTCCGAAGCCACCGCATGGACGATTCCACTCTCGATCAGGCCAGGTTAGCGTTTGAAGGTAAACAGGCTCTTAAGCGGTCGGCCGCGTAGATGGCGACAGCAGCGGGCGCCCTTGCTACACGCGGGACATGCCGCATGCTCCCTATGCCGTACGGGCCGAGACATCGCGCGGCCGGCTGCATCCGGAGCCGGACTCGCAGGGGCGAAGCCCATGGCAACGCGACCGGGATCGGGTGATCCACAGCAGCGCGTTCCGCAAGCTGCAATACAAGACGCAGGTCTTCGTCAACCACGAGGGGGACTTCTTCCGCACGCGGTTGACGCACAGCATCGAGGTGGCCCAGATCGCCCGCTCGGTCGCGCGCGAGCTGCACGTCGACGAGGACCTCACGGAGGCTCTTGCGCTTGCGCACGATCTGGGCCACCCGCCGTTCGGGCATGCGGGCGAGGACGCGCTGAACGCCAAGATGAAGCCGTATGGCGGGTTCGACCACAACGCGCAGAGCCTGAAGATCGTGACGAAGCTCGAGAACCGGTATGCGGCGTTCGACGGGTTGAACCTGACGTGGGAGACGCTGGAGGGCCTGGCGAAGCATAACGGGCCGCTGCGGCAGCCGCCCCCCTATATCGCCGAGTACGACCAGCGGCATCGGCTGGAGCTGAACACCTGGCCGTCGCTGGAGGCGCAGGTGGCGGCGATGGCGGACGACATCGCGTACCATAGCCACGACCTCGATGATGGGATCCGGGCCGGGCTGTTCGGACCCGAGGATTTCGCCCACTTGCCGGTGGTGGGCGCGGCATTGGCCCAGGCCCGGCGGTCGAGCCTGGACGTGCCGCCGCCGCGGTTGCGGCACGAGACGATCCGCCGGGTGATCAACGCGTTCGCGACTGACCTGGTGGAAGAGACGCGGCGGCGGCTGGCCAGGGCGGCGCCGGCGACCGCGGATGCGGTGCGGCGGGCCAAGCAGCCGCTGGTGGGTTACAGCCCGGCGATGGCGGAGGCGAACCGGGCGATCAAGGAGTTTCTGCACGCGCGGATGTACCGGCATTGGCGGGTGAACCGGATGTCGAGCAAGAGCCGCCGGGTGACGGAGGCGCTGTTCGCGCTGCTGCACGAGGACACAAGCCTGCTGCCGGATGGCTGGCGGGCGCTGGCTGGGCCATCGGGCCTGGGCGGCGACCCGGCTCGGGCGGCGCTGGTGGTGACGGACTACATCGGCGGCATGACGGACCGGTTCGCGCTGGAGGAATGGCAGCGGCTGACGGACCCGTTCAAGCTGGGGTAGGGTGCCGGGCGATGGCGGAGACAGCTTGATGGAAGTCAAAGAAGCGATTGTGAAAGCGAAGGAGTTTATTGCTGACGTGTATGCGGACGAGCACATCAGCAACGTTGGCTTAGAAGAGATCGAGCATGACGAGCGGCAAAAGCTGTGGACGATCGCGCTCAGCTTCTCCCGGCCTTGGAATGCGCCACGCACCCGTGCGCAGGAAGTCTTGGAAAGTATGGGTGGGGTCTCAAACCTGAAACGGTCGGTGAAGGTCGTGTCGATGACGGAGAGTGGCGGCCTGGTTTCGATCAAGAATCTTGCGAGGGCCGAGCTCGCCGAATGAGTGCGGTCCTGATCGATTCCAATCTTCTTCTCCTGCTTTTGGTCGGTTGGGCCGATCCCCGCTACATCGCTTCCCATCGCCGTTTGAAGGATTACGGCACTGACGATTTCGAGTTGGTGGACCGGATCGTTTCCGACTTCGACGAGATCGTCACCTGCCCGAATGTACTGACAGAGATTGTCAACTTCTCGCGTCGGATCGACGAGCCTGCAAAGTCCCACATCGCAGCCGCGATCCGGAGTTTTGTCGAGGGCGCTGCGGAACTTGTCGTGCCGAGCATGTCCGACGTAGCACGTGCGGAATTCATGTACTTCGGATTGACCGACTCGGTTGTTTTGCAATTGCCATTCGACCACCCGGCCCTTGGCCTGACCCTGCTGACTGCAGACGAACGGCTCGCGGCGCGCGCCCGGATCTTGGAACACGCGGTCATCAACTACCCCGAGCGCCTGCGCGCGGGAGGATGGGGAACAGCATGACACAGAACCTCTACGCCCGCGTGCGGGACACCGTCGTCGCCGCGCTCCGTCATATCGCGCCGGACTTTCCGGATGACGCAGCGGCCCGCATCGAGGTGACGCCGGCGCGGGACCCGGCGCATGGCGACATGGCGACCAACGCGGCGATGGTGAGCGCGAAGGCGATGCGGCAGGCGCCGGCGAAGATCGCTCAGGCGCTGGCGGCGGCGCTGTCGGACGGCCCGGACGTGCTGCGGGCGGAGGCAGCGGGGCCGGGATTCGTGAACCTGTTCCTTCGGCCGGAGTCGCTGCGCGCAGTCGTCCCGGCGGTGCTGCGTGCGGGCGAGGCGTATGGCGGCAGCGACGTGGGCGGCGGGCGGCCGGTGAACGTCGAGTATGTCTCGGCCAACCCGACCGGGCCGATGCATATCGGGCATTGCCGGGGCGCCGTGGTCGGGGATGCGCTGGCGAACCTGATGCAGAAGGCCGGGTTTGCGGTGACGAAGGAGTACTACATCAACGACGCCGGGGCGCAGGTGGCGGCGCTGGCCTGGGCGGCCTACTGGCGGTACCTGCAGGCGGCCGGTACGACGCTGACGGAGGATGCGTTCGCGCTCCAGGTGCCGGGCGGGCTGCAATACAAGGGCGACTACCTGGTGCCGGTCGGTGAGGCGCTGCTCGCGCGATATGGCACGGAGCTGGCCGGGCCTGGCGCCACCGTCGCGGACCCGGCGCTGTGGTTCGATACGGTGCGAGAGGAGGCGGTCGCGGCCATGATGGCGTCCATCCGGACGGACCTGGCGGCCCTGGGCGTCGTGCCGGACGTGTTCACCAGCGAGCGCGCGCTGGTGCAGTCGGGCGCCGTGGAGCGGGTGCTCGAGCGGCTCGCGGCGCAAGACCTGATCTACGAGGGCGTGCTTGAGCCGCCGAAGGGCAAGACGCCGGCCGACTGGGAGGCGCGAGAGCAGACGCTATTCCGGGCGACGCGGTTCGGCGACGACGTGGACCGGCCGTTGGGCAAGTCGGATGGGTCGAACACGTATTTTGCCAACGACATCGCCTACCATGCCGACAAGATGGCCCGGCTCAGTCCGGAGGGCAACGCCGGGCTGATGATCGACGTGTGGGGCGCCGACCATGGCGGCTACGTGTCGCGGATGAAGTCGGCCGTGCGGGCGCTGGCCGGCAACGCGGACCAGCGGCTGGAGGTGGTGCTGTGCCAGATCGTGCATGTGCTGCGCGGCGGGCAACCGGTGCGGATGAGCAAGCGGGCCGGAACCTATGTGACCTTGGCGGACCTGCTGGAATGGGTGGGCAAGGACGCGGTGCGGTTCACCATGCTGACCCGGAAATCGGACGCGCAGATGGAGTTCGACCTGGACGCGGTGGTGGCGCAGACGCGGGAGAACCCGGTGTGGTATGTGCAGTATGCGCATGCGCGGTGCCGCTCGGTGCTGCGGACGGCTGCGGCGAGCCATGACGTGTCGCGCGCGGCGCTTGCCGAGGTGGCGCTCGATCCGCTCGCGGCAGAGGCGGAGCTGGCGATGATCCGCCGGCTCGCCGCCTGGCCGCGGACCGTGGAAGCAGCCGCCTTGGCGCAGGAGCCGCACCGGGTTGCGTTTTACCTCTATGACTTGGCGGGCGACTTTAATATCATGTGGAGCCGAGGGAACGCCGACTCGACCCTGCGATTCTTGCAGGCTGACCGACCGGCCGAGACATTGGCCCGGCTCGCGCTGGTGGAGGCGACGGCGACGGTGATCCGGTCCGGCTTGGCGGTGCTGGGCGTCGAGCCTGTGGAGGAGATGCGTTGAACCGTGCCTGATGACATCCGGATCCCTCCACCCAACGGCTTGCTCGGCGGCCGTACGGCGGTCTCGGCGAGCTACCGGGCACGGCGGGGTGGTCCGGATGCGGGGCGGCTGGCGATGCTGGTCGCGGCGGGGGTGGGCGCGATACTGTTCGTGGGCGTTGCGGGCTGGGCCGTGATGGGGCGGCGGCCGGCAGTGGTGCCGTTGATCGAGGCCGATAGCAGCCCCATCCGGATCAAGCCGGAGAACCCGGGCGGGATGCAGGTCGCCGGGGCGGACGAGACGGATGCAGGCGGAACGGAGGCGATGGCGCCCGCGGCCGAGGCGCCAGCGCCGCAGGCCTTGCGGGCGCAGATGCAGCAGGGCGCGCCGGAGCCGGCGCCATCTGTCGCGGCGCCGGCTTTGGCCGCCCCACAACCGCCCGCCGCCGTGCCGCCGCCCCGGCGGGGTGCAATCGCCGGTTCGGCTCCGCCCGCCCAGTCGGCGCAAGGTGTCAGCCCGTTGCCGGACACGGCGCTTCGCCCCACGCGCAGCGCGGCCACGCCCATGCCGGCGGCGCCGCCCGCACCGGTTGGCGTTGCCGCGACCGCTGCCGCACCGGGTGCCACCGCGCGGTCCGGCGGTGGCGGCGTGGTGGTGCAACTCGGCGCCCTCGGGTCAGAGGCGGCCGCCCGGGCGGAGTGGGACAAGCAGGTGCACAGCTTTCCGGACGCGCTGGGTGGTCATCGGCCGCAGATCGAGAAGACGGAGCATGACGGGCACACGCTGTGGCGGCTGCGCACCGGCGGGTTTGCGGACACGGCGGATGCGACCGGCTTCTGCGCGAAGCTTCGGGCAAAAGGTGGAGCCTGCACGATCGCAGCATTCTAGTCCCGATGCAGAGATTTGCAGGCGAGTGGTCGGGCCACACGTCGTTGTTTCTATGGCCTGCTTACCCCTGAACCACGAAGGCGTAGTTCAGGGGCGGGACACTAGCGACGCCCGGCAAACGGCCGGGTCGAGGCAGGATGCGTTATGCGCCGTTTGGAACGCGCCCTATATCGAGCCGATGCACGTTCCTCTCCCAGTTAGCCGGATCGACAAGCGCCGTCACACGGGGAGCCGTGCCATGAGAAACTTGGCGGTCCAGGCATGAAGGCGGCCATCGTCGGGATTGGCGGCGTGGCATTGACCGCGGACGAGGCGGCGCTGTTCGCGGCGTCCCCGCCGGCCGGGGTGATCCTGTTCGGGCGCAACATCGTCGATGCCGCGCAGCTCACCCGCCTGGCGGGCGACCTGCGCGAGACGCTGCCGGCGACGTCGCGGGTGCTGGTGGACCAGGAGGGCGGACGCGTGGCGCGGCTACGGCCGCCGGACTGGTCGATTCAGCCGCCGGCGTCACTGGCCGGCGGCATGTATGCGTCGAACCCGGCCGCGGCGTTGCGGCTGGCCTGGCTGACGGGCGCGATCATCGGCGTCGAGTGCCGGGCGGCTGGGATCGACGTGGTCTGCACCCCTGTGCTGGACCTGCGCTGGCCCGGCGCCACGGATGCGATCGGCGACCGCTCGTTCGGGCGCGATCCAGCCGTCGTCGCCGCGTTGGGGCTGGCGATGGCGGACGGCTTGCTGGGCGCGGGGGCGGAGCCGGTGGGCAAGCATGCGCCGGGGCATGGGCAGGCGGCGGTGGACAGTCACCTGGAACTGCCGCGGATCGGGGCGGGGCAGGATATCGCCGAGGATGTGCAAGCGTTTGCGCTGTGCCGCGCGCTGCCGTGGATGATGACGGCGCATATCCTCCTCGAGGCGTTGGATGCGGAGCGGCCGGCGAGTTTGTCCCCCCGGGTGATCGAGCGGTTGATCCGCGGGCAGATCGGGTTCGCGGGCGTGCTGGTGAGCGATGATCTGGCCATGGGCGCGCTGACGGGGGGCGCGGGCGAGCGGGCGGTCGCTGCGGTCGCGGCGGGGAACGATCTCGCGCTGCACTGCTCGGGCCAGATCGAGGACAGCGCGGCGGTGCTGGCCGCCGTCCCGGATGTGTCGGACGCCGCCAGGCGCCGCCTGGCGCAGGCCGCGGCCTTGGCGGGGCGAAGCCGGCAGCACCTGGACCGGGCCACGCTGCTGGGCGACCAGGCGGCGCTGCTGGAGGCGTTCGTCGCGGCATGAACGAGACGGCCTTGAAAGTGCTCGTGCTCGGCGTCCCGATCATCATGGCCATCACCTTGCACGAGGCGGCGCACGGGTATGCGGCGCTGGCGCTGGGCGACGACACGGCGCGGCGGATGGGGCGGCTGTCGATTAACCCGCTGCGGCATGTCGATCCGGTCGGGACCTTGCTGGTGCCAGGCATCCTGCTGCTGTCGCATGCCGGGTTCCTGTTCGGCTGGGCCAAGCCGGTGCCGGTGTCGGCGTGGCGGCTGCGCGACCCGCGGCGGGGCATGGCGCTGGTGGCCGCGGCCGGTCCGGCGGCGAACTTCCTGCTCGCGTGGCTGTCGGCGTTGGCCACGCACTGGACCGATGGCGTGCCGGGCGAGACGGGGTTCGTGGTCGGCGGCATGATCGAGACGTTCATCGTATCGAACCTCGTGCTCGGGCTGTTCAACCTGCTGCCGATCCCGCCGCTCGATGGCGGGCGGATCGCGGTCGGGCTGCTGCCGGAGCGGTGGGCGGCGGTTTGGGCGCGGACGGAGCGAGCGGGGCTGGTAATGGTGATCCTGCTTGTGTTTCTGGGTCCGCGGCTGCTGGCCGGGGTGGGAATCGCGTTCGACCCGGTGCGTTCGGCGCTGGATGGCATCCTGCCGGCCGCCTACGACCTGGTGAACCGGCTGGCGTTCGTGAGCGGCTGATGGACGGCGAGGCCGCGGAACCGCAGTTGCTGCTGCGCCTGGACGGGTTCGAGGGGCCGCTCGATCTGCTGCTGGAGCTGGCGCGGTCGCAGAAGGTGGACCTGGCGCGGATTTCGATCCTGTCGCTGGTCGAGCAATACCTGGCGCTGATCGAGGGAGCGCGGCGCGTCCGGCTGGAGCTGGCGGCGGATTGGCTGGTGATGGCGGCGTGGCTGACGTGGCTGAAGTCGCGCCTGCTGCTGCCGGAGGGCGCGGGCCCGGACGAGGAAGCCGGCGAGGCCGCCGAGGTGCTGGCGGCCCGGCTGGACGCGCTCGCGCAGATGCAGCGCGCCGCCGTGTGGCTGGCGGGACGGCCGCAGCTGGGACAGGCGGTGTTTGCGCGGGGCGCCCCGGAGAGCCTGGTCGCGATCGACCGGTCCGGGCTCGCGGCGGACCTTGCCGGGTTGATGCGGGGCTACATGGCGGCGGCGCGTCGGGCTGGGGGGCAGCGCATGTATCGGCCGAAGCCGCCGCCGCTGTGGACGGTGGCGGACGCGACGGCTCGGCTGGAGCGGATGCTGGGCCAGGCGATGCGGACGGCGCCGAGCCAATGGACGGCCCTGGACCGGTTCGTGCCGAACCTCGGCGGCGACGAAGTGCAGCGCCGGGCCGCGCTGGCGAGCACGCTGCTGGCCGGGTTGGAGCTGGCGCGGTCGGGCGTGCTGGATCTCCGGCAGGACGAGCCGTTCGGGACGATCCTGGTGCGCGGGCCGGGCAAGACGGAGGGTAAGCATGGATCCTGAACGGCTGGTCGAAGCGCTGATCTTCGCAAGCGCCGAGCCGGTGGCGACGAGCGCGGTGGCGCGGCTGCTGCCGACCGAGGTCGACGCGGAACCGGTGTTGGCGGCGGTGCAGGCGCGGTATGCCGGACGCGGGGTGGAGCTGGTCGAGGTCGCGGGCGGCTGGCAATTCCGCACCGCAGCCGACCTCGCACCGGCGCTGACGCGGGTGGTGGCGCAGCCGCGGCGGTTGGCGCGCGCGGCGATGGAGGTGCTGGCGGTGGTCGCCTACCATCAGCCGGCGACGCGGACGGAGATCGAGGCGGTGCGCGGCGCGACGCTGAACCAGGCCTCGATGGACGCGCTGCTGGAGGCCGGGCTGATCGAGCCGAAGGGGCGGCGCGAGGTTCCAGGCCGCCCGACGGAGTGGGGCACGACAGCGGCGTTCCTGGTGCAGTTCGGGCTGAAGGGGCTGCGCGACCTGCCACGGCGGGATGATCTGCTGGGGGACGCGCCGGGATAGCGGGGAGCGTGCCGGGGCGCCATCTCGGAGGCGCCATCTAGGACCGGGCGGCGGTTGCGTGCTAACAGCG
The DNA here is from genome assembly GCA_965213855.1 of Acetobacteraceae bacterium. Taxonomy (GTDB): domain Bacteria; phylum Pseudomonadota; class Alphaproteobacteria; order Acetobacterales; family Acetobacteraceae; genus JBBROS01. Next base: position 1,780,970 of record CBDCAA010000008.1, on the reverse strand, counting down.
GCGCCGGAGGAGCCTGCCGCGTCATGTTCGATTTTGCCTGGACGGAGATCGCGCTGATTGGCGTCGTGGCCCTGGTCGCGATCGGGCCGAAGGACCTGCCGGTCGCGATCAAGGCGGTGGCGGAGATGGTCAAGAAGGCTCGGCGGATGGCGGGCGAGTTCCAGACCCACGTGGACGAGATGGTGCGCGAGGCGAACCTGCACGAGGTGCGGGACCAGTTCAACGATCTGCGGCGCATGGACATCAAGGGCAAGATCCTGGACGCGGTCGATGGCGACCAGACGATCCGCAAGACGATTTCGGAGAACCCGCTCGATCAGCGGTTCGGTGACATCAAGCCTGCCGAGATCAGCCCGCCGCCACCCCCTGTGCCAGTGCCGGACAGCTTCCCACCGGCAGGTGGGCCCTACATGCCCGCACTGTCGGGTGCCGCGGATCTGGGTGTGCCGGGGCTGACGGAAACGACGGTCGCGCTTCGGCCGGACCATACGATGATGGGCGCGGCTCCGGAGCCGGCCGTCGCGGAGGAGGAGGCGCTCGCGTTCCTGCCCCCGGCGGTGACGGCGGCCGGGCCGCCCTCCGGCCGGCCCGCACCGCCGCCGTTCGTGCCGCCGGCCGTGGTGGCGGCCTCGGCGTCGCGGTCCGCCTACGCCTCGCCCTACGCCTGACAGGACACGCAGCCTTGGCCCCCAAAGACGCGATCGCGGACGACCCGATCAACGACAAGCCGATGCCGCTGCTCGACCACCTGATCGAGCTGCGGCGGCGGCTGCTGTGGTCGGCGGTGGCGTTCATCGCGTGCTTCGGCGTGTGCTATCATTTCAGCGAGCAGATCTACTCGTTCCTGGTGCAGCCGTTGGCGAACATCCTGAGGACCCGCGGGGACAACCGGCGGCTGATCTTCACGGAGCTGACCGAGGCGTTCTTCACCTACCTCAAGGTCGCGTTCTTCGGGGCGGCGTTCGTGTCGTTCCCGGTGGTGGCCACGCAGGTGTACCTGTTCGTGGCGCCGGGCTTGTATCGCAGCGAGAAGCGGGCCTTCACGCCATTCCTGGTGGCCACGCCGTTCCTGTTCGTGGCAGGCGCGGCGCTGGCCTACTACTTCGTCTTCCCGGCGGCCTGGACGTTCTTCTTGAGTTTCGAGAGCAAGGACGGGGCAGGCGGGCTGCCGGTGCAGCTCGAAGCGAAGGTGAGCGAGTATCTGGGCCTGGTGATGAAGCTGATCTTCGCGTTCGGGGTCGCGTTCCAGTTGCCGGTGCTGCTGACGTTGCTGGCGAAGGTCGGGATCGTGAGCTCCAAGAGCTTGAAGAAATATCGGCGCTACGCCTATGTCGGCATGTTCATCGTGGCGGCGATCATCACGCCGCCGGACGTAATCACGCAGACCGGGCTGGCGCTGCCGCTGATCGCGCTGTTCGAGATCTCGATCTTCACCGCGAGCCTGGTGGAGACGAAGGTGGTGGACGCCTGATGCACGACATTCGAGCGATCCGGGCCGATCCGGCGGCGTTCGATGCGGCGCTGGCACGGCGGGGGCTGCCACCGGTCGCGGACGCGGTGCTGGCGCTGGATGCGGAGCGGCGGGCCGCGCTGAGCAGACAGCAGGAGCAGCAGGGGCGGCGCAACGTGCTGGCCAAGGAGGTGGGCAAGGCCAAGCGTGCCGGCGGGGATACGGCGGCGCTGGAGGCCGAGGCGACCCGGTTGCGGGATGAGATGGCGGCGCTGGAGGCGGCGGCGGCCGGGCTCGATGGGGAGGTGCGGGGGCGGCTCGAGGTGCTGCCGAACGCACTCGATCCGGAGGTGCCGGACGGCGCCAATGAAACGGCGAACGTGGTCCTCAAAGACGTAGGCGAGCCGAGGGGCCCGAACTTCCCCGCGAAGGAGCATTTCGACCTGGGCGAGGCGCTGGGCCAAATGCTGTTCGAGCCGGCCGGGCGGATGTCCGGCAGCCGGTTCACGATCCTGCAGGGCGGGCTGGCGCGGATGGAGCGGGCGCTAGGGCAGTACATGCTCGACCTGCACACGACGAAGCATGGTTATGTCGAGACGCAGGTGCCGCTGCTGGTCAACGACGCCGCGGCGTACGGCACGGACAAGCTGCCGAAATTCGCCGATGACCTGTTCCGCACGACGGACGGGCGCTGGCTGATCCCGACCGCGGAGGTGCCGCTGACCTCGATGGTCATGGACCAGATCGTCCCCGAGGCGTCGTTGCCGCTGCGCTTCACGGCCCTGAGCGAGTGCTTCCGCAGCGAGGCCGGGGCGGCCGGGCGGGACACGCGGGGGATGCTGCGGCAGCACCAGTTCCGCAAGGTCGAACTGGTGAGCGTCACGCATCCGGACCGCAGCAGCGAGGAGCACGAGCGCATGACGGGCTGCGCGGAGGCGGTGCTGGAGGGGCTCGGGCTGGCCTACCGGCGGGTGCTGCTATGCGCGGGCGACACCGGGTTCGGGGCGGCGAAGACATATGACCTGGAGGTGTGGCTGCCGGGGCAGAAGGCCTGGCGGGAGATCAGCAGCTGCTCCAACACGCGCGCGTTCCAGGCGCGGCGGATGAACGCGCGCATGCGGAGCGCCGACGGCAAGGCAGCCGGGCCGGTGCATACGCTGAACGGGTCAGGGGTCGCGGTGGGGCGGGCGCTGATCGCGGTGATGGAGACGTATCAGCAGGCGGACGGGTCAGTGGCGGTGCCGGGGGTGCTGGGGGCGTATATGGGCGGGGTGGAGCGGGTGACAGGCCGGGATTGAGGCTCAGGACTTCGGCCGTTCGCCGACGTAGCCGGCTCTCGCCGTTGGACCCTCACCCCGACCCCCTTTCGCAGGCGGGAGAGGGGGCAGGCGGCCGTGACCGCTAACGTTTCACCGCGGCGATCGACTTCATGATCTCCGCCTTGGCGGCGTCGCGGTCGGCCCAGCCCGTGACCTTCACCCATTTGCCGGGTTCGAGGTCCTTGTAGCGGGTGAAGAAGTGCTCGATCGCCTGGCGGGTGATTTCGGGCAGCTGGGTGGCTTCCTGGATGTCCTTGTAGATCGTGTGGATCTTGTCGTGCGGGACGCAGATGATCTTCTCGTCCTGGCCGCTCTCGTCTTCCATGCGCAGCATGCCGACGGGGCGGCAGCGGATGACGGCGCCGGGGACGATCGGGGCGGGGGCGAGCACGAGGGCGTCGGCCGGGTCGCCGTCGGCGGCCAGCGTGCCGGGAATGAAGCCGTAGGCGGCGGGGTAGGCCATGGGGGTGAACAGGAAGCGGTCGACGAAGATGGCGCCGCTGTCCTTGTCGACCTCGTACTTGACCTGGGAGCCCTGCGGGATCTCGATCACGACGTAGATGTCATTCGGCGCGTCCTTGCCGGGGGAGAGCTTCGCGAGGTCCATGGTCGGTCCAGTTGCTGATTGCGGTGGCCGGGGTATAGCGGCGGCGGGCGGCCAGTGCCAGATTGCGCCTCCCGACGCGCCTGTAGCTCAGTTGGTTAGAGCGGGCCGCTCATAACGGCTTGGTCGCAGGTTCGAGCCCTGCCGGGCGCATCGGATGCGTGGGCTCATGTCGCTTGCTGGCAGGCGCCTCGGACCGTGGCCGTCTCGCGCATCGCGCCGCTGGCAAACAGCACGGCGCCACCGACGGGCAGGCCGGCGTGGTGCAGGGCGTCGACCGTCCAGGCGTTGCAGGTGTAGGCGAGCGAGTAGCCGGTGGCGGCTTGGAAGAAGCGGCTGCCGTCCCGTGTTGCGGCAGCGACCGCGATCGGGGCGCCGTCGGGCGCCAACGTGAAGGAGCGCCAGAGGAACTCGGATAGGGCGGCCCACTCGGCGGGCGTGAGCGGGATCCGGGCGACCGGGTCGTGGTACAGGCGGGCCGGGTCGCCCGGGAGCGGGATGACGCGGACGGTGGCCGGGCCAGGGATGGCGCCGGCCACGAAATCCAGCACGCCGGGCTGCGGGAGCGTCATGAAGCTCTGCTTGCCGAAGCCGAACGACAGGGTTTCAGCAGCGGGAAACATCGACCGGAACAGCCGCAGCGGCCCCGCGACCTGCCCGGCCGGCACGACGATCTCGGTGTGCCAGCCGTAGTCGACGACCCAGGCGAGCGGTCCGGGTACTGGGCCGGGACCGCATCCCGGGAGGGTCGGCAGGCTGCAGCCGGCCGTGATCAGTGCGGCAACGAGGCTCGCGAGCGGGCCGTAGGCCGCGGCTGGGCGCCTGGTCATGATGCGGCGTTGGCGGCCTGCACGGCTTCGTCCAGGGATCGCGCAAGTTCCGCCATGGTGAACGGCTTGTGCAGCATGAGGCTGTCCGCGACGAGAGTGACGGGCTGGTCCGCAGCCTCGCCGGTGTAGCCGCTGGTGAACAGGATCGGCAGGCCGGGCCGCCGGCGGCGCGCCTCCATCGCCAGCAGCGGGCCGCTCATCTTGGGCAGCATGACGTCGGTGAACAGCAGCCCGATCTCCGGGTGCAGGTCGAGCAGGTGCAGCCCGGCCTCGGCGTCGCCGGCGTGGATCACGGTATGGCCGAGTTCCCGCAGCGCCTCGGTCGAGGTGCGGCGGACGATGGGCTCGTCCTCGACCACCAGGATCGCCAGATGCGGGGTGTGCTCGGCGGCGCGCCCTGCCGGCCCGGCGACGGCGGCACGGTCCTGGCCGGTGAAGCGGGGCAGGTCGATCGTGACGGTCGTGCCGCTGCCCGGCGCGGTGCGCAGGCCGACATGGCCGCCGCTCTGCTTGACGAAGCCGTGCACCTGGCTGAGCCCGAGGCCTGTGCCCTGACCCTGAGGCTTGGTGGTGAAGAACGGCTCGAACACGCGCGCCGCAACATCGTGCGACATGCCGATGCCCTGGTCGGTGACGGCGATCCGAACGTACTCGCCGGGTTCGGCGTCGGGGTCGAGGTCGGCGGCGCCCAGCACCACGTTGGCGGTCGCGATCGTGAGCGTGCCGCCGGGCCACGTGCTGGCGAGCATGGCATCGCGCCCGTTGACGGCTAGGTTCACCAGCGTGTTCTCGAGCTGGTTGGCGTCGACGTGGGTGCGCCAGAGGTCGGGAGCCAGCGTGGTCTCGACCGCGACGGCGTCGCCCAGCGTGCGATGCAGCAGGTCCGCCATCCCGGCGACCAGGCCGTTCGCGTCGACCGGCTGTGGCGCGAGCGGCTGCCGGCGGGAGAAGGCGAGCAGACGGGCCACGAGGGTCGCGGCGCGGTTCGAGCCTTCGAGCGCGTTGTCGAGCAGACGGCGCGTGCGGTCGAAGTCGGCGCCGTCCGGCGTGCGGCGGCGCAGCAGGTCGAGGTTGCCGATGATGATCGTGAGCAGATTGTTGAAGTCATGGGCGATGCCGCCGGTCAGCTGTCCGACCGCCTCCATCTTCTGTGCCTGGCGCAGCTGGTCTTCGGCGGCCGCACGCGCCTGGATCTCGTCCCGCAGGCGCTGGTTGGCCGCCTCCAGCGCCGCTGTCCGTTCGACGACCTGCGCTTCCAGCCTCTCCGCAGCCCGGGTCTCGGCCTCGCGGGCGCGGACGACGTCGTCGATGTCGAGCACGGTGATCACGACGCCGGTTGTCTCGCCGTCCGGGCCGCGGATGGGTGCGGCGATCAGCTGGACCCAGATCGCCGAGGCGTCGCGGCGGCAATGCAGGCAGATGAGCTCTGCCCGGGACGCGCCGGCGAGCACGCGGTTGCGCGGATACTCCTCCGGGTCCACGAGGCGGCCGTCGGCGTGGTAGGCCTCCCACCGGTAGTCGGCCGGGCTGTCGGCGCCGAAGCGAAGGTCGTCGTTGAACAGGCGGTTGAGATACTTGTTGCCGCTGACGAGCGTGCCGCGCGGCGCGTCGGCGATGGCGAGGCCGACGGGGATCGTGTCGATGACGGCGGCGAGTTGCGCGCGTTCCGCGGCCAGCGCGTCGGCCCGGGCGCGCAGGTCCTGGGTTGCCTGCACGAGGGCGCGGGACACGGCGTCGACCTCCGCGATCCCGGAGCGGAGCCTCGGCACCGGTATGCCCTGGCCGAGCGAGTCGCCGGCGCGGGCGAGGGCGCGGAGCGGCCCGGCGACGGTGTCGGCCAGGCGCCAGGCGAGCAGCGCCGCGATGGCCAGGGTGACGGCGCCCATCAGGCCGAGAAGGGTGACGGTGCCACGGAGCGGCGCCTCGATGGCGCTGATGGGTACTCCGACCGCGATGCGCCAGTCCGCCAGGCGCTGCCGCTGCATCGCGGCCAAGACCTCGGTGCCCTCGAGCGTGCTGCCGATCCAGGTGGCGCTGTCGCCCACGGCCAGGCGGCGGAAGTCGGCCGAGGCAAGGCCGCCGACGGCGCTCTCGGCATTGAGGGTGCGGGCGATGACATGATCGGCCGAGTCGTTGACCGACGCGATCCAGCCGGCCGGGAGCGCTTGCGTGCCGAGTATCTCGTTGAGCGTGCTCGCGCGCAGGCTGAGGGCCAGCACGTAGCGGACGGCGCCGGCGCGGAGCACGGGCACGTCGACGGCGACGCTGGGCTGATGGGTCACGCGGCTCGTGAACAGGCCGGAGACGGCGGGCTCGCCCGTCTGGACGACGTGTTCGGCCGTATCGAGGCTGCCAATCCGCGGTACGCGCCCGTCCACGACGTCGCGGCTGCCCGTGACGACGCGGCCCGCCGCGTCGATCAGCAGGATGTCGTGGTGCAGCGCCAGGGAGACGGCCCGGGCTTGCAGGTGGAAGGCGGTCAGGTCGTCGGCATCCAATGCGGGCGAGGTCGCCAACGTCGTCAGTGCGGCGATGAGGCTGCCGAGTTCGCGGTCGATCGCCTCTGCGGTCCGGATGGCCGTGGCCTGGCCGAGCTCACGCGAGCGGACCCGCTCGCCCTGGGCGACGCGGTCGAGCAGGATGCCGAAGAAGGCGACTCCCGGCAGAACCAGGGCGAACACGACGCCGATCAAGATCAGGCGCACGGGGATGTGCCGGTCGGCCCATCGCCGGCGGAGCGAGCGGATGAGACGCCCGCGCGAACGGGGCCGCTTGGGGCCTCGTGAATCGGCCGAACGGTCAAGGGTACGGGTCATTCGCCTCATGGTGGCTATCACCGCACCGCTTGCGCCGAAAGTCCGGCACCGGGAGGCTTGGTTGCGCACACGCAAGAGTGTTGGATCGGGCTTGGAAGACGTCGGCCGCGGATCGGCCGCCCGGAGTGCCGTCGATCGGGCGCCGTCGACCTGCCGTGCCGGCGCCGGGTGGAATCGGGTCGCGAACGCGGGCCCATCTTTACGGGCACGACTCATGACGGTACCTCACCGCTCATGACACAGATCGATGCGCGCGTGCCCAGGGCCGCGCTGGTGACGGGCGGGGCGGTCCGCCTGGGCCGTGCGATTGCGGAGGCCTTGGCCGAGGCCGGGTTTGCGGTGGCGGTGCACGCGAATAAAAGCGGCCCTGCCGCAGACGCCGTGGCTGCGGGGATCCAGGCGCGCGGCGGACGGGCCTGCGTCGTGCTGGCCGACCTGTCGCGGGAGGACGAAGCGGCGCGGATCGTCGCAGAGGCGTCCACGCGCCTGGGCACGCTCGGCGTGTTGGTCAACAACGCCAGTACGTTCGAGCGGGACGAGTGGGACACGGCGACGCGGGAAAGCTGGGACCGGCATCTGGCCCCCAACTTGCGGGCGCCGTTCGTGATGAGCCAGGCCTTCGCCCGAGCCCTGCCCGATACGGCCCATGGCATGGTGTTGAACATGCTCGACCAGCGGGTCTGGTCGGTCACGCCGCACTTCGTCTCCTACACCGTGTCGAAGGCGGCGCTGTGGTCGCTCACGCAGCAACTCGCGCTGGCCTTGGCGCCGCGCATCCGGGTCAACGCGATCGGGCCCGGCCCGGCCCTGCCGAGCCCGCGGCAGACCGAGGCACAGTTCGCCCGGCAATGCGCCAGCGTGCCGTTGCAGCGCGGGACGAGCCCGGGCGAAGTGGCTGCGGCCGTGCTGGCGCTCCTGTCCCTGCCCTCCGTTACGGGACAGATGCTGGCGCTGGACGGCGGCCAGCATCTGCAATGGGGACCGGGCGCGGGCGGGGTGGAGGAGTGAGCGGGTCAATGCTCGCCGGACCCGGCCGGCGGTCCGTGTTCGTCCGCGACATCGTGTTGGAAGCGGCGATCGGCGTCTACCCGCACGAGCATCGCGGCACGCAGCGCATCCGGGTCAATGTCGACCTGGCTGTGGCGGACCCGGGTTGGGCAGACGGAGCCGTGGGCGAGGACCGGCTGGAGCGGGTGGTCAGCTACGAAGACGTGGTCAAACGGGTACGGGCGATCGCCGGGGCGGGCCACACGAAGCTGGTCGAGACGATGGCCGAACGGATCGCGGCAGCGTGCCTGGAGGATGGGCGCGTGCTGGTCGCGCGGGTGCGGGTCGAGAAGCTGGACGTGTTCCCCGATGCGGGTGCTGCCGGCGTGGAGGTGGAGCGCTGCAGATTGTCCACCAGCACGGATTGACTCCCTTCATTTGCAGGGAGATGGGCGTTCAAGTTGATGTAGGGATCAACGTGTTAGCGTTTGATGATTTAGAAACAATGACATAGGCAGTCGTGCCCGGTTTTGTGGCAAAGCGCTGAGAACGCCGACGGGCGGCGGTCCGGCGGTGGTCCACGATCGTTGGCCCACAGGGTTATCCACAGGTTCGGTGAGTGGTTGCCGGCCCTCTCGGGCAGACGGTGCGATCGTCGGCGAAAGCGCAGGGCCTTGAGCCGCACCCGGCTGAGGGCCTAATCAGGGCGCTCGATGCCGACCGAATCTTCTCCGCCGGGGCAATCGGCCCCGCCCGCATCCGTTCCGTCGCTGCCGGCCGGGATTGCGGCGATCGAACGCGCGCTGTCGACGATGCCGCCGAGCCCGGGCGTGTACCGCATGCTCGATGGCCGGGGCGACGCGCTGTATGTCGGTAAGGCGCGGTCGCTGAAGAAGCGGGTCACGAGCTACACGCAAGTGTCGCGGCTGCCGGAGCGGCTTCGGCGCATGGTGTCCGAGACGGTCAGCATGGAGATCGTGACGACGCACACGGAAGCCGAGGCGCTGCTGCTCGAGGCGAACCTGATCAAGCGGCTCAAGCCGCGGTTCAACATCGTGCTGCGCGACGACAAGAGCTATCCGTGGCTGATGCTGACCGAAGACCATCCGTTCCCGCAGATCACCAAGCACCGGGGCGCACGCGGGCGGAAGGGCAGCTACTACGGGCCGTTCGCCAGCGCCTGGGCGGTAAACCAGACAGTGACGGCGATGCAGCGCGTGTTCCTGCTGCGGTCCTGCCAGGACACGGTGTTCAGCAACCGCAGCCGGCCGTGCCTGCTGTTCCAGATCAAGCGATGCAGTGCGCCGTGCGTGGGCCGGGTGAGTGCCGAGGAGTACGGGCATTACGTCGACCAGGCGCGGGCGTTCCTGTCGGGCAAGGCGAACACCGTGCAGCAGGAGCTGGCGGCCGAGATGGAGCGGGCGGCCGAAGGGCTCGAGTTCGAGCGGGCGGCGGCGGTGCGGGACCGGATCCGCGGATTGACCCACGTGCAAGGGACGGCCGTGATCAACCCGGCGAGTCTCTCGGACGCCGACGTGATCGCCGCGCACCAGATCGGCGGGCAAACGTGCGTGCAGGTGTTCTTCATTCGCGGCGGACGGAACAACGGCAACCGGGCCTTTTTCCCGACCCATGCGCGCGATGCGGAGGCCGACGCCGTGCTGGCGGCGTTCCTCGGGCAATTCTACGACGACAAGCCGCCGCCGCCGGTGATCCTGCTGAACGTTCCGTTGGAGGAGCAGGAGTTGCTGGCCGAGGCGCTGTCGCTGAAGGCGGCGCGCCGGGTCGAGGTGTCGGTGCCGGTGCGGGGCGAGAAGCGGGCGGTGGTGCTGCATGCCGAGACGAACGCGCGGGAGGCGCTGGAGCGGAAACTGGCGGAGACAGCCGGGCAGGCGAAGCTGCTGGAGGCGGTGGCGGGCGTGTTCGGCCTGCCGGGGACTCCCGACCGGATCGAGTGCTACGACAACAGCCACATCATGGGCGCGAACGCCTACGGGGTGATGGTGGTGGCGGGGCCGGACGGCTTCTACAAGAATGGCTACCGCAAATACTCGATCCGCGGGCCGATCGCGCCGGGCGACGATTTCGCGATGATGCGTGAGGTGCTGGAGCGGCGGTTCGGCCGCGCCCTGCGCGAGCAGGCGGCCAGCGACGCGGGCGAGGGCGCGGCGCCGGCGATCCCGGATCTGCTGCTGATCGACGGCGGCGCCGGGCAGCTGAGCGCGGTGCGCGGGATCATGCAGGATTTGGGGATGCACCAGATCCCCGTGGTGGCGATCGCCAAGGGGCCGGACCGGGACGCCGGGCGCGAGTGGTTCCACATGGACGGGCGCGAGCCGTTCCAGCTGCCGCCGCGCGACCCGGTGTTGTACTACCTGCAGCGGGTGCGCGACGAGACGCACCGGTTCGCGATCACGACGCATCGGGCGGGCCGCAGCAAGGGGCTGGTGACGAGCGAGCTGGACGAGGTGCCGGGCGTAGGCTCGGCGCGGAAGCGGGCGCTGCTGAACCATTTCGGCAGCGCGCGCGGGGTCAAGCAGGCGGGGCTGGCCGACCTGGAGAATGCGCCGGGGATCAACCGGGAGACGGCGCGGCGGATTTACGCGCACTTCCATACCTGATGAATCCCGGCTGGCGCGGAGGCTCCGGCAACGGTAGCGTCGGGCATGGCCGATGACCAAGCGTTGCTCGATGGCGTGCTGGCGACGATGCGTCATAGCACCGAGCCCATGGTGCTGAGCGACCCGCACCAGCCAGACATGCCCTTGATCGCCGTGAACGCCGCGTTCGAGCGGCTGACCCAGTATTCGGCCGACGCCATCGTGGGCCGGAATTGCAGGTTCCTACAGGGGCCGGCCACGGACAGGACAACGGTGGGACGTATCGCGGCGTGCCTGCGGGAGCAGCAGGGCTGCATCCAGTGGATCGTCAACTACCGGGCCGACGGCCGCCAGTTCTGGAACTTGCTGTTCATCTCGCCGATCTTCGCGGCCGACGGACGGCTGCTGTATTTCTTTGCCAATCAGCACGACCTGTCGGCCGATGCGCCGCTCGATCTCGCGATGTTTCCGCTCGGGACCGCGCACATGCCGGTCCGGGCCCAGGAGGAGTTCCACGAGTTGCTGGCCGAGATCGGGCAGGCGGAGCGGCCCCTGCCGGGCCATGCGCGGACGCTGGAGTCGACGCTGGCGGCGGCCCGGCAGGTCGCGCTGCTCTCGACGCGGCTCGAGGCGGGGCCGCGGCAGTAGCCTCGCACACAGGGCTCCTAGGTGACCGCTTGGAGGGGGGAAGGCCATGAACCAGCTCGATATGCAGAACCGCGTTGCGGTCGTCACCGGAGGGGCGCGCGGGATCGGGCGGGCGATCGTGGAGCGCATGCTGGCCTCCGGCGCCGCGGTCGCGGTGTGGGACATGGACGCGGCGGCCATGGCCGCGTTGCCGGCCAGCCCGTCCGTGAGCACGCATGCTGTGGACCAGACGGACGAGGAGGCGGTGCGCGCGGCCACGGCGGACACGCTGGCCCGGCATGGCAAGATCGACATCCTGGTCAACAACGCCGGCATCACCGGCGGCAACGCGCCGACCTGGGAACTGCCGGCGGCGCAATGGCGGCATGTCGTCGATGTCAACCTGGTCGGGCCGATGCTGACGTGCAGCGCGATCGTGCCGGGGATGATCGCGGCCGGGTATGGGCGCGTGGTGAACATCGCGAGCGTGGCGGGCAAGGAGGGCAACCCGAATGCGAGCCATTACAGCGCGAGCAAGGCCGGGCTGATCGCATTGACCAAATCGCTGGGCAAGGAGCTTGCGGGCAAGGGCGTGCTGGTGAACGCGGTGACGCCGGCGGCGGCCAAGACCGACATCTTCCTGCAGATGACGCCGGCGCAGATCGACTACATGCTGTCGAAGATCCCGATGGGGCGGTTCGTCCAGGTCGAGGAGATCGCGGCCTTGGCCTGCTGGCTCGCGACCGAGGAGTGCTCGTTCAGCACCGGCGCGGTGTTCGACGTGACGGGCGGACGATCGACCTACTGATCGGGCGGCTGTAGAGTTCCGAAAAGACGCGAAGGAGGGACGAAGATGGAGAGCCGCCACCCGGAGACGATCGCGCTGCATGCCGGCTGGCGCAGCGACCCGGCGACGACCAGCGTCGCGGTGCCGATCTATCAGACGACCAGCTACCAGTTCGCGGACACCGGGCATGCGGCGCGGCTGTTCGCGCTGCAGGAGCTGGGGAACGTCTATACGCGCATCATGAACCCGACGACGGACGTGCTGGAGAAGCGCGTCGCCGCACTTGAGGGCGGGGTTGCGGCGGTGGCGGTTGGCTCGGGACAGGCAGCGTCGGCGCTGGCGGTGCAGAACCTGGCGATCGCCGGGGACAATATCGTGGCGTCGGCGGCGCTCTATGGCGGGACATACAACCTGTTTGCCAACACCTTCAAGGACATGGGAATCGAGGTCCGGTTCGTGGACGCGGCGGACCCTGAAGCGTTCGCGCGGGCGACGGACGACCAGACGCGCGCCTACTACGCCGAAACGCTGCCCAACCCGAAGCTGGAGGTGTTCCCGATCGCCGAGGTGGCGGCCATCGGGCGGCGGTTCGGTATTCCGTTGATCATGGACAACACGGCGGCGCCGTTGCTGGTGCGGCCGTTCGACCACGGGGCGGCGGTGGTGATGCACTCGACCACCAAATATTTGGGCGGGCATGGCACGAGCATCGGCGGCATCGTCGTCGATGGCGGCACCTTCGACTGGGCGGCGAACCCGGCGCGGCACCCGGTGATGCATCGGCCCGACCCGAGCTACCACGGCGCGGTGTGGGTGGAGGCGGCCAAGCCGCTGGGGCCGATCGCCTATGCGCTGAAGCTGCGTGTCACGCTGCTTCGGGACCTCGGGCCGGCGCAAAGCCCGTTCAACGCGTTCCTGACCCTGCAGGGGGTGGAGACGCTGCCGCTGCGGATGCGCGAGCACTGCCGAAACGCGAGCACGGTCGCGGAGTGGCTGAGCAAGCGGGAGGAGGTCGCGCGGGTGATCCACCCGGCGCACCACAAGGGCGCGGCGGCCGCGCGGACGGCACAGTATATGACACGGGGCCATGGCGGCCTGGTCGGGTTCGAGCTGGCGGGCGGCGCCGATGCCGGGCGCGCGTTCATCGATCGGCTGCAGATGGTCTATCACGTGGCCAACATCGGCGACTCGCGGACGTTGGCGATCCACCCTGCGTCGACCACGCACAGCCAGTTGGCGGCCGAGGAGCAGATGGCGACCGGGGTAAGCCCCGGATACGTGCGCCTGAGCGTCGGCATCGAGCATATCGACGACATCCTCGCCGACCTCGGGCAGGCGCTGGACGGGGTGCGGGTGGCGCGGGCCGCGTAAAACCGTCCGAAGCCCCTCCCTGGGTCAGGAACCGGTTGGGGTGCGTTCGTACCGCCCGTGGGGAGCGCTTGAACCGACTCGGGGCATTGACCACGTTGCGGGTCTGGATGCGAGGAGAGCGCCGTGAGCGAGAACACCGTGGCCGTGAGTGACGACAGCTTCGAGGCGCAGGTGCTGAAGGCGCCCGGACCGGTGCTGGTCGACTTCTGGGCCGAGTGGTGCGGCCCGTGCAAGATGATCGGCCCGGCGCTGGAGGAGATCGCGCTTGAGATGAAGGGCAAGGTCACGATCGCGAAGGTGAACATCGACGACAACCCGATGTCGCCGAACACCTATGGCGTGCGCGGCATCCCGACGATGATCATGTTCAAGGACGGCAAGCCGGTCGCGACCAAGGTCGGCGCGGCGCCCAAGAGCGTGCTGAAGGAGTGGGTGGCCGGCAGCCTGTGAGCTGACCCGGCCGACCGCCGTCCGCGGCCTGCTGTGGTTCGGCGGGCTCGCGGTGGCGCTGAACCCGCTGTTCTTCGTCTTGTACCGGCTGGCGGTGTTCAACACCGTGCCGCGGGATGATTACGCGCCATATCTGATGTGGCTGCGCGGTACGGGTGGCTTCGTGCCCGACTCGCCCTACGCCTACCGCATCGGGTCGATGCTGCTGGCGGCGCCGTTCATGGCGCTGCCGCCGATCCCGCTCAGCAATGGCCCGGCCGATCCGACCCAGCCTTGGCTGCAGGCGACCGCGGCACTGACGGCGCTGGCGTATGCGAGCTGGATCGCGGCCGGGCTGCTGGGGTGTGCGATCGGCCGGCGGGCCGGGCTTGCGCGGGATGGGGCGGCGCTGGCGGGCGCAGTGCTGTTCGCGTCGATGCCGTATGTGCAGATCACCGCGATCGATCCGCTCGCGGTGGCGCTCATCGCCGGCGGCGTGGTGCTGCTGGACCGGCCCGCGTGGTTCGCTTCGCTGCTGGCGGTGTCCGTCCCGGTGAACGAGAAGGTGGCGCTGGTGCTGGCGGCGTGGCTGACGGTGCGGTGCGTGCTGTGGGCCGGAGACCGGGCGCGGTTCGGCCGGCAATGGGCCGCGGCCCTGGCGGCGGTGCTGGCCTATGCGGCGCTCGTCCTGACGTTGCGGCTGCCCGGCAACGCGTATCAGTTAACGCCGGGCACGTTCCTCGAGACGGTGCGCACGAACCTTGCCGCCTACGCGTCGGCGCGGGGCATCCTACTCAATGTCGTGCCGATCGGGGTGCTGACCGCGATCGCGTTGCTGGGCCGGCCCGCCGGCGTGTTCCGCCGGGCCGACGTGCTGCTGATCCCGGCGTTGGCGGCCGTGGCGCTGGTGATGACGCAGTTCTTCCAGGCGGGCCGGATCGTCATGCATGCGGCCCCGATCTTCGCGGCGCCGTTCGCGGTGCGGGTGATGGATTGGCTCGCGCCCGTCAGGACCCGAGCTTGAGGCCGGCGACCCCGGCAAGGATCAGGCAGACGCAGGCGATGCGGAGCGGTGCCGCGCTTTCGCCTTCGGCCAGGATGCCCCAGGCCAAGCCGCCCGCGGCGCCGATGCCGGTCCAGACCGCGTAGACCGTCCCCATCGGCAGCGCCCGCAGCGCCTGCGACATGCAGAACAGGCTGACGGCCATCGCGAGCGCGGTGGCGACGCTGGGCCAGAGGCGGGTGAAGCCGTCGGTCTGCTTCAGGAGCACGACCCACACGACCTCGAACACCCCGGCCGTGGACAGCCACAGCCAGGGCAGCCGGGTCATGCGGCGCGCCTGTTCAGATGCGGCCTAAGCGGCCTGCTTGAGCAAACCTTGCGCCACGACGGTTTCCGCGATCTGCACCGCGTTCAGGGCGGCGCCCTTGCGAAGATTGTCGGACACGCACCAGAATTGCAGGCCGTTCTCGACCGTCGGGTCCTTGCGGATGCGGCTGACGTAGGTCGCGTCCTCGCCGACGCAGTCGATGTTGGTGGTGTAGCCGCCGTCGTCGCGCGTGTCCTGCACCACCACGCCGGGGGCGTCGCGGAGCGCGGCGCGGGCTTCGGCGACGGTGACGGGGTTGTGGAACTCCACGTTGATGGCTTCGGCATGGCCGATGAACACGGGCACGCGGACGCAGGTGGCGGCGACGAGGATGTCCGGATCGAGGATCTTGCGGGTCTCGACGGCCATCTTCCACTCTTCCTTGGTGGACCCGTCGTCCATGAACTTGTCGATGTGCGGGATGCAGTTGAAGGCGATCTGCTTGGTGAACTCCTGCGCCTTCACCGGGTCGTTGACGTACATGGCGCGGGACTGGGCCCACAGCTCGTCCATGCCGTCCTTCCCGGCGCCGCTCACGGATTGGTAGGTGGCGACGACGACGCGCTTGACGCGGAACTTGTCGTGCAGCGGCTTCAACGCGACCACCATCTGGATGGTGCTGCAGTTGGGGTTGGCGACGATGCCGCGGCGGATGCGGCCGAGCGCCTGGGGATTCACCTCCGGGACGACGAGCGGGACGTCCGGCTCCATGCGGAAGTGGCTGGTGTTGTCGATCACGAGGCAGCCGGCGTCGGCGGCGCGCGGCGCGTGGATGGCGCTGACGGCGGCGCCAGGGCTGAACAGCGCGATGTCCCAGCCCTTGAAGTCGAACGTCTCGAGGTTCTTGACCTTCAGCACCTGCTTCTCGCCAAAGCTGATCTCCTGCCCGGCGGAGCGAGGGGAGGCGAGGGCGACGATCTCGCGGACGGGGAAGTTGCGTTCGGCCAACGTCTTCAGGATTTCGCGCCCGACTGCCCCGGTGGCACCGACGACTGCGACCCTGTAACCAACCATGATGCTTGCTCCGTCCCTCGGGCGATGGTTCGCCAAGTCCAGCTTAAACGCCGTCGCTGCGGCAGATACAAGCGCGGGATATGAGGGGCAGGCCCCCCGTTGGACGATGCGCATCCGTGGAACGTCGACCGGGACCCGTCGCCGCGGGCAGGGTGCCACGGGACCGTATGGCTCCAACACGTCGCCTACCGGTTCCGGCGCCACACGGACCCCAGCGTCAGCAGAACAACGCTCACCGCAATCAGCAGCACCGCAACCCCGGCCAGCGAGGGGTCCAGCGTATCGTTGATCCCGTCCCACATCCGCCGCGGCAAGGTCATCACCCGCCGCCCCGCGACGAACAGCACCAGCACGAGCTCGTCCCAACTATGCACGAACGCCAGCAGCGCCGACGACAGCAGCGCCGGACGCAGCAGCGGCACCAGCACCCGCACCAGCACCTGGCCTGGCCCGGCGCCCAACGACCGCGCCGCCGGTTCGAGCCGAGGATCCATCCCCGTCAGCGCCGTCGTCACCAGCAGCACCACATAAGGCAGCCCCGTCACCGCGTGCGCCAGCACCACCCCCAGATGCGTGTCCAGCAGCCCGAGCCACGCATACAGCCGGTACAGCCCCAGCGCATAGACGATCGTCGGCACCAGCAGCGGCAGCAGCATCGCCGCCGCCACCCACCGCGCCAGCCGCGTGCCCACCCGCCAGCAGCCCACCGCGCATGCTGCCCCGCACACCACCGCTATCATGGCCGACGCGGCCGCCACGAGCGCGCTTGTCCCAATGCTTGCCCGCCACGCCGGCGATCCCACCAGGCTCCGGTAATGCTGGAGGCTCAGCCCATGCTGCGGCAGGCTCAAGGTCCGCTGGTCCGTCAGCGACATCGGCAGCACGACCGCGATCGGCAGCAGCAGGAACAGCAAGATCGCGCACGCGGCCGACAGCCTCACCGCAGCACCGCCCGCACCCCCACCAGCCGAGCCGTCCCGAACAGCGCCGCCACCGCGGCCACCAGCACCGTGGCCAGCATCGCCCCCGTCCCCCAGGCCAAGAGTTCGTGCACCTGGATGCTGACGTATTCCGCCACCATCAGCACCCGGCCCCCGCCCAGCAGCACGGGCGTGACGTAGAACCCGAGCGAGAAGATCGTCACCAGCACCGCCGCCCCCGCCACCCCCGGCAGGCTCAGCGGCAGGAACACCCGCCAGAACGCCTGCGTCCCGCGCGCGCCCATGCCCCGGGCTGCGGCCATCAGCGCCGGGTCGATGCCGCGCATCTGCGCCGCCATCGCCAGCACCGCATAGGGCAGCATCGTGTGCACCATACCCACGCACACCCCGAACGTGTTCCACATCAGCGGCAGCGGCCCCTCGATCACGCCCGCCTGCATCAGCCAGGTGTTCACCACCCCCTCACGCCGCAGCAGCGCCACCCACGCGAACGCCCGCGCCAGCACCGACACCCAAAGCGGCAACAGCACGCATGCCGTCATCAGCCGTCGAACCCCGGCTCCGGCCCGCGTGATCGCGTAGGCCACGACATACCCCAGCAGCAGCGACAGCACCGTCGTGATCGCGCAGATCCGGGCGGTATTGCCCAGCATCCGGGCGATCCCCGCGCTCTCGAACAGCAGCGCGTAGTTCCCGAGGCCGGGTTCCGGGTCCGTCACGCTCAGGATCAGCACCTGACCCAGCGGCACTAGATACAGCCCGCCCAACAGCAGCAGGGCAGGAAGCGTCAGCAGCCGCCAGAACCCGGTCGAACGCACCTACGCGGACAGGAAATCCAGCAGCTTCCGGAACGTCGCCCCGTAATGCGCCGCATACCACGCCGCATCGACCTTCACCTGCATCGCCGCATTCTCCGGGGCACTCGGGTTCACGGCCTGCAGCGCGGCCGGGACCAACCCGGCCGCCGCCGGGTTGGCCGGCCCGTTGCCCATCGCGCCCAGCAGGCTCACCTGCCCCGGCGGATCCTGCATCGCCGCGATCGCCACCATCGCCTGCGCCCCCGCCGGATTGCCACGCGGCACTGTCCATAGGCCCGGTTGCAGCAGCCCGCCCGCGAACGACCAGTCGATCCGCGCTCCATCGGCCGCCGCCGTGTCGCGCTTCAACAGGTTCGCCCGCGTGTGCCATAGCCAGCCCATGGACACCTCGCCGTCCCGCAGCAGCGCCTGGCTCTGCGCCCCGGTGTCCCACGTCAGCAGCGCGTCCTTGATCGTGCCCAGCTTCCGCAGCGCACGGTCCACGTCGATCGGATAGACCTGGTCCGGCGCGACGCCATCGGCCAGCAGCGCCATCTCGAACGTGCCCTGGCAGTCCTTGCGGATCATCCGCCGACCCGGCACCTTCTGTAGGTCGAAGAAGTCCGCCAGTGTCGGCGTGCCCGACACCTTGCGCGTATCCCAGGCCTGCACCGTGCTGAA
Source organism: Acetobacteraceae bacterium (assembly GCA_965213855.1). Lineage (GTDB taxonomy): Bacteria > Pseudomonadota > Alphaproteobacteria > Acetobacterales > Acetobacteraceae > JBBROS01. Next base: position 1,762,347 of record CBDCAA010000008.1, on the reverse strand, counting down.
CATGTAGTTGCAGACGCCGAACTCGTAGGCGAACCCGGGCAGCACCTTCGCCTTGTCCACCATCGCGTAGTCGATCGGCGTCAGCAGCCCGCGCGGCGCCAGCTCGGCCAGCCCGGTCACCCCGCTGTCGCACAAATCCCAGCTCACGCTGCGCGCCTCGACCATCGCGCGCACCTTGCCGTTGCTCGGCCCGCTGCCGTCCAGCACCAGCTTGCCGCCGGTCGCCCGCTCATACGGCTCGACGAACGCCTTGGTGAAGGCCGGCATCGCGTCCCCGCCCCAGTTGCACAGCACCACCTCCGGCGCGGCCGCTCGCGCAGTCCGGGCGATGAACGGCGCCGATGCCGCCATCCCGAGCAGCGAGCGGCGGCGCAAGATGGACAGATCGGCGGCGAAACTCTGCACAGGCGAGCGGTTCATCGGGCTACTCCGGATCGTCGATGACGGAAACGCTGGCGTCGGCCGCCCAGCCCAGCCGCAGCGGGCCGCCGCGCACCGGCTGCGGCGTGCCCCAGGTCGGCAGCAGCGCCTGCACCGCGCCCAGCCCCGGCACGTCGAGCTGCACCAGCCAGCTCTCTCCGAGATACAGGCTCGTCGTCACCACGCCCTCGATCTGGTTCACGCACCCGGCGACGTCGACGATCAACTTCTCCGGCCGCAACGCCACCGTCACGTCCGGACCCGATGCCGCCCCTGCTTGCCAGAACACGTGCTCGCCCACCCGGTAGGCGAACCCGCCCGCCTCCCGCTGCTCCACCGTGCCGGGCCAGAAGTTGCTCCGCCCCAGGAACCCGGCGACGAACCGGCTGACCGGCCGTTCGTACAACGCCGCCGGTTGCCCCACCTGCACCAGCCGCCCCCGATGCAGGATGGCCACCTCGTCCGACAGGCTCAGCGCCTCCTGCTGGTCGTGCGTCACATACACGAACGTCAGCCCCAGCCGCTCATGCAGCGCCCGCAGCTCCTCCTGCATCGAGACGCGCAGGTTCTTGTCCAGCGCCGACAGCGGCTCGTCCAGCAACAGCAGGCTGGGCCGGAACACCAGCGCCCGCGCCAACGCCACCCGCTGCTGCTGCCCGCCCGAAAGCTGCCGCGGCATCCGCTCCGCAAGCCCGCCCAACTGCACCATGTCCAGCGCCGCCGCCACCCGCTCCGCGATCTCCGCCCGCGCGACCCGCCGCACCCGCAACGGGAACGCCACGTTCTCCGCCACCGACAGATGCGGGAACAGCGCGTAGCCCTGGAAGACCATCCCGAACGCCCGCTTCTCCGGCGGCAGATGCCCGACCGGCCGCCCATCCAGCAGCACCTGCCCCGAATCCGCCGCCACGAACCCGGCGATCACCATCAGCAGCGTAGTTTTCCCCGACCCGCTCGGCCCCAGCAAGGTCACGAACTGGCCGCGCCCAATCCGCAACGACACGTCGTCCAGCGCAACGGTCGACCCGTACCGCTTGCTGATCCGATCGGCGTCGAGCGCATGGGCCTGGGTGTCGAGCGTCATCGCATTCGACAAGCAAACAAGGGGCCAGAAGCAGCAAGGCGTCACGAGGCAGGCGAAGCGCCAGCGTTGACCCGCGCGGTCCGGCCCGATAGCGCTCGCACGATGATCCAGGACCGGTTCACGCTGCGTTACGGCCTGTGGGCGCTGGCTGGCATGGTGCTGGTCGCCTATGCGACCGAGTTGGACCGGCTGCTCAACCTCTATCTGCTGCTGCTTCCGGTCGTTGCCTTCCCGCTGCTGGCCATCGCTGTCGGCCTGATCGTGGCACTGATCCACAACGTCATCCGGCGCCGCTGGCGGCGGGCCGCTTCCGTCATCGCCGGCCCCGCCATCGCCGCAGCGCTGTTCCTCGCCCTCGGCCGCGCCGGCATCAGCCCGCCGCTGCTGCGCCTGCTCGCGTTTCGCGGCGATTACCTGGCCGACGTCGCGATGGCGCCCGCACCCCGCCTGCTCCTATGGGATTGGGGCTCCACCGGCGGCGCCGGCGTGCCCAACGTCTTCTGGACGCTCGTCTATGACGAAACCGATACGCTGTCCCACCCGCCCGACGCCTGGGACCCGGCCTGGACCCGCCGCATGAGCCTTCTCGCCACCAAGAACGACAGCGACTCCGGCGAAGCGCTGCACCACGCCGAGTTCGACCATCTGCAGGGCCACTTCTATCTCATGACCGAGGTCTACTGATCGCCGCGCCCAGCCCGGCTACTGCGGCAGCGGGATGAACTCGCGGTCGTCATCGGGAACGAGCCCGAACCGCCCGGCGCGCCAGTCCGCCTTCGCGGCTTCGATCCGGTCCTTCGAGCTGTGCACGAAGTTCCACCAGAGATGCCGCGGACCATCCATCGGCTCCCCGCCGAGCACGATCAGCCGGCTCGCCGTCTTTGCCCGGACCGTGATCCGATCGCCCGGCCGGAACACCAGCAGCCGATGCGCCCCGAACGCTTCGCCAGCGATCTCGATCTCTCCGGCGACGACATACACTGCCCGCTCCGCATGCTGGTCCGGCAGCGGCAGGGACCGCCCGGCGTCCAGCGCCGCGTCGGCATAGACCATGCTCCAATCCGTCGCCACCGGCGAGCGCTGGCCATACGCCTGCCCCACGATCAGCCGGAGCCGCACGCCCTGGTCGTCCAGATGCGGCAAGTCGCCCGCGTCGTGGTGGAAGAACGCGGGCGCGTCCTCCTCATGGGCGCGTGGGAGCGCGATCCAGCTTTGGATCCCCTGCATGCGCTGCCCGCTTGCCCGCCGCTCGGGCGCGGTGCGCTCGGAATGGGCGATGCCCCGCCCGGCCGTCATCCAGTTCACGTCACCCGGCGCGATGTCGGCCACCGTGCCCAGCGTGTCACGGTGCCGGATACCGCCCTCCACGAGGTAGGTGAGGGTCGCCAGCCCGATATGCGGGTGCGGGCGAACGTCCATGCCGTCGCCCGGCTCGAACCGCGCCGGGCCCATGTGATCGAGGAAGATGAACGGGCCCACCATCCGCCGCTGCTCGCTGGGCAGCGCGCGGCGCACGCGAAAGCTGCCGAGATCCTTCACCCCGGGTTCGACGACCAGGTCCACATGGCCGCCCGTCGCCTCGGCACTCGGCTCGATGTCGGTCAGCCAGCTCATGCCGCGTGCTCCGGATTATTGATGGTTGGGCGAGATTTCGCTGAATTCGTTCCTCACGCAAGTTGCGCATCCCGGGTAAGCCGGCGTCTGCCGACCCCGCCCGCCCATGCCCGCCTAGGGCTGCAGCACCAGCTCCGCCTCGATGATCAGCTGCACCTCCTCCGGCATGAGCGGGCCGAGAAAGAACACAAGCCCCCAGTCGGAGCGGGTCATGGTCCCGGTCGCCGAAAACCCGATCAGCGTACGCCCGAACGGGTCCTTGAGCAGGGCGCCATTGTAGGTGACAGCAAGCCGCAGCGGGCGGGCGAAGCCCCGGAACGCGAGCTCGCCCGACACGTCCGCAGCGGCGTCCCCGGTGCGTTCCACGGTCTGCGACGTGAACACCGCCTGTGGATGGGCCAGCGCATGCAGCAGCTCCGGCTTATCGGCCAGCTCCCGATCCCAATCCTTGTCGGTGCCCTGGTATTCGGCACGGACCGATCCCACCTCGACGGTCGCGACCAGGCGCGTGGCTTCGATCGCCGCGGGATCGAAGTCGAGCACGGCGTCGAAACGCGTGAAACGGCCCGTGTACCAGGCCAGCCCCATATGTTTGATGCGCCAGAGCACGCTGGAATGGTTGACGTCGGCAAGATAGCGGCCGGCCGGCGCGATCTCCGTCATGATGCTGCTCCCGCTCTCTTGCCCGGCCCCAACACTTCGGCGAGGAAGTCCGCCTGCCGCGCCCAGGACCGCGTCTCGGCTTGGGCGTTGTATTCGGCGGTCGGATCCGGGTCGGGACCAAGCCCCTCGCCCGTGAAGCTGTGTTCCGCGCCTGCGTAGATGTCGATCTCCCAGTCGGCGCCGGCCGCCCGCATCTCGTCCATGAACTGCGAAAGCGTAGCAGGCTTGACGACCGGATCGGCGTCGCCGTGCAGCACCAGAACCTTTGCGCCGACCGCCCCGGGCGCGGCAGGCAGCGCGGTCGAGAGTTCGCCGTGCAGGCTCACGACGCCCGCGAGCGGCTGGCCGTCCCGCGCCATCTCCAACACGCCGGCTCCACCGAAGCAGTAGCCGATCGCGGCCGCTCGGCCGGTGCAGGCAGGCTGCGCGAGCAGCGCATCGAGCCCGGCCCGCAACCGGCGCCGGAACATCGCCCGATCGGCCGTGAACGGCTTGATGGTAGCGAGCCCGGCGTCGTGCGTCGTAGGCAGGATGGGCGCCCCGTGCTCGTCCATGCCGAACACGTCCAACGCGAAAGCGGCATAGCCCATGGTGGCCAGGCGGTCGGCGCGGTGCCGGATCCGGTCCTGCAGCCCGCGAAACGTGTGCACGACCACCACGCCCGGGCCCGACCCGCCAGCCGGGGTCGAGAGCCAGCCGCGCAGCGGCACGGACTGGTCCGTGTAGTCGATCCAGCCGCCGCTCATTGAACGGTCCCTTGGGCCGTGTCCCGCAAGGCGCTCGCATCCATCACGAAGCGGAAATCATGGACGAGGCCGCCGCGCAATCGAAGTACGCTCACCGCGGGTACCGATACCGGCCGGCCGTCGGGCATGACGAAGGTCACGTCGGCTTCCCACACGCCGCTGGGCGCGTCCGCGTCCACCCAGACCCCGGTCCGGTGATGGCGCATCGATCGGATCGATCCGTAGAACCCGGCAAGCACCTGCCGGATTGCCGCCTTGCCTTCGACCCGCGGCTGGCTGGCGAAGCGGAAGCTGCAATCCTCGGCATACCAGGCCATCAGACCATCCGGGTCCATGCGGTCGACCTCGGCGAAGTAGGCCGCGATCCAGGCCTCGCCGAACGACAGCGCGGTTGGGCCGGTCACGCGTGGGCTCCCCGTTCGCGCGCCCGGTGCGGGTCGGTCCCGTCCATGCCTGCCATCCCTAAAGCTGCTTGCGGCCCGCCCGTACGCCTGCCAGGCGTTCGGCGACATAGGGCCAGTTCACCACGCCCCACCACGCCCGAAGCCAGTCGGCCCGGCGGTTGCGATGCTGGAGGTAGTAGGCATGTTCCCAGACATCGCAGGCGAGGAGGCCCGGCGACGGATGATCCAGCTCGAGCACGCTGTCCTGGTTCGGCAGGGTCAGGATCTCCAGCCGGAAATCTTCCTTCGGGTGCGCCACCAGGAACACCCAGCCCGAACCGAACAGCCTGGCGCCGGCTGCTTCGAAATCGGCCTTGAACGCCTCATAGGACCCGAACTGCGCATCGATCGCGGCGCGCAGGTCGCCCTGCGGCCCCTCCGGCGCGCCACCCGGCGTCAGGATCTTCCAGAAGAACTGGTGGTTCGCATGCCCGCCCCCCTGGTTGCGCACCGTCTCGCGGATATCGTCGGGCAGCTCCGGCAGATGGCGCAGGACCTCTTCGATGGTCTTGCCCAGCCACTGCGGATGCTTGTCGAGCGCGGCGTTCACCGCATCGATGTAGCCCTGATGGTGCTTGCCGTGATGCAGCTGCATCGTCTCGGCGTCGATCACCGGCTGGAGCGCATCGTAGGCGAACTTGAGCGGCGCCAGCACATACGGGCCGACCGGCGGAGCGGTAGCATCCATTGCCGGTCAGGCCGCCGCGGCCTGCGGTGCACCCTCGACGAGGCGCTTCAGGACCTCCTGGTACATGATCCCCTGGATGGCCGCACCCTTGGGGCTGGCCCAGTCGGTCGCGAGCTCCGCCATGACCTGGTTCGTCGACGTGATCGTGACGCCGTGCCGGGCCATGCGCTGCAGCGCCGCCTCGTCGGCCGCCGTGGTCGGCGAGCCGCCTGCGTCGGCGACCACCTGCACGTCGAACCCGTCCTCGACGGCGCTGATCGCGGGATAGACGATGCACACGTCATTCGTCAGCCCGGCCATGATCAGCTTGCGGCGGCCCGTCGCCTCGACGGCCGCCTTGAACGGCTCATACTGCCAGCAATCGACGACGCCCGGGCGCTTGACGCGCAACCCGTAGGCCTCGGGTGCGATCGTCTGCAGGTCGTCGAGCAGCATGCCCTGGAAGTGGTCCTCCTGGCTCGACGTGAGCACCAGGGGCATCCGCGTCTCGACCGCCGTTCGCGCCAAGGCCCGCGTGTTGCGGACGATCTCGTCATATGGGGTCGACACGGCCAGCTTGATGGTTCCACGCTGGTGATCGATCAGCAGCATCGCAGCGTTTTCGGTGGTGAACAGGTTCATCATCGGGTCGGCTCCGGCTTCGGTTCGGGACAGCCACTCAGTGCAGCGACTCAGTGCGCCGCCGCCCTCGCCGCCATAGCACTCGTGCCAAGCGCGTCTTGCGACGAAAGACGGCGTCGAAACCCACGCATCGGAGTCCGGATTGGCCTCGCAACACTGCAGATCCGCGGGAGATTGATGCGGCCGCGACCGCACGCGGTCTTTCTGCCGCTTAGCGGCGATTTCGCGTGGTTGCCGGCATCGCACACGCTCGTGTCCGCTCGGCCGGGCGATGCGGCATGTGCGCCGTTCGCGCCAGGCGGCGCACCTCCTTACCTAGCACGAAGGCTCGGAGGTGCGCTGGCCGTCACGCCTTGGGTTGTTGCAGGTAGGCGTGCACGAAGGCGGGAAGGTGGCTGCCGAGCCAATCGCCCATTTCTTGCTCCTCCTGCATCGACTGCTGCAGCACGGCCGTGTCCGCGCTCGCGCCCGCCGCTTCGGCAAGCGCGATGAGCACCTTGTAGGACCCGATCTCGTAGGCCTTGAAGCCGACCGCCGCCAGCACGTCCTTCAGCACCTCGTCCGACGCCGCCGCGTGGACGAACCCCGCCACAGTCGCGACCGCGCCGGTCATCGCTTCCTTGGCCACCGACTTGCTGCTGCCGTGCTTGGCGAGCAGGTCGTCGAGCCGGGCGGCTTGCGTCACGGACCGGTCCTTGTCCTGCTGCATCCGGGCATGCAGGTCCGGGTAGTTTTGCATGCGCGGCAATTCGTTCTGGATGGTCCCGATCGCCTGCGTCTCGACCGCGTGTTGATTGCGCAGCCCGGTCAGGTAGATCTCCTTCACCGCATTCGTGTCGCTCATAGTGCACTCCTTTTAGTGGTCGAGCCGGGCGAACGCGCGTGCCGCTAGCCGGGATGCACCGGTTCGGATCAGAATGATTTGCGTTCGCCGCCGGCTTGACGGGAGACATGTCTGTCAGGTTCCGGTAGGGCGGCTTGGCGTCACACTCGATCCTCACCCATTCTCATCGACGGCGAAGCGCTGGGACCCAAACCTTGACCCTGATCACGACCCCCTTGTTCGCGTGAACCCGAGCCGCGCCTTCCTGCCCGAGGCCATGGACCGGCAGCGCTTGCCGGTCGCGCTGCTCAGCGGATTCCTGGGCAGCGGCAAGACCACGCTGCTCAACGGCGTGCTGCGCGACGCGCGGATGGCCGACACCGCCGTCGCGATCAACGAGTTCGGCGCCGTGCCGGTGGACCACCAATTGATCGACCATGGCGTCGACAAGACCGTCGTGCTGGCCAATGGCTGCCTGTGCTGCAACCTGGCCGGAGACGTGGAGGATGCCGTGATGCGGATCTTCAGCCGACGCGGTGCGGGCGAAGTGCCGCGGTTTGTGCGGCTGATCGTGGAACCGTCCGGCCTGGCTGACCCGGCGCCGCTGGCGCAGGCGCTGATGCGCAATCCTGCCATGTCCCGCGTGTTGCGGCTGGATGGCATCACCACGACCGTCGACGCAGTGTTCGGCAGCGGGCAGCTGGACAAGCACCCGGAAGCGGCCAAGCAGGCGGCGCTCGCGACCCGGCTGGTGCTGACCAAGACGGACCTGGCCTCGGCCTCTGCGACGGAACGCTTGCGGGAGCGCCTCGGCAGCTTGAACCCGATCGCCCCCGTGCTGGATGTCCGGAATGGCGCGATCGATCCGGCCGCCTTGTTCTCCCCCCACTTCCTTGACCCGAACGGCCCGGCGCCGCCCGATCTGCGGCTGACCTTGCGCATCGCGACCACGGGGCACGAGACCGTCACCCAGGCGACGGTGCTGACGGCGGCCGCGCCGCTGCCGTGGCGCGCGTTCGATGCGTGGCTGCGGGGCAAGCGCGTCGGCATGGGCGAGCAGCTGCTGCGGATCAAGGGGATCGTCAACGTGGCCGGTTCGGACCGGCCGGTGGTGCTCCAGGGCGTGCACCACGTGCTGCATCCGCCGGTGGCACTGGAGCGCTGGCCGGACGAGGATCATGGCACGCGCCTGGTGCTGATCACCCAGGGTGTCGAGGAGGCGGCGGTCAGGCAGGGTTGGGATACGCTGCTGGCCCACCCGAGCGATTAGACCGGAGAGGACGATACCGTGCGCGCCATCGACATCCACATCCACCCGATGACCCAGGCCTATGCGGACGCCAGCGCGCTGTTCATGCCCGCCGCGCAGCGCATGTTCGGCGGCCGCTTCGGCGCCCGGCCGGAGGCGGACATCGTCGCCGAGTTCCGGCGCGACGACGTGGTCGGCATGCCGATCGCCTGGGATTCAGCGCACGGCACCGGCGACCCGGTGTTCAGCAACGAGGAGGTCGCGGGGCTGAGCGCCCGGCACCCGGACGTGTTCCTGCCGGGCTGGGGCATGGTGGACCCGTGGCGGGGCCGGGCCGGGCTGGAAGCGATCGAGCACGCGATCCGCACGCTGGGCCTGAAGGGCATCAAGTATCAGCCGCCGGTCCAGGCGTTCGCCCCGTCGGACCGCATGTTCTACCCCATCTGGGAGCTGCTGCAGGACCTGGGCGCGCCGGCGCTGATCCATTGCGGCACGACGGCGATCGGCGCCGGGGAGCCGGGCGGGCTCGGCTTCAAGCTCGAATACGCCCGGCCGATCCCGCATCTGGACAACATCGCGGCCGACTTCCCGCGGCTGAACATCGTGGCCGCGCACCCCGGCTGGCCCTGGACGGAGGAGCTGATCGCGGTCGCGCTGCACAAGGGAAACGTGTCGATCGACGTGTCCGGCTGGGGGCCGAAATACATCCCGCCGGCGCTGAAGCACGAGATGTCGCGCCGCCTCCAGGACAAGGTGATGTTCGGGTCCGACTACCCCGGCTGGAGCCCGGGCCAGACGCTCGACGAGTGGGAGATGCAGGGCCTGAAACCGGGCGTCGTCGAGAAGCTGTTCAGCCAGAACATCCTCCGCATTCTCGGTTTGGAGGACGCGGTCGCGACGGCGCAGTCGGCCGCGGCTCCCACCGAGACGGAGCGACCGGCGTGACCGGGACAGGGCCCGGGCCAGAGCGCCGGCTGAGGCTGGATGAGCGGGACCGGCCGTTGAAAGTGGGCGAGGGCCGGATCAGCGGCTACCTGTCGATCGCGCTGGGGCTGCTCAGCGTGCTCGCGGTGCTGTGCTTCATGTTCCCGGACGCGCTGACGACGCCATCGCTGCGGGCGGGATACGACGTGCCCCTGCTGCGGAAGCTGCTGGCGGCCGGGATGGTGTTCTCGGCCGGGTTCGGGCTGCTGACATTCGTGCTCGATCGGCAGAAGCGGCTGGGCGCGCTCGGCATCCTGCTGACGCTCGTCGCGATGTATCTGGGCGGCAGCTCGGTCCAGGTCGGGCCGCGCTACGACGCGCCTGGCTATATCGGGCTGGACTGGTTCATCCTGGACCTGCTGGCGACGGCGGCGACGTTCATCGCGCTGGAGAAGATCGTCCCGCACAAGCCGGACCAGCCGATCCTGAGGCCGGAGTTCTGGCACGACAGCCGGTATTTCATCTTCAACCACCTGGCGATCGGCATCTTCCTGTTCATCAGCGTCCGCGCGGTCCCGTCGCTGTTCTCCTGGTCGATCAATGCGGGCCTGCAGGGGTGGTTCCGGTCGTTGCCCGCGGTGGTGCAGTTCGCCGCCGTGTTGGTGACGGCCGACCTGATGGAGTACGCGACCCATCGCGCGATGCACGAAGTGCCGGCCCTGTGGCGGTTCCATGCGGTCCATCACAGCGTCGAACGGATGGACTGGATGGCCGGGTCGCGGCTGCACTTCTTCGAACCGATGGTGACGCGGGCCGTCGTCCTGCTGCCGGCCTTCGTGCTGGGCGCCAGCGACACGCCGCTGCTGTGCTACATCGTCTGGGCCGGGTTCCAGGCGGGGCTGGTCCACTCGAATTTCGGGCTGGATTTCGGTCCATTGAAGTATGTCGTCGCGACGCCGCTGTTCCACCACTGGCACCACGGAAGCGACAAGGAGGCGATCGACATCAACTATGCAGCGCACCTGCCCGTGCTGGACCGGCTATTCGGCACCTATCACATGCCGGCGGACCGGTGGCCGGAGCATTACGGGGTCGCGGGCGATCCGCTGCCCAAGGGGCTGTGGCGGCAATTCGCCTATCCCTTCCAGCGCAAGGCGCCGGCGCCCCCGCCGGTTTAGGCTCGGCGGCGGGCTTCGTCGAGGCTCCAGGGACCGGCGCCGGCCAGCGCGACATAGAGGAACACGAAGCAGAACAGGATCGCTGCGTCGCCGCCGTTGATGACGGGGAAGGGGCTTCGCGGGGCATGGGCCATCCAGTAGGCGACCGCCATCTCGCCCGACAGGATGAAGGCGACCGGACGGGTGAACAGGCCGGCCACAAGCAGCAATCCGCCGACAAGCTCGAGCACGGCGGCGAACCAGATCAGGCTCAGCGCTGGCGGAAGGCCGGACGCGGGCGGGGCCGGGACGCCGAACAGCTTCTGCAGCCCGTGCTCCAGGAACAGCAAGGCGGCGACGATGCGGAGCACGCTCAGGAGCTGCGGCGTCCATCGGGCCAGCATCGCGCCATGGGCGGTGCGGGTGCTCGGGATGGTGGTGGTCGTGGACATGGTCGCTGCTCCTAACGGGTTTCGAACGGGACGATGTGGAACAACGTGCCCCAGGGGTCGCGCAGGCCGGGCGCTCCGTCGTTGCGCGCGAGTCCGGCCACGGCCGTCTCGTCCGCCGCCGCCAGGGTGACGGACACGAGCCCGGCGCGTCGCGGGTCACGGACCGGGGCGCCGCCGCTGTTCCAGGTGTTCACGGCCAGGTGGTGATGGTAGCCGCCCGAGGACAGGAACGCGGCGCCGGGGCGTCTTGCCGTGACGTCCATGCCGAGCTGGCGTGTGTAGAACGGGATGGCGGCGGCGATCTCGCCGACCTGGAGATGAACGTGGCCGATCGTCGTGTGCGGCGGCGCACCGGCCCAGGGTTGGCCGGCGACGGCGATCAGTCCTGGGATGTCGAGCCGGTCGTTGGCCATGGCGATCTGCGGGCCCGCCGGGCTGGCGGTCCAGCTCCATGTGGAGGATGGGCGGTCGGCATAGATTTCGACGCCGTTGCCCTCGGGGTCGGCAAGGTAGACGGCCTCGCTCACCAGATGGTCCGCGGCGCCGTCGAGCGTCACGCCCATCGACCGGGCATGCGCGAGCCAGCTGCCGAGCGCGGATCGGCCGGGCAGGAGGAAGGCTGTGTGGTACAGCCCGGCTGCAGCCGCGTCGTTCGGAAGCGCATCCGCGCGATGCTGCAGCTCGAGAAAGGGTCTGTCGCCGGCGCCGAGCTGGATCGCCGTGCTGGAACGGCCGGTCACCTGCAGGCCGACGACGTCCTGATAGAAGGCGGCCACCCGGTCCAGGTCGCGGACGGCAAGCGCGACGGCGTGGATCGACAGCGGGGCGGCGGCTTGCGCTGCAGGGTCTTCGATGGTGGCATGCATGGGCGGCTCCTTTGGCGGGTCATGGTGTGGCCGGGACACCGGGCGACGGCCGTGGCGCTTCGGTGTTCATCGCAGTTCTGCCACGAAATCGTAGCGGTCGCCGCGATACACGGAGCGGGTGAACTCGATCGGTTCGTTGTCCTGCAGGAAGCTCGTCCGCGTCGTGTGCATCACCGGCTCTCCCGGCTGGATCCCGAGATGCCGGGCGTCCTCGGCGACGGCAGCTGCCGCGCGGAGATGCTGGACCGCGCGGACGGGCTGCAGGCCGCGCCCGGCCAGGGCCGCATACAAGGAGCCGGCGATCGGGTCACCTCCAGGCATGTGCCGGGCCGGAACGCAGGCCCGCTCGATCGCCAACGGCATGCCGTCGGCGAGCCGCAGGCGCACCAGGCGGTGGACCGCTTCCCCGGACGGCAAGGCCAGCGCCGCGGCCTCTTCGGCGCTCGGCGGATGGACACCCTGCGCCAGCATCCGTTCGCTCGGGTGCCAGCCGCGGGCCCGCATGTCGTCGCTGAACCCGGTCAGCCGGGTCAGCATCTGGGTGACCTGCTTCGAGACGACGTGGCCCGATCCCTGCCGCGACGCGAGGTTGCCCCGCGACGCGAGCAGATCGAGCGCTTTGCGCAGCGTCGTCCGCGACACGTTCAGCGTCTCGCAAAGCTGCCGCTCCGGCGGCAGCGGCTGCCCGTCGGCCAGATGACCCGTGTCGATCGCCGCGGCCATCCGCTGCGCGAGCTGGAGGTAGAGCGGCGCGGCGCCAGCGGGATCCGGCCGGAAACCCAGGAAAAGCTCGTTCATGCAGTCCGTGTCTGAGTTCTGGTCTCGCGTTTGACCGATCGCATCATAGTGGCGCGCCCGCATCGGCACGAGTCGGCGCGAGCGAAATCGCTTGCCGAGTGGTATTGGATTGGTATGGTCAGCACGAACGAAGGAGAACGGCGGATGGACCCCGGGCGGGCGACGGAGGCTGGCGCGCAGATGGCGGCCGAGATCGCCGAGCAGCCCGCACTGTGGGAGCGGATGCTGCGTCATACCGGCGAGATCGAGTCGGCGGTGCGGGCGGTCGTCGCGGCACGGCCGCGCTTCGTGCTGCTGGCGGCGCGAGGGAGTTCCGATCATGCCGCGCTGTATGCCAAGTACCTGATCGAGATCACCCTCGGGCTTCCGGCCGGGCTGGTCTCGCCCTCCTCGCTGACGGCGTATGGCGCCCGGCCGCAGCTGCGGGACGTGCTGCTGATCGCCGTCAGCCAGTCCGGCGGCTCGCCCGACCTGGTGCAGACGGTCCAGGCCGCGCGGGCAGGCGGCGCGCTGACCCTGGCCGTCACCAACGATCCGGCATCGCCGGCGGCGCAGGCAGCCGAGGTCCATGTCGACCTTCGCGCCGGCCCGGAGCGGTCGGTCGCCGCGACCAAGTCCTACACTGCGCAACTGCTCGCGCTGTACTTGCTGCTGGACCGTGTGGGCGGCGGCAGCGGGCGGGCGGCTGACGGCCTCCCCGGCCTCGGCCAGGCCGTGCTGGAGCGTGCAGCGACCGAGATGCCCGCCTGTGCCGACCGCTACCGCTTCGCCCAGCGGCTCGTCGTCACCGGCCGCGGCTATGCCTACCCGACGGCAAGGGAGGCGGCGCTGAAGCTGATGGAGACGAGCTACGTGTCCGCCCAGGCCTTCTCCGGCGCGGACCTCCTGCATGGCCCCGTCGCGCTGCTGGAGCCGCAGGTCCCGGTGCTGGCCGTGGTACCGGCAGGCGTCGCGGGCGCGGCGATGGCGCCGGTCCTGCCGCGTGTCCGGGATGCACGGGCCGACCTGTTCGTCGTCGGCGCGCCGGACGTCGTCGCGCGCGCCGGACGCGGCTTCGCCCTGCCTGGCGGGGTGGAGGAGGCGCTGTCGCCGTTGCTGGAGATCCTGCCATTGCAGATATTGGCGCTTCGGCTGGCGGTGGCGCGGCAGGAGAACCCCGACGCGCCGCGCGGGCTGCGCAAGGTGACCGAGACGACATGAGCGACGGCGCACACACCGTCCACGCCTCGCGCGTGCTGGCGCCGGGCGGCGTGTGGACCGGCCCGGCGTCGCTGACGATGGCCCGGGGGCGGATCGTACGGGTGCAGGATGGGGCGGCGCCCGGTGCCGACAGGCTTGCAGGCGGGGCGCTGACCCCGGGCCTGCTGGACCTGCACAACAATGGCGGGTTCGGGGTGGATTTCGCGACAGCCGGTCCGGCGGCGTGGCGGCCGGCGCTCGCCGCCCTGGCGCGCCACGGCGTGACCGCGGTGCAGCCGACCGTGATCACGGCCCCGATGCCTGGCCTGGTGGCGGCGGTCGCGCGGATCGCCGCCGCCATGGCCGATGCAGCGGGCGAGGGCTGCGCGCGCATCCTGGGCGCCCACCTGGAGGGCCCGTTCCTCGCACCTGCGCGCCGAGGCGCGCATCGGGCCGATTGGCTGCAGCCGCCCTCGGCCGATGCGCTCGACCGATTGCTGGAGGACCCCGCAACACGGCGCGCCGTGCGGACCATGACGCTCGCGCCCGAGCTGGAGGGTGGGCTGACAGCCATCCGGCGGCTGTGCGAGGCGGGCATCCTCGTGTCGATCGGCCATTCCGACGCGACCGCCGCGGAGACGGCCGCGGCGGCCGATGCGGGTGCGACGATGGTCACCCACCTGTTCAACGCGATGAGCCCGCTGGCGCACCGCGCGCCGGGGGTGCCCGGGGCGGCGCTGACGGACAAGCGGCTGTGGTGCTGCCTGATCGTCGATGGGCAGCACGTCGATCCGGTCGTGTGCCGGATGGCGTTCCAGGCTGCGCCCGGGCGCGTGGTGGCGGTGACGGACGCCATCGTCGCGGCCGGGCTGGCGCCGGGCACGCAGGCCGAGTTCGGCGGGCTGCCCGTGATCGTGGACGGGACGGGGCTGTGCCGCAGGCTGGACGGAACGATCTCCGGCGCCGGCATCGTGCTGGACGAGGGCGTGCGGCGCATGATCGCGGCGGGCGTGGCGCCGGCAGCGGTGTTGCATTCGGCGACGGAAGCGCCGGCGGATGCGCTGGGGCGGACCGATTTGGGCCGGCTGCAGGCGGGCGCCCGGGCGGACCTGGTCTGGTGGGACGAGGCGTGGGTCCCGCGCCGGGTGTGGGTTGGCGGGGTCGAGGTGGCGCATGCCGGATAGCGTGCTGGCGATCGATCTGGGCAAGACCGGATGCCGCGCGCGGCTATGGGCCGGGGGCGTGCGGACAGAGGCGGATGGGCCGGGATCGCCCGGGCTCGCCTCGCCGGGCGGGGCCGTGATGGCGGCCGCAGTGATCCTGCGCGTTGCAGCGCCGCTGCTGCGGGCGGCCGGGCTGGCGGGAGTGGATGCGGCCGGCGTCGGGGCGGCGGGCGCCTTGTCCGATCCGTCTGCCGCCGCCGAGCTGGCCGGGCTGCTGTCCGGCGGCCTGCCCGCGGGCGAGGTGGTGGTGGCCAGCGACGCCGTCACGTCGCATGCCGGCGCGCTCGGCGGCGGCCCGGGCGTGGTGCTGGCGGTCGGGACCGGCGCGGTGGCCCTCGGCGTCCGCCGCAACGGGGCCGCGGTGCGGGCGGACGGCTGCGGCCCCTGGCTGGGCGACGAGGGCGGCGGGGCCTGGCTGGGTCTGCAGGGCCTCCGGGCGGCGCTGCGGGCGGTGCAGGGGCGCGGCCCGGCGACCCGCCTGGTCGAGGCGGCGGAGGCACGGTTCGGACCCCTGGCCGGCCTGCCGGCTCTGCTCGAGAACAGCGGCAATGCACCCCGGCTCGCGGCCAGCTTCGTGGGCGAGGTCGCGGCGGCGGCCGAAGCCGGAGATGCCGTTGCGGAGGCCCTCATGGCCCGAGCCGTCGCGGCGCTGGCAATGACGGTCCACGCCGTCGCGGGGCGTGAGGACGGGCCGGAGCGCCTGGCGCTGGTGGGGGGTCTGGCGGCGCTGCCCGCACTCGCCGGCCCGTTGCGGGCGCGGCTGGCGCAGACCAGCCCGGCCCTGTCGCTCGTGGAGCCGCAAGGCGGGTCGCTCGACGGGGCGCGGCTGCTGGCACTGCACACCGGGACGATCCACGAGCACGCCGCCCAGCGCGTGCAAGCGCCCGTCCGGACCATGCGGGACCCGCCGTCTTCGCTCGACGCGTTGGGCACGGAAGCGGTCCGGCCCGGGCTCGATGACCTCGACGTGCGTCCGCCCGGAGCGGTCGTGCGCCTCGTGCTGGCGGCGGAGCGGGCCGCGCAGGGCGCGCTGGCCGAGGCAGCGGACGCGCTTGCCGAAGCGGCGGAGCGGATCGCCTCACGCATGCTGCAGGGCGGCCGGCTGTTCTACCTCGGTGCCGGTACGCCGGGACGGCTCGCCGTCCTGGACGCGGCGGAGCTGGGCCCGACCTATAGCGCTCCACCCGGCCTGGTGATCGCGCTCCTGGCCGGCGGGTCAGGCGCGATGGTGGAGGCGGCCGAGGGCGCCGAGGACGATCCGCGGGCGGCCGGTGCGGCGCTGGA
Organism: Acetobacteraceae bacterium; assembly: GCA_965213855.1. Lineage (GTDB taxonomy): Bacteria > Pseudomonadota > Alphaproteobacteria > Acetobacterales > Acetobacteraceae > JBBROS01. Next base: position 1,746,113 of record CBDCAA010000008.1, on the reverse strand, counting down.
CCAGCACGGGCTGTCGGCTGCCGACGCCGTGGTGGGCATCGCCGCCTCGGGGCGGACGCCGTACGTCGTCGGCGGACTGGCCCATGCGCGCGGGCGTGGCGCGCTGACGGTGGCGATCGTCAACAACCCGGGCAGCCCGGCGGCGGCGGCGGCGGACTACGCGGTGGAGATCCTGACCGGGGCGGAGATCGTGGCCGGCAGCACCCGGATGACGGCCGGGACGTCGCAGAAGATCGCTCTGAACGCGATCAGCACGGCGGCGATGGTCGCGATGGGCAAGACCTACGGGTCCCGGATGGTCGATGTGCGGGCCACCAACGACAAGTTGCGGCGGCGGGCGCAGCGGATCGTGCAGGAGATCACCGGCGCCGGGCCGGATGGGGCGGCGGCGGCCCTGGCTGGCGCGGGCGGCTCGGTGAAGGCCGCCGTGGTGGCGCTGTTGGCAGGCGTGCCGCCCGCGGAGGCCACGAGGCGGCTGGCCCGGTGCGCCGGGCGCGTCCGCGATGCCGTTCGACCCGACATTCCCTGAAAGGACCCTGCCGATGCGCCTGCTCGATCTGTCCGTCATCCTGATCTACCTCATCGCGATCGCGCTGGTGGGGCTGCGATTGTCGGGACGGCAGGCGTCGGCCACGGCGTACTTCGTGGGCGAGCGGGACCTGCCTTGGTGGGCGGTGTGCTTCTCCATCGTCGCGACCGAGACGAGCACGCTGACGGTCATCTCGGTCCCGGGCGTCGCCTATCTGGGCGCGTTCGGCTTCGTGGAATTGGCGATCGGCTACCTCGCGGGGCGCACGCTCGTCGCCTTCGTGCTGCTGCCGCTGTATATGCGGGGCGGCTTCGTGAGCGCCTACCAGTATCTCGGTCAGCGGTTCGGCGGCGCGCTGCAGGGGATCGCGGCGGTGACGTTCCTCGGCACGCGGCTGCTGGCCGAAGGGGTGCGGCTGTTCGCCTCGGCGATCCCGATCAAGCTGCTGCTCGATGCGATCGGCTTGCCGACCGAGTACGTGACGATCATCGCCGTGCTGTCGCTGGTGACGGTCCTCTACACCTACGCCGGCGGCATCCGGGCGGTGATCTGGACCGACGCGATCCAGATGACCCTGTACATCGGCGGCGCCTGCGTGTGCGTGGGGGTATTGCTGAACCAGGTGGGCATGGCCGGGCTGGGGCAAGCCTATGCGGCGGGCAAGTTCCAGGTGATCAACCTGTCGGCGCCGATCCTGACCAGCCCGTTCAACGCCGTGGCGGCCATCCTGGGCGGCGCGATCTTCTCGATGGCGTCGCACGGCACCGACCAGCTGATGGTGCAGCGTGTGCTGGCGTGCAAGACGCTGGCCGACGGCCGGCGGGCGATGATCGGCAGCGCCTGTGTGGTGGGCGTGCAGTTCGCGCTGTTCTCGTTGGTCGGCGCGCTGTTGTGGGTGCATCTATCCGGCCAGAGCGTGGCGCAGCTGGGACTGCGCTCGTCGGACGATCTGTTCCCGCGCTTCATTCTGGACGAGCTGCCGCCCGGGCTGTCGGGGCTCATGGTGGCGGGCATCCTGTCGGCGACGATGGGCTCGCTGTCGTCGGCGCTGAACTCGATGGCGAACTCGACGGTCGCCGACCTGTGGCGGGCGATGGGGCGGGGCGGCGACGACGCGCGGGCGCTGCGGCTGTCGCGCGTGCTGACCTTGGTATGGGCGGTGGTGATGGCGGGGTTCGCCTGCCTGTTCACCGATACCAAGGGGCAGGTGGTCCTGCTGGGGCTCGGCATCGCGGGCTACACGTACGGGGCGTTGCTGGGCGCGTTCCTGCTGGGGCTCGTGGTGCGGCGGGCCAACCAGCGGGATGCGGTGGTCGCGTTCGTCGCAACCCTGGCGGTGATGACGGCGGTGGTGCGGAGCTATGCGTTGGCCTTCACCTGGTATGTGCCCTTGGGCGTCGTGGTGACGCTGGTGGTCGGCGGATTGCTCGCGCTGACGCACGCGCCGCAGCGGGCGATGTTGGACGAGGGAGTGCGCTGAGATGGCGGCGCGATGGTCGCTCGGGCTGATGACCGGGACCGTGCTGGACGGGATGATCGACATCGCGATGCTGCGCACCGATGGCGAGACGGTCGAGGCATTCGGGCCGTGGATCCTGGCGGAGTACTCGGCGGCGGTGCGCGTGCTGCTGGCCGAGGCGCTCGAGGCGGCGCTGCGCTGGCAGTTCGCGGGCGACGACCCGGCCGTGTTCGCCGTCGCGCAGGATGCGCTGACCCGGGCGCAATCGGCGGCGGTGCTGGCCGCATTGGCCGAATGGGGCATCGCGCCCGCGGAGGTCGCGACGATCGGGTTCCATGGCCAGACGGTGTTGCACCGTGCGCCGCGTCCGGGGCGCGTCGGTGACACGCGGCAGCTAGGGGACGGGGCGCTGATGGCGTCGCTGACCGGCATCGGTGTGGTGCACGACTTCCGCACGGCGGACGTGCGGGCCGGCGGGCAGGGGGCGCCGCTGTCGGCCAGCTATCACGCGGCGCTGTTGCGGCGGGCCGATCTGCCCGGCGGCACCGCGGTGCTGAACCTGGGCGGGGTGGCGAACGTGACGTGGCGGGGCGCGGACGGGGCGCTGGTCGCGTTCGACACCGGGCCGGCGAACGCGCCGCTGAACGACTGGGTGGAGCGTGCGACGGGCGAGCGGATGGACCGCGACGGGGCGCTGGCCCGGGCCGGGCGGGTGGACGAGGCGCGGCTGGCCCGGCTGCTGGAGCACCCCTACCTCGCCGCGCCGTTTCCGAAGTCGCTCGACCGGTTCGACTTTCCGGCGAGCATGGCGGACGGCCTGAGCCTTGAGGACGGGGCGGCGACGCTGACCGCGTTCACAGCCGGGGCAGTCGGGCGCGGGCTCGACCGGCTGCCCGAGCGCCCGGTGCGGCTGGTGGTCTGCGGCGGCGGCCGGAGGAACCCGGCGATGATGGACGCGCTGCTTGTGCGGGCGGGGGTGGAGCCAGTGCTGGCCGAGGCGGCGGGGTGGCGGGGCGATGCGGTTGAGGCGGAGTGCTTCGCCTATCTGGCGGCACGGTCGGTCCGCGGCCTGCCGATCAGCTTCCCGACGACGACAGGGGTGCCGCGGGCAATGACCGGGGGAACCTGGTCAGCCGCCTGAATACCCGAACGTGCGGGCCATAACTGTGTTGTCGCCGGCGAGTTCGGGTATCGCGCGCCGATCGCTGCAGCTTTGCCGTGGACCGCGGCCGCGGCTAGCATCCGGCGCATACAGGCAGGAGGGACGGGTGACATTGAGACGGCTGGCGCCCGTATGTGGCGCGATCCTGGCGTTGACGGCGGCCGCCGCCCGGGCGGCGAACGACGGCCGGGCCGATCCTGACCTGCTGATCGGGGCGCTGCGAACCTATCCGAGCGTGGACGAGGCGCGGCGGGCGTGCGGCCCGACCGGGGTCGTCTGGGCCGATCGCTACTCGGGCTACTTCTACAACCGCAGCGAGGCGAAATACGGCGCCACGAACGATGGCAGCTACGCCTGCGAGCCCGAAGCGCGAACGGCGAAATACTGGAGCACGGACCCGCGGGACGGGATGGACGGGCATCCGGGACGAACGTTCCCGTTCGATCCGTTGGTGTTCGGCTCCTGACGGCAGCCGACGGCGCCGACGCCGCCCTGCGTGCGGCCGAGCGCGCGCAGGCGGCGGCACCCGACGCGCCCGCGCCTGCGTTCCTGCTGTGCCGGCTGTTGCTGCAACGGCGTGATCCGAGGGCGAACGGCATGCTCGCCGGGCTCGAGCGCTTCGCCGCCTACGGCCCAGGCTGGGAGGCGCTCGGGCACGATCTCGAGGGTGTCCATCGGGCCGGGGCCCGCGTCGCGTTCCAACGCGCGGCCGCGGCCTATGCGGCGGCCGAGGCCGCCGCGCCAACGGCCGAAACGGCCTACCGGCTCGGCATCGTGCTCCGACGAGCCGGGGAAACGGACTCCGCCCGCGGCGCGCTGCAGCGGGCAGTGGCGATGGACCCGGCGTTCGCGGCGGCCTGGTTCGCGCTCGGGCTGCTGCGGCAGGATGGGCAGGACCGGGCAGGCGCCGTGCAGGCGTTCCGGGCGGCGCTGGCGGCGCGGTCGGATCATCACGAGGCCGCTTTCAACCTGGCCGTGGCGCTGCAGGAGGCGGGCGCGCTGGAGGCGGCGCTGGACCAGTATGCGGTGGCGTGGCGGCTGCTACCGGACAGCTTCGGACGCGTCGCGCAGGCGCTGGCGTCACCCAGTTGCGGGCGGCTTTGGCTCGACCCCGGGGCGCTCCGGCGGGAGCTGCTGGGCCGGGCCGGCGCGGAAGGCGCGGCGATAGACGCCGGGACCGCCGAGGAGCTCTTCGGCGAGCCCGTCATAGGCGCGCGGGTCTAGCGTCCCGTCGACGAGTTCGAGCGGGGCACGCGGGACCGGAAAACACTGTGCGATCGGCATGCCGCGGGGCAGCGTGCCCGCAAAGCCGGGATCGAGCCAGAGGGCGGGGAAGAGCAGGCCGACGGCGTTGAAGCGGTCGGCGTCGACGAGGCCGGAGAGCAGGCGGAAGGGCAGGTCGGCGCGGTTGACCGGGTGGGTCGCGAACAGCGACCAGCCAGGCTCGAGCGTGACGGTCCAGAAGCTGTTGAACTTGACGATGACCTGGTCGCCGCTGCGGAAGGGCGTGCCTTCGACCTGTGCGGCCGCGTGAAAGCTCACGGGGGCGCGGGGGTGGTGGGCGGCGGCCGGGGGCGGCGGGTCCCAGTCCCAGGAGAGGGTGCCGCCGCGGACGTGGACGTCGCAGGCGAGCGGGATGACGAAGCCGTGCAGCATGGCGTCGATGAAGGGCGGGCACTGCTTGACGGTGCGGACGGGGGCGGGGTGGAGGTCGGACGGGGCAGTGCGCGGCATGTCGCGGACCCACTCCGGCAGGACGGGCGGGTGGGGGACGGGAAGGTGGCCGGCGAGCGCCGGGTCGCAGCGGAACGTGACCTGCACCGGGCTAGTGTCCGTGCAGCGCTTGCCCGACCGCGGTTTGCCAGCCGGCCCATTTGCGGGCGCGATCGGGTTCGGGCAGGGACGGGGCGAAGTGGCGTTCGAGCGCCCAGCGCTGCTGGAACAGGGCCGGCTCGGGGTAGAGGCCGGCGTCCAGGCCGGCGAGGTAGCCGGCGCCGAGTGCGGTCGTCTCCAGGCAATGCGGGCGGTCGACGCCGACGCCGAGCATGTCGGCCAGGAACTGCATGGCCCAGTCGCTGGCGGTCATGCCGCCGTCGACGCGGAGGACGATGTCGTTGGACTGGCCGGCGTCCATGAGCATGGCGTCGAGCAGGTCGCGGGTCTGGTAGGCGACGGATTCGAGCACGGCGCGCGCCAGCTCGTTGCGGGTGGTGCCGCGGGTCATGCCGCTGAGGGTGGCGCGGGCATGGCTGTTCCAGTGCGGCGCGCCGAGGCCGGTGAAGGCGGGGACGAGGTAGACGTGCTGGGCCGGGTCGGCCCGGGCAGCGAGGCCGTCCATCTCGGCGGCGTCCCGGATCAGCCCGAGGCCGTCGCGCAGCCATTGCACGCCGGTGCCGGCGGAGAAGATGGAGCCCTCGATGGCGTAAGTGCGGGCGCCCCCGCGCTGCAGCGCGATGGTGGTGAGCATGCCGTGGCTGGACAGGACCGGGGTGTCGCCGGTGTGGAGCAGCACGAAGGCGCCGGTGCCGTAGGTGGCCTTGACCATGCCGGGCGACAGGCAGGCCTGGCCGACGAGAGCGGCCTGCTGGTCGCCGGCGATGCCGCGGACGGGGGTTTCGCCGCCCAGCAGCGTGGTCGTGCCGAACGCCCCGGCACTGTCGCGGATCTCCGGCAGCATGCTGGCCGGGATGCGGAACAGGTCGAGCATGTCCGGGTCCCACTGGCCGGTGGCGATGTCGCACAACAGGGTGCGGGCGGCGTTGGTGGCGTCGGTCGCGTGGACGGCGCCGCCGGTCAGGCGCCAGAGCAGGAAGCTGTCGACGGTGCCGAAGGCGAGTTCGCCGGCCTCGGCGCGGGCGCGGGCGCCGTCGACGCTGTCGAGGATCCAGCCGATCTTGGTGGCGGAGAAGTAGGGATCGAGGCGGAGGCCGGTGCGGCGGTTGACCAGGTCGCCGTGCCCGGCGGCCGCGAGTGCCTCGCAGGCAGCGACGGTGCGGCGGTCCTGCCAGACGATCGCGTTGCCGAGCGGGCGGCCGGTCCTGCGGTCCCACACGATCGTGGTCTCGCGCTGGTTGGTGATGCCGATCGCGGCCACGTCGCCGGGGCCGAGGCCGGCGGTGGCCATCGCGTCGCGCGTGGTCGAGACGGTGGTGGACCAGAGGTCTTCGGGGTCGTGCTCGACCCAGCCGGGCCGGGGGTAGTGCTGCGGCAGTTCGGTCTGCGCGCGGGCGACGACCGCCATGCCGGGGCCGAACAGCATGCAGCGGGTGGAGGTGGTTCCCTGGTCGATGACCAGGACGTGCCCGTTCGTCGGCATGATGGGACCGGGGGAGCGGTCACCCGCTCCCCCGTGCCGCTCAGCCCTGCTTCGGCCGGGGCGTGGCGGCCCAGGTCTTCAGCAGTTCGTCGTAGTCGATCGTCTCGCCTTGCGGCTTCTCGTTGGCCAGCTTGCGCTGGGGCGCGAGGTTGCCGTCCTTCTCGGCGCGGGCATACCAGTATTCGGCGTCCTTCTCCTCGTTCATCACCGGGCCGAGCTTGCCCTGGACGCCGGAGCGCTGGATGCGGGTCATGATCGCGTCCTGGTCGCGGGCGAGCCCGTCCATGGCCTGCTGCGGGGTGGCTGCGCCGCTGATGGCGTTGGAGATGTTCTGCCACCACACCTGGGCCATCTTGCCGTAGTCCGGCACGTTGACGCCGGTGGGCGTCCACTGCTTGCGCGCCGGGCTGCGATAGAACTCGACCAGGCCGCCCACCTTGGGCGCCAGGTCGGTCATCGCCTGGTGCCACACGTCGCTTTCGCGGATCAGGTGCAGCGAGTAGAGCGCCTTCTTCAACGTGACGGTCTTGGCGGTGCAGAACTGGGCATAGAGCCAGCCGGCCTTGGTCTTCTCGAGCGGCGCATATTTCAGCATCGTCCAGCACCCCATGTCCTGGTAGCCGAGCTTCATGCCCTCCTTCCAGTAGGCGCCGTGCGGGCTTGGGGCCATGCGCCATTTCGGCGTGCCGTCGGCGTTCATGACGGGCAGGCCGGGCTTGCTGAGGCTGTCGGTGAAGGCGCTGTACCAGAAGATCTGCTGGGCGATCTGGCCCTGGGCGGGGACCGGTCCGGCTTCGAGGAAGTCCATGCCGGCGGCCTCGGGCGGCGCATACTTCTTCAGCCACTCGACGTATTTGGTGAGGGCGTAGACGGCGGCCGGACCGTTGGCGTCGCCGCCGCGGGTGACCGACGAGCCGCGCGGAAGGCCGTCCTCCATGCGGATGCCCCACTCGTCGACGGGGCGGCCGTTGGGCAGGCCGCGGTCGCCGGAGCCGGCCATCGAAAGCCAGGCGTCGGTGAAGCGCCAGCCGAGCGACGGGTCCTTCTTGCCGTAGTCCATGTGGCCGTAGATGCGCTTGCCGTCGATCTCCTTGACGGTGTTGGTGAAGAAGTCGGCGATATCCTCGTAGGCGGACCAGTTGACCGGGACGCCCAGGTCGTAGCCGAACTGCTTCTTGAACGCCGCCTTCAGGTCGGGGCGCTGGAACAGGTCGTAGCGGAACCAGTAGAGGTTCGCGAATTGCTGGTCCGGCAACTGGTATAGCTTGCCGTCGGTGAAGGTCGCGAAGGACAGGCCCATGAAGTCGGCCAGGTCGAGCGTCGGGCTGGTGACGTCCTTGCCGCTCTTTTGCATGAAGTCCGTCAGCGAGCCGTCGACGATGTCGTTATAGCGGGGGTGGGTGCCGATGAAGTCGCTGTCGTTCATCCAGAAGTCGTAGACCGGGCGGCCGGACTGCATCTCGACCTCGATCTTGTCGACCAGCAGGCCCTCGTCCATCAGGTCGTGGGTGACCTTGATGCCGGTGATCTCGGCGAAGGCGCGGGTGAGCACCTTCGACTCGTAGTCATGGACCTTCAGGATCTCGGAGACGGTGTTGAGCTGCATGCCCGCGAACGGCTTGGACGCCTTGATGAACCACTCCATCTCGGCCATCTGCTCGTCCTTGCTGAGCGTGGACGGCTGGAACTCGCTGTCGATCCACTTCTTGGCGGCGTCGACCTGCTGCGCATGGCTGGTGCCGCTGCGTATGACGACGCCGGCACCGACGACGGCGGCTCCCTTGATGACATCGCGTCTTTGCATGGTTGGTCTCTCCCTTGTGGCCCGCTGTCCCGCGGGGTTGCGCTGACTAGGCTAGCCGGAACATCGCGGCCGCGAACAGGAGTGCGGCTGCGAATGGGTAGCGGAGGTCTGCGCCTCCGAACCGCATGTAGGCGATGAGGATAAAGGCGGTCCCGAGCAGCGAGACGAAGAAGCGGTCGCCGCGCGTGGTCGGGAAGCCGAGGATGCCGCGGCGGGGCTGCTCGGGCCGGTAGATGGCGAGCAGGGTGAGCAGGACGAGCGCGAGCGCGATGAAGCCGAAGAACGCGGCCGTCGGCCAGGTCCAGGCCATCCAGGCGACGGCGGCGGCGATCGATGGGTCGTCGGCCATTCCTACACTCGTCCCAGGGCGAAGCCCTTGGCGATGTTGTTGCGCACGAACCAGATGACGACCGCGCCGGGGATCATGGTCATGACCCCGGCCGCGGCGAGCAGACCCCAATCCATGCCGGCCGCCGAGAAGGCGCGGGTCATGACGGTCGAGAACGGCTTGGCGTTGACGGTGGTGAGCGTGGTGGCGAGCAGCTGCTCGACCCAGGAGAACATGAAGCAGAAGAAGGCGGTGACGCCGATGCCGTTGGCGATGAGCGGCACGAAGATGCGGATGAAGAAGCGCGGGAAGGAGTAGCCGTCGATCGCCGCGGTCTCGTCGATTTCCCGCGGGACGCCGGACATGAAGCCCTCGAGGATCCAGACGGCGAGGGGGATGTTGAAGAGGCAATGGGCCAGGGCCACGGCCCAGACGGTGTCGAACAGGCCGATCGCGGAATAGAGGTTGAAGAAGGGCATGGCGTAGACGGCGGGCGGCGCCATCAGGTTCGACAGCAGCCAGAAGAACAGATGCTTGTCGCCGAGGAAGCGGTAGCGGCTGAAGGCGTAGGCGGCGGGCAGTGCCACCGTGACGGACAGGACGGTGTTGATCGCGACGTATTCGATGGTGTTGAGGAAGCCGCCGTACCAGGCCGGGTCGGTGAAGATGATGCGGTAGTGCTCGAGCGTGGGCTGGTGCGGCCAGAAGGTCAGCGCCGAGGTGATCTCGACGTTGTCCTTGAAGCTCATGTTGATGAGCCAGTAGATCGGCAGGGCGAGCATCAGCAGGTAGGCGGCCATGACGATGCGGGGGAGCGGGCTACGCCGGGTCATGCGGCCCGCTCCGCATCGGCGCGGGCGTCCAGCTGGGTCATGGTGGTGAAGAACACCCAGCAGAGCGTGAGGGTGACGAGGTTGTAGACCAGCGAGAGGGCGGCGGCGTTGCCGAGGTCGACCTGGCCGAGGGCGATCTTCACGAGGTCGAGCGAGAGGAAGCTGGTGGCTTCGCCGGGGCCGCCGCCGGTGACGACGGAGGGCTCGGTGTAGATCATGAAGCTTTCCATGAAGCGCAGCAGGACGGCGATGATCAGCACGCGGCGGAGCTTCGGCAGCTCGATGTTGGCGAACACCGACCAGCGCCCGGCGCCGTCGATGCGTGCGGCCTGGTAGTAGGCGTCCGGGATGGCCTTCAGCCCGGCGTAGCTCAGCAGGGCCACCATCGACGTCCAGTGCCAGACATCCATCACGACGATGGTCGTCCAGGCCGAGAGCGGGTCCTGCGTGTAGTTGTAGGGGATGCCGAGGCCGGTCACGGTGGCGCCGAGCAGGCCGATATCGGAGCGCGCGAACACCTGCCAGATCGTGCCGACCACGCGCCACGGGATCAGCATCGGCAGCGAGATCGCGACCAGGACGGCGCCGACGGCCCAGCCGCGCTTCGGGATCGATAGCGCGACCAGGATGCCGAGCGGGATCTCGATCAGCAGCACGACGCCGGAGAACACCAGGTTGCGGACCAGCGCGCGGGCGAACCGGCCGCCGATGTCGGTCGTGGGGTCGAGCAGGCCCTGGAACCACTCCGCCCCGTTCCAGAAGAACGAGTTCTGGCCCATCGAGTCCTGCACGGAGTAGTTCACGACCGTCATCATCGGGATCAACGAGCTGAACAGGACGAAGCCCATGACCGGCAGCACCAGCAGCCAGGCGCGGTTGCTGAGCGGCTTCTGGTTCATGCCGCGACCTCCAGGGCGGGGGCCTCGCCAGGCACAAGGCGGTCGTCCCGATAGACGTGGATGTGCCGGGGGTCGAGGCGCAGCCGGGCCTCGCCGGTTTCGGGCGTGACATCGTCGGGGATGGTCGCGACGACGTCCTGGCCGGCGAGCGTCAGGCGGGCGAGGCGGCGGCGCCCGAGGTCCTCGATCCGCGTCACCTGCACGGGCAGGCCCTCGCTGCGGGACAGGGTCGCGAATTCTGGGCGGATGCCGAGCTGGACGCCGGTCAGGGACGGGTAGGTCCGGGAGAGGGCGACCATGTGGCCGGCAAGCATGGCCTGTCGCCCGTCGACGTCGGCCGGCAGGAGGTTCATGCCGGGGGAGCCGATGAAGTAGCCGACGAAGGTATGCTCCGGCGTGTCGAACAGCTCCGACGGGGTGCCGATCTGCAGGACCCGGCCGTCGTTCATGACGACGACCCGGTCGGCGAAGGTCAGCGCCTCGGTCTGGTCGTGGGTGACGTAGATCATCAGCAGGTCGAGCGCGCGATGGACGGCCTTCAGCTTGGACCGTAGCTCCCACTTCAGCGCCGGGTCGATGACGGTCAGCGGCTCGTCGAACAGCACGGCCGCCACGTCGGGCCGGACCAGGCCGCGGCCCAGCGAGATCTTCTGCTTGGCGTCGGCGGTGAGCCCGCGGGCGCGGCGCTGCAGGTCCGGCGTGAGGTCGAGCATGGCGGCGATCTCGGCGACGCGGGCGGCGATCTGCGGCTTGGCGACGCCGCGGTTGCGAAGCGGGAAGCCAAGGTTTTCGGCCACGGTCATGGTGTCGTAGATGACCGGGAACTGGAACACCTGGGCGATGTTGCGCCGCTCGGTCGGCAGCCGCGTCACGTCCGCGCCGTCGAACAACAGCCGCCCGTGGGAGGGGATGACGAGGCCCGAGATGATGTTGAGCAGCGTGGTCTTGCCGCAGCCCGACGGGCCGAGCAGCGCGTAGGCCTTGCCCTGCTCCCACACGTGATGGATGGGCTTGAGGGCATAGTCGGCCTCGCTTCGCGCAGCACCGTAGGCGTGGCCGATGCCATCGAGCGTGATCGTCGCCATCAGTGTCTGACCGAAATTGCTACTACGGAGGTCATCTGACGCCCTTTCCCTGTGCTCCGGTGCTTACGGGCCAAACGCCCGCTCCGCTCCGGTGCTCAGGAAAGGGCGCCAGCTGACTCCCCGTAGCGCATTTTGTGTCAAACACTCAGACCGCCTCGGCCATGCGGCGGGGGGCGATGGCGGAGCCGTCGGCCTCGAACAGGAAGGCGCGGGCGACGTCGACGTGGACGGTCACGGCGTTACCGGGCTGTCCTTCGTAGACGCCCGGCACGAGGCAGACCCAGGCCGCGCCGCCGAGCATGACGTGGACGAAGCTTTCGGAGCCGTTGATCTCGCTGACGGAGACGACGCCATCGAACGATAGCGCGCCGGGCGCGGCCGGGCCGAGCGTCACGGCCTCGGCGCGGACACCCATGCGGTAGGCGCCGTCGGGGAAGCCTTGCAGGGCGAGCGGGGCCGGGCGGTCGCCGTGGTCGGTCGCGACCATGGGGCCGCGCTTGGCGAGCAGCATCTCGTTCAGCGGCGGGTCGGAGAAGGCGCGTGCGGCCTCGATGGTGGCGGGATGGCGATAGAGGGTGGCGGCCGGGCCGAACTGGACGAGGCGCCCTTCGGACAGCGCGGCGGTGTCGCCGCCGAGGAGCATGGCCTCGGTCGGTTCGGTGGTGGCGTAGACCAGGATGGCGCCGGTCTCGGCGAACAGGCGCGGCAGTTCCTCGCGCAGCTCCTCGCGGAGCTTGTAGTCGAGGTTGCCGAGGGGTTCGTCGAGGAGAACCAGCTCGGCGCGCTTGACCAAAGCCCGAGCGATCGCGGTCCGCTGTTGCTGGCCGCCGGAGAGCTGGGCGGGCATGCGGTCCAGCATCGGCTCCAGCCGGAGCAGCTTGGCGGCGTGGGCGACGCGCTCGCGAATGTCCGCGCGGGCGGTCCCGGCGACGCGCAGGGGCGAGGCGATATTCTCATACACGGTCAGGTTGGGGTAGTTGACGAATTGCTGGTACACCATCGCGACCGACCGCTTGCGGACCGGGCGGCCAGTGATGTCGGCGCCGTCGAGCAGGAGGCGGCCGGTGCTGGGCTTGTCGAGCCCGGCCATCAGCCGCATGAGCGTGGTCTTGCCGGAGAGCGTGGGGCCGAGCAGCACGTGCAGCTTCCCGCGTGCGAGCGTCAACGATACGTCGTGGATGTGCGTTTCCGGCCCATCGACGAAGCCGATCCTGTCTAGAACGAGGCTCACGCTGCCTGGTCCTGGTGCGACAGGATGGCGGCCAACGCCGCGTCGACGTCGGCGATCTGGTCCTTCGTCATGCGCAGGCCGAGCTTCGAGCGGCGCCACACCACGTCGGCGGCGACGCGCACCCATTCGCGATGGACGAGGTAGCGCAGCTCGGCATGCGTCAGGTCGGCGCCGTAGACCCGGCCCAGGTCGGCCGGGGTGGTGGCGCTGCCGAGCAGCTCGGCGACGCAGGTGCCGTAGGCGCGGAGCAGGCGGCGCATGGTGCGGGCGGCCACGAAGGGGTAGCGGACGCGCATGGTCTGCAGGAGCGCGTCGAAGCCGTCGAAGGCGAAGTCGCCGCCGGGGAGCGGGGCGTGGCCGGTCCAGCCTTCGGCCTGCTTGGTGGCGGCGGGGAGATGGGGGGCGAGCTTCGCCAGCACGGCCTCGGCCAGGCGGCGATAGGTGGTGATCTTGCCGCCGAAGATGGAGACCTGCGCCGCCTGGCCGGTCGGGGCGTCCAGCTCCAGCACGTAGTCGCGGGTGGCGGCCTGGGCCTTCGATGCGCCGTCGTCATAGAGGGGGCGCACGCCGGAGTAGGTCCAGACGACCTGGTCCGGGGTCACGGGCGTGCTCAGGTATTCGCTGGCGCCGGCGCAGAGATAGGCGATCTCCTCGGACGAGGCCCTGACATCCCGCGGGTCGCCCTCGTAGTCGAGGTCGGTGGTGCCGATGAGGGAGAAGTCCTGCTCGTAGGGAATGACGAAGAAGATGCGCTGGTCGGCGTTCTGGAAGATGTAGCAGTGGTCCTCGGGGTAGAGGCGCGGGACGACGATGTGGCTGCCCTTGACCATGCGGACCTTGGCCGGGGCGTTGGCGCGCAGCACGGTCTGCAGCACCTCGCCGACCCAGGGGCCGGCGGCGTTCACCAGGGCGCGGGCGCGGAGCGCGGTCGGCTCCTCCCCGTCGGCCTGGAGGGTGAGGCGCCAGAGGTCGCCGTCGCGTTCGGCGCCGATGCAGCGGGTGCGGGTGGCGACGGTGGCGCCGCGCTCGGCGGCGTCGCGGGCGTTCAGCACGACCATCCGGGAGTCCTCGACCCAGCAGTCGGAGTACTCGAAGGCGAGGGTGTAGACGGGCTTGAGGCAGCGTCCGGCCGGGTCGGTGCGGAGGTTCTTCATCGCGGTCGCGGGCAGGCGTTTGCGGCCGCCGAGATGGTCGTAGAGGAACAGGCCGAGGCGAAGCAGCCAGGCCGGGCGCAGACCCTTGTGGTGGGGCAGGATGAAGCGCAGCGGCCAGACGATGTGCGGTGCCACGCTCCACAGCACCTCACGCTCCATCAGCGCTTCGCGCACCAGGCGGAACTCGTAGTATTCGAGGTAGCGTAGGCCGCCATGCACGAGCTTGGTGGAGGCGGACGAGGTGGCGGAGGCGAGGTCGTCGGCTTCGCACAGGAAGACCGACCAGCCGCGGCCGACCGCGTCGCGGGCGATGCCGCAGCCGTTGATGCCGCCGCCGATCACGGCGAGGTCGACGATGGCGGAGTCTTGGTTGAGCATCGGACGGATGGTGTCTCCCGTCGGGCCGTCGGCGCGGTCCCGTTGGCTCGACACTAAGCCGAAAGTTAAACGCGCCTCAAGTGCTCAAATGGAACTTTCGTTCGAACATTCGAGTTTCCGTTGGTGCCCTCGTCCGTTTCGACCGGGCCGCCGGCTTCCACCACCTCGACCCCGTTCAGCTCGCAAAGCGCGGCGACGGATGCCGGCGAAGGCAGGCGGTCGGTGACCAGGGCGTCGACGTCCGACAGGTGGGCGATGCGGACCGGGGCGGTGCGCAGGAACTTGCTGCCGTCGGCGACCAGGACGACCCGGCGGGCATTGCGGATGATCGCCTGGGAGACCTGGACCTCGCGGATGTCGAAGTCGAGCAGGGTGCCGTCGGCGTCGATGGCCGATGTGCCGATGACGGCGAGGTCGGTGCGGAACTGGCCGATGTGCTCGACGGCGGCGGCGCCGACCAGGCCGCCGTCGCTGCGGCGCACGGTGCCGCCCGAGAGGATCACCTCGATGCCCTTGTGGCGATGCAGCCCGGCCGCGACCTGGAGGTTGTTGGTGATGACGAGAAGGCCGGTGTGGGCGGAGAGGGCGCGGGCGACCTCTTCGGTGGTGGTGCCGAGATTGATGAACAGGGAGGAGTTGTCGGCGACGAGGCGGGCGGCGGCCTCGCCGATCAGGCGCTTGTGCGGCTGGGAGACGAGCTTGCGGTCGTCGTAGGCCAGGTTCTCGACGCCCGAGGCGAGGATGGCGCCCCCGTGCACGCGGGTGAGGCGGCGGCTGTCGCAGAGTTCGTTCAGGTCGCGGCGGATGGTCTGCGGGGTGACGGCGAAGCGGGCGGCGAGGTCGTCGACGGAGACGCGGCCGATGTCGCGCGCGATGCCGAGGATTTCCTGCAGGCGGCGGGGCGCCGGGCGGCCGGACGACGGGTCGATCATGCGGCGGCGAGGCCGAGGTTGAAGGCGACGGAGATGCGCAGGCTCGCGCCCCGGTAAGGCCGGACCTGGTGCATGAGCCACGAGGGGAACAGGAACAGCAGGCCGGGCCTGGGCTGGATCGTCTCGGCGCTGCCCGCGGACTGCCCGTCCTCGCCGGCGAAGCGCAAGGTCGGCGCATACATCGCCGGCGCGGCGCCGCGCGGGTCGATCATCTCGAACCCGCCGCCGAGCGCGGGGTCCGCCGCACAGCCGCCATCGTCGACGTAGTAGGTGCCGGACCAGAACGAGCCGGCGTGGTAGTGCGCGATGTTGGCGTCGCCCGGGCCGTTCACGTTGGCCCAGGCCTGCACGGTCCAGGCGGGCTTGACGGGGGCGCCGAACCGGTCGGCGGTGAGCTGCGTCGCGACGGCCTTGGCCGCGGCGAGCACCTCGACCGCCTCGGGGCCGCCCCAGGCATCGAGGTCGCGCGACGAGTGCCAGCCACCGGCATTTGAGGACTGGATGGAGTCGTGCTGGCGGCGGCGCTCCAGGATGGTGGCCTGCAGCCGGGCGTTGCGGGCCTCGGCACCGGGCAGCAGCACCGCGGCGACAGGGGTCGCGAACAGGCCGCGCACGGCGATCTCCATCGCCATCGAGGGTTTCCTTGATTCGGGCGTCGTCGGGCCGAACACGCCGCCGCTGGTAGCGCGCTGTCAAGCGGCGCGGTCGCGCATGCCGCCGCGGGCGCCACTCACCGGGCGCCGAACATGCTCCCCACTTGCCGCAGAACACCGTCCCAATCGCCGGGTTCGGCCTGCCGGACGATCCGCAAAACCCCGGGGTACCACGGGCTATCGGTTCGCCCGCTCAACCAGCGCCAGCAATTGTCGTAGCGGTCCAGCAGCACAACCGGCTTGCCCATGGCTGCGGCCAAGTGGGCCACCGCGGTGTCGACGCTGACGACCTCGTCCAGCGACGCCACGATCGCGGCCGTATCCGCGAAATCAGTCACGTGGGTCATGATGTCGTGCATGCCCGGCGGTGGCGCTTGGCCGAACTGCAGGCTGACCCAATCGACGCCGGGCGTCTCGAGCAGGGGCCCGATCCGGTCGGGCGCGATGCTGCGCATCCGGTCCGTCCAAACCGCGCCCGCATCGTGCAGCCGCGCCTCTCCCGCCCAGACCAGCCCGACCCGTCGCACGCCCGGCCGTATCGGTGACAGCCGCGCGGCCCAATGGCCGACCCGCGCCGGATCGGCGTGCAGGTACGGGAGGGGGGCGGGGATCGTCTCCAGCGTCGTCCCGAACACGCCGGGTAGATCGGGGATGTGGCACCATGCGTCATGGGCAGAAACGGCGCCGTCGACCGCGTCGATGCCGCTGTCCCGCAGCAGGCGCCGGAGCTGTGGGGGCGCAAGGACCGACACGTGCGCGCCCGCGGCCGTCAGCATCGGCGCGTAGCGGATGAATTGGAGCGTGTCGCCAAAGCCCTCGTTGTGCAGCAGCAATACCGCCTTGCCCGCAACCCCTGCGAGCGATCGCAGCGTGGGTCCTTCGGGCGGCGCCGGACGCCCCGGCAGCGTGTGGCGGGCGTGGAATTGCGGCCATCCAAGCGCCAGCTCGCCCGACTTGAGCGTCGCGACCGCCTGGTTCAGCCGGACCTGCGGCGTTGCCCCGGGCAATCCGACCGCCCGCTCGAATGCGCGGCCGGCCTCGGCGAACCGGTTCTGCGCGGCGAGCACCTTGCCGAGGTTGGACCATGCGCCTGCATTGTCCGGGGCCAGCCGGGTCACGCGCCCGAACGCCTCCGCCGCCTCCGCGATCGTGCCTGCATCCACCAGCGCCGTCGCCATGGCGCTTAGGAGGAGCGTGTGCGCCGGGGCGAGACGCACCGCCGTCCGCAGCAGAGGCAACGGGTCCCGACCATGCCGCCGCAGCAGCTCCGCCATGTCGAGCGCCGGGTGCTGCGCCGCCGGGTTCGCCCGAGCGATCCCGTCCAGCACCGCCGCGCCGCCGTCGACATCCCCGGCGCCCACGCACGCCAGCGCGTGCAGCAGTGCCGCCCCCGGGTCTTCGGTCCAACCCGCGGCCAGGTCGCGCGCCAGGACGTAGTCGCCGGCTTGAAGCGCCTGGTAGGACCCGCGCACGGCGTCGGCCAATCCCATGTTGCGCTGCGTCATCCCGTCTCGCACCATCTGCCCGTCACGGTCGGGGCGCTGCATGATCATCCTCGTGAACTCGGGCGGCAAGGACGCGGTCGCGGACTGGCGCGACTGCTTGCAGGCCGTCGCGCCGGATTTGGAGGTCCGCTGGCTGCATGACCCGGCTGTTGGCCCGGAGGAGGTTGCCTACGCCTTCGTCTGGTCACCGCCCCACGGCCTGCTTGCGAGCATGCCCAACCTGCGTCTGATCCTCAGCAGCGGCGCCGGCGTCGACCACATCACGTCCGATCCGGCGTGGCCGCGCCACGTCGGCATCGTCCGCATGGGCGGCGACGAGACGGCCCAGCGGATGGGCGAATACGTCTGCCTTGGCGCACTCAGCTTGCTCCGCGGCTTGCCCCGCATCGTCGCCGGCCAACGCGCCCGCCGCTGGGACCACTTCGACACCGCCCGAACCGCCGCGGACACACGCGCCGGCATCATGGGCATGGGCAATCTCGGCATCCGCGCGGCCGAGATGCTGCGCGCGCTTGGCTTCAGGGTCGCGGGTTGGTCCCGCTCCCGCAAGACCATCCCTGGTGTCGAGTGCTTCGGCGGTGCAGCCGATCGCGATGCGTTCCTCGCGCAGTCGGACCTGCTCATCAATCTCCTGCCCGACACGCCGGAGACGAAGGGCGCGCTTCGCGCCGAAACCCTGGCGCTGCTCCCCTCCGGAGCCGCCGTCATCAATTCAGGCCGCGGTCCGCAGCTGGTCCTGCCGGACCTGCTCGCCGCGCTCGACGCGGGCCACCTGTCCGGCGCGTTCCTCGACGTGTTCGATACCGAGCCGCTGCCCGCGGAAGACCCGGCCTGGTCCCACCCCAAGGTGATCGTCACGCCCCATATCGCCTCGCTCGCCTCCCGCCCGGCCCGCGCCCGCTATGTCGCGGATGCGATCGCCGCCTTCGAGCGCGGCGATACACCACCGAACCTGTTCGATCCGGCCCGCGGCTATTAAGCTGGCCTATCCATTGCTTGACCCGTCCCGGGCCCGGCGCGACCATCCACCAACCCGAAAGGAGCCCTACCATGAACGTCGCCACCCCGCCCGCCACCCTCCACGGCGTGTCCGAGGCCGAATGGAAGGTCCGCGTCGACCTGGCGGCCCTCTATCGCGTCGTCGCCCACTACCGGATGACCGACCTCATCTACACGCACATCAGCGCCCGCGTGCCGGGGCCGGAGCACCACTTTCTGATCAACCAGTATGGCCGCATGTTCCACGAGATGCGGGCGTCCGATCTGGTCAAGATCGACCTGGACGGCAACGTCGTCGAGGACGGGTCCCAGAGCACCCGCCGCGTCAATGCGGCCGGCTTCACGATCCATTCGGCCATCCACGCCGCCCGCGAGGACCTGATGTGCGTGATCCACACCCACACCGCCGCCGGCATGGCCGTCGCCGCCCAGAAGCAGGGCTTGCTGCCGATCAGCCAGCACGCGCTCAAGTTCTACGGCAAGCTCGCCTACCACGGCTATGAGGGCATCGCCCTCGAACTGGACGAACGCGAGCGCCTGGTCGCCGACCTCGGCCCGACCCACCAGTCGATGATCCTCGCCAACCACGGGCTGCTCTGCGCCGGCCGCACCATCCCCGAGGCGTTCAGCAACATCTACTACCTCGAGCGCGCCTGCCAGGCGCAGATCGCCGCGCTGTCCGGCGGGTCGGAGCTTATGTTCCCGTCCGCCGAGGTCTGCGAGCACACGGCTGCCCAGTTCGAGGGCGACGGCGACCCGGCGCGCTACGACTTCATGTGGGAAAGCTGCCTCCGCCTGATCGAGAACGACCGGCCGGACTACCGGAGCTGACACCGGCCTGTCCTCCTCCCCTCCCTGTCAGGGAGGGGCTGGGGGTGGGCTACGGCCGCGCTTTGTCTGACCCGCTCCTCCAGATCAAAGACGTCCGTACCGTCTTCCGCGGCGCACAGGGTGACGTTCCGGCCGTCGATGGCGTGTCCCTCGGCGTCGAGCGCGGCAAGACGCTCGGCATCGTCGGCGAGAGCGGATGCGGCAAGTCCATCCTGTCGCTGTCGATCATGCGGCTCGTGCCGCCGCCGGGCCGCGTCGCCCAGGGCCGTATCCTGTTCGATGGCCAGGACCTGCTGGCCCTGCCGGGCGCTGCCATGCGCGGCATTCGCGGCGCCCGCATCGCGATGATCTTCCAGGAGCCGATGACCAGCCTCAACCCGGTCTTCACCGTCGGCGACCAGATCGCCGAGGCCATGCGCGCCCACGACCGCCGGGCCTCCCGCCGTGACCTGCGCGCCCGCGCCGTCGCGGCACTCGACCGGGTCCGAATCCCGTCGGCCGCCCGCCGCTTCGACGACTATCCCCATCAGCTCAGTGGCGGCATGCGCCAGCGCGTGATGATCGCCATGGCCCTGTCCTGCGCGCCCGACCTGCTCATTGCCGACGAGCCCACCACCGCGCTCGACGTGACGGTCCAGGCCCAGATCCTCGACCTGTTGCGGGACCTGCAGCAGCAGACCGGCATGGCCATCATGCTGATCACCCACGATCTGGGCGTGGTGGCCGAGATGGCCGACGAGGTCGCAGTCATGTACGCCGGCCGTGTCGTCGAGCAGACCAGCGGCACCGGCATCTTCGATGACCCACAGCACCCCTACACGCTTGGCCTGCTGGGCAGCATCCCGAAGATCGAAGAGGAGCGCGACCGCCTGCTGGCCATCGAGGGTACTGTCCCGGCGCCCTTCGCCTTGCCGCCGGGCTGCCGCTTCCACCCCCGCTGCGTGTTCGCCGCCCCGGCCTGCGCCGAGACCGACCCGGACTTGCGCGAACTCGGCCCCGGCCACCACGCCGCATGCATCCGTGCCCCGGTCGAGGCGATCGCGGAAGACCTGGCTGCGTGACCGCGCCGTTGCTCGAGGTCGACGGCCTCGCCAAGCACTACCCCATGGCCCGAGGGCTATTCGCCTCGCGCGCCGCCGGCGCCGTCCGCGCCGTCGACGGCCTCGGCTTCACGCTCGCCCGCGGCGAGACCCTCGCCTTGGTCGGTGAAAGCGGCTGTGGCAAGAGCACCACCGCCCGCCTCGTGCTCCGCTTGATCGAGCCCACCGCCGGGACGGTCCGCTTCGAAGGCGACGACATCACCACGCTCGGCGGCACCGGGCTGCGCCAGATACGCCGCCGCTTGCAGATCGTGTTCCAGGACCCGTTCGCCTCGCTCAACCCGCGCATGACGGTCGGCCAGATCCTCGACGAGCCGCTGCTCGTGCACGGGATCGGCGACGCCGCATCCCGCCGCGCGCGCGTTGCCGAGCTGCTGCAGCTCGTCGGATTGCAGCCGTTCCAGTCCGCCCGTTACCCGCACGAGTTCTCCGGCGGGCAGCGCCAGCGGATCGGCATCGCCCGGGCGTTGGCGGTCGAGCCGGCGCTCGTCGTGCTCGATGAGCCCGTGAGCGCGCTCGACGTCAGTGTCCAGGCGCAGGTGATCAACCTGCTGGACGATCTGCAGACCCGGCTCGGCCTGTCCTACCTGTTCATCGCCCACGACCTCGCCGTCGTGAAGCACGTCGCCGACCGCGTGGCCGTCATGTACCTGGGCCGCATCGTCGAGACCGGGGCAAAGGCCGACCTGTTCGCCAACCCGCGCCACCCCTATACCCGCGTGCTGCTTGGCGCGATTCCCCGGCCCGACCCGCACCGGCGCCTCGCAAGACAGGTGGCCGGCGGCGACGTGCCGAGCCCGGCCAACATCCCGCCCGGGTGCCGCTTCCACACCCGCTGCCCCTTCGTCATCGACCGTTGCCGAACCGAGGACCCCGTGCTCCACGACATCGAACCCGGCCACCTCTCCGCCTGCCACCGCGCCGAAGAGCTGCCCGCGGCGGCCAACCTCGCCGAGGTGCACGACGCCCCACCTCTGGCCGCCCGGCGCCTCGCCCTCTACGCCGAGCGCCGCGCCCGGATGAGCGCACGATGATCGCCCCGCTCTGCTCCCCCCGCGTCATGCGCGTCGGCGGCGGCGCCGTCGCCCAGACGGCGGAGGTGCTCGCCCTCTTCGGCCTGTCCCGCCCGCTCGTTGTCACGGACCCGTACATGGTCTCGTCCGGCCTCGTCCGCCGCTGCCTCGACCCGCTGGAGGCGGCCGGCCTGCACCCGGGCGTGTTCAGCGACACCGTGCCCGAACCGACCGATGCGGTGATCGAGGCCGGCGTGACCGTCGTCACGGCCGGTGAGTACGACTGCCTCGTCGGCTTCGGCGGCGGCTCCCCCATCGACACCGCGAAGGCCATGGCCATCCTTGCCCACGGCCGCGCCACCCGGCCCGGCGCCCACATGCGCGATTTCAAGGTCCCGTTCGCCTCAGACCACGCGCGCCTGCCCGTCATCGCCATCCCGACCACGGCCGGCACCGGCAGCGAGGCGACCCGGTTCACCGTCATCACCGATGTTGAGCGCGGCGAGAAGATGCTCATCGCCGGCATGGGCGCGCTCCCGCTCGCCGCCATCGTCGATTACGAGCTGACCTTCACCGTCCCCAAGCGGATCACCGCCGACACCGGCGTCGACAGCCTGACCCATGCGCTCGAGGCGTACGTGTCGCGCCGGGCCAACCCGTATTCGGACACGCAGGCGCTGGCGGCCATGCGGCTGATCGGCGCCAACATCCGGACCGCCTACGCCGAGCCGCGCAACGCCGCCGCGCGGGAGGCGATGATGCTGGGCGCCATGCAGGCCGGCATCGCCTTCACCAACGCCTCCGTGGCCCTCGTGCACGGCATGTCCCGCCCCATCGGCGCCCATTTCCACGTGCCGCACGGCCTGAGCAACGCGATGCTGCTGCCCGCGATCACCCGCTTCGGCCTCGAATCCGCCCAGGGCCGCTACGCCGAGGCCGCGCGCGCCATCGGCTTCGCCGAGCCCAGCGATCCCGACCCGGCCGCCGCCGAGAAGCTCGCCGACGGCCTGACCGCGCTGAACCGGGACCTCGACGTGCCCACCCCCGGCGGCTTCGGCATCGACAAGGCCGAGTGGGACGCGAAGCTCCCCCTCATGGCCCAACAAGCCCTGGCCAGCGGCAGCCCGGCCAACAACCCCCGCGTCCCCACCGCCGACGAGATCGTGGCGCTGTACCAGGTGGTGTGGTCGGGCAACCGGCCGTGAAGGCGTCGGGGCAACGGAAGATCGTGGGAACGCGACGGGAAACAGCCTAAGCTCGACCGATGAGCGACGCCGTCCGCCACCGGATCATGAGCATCGAGGATTTCCTGGCCTGGGAAGCGCGGCAGGAGATCAAGTTCGAGTTCGATGGCTTTGAGCCCGTCGCGATGGCGGGCGGATCGATCAACCATGGCCGGATCCAGCGTAACCTGGCCATAGAAGTGGGGAGCCGTCTGCGCGGCTCGCGCTGCGAGTTCCTCGGCAGCGACGTGAAGCTGGTCTCGGCCAACCGCTCCCGCTACCCTGACGGCCAGGTCGTTTGTGGCCCCACCGATGGCGCATCCAGCTTCACGACCGGGCCAATGATCCTGTTCGAGGTGCTAAGCCCCGGCGACGAGACCCGCGACAGGGTCGAGAAGGCCGCCGAGTATCTCCGGATCGCGTCGGTGCGGACCTACGTCATCCTCCGAAGCGACCAGGCCGGCGCGACAGTGCTGACCCGTGACGGAGACGCGTGGACAGAGCAGGAGCTCGACGGCCAAGCCGACCTGAGTCTATCGGCCGTGCGGATTGAGCTGCCGCTGGCCGATCTCTACGCCGGGGTCGTGTTCTAACGAAACTGGGACATCAGCCCAGCTCGGATAGTCAGCCGCTCGCCCCCACGCACGCCGCGCATCGTCCCTCCGCCTCGATCGTCGCTCCCGAAATCCGAAAGCCCCGCCCGGCCGCGGCCAGCGCCAGCGCGTCCTTGACCGAGGCGTCCTCGAGTTCCTGCACCGCGCCGCAGCCGCCGCAGATCAGGAACTGCGCCGCGTGGGCGTGGTGGTCGTGCACCGGGCAGCCGACGAAGGCCGACAGGCGCTCCACCTTGTGGATCAGCCCGTGCTCCATCAGGAACTCGAGCGCCCGGTACACGGTCGGCGGCGCCGCCCCGCGCCGGTGCCCACGCAGCCGGTCCAGCAGGTCGTAGGCGCCTACCGGCCGCCCTGCGCCCAGCACCAGGCCCAACACCTGCCGCCGCAGCTCCGTCAGCCGCGCGCCACGGCGCTCCACCAGCAAGGCCGCACGATCCAGCTGCGCCGTCAGCGCGCCGGGATGGGTTTCCACATCCATCCACCCTATGTCTGGCACCTGCCCACCCGTTGCAAGGCCAGCCATGTCCACCGACGCCGCAGCCCCGATCGCCGCCGACCCGTTGCTCGACGAGATCCGCTTCGATGCGCACGGCTTGGTCCCCGCCATCGCCCAACAGCACGACAGCGGCGAGGTGCTCATGATGGCCTGGATGAACCGCGCCGCCGTGCTCGAAACGCTTGCCACCGGCCGGGTCTGCTATTGGAGCCGCAGCCGCGCCGCACTGTGGCGCAAAGGCGAGACCAGCGGCCAGGTGCAGGCGTTGATGGAGATGCGCGTGGACTGCGACGCCGACACGCTGCTGCTGCTCGTCGACCAGACCGGCGTCGCGTGCCACACCGGCCGCCGCTCCTGCTTCTACCGCACCGTGACCAATGGCGAGATGGTCACCATCGCCGACCCGGTCGTGACGCCGGAGGAGCTTTACGGCTGAATCGGGCCGACCGCGACTGCCGACGACACCGGCGCCCAGCCATAGAGATGCGGGAACGGGTCCATGCCGGTCTCGCTGCTCTCCCACCGGACGTCGAGCCCGGCCGGGTCGATCCGCACCAGCAGCAACCCGGATTGCCCGGCGAAATGCTTGGCCAGCACGAACGGCAATTGCGCGTCCGTGCACAGGTGCAGGAACGGCTCGGCCGATAGCCCGCCCGCACGCTCAGTCGCCGCCCAATCCTCCGGCGTTGCCACGTGCAGCACGGTCGCGTCCATCGCGGTTGTCCCCTTCGCCATGCCCCCCTATGCAGCCCGCCATGGGCGCACGCAACCGATGCCGCTGATCGCAATCTTCGCCGGCGAGGCCAGCGGCGACGTGCTCGGCGGCCGGCTCATGGCGGCGCTTCGCACGCAGCACCCGGCAGTCCGCTTCGCCGGCGTCGGCGGGCCGCGCATGGCCGAGCAGGGGCTCGACAGCCTGTTCCCCCTGGCCGACCTGGCCGTCATGGGCATCGTCGAGGTCATTCCCCGCATCCGCCTGCTCAAGCGCCGCCTGGCCGAGGTGGAGGCTCTTCTGGCCGCCTCGCGCCCCGACATCGTCGTCACCATAGACAGCCCTGGGTTCATGCACCGTATCCTGGATATGGACGCCGCCCGGCTCAGCCGCCGGGTGCACTACGTGGCGCCGCAGGTCTGGGCATGGCGCGCGCATCGCGTGGCGCACTACCCGGGCCTGTGGGACAGGCTGCTGTGCCTGCTGCCGTTCGAGCCCGACTGGTTCGCGCGCCACGGGCTCGAGAGCACGTTCGTCGGTCATCCCGTGCTCGAATCCGGCGCCGGCCAGGGCGATGGCGCCCGTTTCCGTGCCGCCCACGGGCTCGGCGCAGACCAGCCCGTGCTCATCCTCATGCCCGGCTCCCGCCGCTCCGAAGTGCCGCGCCTGCTGCCCGTATTCGGCCGCACCCTGGCGACCCTGGCGCGGGAAGCGCCGGGCCTACGGCCCGTGCTCCCGGTCTCGGCCGTCGTGGAGCGGGCGGTCCGCTACGCGGCCCAGTCCTGGCCGGTCCAGCCCATCGTCGTCACCGGGCTGCAGGACAAGCACGACGCCTATGCCGCGGCGGCCGGGCCGGGGCAGGGGGCGGCCCTCACGAAGTCCGGCACCTCCACCCTGGAGCTTGCGCTGGCCGGCGTGCCGATGGCGGTCACGTACCGCGTCAACGCGCTCAGCGCCGCGATGGCCCGGCGCATGATCCGCGTCCCGCACGTGGCGATGGTCAACCTGCTGGCCGGCCGCACACTCGTCCCCGAACTGCTGCAGGAGGATTGCAACCCGCGCCGCGTGGCCGACACCGTGCTGCAGCTGCTGCGCGACCCCGCCGCCGCCGCCGTGCAGCGCGCCGGCTTCGCCGAGATCCTCGGCACCCTCCGCCCGCGGCACGGCCTGCCGTCCGAAGCCGCCGCCCAGGCGGTGTTGGCGATGCTGGAGGCGCCGAAGCCGGATCCCGCAAGCCTGCGGCCCAGAAAAAAGCCGTGGTTCCGATGAAGGATCGGATCGCGCGCGAATAAACCGCCGCCCGCTCCGGTCTGCTCATCAGGACCCCCTAACGGAGCAGCCCGATGACCGAGCACCCCACCCGCCGCGGCGCCCTCGAATGCATGGTCTGGGCCGGGGCCGGCGTGCTCTGGACGGTCGCTGGCGGCGTCCCCCGCTCCCGTCTCGTCGGCGCCGCCACGGCCGCGACCCCGGCCGGCTTCAGCTTCGTCCAGATCAGCGACAGCCATATCGGCTTCAAGAACCCGCCCAACCCCGACACGCCCGGCACCCTGCGCGAAGCCGTCGACCTCGTCCGCGCCAACAAGGGCGACGCCACCCTGTTGCTCCACACCGGCGATGTCAGCCATCTCTCGAAAGCAGACGAGTTCGACACGGCCGCCCAGATCATCGGCGAGGCCCGCATGGACCTGAACACCGTTCCCGGCGAGCACGACGTGCTGGTCGACGACGGGAAGCCCTTCTTCGAGCGGTTCACCAAGGGTGCCGCGGGCGGCTGGTATAGCTTCGACCAGCAAGGCGTCCACTTCGTCGGCCTGAACAACGTTCAAGGCCTCAAGGCGGGCGGCCTCGGCAACCTCGGCGCCGAACAACTCGCCTGGCTGGGTCGCGACCTCGCCGAACGGCCCGCCAGCCTGCCGATCGTCGTCTTCGCGCATATCCCGCTCTGGACGGTCAGCGAGGCCTGGGGCTGGGGCACCGACGATGGCGCGCAGGCGCTCGCGCTGTTGAAGCGCTTCGGCTCCGTGACGGTGCTGAACGGCCACATCCACCAGGTCATGCAGAAGGTCGAGGGCAACGTCGCCTTCCACACCGCCCGCTCGACCGCCTTTCCGCAGCCCGCACCCGGCACCGCCCCGTCGCCCGGCCCCATCAAGGACCTGCCGCCCGGCCGCCTGCGCGCCATGCTGGGCGTGCGTCAGGTCGCCTACGTGCCCGGTACGATGCCGCTGGCCGTCGTCGACACGCCGCTCGGGGCGTGAGCGCAATGCGCCGTCTCGCCCGGGCGCTGCTCGTCCTCGGGATGTCGTGGTGCGCGACCGCCGCCGCGCTCGATGCCGCCACCCCGATGGTGGCGGCCAGCATCGACAATTTCACCTTCGCCCCTGCCGAACTCGTCGTCGCACCGGGCACTCGGGTGGTTTGGACCAATCACGACGACATCCCGCACACCGTGACCGGCGCCGCCGGGCCGGAGCTGGTGAAGTCCCCGCCGCTCGACACCGATGACAGCTTCGGCTTCACGTTCACAAGCCCGGGCCGCTACGGCTATTTCTGCTCGCTCCATCCGACGATGCGCGGCACGGTGGTCGTGCAGTGAGCCGGGAGGGTGCGCGGAGGGCGTGATGCGGTTGCGATCCCTCGCGGTCCGACGCGACCGGCCGGCCTTGGCCGAGACCGGGACGACCGCACTGGGCTTCCAGCAGGTCGTGCTGCCGCACCTCGACGCCGCCTATAACCTCGCCCGCTGGCTGGTCCGGGACCCGACGTTGGCGGAGGACGTGACCCAGGACGCGATGCTGCGGGCGCTCGGCTACTTCGCATCCTATCGCGGAGGCGACGGCCGGGCCTGGCTGCTCCGCATCGTCCGCAACGCGGCTTTAGACGCCATCGCTGCGCGGCGCCGAGGTGCGGCAGACACGCCCGACCCCGTCGAGGACCAGCCCGACCCGTCCGACGATCCGGAGGCGGCCCTTTCGCGCCGGCAACGGTCCGCGCAACTGGACGACGCACTGGCCGCATTGCCGCGCGAGCTGCGCGAGTGCCTCGTCCTGCGCGAGTTGGAGGGTCTGCCGTACAAGGCCATTGCGGGCATCGTGGGCGTGCCGATCGGCACCGTCATGTCGCGGCTCTGGCGCGCGCGGCAGGCCCTATTGCAGGAGAACGCGCCTTGAGCGACGGCTGTGACGAGATGAGCCTCCTGGTTCAGGCCGACATAGACGGGGAACTCACGCCGGCGGAGGCCGCCCGGGTCGCCGCCCACCTCGACCGCTGCCCGGCCTGCGCCGCCGTCCAGATCGAGCTGCTGGCCCTGTCGAGCCGCCTTCAGGCCGCCACCCGCCACGTCGCGCCCGCGGCGCTGCACGCTCGCGTCGCCAGCCTGCAGCCGCCACAACGGCGCGTTCGTGTGGCCGGCCGCATCTTTCCCGTTGCCGGCGGGGCCGCGGCTGCCGCCCTGGCTGCCTGCGTGGCACTGCTCGTGCTGCCCCAACCCATGGGCACGCCGGCCATCGAGATCGTTTCTAGCCATCTTCGCGCCCTGCAACCCGGGCATCTCATGGATGTCGCCTCCACCGACCAGCACACCGTCAAACCCTGGTTCGACGGACGGCTCGCCTTCGCCCCGCCGGTGAAGGACCTTGCCGCCGACGGCTTCCCGCTTCTCGGCGCCCGGCTCGACGCTCTGGATGGCCGGCCGGTCGCTGCCCTCGTCTATGGCCGCCGGCAGCACGTGATCGACCTGTATGCCGCCCCGGGCGGACAGGCCGGGCCAGGCGAGGGCACGATCAACGGCTACAACTACCGGCGCTGGGCCGAGGATGGCATGGACCTATGGGCGGTCTCGGACCTCAATGCGACCGAGTTGGCCGAGTTCGCCCGGCTCTGGCGGCAACCGGCGCCTGCTACTCCTCCGGCTCGGTCGTGAACAGCAGCGGGAACCCGTTCTTGCGCCCGGCATCGGTCGCGTTCGTCGCCTTCGCCTCGGCCACGTCCTTCGTGAACACCGCGACCACGCACACCCCGCGCTGATGGGCTGTCATCATCACCTTCCGCGCCTGCTCCTCGGCCATGCGGAACTCGGCCTTCAACACCCGGGTCACAAACTCCCGCGGCGTGAAGTCGTCGTTGACCAGCATCACCTTGTGCAGCTTCGGCCGCTCGACCTTCTCCTCGAGGATGACGCGCGGCGTCGTCGTCGTGTTGTCCTGCATCGCCCTGCTCCTGGCCACCCGACCTTAGGTATTTCGGAGGCGGCCCGGAACAAGCCCGGACCTGCTCAACGCGCGCTCAGCAATCCCGACATCGTCAGCACCCGCCGGCTGTCTGCCATGCTGTCCGTAACCGCCAGCGCCGCCTCCAGCGCGCGCCGCCCGGCCGCGGCGTCGACCAGCACCGGCGCGCCATCCAGGCACGAGGCGACGAACGCCGCGTGCTCGGCGGCCATGCTGTCATGCTCGGCCCACCCAAGCTCCTCCCGCCGGAAGCCGCCCGTGCCGGGCAGCGGCAGCCCGCGCTCGCGCCCGATCATCACCAGCTTGCGGTCGACGAAGTTTGCCGAGAGATAGCCCTCTTCGGAAAACAGCCGCATACGACGCTCTGTCTTGAGCGAGATCCGGCTCGCGGTGATGGTCGCGACGCAGCCATTGGCAAACCGCACCCTGGCGTTGGCGATGTCCTCGTGCTCGCTGCTGACCGCCGCACCCACCGCGTCGACACTCGCGATCGGGCTGTCGACCAGGCTCAGCACCAGGTCGAGGTCGTGGATCATGAGATCGAGGATCACCGACACGTCCGTCCCGCGCGGCTTGAACGGCGCGATCCGGGCCGCCTCGATATAGAGCGGCCGGCGCATGCGGGACGCGATCGCCGCGTGCTCGGCACTGTAGCGCAGCAGGTGGCCGACCTGCAGGACGCGGCCGGCGGCCGTGGCCAGCGCCGCGAGCTCGTCCGCCTGCGCCAGCGTCGACGCGATCGGCTTCTCGATCAGCACGTGCCGGCCCATCCGCAGCGCGTGCCGGGCCAGCTCATGGTGCACTTCGGCCGGCGCGGCGATGATCAGCGCGTCGCACGCGTCCAGCAACGCCGCCATCGGCAGCGCCGGCGCGCCGCCCGCCTCCCGCCCGACTGCCGCCGCCCGAGCCGTGTCCGGGTCGAACAGCCCGGCCAGCTCGGCCCGTGGACCGGCAGCCACCTTCAGCGCGTGGAAGCGGCCGAAATGCCCGGCACCCGCGATCCCGATCCGAAGCTGACGTGTCATGCCGGGCGTCCTATCAGGCGGCGGCGGCAACGGCCAGCATAAGCCAGGCGGTGGCCGGCTGATCCTGCCGCCCGGCATTTTCTGCCGTAGAGACACCGCAGGGCTTCCACACAAAATCAATGCCTTAATCGTGGAACACCGCTTGCTTGACGCAAGGCGCGCAATCCCGCGCAGGAGATAAAGCCGTGTCCATCGCCGCACTCGGCACCAGCGCCCTCTCGCAACTCTACCAGAGTTTGCGAAACCAGGGCACGACCCAGACCGACGCTTCGTCGCAAACCCAGCCTGCCGATAAGGACAACCAGGCAAACTCGTCCGATGCTGCTTCGTCGCAAGCGTCGCAGCCCGCGAAGCTGAACATCCCTACCAAACTCAGCAGCGACATTGACAAGCTGCTTCTGGACTTGCGATCGACCGGCCAGTCCGGCTCGGCCGCAACCCAGGCGAGCACGTCCGCGGGCAGCACGGCCAGCACGTCGCCGGATGCGTCGGCCAGCACGACGGCATCCACGGTCTCGTCGCAGGATGGTTCGACGGGCCTGGACGGACAGGATAGCGCGGTCCAGAAGGACCTGCAGTCCTTGTTCAACGATCTGCAGAAGTCCGACCGGAGCCACGGCCACCATCACCACGGCCAGCAGCCCGCCAACGACGCCACCAACAGCACCACCGGCTCGGCCACTACGACGGCCGACTCCAGCGCCGCGAAGACCGGTCACGCCGGCCAGAGCAATCAGGACAGCTTGCTCGCCCAGCTCGGCCGGGCGCTTTCCGCCTATGCCTCGCAGAGCGCCTCCGCAACGGCAGCCGGCACGTCCTCCGGGTCGACCCTGCTGACGGCATGACGGTCCAGCCGCGGGCAAAATGCCCGTGCGGCAAGACAGGCCGTTGATCCGGGCCGGGTTCTCGGACGGCCCGGTCCACCCAGGGTTGCGCGCGCCCCACCACCCCGGCATATCCGGCGCACGAACCGGAGACGCCCGCCTGTCATGATGTATTTCAGCCGCCTCAAGAGCGCGACGATCCTCGCGGTCTGCTTGTTGGGCGTGCTCCTCTGCCTGCCGAATTTGATGCCAGCCCCGCTCGCGGCCGGCTGGCTGCCCTGGCGGCAAGTGCGGCTCGGCCTCGACCTGCGCGGCGGCAGCTATCTGCTGCTCCAGGTCGACGCGCAGGCGGTGCTGAAAGAACGCCTCGACAGCATCGCCGACGGCGCGCGCACGACCCTGCGGGGCAAGGTAGTGGGATTCCAGCCGCCCGTCGCCCAACCGGCGCAGCAGCGCGTCGATATCCGCATGCCTGCCGGGCCGCCGCAGGACCAGGCCATCCAGCTGCTGCGTGACGCGGCGGCCGGCGCCGGCGGGGCACCCGACTATGCCGTCGCCGCCGAGGGCAACGACGTCCTGCTCACGCTGCCCACGAACGCGTTGCGCGACCGGATCAGCGGCGCCGTGGCGCAGTCGATCGAGATCGTCCGCCGTCGCATCGACGAGAGCGGCACCATCGACCCGCAGATCGCGCGCCAGGGCGACGACCGCATCGCGCTGCAGCTGCCCGGCATCGAGGATCCCGAGCATGTCAAGGAACTGCTCGGCAAGACCGCCAAGATGACCTTCCGTCTGCTCGACGAGACCGCCAACACCGCCGGCGCCCCGCCCCCGGGCGTCGATTTCCTGCCGCTCGAGAGCAGCCCCGGCGAAAGGTTGCCGGTTCGCCGCCGGGTCGAGGTCGACGGTGGCAACCTGACGAACGCGCAGGCCGCGCCGGACCCCGAGCGGCCTGGCAAGTGGCTCGTGAACTTCACCTTCGACAGCGTGGGCGCGCGGCGCTTCGGCGACGTCACCCAGAACAACGTCGGCAAGCCGTTCGCGATCGTGCTCGACGACAAGGTCATCAGCGCGCCGCGGATCATCAACCCCATCCTCGGCGGCCGCGGCCAGATCAGCGGCACGTTCAGCGCCGAGTCGGCCCGTGACCTGTCCACCCTGTTGCGCGCCGGCGCGCTGCCGGCCCCGCTGACCGTCATCGAGGAACGCAGCATCGGGCCGGAGCTGGGCGCCGACAGCATCCGCGCCGGCGCGATCGCGCTCGCGGTCGGGTTCATGCTCGTCATCGCCTACATGGCCCTGTTCTACGGCCTGTTCGGCTGGTTCGCGAACGTCGCTCTGCTGTTCAACCTGCTGCTGCAGATCGCCATCCTGAGCCTGCTGGAGGCGACGCTGACCTTGCCCGGCATGGCCGGCATCCTGCTCACGCTCGGCGTCGCGGTGGACGCCAACATCCTGATCAACGAGCGCATCCGCGAAGAGGTCCGGCACGGCCGCACGCCGTTGAACGCGCTCGAGACCGGCTACCGCCGCGCCTTCGGCACCATCATCGACAGCAACGCGACGGCCTTCCTGGCCCATGTGATGCTGTTCATCTTCGGCTCGGGTCCGGTGCGGGGCTTCGCCGTCACCATCACGGTCGGCATCGCGACGACGCTGTTCACCGCCACCGTCGTCGCCCGGCTGCTGACGGTGCGCTGGTATATCCGCACCAAACCCCAGCTGCTGCCGGTCTAGCGCATGTTCATCCGCCCCATGTTCCGGCTGGTTCCGGACAACACCGCCATCAAATTCATGCGTGGCCGCTTCATCGGCCTGGCGACGTCTGCCGTGCTCTCCACGGCTTCGCTGCTGCTGTTTTTCTACCCGGGCCTCCATCTCGGCCTCGACTTCCGCGGCGGCATCGTCATGGAGGTGCGCACCCAGGGCCCCGCCGATTTCGGCCAGCTCCGCGCGGGCCTCGCCGCCGCCCATGCGCCCGAGGCCGGGCTGCAGCGCTTCGGCACCGATGACCAGGCCCTCGTCCGCCTCGACCCGCAACCCGGCGAGGCCGCGACCCAGGCGACCGTCACCCGGGTTCGCGCGGCGCTCGAACAGGCCTCCCCCGGATTGCGTGTCGTCCGCACCGACGCGGTCGGCGCCTCCGTCTCGGCCGAGCTGTTCGACAATGGCATGCTGGCACTCGGCATCAGCCTGTTGATGATCCTGGTCTATATCTGGTTCCGCTTCGAATGGCAGTTCGCCGTGGGCGCCGTCGTGACCTTGCTGCTCGACGTGACCAAGGCGGTCGGATTCCTCGTGATCACGCGGATCGAGTTCGACCTGGTCATGGTCGCGGCCATCCTGACCGTCATCGGCTTCTCGACCAACGACAAGGTCGTCGTCTACGACCGAATGCGGGAGAACCTGCGCAAGTACAAAGCGATGCCGCTGCGCCAGTTGATCGACCTCAGCATCAACGAGACGCTCAACCGCACGCTCGGCACATCCATGACGGTGTTCCTCGCGACCCTGCCGCTGGCGCTGTTCGGCGGCGCATCGCTGCAGGGCTTCGCGCTGATGATGCTGTTCGGCATCGTCGTCGGCACGTCGTCCAGCATCTTCATTGCCGCACCCATCCTGCTCCTGCTCGGCGAGAACCGGCTGCGGCGCGATACCCAGGCGCCGCCGGCCGTGCCGAAGGGCGCGCGCAAGGCTTGATCGTCAGGCATTGTATCGTGATTGTCATAAATTTGTGATGCCTTAACAAACCACACGGATTAGAGAGCAGCACCGCACGCTTGTAGGATGCCGCCGCTCATGATCTCCGTCCGTCTGCCTCGTTTCCGCGCGAAGCTGCTTGCCGGTGCCGCCCTCGTCGGGTTCGTGCCGATCGTCACCCCCGTCTCCGCGGCGCATGCGGCCAGCTTCGCCTTCCAAGCCGGTGACCTGCTGGTCAGCAGCAGCACATACTCGGGCACGGCAAGTACCGTCGCCGTCGGCCAGGCGCTGCCCGGCGGCGGCACTGCGGTCGCCGATGGCGGCTTCCCCGAGGTGTTCAGCAACGAGAAGCCAGATGCCGCGTTCGGCGTGACCTCGCCTTTGATCCTGAGCCAATACAGCGTCGGCACCGGCGCCTCGACGGCGTTGACCGCCGCCGGGACCTACAACGTCACAGCCAATACCGGCGTCGTCACCAGCTTCTCGTCGAAGTCCGAGGGCGCGCTCAACCTCTCGCCGGACGGGCACACGCTGACCTTCGTGGACTATGCGACGGCGCCCAACCTGCTCGACGTGTCGAACTCCAACACGCCCGGCATCACCGAAGGCGGCAACTACACGCAGAACGCGACGGCGCGCACGGTCGTCTCGCTCGACGCCAACGCCAACGCGACGGTCACGCCCACGAACGCGTACGCCGGGAACAACGGGCGCGCGGCGATCAGCGCGAACGGCGTCACCTACCTGGCGGGCAACGCGGGCAACGCCAACGGCACCTTTACAACCGGCGCCAACGTCAGCGTGCCGAGCCCGAACGGGATCCAGGTGCTTAATCCAGCGACCGGCACCACGGCAGCGGGCGCCGTCAACACGACGAAGGCGGGCACCTTCAGCGTCGGCCAGGTCAACCCCGCAACCGGCCAGCCCTACGCGACGCCGGCCCAGGTCACGAAGGACAAGGCGAGCAAAGATGACAACTATCGCGGCCTGACGATCAGCAACAACACGCTGTACACCACCAAGGGCAGCGGCGGAAACGGCATCAACAGTGTCTACCAGGTCGGCCCCGCCGGTCTGCTGCCGACCGGGAACGGCTCGGCCACCATCAACGTGCTGCCGGGCTTCCCGACCGCGCTCGCCTCCACCGTCACCGTCGTGGCCGGCACCGGCAGCAACACGAACTCGAACGGCCTCAACACGCCCATCCCGGCCGGCAAGTCGGACGCCGGGTTCTTTCCGTTCGGCCTGTTCTTTGCCAACCCGAACACGCTCTATGTCGCGGACGAGGGCGACGGAAAGATCGCCGACGCCGGCACGGACATCGAAGGCGGGCTGCAGAAGTGGACCCTGGTCAACGGCGTGTGGGTCTATGACTACACCCTGCAAAACGGCTTGAACCTCGGCGTGCAGTACACGATCGCCGGCCTCGACCCCTCGCTCGACCCCGCCACCGACGGGCTGCGCAACATCACCGGCCGCGTGAACGCCGACGGCACCGTGTCGATCTTCGGCGTCACCTCGACCGTCAGCGCCCTGACCGACCAGGGCGCCGACTCGAACGAGCTGGTCGAGATCAACGACTCCCTGGCCGCAACCGCGCTGCCTCTCAACGAAAGCTTCACGACCCTGGAGACGGCCCAGTTCGCCGAAGTCTTGCGCGGCGTCTCCTTCGCGCCGGTGCCGGAGCCGGCGTCGCTCGCCCTGCTCGGCGTCGGCGTCGCGGGCCTCGCCGCACTGCGCCGCCGCCGCTGAAACGCGTCGTGCGGCATGGGTGTCCTCCCATGCCGCACGACGACCAAACGAGGCCGTTGAGCCCGGTCGCGCCGCGGATCAGTCGTGCGAGAGGGGCATCGGCCTAAACCCCCAGGGCGAGTGCGTGGTCGTGCGCGCAGCGTCGCAAGTTTCGCTGCGAAGCAACAAGTCCGTGCGATAGGGCGGCTCGCAAATCAGGAAGCTGCGCGTTGACGTTTGGCGCCGCTTCGATAGCGGTCGGGCTTTGGCGCGCCTCGCATGCATCCAAGAACCGCAACGCGCCGGTGTAATCGCCGACAAGGATGCTACAGGCGCAGAGGTCGAACAGCCGTCCTGGATGGGCAACGACAAGATCGGTCGCGCCATACTGCTGCAGGAGCTGCGCCGGCGGGTAAGGCTGCGTCATGGTCTCGATCAGCGATAGATCCAGCACTCGCTCCACAATCAACGTCGCAATCTCACGAGGGCGACCCACGAACGAGAAACTCCTCGGATCAGGTCTGCTCTCAGCCGCGGACTATAGGAGACATGGAGAAATTCCGGCATAGAGAAGAACGGTAGCAGGAATTGGCGCAAGTTGACGGTGTATTTGTAGGGGCTTTGCTCTATTAGCAACCCTTGTGCAAAGTATTCAAAAAGGGGCACATGGAGGAGATGTCCATTGAGCAGAAATGGACCACCGATTTCGTTGGCGACGTAACGAGCTATCGATTTAGTCGCGCCCATACGACCTCCTCGAAAGCTCAGGCCCTGTCAGCTTATGGAACGTCGGGAACACTGAATAAGGATAGATGAATGACAGTGATGGCGATGTCCAGACGCCATGACGTGATCATGCAACATCATGGTGCAACGGCCGCCGCGATGATCATCTCAGGTCCTCTCCGCCCACTCGACTGAATGCCTGCTCCAGATCGCCGATCAAATCCGCCGGCTCCTCCAACCCGATATGGAACCGGCACACCGGCCCCTCGAACCCGCCGCCGCCGGCCGTGCGCTGGATGGACCCCGTCGTCGGCAGCGCCAGGCTCTCGAACCCGCCCCAGCTCGCCCCGATCCCGAACAAGGTCAGCGCGTTGATCATGCGATGCGTCGCCTCCGGGCTGATCGGCGGCTGGAACTCGACCCCGAACAGGCTGCAGGCGCCGGTGAAGTCCCGTTTCCATAGGTCGTGGCCAGGCGCCCCTGGCAGGCCCGGGTGCAGCACCCGCCGCACCTCCGGCCGGGCCGCGAACCACGCCGCGACCTCGAGGCCCGACCGCATCTGCCGCTCCAGCCGCACCGCCATCGTCCGCACGCCGCGCAGCGCCAACCAGCAATCGTCCGGGCTGGCATACTGGCCGAGCTGCAACGCGCCGCTGCGCACGGTTTCCCAATCCGCCGGGTCGTTGGTGGTGATGCTGCCTAGCAGCACGTCGGAGTGGCCCGCCACATACTTCGTCAGCGCCTGGATCGACACGTCCACCCCGTGCCGGAACGGCTGGAAGAAGTGGATGCCCCAGGTGTTGTCCATCAGCACCTTCGCGCCGTGTGCGTGCGCCACCGCGGCCAGCGCAGGCACGTCCTGCACCTCGAACGTGTGGCTCCCGGGGCTTTCCAGGAACAGAACCCGCGTGTTGGGCCGGAACAGCCCGTTCATGGCTGCACCGTCCAGCACCGGATCATAGAACGTCGTCTCGACGCCCATCCGGGCCAGCATGCCGTTGGCGAAGGCCCGGGTCGGGCCATACACGCTGTCCGGGATCAGGCAGTGGTCACCGGCGCCGAGGTAGCACAGCAGCGGCACGGTCACGGCGGCAAGCCCGGTCGAGACGAGCTGGCACCGCGTCCCGCCCTCGATCTCGGCCACCACGTCTTCCAGCGCATGGTGGGTCGCGTTGCCCTGCGTGCCATAGGCGAGGCCCTGCTCCAGCCGCATGGTGCTGCGCGCCACGCGGTCCGCGACGTCCAAGTGCAGCATGGTCGAGCCGCGGTGCACCGGCGGATTGACGAAGCCGCGGATCTTGGTCCCGGCGCGCCCGGCATGCGACAGGCGCGTCGCCAAGCCCGGCTTTGCCCCTGCCGTCCAATCGCCACTCTGGTCGTCGGGCATCACGCCGCCTCCGTTCCGGTTTGCTTCGGGGTCTCGGCGCGGCTGGCCCATTCGGTCCAGGATCCGTCATAGACGGCGCCGGGCGGCAGGCCCGCGCGCACCATGCCGAGGGTGAGGATCGTCGCCGTCACCCCGGTGCCGCAGGTGGTCACCACGGGCTGCGTGCCGTCCGCGCCTTTGGCGGCGAACAACGCCCGCAACCGCTCGGGCGGCAGCATCGTGCCGTCTTCGGCGAGCAGGCTCGTGCTCGGGATGTTGCGGGCACCGGGCATGTGGCCGCCCGGCAGGCCCTGGCGCGGCTCCGGCGCCGTGCCGTCGAACCGGCCGGCCGCGCGCGCATCGAGCACGACCCAACCCGCTTCCGGCTCCAGCATGTCGCCCAGCCCGCGCAGCCGGGTCGGGCGGTAGGTCGCGCGGAACGCGCCCGGGCGAGGCGACCGGGCCGGGCCGCTCTCGGCCGTGCGGCCCTCCCGTAGCCATTTGGGCAGCCCACCGTCCAGCACCGCGGCCTCGTCATGCCCGAACAGGCCCATCATCCACCAACCCCGCGCCGCGCTCTGCAGCCCCTTCTGGTCATAGAACACGACCCGGTCGGTGTTCGACACGCCCAGCCCGGCCATCAGCTTCTCGAACAGGCCCGGCGAGGGGACCATGTGCGGCAGGTCGGTATCCGGGTCCGCGACCACGCCGATGTCGAAGAACCGCGCGCCCGGAATGCGCCGCTCGAAGAACAGCGCGGGCGCGTCCTTCCGCTCGGCCGGCAGATAGAACGTGCAATCGAACACGACCAGGTCCGGGCTGCCGAGCTGCCCGGCCAGCCACTCGGTCGTCACCAGCGGGTCCATCAATCCTCCAGCGTGAGCGTGATGCGGCGGTTCTGCCGGCCCTTGTTCTCCACTTTGGCAACACGGACCCGCCCCACGAGCCCGGTCCGGGCCACATGGGTTCCGCCGCACGGCTGCAGGTCGATCGGCGGATCACCCAGGCCGATCCGAACCAGTCGCAGCCGCCCGGTCCCGCGCGGCGGCTGCACCGACAAGGTGCGGACCAGGCTCGGGTTGCGGTCCAGCACATCCTCGTCGACCCATGCCGTGGTCACCGCGTGGTCGGCCGCGACCAGGGCCGCGAACCCGGCCTCGAGCGCATCCTTGTCCGGCGCGACCGGCAGGTCGACATCCAACCGTGACCGGTCGGCCCCGATCTGCCCGCCCGTGACCGCGACGCCCGGCAGCAGCGCGCAGAGCAGGTGCAGGGCCGTGTGCATGCGCATATGGCGCAAGCGGCGCGGCTGATCGATCGTCGCCCGGATCGTGTCGCCCGGTGCCGGCATCGGCGCGCCTGCCGCGGCCGGATGCAGCACGGCCTCGCCCTCGCCCTTGCGGGCCTCCTCGACTTGCATGGTGCCGCCCGGCCAGGTCAGGGCTCCCGTATCGCCGGGCTGCCCGCCGGCGCGCGGATAGAATGGCGACCGGTCCAGCACGACCCCGTCCGGTCCGGCGGCGACCACGGTCGCCCCGGCCTCGACCAAGGACGCGTCCTCCAGGTAGAGGCGCGCCGTCACAGCGCCCACGCCGTCCGCAGCCGGTCCCGCCGGGCGCCGAGCCATAGCAGCGCCAAGACAGTCACGGAATTGGCATACTGGCCATCGGCCGCATTCTCGATGGCCTGCCCGGCCGCCAGCACGCGGATGCGGATGTCCTCGTGCTCCGCAGCGAGGCCGGCCGTCGTGCCGACCCCGTCCGCGCCAGTGGCCGGAGCGTGCACGCGGCCGGCAAACAGGGTGCAACGCTCGTCGCTGCCGCCTGCCGTGAGCAGGACGTCCAGCATGGGCAGAACCAGGTCGGCCGCGATCCCGGTCTCCTCGACGATCTCGCGCCGGATCGTGGCCTCGGGCGCCTCGCCGGCCTCGCACAGCCCGGCCGGCACCTCGACCATGACCGGTTCGACGCCGGCCGCGAGCGCCGGCAGGCGAAACTGCTCGATGAGCACCACCTGATCGGTCCAGGGATCGTAGGGCAGCATCGCCGCCGCGCGGCCGCGGCGGAACAGTTCCCAGGTTCGCGGGCCTGACATCGTGCCGTCGAAGCGCCTGTGCCGAAACCGGACGACGTCGACACCGAACCGGCCCGACCAAACGGTATCCTGCCGCTCGATGACGACACCGGGATGGCTTGGGATGGGAAAGGCCTGCATCGGGCGACCATAGGACGGGCCGTTCGGTCCGCCTAGCGAGGCGTTCCCTTTGTCAGATTGCGGAACCGCACCCGTCGGAGACGGACGGCTAGGTCTGCTCGGTGTTGACCGCGATCATGCGGCGGACCGCCTCGGCCGCGCTCCTGCCGCGCAGCGCGTCGCGCCACAGCGCTTCGGCCACGCGCTGATGCGCCGAAACGGCCTCGTCGGCTCCGGTGATCATCGCCACCCCCGTCTGCACCGTCGGCACGCTGTCGGTGCTGAACGGGTTCACCGACAGGGTGGCCCGATCTCGGCTGCGCAGGATGACGAAGCCGCTTGTGGCGTCGGACGCCGACATCAGGCCGAACTGGAGGCCCATCGGCTCCGTCTCCATCATGTCCGCGATCCGCTCCATCTCCAGCCGAGCCACATCGCGGTTGCGGGCCCGCAGCCCGGGCGGCAGCTCGGCGCCAGCAAGCAAACCGTGGCGGAGAAACGACGACACCGTCGCCGACGAGATCAGCGCGATGATCCCCGGCCGGCGCTGCTGATAGGCCCGCTTGCGCGCCGACAGCAGCGACAACACCTGCTCGACCGTGACCTGGGCCGTCATCCGCTCGCTTCCCGACATTGCCGCCGCATGGCCGAGCGAGTCGGCCAGCGCGCTGTCGAACATGTCGGTCGTTGTCAGGAAACACAGCGAGCCGGCCAGCTGCAGGATCTGGTCCGCACCCTCTTCGATCTGGCGGATGCGCTCGAAGTAGCCGGTCGGCCGGCTGTAATACTCGACGCCAATGCCAAGGAGGCTCAGCGGCGACACCTTCAGCAGCTCGGCCAGCCGCTTGACGGTGTCCAGCTTGATGACTTCGCCCTTCTCGTAGCGGTAAAGCGCGGCACGCGACACACCAAGCCGGGCCGCAATCTCTTCGGCACGCAACCCGGACTCCATTCGGTAGGCCCGAAGTTGCTGGCCGATCTCGGCAAAGCGCATCCCGTGCTCCATGTCACCTATCCTTCTGTAAACGCATTATAGTCCATTCCGCCTCCGCCAGTATGTGATTCACTCGTTAACGACGTCTTAAGAAAACAGTTTTCTTGATCCTCGTTGCTTTTCAGAGCCGTCAGACGCCGAATTGCGTGCGCCACGACAATCCTTGGACAGTGTCCCCGGCCGGCCGGTACTCGCACCCGACCCACCCGGAGTACCCGAGTCGATCCATCTCGGAAAAGACATACCGCCAGCCGATCTCGCCCGTCCCCGGCTCGTTGCGCGCAGGGACGTCGGCGATCTGCATGTGCGCGATCACCGGCATCAGGGCCGCCATCCGCTTGGTCACGTCCCCCTCCGTCACCTGACAGTGATACACGTCGAACTGCAGGCCGACCCGGTCCCGCCCCAGCGCCTCCACCACTGCGGCGCCCTGCGCCATCGTGTTCAGGTGGAAGCCGGGCATATCGCGATGGTTGATCGGCTCCAGCACGATCGTCACCCCCCGCGGCGCTGCTTGCTCCGCGGCCCAGGCGATGTTGGCCGCATATAGCGCCGCCGCGGTTCCGGGCCGCAGCCCTGCCGGGGGAATGCCCGCCATCACGTGCAGCAGCGTGTTGCCGAGCACGCCGGCATAGTCCAGTGCCTTATGGATCCCGTCGCGGAACTCCTGCTGCCGCCCCGGCAGGCTTGCCGTGCCGCGTTCCCCCGCGGCCCAGTCCCCGGGCGGCGCGTTGAACAACACCTGCGTCAACCCGTTCGCGGTGAGCCGATCGTGGATGTCGGCCGCGGGATGGTCATAGGGAAACAGGAACTCCACACCCTCGAACCCCGCCTTGGCCGCCGCCTCGAAGCGGTCCAGAAATCCCACTTCGTTGAACATCATCGAAAGATTCGCGCAAAAACGAGGCATGGTTGGACCCCTTCGGTTTGGGCAGGACGCTAGGCCCGGACCTGGCGCGTGACCATCCTCCACGGTTGCGCGGCGCCGGTGTGGGTGTTACCGCCGCCCCATGAGCCCGAGACGTCCTGACGGAACCGAGCGGCGGCCCGGGGTGCAGATGACCGCCGACGCGCCGCACGGGGCAGACCGCGTGCCCGAGCGCGTTCTGGCAGGGGCGCTGCTCGCCGGCCTCGCCGTCGGCTGCGCCGTCGTCCTGCTGCCCTTCCTGTCCGCGCTGCTCTGGGGCGCCATCCTCGTTTTCACCACCTGGCCGCTTTTTGCCGGCCTGCGCACCCACCTTCATGTCGGCAGCCGCCCCGCCGCGGGCATCATGGTTCTGCTCACCACCGTCCTGATCGTGCTGCCGATCGCCCTCGCCGCGCCGGCCGGCGCCGACGACGTGAACCAGCTGCGCATCTCGTTCCAGGCCGCGCTGGATGCCGGCCTACCCGGGGCGCCGGCCTGGCTTCTGTCTCTTCCGGTGATCGGCCCGACGCTGACCGAATACTGGAACCGTTGGGCGGCCGATCTCAGCGCGATGGTCGGGTTCTTCAGCCCGTGGTTCGGGATGCTTGCGGAGAATGGCCTGAAGGTGCTGCTCGGCATCGCCAGCGGCCTCGTCCAGTTCATCATCGCCCTGGTCGTCGCGTTCTTCTTCTGGGCCTCCGGCGACACGCTGACGACATACATGAACCGGATCGCCCGGCGGATCGCCGGCGACCGTGCCGAGCGTCTGGTCGCCGTCACCGGCGCGACCGTCCGCGGCACCGTCTACGGCATTCTCGGCACCGCATTGGTGCAGGGGCTGCTCACCACCATCGGCCTCTCGGTTGCGGGCGTGCCACGCCCCCTGCTGCTCGGCCTGATCGCCGGGCTGCTCTCCGTCTTGCCGATCGGCGCGCCGGTGATCTGGATCCCCGCGTCGCTGTGGCTGCTGGGCACCGGGCATTCCGCGTGGGGCATCGTGCTCGCGCTCTACGGCCTGTTCATCATCAGCGGCTCGGACAACGTCATCCGGCCCTACTTCATTTCGCGCGGCGCCCAACTGCCGTTCCTGCTCACCATCCTGGGCGTGCTCGGCGGCGCCCTGGCATTCGGCCTGCTGGGCATCTTTCTCGGCCCGGTCCTGCTCGGCGTCGGCTACACGCTTGTCGCCGAGTTCGCCGGCTCCGGCGCACTGGTCCCGCCAAGCGCGGCCGCGACGGGCCGCGACGACCTGCGTCACGTGCAGGATAAGCCGCTTCCCCTTGCCGAAACCCTAACGTCGCCGCGGCAGACACTGTAAAGCGTCTGTCATGGTCGGCTTCATCCTCTCGCGCCTGCTGCAAGCCATTCCCGGTGCTGCTCATCGTCGGGTTCATCGCCTTCGCGATGTTCAAGTTCGTCGGCGACCCCGTGACCATCATGCTGGGCACCGACTACACCGAGGCGTCGAAGGCCGCGCTTATCAAGCAACTCGGCCTCGACCAGCCCTTCTTCGTGCAATATGCGAAGTTCATGCTCAACATCCTCCACGGCCAGTTCGGCGTCAGCTACCGCCAGGCCCGCCCGGTGCTCGACCTGATCGTCGAGCGCCTGCCCGCGACATTGGAGCTTGCCGGCACGGCGGCCCTGCTGGCCCTGCTCGTGGGCGTGCCGATGGGCGTCTACACGGGCCTGCGGCGGACCGCGTTCAGCGCCCGGCTGTTCATGGTCTTCAGCCTCGTCGGCGTCTCCCTGCCGACCTTCCTGATCGGCATCCTCCTGATCTACTGCTTCAGCGTCCTGCTCGGCTGGCTGCCCAGCTACGGGCGCGGCGACGTGGTGCACCTCGGCGCCTGGAGCACCGGCTTGCTCACCCGGTCCGGGCTCAAGTCACTCGTCTTGCCGGCCATCACGCTCGGCCTGTTCCAGATGACCCTCATCATGCGCCTGGTCCGGGCCGAGATGCTCGAGGTGCTCCGCTCGGACTACGTGAAGTTCGCCCGCGCCCGCGGCCTGTCGCGCCGCACCATCAACTTCGGCCATGCGCTCAAGAACACCCTCGTCCCGGTCATCACCATCGCCGGCCTGCAGATCGGCGGCATCATCGCCTTCTCCATCGTCACCGAGACGGTGTTCCAGTGGCCTGGTATGGGCCTGCTGTTCGTCGCCTCCGTCACCACCGCCGACATCCCCGTCATGGCCGCCTACCTGATGATCATCTCCGTGCTGTTCGTGCTCATCAACCTCATCGTCGACCTGCTCTATTATGCTGTCGACCCGCGCCTGCGCGTGACCCGGCCGGGGACCGCCCGGTGAGCGACGCCAAGCTGGCCGCCGCCCAGAGCCGCCGCGGACCCGGCGCCCTGGCCCGCGCCTGGGACAGCGACGTCGCCTACAGTTTCCGCCGCTCGCCGGTTGCGGTCGTCTCCGCCCTGATCCTGCTGGTGCTCGTCGGCGGCGCGATGTTCGCCGGCTGGCTGGCGCCCTACGATCCGTTCGATCTGGCGAGCTTGAACCTGATGGATAGCGGCCAGCCGCCCGCCTGGATGCACGAGGGCACGGCCGCGCACTGGCTCGGCACCGACGACCAGGGCCGCGACATGCTGTCGGCGATCATGTTCGGCATGCGGATCAGCATCGTCATCGGCGCGCTGTCGATGCTGTTCGCGGTCGCGGTCGGCGTCACCGTCGGTCTTGTGGCGGGCTATGCCGGCGGCGTCGTCGACGCCGTGCTGATGCGCGTGGCCGATGTCCAGCTCAGCTTTCCGGCGATCCTGATCGCGTTGCTGGTCGATGGCGTCGTCAGCGTCGCGCTGCCGCAGGGATTGCACGAGCGGCTGGAGATCTACGTCCTGATCTTCGCCATCGGCATCTCGTTCTGGCCGCAATTCGCGCGCACCGTCCGTGGCTCCACGATGGTGGAGCGCGGCAAGGAATACGTCATGGCCGCGAACGTCATCGGCCTGTCGTCGCCGCGCATCATGGTCACGCACATCCTGCCGAATGTGCTCGGCCCGGTGCTGGTCGTGGGCACGCTCACGCTCGGGCTGGCGATCGTGACTGAGGCAACCCTGTCCTTCCTCGGTGTCGGGCTGCCGCCGACGCAGCCATCGCTGGGCACGCTCATCCGGGTCGGCAACGACTATCTGGTCA
Organism: Acetobacteraceae bacterium; assembly: GCA_965213855.1. Classification (GTDB taxonomy): domain Bacteria; phylum Pseudomonadota; class Alphaproteobacteria; order Acetobacterales; family Acetobacteraceae; genus JBBROS01. Next base: position 1,702,009 of record CBDCAA010000008.1, on the reverse strand, counting down.
GTGGGGAGTGGTGGATCACGATGTTCTCCGGGCTGTCGCTGGTGTTGCTGGTGCTGTCGATCAATCTGCTCGGCGACTGGCTGCGTGACGCCCTGAACCCCCGGCTGCGCTAGGACCGCGCGCGATGGCCCTGCTCGACGTCGTCGACCTCACGGTCGAGTTCCCGACCCGGCGCGGCGTGCTGCGCGCCCTCGATGGCGTGTCGCTGTCGATCGATGCGGGCGAGGTGTTGGGCGTGGTGGGCGAGAGCGGGGCCGGCAAGTCGCTGACCGGCGCCGCCATCATCGGCCTGCTGGAGCCGCCGGGGCGGATCGCCGGCGGCCAGGTGCTGCTTGACGGGCAGCGCATCGACGATCTCCGCGCCGACCGCATGCGGCGCATTCGCGGCAAGCAGATCGGGGCGATCTTCCAGGATCCATTGACCACGCTGAACCCGCTCTACACCATCGGCCGGCAACTGGCCGAGACGATGCAGGCGCACCTTCCGATCTCCGACGCGGAGGCGCGCCGCCGAGCGGTGGGCTGGCTCGAGATGGTCGGCATCCCCGCCGCGGCCCGGCGCATCGACAGCTACCCGCACGAGTTCTCCGGCGGCATGCGCCAGCGGGTGGTGATCGCGTTGGCACTGTGCGCCGAACCGCGGCTGGTGATCGCCGACGAGCCGACGACCGCGCTCGACGTCTCCGTCCAGGCGCAGATCATCGCGCTCCTCAAGCGCCTCACGCGGGAACAGGGCACGGCGGTGATGCTCGTCACGCATGACATGGGCGTCATCGCCGAGACCGCGGACCGCGTCGCGGTGATGTATGCCGGCCGGGTGATCGAGGTCGGGCCGGTGCGCGACGTGGTGCAGCGGCCGGCGCATCCCTATACGGAAGGGCTGATGGGCAGCATTCCATCGTTGGAGCACCGGGTCGACCGGCTGCGCCAGATCGATGGTGCGATGCCGCGGCTGACGGCGGTGCCGCCCGGCTGCCCCTACAACCCGCGCTGCCCCAAGGTGTTCGGCCGCTGCCGGGTCGACCGCCCGCCGCTGCTCGACGCGGGTGCGACGCAGGCCGCATGCTGGCTGGTGGCGCCGCAGCACGCCAGCGCCGAGCCGGCGCATGTCTGACCCGGAACGGATCGTGCTCGAGGCGGACCGCCTCAGCCGGCACTTCGACGTGTCGCGGCCCTGGCTGCAGCGCAAGCTGTCCGGCGAGCCCCGGCAGACGTTGAAGGCGGTCGACGAGGTGACGTTCGACATTCCGCTCGGCACCACCCTGTCGCTGGTCGGAGAGAGCGGGTGCGGCAAGAGCACCGTCGCGCGCCTGGCGGTCGGCCTCTATCCCCCGAGCGGCGGAACCATCCTGTTCGAGGGCCAGGCGCTCTCCCAGGCGCGCGCTCAGCCGGCGTTGCGGCGGCGCATGAACATGATCTTCCAGGACCCCTACGCGAGCCTGAACCCCCGCTGGCGGGTACAAGACATCGTCGCCGAGCCGATCCGCGCCTTTAGGCTGCTGCAAGCCAGGTCAGAGATCCGGGACCGTGTCGGCGAGCTGTTGAGCCAGGTCGGGCTGTCGTCACGCGACGGGGAGAAGTATCCGCACGAGTTCAGCGGCGGACAACGTCAGCGGATCAGCATCGCCCGGGCCCTGAGCAGCCAACCGGAGTTCCTCGTTGCCGACGAGCCGACCAGCGCGCTCGACGTGTCCGTGCAGGCGCAGATCCTGAACCTCATGCGGGACCTGCAGCAGCGCCTTCAACTGACCTATCTGTTCATCAGCCATAACCTGGCCGTCGTGCGCCACATGTCGGACCAGCTCGGGGTCATGTATCTGGGCCGTGTGGTCGAGATCGGTCCAGGCGAGAGCATCTTCCGCGCGCCTCGGCACCCGTATACGCGCTTGCTGCTGGACGCGATCCCCGATCTGTCCATGACCGGCCGCTCGCGGGCGGCCGTCGGCGGTGAGGTGCCAAGCCCGATCGCACCACCGCCCGGTTGCCCGTTTCACCCGCGCTGTCCTTTGGCGAACGGCCGCTGCCGCGTCGAGAAGCCGGCCTACACGCGCGACGGCGACGTGCTCGTCGCTTGTCACGCGGTCGAGGAGAGGCGCACGGAGTCCGGGTCGCCGTTAACCAATTCTCAACCTTCCCCCGCCATACTCGGCGCAAACCGTTAGGGGCTGCCCGTGTCTGCGATTTCCCGATCACGACAGGTCAAGGGGCGCCTTGCGCAACGCCGCGGTGTCGACGCCGAAGCCAAGGCGGAAGCCGCGCTCACCAGGGACGGGTGGTCGGTGCTCGCCCGGCGGCTCCGCAACGCCGGTGGGGAGATCGATCTCGTGGTGGATCGCGCCGGGCTCACGGCGATGGTCGAGGTGAAATCCCGCCCGACGCTCGAGGGCGGAGTGTATGCGTTGATGCCACGCCAGCAGGCCCGGTTGCTTGCCGCCGGGGAGATTGCTTTGGCCGATCACCCCGACTGGGGTACGGCCGGAGTGCGCTTCGATCTCCTCGTCGTCGACCAGCAAGGCGCCGTCAGGCGAGTCCAGGATGCTCTTCGTGCCTGACGGGACCGCTCACGACGTCGTCGTGCGCCGTGCCAGCTGTAGGATCCCCACCCCGAGTCCGGCGGCGATGACCGTCACCACGCCCAGCATTAGCCGGGTGCGGTAGGCAAGGCTCGTCTCCTCGCGCTGTTGCTCGTCCCGCACCACCGCCCGGGCTGCCTGCACCCGGTCCTCGATCGGTCCCGGACGGTCCAGCACGGCCGGAGCGAGCGAATCCAGCCGGGGCCGCAACTGCTCCAGCCGCGCCGGCCCATCCGGGGCCGCCGAGTCGGCCAGCACCTGATCCAGCAACGCACTCCGCGCCACGCCCCGCTCGAGCGGGATGCTCGTCGCAAAGCTCGCGAACAATCCGCACAGCCCCACGACGGCGAACAGCATGAGAAGGAAGGCGGCCCAGGGATCAAGGATGCGCATCCAGGTCCCTTCCGCGCAAAGCGTGTTGCGGTCAACCCGGCCGCCGCTAAGCTTGGCCGCATGACCGACAGCCCCTACCTGTTTCGAGCCGCCGACCACCCCATGGCGGAGCACGGGCCCGACCTGAGGGTTCGCGAAGCCGTCTCGCCGTTCGGGATCGCCCTCCGCTACCAGGAGCGCGCGCCCGACCCACCGGGCGGTCCCGTTGAGCCGCATTGGTGCGAGACCGGCCACAGCATCTTCGTCCTGTCTGGCCGCATCCGCTACCGTTTCGACACCCACACGGTCGAGGCTGGGCCCGGCGACATGCTCCATATCCCGGCCGGCCCAGAGCACCGTCATCAGCCAAGCGTGTCAGGAACGGAGACGGTGCGGTACGTGCTGACCGAGTTCAGCTGACGGCCCCGCGTCGGCCCGACATCTTGACCCCGACATCTTGACAGTGCCTGGCACGCTGGGTAGCAACCCGCTCCGCACGCAACCGGCCCACGGCCGCAAGGTTTGAAGATGAAGATCCGCAACAGCCTGAAGTCGGCCAAGCTCCGCGACAAGAACTGCCGCGTCGTGCGCCGCCATGGCCGCGTCTATGTGATCAACAAGAAGAATCCGCGGATGAAGGCTCGCCAGGGCTGAGCGTCGACGTTCGGCCGCGCGGAACGGGAGCGGCCTTGCCGCGTCGGTAAACCGGTTCCATCTTGCTGACAGAAGCGAGAGGAACGCCCGATGATCGCGCAACCGCCGTCCAAGCCCGACGTGATGGCCCGTCGTGACGAGATCGTCGCCGGCTGCGGTCCATCCTGCCGGCAAGCGGGGTCATCGCTGAGCCCTTGCGCCTCAAGCCGTATGAGACGGACGGCCTTCCCGCGTTCCGTCAGACGCCGCTCGCCGTCGCCCTGCCCGAGACCACCGAGCAGCTCGCCGCCGTCCTCCGCTTCCTGCACCGCAACGGTGTCCGCGTCATTCCCCGTGGCGCCGGCACGAGCCTCTCCGGCGGCGCCCTGCCAATGGAAGACAGCGTCGTCGTCGGCATGATGCGGATGAACCGCATCCTCGAGATCGACTACGCCGACCGCTTCGCAACCGTCCAGGCCGGCGTCACCAACATCGGCATCACCCAGGCCGTCGCCGGCGAGGGCTTCTTCTATGCGCCCGACCCGAGCAGCCAGCTCGCCTGCATGATCGGCGGCAACGTCGGCATGAACTCCGGTGGCGCCCACTGCCTCAAATACGGCGTCACCGCCAACAACCTGCTCGGCTTGCGCATCGTCACGATCGAGGGCGAGATCATCGACATCGGCGGCCAGCATCTCGACGCGGCCAGCTACGACTGGCTCGGCCTGCTGACGGGCAGCGAGGGCATGCTGGCGATGGTGTCCGAAGTCACGGTCCGCATCCTGCGCAGCCCCGAGGGCGCCCGCGCCATGCTCGTCGCCTTCGACGCGAACGAGACCGCCGGCCGCGCCGTCGACGCCATCATCGCGTCCGGCATCATCCCGGTCGCTCTCGAATACATGGACAAGCTCGCCATCCACGCCTGCGAAGCCTTCGCCCATGCCGGCTACCCGCTCGATGCCGAAGCGTTGCTGATCATCGAGGTCGAAGGCAGCGTTGCCGAGCAGGACTGGATGCTCGACAAGATCAGCGACCTCTGCCGGCCGTTCGCGCCACTCAGCATGCGGGTCAGCCAGACCGCCGAAGAAAGCGTCGCGATCTGGAAGGGCCGCAAGGGCGCCTTCGGGGCCGTCGGCCGCATCAGCCCGGACTATCTGTGCATGGACGGCACCATCCCCACCGGGCAACTGCCGCATGTGCTCCGCCGCATCACCGAGATGAGCGAGCAGTATGGCCTCAAGGTCGCCAACATCTTCCACGCCGGCGACGGCAACCTGCACCCGTTGATCATGTTCGACGCCAACCTCGCCGGTTCGTTCGAAAACGCGGAGGCGTTCGGCGCCGACATCCTCAAGCTCTGCGTCGAGGTCGGCGGTTGCCTCACCGGCGAGCACGGCGTCGGCGTCGAGAAGCGCGACCTGATGCCGGTGCAGTTCACCGCGATCGAGCTCGACCAGCAGCGCCGCATCAAGTCCGCCTTCGACCCGGACTGGCTGCTCAACCCGAGCAAGGTCTTCCCCCTCCTCGACCCGGCACCCGGACAGCACGCGTCGGGCCCGACCCACCTTGCCGCCTGACCTCGTTCTGGTCGCCGGAGCCGCGGACGCGCAGCCCTCGGTCGACGCGCCGGTTGATGAGGCCGGGGTCATCGACATCGTCCGCGACGCCGGCGCCCAGCGCTCCCCCCTGCTCATCGAAGGGCGCGGCACCAAGCGCGGAATGCTCCGCCCGGTCCAGGCCGCCCGCAGCCTGTCCACCCGCGCACTGACCGGCATCACGCTGCATGCGCCGCAGGAGCTCATCGTCTCCGCCCGCGCCGGGACCACCCTCCCGGAACTCGAGGCGATCTTGGCCGGGGGCGGGCAGGGGCTGATCGCCGAGCCGCCCGACCTCTCCGCGCTGCTCGGGACCGAGGGCCCGCAGACGCTGGGCGGCGTGGTGGCAACCAACCTGTCCGGCCCGCGCCGGGTCGCCTGGGGCGCCATGCGCGACCATGTCATGGGCGTCCGCGCCATTAACGGCGCCGCCGAGCTGATCCGCTCCGGCGGGCGGGTGCTCAAGAACGTCACCGGCCTCGACCTGTGCAAGCTGCTCACCGGCAGCCACGGCACGCTCGGTGTCATCACCGAGGTCACGCTGAAGGTCCTGCCGATCGCCGAACGCACCGGCAGCCTCGTCCTCTCCGGCCTCGACCCGACCCGCGGCGTCGCTGCGCTCTCGGCCGCCCTCGGCTCGCCCTACGGCGTCTCCGGCGCGGCCTGGTTGCCGGCAGACGCGGCCGCCCGCGTCCCCGTGCTTGGCCGGCCACGGCCCGCTCGCGCTGGTCCGCATCGAGGATTTCGCCCCAAGCGTCGACTACCGGCTGGACAGGCTTGTCGCCCTCCTCGCGCCCTTTGCCGCCGCAACCCGGCTCGCGCACGAGCTATCCTTGCAGGCGTGGGCCGCCGTGCGCGACGCCGTCCCGCTCGAAGCCCGGCCGGGCGACGCCGTCTGGCGCCTCTCCGTCCGGCCCTCCTCCGGACCCGCCGTGCTTGCCGCGGTCGAACAGGCCGGCGCCCGCGGCTTCCTCGACTGGGGCGGCGGCCTCGCCTGGGTCGCCGGCGCACCGGCCTTGCACGACGCGGTCACCACCGCCGCCACCATGGCCGGCGGCATCTGGACCGTGCTCCGCGGCCCCGAGAGCATGCGCGCCGCCGTCGCCGTCGTCCCGCCCGAGCCCGAGCCGCTCGCCCGCATCGCCCGCCGGGTCAAGGCGGCGATGGACCCGCACGGCATCCTCAACCCCGGCCGACTCGTCGCAGGGATATAGCTCGCCGTGCAGACCACCTTCACCGAACTCCAGCTGCAAGACCCCGACATCGCCAGCAGCAACCAGGTGCTGCGGACCTGCGTGCACTGCGGCTTCTGCACCGCCACCTGCCCGACCTTCGTCCTGCTCGGCGACGAACTCGACAGCCCGCGCGGCCGCATCTACCTCATCAAGGACATGCTCGAGAGCGGCCGCCCCGCGACCGAGGAGGTCGTCCGCCACGTCGACCGCTGCCTCTCCTGCCTCAGTTGCATGAGCACGTGCCCCTCGGGCGTGAACTACATGCACCTGGTCGACCACGCCCGGCACTACATCGAGGACACCTACAAGCGCCCGTTCACCGAGCGCATGCTCCGCAACGTATTGGCCCTCGTGCTGCCACGGCCGCGCCTGTTCCGCCTCGCCGTCGCCGGTGCGCGCGTCGCCCGCCCGTTCCGCAACCTGCTGCCGCGCACCGGAACCCTCGCCCTCCGACTGCGCGCCATGCTCGACCTCGCCCCCGGCCGCCTGCCCCCAGCCGGCGACAGCGCCCGCCCGCAGGTCCACCCCGCCATCGGCAAGCGCCGCGGCCGCGTTGCGTTGCTGGTCGGCTGCGCCCAGACCGTGCTCGACCCGGCCATTAACGAAGCCACCATCCGCCTTCTCACCCGCAGCGGCATCGAAGTGGTCGTCGCCTCGGGCGTCGGCTGCTGCGGCGCGCTGACCCACCATATGGGCCGCCACGACGCGGCGATGCAGACCGCCCGCAACAACATCGCCGGCTGGACGCGGGAGATCGAGGGCGCCGGGCTCGACGCCATCCTCATCAACACCTCCGGCTGCGGCACCACCATCAAGGACTACGGCTTCATGTTCCGCACCGAGCCGGAGCCCTGGAAGTCCCGCGCCGAAACGGTCTCGGCGCTCGCCAAGGACATCTCTGAATACCTCGCCACAATCGATTACGCACCGACCCGGCCCGCGCCAAACCTTCGCGTCACCTACCACGCCGCCTGCAGCCTGCAGCACGGCCAGCGCGTGCTGGATACGCCGAAGGCGCTGCTGCGCAAGGCCGGGTTCACCGTGGCCGAACCGGCCGAGGGCCATCTCTGCTGCGGCTCGGCCGGCGTCTACAACCTGGTCCAGCCCGAGATCGCCGGCCGCCTCCGCGCGCGCAAGCTGGAGAACATCGACCGCACCCGCCCGGACCTGATCGCCGCCGGCAACATCGGCTGCATCACCCAGCTCGCGGGCGACATCCCCGTCATCCACACCGTCCAGCTTCTGGACTGGATGGCCGGCGGCCCGGCGCCCGCCGGGCTCCCGGCACCGGTGGTCGCGTGAGGCGCGCCGCTCTCCTGGCCGCCCTCCTCGTCACCGCGCCCGCGTCTGCCCAGACGCCGCCCGCCAAGCCGGCCCCGGCCGCTCCCACCCTCGCCGCGCCCGCGCCCACCGCCGCAAAGCCCGGCCCGCTGCTCGACCAGCTCAAGGCCGCCCCCACCGAAGACGCCGCTGCTGCGATCGAAGGCCAGTTGCGCACGCTCTGGACCGACGCCGCCAGCCCGGCCATCAAGCTGCTGCTCAATCGCGGCCTGCGCGAGCTCTCCGAGGGCGCAACGAGCGAGTCGTATGACAGCTACGACGCCGCGCTCGACCTCGACCCGAACCTACTCGACGCGTGGCGCGGGCGCGCCAGCGCCCGGCTGCACATGGGCGACCCGGTCGGCGCCGTCCGCGACCTGCAAGAGGTCATCAAACGCGAGCCGCGCGACTTCCCCGCCTGGCAAGACCTGTCGCGCATCGCCGAAGCCCGTGGCGACTGGCACGCCGCCCTGTCCGCCTGGCAGAAGCTTCTTGATTTTGACCCGCGCACTCCTGGCGGCCAGGACCGCCTCCGCGATCTGAAGCGACGCGCGTTTGGCGAGGACGCTTGAGCCCGGCCACGCTGCGTCAGCCGCTATTCCATGCCGCCGAACCGCTTCGTGATGCTCCTCCCCGTCCATGGCGGCACCACGGGCGCAGGGGCAAGCTTCACCGCGCTCGCTGATACCGGCTTCACGGCCGGCGTCCGGGTCGACCCGGCGCCGGCGGCCGGCGCGCCCGTCGGTCCGGCGACGCCGGCCGTACCGGCGATCACCCGCGGTTCGGAACAGGTGTCCACGTCCGGGTGGTCCTCGGTCCGCCCGCTCTCGAACCCGATCCGCACGTTGGCCTGGCAGCCGGTGCTGTAGCCGATCCGCCCACTGGCCCCGGGCGGCAGTTGCGACCGCAACCGGTTCTCGCCCGAGCCGGGGCTTGGGGAGATCTGGATCGAGCGGATCGTCTCGTTGGTGCCGTTCTGAACCGTCACGCCATGCCCGTCCGCCCGCGCCTGACCCGGCAGGAACATGCTCGCCGCAAGGCAGGCGAAGGCAAGCGCCCGCATCACACGAGCGTCTTGAGCTTGGCCGCGATCTGGCCGGGCGTGCTCTCATGCGTGAAATTCGCCACGAACCGGCCGCGCGGGTCCATCACGTAGATGATGCTGCTATGGTCCATGTCGTAGCCGCCATCCTTGGTCGGGTGCTTGGCATAGTAGACCCGATAGGCCTTCGCGGCCCGCCCGACGGCCTCAGGGCTGCCCGAGAGCGGGACGATGTTCGCATCGAACGCCGCCACGTAGTCCTTCATCACCGCCGGCGTGTCTCGCTCCGGGTCGATCGTGATGAACAGCACGGCCACGTCCTTCTTCTGCGCCCCAAGCTCATCGATGGCGTTCGCCATGTCCTGCAGCGCGGTCGGGCAGGCGTCGGGGCAGTGCGTGTAGCCGAAGTAGACGAGCATCCACTTGCCGCGGAAGTCCTGGTCGGAGACGGTCCGGCCATTTCCGTCGATCAACTGGAACGGGCCGCCGATCGGGATCGCGGCCTCGCCGGGCCGCATCCGCGCATAGGTGATGGCACCAGCGATCGCGGCCCCAAGAACAGCGGCGGGGGCGAGGAGAACCGCTTGTCGCCGGGTCAGCATGCGTTGGCTTTCGTCATGGTCCAATTAATAGGCAGCCGCAACAGCGCCGTCAAAAGGCCAGTCTAACGAAAGAAGACCGTCGCGCGCCTGCCACCGGCTATCGACGCGCCGCAGCCGCATGTTATAGACGCGTCAATCCTGAATAGGGCCATGCGCCATACGCGCACCACGGAGGACGTCGATCTCATGCGCCAAATCCTGCTCGCGGCCGCCGCGGCGGCTGTCCTGTTCGTCCCCGCCGCATACGCGGCCGACCCGATCAAGATCGGCGTCTCGGGCCCGTTCACCGGCGGCTCGTCCAGCATGGGCGTGTCGATGCGCGACGGCGTCAAGCTCGCCGTCGACGAGATCAACAAGGCCGGCGGCGTGCTCGGACGCCCCCTGCTGGCCGTCGAGCGCGATGACGAGGCCCGCAACGAGCTCGGCGTCCAGATCGCGCAGGAGCTGATCAACAAGGAGAACGTCGTCGCCGACCTCGGCTTCATCAACACCGGCGTCGCCCTGGCATCGCAGCGCTTCTATCAAGAGGCCGAGATCCCGGTCATCAACAACGTCGCCACCGGCTCCGTCATCTCCCAGCAATTCGCCAAGGAGCGGAACAACTTCGTCTTCCGCACCGCTGCCCCCGACAACATCCAGGCGCCGATGATCGTCGAGGAAGCGATCGCCCGCCGCGGCTTCAAGGCCCCCGCTATCCTCGCCGACAGCACCAACTACGGCCAGCTGGGCCGCGAGGACCTCGAGAAGGCGCTCACCGCGAAGGACGTCAAGCCGGTAGCCGAGGAGAAGTTCAACATCGGCGACACCGACATGACCGCCCAGCTCCTGCGCGCCAAGGCCGCCGGCGCCGACGTCATCCTCACCTACGGCATCGGCCCCGAACTGGCCCAGATCGCCAACGGGCAGGCGAAGCTTGGCTGGAAGGTGCCCTTGGTCGGTAGCTGGACGCTCAGCATGGCGACGTTCATCGACACCGCTGCCGCCAATGGCAATGGTGCCGTGATGCCGCAGACCTTCGTCCAGATGCCGACCACGCCGAAGCGCGCCGCCTTCATCAAGGCCTACCAGGACGCCTACAAGACGGACCGGATGCCCTCCCCGGTATCCGCCGCCCAGGGCTATGACAGCGTCTATCTGCTCGCCGCCGCCATCAAGCAGGCTGGCAGCACCGACGGGCGCAAGATCAAGGACGCGCTGGAGAACCTCAACACGAAGGTCGAAGGCGTTGTCACCACGTACGACCATCCGTTCAGCAAGACAGACCATGAGGCGATCAGCGCCAACATCCCGGTGTTCGGTGAAGTGAAGGACGGCCGCGTCGTCCCGGCCCATGCCGAGGACCTCGAGGGCGACAAGGCATTGCGGACCAAGCCGCGCGCGTGATCCGGATCAGCCGACGCCGGCTCCGCTGATGCAGATCTTCCTCCAGCTCGTCGTCAGCGGCGTCGCCGTCGGCATGATCTACGGCGTCATCGCCTTCGGCTACCAACTGACCTTCGCGACGTCCAAGACGCTCAACTTCGGCCAGGGCGAGGCGCTGATGCTCGGTTCGCTCGTCGGCCTGTCGGCCACCTATCTCGTCGGCTACTGGGCGATGCTGCCCGTCGTGCTCGCCTTTGGCATGCTGCAGGGCGCCGTCGTCGAGCGCCTCGGCGTCCGCCGCGCGGTCAAGATGAAGTCCGAGAGCGGATGGATCATGGCAACGATCGCGCTCGGCATCATCTTCCGCAACCTGGCCGAGAACGTCTGGGGGCGCGACGACCTCAAGTTCCCCTCGCCCCTGCCGGAACAGGCGATCGACGTCGGCGGTGTCCGCGTGCAGCCGATGGAGATCGCCATCGTGATCGGCGCGCTGGCGCTGATGCTGGCGGTCGAGCTGTTCAACCGGCGCAGCATCTATGGCCGGGCCGTGGTCGCCACCGCCAACGACCGCGACGCGGCCGGGCTGATGGGGATCAACACGGGGATGGTGATCACGTTCAGCTACGCGCTCAGCAGCATGACGGCCGCCTTCGCCGGCGTGCTGATCGCGCCCATCACGCTCACCGGGCCCCGGCTGGGCGCCGTGCTGGGGCTGAAAGCGTTCGCCGTCGCCATCATCGGCGGCCTCAACAGCGGCTTCGGCGTCATCGCCGGGGGCCTGATCCTTGGCATCACGGAGACGATGACCGGCTTCTATCTCTCGACCGGCTACAAGGACGTCCCGGGCCTCGTGCTGCTCCTGCTGGTCCTGTCGCTCAAGCCCTCGGGCCTGTTCGGCAAGAAGACGATCCGGAAGGTCTGACGCGTGGCCACGATGCTCAAGGGCGGATTGCTCGTCGCGGCACTGGCCGTGCTGCCGTTCGTGGTCACCAACCCCTACTACCTGCACCTCGTCGTCGTGATCCTGGTCTATTCGATCCTGCTGCTCGGGCTCGATATCGTGTTCGGCTACACGGGCGAGGTCTCGCTAGGCCACGCCGCACTGCTCGGCATCGGCGCCTATGCGTCGGGCATCCTCAGCCTGAAATTCGGCATCGGCCTGCTGCCGTCGATCCCGGTCGCCATCGTCTCGGCCGCCGCATTCGGCCTGGTGATGGCGCTGCCGGCGCTCCAGGTCACCGGTCCCTATCTGGCGATGGTGACGCTCGCGTTCGGCACCATCATCTACACGCTGATCAACGAGATGGACTTCCTCACCAACGGGCCGCAGGGGATCACCCTGCAGAAGCCTGTGTTTTGGGACCTGCGCGACTACGCCGACCAGATCCCGTTCTTCGACATGTCGACCGCCCGGCTGAAGGAGTTCGAGTTCTACTTCGTCGTCGCGGCCTGCTTGCTGCTCAGCCTGGTCGCGATCAACCGGCTGATCGCCAGCCGCTACGGCCGCGCGTTCGAGGCGTTGCGCGACGCGCCGATTGCCTGCGACTGCATGGGCGTGAGCGTCTACAAGTATAAGGTGATCGCCTTTGCCTTCAGCGCGGGCATGGCCGGGCTGGCGGGCGCCTTGTTCGCCTATTCCGAACAGTATGTCGCGCCGAACAACTTCAGCGTCGACCTCGCCATCCAGTTCCTGCTCGCCGTCACCCTCGGCGGCCGCAAGTCCCGCGTCGGGCCGATGCTCGGCGCCGTCATCATCGTCGTCCTGCCCAACCTGCTGGCCGACATCGACCTGTTCCGCTGGATCGCCGGGGCCATCGCCTTCGTTGCCGTGGTCGCGGGCGCCGCCGCCTGGCGCACCGCCGAGGACAAGCGCCAGGTCGCCATCCCGGTCGCGCTTTGCGTCGCCTTCTTCGGTTTCGCCTTGGCCCTGCAAAAGATCACCGACTACAAGCTCGCTATCTTCGGCGCGATGATCCTGTTCGTCGTCTATTACCTGCCCGACGGCATCTACGGCTTCCTCCGCACAGCCGTCGCGCGGCTGCGCCCCGGCCTGGTCCACGCCCATGCCGTCATCACCGCCCGCGGGGACGACGCGCATGTGTGGTCCGCCGCCGCCCCGCAGGTGCAGGCCGGGCGCCCATTGCTGGAGGTGCAGGGCGTCGTCATGCAGTTCGGCGGCCTGAAGGCGCTCAACCAGGTCGACCTCGCCGTCATGCCCGGCACCATCCACGGCCTGATCGGCCCCAACGGCTCCGGCAAGAGCACCATGATGAACGTGCTGACGGGCATCTACGCACCGACCGGGGGCGACATCCGGCTCGAAGGCGTCAGCATCGCCGGCCGCGCCCCGCCGCAGATCGCCGCCGCCGGGATCGCCCGCACGTTCCAGAACGTCCAGCTGTTCGGCGAGCTGACGCTGATCGAGAACGTCATGGTCGGCCTCCACCACGCCTATCGCGGCTCGCTCGCGGAGGTCACGCTCGGCACGCCCCGGGCCCGGCGCGAGGAGGCCGGTGCCCAGATCCGCGCAGCCAGCATCCTGCGCTTCGTGGGCCTCGAGGCGCTGGCCAACGAGGAGGCGCGCAACCTGCCCTACGGCAAGCAGCGGCTGCTGGAGATCGGCCGGGCGCTGGCGCTCGACCCGAAGTTGCTCCTGCTCGACGAGCCTGCTGCCGGCCTGACCGCGCCCGACATCCGCGTGCTGGTCGACATCATCCGCAAGATCCGCGACCACGGCATCACCCTGATCCTGATCGAGCATCACATGGACGTCGTCATGAGCTTGTGCGACACCGTCACCGTGCTCGACTTCGGCCAGAAAATTGCCGAAGGCGCGCCAGCCGCGGTGCAGGCGGACGAGAAGGTCGTCGCCGCCTACCTCGGCGGCGCCGTGCTCGAGCCCGCCTGATGCTGCAGGTGACGGACCTGGTCGCCGGCTACGGCAAGGTGCAGGTGCTTCATGGCCTCACCCTCCAGGTCAAACCCGGCCAGCTCGTCACCCTCATCGGCAGCAACGGCGCCGGCAAGACCACGACGCTGCGCGCCCTCTCGGGCATGATCAAACCCGAAGCCGGCAGCATCCAGCTCGATGGGCGCGAGATCGCCGGCCTGCCCTCGCACGCGATCACCCGCCGCGGCCTGGCGCATTCGCCCGAAGGCCGCCGTGTCTTCGCGACCCTCTCGGTCGCGGACAACCTCGTCATGGGCGCCTTCCCGCGACTGACCGGCGGACGTCCCCGCGGCGACGTCACGGCCGACCTCGACCGCATGTATGCGCTGTTCCCGCGGCTGGCCGAGCGCCGCGCCCAGCTGTCCGGCACGCTCTCCGGCGGCGAGCAGCAGATGCTGGCCATGGCGCGCGCGTTGATGCTGAACCCGGACGTGCTGCTTCTGGACGAACCCAGCATGGGCCTCGCCCCGCGCCTCGTCGCCGACGTGTTCGCGACGATCGCCCGCTTGAAGGAGCAGCGCATCACGATGCTCCTCGTCGAGCAGTTCGCCGCCGCCGCGCTGGACGTCGCCGACTACGGCTACGTCATGGAGAACGGCCGCCTCTCCGCCGAAGGCCCGGCCGCCATGCTCAAGACCGACCCGGCCGTCCGCGCCGCCTACCTCGGCGCCGCCCACTGAGCGGGTGGAACCTCGCCCCTTGAACGCCGCCGCACCCCTCGCCACGTCGGATCCATGACCCGCGTGCCCCCCACGATCGACATGCTCCCCGACGGCTCGTTCCGGACCCCGCCGCAGCGGCCGATCGTGCCGTTGTCGGCCAAGATGATGTTGGCCGCCGTGGCCGTTGCCGCGCTTGGCGTCTCGGTACTGGTCGCAGCACTCGCGATCTGGGTGGTCTCGATGGTGCTGCCGGTCATCCTGATTGCCGGCGCCGGCGCCTATGGCCTCTATCGCTACCGTCAGTGGCAGCTACGCCGCGGCCAGCCGGGCGGCCTGCGTCCCCGTCAGCCCGGCGGCTTCAGCTAACAACGCGTAGCTGCGGCGCCGGGCCGCCGCGTCCGGCAGGGTCGTCAGGATCACGACCTCCTCCACCTGCAACGCCGTCGTCAAGGCACGCAGCTTCTCCACAACGGCACGCGCGGTCCCGACCATCGCACCGCTTCGCATCCCGGCGACTCGCGCCCGGTCGGCCTCCGTGTATGGATAGTCCGTGGCCTCCTCCATTGCTGGCAGAGGCCCATAGATCCCCCGGTCCCGCCCGAGCCGCCACAGCGCGCGGCTGGCGAACAGCCGATCCGCCTCCGCGTCGGTCTCGGCCGCCATCGCCCACACCGCGACCACCGCATAGGGCCGCGGCAGCGTGGCGCTCGGCCGGAACCCGGTCCGGTAGGCCGCCAGCGCCTGCTCCGCCCCACGCCCGTCGGTGATGAAGTGCGCGAAGCAGTAAGGCAGCCCGAAGTGCGCCGCGACCTGGGCGCCATAGTCGCTGCTGCCCAGGATCCAGGGCTCCGGCGCCGTCTCGCCCGCGGGCTGCGCCAGCACGGCGCGGAACGGATGGCCCTCGACCAGCTGTTCGCCCCTGACCCAGTGGAGCAGGTCACGCACCGCGCTCGGGAAGTGATCGGCCGCGCTGTCCGCGGCCGGGTTCAGTGCATAGGCCGTCAGACCGTCCGACCCGGGCGCGCGGCCCAGCCCCATGTCGATCCGGCCGGGCGCGATCGCCTCCAGCACGCGGAACTGCTCGGCGACCTTCAGGCTCGAGTAGTGCGGCAGCATCACCCCCGCGCTGCCGACCCGGATGCGGTGCGTGGTGGCGGCGATGGCGGCCATCAGCACCTCGGGCGCCGTCCCGGCCTGGCTGCCGCTGTTGTGGTGCTCGGCCAGCCAGTAGCGGTCGTAGCCCAATGCCTCGCAGTCCAGTGCCAAGGCCAGCGTCTCCTGGATGCTGGCGCCAGGGCTGCGGCCGCTGACGATGGTGGACTGGTCCAGGACTGACAGACGCATGACAGACCTCCTTTTGTCCTGGCATAGGATGGTGCCGCGGGCGCGCGAGTCCAGCATGTGTCGTGGGAAGGCGTCGATCTTGGAACCAGCGTGGCCGCCATCCGCAACCTGATCCCGCTTGCCGCCTTCGCCGCCTTTCTCGCGATCGGCCTGCTGCTGGTCTGGACCAAGTCATACCCGAGCGACTTCGACGAGCTGGAACACGTCTCCTATGCCGCTTACCTGCAAGAGACGGGTGAGTGGCGCCCGATGTTCGAGGCGATGCGCGACCTGCCGCGTGACAGCCTGACGCACTGGTCCGACCGCGCCAACTACCTGGGCCACCCGTCGCCATATTACTGGTTCGAGACGCTGGCCCTCGACCGCTCGCTGCCGCTGCACGCCGCGATCACCCGCCTGCGCCTAGAATCGGCCGCGCTGGCGATGGCGGGCGTCGCGCTGGGGCTCATGGCCGGCTGGCGCACCTTTGGCCGCGATCTCACCGCCCTGGCCATCTTCTGCGCCCTCGTCGCACTCAACCCGAAGCTGCTCGCGGTCAGCGGCCAGGTGACGAACGACAGCCTCGCGCTGCTGGCGGGCGGCCTGGCTTACTGGGGCGCCAGCACGGAACCTCGCCGCCGCGCCGCGGGCCTCGCGGCCTGCGCCGCCGGGCTCATGCTCGCCTGCTGGGCCAAGCCGAACGCCGGTCTTGCCGTCGGCGCCGCGCTCGGCTTCTACGCGCTGCTGCGCCTCCGCGCCCGGCCGTCGCTGCTTCCGGCCCTGGCCGTGGGCGGCGTCCTCGGCACGGTCCCTACCTGGCTCATCGTCGCGAAATACCACGCGCTCGTGCCCATGACGGTCGAGCAGTTCGGCGGCGTGCACCAGGTGCCGGGCGCCGCCTATCTCCCGGTGTTCCTCTTCAACGTCGCCTACACGTTCTGCTTTGCCCAGACGGGCGCCTGGCCGGTGCCGGGCGGCGCCGAGGCGCTGGCCGCCGCCCTGGTCTGGGCCCTGCTGCTGGCGGCCGCGGGCGGGGTGTGGGCGGCGTTCCGGACCCGGAGCGGTGACCCGGCCCGGTTGATCGCGATCGTGGGGCCGCTCGCCTTCGTGGCCGTGCTGCCGATCCACTGGTGGTTCTCGATGACCAAGCTGGGCGGCAGCGTGCCGGCGGCGTCGTTCCGCTACTATTTGCCGATCTGGCCGTTCCTCGCGCATTCGGTGGCTTTTGGCGGCGCGGGCGCGGGGCTGCTGGCGCGGCAACTGGTCGTCGGGCTGTCGGGTGCGGCGTTGTTCCTCGGCTGGTTGTCGCCTTAAAGTCGGATCGCAGCCAAGGCTGCGCGGCGACTCCAGGCCATCGGTTCGCATGGCAAGTGCATTGACATCCCAGCGCATCGAGCCTATCCCGCCCTTCAATCCAAGACGCCGCTCCGCGAGGGTTCGCGCAGCGGCGCTTATTGCGTTGGGGTGATCCATCGATGTTCGACACGCTGTCGAGCAAATTGTCCGGGGTGTTCGACGGCCTGCGTGCGCGCGGGCGATTGAACGAGACCGATGTGGCCGAAGCGCTGCGCGAGGTCCGTCTCGCGCTGCTCGAGGCCGACGTCGCGCTGCCGGTCGTCCGCGACTTCGTCAACGCCGTCCGCGACCGGGCGCTAGGCGCCGAGGTGCTGGAAAGTGTCAGCCCCGGCCAGCAAGTCATCAAGATCGTCAACGACCAGCTCATCGAGGCGCTGGGCGGTGCCGGCGTCGTGCCGCTGAACCTGGCCGCGACCGCTCCCATCCCTTACCTCATGGTCGGCCTCCAGGGCTCGGGCAAGACCACCACCTCCGGCAAGCTCGCCCTCCGCCTGTCCAAGCGCGACCGAAAGCGCGTGCTGCTCGCCAGCCTCGACACGCAGCGCCCGGCCGCCCAGCTCCAGCTCAAGGTGCTCGCCGAGCAGGCCGGCGTCGCCAGCCTGCCGATCGTGCCCGGCGAGACCCCCGTGCAGATCGCCCAGCGCGCGATGGACACCGGCCGCCGCGAGGTGTTCGACGTCGTCATCCTCGACACCGCCGGCCGCCTTTCGATCGACCAGGAGTTGATGGACGAGGTCCGCGCCATCCGCTTCGCGACCAACCCGGTCGAGATGCTTCTGGTGGTCGACGCCATGACCGGGCAGGACGCGGTCAACACGGCCAAGGCGTTCAACGATGCGCTCGGAATCACCGGGATCGTCATGACGCGGATGGACGGCGACGCCCGCGGCGGCGCTGCCCTGTCGATGCGGCAGATCACCGGGGCGCCGATCAAGCTGACCGGCTCGGGCGAAAAGCTGGACGCGTTGGAGGAGTTCCACCCCGAGCGCGTCGCCGGCCGCATCCTCGGCATGGGCGACATCGTCGGCCTGGTCGAGAAGGCCAGCGAGACCATCGACGAGGCCGAAGCCGAGAAGATGGCCCGCAAGATGATGAGCGGGAAGTTCGACCTCGACGACTACGCGAACCAGCTCCGCCAGATCACCAAGATGGGCAACCTCTCCGGCATTCTCGGCATGCTGCCCGGCGTCGGCAAGATGAAGGCCCAGCTGGACGATGCGAAGCTCGACACCAAGGTGCTGGGCCGCCAGGCCGCCATCATCTCCAGCATGACCAAGCGCGAGCGCAAGACGCCCGACATGATCAAGGCCAGCCGCAAGAAGCGGATCGCCGCCGGGTCGGGCACGAGCGTGCAGGACGTGAACAAGCTGCTCAAGCAGTTCGACGACATGTCGACCATGATGAAGCGCATGGGAAAGCTGGGTCAGAAGGGTTTGATGCGGCAAGGAATGTCCGCGCTCATGCCCAAATCGATGCAGCAGCGCCGTCCCTATTAGTCAAGTGTAAGGAAAACGAATGTCCCTGAAGATCCGCCTGGCCCGTGCGGGCGCCAAGAAGCGCCCCTACTACCACATCGTCATCGCCGATAGCCGCTCGGCCCGCGACGGCCGCTTCCTCGAGAAGGTCGGCAGCTACAACCCGATGCTCCCGGCCGAGCACGAGGAGCGCGTGCGCCTGCAGGGCGAGCGGATCACGCACTGGATCAGCCAGGGCGCGCAACCGACCGAGCGGGTCGCAAAATTCCTCGGCCATGCCGGCCTGGCGCCGATGCCCGTGTATCGTGAGCAGCCCGTCCAGTCGGCGCCCAAGAAAAAGGCCCAGGAGCGTGCGGCCAAGGCCGCTGCCGCGACCTAAATGGGCGACCGCCGCATCCTGATGGGCGTGGTTGGCCGCCCGCACGGGGTGCGGGGGCTGGTCCACGTGCAGAGCTACACGGCCGACCCGCGCGACCTCGCGGGTTATGGCCCGTTGCTCGACGACCGCGGCGGCACCTGGACCTTGGCCTGGCGAATGGACGGCGTCGCCGAGCTGCGCGGCGCCGACGGCAAGCCGCTGCCGGACCGCACCGCCGCCGAGCGCCTGACGAACCTGCGGCTCTATATCGAGCGAGACCGCCTGCCGCCGGCCGGGGAGGAGGAGTTCTATCTGTCCGACCTCGTCGGCCTCCGCGCCGAAGACCCGGCCGGCGCCGAACTCGGCCGGGTGCTGACCGTCCACGACTACGGCGCCGGCACCAGCCTCGAGATCGCCCGCACCGGACAGCCCTTGCTCGTCCCGTTCACGCGCGCCTGCGTCCCCGAGATCGACCTGTCTGCGGGCCGCGTCGTCGTCGTCCCGCCCGAAGAAGTCGTGGTGCAGCCGTGAGCGATGGATCGTCTCCCCTCCCCGGCAGGGAGCGGCCGGCGGTGGGTCGCGAGGCCGGCGTTCCCTATGACGCGGACAAACCCGCCTCCCTGACCTCAGGGAGGGGAGAAGGGACATGGCGCGCCACCGTCCTCACCCTCTTCCCCGGGATGTTCCCCGGCCCGCTCGGCGTGTCCCTCGCCGGACGTGCCCTGGAACACGGAATCTGGTCCCTCGATGTGCGCGACATCCGCGCCGCCGCAGCCGGCCGGCACCGGACCGTCGACGACACCCCCTTCGGCGGCGGCGCCGGCATGGTGATGCGACCCGACGTGCTCGACACCGCGATCGGTGCGCTCGACGGTCCATTGATCTACCTCAGCCCGCGCGGCGCCCCGCTTCGCCAGGACCGCGTCCGCTCGCTGGCCGCCGGGCTCGGCGTGACTCTCATCTGTGGCCGCTATGAGGGCGTTGACCAGCGCGTCCTCGACGCCCGCGGCATCGAGGAGCTCAGCGTCGGCGACTACGTGCTCTCCGGCGGCGAGCTGCCCGCCCTCGTCCTGCTCGACGCCTGCATCCGCCTGCTGCCCGGTGTCATGGGTTCGGACGCCAGCGCACTGGACGAGAGCTTCTCCGAGGGCCTGCTCGAATACCCCCACTACACCCGCCCGGCCGAGTGGCAGGGCCGCGCCGTGCCGCCCGTGCTGCTCAGCGGCCATCACGGCGCCATCGCCGCCTGGCGCCGGGACCAGGCCGAACAGATCACGCGCGCCCGCAGGCCCGACCTGTGGCGCGCGCGCATGGACATCGCGGCGACCGCGCCGTAACACGATCGAAGGAGAGACCCGAATGAACATCATCCAGACGCTCGAGGCGGAGCACATCGCCAAGCTGACCGCGACCCGCGCCGTGCCGGAGTTCCGGGCCGGCGACACGCTGAAGGTCATGGTCCGCGTCGTCGAGGGCGAGCGCACCCGCATCCAGGCCTATGAGGGCGTGTGCATCGCGCGCTCGAACAAGGGCATCAGCAGCAACTTCACGGTCCGCAAGATCAGCTACGGCGAGGGGGTCGAGCGGGTGTTCCCGCTTTATGCGCCCACCATCGCCGAGATCGTGGTGATGCGCCGCGGCGACGTGCGCCGGGCCAAGCTGTATTATCTGCGCGGCCGCAGCGGCAAGTCGGCCCGCATCGCCGAGCGCGCGCGGGACCTGCGGGAGGTCGCGGCGCCGGCGGCCGCAGCGCCGAAGGCCCCCGAGGCTTCGATCACCGAGGCGCCCGCGAGCGCCGAATAACTCATGGTGCTCGGCATGGCGCGCACGCTGTTCGACAAGGTCTGGGAGAGCCACGTCGTCGACCGGCTCGAGGACGGGACCTGCGTGCTCTATATCGACCGGCACCTCGTGCATGAGGTCACCAGTCCGCAGGCCTTCGAGGGCCTGCGCCTGGCCAAGCGCCGGGTGCGCCGGCCGGAGGCGACGATCGCCGTCGTGGACCACAACGTGCCCACCTCCGGCGACCGGCATCAGCAGATCGCCGAGCCCGAGAGCCGCATCCAGGTGGAAACGCTCGAGCGCAACGTCGCTGAGTTCGGCGTGCCGTACTTTCCGCTGGCCGATGCGCGCCAGGGCATCGTCCACATCATCGGTCCCGAGCAGGGGATCAGCCTGCCCGGCTTCACGATCGTCTGCGGCGACAGCCATACCAGCACCCACGGCGCCATGGGCGCGCTCGCCTTCGGCATCGGCACGTCCGAGGTCGAGCACGTGCTCGCGACCCAGACCCTGCTGCAGAAGCCGGCCCTCAACATGCTCGTCCGGGTCGAGGGCACGCTCGCCCCGGGCGTGACCGCCAAGGACGTGGTGCTTGCCATCATCGGCACGATCGGCACTGCCGGCGGCACCGGCCACGTCATCGAATATGCCGGCTCGACGATCCGCGGCCTCGACATGGCCGGCCGCATGACGGTCTGCAACATGAGCATCGAGGCCGGTGCCCGCGCCGGCATGATCGCGCCCGACGACACGACGTTCGACTACCTGCGCGGCAAGCCGTTCGCGCCGCAGGGCCCCGCCCTCGACCGCGCCATCGAGTATTGGCGCACCCTGCCGACCGACCCGGGCGCCCATTACGACAACGTGGTCGAGCTGGACGCCGGCACGATCCAGCCGATGGTCACCTGGGGCACGAACCCCGAGGCCGTGATGCCGATCGGCGGGACCGTGCCCGACCCGGCCGCCGTGACCGACGAGGCCGCCCGCGCGCAGATGCAGCGCATGCTCGACTACATGGCGCTCACCCCCGGCACCCGGCTGACCGACGTGCCGGTCGACGTCGTGTTCATCGGCAGCTGCACCAACGGCCGGATCGAGGACATGCGCGCCGCCGCCGCCATCGCTCGCGGCCGGCAGGTGGCGCCAGGCGTACGCGCCATGGTCGTGCCCGGCAGCGGCGTCGTGAAGCAGCAGGCCGAGGCCGAGGGCCTCGACGCCGTGTTCAAGGCGGCCGGGTTCGAGTGGCGGGAGGCGGGTTGCAGCATGTGCCTGGGCATGAACCCCGACAAGCTCACGCCCGGCCAGCGCTGCGCCAGCACGAGCAATCGCAACTTCGAGGGCCGGCAGGGCCCCGGCGGACGCACCCACCTGCTGTCGCCCGCCATGGCCGCCGCCGCCGCCGTCACCGGCCGCCTCGCCGATGTCAGGGAGCTGGCCTGATGCAGTCCTTCACGACCCTGACCGGCGTCGCCGTCCCTCTGCCGCTCGCCAACGTCGACACCGACAAGATCATTCCCGCCCGGTTCCTCAAGACGATCAAGCGTACCGGGCTGGGTGTCCATCTGTTCGACACCTTGCGCTATGATGGCGACGGCCAGGAACGGCCCGGCTTCGTGCTGAACCAGCCGGCCTATCGCCAGGCCGAGATCCTGATCGCGCATGAGAACTTCGGCTGCGGCTCGTCGCGCGAGCATGCGCCCTGGGCCCTGCTCGACTTCGGCATCCGCTGCGTCATCGCGCCCAGCTTTGCCGACATCTTCCACACCAACTGCTTCAAGAACGGGATCCTGCCGCTCGCGCTTCCGCGTGAGGTCTGCGACCAGCTGATGGAGGATGCCACGCTCGGCGGCAACGCGCGCCTGACCGTCGATCTCGCGCGTCAGGTGGTCATCCGGCCCAACGGCCAGGAGATCCCTTTCGCGATCGACCCGTTTCGCCGCCACCTGCTACTTCACGGCCTCGATGACATCGGCCAGACGATGCAGCGCGCGGCCGCGATCGACCAGTTCGAGGGGCAGCGGCCCGAATGGATGCCGACCATCGCCGTTTAGCGGTCGGCCGGACGACGAGGGGGACGCCGATGCCATCCAACAAGAAGCTGCTGATCCTTCCGGGTGACGGCGTTGGGCCCGAAGTGATGCGCGAGGTTCGACGCGTGATCGACTGGATGGACCGGCGCCGGCTGGTCTCGTTCGACGTCTCCGAAGACTTGGCCGGCGGCGCCTGCATCGACCAGCGCGGCACCCCGATCACCGACGCGACCATGGCGGCCGCCGCCAATGCGGATGCCGTGCTGTTCGGCGCCGTCGGCGGTCCGCGCTGGGACAGGCTGGGCTTCGACAACCGGCCCGAGATCGCGATTCTGCGCCTGCGCAAGGAGCTCGACCTGTTCGCCAACCTGCGGCCGGCCATCGTCCTGGCTCCGCTGGTCGACGCCAGCACGTTGAAGCCGGACGTGATTCGCGGCCTCGACCTGATGATCGTGCGCGAGAGCACCGGCGGCATCTACTTCGGCGAGCCGCGCGGGGTCGAGACCTTGCCCGACGGCCAGGAGCGCGGCTTCGACACCGAGAGCTACACGACCGGTGAGATCGAGCGCGTCGCCCGTGTCGCCTTCAATCTTGCGCGCAAGCGGCAGGGAAAGATCACGAGCGTCGAGAAGGCCAACGTGATGCAGAGCGGCCTGTTCTGGCGCCGGGTCGTCACCGATTTGCACGCGCGCGAATTCGCCGACGTGCAGCTGAGCCACATGTATGCCGACAACTGCGCCATGCAGCTCGTCCGCAACCCGCGCCAGTTCGATGTCATCGTCACCAGCAACATCTTCGGCGACCTGCTGAGCGACCTTGCCAGCATGCTCACCGGCTCGCTCGGCATGCTGCCCTCGGCCACGCTGGGCGCACCGGACGCATCGGGCCGCCGCCGCGCGCTGTATGAGCCCATCCACGGCAGCGCGCCCGATATCGCCGGCAAGGGCATCGCGAACCCGATGGCGCAGATGCTCAGCTTCGCGATGCTGCTTCGCTACTCGTTCGAGCTGGAGGAGGAAGCGGCGCTGATCGAGCGTGCCTGCACCAACGTGCTGGCGAGCGGCCTGCGCACCGCCGACGTGATGGCGCCTGGCACGGCCAAGGTGGGCACGTCGGTCATGGGCGAGGCGGTCGTGCGGGAGCTGGACAAGCTCGCCGCTTGAGCGGACCCACGATCTACATCGATGCGGATGCTTGCCCGGTGCGGGAGGAGGCGTTCCGCGTCGCGACCCGGCTCGCGCTTCCCGTGTTCGTCGTTTCCAACGGGTCCCGGCCCATCCGGCCTCCCGGCCTGCCCAACGTGACGATGATCATCGTCGACGACACCCCGGATGCCGCCGACGACTGGATCGCCCAGCGGATCGCGCCCCCCGACATTTGCGTCACCGCCGATATCCCGCTCGCGTCGCGATGCCTCGCCGCCGGGGCCCGCGCGCTGTCGCACATCGGACACGTCTGGACCCAGGCCAACATCGGCAATGCGCTCGCCGGACGAGAGATGTCCCGCCACCTGCGCGAGATCGGCATCGGCGGCGGCGGCAACGCGCCGATGACCAAGGCCGACCGGTCCCGCTTCCTCTCCGCCCTCGACACCCTCGCGCAGGCAGCCCTGAAAGGCCGCTGAACGCACCCCTACGGCGTGTCCCCGTGCCCCGGCTGCGCTTGCGGGTCCG
Source organism: Acetobacteraceae bacterium (assembly GCA_965213855.1). GTDB lineage: Bacteria > Pseudomonadota > Alphaproteobacteria > Acetobacterales > Acetobacteraceae > JBBROS01. The sequence continues at coordinate 1,677,666 of CBDCAA010000008.1, read as the reverse complement.
GGTGGATGAGCTCGTCTCGCGTCATCGGCGTCTCCCGCCAGTCGCCTTGGTCAGCGACCGAGCTGCCGCCCGGGAACTCGCCAAGGTTCTCCTGGATCGCCGCCTCCTCCACGCGCTTGTGCGCGTCGACGTCCAGCTGCCCCGTCGCCCCCGCCAGCTCCATGCGCACCAACTCGTCCGCCCGCTCGCGATAGTCGTCGAGCGAGCCGACGCGGCCGTCCGCCTCGTACAGCTCCTGCATGCGCCGCCCGATCAACGCCTCGCGCTCGGGTGTGGTCTCCAACGGATTGTCGCTCATCTGAACCCCGGTTCTGCAGAATAGGGTGGGCTTCAGCCCACCACTCCCAAGCGCCTCCCGGCTGCCAAGGTTGCCAGCGGGCCGAAACGGCTACAGCAGGATCAATCCGCCGCGCAGCCCCCGCGCCACCGCATCCGCCCGGCTGCTCGCGCCCAGCTTGGCGAACACCGCCTCAAGGTGGAATTTGACAGTGTGCGCGCTGATGCCCAGCCGTCGCGCCACCGCCTTGTTGCTGAGACCTTCCCCGAGGCAGGCCAGTATTTCCAGCTCACGCGGCGTAAGCAGCGGCCGGGCATCGGCCTCCGCGAACCCGTCCGGCGGCGCCGGCAGGCTGACCCGGAGCCCGACAGCCACCGCCCGCAGCGCCGCGTCCAGCTGCGCCGGCGAAAGATCGGCCGGGACGGCCCCACCCGGACCCATGCGCAACACCGCCAAGTCGGGCGGCGCCGGACTGTCCGCATCGGCCAGGATCAGCTCCGCTTCGTCCGGCTCCACGATGGTGTGGCCCGCCAGCGCGACACGGGCGGCTAGGTCCGCTGCCCGCACCGGGTCGTGGGCATGGACGGCGACGAGAACGGCGTCCTGCCGGATCAGCGTAGCGGTCGGCATCACGCGGCGGGCCTTTCAGCGATGGTGGCCGGCAGATCGAGCGGGGCGCCGCCCCGCAGCAGCCGAAGCGGGACCGTGCGGCCGACGGCCGACGCGGCCAGGGCCCGCGCGACCGCACGCGGGTGCGGCGCGGGCGAGCCGTCGACGTCGAGCAGGATGTCGCCCAGCAGCACCCCAGCCTGCTCCGCCGGGCCCTTCGGCGCCAAGCTCAGCACCATCAGCCCGGCGCTCCGACCGGCTGCAGCCTCCATCGTCGGCGGCAACCCGACCGGCTGCAGTCCCAGGCCGAGCCAGCCGCGCGACCGCTTGCCCTCCAGCAGCCCGGGTAGCACCCGCCGCACGGTCGCGGACGGGATCACCAGCACGCGGCGCCGCGGCCCGAACGTCGACATGCCCAGCAGCCCGCCGGCCGCGTCAAGCACCGGCCCCCCTTCCGCCGCCGTCGACAACCGCAGGTCCAGCCGGATCATCCGATCGATCACGCCGCCGGCCATGCTGTCCCACGCCGGCCCGGTCCGGTGTACCAGCCCCAGCGCCGCCGTCGGCTCGCCCTCGCCGGCGCCCAGGGCCAAGGCCAGCGCCCCCGTCTGCGCCTCAACATCGGCCAGGTGCGGTGCGGCCAGCGCCAGGCGCAACACCGCGACGTTGGTCCCCGGATCGCGTCCGGCGAGCGTCGCGGTGCCCCGTCCCCCACCGGGCAGCAGGACCGGAACCTCGGTCGCCGTCGGCAAGGACTGCTCGCTGGTGACGATCACGCCGTCTTGCCAGGCAAAGCCGCTCCGCTGCGCCCGGGCGCCAGGATGGATCGTGACCAGGCCGGGCGCTGCCGCCGCCACGCGGCCAGCAAGGGCGTCTGAAAGTGTGGTGAGCGGATCGGTCATGCGGGCTCCTTCACCCCGGATATGAGCAGGGCAGGGGGCCTATTCACTATCGGACGGATGGGGAGGGGTTCGGTCGTCGCCGGGCGGCGCTTCGATAGCGCGTGGTCGATGTCCCGCACCCGGGACACCGATCCCGGCTTCAGGCAAGTGCAGCACCCCGGCTGCTTTGACGTCGTCGGCGACCCATCCCTCTGACGCGTCGAACGCGCAGTGCAGCGGCTGCCGTTCCGCCCGAGCGAGGGATCGGTCCAGCGTCATCGTGCGGCGAACGGCGACGTCCATATCCGAAGGTCTAGCACTTGTGCAGATGAGGCTTCCACTGCGCTCTGCCCGGTTGCGGCGTTGCGCGTCCCGACCCATGGTGCGCCACCCCGCCAAGGACCTGCTCCATGCGCCAGCTTCCCGCCCTGTCGGCTGCAGTGCTCGCCATCGCCTACGCTGTCGTGACCCCCGCCTGCGCCGCCTCTGACGACCCGCAGCGGATCGGCGACGTCAGCACCACCTTCCGTCTCGTCGGCCGCAACGACCGCATCGTCATCGACCGCTACGACGACCCGAAGGCGCAGGGCGTGAGTTGCTACCTGTCGCGCGCCGAGACCGGCGGCATCAAGGGCTCGATCGGCCTGGCAACCGACCCGAGCCGCTTCAGCATCGCCTGCCGTGCCACCGGCCCGGTGACGCTGGCCGACCGCATCCCCGAAAACGAGGTGGTGTTCGGTGCGTCGGCCAATTGGTTGTTCAAGGAAATCCGCGTCACCCGCATGTGGGACCCGCAGAAGCGCACCCTCGTCTACCTGGTCTGGTCGACGCAGGCGCTCAGCACGGGCGGCAGCCCATACAACAGCATCTCGGTCGTGCCGGTCGGCACCTCCGCACCCTCCCCGGCACCCTGAGTGGGTTTGCCCCTCGCCTTGCCTGGGGCTAAAACCGCGTGGTCATGGTCAAACACCCCGTGCTGCTGGGCGGCCTCCTGGTGCTCGCGCTCTCGCTCGGTGCCGGCGCATGGTGGTGGCAGTCGCATGACCCGGTCGCTCCCGACAGCGACCCCGACACCGAGGAGACGCTGCCGGTCCCGCCGATCCCGCCCCGCATCGCCGAGGGCGAGGATTACGAGCGCTGCCTGGCGATGCTCGGCCCGGACCCGAGCGGCGCCCGGGACTTCGCCGACGCCTGGGTCGCGACCGGCGGCGGCGACGGAGCCGCCCATTGCCTTGGCCTGGCCGACATCGCGCTCGGCGACGCCGATACCGGCGCCGAGGAGCTCGACAAGCTCGCCGCCAACAGCAAGGCGCCCGCGACCGCCCGCGCCACCATCTTCGGCCAGGCCGGCGCCGCCTGGCTCATCGCCGGCGCGCCCGAGCGCGCTTTGGCCTCCACCACGCTCGCCCTCTCGCTCACGCCCGACGACGCCGACCTGCTGATCGACCGCTCCGAGGCCGAGGGCACGATGGACCGCTTCGCCGACGCGCTCGATGATTTGAACCGGGCACTCGACATCGACCCGCGCCGCCCCGACGCCTTGGTCTTCCGTGCCTCCGCGCTGCGCCATCTGAACAAGCTCGACCTCGCGCAGGACGACATCGACCGGGCGATCGGCCTTGATCCCGAGAATGCCGACGCGCTGCTCGAGCGGGGCATCCTGCGGCAGCGCCGCGGCGACCGGGCCGGCGCACGCAAGGATTGGGAGCAGGCGGTGCAGCTTTCGCCCGACACCGCGACCGGGGATTTGGCGCAGCAGAACCTTGCCCTGCTGGACGCGGGCCCCGATCGGCGCTAGGGCACGCGCGCGGCGCGCCATGGTCGCGCGCCGGCACCGCTGGATGATGGAGCAAGCAAGGCATGCCCTTGAAGGGGAGTACGTTCGAAGACCGCCGCGCCTCCGCGGCCGAAGCCAAGAAGGCGCTCGCCGAACGCTTCAAGGCCCGGCCGCCTGCCGACGATCCGGAGGTGCTCGCCCGCGCCGCCGAGCGCCGGTCGATCCAGGAGGCGCGCGAGCTGCGCCAGGCCGAACGGTCGAAGCAGAAGGTTGCCGAAGAAGCCGCCCGCCTGCGCGAGGACGAGGCACGCAAGATCGCCGAGGCCGCCGCGGCCGCCGAGGCCGAAGCGAAGGCAGCCGAACAAGCCGCCCGCGACGAAGCGATCCGGGCCGAACGCAAAGCCGCCCGGGACGCCAAGTACGCCGCCCGCAAAGCGCGTAAGTAAACCGGGATAACCGCATAGGGTGGGCTTCAGCCCACCAGAGGCGTGCGCGGCCAGGTCGGTTGGTCGGCTAGGGCCCACCCTCCTGGTTGCGCCGCCGCACATGCCGGCATACAAGAACGTATGGCGAACATGCCCTACGCCGAACTCCACGTCACCACCAACTACAGCTTCCTCCGCGGCGCATCCCACCCCGAGGAGCTGTTCGCCCAGGCCGCCGCGCTCGGCATCGGCGCGCTCGGCATTGCCGACCGCAACAGCGTCGCAGGCATCGTCCGTGCCTGGGAGGCGGCGAAGGCCACCGGCGTCCGCCTCGTGGCCGGCGCCCGGATCGAGCTGACCGACGGCGCCGCACTCCTCGCCTATCCGACCGACCGGCCGGCCTGGTCCCGCCTGTGCCGACTGCTCAGCCTCGGCAAGGCGCGTGCCGGCAAGGGTGGCTGCCTTCTCGATTGGAACGATCTTGCCGCCGGGGGCGACGGGCTCGTCTATGTGCTCCTGCCCGGCGCCCCCGACGACACGCTGGCCGCTTGGCTGGACCGCCTCCGCCAGATCGCGGCCGGCCGGGCCTACCTTGCCGGCGCCGTCCGCTTCCAGCCAGGCGACGCCGTCCGCCTGTTCCACCTCGACCAGATGGGCGCCGCGGCCGGCATCCCCCTGATCGCGACCAACGACGTCCTCTACCACCACCCGGACCGCCGCGTGCTGCAGGACGTCATGACGTGCATCCGCGAGGGCTGCACCATCGACGACGCGGGCTTCCACCTCGAACACCACGGCGAGCGCCACCTGCAGCCGCCCGGTCGCATGGCCGCCCTGTTCGCCCGACACCCCGATGCCATCGCCCGCACGCAAGAGCTGGTGGACCGCTGCCGGTTCGACCTGTCCGACCTCGCCTACCAGTACCCCACCGAGAGCGACGACCTGGCCGAACCCGCCCAGGCCACCCTGGAGCGCCTCACCTGGGAGGGCGCCGCCATCCGCTATCCCGCCGGCGTGCCCGAGGCGGTCACCCGCCAGCTCCGCCACGAGCTCGGCCTCATCGCCCAGCTCGGTTATGCCCCCTACTTCCTGACGGTGAACAGCATCGTCCGCGAGGCCCGGCGCCGCGGCATCCTCTGCCAGGGGCGCGGGTCGGCCGCCAATTCCGCCGTCTGCTGGGTGCTCGGCGTCACCAGCATCGACCCGACCGCGTCCGGCCTGCTGTTCGAGCGTTTCGTCTCCGCCGAACGACACGAACCGCCGGACATCGATGTCGACTTCGAGCACGAGCGGCGCGAGGACGTGATCCAATGGATCTACGCCCATTATGGCCGCGCCCGCGCCGCCCTCTGCGCCACCGTCATCCGCTATCGCGCCCGCGGCGCCATCCGCGAGGTCGGCAAGGTGATGGGCCTGACCGAGGACGTCACCGGCGCGCTGAGCAGCCAGGTCTGGGGCTGGAGCGAGGACGGCGTGGAGGAGAAGCATGCCGCGGCGCTGAACCTCAACACCGAGGATGGCCGCCTGCGCCTGGCCATCGACCTCGCCCAGCAGCTCATCGGCTTCCCCCGCCACCTCGGCCAGCACCCCGGCGGCTTCGTCCTCACCCGCGACCCGCTCAGCGACCTGGTGCCGATCGAGCCGGCGACGATGAAGGACCGGCAGATCATCGAGTGGGACAAGGACGATATCGACGCCCTGCGCTTCATGAAGGTCGATGTGCTGGGGCTGGGCATGCTCGGCTGCATGCGCCGTGCCTTCGACCTGCTGGAGGAGCACCGCGGCCTCCGCCTCGGCCTCGCCACCATCCCGCCCGAGGACCCGGCCACCTACGCCATGATCCGGCGCGCGGACACGCTCGGCACGTTCCAGATCGAGAGCCGGGCGCAGATGTCGATGCTGCCGCGCATGAAGCCGCGCACGCTGTACGACCTCACCATCCAGGTCGCGATCGTCCGCCCGGGCCCGATCCAGGGCGACATGGTCCACCCCTATCTGCGCCGCCGCGAGGGCAAGGAGGCGGTGGACTACCCGACGCCGGAGCTGGAGCGCGTGCTGAAGAAGACGCTGGGGGTGCCGCTGTTCCAGGAGCAGGCGATGCAGGTCGCGATCCAATGCGCCGGGTTCACCCCGGGGGAGGCGGACCAGCTGCGCCGGGCCATGGCGACGTTCAAGCTGACGGGCGGGGTCAGCCACTTCAAGGACAAGCTGATCGGCGGCATGGTCGTGCGCGGCTACACGCCGGAATTCGCCGAGCGCACGTTCAGCCAGATCGAGGGCTTCGGCAGCTACGGCTTCCCCGAAAGCCACGCCGCGAGCTTCGCGATCATCGCCTACGTCTCGTCGTGGGTGAAGTGCAACCACCCCGACGTCTTCTGTGCCGCGCTGCTCAACAGCCAGCCCATGGGCTTCTACGCGCCCGCCCAGATCGTCCGCGACGCCCGCGACCACGGCGTGGAGGTGCGCCCGCTCGACATCAACCACTCCCGCTGGGACTGCACCCTCGAGCCCCTGTCTTCCCCCCTCCCTTCCAGGCAGGGGTTGGGGGAGGGGTTAGGGGTGGGTGAGCGGGTAGGGGTGGGTCAAAGCGCTGTCCGCCTCGGCCTCCGCATGGCCAAGGGCCTCGCCGAACAGCACGGCGCCGCACTCGTCGCCCACCGCGCCGAACATCCGTACGCGACGCTGGAGGAAACCTGGCGCCGCGCCGGCGTCCCCGTCGCCGCCCTCGAACGGATCGCCGAGGCGGACGGCTACGGCTCCATGGGCCTCGACCGCCGCGGCGCCATCTGGGCCATCCGCGCCCTGTCCGACGCGCCCCTGCCGCTGTTTGCCGCCGCCGACGGCGACGGGCGGCCGCAGCCCGAGATCGTCGAGCCCCCCGCCTCGCTCGCACGCTTCGAGCTGGCGCCGATGAAGCCCGGCCGCACCGTCGTCGAAGACTACGGCAGCGTCGGCCTCACCCTCCGCGAACACCCGGTTTCCTTCGTCCGCGACGACCTGCGCGCCCGAGGCATGGTCACCTGCGCGGACCTCGCCGACAGCCGCGATGGCCGTCGGGTCGTGGTGCCGGGCCTCGTGCTGGTCCGGCAGAAGCCGGGTTCGGCCAAGGGCGTCATGTTCATCACGCTGGAGGACGAGACCGGCATCGCCAACCTCATCGTCTGGCCCAGCGTCTTCGAACGCCAGCGCCGTCTGGTGCTCACCGCCAGCATGATCGCCTGCCACGGCCGCGTGCAGAAGGAGGGCGGCGTCACCCATGTCGTCACCGAACGCCTCGAGGACCTCACCCCGCTGCTCCGCGAGGTCGGCGACCGCGACTTCACCCCCGCCACCGGGCGCGGCGACGAAGCCCGCTGGGGCGGCACCCCCGACGCGCGCCAGAACCCCAAGCACAAGCCTCGCGACATCTACTCGCCGGAACGCCTTTCCACCGGCATCAAGGTCCCCACTCGCGACTTCCGCTAAAGCCTCTCCCGCTTACGGGAGAGGGCTGGGCGAGGGTGTCCGAACGTCAGGGCCAGCCCAAAAACCCTCATTCCCCAATCAGATGCAGCACCACTTCCCGCCGGTGCGGCGCATCCCGGTGCTCGAACAGATAGATCCCTTGCCACGTGCCCAGCACCGGCGCCCCGTCCAGCACCGGGATGCTCAACCCGGTCTGCGTCAGCGCCGCACGGATATGCGCCGGCATGTCATCCGGCCCTTCGTCGTCATGCCGGTAGCGCCCGCGCATGTGCGGCGCGAGCGTGGCGAAGAAGTCCTGCAGGTCCGCCCGTACGTCGGGGCTGGCGTTCTCCTGCACGAGCAGGCTCGCCGACGTATGCCGGCACCACAGCGTCAGCAGCCCCGTGCCGATCCCCTGGCTCGCCACCCACCGCCGCACCGCCGGGGTAAAATCCACCAGCCCGGCGCCCTGCGTCTCGACCGTCAGCGTAGAGACGGCTTGCCGCACTAAAGCCCTCTCCCGCCTGCGGGAGAGGGTTGGGTGAAAGTGCCCAGGCCTCTACGCGCGATGACGGTCACGCAGAAAACGCCGTCCGCCCTTGCGCCTGCCCGGTCTGGATGAACTGCAGCAGCGGGTCCACACCCGATGCCCGCACGTCGCTATAGGCGGCCAGGTACTTGTTCGTGCTGAACGCCGCCGACGGGTCGCGGCCCTCGTGCCAGCCATACGTCTCGTAGTGCAGCAGCGGATCGACGTGCGCGGCTGCCACGTCCGGGTTGTGCGACAGGTAGTAGTTCGTGTCGAAGAACGCGTCCGGGCTCAGGCCCTTCTGCCATCCCGTCGCGTCATAGCTCCAGGCCGCCTGCTGCGCCGCCGCGGTCCCGGTCGGGATCAAGGTCGCGCCGAGCTGCTTGTCGTAGTAGGCCGCATCCACCAGCGGATCGGCCGGCAGCGTGCCGCCCGTGAGGAACGTCATAGGGCCTGGTGCAGCATACCCGATAAGAACGCCGCCACTATTCCCCGCGATTGGCACCGTCCCTTGCTGATATTCCAGCAACGGATCCGCGCCAGCGGCCGAGGGATAGGCCGCCACATACTTTGCGTCGCTGAACAGGAGGCTCGGGTCGCGCCCTTCCTTCCAGCCATACTGCGCGAAGTGCAGCAGCGGATCCATGCCGGAGGCTGCGACGTCGGGGTTCTGCGACAGGTAATACTTGGTGTCGAACAACGCACTCGGGTCACGCCCCTCCATCCAGCCGTGGTTCAGGTAGTGCTGGTAAGGATCGACCCCAGCCGCGGCCACGTCCGGATTGTGCGACAGGTAATAGCCCGCATCGAACAGCGCGCCCACGGTTGGCGTGTACAGATATTGGACCGAGATCGTCGCCCCCGCCTGCAACCCGGTCGCGATCTCCAGGTTTGCCGGGCCGTCGATCGTCGTCGTCCCCGTATCGACCGCCGACAGCGACACCGGCCCGGCACCGGTGAACGCGGCCAGCGTCGCCGCGTCGTACAACACCTGGCTGTTCGATCCCGTCCCGGCCAGACCGCCCACGGTCACGCCCGATCTGCCCGCGTTGTCCGGCGTGCCGTCATAGGCCCCCAGCATCCGCGTGGTCGAGACCGCGGCGGACTGCGAGGCCAGCGATGTCCCGGCCGCCGTTTCGACACTGACCGCCGTGCTCTGCCCGACCGTTACCGTGCCTGCATCCGGATCCAGGTTCTCCACCCCGAACGTCGCGCCGCTGTTGACGATGATCGACACCGCCACCGCCTGCAGCGTGCCAAGCGCCGGGTCGAACCCGCCCACCTGCAGCGCACCGGTCCAGCCCGTGATCTGTGGGGCGAACGTCTTTGTCTGCACGGCGGAATCAACGCGCCAACTGGCACCGAACCCTGGGTTGAAGGTCGTGATGCCAGAACCGCCCGTCCCGGTGTTCGATCCGGAACCCGACGTCGTCGCCGTTTCCGTGACCGTCGCCCCCACTTGGCTGAAGAAGTCCGCCACCACGTTGCCCGGTGCCGTCGCATGCACCTTGGCCGTCGCGACCAATCCCAGGTTCACCGTGCCGGTGCCCAGCAGGACACCTGGCGTCGCACCGGTGCTCCCGGCCACATATGTCGAGCTGCTGCTATCGCTGCCGCTCGCCGACAGCATCCCGCCCGCGCCCGCGCCGCCCGCGGCCGGGATGACCTTGTAGATGTACGACGTGGGCCGCGCCGCCAGCACCGTCCCGTCCGGCGCCCCGAGCGCCACCCCCGCCGACGTGACGGCCTGCAGCAGCCCGGGTGCGAGGTCGGAATTGTAATAATACACTTGCGTCGTCAGGCTTGCGCCCAAGGACAGCGTGAGCGAGGTGACGCCCGTGGCCGGGTCGATCTGGTTCAGCGTCACGCTGTCTGTCCAGTCCGTCGGACGCGTGGCGAGGCTACGCTGCTGCACGATCGTTGCCACCAGGCCAACTCCCATCTGTTATTTTTGCGTTATACGGCACGTTCGATGAAGTCAAATGACAACTGAAGTGATACGGGCCAGCTCCGCAGGCGCGTCCGGTGCTTCCCTGCACTGACTGTCAGGAGACGCTGATCCAAGGAAGCTAAGTCCGCGCCCGACCTCGTCCACTCTCGAACTTGCCGGGCCTTCTCACCGGCTCGCCCACACCGCCTTGCCCCACCCCATGCCCGCCATCACGCGCTTCGCCCCCAGCCCAACCGGTTTCCTGCACCTCGGCCACGCCGCCGCCGCCCGGTTCGCATGGGCGCGCGGCCGCTGCCTGCTGCGCATCGAGGACATCGACCCGGTCCGCTGCCGTCCGCACTTCGCCGCGGCCCTCGTCGAGGACCTCGCCTGGCTCGGCTTCGTCCCCGCCGGGCCTATCCGTTGGCAATCCCGCCACATCCCGGACTATGCGGCCACGCTCGCCCGCCTTGCGGCTGACGGCCTGCTCTATCCCTGCTTCTGCACCCGTGCCGAGATCGCGCGCGAGGTGGCGGTCGCCGGAGCCGCCCCGCACGGACCCGGCGGCGCGCCCCTCTATCCCGGAACCTGCCGCCGCCTGGCTGAGACCGAACGGCACGATCGGATCGCGGCCGGCGCACCGCACGCCTGGCGCTTGGACATGGCGGCGGCGGCCGAGCGGACCGGGCCGCTCACCTTCCACGAGAAGGGCCGGGGCCGTCTGGCCTGCGACCCGCTCGCGTTCGGGGACGTCGTGCTCGGCCGCAAGGACATCCCGGCCAGCTACCACCTCTGCGTCACCCATGACGACGCGCTCCAAGGCGTCACCCTCGTGACCCGCGGAGAGGACCTGCGTCCGGCGACGTCGGTGCACCGGACGTTGCAGACCCTGCTCGGCTGGCCCGAGCCCGCCTACGCCCATCATCCGCTGCTGTCCGACGGCGACGGCCATCGCCTGGCGAAACGAACCGGCGCGCCCGCCCTGCGCGACTTCAGGGCCGCCGGCCTGTCACCGGGCGCGGTCCTGGCCTTTATCCCCGCCGGCCAGCCGCAGGGCTGACGGCAGCGGCCCGCACCGTTGCGGACGATGGTTCGGCTTGGCCCCCTTGCGGACGGGCTTTACGCCCCCACGACCCGCTGGCTCTGCTCCCCTAGCCCGGCGATGCCTAAGCGCATCGTCTCCCCGGCCTGTAGGAACCGTGGCGGCTTCATCCCCAGCCCGACCCCCGGAGGCGTGCCCGTGGCGATGACGTCGCCAGGGTGCAAGGTCATGAAATGGCTCGTGTAGCTGACGATCTTTGCCACGTTGAAGATCATCGTACGCGTGCTGCCGGACTGCATGCGCTGACCGTCCACGTCCAGCCACATGTCGAGCGCGCCCGGGTCCGGCACGTCGTCCTTCGTCACCAGCCATGGCCCGGTCGGCCCGAACGTGTCGCAGCCCTTGCCCTTGTCCCACGTGCCGCCGCGCTCGATCTGGTACTCGCGCTCGCTCACGTCGTTCACGACGCAATACCCGGCCACGTGCTCCAGCGCATCGTGCTCGGGCACGTAGCTGGCGCGCTGGCCGATGATGATCCCGAGCTCCACCTCCCAGTCCGTCTTCTTCGACCCGCGCGGGATGCGGACGTCGTCGTTCGGTCCCTGGAACGCACCGAGGGATTTCAGGAAGATGATCGGCTCCTTCGGGATCGGCATCCCGCTCTCGGCCGCATGGTCGGCGTAGTTGAGGCCGATGCAGACGAAGTTCACCGGCCGTGGCACGCAGGGCCCGACGCGGCCGCTCACCGTCGGCAGACTCGACGGATCGACCGCTGCCAGCTTGGCCAGGCCGGCCGGCGAAAGTGCGTCCCCCGTGAAGTCTGCGACATGCCCGGACAGATCCCGCATCGTGCCGTCCGGCGCCAGCATCGCCGGCTTCTCAGCGCCCGGGGCGCCCACGCGCAACAACTTCATGCCTGCTCTCCTACAACGTCCAGCCGCCATCGATGACGACGGTCTGGCCCGTGATGAACTGCGTCTCGTCGGACCCGAGATAGACGGCCAGCGCCGCGATCTCCTCGGGCGACCCGAGCCGGCCCATGGCCTGCCGGGCGATGAAGTCGCTCCGCGCCTTGTCGACCGACCCGGCCGCCGCCGCGTTCGCCGCGATCCGGTCATCGAGGCTCGGCGTTTGCACCGTGCCCGGACAGATCGCGTTGCAGCGGATCCCTTGCTTGACGAAATCGGCCGCGACCGACTTCGTCAGCCCGATCACGGCCGCCTTCGACGTGCCATACACACAGCGGTTCGGCGCGCCCTTGATGCTGCTTGCCCCGCTCGACATGTTGATGATGCTGCCCCGGCCGCGCTCGATCATGCCGGGCAGCAACGCCCGGATGGTGCTCACCATGCTGCGCAGGTTGAGCGCGAACGCGAATTCCCAGTCGGCATCGGTGCTGTCCAGGACTGTCCCCTGGTGCACATAGCCGGCGCAGTTGAACAGGATGTCGATGGGTCCGAGACCCGCGAGCAGCCGGGCGACCGCCGCCGCGTCGGTCACGTCGAGCGGGTGGGTCGCGATTCCTGCGCCGATCTCGCGCAGCTTGTCATGGTTGAGGTCGGTAGCGATTACCTGCGCGCCCTCGGCGGCGTAGGCCAGCGCCGACGCGCGCCCGATCCCCTGCGCCGCGGCGGTAATGAACGCGGTCTTCCCGGCGAGGCGGGCGGTCATGTCGTGTCTCCGCAGTTGGATATCGAGAACTGAACGGTGTCAATTAGGTGGGCGGCCCGGCTTGCAAACATTGTCGCTTCTGCCTCGGAAACCTCGGCTGCCAAGCCCGTCGCGTAGTCCACCGCGTTCTTCAGGCCGTAGGCCTGGGACAGGAAGCGGAGATCTTCAACCGTGAAGGCCGGCGTGCCGAGCGCAAGGCGTGCGAATGTCGAGTTCGCCCCGCCATGTGTTTTCACGACCCGACCAGTCCGCTCGAAAATGAACGCCAGCGCACCATGGTAGCCGGCATAATACGCGGCACGCCCGGCGACGGCATAGAGTTCACCGGCATGGAGGTAAGCCGCTTCGGCCAAGGCAGTCCGCGCCTTGGTCAGGTAAGCGGCCGCCTCCGGCGTCAAATCTGGACACCATCGGCCCTGATTTCGTGCATCAGCGGTGTTCGATCGGACCATTCGCTGGTTGCGAGGAGCATCGTATTCACGATTTGCCCCGTCTCGAGCATCACGTCGAAACCGATGTCGGCCAACCGTAGACGGTCATTCAGCAGGTCTGCCGGCAGGTCCATAAAGACTGCCACGTCATAATCGGAGTCGGCACGGGCGTCGCCACGCGCCCGAGAGCCGAATAGGAGCACGCGTGTCACGCGTCCGCCGAAGGCGTCGAGCACGGCAGCCTTGAAGCGCGCCAAAACCGGATCCTGTCGGACAACTGACATCGCCGTTCAATGACTATCACGGGACTCACCGCGGGTCTCGACGATGTTGAGATACAGCGTGGCGGGCTCCAAGCACGCCCCCGTGCTGTGCTGGCCGACCATGCTGCGGCTGATCTCTTCCCACGGCGTCTTGTTCTCGAGCACCGGCGCGTGCCAGGCGGCGCGGCGGGCGGCCAGCTCGCTCTCGGGGATCAGCACGTCCACCTTGCGGGTGTTGAGGTCGATGCGGATCCGGTCGCCGCTGTGCAGCAGGGCGAGGCCGCCGCCGACCGCGGCTTCGGGGCTGACGTTCAGGATGCTCGGGCTGCCCGAGGTGCCGGACTGGCGGCCGTCGCCCAGTGTCGGCAGGGCGTTCACGCCTGCCTTCAGCAGTGCCGCGGGCGGCTGCATGTTCACCACCTCGGCGCCGCCGGGGTAGCCGACCGGGCCACAGTTGCGGATGATGAGCACGCTGCGTTCGGTGACGCCGAGCGCCGGGTCCTCGATGCGGTCGTGGTAGTCTTCGGGTCCTTCGAACACGACGGCGTCGCCTTCGAACACGTTCGGTGCGTCCGGGTCGCTGAGGAAGCGTTGGCGGAACTCCGGGTCGATGACGCTCATCTTCATCACCGCGCCGTCGAAGAAGTTGCCCGAGAGCACGGCGAAGCCGGCGCTCTCCTTCATGGGATGGGCGTATTCGCGGATCACCTCGCGGTTGGGCGCCGGACTGGGCAAGGCCAGGTTCTCGCCCAGGGTGCGGCCGGTGCAGGTCATGACGTCGAGCTGCAGCTTTCCGGCGTCGCGCAGTTCCCGCAGCACCGCCGGCACCCCGCCGGCGCGGAAGAAACCCTCGCCCAGGAACCGCCCGGCCGGCTGCACGTCCGTCAGCAGCGGGATGTCGTGGCCCAGCCGCTCCCAGTCCGCCAGGGTGTGGTCGACGCCCATGTGGCGGGCGATCGCGATCATGCTGATCGGGCAGTTGCTGCTGGCGCCCAGCGCCGCGGCGGCCACGACCGCGTTCTCGAACGCCGCCTTGGTCATGATGTCCGACGGGCGGAGGTTCTCGCGCACCATCTGCACGATGCGCCGCCCCGTGTGATAGCTCATCCAGCCGCGCTCCTTGTGCGGCCCGGGGATGGCGGCGCAACCGGGCAGGGACATGCCGAGGGCTTCGGACAGCGAGTTCATGCTGAGCGCCGTGCCCATCGTGTTGCAGTGCCCGGCCGAGGAGGCGGAGGCGGCGACCATCTCCATGAACTCCTCATAGCCGATGCGCCCCTCGGCCATCAGCTTGCGCGCCTCCCACACGATCGTGCCGGAGCCGGCGAGGCGGCCGTTGTACCAGCCGTCGAGCATCGGGCCGCCGGAAAGCAGGATCGCGGGGATGTTGACGGTGGCGGCGCCCATCAGCACGGCGGGCACGGTTTTGTCGCAGCCCGCGGTCAGGACCACGCCATCGATCGGGTAGCCATGCAGCACCTCGACCAGGCTGAGGTAGGCCAGGTTGCGGTCCAGCGCGGCGGTGGGCCGCTTGCCCGTCTCCTGGATCGGGTGGATCGGGAATTCGAGCGGGATGCCGCCCTGGTCGCGGATGCCGTCGCGCACCCGGCTGGCGAGGTCCACGAGGTGCCGGTTGCAGGGCGACAAGTCTGATCCGGTCTGGGCGATGCCGATGATCGGACGGCCTGACTGCAGCTCCTCCCGCGTGAGGCCGAAGTTCATGTAGCGCTCGAGATAGAGCGCCGTCATGGACGGATTGTGCGGGTTGTCGAACCAGCGGCGGCTGCGCAGGTGCGCAGGGCCGGGGGGCGTGTGGTCGGGCATCGTGGGCGTTTCCTGGTTGGCCGAGCGGGCTGGCGAAGGCTGGCGGCAGCGTGCGCGCGTGTCAACGCGCCGGCGCGGATGCAACCATCCCCCGCTTATGGTAGCCTGTTCACCTCGATGAGAGGTGCACCATGGATGACGCCGCCATCCTGCCCGCCCGGCACAAGCTGGACGTCGATGCCTACCACCGGATGGCCGAGGTGGGCATCCTGGGATGGAACGACCGTGTCGAACTGATCGATGGGGAGCTGATCGACATGGCGCCCATCGGGATCGATCACTCCGTGAGCGTCAATGTCCTGACACGGGCCCTCGTGCTGGCGTGCGAGGGGAGGGCGATCGTCTCGGTGCAGAACCCGGTGCGGCTCGACCGGTTCAACGAGCCGCAGCCGGATTTCGGGGTGTACCGGCTCCGCGACGACAAATACCGGTCCGGGCACCCGGGGCCGGCGGACACGCTGCTGCTGGTCGAGGTGTCGGACAGCTCGGTTCGGTTCGACCGGACCGTGAGGCTGCCGCTCTACGCCCGCGCCGGGGTCCCCGAGGTCTGGATCGTCGACCTTGCCGCGCGCCTGGTGGACGCCTACCGCGAGCCGTCAGGCGAGGGGTATGCGGTCGTGACCCGCCATGGGCCTGCGGACCGGATCGCGCTGTCGCTGGCGCCGGAGATCGCGGTGGCGTTGAGCGACGTATTCGGCTGAGGCAGGACGATGGAGGGGCTCGATGGACGATGATGCAGTGATGCTGACCCGGCACAAGCTGGATGTCGACGCCTACTCAAAGCTGGGCGAGGCGGGAGTCCTCGGCCAGGATGACCGGGTCGAGTTGCTCAACGGTGAGCTGATCGACATGCCGCCGATTGGCGACGACCATATGGACGCCGTGAACGGCCTGTTGGAGACGCTGGTCCTGCCATTCTCCGGGCGTGGCATCGTGTCGGTGCAGAACCCGGTCAAGCTCGATCAGTACAACGTGCCGCAGCCGGATCTCGCGGTGTTTCGCTATCGGGCAGACCGCTATCGCACCGGCGGGCGGCCGACGCCGGCTGATGTGGTGGTGCTGATCGAAGTGTCGGACAGCTCGATCCGCTACGACCGCACGGTCAAGCTGCCCCTATATGCGGCGGCCGGCATCGCCGAATACTGGATCGTCGATCTTGGCCGGCGGACCTTGGACGTCCATCGGGAGCCGGTAGCCGACGGCTATTCCTCGGTCCGGTCCTACGGTCACACTCTCGGCCGCCCCGGACATCGGCATCGCGCTCGGCCTGGTGTTCGGCTGAGCAGTCAGTAATCCGTCGGCGCGATCACGTTCTGCGGCCGGTTGCTGATCAGGGCGGCGCGCATCGTCTCGGCGGACTTGATGCGGATGTCGAGGTGCGCCTCTGGCGTGAGATAGGCCGAGTGCGGGGTCACGATCAGCCGGCCCTCCAGCCACGGCTCGCGGGCACGATAGGCGGCCAGCAGGCGGGGGATCGGCTCGACCGGCGGTTCGACCGGCAGCACGTCGAGGCCGGCGCCGGCCAGGTGGCCCGACTGCAGTGCGTCATGCAGGGCGTCGACGTCCATGTTGGTGCCGCGGGCGGTGTCGATGAACACGGCGCCTGGCGGCAGTCGCGCGAACTCCGCCGCACCGATCATACCCTTGGTCTCCGGCGTCTCCGGCGCGTGCATCGACAGCACGTCCGACTGCGGCAGCAGCGCCTCCAGGGTCTCGACGCGCTCGATCCCGAGTGCCAGGTCGCTGCCGTTGGAGCGATAGGGATCGTAGAACACGACGCGGAACCCGAACGCCTTGGCCCGCAGCGCGACCGCGGTGCCGATCCGGCCCAACCCCACGATTCCGAACGTCTGCGTGCTCGCCCGCCGCAGCAGCGGGCTCCAGACCGCGCGCCACACTGCCGGAGGCGTCGCCCGCTGTAGGTCGTGGTGCAGCAGCAGCCCCCGGCGCAGCGACAGCATCAGCGCGATGGCGTGGTCGGCCACCTCGGTCGTGCCATAGTCGGGCACGTTGCAGACCAGGATCCCGCGTGCCGCCGCCGCCGCCCGGTCCAGCCGGTCGTAGCCGACCCCCATCCGCACGATCGCGCGCAGGTTGGGCATGCGCGCGATGTCCGCCGCCGTCACGTATTGGCGGAAGATCATCAGCCCCTCGGCGGCCCGGCAGTCGTCATCCGACAGGTCCGCCACCATCGCCGTGTCGCGCATGACGATCGTCGCCGCGTCGCCGAACACGCGCCGCTCCTCGGCGTCGTCGTCATACATGCGTTCTGGATAGACGATCGTGGTCATGCGGCCGGGTCCGTGGTTTTGCGCCATCCCTAGGCCGGCGTCCCCGGCTTGCCAATCTCCGCGCCGGCGGCGCAGCCTTGCCGAAGCGAGGCAGGGGGGAAAGTGCGATGAACGGTGCCGAAAGCCTGGTCCACACCTTGCTCGCCTGCGGGGTCGACACCTGCTTCTCGAACCCCGGCACGTCGGAAATGCACTTCGTCGCCGCACTCGACCGCATCCCCGGGATGCGCTGCATCCTGGGCTTGCAGGAGAATGTCGTGACCGGCGCCGCCGACGGGTACGCGCGCATCACCGACCGCCCTGCCTGCACCCTGCTCCATTGCGGCCCGGGCCTCGCGAACGGGCTTGCCAACCTGCACAACGCGCGCCGCGCCCGCTCGCCGATCGTGAACCTGGTCGGCGACCAGGCAACGTATCATCGCCCGCTCGACGCGCCGTTGACCGCCGACACGGAGGCGTTCGCTCGCAGCGTGTCGGCCTGGACCCGCACGGCGATGCATGCCGCGACGGTGGGCGCCGACTGCGCGGTGGCCGTACAGGCGGCCCGCACGGCCCCGGGCGGCACGGCGACGCTGATCCTGCCGTCGGACACGTGCTGGGATGCCGGCGGCGTGGTCGCTGCGGCGCTGCCTGAACTGCCGGCGCCGCTGGCCGCGCCCAACGCGGTCGAGGAGGCCGCGCGAGCCCTGCGGACCGGTGCGCCTGCCCTGCTGCTGTTGGGCGGCAGGACGTTGCGGGGCAGGGGGCTCGCCCTCGCCCGCGCCATCTGCGATGCGACCGGCGCCCGCATGTTGGCCCAGACCAGCAATGCCCGGGTCGAGCGCGGTGCCGGGCGCGCCTCGATCGAGCGCGTGCCCTATCCCGTCGACCAGGCGGTCGCGGACCTGGCGGACCTGCAGCACCTGATCCTGGTCGGCGCGCTGCCGCCCGTCGGGTTCTTCGCCTACCCCGGCAAGCCCGGCCGCATGGCGCCCGCTGGCTGCGCCGTCCACGTCCTCGCCCGTCCAGAGCATGACGGTCCCGATGCGCTCGCCCGCCTGGCCGAGGCACTCGGCGCCCGACCTGGGCCCCCCCGCGACGGAAAGCGGCCCGAGCCAGTCCGCGGCGCCGTCACGCCCGAAAGCTTCGCCCAACAGCTCGGCGCCATGCTGCCCGAGGGCGCCATCGTCGCCGACGAGAGCGTGAGCTTCGGCCGCGCGCTGTTCCCCGCCACGCAGGACGCGGCGCCGCACGACTGGCTGCAGATCACCGGCGGCGCCATCGGCATCGGTATCCCGCTCGCGACCGGGGCCGCGGTCGGCGCACAGGCGATGGGCGGCGGGCGCCGGGTCGTGAACCTGCAGGCGGACGGCTCGGCGATGTATTCGCTCCAGGGGCTGTGGACGCAGGCACGCGAGCGTCTGGACGTCACGACCGTGATCCTGTCGAACCGCAAGTATCAGATCCTGCTCGGCGAGTACCGCGACGTGGGCGCCAACCCGGGGCGGGTGGCGCTCGACATGATGGATCTCGGCAACCCGGACCTCGACTGGCCGAAGCTGGCTGCCGGAATGGGCGTGGAGGCCGCGCGGGTCGACACGATGGAGACGTTCGGCGACGTGTTCACGCAGGCCAACGCCCGTCCGGGGCCGTTCCTGATCGAGCTGCTGATCTAGCGGTCGCTCACCCGAACGCCCCTACCTCGTGCGACAGGGCGGCGGTGATCTCGCGCGTCATGTCGAACAGCCGCTGCATCGGCGCGAACAGCCGGTCGTGTTCGGCGGCGTAGGAGGTGCCCGCATTACGGGCGCCGGGCTCGCCATAGTCGCGCGGGGCGCCGGCGGCGGCCTCCCGCGGGAAGACCTGGGCCAGCAGCTCCAGGGTTGCGGGCACGTCGAGGCGGAGCAGGCGGGCGCGCATCGCTTCGGGCGTGGCGCCGTAGCGCGGGGAGAAATCCGGCACCTGGGTCGCCAGCAGCCAGAGCCGGCCGATCAGCGCGAGCCGGAGCGCGTGCAGCAGGGCCTCGCGGTCGGCCATGTGCGGCAGGTCGGGCCAGGCGCTGCGGAGCTGGACCTGGTCCGCCTGGGCGTGCCGGACGGTCGCCTGCACCGGCCCCCAAAGGCCGAGCGCGTCCAGCGCCTCCGCCACCCGCGCCAGTTGCCCGGCCCGGCCCGGCAGCCGCGCATGGGCGGCGCGGTCGAGCCAGGAACCCGGATCCAGCATCGACACGGTGGCGCGCAGCACGTCGAGATCGGAGTGCCGGGCGGCGTGGACGGCGAAGTCGAGCGCGCGGCGGAAGCGCGGGCTGCTGGCGCGCAGCTCGTTGAACAGCTCCGGGTCCCGCCCTGCGGCGGCGCCGATGCCGTGCATCACGTTCGCGCACCAGCCGAGCTGCTGCAGGATGGCGTTGTTGGGGATGGCGCGGAGTTCGCGCGGGTGGCGGATGGTGGCGGGGCCGCCGCTGTCGCTCTGGCGGGCACTGGGGCGGGAGCCGGTCGGGTCCAGCAAGGCGGGGCCGAAGGCGCCGAGCAGGGCGGCGTATCCCGGATCCTCGACGAGCGCCTGCATGACGTGGTTAGCGGTGGCGAAGAACCCGGCGGCATAGTCGCTCTCCCCATAGATGGGGTCGGCGTCGGCCGGCGCGGGCTGGAAGGCGTGTTCGGCGACGCGGGCGATGGTCGCCAAAGCGAGGGCAGGCGTGCCGAACAGCAGGTAGCCGTCGCCGCCTTGGAAGCTGCTCTCCTCGCGGATGCGCAGGCCGCCCTGCATCAACGCGGCGCGGGCGGCGAGCGGCGAGAGGTAGGCAAGCCGGTCGGCGAGCGAGCCCGGGTGGGAGCCGCGGCCGATGCTCTCGCCATGGGTGTCGAACAATACCACTTCGATGGCGCCGAGCCCGTGGCGGCCCAGCGCCTCGACCAAGCGCAGCTTGAGCCGTTCGACCAGGTAGCTCGCGGGAAGCTGGCCGAGGTAGCGGCCCGAATCCGAGTAGCCGAATTGCAGGCAGACGCGCCCGATGCCGGTGAGATAGGCTCGGTAGTGCGGTGAGCGGAGGGCCTCCTCGATCACGCGGACGCCGCCTTCGAGCGCCTCGGGCGTCTCGAACAGCGGGCTGATCTCCACGTGGCGCTCGGCGCCGCAGATCCGGGCGAGCCAGAGGGCGGCGAGCAGGGAGTAGCCGCTCTCGGTTTCGGCCACCAGGAAGCGGACCGGCGTGTGGCGGTCGACGTGCTTCGTCACCTGCGCCACCAGCAGCATCATGCGGATGGCGGACGACTGCTCGTGGATGAGCGCGCCGAAGTCGACCGGGGCGGCGGTGGCAGCCGTGAGCGCATCGTCCATCGCCGCCAGCAGGACGCGGCGGCGCGAGCGGTCGGCCGGCGGATCCTCGAGCCCGAGGCGTAGCCGGGCGGCATTGTGCAGTTGCGCGGAGTTGAGGCGGACATGCGCGTGGGTGAGGCTCAGCCCGTGCGCGACGACGCCAGCGCGGGCGATGCAGAGGCGGCGGCGGTCGGCTTCGTCGGCGCCCGCGACGGCGCTCTCGAACAGCGGCAGCAGCGGATCCGGCGACAGCATGCCGGCGTCGTGCCCGGCCACCAGCGCCCGCGCGAACGGCTCGACCGCGTCGGGCGCCGGGCTGGCGGGGGCGAGCGCGATCTGGGCGTCGACGGTGGCGAGCGCGGCGGAGACCCGCGCCAGCAGGGTGGCGGCGGACGGGATGTCGTCGATGGCGGCGGCGAGCCGGGCGAGGCCGAGGCGCTTCATGCGCAGGCGCAGGCGCAGGCTGTCCCACCAGCCGATGTCGGTGCGTCCATCGGTATCGAGGCCGACCCAGGAGGCGAGGATGACAGGCGCCGGGTTCAGCCCGGCCCAGGCCTGGGGGAAGGCCGGGCGGGCGGCATCGAGCAGGCAGCCGCAAAGCACGTCGATCGCATCGCGCCCGTTCAGGATGGCGGCGGTAGCGGCGTCGAACTCCTCCTCCAGCGCCGGCTTGTGGGGCCGGTGGGAGGCTGCGGCGAAGCGGGCGGGCTGGTTGCTGGCGATGGCGGCGATGGTGGCGTAGGTGGCCGGGGACTGGGCGAAGGTGGGGTGGGCGGTGAAGACGCAGGCGTAGCGCGGCCGCTCGAGCTGGTCGCGCACGGTGCGGAGCGGCAGCGGGCTGTCATGCGGGTCGGGGCGGATCTGGCGCTGGGCCAGGTGGTCGAGGGCGGCGAGCGTGGCGGCCGGGTCGATACCGCCGACATAGGCGGCCAGGCGGTGGGCGCGGTCGGTCGCGGCAGCGTCACGAAGGGTGGCGATGATGAGGGCGACCTGGTCGTCGTCGAGCCGCCCGTCGTCGAGCTGGCGGCTGATGGCCAACGCCGCCGCGAGCACCGGATTGCCGAACGGGTCCTCGACCGCGCGGGCGCGGGCGGCGGCGATGAGGTCGAGGAGCTGGGTGGCGGCGGCTTCGGGGGCGGCCGTGCTGGCGGGGGGTGCAGCTTCGGTGTCGTTCACGGGGGGAGGCTATGCAAGAAGGTGGCCGTTGCGGCGGGCTGCAGGCGTTCCGTGCGGGACGGCGTGGGTGGCCGGGTCGGAGCCCGGCCATGACATGGTTGTTGGTCGGTTAGCTGGCGTTGCGGCGTTGGGAGCGGGCGGTGGACCAGGCGGTGAGGCGGGCGACGGCTTGGTCGAGGAGGTCTTCGCGCTTGCAGAAGGCGAAGCGGGCGTAGTGGGTGGGGGGGTTGGCTTCGTAAAAGGCGCTGACGGGAATGGCGGTGACGCCGGCGTGTTCGGTCAGGTGGCGGCAGAAGTCGACGTCGTCGCCCGCAAAGCCGAGAGGGGAAAAGTCGGCGGTGACGAAGTAGCTGCCCATGGCCGGGAGCACGCCAAAGCCGAGCTGGGCAAGCCCGGCCGACAGCCGGTCGCGCTTGGCCGCGAGCGCGGCCGAGAGGCCGGCGAAGTAGGCGTCGTCCTTGGCGAGCCCGACGGCCACCGCGCGCTGCAGGTTGGGCGGGGTGGTGAAGGTCAGGTTCTGGTGCGCCTTGGCGGCGATCGCGGCGAGCGGGGCGGGCGCGGTGATGTAGCCGATCTTCCAGCCGGTCAGCGAGAAGGTCTTACCGGCGCTGCCGATGCGCAGGCAGCGGTCGCGCAGGCCGGGCAGGGTCATGAGCGGGACGTGGCGCCAGCCGTCATAGGTGAGGTGCTCGTACACCTCGTCGCACACCGCGTAGGCGTCATGCTTGGTGACGAGGTCGGCGATGAAGGCGAGTTCGGCGTAGGTGAACACCTTGCCGGTCGGGTTCATCGGGGTGTTTAGCAGGATGGCCTTCGTGCGCGGCCCGAAGGCGGCGGCGAGCTCGGCCCGCGGCAGCTCCCATTTGGGCGGCAGCAGGCGGACGATGCGGGGGACGGCGCCGAGCATGCGGATGACGGGGAGATAGGTGTCATACAGCGGCTCGATGACGACGACCTCGTCGCCCGGGTCGAGCAGCGCCATGAGGCTGGCGGTGATCGCCTCGGTGGCGCCCGAGGTGACGACGACCTCGGAGGCGGGGTCGGCCTCGATGCCATAGAACCGGCGGTTGGCGGCGGCCACGGCGTGGCGCAGTTCAGGCACGCCGGTCAGTGGCGGATACTGGTTGCGGCCGTCGAACAGTGCGTCGGCGGCGGCTTGCAGGAGGTCGGCCGGGCCGTCCGTGTCGGGGAAGCCCTGGCCGAGGTTGATGGCGCCGTGCTTGGCGGCGAGGGCAGACATGACGGTGAACACGGTGGTGCCGGTGGCCGAGAGCAGGCTGTTGACGGGCTTCAAGGCGGCAGCACTCCGGAGAAGGTGGCCGGCGAGTATGGGCGCGGTGGGGCGGCGGTTCAATCTTCGGGCGGCGGGATCGGATCGAGCTTTGCGCCTGAGCGTCTCCGGGGTGGGATTCCGCCCTGCAAGCGGGCAGGGGTGCCTCGCCGTTACGCGGCGGGGCGGTTTTCGGCGTGGTCCGCGTGGATTGCAGGCTGGCACGGCGCGTGCAACCCTTCCGGGACCGTTCTTGCGGAGGCGGGCCTAGATCAGGGGAGGAAGCCGGGCACACCCGGCGCGATTGCAAATGAAAAAGATCGAGGCGGTCATCAAGCCCTTCAAGCTGGACGAGGTAAAGGAGGCCCTGCACGAGGTCGGGTTGCAGGGCATCACGGTGGTGGAGGCGAAGGGCTTCGGCCGGCAGAAAGGCCATACGGAGCTGTATCGCGGGGCCGAGTACGTCGTGGATTTCCTGCCCAAGGTGAAGATCGAGGTCGTGTGTGACGACGACGTGGTGGACCGTGCGGTCGAGGCGATCACCAACGCTGCCCGGACCGGCCGCATCGGCGATGGGAAGATCTTCGTCAGCACGGTCGACGAGGTCGTGCGCATTCGGACCGGGGAGCGGGGCCGCGACGCGATCTAGCTGACAGGCCGCGAGATTTTTGGATGGCAAGGCCGGTGGCCTGCCGATCAGTCATGACGAGAGAAGGATCAGGACAGGATGAGCGATCACGAGGACAGCGTCGCCAAGGTGCTGGAGATGATCAACGAGAACAGTGTGGAGTTCGTGGACCTGCGGTTCACCGACCCGCGCGGCAAGTGGCAGCACACGGCCCAGCACGTCTCGACGATGGGCGAAGACGCGTTCAAGGACGGCATCATGTTCGACGGTTCGTCGATCGCCGGCTGGAAGGCGATCAACGAGAGCGACATGATCCTGATGCCGGACGCGTCGACGGCGGTGATGGACCCGTTCGCGGCCAAGCCGAGCCTGATCCTGTTCTGCGACATCTTCGAGCCGAGCACCGGACAGCCCTACGCGCGCGACCCGCGCAGCACGGCCAAGAAGGCGATGGCCTACGTCAGCAGCGTGGGCGCCGGCGACACGGTGATGTGCGGCGCCGAGGCCGAATTCTTCGTGTTCGACAGCATCCGCTTCGGCACTGGGCCCAACTTCGGCACGTATCAGATCGAGAGCATCGAGGGGCCCGGCGCGAACATGCGCGAGTATCCCGAGGGCAACATGGGTCATCGGCCCAGCGTCAAGGGCGGCTACTTCCCGGTCCCGCCGGTCGACAGCGAGAGCGACCTGCGCGCCGAGATGCTGAGCAGCATGGGCGAGATGGGCTTGCCGATCGAGAAGCACCATCACGAAGTGGCGCAGAGCCAGCACGAGCTGGGCACGAAGTTCGGCACCTTGCTGACGATGGCCGACCAGATGCAGATCTATAAGTACTGCGTGCATAACGTGGCGCATAGCTACGGCAAGACGGCGACGTTCATGCCGAAGCCGATCTATGGCGACAACGGCAGCGGCATGCACACGCACTTGAGCATCTGGGGCGGCGGCAAGCCGATGTTCGCGGGCACCGGCTATGCCGACCTGTCCGAGACGTGCCTGTATTTCATCGGCGGCATCATCAAGCACGCCAAGGCCTGCAACGCGTTCACCAACCCCACCACCAACAGCTACAAGCGGTTGATCCCCGGGTTCGAGGCGCCGGTGCTGCTGGCCTATTCGGCCCGCAACCGCTCCGCCTCGTGCCGCATCCCCTACACGACCAGCCCGAAGGCCAAGCGGGTCGAGGTGCGGTTTCCGGATGCGACGGCGAACCCCTACCTCGCCTATTCGGCGCTGCTCATGGCCGGGCTCGACGGGATCAAGAACAAGATCCATCCCGGCGACCCGATGGACAAGGACCTCTACGACCTGCCACCGGAAGAGCTGAAGGGCATCCCGACCGTTTGCGGCAGCCTGCGCGAGGCGCTCGGCTCGCTCGAGGCGGATCATGAGTTCCTGCTGGCCGGCGACGTGTTCAGCGAGGAGCAGATCCAAAGCTATATCGAGCTGAAGTGGAGCGAGGTGTACAAGTTCGAGCACACGCCGCATCCGGTCGAGTTCGAGATGTACTACTCCGCCTAAAGGCGCCGCCTCACCACGCTTGAACCCCGGCCGGGCAACTGGCCGGGGTTTTCTTATGTCAGGCTGTTGCTCGTACCACGTTGCGATGTGCCCAATATCGAGGCACCACAGCACAGCCTGTTGCTGAACCGCCACAAACGGCGCGATCTTGGTCAGTTCCATGGCGGCGAGTGTTGAGGCAGGCGAATGCACGTGGATAGACTGTCGTATGAACACCATTCCCTCGGACGCGCCTCCTGCCCTCGCCTGCCGCCTGGCCATCTTACCTCGGGCGCTGGCGGCGGCCGTCGCCGTGCTCGCGCCGGCCGCCGCATTCGCGCAGGCAAGTCCGCCGGTCCAGACGGAAACACCGGGCAACCCGGCCGCGGCCGCGGCCGCCGACAAGCCCTACGTGGCGCCCGCGAACTTCGGCGAGTGGGCCAGCACCATCACCTTCAACGCGCAGGTCGAGGGCGGCATCACGGTCAACCCGCAGGATCCGCGCAGCCACCGCAACTTCGGCTTCCTCACGACGGACGACGCCAACCGCCCGGTGCTGAACCAGGCGCTGTTCACCGTCGGCCGGGCGGTGGACCCGAAGGCGACCAGCATCGACGTCGGCTTCAAGCTGCAGGCGATGTACGGCTCGGATGCCCGCATCTATCAAACGCTCGGCGTGCTGGACCAACTGATCCACGACCGCAACCAGATCGCGATCATCGAGGCGAGCGTGTCCGCCCGGTTCCCGGACCTGTTCGCGAACGGGCTCGACGTGAAGGCCGGCATCTACCCCACGCCGCTCGGGTTCGAAACGATCGACCCGAAGCCGAACACGTTCTACTCCCATTCCTACATCTTCAACTACGGCCTGCCATTCAAGCACACCGGGGCCCTGGCGACCGCGCACGTCTCGGACCTACTGGACCTGTATCTCGGCATCGACAGCGGCAACGACACCTTCGTCGGCTACGGCACGGGCGACAACAACAACCGACCGGGCGGCATCGCCGGCGTTGGCCTCAACTTCTATGGCGGCGACCTCACGGTATTGGCGCTGACGCATATCGGGCCGGAGAACAGCAAGCGGAACACGCCGTTTGCCAACAGTGCCAACCGCTACTTCAACGACCTCGTGGTCAACTGGAAGGCAAACCCGAAGCTCACGCTGTCGGCCGAGGGCAACTTCGTTCGCGACGACGGCTTCAACGCCGAGGCCTGGGGCATCGCCGGCTACGCCAGCTACACGCTGAGCGACACCGTGACCCTGAGCGGCCGGGCGGAGATCTTTCGCGACAACAGCAACTTCTTCGTCTCCAACCCGAGCGGCAACCTCGATTTCGCCAATGCGCAACGGGGCAGCCAGTTCTTCCTGCTGACGGCTTCGAAGCCGACGACGTATTCCGAGTACACGGTCGGCATCACCTACAAGCCGACGTGGCTGCCGTCGCAGCTCAGCACGGCCATGCTGCGCCCCGAGTTCCGCTACGACCGGGCGCTGAACAGCTCGCGGCCCTACAATGACGGGCACGACCGTGGGTCGGTCACGCTCGCGACCGACCTCATCCTCGGGTTCTGACCAGTAAAGGGCCGACCGGAATGAAACTCATCATGGCGATCATCAAGCCCCACAAGCTCGACGACGTCCGGGAAGCGCTGACGCCGTTGGGCGTGCAGGGGCTCACCGTGTCGGAGGTCAAGGGATTTGGCCGGCAGAAGGGGCAGACGGAGATCTACCGGGGCGCTGAGTACCAGGTGAATTTCCTGCCGAAGGTGAAGGTGGAGGTCGCCGTCCCGGATGACCTGGCCGAGCAGGTCATCGAGGCGATCATGAAGTCCGCACAGACCGGCCGAATCGGCGATGGCAAGATTTTTGTATTGGACATCGACCGAGCCGTGCGCATCCGCACGGGCGAGACCGATAGCGAGGCAATCTAATGACAATGAAGAAAGTCGGGCGTGCAGCGGTGTGGGCGGTGCCCCTGGCGGTGTTGGCGCTTCCCATCCTCGCCCAATCCGTCCTGGCGCAGACGGCCCCGGCCGCGAGCGAGGCGACGCCGGCGGTAACGGCCGCGGTGGCCGAGGCGAAGATCGACACCGGCGACACGGCCTGGATGCTGAGCAGCACCGCGCTCGTGCTGTTGATGACCATCCCCGGCCTGGCGCTGTTCTACGCCGGCATGGTGCGCAAGAAGAACCTGCTCGCGACGATGATGCAGTCCTTCAGCATCACCGCGCTGGTGACCGTCCTGTGGATGGTCGCCGGCTACAGCCTCGCGTTTACGAATGGCAACGCCTACATCGGCGACTTCTCGCGCATCATGCTCAAGGGCATCGAGATCGGTTGGGACAAGCCGTTCACCCTCGGCGCCGGAACCGACAACAGCACGGCGAACACCATCCCCGAGACGGTGTTCATGATGTTCCAGATGACGTTCGCGATCATCACCCCGGCGCTGATCGCCGGCGCATTCGCGGACCGGATGAAGTTCTCGGCGATGATGCTGTTCATCGCGCTGTGGTCGATCCTGGTCTATTCGCCGGTCGCGCATTGGGTGTGGAGCCCGCTGGGCTGGATCAACGCCATGGGCGTCGCCGACTTCGCCGGCGGGACGGTGGTGCACATCAATGCGGGCGTGGCCGGGCTGATGTGTGCGCTCGTGATGGGCAAGCGGCGCGGGTATGGGCATGAGAACATGAGCCCCTACAATCTCGCCTTCGCAGTGATCGGCGCCGGGCTGCTCTGGGTGGGCTGGTTCGGGTTCAACGCCGGTTCGGCGGTGGGCGCCAACGGCCGTGCCGGGATGGCGATGGTGGCGACGCAGGTCGCGACGGGCGGTGCCACGCTCGGCTGGGTATTCGCGGAGTGGATCGTGAAGGGCAAGCCCTCGGTGCTCGGCGCCATTTCCGGCGCAGTGGCCGGGCTGGTGGCGATCACCCCTGCCTCGGGCTTCGTGCTGCCGGGCCCGGCGCTCGGCATCGGCGTGATCGCCGGCATCGTGTGCTTCTGGTCCGCGACCTCGTTGAAGCACCTGCTTGGCTACGACGACAGCCTGGACGCGTTCGGCGTGCACGGTGTGGGCGGGATCGTCGGCGCGCTGCTGACGGGCGTGTTCGCCTACGGCCCGCTCTCGGCGACGACCGACCACGCGGACGGGGTGTATATCGGCGGCCTGGACCTGCTGAAGGTGCAAGCCATCGCCGTGGGTGCGGTGATCGTCTACACCGCCATCGTCAGCCTTGTGTTGCTGTTCATCCTCAATGCCATCATGGGCCTGCGGGTGAACGCGGACGAGGAGGAAGAGGGCCTGGACGTCGTGTTGCACGGCGAGCGGCTGGGCTGACGGTGCTGGGCTGAAAAAAGAGGGCCCGGTCGCGCAGCGGCCGGGCCCTCGGCGTTCGGGGGCTGGCCACGCATGTTCGAATCGGAGCTTTACCCGGTCGTCAAGACGTTCCTTGCGGCCCGCGGCTACGACGTGAAAGGGGAGGTCGCGGGGTGCGACGTCGTCGGGTTGCGACCGGACGAGCCCGGCCGGGTCCTCGTCGTCGAGCTGAAGCTGGGCTTCACGCTCGACCTCGTGCTGCAAGGGGTCGACCGCCTGGCCTGCGCCGATGAGGTATGGCTTGCGGTCCCGGCGACCCGGCGCGGGCGCGACCGCGACGGCCGAGTGCGCAAGCTGTGCCGCCTGCTCGGGTTCGGGTTGCTGGCAGTCCGCCCCGGCCGGGGCGGCATCGAGGTCTTGGCCGAGCCGGCGCCCTATCGCCCCCGCGGCAGCGCCCGCCGCCGCAAAGCCCTGACCGAGGAGCACACGAGACGGGCCGGAGACCCGTCCCCGGGCGGCACGCAGGGCGTGCCGATCATGACGTCATACCGGCAAGAAGCGCTGGCCTGCGCCGTTCGCCTGCGTGACGGGCCGCAGCCGACGCGGGCGGTCGTAAGCGCCAGCCCACGCGCAACCGCCATCCTCTATCGAAACGTCTACGGATGGTTCGACCGCGTCGGACGGGGAGAATATGCACTCAATCCAGCCGGCCATGCCGCACTCACGGCCTTCACCCAGGCCTGATCGGGCGCGCTTGTGTTCTCTATCTGTTCGATTACGATGCGACGATGCCGCCCATTCAACCCATGCTCTTCCAGGAGCCATGCCGTACTCTGTCGCTTGAGGAAGTGGCCGAACTGCTCGGCGGCGCCATCCGGGCTGGCGCCGCAGGCGGGCTCTCCCGGCACGCCGACACGTTTCTGGCCACGATCTGTGCAAACCTGCTCGCGACCCGGCTCGAGGAAGCGGGCATGGCGGTGGTCGAGCTACCCTGCCTGACCCGAGACATGAATAACACAGTGGTCCGAACCCATGGGTAACACCTGCGCCTGATCGGACCTGGAGCGAAACCCTGCAACCCATCGACAGCCCGTTCGGCACCAGGTTGTCACCCATGTCTTAGGAACGCGATGTTACCCATGTCTCCGGGTCGGACCCCCCAGACCGTGGCGCGCCCAGAGGGATTCGAACCCCCGACATGCGGATTAGAAGGCCGCCGCTCTATCCATCTGAGCTATGGGCGCTCGGCCGCGAGCATATAAGATCGTGGCCGGGCGGTCGATGTGGGCGCCGGACCGCTCAGTGTTTCTTCAGCTCTTCCGGCTTGTGAACGGCTTCCTTGCCCGACTTGTCGCTTTTCACCAGGACCTGCGGCGCATCCTTGGTGGCTTTCGCGACGTGGCCCTTCACCTTCGTCTCGGACCGCACGACCTTTTCCACCGTGCCGTGAGTCTCGCCTTGCGAGGTGCCCCAGGTCACCTTGTCGCCCTTCTTCGGCAGCGCTGCCATCGCACTCTCCTGTTGTTGCCGGCCAATGAACGCGCGAACCGCGGAACGGGTCCAACCACGCTGGAAATTTCGCCCGGTCGCGCCTAGGCTACGGCTCTTGGCCTCATACCTCCTGCGCCGGCTGCTGCTGCTGGTCCCCACGCTGTTCGGCATCATCGCGATCAACTTCGCCATCGTGCAGTTCGCACCGGGCGGCCCGGTGGAGCAGGCGATGGCGGAGGCTCGCGGCCGGGGGGCGGAGGCAACGGCGCGGATCACCGGAGCGACGAGCGACACGGGCAGCTACCGCGGCGCGCGGGGGCTGGATGCCAAACAGATCGAGGCGCTCAAGCGGGAGTTCGGCTTCGACAAGCCGGCGCCGGAGCGGTTCATCGGCATGGTGCGGGGCTACCTGTCATTCGACTTCGGGCGCAGCTTCTTCCGAGACAGCACGGTGCTGGGGCTGATCGTGCAGAAGCTCCCGGTCAGCCTGTCGCTCGGCCTGTGGTCGACTTTGCTGGTCTATCTGGTCAGCATCCCGCTCGGCATCCGCAAGGCGGTGCGGGACGGGACGACGTTCGACGTTGCGACCTCGGCCGTCGTGCTGGTGGCCTACGCGGTGCCGGCGTTCTTGTTCGCGATCATGCTGGTCGTGCTGTTCGCAGGCGGCAGCTACCTGCAGGCCTTCCCGCTCCGGGGCTTGACGACGCAAGGCGCCCAGGACTGGTCATGGCCGGCGCGGGTGGCGGATTACGCCTGGCACGTGACGTTGCCGACGGTGGCGTTGGTGGCCGGCGGTTTCGCCGGGCTGACGATCCTGACCAAGAACTGCTTCCTGGAGGAAGTGCGGAAGCAATACGTGCTGACCGCGCGGGCGAAAGGTGCCGGGGAGGGGCGCGTGCTGTACGGGCACGTGTTCCGCAACGCCATGCTGCTGATCGTGGCCGGCTTTCCGGCCGCGTTCATCGGCATCCTGTTCAGCTCGGCGCTGCTGGTGGAGATCGTGTTCTCGCTCGACGGGCTGGGCCTGCTCGGGTTTGAGAGCGCGCTGCGGCGCGACTATCCGGTGATGTTCGGAACGCTGTACGTGTTCACGTTATTGGGGCTGGTGATGCAGGTCGTCGGAGACCTGCTCTACACCGTCGTCGACCCGCGGATCGACTTCGAGGCGCGCACATGAGGCTGCCGCCCCGGCCCCGCCGGCTCTCGCCCATCGCACGGCGGCGGCTGGCGGCATTCCGGGCGCATGGGCGCGGCTTCTGGTCGCTGATCCTGTTCGGCCTCCTGTTCGTCATCTGCGCCGGCGCAGAGTTCGTCGCCAATGATCGGCCGTTGCTGATCGGCTACGAGGGCCGCCTGTTCGTGCCGGTGCTGCGCGACTACAGCGAGGACGCGTTCGGCGACGACCTGCTGCCGACCGAAGCCGACTTCACCGACCCCGACCTGATGGCACGCATCCGGGCGCATGGCTGGGTGGTCTGGCCACCGCTGCGGTTCCGCCACGATACGCTCGTGAAGGACCTGCCGGCGCCGTCCCCGCCGAGCTGGGCGCACCCGCTGGGAACGGACGCGAACGCGCGCGACGTGCTCGCGCGGGTGATCTACGGCTTCCGCATCAGCGTGCTGTTCGGGTTCACGCTGACGATCGTGTCATCGGCGGTGGGGGTCGCGGCCGGCGCGATCCAGGGGTTCTACGGCGGGCTCACCGACTTGCTGTTCCAGCGCTTCATCGAGATCTGGTCCGGCATGCCGCAGCTTTATCTGCTGATCATCCTCGGCAGCATCCTCACGCCGAGCTTCTGGGTGCTGCTCGGGTTCCTGCTGCTGTTCTCCTGGATGGGACTGACGGGCGTGGTGCGCGCCGAGTTCCTGCGCGGACGCAACCTGGACTACGTGCGGGCGGCGCGGGCGCTCGGCGTCTCGAACGCGGCGATCATGGCACGGCACATCTTGCCGAACGCGTTGGTTGCGGTGCTGAGCTTTCTGCCGTTCACGCTGTCGGGGTCGGTGACGGTGCTGGCGAGCCTCGACTTCCTCGGTTTCGGGCTGCCGCCGGGATCCCCGTCGCTGGGCGAGTTGGTCGCGCAGGGCAAGGACAACCTCCAGGCGCCATGGCTGGGGATCACGGCGTTCGTCGTGCTGGGGGGGCTGCTGACCTTGCTGATCTTCATCGGCGAGGCGGTCCGGGACGCCTTCGACCCGCGCAAGACGGCAAAATAGGGCTTGTGAGCCGTCGCGGGCTGAAGCCGACGTTACAACCTTGCGAGTTCAGCTGCCGCGCTCGTCGAGGACCGCCCGGCGGCGAAGGTCGCGGAGAAGCTGGCGCGAGGCGAGCTCGATCCGATCGGAGATGAGGCGGCTGCTGGTCTCCTCCTTCGAAGGCGCGGTGGCGACCTTCTCCTCGCGCGAGCAGACCATCAGCACGGCCACGCCGTCGCCCGAGACGATCGCCTTGCTGGCCTGATTGACGGCCAGGCCGCTGAGCAGGTTGCGCAAGGCAGGGTTGCTGACGCCCTCGAGCCGGACCTCGCCAGGATCGGCCGGGCGTGCCGCGCCGGCGCGCTGATTGGCGGCCTCCACGTCGGCGCAGGTGTGCGCGGACTTGCTGGCGGCCTGTGCCTGGTCGACGACGGCGCGCTGCTGCGGCGTGGGCGCCTGCGGGTTGAGTTGGCCCTGAAACGGATAGAACGCTTCACGCAGATGGATAACGGTGCTGCGGTCGCGGCCGATCTCGCGCTTGGCGCGGAGTGTCACGATGCTGATCCCGCCGGGCACGTTGGTGGGGTTGCTGATGGCGCCGACGGGCATGGCGGTGACGACGGCGGCGACGCTGGGATCGAGGTCGGCCGCGCTGACCCAGCCGAGGTCGCCGCCCTGGAGCGCGGTCTGGCTCTGGCTGAACTGTGCGGCCGCGACGCCGAACGGGGCGCCTTTGTGCAGCTGGGCGATGACGGTGTCCGCGAAGCGCTGGGCTTCCCCGGCCTTGGCCGGGTCATCGATGGGAATAAAGATCTCGGCCACGCGGAACTCGGGCTTGCCGATCTGGGCCTTGAAGATACGGTCCTGTTCGGCGATGTCGGCATCGCTGATCTGCGCCTTCTCGCCCAGCTCCTGGCGGAGCACGCGCGACCAGCCAATCTGGACGCGGACCTGGTCGATGAGGGTCCGCAGCGCGACACCCTGGCCCTTCAAGCTCGCTGCGAGGCGCCCGGGCGGAAGGCCGTTACGCTGTTCGATCTCGCCGATCGCCTCGGCGATCTCCTGGTCGGTGACGGCGATCTTGCGGCGCTGCGCTTCCTGCAGGCGAAGACGCTCGTCGACGAGTTGCTTCGTGACCTGGGGGCGGAGCCGGTCGAGCACCTCGGGGGTGATTGGCAGGCCAGTGCTGAGCGCGAACAGCCGGCCGCGGGCGACGACGTCGCCGCTGGTGATGACGTCGCCGTTGACGACGGCCACGATCCGCTCGCCGGTCACGGCCGGGTTGGGGGCTTGCAGGGCGGCGGGGGCGCGCGGCTGCGCCTCGGCCGGCGCGCCCGGCAGGGCGGCGAGCGCAAGGGCGGCAAGGCCAAGGGTGGTGAGCTTCGAGGAGGCGAGCAGGGCCGTGCGGGGCAGTCGGAGCGTCATTGGCGGGTTTCCGGTGCTGTCAGGGGCCGGGTCAGGAGGCATGGAAGCCGAACTGGCCGACCGACTTGAAGGTGATCTGGAACAGGATGATGGTCGCGCCGCTGTCCGCGTTGAGCGATGTATAGCGCTTGTTGAAGTTGACGTCGAAGATGAAGCATTCGTCCTCATAGGTGCCGCGGAACCCGACCGAGGTCTGCTTGCCGGAGTTGAGGTCTCTCCGGTCGAAGGCGCTGAAGCGGTAGTGGTTGAACTGGGTACTGGCGCCAATCGTCACCTCGTTGCGGTGGACGAAGTAGCTGGCGGGCACGGCGGCCTGGTCATCGAGGAAGTAGGGGTTGTTTGCGGTGTAGATGTATCCGCCGTTGAGGCGGAACAGGGGGACGCCGGCGCTCGCCTGGGCATCGATGAAGCGGGGCGTGAAGCGCGACCGGTCGAGCCGGGTGCGTCCGGTGATGTCGAACCAGGGGGCCGGGCTGAAGGTGGTGCGGGTGACGATGTCGGACGTGCGTTTGTCGAGGCCGCTGCCGACCGGATAGACCTGGTCGACGTGGTTGCGGTAGCTCTGGCCGATGAGGCCGTCGAGCGAAACCCCGCCGACCGTCCAGTTGCCGTGCAGGCCGACATTGGCGCGGGTGCCGCCCTCGACCCGGTCGATGCCGGGGAAGCGGTTGAGCGCGAACAGGTTCTGGTCGGTGAACTCGAAGTCCAGGCTGTCTTCGTTGGGGATCTTGCTGCCCTTGTAGTTGGGCGCGTTGGGGGCGGCGATCACCTGCACGATCGGCTCGATCACCTGCGTGCCGCCGTCGCCGCCGTCGCGCAGGAACGGCCAGCGCATCGTCAGCGCCACTTGCGGCTGCGCGCGCGCGGTTTCGGAGCTATCGTAATTGGTGAAGTTGGGGCTGCTCTCCAGGCTGGTCGCCGTGTAGCCGGCGGCGATCGTCTGCACGGTCAAGCCATAGACCTCGCCGAGGGCGCCCTGGAACGGGCGCTCCCAGTTCAGCGTGCCGCCGAGACGCTGCGTGTTGGTGCCGACCTGGCGGATGACGTTGAAATCGGTCGTGTCGAAGCTCAGCCGGCCGCCGAGCGGATCGACCTGGTTGAAGTAGCTGTACTCGTAGCGCGGCAGGACGTAGGGCAGCGCGCTTTGCCGGATGCTCGCGACCAGGCCCTGGTAGGCGAGCCCGTCCAGCTTCGTGTAGGCGCCGGTGCCGAAACCCTCGATGTACAACCGGCTGGTCAGGACGTCGCCGCGGTTGCTGACCCGGTAGTCGTTCAAGTACTTCGAGCTGCTCGCGCGGTCGATGTCAAAGCCGTAGCGCCACGTGTCGTCGAAGTTGAAGCGGCCCTTGGCGAACACGTCGCCCTGCAAGCCATGGTCGTTGCCGACGCCGATGCTGGCCGAGAGGGTGCCGTCGTTGAACTTGCGGCGGTATTCGGTCTGCAGGTTTAGGATGTTCTGGCTGTTGAAGGTCGGGATGATCGTTGCGTCCGACTGGTCGTCGATCACCTGGTAGTAAGGCGTCGAAAGGAAGGCGCCGAGATGCTTGGTCTCGCCGAAGGACGGCACGAGCAGCCCGCTGGCGCGGCGCACCGACGGATCGGCGTGCCAGAAATAGGGGAAGGCTGCGACCGGGACGCCATAGATGTCGAGCACCGCGTCGCGATACTCGATGATGTGCGCCTCGCTGTCCTGCACGCCGGTGCGGGCACGGATCTGCCACAGCGGCGGCTTGGTCGGGTCCTTGGCGCACAGGTCGCAGGTGGTGAACACCGGCCGGGACAGTTCGTTGATCTTGCCTTCGGTCCGGCGTGCCCCGTTGGCGACGAGCTTGCCGTTCTCGGCCAGGATGGCGCGCATGCCGCGCAGGACGCCGTCGCGCAGGCCTTCGGTGAGCTCGGCGTAGTCGCTGAACAACACCTGCCCGTCGGGCTCGATCATGACGACATGGCCGGTGGCGGCCGCGACGTTGGTGTTGCGGTCGAAGGTGATCTTGTCGGCCCGGAGCACGTGGTCGTTCTGCCAAGCCTCCACGCTGCCGGTCGCGGTCACCAGGGCGTTCTCGCGGTCGTATTCGACCTGGTCGGCGGTGAAGGCGACAGGGTCGGTGCGATTGACGGGAGCGGCTGGCGCGGCGCCGGGGGTGCGGCGGGCGGCGAACTGGGCCGTTGCGGCGGCGGGCGCCAGCGAGAGCGCGATTGCGACGGTGGCGGCCAGGCGGGCCGCAGATCGGGGCAGCAAGCCGAGGGACCGGCGCCGGGGCCGCGCGGCGCGGGTCACGGCAGGCCCGGGTACTGCAGGCCCGGGCACTGCAGGCAGGGGCACTGCGGGCAGGGGCACTGCAGGCAGGGGCACTGCAGGCAGTTGCACGGCGCGTGCGGGGTAGGGGTGGCGGGCATGGGGCTCTATACCGGGGGGGTCGGCAAAAGCCGAGTCTGGCAGCCGGTGCTGGCCGGGGGGGGCGCTAGCTGTCCTCGAGATGGAGGAGCAGGGCGACCGCGAGCATGAGACCGGCGCCGGCGGGCGCCCAGGCGGCGAGCCCGGCAGGGAGCGCGCCGCTCTGTCCGAACTCCTCGGCGACCTTGCTGATGACGAACAACGCGAAGCCAGCCGCGACGCCGCTGCCGATCATGCGGGCGACGCCGCCGCGCCGGGTCGTGCGCATGCTGAACCCGGCCGAGACGAGGGCCATGGTGCCCGCGAGCAGCGGCAGGGCGAGCAGCGCCTGGAAATGCAGCCGGTGACGGATCGCGGAGAAGCCGGACCGCTCGAGCAGGCTGATGAAGTCCGGCAAGGTCCAGACGCTGAGGGTGTCGGGGCTGGCGAAGCTATCCTGGACCCGGCCGACGGTGAGGTCGGTCGGGAACTGCAACGTGCCCACGGTTTCGGGCAAGTGGTCGGGGAGGATCCGGCGCGTGTCGAGCAGCGTCCACGCGCCGGAGACGAGGGTCGCCTCCCGGGCCTCCAACCGAACGAGCAGGCGGTCGTTGCCGTCGAGACGATAGATGCTGACGTCTTGCGCGACGAGCCGGTCGCCGGTCATCTGGACCGACCGGCTGTGGATGATCGCCACGCCCTGCGGGTCGAGCTCGTGATCCGATTGACGCAGCCACAGCTGTCCGCCGGCCAGGGCGGAGGCGCCGCCGGACGTCCGCAGATAGGTGTTGTCGAGCGACTCCGCGCGGGAAAGCATGGCCGATGACAAAGGGCTGATCGCGCCCGATGCGATGGCGCCCAGCAGGACGGCGCAGGCCAGCGGTGCGGACAGGAACTGCCATGCGGAAACGCCGGCGGCCCGCGCGACCACGAGTTCCGATGAGCGGGTCAGGCGCCAGAAGGCGAGGATGCCGCCGAGCAGGACCGCGAACGGCAGGATCTGCATCGCCACGTAGGGCAGGCGGAGCGCGGCGATTTCGGTGACAAGGCCGAAGGTGGCGTCCGGCTTGGTGGCCGATCGGCGGAGCAGCTCGATGAAGTCGAACAAGGAGACGATGCCGGACAGGGCCGCCAACATGGAGACGACGGCGACGACGAACTGGTTTGCGATGTAGAGAGAGAGGGTCGCGGGCATCGGCCGGGCATACGCGAAACGGGCGAGCGGGGAAACGCGTGGCGGAGGTGGGGTTCTATCATTTAACGCGGACGGCGGTGGAGGCGGCCTTGCCGCCCCTGCTGGGCCGCACGCTGGCCGCGGGAATGCGAGCGGTCGTGCAATGCGGGTCGGCCGAGCGGGTGGCAGCGATCGATAAGGCGCTGTGGGCCGTGCCGTCGCCCGGCTGGCTGCCGCATGGGACGGCGCGGAGTGGGCACGCGGCGCTGCAGCCGATCTGGATCACCGAGCGGGCCGAGTGCCCGAACGGGGCGCGCTACCTGTTCCTCATCGACGGAGCGACCGCGGACCTGGCGCCGTGGGAGCGGGTGTTCGATCTGTTCGATGGCCGCGACGACTCGGCGGTGGCAGCGGCGCGCTCGCGCTGGCGCGCGGCTCAGGCGGCCGGCTGCACGCTCGCCTACTGGCGCCAGACGGCGCAGGGATGGTCGCGCGACTAGCCCAAATACCAGGCGAGATGTCCATCTCGTGACAAAAATGCTGCGCTTCGACGTCCCGTGGCGAAAGCCGACGATTGATGGTTGCGTAACGCGAACACGATTATGTTACCGTTCGATGATCGTGGATGTCTGAGGAGGATGGAATGGCCAACGCTGCGGGTCGGAGGAGGTCGGCGGGTTATCTCATCGACATCGAGGCGTCGCACCTCCTCACCCAGGCGATCCCGGGCGCAATCATCCTGCACCTCAAGCGGGAGCTGGAGGCGGAAGGCGGTCGAGCGGACCCGGCGCGGCGCATGTTCATCGAGCTGAGCCTTGGCGAGGCCGTCCAGCACTGGCAGCACATGGGCGAGCTGATCCGGCGCGCTGGCGCGATGCAGCGCCAGGCAGCGGCGGACAGTTCGGCCAACCTCTAGACCCGGGGAGCTGTCATGGCGGTCGTGCCTGTCGTGACGGCGAGTGTGACCTTGGCCGAGTTCGACGTGCTGGCGCGCCGGGCAGGCCTTGATCTGAACGACGCGCAGCGGGCGACCCTGCACGGGGTCTACGGACACCTGGAGGCGATGTTGGCGCGCTTGCGGGGTGCCGGGGCAAGGGCGCGCTCGGCCGAACCGGCCGTTGTCTTCGTGCCAGGGCAGGAATGGCCGTGACGTTCCTCACCGTCGCGGAGGCATATCAAGCCTTCACGCGCAAGACGCTCTCCCCTGTCGAGCTGACGCAGGCGTGCCTGGCACAGATCGAACGGCTGGACGGGACGTTGCACGCCTTCATCCGGACGACGCCGGAGCGGGCCCTGGCCGATGCGCGGGCGAGCGAGGCGCGATGGATGACGGGCGCGCCGCTCGGTGTCCTGGACGGCATCCCGATCGGGCACAAGGACATCTATGAGACGGCCGGGATCGCGACGACGGCGCATTCCAAGCTGTTGCAGGAGCATGTCCCACAGGTGGACGCGACCGTCGTCCGGCGGTGGCGCGAGGCGGGGGTCGCGCTGCTGGGAAAGCTCGGCACGCACGAATTCGCCTTCGGCGGCCCGAGCTTCGACTTGCCGTGGCCCCCGGTGCGAAATCCTTGGAACCCGGCGCATTTCACGGCCGGGAGCAGCAGCGGGACGGCGGCTGCGGTCGCGTCCGGCATGGTGCTCGGCGGCACGGGGTCGGACACGGGCGGCTCGATCCGGGGGCCGGCGGCGCTGTGCGGGCTGGCGGGGATCAAGCCGACCTACGGGCTGTGCAGCCGGGCGGGAGTGCTGCCGCTGGCATACAGCCTGGACCATACCGGGCCGATGGCGTGGACGGTCGAGGATTGCGCGCTGCTGCTGGCGGCGATGGCGGGGCCGGACGGGCTCGATCCGGCCGGTTCGCGGATGGCAGCGCCCGACGTGGTCGGCGGCCTGGGCCGTGGGGTCAGGGGGCTACGGATCGGTGTTGCCCGGTCGTGGTTCACGGACGAGCATCGGGTGAGCCCGGCGACGATGGCCGCGCTCGCTGGGGCGGAGGCGACGTTCCGGGCGCAGGGCGCGGAGGTCGTGGACGTGAGCCTGCCGCCGCTCGCGGACTTCCAGGCCTGCGGGTTCGTGATCCTGGTCGTCGAGGCGTATGCCGCGCACGAGCGGTGGATGCGCACCCGGTTCAACGACTATGGCGAGCTGCTACGGGAGCGGATGGCGCTGGGTGCGCTGGTCAGCGGGCCGGACTACGTGCAGGCGCAACGGCTGCGCCGCGAGCTGTGTGCCGCGGTCGCGACGGTCATGGCGCGGGCGGGGGGCTGCGACCTGTTGCTGAGCGGGGCGGCAACGGGCGAAGCGCCGCCGATCGACCAGGTGCCGAAATGGGTGAACCTGGAGCGGCCTGGCCTGACGATGCCGTTCAACGTGACGGGCCAGCCGGCGCTGACCGTCTGTGCGGGCTATGGCGAGGGTGGCCTGCCCGTGGCGATCCAGCTCGCAGGCCGGCCGTTCGAGGACGCGACCGTGCTTGCGGCGGGTCACGCTTATGAGACGGCGCACGCCTGGCGGCAAACCCGGCCGGCCATGGCGGCCTGAACTGCCAAGCGGCAGCAGGCATGCTGGCGAGCAGCCCGACGACCTCGGTCCAGAGTTGCTGATCATCGAAGCCATCCCTGCGCCACGGACGGCCGAAAGAATCGGCTAAATCCGTAACGACTTCTTTTCGGGAGCGAAGCCGCCCTCCTAGAGCATTCTCCGTTCACTCCGGCTCGTATCCAGTTGCGGTGAAGTAGTTGGCGCACTCGCTTGGGGTGAAGGCAGGGAGCGCATCCCTGATCGCGTCCCAAAGCTCTGGAATGGTCCGCGCTGCGGCTTTTCGGAGGTGAGCCTTGAGCTTGGAGAAGGCGTTCTCAATGGGATTGAGGTCTGGCGAGTAGGGCGGCAGCAGCCAGCGCCGTGCTCCCACGGCTTCGATGGCGGTGCGAACACCCTCGACCTTGTGGGCGGGTAGGTTGTCCATCACAACCAGATCGCCGTGCCGCAAGGTCGGCACGAGCACCTTCTGCACATAGGCCAGGAAGGCTTCACCGTTCATCGGGCCGTCGAGCACCCAGGGTGCTGTCATGCCTTCAAGGCGCAGTGCGCCCACAAAGGTTGTCGTCTTCCAATGCCCATGCGGGACGCTGGCCCGGCATCGCTGTCCGCGGATGGCCCGGCCACGTAACCGGGCCATCTTCGTCGAGGCGCCGGTCTCGTCGATGAACACCAGGCGGAGCGGATCGAGGTCAGGCTGGGCGTCGAACCAGGCCTGGCGCCGCGCGGCGACGCCGGGCCGCTCCTGCTCGCTGGCGTGTGCCGTTTTTTTTGAAGGTGAGATCGTGGCGGTCCAGGAAGCGCCAGATCGTGCTGCTGGCAAACAAGGCCCCGTGATCGCGCTGGAGCATGTCCGCCAGCTCGGCCAACGTGATGTCCTTCTGCGCCTTGACGGCCGCCAGGATGACGTTGCCAAACGCCTCGATCCGATGCGAGCGCACATCGCCGCCCATTGGCAGCGCCGTCAATCGTCCCTCATCCCGCCAGGCCCGCAACCAGCGGATCGCCGTAGCTACACCGATCCCGAACCGCTCAGCGGCAGCGTGTCGGGTCGCGCCGCCATCGACGGCAGCGATCACACGGGACCGAAGATCTGGGCTGAGAGCTGCTGCCATCCATGCTGGCCTCCAATCCAGCCAGCATGGAGAATCACATCAACCCGCGTCGAGGAAAGCGATTACGAATCGGCATGATGGGAAAGTGCTCTAGAAGGCCGTCGCGTGCGCACGCGGGAACATCGCCGCGAACTTGGACTGCAGATCCTGGCGCTTGTAGGGCTTCATCAAGAAATCGACGTCGGGCGACACCATGTCCACGGCCGAGAGGCTGTGCTCGGTGAAACCCGACGTGAGGAGGATCCGGGTCGACGGGGAACGGGCGCGTATTTCTTCGGCCAAGGCAACGCCGTCCATAACCCCGGGCAGGACGATGTCGGTGAACAGCACGTCGAACGGGCCACCGGTCTCGAGTTCGTCCAGGGCGGCTTCGGCCGAGGTTGCCGGGCTGACGTTGAAGCCGAGCTGGCGAAGCATGCGGGTGACGGTGCGCAACACGCTCTCCTGGTCCTCCACCACCAGCGCGCGCAGGCCGTTCGCATGCCACTCGGTGGTCTGCACCGGCTCGGCCTCCGGCTCCTCGGAGGGCCCGGCGGCGACCGGTAGGAAAAGGCGGACGGTCGTGCCCTGCCCCGCGACACTGTCGATGGTCACATGACCGCCAGACTGGCGCGCGAAGCCATAGACCATGCTGAGGCCCATGCCGCTGCCCTTGCCGACGGCCTTCGTGGTGAAGAACGGCTCGAACACCCGGCTTAGCAAATGGGCCGGGATGCCCTCGCCGCGGTCGCTCACGCTGATCACCACGTAGCGCCCCGGCGTCACCTCGTCCGGAAACCCGGGGCTGTCGGCCGCGAGCGTGACCGACCGGGTCTCGAGCACGATGCCGCCGCCGTTGGGCATCGCGTCCCGGGCGTTGATGACGAGGTTCATGATGGCGCTATCGAGCTGCGCCGGGTCGACCATCGCCGACCCGCCATTATGGCGCAACAATACCTGCAGCTCGAACCGCTCGCCGAGCACGCGGTTGAGCAAGGGGCGAAGCGCGCCGAAGAACTCGTCCGGGCGGACCCGTTCGGGCCGCAAGGTGGCGCGCCGGGCGTAGGAAAGCAGCTGGCTGGTGAGCTCGGCGCCGCGAATGGCGGCATGGAGCGCGGGGACGAGCACCTCCTGCATCTCGTGGTCTTCGTCCAGCGCGTCCTGCGCCTCCTCGAGGTTGAGGATGACGACTGTGAGCAGGTTGTTGAAATCGTGGGCGACGCCGCCCGTGAGCTGGCCGAGCGCGCGGAGGGATTCATTGCGCAGCAGGGCTTGCTCGGTCCGCTTGCGGTCGCTGATGTCCTGGCTGTAGCCGAACAGCTCGATCACGCGGCCATCGTCGTCGAGCACCGGGCGCACCTCGGCGCGCAGGTTCCGCTCCTCCTCGGGCAGCGCGACGCGGTACTCGAAACGGCGCGACTCGCGGTCCCGCACGGCCGAGGCGAGCGCCTCGCGAACGGCGTCGCGATCGTCTTCGTGCATGCGCAGCACGAACTCCTCGGTGCCGAGGCCGGCGATGTCGCGCGGCAGCCCCATCAGCTCGTGCATCTCCTTCGACCAGCCGACCTCCTGACGCTCGACCGAAAGGCGCCAGGTGCCGAGGCGGGCAAGCCGCTGGGCCTCGGCCAGCTCCTCCGTC
Organism: Acetobacteraceae bacterium; assembly: GCA_965213855.1. Taxonomy (GTDB): domain Bacteria; phylum Pseudomonadota; class Alphaproteobacteria; order Acetobacterales; family Acetobacteraceae; genus JBBROS01. The sequence continues at coordinate 1,635,147 of CBDCAA010000008.1, read as the reverse complement.
CGGGCATGCAGCTGGAGGGTGCGTTCGCGCAGCATCTCGTTGGCATGGTGCATGTCGCGCCGCGCGGCCTCGAGGTCGGTCACGTCCCACAGCACCGCAAGCGTCGCGTCCTGCCCGGCATAGACGGTGTCGTGCACGAAGGCGCGTACCTCGAGCACGGTGCCGTCGTCGCGCACATGGGTGGTCGAGGCGGCGCCGCCGAAGCCGCCGGCCGCAAGCCGCTCGGCCCGCTCGCGGTCGCCCTGTGGGTCGAGGTCGGGCAGGAACTTGGCCAAGAACTCGGTCCGGTCCCAACCATATTGAACGACCGCCGCGTCGTTGACCTCGAGGAAGCGGAGGCTGGACCGCTCGACGACCGCCATCGGCAAGGGGTTGTCCTGGAACAGCAGGCGGAACGAGGCCTCATGGCGGCGTTGGGCGGCTTCGGCCGCACGGCGCTCGCTCACGTCGCGCTGGATGCTCACCCAATGGGTCGGCAGGCCGGCGTCGTCGGTGATCGGCGTCAGGTCCATCTCGGCCCAGAACTCGGACCCGTCGCTGCGATAGTTGAGCAGCTCGGCGCGGGCCGGCTTCCACCGTCGCATCTCCTGCCGCAGGCGGGCGACGGCGGCTGGGTCGGTGCCGGGCCCATGCAGCATGCCGTGCGGCTGTCCGATCACCTCGTCGAGGGTGTGGCCGCTTTCGCGGCAGAAGCTGGCATTGGCATAGACAATGCGCGGCCCGGAGGCGCCAAGCGGGCCGGCTTCGGTGATGAGCACGGCATCGTTGGCACGGTCGAGCGCGGTGCCGAGGAGCCGCATGCGGCGTTCGGCCGCCTTGCGATAGAGTGCGGGGCGGACGAGGCGGATCATGGTCGCCACGTCATCCGCGACGGCCTCGATATCGGCGCGGACGCTGTCGAACATCAGCACCACGCCATACTTCTCGTCGAGCAGGTGGATGGGATGGACGACTTCGGCCCGCAGCCCGGTGCGAATGGCCTCGGCATTGGCCGGGGTGACGTTGGTCACGGTGTTCTGGGTGTCGTCAGGCGAGTAGACGAGGGTGCGCGGCGTGCCGCTCATGATCGCCATGGCCGCGTGACTCGTCTCGGGGGTCGAGACCATCGCCGCCGTGCGCGCGAAGTAGTCGCCGAGGCTGCTGTCATCGGTGTAGTGGTAGATCTCCTGCATCACACGAGACACGCTGGCGAGCTTGGCGACGAAGCCGGCCGTGGCACGGTGGTGCTTGCAGAGGCTCATGAGCATGCCGGCAAGCGCCAGCTCGCACGATTGCGCGCGGATGACGGCCGCCTCGATCTGTTCGGTCCGCACAGTGCCGCGGCTGTTGCGGAGCTGCGCCTCGGCTTCGGCGGACCGCTCCAGCATGCGCGCGCCGAGCGCGGCAAGGTCGGCCAGCGCGTCGGCGTGATCGTCGGACAAGCGGGCGCGGGGACGGACGTCCATGACGCACAGCACGCCGAGAACCTCGCCCCGCGCGCCCGTGAGCGGGACGCAGGCGACGAAGCGCAGGTTGGGCGCGCCGGCCACGGTGTCGTGGTGCCAGAGGCGGGGGTCCTGCGTCGCATCGGGGATGACGGCCGCCGCCGGCGTCCCGTCGAGCTGCCGGCAGATGTCCTGCAGCCCGTCATGCTGGGCCGGCTGGAGGCCGAGCGACGGGTCCGACCAGGCGCCCTGGACCTTCTCGCCGCTGATCAGGCCGATCGGGGCCCGGGCCAGGCGGGCGGCGAGGCGGGCGACGTGGATGAAGTCGCTTGCAGGGCCGGCCACGGAGCCGGGCGCACCGGCCTCGTCCCGGATGCGGGGGCTCTCCAGCCCGGAGCGGTCGTCCACACGATCCAACATCGATCCCTGCCACGGGCCGATCCGGTCGGCGCGGCGTTTCACCGGCCGGCTTGTCACGCCCGGCACCGGTTATAGCCCAGGCCAGACACGCGAGTCTTGCGCCCGACCGGTTCCGGCCAAATCAGCACCATTGCCTATTGTTCCTGACTTGCCCGCAGGCGGCCGAGGGAACGATATCGCGGTGTGCCCGTGTACGGCGGATCGCGTTGCCGATGGTGGTCGCCCTAGCCGAAGGCACGCGCCCTCCCGTGGTGCGCGGCCTTTGCGTTCTAGGGTGAGCTCTCGCGCTTGTCCAACGGACTCGTCCAGCCGGGCTGGGAGGACTGGTCGATGCATTCCTTGATCATCGTCGCGGAACGGACGGCGCTGATGCGTGACGGGCTCGTCGCCTTGCTGGCCGACGGGCGGTGTGCCGAGCCCGGCCAAGTCCGGTCGGCGGCAACGCTCGAGGAGGCGCAGCCGATGCTCGCCGAGGCGGATGCCGCTCTGCTGCTGCTCGACCTCGACCTGATCCGTGACCCGGACGAGCTCAAGGCCATCCGGGCGCGGCAGCCGTCCGTGCGGATCATCGTGCTGGCCGCGCAGGAGTGCGGGGAGTCGACCTTGCGCTGGCTGGCCGCCGGGGCACAGGGATACGTCGCCAAGACGGCATCGGCGGCGGAGTTGGCGCGGGCCGTGCTTGCCGTCGGGCAAGGCAACGTGCACGTGCCCGCGTCATTGACGGCGCCCGCGCCCCGGACCGCGGCACCGTCCGCGCCGCTGTCGACGGTCGCGCGGCTGACAGGCCGGCAGCGCGACGTGTTGCGGCTGCTGGCGGAAGGCCGATCGACGAAGGATATCGCGCGAACGCTGGATCTGGCGGTGTCGACGATCAAGGTGCACCTCGCGGCGGTGTATCGCGCGATGGGCGCCCGCAACCGGGTGGAGGCGCTGTGCCGGGCCGGACTGCTGCCGCGGGCGCCGCTGCTGTCATAGGCGGGGCCGGCCACCGCGCCGGACCGGCTACTCGGCGGTGATGGCATAGAGCACGTAGCCGCCCGGCCCCGCATCGGCCAGGCGGCGCAGCCAGGCGGGCGGACGGTCGTCGATCAGGCGATCGTGCAGGTCCTGCGGGCCGTTCGGCGCGTCGCGGGGCTCCCCAGGGCAGCTCAGCACCAGCGTCGCCGCGGTGGCGCGGAACGCCGGGGAGGGAGTGCCGTTGGGAATCGCGGTCCAGGCGGCACGCTGGCGCAGGAAGCCGCCCGGGTTGCGGTGGTACAGCGAGCCGACCGTGCGGACCCGGGTCCGATACAGCAGCTCCGGCGTGTCGTTGACGTTGCCGAGCACGACGGCGCCCGCGCGGTTGGCGAGCAGCCCGACGGCGCCGGCGATGGGGCATGGCATGGCCCCGGCGGCGGCCGGGGCGGCCGCGGCGACGGCGATCGTCGCAGAGGGCGGCCCGGCCAGCAGGAGGGCCAGGACCGCGAGCCGGGCGGCAGCTTGAATGCCCGGGCGCCACGGCGCCGCCTCGATCGCGGCAAGCACGATGGGGAGCATGACGGCGCCAGCTGCGGCCGGGTAGGCGGCGAAGCGGCGGTGCAGCGCGGCCAGCAGCATCAGCCCCGCGACGCAGCCGGCGGCATAGAGCAAGGGCAGCACCCGGCCGGCACGATCCGGCCCCCTGGTGCGTAGCGCGCCCGCAAGCAGCGCGAGCATCGCGAATACGCCGCCCAGCAATCCCTCGACGATGCTGCCCGCATCACGCAACGGCTGCATCTCGGTGATATCGCCGAAGAACGCCTGCGCATCCTCGGCACTCATGAGCCCGGCCGTGCCATGCAACACCTGAGGAAAGGCAGCGAGCCAGGCGCCGGCAAGGACGGCGCCGGCGGCCAGCACGGGCATGCGGCGCGGGACCGCGGCCGAGGCGGCGCGGGTGACGGCGGCGGTGGCGAGGGCCGCCGCCCCGAGCAAGACGAACGGCAGCGAGAGCCGGTCGGGCTCGTTCGCCAGCAACCCGCCGGAGGGCGGGTCGACGAGCCAGGCCAGGGTGGCGAGCAGGGCGAAGCTGGCGCACGCGGACAGCAGCGCGGTGGCAAGCGCGCGGGCCCGCGCGCCGCCGGGCGCGGTGAACCAGCCGACCCAGACGGCGCCGACCGCCAGGAGTGCGAACGGCAGCGCCTCGGGGCTGAGCCACAGGCCGGCGGCGGCCCATGCGCCCAGGGCAATGCCGCCCGCCAACGGCCGCTCGCCGAGCAGCAGCCGCAATGCCCATCCGGCAGCGGCAACCGCGACCGCCACCAGCGCCACGTGGTGGTGCACGACGCCGAGCTGTCCGTAGGTCGCGATGGCCGGGGCGGTGCCCGCGGCGAAGGCGCCGACCCACAGCCAGGAGCGGGCGGCGGCCGTGCCGATGGCCGGGCGGGCAGCCCAGGCCACGGCCACGCCTAGCCCCGCCATGCACAACGGCCCCGAGGCGAGCCCGGCCCAATGCAGCGCCGTGTGCCAGCCGAGCCACGGCGCGCCGGGGGCGGCCAGCAGCAGCAGCAGGCTGTCGAGCAGATGCGACCACGACATGATGCTGCCGGCGCCGGAGCCGTCACGCAGGACCGCATGGAGCGGCTGTCCGGCAGCGAGGATGTCATCGAGGCGGACGAGGCGCATCGCGCTATCGGGATTTAGCAAGCCGCCCTCGAACAGCTCCTTGTTCTCGCGAAGGCCGGAGACGATGCCCGGCAGGCAAGCGGCAAGCGCGGCGAGTGCCCAGGGCTGGACCGCGCGCGCCGCCCGGCCGCCGGCACCGAGATGGCCGGCACCGGGATGTCTGGCACCGGGATGTCTGGCTCCGGGATGTCTGGCTCCGGGATGTCTGGGCTTCATCGGCGAGGATGTCTGGTCACGGCGGGCGAGCTTTACGGCCGGAGCAGGCAGGCCGCACCTCGGCCAAACGGCTTAGTCCTCCTGGCCAAAACGACGGCGGCGGGCCGAGACGCTCTACTGCGGATATGAGCAGGAGACGAACGATAGCGGCCGGGCTTCTGCTCGCGTCCTGCACGGCGATGCCGCTGGCGGCGGCAGAGCCGATCGAAGGCGCGTGCGAGGTGGCGGGCACCCAAGCCGAAGCGCGATACGGGCTGCCGGCCGGGCTGCTGCTGGCGATCGGCCGGATCGAGAGCGGGCGGCGGGGTGCCGCGGGCCGGGTCACGGGCTGGCCGTGGACCATCAACGCCGAAGGGCGCGGGCACCTGTTCAATAGCCGCGACGAAGCGCAAGACGCCGTGCGCACGCTGCAGCAGTCGGGCGTGGCCTCGATCGACATCGGCTGCTTCCAGGTGAACCTGGCCTACCACCCGGACGCGTTCGCAACCGTCGAGGACGGGTTCGAGCCGTCGAGCAACGCCGATTACGCGGCTCGTTTCCTGGCGTCGCTGAAAGACCGCACCGGAAGCTGGGACGCCGCGGTGGGCGCCTACCATTCGTCGACGCCGGAGCGGGGGCAGCCGTATCGGGACCGGGTCATGGCGGACTGGTCCAATCCGGGTGCAGTTGAGACGGCGGGCGTGCAATCACCCATGCCGGCCGCGGTTCCGCTGGTGCTCTCGATGCGGGTGGAGAGCTGGTCTGCACCGGCGCCGCTTCCGGGCGGTATGATGCGGGTCTGGACCCCGCGCGCAGTGGGACAAGGGCCGACGGTGATCCGAATCGGCCGTTAAACCAGCGTGAGAAACGCGGTCAGTTTTTGTCTCTGCCGGTTCGACATTTCACGTCGTTTCCAAATTGGTAAGTGGAACGTGAATCAGGCACATCTCTTTTCACACCAAGACGGTAATCAGCGGCAAAAATGATGACCGGGCCTCGGTGGGTAACTCAGAAGAGGACCAAATACCATGTATGAATACTGCAAGACGTGGCTCGAGCTGAAGACCGACAAGCGCGCCGTGACCGCCCTGGAATACGGCCTGATTGCTGGCGTTCTGGTTGCCGTGATCATCGCCGGCTTCGGCGTGCTGGGTAATAATCTGTCCAACAAGTTCACGGCGACGGCCGCCAAGCTGACCTGATCTGGCCGACGCATCTGGCAGCCGGCCGGTATCCCCGGCCGGCTGCCCCTAAGTTCAATTTGCTGACACCCCCGGCAGGACGCTGGCTCGTCGTCACTGGCAGGAGTTCTCCGATGCTCATGTTCATCACATCCTTCGTGCCGCCCCGTTCCGACCGCCGGGCCGTCACCGCGCTCGAGTATGGCTTGATCGCTGGTGTGCTGGTCGCCGTGATCCTCGCCGGCTTCACGGTCCTGGGCGACCAGCTCTCGGAACGCTTTACCGACGTCGCGTCCGACCTGACGTAGTCCGGCCGGGGGCTGCTCGATCATGGTCGCGCTCGAAACGATCGCCACCGCCGGATCGGTCGCCGGGGTCGCCACGCTCGGCGTGGCGGCCCTGCATGACGTTATGTCGCGCACGGTGCCGAACCGGATGTCGTTGGCCGTGGTGGCGGCCGGCCTGATCTCGCAGGGCGCGCGGGCCTGGTCGGGGCAGGGCAGCCCGCTGCTCGCTCTCGGCGCGGCGGTCGCGGTCTTCGTGCTATGCGCCATGCTGTGGCGGCGCGGCCTGATGGGCGGGGCGGACGTGAAACTGCTGGCCGCGTCCGCATTGCTGTTCCCGCCCGATCTGGTGCCGGTGCTGCTGGCCGCCGTGTCGATCGCGGGGGCGGTGCTGGCGATGCCCTACCTGTTCGCGCGGCGGCGATTGGCGCGGCCGGCGCCGGGCCGCCCGGCAGGGCTTGCGGCGCGCGTGCTCCGGGCCGAGCGATGGCGGCTGCGGCGGGGCGGGCCGCTGCCCTATGCGGTCGCGATCGCCTGCGGGGCCGGCTTCGTGCTCGCCCGATCGATGATCGCCATTCCCCTGCTTGCCCCAGGAGCACTTTCATGATGGTCCGCGTTGCCCTGCTCGCGTTGATCGCCTGCGGCCTGGCGGGCTTCGGGACGATCATCTGGATGGTGATGCCGCATAGCGAGGACGCCGTCGCGGCGGCATCCTCGGTGCCCGCCGAGAAGATCAAGGTCCTGGTCGCGGCAAAGGCGCTCAAGGCCGGCTCGCTCATGAAGCCGGAGGAGATCGCGATCCGCGAGGTGGAGCAGGACAAGCTGCCCGAAGGGTATGTGGCCGGCGAGGAGCCGATGGCCAGGCGCGGCATGGTGGGCGGCATGGTCCGGCGGTCCATGTCGCCCGGCGACGTGCTGACGACGGCCGACGTGCTGCGGCCGGGGGACCATGGATTCCTGGCCGCCGTGCTGCGCCCGGGCTATCGCGCCGTCACCGTCGCCGTCGATGCGGTGAGCGGCGCGGCCGGCCTCATCTGGCCGGGCGACCGGGTGGACCTGATCCTGACCCAGCAGCTCGACGAGCAGGGGCTGTCGCCCGGCAAGAAGATCGCCGCCGAGACGGTGCTGCGCGACGTGCGGGTGATCGCGATCGACCAGCAGGTGGTGCAGAACGCGTCCGGCACACTCGACAGCCTGCCGGCGCGCACGATCACGCTCGAGGTGTCGTCGTCCAACGGCGAGCAGGTCCAGGTCGCGACCCGGCTCGGCAAGCTGAGCCTCGCAGTGCGCTCGGCCGAGCGCGGCCCGAGCGAGGACAAGGACGGTACGACCTGGGCCGGCGACGTCAGCAGCGCGCTCAACGACCACGTCGTCAAGCCCGTGCCGACCGTGATGCGCGTGTTCACCGGCGCCGCCGAGGGCAAGGAGTTCAAGTTTTGATGCGACATCCCGTGACCAGGCCGTGGCTCGCGGCGGCGGGGCTGACAGCAACGCTGCTCGGCCCGGTCGCGCCGTCCCTCGCGCAAGCGTCCGCCGCGCCGGTGGCCACCCTGGTCGCGGCGCGCCCGGCACCTGCGCGCCCCGCGCCCGGGCCCGGGCCCGGGCCCGCACCGCGCCCGGCGCCGGTCGTCGAGCAGCCGGGGCGCCAGGCCGTGTCGCTCGAAACCGGCAACGGCCGCGTGCTGACTTTGCCGGGCCCGGCGGCGAACGTCTTCGTCGCCGATCCGCGCGTGGCCGAGGTGCGTCCGGCGAGCCCGAATACCCTGTTCGTGTTCGGCGTCGGCCCGGGCCGCACCACCGTCGCGGCGATGGACAATGACGGCCACGCCGTAGCGCAGTTCGAGGTGTCGGTGCGCCCGAGCTCGTTCGCCTCGGGCGAGGTGGAGGGGACGTTGGCGCGGCTGCTGCCGAGCAGCCGGATCCGCGTGGTCGCGCAGCCGAACGGCATGATCCTCACCGGATTTGTGGGCTCGCCGTCGGACGCCGCGCGCGCGGTCGCGATCGTGAAGGGCTTCGCGCCGGCCGGGCAGACGATCGAGAACCAGATGACGGTTCAGGGCTCGGTCCAGATCAACCTGCGGGTCCGGGTGGTCGAGATCCAGCGCAACGTGACGCGCGCGCTGGGGATCGACTGGCAGACCATGGGCTCGATCGGGAAGTTCGCGCTGAACTTCGGGACGGCGAACGGGCTCGGGATCGCCAGTGCCGCCGCGGGCACCCTGAGGGTCGGCGCGCCGGACGCCAACGCGGTCATCGACGCGCTCGCGCAGGACAACCTGCTGCGAATCCTTGCCGAGCCGAACCTGACGGTGATGAGCGGCCAGCCCGGCAGCTTCCTCGCCGGGGGCGAGTTCCCGATCCCGGTGACCGGCGCCGCGTCCAACAGCAATGGCGGCACCACCGTGACGGTGACCTTCAAGAAGTATGGCGTGAGCCTCGACGTCGTGCCGACGGTTCTGACGGACGGGCGCATCAACCTGCACGTGGCGCCGGAGGTGAGCCAGCTCAGCAACACCGGATCGGTGAACTACAGCAGCGGCACGGCCGGCGCATCGCAGTTCGCGATCCCGGGTCTGATCGTCCGCCGGGCCGAGACGAGCGTCGAGTTGGGCAGCGGGCAGAGCTTCGCCATCGCCGGGCTGCTGCAGGACAACACGACGCAGATCACCAGCGGGCTGCCGTTCCTGGGCGAGCTGCCGATCCTGGGGCCGCTGTTTCGCTCCAGCGCTTATCAGCGCAACGAGACCGAGCTGGTGATCATCGTGACGCCCTATATCGTGCGCCCGGTCGACGACCCCGCGGCATTGAGCACGGGCAACGACCGCTACCAGCCGCCGAACGACCTGGAGCGGATCCTGTTGCTGCGCCAGGTCGGCGAGTCGCATGGCATCCCGCCACAGCGGCTGCCGGGCGCAGCCGGTTTCGTGGTCCAATGAGGCGCGGCGTGAGCAAGTCGTGCAGGCCGGCGCTGGTCGGCCTGCTCCTGGTCTCAGGCTGTGCGACGACGGACCCGTACCTGAAGCCGGCGCAGTGGCAGCCTGTGGGTGCGAATGCGCGAAACCTGGCGGCGATGGTGGCCAACCCGAACGACCTCATCCGCGGGCACGGCGACCGGTATACCGTTGGCAGCCAGGCGGCCGTGCCAGTGACGGCGCTGCTGGCCGGCAAAGCGGCGCCGCTGCCGTCGAGCAGCTCGGAAAGCGCGCCGAGCGGCTCGAACGCGCCCGCGCCGCCGGCGCCGAACTGATGCCGCCGCTCGACAATGCGGCCGCGGAAGGCGGGCTGCTGGACGAGGGGCGGCGGGACCGGTCGAACTGCATGGCGTTCGTGACCGACTCGGCGACGGAGTCGGCCGTGGTCGATGGCATGAGCGACAGCGTGCCCGGCGGCGTGGAATGCCGGCGCGGCGGCGTGCGGGCGGCGATCACGGCGATGCAGAAGGTGGCGACGCCGCGGGTGCTGATCGTTGATCTGAGCGGGGAGGAGAACCCGCTTTCGGCGCTGGAGCAGCTCTCGGACGTGGTCGAGCCGCACGTGTCGGTGCTGGTGGTCGGCGACGTGGCAAGCCTCGACTTCTATCGCGAGGTGACCCGCGGGTTCGGCGCCAGCGAATACCTGTCCAAGCCGCTGCTGCGCGAGACGGTGGCGCGGCATTTCGGCCCGGTGGCGCAAGGCCGGGCGCCGGTCGGCGAGGCGGCGCTGGGCGGGCGCATGGTGACGATCACCGGCGTGCGGGGCGGGGTCGGCGCCAGCACGCTGGCGGTCAACCTCGCGTGGTATTTCGGGGTCATGGCCCGGCGCCATACGGTGCTGCTCGACAGCGACCTGCATTTCGGCATCGCGTCGTTCCTGCTGAACGTGCCGCCCGGCCGGGGGCTGAGCATGGCGCTGCAGACGCCGGACCGGATCGACAGCCTGCTGGCCGAGCGCGCGGCACAGCCGGTATCGGACCGGCTGCATGTCCTGAGCACGCAGGAGCCGCTGGGCGACGTGCACGAGCATGCGCCGACGGCGGCGAGCACCTTGGTGGATGCGCTGCGGCGGCGCTACAACTTCATCGTCGCCGACGTGCCGTTCCGCCCGGTGGCGCTGAACCGCGACCTGCTGGACCTGTCGCACCGCCGCGTGCTGGTGCTGGACCCGACGCTCGCTTCCGTGCGCGACGCGCTGCGGCTCGCGTCGATGAAGCCGGGGTCGCAGCAGACCCGGCGGCCGATCCTGGTGCTGAACCGGCAGAACGTTCCGGGCGGCTTGACGAAGCGGCAGTTCGAGGACGCGTTGAAGACGAACGTGGACATCGTCATCCCGGACCTGCCGAAGCAGATCGGCCAGGCCGCGACACTGGGCAAGCCGGCGGCGACGATGCGCGGCCCGTTCCAGGCGGCGATCAAGGAGCTGAGTGCGCAGATCGCCGGCAGCCGGTTGATGGACGGCGCCGAGGAGGAGGTGCAGCTGACGGCCAAGAAGGGCAAGCTGCGCTTGTTCGGCCGTCGCAAATGACGCCGTCATTCGGGCGCCGGCGGACGGAGACGGCGGAGGCGGCGGCGCCCGAACCGGCCAACGACGTCGTCGAGGCCGCGCGCAGCACCGCGCCGCCCGAATCGATCGCGCAGTTGCGGCAGCTCTGCCTGGCCCAGCTCGAGCCGAGCACGGTGGCTATGTTGTCGCCCGAGCGCCTGGAACGCGAGGTCGAGCGGCTGATCAGCGACCTGGCGACGCAACGGCGGGTGCAGCTGAACGCGAAGGAGCAGCGGACGCTCGCGACCGAGTTGGTGCACGACATGATCGGGCTGGGACCGCTCGAGATCCTGCTCGAGGACCAGACGATCAACGACATCATGATCAACGGGCCCAAGCGCATCTTCGTCGAGCGGTTCGGCAGAGTGGTGCAGTCGAACGTCGAGTTCCGCGACCAGGCGCACCTGTCGAACATCTGCCAGCGGATCGCGGTCGCGGTCGGGCGGCGAGTGGACGAGAGCAGCCCGATGGTGGACGCGCGGCTGAAGGACGGCTCGCGCGTCAACATCGTGTTCCCGCCGCTGGCGCTCGACGGCCCGTACGTGTCGATCCGGAAGTTCGCCAAGAAGTCGATCGACTTCAACAAGCTGGTGGAGTTCGGAGCGCTCACGCCGCAGGTCGCGCGGGTGCTGGAGCTGGGGTCGGCGATCCGGCTCAACGTGATCATCTCGGGCGGCACCGGGTCGGGCAAGACGACGCTGATGAACGCGATGTCGCGGCTGATCGACCCGACCGAGCGGGTGCTGACGGTCGAAGACGCCGCCGAACTGCAACTGCAGCAGCCGCACGTGGTACGCCTCGAGACCCGGCCGGCCAGCCTCGAAGGGCGCGGCGAGATCAACCAGCGCGACCTGGTGCGCAACGCGCTACGGATGCGGCCGGACCGGATCATCATCGGCGAGGTGCGCGCCGGCGAGGCGTTCGACATGCTGCAGGCGATGAACACCGGCCATGACGGCAGCATGAGCACGATCCACGCCAACAACACGCGCGACGCGCTCACCCGGATCGAGAACATGGTCCAGATGGGCAACATGGGGCTGCCGTCGAAGGCGATCCGGCAGCAGATCGCCGGCGCGGTGAACCTCATCGTGCAGGTGGAGCGGCATCGCGACGGCGGCCGGCGGATCACGCAGGTGACCGAGGTGTGCGGGATGGAAGGCGACGTCATCACGCTCAACGACATCTTCCAGTACGAGATCACCGGGATGGGGACGAACGGGAAGCTGATCGGCCACTACAAGGTGAGCAAGGCGCGGCCGAGCTTCATGCCAAGGCTGGTCTATTTCGAGCTCGAGAACGAGTGGATGGCGGCGCTGGACGGGAAGCTCGATTGATGTTGTCGGCCCCGTTGCTGCTGGTCGTGACGCTCATGATCGCACTGGCGAGCATCGCGTCGTGGGTACTGCTTCGGACCAGCCGGGTCGACAAGGAGGTGGCGGTCCGGATCGCGGCGGTGTCCGATGAGGTGCGGCCGAAGCGGGCGATCGCGCCGCCGTCGATCACCAAGCGGGAGGAGAAGTCCAAGACCAACCCGCGCGAGGTGCTGGCCGGGCTGTTCGGGTTCTCGCTGGCGCGGACGGACCAGTACCCGTTGCAGTGGTATTGGGTGGTGATCATCGCGGTCGTCGCCGGGCGGCTCGCGGTGATGCTGGGCAACGGCATGTTCGGGTCGTTGTCGTGGGGGCTGCTGCCGGTCGTGACGCTGTTCGTCAGCCGCGGCGTGTTCAACTCGATGATCCAGAAGCGGATGAACAAGCTCCGCAACCAGTTGCCGGTGGCGATCGGCCTGATCGTGCGGGCGGTGCGGGTGGGCGTTCCGGTGACCGAGGCGCTGCGGGCGGTGTCGCGCGAGGACATGCAGCCGACCTCGGGCGAGTTCGGACGGTTGGCGGACTCGCTGCTGATCGGGACGTCGCTGGAGAGCGCGCTGCGGACGATGGCGGAGCGGAACGGGCTGCCGGAGTACGGGTTCTTCGCGGCTGCGCTGACGCTGCAGGCCCAGACCGGCGGCGGGCTTGCGGAAACGCTGGAGCTGCTGGCCGACGTGACGCGCAAGCGCGTGTCGATGCGCGAACGCGGCCACGCGCTGTCGTCGGAGGCGCGGACGAGTTCGTTGATCCTGGCGGCGCTGCCGATCGTGAGCGGCGGGTCGATCTACCTGATCAATCCGGAGTACATCTCGCTGCTGTTCACCAACCCGACCGGCCAGATGATCCTGGGCACCGCGGTCCTGTCGCTCGGCATCGGCGTGTTCGCCATGCGCACCATCATCAGCAAGGCGCTGGCGATATGAAGCCCAGGGTCGGCCGGCGCACGGCCCTCGCCATCTCGGGCGTCGGCAAGGCGCTGGCGATATGACCATCATCGTGCTGCTGATCGTGGCGGCGATCAGCGCGGGCGTGCTGATGCTGGCGGCTTGGATGATGCTGCGGGTGTCGGACACGGACGTGCTGCGGGCGGCGCGGTTCCAGGCGGCCCGCGGCGAGTGGGCCAAGCCGGGCGAGGCCACGGTCAAGCGCGCCAAGGCGAGCCCCTGGCTGGTGGTACAGAATGCCGTGACCGGGCTGGGGCGGGCGGTGATGCAAAGCGGGGTCCTGCCCGGGCGGACGCGGGCGGACCTGCAGCAGACGCTGCAGGCCAGCGGCTTCCGGGGGGCGAACGCGCTGGCGCTGTTCGTCGGCAGCAAGCTCGCGATGCTCTTCGGCATGCCGGCGGCCGCCTTTTTCCTCGGCCGCTACATGGGGCTGCAGGGGACGACGGCCATTGCGTTCATCGGCATCGGCGCCGTCGGCGGGCTGCTGGCGCCCGACACGATCCTGAAGAAACGACGGGCCCGGCACCTGGCCCAGATCGAGAAGGGCCTGTCGGACGCGCTGGATCTGATGGTGATCTGCGCCCAGGCCGGGTTGAGCCTGGAGCCGGCTATGGCGCGTGTGGCGTCCGAGCTGGGCGGCGTCCATCCCGCGATGTGCCAGGAGTTGCAGATCACGGTGCGCGAGCTGGAGATCATGTCCGACAGCAGCGTGGCGCTCTCGAACCTGGGCAAGCGCACCGGGTTGGAGAGCCTGACCCGGCTGACGTCCACCTTGGTGCAGACGATGCAGTATGGGACGCCGCTATCCGATTCACTGCGGGTGCTGTCGAACGAGATGCGGACGGCGTCGCTCACGAAGTTTGAGGAGCGGGCGGCGCGGCTGCCGGTCCTGCTGACGTTGCCGATGATCATGTTCATCCTGCCGACGGTGTTCATGGTCGTCGGCGGGCCGGCCGGGATCCAGATCAGCAAGGCGATGAGCAGCGGTGGATGACGCGCCCGGCGGTGCGGACCGTCGGGGGTTTCCCGACTCGCCGGAGCGGGCTACGTCAAATCGAGATGACCTTTTTCCTGCCTGCCCATTCGGCCCTGATCGCCCTGGTGGTGGCCGCGTCCGTGGGCGCGTGCGCGTCGCTCGACACGATGGTGGCGGGACAGCCGAGCCTCGACACGGCGCGGGTTGCTTTGGCGAACGGCTCGACGGACCTGGCGCTGAATATCTGCACGGGGCTGCTCGCCAAACGCCCGCGCGACGCGGCGCTGCTGGTCTGCCAGGGCGACGCGATGACGGTGATGGGGCGCAACGCGGAGGCGATCGCATCGTACAATGCGGCACTGCAAACCGACGGGTCGTCGGCGCCGGCCAAGGTGGGGCTAGGCAGGATCGCCCTCGGGACCGACCCGGCGCGGGCGGAGGCGCTGTTCGTCGATGCGCTCACCAGCAATCCGCGCGATGCGGCGGCGCTCAACAATCTCGGCATCGCGCGCGATCTGCAAGGCCGTCACGCGGCGGCTCAGGCAGCATATGGCGAGGCGATCGCGGCGGCGCCCGACTTGCGCGCGCCGCAGGTGAACCTGGCGCTGTCCCTGGCACTCACCGGCCGCGCCCAGGAGGCGGTGCGGATCATGCGCCCGATCGGCAGCCGGGCGGACGCGACACCGCGCGAACGGCACGACCTCGCCGCGGTGCTGGCCATCGATGGCCATCCGGACGAGGCAGCAAGCCTGCTAAGGCGAGACCTGGATGGGCCACAGGTCGACCAGGCGATCTCGGGCTACCAATCGCTCCCCGTCCGTTGACCGTCGAGTCGGCTGCATTCGTATTCGAAATGACTGCAATTGGCAGGCTGAAGCGCTGTGTCTCTAAATCACTCAAAAGTCTCGGAACTTTTCGGGGCCATTGCGTTTTGAGAAGCAACATCGGCGGTTGTGTCAGAACTTGATCGGCTGATCGCTGACGAGCCTAAGGGTTGCTGACATTTCTTGGGCGCTTATTGACACGAATTTCACGATTTAGATGTCAAGCGAATATTGGCAATAGGTTAAATCATGCTAGGGTTCAAATAAGGTTGATACCTTGGGGGACGATCGATGCATGTAGCCAAGCCCGATGCCGAGGGTGTTCTGTCCAACCCGCGGGTTCTACTGATCGAGGATGACGAAGCGGTCGCGGCCGCGATGGTTCGTGGCATCGAACGCTCGGGCATGAGTGTCGCCTGTGCCGGGACCGGTGCAAGGGGGATGGCGCTCAAGGCGACGTTCAAGCCGGACATCGTTTTGGTCGATTTGGAGCTGCCCGATACTAACGGCGTCGACCTGATCTCTTTCTTTGCCGACCAGAAGACGTGCGGCGTGATCGTCGTGAGCGGGATGGGGGAGGAGGCCGACCGCATCGTCGGCCTCGAGCTCGGGGCCGACGACTATATCGTCAAGCCGCCGCGGATGCGTGAGATGATCGCCCGCATCCGTGCGGTGCATCGCCGCCTCAACCGCAAGGAGGAGCCCAAGCTGTCGCCGCGCACCCGGGAGTCGCTCGTCGTCGGGCCGATCCGGATCAACACGCTCCTCCGCTCGGTGACGACCATGGACGGGCAGCGCCTGCAGCTTACATCGGCGGAGTTCACGCTGCTCGAAGTGCTGGCGGCGGCGAACGGTCAGGCGGTGTCGCGAGACGCGCTGTCGGAGGCCGCACTGCGCCGCCCCTGGCGCCCCGAGGACCGGAGCGTTGACCAGCTGGTCTTCAGTTTGCGCCAGAAGCTGCCGCCGGACGAGGGCGGGGCGGCGCTGATCCACTCCATCCGCGGTGCCGGATATCTCCTCCGGGCGCCCGACGACGCCGCGTAGCCCATCGATCACTTCACCCGAGCCCTCAAAAAGGCCTGTTCCGACAACGGTCGGAACGGGCCTTTTGCTTGTGGCTAGAAGCCGAAGGCGACGCGCGCGAGGTTGCCCCGCTTGAGGTTGCGGAACCGAGCGAGCGCCATGAGGGGGAAGAAGAGCCGGTAGCCGTGGTAGCGGAGGTAGAACACCTTCGGAAAGCCCACGGCTGTGTAGGCCTGCTCGTCCCACTCGCCATCGGCCCCCTGTGCTTCGGCCAGCCAGGCGACGCCCCGGGCAACCGCCGGACCGGTATCGCCGGCGGCCATCAAGCCAAGCAGGGCCCAGGCGGTTTGCGAGGGCGTACTGCTGCGATATTCGCCGGGCGGCGAGTCGGCGTAGCTCTCCTCGTCCTCGCCCCATCCGCCATCGGCGCGTTGCTTGGACAGCAACCAGTCGACCGCGCGGCGGATCGCCGGGTCGCCATGCGAGAGCCCGGCAGCATTCAGCGCGCACAGCACCGACCAAGTCCCATAGATGTAATTAGTGCCCCAGCGGCCGAACCAGCTTCCGTCCGGCTCCTGCTCGCGACGGAGATATTCGATCGCGCGTGCCATCGCAGGCTCGGCCGCCTCGTGCCCGATCTGGGCGAGGAACGAGACGCAGCGGGCCGTCACGTCGGCGGTCGGCGGGTCGAGCAGCGCGCCATGGTCGGCGAAGGGGATGTGGTTGAGGAAGTCGTGGTCGTTGTCCGCGTCGAACGCGCCCCAGCCACCATTGCTGCTCTGCATCCCGAGCACCCAATCGCGGGCGCGGAGGACCCGGTCCTGGTGCTGCGGATCGCCGTTGCGGTGCAGCAGCATCGCGACCACGGCGGTGTCGTCGACGTCGGGGTAGTGCGCGTTGGCATACTGGAACGCCCAGCCGCCCGGCGGCGCGTCCGGGCGGATGTCGGCCCAGTCGCCCTTCAGATCCGTCACCTGGCGCTCGGCCAGCCAGGCGCAGGCAGCGTCCACCTCGCCCGTCGCCGCACCCTCGGCTTCCGCGACGGCGTGGCCGGCCAGGCTCGTGTCCCAGATCGGCGACAGGCACGGCTGGCAGTATGCCTCCTCCGGCGTCTGCACCATCAGCTTCTGGACCGAGGTCCAGGCGACGGCGGCGTCGGGGTGGTCGGGCGCATAGCCCAGCGCGTCGAACATCATCACGCTATTGGCCATGGCGGGATAGATCGCACCGAGCCCGTCCTCGCCGTTGAGCCGTTCAGTGACGAAGGCGACGGCCTGGTCGACCGCCTTCTGCCGCAGCGCCCTGGGGAACAACGGCTCGGCGACGCGCACGACGCTGTCGACGGCCTTGAACACCGGGCCCCATGCGCTCCGGTAAGGGCCGCGGATCCAGTCGCTGACCGCGTCGGCGGGCACGACGAACAACTCGTCGATGCCGATCCGCCTGGGATTACGCGCCTGCGGCCTCAAGGCCATCAGCACCAGCAACGGCACCAACACTGTGCGCGACCAGTACGACACCTTGCTCAGGTGGAAGAAGAACCACCGCGGCAAGTGCATGATTTCGACCGGCATGGCCGGCGTGGCATGCCAAGGCACTTGGCCGAACAGTGCGAGCTGGATGCGGGTGAACACGTTGGTCCGGGCGGCGCCGCCGCGGGCCAGGATCGCCCGCCGTGCGCGAACCATATGCGGCGCGTCAGGGCTGTCGCCGATGGCCTTGAGCGCGAAGTAGGCTTTCACGCTAGCCGACATGTCGAAGGCGCCATCGTGGAACAGCGGCCAACCGTCGTGCTCGCCCTGGATGCGACGCAGATATACGCCGATCTTGGCCTGCAGCGCGTCATCGATCCGGTCGAGGTAGTGCTCCAGCAACACGTATTCGGCTGGGATCGTCGCGTCGGCCTCGAGCTCGAACACCCAGTGGCCATCGGCGTTCTGCCGCCGCAGAAGCGCCGCCGAAGCCCCCTCGATCGCCGCCTCGAGCGCCCGGTCGAGCGCGAGCGGTGCGGCGATGCCGCTGTGCGAACCCAAGCTGGGAAAGGCGCCGTGGCTGTCGATGAGGTCTGGCGTAACGCTGTCGGGGGGCATGGGGATTTGAACTAACACCTCAGAGGAACGCGGCAGCGGCAGCCCGGCCGGACCTGATTGCACCTTCAATCGTCGCGGGCAACCCGGTGGCCGTCCAGTCGCCCGCAAGACCGACGTTCGCGAGCGTGGTCCGCGTGCCCGGGCGCCGGGCATCTTGCGCGGGTGTCGCGGCGAACGTCGCCCGCTTCTCCTTTACGACGCGATGAGCCGGAATAGGTTGGTCTAGCTGCAATGCAGCACGCACATCGCCCCACACCTGTTGCGCCAAAGCCTCAGGTGGTGTGTCCAAAGCACGATTTCCCGCGCTGATCGTGATGCTGACGACGCCAGGCTTGATGAACAGCCACTCGGCCGTGCCGCCGACCAGGCCCATGAACCCCGCTTCGCCCGGATCGGCGTCGATTCGGTAATGGACGTTGAGGATGGCCTGGAAGCGGTCAGGCCCGTCCAGGCCGGGGAGCAGGGCGGCCGCGACCGGGGCGGGTACCGCCAGGATGACCGCCTCGTCGGCGCCAAGGGGCACGCCGTCGAGCGCGGTCGCACGGTCTTCGCTGCGTTGCACCTCCGCAACCCGGCTGCCGGTAAGGACCGCCGCGCCGCGCGATCGAAGCCAGGCGACAGCCGGGTCGATGAAGCTTTCCGAGAGTCCCTCGCGCGGGAAGGCAGGGATACAAGCCGCGCCACCGGCTGCCAGGCTCTCCTGCACGATGGCGCCGAGCAGGCGGGCGCTGCCCTCGTCGGGCGGGGTGTTCAGCGCGGCGATCGCGAGCGGCTCCAGCAGCCGGCGATACAGGGTGCCGGGCCGAAGGATGTCGGCCACGGTCTGCTCGGGCCGGGCCCGGTGCAGCCGCAAGGCCGGGAGAGCGTCGCGCAGGCGCATGCCCGGCACGCGGCGGCCCGGCACCAGCATCCACCAGGGCAGCGTCCCGGCATTGGGCCGCACGGTCCAGCGCTCGCCGGTGGCCAGGTCCATGAACGGGAAGATCGGGGCGGCGGGTCCGGTCAGGGTGCCGCGGGCGCCCACCTGGTCGAGGAAGGCGAAGGTGGCGTGGTTGCCGGAGAGCAGCAGGTGGTTGCCGTTGTCGAGGCGGCAGCCGAGCGCACGGTCGAAGTAGGACCGGCAACGGCCGCCGGCCTGGGGCCCGGCCTCGTGCACGGTGACACGGACCCCGGCCGCCGTGAGGCTGAGCGCGGCGGCGAGGCCGGCCAGGCCAGCGCCCACGACGTGGACGTGGACGGGGCGAACGTGGCGCTGGCACTCCTGCCGGTCCGCCTGCGCTCCACCCACCCCTGGCCCCTCCCTGGACGGGAGGCGGGAAGCCGCGCCGATGCTCACAGGTGCTTCAACGCAATCCAGAGTTTCTGCCATTTGCTGAGCCGGACAGGCTGGTCCGGGTGGGACCAGCCGCGCTGTTGCAAGCGGTCGAGCAGCGCCGCGTAGGTGGCGGCCATCAGCCGGGCGGGCTTCATCGCGCGGGGATCGCAGCGGTTCATCGCGGCGGCGGCCTGGTCGAAATGGCGGTGCGCCTGGGCCGCCATTCGGGCGCACAGGGCCGGCAGCGCCTTGTGGGCGAGAACGCTCGCCGGGTCGGGCGGCACGCCGGCGTCGCCGAGCCACTCCTGCGGAAGATAGAGGCGGCCGCGCCTGGCGTCTTCGGCAACGTCGCGCAGGATGTTGGTGAGCTGCAACGCACGGCCGAGGTGCCAGGCGACCTCGTCGGCGTCGGGCGACGCGTCCCCGAAGGCGCGCACGCTCAGCCGGCCGACGGCGGCGGCAACGCGATCGCAATACAGATCAAGCGTGGCGAGGTCGGGGGCGACGATCGCCTGCATATCCATCGCCATGCCATCGATCACGGCAAGGAAGTCCGCCTTGCGCAAGGCGTAGCGCTCGGTCGCCAGCCGGAGCACGCGCGTCACGGCGTCGTCGGACTGGCCGGCATACAACCGCTCGATCCGGTTGCGCCAGGCGTCCAGCCCGGCGACCTTCTGGGGCAGCGGCGCCGGTTCGTCGGCCACGTCGTCGACGATGCGGCAGAACGCGTAGATGGCATACATCGCGGCGCGCCGGTCGCGCGGAAGCACCTTCATGCCGCGGTAGAACGATGTCCCCGCGCCCTTGACGATGGACCCGACCGCAGCGAGGTCGGCCGGCGCGGCGCCTAACGGGGGCACAGGCGCGGACCGTGTCGAGCAACCATCATCAGAACAGCAACGCCATCAGCACCTCGTTGGCATAGCCGGACGGCGTCCTCAAGGCCCTGGGCTCGAGCCCGTAGCGGCTGAACCCGGCTTTTTCATACAATGCCAGGGCGGGCATGTTGCCCTCCACAGCGGTCAGCATGACCTGCTCGACCAAGGTGCGGGCATGCTCGAGCACGGCCGCGAGCAGCATTGTGCCAACACCCCGGCCACGCGTCGCCGGGTCGACGAAGAACCCCCAGAGGAAGCCCTTATGCGCCTCCTTCGGCCCCGCGTTGCGGGCAAAGCCGGCCATGCCAACCATCTCGCCCCCCGCATAGGCCGCGAACACCCGTGTCGAGGCGAGGCGAGCGGCATGGTCGGCGAGCGGCCGGTCCGCCTCTAGGGCAAAAAGCGAGCCGAACGCCTCCGGCGCCGCCAGCAGAGCGCGGAGCCGGATCGTGCGGTAGGCCTCCGCGTCGGCCTCGCCGAGGATGCGGATCGTGATGGGGCTCATGCGGCGAACCGCAGCGCGCCGACGACGGAGGCCGCGACGTCCTGCTTGTGCAGCTTGACGCGGCCGGCGACCGGGTCGGCGTTGCGCAGGCGCCGCGCCAAGCGGCGCGAGAGGCCGAGGATGACGGCGCATTCCAAGCGCAGCCGGCGGTCCCGGACACGCTGCGGCAGGCGGCTCGCTTCGCCCGTCAGGCGGTCGCACTCGTCCAGCAAGCCGTCGAACACCTCGCGCAGGCCGGCGGTCTCCGCTGGTCCGGCCAAGTCCTCCGGGCGCGCGCCGGCGGCGGCGAGCCGGTCCAGCGGCAGGTAGCAGCGGTCGAGCGCGGCCAGGTCCTTCGCGCCGTCCTGCAGGTGGTTCAGCACCTGCAGGACGGCGCACAGCGCGTCGCTGGGCGCGTGGGTGGCCCGGTCTTCGCCATGAAGATCGAGCACGTGGCGGCCGACCGGCATGGCCGAGAGCCGGCAGTAATCGAGCAGCTCGGCCCAGCTTGCATAACGCGCCTTGGTCGCGTCCTGGCGGAAGGCCGCGAGCAGGTCCAGGGCATGGCGAGAATCGACGCCCGTCTCGGTCAGGCTGGCCCG
The DNA here is from genome assembly GCA_965213855.1 of Acetobacteraceae bacterium. Lineage (GTDB taxonomy): Bacteria > Pseudomonadota > Alphaproteobacteria > Acetobacterales > Acetobacteraceae > JBBROS01. The sequence goes on along the minus strand of CBDCAA010000008.1, from coordinate 1,613,973 downwards.
GAGCCCGCTGGCACTTGGCGAACCTTCATCGGCCCGGCCAAGCAGGACAGCCTCCATGACGTCCAGGCGGGCAAGCTTGTCGGCCGGGGGCAAGTCGGCGCTGTCGGCGATGTCGTCGGCGTTGCGGGCGAACGCGTAGAAGGCGTGCACATGCGGGCGTAGCGCGGGGCGGATGAGCAGCGAGCCGACCGGGAAGTTCTCGTCGTCGCGGCCCTTGCCGGAGGCGTGCTCGACGCTCAAGCCCCGGCACCCCCGCCCGCATCCCGATAGGCGCGGTTCTTCCAGCGGACGCCGCGGCCGCGATGGTGGTCGACGGCGGAGCCGATCGTCGCGGCTAGGTAGAAGACGGCGATGCCCGGCAAGGCGAGCGCCCAGGCCGGCGATTGGCGGAACCGGTGCAGGGTGGGTAGGTAGGACAGGGCCGAGCCAAGCCAGGCGAGCGCGCCCATCCAGCGGGCCGGGCCGGTCGCGAACAGGGCGAGCGCGGGCGGGGCGAGCCAGACCAGCATCAGGCCGAGCACCGTCCCCCCGAGCAGGAGCGGGGAGAAGCGGAGCTGGACATAGGCGGTGCGCGCGACCATGCGCCAGATGTCGGCCGCACCCGGGTAGGGCCGCACGCTGCGGGCGAGTGCGGCGTGGCCGAGCCAGATCGGCCCGTGCGGCTTCAATCGCGACGCGAGGGCGACGTCGTCGATCAGGGCGCCGCCCAGGCTGGCAATGCCGCCGATCCGATCCAGCGCGGCCCGGCGCAGCAGCACGACGCCGCCGGCCGCGGCCGCGGTGCGGTGGCGCGGATCGTTCACCCGGGCGAAGGGGTAGAGGAGCTGGAAGAAGAACACGAAGGCCGGCACCAGGGCGCGCTCCGCCAAGCTCGTGCAGCGCAGCTCGACCATTTCGGACGCCATGTCGAGCCCGGTGTCGAGCCTGGCCACCAGCGCCGACAGGTGCGCGGGTTCATGCACGATGTCGGCGTCGGTCAACAAGACGATCTCGGCCCGGCCCTGCGCCACGCCCTGCTGCACGGCCCAGAGTTTGCCGCTCCAGCCAGCGGGGCGGGGCGCGCCATCGATCACGGTCAGCCGGTCGTCGCCGATCGCGCGGGCGATCGCGCCGGTGCCGTCGGTGCTACCGTCGTCGACGAGGGTGATGTGGAACCGGCCGGAGTAGTCTTGGGCCAGGAGGGAGCGGAGCGTCGCCTCGATACTCCCGGCCTCGTCGCGGGCGGGAATGACGATGTCGATGGAGGGCCATCTCTTCTCCCCTCCCTGGAAGCGAGGGGCCGGGGGTGGGTAGGACTCGACAGCACTCGCCCGCAAAACAGGCCCAGCCGACCAGAACCGCCCGTGGAACAGGAGCAGATAGGCCCATGTCAGCAGCACGAGCGCGGCGAGGGCGGTCATAGCCGGCCCTGGTCTCGGAACCAGGCGATCGCATCGGCGAACGCCTCGCGGGCCGGCCGGTGCGTGTAGCCCAGCTCCTGCTCCGCCTTCCCGCTGCTGTGGTACATGCGCTTCTTCGCCATCGCGAGCATCTCGCGCGTGACCATCGGCTCGATCTTGAAGGCGCGCGCCGCGGCCTCCATGCCGAGCGCGAGCGGAATCAAGGCGGCGTTGGGCAGGCGGACGCGCCGGGCCGTGGGCCGGCCCACCACGTCGTCGATCATCGCCAGGATGTCCGGCATCGCCATGTCCGTCCCGCCCAGGATGTAGCATTCGCCGACCCGGCCGCGCTCCAGTGCCAGGACGTGGCCCATCGCGACGTCGTCGGAGTGAACGATGTTGAGACCCGTGTCGAGGTAGGCCGGCATGCGCCCGGCCGCGGCATCGAGCACCATCTTTCCGGTGGGCGTCGGCTTGATGTCGCGGGGGCCGACCGGGGCGCTCGGGTTGACGATCACCACCGGCACGCCCTCGTCGCGGGCCAGCGCCTGCACGGCCTGCTCGGCCCGGTATTTGGACTGCTTGTACACGCCCGGGATCTTGGCGGGGTCGACCGGGGTGGCCTCGTCGGCTGGCGTGCCGTCCGCCGTGAGCCCCAAGGCGGCGACGCTGCTGCAATAAACGATCCGCTCGACCCCGGCGGCATGGGCGGCGCGCAGCAGGGCGGCCGAACCCGCCACGTTGGCCTGCATCATGGGCGCCGCGTCGGGCACCCACAGCCGGTAGTCGGCGGCCACGTGGACCAGATAGCGGCAGCCCTGCACGGCGGCGGTGAGGCTTGCCGGGTCCCGCAGGTCGCCGGTCACGGTCGCGCCAAGCCCCTCGATGAGCTGCCGGTCGCTGCCGGCGCGCACCATCAGCCGCAGCGCGTGGCCCCGCTCCTGGAACGCCCGGGCGACGGCCGAGCCGACGAAGCCGGTGGCGCCGGTCACGAGTGTGGGGGCGGAGGCGGACATCGCCGGCGTCTATAGCTGGCCTGGGCGGCGTGGTGTAGGCCCCGCCCGGTATGAGGACCGTGTCCGTGCTGCTCGCCTTCGTCGGCGTCGCCGTCGCCATGCTGCTGCTGGCCTGGTTCGACGTGGGCGCCGTGGTGGCCGCGACCCTCTCGATCGGGTGGGGCGGATTCGCGGTGCTGCTTGCGTGGCAAGGGGCGACGTTCCTGCTGCTCGCCTCGGCGTGGCGGGTGACGATGCCCGGCGTGCGGCCATCGCTGCTGGTGTGGGGCCGGATGGTACGCGACGCAGCGACGACGTGCTTGCCGTTCAGCCCGGTCGGCGGCTTCGTCATCGGAGCTCGCGCGCTGACCGTGGAGGGCGTCTCCTGGCCGACCGCGGCGGCCGGCACGGTCGTGGACGTCACCGCCGAGATCACCGGGCAATTGCTCTACGCGCTGTTCGGCGCCGGCTTCGTTCTGCTGGTGCACCCTGGCGAACCGCTCCTGCTGCCGGTCGTCGGCGGGGTTGTCGCCGCGCTCGGCTTGCTCGCGGCCGGTCTCTCGCAACGGCGGCGGATCGGGGGCGGGCTGCGATCGCTGGGAACGAGGCTGCTCGGGGGATGGTTCGGCGCGGCCGGCGGGGTGGAACGGCTGCAGGCCGAGTTGGGGCGGCTGTATGATCCGCGGCTCCTTGTCCTGGCGTCCATGGTGCACCTGTCCGGCTGGTTCGCCACTGGGGTGGGTACCTGGATCGCCCTCCACTTGCTGGGTGCGTCGGCGGGGCTGCTCCCTGTGCTCGCGCTCGAGGCGCTGCTCGACGCGCTGGTGGCGGCTGCCTTCGTCGTTCCAGGGGCGGCGGGGGTGCAGGAGGCCGGCTACGTCGGCATCGGTGCGTGGTTCGGCGTGCCGCCGGATCTGGCGCTCGGCGCGTCGCTGCTGCGGCGGGCGAAGGACCTGGTGTGGGGACTGCCGATCCTCGCCGCGTGGCAATGGCGTGAGCTGCGGCGGCTTGCCGCGTGACCGTGTCAGCCGAGCGGGTAGCAGCCGGCCAGGTCCCATGGGCCGCCGAGGTAGCGCCACAGCAGCAGGGCCTCGGCGCGGACCGAAAAGGGTGTGAAGGCGGCACTCATCGCGGCCAGCAGCGCCGCGGCCTCGGCGGGCGCGACCTTGTTCTGGATGGTGATGTGCGGCCGCCAGCCCTGCCGGTCCTGCGGCGTCAGGTGGTCGTGCCAGTGCCGGGCCAGGCTGGCACGCAGCATCAGCAACGGCGTTGCAGCGACCGCGTAGGCGACCCCGCGCCCGAGCGACCGCAGGCCCGTCACGTCGGCCGTGAAGGCGGGCTGGTGGGCGGCGGTGATCCGGATGCTGGCGTCGACGCCGTCGAGGTCGGCGCCGGGCAGGTGGTGGAACAGCGTGAGATGGGCGGGGATATGGTTCAGCGCCGAGGGGAAATGGCGTTGCCGCAGGGCGTCGAACCGGGCCTGGTCGTCGGCATGCAGGCCGAGCGTGAGGATCAATGGCGGCGTCATCGGTGAGCGGCGATCGCGATGCCGTCGTGGCACGCTGGCTGGAGCTGACCCGGATCATCCTGCCCGGCATGGCGCGCGCCCACCGCTGGCCGATCCAGCTCGATCATTGCTTCATGCGCGTCTGCCTCGACCAGGCGATGCAGGACCGATGGGACCGGACCGTGGGGCGCCCGGCCGTGCGGCGGATGGCGCTCACGGATCTGCAGCGGGCGATCGGGGTGGCGGAGTCGATCGTGCAGGATCCGTCCCGGCTGCCAGCGCTCAATGCGGAGAGCCTGGCATGGCGCCGGCGCCGCCCGTGATGGGGTGATCGAGGCGATGCACCGTGCGTGGCGGAGCATGCCCGCGGACGCAGCGTGCACCATCACATGCCTGCCCGTTGTCACGATTCTTCCGTCGCGGCCGGAGTGTGTTAGCGGATTGGACCGCGGCAAAGGACGATTCGAATGGAGGCAGTCAAGGCGTTCGATCTCGCCGGACGGATGATCCGGATGACCGGTGATCCGGCGGATTCCTATTTCGCCGACATCGAGGCGTTCGCCGCCGCAGAGGCGCCGCTGGCGGCTTGGGCAAAGGCCAATCTTCCGGCTGATGCGGTCGCGCTGGACGTCGGCGGGAACATCGGCCTGACCGCATTGCTGCTTGCCGGGCTTTGTCCCGGCGGCGAAGTCCATGCGTTCGAGGCGTTGCCGAAGAACGCGGCCTACCTGCGGCAGAATGTGCGTCTGAACGAGCAGCGGAACTGCACCGTCGTCGAAGCGGCCGTGGGCGACGCGATAGGACGGGCCGCGGTGTCGGGTTCTGGTTCGGCAGCGCAAGTCACGTCCGACGCCTCCGGCGACGTGCCGCTGACGACGCTGGACAGCTACGCCGGGCAGCGCGGCATGACTCGGCTGGACTTCATCAAGATCGACGTCGAGGGGTACGAGCCAGCCGTGCTGGCGGGCGCAGCCGAGTTGATCGAGCGCTTCCGCCCACCGATCCTGATGGAGTTCAATTCCTGGTGCCTGGCCTACGCTCACGGCTTCAATCCGTTCGCCTTCGCACACGAGGTCTGGGGCGCATTCGAGGCCTATCGGCTCGCGCCAGATGGCGTTGCCGCGCCTGCGGGGGACGTGTCGACGTTCCTTCATGACAACATGGTGCGGCATGGCGCCATCGACGACGTGCTGCTCAGGTTGCGGCGCGGGGGCAAAGTGCCGAAACGGGGCGCCAGCCTGTGGGGCCTCGACCCTGCCAAACTCGAGCGTCTGCGGCAGGCGGAAAATGAAGTGACGGCGATGAGACAGTCCACCTCGTGGCGCGTGACAGCTCCACTTCGGGCGACGAAGCGGCTTCTGCAGTCGGTTCGAACCAAGTCGGGGCCGTAACGACGGCCGTCTCTCCCCACGAGCCCGGATCAGCGGCGGGCGCGGGCAGGTTCGGTCCGGCGTATGGGCGGGGCGGGAACGCGTGGGGGCGACTGGGCCGTTTTCAGTAGCCCGCTGCAGGCGCCGTCCTCACCAGTGCCGAACTGGATTGTCGGGATCAATGCCGCGAGCGGGGTGCCGATGATGCCGAGCGCCACGGCGGCGCCGCCGCGGATCGCGAGCGGGCCGGCTTCGGGCCGGATCGACGGGGCGCCAAACGTGCCGGCGATGTCGATCGGCGTCGGGAGCGAGCCGACGCTGAAGTGCTTGGCTTCGGTCTTGACCACGAGCTCGAGCGCTTCGCTGCGGAGGTTGACGTTGCCGGTGATGCCGACCCGCGCCTCATCGGTGTCGAGCATCACCGTCCGGGCGTTCGCAACGCCTTGCTGCAGCACGAAGTCGGTGATGAGGCACTGGATCTGGGCCCGGTTCGGCACGCCGATCGCCGAGAGGAAGGCGTTGCCGAACTCGAGGCCCGATATGTCGACCAGGAGCGCGCTCAGATCGCCACCGTGGCCCATGTACAGCTTCAACTCGCCATTGCCGCGGCCAAGGATGTCGGCGACGGACTTGCCGGTGCCGTCGATCAGGGCGTGGCCGCCGACCGTGCCGGCGCCGCGGCCGATCCCGGCGGACGTGAGCAGCTTATCCACCTCGATCCGCTGGAAATCGATGCTGGCCTTGGCGTGCAGTTCGTTCGACACCTCACCCAGGGCGATATCGGAGCTGATGGCGCCCTTGCCGATGCCGAAGCTGAGCGGCTTGAGGGTGATGTTTCCATTCACGATGTCGAGGTTCGCGACCATGTTGTCGAGCGGCTGGCGCCGGCCCTCGATGCGGGCTGCTTTGTATCTGAGATGCACGTCCGCGACGTTCAGGCGCGGCAGGCTGATCGGGTCGGTCGGCAGCACCTTGCCGCTCTTGGCGGCTGGCGCCGGCTTCTTGGTTCCCTTGTCCGCATCGCCGGGTTCAGCGCCGATGAAGCCGCCGAGGTCTTTCAGGTCCACCAGCTTGGATTGCAGATCGGCATTCAGGACGGGGCGCGCGGGCTTCGTGTCCACCTTGATGTCGCCGGCCAGGTCGCTGCTGCCGACCTTGCCGCTGAAGCCGGTGAACGTGACGTCCCCATCGCCATAGTCGAGCTTGCCAGCGATCCGGTATGGCGGCGTCTTCGGGATCGCGATGCCGGTGAGCGGCAGCAGCAGCGACATGTCCGGCCCCGCCAATTCGAGCGTCAGATTGGCGCCGGCAAAGGCGAGCGGATGCTCGACCGTGCCGACGAGGCTCACACGGGTCGGCCCGTTGGCGACCTTCAGGTTTACCGGGTAGGGCGTGGCCGCGTCGCGCAGCGACAGGAGCGCGCCGCCCACGAACTCCGCCGTGATCGGCTGCGCGGCGTAGGTGCCGTGCGCCTTCGCCGCGATCTGCCCGGTCCCATCCTTGCTGTCCTGCGTCGCCAAATCGATGTTGAAATCGGCCCGCAGCTTCGCATCCCGCACGTGCGCGTGGCCGTCATCGATCCGCAGCGTGCCGATCTTCGGTTCCGGGTTGTTGCTTGGCGTGGCAGGCGGCTCGGACGCGCCGAAGCTCCAATTCGCCTTACCGTCCGCAAGCTGTTGCGCGTCGACGTTCGGCTTCGCGACGTCGACCACCGGGATCGTCAGCTGCCGATGCTGGATGTAGTCGAGCAGCACGATGTCGATCGCGAGACGATCGGCCGTGGCGAAGTTCCCGCCGCCGGGCCAGCCGTCGGGATTGGCGATCACGACGCCATCCGCCTCGATCCGCGTGTCTCGTCCGAGATGGACGTGAAGGTGGCTGATCGTCACGGGCCGGCCCAAAGCCGCGGACGCCTGCCGGTCGACGAGGGGGATGAGCCAATCCCACTGGAACAGGGCGGCGCCGATGCCGGCCGCGACAACGACGACCCCAAACCCGGTCAGGATTTTGTGCCGGCCGACAAAGGACATGGGAGACTAACGGGGCGGGACGCGCCGGGTTTCCGCAGCTTGCCCGAACGTGCATGTCCGGCCAGTCTGGACCAAAGCGGCAGGGAGGCCACCACCATGATCTACGAAATGCGCGTCTATCGCTGCGTGCCCGGGCGCCTGCCCGACCTCCTGAAGCGGTTCGAGACGATCACGCTGAGCATCTGGGCCCGGCACGGCATACGGCAGGCCGGGTTCTGGACCACGCTGGTCGGCGAGTCGAACCAGGACCTGACCTACCTGCTCGCGTGGGACAGCCTGGCCGACCGCGAGACGAAGTGGACGGCGTTCCAGGCGGACGGGGAATGGATCCGCAAGCGGGCGGAGACGGAGGCGAACGGCCCGATCGTGGCCAATATCGTCAACAGTTTCCTGCAGCCGACGTCGTTCTCGTCGGTCGATTAGCCGAACAGAAATGGGTGGCTCCGCCATGATGCCCGAGATAGCGGGGCCACTCGCGTGCCGCCTATGGAGGCGGGCCAAGGGGCGGGATCAGCCGGGGTAGCGCGCCCACGGGCTGCTATGGGCCGTGCGGGTCGGGCCGCTCGGGCGGAGGACGGTGACGGCCGCGGGGCGATACTGCGGGGTTCGGAGGCTGGCGTAGGCCGGAAGCGACGCCGGGACCGAGCGGTCAGCGCGGGGCTCGCGGTAGCGCTCGGCCGCGTGGCGGTACGGGTCGGCGCGGAGGTTTCGCCACTCGTGGACGGCGGTGGCGCGCGAGGCAACGAACGGGGCCGGCGCCGCTTGCGCGACGCCGATGAACGACGGGTAGCGCGGTTCGTGCCGGGCCATGAACACGGGCGGCACGCCCAGGCGGGCAAAGCCCTGGTCCAACAGGCTCGTCATGTGGGCGTTGCGCTCGCTGCTGTTGCCGGCGCCCAGCACGACGCCGATCAGCCGGGTCTCGCCACGCAGGGCGGAGGTCACGACGTTGAACCCGGACGCATCGGTATAGCCGGTCTTCAGCCCGTCGGCGCCCGGGTAGGAGGCCAGCATCGACTGGTGGTTGCGAACCATGTGGCCGCCGTAAATGAAGTAGGGCGTGCTGAAATAGTGGTACTCGTCGGGGAAGTCCTGCAGCAAGTGGCGGGCGAGGATCGCCATGTCGCGGGCGGTGGTGACCTGCCCCCAATCCGGCAGGCCGGACGCGTTGCGGAAGGTCGTCCGCGACATGCCGAGTGCGTGGGCACGCACCGTCATCATCTGCGCGAACCGCTCCTCGTCGCCGCCGAGCAGCTCGCCCAGCGCGGCAGCCGCATCGTTGGCCGACTTCGTGACGAGCCCAAGCACGCATTGCTCGACCGTGATCAGGCTGCCCGGCGTCAGACCGAGCTTCGTGGGCGACATCGACGCGGCGCTGTCGCTGACCGGCACGTATTGGCTGAGACTGACGCGGTGGTCGCGCAGACTCTCGAACAGGATGTAGAGCGTCATCATCTTGGTCAGGCTGGCCGGGAAGCGGAGCTCGTCCGGGTTGGCTGCGGACAGGATGTTGCCGGTCGCACTATCGATGACGATCGAGCTGTAACGGTCTGAGCCGACCTGGGCGATGGCGGGACCAGCCGCCGCGACCAGGGCCGAGAGCGCGGCCGCAATCACGAAACCGAAACGGCCGAACCCACGGCGCGCCCCAAACAATGCCAGCATCGCAAGCCGCCTTGGTGGTGAAGCAGGCCGACCATAAGGTCGGGGCCTTGCGTATGTCCAGCGTTGAGAACGCTTCTATCCATTTCGCTCAGTAGATTAGCGGACGAAGCTTGTGCCGAGTCGCGGGTTCCTGCGCGTGCTTGTCGCGGAACAGCCAACAGCCGCGCGAAATCCGCATGGTGCAGTGCACAATTTTTGGTTGACTCGGCCGCGGTCCGTTGCCAATTACGGTCATGTTGCAATGCAGCATACGGGGAGAACCCGGAAGCTGCCAGGCACCAGCCGACAGCTCAACCGGCCGGCCATAATGACCGGTGTATCAAGGAAGCAAGCTATGAAAACCGCCGAGGAATTCCTTTCGTTCAGCCAGGCCAATGTCGAAGCCTTCGTGAAGTCGAGCCAGATTTTCGCGACCGGCTTGCAGGACCTGTCGAAGCAGATCGCAGCGACGGCGCAGGCGACGATGGACGAGGCGATGTCGACCGTCCGTGCCCTGTCGACCGTGAAGTCGATCAAGGAAGCGATGGACCTGCAGACATCGCTGGCCCGCTCGACGCTGGAGAAGGCCGTCGCGCAGTCCGGCCACGTGGCCGAGGCGTCGTTCAAGCTCGCCGAGCAGGCGATCGCACCGATCAGCGGCCGCATGACGATCGCTGTGGACAGCCTGAAGATCGCCTAACCCGACGAAGGGTTCGGTCGTGAAACAGGCCCGGGGGCCGTCGCTCCCGGGCCTTTTTCATGGGCGACTCGACCGCAGTCCCGGCACGTCAGCCCTGCGCGTATTTTTGGCAGGCGGCAGAGACCCGATGTATGGCACCGTACGCCCTGCCATTTGGGCAGGTCGGGCAGCGCGCCATTGCACCGACCGCCGCTTCGGGACCAGGATATCAGGCGATGAGCACGACGATGAGCGACAACGACAAACGCGGCGGCAACGCCGACCAGAACGGGCCGAACACGGGCGTGGTCGTCAAGACCCGGCCGAAGACCCGCAAGCCGGCCATGTACAAAGTGTTGATGCTCAACGACGACTACACGCCCATGGAGTTCGTCGTGCATGTGCTGGAGCGCTTTTTCCAGAAGACCCGGGAGGAGGCGACGCGCATCATGCTGCATGTCCATCGCCGCGGCGTCGGCGTGTGCGGCGCCTACACGTATGAGGTCGCCGAGACCAAGGTCACTCAGGTGATGGACCTGGCCCGGCAGAATCAACACCCTCTTCAATGCACGATTGAGAAAGAGTGAATGTCCGACATTTGGCCGGGCCTGATATCGCCGGCTCGCGTGACCACATCGTGAGATGCACCGGCGCTCGTGCCGGAACCAGACTGAGTGGGATGCCTGGCGGTCCCTGGGTCGACCAACCCATGCTGCGCCAGACGCGTTGCATCCCCGTTCGAAGGAGCGTCACCCATGCTATCCCGCAACCTTGAACAGACGCTCCATCGTGCCCTCTCGCTCGCCAGCGAGCGCCGGCACGAATATGCGACGCTCGAGCACCTCCTGCTGGGCCTTGCCGACGACAGCGACGCCGCCACGGTCCTGCGCGCCTGCGGGGTCGATCTCGACAAACTCCGGCAGGATTTGAGCGAGTTCCTCGACAAGGACCTGAGCGGGTTGGCGACCGACCGTGCCGGCGACCCGAAGCCGACAGCCGGGTTCCAGCGCGTGGTGCAGCGCGCGGCGATCCACGTGCAAAGCTCCGGGCGCGACGAGGTGACGGGCGCGAACGTGCTGGTGGCGCTGTTCAGCGAGCGTGAGAGCCACGCCGTGTACTTCCTCCAGCTCCAGGACATGACCCGGCTCGATGCGGTGAACTTCATCAGCCACGGGATCGCCAAGGCCCCCGGGCGAACGGCGCAACGGCCCACGACCGGCAGCAAGGATGAGCCCGGCCCGGAGAACGAGCGCGAGGAGAAGCCTGGCCGCCGCCAGCAGGACGCGCTGGCCAATTACTGCGTGAACCTCAACAAGAAGGCGCAGTCGGGCAAGATCGATCCGCTGATCGGGCGCGACTCCGAAATCGAGCGGACGATCCAGATCCTGTGCCGCCGCACCAAGAACAATCCGCTGTACGTGGGCGACCCTGGCGTCGGCAAGACCGCGATCGCCGAGGGCCTTGCCAAGCGGATCGTCGAGGGCGACGTGCCCGAGGTGCTGGCCAAGTCGACCATCTTCGCGCTCGACATGGGCGCGCTCCTGGCCGGCACACGGTATCGCGGCGATTTCGAGGAGCGGCTGAAGGCGGTCGTGACCGAGCTGGAAGCGCATCCGGGCAGCATCCTGTTCATCGACGAGATCCACACCGTGATCGGCGCCGGGGCGACGAGCGGCGGGGCGATGGATGCGTCGAACCTGTTGAAGCCGGCATTGGCGTCGGGCTCGCTGCGCTGCGTCGGCAGCACGACGTACAAGGAGTACCGCAACTACTTCGAGAAAGATCGGGCGCTGGTCCGCCGCTTCCAGAAGATCGACGTGAACGAGCCGTCGCTCGAGGACGCGGTGAAGATCCTGCGCGGGCTCAAGACCAATTACGAGAAGCACCACAAGGTCAAGTATACCGAGGAGGCGATCCGCGGCGCCGTCGAACTGTCGGCGAAGTACATCAACGACCGCAAGCTGCCGGACAAGGCGATCGACGTGATCGACGAGGTCGGCGCGTCGCGGATGCTGCAGCCGGAGGGCAAGCGCCGCAAGACCGTCACCCTGCGTGACGTCGAGGAGATCGTCGCCAAGATCGCCCGCATCCCCCCCAAGTCGGTCAGCGCCGACGACAAGGAGACGCTGCGCAACCTCGAACGCGACCTGAAGTCGATGGTGTTCGGCCAGGACAAGGCGATCGAGGCGCTGGCGGCGGCGATCAAGCTGAGCCGGGCCGGGCTGCGGGAGCCGGAGAAGCCGATCGGCAACTACCTGTTCAGCGGCCCCACCGGCGTCGGCAAGACCGAGGTCGCGCGGCAGCTCGCCAGCACGCTCGGCATCGAGCTGACGCGGTTCGACATGAGCGAGTACATGGAGCGGCACAGCGTCAGCCGGCTGATCGGCGCGCCGCCGGGCTATGTCGGGTTCGACCAGGGCGGGTTGCTGACGGATGCGATCGACCAGCACCCGCACTGCGTGCTGTTGCTGGACGAGGTCGAGAAGGCGCATCCGGACCTGTTCAACATCCTGTTGCAGGTGATGGACCACGGCAAGCTGACCGACCACAACGGCAAGATCGTCGACTTCCGTAACGTCATCCTCATCATGACGACCAATGCCGGCGCGTCCGACATGGCCAAGGAGTCGATCGGGTTTGCCCGCGCCGAGCGCGAGGGTGAGGACACGGAGGCGATCAAGCGGCTGTTCACGCCGGAGTTCCGCAACCGGCTGGATGCAGTGATTACGTTCGCCGGGTTGACGCCGGAGATCGTGGGCCAGGTCGTCGAGAAGTTCGTCATGCAGCTCGAGGCGCAGCTGGCCGATCGGAACGTGACGATCGAGCTGTCCTCGGCGGCCAAGGAGTGGCTGGCCGAGCGCGGCTATGACCGGCTGTATGGCGCGCGTCCGCTGGGCCGCGTGATCCAGGAGTTCATCAAGAAGCCGTTGGCCGAGGAGCTGCTGTTCGGCAAGCTGGTGAAGGGTGGGTCGGTGAAGGTCGCGCTGAAGGACGACAAGCTGGAGTTCGAGTTCACCGAGGCGGTGGCCCCGCCCGTTCCGGTGAAGGCCGAGGGCGACGGCGACGAAGGCACCAGCGAGCGCGAGCCGGAGACTGCGGAATGAAGGCGGTGTGGAACGGGCATGTCGTCGCCGAAAGCGACGACATCGTCACCGTCGAGGGCAACGCCTATTTTCCGGCAGCGGCGCTGGACAAGTCGGTGATCGCCGAAAGCGCGCACACGAGCGTTTGCGGCTGGAAGGGAACGGCGAAATACTACTCGCTGTCCGTCGATGGGAAGGTGAACCAGGACGCGGTCTGGTATTACCCCGAACCGAAGCAGGCGGCGGCCGAGATCAAGGATCGGGTGGCGTTCTGGAAAGGTGTTCAGGTCGGCTGAAGCTACCGACCCTTCGGCTTCCCTTCTGTCACCTGATGGAGTCGGTCGGCGACCCGTGGCCGGCCTATCAGGGGCAGGAGATCGGCCAGGTCGGGGCCGTCGTCCTCGCCCGTCAGAAACAGGCGCAACCGGGTGACCAGGCTTTGGGGCGCCAGACCGGCCGAGGCGCCAAGGCGCGCGATCCACGTATCCCATGTCGATCCGTCCCACGGCTCCGGTGGCAGCATGTCGCGCGCGAGACGGAGCAGGCCGTCATCGAGGTCCAGCACCGGAGCGACGATTGACCCGGCCACGACGTCCCACCAGGTGCGCGCCTCGCGCAGCAGGTCGATGTCGCCGCGTATGGCTTCCCAGAAGGCAGGGGTGGCGCCGGGCGGCAGCCGATCCCGCGCCGCCTCGAATGCCATCATGCGCAGCGCGCGGCGGTTGACGGAGAGGAGCGCCTGCGGATCGAACACCGGCGCGACAGCCGGGTCGATGCGCGTGAGGTCCCATGTGGCCGCCAGAAGGACCGCCGGCGCAGGCTCCGCCCGGTTCGGCGTGCCGAGGGCTGCGAGCGTGCCGCACAAGGCGGCCGGCTCGATCCCATCCGCGCGCAGGCTGCGGAGCGTCGGGAAGGACGGGCGCTTGCGGGCCCGCGCGGCCGGGTCCGCAAGCGGAGGCAGGTGCGCGAAGCGGATGGTGTTCGGCCGCGCCCCGAGTGCGGCGAGGATGTCGAGCTGGATGCCGCTGGCCGTCACCTGGTCCGCCTCGCGCAGCAGGTGGGTGATACCGAGTTCCAGGTCATCGACTGCGGTGGCGAAGGCGGGGAGGGGGGTGCCGTCGGCGCGGATCAGGACCGGGTCGCTGAGGGCGGAAAGCTTCGTCGATTGCCGGCCCAGGACCATGTCGCCCCACTCGGCGGCGACGCCCGACAGCTTGAAGCGCCAGTAGGGGCGCTTCCCTCCGGCCTCGGCGCGGGCGCGCTGGTCGGCTGTCATCTTCAGCATCGCGCGGTCGTAGATCGGTGATTTGCCCTGGCGCTGGCGCAGCTCGCGCTTGAAGGTCAGTTCGTCCTCGCTCTCGAAGCAGGGATACAGGCGGCCGGCCGCGCGGAGCCGGTCCGCGGCTGCGGCGTAGGCGTCGAGCCGGGTGGACTGGGTGACCGTGTCGTCCCAGTCGAGGCCGAGCCAGGCCAGGTCGTGCTGGATGGCGTCCGCGATGCCGGGGCGGGCGCGGTCCGGCTCGGCGTCGTCGAGGCGGAGCAGGAATTGGCCCTGGTGGCGGCGGGCGACCAGGTAGGCGGAGAGGGCGATCCGGGCCTGGCCGACATGCAGGAGGGCTGTGGGCGCCGCGGCGAAGCGGAGCTTCATTCCTCCTCGTCGCCATGGAGCCTTGGGTCGAGCGCGCGCCAGTCGCGGTCGAGCGGCTTGGCGCGGCGGGCGGCGAAGTCGTGCAACTCGGTGGCGCTGCGCCAGCCCTGCTCCCCGGCGGCGGGGACGGTCGCGTCTTCGCCGAAGGCGAACCAGGCGTCCAGCACGGCCTTCGGCTCCATGCCCTGGGCCCGGCAGCGCTCGACGCTGTCGCGGACGTAGCGGCGGGCGAACAGGTTGGCGTCGGCGATGGTGGGGAAGGGGCCGATCTCCTCGACGACGTTGTCGCCGGTGTCGTCGGAGAGGTCGACGATGCGGACGGTCAGTGGGCTGGCGGGTGGTGGGAGTTCGGACATCGGTTCCGATCGCTTGTTTTGCTGATTGAGACACCCTCACCCCAGCCCTCTCCCGCAGGCGGGAGAGGGGGCGTCTAGGCGACGAGGTTGGTGAAGCCGTTGGTGATGGGATAGCGGCGGTCGCGGCCGAAGGCGCGGGGAGTGATCTTCACGCCGGGCGGGGCCTGGCGGCGCTTGTACTCGGCGCGGTCGAGCATGCGCCAGACGCGGAGCACGGTGCCCCGGTCGTGGCCGCGGGCCACCAGCGCGTCGACGGATTGCTCGCCTTCGACGAGGCCCTGCAGGATCGCATCGAGGTCCTCGTAGGGCGGCAGGCTGTCCTGGTCGGTCTGGTCGTGCTTCAGCTCGGCGCTCGGCGGCTTGGTGATGACGCGCTCCGGCATGACCGGGCCGCGCGGGCCGCGGGCGCCGGGCGGCAGGTTCGCGTTGCGCCAACGGCACAAGTCGAACACGGTCGTCTTGTAGACATCCTTCAACACCGAATAGCCGCCGCACATGTCGCCATACAGCGTCGCGTAGCCGACCGACATCTCGCTCTTGTTGCCGGTGGTCAGCACCATGGCGCCGAGCTTGTTGGACAGCGCCATCAGCGTCAGGCCGCGGAGGCGGGACTGGATGTTCTCCTCGGTGATGTCCGCCTGGCGGCCGGCGAAGGCGGGCGCGAGGGCGTGGTCGATGGCGTCCATCGCCGGGCTGATGGGGATGGTGTCGCACCGGATACTCAGCAGGCGGGCGCAATCGGCCGCGTCGTCCAGGCTGTGCTGGCTGGTGTATGGGCTCGGCAGCATGACGGCGTGGACTCGGTCCGGCCCGAGCGCGTCCACGGCGACGGCGGCCGAGAGCGCGCTGTCGATGCCGCCCGAAAGGCCGAGCAGGATGCCGGGGAAGCGGTTCTTGTCCACGTAGTCGTGCAGGCCCAGCATCATGCAGCGATAGATGGATTCGAGCCGGTCGGTTTCCGGCGGCAGCGGCTGCGGCACGCAGACGAGCAGCTCCCCGTCACGGCGCCATTCGGTGACGGCCATCGCCTCCTCGAACTGCGGCATCTGCACGGCCAGGCTGCGATCGGCGTTGAGCACGAAGCTCGCGCCGTCGAACACCAGCTCGTCCTGGCCGCCGACCTGGCCGACGAACACGAACGGCAGCCCGGTCTCGACCACGCGGGCGACGGCGATGTCGATGCGGAGGTGGCCCTTGCGGTCCTCGAACGGGGAGCCGTTGATGCTGAGCAGCAGTTCGGCGCCGGATTCGGCGAGCGTCTCGGACACGGCAGGCAGCCAGAAGTCCTCGCAGACCATCAGGCCGAGGCGGACGCCCCGGAAGGCGACCGGCCCCGGGCTCGGGCCGGCGTCGAACACGCGCTTGTCGTCGAACACGCCGTAGTTCGGCAGCTCGTGCTTGGCCCGGCGGGCCACGACCGTTCCGCCGTCCAGCACGAACGCGGCGTTGTAGAGCTTGGCGCCGTCCCGCCACGGGCCGCCGACGATCAGGCCGGGGCCGCCGTCCGCCGTATCGGCCGTCAGCGCCGCAATGGCGGCCTCTGCCGCCTCCACGAAGGCGGGCTTGCGGACCAGGTCCTCGGGCGGGTAGCCGCCGATCGAGAACTCGGGCGTCACGACCAGGTCGGCCCCCAAGGCCGCGGCCTCGGCGCGGGCGCGGCGGATGCGTGCGAGGTTGGCCTCGACCCCGCCCACATGCATGTCGAGTTGCGCGAGCGCGATTTTCATGTCGTGGATTTCGGGTGCGGCCCCTGCGGTTCAAGCGCCCGCAGCAGGAACTCGCGCCCGACCTTGACGCGGGAGGCGCCGTTGTAGGTGACGATGTCGGCCGTGGCGTAGGTCTCGTGCCAGTCGGACGGGATGAAGCTGCCGGTGCCGACAACGTCGATGGGGGCGGCGGCGTCGGCCATCACGCGGCACTTGTCGACGCCGAAACCGGAGCTGGCGACGATGCGGACGCGCGGGAAGCCGGCCGCGTCGAGCGCTTCGCGTTGCCGCCAGATCGCGGCGGCGCTGACGCCGGTGCCGACGAGGTGGCGCAGCTCGATGTCCGAGCGGTAGCGGCGAATGGCGCCGGGGGCGTGGCGTTCAAGCACGGCATAGGACGCCGCCGGGTCGAGCCCTTCGAAATAGCGGCCACCATGGGTGTCGAGGCGCACGGCAAGGCGCCCGGCGGCGGCGAGCTCCGGAAAGCGGCGGCACACCTCGATCGCGTCGGTGACCTCTCGGCCGAAATAATCGGTCAGGATGGTGAGGTCCTGGCCCGGACACGCCGCCACGAACATCTCTGCCGCACGCAGTGTGCTGCCGGCATAGCCGATCAGGGCGTGCGGCATCGTGCCGCGGCCCTCGGACTGGCCGAACTCCCGGGCGCCGAGGGCGGAGCTGCTGCCGACGAAGCCGACGGCACCCTCGGCCTGCGCCGCCCGGCCCCCGACGGCAGCGGCGTAGGCCATGAGCGATTGCATCTCGGCGCCGGCGCAGTGCCGCGCCTCCATGGCGAGGAAAGCGGCCCGCGGCAGGGCGGCGCACATCTGGTAGGCGTTGTGGGCGGCGACGCAGGCGGCACCGAGCTTCTGCAGCAGGATGGTCTCGGCCTCGGCAAGGGCCGCGAGGCTGCCGGTGACGAGCACGATCGGCTCCCCGGCGCCCACCCACTGGCCTTCGGCGTGACGCAGGCTATAGGCGAAGGTGGTGCCGCGGGCGGCCGCGACACCGTCCAGCCACTCCAGCGTGGGCCGCGGGGCGGAGATGACCGGCCGCCGGAGGAAGACGGCATAGGTGACCGTCGCGTCGCCGAACTGTTCGACGACCTCGCGGGTGCGGGTGAAATAGGCGTCCGTGCGGTCGGCGATGTCGTCGAGTGTGCCGGCCGTCATTGCGCAGCGATCGGCACGCGCCGGGGATGGACGCGGCGGGCCTTCAGCTCCTCGGCCACCAGGAAGGCGAGTTCCAACGACTGCTCTGCGTTCAGGCGCGGGTCGCAGAACGTCTCGTAGCGGTCGCCGAGGTCGGCCTCGGTCAGGCGGTGCGCGCCGCCGACGCATTCGGTGACGTCCTGGCCGGTCATCTCGACGTGGACGCCGCCGGCCCAGGATCCTTCGGCGGCGTGGACGTCGAAGAAGGCGCGGACTTCGGCAAGGATGCTATCGAAGTTGCGGGTCTTGACGTTGTGGGCGGTGCTGATCGTGTTGCCGTGCATCGGGTCGCACAGCCAGACGACCTTCGCGCCCTCGTTCTGGACGGCGCGGAGCAGGGGCGGCAGCTTGCGGCCGACCTGCTCGGCGCCCATGCGGACGATGAGGGTGAGGCGGCCGGGCTCGTTGCGCGGGTTGAGGGTGGCGATAAGCTCCAGGAGCTCGGCCGCCTCGGTCGTGGGCCCGACCTTGAGGCCGATCGGGTTCTGCACGCCGCGCAGAAACTCGACATGGGCGCCATCGGGCTGCCGCGTCCGGTCGCCGATCCAGAGGAAATGGGCCGAACACGCGTACCAGTCGCCCGACGTGCTGTCGACGCGGGTCAGCGCCTGCTCGTAGGGCAGCAGCAGGGCCTCGTGGCTGGTGTAGAAGTCGGTCTCGTGAATCTGCGGGCTGTTCAGGCTCGTGATGCCGCACGCGGCCATGAAGGCCAGCGTCTCGTCGATGCGGCCCGACAGGTCCTGGTAGCGGGCGGCAAGCGGGGACCGGGCGGCGAAGTCGAGGTTCCAGCGATGCACCTGATGCAGGTCGGCGTAACCGCCGTTCGCGAACGCGCGCAGCAGGTTCAACGAGCCGGCCGATTGAAAATAGCCGGTCTCCATGCGGGCCGGGTCCGGCGTGCGGGCCTCCCGCGTGAAGTCAGGGCCGTTGATGATGTCGCCGCGATAGCTCGGCAGGGTGACGCCGTCGATCGTCTCGCTGTCGCTGCTGCGCGGCTTGGCGTATTGTCCGGCCATGCGGCCCATCTTCACCACAGGCACGCTGGCGCCGAAGGTGAGCACGACGGCCATCTGCAGCAGCACCCGGAAAGTGTCGCGGATCAGGTTCGCATTGAAGCCGGCGAACGATTCGGCACAGTCGCCGCCCTGCAGGACGAAGGCCCGGCCTTCGGCGGCGAGGGCGAGCGTGTCTTTCAGCCGCCGGGCCTCGCCTGCAAAAACCAGAGGGGGATACCCGGACAACCGCCCCTCGATCGCAGCCAGGGCGGCCGGGTCGGGGTAGGACGGAAGTTGCCGGGCCGGTCTGGCGCGCCAGGAGCCGGGAATCCACGGGCCAGGGGTCGTGATCGTCATGCCGCTCTCCATAGGCGTCCGGCGTCGATCGGGTTGGGATACCGGCCGGGCTTTATGCGTCCAAACGCGGCAGGGCGCCACCGTCTGCGCATCCTGGCAGATGTGCCGGAGCTGCCAGGGCACCGGCCCTACCTTCACGATTGCGCCGCTGGCCCATCCGAATAGGTTAACACGCGTTGGAACCGTCGCACTGACAACGCGTCAGTGGCGGGCTGGTCCAGAAAGCGGTCCCTAGGAAAACGATGGCCGAGGCAGACACGATAGCGCGGCGGGACGAGGGCGGACCGCAGCGTACGACGAAGGCGAGCCCGACGGCCCTCGACCCGAAGCCCGGCGAAGAGCCGTCTCCGGGCGTCGACAAGCCGGCTGCCCCGCAGCCTGGCAGCGGCAAGGACGAGAGCGAAGACGGGGGCAAGGACGGGAGCCAGGACCCGGCAGAGGAGCGCAAGCGGCGGCGGCGGTCGAGGCTCGTCCGTCTGGTGTTCGGCCTGGTGCTGGTCGCGGGCGTGGTCGCGGGCGTGTTCTACTGGCTGGCGGGGCGGGGCAAGGTCGGCACCGACGACGCGTTCACCGACGGGCGCGCGATCAGCATCGCGCCGCGCGTATCCGGCTACGTGACCGAGCTCGACGTCGACGACAACCGGTTCGTGCACAAGGGCGACGTGCTGCTGCGGATCGACCCGCGCGACTACCAGGCCGCGCGGGACCAGCAGGCGGGCACGGTGGCGATCGCGAAAGGGCAACTGGCAGGCGCCGAGGCGTCGCTGGCCCGGGCGAAGGTGACATTTCCGGCGCAGTTGACCGCGGCACAGGGCAACCTGGCCATCGCGCAGGGCAACGCATTCCAGGCGCAGGCCGACTACCGGCGGCAGCATGCGATCAGCAAGGAGGCGACGACGCAGCAGAGCGTCGACGCATCGACCGCCGCGCTTCAGCAGGCGCAGGGCCAGGTCAAGCAAGCCGAGGCGCAGGTGCTGCAGGCGACGCCCGTGCCGGAGAATATCGACGTGGCCGCGGCGTCCCGCGACCAGTTGGCCGGGCAGTTGCAGCAGGCGCAGGCGCAGTTGGCGCAGGCAGAGCTGAACCTGGGCTACACCATCGTCCGTGCGCCACAAGACGGCTGGATCACGCGCCGGAACGTCGAGGTCGGCACCTACGCCCAGCCCGGCACGACCGTCCTGGCGATCGTGAGCCCCGAGGTCTGGGTGACGGCGAACTTCAAGGAGGATCAGCTGGACCGGATCCGCCCCGGGCAGCCGGTCGACGTCACGGTCGACGCCTATCCGAGTCTGCGGCTGCATGGCCATGTCGACAGCGTGCAGCTCGGCTCCGGCAGCCGGTTCAGCACGTTCCCAGCCGAGAACGCGACCGGCAACTTCGTCAAGATCGTGCAAAGGATTCCGGTGAAGATCGTGATCGACAGCGGCTTCGATCCGAACGTGCCGTTGCCCCTGGGCCTCTCGGTCGACCCGGTGATCGAAGTGGGCGACACGAAGGGGGTGGGCGAGCGGGACAAGGGGCAATGAACAGGCTGCGCCGTTGAGCGCGTCGGCGGACCAGGACGCGTCGGATCGCGCGTGGAAGCCGAAGGCGAACCCCTGGCTGATCGCGATCGTCGTCACGCTGGCGGCGTTCATGGAGATACTCGACACGACGATCGTGAACGTCAGCCTGCCGCACATCGCCGGCTCGGTGTCGGCGAGCTACGACGACGCGACCTGGACGCTCACGTCCTATCTGGTCGCCAACGGGATCGTGCTGCCGATCTCGGGCTTCATCGGCCGGGTGATCGGGCGCAAGCGCTACTTCCTGATCTGCATCGGCATGTTCACGGTGTGCTCGTTCCTGTGCGGCATCGCCCACAGCCTGGGCGAGCTGGTCGTGTTCCGGTTGCTGCAGGGGTTCTTCGGCG
This sequence comes from Acetobacteraceae bacterium, assembly GCA_965213855.1. Lineage (GTDB taxonomy): Bacteria > Pseudomonadota > Alphaproteobacteria > Acetobacterales > Acetobacteraceae > JBBROS01. The sequence continues at coordinate 1,593,101 of CBDCAA010000008.1, read as the reverse complement.
GGGGTCTGCAGCCGAACCAGCAATCGATCATCCTGGACACGTTCGAGCCGGCGCAACGGGGCAAGGCGTTCTCCGTCGTGTCGATCGCGGTGATCGTGGCACCGGTGATCGGGCCGACGCTGGGCGGGTGGATCACGGACACCTACACCTGGCGCTGGATCTTCCTCATCAACGTGCCGATCGGCATCCTGGCGTTCTTCGCCAATGCGGCACTGGTCGAGGATCCACCCTGGGTCGTACGCCGGCAGCGTGGCCAGGGCGGCGGCAAGCTGCGGGTGGACTATGTCGGCCTGCTGCTGATCGCGCTCGGGCTCGGCAGCCTGCAGATCATGCTGGACCGGGGGGAGGACAACGACTGGTTCAACTCGGGCTTCATTCGGCTGTTCGCGATACTGGCGGCGGTCGGCATCTCCGGCGCGATCGTCTGGCTGCTGACGACGAAGAACCCGATCGTGAACCTGCGCGCGTTCATGGACCGCAACTTCGCGGTCGGTTCGGTCATGATCGTCGGCTTCGGCGCGATCCTGTACTCCAGTGCGGTGCTGCTGCCCCAGTTAGCGCAGCAACGGCTGGGCTATGACGCGACCTTGGCCGGATTGATCCTTTCCCCGGGCGGGCTGGTGATCATCGCGCTGATCCCGCTGGTGGGGCGCTACCTGCTGCCGAACATCCAGACGCGCTACATCATCGGCTTCGGCTTCTTCACGCTGGGCTGTGCGCTGCTGTTCGCCCGGGGGCTGGCGCCCGACATCGACTTTCGAACGCTCGCTCTGATGCGTGCGGCGCAAACCTTCGGGCTCGCATTCCTGTTCGTCCCGAACAGCACCATCAGCTACTCGACGTTGCCGCGGGCGCTGAACGGCGATGCCAGCTCGCTTTACGTGATGCTGCGCAACGTGTCGGGGTCGGTCGGCATTTCGCTCTCGACGGCCATGGTGCAGCAGCAGACACAGCGGGAGCAGGCGCGGCTGGCGGGCTATCTTTCGCCGCTGTGGCAGCCGTTCAACGACACGCTGGCGCGCATGACCGACAGCTGGGTGCGCTTGGGGCTGGACCCGGCGGCGGCGCACACGCGGGCGATGGGGCAGCTTTACACGATGCTCGGGCAGCAAGCGGCGATCAAGGCGTATTCAGACGTGTTCGAGTATTGCGCCATCGCGGCGTTCTGCGTCGTCCCGATCACCCTGCTGTTCAGCAGCACGAAGTCGGGCGGCAAGGGTGCTGCGCCGGCCCATTGACGGGCCGGGTTGCATCAGGCCAGCGCCGGGTCGCAGAGCGGTGCGCTGACGCGGTCGGTCCTCTCGGCCCACTCGATCAGGTCTGTCGCGTCCTGCGCCGACATAGGCCGCCCGAGCAGATATCCTTGAAGCTTGTTGACGCGCTTGGCGCGCAGCAGCCGAAGCTGCTCCGGCGTCTCGACACCCTCGGCCGTGACTTCGAGTCCAAGCGCGCGGCTCATGTCGACGATGGCGCCCACGAAGGCGCGGTTCTTCGTGTCGGTCTCGATCGCGGAGATGAAGCTGCGGTCGATCTTGAGGCCGTCGAAGCTGTAGTCGCGCAGGTAGGCGATGGACGCATGGCCGGACCCGAAATCGTCGAGGATGAAGCGGACGCCCAAGCCGCGGAGCTGGCCCATGATGGCTTGCACGCGGTCCGGATCCTGGAGCAGGACAGATTCCGTGATCTCGAGCCGAAGCCGGTTGGGCGTTAGGCCGTGCCGCTGGAGCGCGGCGCACACCTCATTGACGAGGTCCCCGCTGATGAAATTGGCCGCCGACAGGTTTGAGGAAACCTGAAGCGACTTCGGCCAAGCAGCCGCCAGCCGGCACGCCTCGTTCAGCACCCAGCGATCGAGCTGGACCACCAGGCCGGTCGATTCCGCCACCGGGATGAACTCGCCCGGCGGGATCAGTTGGCCGTCTGGTTGCGGCCAGCGGACCAATGCCTCGAAGCCGGCCAGCCCATCGCCCTGGCCGTTGTAGAGGGGTTGCAGCGCCAGGCTGAACGGCTCGTTGCCCGGCGGAACGAGCGCCGTCCGAAGCAGGTTCTGCAAGCCCATGCGCCCTGCCGTCTGCGCATTCGCCTCGGTCGGCAGCGGCGCCGCCATCTTCGTGGTCGCCCGGCCGGAGCGCTTCGCCATATAGAGGGCACCGTCGGCCTCCCGTATCAGGGTCTTGGCGTCGATCGCCCGGCCGCGGCACAGCGCCACCCCGATGGAGGTGCGCAACGGCACCGTCGATTGCTCGATCGTGAAAGGTTGCCCGAGTGCGAGGTGGATGCGTTCGGCCAAGTGCAGCAACTGGGGCGGCTGCACGTCCTCGACCAGGATGCAGAACTCGTCCCCGCCGAAGCGGCTGACCGCGTCAGCCCCGCGCAGAACGCGCCGGAGACGGGCCGCAACCTCCCGCAGCGCCGAATCGCCGCCGGCGTGACCGAACAGATCGTTGATCGACTTGAATCGGTCGAGGTCGAGGAACAACAGGCCGGTCATGCGCGACGGGACCAGCATGCGTTGCGCAAGCACCTTGCTCACTCGCTGCTCAAATCCCGCCCGGTTGAGCAACCCGGTCAAGCCGTCCGAGATGGCCAGCTTGCGCAAGCTCTGCACGGAGGAGTGGAGCTTGATCGCGCCCCCGATCGCCAGCGACAGCTTGCGCAGCTGATCCAGGAGACGGTCCTCCAGCACGCGCGGCTGGCGATCGATGACGCAGATGGCGCCCAGCGCATGCCCGCTCGGGCCGAGGATTGGGAACCCGGCGTAGAAACGCAGGCCGAACTCGCCGAGGACGAGCGGGTTATCCGCGAATCGGGCGTCCTTGGTCGCGTCGGGGACATACAGCAGTTCGTTCGGTTTCAGGATCGCGTGGGAACACAGCCCGACGTCCCGTGGAACCTCGGTCACGTCGAGCCCGACGCTCGACTTGAACCAAAGCCGGTCCCGCTCGATCAACGAGATCGCGGCGACCGGCGTGTTGAACAGGGTCGTCGCGAGCTCGGGAAAGACGTCGAACTCCGCCGAGCGCTCCGTCCCGACGATCCCGAGCGCCTCCAGCGCGTCCAGTCGTTCCTCCTCGGTCTCCGGAAACGGGGCTGGGGGCATCGAAAACCTGTTTGCTTGAAGGACCTCCCTACCAGCCAAACCATTAACGCCACTCTAATGGAAGGGCCGATGACAAATCATGTTCCTGCCTGACGCCGCGCGCGCGCCTCAGCCGCCGTGCAGCGATCGCCCCGGAACCGCGGCGACAAGGGCCTGGGTGTAGGGATGCCGGGGGGCGCCCAGGATCGCGCCGGTCTCGCCCTCCTCCACCACAGACCCGGCCCGCATCACCGCGATCCGGTCACAGACCTGGGCCGCAACCCGCAGATCATGGGTGATGAACACCATCGACAGGCCGAGCGTCACGCGCAGCTCGGCCAACAGGCGGAGCACCTGCGCCTGAACCGAGACGTCGAGGGCCGAAACAGCCTCGTCGGCCACGAGCACGGCCGGCTGCAGCGACAGCGCGCGGGCGAGGCCGATACGCTGCCGCTGTCCCCCGCTGAACTCGTGCGGGAACCGGTGGATGCTGTCCGGAGCCAAGCCGACCAGCGCAAACAGCTCTTGCGCGCGTGCCATGGCCTCGGCCCGCCCCAGCCCGTGCAGCATGGGGCCTTGGGCGACCAGGTCGCCGGCACGGCGCCGCGGGTTCAACGAGCCGTACGGGTCCTGGAACACCATCTGGACGTGCACCGCCTGGCGCCGCATCGCCCGGCGCCCCAGCCGAAGCAGATCGACCCCGTCGAGCGTGATCGAGCCGCTTTCCGGCTCCAGTAGGCGGACGATGCAGCGGGCGAGCGTCGACTTGCCGGACCCGCTTTCCCCCACGATGCCCAGCGTGCTGCCGCGCGGCAACGACAGCGAGACGCCGTCGACGGCGCGGGTCGCGTTCCGGCGCCTGCCATAGGTCTTCGAGACGCCCTCCAGGACGAGGATCGGTGATGCGTCGATCACCGGTGCGGGCGGCGTCGCATGGGTCAGCGGCGGCACCGCGGCGAGCAGCGCGCGCGTGTAGGGGTGCTGGGGACGGTGCAGGACGTCGGCTGCCGGACCTTGCTCCACGACCCGCCCGGCCTGCATGACCGCAACCCGGTCGGCGATGTCGGCGACGACGCCGAAATCGTGGGTGATGAACAGCACCGCCATGCCGCGCCGGTCCTGCAGCTGGCGCACCAGCGCCAGGATCTGGGCCTGGGTGGTGACGTCCAGCGCGGTGGTCGGCTCGTCGGCGATCAGGACGCGAGGTTCCAGGGCGAGCGCCATCGCGATCACCGCGCGCTGCCGTTGCCCGCCCGAGAGCTCGTGGGGGTAGGCGCGGAACGCGCGCGCCGGGTCGGGCAGGCGGACCTCCTCCAGCAAGGCCAGGCTGCGGCGGGCGATCTCGGGCCGGGACAGGGCGGTGTGGGTGGCGAACATCTCGCCGACCTGGTCGCCGATGCGCCGCAGCGGGTTCAGCGCGGTCATCGGCTCCTGGAAGACCATCGCCACCTGCGCGCCGCGGACCCGGCGCATCGCCGGCTCGGACAGAGTCAGCAGGTCGGCGCCGTCCAGCCGCACATGGCCGGCGGCGACGCGGACGCCGGGCGGCAGCAGGCGCAGGATGGCGCTCGCGGTCATGGACTTGCCGGACCCGGATTCGCCGACGACGCAGAGGATCCGTCCCGCCTCGAGCGTGAACGACACGTCCTGCAGCGCGAACGGGCGGTCGGCGCCGCGGGGCAGCGCAACGGTCAGTCCGTCCACGTCCAGGACGGTCATGGCCGTGGCCTCAAGCGGGGGTTCAGCGCGTCGTTCAGCCCCTGGCCGACGAGCGAGACGGCCAGCACGGTCAGCAGGATGGCCGCGCCGGGGATGGCGCTGACATACCATTGCACCCGCAGCACGCCCTTGCCGGCGCCGATCAGGTTGCCCCAGGAGGCGACGTTCGGGTCGGACAGGTTCAGGAAGGCCAGCGCGCTCTCCAGCAGGATCGACGTCGCCATCACCACCCCGGCATAGACGATGACCGGCGGCAGCGCGTTGGGCAGGATCTCGCGGCTGATGATCTGCAGGTCGCCCATGCCGAGCGTGCGGCAGGCCTGGATGAACTCGCGGTTCCGCAAGGTCAGGAACTCGGCGCGGGTGAGCCGGGCGGTCGCGGGCCAGGAGACGAGGCCGATCGCGAGCGTGACGGTGCCGAGGGCGGAGCCGAACACGGCGACCAGCACGAGGAGCAGAAGGAAATTGGGCAGGATCTGGAAGGCCTCGGTCAGACGCATCAGCGCGTCGTCGGCCCAGCCGCCGAAATAGCCGGCCAGCGCCCCGATCGTGATGCCGATGCCGAGCGAGACGGCGGTGGCGGTGACGCCGATCAGCAGCGAGACACGGGCGCCGTGGACGATCTGCGCGAGGATGTCGCGCCCGCTGGGGTCGGTGCCGAGGGGAAGCGGGGGTTGGCGCCGGGCCATTGCAGCGGCCGGCCGGCCAGGCCGAGCGGGTCGTTCGGGAAGGCGAGCGGGGCGGCGAACGCGGTGCCGGCGACGAGGGCGAGCAGCACCAGGCCGATGATGGCGACGGGGTTGCTGGCGTAGCGGCGGAGGGCCTGCACGTCAGCCGCCGGGGAGGATGCGCGGGTCGAGCCGGGCGTAGAGGAGGTCGACGACGAAATTGGCGGCGATGACCAGGAGGGCGGAGACGAAAACGATGCCGAGCAGCGTGTTGAGGTCCCGCTGCACCACCGCCTCGTAGGCGAGGCGGCCCAGGCCCGGCAGGGCGAACACGCTCTCCACCACCACCGAGCCGCCGAGCAGGCTCCCGACCTGGAGGCCGAGCAGGGTCACCATCGGCAGCATGGCATTGCGCAGCGCGTGGCGGACGACGACCGCCGCCTCCGTCAGGCCCTTCGCGCGGGCGGTGCGGATGTAGTCCTGGCCCAGCACCTCCAGCATCGAGGCGCGCATGATGCGGAGATAGATCGCCAGGAAGATCAGGCTGAGCGTGCCGACCGGCAGAACGAGGTGCCGGCCGATGTCGAGGGCGCGGTGCAGACCCGTCAGCCCGGCGCCCACGCTCTCATAGCCGCCCGGCGGCAGCCAGCCGAGATGGACGGCGAAGACGACGATCCCCATCAGGCCCAGCCAGAAAGACGGGGTCGCGTAGAAGATGAGGCCGAGCGTGCTGATGAGCGTGTCCGGCCAGCGGTTGATGCGGCGCGCGGCGAGCACGCCGAGCGCGACCCCGCCGGCGAAGGCGAGGGCGAGGGAGCAGGTCATGAGCAGCAGCGTGGTCGGCAGCCGCTCCAGGATGACGGAGGCGACGGGCTTGCCGTAGATGGCGGAGTAGCCGAGGTCGAGCGACACCAGCCGCAGCAGGTAGCGGCCGAGCTGGACGGGGATGGTCGCGTCCAGCCCGTAGAAGTTGCGGAGCTGGGCCATCATGGCGGGGTCGCCGCCGCCCATCTGCGCCATCAGCGCGTCGACGGTGTCGCCGGGCGCCAGTTGCAGCAGCAGGAACAGGCCGACGAGGAGGATCAGCAGCGTCGGCAGGCTGGCCAGCAGGCGGCGCCCGGCGAGGGCGAGGGTCCGCACGCGCCTAGGCGGGCGTCAGCCAGGTGTCGTGCCAGTCGCTGGAGCCCCAGCGGGGCGTGTTCATGCCGCCCTGCAGGCGCCTGGTCGCAGCGGTCTGGAACTCGCGCTCGATCATCATCCAGATCGGCAGCTCGTCGTTGATGGCCTTCGTCCAGTCGGCATAGAGGGCGCGGCGCTTGGCCGGGTCCAGCTCGGAGGCGGCCTGGTCCGTCAGCGTGTCGACCGCCTCGGACTGCCAGCCCCACTGGTTGGTCCAGGGCGCGCCCTTGGGGCTGCCGGAACGATACCAGACGCTGGTCGAGACAGCCGGGTCGCCCCGGTACTGGTGCCAGCCGGTCGCGAGGTCGAAGTTCCAGTCGCGATAGACGGCGGCGAGCGCGCCGGCGGTGTCGAGGTTCACGATCTCGACCCGGATGCCGACGGCGGCGAGCGACTGCTGGATGTAGGTGGCCAGCAGCGGCACGTCCTCGCCGTTGTTGATAGGGACCAGGCGGAGGGTGAGCCGGATGCCGCCGGCGCCCGGCTTGAACCCGGCCTCGTCCAGCAGGGCGACGGCCTGCTTGCGGTCGAACGCATAGGGCGGCGGGTTGTTGGGGTAGAAGGCCGTCGAGGTCGAGGGGATCGGGCCGGTGGCCGGCTTGCCCTGGCCGTACAGGAAGTTCTCGATGAAGAACGGCACGTCGATGGCGTGGGCGATGGCCCGGCGCACGCGGATGTCGGCGAGCTCCTTGCGGCGATGGTTGAATTCGAGCGTGTTCTCGAAGGCGTTCCCCTCGGACCCATGGGTGGTCACGATGTACTTCGGGTCGGCCTTCAGCCGGTCGAGGTCGGAGAGCGAGATGCCGTTGTAGCACGTCACCTGCACCTGCCCGGTCTCGAGCGCGGCCGCGGCCGCGGCGCGGTCGCTGATGAAGCGCCAGACGATGCGGTCGACGTAGGGGAACTTGCCCGACGATGCGTCGCGCCAGTAGGCGGGGTTGCGGTCGGCGATGACGTATTGGCCGCGCTGGTACTCGACGAACTTGAACGGGCCGGTGCCGATGGGCGCGGTGTTGGCCGGGTTCTCCAGGATGTCGGTGCCCTCGAACACATGGCGCGGCGCGATGTAGCCGAGGTCGCACAGGGCGCGGAGCAGCAGATCGAGCGGCATCGGCCGGCTGTAGCGGAAGACGGCGGTGTGCGGATCCGGCGTGTCGACCGCGGCGAGGTATTGCTGCAGCTGAGTGCCGTAATTAAGGTACTTCTTCCATAGCTCCATAGCGGTGTATTGCACGTCGGCCGACGTGAACGGCTTGCCATCGTGCCATTGCACGCCGTCGCGCAGCGTGAAGGTGACGGTCTTGCCGTCCGGCGCCGCCATCCATTCGGTGGCGAGGACGCCGACGGGCTTGCCGTCGGGTCCGAGGTCGACCAGCGATTCCATGATCTTGCTGGTGATGACGTAGACCCCGGTCGAGGCCCGCAGTGCCGGGTTGAGGATGCGCTGCTCGCCGCTGAGATGGGAGGTGAGCACGCCGCCGCGCCGGACGTCGCCAGCAGCCTGGGCGGCGGCGCGGTGCGTGAAGGGAAGTGCGGCCATGGGGGCCAGCAGCAGGGCGCCGCGCCGGGTGAGGGACATGAGGGGCTCCTTCATCGTGCCGGGGCCGCCCCCGGGGATGCGGTGATGCGCAAGTGTGGCGGTGCGGGTCGGCGGTGTCGAGAGAGGGCGCGGTCGCGTGAGGGGGCGTTAGCCGGGTGCCGCCCGGGCGGCGAGGCCGCGCCATTCGATCCCGAGCAGAACCAGCAGCACGACGCCGATCGCGACCCCGGTCGCGGCCGTCGCGGTCCAGCCGCCCCAGTGATAGGTGATCGAGCCGGCGACCGAGCCGACCGAGCCGCCGATGAACGTCGCCGTCATATACAGTGCGTTGACCCGGCCGCGGATCGCCGGTGACGTGCCGAACACGGTGCGGCGGCTGACGACCTGGTTGGTCTGCACCGACGCGTCCAGCACGACCGTCAGCACCGTCAACACGACCAGGGCGGCGCCGGCCACCGCCCAGCCGGTGCCGAGGAACGAGAGCGCGAGTACGGCCATGGCCCCTGCGGTGGTCTGCAGCTCGAGGTCCCGGTCCGCGAGCCGGCCGGCCCAGGGCGCAGCCAGCGCGCCGCCGGCGCCGGCCAGCGCGAACAGCCCGATGGCGTGCTGGCTGAGCCCGAAGCGGTCCGCCAGCATCAGCGGCGCCGCGGTCCAGAACATGTTGAAGGCGCCGAACATCAAGCCGGCATAGGCCGAGCGCCAGCACAGCGCCGGCATCCGCGGCGGCAGCATCAGCATGGACGTGATGATCCGCCCGTAGCGCATGCCGGCCGCCGGGCGATGCTCCGGCATAAGCCGCGCCAGCAGGAGTGCGACGGCGAGGACCAGGGCGGCCGAGCTCCAGAACACCGCGCGCCAGCCGAAGCTGCCGGCAATGAACAGCGCGGCGGGGCGGGCGAGCATGATGCCCGTGAGCACGCCGGCCATCACGTTGCCGACGATGCGGCCGCGCCGCGCCTCCGGCACCAGATGCGCCACGAACGGCAGCAGCACCTGGGCGGCCGTGGCCGAGACGCCGACCAGGAACGATGCCGCGAAGAAGGTGACGGCGCCGCCCGAGGTCGCCAGCGCCACCAGGCCGAGGACGGTGAGGCCCATGAGCGTGAGCACCAGGCGCTTGTTCTCGACCAGGTCGGCGATGGGCACCAGCAGGAACAGGCCGGTGCCGTAGCCGATCTGCGCGACGCTGACGATCAGGCCGGTCAGGCCGGGCCGGATGTGCAGCTCCTGGCCGATCGAGGCGATCAGCGGCTGCGCGTAATACAGGTTCGCGACGAGGACGGCGACGCCGACCGTCAGCAGCGGGATCAGCGGGATGGGCCGATCCCCGGCACATGGCCGACGCCGTCGGGGCAGCCGGAGTTCTGGCCGAGCCCGACGCTGGCGGCCGGGATCGGCTGCAGGTCCCTCGACAGGGTGATGCGGACTTCCTCGATCAGCGCGTCGCCGCCGCCACGTGGGAAGCGGCAGTCGACGACGATGGCGGCGGCGAGCGCGGGATTGTCGGCGGCAACGGCGCGGAGCAGGTCGTCGATCCGGACCGTGCCGCCCTGGGCAAGGAGTGGTCGGCCGATCGCCGCGTTCGCCAGGCGATCCAGTCGCACCTCGGTCGAGAAATAGGCGTCGGGCGCCAGGCCGGAGCAGGCGCCGTGCTTGCGCCATTCATAGCGGGCGAGGCCGGGCCCGGCGGGCATGGCACGCTGCAGCTCCGCCCGCGTGGCGTCGGACACGGCGAACTCCGGGCCGTCGCAATCGTGCGGCTGCCGGTTCGTGCTGACGCGGGCGCGGTTGGGCCAGAGGCCGTGGATGGTCAGCGGCGTCTCTTGGAACGCACCCGCCGTCAGTAGGCGGCACTCGTCCTTGGCGGCGTTGCCGGGAGCGAGCGCACAGAAGCTGGGCGCCAGGCTGAGGCTGAGCAGGTAGTAGTCGAAGTCGCCGGGCTGGGACGCGCTGGCCTGGTCCGGATCGAACCGCCGCCGGGCATCGACCGGACCGGCCAGCCCGGCGAGCAGCAGGATTGCGAGGGCGAGCAGGCGAGACAACGGCATACCCCAACCCTGGCGCGAACCCACGGAACCGGCAAGGGCGCGGACCGCGGGAGCGCTCGGCACAACCGTGCAGGGCATTGACGCGTGGTCCGAGACAGGCAAGAGGCGTGTTCGAGTGAGGCGGTGGACGGCTCCCTCGGTGGCGCACGGCGCATCGCTGATGCGCCCGACGCTTGCTGTCATGTGGGCGAGAGGGCATCACCATCGCCGCCATGACCCTGCTGCCCCCGGAAACGCTGCATCTGCCGTTCGAGCCTGGGCCGTTCCGGATGGCGATGGGGCTCGTCGGTGGCGCGGTGGACGAGGTGGTCGAAGTCGACGATCGCTATCCGGACGAGATGGCGGAGCGGCGGGGGCTGCTGGCGGCGCGGCATGCGGACGTGTTCGCGACGATCGCCGGGTCGGGGCCGGCGCGGGCCGAGGTGCTGGCGGTGCTGGCGGGCCTGCTGCCGCGGCGGTATCCGGCCTGGTTCGGGCGGCGCGGGGACACGCTGGACAACCATCTGACCGGGGAGGCGTGGGACCTGGCCGCGCCGGGCCTCGACCCGCTGGAGGTGGCCGGGCGCCTGGTGCAGGAGGATCTGTGCCTGATCGACACGTCCGGGGCGGTGCCGGTGCTGGCCGCGGCCATTCTGTGCGCCCCGAGCCGGTGGCGGCTGACGGAGAAGATCGGCCGGCCGCTGGCCGCGGTGCATGGCCCGGTGCCGCTCTATGCCGAGCGGCTGGCTGGCCCGGTCGACCGGTTCATGAACGCGCTCCGCCCAGGCAAGCTGGCGATCAGGTTGAACTGGAGCGTCGTCGACGACGGCGCGCTGTTCCAGCAGGGGGGCAAGTTCCGGACGGCGGTCGACCCGGGGATCACGCCGGAAAACGCAGGCGAGCGGCTGTTCCTGCGGGTCGAGCGGCAGACGCTGATGCGGCTGCCGGACAGTGGGGCCGTGCTGTTCGCGATCCGGGTGCACAGCTATCCGATGGCGCGGGTGCTCGCGGCGCCCGGGGCCGCGGCGCGGCTGGCCGCGGCGGTCGAGGCGCTGCCGGAGAGTTTCGCGACCTATAAGAGCTTCCCGGCGTTCCGGGCGGCCTTGTTGGAGGCGCTTTCGATTGGGTAGGGCGCGGCGGCTGGTGGCGGGCTGAAGCCCGCCCTACTTGGCCTGCCGCATCAGGGTGGCGGCGCGTTCGGCGACCATCATGACGGCGGGCTGGATGTTGGACGAGGGGACGAGGGGGAAGACGGAGGCGTCGACGATGCGGAGGGCGTCGATGCCTTGGACGCGCAAGTGCGGGTCGACCACGGCGCGCGGGTCGCTGCCCATGCGGCAGGTGCCGCAGGGGTGGTAGACGGTGGTGGCCGAGGCGCGGATGTAGTCGAGCATGGCGTCGTCGTCGGCCGGCGCGCCGGGTTCGGGCCAGAGTTCCTGCTCGACGAGGTCGCGGAAGGGCGGGGTCTGGGCGATGGTGCGGCCGACGCGCATGCCTTCGACCATGACGCGCTGGTCGGTCGGCGCGGTCAGGTAGTTGGCGCGGATGATGGGCGGGACGGCCGGGTCCGCGCTCCGGAGGGTCAGTTCGCCGCGGCTGTCGGGTCGGCACTGGCCGAAGTTGATCATGACGCCGGGATGATCGGCCAGGACGTAGCCGGCGTTCGGCTTGATGGAGAAGTTGATGAACTGGTACTGGACCTCCGCCTCCTCGGCGCCCGGTGTCACGCGCGCGAACATCGTCGCCTCGGTCGCGCCCACCGCCATCGGCCCGGCCCGGTGCAGCGCGTAGCCGGCGGCCATCCAGGCCTGGCGCAGCAGCGTGCCGGCCCGCTCGTTCATCGTGCCGGCGGGCTTCGTGCGGTAGATCAGCCGCGTGATCAGGTGGTCCTGCAGGTTCTGGCCGACCCCGGGGCGGTCGAGCACGACCGGGAGGCCGAGCGCCTGCAGCGCCGCGCCGTCGCCGATGCCGGAACGCAGCAGCAACGCGGGGGAGACGACGGCCCCGGTGCAGACGACCACCTCGCGCGCGGCGGTGAAGGCCTGCTCCGCGGCGCCGTCGCGGCGGGCGAGGCAGCCGGTGGCGCGGGCGCCGTCGAACGTCAGCCGGCTCGCGACGGTGCGGGTGAAGACCTGCAGGTTGGGGCGCCGCCGGGCCGGGCGCAGATAGGCCTGGGCCGTGCTGATGCGGCGGCCGCGGCGCACGTTCATCTGGATCGGCGCCACGCCCTCGATCGCGTCGGCGTTGATGTCCGCATGGCGGGGATAGCCGGCGGCGACGCAGGCCTCGACGAAGGCAGCCGCCCCGGTGCCCAGCGCCCGCGGCTCGCTGACCGGGACCGGGCCGCCGCGGCCGCGCGCCGGGCTCGGCGCGCCCTGCCAGTCTTCCAGCGCCTTGAACGTGGGCAGCACGTCGGCATAGGACCAGCCGCGCGCACCAAGCTGCGCCCAGCGGTCGTAGTCGTGCGGCGAGCCGCGCAGGAACACGAGGCCGTTGATCGAGCCCGAGCCGCCGAGCACCCGGCCGCGCGGCCAGTTGACGGCGCGGCCGCCCAGCTCGGATTCGGCTTCGGTCTTGAACTTCCAATCGTATTTCTGGCTGGCGAACAGCCGCGCGTAGCCGGCCGGGATGTGGATCCAGGGATCCGTGTCCTCCGGCCCGGCCTCGAGCAGGATGACGCGGGCGGCCGGGTCTTCGGACAGGCGGGCGGCCATGATGCAGCCGGCGGTACCGCCGCCGATCACCAGATAGTCGCAGGCCGTGTCCATGCCGGTCCGTCAGCCGCGGGCGCTAGACGTTGAACCGGAACAGCAGCACGTCGCCGTCGCGGACGACGTAGTCGCGGCCCTCGACGCGCATCTTGCCCGCGTCCTTGGCGCCGGCCTCGCCCTTGAGCGCCACGAAGTCCTCGAAGGCGATCGTCTCGCACGCGATGAAGCCGCGCTCGAAATCGTTGTGGATCACTGCGGCGGCCTGGGGCGCCTTGGTGCCGCGGACGATGGTCCAGGCCCGCGTCTCCTTGGGGCCGACGGTGAAGTAGGTGACGAGGCCGAGCAGCGCGTAGCCGGCGCGGATGACGCGGTCGAGGCCGCTGTCATGCAGGCCGAGGCCATCGAGGAACTCGGTGCGGTCCGCCTCGGGCAGTTGGCTCACCTCGGCCTCGATCGCCGCGCTGACCACCACGACGCCGGCGCCCTCGGCCTTGGCGCGCGCCTGAACCAGCGCGCTGAAGGCGTTGCCGGTCGCGGCGCTGCCTTCCTCGACGTTGCACACATACAGCACGGGCTTGCTGGTCATGAGCTGCAGGCGGCTCGCGGCCAGGGCGTCGGCCGGGGCGATCGCGGTGCGGGCGGGCCGGCCCTCGGTGAGGGCTGCGGCGACCGGCTCCATCAGCGCGACCTGGGCCTGGCTGTCGCGGTCGCCGCCACGCGCCTTCTTCTGCAGTGCCGGCAGGCGGCGTTCGAGGCTGTCGAGGTCGGCGAGCATCAGCTCCGTCTCGACCGTCTCGGCGTCGCGGATCGGGTCGACGCTGCCCTCGACATGGGTCACGTCGTCGTCTTGAAAGCAGCGCAGCACATGGATGATGGCGTCGACCTCGCGGATGTTGGCGAGGAACTGGTTGCCGAGGCCCTCGCCCTTCGAGGCGCCGCGCACCAGCCCGGCGATGTCGACGAATTCGAGGGTGGTGGGCACGATCTCCTTGGACTTGCCGATCTCGGCCAGCGCGTTCAGTCGCGGATCGGGCACGGCGACGCGGCCGGTGTTCGGCTCGATGGTGCAGAACGGGTAGTTGGCCGCCTGCGCCGCGGCAGTCGCGGTGAGGGCATTGAACAGGGTGCTCTTGCCGACGTTGGGGAGGCCGACGATGCCGCAGTTGAAGCCCATAAGTCCCAGACGTCCTTGAACCGATGGAGGGTGAGATAAGGGGCCGAGCCGGGCTTGGCAAACCAACCGCCCCCGCGTCCATCGTCGGCGCTGTCCAATGCCTGGCCGCTGCTCCTGAGCGGAAGCGCGGGCCACCGGCACAGTGAACGCATGGCGCCGCGCTAGGCCGCTCCAGTCAGGAGGGCGACCTTGGTCATGAAGGCTTCGGGTTCGGCGTTGGCGAGCAGGGGGGTGGCGTCGGCGACGGCGTCGAGCAGCGTGGGGAGCCAGAGCTGGTCGTCCTTGGCGAAGTCGCCCAGGACGTGGCCGGTCACGCGGTCCTTGTGGCCGGGGTGGCCGATGCCGAGGCGGACGCGCCAGTAGTCCTGGGTGCCGAGCATCTTGTCCATGCTGCGAAGCCCGTTGTGCCCGGCCGCCCCGCCGGCGCGCTTGACGCGCACCTTGCCGGGCACGAGGTCCAGCTCGTCGTGGAAGGCGGTGATGGCGTCGGACGGCAGCTTGAAAAACGCGGCGGCGGGTTGGACGCTCTCGCCGCTGCCGTTCATGTAGGTGAGCGGCTTGAGCGCCATCACCCGTTCGCGCCCGATACTGCCCTCGGCGACGAGGCCCTTGAAGCGCTGCCGCCACGGCGAGAAGCCGTGGCGGCGGGCGATGGCGTCGATGGCCATGAAGCCGATGTTGTGGCGCTGGCGGGCCATGCCGGGCTCGGGGTTGCCGAGCCCGACCCACAACAGCATTACTTCTTGGCGGCGGGCTTGCCCGGGGCCTTGGTGCCCTTGGCCGGGGCGGTGGGGGCGCCGGCCTCGGGGGCCGGGGCTTCGGGGCCCTTGGTGGGGGCGGCAACCGTCGCGATGACGAAGTCCCGTCCGGTGATGACCGGGGCGACGTTCTCGGTTCCGACCAGGTCGGAGAAGCGGACGTTGTCGTTGATATCGAGGCCGCCGAGCTTGGCGATGAAGTGTGCCGGCACGCTCTCCGGGTCGGCCAGCACCTCGACGGTGTGGCGCACCACGTTCAACACACCGCCCTTCTTCAGGCCCGGGGAGGTCGCCTCCTCCTCGAACTGGACGGCGACGGCGACGCGTATCTTCTGCCCGGCGGCGAGGCGCTGGAAGTCGACATGGATCGGGCGGTCGCTCACGGGGTGGAACTGCACCTCGCGGATCAGTGCGCGGGTGGGGGTCCCGGCGACCTCCACCTCATAGAGGCGCGAGCGCCAGCCGCCGCGCTGCAGTTCCTTGACGACGAGCTTCGGCTCGAGCTGGATCAAGGTCGGCGTCTGCTTGGCGCCGTAGATGACGGCGGGGACCATCCCCGCCCGCCGAGATGCGCGTGCCGCCCCCTTACCTGCCCGCTCGCGCGCCTCGGCCACGATCGTCGTGAAATTGGCCATGGTGTGCTCCTGACAACAAAACCGCCGGCCTCCAGGGGTGCCGACGAAGCGCGCGGCATAGCGGAACGGCGCTGCATCTGCAACCGCGGAGGCGTGAGCGTGGGCGGGATGCGGGCCGCCGCGTATCGGGGACAGGTGCGGATAAGGCACCGGTCAAGGAGAGAAGCGATGATGACGGGTTTGAGGGCGATCGGTCTGCTCGGCGGCGCCGGGCTGCTGCTGGCGGCGGGCGTGGCGGCGGCGCAGGTTCCCCCCGGCGACGCCGGGCCGGGGCCGCAGGGCCCTGGCGAGATGCATGGCGACATGCACGGCCCGCACGAGCATGGGCCGATGCCGCCCTGGATGCGGGGCATGATGGGCATGCAAAGGCCGGTGGTGACGAAGGCGGCGCATTTCCGGTTCCGTAAGGGCGATGCGATGGTGGACATCAAGTGTGCGGACGACGAGCCGACGAAGGCGTGCGTCGATGCCGGGTCGGCGCTGCTGGACAAGCTGGCACCGAAGTAGGCCCACTCCACCTGTCCTGCCGGGCTGTGCCTGGCGGGACAGGTGGCGTGGAGGCGTGATGAAGATCGACGGGCGGGGGGCGGCGCGGTTCCTGCGCGACCCGGGGGTGGCGCGGGTGGTGCTGCTGCATGGCGAGGACGAGGGCCTGGTCCGGGCGCGGGCGGAGGCGCTGACGGTCGCGGTCGTGGGCGTGGCGGACGATCCGTTCCGGGTGGCGTGGCTGGGGCGGGACGAGCATCAGCGGCTGGGCGAGGAGGCGACGGCGATCGCGATGATGGGCGGGCGCCGGGTGGTGCGCGTGCGGGAGGCGACGGACGGGCTGGCGGGGGCAGTCGACCAGGTCGCGCGCGGGGCGGGGGACAGCCTGGTCGTGCTGGAGGCGGGCGCGCTGAACCGGCGCGGCAAGCTGGTGGCGCTGCTGGAGGGGATGGCGAACGGGGCGGCGCTGGCCTGCTATCCCGAGGAGGGGCCGCAGCTGCGGTCGGCGATCGAGGCAGGGTTCGCGGCCGAGGGGGTGCGGGTGGATGGGGACGCGCTGGATTGGCTGCGGGACCATCTGGGCGGCGACTATGCGAGCACGCGGGGCGAGATCGAGAAGCTGGTCCTGTATGCGGGGGCGGAGAAGCGGCTCGACCTCGATGCGGTGCGGGCCTGCGTGGGGGACCAGGCGTCGGTGTCGCTGGACGACGCGCTTTATGCGGCGGTGCTGGGGGACGTGCCGGGCGCGGACCTGGCGGTGGAGCGCAGCTTCGCCAATGGGATGACGGCGGTGGGGCTGGTGCGGGCGGTGCTGCTGTTCTTCTCGCGGCTGCATCTGGCGCGGGGCCGGCTCGAGGCCGGGACTTCGGCGCAGGAGGCGGTGAAGGCGATGCGGCCACCGGTGTTCTGGAAGCGGGAGGCGGACATGGTGCGCGCGGTGGGCGGCTGGACCGGGGCACGGCTGGCCGCAGCGGTGGCGGAGGCTCGGCGGGCGGAGCTGGCGTGCAAGCAGACGGGGGCGCCGGACGAGCTGATCGCGCGGCGGCTGGTGCTGGCGCTGTCGCAGGCGGGCGGGCGGCGGGCAGGATAGGCGCGTAGGTTCGGGCGATGGGGGATGGGTGCGCCCATCCTATGCGGCGGGGTCGCCGTTGGTGGGGCGTTCGGCGTAGCGGCCGGCTTTCAGGCGGTCGATCAGGGTGTCGAGCTGGTCGAGGTTGCGGTAGGCGATGTGCAGCACGCCACCGGCGTTCTTCGTGTCAATGGTGACCTTGAGGCCGAGCGAGATGGAGAGATGGCGCTCGAGCGCCTCGCGTTCCTGGTCCGGCGCGGCGTTCGGCTTCGGCTGAGGGTCCGGCCGGTTGGCGAGGGCCTCGGTCTGGCGGACGTTGAGGCCGCGGGCGATGACGAGTTCCGCGGCGGCGCCGGGGCGCCGGTGATTGAGCAAAGCGCGGGCGTGCCCGGCCGAGAGCGCACCGGACTGGACGTGGCGGCGGACGTCGGCCGGGAGCTGCAGCAGGCGGACGGTGTTGGCGACGTGGCTGCGGGACTTGCCGACCAGGTTGGCGAGGGTCTCCTGCGTCAGCCCGAACTCCTTCTGCAGGCGGGCGTAGCCGTCGGCTTCCTCGAGCGCGTCGAGGTCCTGCCGCTGCAGGTTCTCGACCAGGGAGGCGGCCATCGCCTCGGTGTCGGAGAGCGGCCGCAGCAGCACCGGGACTTCGTGCAGCCCGGCTGCGGCCGCCGCCCGCCAGCGGCGTTCGCCGGCGATGATCTGGAAGCGCGCCGGCTCCTTCGGGTTGGGGCGGACGAGGAGCGGCTGCAGCACGCCTTGCTGGCGGATGCTGGCGGTGAGTTCCTCAAGCGCGGCCGGGTCCATGTTGACGCGCGGCTGGAACGGCCCCGGGTCCAGCGCTGCGACGGGCAGGGTGGTGCGGCTGGCGCCCGCGGCGGGGCTGGCTTCCCCGAGAAGGGATGCCAGGCCGCGGCCGAGGCGGGGGGTGGCGCCGCTCAAGGCCGGGCCGGTTCGGCGGCGAACCCGGGGGCGCGCGCCTGTTCGCGCCGCACCAGCTCGGCCGCGAGGCGGATGTAGGCCTGGGCGCCGGGGGAGCGTGGATCGTAGATCAGAACGGGCTTGCCGTGGCTGGGCGCCTCGGAGACGCGGACGTTGCGGGGGATGACGGTGTCGTAGACGGCATGGCCGAACACGGAGCGGACGTCGGCGGCGACCAGGTCGCTGAGGTTGTTGCGGCGGTCGAACATGGTCAGGACGATGCCTTGCAGCTCCAGGCCGGGGTTGAGGTTGCGCCGGACCCGCTCGATGGTTTGCACGAGTTGGCTGATGCCTTCCAGGGCGAAGAACTCGCATTGCAGGGGGACCAGCACGGCGTCGGCGGCGACGAGCGCGTTGACGGTGAGCAGGCCGAGGCTGGGCGGGCAGTCGATGAGCACGGTCGTGCGCAGCCGGGCGGCGGCGAGCGCCTCGCGCAGGCGGTACTCGCGGCGGCCCGCGTGGGCGAGCTCGATCTCGGCGGCGGCGAGGTCGGGGTCGGAGGGCAGCAGCAGGAGCCGGTCGAGGCCGGTGGGCAGCAGGGTTTCGGCCAGAGCGGCCTGGCCGGTGAGGACGGTGTAGGCGCCCGGGCTGCGGCGGGCGCGCGGAATGCCGAGGCCGGTCGATGCGTTGCCCTGCGGGTCGAGGTCGATCAGCACGACGGGGTCGCCGGCGGCAGCGATGGCGGTGGCGACGTTGATGGCAGTGGTGGTCTTGCCGACGCCGCCTTTCTGGTTCGCGATGGCGATGACCCGCGGCCGCGGGGGGCTCGGTTCAGGCATGGACCAACGGCCGGGGATGGGTGATGGCGAGGATGGGGCTGTCGCCGCCGGTCTGGCATAGATCGAACCGCCAGCGGCGGCGGGCTTCCTCGATCTCGATCGCGGCGCGGGCGCCCTTGGGGAACAGCATGGTGCCTCCGGGTGCGAGGAGCGGCGCGGCGAGGGCGAGCAGCGCATCGAGCGGGGCGAGGGCGCGGGCAGTGACGAGGGGCGCCGGCGGCACGGTGCAGGCCTCAATGCGGATGGCGTGGATGGTGGCCCGGGCGCCGGTCAGGCGGGCGGCCTCGCGCAGGAAGGCGGCCTTGCGGCGGTCCGACTCGATCAGGTCGAAGGGGAGGTCGGTGGCGATGGCGAGGACGAGGCCGGGGAGGCCGGCGCCGGAGCCGAGGTCGATCCCGCGGGCCGTGCCGGGCGGGATGAGACGGACGAGGCGGAGGCTGTCCTGGATGTGGCGGGACCAGATATGCGGCTGGTCGGCGGCGGAGACGAGGTTGATGCGCCGGGTCCAGGTGGCGAGGAGGTCGGCGTAGGCGTGCAGGCGGGCGCGCGTCTCGGGTGGCAAGGAGTCGTCGGCGGGCATCGGGGGTGGGTAGCATGGGCGGGCGGGGGCGGCTATTGCCTGCGGGGGCGGCCTTGGCTGCAGGCGGGGCCGGTGAGGCCTTCGCTATGGCTCGTCCGGCTGGCCCTTGTGCTTGCGGGCGAGGGACACGAAGCCGGACTTGATGCGGGCGAGGTCGTCGGCCTTCATCTCCTCGAGATCGAGCAGGGCGAGGCGGGCGCCTTCGGTGACGCGGAGCAGTTCGTCGATCTTGACCTGGAGGGCGTCGGTGTCGCGGTTCTGCGTGTTCTGGATCAGGAACACCATCAGAAAGGTGACGATGGTGGTGCCGGTGTTGATCACGAGCTGCCAGGTGTCGCTGTAGTGGAAGATGGGGCCGCTGATGCCCCAGACGACGACCAGGGCGGCGGCGGCGATGAAGGCGAGCGGGCGGCCGGCGCTGCGGGCGACGGCCTGGGCGAGGGTGTCGAAGCTCATCCGGGGGAGACGCGCGGGGTCCTGATCGGTTTCGGGGCGGGCGGCGGCGTTTTGGCGGGAAAGCGGCACTCGGCGGCGGCGACGCAGCGCCAGCACTCGGGCGTGCGGGCCTTGCAGACGTAGCGGCCGTGCAGGATGAGCCAGTGATGGGCCGGGCGGAGCATCTCGGGCGGGATGCGGTGCACGAGGCCGTCCTCCACCTTGCGGACGTCCTTGCCCGGCGCGATGCCGGTGCGGTTGCCGAGGCGGAAGATGTGGGTGTCGACCGCCATGGTGGACTGGCCGAAGGCGACGTTGAGGACGACGTTGGCGGTCTTCCGGCCGACGCCGGGGAGGTCTTCGAGGTCTTCCCGGGTTTCGGGAACCTTTCCTTCATACTTTTCGACGATGATGCGGCTCAGGGCGGCGACGTTCTTGGACTTGGCCTGCCAAAGGCCGAGGCTGCGGATGTGTCTGCCGATGCCGTCGGGGCCGAGGGCGGCCATGGCGGCGGGGGTCGGGGCGGCGGCGAACAGGGTGGCGCTGACCTTGTTGACGGCGACGTCGGTGGTCTGGGCGGACATGACGACGGCGCACAACAGGGTGAAGGGGTCGGTGAAGTCCAGCTCGCTCTCGGCGTCGGGGTAGGCCTGGGCGAGGGCCTCGAGGAAGGCGCGGACCTGGAGCCGGGTCATGGGCGGGGTCTTGCGGAGGCGCTTCGGCCTTGGGGCGCTTTGAGGTTTTGCGGTCATCATGCGCGATGGCCGGACATCTCGGCCCCGGCGGAGGACGGCAGCCGTAGAGCCAGCGGGGTCGCGGCCAAGCTGCAGGCCGCAACGACGAGGAAGGCGGCGCTGAAGTCGATCAGGCTCGGACGGTCAGTGCCGGAGACGGAGGTGGCGAACTCGAGGGCGGCTGCGCCGACGGTGATGCCGAGGGTGAGAGAGAGCTGCTGGAGGGTGGAGTAGAGGCTGGTGGCGGCGCCCATACGCTCACGCGGGATGTCGGCGTAGGCGATGGTGTTGAATGCCGTGAACTGGAGCGAGCGGCTGAACCCGCCGGCGACGAGGATGGCGTAGATGAGCGCGAGAGGCCAGGTGGGGCGGAAAAGGGCCATGGCGCCGAGGCCGACGGCGCCGATCAGGCCGTTCCAGCCGAGGACGGCGCGGAAACCGAGGGCGCGGAGCGCGCGCTGGGCGACGGGCTTCATGACGATGGCGCCGACCGCGCTGGCGAAGGTGATGAGGCCGCTTTGCAGGGCGGCGAGGCCGAAGCCGAGCTGGAGCATGAGCGGCAGGAGGAAGGGGATGGCGCCGACGCCGATCCGGAACAGCGACCCGGCGCCGACGGAGACGGCGAAGGTGGGGATGCGCAGCAGGCCGAGATCGAGCAGCGGGTCCGGACGGCGCCGTGCGTGCAGGAAGTAGAGCACACCCATGACGAGGCCGACGAGAAGGAGTGCGGCGGTCAGGCGCGGGTCGAGCATGCCGCGGCCGGCCGTCTCGAGGCCGAACATCAGGCAGGCCAGGGCGAGGCCGGAGAAGAGGAGGCCCCACGTGTCGAGACGGCCGGGCTTGGGCTCGGGCACGGGGTGCACGTAGCGGGAGACGAGCGCGATCCCGAGCAGGCCGATGGGCACGTTGATGTAGAAGATCCAGCGCCAGTCAGCGTAGGTGACGATGAAGCCGCCGAGCGGGGGGCCGACGACCGGGCCTATGAGCGCGGGGGTGGTGAGCCAGGCCATGGCGGCGACGAGCTCGGACTTCGCGACCGAGCGCAGGAGCACCAGGCGGCCGACGGGGATCATCATGGCGCCGCCGACGCCCTGGACGATGCGGGCGGCGACCAGGGTTGGCAGCGAGCCAGCGAGGCCGCAGAGGATGGAGCCGAGGGTGAACACGGCGATGGCGGCGCGGAACACGTTGCGGGCGCCGTAGCGGTCGGCGATCCAGCCGGAGACGGGGATGAACACGGCGAGGCTGAGGAGGTAGGAGGTGAGGGCGACGTTCATGTGCAGCGGGTCCGAGCCGAAGCCGCGGGCCATGGCGGGCAGCGCGGTGGCGACGACTGTCCCGTCGAGGTTCTGCATGAACAGGGCGCAGGCGACGATGAGGGCGGTGAGGCGGGTGCGGGCGGGGTCGGGTTTCGGAACCGCGCGATGCGGGATGGCGGCGTCGGGGGGCACCGAGGGATTGTGACAGGGCGAGCGGCGGATGACGAGGGCGGGCAGGTCTGTTGGTCCGCTAGGCGCGAGCCTTGATCCCCTCGCGCGACCCTCTTTCGCAGGCGGGAGAGGGCTTTCTCACGGGATGAGGACGGTGCTGCCGGTGGTTTGGCGGGCTTCGAGGGCGGTGTGGGCGGCGGCGGCTTCGGCGAGGGGAAAGGTCTGGTTGACGCGGATCTTGACCGCGCCGGAGCGGACGACGTCGAACAGGTCGGCGGCGCAGGCGGCGAGGTCTGCGGTCTTCGCCGTGTAGGTGGCCAGGGTCGGGCGGGTGACATACAGGCTGCCCTTGGCCGAGAGGAGGCCGAGATCGACGGGCGGGACGGGCCCGGAGGAGTTGCCGTAGGTGATCATGAGGCCGAGCGGGGCGAGGCAGTCGAGGCTGGCGGCAAAGGTGTCCTTGCCGACGCTGTCGTAGACGACGGGGACCATGGCGCCGTGGGTGAGGCGCTTGACCTCGGCGGCGACGCCGGCGTGGCCGATCACGACGTGGGCGGCGCCGTGGGCGCGGGCGAGTTCGGCCTTCGCCTCGGTGCCGACGACGCCGATGACGGTGGCGCCGAGGTGCTTGGCCCACTGGCACAGGATGAGGCCCACGCCACCGGCGGCGGCGTGGACGAGGATGGTTTCGCCGGGTTGGACGCGGTGGGTGGTGCGCAGGAGGTATTGGGCGGTCATGCCCTGGAGCATCATCGCGGCGGCGGTGGTGTCATCGACACCGTCGGGGATGGGGACGAGGCGGTCGGCGGCGATGACGCGGTCGGTGGCGTAGGCGCCGATGGGGCCGGTGGCGTAGGCGACGCGGTCGCCGGGCTTGACGTTGTGGACGTCGGTGCCGACGGCGGTGACGGTGCCGGCGGCCTCCATGCCTAGGGTCGCGGGAAAGGCGGGCAGCTTGTAGAGGCCGTTGCGGAAGTAGACGTCGATGTAGTTGAGGCCGACGGCGGTGTGGTGGACGAGGGCCTCCGCCGGGCCGGGCTCGGGGGTGGGGACGGACTCCCACTTCATCACGTCGGGCCCGCCTTGGGCATGGATGCGGATTGCCTTCGACATCGTGTCATCTCCGGCCGCCCCGGAAGGCGGCATGTGGGGGCCTCAGGCGGTCAGTCGGTCGGCGCGCGCGCGGGTGGCGCGGGCCTCAAGGTGCAGCAAGCGGCGCTTTGTTTCCAGCCCGCCCGGCGCGGAGAAGCCGCCGGGTCCGTTGGCAGCGACGACGCGGTGGCAGGGGATGATGATGGGGATGGGGTTGGCGCCGTTGGCGCCGCCGACGGAGCGGCTGACGCCGCCGGCCAGGGCGGCGATCTGGGTGTAGGTGCGGGTCTCGCCAAAGGGGATGGCGCGCAGCGCGGCCCATACCTTCTGCCGGTAGGGGGTTCCGTGCGGGGCGAGCGGCACGTCGAACGACTGGCGGTCGCCATCGAAATACTCGTCCAACTGCCGGCGCGTTTCCAGCAGCAGCGGCGTGTCGGCCTGGTCGCGCGCCCAGCCCCAATCGAGCGCCACGATGGCCCCGTCCTCCTCGGTGATGGTGAGGGCATCGACGAGGGGCGTGTGGAAGGAGAGCTGCGGCATTTTCGCTGGGGTACAATGTGCCGTTTTGGGGGGCAAGGGGCGCGCGTTCTGGTATCGTCCGCCGCGGGTCATCCACCCCGCCTCTCCCTGGAAGGGAGGGGATCCGAAAGGTCTGCCGATGTATGTGCCGCCGGCGTTTACAGAAGATCGCGTGGACGTGCTGCAGGGCGCGATCCGGCGGACGGGGTTGGCCAACCTGGTGACGGTGGGGGCGGCTGGGTTGATGGCGACCCCGTTGCCGCTGATGATCGACCCCGCGACCGGCCCGTATGGCACACTGTATGGGCACCTGGCGCGGGCGAACCCGCAGTGGCGCGAGACGCCGACGCTCGATGCGCTGGCGATCTTCATGGGACCGGACGCGTATGTCAGCCCCGGCTGGTATCCGACCAAGCGGGAGACGGGCAAGGTCGTGCCGACCTGGAACTACATCACCGTGCACGCGACCGGCCCGATCGAGTTCTTCGAGGACGCGGCCGAGCTGTTGGACGTCGTGACCCGGCTGACCAACCTTCATGAGGCCGGCCGGCCGGAGCCCTGGGCGGTCGACGACGCGCCGGCGCCGTTCGTGGCGGCGCAGTTGAAGGGCATCGTCGGCTTGCGAATGGAGATCCGCGCGCTGCAGGGCAAGTGGAAACTCAGCCAGAACCGGCCGCAGGCCGACCGGCAGGGTGTCGTGGCAGGGATGGCGGCCGACGGCGTGGCGATGGCAGGGCTGATCGACGCCGGGTAGCAATCAGGCCGCGTCGGGCGGGCCCTCGCGGAAGTATGGCTCGACCACGCCCTGCAGCTTTACCGTCAGCGGGGCGCCGGTGCGGTCCACCTTGTTGCCGACGGCCACGCGGACCCAGCCTTCGCTCACGCAATACTCCTCGACGTTCGTCTTCTCGACCCCCTTGAAGCGGATCCCAATGCCGCGTTGCAGCAGCTCGGCGTCGAACCACGGGCTTTTGGGGTTGCTGGCGAGGCGGTCGGGCGGAGTTTCGGTCATACGCCGATCCATAGCGTCCGAGCGGGTTCGGCTTCAACCCGGAGCGGTCCGCGGCGTTGCGTCCGTTCAGGCACGGAGAACGCACATGGCGCAGACGGTCGGCGATTACGTGTGGGCGCGGCTGCAGGAATGGGGCGTGCGGCGCGTCTTCGGCTATCCCGGCGATGGCGTCGCGGGGATCATGGGCGCGCTCGACCGGACTGACGGCGCCGTCGACTTCATCCAGGCCCGGCACGAGGAGATGGCCGCCCTGATGGCCGCCGGCACCGCGAAGTTCGCGGGCGACCCCGAAGGCCGCAATGGATGGCCCGAGGTCGGCGTCTGCATCGCCACCTCCGGCCCGGGCGCGATCCACCTGCTGAACGGGCTCTACGACGCGAAGTGCGACCACATGCCGGTGCTGGCGATCGTCGGCCAGCAGGCCCGCACGGCCATCGGCTCGAGCTACCAGCAGGACATCGACCTGCAGAGCCTGTTCAAGGACGTCGCGGCGTCGTTCGTGCAGACCGCGAGCGAGCCGAGCCAGGTGCGGCATCTGCTGGACCGGGCCTACCGGATCGCGCTGGCGGAGCGGACGGTCACGTGCGTCATCATCCCCAACGACCTGCAGCTGATGCCGATGGCGCAGCCAACGCGGGAGCATGGGATGACCCATTCCGGCGTCGGGATCGAGCTGTCCCGGGTGGTCCCGGACCGCACGGCGCTGGAGCGGGCGGCGGCGGTGCTGAATGCGGGGGAGCGGGTGGCAATCATGGTCGGCGCCGGCGCGCTGGGGGCGACCGATGCGGTGATGGCCGTGGCGGAGCGGCTGGGGGCCGGCGTGGCCAAGGCGCTCCTGGGCAAGGCGGCCGTGCCGGACGACGTGGCGTACTGCACCGGCAGCACCGGGCTGCTGGGGACGAAGGCGAGTTGGGAGCTGATGCAGGGCTGCGACACGCTGCTGATGGTGGGCAGCGGCTTCCCCTATACCGAGTTCCTGCCGAAGGAGGGCCAGGCGCGCGGCGTTCAGGTCGACGTGAAGCCGGAGATGCTCGGGCTGCGCTACCCGATGGAGGTGAACCTGCTGGGCGACAGCCGGGCGACGCTGGAGGCGCTGCTGCCGTTGCTGGCGGCGAAGGCCGATCGGGCTTGGCAGGCGAAGGTCGAGGCGTCGGTCGAGGCGAGCTGGGCCGAGAGCCGCAAGCTGGCGGAGGTTCCGGCGGACCCGATCAACCCGCAGAAGGTGGTCTGGGCGATCAACGACCGGTTGCCGGACCGGGCGATCGTCGCGGCCGATAGCGGGACAAGCAGCGTGTGGTATGCGCGCGACCTTCGGTTCCGGCGCGGGATGATGGGGTCGGTCTCGGGGACGCTGGCCACCATGGGGTGCGCGGTGCCGTACGCGATCGCGGCGAAGATGGCGCATCCGGACCGGCCGGTGGTGGCGCTGGTGGGCGACGGCGCGATGCAGATGAACGGCATGCTGGAGCTGATCACGATCGCCAAGTACATGCATCGCTGGGCGGACAAGCGGATGGTGATCCTGGTGCTGAACAACCGGGACCTGTCGTATGTGACGTGGGAGCAGCGGGTGCAGGCCGGCGACCCGAAGTTCGACGCGGCGCAGCAGCTGCCGGACGTACCCTACGCGCAATTCGCTGGAATGGTGGGGCTGGCGGGCGCGCGGGTCGAGACGCCGGACGCGCTGGATGCGGCGATGGACCGGGCCTTTGCGTCGGCCGTGCCGTTCGTGCTGGACGTGCTGACGGACGGGAACGTGCCGCCGCTGCCGCCGCACATCACGCTGAAGCAGGCGCGGCAGTTCACGAAGGCGCTGGCGGGCGGGGAGCCGGACCTGGGCGCGGTGCTGAAGAACTCGATGCGGGAGGTGGTGACGAGCGTGTTGCCGGGCTGAGCGCCGGCTTGCCGGCTACGGGGTCGCCTTCGGCGCGTCGGCGAAATGCTCGTAGGACAGCGTGGTGCGGTGGTCGCGGCGGTCGATGCTCGCGGTGATGACGATGTTGTCTGCGGTGTCGACCAGGGCGAAGGACCAGAAGCCGTTGGCATAGGCCAGGTTGGCGTAGAGCCTGTCGTAGAAGGCGTCGGTCTGTCCTTCGGGGTCGTAGGGCAGCGCCACGGTGAAGACGGGGAGCTTGTCGTCGTTGCAAAGCTCCACCTTCGCGATGGCGGCATGGGCGTCGAGCAGGACGTTCTTGGCGTTGTGGCGCCAGGTCGTCAGGTCCAGGGCGTGGCAGCCGTGGACGGTGGCGGCGAAGGCGGTGTGGGCGAGGTCGGGCGTAGGCTGCGTGGCGGCGAGCGCGACGGGGGACAGGAGCGGGAGGAGCCAGCAGGTCATCAGCCGCCAGGGTTTTCGTTTACCCACCCCCGGCCCCTCCTTGGACGGGAGGGGGCAAGAGGGATGGGCGGCTCGCGGCGACGCGGGCAAAGGTGGTCACGATCTTGGTGCCGGCGTTGAGCGTGCCCTTCAGCGAGCCGGCGACCTTGCTGCTGCCGGCGGCGCGGGTGCGGTAGGGGACGGGGAACTCCTCGATGCGGAGGCGGGCGCGGGCGGCCTTCATCTGCATCTCGATATTCCAGCCGTAGGTCATCTCCTGCATGTGGAGCGCCTCGAGGGTGTCGCGGCGGATCGCGCGCAGGGCGCACATGTCGGT
The DNA here is from genome assembly GCA_965213855.1 of Acetobacteraceae bacterium. Lineage (GTDB taxonomy): Bacteria > Pseudomonadota > Alphaproteobacteria > Acetobacterales > Acetobacteraceae > JBBROS01. Next base: position 1,565,846 of record CBDCAA010000008.1, on the reverse strand, counting down.
GTAGCGCACGCCATAGAGGGCGCCCATGAGGCGGCCGGCGACGGCGCCCGCCAGGACCTGGTGCCAGGCCATTGCGCCGGGCTCGCGGACGCCGCGGGTGCGGGATGCGATCGTGAAGTCACGGACGCCGTCGAGGATGGGGCGGCAGAGGCGCTCGAGCTGGTCGGGGCGGTCGGCGCCGTCGCCGTCCATGAAGGCGATGACGGTGCAGGATGGGTCGGCGGCAGCGGCGCCGAGGTGGCAGGCGCGGCCGTAGCCGCGGCCGCAATCGATGACGGCGGCGCCGGCGGCGCGGGCCCGGTCGGGCGTGCCGTCGCGGCTGCTGCCGTCGGCGACGACCACCTGGCCGACGCCTTGGGCGAGCACTTCGGCGACGACCGGGACGATGCAGTCGGCTTCGTTCCAGGTGGGGATGACGACGGCGACCTGGTGGAGGGCGGCTGCCGGTGCTGTCCGGTCCAGGGGCCGACCCGCCCCCGGCCCCCCCCTGGAAGGGAGGGGGGACGGCAGGCCTACAGGCTCCAACGGAGGCCGCAGCCTTGGCAGGGCTTGGGGGGGGTGTCGCCGACGAGGTCGGTGCGGAAGGATTGGTAGGCGGGGCTGTTCCAAATCTCCATCAGGTCGGTCTGGCTGGCGTTGCCGAGGGTATAGTTCTCGTAGCCGCGGGCGCTGAACGGGGCGATGCAGCACGGCAGCGCGCGGCCGTGGGCGGTGAAGTACATCAGCGACCAGGGGCGGCGGCAGGTCGCCCAGGGCTTCTCGCCGGCCTGGTTCTTGAGGCTCAGCCCCGGCTCGGTCGCGCCCGAAGCGTCGAGCTTGACGCCGAGCTGGGCGCCGATCGCGGTCGCCTCGTCGATCAGGGCCTGCTCCTCGATGCGCGTGCTCTCGAACAGCGAGCTGTCCGACCGGGCCATGCCGAAGCCGGCGTCGTCGAACACCAGGCGCTGCAGATGCACCTCCTTCACGCCGATCCGCGCGGCCAGGCGCACGAAGTCCGGCAGTTGGTCGACGGTCTCCTTCAGCCCGGTCAGCCATAGCGAGACGAGCGGCTTGGGCGCGCCGATCGCCGCCTGCAGGTTGGTGAAGGCGCTCACGTTGCGGACGATGCGGTCGAACATGTCCTTGCCGCGGACCTTCAGGAACGTCGCGGCCTCGGCGGCGTCGAGCGAGACGCGGAGCTCGTCGAGGCCGGTGTCGATGATCTCGCGGTGCTTCTTGGGCGCGAGCAGGGTGCCGTTGGTGTTGAACAGGACGTGGGTGTTCCGGCCGGGCCGCTTGAGGTAGCGGATCATGTCGGGCAGGTGCTTGACGAGCATCGGCTCGCCGACGCCGTGCAGCACCACGCGCCGCACGTCGGGCACCTGGTCGACGATGCGGCGGAACAGCTCCATCGACATGTCCGCGGGCGGTTCGAGCGCCTCGAAGGTGCGCGGACAGGTTTCGCAGAGCAGGTTGCAGCGATTGGTGACCTCCAGATAGAGGCAGACTGGCGGGCCCTTGGCGACGCTGTCGCCGGCCGAGACCTGCTCGAAATAGCGGCGCGGGTCGGGCGCCGCGTCGGTACGCGAGACGACGTGCGAGTCGATGAGCGAGTCGATGAGCGAGTCGGGCATCACGGGCCTTCCAGGAGCGCCGCCCGGACATGGGCCGGGCGGGGGAGGATGTCGAGCAACAGAAGCACGAGCGACGGCAGAAACACGAGTGCGGGCCAGACCACGGCCGAGCGTTCGGGATCGAGGTACAGCAGCGGGCCGGCAAGCGTCGGCCAAAGCGCGCTCCAGGACGGAACGATGACCGCCGGGAGCACGAGGATGGTGAGATACCAGGGATAGTGTGGCGACATGACGGCGATCAACGCGGCCGCCAGCAAAAGGGCGGCGTGCGCGATCACGGTCGCGCGGGCGGCGGGCGCACCGGGCAGCGGTCGGCGCACGACCCAGAGGGCGACCGCGGCGAGCAACGCCAGGCCGGCGATGGCGTAGGCGGCGCCCGACCAGGCTGGCAGCGGCCCGGCCAGGCGCAGCAGGCGCAGCAGCAGGAACCCGCTGCCGTCCTGCAGCTGCTCCTCCTGTGCGTAGCCGCCCAGGTAGCCGAACACGTGCCAGCCGGCCCCGGCATAGGCGGCGTATCCGGCGGCAACCGCCGCGCCGGCGATCAGCGGGGTCCGGACGTCCCACCGGCGCCAGATCGCGGGGAACAGCGCGGCCGGCAGCAACTTCGTCAGGATGGCGACCGACAGCGCGAGCGCGGCCCAGCCGGCGCGGGACCGGACGGCGAGCAGCATCGCGAGGGCGACGAAGGCGACGGCCATCGCGTCGATGTGCCCGGCGCCCGCGAACTCCCAGATCACCAGCGGGTTCCAGGCCCAGACGAGCACGTGGGCGGCGGGCCGTGCGGCGGCGCGGAGCAGCAGCAATGCCAGGCCGGTGGTGGCGACGTCGAAGGCCATCATGGCCGCCTTCACGGTCCAGATGCTCGGCGCGGTCAGGCCGATGCCTGCGAACAGCGCCTGGGCCGCGGGCGGGTAGATGGTGCGCGCCGTGTCGAACCGGTTGATGTTGGGGTAGATGGCCGTCGCGCCGGCCGAGCCGTCACGAAGGGTGGCGAGGGCCGGGTCGTTGGGGAGGTAGAGGTATGGGTTGATGCCGGCGGCCTGGACGCGGCCGTCCCAGACGTAGCGGTAGAGGTCGGTCGACAGGAGCGGCGGGGCCACGAGCACGACGAGGCGGGCGACGAGGCCGGTCGCGAGGATGATGGGCAGCATGGCGCGCGCCGGGCATCGGCGGACGAGCGCGATGCCGAGCGCGTAAGCGATACCCGCGACGCCGGCCCAGGCGATGTAGGCATTGGTCTGCTCCCGGTAGAGGTAGCCGTACTCGCCCGGCGCCTGTTGGCCCCGGCCCAAGGCGACGGCTGCGACCAGGATGGCGGCGAGCGCGAGGAGGAGCCACAAAGGGCGGCGCATCAGGCGGCTGGCTGGATGAGGCGGTCCCGGCCGATCGAGGCCAGGACGGCGGCGGTGTGCGGGGCCGGGTAGGGCGTCCGGTGATCGGCGGCCGGCGGCGCGGCCGCGGTCTCGCGGACGAGGCGGTCGAGGGCGGCCGGGTCGTCGACGTCGTACCAGGTCTCGAGTTCGGCGAGGCGGAGACTGGCGGCGGCGATGCGGGCCCGGGTCTCGTCCGCGACGGTGCCGGTCGACCAGGTGATGCGGGCGTACGGCTCGGGGTGGGGCCGGGTGAGGCCAAGCAGCCAGTAGCCGCCATCGTCGGCGGGGCCGAGGACGGCGTCGGCGTGGTCGCCGAGCAGGAGGGTCGCTGCCCGGACCAGGCAGGCGGTCGGCAAGGTCGGGCTGTCGGCGCCGAGCACGCAGACGGCGCCGTAGCCGCGGGCGAGCAGGCTGCGGGTGGTGTCGAGCAGGACGCGGCCGAAGCCTTGAACGCCGGGCGCATCGCCGTTGGCGCCGTCGGCCAGCAGCAGTTCGGCGCCGGGGGGAAGGACGCCGTCGAAGCGCGCCTCCTGCCCGGCCGGGGCGTAGGCGACCACGGGCGCGATGGGCGCGTGCCGGGCGGCGGCCGTGAGGTTGGCGAGGGTGTCGCGCAGGAAGGCGGCGCCGAGCGCGGCCGCCTGGTCGGGGCTGAGGATGCCCTGCAGGCGCGTCTTCACGTGACCCGGCCGCGGCGCCTTGGCGATGATGGCGATGGCGCAGGTCTTGGCGAGGGGAGAGGGCGGGTGCATCGGTCCGTCCTGGCGGTTCGGCCGCGCGGGGGTCGCGGTTACGCGACTGGGCTACAGAGGGATGGCGGCGGGATCAAGGCGGACTGCTCGTGCCCGGGAGCTCACGGCCGACGGGTTCGGTCTGAGCAGAGGGCGTGAGCGGTGAACCGGGCATGAGTGGGAGCTATGCTCTTCGCGCGGCAGCGGCCGGAGTTTGCGGAATGGCGTGGGTGCTCGGATCAAGTCCGAGCATGACGTACAATCTATAATTTTGTGCGGTTCAGGGACTGGCCAGGGCGCGATCGACGGCTTTGCGGATGCGGGGGCCGTCGGGACGGGCGATGCTGGTGAACCAGTCCAGCAGCTGGCCGTCGCGGCCGATGATGTACTTGTAGAAATTCCAGCGCGGCCGTCCCGCGGTCCCGGCCTGGTCGGCGAGCCAGCGGAACAGCGGGATCGCCTTGGCGCCCGAGACATGGGCGGTGGCCGCGACGGGAAAGGTGATGCGGAACCGGGCGTCGCAGACGGCGGCGGTCTGGGCCGGGTCCGAGTGCTCCTGGTTGCCGAAGTCGGGCGAGGGGACGGCAAGCACGGTCAGGCCGCGGGCGGCATAGTCGGTCCAGAGCGCCTGGAGGCCGGCATATTGCGGGGTGAAGCCGCACATCGAGGCGGTGTTGGCGATGAGCAGGGGCTTGCCGGCAAAGGCGGCGAGGTCGATCGGGTCGCCGCGCAGGGCGGGCAGGGTGAAGTCGGTGGCCTTGGTCATGGGATCGGCACCCCTGGGTTGCGGGCCGACTGGAGGGCCTGCCAGACCCGTTGGGCGCTGGCGGGCATGTCGAGGTGGGTGACGCCTTCGGGGCGGAGCGCGTCGACGATGGCGTTCATGGCGGTGGGCAGGGCGCCGGTGGTGCCGGCCTCGCCGGCGCCCTTGACGCCGAGGATGTTGTTGGGGCTGGGCGTGACCAGGCTCTCGATGTGCACGCGCTTGAGCAGGTCGCTGTGGGGCATCGCGTAGTCCATGAAGCTGCAGGTCAGGAACTGGGCGGTGTCGTCGTACACGGCGACCTCGCCCAGCACCTGGCCGAGACCCTGCATCATGCCGCCGAGGATCTGGCCCTCGAGCAAGACGTGGTTCAGCACCGTGCCGCAATCGTCGATGGCGACGTAGCCGACGATCTCGACCATGCCCGTCGCGGGATCGATCTCGACCTCGGCGACGTGCGCGCCGGAGGGGTAGGCGCGGCCGGCAGGCAGGGCCGTGAGCGTGTCGAGCGGGTGTGCGCCGGCCCGGGGATAGGCGCGGACGAGGTCGAGGAAGGTGATCAGGCGATCGGTGCCGGCGATGCGGTAGGCGCCGCCGGCGTATTCGAGGTCGGATTCAGCGGCTTCGAGGGCCTCGGCGGCGAGCGGCTTGCCCTTCCCGAGCACGTCGACGGCGGCGAGGTGGGTGGCGGCGCCGTGGCTGAGCATGGAGCGGGAGGCGAAGGCGCCGCCGCCGGCCAGCACCGGGCCTTCCGGGTTCCCGGCACTGAGGCGGATGTGCTCGGGGGCGATGCCGAGGACGCGGGCGACGATGTCGGGGAAGACCGTCTCGTGACCCTGGCCGGAGCTGTGGGTGACGGTGTGGATGGTGATGTCGTCCGCGGTGTCGCCGCCGAAGGTGATGGCGATCTCGTCCTTGGGCACTACGCCGCCCGACGGTTCGACGAACAGGCCCATGCCGATGCCACGGAGCTTGCCGCGGCCGCGGGCGGCCGCGCGGCGGGCGGGGAAGCCGTGCCAGTCGGCGACCGCGGCGGCGCGGTCGATGAGCTGTTCGTAGCTGCCGCTGTCATAGATGGCGGCCATGGGACCGGGGGTGGGCAGGCGATAGGGGAAGGCGGCCGGCGGGATGGCGTTGCGGCGGCGCAGGTCGAGGCGGTCGAGGCCGAGCCGGGCGGCGGCCTCGTCGACGAGGCGCTCGATGACGTAGGCCATGTCGGGCCGGCCGGCGCCGCGGTAGGCGGTGATGGGGACGGTGTTGGTGAGCGCCAGGCGGTGGCGGCCGTGCACGGCGGGAATTCGGTAGCAGCCGGTGCACATCATGGCCGGGTTGAGGGTGTTGATGAGCGGGCCGGTCGCGACCGGGTAGGCGCCCTGGTCGGCGAGCCACTCGTGGCGGATCGCGAGGAAGCGCCCGTCCGCGTCGAGCGCCAGTTCCGCGTGCATCGCCAGGCCGCGGCCGTGGTAGTCGCTCAGGAAGGTTTCCGACCGGGTCGCGACCCATTTGATGGGGCGGCCGAGGGTGCGGGCGGCAAAGGCGAGCGCCATGTGCTCGGGGTAGGCCGGGCCGCGGATGCCGAAGCCGCCGCCGACGTCGTGGGCGCGGACGCGGATGTGCGCCGGGTCGAGGCCGGTGAGCCCGGCCAGGCTGTCGCGCAGCGCCACCATGCCCTGCGTGCCGGTCCAGAGGTCGAGCATGTCGCCGTCCCAGGACGCGAGGGCGGATTTGGGTTCCATGGGGTTGCCGACGACGCGGTCGCTGGTGAGGTCGAGCGTGACGACGTGGGCGGCTTGGGCGAAGGCCTGCGTCGTCGCGGCGTCGTCGCCGTACTCGTAGTCGAAGCACAGGTTGCCGGGAACGGCGCCGTGGATCTGCGGCGCGCCCGGGGCGAGGGCCTGGGCGGGCGTGGCGACCGGGTCGAGGTCTTCGTAGTCGACGGCGATGTGTTCGAGCGCGTCGAGGGCCTGCGCGAGGGTGTCGGCGACGATCAGGGCGACCGGCTCGCCGACGAAGCGCACGCGGTCGGTGGCCAGCGCGGGGCGCGGGGGGACGAGCAAGGGTTGGCCGTCGCGGCCCTTGTAGGGCAGCAGGGTCTGGGTGCGGTGCCACCCGGCGGCGGCGGTTTCGGCGCCGAGGAGGACGTGGTGCACGCCGGGCATGGCGCGGGCCGGGTCGGCGTCGATGCCGCGGATGCTGGCGTGGGCGCGGTCGGCGCGGAGGTAGGCGGCGTGGAGCTGGCCGGGGGCGTCGATATCGGCGGTGTAGCGGCCGGCGCCGGTGAGCAGGCGGGCGTCCTCGCGGCGGCCATGGAATGCGGGCATGGGTCGTCGTGTCTCCTGTCAATCGGCAGGATATTGGGTCGCAGGCGGCGGCGTCAGGGTGGGCTCAAGGCTTCGGTAGTTCGTTCAGGCTGATGCTGACGATGTCGTGGACACCGCGGCCGCCGCGGTGGTCGCCGGGGATGACGGCGCGGGGGCGGTCGAGCGGGCTTGCCGTCCATCGCTCAGCGCCAGCACCGCGGGCTTGTCCTCGAAATCGGGGGACAGCTCGCCCATGGCGATGATCGCGACGTAGTTGTCGGAACGCCTTGCAGCCGGATCGTCTGGCGGACGGCGTCGCCGTGGCGGGCCGGGTCGACGAGGTGGCTGGCGGTCAGCACGGTCCAGAGCAGCGGGCCTTGCGCGTGCCGCTGGTTGGGCGGGGCGCCGATGGTGGCTTCGGCTTGCGGGAGGGCCTGGAGCTGCTCGGCGGTGATTGTCGTGGCGGGCTGGCCTGGGGCGTTGAGGGTGACCTGGGCGCGGGCTGGGGTGTGGGTGAGGGCGGCGAGAAGGAGGGCGGGGAGGAGGAGGAGGAGGCGCATCGGGCTGTTCTTCTCGGTTGGGGCTGGCGCTTGCGTTGGACCCCTCACCCTACCCTCTCCCGCAGGCGGGAGAGGGAGTCTGGCAGCTCGTCTTTTGCGGCGAGGTCTTCGAGGCGGCGATTGGCGGGCTCTACGCCAAGAAGCAGGACGGTGACGATCAGGGCGGCCAGCAGCCCGATCATGAGGGTGAGGACGCCGCCGACCCCGTAGGTGGTGAACAGCGGCAGCACGACGAACGGGGTGAGCACGGTGGCGCCGCGGCCCAGCATGTTGCACAGGCCGGAGGCGCGCAGGCGGACCTCGGTGGGGAACAGCTCCGGGATATAGACGCCGAACAGCACCGCGACCATGACGTAGATGGGGACGGTGAGCGCGAGGCCGACGAGCGGCAGCAGGTAGGGATCGTGGATGAAGGGGTAGATGGCGCCGAACACGATGCTGAGCGCGGCGGCGGCGACCAAGGTGGGCTTGCGGCCCCAGCGGTCGACGGTGACGGCGCCGATATAGGCGCCGACGGGGGCGCCCAGCGCCATCACCAGGCCGTAACCGAAGGAGGTCGCGATCGACAGGCCCTGCCTGGCGAAGAAGGTCGGCAGCCAGGTGATGAAGCCGTAGATGAGTGTGTTGATGACGATCAGGCTGATGCCGCCGAGGACCATGCGGGCCAGCAGCGGCGGGCGGAACAGGGTGCCGAGGTCGCGGGACGGCGCCGGGCCGGCGGCGCGCGGCGGCGGCAGCGGGCGGCCGGCGGCGACCTCCTGCTCGATGCGGGTCATCAGGGCCTCGGCCTCGGCGGCACGGCCGACCGATTCGAGCCAGCGCGGGCTTTCCGGCAGGGCCTTGCGGAACCACCAGACGATCAGCGCGCCGACGCCGCCCAGGACGAACAGGGCGCGCCAGCCGGCAAGCGGCACGACCAGCCAGGCCGCCAGCGCGGAGACCGGCAGCCCGGTGACGACGAACACCGCCACATACCCGAGATAGCGGCCCCGCGACTGCGGCGGCATGAACTCGGTCATGGTCGAGTAGCCGACGACGTTCTCGGCGCCGAGCCCCACGCCCATCACGAAGCGAAGCGCGATCAGCACGGTCATGTTCGGCGCAAACGCCGCCAGCAGCGACGCGACGCCGAAGATGGCGAGGTTCGACTGGTAGGTGAACCGCCGGCCGTAGCGGTCGCCCAGGAACCCGGTCAGCGCCGAGCCAGCCATCATGCCGAGGAAGGTGAGCGAGACGAAGGCGGCATTCTCCGGCAGGGTCGAGAAGCCGGACCGTATGGTGGCGCCGAGCACGGCGGCGCCGAGGTAGATGTCGAAGCCGTCGAAGAACATGCCGATGCCGATCAGCCGCAAGATGCGCTGATGGAACGGCGCCATCGGCAGCCGGTCGAGCCGCGGCCCGGCATCGACGCTCGCCCTCGTCGGATCGGCCATTGATCGTTCTCCCGTTCGCCGCGTTGAGCCGAGGATCGGGCCCGTGTCGCCCGGCGTCAAATCATGGAGTGCCGTGGATGAACAAGCGGTTCGCGCAGGGGCTGGTGCAGGCGGAGGTGTCGGGCGCCGAGGGGACGGCCGGGGCGCCGACGGTCTGGCTGCTCCATTCGCTGCTGGCCGATGCGGGAAGCTGCCGGCCGCTGGCGCGGGCGTTGGGCGCGACATGCCGGGTCGTGCTGCCGGACCTGCCGGGCTTCGGCGGCTCGGCGCCGGCGGAGGACATCGCGGGCGTGGCGGCGCGGATCGCCGACGCGATCGCCGAGGATAGCGGCGAGGCTGGGGCGCCCCCGGTCGTCATCGGAAACGGCTACGGCAGCTTCGTGGCGCTGCTGGTGGCGCTGCGGCGGCCGGGGGTGGTCGGCCGCCTGGTCCTGGCCGGCACCGGCGCCGCGTTCGACGAGCCCGGCCGGGCGGCCTTCCGCGCCATGGCGGGCGCGGCCGCATCAAAAGGGCTGGAGGCGGTCGCCGACACCGCCATGCGCCGGCTGTTCTCGCCCGAGTTCCAGGCAGCGCAGCCGGAGATGCTGGCCGCCCGGCGCGAGCGCTTCCTGGCCACCGACCCGGCCGTCTTCGCCCGAGCCTGCGACGATCTCGCCTCGCTCGATCTGCGGGGCGAGGTGGCAGGGCTGGCCGTGCCGCTTTTCGTGGTGGTCGGGGACGGCGACGAGGCGACGCCGCCGGCGATGGCGCGCGAACTGGCCGGGCTGGTGGACGGCGCGCGCTTCATGGAGCTGAAAGGGTTGGCGCACCTGCCGCAACTGCAGGACACAGGGCGCTTCCTGGAGGCGGTGGGGGCATTTGTGCTGGGTGGCTGAGGTCCGGTCGGAGCGGGTCGGCCGGCAGCGCGATCGCTTGTGAACGACGAGCCTGTTGTTTCCCCCGGATCTCAGGGAGGGAAGAAGGATACCGCCCTAGTGATTGCCCTTGGTCGGCAGCGTTTGTCGTTGTCACGGCACTGCAACGAGGGTTAGCGTTCAGCGCTGACCGTACTCGGGGCTCAGAAACCCGGGGCGTACCGGGGAGAAGAGACCATGACGCTATCCCGCCGCGGACTGATCGGCTCCGCTACTGCCGCCGCGATCCCGTTTCCAGCCCGGGCACAGCGGGCGAAGGTTCGGATCGGAGTGTTGAACGACCAGTCGGGCCCCTACCGCGACACCACCGGCGGCACGTCCGTCGTGTGCACGCAACAGGCCGCGCTCGACTTCGGCGACCACGGGTTCGACGTCGAGATCCTGAGCGCCGATCACCAGAACAAGCCCGACGTCGGCGCGACCATCGCCCGGCGCTGGATCGACAACGACGCGGTGGACGTGATCGCCGACGTGCCGACGTCCTCGGTGGCGCTTGCGGTCGCGCAGATCTGCCGGGAGAAGGACAAGATCCATTTGAACGCCAGCGCCACCGCGGTCGCGCTCACGGGCGAGCAGTGCAGTCCGAACACGATCGTCTGGAGCTTCGACACGTATATGATGGCGGTGTCGTCCGGCGCTGCCGCGGTGCGCGCCGGGGGCGACTCGTGGTTCTTCATCACGGCCGACTACGCGTTCGGCCACTCGCTGCAGGACCAGACCACGCTGCAGGTGACGAAGGCGGGCGGCACGGTCAAGGGCGCCATCGCATACCCGTTCCCGTCGACGACGGACTTCTCGTCGTACATCAACCAGGCGCAGGCCTCGGGCGCGAAGGTGCTAGGCCTTTGCAACGCCGGCGGCGACACGGTCAACAGCGTCAAGCAGGCGTCCGAATTCGGCCTGCCGGCGCGCGGGATGCGGATTGCGCCGATGCTGATGTTCATCACCGACGTGCATGCGCTGGGGCTGGAGGTTGCGGCCGGGCTGACGTTGACGGAGAGCTTCTACTGGGACCTGAACGACCGGACCCGGGCCTTCACCCGGCGCGTGCTGCCGAATACGCCACGCAACTACCCCAACCAGGCCCATGCCAGCAGCTATTCGAGCACGCTGCATTACCTGAAGGCGGTGGCGGACATGGGCGTTGCCGAAGCGCGGCGGAGCGGGGCGGCGACGGTGGCGCGGATGAAGCAGATGCCGACCGAGGACGACGCGTTCGGTAGGGGCAGCATCCGCGAGGATGGCAAGGGCGAGTTCCCGGCATACCTGTTCCGGGTGAAGACGAAGGCAGAGAGCCAGGGGGAGTGGGACCTGTATCATCTGCTTGCGACCACGCCGGGACCGCAGGCCGCGCGTCCGTTGACGGACGGGGGCTGCCCGCTGGTGAAGCTGAAGGTTTGAGCCGGGTTGGCGGAGACGACCGGAAAAGGGTGGGGTCTGGATAATGGGGGCGAATGCTGGGGCGCGGCTGGACAGGTTGCCGATCGGCAGCTTCCATCGGCGCGTGCTGTGGCTGATCGGGCTCGGCATGTTTCTCGACGCCTGCGACATCTATCTGGCGGGCGGGGTGCTCGGCGCGCTGGTGAAGTCGGGCTGGTCGGATCTTGCGGCCAACGCCTCGTTCATGTCGGCGACCTTCCTCGGCATGGTCTGCGGCACCTTCGCGGCCGGTTGGCTCGGCGACCGCTATGGCCGGCGCTTCTCCTATCAGGCGAACCTCCTGCTGTTCGGCCTGGCTTCGGTCGCGGCCGCCTTCGCGCCGACCATGCAGTGGCTGATCGGCATCCGCTTCGTCATGGGCATCGGCCTGGGGGCGGAGATCGTCGTCGGGTATTCGAGCCTGGCGGAATTCATGCCGCGGGCGCAGCGGGGGCGCTACGTGGCGCTGCTGGCAGCGCTCGTGAATCTGGCCGTCCCCGTCACCGGGTTGGGCGGCGCGTGGCTCATCCCGCTCGTGGGCTGGCGGGTGCTGTTCGGCGCCGTCGGCTGCGGCGCGCTGGTGGTCTGGTATCTGCGCAAGGCCATGCCGGAATCGCCGCGCTGGCTTGAAAGCCGGGGGCGCATGGCCGAAGCGGAGGCGCTGCTCGCGACGATCGAGACGGAGGCCGCACGGGCCGGGCCGCTGCCGCCGGTCGCGGCAGGCACGGGCGAGGCGCCGGCACCCGGGACGTATCGGGAGCTGCTCGGCGCCGGGCTGGTGCGCAACACCGTGCTGGGCGTCGTCGTCGCCTGCGTCAGCGGCGTGAGCCTGTACGGCTTCCTGTCCTGGGTGCCGACGTTCCTGGTCAAGCAGGGGCTGTCGATCGGGTCGTCGCTGTGGTTCGCGGGCATCATGGGCATTGGGGCGCCGCTGGGGGCGTTGCTCGGGTCGGCGGTCGCGGACCGGTTCGGGCGCGTGCGCTGCCTGGTCGCGCTGGCCCTGGCCGAAGCCGTGCTGGGCTTCGCCTATCCGATGGTGGGCAACGGGGTGGAGCTGATCGGCGTCGGGTTCGCGCTCACGCTCTGCGCCTACGGCATCGTCGCGATCGGCTTCGCGCTCTATATCCCGGAGCTGTTCCCGACCCGGCTGCGGCTGCGCGGCACCTCGGCCGCGGTCGGCATCAGCCGGCTGACCTCGAGCCAGGTCGGGTTCGTGATCGTGTCGATCTTCGGCGCCTACGGGATCGGCGGCGTCGCCGGCTTCCTGAGCGGGTCGATGGTGGCGATGGCATTGGCAGTGCTGGTGCTGGGGCGGGAGACGAGCAACCGCTCGCTGGAAGCGATCGCGGCGACGAGCGAGGCGACGCCTGTGGTTGCCCGCGCGGTTCTGCAGACCGACTAGGAGAATGCTGCAATATCGCTGGACGCGCGTGTGCAAGCGAAGCCCGTCGTCGCCGGGCCTGTCGCGGCCACCGATGCGGTTGCCCCGGCGAGAGGCGCAGGGGTAAGGAGACAAGGCTTGCTACACATTGGTCTGAGTTGACCGATCGGCGTGGGTCCCCGGGTCAAGCCCGGGGATGACGGCGTTGATGTTATACCGACCGGGGTGATTCCTTCAGTAGTCTTAGACTTGCGGGGGATGGTGCATGGACGAGATCGGTCAGGTTTTGGCGGAGCGGCCGCAGACGAGCCTGCCCGGCATCGTCGATTGCGACGTGCATCCGCTATTCGCCGACGGGATCCGCAGCCTGTATCCCTACATGCCGGACGCCTGGCGCCAGCGCTTCATCCGCAAGCGGGCGCACCAGGCGGGCGGCGGGCTTACTTTGCGGTACGCGCACCCGAACGGGACGGTGGTGCGGGACGACGCCAAGCCCGAGGGCGGCGGGCCGGGCGGGAGCGACCCGCAGTTCCTGATCAAGGATCACCTGGACGCGAACGACATTTCCCTTGCCGTGCTGAACAGCTTGCAATCCGGGTCGTTCTGCTCGGTTCATGCATCGGCGGACGAGAGCATCGTGATCGCGTCGGCGACCAACGACTACTACCTGGACCGCTGGCTGCCGCTCGACCCGCGACTGCTGTATGCGCCGGTGGTGCCGTCGCAGGATCCGGCGGCGGCTGCGGCGGAGATCCGGCGGGTGGGCGGGCATCGCCAGGTCTGCGCCATCGCGGTGCCGCCGCTGTCGATCCTGTTCGGCAACCGGTACTGGTGGCCGGTGTTCCAGGCGGCGGCGGACATGGACCTGCCGATCCTGTTGCACGTGACCGGGTCGGAGGGGGTGTACAACGGCGCGCCGATGCCGGCCGGGGGTATGCCGGACACGTATATCGAACGCTACGTGACCTTGGGGCAGGGTGCCGAGGCGAACCTGAACAGCATGGTGATGAACGGGTTGTTCGAGCGGTTCCCGCGCCTGCGCATCCTGTTCGTGGAATACGGGTTCGTCTGGCCGGTCCCGGTGATGCTGCGCATGGACCGGCTGTGGCGCGGGCTGCGGCACGAGGTTCCGTGGGTCAAGAAGTCGCCGATCGACTATGTGAACGAGCACGTCTGGTTCACGACACAGCCGATCGAGGAGCCGCGCGACCCGCGCGACCTGGAGCGGATCGTGCACATGGTCGGTGTGCAGAACCTGTGCTTCAGCACGGATTATCCGCATTGGGACAACGACATGCCGATGCAGTCGCTGCGGTCCCTGCCGGCCGCGGACCGCGACCGCATCTTCCGCACGAACGCGCGCGACGTGCTGCGCCTGGGCGCCTGATGGAGCGGCAGCGGGCGGAGGTGGCGGTCGGTCCGGAGGATCGGTTCGAGGCCGGGCGGTTCACGATGGTGGACATCCCCGGGCACGACATCGGCGTCGTCCGCCTGCGCGACGGCCAGTTGCGCGCCGTGCGCAACCTCTGCCCGCACAAGGGCGCGCCGATCTGCCGCGGCATCGTCGGCGGCACCTGGCTTCCAAGCGCACCGGGCGCGCTCACCTACGACCGCGAGCGCGAGGTGCTCGCCTGCCCCTGGCACGGCTGGGAATACGACCTCGACACCGGCGCCGAACTGTTCCGCCCCGTGCCCACGCGCCTGCGGCTCTATCCGGTTACCGTCCGCGACGGCCAGGTCTACGTGACCGTCCGCGTCCAGGCCTGACCCGGCCTGGCCACCTGACGTCCGCTCACAGCAGGCCGGCGCCCGCCTCCTCCGCGAACCGGTCCGGGGGGCCGGTCCAGGTAATCCGGGCGTGTTCGAGCACATACACGCGGTCCGCGTGCGGCAGCGCGAACGTGACGTTCTGCTCGCCGAGCAGGATGGTGATCGGCGTCGTCGCCCGCAGAACGTCGATCGCCCGGCTGATCTGCTCCAGAATCACAGGCGCCAGGCCGAGCGTCGGTTCGTCCAAGATCAGCAGCTTCGGCCGCATCATCAGCGCGCGCGCGATGGCGAGCATCTGCTGCTCGCCGCCCGAAAGGGTGCGCGCCGCCTGCGGCTGGCGCTCGCGCAGCTTCGGGAACAGGTCGAACAGCCAGTCGAGCTGGGTCGCGCGGTCCTTGGTGGACAGGCGGGCGCCGCCGAGGTCCAGGTTCTCGCGCACCGACATGTCGCCGAACAGCTCGCGCGACTCCGGGCATTGGACGATGCCGGCGCGGGCGATCTCGGCCCCGGTTCGGCCGGCGAGGTCCTGGCCGGCGAAGGTGATGCGCCCGCTGTGCGGGACAAGGCCGGAGATGGCGTTGAACAGGGTCGTCTTGCCGGCGCCGTTCAGCCCGACGACGCTGACGCACTCGCCCGCGCCGACACGGAGCGAGACGTCGTCCAGCGCCTGGGCCTTGCCGTAGAGCACCTGGAGGTTGTCGACCGTCAGGAGCGGCGGGGCGTCGCCGGCAGCGCGGGCGGCGCGGCACCGGGTCATGCCGCCGGCGCCGAGATAGACCTCGCGCACGCGGGGGTTGGCCATGACCTCGGCGGCGGTGCCCTCGGTGACGCGCTCGCCGAGGTACATCGCCAGCACGCGGTCCACCAGGGCGGCGACGCCCTTGACGTTGTGGTCCACCAGCAGCACGGCGCGGCCCTCCGCGCGGAACCCGGCGATGAGCGCGGAGAAGTCGGCGACCTCGGCGGCGGTGAGGCCGGCGAACGGTTCGTCCACCAGCACGACCTTGGGGTCGCGGGCGATGGCCTTGGCCAGCTCCATGCGGCGGAGGTCGGCGAAGGGGAGGGTGGCAGGCAGGCGGTGCAGCACGGCGCCGAGGCCGCAGCGCGTGCCGATGGCGGCGGCGCGGTCCTTGGTGTGGCTGGTCGCGGCGAGGCGGAGCAGGCTGTCGGGCAGGAGGGCGAGGGTGATGTTCTCGAGCACGGTCTGCCGATGCAGCGGCCGGGAGTGCTGGAACACCAGGCCGACGCCCTGGCGGGCGATGCGGTGGGAGGGCTGGCCCGCGACCGCGGCGCCGTCGATCCAGATCTGGCCGGCGTTGGGGCGCTCGATGCCCATCACCAGCTTCATCACGGTGGACTTGCCGGAGCCGTTGGGACCGATGAGGCCGAGGATCTCGCCGGGGGCGATGGCGAGCGACATGCCGTTGACGGCGACGAGGCCACCGTAGCGTTTGGTGAGGTTCTCGACCCGGAGGAGGGAGGTGGCCCTCGCATCCGGCGACACGGTCTGGCCTTGCACCCACGCCGCAGCAATAGGGCTCTCAACCGTCGTGGTCATGGTGCGGCCCGTTGGCGGCGGTGGAGGAGCAGGCCGAGCAGGCCGTCGGGGATGAACAGGATGACGGCCAGCGCGATGGCCGAGACGACGAAGGTGGCGAGTTCGCCCAACGGGCGGAGCGCTTCGCCGGCGGCGATGAGGAACACGGCGCCGATCGCGGCGCCGACGATGGTGCGCCGGCCGCCGAGGACGGCGGCGATGATGACCTGCACGCCGACGGCGAGGTTGATGACGGTCCCGGGGGAGACGGTGCCGAAGTAGAAGACGAGCATGGCGCCCGCGAGGCCGCTGAACAGGGCGCTGACGACGAACGCGGCGAGCTTGTGCTTGGCGACGTTGAAGCCGAGCGCGGCCGCCTCGACCGGGTCCTGACCGCAGGCCTGGAGGATGAGGCCGACGGGGGAGCAGGAAAGCAGCAGCAGGAGCAGGCCGGCGGCGCCCATGAAAGCGAGCGCGATCCAGTAGTTGGCGCCGTCGTCGATCGACAAGACGTCGGGCAGCGACAGGCCGATCTCGCCACCGGTCCAGTGCGCGCCGATGGTGACGGCCTGCTGCAGCAGGAGGACGGCGACGAGGGTGACGAGGCCGAAATAGGGGCCGCGGAGGCGGAGCGCGGGCAACGCGAGCAGCACGCCGCCCAGCACGGCGAGGGCGCCGCCGCCGGCGACCGCGGCCGGGACCGGCCAGGCCAGCTCGCTGTTCAGGAGCCCGGCGCCGTACGCGCCGAGGCCGATCAGGAAGGTCGGGCCGAAGTTCACCTCGCCGGCGAAACCGAACAGCAGGTCCCACGACATCGCGAACACGCCGAAGTAGTAGGCGAGCGTGAGCAGGCCGAGGACATAGCCCGAGACCCAGAGCGGCAGAGTGGCGAGTGCGACGAGTGCGGCCAGGCAGGCGAGGACGAGGCGCATCAGCGGCGGCCCAGGATGCCTTGCGGCCGGACGTAGACGACCGCGACCAGCAACAGGAGGGAGGGGATGGTGCGGAACGCCGGGTCGATCAGGTAGGCCGTGAGGGTCTCGAGGTAGCCGACCGCATAGGCGGCGATCAGCGAGCCGGAGACGCTGCCGAGGCCGCCGAGGACGACGATGGAGAAGGCGCTCGCGGTCAGGGTTCCGGCATTGTCGGAGCTGACGCCGAGGAAGGCGCCGAGCAGGACGCCGGCGGTGCCGGCCAGGACGCCGTAGATGGCCCAGACGACGAGGTGGATGGTCGACAGCTCCCAGCCAAGCAGGGTGAGGCCGCGGGGGTTGATGGACGCGGCGAGGAGGGCCTTGCCGATCCGGGTGCGGTTGATCAGCAGCCAGAGCAGGCCGATCGCGGCCCAGCAGAGGGCGGCGGTGAGGATCTCGTTGCTGGGCGTGCGCACCGGGCCGAGCTGCGTCACGCCGGCGATGAGCGGACGGACCGTGTGCGGGCTGGTGGTCGTGGTGTAGGCGACCGCCTCCTGGATCATGATGCCCCACAGCAGGGTGCCGGTCAGGACGAAGATCTCCTTCTCCTCGCGCGGGATGGCCCGGCTGCGCTGGATCGGGCGGACGATGGCGAAGTAGGTGACGAAGGCGCACGCGATGCCGGCGAGCAGGCCGGCGGCCGCGCCGGGATAGGCGCCGGCGACGTTGCCGACCGACCAGGCGATGACGGCGGCGGTGAGCATGGTGCCGCCATGGGCAAGGTTGAGCACGCCCGATACGCCGAACATCAGCGTGAAGCCGACGGCGCCGAGGCCGTAGAGGGCCGATATGGCGAAGCCGTCGACGAGGATCTGAAGGGTTAGCACGACAGAGATGGGCTGACCTTGAGACCCTCACCCCGATCCTCTCCCGCAAGCGGGAGAGGGGGCTGGTGGCACTGCATCAGTTCGTGGCGGCCTTGATGAAGGTGGGGAACTTCATCGGCTGCACGCCTTCGAGGTTGGGCGGCCAAACGGGGACTTGCTTGCCGTTCTGCCATTGGACGATGAGGCCGCTGACGAGGTCGGGGCCGTATTTGAGGGCGTGGGTGAAGGGGTCGTCCTTGCCGTAGAACTGGATGCGGCCGACGCTGCCCACCCAGTCGGTCGCCTCCATGGCGGCGACCATCTTGTCCGGGTCGGTGCCGCCGGCGCGATGGATCGCGTCGGCGATGACGTACAGCTCGTCGTAGCTGGTGTAGCCGGTGTAGGCCGGGGTGACGCCGTAGCGTTTGGCGTAGGCTTCGGCGAAGGGGATGGTCTTGGCGGTGGTGGCGACGGTCTCGGTCGCGGCGAGCTCGAGAATGACGCCTTCGGTCTGGCCGTTGGTGTCCTTCCAGAAGGTGCTGCCGGTCGCTTGGGAGTGGATGCCGAACATCGGGATCGGCACCTGCTGCGTGGCCCACTGCACGGTGGGCTGCACGCCGACGTGGCTGATGCCGGTGATCATGACGTCGGGGTGCTTGGCCTCGATGCGGTTGTAGATGGGTGTGAAGTCGGTCGTGTCCGGGTTGACGCGGATATGGTCGACGACTTCGAGGCCGATCTTGGGCAGGCAGGCCGCGTAACCGGCGTCGAGCGGGGTAGTCCAGGCGGCGTCCTCGCTGAAGATCACCGCGGTCTTCATGTGCAGTTGGCCGACCAGCAGGTCCTTCGCGGAATCGCAGACGGATTGGGCGAGGAAGGCCGAGGCGAGGTAGCCGTGGAAGCTGTACTTCAGGTGCTCGTAGTCGCCGTGGATGCGCTTGCCGAGCTCGTCGCTGGCGGCACCCGGGGTGATGAACGGCAGCTTGAGCCGGCCGGACCAGGGTTCGAGGGCGAGGGCGACCTCGCTGGTGTAGCTGGCGATGACGGCGGCGACGTGGTCCTGGCTGCTGGCGCGTTGGAACGCGCGGACGGCGTCGGCGGCGGAGTTGTGGTCGTCATAGGCCACGATCTCGAGCATGCGGCCGTCGACGCCGCCGTGGGCGTTGATCTCGTCGACGGCGATCTGGGCGCCCTGGGGGATGGCGATGCCGTTGGTGGACGAGTTCTCGGCGATGATGCCGATCTTGATCGGGTCCGCGGCGTGGGCGGCGGCGGACAGGGCCAGGCAGGCGCAGGTGGCCAGTAGGGCGGCTCTCATGGCGGACGTTCTCCCGGTGCGGCACGGCTTACGGTGCGCGCGTTGGGGACGAGGCTAGTGGCTTGGGGGTGGGGCGGCAATGGGCTGATGGGGCGTGGAATGCCCCTCCATGGGTCAGGGAGGGGTGAAAAGTGACGGTCAGTATTCGAATTGATACGTGACGCCGACCTGGTTGCCGCCCTGGCCGGTGCCGACGTCGGTTTCGAGCTTGAGGCCCTTGGTGATGTCGATCTGGACGGTGGCCTGGGTCTGGTTTCCGGTCGTGCCCTGCTTGGCGCCGACATAGACGCCGTTGGCGACGTAGCGGCCGCCCTCGACGGTGGGCGTGCTGCTGTTGGCGGCCGAGGTGGTGCCGGAGGTGGAGCTGGAGCCGACGGAGAGGCGGTCGAGGCCGAGGCCCTTGCGGACGGATTCGAGTGGGTTGATGCCGCCCGCGCCGCCGACGCCGCTGAGCTGTGCGAGTCCGGCGGCGATCTCGGCGATCTGGAACGGGCCGAGGTCCTTCGCGCTGCGCTTGAAGATGAGGTAGGCGAGCACCTCGTCCTGCGGCAGGTCGGGCGTGCTGCTGAGGGTGATCTTGGGCTTGCTCACGTAGCCGGTGATGGCGAGCGTGGCGGTGACGCCGGCCGAGGTGCTGTCGGCGGCAAAGTCGAGCGTGGGGTCGATCTTGCCGGTGACGCCGGTGCCGTCGAAGCCGACGCGTCCGTGCGTGAAGGTGAGCGTGGTGCCGGCGACGGCGATGGCGCCGCGCCGCATGTCGAGCCCGCCCGAGACCTGCGGCGCGGCGCTGGTGCCGCGCAGGGTGAGTTTGCCGGCCATCTCGGCGTCGAGGCCGCGGCCGCGGACGAAGACCTGGCCCGGCGCGTCGATCACGAGGTCGAGGCCGATGGGCGCGGCGGGCGGCGCGGCGGGTGCAGCGGGTTTGTCGCCGGGGCGGCGGACCGGGAGGACGGCGACGGAAGCGGGGAGCGTATCGGGGATGCCGAGCGAGGCGCGGCGGATGAGGATATGGCCGGCGGCGGCGAGCCCCTTTTCCACGCTGCCGCGCAGGGTGAGGTCGGCGTCGAGATCGGCGGTGAGGGTATCGGAGGCGAGCGGGCGGGCGTTGCGAAGGGTGACGGCGAGGTCGATGGGAAGGCCGGGGGCGAGGACGCCGACGGTGCCGGAGGCGGCGAGAGTGCCGGGGCCGGCGCGGCCGGAGAGGCTGGCGATCCGCAGGGATTGGCCGTCGAGGCGGATCGTGGCGGCGAGGTTGGCAAGGTGGACGCCCTGGGTGAAGTCCTGCAGGTCGCCGCCGGCGAGCTGGGCTTGGCCGGCGAGGCGGGGGGCGGCGGCGGGGCCGGTCGCGGTGGCATCGAGGCTGAGGCGGCCCTGGAGACGGCGGCCCTGGGCAGTGAGGATTGGGTCGAGCAGGGCGAGGTCGAGGGCCCCGGTCGCGTGCAGGTCAAGCGGCCCGGCGCCGAGGGGGGCGGTGCCGGCGAGGGCGAGGGTGGCGGAGCCTGCGGTGGCGCGGGCGTCGATGCGGGCGGCGCGGCCTTGAAGCTGGGCGGTGGCGGTGAGGGAGGCGCGCGGGAGGGATGCGGCCGGGCCGGTGCGGGCGTGGAGGCCGGTGGCGGCGAGGCGGATGGTGCCGGTGGGCGCGGCGGGGGTGCCTTGCAGGTGGGCGTCGAGCGTTACGGCACCCTCATAGTCCGGGGGAGTGCCGGCCTTTGAGCCCTCACCCCGGCCCTCTCCCAAGGGGAGAGGGAGATCGGCTGCATTGGCCTTCAGGCTGAGCGTCGCATTCAGGGTTGGGGAGAGTTGGCCGGCGACGTCCAGGGTGGCTTGTCTGAGGCCGAGGCGGAGGTGGTCGACGGTGATGGGACTGGCGAATTTCAGGGTGGCGGGGGCAAGGAGGCGGAGGGTTTCGGGGGTGGGGAGTGACGGCGGTCTGCCGTCGACCTGGAGGGTGTTGAGGCGGACTTGCTTGGCGGGGATGTCGAGCAGGGCGGCGGCGGTGATCTGGGCGGGGGCGCCGTCGGCGACGAGGTTGGCCGACGTGCGAATCGTGAGAGCGTCCTGCGGGCCGTTGGCCTCGATGCGGGCGGTGCCGGTCGTGCCGGCGGCGTCGATGCCGTCCGCGGTGAGGGTGGCGGCGAGGACGGGGTGGGTGAGCGGGTCGGCGACGTGGGCCTTGAGTTGGGCGCGGCCGACCTGGGTGCCGGGGAGGCCGGCGTTGCGGAGCTCGGCGTCCAGAGTGGCCGCGGCGGGGGCGAGGTCGAGGGTCGCGGTGACGTTGCCCATGATCGGCCGGCCGACCAGCGGGCGCAGATCGGCCAGTTGCGGTATGCGAAGGGCGACGTGGCCTTGCGGCAGGGTGGCGCCGGGCGCCAGGGTGAGTGCGCCCTCCGCGTGCAGGCTGCGCCAGTCGGCGCGGGTGATGCTGGCTTGCAGGGTGCCGGCCGGGTCGCGGGTCGCATCGAGCGCCAGATTGAGCGGCGCGCCTTCGAGCGTGCCGGTGGCGGTGACGTGGCCGGTGGGGGTAGCGGGGAGGCCGGTGAGGTTGGCCTTGAGCGTGATCGGGCCTTTCGGCACCCCAGGGGCACCGACGTCGCCGGCAACGGTCGCGTCCAGGGCGATATGGTCGATGGGGCCGCTGGCGTGGGCGTCGAGCGTGGCGGCGCCGATGAGGGTGGGGGCGACCAAGGCGAGGTTGGGCAGGCCGAGGGCGAGCGTGGCGTCGATGCCGGAGGGGTAGGTGTGGCCGGCGGCCGAAAGGGTGAGGGCAGCGCCGTCGATGGTGGCCTTGGTGACGGTGACGATGTTGCCGGCGGTGGTGGCGGCGATGGCGATGCGGGCGGCGGGGCCGATCAGCGCCGGTGCAGGAGCCGGGCCGGCGGTGAGGCCGATGGTGCCGTCGGCGGACAGGGCGGTGAGGCCTTCGGGCGTGCCGGTCCGGGTTTGCGCGGCGTGGACGGCGAGGTTGGCGTGCCCGGCGGCGTCGATGCCGGCGACGGCGGCCAGGGGGGCGAGGTCCGGTAGATCGACCGTCGCATCGGCGGCGAGGTTGCCGGCCGTCTTGGCCGTGCCCTGGAAGGCGATGAGCGGGTGGGCGAGGTGGAAGGCGAGCGGGCGGTCCGGGTCGTCGAGCCGGGCGGACAGGTCGACGGCGATGGGGGCGGCGGCGAACAGGTCGGGCTTGGCCCCGGGGATGCGCAGGGCGGTGGCCAGCGCGTGAACGGTGACCTGGCCGGCGTTGCCGGAGAGGTCGGCGGCCAGGGTGTGCAGTGACGCGCCAGCGGCGGCGAGGTCGTCGATTTGCAGGTGGCCGGTCGCGTCGGGCGTGGTGAACGGCCCGGCGACGTGGGTGGCGAGGGCGATGCTGCCCCAGGCGACGCCGGGGGCGGGCTGCATGGCGGGCGCGCGGGCGTCGATGTCGAGGGCGAGGCTACCGTGGTCGAGGTCGACGGCGCCCTTCGCGGTCGCAGCCAGCGGCCCGGCGGTGAGCCCGATCGTGGTGGCGAGCGCAGTGCGAGGGCCGGCGATGTCGGCCTGCAACGCGAGGGGACCGATGGCGGGCAGGCTGGCGAGCTGGGCGATCAGGCCGCCATCGGGTTCGGTGACGGCCAGGTGGGCGTCGATCCGCTCTGCGGTAACGGCGCCATCGAGGGTGTAGGCGCCGGGCGAGTCGGTCCGGGTGATGGCGAGGCGGGCGGTGCCGGCCTGCAGGGTGGGGAGGTCGGCCTGTCCGTTGAGGCTGGCGACGGCGGCGGCCCCGAGGAGCGGGGCGCCGAGCGTTGCGGCGGGGATGGCCAGGTGCTCGATGGTGACGCGGACGGGGAGTTGGAACGGCTTGGGATTGGGGTCGGCGGGGGCTGGTTTGGCGGCCGGGTCGGCGGCGGGGAGGCGGGGGAAGGCGAGGGTGCGGGCGGTCAGGCTGTGGATCAGGGCCTGCTTGTGCAGGAGGGCGGTGGGGGACCAGTCAAGGGCCACGTCGTCGGCGGTGAGGTAGGCGCCTTCCGTGTCGTGCAGTTCAAGGTGGGCCAGGCGGAGGTGGTCGGGGAAGCGGCCGGAGAGGCCGCCGAGGGTGACCGCGCCGCCAGCGAGGGACTGGATTTGGGTGGCGGCGAAGGTCTGGCCCGCGCCCGTGTTGAGGGCGGCATACAGCGCGGCGACGGCGAGCACGGGGATCGCGACGAGCGCGGCGAGCAGCCAGAGGAGGATCTTACGGAGGCGGCGCATTCAGGGGGATCCTGGTTTGGTGCCGGAGGCGAGACCCTCACCCCGGCCCTCTCCCGCAAGCGGGTGGGTGGGACGTCGCGGCCGCTTTCCTGCCTGCATCAGAAGGCTTGGCCGATGCCGATGTAGAGTTCGAACGAGTCGTCGCCGGGTTGTTTGTTCAGCGGGATGGCGAAATCGAGGCGGATGGGGCCGATCGGGGTGTAGTAGCGGGCGCCGACGCCGGCGCCGAGATGGAGCTGGCCGCTAAACGGGCTGCTGCCCGTGCCGACCTGGCCGGCATCCACGAAGGCGACCGCGCCGAAGCTGTCGCGGATGCGCTGGCGATACTCGACGGTCGCGGCGCCGAGCGAGGTGCCGCCGGTCGGCCGCTTGTCGGCGGCGAAGCGGGGGCCGACATACTGGTACTTGTAGCCGCGCACGGTGCCGCTGCCGCCGGCATACAGGCGTTCGTCGGGCGGGACCTGGAAGGTGGTGGCGCCTTGGATGCTGCCGAGCACGGCGCGCAGCGCGACGATGCTGCGCCCTTCGGCGCCGCCGAGCCAGGCGCCGGGGTCGAGGTAGGTCGAGCCGTTGAGCTGGATGAGGGCGAAGTCGCTGCCGGTGCTGAGCGAGGCGGTGGGCGTCACGGTCGCGCTCGCCTTGACGCCGTGGGTGGGTTCGAACAGGCCTTGCGGGCCGGTGCTGTCGTAACGCAGGCCGAGCGGCAGGCCGACCAGCGTGTAGTCGCGGGTCGTGCCCTCCTGCGTGATGCGGGACTGCTGCGCCTGCACGCCGGCGGTGATGGAAATGGTGTCGGTCAGCTTGCGGGTGCCCTGCACGCCGGCCAGGAAGGCGGTGCGGTTGTAGGCGTCGAGGTTCTCCTTGATGGCCTGGACGTTCACGGTCACGGACTGGTTGCGGCGGAACAGGTCGGGCTTGGTCAGCGCCGCGGTGACGTTGTAGCCCTGGCCGCGGCTGGCCGATCCACCGAGTTCGGTGACGGCCGCGCCGAGGTCGAGCCGCTCGGCCTGGCCGAACAGGTTGCGGTGCGTGAAGGTGACGCCGGCGGATGCGCCGAGGTCGGTCGAGTAGGACGCGGTGAAGCCGACGACGTGGCGCTTGGCCTCCGTGAGGTCCAGCACGATGGGGAGCTGACCGGCGGGGTCCAGTTTCTCGGCGGCGCGGGCGCGGACGGTGGCGAACACGCCCTGGGAGGCGAGATCCTGGCGGGCGGCCTCGATCGTGCGGGGGTCGTAGGGATCGCCTTGGTGGATCGTCAGGCGGCGGCGAACGTAGCGCTCGTCGACCCGTTCGAGGCCGTTGACGGCGATCGGGCCGAGATCGACCCGGGGGCCTGCGTCGAGGGTCCAAGCGACATCGAGCGTGTGGGCGGCTGGGCGGAGGGTGGCGACGGGGTCGCCGACCTTGGCCAGGGCGTGGCCGTTCTCGCGCAGGGTATCGAGCATGCGGGCGCCGGCGGCGAGCACGTCGGCGGCGCGGACCGGGGCGCCGGGTTCGAGGCCGAGCGCGGCGCGCGCGGTGGCGAGGGTGGCCGGGTCGGTCGGCCCGGTGAGCGAGAGGGCGCCGAGCTGGTAGGTTGGCCCGGGCGTGACCGCGATGGCGACCTCGACCGGACCGCGGGCGGCATCGAGCGCGGCGGGCAGGCCGGGGTCGTCGAGCGGGCGGCCGAGGATGCGGACGGCGACGGCGCCGTCGTAATGGCCGAAGCTGCCGAGGGCGGTCTTGAGCCGGGCCTCGTCGTCGCGGGCGCGGGTGACGAGGGCGAAGGGGCCGACAGGGGCGCGGGGCCCGAGGGCGACCAGGTTGGAGCTGTCGTGCAGCGCCGAGTCGAGGGCGGGGTCGCCGGTGGCGGGCAGGGTGACGGTGTAGGGTTGCGGGTCGGCCGCGCGTGCCGGGGTGGGCAGCAGGAGGACCAGGATCAGGCACCGGAACGTGCACGAGTGGGGGTCTGACCGGGGCATCTCGGGGTCGTGTATCGTGATTCGCGGGCGGGGGGGAGCACACGGGTTCGCGTCCGCCCACCCCGCGTTCGTCACCTGCGTTTGTCACGGGAGCGCCGTTGTTCCGTCATCGGGCAGTTGCTATGGCCAAGGTGTGCAGACGGTTCAGACAGGGTGGGGGCGAGCCGGCGGCGCGGCGCCGGTGACGGACGTGCCGCGCGACGATGCGGTGGCCGGGGCCGGCCTGCGCCGGCTGCGCGCGGTTCGCCGCGGCGTCATGATCTTGGTCTTCACCCTGATCTCGATCCCGGTTCAGGCCGTGTTGCTGGCCATGCCGGGACGGGGCAAGGTTGTGTTCGCGCGGCTGTATTGGGCCGGTGTTTGCCGCCTGCTCGGGCTGCGGGTCAGGGTCATCGGCGCCGAGGAGTCGGGCCAGCTTGCGCCGGGCGGGCGGGCGGTGGTGTTCGCGTCCAACCACACGTCGTGGCTGGACGTGCCGGTGCTGGGCGGGACGCTGGCGGCCTGCTTCGTATCGAAGGCCGAGGTGGCGGCGTGGCCGCTGGTGCGCACGGTCGCGCGGCTGGGGCGCACGGTGTTCGTCAGCCGGCGGTCGGGCGCGGTCGGGCGCGAGCGCGACGCGATGCGGGCCCGGCTGGCGGCGGGGGACAGCCTGATCCTGTTCCCGGAGGGCACCAGCAGCGACGGCTCACGTGTGTTGCCGTTCCGCTCGACGTTTTTCTCGATCGTGCAGGTTGGCGGCGAGGGGTCTGATGCGGCGGGGCCGATGATCCGGCCGGTTTCGGTCGTGTATGACCAGCTTGGCGGGTTGCCGATCGGGCGGGCGAACCGGGCGGTGTTCGCGTGGTACGGCGACATGGAGCTGGGCAGCCATTTCTGGCGCCTGGCGCAGCTCACGGGGCTGCGGGCCACGGTGTTGCTGCATGCGCCGGTCGACCCGGCCGCGTTCGCGTCGCGCAAGGAATTGAGCGGGGCCGCGTGGACAACGGTCGCGGCGGGCGCTGCGGCGCTGCGGCAGAATCGCGTGCCCGCGCCGGCGGGCGGCGGGCCGAGGCTGGTGGTGGCTGGCGCCGGGGGTGGGTGATTGGGGGTCGGCGTGCGGGGTTCGCGGCGCGAGTTTGCGCGCAGTTACGACGACCTTGTCGTCCGGAGTTCCGCTTTGAGGGCCTCGACCCACCCCCGGCCCCTCCCTTCCACGGAGGGGAGAAGAAATGTCCGGAGCGGCCGCCCTGGGCTGGTGCGGCTTTCGCTTGACAGGTTTGGGGGCGGCGTTGGCATCATGCTATGCAATAACGGCGGCGTGGGACGAGGCAGTCGGCTGAGCACGGATCGACCACACTGCTGCGCTTGACGCACCTGGCTGGCAGGACCATCAGCCCTGGCCGTGTCGCCCGGGATGGTCCGGGCGCGGCAGGGATGGCGCGGCGTTGACGAATCCGCAGAATCAGGTGCCTCGCAAGGCGCTCCATGTGATCACGTGGGGCTGTCAGATGAACGTCTATGACAGCGGGCGGATGGCGGACGTGCTGGCGCCGCTGGGCTACGCGCCGGTCGATGCGCCGGACGGCGCCGACATGGTGATCCTGAACACCTGCCACATCCGCGAGAAAGCGGTGGAAAAGGTGTTTTCCGAGCTGGGGCGGCTGCGGCTGCTGAAGGCGGCGCGGGAGGCGGCCGGGCAGCGGATGGTGCTGGCAGTGGCCGGGTGCGTGGCGCAGGCAGAAGGGGCGGAGATCCTGGCGCGGGCGCCGTACGTGGACATCGTGCTGGGGCCGCAGACGTATCACCGGCTGCCGGAGATGGTGGCCCGGGCGGCCCGGGCCGGCGGCGCGGTGATCGAGACGGATTTCTCGCCCGAGGACAAGTTCGACCATCTGCCGGAGTCGGGCGCTGCGCCGGGTGTGGCGGCGTTCCTGACGATCCAGGAGGGGTGCGACAAGTTCTGCTCGTTCTGCGTGGTGCCGTACACGCGCGGGATGGAAACCAGCCGCCCGGTGCCGGGCGTGCTGGCCGAGGCGCGGCGGCTGGTCGCGGCGGGTGCGCGGGAGATCACGCTGCTCGGGCAGAACGTGAATGCGTATCACGGCGCCGGCCCTGACGGGGTGGGCTGGGGGCTCGGGCCGCTGGTGCGGGCGCTGGCGGCGGTGCCGGGGCTGGAACGGATCCGCTACACCACCTCGCATCCCAGCGACATGGACGACGATCTCATCGCGGCACACCGGGACGTGCCGGCGCTGATGCCGTTCCTCCATCTGCCGGTGCAGTCGGGGTCGGACCGGGTATTGGCGGCGATGAACCGGCGGCATACGGCGGACGAGTATCTGCGCGTGGTCGCGCGGCTGCGGGCGGCGCGGCCGGACATGGCGCTGAGTTCGGACTTCATCGTCGGCCACCCCGGCGAGACGGAGGCGGACTTCGCGGCGACGCTGGCGCTGGTGCGCGCGGTCGGGTTCGCGCAGGCGTTCAGCTTCAAGTATTCGCCGCGTCCGGGAACGCCCGCAGCCGGCGCGCCGATGCAGGTGCCCGAGGCCGTCAAGGACGAGCGGCTGCAGGTGCTGCAGGCGTTGCTGCGGGACCAGCAGGCGGCGTTCAACCGGGGCGCCGAGGGCCTGGTCCTGCCGGTGCTGTTCACCGGGCCCGGCCGGCGCCCCGGGCAACTCTCCGGGCGCTCGCCTTACCTGCAGCCGGTGCACACCGATGGTCCGGAATCGCTGATCGGGCAGGTTCGCCCGGTGCGGATCGTGACCGGCAACCCCAATTCACTCAGTGCAACCTTGGACACGGAGCAAAGCGCCGCTTGAACATCATCACTGTCCCGACGACCTCCGCCGTTTCGCCTGTCGAGGCGAAGGCCGCCAAGACGCTCACCTTGCAGTTCAACGACAACCACCTGTTCGCGCTGTTGCTGGGGGATCACGACCGTAACCTGGTCCGGCTGGAGCAGGGCATGGGGGTGCGGCTGTCGGCGCGCGGCAACCGGGTGGCGATCGCGGGCGAGCCGGCCCGGGCGGAGGCGGCGGCGGCGGCGCTGAACGGGCTGTATAAGCGGCTGGAGCAAGGCAAGGGGCTGTCGCGGGGCGACGTGGATGCGGCGGTGCGAATGGCGGAGCGGGCGGCCGACGCGCCGGCCGGCGACAACCCGCGCCTGCCGCTGAGCGACCTGCCGGCGATCCAGACGCGGCGGGGCGCGGTGGGGCCGCGCTCGCCGGGGCAGACGGCGTACATGGAGATGCTGGCGCGGCACGAGATGGTGTTCGGCATTGGGCCGGCGGGCACGGGCAAGACCTACCTCGCGGTCGCGCAGGCGGTGGCGATGCTGCAGGCGGGTCGGGTGGACAAGATCATCCTGTCGCGTCCGGCGGTGGAGGCGGGCGAGCGGCTGGGATTCTTGCCGGGCGACTTGAAGGAGAAGATCGATCCCTACCTGCGCCCGCTATACGACGCGCTGGGGGACATGATGCCGGGCGACCAGGTGATCCGGCGGATGGGGACGGGCGAGATCGAGGTGGCGCCGCTGGCGTTCATGCGCGGGCGGACGTTGGCGCATGCGTTCGTTATTCTGGACGAAGCGCAGAACACGACGCCGGTGCAGATGAAGATGTTCCTGACGCGGATGGGCGAGGGGACGCGCATGGTGATCACGGGGGACCTGAGCCAGATCGACCTGCCGCCCGGGCAGCGCAGCGGGCTGCGCGATGCGCTGGACACGCTGGAGGGGCTGCCGGGAATCGGCGTGAACCGGTTCGGCACGCGGGACGTCGTGCGGCATCCGCTGGTGGCGGCGATCGTCAACGCCTATGACCAGCGGGCGCAGGCGCAGCGAGACGCGGCCGGCGCCGGGCAGCAGGACCGGCTGCAGGAGCGATATGGATCCCGACAGTAGACGCGTCCCCGCCGCCGGCCGTGCCGGTGCGGGGACTCCCGAGGTGATCGTCGCCGACCCGGCCTGGCGCCGCATGGTGCCGCGGGCCGAAGCGCTCGTGCGCCGGGCGGCCCGGCTGGCGGGTGGCGCAGGAACGGTGCTGCTGGCGTCGGACACGGTGGTGCGGCGGCTGAACGCGCGCTACCGGGGGCGGAACAAGCCGACCAACGTGCTCACGTTCGACAGCGGAGACATCGCGTTGGCATCGGGCGTGGTGCGGCGGGAGGCGGCGGCGTCGGGACGGCGGGCGGCCGACCACCTGGTGCACCTGGTGGTGCATGGCGCGCTGCACCTGCGCGGGGAGGACCATGCCGGGCCGGGCGAGGCGCGGCGAATGGAGATGCGGGAGGCGCGGCTGCTGCACCGGCTGGGCGTGGCCAACCCGTGGCGGTTTTCATGAGCAGTTCGGGCATCGGCGCG
Organism: Acetobacteraceae bacterium; assembly: GCA_965213855.1. Classification (GTDB taxonomy): domain Bacteria; phylum Pseudomonadota; class Alphaproteobacteria; order Acetobacterales; family Acetobacteraceae; genus JBBROS01. Next base: position 1,536,436 of record CBDCAA010000008.1, on the reverse strand, counting down.
AGCATGCGGCGCGGCTTCGTCGAGCGGGTGCGGCAACGGCTGTTCAGGCGAACCGAGGCCGGCGTGCGGGAGAGCATCGCCGAATTGGTGCAGCAATCGGCTGACACCGCGCCGGAGGACGGCGTGATCCCGGACCTCGACCGGCAGGAGCGGTCGTTGATCGCGAACGTGCTGCGGCTGCGCGGGACGACCGTCGACGACGTGATGATCCCGCGGGCGGACATCGTGGCCATGCCGGCGGACGTCACGCTGGATCAGGCGCTTGAGCAGATCCGGCGCGAGGGACATTCGCGCCTGCCGGTGTTCCGGGAGCAGTTGGACGAGATCGTGGGCATGATCCACATCAAGGACGTGTTCTCGTATGTCGGGCGGCCCGACGCGTTCCGGTTGGAGGCGCTGATGCGACGGCCGTTGCTGGTCGCGCCGCAGCTGCCGGTGCTGGACCTGCTGCTGCAGATGCGGCAGGCGCGGATGCACCTGGCGCTGGTGGTGGACGAGTATGGCGGCATCGACGGGCTGCTGACGATCGAGGACCTGGTGGAAGAGATCGTGGGCGACATCGCCGACGAGCATGACGAGGTGCAGGGGCCGATGATCACGGAGCGGCCCGATGGCGCGCTCGACATCGATGCCCGGCTCTCGACGGAGGCGTTCGAGGTGCGGATGGGCGCCGTGTTGACGGAGGACGAGCGCGCGGCCGACATCGATACGGTGGGCGGGCTGGTGTTCACGCTGGCCGGCCGGGTGCCGTCGCGCGGGGAGGTGGTGGGCCATCCCTCGGGTCTCGAGTTCCGCATCCTCGACAGCGACGCGCGGCGGATCCGGCGAGTGCGGGTGCGGCGGCCGGAGCCGGCGCAGGCGGTCGTGGGCAAGGCGGCCTGAGCTGGCGAAGCGACGGCGAGCGTGGCAGCGAGCGGCGAGCGCCGCCCTCCTCGCGCTGGCGGCGCTGGCCGTGATCGTCCTCGGGTCATTGGCCTACATCGTGCACGAGACTGCCGGATCGATCGCCGAGGGCGCCGGGCGCGTGGCCGGGTTCGTGGGATCGATCGCGGCGGGGATGTCCTATCAGCCTGCGCCACCGCAGCGGCCGTGAGCGGCGGCGCGCGACCGACGAGCTGTGGCGTCGTGGTGACGGATGGCGCGCGCGTCCTGCTGGGGCATGCGAGCCGGTCGCCGCGGTGGGACATCCCAAAAGGCGTGGCCGAGCTCGGCGAGGACTTTGCTGCGGCGGCGGTGCGCGAACTCGAGGAGGAGACGGGGCTAGCCGCGTCGCCCCAGGCGCTGCGTCCGTTGGGCGTGCACGCCTACCTGCCGCGGAAGGACCTGGCGCTTTTCGAATGGCGCCTGTCGGTCCTGCCTGACCCGGCCGGTCTGGTCTGCTCGACCATGGTGCTGCGTCCCGGGCAACCAGGGTTTCCGGAGATCGACCGGTTCGAATTGTTCGATTGGGCCACGGCACTGCCAAAGCTCGGGCGCAATCTTGCCCGGCTGCTCGGTGCCCTCTACGCGGGCGGATTGGCATCGCGGCGGTAGGGATCGCATGCGAGACTGTTCACACCTGCTTTACTGCGCTTCTCCTCCAATAATTGCGCCGATGTGACGCTAATCTGGTAATGGTTGCAGGGAACGACACGGGAGGTCGGCTGGGCGATGAACGCAACGGAGGTCGGCTTATCCGTCGCCGGTCTTGCGGCCATTGGGCTCGCATTGCGTGCGGTCGCCGCGTTGCGGGCGTCGGCAGGCCGGACCCGCCGGCAAGCCGCACAAATCGATGCGATCTTTTCCGGCATGGTCGACGGCATCCTGGTGGTCGATGGCGCATACCGGGTGGTGCGCTGGAACGACCGCTTCCCCGAGATCGCCGGGGTGCCGCTCCAGGCGCTCCGGCCGGGTGCGGAACTCGGCGAGGTGCTGCGCGCCCAGGCCGAAGCCGGCGAGTTCGGCGCGGTCGACATCGAGGCCGAGGTGTCGCGCCGGCTCGGCCTGTTCCAGACTGGCGGCAACCTGGGCACGGTCGAGCGGGTGCGGCCGAACGGGGACGTCATGGAGCTGCGGCGCAGCCCGCTCGAGGGCGGCGGCTTCGTGACGCTCTATACCGACATCACGCTACGCCGCCGGGCCGAGGACCAGCTGCGGCAGGCGCAGAAGATGGAGGCGGTCGGCCAGCTCACCAGCGGGATCGTGCACGACTTCAACAACCTGCTTTCAGTGGTCCATAGCTGCCTCGATCTCGCAGGGCAGACGCTCAAGCGGGGGGACCTGGGGCGGGTCGAGCGGCACTTGGACGCGGCCCGCGCCGGTGCGCTGCGTGCGGCGACATTGACGCACCGGTTGCTGGCGTTCGCCCGGCAGCAGGACCTGGATCCGGCTCAGATCGAGGTCAACCAGATCGTGGCGGGCATGTCGGACCTGATCCGGCAGTCGATCGGCAGCGGCAACGTGCTGGAGGCGAGGCTGGCGACGGATCTGTGGCCGGCGGTGGCGGATACGAACCAGCTGGAGAACGCGTTGCTGAACCTGGCGGTCAACGCCCGGGACGCGATCGGCCAAGGGGGCGTGGTCACCGTTCAGACGGCGAACACGCGGCTGGAGGCGGCGGATGTCGCTGGCCTGGAGGGCGTGGCGGCGGGCGAGTTCGTAATGATCGCGGTCAGCGACGATGGCAAGGGCATGAGTTCGGCCGAGGCGAGCCGCGCGTTTGAGCCGTTCTTCACGACCAAGCCGGCGGGCGAGGGCTCCGGTCTCGGCCTGTCGCAGGTGTTCGGGTTCGTCAAGCAATCGCTCGGCCATGTGCGGATCGACAGCGAGCCGGGGATGGGCACGACCGTCCGGCTGTTCCTGCCGCGCGCCACGGCCGAGGCGGCGGCGGCCGTGAGCAACGGCGCCTACCGCGGCGTCTCGTCATAGCGGGCCCGCTGCCGGCGCCGGCTTGAACTCCCGGTCCGGGGCGGCCGGCTCCAGGCCGGGCGAACTCAGGCGGGGCGGGTCCAGGCCGGGCACGCGCGCGATCACCTGGATGACTTGCTCGCCGGTGATGAGCCGGGTGCACTCGAAATGCCGCGGCGTGTCCTTGTGGCGGGGGCACCAGAGGAAGTCGTGGTGGTCGAACCGTTCCCGCGGGTCGTTCCAGCAGGAGTTGCAGGCGTGCCAGTTGATCACCCGGTAGGGGGTCGAGAATTCGTTAGTCGGATGCGTGAAGCCGCTCACCAGCACGACGGGGCAGCCGGCGGCCCAGGCGAGCCAGGCGAGCCCGCTGCTGAGCCCGACGAAGACGGCGGCGTGCCGCAGCCAGCGGGCGCGCTCGGTCAACGGCAGGTCGCCGGTCAGGTCGGTCACGCCGTTCGGGACCTGGGTCCACATCAGGCCGTGGCCGTGCACCGGCTTCTGGTCGATGCACACGACGCGTAAGCCGCGCGACGACAGGTGGGCCACGACATCGCGCCAGCCATGCGGATTGGTCCAGTATTTGCAGCCACTGCTGGACTGCACGGCGATGCAGGCATAAGGCTCGGGGATGGGGCGGCTGGTGTCGGAGCGGGCCAGGCGTGGCGCCTCTTCGGCCGGGTCGACGCCCAGGATGTAGGCGGCCGTGCGGTGCAGCCCGACGTGGCGGAAGTCGGTGGGCTGCCAGACATTCGCGGCGTCGTCGAAGAACAAGCCGAGGCTGTACGTCGCGTAGAACGTGTCCTGCAGGCATTGCTCGACTAGGTCCTCGTGCGTGACCAGGCGGATGTCCGGATAGGCGTCGGCGAGCAAGGGCGCGATCAGGGCGGAGAGGGCGCAGGTCAGCCGGCAGCCGTGCCGGGCTGCGAAGCGGGCGGCGTACGGGAACCAGGCGAGGACGTCCCCCAAGGTGCCGACTGGGAACTGGATCAGCACCTCCTGCCCGGCCGGGTCGCAGGCGTGGCGCAGTACGACGCCCGTCTCGTCCTGGACCTCGATCAGGAAGCGGACGTAGTAGCGCTTGCTGCTGGCGACGAACGCGCCCTTGTTCTCGCTCTCGAACAGGATGTTGCCGGTGTCGAGGTCGCGCAGCTGCACGCGCCAGGCACCGTCGGCTCGGGGCGGGAGCAGGAGCCGGGCGCCCATGTTGAAATCGAACCGGATACCGCGCGGGCCGGCCTGCGTCGGCGTGGCAGACGCGGGCGGGTAAGCCGGCTTGGCTGGACGCCCGGAGGCACCGGGTGAGCCCGCCAAGCCGGAATCGGTCGTCTCGGCCGCCGAGAACGGCCCGGGCGCAACGGCGTCGTCGCTGGTCATGGTCGGGCTTCCGTGGTTCGGCCGTGGTTCGACGGGATCGGGCGGCTACATCACACCCTTCTCGTCGAAGATGGACTGAGTCGTCCGCCCGGCGGCGATCAGGTCGCGGACGGTTCCTTCCGCCCGCACCTTCGCCAGCGCGTCGGCGACCACGGCCTCCGCATGGGCGCGCGGCACGATCACGACTCCGTCGACGTCGCCCACCACGATGTCGCCCGGCAGGACGCGAACGCCGCCGGCGAACTCGATCGGGCAATGCACGTCGATGACGCGGCCGCGCAGCCGCTGGTCCTGGGCGTAGGCGCCTGTGGAGAACACCGGGAAGCCGAGCTGCATGATCTCGCGCGTGTCGCGGTGGAAGCCGTCCAGCACCGCGCCTGCGGCACCGAGATGCTGCGCGCGGGCGCTCATGAGGCCGCCCCATAGGGCATAGCGGGGCGAGGCGCCGGTGGTGAGATAGACATCTCCGGGCTGCAGCGCATCGAGCGCCGTCAGCATCAGCCCGAACGGCTCCGGCGTCGGCGAGCGGCCGACGGTGTCGGCAAAGCAATCCGCCTCGAGCACGGTGACGGCGCGGCCGACCAGCATCGCCGCCGGGTCGAGCGCGCGGATCGACGGCGGCAGGAACTGGCAAGTGAGCCCGGCGGTGTCGAGCACGTCGCCGATGACTGCGGTGAACAGGTGGGACCGGATGGTTGCGAACAGCTCGGCCTCATGCATCGCGCGCGCTTCCTCGGTTGGCGGACGGAGCATGTCGGGCCGCGGCGGAGGGCGCAACCTGCGGGGCGAGTACCTACTGGGAGGAGAGGACGGCGGGCGCCAGGGCTTCGGCCTTAGCGGCGGGGTGGGCGGGGTTGCGGAAGCGCAGCTCGCCCTCGGGTTCGGCGTCCGGCGCCGGGAGGCCGAACAGTTCGAGGCGGCTGGTGCAGGTGACGGCGACGACGCTGCGGGCTTCAGGGTGGGTCATGAACTGCCGTGTCTCGCCCTCGAGCTGCAGGCGGTCGCGCAACAGGCGCCACTCGGCGCGGTCCGTGTCTTCGATGAACATCGCCAGGATCCCGGGGCGTGTGCCGGTCAGGCGGGCGGGTGCGACGGCATCGAGCCGGCGGCGGACGGCGCAGGCGACCTCGTTCTCCTGTCCGGCGCGGGCGGCCATGACGAACACGCCGCCGCCGGCCGTGGTGACGGAGAGATGCGCTTCCGGTCCGAACTCCTGCCGCAGCCGGGGCATCAGCCCCAGCTCGTCAGCCTGGGCGGCGGCGAGCATCAGCGGGTCGAGCCGGAGCATGGCGGCCTCGTCGCCATCGGCGTGGCGCCGGGTCTTGAGCATTTCGGTGATGCGGGTATGGAGGATGCCGAGCAGGTCGCCGCCGCCCTCGGTTTCGGTGCGGAGGCCCTTGGGAAGCGTCATCTTGAGCAGATAGCGGCCGGGATGGGCGCGAAGCCAGGTCTGCAGTTCGGGGTCGACGCGGTCCATGAGGCTGAACCAGGCGCCGCGGTGGACGCCTCGCCCATCCTCGGCCGAGATCATGTCGCAGGCGACCTCGGCCTCGGTGCCGCCGCGCTCGATCAGCAGGTCGAACGGCGCGCCCTCCTCGAAGCCGGCGAAGCTGACGGTGAAGCCCCGCCCGCGCTGCATCGATGCGGTGCGGAGCAGGTGGAACGGGCCGACCAGGCACTCGTCGCCGGTCAGCGCCAGCCGCAACCGGGCGAGCAGGCGCTCGCGTCCGGGCGGGGACAGCTTGCCGAGCGTCTCGACGGCGCCGGCGGCGTAGGAGGCGATCCAGCGCTCGGCGACGCTGGGCGGGCGGGCGGGGGCGCGGCTGCGGAGCCGCTCGATCGTCAGCTCGATGCAGTGGCGTTGCAGGATGTTTCGGCCAGCCCGCGTGTCGTTCACGCCAGCCTTGTACAAAGCTGCCACGCGCTCGCGCCACGCCTTCGTACCCACTGCCCTGACGAAGGCATCGAGCGCCTTCGGGTCGGTCATGGCGGCGGCGGGCTGCATCAGCCGCGAAGCGGCCGTGCGTGGGCCGGGTCGGCCGGCGATGGGGTCGCGCTCGACGATCTCTCGGGATTTTGCGCCCGGTGCCGCATCAGATGGTCTGCGAGCACGCAGGCGACCATGGCCTCTCCAACGGGAACGGCACGGATGCCGACGCACGGATCATGACGGCCCTTGGTGGCGATGTCCACGTCCGCGCCGTGCCGGTCGACGCTGTGCCTGGTCACAAGAATGGAACTGGTCGGCTTGACGGCGAAGCGGGCGATGATGGGCTGGCCGGTGCTGATCCCGCCCAGGACGCCGCCGGCGTGGTTGGCGGAGAAGGCGATGGCGCCGCCGTCCATGCGCATCTCGTCGGCGTTGTCCTCGCCGCGCAGGGCTGCGGCGGCGAAGCCGTCGCCGATCTCGACCCCCTTCACCGCGTTGATCCCCATGAGCGCCGCGGCGATCTCCGCGTCGAGCTTGGCGTAAATGGGGGCGCCGAGGCCCGGCGGCACCCCGGTCGCGACGATCTCGACCACCGCGCCGAGGCTCGAGCCGTCCTTGCGGATGGCAAGGAGCACCGTCTCCCAATCGGCGGCGGCGACTGGGTCGGGGCAGAAGAACGGGTTCCGGTCCGTCTGCGCCCAGTCCCAGCGGGTCCGGTCGACCCGATGCGGTCCCATCTGCACCAAGGCGCCCTGGATCGTGACGCCGGGGCCGAGCACCTTGCGGGCGATGGCGCCGGCGGCGACGCGCATCGCCGTCTCGCGCGCGCTGCTGCGGCCGCCGCCGCGGTGGTCGCGGATGCCGTATTTGAGATCGTAGGCGAGGTCGGCGTGGCCGGGGCGATACTGCTCGGCGATGGCGCCGTAGTCGCGGGAGCGCTGGTCGACGTTTTGAATCTCGAGGGCGATGGGGGTTCCTGTGGTCAGGCCGTCCAGGGTGCCGGACAGGATGCGGACCGTGTCGGGTTCCTGGCGCTGGGTGGTGAAGGCGGACTGGCCGGGGCGGCGGCGGTCGAGCCAGGGCTGAATGTCGGCTTCGACAAGCGGGATGCGGGGTGGGCAACCGTCGACGACGGCGCCGATCGCGGGGCCATGGCTCTCGCCCCAGGTGGTGACGCGGAACAGATGGCCGAACGTGTTGTGGGACACGCCGGCCCTATGGCTGGTCGGAGGTTGCGACGTTGATGTCGGGGGCGGCCGGGTTCTTCATGCCGACGATATGGTAGCCGCTGTCGACGTGGTGCACCTCGCCGGTGACGCCGGCGGAGAGCGGGCTGAGGAGGTAGAGGCCGGCGCCGCCCACGTCGGCCATCGAGGTGTTGCGTTCGAGCGGCGAGTTGTATTCGTTCCAGCGCAGGATGTAGCGGAAGTCGCCGATCCCGTTGGCGGCCAGCGTCTTCATCGGCCCGGCGGACAGGGCGTTGACGCGGATGTTCCGGCCGCCGAGATCGGCGGCAAGGTAGCGGACGGAGCTTTCGAGCGCGGCCTTGGCGACGCCCATGACGTTGTAATGGGGCATGACGCGTTCGGCGCCGAGATAGGTGAGCGTGAGGAGGGAGCCGCCGGGGCGCATCATCGGCACGGCGCGCTGGGCGACGGCGACGAACGAGAAGCAGGAGATGTCCATCGCGGCGCGGAACGCCTCGCGCGGGGTGTCGAGGTACTTGCCCCGCAAGTAGGCCTTGTCGGCCCAACTGATGGCGTGGACGAGGAAGTCGAACCGGTCCCAGTGTTCGGCGAGCCCGTTGAAGGCGGCGTCGATGCTGGTGTCGTCGGTCACGTCGCACGGCAGGCAGACTTGGCTCCCCACGCTTTCGGCCAGGGGCCGGACGCGCTTGCCGAGCGCCTCGCCCTGGTAGGTGAAGGCGAGTTCGGCACCCTGGGCGGCGCAGGTGGAGGCGATCGCCCAGCCGAGCGAGCGGTCGTTGGCGACGCCCATCACCAGTCCGCGCCGCCCCTGCATGAGCGTGCCGCGCGGCGGGATGCCATTCGGGGGGGGTGGGGCTTCGGACATTCGGACGACCTCGGGTGCGTTGTCGGGCTGGCTGGGGGTGGTGGCACAAGCGGATGCAGGGCGGCAAGGCCGGGATCGAGCGGTCGGCGCGCCCGTTATTGACCTTGAGCGGAGCCGGCGCAACTTAGCGGCATGCCCGACCTGTTCCCGACGCCCGACCCCACGCCGCCCGCACCGGGCATTCCCGAAGCGGCCGACCCGCTGCATCTGTTCGAGCGGTGGTATGGGGAGGCGCGCGGGACGGAGCTGAACGATTCGAATGCGATGTCGCTGGCGACAGCCACGCCGGAGGGGCGGCCGTCGGTTCGGATGGTGCTGCTCAAGGGTTTCGACGCGCGGGGCTTCACCTTCTATACGAATCTCGAGGGGCGGAAGGGGCAGGAGCTGGCGGCCAATCCGCACGCCGCGCTGCTGTTCCATTGGAAGAGCCTGCGGCGGCAGGTCAGGGTGGAAGGCCCGGTCGAAGCGGTGAGCGACGCGGAGGCAGACGAATACTTCGGCAGCCGGGCAAGGATCTCCCGCCTTGGCGCCGGCGCCTCGGACCAGTCGCGCCCGCTGCCGTCCCGTGCCGAGCTGGAGCGGCGGGTGGCGGCGCTGGATGCGCAGTATCCGGGCGACAGCATTCCCCGTCCGGCGAACTGGTCCGGCTTCCGGGTTGCGCCGCAGTCGATCGAGTTCTGGCAGGATATGCCGTTCCGCCTGCACGACCGGCGGCTCTATACGCGGGCGGGGACGGGGTGGAGCACGCAGGCGCTGTATCCCTGAACCTGTCCCCGGTGCTGACGTTCGCGGCGGACCGGCGGCGCTGGCCCCTTCGATTGCCGCTGACCGTGCTCGGGCTGATCGCGGCCGGGGCGGGCGTGGCCTGCCTGCTGGGCCTTCTCCACGTCGTCCATGACGAGCATCTGGCGGGCAACGCGCTACAATCGATGTTGTTCTACGGCGCCATGTTCGCCTATCTCCGCTGGCGCTACCTGGGGGTCACCCGGCTGACAGCTCGATGCGTCCGGCGTCTCGTTGCGGCAGCCGTTCGCGGCCTGGTCGGTGGCGTGGCCGGACATCGCGACGATCACGGTGACGAACTGGCTCGATGTCGGAACGCGGGGCGGGACGGCGGCGGGCGTCCGGCTGCGGCTGCGCTCGGGCGCGTCGCGCCGCATCCCCGACGTGTTCACGGCGCGGCGGGCCGAGCTGGCGCGCCTGATCGCCTCGCGCGCGCCGTCCGGCGTGCTTATCGGGTGAGGATCGATGCTATAAGGGCCTCAATCAACACAGTCAGGGGGTTCTCGCCATGCCGATCCGCCGCATCCTCCTCCCGCTCACCGGCACCGCGGCCGGAGAGGCCGCGCTGACGACGGCGCTGATGGTCGCGCGGGTTTGGGACGCGCATCTGACCGCGCTGCACGTGCGGATCGACAGCCGGGACGTGGCGCCGCTGGCGGGCGAGGGCCTGTCGGGCGCCATGATCGAGGAGATGATGTCGGCGACCGAGAAGGAGAGCAGCGAGCGCAGCAACGCGGTGCGCACGATGTTCGACCGGTTCGTGGCGCAGCATGGCGTCGTGGTCGCGGAGCCGCACCGGGGCGCCGGCGCCACGGCGAACTTCGCCAGCGTGACGGGCCGCGAGGAGGACCTGGTGGCGCAGCTGGCCCGGCTGACGGACCTGACCGTGGTGCCGCATCCGGAAGCCGGCGACGACGTGAGCAGCAGCGACGCGCTGCATGCGGTGCTGTTCGACAGCGGGCGGCCGGTGCTGATCGCGCCGCAGGCGTCGCCGCAGTCGATCGGCAAGCGCGTCGCGATCGCGTGGAACGGCACGGCCGAGAGTGCGGCGGCGGTGCTGGCGATGATCCCGTGGATGCAACGGGCGGAGACGGTGCAGATCCTGTCCGCCGACGAGTATCATCGGCGCGGGCCCGGTGCGCAGGAACTGGCCGGCTACCTGGCGCTGCACGGCATCACCTGCGAGCGGGCGCAGTTCCGCCCGATCGAGAAGGACGTGGGGCGGGGCTTGTTGGAGGGCGCCCGGGTGTTCGGCGCGGACATGCTGGCGATGGGCGCCTACTCACACTCGCGGCTGCGCCAGCTCATCCTGGGCGGGGTGACCCGGCATGTGCTGGAGAACGCCACGATCCCGGTGTTGATGAACCGGTAACGGTGGACGCAAGCCGCGTCGGCGAGGCCGTTCGTGCCTATGTCAAGCTGAACCGGGCGACGCGTGCCGTGCTGGCGTTCGTCGAGCGGCGCGTGGAGGCGGCCGGCCTGACGCTGACCCAACTCGGCGTGCTGGAGGCGGTGTTGCACAAGGGGCCGATGCACCAGCGCGAGCTGGGGCGGAAGGTGCTGACCAGCAAGGGCAACCTGACGGACGTCATCGACAAGCTGGCGGCACGGGGCCTGGTCCGGCGGGAGCGGCGGGACGGGCGAAGCGTGTTGGTCGAGTTGACGGGCGACGGCCGGCGCATGATCGGGGACTTGTTCCCGTCCCATGCCGACGACATCGCGGCCGGGTTCGCCTGTCTGAGCGATGCGGAGCTTGCAACGCTGGATACGCTGCTGCGCCGGGTGGGACACTGCGCGGCGGGGCTTGAAGCCGCACAGCGCGATGCGCATCTGGAGGCCGAACGTTCGATATCGAACGATTAGGAGAGGCACCATGATCGACGTCAGATCCTTCGACAGCCTGGGACAGGCGGATTTCGGCTGGCTGAAGGCCCGCCACCATTTCAGCTTCGGGCATTACCGTGATGCCAAGCGCATGGGGCTGGGTGCGCTGCGGGTGTGGAACGACGACCAGATCGCCGCCGGCACCGGGTTCGACATGCATCCGCACCGGGATATGGAGATCATCACCTACGTCCGCTCCGGCGCGATCACGCATGTGGACAACCTTGGCAACACCGGGCGCACGGTGGCCGGCGACGTTCAGGTGATGCATGCCGGGACCGGCATCACGCATGGCGAGTTCAATCGGGAGAGCGAGGAGACGCGGATCTTCCAGATCTGGCTGCTGCCGAACCAGGCCGGGGTGACGCCCGGGTGGGAAGCGCGCAGCTTCCCGGCCGCGGGTAGCGGGCTAAAAGTATTGGCGGCCGGGGCCGGGGCGGATGGCGCGGTGCCGCTGTATGCCGATGGCGCGGTGCTGGCCGGCCGGCTTGCGAAGGGTGAGACGGTCCGCCACCGGCTGGCGCCGGGCCATGTGGCCTACCTGGTCCCGGCGACGGGGCGCGTAACCGTCAACGGCGTGTCTGCCGGCACGCGCGACGGCGTGGCGATCGAGGGGGAGGAGGAGCTGGTGATCACGGCGGCCGAGGCGGCGGAAGTGGTGCTGGTCGAGACGGCGTGAACCCGGGCCGCCGCAGCCGCGTTGCGTTCATGGAAACGTGGGGGGAAACATGATGCGCATCGTGGTTGCGGCGGCGATCGGGCTGAGTCTCTGGACCATGCCGGGCGTGGTCCGGGCACAGTCGCTGCAGGATCTCGGGCGCGCGCTGATCGGGCCGCAGCCCGACCAGCGCCGGCCGGACCCGCGGCTGGAACAGGATCGGCGGGACGCCTACGAGCAGGGCCGGCGCGACGCGGAGGATCGGGCCCGTTCCGAGCGGCGCAACGAGGACCCGCGTTACGGCCGGCGGCGCGAGGACGAGCGCCAGGACGGCTTACGGCAGGACGGGCGCTACAACCACGACGACCGGCGCGGCAACGACGATGACGGGTACCGTCCGCCCTATCCGCGCTGACCGTTCACCCCAGGCATGTGCTAGAACTTCTCTTCAGCAGGATTGGGGTGCGGCTGTCAGCCGATACACGCGGGTGAGTCGTTGCGGCCGGTCTTCGAGTTCGAGCGAGGTCGGGACGGCGTATTCCGCAATGGCGTCGAGCCCGGCCGGGACGTAGTTGCGGCCGGGGTCGGCGATCCAGACCTCCGTCTCGGCGGCCATGCGGCGCAGCCATGGCATGATGTGGCCGATCATCGGCGCCTCGTAGCAGACATCGCCGCACAGGATCAGGTCCCACCGGCACGCGTCGCCGACGACATCGCGCGCCGCCGCGGTCAGCGCCACGCCGTTCAGGGCGGCGTTCAGACCGATCGCCTCGATGGCAAGGCGATCGATCTCCGCCGCCTCGACCGTGGCCGCCCCGGCCAGCGCGCAGGCGATGCCGGCCAGACCGCAGCCGGCCGCGAAGTCGAGTATGCGGCGCCCACGCACGTGGTCGGGCCGGTCCAGCGCGATGCGCGCGAGTGCCTGGCTGCCGGGCCAGGCGAAGGCCCAGAAGGGCGGGCTGAGACCCGACTGGTGCAGCCAGGCCTCCGTCGCCTGCCAGATGGGGGTGATGTCGGTTGCGAGATGCAGCCGGACCTCCGGCACCAGCGGCGCGACCGCGACCGCGGTGTTGGCCTCGACGAACCCGGTCATCGGGCGAGCGTGGCTGCGGCCGTGCCGGCGAGGATCGCGGCCGCGACGAGCAGCCCGGTCTCCCGGTTGAGGTGGAAGCGGCGGAGGCAGCCGGCCGGGTCGTCGACGTCGAGCGTCCAGGCCTGCCAGAAGAGCAGGACGGCCGGGGCGAGCAGAGCGGCGTCGAACACGGGGCCGAGCCCGGCCAGGGCGCCGGCGATGCCGAGCAGCAATATGGTCGCCGTGTAGCAGGCGGCCAGGAAGGGGCGGGTTCGCGTGGCGAACAGCCGTGCGGTGCTGCGGACGCCGATCAGGGCGTCGTCCTCGCGGTCCTGATGGGCGTAGATGGTGTCGTAGCCCAGGATCCAGGCGAAGGCGGCCGCGTAGAGCACGAGGCCCGGAGCATCGAGCCGTCCGGCCGCGGCGGCCCATCCCATCGGCGCGCCAAAGCCGAAGGTGATTCCGAGCACGGCCTGCGGCCACCAGGTGACGCGCTTGGCAAGCGGGTAGAGTACCACCGGCACAAGCGAGAGGACGCCGAGGGCGCGGGCGGCGGCGCCGAGCTGCAGCAGGATGCCGAGGCCGACCGCGAGCAGCACCGCCAGGAACACGGCGGCGTCGCGCATCTGAAGCGCCCCGCTGGCCAGCGGGCGCCCGGCCGTGCGCGTGACCTTGCGGTCCATGTCGCGGTCCCACATGTCGTTGACCACGCACCCGGCGCCCCGCATGACGACGCTGCCGGCGCCGAACAGCACGATCAGGCGGGCCGCCTCGGCGGGCCCGGGCCAGGCGAGCAAGATCGACCACAGGCCCGGCAGGAAGAGCAGCCAGGCGCCGATCGGGCGATCCAGCCGGGCGAGCAGGGCATAGGGCCGGGCGCGCCCGGGCAGGCGCGCCACCCAGCCGGTGGTGCGGATGTCGGTCCAGCCGTGCATCAGGCCTGCATAGGCCCGGCGCCCGCGTTCGACTAGCTGCCGCGACCGCCCGCGGCTTGACGAGGGGGGGGCGCCACCCTTTGTTGTGATCTCACGTTCACGGGACCCAGTATGTCCAACCCCGGAGACGCCGACGACACGCCCATCGCGTCGGTGCAGCAGTTGGCCGACCACATCGCAGCCGGCTGCAAGCCGCCCGCCGACTACCGGATCGGCACGGAGCACGAGAAGTTCGGGTTTGCCCTGTCGACCGCGCTGCCGCCGCCCTATGCGCCGGACGGGATCGGCGCGTTGCTGCAGGGGATGGCGGCGGCCGGCGCGTGGGACCCGATCACGGACGCCGGGGCGGTGATCGGGCTGAAGGGGCAGGGGGCGCATCGTGGCGCGTCGGTGTCGTTGGAACCGGCCGGGCAGTTGGAGCTGTCGGGCGCGCCGGTGCGGACGCTGCATGAGACGGAGGCGGAGCTTGCCGCCCATTTCGCGGCGGTTCGGCCGGTCGCGGACGCGCTGGGGCTCGGGTTCGCCCCGTTGGGCCATCATCCCACGCTCCCGCGCCAGGCGATGCCGTGGATGCCGAAGAGCCGCTACGCGATCATGCGCCGCTACATGCCCGAGGTCGGCACGCGCGGGCTGGACATGATGACCCGGACCTGCACGGTCCAGGTGAACCTCGACTACTCGAGCGAGGACGACATGGCGCGCAAGCTGCGCGTGTCGTTGGCGCTGCAGCCGGTGGCGACGGCGCTGTTCGCCAACTCGCCGTTCGTCGAGGGGCGGCCGAGCGGATTCCTGTCGAGCCGCGCCGACGTCTGGACCGACGTCGACAACCGGCGGAGCGGCATGCCGATGGCGTTCTTCGCCGACGGCTTCGGCTTCGAGGCATACGTCGAGTGGCTGCTCGACGTGCCGATGTATTTCGTGATGCGCGAAGGCCGCTACATCGACGTGGCCGGGCAGTCGTTCCGGCAGTATATGACCGAGGGCTTGCCGGACCTGCCGGGGGTGCGGGCGACTGTCGGCGACTTCGACGACCACATGACGACGGCGTTCACCGATGTCCGGGTGAAGCGGTTCCTCGAGATGCGCGGGTCGGACGCCGGCAGCCCGGCGATGATGGTGGCGCAGAGCGCGCTGTGGACGGGGCTGCTGTATGACCCGGCGTCGCTCGCCGCCGCGGAGTCGCTGGTGCGGCGCCACTCTTGGCCGGCTTATTCGGCCCTGCGCGCGGCGGTGCCGCGGCAGGCGCTGAACGCGCCGTTCGCGGGGGGGACCGCGAGGGAGCTGGCCCGGGAGATAGTGGCGATCGCGAGCGATGGCCTGCGCGCCCGCGGGATGGCCGATCAGGCCGGCGAGGACGAGCGCCGCCACCTCGCGCCGTTGCTGCCGCTACTTGACGGGGGACCGACACAAGCGGAACGTTGGTTGGACCGATTCGCGACCGCATGGGCCGGCGATGCCGAGATGATCTTCAAGGACGCCGCGATCTGACGCTGCCGTGAATTGGCGAAGAGTTTTCAGCGTTGCACGATAGCGTGGTGGTGAGTGGGACAATCGTGAACACGGTCACATCGACCTTGCGTCCGACCGTGAAGTCGGCGGTAATGTGAGCGTGATGATCCGACCGCAAACAGCCGTCCAGCCGCGGACCCTGGGTCCGGCGACCGAAACGGTCGCCATTCGCCTTCGCCTGATCGGACAGATGGAAGCGTGGACCGTCAATAGCGACAGCGTGCTGCCGCCGGGGCGGAAAACGCGCGCGCTGCTGGCGATCGCGGCCCTTTCGCAACCGCGTCCGGTGCTGCGGTCGCGGCTGGCCGAACTGCTCTGGAGCCGACGGCCGGAGGAGCAGGCACGGGCTTCCCTACGCCAGGAGATCCATCGGCTGCTGGAAGTACTCGCGCCGGCGGGCGTCGAGATCCTGTCAATCAATCGCGACAGCCTGTCGTTGCGTCCGGGCGTCGTCTGGGTCGACGTGGACGAGGTGCTGCGGGCGACGACGACGCATCCGGGCTCGCTCGCGCTGCTTGACAGCGAGTTGCTGGAGGAGCTCGACGGGGTCGACCCGGCGTTCGATGTCTGGCTGCATGCCGAACGCGAGCGGCTGCGGGACCGGGCGCGGGGTGTCGCCGAAGCGCTGCTGGGCGAAGCCAGCGATCCCGAAACCCTGATCCCGGTCGCGCAGCAGCTGCTCACGATCGACCGGGCGCACGAGGGAGCCTGGCGCGCCCTCATGCGCGCGCATGCCGAACGCGGCGAGCGCGGGATGGCGATCCAAAGCTACGACCGCTGCCGCGCCGTGCTGGCGGATCTGATGGACGCCGTGCCGTCGCCCGAGACGCAGGCGCTGCTGACCGAGATCCGCAGCGGCAAGGCCGTCCGCAGTGCCCCTACCCCGGCGGTGGCCGAGGCCCGGATCGAGCCGCGGACCGTCGCGGCCCGTGGCGGGGCCAAGCTCGGCGTGCTGCCGCTGGCGCTCGTCGGCACCGACGAGACCGAGACGCACCTCGCGCTGGGGCTTGCGGAGGAAATCACCTCCGCCATGGCCCGGTTCCGGTGGATCTTCCTCGTGTCCAGCTCGTCGATCGCGCAGTTCGTGACTGAGTCGCGCGACGACGCCGCGCTTCGGCGCACGCTCGGGCTGGACTACATACTCGACGGCTCCGTCCAGCGGGTCGGCAAGCGGCTGCGGATCACGGTCAGGCTGGTCGACCTGCAGGACGGCAGCCAGGTGGTCTGGGCGCGCCGGTTCGACCGGCAGGTGGACGACCTGCTGAGCCTGCAGGACGAGGTCGCGGCCGAGGTGGTCGCGCAGATCGATCCCGAGATCCTTCTGATCGAGAGCCGGCGCGCCGGGCAACGCGCGTTGCAGCAGCCGACGGCCTACGACCTGACGCTTCGCGCGCTGCCGAGCATGACCCGGCTCGAGCGCACCAACTTCATGCTGGCGGGCGACCTGCTTCGCCAGGCCGTCGCGATCGAGCCCGAGTATGCCGCGGCGCATGCCTGGCTGGCCTACTGGCTCCACTTCCTCGTCATCACCACCTGGGCCGACGACGTCGAGGCGGCGCGGGCGGAGGCGGCGCAGCATGCCGAGCAGGCAATCACGCTCGATGCGCAGGATGCGCGCGGGTTCGCCATCGCCGGCCACATCCGGGTCACGCTGCATCATCGGCTGCGAGAGGGGCTTGCGCTGCACGACCGCGCCTTGGCGCTGAACCCAAACCTGGCGATGGCCTGGGCATTCTCGGCGCTGACGCTGATCTATCTGGGCGAACTCGACGAGGGCGAGCGGCGGCTGAACCGCTATAAACACTTGTCGCCGATGGATCCCGGGGCGTTCCTGTATGACGTCGGGTTCTGTTGGCTGGCGCTGATGCGCCGCGACTACGAAACGGCCGTCTCGGTCGGGCGGACGGTGAGCGAGCTGAACCCGGCCTTCGCCGCAGCCGGGCGGCCCTACCTCTCGGCACTCGGCCATCTCGGGCAGGAGCGGGAGGCGGCGGTGGTGTTGCGGCGGATGCAGACGGTCGATCCCGACCTCACGGTGTCGGCGTTCGTCTCGTCCACGCCGTTCCAGAGCGACGACGACCGCGAGCACGTGATTGCTGGCCTGCGGCGGGCGGGCGTGCCGGAGGGCTGATCGGCGATCCGCCCCTGACTCGCCGGCCGACTGGCGTGGTCCCCAGATGAACCCTCCGCCGCCATACCAATTGCTATCGCAGTCGGAGCCTGGGACTGCTTCGCCCGGGGATGACGCACTGTTTCGATGCGGATCGAAGGACCGTTTCAGCAGCCCGCTAGCGTTTCGCTGCCGTCCGGGAGGATGGCGCGTCGGGGCCGAGTCCTTCGACGATCGCGGACGCGAGGGCGGCGGCGAGGCAGTGGTAGCCGTAGTCGTTGTGGTGGAGCCCGTCGTCGGCGATGAAGCGGTCGTAGGGGAAGCCGTCGGTGCGCCAGCGGTCCATCAGGTTGCCGCGGCTGAACAGGTGCGCGCCGGTCGCGGCTGCGACCTCGGCCATCGCCTGATCGATCTGCAGGTGCTCGGGCGAGGCGAGGATCGCCGGCGCGCGCTGGTTGTCCATCACGACAACGTCGATCTTGGCCTCGATCAGGCGCCGGATACCGGCCGTCAGCAGCCGCTTGAACGTCTCCGGCGGGATCAGGCGCATCGCCCCGTTCGCGCCGACCTGCCAGACCACCAGGGCCGGGTGCAGGGCCAGCGCGTCCGACTCGAGCCGGGGCAGCTCTTCCGCCACGTCCTGGCCGCCGATGCCCTTGTTGATGACGGCGACGTGCGTGGTGGGCAGCGCGTCGTTGAGCTTGGCCTGCAACACGGCCGGGTAGCTATGCGCGAGGTCGGTCGAATGCCAGCCCTGGGTCGAGGACGAGCCGAGGGCCACGATCAGCAACTCGCGGTTGTTGGCGACGGCGTTCTTGACCTGCGGCAGCGCAAGCGGGGCGACGGACGTGGACGGGCAGGCCGGCAACGGATCTGCCGCGGCCGTGGCGGCCGCGCCAGCCACCAGAGCCAGCACGATCGGGACGAGGCGGCAGGGGCGCACGTTCAGGCTCCGGTGCCGCCGACCGTCAGGCCGGAGAGCTTGATAGTCGGCTGGCCGACGCCGACCGGCACGCCCTGTCCGTTCTTGCCGCAGGTGCCGATCCCGGGGTCGAGGCCGGGGTCGTTGCCGACCATCTCGATCCTGGTCAGCGCGTCGGGACCGTTGCCGATGAGGGTCGCGCCCTTGACCGGGGCGGTGACCTTGCCGTCCTCGATCAGGTAGGCCTCGCTGGCGGAGAAGACGAACTTGCCCGAGGTGATGTCGACCTGGCCGCCGCCGAAATTGACCGCATAGAGGCCGTTCTTGACCGAGCGGATCATCTCGTCAGGCGTAGCGGCACCGCCCAGCATGATCGTGTTGGTCATGCGCGGCATCGGCACGTGGGCGTAGCTCTGGCGCCGGCCGTTGCCGGTGGGGGTCACGCCCATGAGCCGGGCGTTCATGCGGTCCTGGATGAAGCCGGTCAGGATGCCGTCCTCGATCATGACGGTGCGGCCCGAGGGGGTGCCCTCGTCATCGACGGTGATGCTGCCGCGGCGGTCGGGCAGGGTGCCGTCATCGACGACCGTCACGCCGGGGCTGGCGATCCGCTGGCCCATGAGCCCGGCGAAGGCGGACGTCTTCTTGCGGTTGAAATCGCCCTCGAGGCCGTGGCCGATCGCCTCGTGAAGCAGGATGCCGGGCCAGCCCGGCCCGAGCACGACGGGGACCTCGCCCGCGGGGGCCGGCCGCGACTCGAGCGCCAGCAGCGCCTGGCGCAACGCCTCGTCGACGGCGGCCATCATGAAGGCGTCGTCAATCATTCGGTCGTAGCCGAAGCGGCCGCCGGCGCCGTGGCTGCCGCTCTCGCGCCGGCCGTCCTGCTCGACCACGACGCTCACGCCGAGCCGGACGAGCGGGCGCAGATCCGCAACCCGGGTCCCGTCGGCGCGCATGACCTGCACGGCCTGCCATTCGCCCGCGAGCGACGCCATCACCTGCTTGACGCGCGGATCCTTGCCGCGCGCATAGGCGTCGATCCGGGCCAATGCCGCGGTACGCTCGACGAAGGTGGTTCCTTGCAGGGGGTTCGCGTCGCTGTAGAGGCGCGCGTTGGTCGCGCGCGGCGGGGCTGCGAGCGTGCCCGAGCGGCCGGCGCGCACGGCCGAGACGGTCGCGGCGGCGCGGCCCAGCGCCTTGGCCGAAACCTCGCCCGCATGCGCGAAGCCGGCCTCCTCGCCGAGCACGGCCCGCAGGCCGAAGCCCATGGAGGTGTCGAAGCCGGCGCTGCGGATCCGACCCTCCTCGAGCGAGAGCTGCTCGCTCTCGCGGTATTCGAGGAACAGCTCGCCGTCGTCGAGGCCATCGAGGGCGGAGGCAACGAGACGGCTTGCGCCGTCCTGGTCCAGCTCGGCACCCGGGCGGTCGAAGAACAATCCGTCGGTGACGGCGAGGGGCGAGGCCGCGAAGGGGGTCGATATGTCCATGGGTCTGCGTTCATCCTGCTGGCGCGCCGGCGGCCGCGCGTGGAACCGGACCGGCGGCTGGCCCATGTGAGGCGAACCGCGGCGGCGGCGCAAGCGCCCGGGGCTCATTTGGGGTCGCGGGGGCCGTCTTGCAGCACCCGGGCGGCGGGGATGCGGATCATGGCGGTCGTGCCCTGGCCGGTCATGCTCCGCAGCGTCAGGTCACCGCCATGGGCGCGCACCAGCAGGCGGGAGACGAACAGGCCGATGCCGGCGCATGGCGCGCGGGTGGACAGATGGGCGCCCAGTTGGACGAATGGCTCGAACGCACGCTCGATGTCCGGCTCGGGGATGCCGCCGCCGCTGTCGTGGACCTCGATCAGCAGGCTGCCCTGGGCCCAGTCGTGCCGCGCCGTCAGGCTGATGCTGCCGCCCGGATCGGTCTGGGAGAGCGCGTTTCGCACCAGGTGGCTCAGGACCTGCAGGAGCCGCTGTTCGTCGGCGCGGAACGGCGGCAACCGCTCCGGCGCGTCCACGACGAGGGTCACCTCCGCCGCGGCTGCGGGCGCGTCGAACCGGCGGAGGATGGTGCGGAGCAGCGTGCGGACGTCGACGCGGTCCTCGGCCAGCCCGAACCGCGCTGCATCGGCGGCGATGCCGCGGCCCTCGAGCTCGCCGAGCATCCGCCGCGTGGACGAGGCGATCGCCTGGCAGGCGGCGAGGATGCGGACCGGGTCGAGCGCTGCCGGGTCGGACGCCGCCCGGACCAGCGCTTCCGCCGCCTCGTCCGCTTCCGCCTGGATCGCCGCAAGCGGCGCGCGCCAGGCCTGGCCCATGGCGGCCGGATCGAACGGCGCCGGCGCGACCGGCTGCCCGGACGCGGTGTGCAGGAGGCGCACCGCATCCTCCGCGTCGCGGGCCGGGGTCACGTCGACGATGGTGGTCACGAAGCCGCCCTGAAGGGTGGGCTCGGACCGGAGTTCGAGGCAGCGGCCGGCGCGGGTGATGCATTCGAGATGCTGGGTGACGCCGCGGTCCTGCTCCAGAAGGCGGCGTGCGAGCGCGCGGGCAGCCGGCCCGTCGCCGAGTCCGCCCCGCTCGACCACGCCCTGCAGGATGTCGGCGAGGCTGCGGCCCGGGACCAGCACGCCATCGGGCAGCAGCAGGATCGCGGCCGCGGGTGCGTTGGCGGTGATCAGGCAGCGGTCGCGGTTCCACAGCACCAGGCCATGGCGCACGGTCGCGAGCATCGCATCGATCGCCTCGCCCCGGCGCGCCAGCTCGGCCTCGGCCGAGATCAGCGCGGTGACGTCGGTCACCACGCTCAAGTGGCTGCCATCCGAGAGCGGCGCCGTGCGCACGTCGACCACGCGGCCGTTGGGCCGCTTGCGCCGCCGGTATTGCGGCCGCGTGTTGTCGTGCTGGCGCTGCGACTGCGCCAGCTCGGCCGGCTCGCCGCTGCCGTACTCGCCGGAGCGGGCGCGGCGGTCGATGATCTCGTCGACGGTTTCGCCGACATGGATGGGCGCGCCGGCCATGATCTCGGTGTAGGCGCGGTTGACCAGGCGCAGCCGCCGGTCGGGGCCGTAGACGCTGATGCCGTGCGGGACGTGGTTGGCGATGTCGGCCGTGAGCTCGGCATGGCGGCGCAGTTCGGCCTGGGCTTCGGCCAGGGCGCTCACGTCCTCGACCATGCGGATCTGCCCGCCGCCAGGCAGCGGCGTCGACCAGACCTCGATCGTGGTGCCGTTCCGGCGGCGGCGGCGGCGGACCTCCGGGGCGCCGGGGGCTGCGGACAGCACGGCCTGGACGTAGCCCTCCGGGTCGGCGACGTCGTACTCGCGCGCATGCAGCCGCGCCTGCATGATCTCGGCCAGCGTCTGCCCGATCTCGCCCGGAGCGCCGGCCATGATCCGGCGATAGGCGCCGTTGACGTGCACCAGCCGGTGGTCGGCGTCGAACACGCTGATGCCCGGCGACGCCTGCTGCATGATCGCGGCCAGTAGCTCGGCCGAGTGTGCGGCGTCGGCCTGGGCCTGGGCCAGCGCGGTCACGTCGGTCAACGCCAGGCTCCAGCCGCCGCCGTCCAGCGGCTTGGTCCGGATTTCGACGAGCTGTTCGCCGCGCGAGCGACGCGCCGTTCCGCAGGTTTGCAGCAGGTCGGCCGTCAGCAGGCGGCCGGGTCCGTCGACGGGCAGCTCGGCCAGCGGCACGCCGGGGGGGAACGGCGCCTGTCGCAAGCCGGCCAGGCCGATGAAGCGGGCATTATGATGGCCGAGCATGCCGGCGGCGGTCACGACCGCGACCCCGAGGTCGAGCGAGGCGGCGGCCGATTGGGCGTGGGCCAACGCCTGCTCGGCGGCGTGGCTGCGCTGCGCCAGCGCGGTCGTGTCGAGCAGGCAAAGCACAGAACCGCCGGAGGGCAGCGGGAGGTGGTGCGCGTCGAAGCTGCGCCCGTCCTTGTGCTGGCCCGCGAAGCGCCGCTCCTTGCCGATCTCGTCGACGGCAATGCGCCGGGTGAGCAGATCCGGGTCGCCAGGCCCGAACAAGCCGCGATAGGCGACCAGGCGCATGTTGTCGGCCAGTGTCGACAGCGGCCGGAACAGCCCGGGCGAGACGCCGAGGATGCGGGCGAATGCGGGGTTCGCGTGCAGCAAGCGGCGTTCGCCGTCATAGAGCGCGATGCCGACCGGCAAGGCGTCGATCAGCGTCTGGCCGGCCTCCCCCGCGGCCGTCCCGCTCACCTGGCCGGACCGCCACTCGCCGGCGGCTGCTGCGGCATTTGGGTGTGCAGCGCCAGGAGGGCCGCCGTCAGCGCGAGCATCGCCATCGCCTGGTGCGCGGTGCCGAGCGCGACCGGCACCGCCCAGAGCAAGGTGACGACGCCCAGCGCGTATTGTGCCAGCACGGCCAGGCCGAGGACGGCCAGCCCGGTGCGGACCGCGCCGATGCCGCGCAGCACGCCCCAGCCGGCGGCGCCGAGGGCCAGCGCCGCGGTCAATGTCGCAAGCAGGCGATGGTCGAACTGCACGGCGGGTGTGTTCTCGAACCAGTTGCGCGTGAACGGATGCAGCGATGCATAGCCGTCGGGCACGAGCCGTCCATCCATGAAGGGAAATGAATTGTAAACGAGGCCGGCGTGCAGCCCGGCGACGAAGCCGCCGGCCAGGATCGTGAGGCCGATCATGGCGCACGCTGCTGCGGTGGTCCGCCGCAACGCGCGCGAGCCGTAGCCGGGTGCGGGCCCGCGCGCCTGGCGCCAGACGCCCAGGGCGGTCCAGAGCAGGGCTGCATAGAGCGACACGGCGAGCGCGAGATGCATCACCAGGCGGTAGGGCGAGACCGAGGTGCTGTCCGCCTCGAACCCGCTGGCGACCATGAACCAGCCGACGGCGCCCTGCAGCCCCCCGAGCAGCAGGAGCAGCACCAGGCGGAGCGCGAGGCCCGGGCCGATCCGCCGCCGCACGGCGAACCACAGCAGCGGCAGGACGAGGGCGGCGCCCATCAACCGGCCCCAGAGGCGGTGCACCCATTCGAGCCAGAAGATGTGCTTGAAGCCATCGAGCCCGAACCCGTGATTGACGAGGTCGTACTGGGGGATGTGCTGATAGAGCGCGTAGAGCCGGTTCCACTCTGCCTCCGAGAGCGGCGGCAGGGCGCCCAGCAGCGGCGCCCACTCCATGATCGAGAGGCCCGAGCCGGTCAGCCGGGTCGCGCCGCCCAGCGTGACCATGACCAGCACCATGCCGCAGAGCCCGAACAGCCATAGCCCGACGGGGCGCAGCTCGGGCCGCCGATCAAGCGGGAGGGTGGCAGGCAGCGGGTCGAACGGCATGACGGACCTTCGATCGGGAGTGGCTAGCGGACAGATAAGCGGCGGGCCTGCACTTGCGACCCCGTGATGGCCGGTGCTACCGCCGGTGCCAATGGCTGCCGCGCCCCCTGTCCTGTCATCGCCCACTCTCTCCGTCGTGGTGCCGGTTCGCAACGAGGGGCCTAACATCGCGCCGCTGGTGGCCGA
Organism: Acetobacteraceae bacterium; assembly: GCA_965213855.1. Lineage (GTDB taxonomy): Bacteria > Pseudomonadota > Alphaproteobacteria > Acetobacterales > Acetobacteraceae > JBBROS01. The sequence goes on along the minus strand of CBDCAA010000008.1, from coordinate 1,512,813 downwards.
GATCCGCCATGCCCTGGCGGCCATCGCTCACGAGATCGTGTATGTCGACGACGGCAGCACGGACGACACCGGAGCCCGGCTGCGAGATGCCGGCGTGGTCGTGCGGCGGCACCGGGCCAGTTGCGGGCAGAGCGCTGCGATCGTGACCGGCGTGCGGGTGGCGCGCGGCGAGTGGATCGCGACGATCGACGGCGATGGGCAGAACGACCCGGCCGACATTCCGGCACTGCTGGCGCGTGCGGCCGGCGACAACGGCCCGGCCCCGCTGCTGATCGCCGGGCACCGGACGCGGCGGAAGGACAGCTGGACCAAGCGCCAGTCGTCGCGCGTCGCGAACCGCATCCGGGCCGCGCTGCTGCACGACGCGACGCCGGACACAGGCTGCGGCCTGAAGCTGTTCCGGCGGCAGGCCTTCCTCGAGCTGCCGCACTTCGACCACATGCACCGATATCTGCCGGCCTTGTTCATCCGGGCCGGCGGGCGGGTGGTGTCGGTGCCGGTGAACCACCGGCCGCGTCTCCGCGGCACGTCCAATTACGGCACCTTGGACCGGCTTTGGGTGGGGATGTTCGATCTGGTGGGCGTGTTCTGGCTGCAGCGCCGTTGGCGCCGGCCGGAGGTGGAGCCGTCGTGACGGCCGGACGGGACCTGCGCTGGATGCTCCGTCCGGTGCTGCTGGCGGGGGGGCTGGTCGCGGCCGGGCTGCTGCTGCGGGCCGCCGGACTCGAGTCGGCGGTCGGGCGCGCGGGCGAGCGGGGACCGGTGGTGTTCGCCGCGATGGGTGCCGCTGCCTGCGCCATCGGCGTGCCGCGGCAGGCGGTCGCCTATGCGGGCGGGCTGGCGTTCGGGTTCTGGCCCGGCGCGGCCCTCGCGCTGCTGGCCGAGATCGCTGGCTGTGCCGTGGACTTCTGGTGGGCGCGGACGGTCGCGCGCGGGTGGGTTGCGCGCCATTTGGCCCGGAGCGGCGCGGCTGGCGGGCGGATCGCGCGGATGGAGCGGTTCCTGGTGGCGAACGCGTTCAGCGCGACGCTCACGCTGCGCTTGCTTCCGGTGGGAAGCAACATCGTGTTGAACCTGCTGGCCGGCGTGTCCCGGATCGCGGCGGCACCGTTCCTCGCGGCGTCGCTGCTGGGCTACGTGCCGCAGACAATGGTGTTCGCGCTGCTCGGCGGCGGGATGCGGGTGTCGCAGGCGGCGCAGCTTGCGCTGTCGGGGGTGCTGATGGCGGCGTCGATCGGCTTCGGCGTGCTGTTGCTTCGGCGGCGCGCGCCGGGCCTCGCGTAAAGGCGGCGCTGGCGTGAGGCGCCGGCGCGCCACGCTGTCAGTGCAAGGTCATGAGATGGTTGGCATGGGCGAGGCGCCCCGGCTGGATCAGGCTTGCCTTCGCGATGCGGATCGAGTGCAGCTTGCCGTCCAGTTCGCGCGCCCAGAAATCGAGGAACTTCTTCAGCACCGGGAACTGCGGCGCCAGGTCGACATCCTGCCAGATATAGGTTTGTAGCAGGCCGGGGTGGTCCGGCAGGTGGTAGAGGATTTCGGCCGTGGTGAGGCGGTAATCGCGAAGCTGCAACCCGATGGTCATGCTGTCGTCTCCAGTCGGTCTTTCTCCAGTCCGCATCCGGGCGCGGGCCCGGGTCGGCAGGCGAATGTTGCGGGTGCGAGTAGGCGCTTGGAAAGACAATAATCATTAGAAACAGCAGATTAGCACTCAAAGCGTCGGAGTGCTGCCGAACCGGTTGACTCGCGCCGGGCGAACCCCTAATTGCCGTGGCACTCACGCGGCCGGAGTGCCAGACCAGGGCTCCGGCGGACGGGGGTAAACCAATCCACGCTCCACAGCCCGAGGCTGAGGGGCGTCATTATGGAGCGTTCCGTATGAAGTTCCGTCCCCTGCATGACCGCATCGTGGTCAAGCGCATCACCGCCGAAGAGAAGACGGCCGGCGGGATCATCATCCCCGACACCGCCAAGGAAAAGCCGATGGAGGGCGAGGTCGTCGCCGCCGGGCCGGGCGCCCGCAACGAGCAGGGCGCGATCGTGGCGCTCGACGTGAAGGCCGGAGACCGCGTGCTGTTCGGCAAATGGAGCGGCACCGAAGTGAAGCTCGATGGCGAGGAGCTCCTGATCATGAAGGAGAGCGACATCATGGGCATCATCGAGGGCCAGAGCGAGGTCAAGAAAGCCGCGTAGCGGCGAGCGAAGTCAAGAGAGCCGCGTAGCGGCGGCCGAGTCGAAGAAGGCGGCCTGACGGCTGGGGCCTTCTAGCGACAAAGGCGACCCACCCCCGGCCCCTCCCTCTGAGGGAGGGGAGAAGAAACTTGGAAGGGACTAATTACAATGGCAGCTAAGGACGTACGGTTTGGCGGTGATGCGCGGCAGCGCATGCTGCGTGGCGTGGACATCCTCGCCGATGCGGTCAAGGTCACGCTCGGCCCCAAGGGCCGCAACGTGGTCATCGACAAGAGCTTCGGCGCCCCGCGCATCACCAAGGACGGTGTGACGGTGGCAAAGGAGATCGAGCTTTCCGACAAGTTCGAGAACATGGGCGCGCAGATGCTGCGCGAGGTCGCGACCAAGACCAACGACATCGCCGGCGACGGCACGACGACGGCGACCGTGCTCGCGCAGGCGATCGTCCGTGAAGGCAGCAAGGGCGTCGCCGCCGGGCTCAACCCGATGGACCTGAAGCGTGGCGTCGATGCCGCGGTGACGGCGATCGTGACCGAGCTGAAGGCCCGCACCCGCAAGATCACGACCGAGGCCGAGACGGCCCAGGTCGGCACGATCTCCGCCAATGGCGAGAGCGAGATCGGTCGCATGATCTCCGAGGCGATGCAGAAGGTCGGCAACGAGGGTGTCATCACCGTCGAGGAGGCCAAGGGCATCCAGACCGAACTCGAAGTGGTCGAGGGCATGCAGTTCGACCGCGGCTACATCTCCCCGTACTTCATCACGAACGCGGAGAAGATGGTCGCCGAGCTCGACAACCCCTACATCCTGATCCACGAGAAGAAGCTCTCGGGGCTGCAGGCGATGCTGCCGCTGCTCGAGAGCGTGGTGCAGAGCGGGCGCCCGTTGCTGATCATCGCCGAGGACATCGAGGGCGAGGCGCTCGCGACCCTGGTCGTCAACAAGCTGCGCGGCGGCCTGAAGGTCGCGGCCGTTAAGGCACCGGGCTTCGGCGACCGTCGCAAGGCGATGCTCGAAGACATCGCCATCCTGACCGGCGGCCAGGTGATCAGCGAGGACCTGGGCATCAAGCTCGAGACGGTCACGCTGGCGATGCTCGGCCGGGCCAAGCGCGTTCTCATCGAGAAGGAGAACACGACGGTCGTCGAGGGTGCGGGTTCGGGCGACGACATCAAGGGCCGTTGCAACCAGATCCGGGCGCAGGTCGAGGAGACGACGAGCGACTACGACCGTGAGAAGCTGCAGGAGCGTCTGGCCAAGCTGGCCGGCGGCGTTGCGGTCATCCGCGTCGGCGGCAGCACCGAGGTCGAGGTGAAGGAGCGCAAGGACCGCGTCGACGACGCGCTGCACGCGACCCGTGCGGCCGTCGAGGAAGGCATCGTCCCGGGCGGCGGCGTCGCCCTGGCGCGCGCCAGCCTGGTGCTGGCGCACCTGAAGGCCGAGAACGAGGACCAGAAGTTCGGCATCGAGATCGTCCGCAAGGCGGTGCAGACGCCGCTGCGGCAGATCGCCGAGAACGCGGGCGAGGACGGTGCCGTCATCGCCGGCAAGGTGCTCGAGAGCAACGACTACAACTATGGCTTCGACGCGCAGAGCGCCGAGTTCAAGGACATGGTTGCGGCCGGCATCATCGACCCGACGAAGGTCGTCCGTACGGCGCTGCAGGACGCGGCCTCGGTCGCAAGCCTGCTGATCACGACCGAGGCGATGATCGCCGAGCGTCCTGAGAAGAAGGCGCCAATGGGCGGCGGCGGTGGCGCCCCGGGCATGGGCGGCATGGGCGACATGGACTTCTAAACCGGTCCAGATTGCTCTGCTTGGGAGGGGCGGGTCCGCAAGGGCCCGCCCTTTCTCCGTTTTGGCCGACGGCGTCCGGAACGCCGCTGCCTTTGCTCGCGCCGGCCTACGGGAGACGTACTGCGCGCCGTCGGAGCAAGCGCGCCGAGTTATCGCCGTCCTTGCACGTCTCCGCGGGACAGCGCCGTGATCTCGGCCCGGGCGGCCTCCCGTTGAACCAGGTGGCCGGCCGCCAGCTCGGTCGCGTCGTGTTGCAGGATGGGCAGAAAGGCGAGGAGGGTCGATTGGGAGCGGGCCGAGACCTCCGCGCGCAGGACCGCCATCTGGGCGGCGACGGCCCCCCGGGCCGGGCCGGTCGCGATCTGGCGCACCAGGCGGAGGTAGCCGTCCAGCGAGGCGTCGGCTTGGGCGAGGTTGCGCGCGGCGGCCTCCTTGGCGACCCGCTGGTCGTCCGGCTGGGTGATGTCGCGCAGCAGGTCGGTCTGGATACGGGCGCGGTTGGTGAAGTCCCAGACGTTCTGCGCCAGCAGGGTGCCGGCCTCGAGTTGCGCCAGCAGCGCCACGTTGGCGGCGTCGGCCCGTTCGCGCTGGTCGCTCGCCAGCCGGGCCGAAAGCCGGTCGAGCCCTTGGCGCAGCCCCTCGTCGCCGGTCTGCTCGCGCAGGGCCGCGATCACCGCGCGGGGGTCGTCGGCGGCCTGCTGCCGGGCGCCGCTGACGTCGGCGAACTCGGCCTGCGCGCGCTCCACCTCCGGCAGGTCGGCGACGGTCGGCGCCGAGAGCACCAGGCGGAAGCCCATGGTGGGCAGCTTCGTCGGCTCGCCGGTCGCGGCGTCGAAGGGGGGGATCTCGTCGCGCATGGAGGTGCGGAGCGCGGCCGGGCTGGAGATGGTGTAGTTGCCGCCGCGGACAGCGATGCCGCCGGCCTGCCCGTGCGGGCGGCCGACCCGGTTCAGGCGGTAGGGGTCGAGCATGATCTGCGCGGCATTGCCCAGCATGTCATACAGGCCGAGCGGGTTGGGCAGGCGCTGGCCGACCTGGCCGATGCGCCCGCCAGCGGCGCGGGTGCCGGCCAGGACGTAGCGGTCGGCACCCTCCGGCATGGGCCAGGTTGGGGCCAGGAACTCTTCCTCCGAGACGCGAACCCCGCCCCGGGCGGCGAATTCCCACTCCTCCTCGGTCGGCAGCCTGGCATAGCCGATCGCCTCGCCGCGATGGGGCAGGGTGGCGCGGGCGTTCCTCATGACCCAGCTGGTCCATTGGGCGGCGTACACGATGGCGTCTGGCTGGGAGACGAGGGTCTGGGCGACACGGCCACTGGCGGAGGGCACCGGGCACTTGCCGGAGAGGGCGGCGAACTGGTCGCGCGTGACGGCATACTTGCCCATGTAGTAACGGCGGGCGCCCGGCGCGTCCGCGGGGAAGGGGGCCGCGAGGAACGCGGCGTGGAGGTATTCGCTGTAGCCCTGCTCCGTCTCGGCCTGGCCGGCGGTGAACGCCCGGTCATCGAGCGGGCCGGGCGCCGAGGGCACGTCGACCGGGCGGAACGCCATGGCCCCGCCGCACGGCATCGGGACGACGAGATCGCCCTCGGCCGGCTGCGGGTTCCACCATTTCGGGTCCCAATCGGCAGCGCGGGCGGAAAGCGGCGCCAATAGGAGCACGATCAAAACCAGTCTCATGGCGTGCTCAACCCCTCCCACGGCTCGACGCGCGACGCACGCGTGCCGGCCGCCGCGGCGACCAGTACCGAGCCGGCGAGGGTCAGCCCGGCCGCCTGTGCCGCCAGCGCCGGGGTGATCAGGCAGAGCGGGCGGTCCAGCGCCAGCAGGCCGGCGAACAGGCGGTTGATGACAACACTCGCCATCAGCGCCGCTGCGAGAGCAACCCCGGCGCCGGCCAGCGCGAGCGCGGCCGCCTGCACCATCGGGAACACCCGCATCGAGCCGGCGCGCAGCCCGAGGAAGCGGAGCTGGGCCAGCGGCACCCGCTTGCGCTCGACGTTCGCCCAGAGCCCGGCGCCGAGCGACACCAGGAAGCCGGCGCCGCCCAAGCTCGCGACCAGGCCGAACAGCAACGTCAGGCTGCGGTCGACCCGGAGCAGCCCCGAGACGTCGCCCGCCCGCGAGACGACGTCGATCCCCTCGGCCTGCAGCGCCGCATCAAGGGCCGGGACTTCGTCCAGCCGTCGCGCGTAGAGCCGGAAACCGGCGTAGTCGGCGCGTTGGACGGGCGGAAGGTCGGCGATCGAGGCGGGCGGCCCCACGCGCCCGTCCTGGAAGTCCTCGACCAGCACGGCGAGGGGGAGGGTCACGAAGGCCGCATCGCGGGAGAAGGCGGCGGGCAGCGCGATCGCGGTGACGGTCAGCGCCAGGGCGACGCTGTCGCGATGGCCGTCGAGCACGCGGGCGAGGCGGCCGATGAGCGCGTCGCCGGGTGCGGCCTGGAGCCGAGCGGCGACGGGGGCGGTGAGCACGATCCCGTCCGTCGCGGTGGGGCCGGTTGGGAGAAGGGGGTCGCCTGGGGCGGTCGGGATCAGCTCGATCCGGCTGCCGCGCCCGGGCTCGTTCGGCCGTTCGAGCAGCAGGCTGGCCGCCAAGGTGCGGGTGCGCGGGGCGAGGAAGGCGACGTCGGGCCGGGCGGCAACGCGGGCGAGGAGGCCAGCGTCGAAGCTGCGGTTGGCGGCAGTCGTGACCTCGCGCACGTGCGGATCTTCCAGCAGCGCCTCGCGCAGGCCCTGGACGACGCCGGCCCGCAGCCCGGCCAGGATCAACAGCGGGGCCAGCACGGCGGCGAGCGCGAGCACCGAGCACAGGGCCAGCAGCTTCTCCGATTGCAGGTCGGCCATCGCCATCCGTGCCGCGAGCAGGGCCTGCATCACGCGGACATCAATGGACCGGCCACCGGAACCGGGTCGCGTCGGCGCCGTGTGCGACGGTGCAGGGGGCGATCGCGAAGCCGGCTGCCTCGGCCCGGGCGGCGTCATGGGTGGAGATGACCAGCGCGGCGCCGTCGTCGCTCGCGGCCTCCACGAGCAGCCGCAAGATATCGTCCGCCTGGGCGGGATGCACGGAGGCGGTCGGCTCGTCGGCCAGGACGATGCTGGGGCGGTGGCTGAGGGCGCGGGCGATCGCGGCGCGCTGGCGTTGCCCGACGGAGACGGCGGCGGGCCTGCGGTCAAGCAGTGCTCCGATGCCGAGGCGTTCGGCCAGCGCCTCGACCCGGGCCGGGTCGGGCCGGTTGGCGATGCGCTGCGGCAGGGCGATGTTGTCGCGCAGGCTGAGGAAGGGCAGGAGGGCGCCGGTCTGCGGCACGAAGCCGATACTGGACGAACGCAGCGCCGCCAGCGCGTCGCCGGCGGAGGCGCGCCACAGCGCCAGCGCGTCGGTCCCCGCCAGCGCCAGGGCGGACCCGGCGTCCGGCCGCAAGGCAAGTGCCGCCAGGGCCAGCAGGGTGCTCTTGCCGCAGCCAGACGGGCCGACGACCGCGACACGCTGGCCTGCCGCGACGTCGAGCCGTTCGATCACCAGGGAGAAGCCGCCGAGGCCGCGGCTGAGGTCCGCCGCATGCAGCGGGGCCGGGGTCACGGCAGGGCTTCGATCGGCACCGGGAACATCGCCTCGCCCGGCGCGCGCGTGCCCGACAGGTCGACCCAGAGGTCGGCGTTGGACTGGAACTCCTGGTATAGGCGCAGCTTGGCCTCGATGTTGTTCAGCACGGTGCGCTGGGCGATGGCGCCCATGGCGATCCAGTCGGCCTCCTGGATGTCCATGATCTCGGACTGGTAGGGGAGGTCGTCGAGGTATTCGCCGAGCAGGCCGCCGATCGTCTGGGCGCCGGCGATCCGCTGCGGGTCGCGCGCGGCGGCGGCGAAGGTGGAGCGGAGCTGGGTGAAGAACGTGCGCGGCTCGGTCCGGCCCGCAAGCCCGGCCTGCAGGATGGTCTGCAGCGACTTGGCCAGGTCCGAGAGCTGGTTGCGGGTCAGCAGAACGTGGACCTCGAGGCTCGATAGGTCGGGGTTGCGGAGGTCGCGGTCGGTGGTCCAGCTGCGGACGACGTCGGGCGCCTGGGTGTTGCCGGTCCGGCCGAGATAGTTGAGGCGCATCGCCTCGCCGACCACGCGCACCGCCTCGCGCAGGGCGGGGTTTGCCGGGGCGGCGGCGGCGGGGGCTTGCCGGCCGGCAGCTTCGCCCACTTGGCTCAGCAGCGCGCGGCTCAGGTCCTGCACGGTGCGGGCGAAGGCGTCCGGCGCCCCGTCGGGCACCGGGAAATACAGCTGGCCGGCGGCGCCGAACTGAGTCAGCTCGCGGTACTGGGCGGCGGCCGGCTCGTGGTCGTGCCGGGCCCGGCCTTCGGGGGTCAGCAGGTGGATGGCGAAGATCGCGACCCCCTTGGCCTTCGCCAGTTCGCGGATGTCAGCGATGTTGAGGTGGGTGATGCTGTGCGGATGCGTAGCCGGGCGGGCGCCGGCGTCGGTGACAAGGACGATGTAGCGGCCACCCAGCGGCGCCCAGTCGATCTCGTCGAGCGCCGCCTTGATGCCGCCGATCGGGTCCTCGTCGAAGCCCTGCGAACTGGCCTGGGCCTCGCGCGTGGTGGTGACCTCGGCGTTGATCGCGTCGGCCGGCTGGCTGAAGTCGGGCTTGCCATACACCTTGGTCGCGTATTCGAGACCCGGCGTGTCGAGCAGGCTGTCGCGGTAGGCGACCAGGCCGAAGCGGAAGTTCTCCCGCAGCGGGGAGGTGCCGATGCTGCCGACGATCGAGCGGATCGCGTCGCGGGTGCGGTCGATGTAAGGCTCCATGCTCATCGTGGTGTCGAGCACGAAGACGACCCCGGCCTTGAACTGGCTGGCAGCGGCCGGGACCGCGGGTTGGGGCGCCGGCGGCTCGGCAGGTGCCGTGATGACCTCCAGCAGGCGAAGCGGCGGCCCCATCTCGCGCTCGATCCGCTGGGCCGAGAGGATCGGCATGAGGTAGAAGTGGTGGGCGAAGTCGATGGCGGTCGCCGGTTCGATGGCCAGCACCGGTCCGGGTGGCGCGCCGGCAGCGGTCGCGGCCGTGCGCAGGGCGTCCGCGCGTTGCCCGGCCTGGCCGTCCAGCATCAGCTCGCGCTCATTGATTTCGGAGCGGAGGAACAGGACCGGCTGCCGCCCGGCCGGGTTGGTGAACTCGGCGACCATGGTGTGCTTCCAGTCGATCGCCTTGTCGGCGGGGATCCAGCCCTCGACATGGCCGTCGGCGGTGCGCCCGACCTCGATCCGCGCGCCGCCAGCAGGGCGTGCATAGACGTAGAACACGCTGAAACCGGGGACTGGCCGCGCCCCTTGCCCGTCCGCCTGGGCCGAGAGCATGGCGCCGGGGCGGGTGATCACGCGCTGGTAGAGCGACTGCTTGCCCTCGATCAGCAGCGGCGCCTGCGCCGGCTGGGCGGCGGCCAGGCCGGGGAGCACGACCAGCAGCAACGCGAGCATTCGGACCGTCATGGCCAGAAGTCCTTCAGAGTGAGGTTGGCGCCCAGATCGCCGGACGACGCTTTCGTCTCCAGGCTGTGCTTGAGCGCGTCGCGTGCGGCGGCGACGTCGGCCCCGGTGCGGGCGGCGTCACGGTAGTAGCGGGCGGCCTGGCGCGGGTCCGGCTGCGGGATCGGGCCGCCGGCGTGGAAGCGGACGGGATCGTATAGGGCGCCGAGCGCGGCTGCGGCGGCGCCGTCACCGCGGTCGGCTGCGGCCTCCAGCAGCAGCAGCCCGTCGTCGTGGCGGTCGCCCTGCAGGCGGCGCGTGCCCTCGGCGGCGATGGCGGCCGGGTTCGGCGCCTTCGTGAGCACGTCCGGGACGGAGAGGCTGCCCAGAAGCGGTGCGGCCGGCGCTGGGGGCGGGTTCGGCGGCGTCGGCAGTGTCGGCGCCGGATCGGCAGCGGGCGGGGTGGGCGGCGCCGGCGGGCTCGGCGCCGCAGTCGGTGGGGTGGTCTGCGCTTCGATGACCGGCCGCGGCCGGCCGAACACCCACCAGCCGCCAGCCCCGGCCGCGAGCAGCAGGAGCAGCGCAAGCAGGACATAGAGCGGCGCGAGGTTGCGGTCGGGGGGCACGTCGGCCGGCGTGGGGGCAACCGGCTGCGCAGCGGGAACCGGTTTAGGCGAAGGGGGTGGGGGGACCGGCGGGGCGGCGGGCCCGGGCGTCGGCGGGCTGGCCGGCAGCGGGACGGGCGCCGATGCGGTGGCCTGGTTCAGCACGTCCAGGGCGCCGGCATGCAGGGGTGTGATGTCCGGCCAGGACAGGGTGGCCGCCTCGATCCCGCCGGCCGGGAGGGCGAAGGTGTACATCCCCGCCTCCAGATGCTGGCACACGGCCCAGCCGACTTGCAGCACCAGGTCCGGGCCGGACGCTGCCGCGGTGTCGGGCTGCAGCAGCGCGTCGCTGCTCTGCCAACCTTGCGGGCCGAGCGCATTATCGTCCCAGTCCTCGCGCAGGATGCGGAACCCGGGGGATGCGGCCGCGCCAGCTGCGCCGGCCACGCGGATCACCGCCCGGCCGGCCGCGGCGTCCGGCTCGGCGCGGACGCTCACAGCGCCTCGAGCCGACGGAGGAAGCCGCCGAGGGCCTCGTTGGCCGGGATGTCGAGCCCGGTCGCGGCCGGGTCGTGCACGTTGTCCTCGAACAGCCGGGTCACGGCGACGATCCAGTCGACGTGGAACAGGTAGTCGTAGGCGGCCGGCGTCTCCTCCAGCACGGGCGGGCCTTGCAGCGGCGGGCGCGGTGCGAACACCGGGCGCTCGCTGCCCGGCGGCCGGGGCCGCTGATCGAGCGGCAGGCGGTCGAAGTCGAGCATGTAGACAAAGCCGTTGATCCCGGCCTCGACCAGCATGATCGGCTTCTGCGCCGCCCCGGCGCTGCGGTGCTGGAAGCTGGCGCGCTGCCGCAGGTCATCGGCGATCCGGTCGCGCAGGCCGAGGCGGCGGGCCGCCGTCATGACCTCGTTCACCAGGGTCGATGCCTGCTCGCGCGGCAAATGGAACGCGCCCGGGGTGGACGGGTCGTCGGCCAGGGCCAGCAGCTGGCGGTTCCATTCGGCCAGTGCGAGGTCGGCGAAGCGGTCGAATCGGTCCCGCGCCTGTGGGGCGGCCGGGGGCGGGGGCTCGTCGTCGTCGTCGAGCAGGCCGCCTAGGGCGTCGCGGTAGTCGCGGCTGGAGCCCACCGTCCCGATCGGCACCGGCGTGTCGTCGGCCTTGGATTGCAGGTCCCAATAGACGGAGCCGACCAGGTCCGGCGTGACCTGTAGCTGCCGCAGCAGCGGGCCGAACATCTGCGCCTGGGCGCAGGCGAGCAGCGCGCGGGCGACCGTGCGGGCGTCCCGCTTGGCCCGCGCCAGTTCCGCGGCGAGGTCGCCGGTGTGGTAGTAGGGCCGCAGCCGCTGCGCCATCGCGATCGCCAGGTCGTGGACGCGTCCGCTCACCTGGTCGGTCTTGGTGCGCGGGTCGCAGACGGTCCGGAGTGCCGCGGCGAGATCGGTGACGCCGCCGTCGCCGGGCGCGAGCGCTGCGGCCCAGGCACGGGCCGGGTCGTGGACGTGCGCGCGCACCAGGTCGTTGGCGAGGTAGGCCTGCCGCCGGGCCTCGACCGCCGCGGCGGCGCGCGGGGCGACCCCGGTCTCGTGGCCGTCCGCGTAGTCCATCACGGAGGCGAAGCCGATGGCGGTGCTGCGCAGCCAGAACGTGTTGTCGAACGGCCGGCCCGGCGTCCACTGGCTGGGCCAGGCATGCGCCTTGCCGAAGAAGTCCAGCAAGGATGCCTGGATCCGCGCCGTCCAGCGCTGGCCGCTGGCGACGTCCTCGCCGGCCTTGTCCTCGAACTCGCCATCGAACTTGGTCAGCACCAGGAACAGGCTGTTGCGCTGCTCCGCCCGGGCCTCCGGCGTGGCGCCGATGGTCTGGCCGATCCAGCGGTCGATCATGTTGGGCAGCGTCTGCACGTCCTGGTTGGACGGGCCGACGCAGAGCAGCATCGCCGTGATCTCCTGCTCCGCGTTATAGCGCTGGAACAAATAGGCGACCTTGCCGCGCAGGAAGACGCGGCCGAGGCGGCCTTCCTGGGCGAGGAAGCCCTCGGGGTCGGTGATCTCCTCCCGGGTGCGGGCGCCGGGAAAGTCGAGCAGGTCGGTGCTGTCGAAGAAGTCCCACGGCCGCTCGTCCAGCGGGACGGTGATCTCCGCGATCAGGGCCGCGACGGCCGCACGGTCGATGGTCGCGGCGGCGCCCGCGGCGGAGACGACGCGCAGGCTGCCGCGCGGGGCCTCGCCCAAGCCGAACACCATGTCCGCGTCGAGCACGGAAGTCTCGCGCGGAATCAGCGCGTCGAGGCCGATGAAGGCGGTGTCGGGGAAGCCGAGCGCCTCCAGCGCCGTGACGAGCTGCTGCGCGACCCTGGTGAAGGCCGCGGTGCCGTTCCACAGCGGCGCGAAGGCTTCGGCCCGCAGCGCCGGCGGCAGGCGGGGCACGATGTCGGCGGCGCGCGCCCAATAGGCCGGGCCGAGCGCCTCGATCAGCCGCGACTGGCCGAGCTCCTGGTCCATGTATTCGCGCAGGTCCTCGATGTCGTCGACGGTGAGGCCGCCGGTCGCGACGGGTCCGGCCTGTCCGGCCAGGCGGTCGAACAGCGCGGCGATTGCCGCCGGCTCGGGGTGTAGCAGGCCGCGTACCTTGAAGTCTTCGAGGTAGGTGTTGGCGAGGATCTTGACCACGTCGGCCTGCGACAGCAGCCGGACCGGTACCGGCGCGGCCGCGGGCGCGACGACGCCGCGGACGGTGAAGCGCGAGACGAGGCCGGTGCTCTCCTTGCCGCCCTGGGGGTTGAGGTCCTGCAGGAAGTTGAGCCGCTGGTCGGCATAGAGCGCCGTGAGCGGGCGGCCCGGCTTGGTCGCGAGCGAGCTGACCAGGTAGCTCTTGCCGGCCTGCGAGGCACCGAACACGGCGACGCACATGGGCCGCGCCGCGGCGGCCTGCAGCCGGGCGGCACGGCGGGCGAAGCGGCGAAAGTCGCGCGCCAGGGCCGACGGCGCCTCCTTCAGCCGGGCGCGGTTGGCCTCCAGCCACGCGGCGCCGCCGCGCGCGACCTCGGCGACTTCGGCAGCCCGGCCCGACACGTCGGAAGCGGCGGCAGGTGCGGCGTCCATCATGGAATCAGCAGCCGCCCGGTATCGCGCCAGTAGCCGTCCTGGTCATCGATCGTCTGTAGGCGCAGGCGGACGTCGCCGCTGCGCTGGGTGGCGCCGGAGCGGTCCGTCACCTCGTCGATGACGAACGTCTCGCGCTGCATCTCCGCCTCCGGCGTGTCGGGATCGATCTCGCGCCGGGCGACAGTGACGGTCAGCGGCAGGTCCATGCGTTGGGCATCGTCGGGGTTGGCGAACTCCATCATATAGAGGGGGGTCGCGGTCCAGCGCTGGATCGGCAACTGGCGGAAGCCGAGCTGGGTGACGGTCTGGAACTGGACCTTGAACGAGACGTCCTGGGCCGGCGGCCCGTCGAGGTCGAGGTTGCTCAGCAGCACGTTCTCGGTCCGGATCTGGCCGTTATTGTCCATCTTGCCGATGTAGCGCGCCGTCGAGCGCATCGACAGCTTGCCGGCGCGGAGCATGAAGTTGCGCAACCGCCCCTCCGCCTGGACGCAGAGGGCGGCGCCTACAGCGACCGTCGTCTTGGGGTCGTCGATGCGGTTGGCGGCGTCGCGGAACGGGTATTTGTCACCGACCCGGTAGCGGTGCATGCCGATGATGCGGTGCGGCGGCACGGGCGCCTTGGCGAGCACCATGTCGCCGACGATGCGCAGCCGGGACGGGCGTCCGGACAGCAGCAGCACGTCGCAATCGTAGGACCAGACCACCTCGCACAGGTCGGCCAGCACCGGGCCGAGCACGGCGGCGACCACGGGTTCGATCTGCCGCGTGTCGGCTTCCAGCGGCACGTCCGACCAGGCGGAAGCCCGGGGCACCGGCCGCTTCGGCGGCTTCCTCCAGATAGGCCATCACGCGCCCGGCCTTTGACGAGTTGCTCGCCCAGGATCGTGCCCAACCGTCCCCTGCAGCACCTGGCCGCCCGCCCGGCCCTCAATCCCCTCATAGGCGCGCAGGATCGCGATCCCGAGCGGTTCCAGCACCATCGAGACGAACAGCCGCCGCCGGTGCCGCTCCGGCTCGGACTGGCCTCCCTGGTCCTGGCCCAGCGCGCGGTTCAGTAGGGCGCGCGGGTCGGCCACGCCCGCGCCGCGCAGCGCCACAGCGAAGGCCGGCAGCGCGACGGCGGTGATCACCCGCTCCAGCACGTCGTCGCCGGCGATCTTGAAGCTCTCGCGGAAGTCCGGGCGGGGGAAGATCGCCTCGCCCAGCACGGCATAGGTCGTGACCGTGAGGTCCGTGGTGCCGCCGCCGATGTCGATGCTGGCAACCCGCAGGGTCGGCGTCTTGGCGATGCCGGGCCGCATGCGGCCGCACAGCTCCATCAAGGCGCCGGCGTCGCCCTGCAGCCGCTCCGTGACTTCGTTGTGCAGCCAGACGATCTGCGTCGCGGTCGCCTCGTCGAGGTTGGCGAGCACGCGGGGCGGGGTGGGGCCGCCGGTCCAGCCGAGCATGTCCCACGCCAGCATGACCGCGCCCTGGGCGCGGGCGCGCAGGATATGCTGCTCGGCGACCGGCATGCCGGGCGGCATCGTCATCAGCAGGGAGCGGAGCTGGCGTGGCTTCTCGGCATCGCGCCGCTGCGCCCGGGTGCCCGGCGCGTTCATCTGGCCGAGCGCCTGCAGCAGGATCTCCGCCAGCATGAGCGTGAACACGCTGCTGCGGCTGAACCGGGCGCGCACGGCGGGCTGGCCGCGGCGCTGCCGCAGCACGCTGCCGTCCTCGGCCAGCAGCGCCATGAACGGCCCGCTGACCGGCGGGTCGGTCTTGGCCCCCGTCTCGCCCAGGCCGTTATAGCGCCAGCCCTGGGTGGCGGGCCGCGTGTCCCACAGATAGCGCTTCGGCGAGGACAGGCCGGTCGAGCCCTCGTTGCCCAGGCGCGCGCCCGCGAGCCGCATCGCCTCCGGGCCGACGCGGACCGGGCTCGGCCAGTTGAACGCCGAGGCGCGGCCGGACTGCCGGCTGACGGCGTCGCGGCCGAAGCGGGCGCGGGCGAACTCCACCCGGCTGTCGAACGGGCGTTCGTGGAGGCATTCCGGCTGCGACAGGTCGCGCAGGGCGAGCGGGTAGCTGTCGGACAGGTTCATGCCCTGGCCCGGATGCTCCTCGATCAGGATGCCGCAGGTGCGGGCGTTGCCGAGGTCGAGCACGAGGTCGACGGCGACCGGCAGGTAGCCGAGGTTGGCCGAGACGACGTCCAGCAGGCGCACCCGCGGCAACAGGTCGGCCGCGCCGAGCAGGCCGAGCAGGACCTGGTAGCGCGCGTAGTGCTCGCAGCCGCGTGCGAGGTCCTCGGGGCGCAAGGCCCGGCCGCCGCGCGCCGCGGTCAGCATCTCGACGAACATCTCGCGCAACCAGTTGCCGACCCAGGCCTCGTTGATGAACCAGGCATTGGCGGCCAGGGCCGGGACGAACACGAACTCCTGCGAGCGCGCGCTATCCTCGGGCGCAGGCGCGACATAGGGCGCGGCGGCGTCGCGCGGCAGGAGGGCGGTGTCGAAGGCGAGCGTCAGGCGGTGAGTGCGGCCGGGCTTGGGGTCGGGGTGGAGCACGAGCCGGCCGCGGGCCCAGTTGCTCGGGCCGCGTTCGTGCGCTTCGGCTCCGGCGCCGCTGCGGGAGAGCAGCATAAAGTAGGGCAGCGGCACCCACCGCCCGATATGCATCTCCAGCGCGTGGCGGGCGCCGACCGGGTAGGTCTCCTCCGCCGGCGGCGCGTCGCGGCTCAGGGCTTCCACGAGCTGTCCCGTCTCCGCGTCCGCCACCAGCTCGTGCAGCTTCACCCGGGCGGTGCCGTTCGCGTCGGGCGGGCCGCCGAGCGGCTCCTCCCAGAAGGTGCGGGCCTGCCGGGGCATGGCCTCGGCGTTGAGGTCGACGTCCCAGAACTGGATGCCGCTGTTGGGGATGAGCGTGATCAGCGGGGTCATCGCCGGAATATCCCTTCGTAATCGCGCTGGCCCTCGGGGCTGCCGCGATTGACGCCGTCGCATTGCGCTTCCCGGTCGCTGGTCCGCCGGCATAGGCGTGTGCTGGGCACCATGTGCAGCGTGCCCTGACAGGGCTCCGGCTCGGTCACCAGCAGACGGCCATCCGGGGCGAAGGACGCCGAAAGCGGCCCGGCGCATTGCCGGCCATCCTCGACCGACTCCGTCTGCTGGCCAGAGCCGTGTTCGTCGAAGCACATCTGCCACAGCCGGACCCGCGAGCTATGGTCGTGGTTACGGTCCGAGACGGACAGGCCGGTATCGAGCCGCCAGCAGCCCGCGAGCATGCTCAGGTCGCGGCGGTCCCAACGGGTCTGCGGCAGGTCCGCACGGGGGGGCAGATCCGCGTGGGGCGGCATATCCGCGTGGGGAGGCGGGGGCGCGGGGCGCGGGGCAGGAACGGGCGCAGGCGTCGGTGCCGCCGGCGCGACCGGGATGGGGCACTGCAACTGCCGCCGCCCGGCCTCGTCGGTCAGCGACGCAAGCAGGGTCTGCAGCTCCGCCCCGCGGCTTTCCTGCGCGGCCTGGTCGCGCATCGCCTGCAACTGACCGGGCACGGCCGCGCAGGCCGGCGGAGCACCGACGAAGCGGGCCGCCAGCGACGGCAGCAGCAGCCCGGCCGCCAGCGCCAGCAGAACAACCGTCCCGAGCACCGCGCCATAGGTCCGCCAGGGCGCCCGCGGCGCGGCGCGCCACCGCACACCGTCGTCGAACCGCGCCAGGCGGCCGGAAGCGGCGCCATCGCCGCCGTGCCCCCAGCCGGCGAGCACCGGGCCGCCATCGACCGCGAAGACGTGCCCCATGTCCGGCACCTCGCGCAGCGCCGGCCAGGCCTCCCGCACCGCCGGTGACGCGCCGCTTTCGGCGAGGCGCCGTATGTCGGACAAGATCGCGCCCAGCGCCACATCCAGCGCGCGGCGCCCATCGGCCGGCAGATCGGCGTAGCGCGTGCGGGCGGTGCCGTCGGCGACCCAGGCGAGGCCACCGGCGACCGGTTCGGGTCGGGCCAGCAGCCGGGCATGCTCGGGCGACAGATGGCGGCCGATCTCATCCGTCAACGCACGGTGCCAGCGCACCGCGTCCCGGCTGGACGGCATCACCGAACCGCCCTGCGTCTCCAGCAGGCGGATCAATTTGCGACCCTGATCAATTCGGGGCCTCGACCGTGTAGTCGGCGACGGTCCGCATCCGCTGCCCGTTCTGCGCGACCCCGCTGACGACCTGGTCCGGCTGGCCGTCGCGCCGGATGGTGACTCGGAACGGCGTGCTCATCCGCTGCCGCATGCCGTACGGGTCGACCACCACGCGGTAATGGCCCGGGGGCGGGTCGTCGAAATAGACGTTCTCCACCGGCGACGGCGTCAGGTGGTTCACGTCGCCATTGGCATCGATGTCGAGCGTGCCGCCACAGGCATGGCGGCGGATGTAGTTGATGTCGCTCCCGTTCGGGCAGATGACCCGCAGATCGAGGTCGTTCACGTCGTCCCAGGCCAGGATGACCTGCAGCTTGCCCCGCTTGGCGCCCTGCCGTTCCGCCCGTTGCGCGTCGTCGCTGGGCGGGCGCGGGGGCGGGGATGGCGGCGGCAGGGCGGCCTGCTGCACCGGGGGCTGGATGGGCGGGCACATCAGGCGGCGCTGCCCGGCGTCGGCCGACAGCCGGGCCAGTTCTGCCCGCAGCACCGCCTCACGCGAGACCTCCTCCTGCAAACCCTGTTCGAGGCCGAGGTCGCCGGGCGCGAGCCGGCATTGCGGCACGTCGACCGCCGACCAGCCGAACGGGTCGTTCACCGCGGCCCACCCGGCGAGAAGCGGCGCCAGCAGTGCGAGGCCAAGCACGCCCCATAGCCAGGACCGGGGCGCCGGCGGACGGCCATAGGGCGAGGGCGGGGGAGGAAGGATCGTGGCAGGTGCGGCACCCGCCATCGCCTGCCCGGTCAGCAGCATGCCGGCGCCCCGCCCGCCGCTGCGCACGTGGGCCCAGCCGACCAGCACCGGCTGGCCGCCCCGCACGTAGACGAACTCCGGCCCCGGCAGCCGCAGCGCCATGCCGAGCATGTCGGACAGGAAACGGTCGCCCTCCGCCCGGCTTGCGCCCAGCCGGGCCGCCAGCGCCTCGATCTCAGCCGTCAGCCGGTCCAGCGCCGCTTGCGCGGGGGCGCCCGTGGCGGCCGGCAGGTCCTGCAACCGGGCTGCCTCGCCGCTGCCGTCGGCGTACCAGTCGATCGTGCCCTGCTGCTCGTTGGCGACCGGCTCGCTCAGCAACGCCGCGTGCGCCGGGGTGAGCTCGCGCCCGAGCAGCGCGTGCAGCGTGCTCCATGCCTCCGTCCCGCTCTGCCCGGCCGCGGCGAGCGGCTGCAGATCCTGCGCCCGGGTGCTGGCGATGCGCGTGCTGGCCATGGCCGGCGGCTAGGGCGGCGTGGCCGCAGGGGGCGCCGCGGGCGGCGCCGCGGGCGCGGCGGGGATCGCGGCGGCGCCGCCCGGGGCAGGCACGGCGGCCAGGGGGGGCGCCGGAGTGGGCACGGGCGTGGGCGCTGGGATGGGCGCGGGGGCAGGGTTCGGCGCGGCCGGGCCCGGGGCGGCGGCCGCGGTCGGCCCCCCCGGGGCGCAGGGGCCGGTCACGTCGGCGACGGCGGCGCCGTGATCGCGCAGGAACGCCACCACGCCGTCGGCCTTCTGCGCATAGTTCGCGTGGGCGACCTGCTCGCGGTTGGCCGTGATGAACGTGTTGATGCCGACCACCCGGCCGCACGCATCCGAGAGTGGGCCGCCGCTGTTGCCGCCCGACACGGCCGCGCTGTGCGGCATGATCTTCATCCCGCTGCTCGACGACTGGATGGCGTTGATGCGGCCGTCGGTCAGGATCACCTCGGGCACCGCGGAGGTGTCGCCGTGGCGCAGGCGGTCGAACGCCTCGTCGGCCTGGAGCAGCAGCCCCGGGAAGCCGGCTGCGATCACCTGGTCCAGTGGCGCTGCCGTCGTGCTGAAGGCGAGCGGCTGGATCCCGGTCTCGGCGACGCGCAGGAGGGCGATGTCGGGTCCGCCGATCTCCGAGCTTTCGGTCTGCGCCACGATCTCCGCCCGGGTGGTGCGGGCGAGCTTGCGGCTGGTGACGACGAGCTGCGCCGGGTCGGCGTCCTCGATGACGTGGCGGTTGGTGACCACGAGGCCGGGGGCGACAAAGAAGCCGGTGCCGGTCGCGACCGACCCGTCCGAGCCGGTCTGCGGCGCGATGATGAGCACCACGCCCTGGGTGAGGAGTTCGGCCAGCGTGCCCTGGAAAGCCTGGCCGCCGGGCGGGGGCGGCACGACGGCCCCGGGCGGCACGGCGGCGGCACGGTCGGGGCCGAGCCGGGGCGCCGTGGCCGGGTCGAGCTGGCAGACGTTGCCGGCGAGCAGGCGGCGGCGGGCGTCGATCTCCTTCTCGAGCGCGTCGTTCTGGGCGCGCTGGCGATCGATGGCCTCCTTCGTGGCCTGCTCGTTGAGCAGGGTGACGGTGGTCGGCCGCTCGGCGACGCGGGCCGCGACGGCGCGGATGCCGGCGTAGAGGCCGAGGCCGAGGAACAGCGCCGCCAGGAGCAGGGCGGCCGGCAGCAGCGCCCAGTCCCACGCCGAGCGCGAGGCGGGCGGCATGGGCGGCGGCGGCCGGGCCCCGACGGGGCTGGCGGCGGCGGGTTGTGCGGCTGGCAAGGGCGTGGCCGGGCTGGCGGCCGGCGGCTCCGCCCTGATGAATGCGGGCCCGGTGAAGGCGCGCATCCAGCCCCGGCCGCGCGCAGCGGCGTCTTCCTCCGTGCCGGACGGGTCCGTGACGACCCCCCAGCCGAGCAGCACCGGCGTGCCGCCGATCGCCAACACGCCCCCCGCATCGGCCAGGGCGGCGGCCCGGCGCAGCAATGGCCCGGCCTCGGCATCGGTGAACAGCGGCTCGAGCCGGGCCAGGATGTCGCGCAGCCGGCCCTCGACCGGGCCTCGGCGATCCGGCGGCAGCGTCCCGAGCGGTTCGGCGGCGCCCTGCAGCTCGGAATACCACGACACGCTGCCGGATTGCCCGGGCGCCGGCCAGGTCGCGACCGGCTCGGCGAACAGCGCCGCCGCATCGGCGCCCGCGCGGGACCGGAGCAACGCGACCAGCCGGTCATGCAGGTCGAGCACGCGCCGCCCATCCAGCGTCACCGGGTGCAGTCCATCCAGCGCGGTCTTGCCGATGAACCTCGGTGCCATTCGGAGCTCTCACGTTCTCGGGCGAACATTGCGGGGCAGGGGGTCGTTCCGCAAGGCCGGTCGGCGACATTCTGGCTCTTGCCGGCAAATCGCCGCTCGCCCAGGATGGCCGCGTGACAAGAGGGGAGGCGGGGCGAATGGCCCGGACGAGACTTGTGGGCGTGGCCGCGCTCGGTGCCGGCCTGCTCGGCGTGGTGCCAGGTCCCTGGGTTCCGGCCGCGTGGGCGCAGAAGAACTCCGGGCCGCTGCTGCCGACGGCTCCTGCGCCGTATCGGGCGCCCGCGCCATCTCCGGCGCCCTACGTGGCGCCATCCGCACCCGCTCAGGAGGGCCGCAACCCCGACGTCGAGCGGCTCGCGCAGACCTTGCCGCTTGATCCCCAGACCCGGGGTTTGCAGAACCAGGAGCCGGCCGACCCGCGCGGCACGGAGCGCCGCCTGGGCCTGCGCGAGCCGCGCGGGCCCGCCACCGACATGCGCGGGCGCACGCCAAGCCCGCGGGAGATCGTCAATGCGCTCGCCCCCCGCTGACCGGTACCGCCCGTTGCGGCTCGCCCCGTCATTGCTCCTGCTCGCGCTGTTGGCGGGGTGCGCCACGCCGGCCACGGTCGGGACGACGTACGACGCCCCGGCGCCGAGCTTCGAGCGCCGGCTGATCGCCAACGTGAATTTCGGCTTCGACAGCTACCGCATCCGGCCCGACAGTTTCGCGCTGCTCGACAATGCCGCGGTGGCCTTGAACGACCCGCAACTCGCCGGGCTGACCTTCGAGATCAACGGCCACACCGACGTGATCGGCCGCCTGGCCTACAACATCAGCCTTTCGGGGCTGCGCGCCAATGCCGTCGTCGACTACCTGGCGGCGCGCGGCGTCCCGCGCGAGCGGATGCGCGCGCAGGGCTTTGGCCCGCTGCAGCCGCTGGACGGCTATAGCCCGGCAAGCCCGCAGAACCGCCGGGTCGAGATCGTCGCTCTCCGGTAGCGGGCTGGCGCTCGGACGGATACACGGCCCGGGAACAAGTGGGCCGTGCCTGTGGCGGGGGTGGTGTGCCATCTCCGAGCCCACAGCTGTCCGGTTCCCGTTGTTTCGCAAAAACCGTGGATCGTCGGACTTGATCCAACGATCCACGGCGTTACGCAGAACAGGGCTTTCGAAAAGCAGGACGCGACGTGCCCGGGCCGGTGCGAGCGGCCCGGCGTGATGCCCTGAGAACATCCTTAGCAGTATTATTGAGAGTTTCTGTCTAAAAAATTGCCTGATTGTTTATGCGATTGTTGCTTGTTTCGGTTTTGTTAAAGATGACTGGCGACGAGGGGTGTAATTAGGCATCCGGATACACGTCAGCGTTTACGGAAGTGGCATTCCCTGCTACACAGCACACGGCGGCGTGATCTTGCTCACGCTCATGATGCTTGGAGCCTTGCCATGACCGAGACGCCGATCGCCGTCGTTCCGACCGTCACGACCTGGGACGGGAGCGTGATCCCTGGCACCATCACGACCACCGCGCACCGCTGGACGGCCGACGCGAGCGGGCTGTTCCATACCACAGCCGACTTGGCGACCGAGTGGGCGACCGACTATTCGGCGATGCTCGCCGGGCACGCCAACCTGCTCACGCCGCTGCAGCGGCTGGAGGGCAATGCGGAGGCCGTGCTGGAGAACACGAAGGCGATCAATCTTCCAACCGCCAAGCTGGGCGCGCTGCGGGAGGATCTGCAGCGGGAGTACGACGCGATCGACGCCGCGATGCGGATCGACCAGGCCAAGTATGGCATCGACCCGGGCAGGGAGTTCAATTCGTATACGTACCTGAAGATGGAGGACACGCTGCAGTCGAGCGAGTCGCTGCAGGAACTCGGCTATCAGGGGCACGGCACCAATACCCCGATCGCACCCCGCTATTCCGGCTTCACCACCGATTTCCAGAACAAGACCGACAACACGACCTATTACGTCGGCGGCGGCTTGGACAATGGCGAGAAGGCGATCGCCGACTTCCTCGACGACGTCATGCTCAGCCACGCCCCGTTCGCGAGCGTGATGCACAACGGCGCCATGGAACAGCTGAACCAGAACGGCGACGTCGAGGACACGATCACGGACGTCGTCGCCGGGGCCAACGCCGTCACCTACGAGCGCGTGCTCGTCTCGAGCGACTTCAGCACCAACAAGGCCGCGACCGGCGCCGACATGGCGGTGCTGGACGTGCGGGCCGCCCCCGACCTCCCGGTCGCCAAGCCCGGCCAGGTCACGACCCTCGACGGCAGCGTCATCTCCGGCACTATTTCCGGCCTCACGCCCCACACCTGGGTCGCCGACGCAAGCGGGCTGTTCCACACCCAAAGCGACCTCGCGGCCGAATGGGCCACGTCCTACCACCTCTCGCTCCAGGGCGCGAAGTTGACCGAGATGCAGCGCTGGGAGGCCAACGCCGAAGCCGTGCTCGAGAATACCGCCGCATCCAAGCTCGGCGCCGCCAAGGTCGAGCAGTTCCGCGAGGACGCACAGCGCGAGTTCGACGCCATCGCCGCCGCCCAGGCGATCGACGCCAAAACCCTCGGCATCTCCGCCTCCGCCCAGTTCACGACCCACTCGCTGATCACGCTCGAGCGCACGGTCCGCTTCAACGAGTCGTTGGAAGAGTTGGCGGTCCAGGGCCACGGCCTGAACGGCAACGTCGCCGCCAAATACCGCGGCTACACCGAAAACTTCCAGAACCGCACCGACAACACGACCCTCTACACCGGCCCCGGCGACGACAACGGCGAGAAGGCGATCGCTGACTTCTTCGACGACGTCATCCTTACCCACGCAGCCTTCCCTGCGGTCCTCCAAAACGGCAAGATCATCCAGCTCAACCAGAACGGCAACGACGAAGACACGATCAACGTCGCCGTCGCCGACACCGACGAGGCGTTCTATACCCTGTCCCTGAACGACACCGACTTCACCCACCCGGCCCCGAAGGCCACCCCGGTAACCACCAAGAAAGCCTGACGTCCTTGCAATCCGCCTGGCCATGAACCTCGTCGTGGTCGTGCTTGACACGACGATTCACGCCGTTCCAACCGCACCAGCACGGACGATCGCGCGCGGCCGCGCCGAGACGCCGGCTATTCGTTCCGCACGGTAGGGAGCATGCGCGCGAGCCTGCCGATGTACAACCTGCCCGAGATGCGCGACGCCAACGGCGCCTTCTGGTCCGCCATCCGCACCGAGCTTTCGCGGCAAGGGCTCGACGCGCCCGAACAGCTCGATGTCGATCGCAAGCCCGTCCCGCAGCAGATCGAGCCGGACACCCTGTTCACCCAGGTCTGCGGCTGGCCGCTGCAGACCATCTTCGCCGGACAGGCGACCATCCTCGCCGTCCCCATCTACGCCGCCCCGTACTGCGACGGCCCGAACCACCGCGGCGTGTTCGTCGTCGCCGCGGCATCCGCCTTCGCCACGCTCGAAGACCTCCGCGGCACCCGTTTCGTGTTCAACAGCGTCCACTCCAACTCCGGCATGAACCTCCCACGCCGGTCCATCGCGGACATCGCCGGCGGCCGCCCGTTCTTCGCCTCGATCGAGGAGACCCACAGCCAGCCCGCAAACCTCGAGCGCGTCGCCCGCGGCGACGCCGACGCCACCTGCGTCGACTGCGTGACCTTCGCCTTCTTCGCCCGCCACCGCCCCCACCTCGCCCGCCAACTCCGCATCCTCGCCCCCACACCCCCAAGCCCCGCCTTGCCCTTCGTCACCGCAGCTGCCACGTCGCCCGACATCGTGGAGGCACTCCGCCAAGCGCTGCATAACGCCGCACGCGCCCCGGAGTGGATCCAGGCGCGGGCCGGGCTGCTTATGCAGGACGTTGTGCTTGCCTTTAGAGAAATGAATTGGGGTGTTCAGTCGGGTTACGCTCGCGAAGCCGAGGCGCACGGATATCCAACATTGATTTGAACACCACTAGGCCCTGTGGACGGATCTGACCAAAGTCATTGAGCAGGCGAATGCGACAACTACCTCGTAACATACTCCGGCCTTCTGGCAACGGAACTTGGCCCGCGTCAAGCGCTTAGCAGACCTAACTTCGTGGCCGCATCGTCGATTGCCTGGACACTAAGTTGTCTTTGAACGCGACGTAAAACCAACTAATCAGACGTCGCCAATTGTTCTTCCGCCGCTCAGTGATTTCCGCGACAAAGAAAACTGTGACGACGGTTCCGATAACGACAAGACATCGGCTTTGCCAACTGTTGACGTGCCATGGGGAGATCGCGACGAGGCAAAGGACGATCGGCAAGTGCGCGAGATAGAGCGTGAACGTCGCACCCGCAAACCACGCCACGGGACGCTTTGCGCGCAGGATCCAGCTGAGACAGCCGCCCGACTGATCGACACCTACAATGGTGAGTGCGAAGGCGGCTCCGACCGCATAGTCTTTTAGATAGCTGGGCCAATCCGCAAGGTCGCGCTGGTTGCCAGTTTTGGGAGGATCGAGACCTAGCAGAGCTATCGAGACGAGCAGCACGGAGAGGATCATGGCGCCAGCGACGAAGAGGAACAGGCCGCGGACCGGAGTCGTTAGCCAATGGCTCCGCCAACGGAAGATGGCCGCGCCGAGAAGCCAGAGTGGGAATAACAGTGCGACACGCGGTCCTGCGATCAAAAGGCTGAGACACGCCCCGACCAAGCGGAAACGGCGCGGTGAAAAAAGGAACACTGCCCAAGTGATGTAGTATTGGATTTCAAAACACAGCGACCAGAACGGACCATTTGATCCGGCGGGCAGGTTCCAACCCCAGATCTGGTTTAGGAACAGGAACGACCCGACGACCTGAAGGCCAGTCCCACTTAAGTCGGTGAGGAAGCCGTGAAGGTGTGCATACGGCTGATAATTTACTGACAAGCCGACGGCATCGAGACAAAAAGTAGCGAGCAAAGCTGGTGCGGCTACGGAGTAAATTCTTGCAGCACGACTTATCGCGTATTGAGCAACAGTTTCACCGGGCCGCTCCGTTGAGAAAGCAATCACATAACCGGATAGAACGAAAAAGATGGCCACCGCAGGCGCGCCGAGGTTTGATGCCTGCCAGAATAAGCCACCCGTGATAAACTGCCATGAAACATGGCTTACGAATACTGCTAAGGCCGCAAGGAAACGTGTTGTGTCAAGAAAGACGCTAGTTTCAGGTTTCACTGTCTTGCTCTTGAAAGCTCGTCCACCGTGGCGCAAGGCAAGTTGACCTGTTGCAAGCCTGCCTGGGTAGGCCGATTGAATTGCTGTTTAAGGGTACCCTGTCCACCTACGCGGCCTAGCCGGCCACGCTCGGCCTTAAACCACATGCTAAGCGCTTTTGGCCAAGATGAATAGCTTTACAGATGAGGCATGTGGACGTGAAAAACACCGGGTATTCGTAACGCGCGTTGACGTGCGTTATGGAGTATGGGGCAAGCGGCAGCAGGCAGTATGCAAACCACAGCAGCCTCTGCTGGCCGAACGCCAAGACCAGACCGATGGCGAACATCCGCAAGATCGCGAAGGCCACAACCAGGCCCGCCAAGCCGGTGGTGCCGAAAACAGGATCCCAGCCCGTGATTGAGCCATCAGGTAAGATCAAGAGGCGAATACGGGTGAGCGTCAACCACACGAACTCCTCTGGATGAGCTGCGATCCAAGCTACCGTGACGGCCCTCACCTCGGACATATACGCCACCTCACCGATCGCGGCGACGCGAGTGGCAGCAGCAATGGAGTCGTGCGGATGAACCTCACTGTCGATGCTTGAGCGGCCCGTGGCGGCGTCGTGATTGCCGACCGCCAACTCTAGCGGGAAATTAGACCGAGTGAGGATGAAATGGCCAAGTTCTGCCTGGTTTCGGAGCCCCCAAGGCACGACGCACGCGCAGACGATGGCGAGCCACAACAGCCCGGCACCAAGGGGCCGCAGGTGGCGTCTGACCCAGAGCAGATGGAGAGAGGCATAGACGAGCGTCGGAAGTGCTGACGGTGAAATCAGCGCGGCCATTCCCGTCAGTGCGGCCATTCGTATTTCAGGCCTATAAGCAGGACGATCGTGGAGGGCCGGGTCGAAGGACGCAAGAAGCGAAGTGACCAGGATGGTGGCCGCAAAAGGTTGGTCCCACTGCCGCAACGAGATCACGCCTGTAAACAGTTGGAGTGGCAGGAGGCACGTCAGGGTAACGGCCACGGCATGTGCTGCCCAGCCAAGCCGTTGCACTCGGCAAAAACGCAGAACGGCCGCACTGCATCCAATGTAGCTTAGCAGACAGATGAGGCTAAGCACCTCCCGCGCAGCGGGTGAATTTACGCCGAAAATCGCATAAACGGCGGCCAGTAGGCCGACATGCAGTGGAGAAACGTGAGCCGTCGGCCCAGTCGGTACTGCATACGGATTACCGATTAACCCATCTGCCACCAAACTTGCCGCAGCCAGCCCAGTCTCTCCAGCTCCACCATTCACGGCCGTCATCGAGCAGGCTATGTAAGCTCCCAAGCAAAGCGGAACAATCAGCGCAATGGGAGCGAGCCAAAGACGGTAAGAAGTGAGAGGAAAGGTCAGTCTCATCGCCATGACAGCCGCTTTCTCTCATGTTGCAGCATCTAGGACGCGACTGATTGCCGTAGAAATCTCTAATACCAGGACTCACCCGACCTGACCGGTCACCCACTCACGTAGTCCGATGGACATGACGCGCCAGGGCTGCTCGGCAAGGCGGTTCCAAGCGTCGCAGCAGTGCTCGACGATGGCGTCGTAGGAGGCGAACACCTGGTTCGAGAGCCAGTTGTTGCGCAGGAACTGCCAGACGTTCTCGACCGGGCTCAGCTCCGGGCACTTGGGGGGCAGCTTCACGATGGTGATGTTGGCGGGCACGGCCAGGCGCTCGGAGGGGTGCCAGCCAGCCTGGTCCACCAGCAGTGCGCAGTGCCGGCCCATCGCTTCGGTGTCCACTGGCACAGGTCGATCACACGCCAGCGCACCACGCCATGGACGGCGGGGATCGGTCCGTCCTCGATCGCCACGGCCAAGGCCCGGCGGTGTTCGTCGGTCAGGATCGGCGGCGTGCCCCCGCCCCTGCGGTCGATCAGGCCCGCGGGCCCGTGTGCGTTCAGCTTGGCCACCCAGTCGCGCACGATCTGCACCGTGACACCGCCGATCATCGCGGCCTCGGTGCGGGTTGCGCCGTCGTAGATCGCAGCGAGCGTGAGAAGCCGACGGGTCTGGTTGCTGACCTTGCTGCTACGAGCCGTGGCACGAAGGCTTGCAGCGTATCGGTCCGGTGACGGCCCCCTAGCGGCGGCTACAGCGACCGGCCGACCTTAGCGGCGCTCGTACGTGCGTCGTTAAGGTCAGGGGCGGGTTGCTGGATGGAGATCATCACCGGGGTTGAGCGTCGTCGGCGCTGGCGGGCGGAGGACAAGCTTCGCATCGTGGCGGAGGCGGAGGCACCGGGGGCTATTGTCTCCCACGTGGCCCGTCGTCACCAGGTCAGTCGGGGCTTGCTGACGAGTTGGCGCCAGCAGGTTCGTCGTGGCGCCTTGGCGGCTGAGCATCATGCCCCGGTGTTCATGCCGGTAAGGATGCTGCCCGAGCCGCTCCCGTCCTCGCCTACCCCGGCGCTGCCTGGCCCGCGGGGAGCGCTGGGGCCGGCCGGCGGGGACCGGCAGATCGAGATCGCGCTTCTGGACGGCACCTGCATCCGCGTGGGTGCGGACGTGGGCCTGGCCACGCTGCGCCGGGTCATCGCGGCTGTTCGTCGTTGATCCCCGTCGGACCCACGCGCTCCGGGGCCGTCCGGGTCTGGCTCGCGGTGGGGCACACCGACATGCGGCGCGGCATGAACGGCCTCGCACTCCAGGTGCAGCAGGCGTTGCAGCGTGACCCGCACGCGGGCGACCTGTACGTGTTCCGGGGCAAGCGCGGCGACCTGGTGAAGATCCTCTGGCATGACGGGCTCGGCATGTCGCTCTACGCCAAGCGGCTGGAGCGCGGCCGGTTCATCTGGCCCACCCCGATTGGCGGCGTCGTGTCGATCTCGACCGCCCAGCTCGGCTACATGCTGGACGGCATCGATTGGCGGAACCCGCAACACACTTGGCGGCCCCAGGCAGCGGGATAGAAAACGCCGCACACCTGCATTCCGCAGTACCCGACGCGGCAGCGCTTGTGCTTGAATCCCGCCGTGACCACCGCGCCCGCCCCGCTCCCCGACACCGTCGCCACCCTGCAAGCCGCACTGCTGGCCGAGCAGGCCGCCCGGCGTGTCGCCGAGCAACGCGCGTCCGGCGCCGAGGCGGTCATCGCCCAGCTCAAGCTGATGATCGCCAAGATGCGGCACGAGCGGTTC
This sequence comes from Acetobacteraceae bacterium, assembly GCA_965213855.1. Lineage (GTDB taxonomy): Bacteria > Pseudomonadota > Alphaproteobacteria > Acetobacterales > Acetobacteraceae > JBBROS01. The sequence continues at coordinate 1,484,108 of CBDCAA010000008.1, read as the reverse complement.
GGCGCCTCGTCCGAGCGCGGACGCAAGCTGCTGGACCAGCTCGAATTGCAGCTGGAGGAGTTGGAGGCCGCCGCCACCGAGGACGAGGCCGCCGTCCAGGCCAACCCGCCCCCGGATGGCGCCAGGCCGCCACCCACCCGGCGCAAGCCCGTCCGTGCTCCGTTCCCTGCCCACCTGCCGCGCGAGCGGGTGGTCGTGCCAGGTCCGGCCGCCTGCCCCTGCTGCCAGGGCAAGCTGTCCAAACTCGGCGAGGACGTAACCGAGACGCTGGAGGTGATCCCGCGGCAGTTCAAGGTGATCCAGACCGTGCGCGAGCGCATGGCCTGCCGGGCCTGCGAGGCGATCCATCAGCCGCCTGCGCCGTTCCACGTCATCCCCCGCGGCCGCGCCGGGCCCGAGCTGCTGGCAACGATCCTGGAAGCGAAGTTCGGCCAGCACCTGCCGCTGAACCGGCAGAGCGAAACCTTCGCCCGCGAAGGGATCGAGCTGGATGTCTCGACACTGGCCGACTGGGTCGGCGCGTGCTCCGCGGCGCTGTCGCCCCTCGTCGGGCTGATCCGTGCTCACGTGCTGGCGGCCGAGCGTATTCATGGCGACGACACCACCGTGCCGGTCCTGGCCAAGACAAGCACCACCACAGGCCGATTGTGGACCTATGTGCGCGACGACCGGCCGTTCTGTGGCCCGGCCCCGCCCGCGGCCCTGTTCCACTACTCGCGCGACCGCGGCGGCGAGCACCCGGCCCGGCACCTGGCCGGCTACAGCGGCATCCTCCAGGCCGACGCCTATGCCGGGTTCAACGACCTGTATCATCCCGGCCGACAGCCCGGCCCGGTGACGGAGGCGGCGTGCTGGGCCCACGGCCGGCGCAAGCTGTTCGCCCAGGCCCAGCTCGCCCGCGCGCCGATCGCCGCCGAGGCGGTGCGCCGGATCGACACGATCTTCGACGCCGAGCGTGACATCAACGGAGTGCCCATGGCGGTGCGCCAAGCGGCCCGGCAGCAGCACGTTGCGCCGTTGGTGGCTGGGCTCGAGACCTGGATGCGCGCCGAGCGCGGCAAGCTGTCCCGGCACTCGGACGTGGCCCGCGCGATGGACTACATGCTCAAGCGCTGGACGGCATTCACCCGGTTCGTCGACGATGGCCGCATCTGCCTGACCAACAACGCCGCCGAGCGCGCCCTCCGCGGCATCGCGATCGGCCGCAAGGCTTGGCTGTTCGCGGGCTCGGACCGGGGCGGGGAGCGCGCTGCCGCCATGTACACGCTGATCGTCACGGCCAAGCTGAACGGCCTGGATCCGCGCGCCTGGCTTGCCGACGTGCTCAGGCGCATCGCCGATCACCCTGCATCGTGCCTTGACGAGTTGCTGCCCTGGAACTGCACGACCCCGGCCGCCAAGCTGGCAGCCTGATCCCAGCAAGGCCGATCACGCGACATCTCGGCGGCCGAAACCTCAGTCACGTCCAACCGCGGCCTTCACCGGATGGCTACCTTGCAGCGTCGTAATCCGGGGAAAGTGGGAGCGGCATGGCGGACGTCCTAAGCGCCACGCCATCGAATCAGATTTGCGCCGCGTCGGGGAAGCCCCCTCAGAGTCACGTCAGACGGGTTCTGGTATTAGGCGCGGCCGGCAGTGATCTGGCGACCGTTCCAAGCAAGCCCTGTTGCGCAGGCGAAAATAGCGACAAACCCCAGTATGCTTACGATTGAGGCGATTGTGCGTGTCGTGGTCGGTCCGTCCCGTAGGACAATTTCGCTTGGTCCGGTCGCGATCGGAACCACGAGCATATTGATTGCTCCCCGTATTGGTTGAACCGTATCGCCGTTGATCGTGACCAAAGTGGATGGAAACCAGGGGTGTGCTAGTTGGGCGTAACCGTTCCGGTCGGATTTAATCTTCAGAAACACCCGGTCCAGAGAAACAGAATAGTCGAGGATCTCGGGATGCCATGGTCGCACGTCCGCCAACAGATCCTCATTCACTCGCGTGGAATTCGGGTTGGCCTCCGGGTGTATCCCAATTTGCTCAACAGTCTTGCTTTCAAAGTCTGGCCGCTCAGCGGCGACAAACGCTAGTAAGCCTTTAGCAACTGCCTCAACAATCTGGTGCCGATCGGAGTCAGGTAGGAAGTCGCCAGGCCATAGCATAGGCTTTTCCAGTGTTAGCTCCAGCCTTAACGGTACCAGCATCTGGCTAAACAGGACCGGCGTGGCGGAAACCTCAATGTAGTTTCCGAGAACTGGGTCAAATCGTGTCGCGCTTACGTCACCAGGGCAGCCGTTGGTTGTCGCATTAGCGCAGATAACCTCTCCCACATTGAACAGACCAAGGATCGAGCGGGTTGTCGATGTCAAAGTTCTAAGATTCTGTATATCGCCTTGCACAAATCCAGCAGCTGACAGCAGGTAATTATGCAAACGCGTCGCAGCCATGTTATGATTTCCGGCGATCCGTTGAACGGTGGAATAGTAGCTGACAGGACTACCATCAGGCCCTTTATCAGCGTCGATGTTCCCGCCGCCATCAATCGCAATTTGAACAAACCGCTTGCTCGGAGCAGTCTGCTCTAGCCTGCGTCCGGCCTCCACAAGAAACGCCTTATCGGTCCGTGCAACCGGTTGGATCGATGTACTTGCAAGGTCCGCCACGATCAGAGCGGTCAGATATAGTAGCCGTCGGCCCGCTATCAAAGCACGACTCAAAAGCCAATCAAGGCCGAGCGCAGCCAATACGCCCAGAAAAAACATAAGGAAGATGATGTCGCGGACGACTGGATTGTACATGAACAAGCCGAGAGCAATGCAAGCGCAGCAGGCAAGAGCAATTGATCTTCGCTCAGCGTCAAGATGATTTCGCGCCAGGGCAACGGTCCCAACGGCACTGAAACCGACTAGACCAAGTCCCAGATACGCCCAGTAATCGATACCCCAGGTGGTACGGGTGTCGCGCCAGGCAACAAGATTGAGTAATCGGGTAGCTGTGGGCAGGTGAAACTGAAACATTGCGCCTTCCGGCTCAATCATCACCCAATCGGACTCGTTAAGAACGGGGAGGATCGCGATTGCGGACGCGACCGCTCCGAGCAGTCCTGCGGTAATCACGAGAGGAATCCCTCGCCAGGTCCAGGTTCCCAGCGCAAGCAGCACGAGACCAAACAGTCCGAGATAGGCCGCAGCAAACAGAGCGTGCGGTTGATGGTTGATTATAAGTGCTGCCGTTGAGAGCGCCAATATGAGGAAGTTGGTCCAGCGGGTCTTAAGGTTTCGCAACAGCCCGTCGGCACCGTAGAATAAGCTTACGACAAAGACGATCGTGAAAGCCTGCGGAATAACGCCCCGGTAGAGAAACAGGTGCAGGTGGGCGAAACAGCCGGCGAACGCGACTGCAATGACCAGCGCAGACACAGGTTTAATTCCAACTCGACGTAACAGGGCGTAAAATACCCAGCCACTCAGCATGTGCAGGGCGAACAGCAGCGCTTTCGTGGCGAGCACGGCATCGTGGAGAAGGAAGGCCAGCATTCCGCCAGCAACATAAGTGAGAGGACCGGTAAACCACAGCAGGGGGGCACCAGCATACTGATAGTTGGTCCAGAGTGGCAGGCGTCCGCTGTCCAGGCCGCGCGCGACTTCGAAGAAGCGACTGATGTGCGTGCCCGTATCGCCGCCAAGGAGAACGCCCGGGTTCAGATAGGAGTGGCCAACCCATGCGAGCAAGATGGTTAGCAGGGCAACAGCCTCGGCCTCAGTCGCGGTATGCAACAGTCGCGTCAGCGCCCGTTGTCGCATTTCGACGCAAACCAACACAACGCATGTCAAGATCGCCAGCCCGGCGACCGCAGCGTCCATCGGGCCCAAGGTTGAGAGAACATCAGAAACCCTGATCGCCTCGCCGCGGAGACTGGACGCAACGACGGCGTCTTTGAGCCGGTTCACGGTGATGAACGACACACCGGCCGTCGCGCCCGCCGCCGCTAAAATTGCGCCAAGCGCCGCGCCATTGCCCGGCCTGTTCGTGCATTCCGTCATCGCACTAGGCCGATCGCCGTCGCCAGGTAAGAGTCGACCCGACCGCGTAGTTCCATACAAGGCTCATCGCCGCTCCGACAATCCCGGCAACATACCAGCTTTGATGGTCTGCAGTGAACATCAGGCTGGCGAAGTTCAGGTTCGCTATCGCGCCGATTGCGCATGTGGCGGTGAAGATGGCCAACCCTCGGGCCATGGCGATACCCTTCAGTCGACGGTCACGGAACGTGATCGCGTTGTTAAGCAGGAAGTTTCCGACAATGGCACAGCCCGTCGCCACCGTTTGCGCAGCATCGAAGCTGAGCTTGCCCACCGTGATACCAAACCGCAAAACGAGAAGATGCGCAAGCAAACCAAATCCGCCGATCGCTGCAAACATCACAAACCGCGCCGGAATAAGCCGGTTGAGGTGCTTGTCGAGCAACAGGATCGCGAAATCGAAAAGCACTCCGATATCAAGTTTGCTATTGCCAGCGACCCGGCTGCGGAATCTGTATGGAAGCTCACGCACACGGGGCGGTTCAGGCAGAGACGTCAGCAGATCGAGTAAGATCTTGAAGCCGATTGCAGAGAGGCGAGGCGCGGCGCGGTCGAACACGGTCCTTGGCAGGGCAAAGAACCCACTCATGGGATCACTGACCTCAACCTGAAGCACAGTCCGGCTGACGCGTGTGGCATAGGCGGACAGACCGGCCCGACTTCGGCTCCAGTCGCTAAGATCGCCGCCTTCAACATACCGACTGCCAATGACGATGTCGGCCTCCCCAAGGCGAAGTACGGACAACATTGCCGGCAGCAACGTTTCATCATGCTGCAGATCACCGTCCATTGCGGCGACAAACGGGGCCAAGCTACAACTGACACCTTCGATAAATGCTGAGGCAAGTCCTCGGCGACCGCGGCGATGCAATAGTCGAACCCGCCGGTCGGCAAGACCGATCGACTTTACCACCTCGCGCGTGCCGTCACTCGAGTCATCGTCGACGAAGACGATCTCCCAATCGATCTCTGTCAGCGAAGCGTTTACTCGTTCAACAACGGCCCTGACGTTGTCTCGCTCGTTCAGGACAGGAACGACGATACAGAACTGCGGCGACGAACTTGCCCCAGAGGGAGAGGGAACACCATGCCCAGAGGGAGCGGGCGATCGGTATGATGCTTGATCGTTCATTGCAAAGTTGCGGTATTCCGTCGAGGGATCAGAGATAAGACACCGAACGTTATGCACGGACCTGCCAGCGACGTTGGCGCCGTTGTGGTATCCGGCCATTGTTCTAATTGAAGCGACGTCAGCCTGCCGGGCTGCTAGCCAAACACCCCCTGGGTCGTGGTCAACCCGGCAAAGGTCACATGACCGCCGTTGCTGAGGTTAAACTCTGCCGACCCGTTTGAGATTACGGCAGAATCGACAACAACTCCAGTTCCGAGAACTGCCCTATCCGTTCCAATCCGGAAATTCTCAATGGACTCGGTTCCGCTCATTCCGGCCAAAAACTCAAATGTATTGACGCCGGCCCATCCTAACTCGTGGATGGTGGCCTGGCCCGTTCCGAACGTCACGTCCGATCCATGGCTGTCGAGCGAGAGATAAGCAGAGCCGCTTCCACCTATGAACGTATCGATATGCAAACCGTAGCTTGCGCTCGCGTTTATGGTGCCCGCACCCCCAATGATCTTGAACTCGCCGCCAGACAACATCGCGGCGCCGCTTCCACCAAAAAACGTGACGACACTATTGGGCGCAAAAATCGATAGCGAACCAGAGCCGCCATGAACCGTCGATGCCGCGCTCGGTAGGCCAAGATCGCCGACAACGAGCTGGCCTGAACCACCCCACAATTCGTTGCCGGTGCCGCCCAGACCAGCATAGGCGCTCCCGGTGCTGAGATGGATGCTTGTATTACCGGCTGCCGACAGCGTAACTGACCCACTCGCCGATATGGTTGTCGGCGCGTCCCCGATGGCCTGCACCGCAATCCCGCCGTTGGAGCCGGTTTGCAAGGTTGCGCTGCCGCCGACAACGGCCGCGGAAGACGCTGAGGCCGTGGCCGCGTCCGTATACGTCGCCACGATAGTTCCGTCGGTATCGTAGATCGCATCAGCGTTCGAGGCATCCAGACTAAGCCTGGCACCCTGATGGACGCTCAGTATATCGGAGCCCGCGACCGTAGCGACACTGTCTGTGCCGTATAAGTCGACATGTGCGCCGCAGTCTTCAAGAACCAGGCTTGAATTGCCCCAGATGGACAGCATCGAGTTGCCGCTGTCCAGAGTGATGGTGTCGTTGCCGTAGCTTTGAATGGTGTCGATACCAGACAGCTTCAACACGTTACTGGAGCCAGCTTGGGTCGTGACGACGTCGGCGCCGTTTCCAAAGTCATTGAAGACTAGTCCCCCGGCCCCGCCGGTCACTACGTCTCTGCTTCCACCATTCACCGTCAATCGTCCGGTGCCACCCACAATTGTAATGTTGTTGAGTATCGCCTCAACCGTGCTTGCAAGGTTGCCGCCGTGGTAGGTGATGTTGCCGGTATCACCACCAATCGTGTAGTCGCCACCAGCGCCATACACGTCAGCTCCGTCCCCATCGCCTTTCCCATACACGGAAAGAGAGCCCGATCCGGCATAGACCTGCGCAGCGCCGCTCACGACGACGGTGTCATTGCCATTGCCGGCGTAGATGGTATCGGGCCCCATGCTGATGACATGCGCGTCCCCTGTAACGAAATGCGCGGTCACTCCAGATGCCCCGGCCGTGGTCGTCATGTTTACGACGCCGTTATAGACCTGCATAGAGTAGGCGCCAACTGAGGCAGAGCCGCTGACATTTACATCTGAGTTGGTTGTGCTCCACGAGGCAATGCCACCATTGCTCGACAAAGCAAAGTAGTCGTTTGTCCCTGTAATCGACACAGTGGCTGATGCTGCGACATTGATGAAGGCACTTCCGCGTCCGGTGTCAATCGAGGCAGTGCCCCCAACACTCCAGTAGTCGCTTCCGGCACCTCCGGTGACGGTCGCGCTGCCATTCAACTGAGCGGACTGGTTGCCGTCGCCGGCCAGTATGATGTCCTGTCCTTCGCTATCAATCGAGTCTTGGCCGACACCTTGTGTGAGATCGAGGAGGTTGGTTGAGCCAGTAACGGTTGAAATCTGGTTGCCGCCAGCCCCCGTCGTCTCGGTAAAAGCTATCCCGCCAGTTCCACCGACCACAATGATGTGACCTTGTTTATCCTGGATCGTCAACAGGCCGGCACCGCCCTGCGCGGCAAGATAATTGTTTTCACTTAATACAAGCGTGTGAGACAGCGCGTCGTTCGCAAAATAGGTGCTTCCAGGTATGACACCAACAAGAGATTGGTTCGGCAGGATAGTATCAAAACCATCGTAGTTGCTAGTCAGCTTTGCCGGGCCATGCGCAATCGAGTCGCTCGCGAAGTTGGCGAACTCGTTCCCGCTTACCTGCGCGGTGATCGAGGTCTGGTTCAGCACTGCAACCGCGCTCGGCTGGTTCTGCGCCTCGAACAGGTTGCCCGATACCGTCAACGACGAGCCGGCGTAGGGGATGCCTTCGCCGCCGAAGTGCAGAAGGGCGTAGTTCTCCGCGTTCGGGCCCTTGATGATCGTGTTGTCCGTCACCGTGTCCTTGCCGCCGTTCGGCAAGTCGATGTCATAGCTGCCCGTGCCGATGCCCACGCCGCTGATGAACTCGTTGTTGGTGATCGTATTGACGTTCGCGCGGCTCTTGAATTCGTGGCCGACCTGGGCGTTCTCGAAGATGCTGTTCGTTGCCGTAACCGACGCGATGTCGCCGATGTACACGTTGTGGATGTTGCCGGCGCCGTTCCCGTCATTGCCGCCGTTGTCGTTGAAGACGCTGTGGTCGATCGTGACGCTGTAATTGCCGGCGTTCGTCAGGATCCCGTCCTGGTTGTCGCTGAACTCGTCGTTTTCCAGCACCAAGTTGCCGGAGTCGTCGCGGATGCCGGCACCGTTATGGCCGTAATAGTCCGGGATGCGCACGCCATCGACGTTGAAGCCCTCGAGCGTCAGGTCGTTTTCGGTCGTGAACAGGCCCTTCCAGTTTGGCGGCGACGTGGTCGCGACGTCGTTGACCCGGCCGCCCACCGCGATCAGCGTCACCTTGGCGTAGTTCGTCGCGAAATCGTTGGTGTAGGTGCCTGCGTCGACCAGGATGACGGTGCCGTCCGTAGCGGCCGCGACGGCGGCGCCGATCGTCGAGAACTCCTTGCCGACGCCGACCGTCTCGATCGGCGCATTGGCGGCGTAAACCGGCGCCCCGACCGGGATCAGGCCGACGTCGGCCGTGCTGCCGAAGCTCGAAGGCGTCGGCGCGGCCGGGGTCGTGACGACCGGCGCTGTGACGGCCGGAGCTGTCACGACCGGGGCAGGGGCGGGCGGGGCAGCGGCGGGCGGGGCAGCGGCGGGCGGGGCGGCGGCGGCGGGCGGAGTGGCGGCGGGGGGCGTCGCCGAGCCGAACGTGGCCGTGCCGGAGACCGCGCCGTTGCTGAAAAGCGGGCCGGACGCGCCACTCACCGCCGTGCCGTCCACCGTCACACTCTGGACGAACAGGTTGCGATCGGTGGCGGCCGTGCCGCCATACGCGTCGTTGGTGAATGCCACCGAGACGGTGTGGCTGCCGGCGCCAAACGTGCCGTGGACGTCGAACAACTCGGTCGCCCCGGCCGCACGGCTTGCCGTCACCGCGATCGGGGCGCCGACGGCCGTCCCGTCGACGCTGATCGTCATCAGCGCGTCGCCCTGCCACGCGTCCTCGCTGGCGACGACGCTGATCGTGTCCGGCCCGGTGCCGATGCTGATCGGCGCCTGCACCGTGGCGGTTGCCTGGCCGTTGCTGAACAACGCCTGGGACTTGCCCTGGTCGACCCCGTCGACCGTCACGCCATCCAGATACAGGTTGCGATCCTGGCTCGAGCTGCCGCCGTAGGCATCGTTGAGGAACTGCACGCCCACATTGTGCGGCCCGGTGCCGAAGCTGCCCGCCACGTCGATCATCTGGTGCTGGCCCGCCGCGTGCGATGCCGTCGCCGTCTGCACGCCCCCGACCTGCTGCCCATCGAGCAGGACCAGGAATTGCGCGTCACCCTGCCAGGCGTCTTCCGACACCGAGAGCTGAACCGTGTCCGGGCCGGAGCCCAGCAGGGTCGGGCTGCCAAGACCGTTCGCAGCCAGGGCCGTCGCTGGGGCATCGAAGTTGGCCGTCCCATTGCTGAACAGGGCCGCAGACTGCCCGGTCGACGTTCCGTTGACCAGCACGTCCTTCACGTAAAGGTTCCGATCCGTTGCGGACGTGCCGGCATAGGCGTCGTTGGTGAACTGGACCGACACGGCGTGGTCCACCGAGCCATCGAACGCACCCAGGGCGATGGTCTGCCCGGCGCCCTGCTCGGACGCGGTGACGGCGCCGTTGAACACGGTCACGCCATCGACGGTGACGATTGCATTCGCATCGCCCATCCAGGCGTCCTCGCCCAGCACGACCGACAGAAGCTTCGAGTTCGAGGGGTTCGTTACAGACATCGGCGTTCTCCAAAGGCTCGGCGCTGCGGTGAGCGCAGTGAGTGACTGGCGGGCGTGTCGGAAAGACAAAACACGCCCGGGCGGATAGGAACCGGGCCAAGGGAGACGTCAGCCCGGTATTACTTCGGTCGCAGGACGACAAGCGCAAATATCTACGGTCGAGATACCATCGCGCTGGCTTCCTGCGTGATCTGAAATGTCATAACCTGCGCACTCTCGCTCGTTGATGTCCCAGTCGGTCGGTCTCTGGCCCCGACATTTCCTGGCACAACCGCAGTTTGAACTTGAACGGTAAGCGCCGAGTTAAGGCCCGTCGCATTTTCTGGGCGGAGCACGCGAAAAACGATATGCGGGCACTATTCAACACCGGCGCCGTTTTGCTCCACGCGCATTCGGCCTCAAGGCGGGGGAAGAATCTCCGGTGAATGACGTAAAGCTCTGATATCGCCACATACCCAAAGGTCGGGTGAAGTGGCGTTCCCTCGTTCGGGCGTCGTGGGGCGGCCACGAGTGGCGATCGTCTGCGCTGACCTCGTCGGTCCAGGCGCAACGGGCCGGTGTTCAACAACTCGTGAGTACTGCCGAGCCTCTACAGGAGGATTTGCTGGCCAGTCCGGATCGGCCGTCGATCGTCAGTATTGGCGCAACTCGACTCGCCGTTGCTGTCCGTTCCTCAATAACAATCCAGCGTGAAAAATCGCAAAAGCATCGATTTAGGCTAACGTCGTCGGACACGTCCGTTCCATGGGGGTCGGCTTCGTGGCCAGCACCCTCACCCCAGCCCTCTCCCGCAAGCGGGAGAGGGAGCACGGCCGGTCTGTCGTTAGACAGCCTGCGCGGTCATTGGGGAGACAACCGGCCGGTCCCTGATGTCGGGAGGCGAGAAACGGCCGTCGGCTCGGGCCGCATCCACACGGCGGTGTCGTGGAAAACGGCGCCGCCGGCCGGCAATGCGGGCTCGTCGCTGGTGAGCACGTTGATGCCATGCTGCAGGCCGCCGAACGCGCTGGCTGGCCAGATGCTCTCGACCACCACCGTCCCCCGCGTCTGCCCGGGCACGTGCCGGGCATGCAGGACGACTTCGCCCCGGCTATTGCCCAGCCGCATCGGCGCGCCGTCGGCAATGCCGTGCAGGTCGGCATCCTCGGGGGCGAGCAGCGCTTGCGGCCGGCCCTCCCGCTTGCGGGCGGTCGGGGTCTCGGTGAAGGTGGAATTGAGGAATTGCCGGGCCGGCGCGGCGACGAGGCGCATGGGCCGGTCCTCGGTGGCGAGGTCGACCAGGGGCGCCCAATCCGGCAACGGCGGCAGCCGGCCCTCGGCGTCGCCCAGCGCACGCCAGTCGGCGCGGAAGTGAAACTTGCGGTCGGCGTGGCCGAAGCCGTCCAGGAAGTGGGCGCGCTCGAACGGAAGCTGCACGTCGCACCAGCGGCTGGCGGCGAGTTCGGCCGCGGTGCCATAGCCGGAGGCGCGCAGTGTCGCGTCGGCGAGTTCGAGCCCGGTCATGGCGAAGGTGGGGTGCCCGAGGCCGAAGCGGCGCCCGAGCGCGCAGACCACGTCATGGTTCGACCTGGCTTCGCCGGGCGGGTCGATGAGCTGCAGGCCGATCTGGATGTGGCTGTGGCCGCCGGCCTGGTAGATGTCGTCGTGCTCGAGGAACATCGTCGCCGGGAGCAGCACGTCCGCATAGCGCGCCGTCTCGGTCATGAACTGCTCGTGCACGACGGTGAACAGGTCCTCGCGCATCAGGCCGTCGCGGACACGGTTGCTGTCCGGGCAGACGGAGGCCGGGTTGCCGCTTTGCACCATCAGCGCATGCACGGGCGGCCCGCCAAGCAGGGCGTCGGCGTCATGGGCGAGCACGCTGGCGATGCGGCTCATGTCCAGCTCGCGGATGGATGGGTCCCGCAGCGCGGTGCCCTCGATCAGCGACTTGTCCCAATGATAGATGCCGCGGTGGCTCCACAGCGCGCCGCCGCCCTCGTGCCGCCACTTGCCGGTGACGGCCGGCAGGCAGGTGACGGCGTGCATCGAGGCGGCGCCGGTGCGGCCGCGGGTGAAGCCGAACCCGGCGCGGATGTAGGCGCGCGGGGTTGCGTTGTACAGCGCCGCGAACGCCTCGATCTCGGGCACGGCCAGGCCGGTGATGGCAGCCGCCCAGGCGGGATCGCGGCTGGCGACGTGGGCTTCGAGGGCGGCCGGGTCGTCCGTGTATTCGGCCATGTAGGCGCGGTCGGCATGGCCGTCGCGGAAGGCGCAGTGCATGACGGCGCAGGCCAGCGCCGCATCGGTGCCGGGGCGGAGTGCGAGGTGCATGTCGGCAGCGGCGGCGGATCCGGTGCGGTAGGGGTCGATGACGACCAGCTTGGCCCCGCGCTCCTTCCGGGCGCGGGTTACGTGGGCCATGACGTTGACCTGGGTGGAGACGGGGTTGCTGCCCCACAACACGTTCAGGTCCGCGACCGCCATCTCCCGCGAGTCCGCGCCCCACACCCGGCCGCAGCCGGCCGTCCAGCCCGCGACGGCGATCGCGGTGCAGATGGTGGACTTGCGGCCGGACCAGCGCATCGCGTGGCGGAGGCGGAAGATGCCGTCGCGGTTGACGAGGCCCATGGTGCCGGCGGAGCTGTAGGGCCAAACGGATTGGCTGCCGTGGCGGGCAGCGACGGCCGTGAAGCCCTCGACGACGCGGTCGAGCGCCTCGTCCCAGCCGATGCGGCGGAACTGGCCGCTACCCTTCGGACCGGTGCGGAGCATGGGATACAGGAGCCGGTCGGGGTGATGGACCCGCTCGGCGTAGCGCGCGACCTTATTGCAGACGACGCCGGCCGTGTAAGGGTTATCCGCGCCGCGGACGGTGCCGATGGTGCGGCGGTCCAGCACCTCGACGTCCAGCGCGCAGGCGCTGGGGCAGTCATGCGGGCAGACGGAGTGCCGGGTGGTGACCATTTCGCAACCGCAGCACGGTTGCTGCGGATTTGCAATTGCGGGGTCGCAGGTCAATCCGGCGCCGCTTAACGACCTAGGCCGTGCCCCTTTCTTCCAGGGAGGAGAATGGGGCTTAGACCGTGCGGGTGAAGCGGGCGGGGTTGAAGGGGTTGAGGTCGTGGGCGGGGTGCTCGTTGCCGAGAATGGCGGCGATGATCCGGGCGGTGACGGCGGCGAGGGTGAGGCCGAGGTGCTGGTGGCCGGCGGCGATGACGACGTTCGTGGCGCCGGGCACCCGGCCGATAGCGGGGAGATAGTCCGGCAAGGTTGGGCGGTCGCCATGCCAGCGGTCGGTCGTCGCCACGGCGCGCCCGAATAGCCGGCGTACGTGCTCGCCGAGGATGTCGGCGCGGGCCCAGTCCGGCGGGCGTCGGCCGGCGCCGAGCTCGACCGTGCCGGCGAGGCGGATGCCGTGCTCCATGGGGGTGATGACGAAGCCGCGCTCGTTGAACGTGACAGGGACCGCCACGTCGAGCGTGCCGGGGGGCAGCATGGCGTGGTAGCCGCGCTCCGGCGCCATGGGCAGCACGGCGCCGAGCTGGCGGGCGAGCGCGGGGCTGCCGAGGCCCGCGGTGAGGACGACGGCGGAGACAGCAACCTCGCCGCCGGGGGTAATGAGCCCGGCGATCGCGGTCCCGTCACGGCGGAAGCCGGTCACGGGCTGCGCGATCAGCCGGCCGCCATCGGCGACGACCCGGTCTGCCAAGGCCTGCACCAGGCGGAACGGGTTCACGACATGGGCCGCGTGGTCATACGCGCGGCCGCCAGCCGGGAGCGCCGCGAGCCCGGGCAGCAGGGCGCGGACGGCGGCGCCGGAGAGGTCGCGGAACGCCACGCCGTGCGCGGCCAGGATGCGGCCCTCGGCCGCCGCGGCGGCGACGCCGGCCGGCGTCTCCATGACGGCCAGTGCGCCCCGGTGCCGGAGCATGTCCGACAGCCCGGCCCCGGCGAGCAGGTCCTGCCAGTCCGGCAGCGCGGTCGCGAGCAGGCCGGCGAGCGCCGCGGTCCCGGCGCGAACCCGTGGCGGGCGGGCGGCAGCCGCGAACCGGGTCAGCCAGGGCGCGAGCGGCGGCAGGCCGCGCCAGCGCAGCGCCAGCGGTCCCCGCGGGCTCGCCAGCATGCGCGGCACGCCGGCCAGCACGTCCGGCCGGGCGAGCGGCCGGATGTGATCGAGCGCGATGTGCCCGGCGTTGCCGAACGAGCACACGGAGCCGGGCGGGGCGGGGTCGAACAGCATGACCGAATGGCCGGCCTGCTGCAGCGCGCGGGCGCACGCGACGCCCATCACGCCGGCACCGACGACGGCGACCGACGGGGCGCCGCGATGGGCGATCACACCACGAAGCCTGCCCGTAACGGGTCCCGCTCGTTGACGAAGATCGTGTTGATCCCGTGCGTCCGCGCCCAGCCGGCGACGCTCGGGATGATGGCGGCGTGCTCGCCCACGCGGGCGGCAGCCTCCACCCGCCCTTCGAACAGCGTGCCGATGATGCTCTCATGGATGAACTCCTCGCCGACCGCGAGCCGCCCGCGTGCCGCGAGCTGGGCCATCCGGGCCGAGGTTCCCGTGCCGCACGGCGAGCGGTCGACGGCGCGGTCGCCGTAGAACACGGCGTTGCGCCCGTGCGCGCGCGGGTCCTGCGGCGCGCCGGTCCACATGATGTGGCTCACGCCGCGGATCGTAAGGTCTTCGGGGTGCACGACCTCTACGGCGGCGTTCACGGCCCGGCGCAACAGCAGGCTGCGCCGGACCACGTCGGCGGCGGACATCGTCTCGAGCCCGGCAAACCCCGGCTGCGGATCGACGATGGCGTAGAAGTTGCCGCCATAGGCGATGTCGACCCGCAGCACGCCCTCGTTCGGCAGCGCCACCACCACGTCGGACAGCGCCAGGTAGCTGGCGACGTTGCGGATCCGCACGCTGTCGACGTGCTCGCCCCGGCGCTCGTAGGTCGCGACGACCCGGCCGGCCGGCACGTCGAGCCGCAGCTCGCCCTCCGTGGCGGGCCGGGCAAGCCCGTGTTCGAGCGCCATCGTGACGGTCCCGATGGTGCCGTGCCCGCACATCGGCAGCGCGCCGGACACCTCGATGAAGATGATGCCGAGGTCGCAATCGCCGCGCAGCGGGGGATAGAGGATCGAACCGGACATCACGGCGTGCCCCCGCGGCTCGAACATCAGCGACCGGCGGACCCAGTCGTGGTGCGCGATGAAGTCCTGCCGCCGGTCGCTCATGGTGGCGCCGCGCAAATGGGGGGCGCCGCCCGTGACCATCCGGACGGGATTGCCGCAGGTGTGCCCGTCGATGCAGCTAAAGGTGTAGTTGCCGGGCGGCACGCCGGGCTGGTCGGGGCTCATGATCGCACCTGTGTGTTCGTGGCCACGGCAGCGGCCTGGATCGCTTGCCACACGCGCTCCGGCGTCAGCGGCATGTCGAGATGGGTCACGCCGACCGGGCCGAGCGCGTCGAGGACGGCAGCGACCACGGCCGGCGGGGCGGCGATGGCTCCGGCCTGCCCGGCGCCCTTCACGCCGAGGCGGGTGGCACTGGTCGGCACCCCGTCGAGGTGAACCGCCAGGGCGGGCACGTCGGCCGCGCGGGGCACGGCGTAGTCCATGTAGGAGCCGGTCAGCAGCTGGCCGTCCGCATCATGGACCACGCGCTCCGACAGCGCCTGGCCAATGCCCTGAACGAGCCCGCCATGGATCTGCCCCTCCAGCAGCAACGGGTTCACGACGGCGCCGAAATCGTCGACGCACGTGTAACGGAGCAGCGCGACGGCGCCGGTATCGGGATCGACCTCCACCTCCGCGACGTGGCAGCCGTTGGGGAAGGTGATCAGGTCGAGCGACGTCCAGGCATAGGCGTCGAGCACGCCCGGCTCGAGCCGGGCGAGTTCCATCAGCGTGACCGACCGGTTGCCGGCGCGGAAGGTGCCGTTCGCGACGGTGACGGAAGCGGCATCGGCCTGCAGCAGGCGGGCCGCCGCCAGCCGGCCCTTCGCCAGCGCGGCGTCGATCGCCTCCACCATCGCCTGGCCGCCCATGTGCAGCGAGCGGGCGCCGCCATGGCCGTTGCCGTCGCGGACGAGGCGCGTATCGGCCTGCACGTAGTCGATGGCGTCGATTGGCACGCCGAGCAGGTCGGCCGCGACCTGCGGGAACGACGTCTCGTGCCCCTGTCCGTTCGACTGCGTGCCGAGCCGCAGCGAGACGCGCCCGCCCGTCGAGAAGCGCAGCTCGGCGCCTTCGCCTGGCGCGCCTCGCGCGGTTTCGAGGAAGCAGGTGACGCCCAGGCCGCGGCGTCGGCCGGCCCGCTCGGCGGCGGCCCGTCGGGCGGGAAAGCCGGCCGCATCCGCATGCGCGAGCGCCGGGTCGATCGCGGCCGCGAACCGGCCGCCGTCGATCGTCGTCGCCATCGCGGTGCGGTGCGGAAAGCGGTGCACGAGGTTGCGGCGCCGCAGATCGACCCGGTCGTGGCCGAGCTGCCGGGCGGCCTCGTCGACCAGCCGCTCCATGAGGTAGTTGGCCTCGGGCTTGCCGGCGCCGCGGTAGGCGTCGATCGGCACCGTGTTGGTGAACGCGCCGCGGACGGTCATGGCGACGTTCGGGATGTCGTAGCCGCAGCCCATCGCGTTGCCGGGGGCATTGGTGGAGCTGCCGGGGCCGCCGCTCGCCATGGCGGCGCCGAGGTTGGCGTCCGTTTCGACCAGGAGGGCAAGGAAGCGGCCCGCGGCATCGAGGCCGAGCCGGGCGCGGGTGAGGTTGTCGCGGGCATGGGCGCTGCTGAGGAAATCCTCGCCATGGCTCGACTCCCAGCGGACCGGGCGGGACAGGGTGCGGGCGGCCCAGAGGGCGCAGATGTACTCGGGGTAGAGCCCGTTCTTCACGCCGAACCCGCCGCCCACGTCGGGGCTGCTGACGTGGATGCGGTCAGGCGGCAGGCGGAACACCGCCTCTGCCAGGTCGCGGCGGATGCCGTGTACCCCTTGCCCGCTCAGGTGCAGCGAGAACCCGGTGCCGTCGAAATCGGCCAGGGCCGAGCGGTGCTCCAACGGTGCAACGATGAGGCGGTTGTTCACCAGCGTGAGCTCGATGACATGGGCGGCGGCGGCGAGCGCCGCCTCGGTCGCAGCCGGGTCGCCCTTCTGGAAACGGAAGGCCAGGTTGCCTGGCGCCTCCGGCCAAAGCTGCGGCGCGCCGGGGCGCAGCGCATCGGCGGCCTCGGTGATGCAGGGCAGCGGCTCGTAGTCCACGTGCACCGCTTCGGCCGCATCCATCGCAGCGACAGCCGTCTCGGCCACGACGAACGCGACCGGCTCGCCCACGTGGCGCACCCGTTCCGTGGCGAGCGCCGGGCGCGGCGGCACGATCATCGGCCGCTCCGTGCGGACGACGGTGCTGCACGGGATGGGCCCGAGGCCGTGGAGGTCCGCCGCGGTGAACACGCCCAAAACGCCCGGGGCAGCGCGGGCGGCGCCGGCATCGATCGCGCCGAGCCGCGCATGGGCGTGGGGCGAGCGGATCACGACCAGCGCAGCCTCGTCTGGACGGCGCGCATCGGCCATGTAGCGGCCGCGCCCGGTCAGGAACCGCGCATCCTCGAACCGTCGCAGGCTCTGGCCGATCAGTGGCGACATGGGCGGTTCCAGCACATCGCCGCAGCCTGCCCGATCTCGCCCGCGGTAAGAAGGCCCCGTGACGGCGCATGGTCCGGCTTGTAGGGTGCCGCGCATGGACCAGCTCTTGCCAGGCGCCAGACGGATCGGCGCGCTGCTGACCGCGCGGAAGGAAACGGTGGCCGTCGCGGAGTCCTCCAGCGGTGGGCTGGTCGCGGCGGCGCTGCTGAGCGTGCCCGGCGCGAGCGCCTATTTCGTCGGCGGCGGCGTCATCTACACGCAGCGGGCGCGTGAGGCGCTGCTAGGGATCCCCGCGGCGGCGATGGCCGGGCTGCGCTCGTCCTCACCGCCCTATGCCGCCTTGCTGGCCGAGACCGTGCGCGAGCGGCTCGGCGCCACCTGGGGCCTGGCGGAAACCGGTGCGGCCGGGCCGAGCGGCAACCGGTATGGCGACGCGGCCGGGCACACCTGCCTGGCGGTTCGCGGCCCGGCCGGCCGCGCGCTGACCGTCGAGACCGGCGCCGCCGACCGGGTGGCGAACATGCGGGCCTTCGCTGCAGCCCTGCTGGACCTGTTCATGCAAGTGCTGGAGGGCTGAACGCCATGGAGCTGAACGGGCAGGCCGCGATCGTCACGGGCGCCGCTTCCGGCCTTGGCCGCGCGACGGCGCAGGCGCTGGCCCGGGGCGGCGCGCGCGTTGCGCTGCTGGATGTGCAGCCGGACGCGCCGGCAGCGGCGGCTTTGGGCGGGCTCGCGATCGGGTGCGACGTCTCCGACGCAGCCAGCGCGGAGGCCGCCGTGGCCGCAGCGGCGGCCGCGCACGGCCCGGCGCGCATCCTGGTCAACTGCGCCGGTGTGGCGCCGGCCGCGCGGATCGTCGGCCGCAACGGCCCGGCCTCGCTCGATGCTTACGTGCGGGTGATCCAGATCAATCTTGTCGGCACGTTCAACCTCATCCGCCTGGTCGCAGCCGGCGCTGCCGGGCTCGAGCCCTTGAGCGACGGCGAGCGTGGCGTGATCGTCAATACGGCCAGCGTCGCCGCGTATGAAGGGCAGGTGGGGCAGGCGGCCTATGCGTCGTCGAAGGCGGGCGTGGTGGGGCTGACCTTGCCGGCGGCGCGGGAGTTTGCGCCGCTCGGGATCCGGGTGTGCACGATCGCGCCGGGGCTGTTCGAGACGCCGATGCTGACCGGGATGCCGCAGGCGGTGCAGGACAGCCTGGGCGCGACCGTCCCGTTTCCGGCCCGGCTTGGGCGCCCGGATGAGTTCGCGGCACTGGTGCTGGCTATCGTGGCCAATCCGATGCTGAACGGCGAAACGATCCGGTTGGACGGCGCGCTGCGGATGCAGCCGCGCTGAGCATCGCCAGGGCGGTGCGTGGCGCGCCTGCAACGTCACGCGGGCGTTCGTCGCGTTGACGATCTCTTAATTTCCTGAACGTTTGGTAACGTCGCTACGGTCCGGGCAGCCGCACAACAGAATTGCGGACTGGCAGGGAGACGCTCCGATGCGCTTGACACTCAGGACCCAGTTGGCAGCGACCCTGGCGCTTGGCGCCGTGGCCGCCGGCACCGCGCCGGCCTCGGCGAGCCCGCTCTATAGCTTCCTCACCGACATCGCGATCCCGGTCGCGGCAAACAACACGTCGGGCGGCAAGTTCAACGGCTTCGACATCAGCGCCTTCGACGGCACCAGCCAGCTCGCCTATGTGGCGGACCGATCGAACGGCGGCGTCGACGTGTTCTCGTCGGCGACCGACAGCTTCGTCACCCGCGCGCCGGGCTTCGTTGGCGTCGGCCCGTCGAACGCCCTCTCCGGGCCCGACGGCGTCGCGCTGGTGGGCAACGGCGGCGCCAGCGGAACGCAGCATGTGCTGTGGGCCGGCGACGGCAACAGCACCGCGGTCGCCTTCAGCATCACCGGGAGCGCGAGCTCGCCGACCCTGACCAAGATCGCCACGGTCAACACCGGCGGCGCCTTCCGCGTCGACGAGATGGCCTATGACTCGAAGGACCACCTGCTGCTGGTCGCCAACAACGCCGACACGCCGCCCTTCGCCACGCTGATCAACACGACCACCAACGCGATCGCGACGAAGCTCACCTTCGACGGCACGACCGGCCCGGCTTCCCCCGGCGGCATCGAGGCGTCCGTGTACAGCCCGACCGACGGCAAGTTCTACCTCAACCTCGTCCAGCTTCCGGGCACCTCCTTGTCCGGCGGCCTCGTCGCGATCGATCCGACGACCTTCGCCACCAAGACGTTCGACTTCAGCAAGTTCGGCATCAGCGACTGCTCGCCCTCCGGCATCTCGCTCACCACCAACAACAAGCTCTTCATCGGCTGCGGCGACACGACGCAGGACTTCATCTTCGACCCCAACGCCAATGGCGGGGCGGGCGCCGTCGTCGCGACCTTCGCCGAGAAGTTCGGGGCCGACGAGGTCTGGTGCGACCCGACCAGCGGGCTGTGCTTCGCCGCGGCCCGCAACGCGACCAGCGGGCTCGGTGAACTCGACATCGTCGACCCGATCAACAACATTCTCTTGCAGAGCATCCCGACCGTCGGCGGCGCACACTCGGTCACCGTCGACCCGGTCACGGGCCAGGTCTTGGTGCCCGAAGGCGTGGTGGGCAACAGCGGCAGCTGCGTCAATGGCTGTATCGCCGTGTTCACCCCGGTTCCGGAACCCGCTAGCCTCGCCGTGCTCGCTGCCGGCCTCCTTGCCATGGTCGGCCTCCAGATCCACCGCCGGCGCGTTTAGCACCAGCCCTAAGCCCTCTCCCGCATGCGGGAGAGGGCCGGGCGGGAATGATGCCCGACACGACCGCGATCCGAAATCGTAAGTGGAGTGGTTTGTCCCAGTCGATTTAGAGCCCAACCCGATCGAAGCGGATCGGATTGAGCTTGAGCCGCTCAGTATGTGAGAACCTTTGCCCGACGGGGTGACCCCAATTGATCAAATAGTACTCTAATCACTTCGCTCAGGGAATCGCCCGGCTCGCGACACTCACCCCGGTCTTGTCGCTCGAATCGATCACCACCAGCGTGTTCCCTGCCAGCACGCTCGGCTGCCGCCCGGCCGGCAGCAGCGCCCGGAACCGGATCTCGGTCGCTGCCGCCCGCTCGTACTCCGAATCCAGCACCCCGTGCTGGTCCAGGAAGCGATTCATCGCGGTCGGGATCCGCACGCACCCCTGGCTTGCCGGTTGGCCGATCCGCTGCTCCAGCCGGTCCGGGTCGGTCGCGTGCATCATCAGCCGGATCGGGATCCGGTCCGGCTTGCCCGGCCCGGCGTTCCAGCCCTTCGCCGCCACCTGCCAGCCGAAATCCCACACCCGCATGCCTTTCGCGCCCAGCCCGCGGATGCCGTTCTCGTTCAGCGTCCCCTCGGCCCGGAAGCCCAGGATCGCGGTCGTCACATGGAACACGCCACGCGGCGTGATGTAGTGGTCCTCCCGTCCGCGGGAGCCCGTCGACACCTTGGTGCCGCCGATCACCGACCAGTCCCCACCCGGCACCGCCGCGACCACTGCGACTTGCTGCACCCGCGGATTGCGGTCCACCACGACCAGCAGCTGTGGCCGGTCAAGCACCATTCCGGCGCCTGTGACCTCGGCTCGGGCCAGGGCGATCCAGCCGGCATCAGTGGCCGGGGTGCGTGCGACGAGGTGTGGCACGTCGTGCGCCAAAGCCTCCCGCAGGCGCAAGACCTCGACCGTCTCGTCCAACGCCGACTGCGGGGTCCCCGCGGGGCCGGGCATGGATGGCCCGGCGCCGGCTGGCGCCATGCCGCGCTCGCCACCCGGCAAGCTGGCCATTGCCACGGGCGCACTCGACCCGGCAGCCAGGGTCGCCGAGGCGGGCGAACACCCACACAGGGACGCAACGACACCGATCACGACCGAACGGACAAGATCCATAGACATACGATATCAGCATCCACCGGAGATCTGCTGGAGATTGTGCAGATAAGACGCAGTCAGCCCATAAACTGTTGCTACAATGTCGCAGTCTCGACGGACTTCAGCCCGATATCGGACGCACTCTCACCGAATTGCGTGTCGTGCAGGCGGCGGTAAGCGCCGTTCGTCGCCATCAGCTCGGCATGCGACCCCTGCTCGACGATCCCTTGGTCTGCGACCACCAGGATGCGGTCCGCCCCGCGGATCGTTGCCAGCCGGTGCGCGATCACGATCGTCGTCCGCCCGGCGCTGAGCATCGCCAGGCTGTCCTGGATCGCCCGCTCGGTCTCGCTGTCCAGCGCCGAGGTCGCCTCGTCCAGGATCAGGATCGGCGGGTTCTTCAGGAAGATGCGCGCGATTGCCAGGCGCTGCCGTTGCCCGCCCGAAAGCTTCGCACCCCGCTCGCCGATCTCGGTCTCGAGGCCGCGGGGCAACTGCCCGACCAACTCGTCCAGCCGGGCCCGCCGGATCGCCTCCATCACCTCCGCCTCGCTGGCGCCGAGCCGTCCATAGGCGACGTTGTCGCGGATCGTGCCCGCGAATAGAAACACGCTCTGCTCGACGATGCCGATCTGCCGCCGAAGGGACGCGCGGGTCACGGATTGGATCTCGATGCCATCGATCGTGATCCGGCCCGCGTCGACGTCGTAGAACCGCGGCAGCAGCGCGCAGATCGTCGACTTGCCGGCGCCCGACGGGCCGACCAGCGCCACCGTCTCACCGGCCCGCACCGCGAGATCGAGCCCATCCAACACCGGACGCCCCGGCTCGTAGCCGAACCGCACGCCTTCGAACCGCACATCGCCGCGCAGCGCCGGGCAGTCGACGGCGCCGGGTGCGTCCTGCACGTCCGGCTCGATCGCCAGCAGGTCCTGATAGCGGCGGAACCCGGCCATGCCGCGCGGATAGATCTCGACCATGGCGCCGATCTTGTCGAGCGGCCGGTAGAACACGCTCACCAGCAGCAGGAACCCGACGAAGTCCCCGATCGAAAGCCCCTGCCGCACGATCAGCGCCGTGCCCGCCAGCATCACCACGATCTGCACCAGCCGCATGCCGAGATAGTTCAACGTGAGGCTGGTCGCCATCAGCGCATAGGCGCCCATCTTCTCGCGCCGATAGCTGGCGTTCTCCTCGGCGAACATCGCCCGCTCATGCGCTTCGTTGGCGAACGCCTGGACCACCCGCACGCCGCCGATGTTCTCCTCGATCCGCGCGTTGAACCGCGCGACCCGGCGGAACTGCGCCTGCCAGCTCCGGTCCATCCGCGTCCCGTAATGCGCCACCACCCATGTCGCGAGCGGCACCACGATCGCGGCCACGAGCGCAAGCGGCGGGCTGACGAGCACCATCAGCACGAACGCGCCGATGAAGGTCAGCACTGCCACCAGCAGGTCCTCCGGCCCGTGATGCGCAACCTCGCCGATATCGGCGAGGTCCGTCGTAACCCGCGACACCAGGTGCCCGGTCTTCTGGCTGTCGTAGAAGCGCAGCGACAGCGCCTGCAGGTGGTCGAACGCGCGCCGCCGCATCTCCGTCTCGATGCCGATCCCGAGCACGTGGCCCCAGTAGTTCACCACCGCGAGCAGTCCGGCATTGGCCACATACACGGCAAGCAAACCGGTGATGGCGAGCAGGACCAGCGGCACGTCGCCCGCCGGCAGCAGCCGGTCGATGAAGGCCCGCACCGCCATCGGGAACCCCAGCTCCAGCACGCCCGATAGCGACGAGCAGCCGAAATCCAGCAGCACCAGCCGGCGGTGCGGCCGATAGTAGGACAGGAACGCACGCAGCATCGAAGGCCCTCCAGGCCGGCGGAGGTCTACTCCGTGCCGCTGCTCCCGCCTATGGCCGACGCGCCAGTGTGGTCGGCAGATGATGGTGGGCTTGCCAGGTGTTCGGTCGGGTCTCGATGGAGGACGCCCGCTCCGACCAGCCGGCCGAAGCGGTGAGGGTTTCGACGCCGTTGTCGCTTCAGCGTCTGCTTGACCACAAGTTCAGAACGACGCGCAAGGCACGCTGCACTGGGCAAGATGGATAAATTGGGCAGCTGTAGGTCAAGCCGGGCCGACGCCGTTTCCTCAGCGCTGCATCCGGCCAAGACCAAGCCGATCTTACGGCGTGGATACGCGGGACAAGCCCGCGCATGACGATGGTTTGGGCGTCACATCATAATGTGTGGATGCCGTAGCTGATCTAAAGTCGGGATGAGACGGGCATTTGCTTCTACTTCGCCAGGGCCAACGGGTACTGGCAGCTTTTGTTGACGACGGACCCCTGGAACTTGCCGCCGGCGAACTTGCCGGAAAGCCGGCCCTGGCCGAACGGCGCGTCCAGGCTGCCGTCGCTGCCGACCTTGCCCTCGAACGTGATGCTCGGGTTGTAGCGCAGCGTCGCCGTTCCGCCCTCGACGCGAAGCACAGGATGGAGGAGCGAACAGCCGGTGCCCGATGACGCCTCTCCCCGGTAGACGCCGTCGAAGCTCGCCCCCTGTGCCAAGGCTGAACATGGCAGCGCCAGACCGAGAACGACAGCACCCGCAACCCTGAGCAACATATGGCGTCTCCTGCAACGAATCCCACAATAGGGGTGGGCATCCCGCGCGTCGTCATGCAAACGGATGAGAACACGCCATGAACTTGGGGTGCGCCAGGCGGATCCCGTCGCACGCGATCGGCCGGGGTGCCGCCCAGTGCCGGGCCTGCGCTGCAACGGCACTGCCGCGGGCAGCAGCTATGGTAGGGTTCTGCGGCACTGATTGACGGGGAACGCAATGGCGACGATCGGCTTCATCGGGCTGGGCAACATGGGCGGGCCGATGGCGGCCAACCTGGTGCGCGCCGGGCATACCGTGCGGGGATTCGATCTGGCAGCGCCGGCGCTGGACGCGCTCGCCCGGATCGGCGGCCACCCCGCCGGCAGCGCCGCCGAGGCCGCCTCGGGCGCCGACATCCTCATCACCATGCTGCCCGCCGGCCCCACGTGCGCGCCGTCCTGCTCGAGGGCGGCGTCCTCGGTGCCCTGGCGCCCGGCGCCCTGCTGATCGACAGCTCGACCATCGACGTCGGCACTGCCCGCGACATCGCCGCCGCGGCACACGAACGTGGCTTCGCCATGCTGGACGCCCCGGTCTCGGGCGGCTCGACGGGCGCCGCCGCCGGAACCCTCACCTTCATGGTCGGCGGCACCCCCGAGGCCTTCGACCGGGCGCAGCCCATCTTGCGCGCCATGGGCAAGACCATCGTCCATGCCGGCGCCGCCGGGGCCGGGCAGGCGGCGAAGGTCTGCAACAACCTGATCCTCGGCATTTCCATGCTCGCCGTCTCGGAGGGGCTCGCGCTGGCCGAGCGCCTGGGGCTCTCGGCCCAGTCC
Organism: Acetobacteraceae bacterium; assembly: GCA_965213855.1. Classification (GTDB taxonomy): domain Bacteria; phylum Pseudomonadota; class Alphaproteobacteria; order Acetobacterales; family Acetobacteraceae; genus JBBROS01. The sequence goes on along the minus strand of CBDCAA010000008.1, from coordinate 1,459,574 downwards.
CTGTTCGACATCAGCAGCACCTCATCCGGCCAGTGCTGGGCGCTCACCAGCTACTGCCCGGTCCCGGGACCGGTTCCGTCATCGCCCGCCAACCGTGACTATGCGGCTGGCTTCGCGGTCGACCTGATGCTCAAAGACCTGTCGCTGGCGGTGGACGCGGTGCACAAGACCGGGGCAGGGACCGTGTTGGGCCAGGCAGCCCGTGACGCCTATGCGCGCCTTTCGGCGGTCGGGCTCGGCGGCAAGGATTTCTCGATCGCCGCCAAGGCACTCCATGACGGCACCAACCTGAAACCCTAGCTCCGGCCGAACGCCGCCGCCAGCCGCGTCGGCATGGCGCGATAGGAGTCCAGGCCCCGGCCGACCAGCGTGGGCAGGGCGCCCCTCGGGCTGGCGAGCAGCCGTGGGGTGGGCGTCGCGGCCGCGGCCATCCCGAACGGGGAGGGGGGCTGGGCGGCCCCGACGCCAGCGGCCCACGCGGTCGAGGCTGGTGCGCGCGAGCTACGCCCCAGCTCCGGCCTTGCCCAGATCGCCAGCACCTTCTTCGCGTAATCCCCGCCGATCTCCGGCGTCAGCGAATGATACCCGGCCACCGCAAGCGGCCATGAGCCGGTTTGGGCCAGCAGCTGCTGGAGAAAACGAGCCGCATACCGCGCGTTTGCCGCCGGGTCGAACGCCTCCTCGAGCGAGGCGAACGCCTCTGCATGGTGCATCAAGTTGACCTGCATGCACCCGACGTCGATCGAGCGCGCCCCACGAGCCTGATGCCCCTGCACGGCCGCGATCGCTGCCTGCTTCGTTTCGTAGACTTCGCCCACCCCCTCCACGTTGATCGTCCATGGCCACGGCGCGCTCGATCCGTCCGGGTCGCGCCGGCCACTCTCCATCACCGCGATCGCCTGCATCAACCGGTCCGGCACGCCGCTGATCCGCTCGATCGCGGCGATCGGCCCACCGCAAAGGTTTGCCGTCGTCGCGCGCACCAGCCCGGGCAGCGACACCAGCAGCAGGCAGATGAGGATGGGCAGGACCGGCATGGCGAGACCGTGCACGACCAACCCTAACATATTCTTAAGATCGCCGGAGCACACCAATACGTAACGAGATGGTGCAACGCAAAAAAAGACTTGCCCGGAACAAAGACTGCCGCTTATCCTCACCTTAGCAGCGTGCTTCGGCCCGTTGCTGGACGTTTCCTCCCTAAACTTGGCGGCCTCCTCGGGGGTCGCCATTTTTTTGCCGGGCGCCGACGCTCACGCCAGCAGCGTCGCCGCCGCCGCCGATAGCTGCGCGGCCAGCACCGTCATGTGACCTTGGAGCGCCGCGAACCCGGCGCTCCGCGACAGCCGCGCCTCATCCATGTACAAGGTCCGCGCGATCTCGATCTGCAGCGCGCTCACCCCCTCGCGCGGGCGTCCGTAATGCCGTGTCACATACCCGCCCGCATACGGGTCGTTGCGACGCACCGCGTAGCCCATCCCCGACAGCGTCGCCTCCACCAGCGCCGTGATCTTCGGCCCGCACGTTGTCCCATGGGCGTCGCCGAGCACGAAGTCCGGCCCGGCCCCACGCCCGCCATGGGCCGGCATCGAATGGCAGTCCACCAGCAAGCAGGCCCCGAACCGCGCCCGCGTCTCCGCGATCAGCGCCGACAGCATGTCGTGATACGGCTTCCAGCACGACCGCACCCGGAACTCCGCCTCGCTGAACGGCAGCTTCTCCCGATAGATGCTCTCCCCCGACCCGACCACCCGCGCCAGGGTGCCCAGCCCCGCCCCCACCCGCGCGCTCGTCGTGTTCACCCAGGCCGGCAGGTCGTCGGCGAACATACCCGGGTCGAGCTCCCACGCCTCCCGGTTCGGGTCGCAATAGGCCCGCGGAAACGTCGCGCACAACAGCGGCGCGCCGGTCTCGGGCACCGCCCCGAACAGCTCGTCGACGAAGCTGTCCTCGCTGCGGCGCAGCCCCACCGGGTCCAACCGCGCTGCATCGAGGAAGTCGGCCGGGTAGTTGCGCCCCGAATGCGGCGACGCGAACACGATCGGCGCCGTCCGCCGCACCGGCAGGAACACCTCGAACGGCGGAGGCGCCGCGGGATGGGCATGGTCCATGCCCGGCATTGAACCCGCCGCCGCCGCAGATGTCACGCACCCACGCACATGGTTGCGAAAGCCGGCACGGGCGGCTAAGAGACCGCTCCGCCAACGACCACGGCGGGACGGATGGGCGCGTAGCTCAGCGGTAGAGCATCGCCTTGACATGGCGGGGGTCACAGGTTCAATCCCTGTCGCGCCCACCATCCGTGGATTGCTAGGGGACCAGGATGGCCGAAGGGTCCGACGAAAGCAGGGTGGTCCGCCTCTCGACGACCGCCTTCGGCCATGTCGAGCATTTCGTCTACATGGCCCTTGGAGTCCTCCTCTCCGCCGCCGCCATCCTCGCCCTCGGCAGCGCCGCGATCGAGCTGTTCCACGGCTTCGCCGACTGGACCGGCACGGAGACCATCCTTCCCATCATCGACCGCCTCCTCTTCGTCCTCCTGTTGGTCGAGGTCCTGCACACCGTCCGTGCCTCCATCCGCACCGGCGGCCTCACGCCCGAGCCGTTCCTTATCGTCGGCCTCATTGCCTCCATCCGCCGCGTCCTCGTGATCACCCTGCAAACCTCCGAGGCCACCAAGCCCGGCGGATGGACCCCCGAGAACGCCGCCATCGTCCAGGGCGCCATGTTGGAGCTCGCCGTTATCGGCGGTCTCATCCTCGTCCTCGTCGTCTCCCTCTACCTCCTCGGCCGCATTCCAAAACAAATCTCCACCGCCACCTGACCAGCGGAGCTCTGCCGAGATCCGATCCTTAGGCGCGCCCCGGGATCCGGTGCCGATACGCCAGCGCCTCCGCCACATCCCCCCGCCGAACCACCGCCACCCCCGCCAAATCCGCAATCGTCCGCGCTACCCGCAGCACCCGCGTGAAGCCCCGCGCCGACAGCCGCAGCCGCTCCGCCGCCTGCTCGGCCAGCGCCCGCGCCTCGGCCTCCAGCACCAGCGCGTCCATCCCCGCTTCGGCGTTCGTCGCCGCCCCTTGCTCGCCATACCGCGCCCGCTGCGCCGCCCGCGCTTGGCCCACTCGCGCCGCCACCGCAGCACTCGCCTCTCCGGGCGGCGCCCGCGACAGCTCGGCCGGCGCCGTCGGGTGCACGTGCACCACCATGTCGATCCGGTCCAGCAGCGGGCCGCTGATCCGCCCAAGGTAGTCCTCCCCGCACCGCGGCGCCCGGTTGCACTCCCGCGCCGCATCGCCCAGGTAGCCGCACCGGCACGGGTTCATGGCCGCCACCAGCTGGAACCGCGCTGGATACGTCACGTGCGCCGCGGCCCGCGCCACCGTCGTCTTCCCCGCCTCCAGCGGCTGCCGCAACGACTCCAGCGCCGGCCGCGGAAACTCCGGCAGCTCGTCCAGGAACAGCACGCCCCGGTGTGCCAGGCTCACCTCGCCCGGCCGCGCCCGGGTCCCGCCGCCGGCCAGCGCCGCCATCGAGGCGCCATGGTGCGGTTCCCGGAACGGCGGCCGCATCACCAGCCGGCCTCCGTCCAGCAGCCCGGCCACGCTATGGATCATGCTCACCTCCAGCGCGTCCGGTATTATGTAGCAAACACACCTAGCGCGCAGTCCCATTAAGCCATTGACTATGCTACGATCTTCGCCCACGCGCGAGGAACCCCGATGATCGACTACGTTTTGAACGGCCTGACGAAGCGCCGCGCCGAGCTGACCGGCGAGATTGAACGCACACACGCTGCACTGCGGAAGATGGTGGAAGACTTGGAGAACCTAGACCAGACCATACGCCAGTTCGCACCTGATTTTCAGGTTGAGACGATTCGTCCGAAAGCATTCCGCCCACCAGCGGATTGGGCGCATCGTGGCGAAATGAGTCGTGTAGCGGTGTCCATTCTTCGCCAAGCGACTGAGCCGATGACGACCCGCGATGTTGCGCTAGAGCTGCTAATCACGCGGGCGATGGACCCGTCTGACCGCCGGATGCTGCGGACCATGATGCGGCGCGTGGGATCGGCGCTAAGAATGCAGCGAGAGAACGGGTCTGTGCGGTCCACGCAGGGGGCGGGGCAATTTGTCCTTTGGGAGGTGGCGCGGTAAGCGCGTCGCCCACAGCTTCGTATCGTAGTTCGATTGATTCAGCTAAAGCTGAAGGTGGCTCGCTTCGTCAATCCGGACCATTGAGGCCTTTATGTCGGAGTGGTTTGCGTCCAGAGCACAAAAAGCAGCCGGTCAGCTTCGTGTTCGAAGCGCGCTAAATCCTATGCTGTGGCTTTGTGGAATCGTTTGTTTGCCGTGCTTTGCAATGTCTGGTGTCTTTCACGAAGTTCAACCGCTGAGCAATGTCTTGCTTACATTAGGCGTCGGCGTTGTGGCCGTAACGTGCTCAATGGCGTCGTATTTCGCTTTATTCAAACCTGAAAGACTTCAGTCCGAAGACTACCAGATAAGACATGAAACTCTTGAGCTAATAAAGCAGAAGGGTTCGAATGTTGAGGTTTTACCATCTTCATTGGCTTTAATTACAAATCCGCTAATGGTCCGCGATTCGACTGGAGATGGTAAATGACATGCTATATGTTGACTTGGCATCCGGTCTATTATGACAAGGACGGTGCAGTTGACTTTGTTAACAGGCAGGCTATTCTTGACGCGCTTGATAAGATGCCACAGTTTAGAATTAACTGGCGCGCAAGCGTAGGTGCAGTTTTTATTGCTACCTCAAGCGAAGTAAGACTTTTAGCCGAAACTATCACGCGCGAGTTGCCTAAATTGATATTCGTAGTTTCTCAAATCGATATTGGAACAACAAACGGCCTAGCTGACAAGGAAACCTGGGATTTCATCCGTAGGTATAGTTTGCCTAACTCAAAGACTTGACGGGCTTCCTCACCGTTGCCAATACCCCTTCCACACTCGCGATACAGGATGCGCCAACGCTGCCGCTGCGACGGCATCGTGCAACGTCCCGTTCGGCATCCGGCGACGATCCTCACGCCATGCCATCTCAACGGCGTAAGCGGCAAGGTGTTTGCCGCTTACGTGGTGGTGTTGACCGATCTCAGCGCGGCGCAAGCGAGCGAAGTAGGACTCGGCCCAGTTAGTGCAGGCGCCGTCTTTAGAAAACGCGACCGAGTGGTTGATCCGGCGCATCTCGTAGAAGGCATGCAGACGATCCCAGCCGCCCGCCTCGTCAGCGTGGACGATAGAGCCGGTCAGCACCCGCTCCCGCACCAGCGCCACGCCATCGGCCTCCTTAGCGACGACGAACGGCAGTGTCTTGCCGCCGCGCTCGCGGATGACGACGACCGACTGACGTCCGGCGGGCGGGTTGAGTACCAAATTCTTCCGTTCTGCCTTGACGTTCTCGCGCTTGGCGTGCCCGCCGAAGTATGCGCCGTCCACTTCCACGACGCCCGAGACGTGGCCGATCATCTGTTCCGCGCCGACCGCCTCACGGAGTTTGTGGGAAAGAACAAAAGCCGTCCGATACTGCACATCGAGGTCGCGCCCAAGCTGCAAGGCGGAAATGCCTTTGACTGCATTAACGAAAATCGCGATCGCGGCCAGGATGTCCCGAATCGGCAACTTGCGGCTGGCGAAGATGGTGCCGCTGGTGACGCTGAACTGGTGCGAGCAAGCCTTGCACTTCCAGATGCGCCGGGCCGCGTAGGTGTAAACCGCCGTGCAGTTACAGCGGGGGCAGAAAGCGGCCCCGCCGTTGTCGGCAAACCGTATTGCCACGAAAGCGCCGTGCGCCTCATCGTCGCTCATACGGAAAATACTCTTGAGCGAGAGGTTCCGGGCGGCGGCGGTAAGGAGGAAGTGCTGGGCCATGGTATCTGTCCGTCAACGATAATCGTTGATGTAAGACATATCCACGGATACACAAGACGTCAACGAAAATCGTTGACTACCACTCAGATTTTCGGCATGGTCGCCCCATGCTGACGCCAGAACAAAGCCGGGCCGCCCGCGGGTGGTTAGACTGGTCCCAAGACGATCTTGCAAAACGTGCAAACGTATCGCTGTCCACGGTGCGGGATTTCGAAAAGGGGCGGCGGGTGCCGATCGGCAACAACTTGGCCGCACTCCGTGCGGCCATTGAGGCTTGCGGAGTGCGGCCAGTCATGAACGATGAAGGAAAGCCCGTAGGAATCGCGGTCGATGCCTTGGGGCGTTAGGTCAGGGCCACATAGTGAGATGACGCACCGATCCCCAAGGGCGTCGCTTATGCCTACGAACAACCTCAAGGGTACCGTTACGGACACGATAATATCGCCGTACGTCGATGATGTACATGGGTGCTCTTTCAAACACGAGAGACAGGCGTCCCGTCCTTGAAATCCATCGGCCACCGGGGGCGGGCAAGTCGATGCTGGCGGCGCGCTTGCCGGGGCTGCTGCCGGACCTGTCGGCGGTGGACGCGCTCGGTATTATGTCGCAAACACACCAACCCTGGTCTTGCTGGGCTTTGCGGCGTGACGGTCAAGGTAAATGTGCGTCCATCTGGCATGTGCGTCGTTCCATCATCATTGTTTTAGCATTGAGCAAAAGCGGACAGGCGTCGCCCATCAAGCAAGTTGCAGCGCGATGAAGATGGCCGCGTCTGCACTTGTCGGTTCATCTGCGGTCTGGTATTGTTTCCTTATTCGCAGAGGGCCCGCCATGTCGCAGAAAGCATTTTTGGAAGCTGCCAAGGTTGAAGAAGCGCGGCTTGCGAGCGAACTTGAGCGTGTTCCGGCTTACATTCGTCTGATGGCGGTTCGACAACTCATTTCTACGTACGACACACAACCCGCGGCAGCGTTGTCCTCTACCTCTGACCAGACAGAAGCGTCGCTCCACGCCAAACGCGGGCGGTCCTCAACTAGAGCGGGTTCTGTCGCATCCACTGTAATCACGGAGGCAGCGAGTTTTCTAAAGCAGCGCGGTTCTAGGGCCCAAACGCTGGAAATATTGGCAGCGCTTAAACAGCGCGGCTTGTCATTCAGCTCAAAAAACCCGGCAGGATCGGTATCAAGCGCACTGTCACACAATGCGCTCTTTGATAACGTGCGAGGCGAGGGCTACGGTTTGGTCGAGTGGCAAAATGGCGATCAAATCGAGCCAGCGCAGGACGCGAGCGCCGGCCCGCCTGATGGTCCCGTGCTAAGCCTTGCTCAGATGCTGGAGTGACACACGATGATTGCACTTAACTGCACTGTTCACCGAAGTAGGAACGGGGACCCGCGCCGTCTCCATCCCGCGCACGTCCGACAGGTCCGGCCCATCCTCCCTCCTGCGCGCCCCGGCCGTCTCCGGCGGTGTCAGCACCTGCGTGCCCCGGAAGTGGTTGATGACGGACAGCAGGTCCGGGATCGCCAGCACCTCGATCCGCCCCGCCCAGGCCGCTTCGCCGCCCTGCGCCGCCGGGCAGATCAGCCCCAGGTCGCGCAGGCTCGCCGACATCGCCGCCGGCAGCACCCCGCTGACCGCCTTGACCGCCCCGTCCAGCGATAGCTCCCCGAGCGCCGCATACCCGGCCAGCTCGTCCCGCGGCAGCACGTCCATCGCCGCCAGCACCGCCAGCGCCACCGGCAGGTCGAAATGGCTGCCCTCCTTCAGCAGATCCGCTGGCGCCAGGTTGATGATGATGCGCTTCGGCGGCAGCGACAGCCCCATCGAGGTCAGCGCCGCCCGCACGCGCTCCCGCGCTTCGCCCACCGCCTTGTCCGGCAGCCCGACGATCACAACCCCTTCGCATATTACAGCACCTATGGTAGCACGTCAGAGTCAGTGTTTTCAGGGGTTTTCAGCTATGAGCGGTCAACGGATTGGCTACAGCTACACGCGGTTTTCAAGCGACAAGCAATCGGACGGGGATAGCCAACGCCGTCAGGATGCAGACGCGGAAGACTATGCCGAAGCCCAAGGGATCACCTTGGACACCACCCTAAACCTTCGGGACCGGGGCCTATCGGCCTACTCCAGCCAACACCGGCTTAAGGGCGCGTTGGGCACCTTCTTAGCTGCCATCGAGACCAAGCGGATTGCCGAAGGATCGATCCTGATTGTGGAAGCCATTGACCGGCTCACCCGCGAACACCCCTTGGATGCCTATGACCTGATCGGCAAGATTTTGCGCGCCAAGATCGAGATTCACACCGTCGAGGATGGCGAGCAATATACGTGGGCCAGCTTGGACAACGGGCAGATGCCCCGCCTTGCCGACAAGATCGAGCAAGCCCGCGCCTACTCTCGACGGCTATCGAGGCGGCTTGCCAAGGCGTGGGGACAGAAGAAGGTCGAGACCGGATCAGGCATCGCCTTGACCGCGATGTGTCCCCCGTGGCTGCGCAAGGTTGGCAAGGGGTATGAGGTCATCCCCCATCGGGCGGCTATCATCCAACGCATCTTCGAAGAGACACGGGCGGGGTTGGGCAGCATCGTCATTACGCGGCGGTTGAATGAGGAAGGCGTTGCCGCCTTTGATCGAGTTGGACAGGGCTTGAAGGGCGTTAAGGTCTCAACGGGCTGGCATCCAAGCTACATCTCGAAAACGATCCCCAATCGGGCGGTGCTGGGGGAGTATCAGCCCTATCTGAAAAACACGGCAACGGGCGGCAAGCGGGTGCCTTTTGGTGACGCGGTTGCGCTGTATCCGGCAATCATTGATGCCGACCTATTCGAGAAAGCCAACGCCGCGAAAGATGGACGGCGGGGCAAGGGTGGTCGCAAGGGCAAATTGTTCGCCAACATTTTAACCGGCATGACGATATGTGCGACGTGCAACGGGCCGATGACATTTCGTGCCAAGGGCAAGCGGCATGCACATCTCGATCCCTACAACATTCTTGTGTGCAATGGCGCGGCCCGTGGTTCGGGCTGCACTAATCATACGAGCTTTCGATATGAACCCATCGAAACCGCTGTCTTAGATATGATTGACCGATTTGAGCTTTCTGACCCTTCGATGTTTTGCATTGCAGGCAGCAACGTCGCAGTTATCAAAGCCGCATCGATCCGAGACACCATCAGCCGCAAGAAACTGGCTATGGACAATCTTTGGAACACATTCGCGGAAATCATGACCAAAGATGTAGCCATCCGCATTCATGGCCTTTCGGTCGAGATCGAGGCAATGCAGGAAGAGCTTGCGGTTGCCGAACGCGATGCCAACACGGCAAGCGAAGCCAACCTTCGTTCGCAAATGAGTGCGATCAAAAATCTTCGCGCGGTTGCCCAATCCAAGACTTTCGATGATCAACGCTATCAAGCCCGCGCCCAAATTCATCAGGCTATCGGGCCGCTGATCCACCACATCATTCTTGATCCTACCGACAAGAAAGCCTTTGTGGCGTTGACTGAATACAGCCTCACATTCGAGGTCTCGGCAGACGGGACGGTTGATCAGGTGTGCGTTCCGTTTGCCGGGGGTGTGTCGGCCTTCTTCCGAGATGGCCAGCCAAGCCAACCCGAACCAACCCCGCATTGGGTGCTGAACTGGCAGAAGGCGAAGGATGCTCGCAACCTGATTGCGGCGGTGAAGGCTGGCAACGGGGCTTAGGCGAGCTTGTGGGGGTGTAGCCACCCGGAGACAGCTACACCCCTCCCCTGCCCCGTCTTAATGCCTATGCGCGCATCCTCGATCAATCCAGCCAAGATGCGCCGGACGGGCAACGCGACCGTCCGGCATGAACCGTCAAACTCGATGCGCGACATAAGGCTTGCACTCAAACCAGCTATTGCACCCACCACAAATCAACTTGGTTGCTGGCTTGGCCCAAGCGTTCGCACCACAACCGAGACAGGTGTATTTTGTCTTGCTTGCTGCCTTCTCTTTGGATCGCTTGCCAGCCGGGCCAATCTGATCACCGTATCGAACATCAAATCCAGTCGCTAACAAGCTCGCGCAAGCTTTCTCGAATAAGCCGTTTGGCTCGATGTAGTGTCCGACCTTTTGGCCGGTTTGTTTACCACCCGGCTTGAATGTGTCAGACGGGATCAATCCAACGCGGAGCATTAGCTTTGACCAACCGAGATTGTGATATCCGGTTCGGCTTGGCTTGCCGAAGTGATGTTGTTCTAAATGCGTCATCTCATGCACAAGAACGGCAAGGCTCTCTTCCGTCGAATTCACTTTCAAATACGTTGGATTCATCGCGATCTCGTCTGTAACGTCATTACCCTTCGTGCTGAACCGGTCTCCACAAAAATATCCCTGAAATCGATTGCCACGTTGCATGGTGATCAGGCAGTGCGGTAATCGACCCTCGAAAAGCTCGGCGTTGAAGAAGTCATAAGCGGTGGTCAGGCTATCATAGGTCTCTTTTGTCGGGTCAATCATGATGTGCATCCTTTGTATCGTGCGATACAACTTAATGTGGGATGCGTGCAAATATGATTTAAGATGCGAACAGAACTTTTTGCATAGCTTGCGTGCCATATCAGAAAACCGATTTTAAGCCTGCTACAGACGGGTTAGGCTCGATCCGGTGTCATGACACCAACCAAGGACCAGACACCAACGTAGCATTAAATTTGAAAGCCTAATCGAGCGTCAGACGGAAGGCGGCGGCATCCTCTTGCGAGTGGAAGGTCAGCCGGGCGGCAGTGTTCATTTTGCCGAAGCTCATAGTGTCGCCAAGCTCGATCCGAAGGCGGGGCATGCGCTCGATCAGGTGCTCAAACGTCTCGATCAACTCGGGTGCGAGAAACCACCACTCGCTTGCATCTCTGATGTGGCAGATTGGCAAAGCGAAGGTGTTACCTTCTAAATGCTTGATTGTTGAACCGGTGCCGAAATGCGGACGGCAGAAGAAGGAATACGCTTGGGCTACTTTTGCAGGAGTATGGCGCTTTAGACAAATGATCATGATTGAGTTTCCATAGTTGGTTCTATGGGTTACTTAATCATGATCCCCTGATATGGGCTGTATAGGGTCGAATAATCTTGACTTTCGAGATTTGATCGAGATCAACGCGGTTGGTCAAAGGCGTTGCGCGATTATCTCAGGTGCATCTCAGCCGGAACAGGGTTGCATCTTCAAGGTTGGCAAATTTGAGCAATCCGAAACTACTCTGGAAAGCGTTCCCGTTGGTGATTATCCGGTCATCTTTGCATCCGATATTCATGACCGTCACACAATTCAATTCCATTAAAAGTTTGGTATCGATCCGTAGCTCGGGCATGCATCTCAATCCCTCGAATAGCGAGACAACGTCTTCACTGATCGTGAGATCATCACCAAACACAAGCCATGTGAGGGGAATTGTTAGCTGTAGGTCTTTGTCAAGTTGGAAGGGATTTGTTGGCTTCTTCTCTTGAAGGAAGAAGATGGACGATAACCGCAATGGATCACCCAAAGGCGAGTTAGCTAAGATTGGTTGAATGATATGCTTGGGGATCGAGGGCATCATCATGGCGTAATTCGTAATCGGAATAGGAGTAAATCCTCGATGGTGGCAAATTTGAGTTTGGGCTCTATCGCTGTTTGATTGATTTGCAGGCTTGCAGGCAAACCCTTGTAATACGCCATCTCGATATTTAGGGACGGCATTGTGATCCCGTCGAATAAGGGCGCAAAATGGGCTTTGACATGCACGTCATCACCGATCATGTGCAGCCACGTCAAAGGGATTTCACATTGCAATGTGTGCTGATCGAGGTTGCAATCGAAATTAGAGATCGAGGCACTAAGAGAGGCATTGTGGAGAATGTGCCTTAGATTGATGATGCCCATTCCGAATTGATTTAGGATGGGCTCATAAATGTTTTTGGTGACGTATGGCGTCATTGGCATCGCAATCTAAACAGCAGAAAGTCCTCCAGTGATGCGAAAGTCAGAGATGCGGATTTCTTTATGATATCGAATTCGTCAGATAAAAACCTCTCTTTGGGCTTCGTCGGCCAAAGCCGTGGTATGTCGCCATATTTCGTGGAATAACGCTGGCGCGTGTTGTGATACTTATCAAACTCCCGACTTGTGACTGTAAGCGTCGGAGTTGAGGACAGTCCTTCAAATAGCTCGTCATGAATTTCGTCAAATAAGAAGTGGTCTCCAATTAGCTCAAGCCACCATAAGTGGAAGAAGTAAGTGAGACCTGCATCAGGTTCAAACGGCAAGTCAGGCGTAAAGAATTCTCCCGCTGATGACCAAGCCATTTCCGGACCATCTCCAAATAAGGTGAAGTCGCGTTCGGTGAAGCCGGTTGATGCTACAGGTGTTCTCGGGGACGCTGATGCCAATCGCTCGATCTCGTGCTCGCTAAGCTCACGAGCACCATAAATGTAGTCATAAGGGTAAATCATAAAAATTCTCTTTCTAATTCGGGCGGGCAAGGCGGAACATCACCGCGTCTTCTACGGTCGCAAAGGTCAGCTTTGCTGTTGTTTCGAAAACTCTTCGCAAATAATCGCCAACGCCAGAGTTTGGGCAGGGGAATAGGTTGCTGGATTGTAGGCCATTTCAAATCTTCCTCGCTTGACCAGTGGAATAGGCTTTGCGAAAGAAGTTGTATCCCGACAACGAATCGAATTTGAGAGATGCAGACTCAGTCATAACCGCGTATGCGGCAGCCTTTGCTTTCGTTCTTACACCTGCGGGCCAAGCAGAGATTACATATCCGTATTTCTGCCCATTCGCTTTCATCCCAATTTCGTGGGCATCGATAGCATCCCTTCGAATGATAAGAGTTGGTGGAGGCGTCATACCGGCAAACGCTTTCTCAAACTCTTCATCGAGGTAAAAATAATCATCCATGAAATCGACCAACGTCAAGGGAATCGGCAATTCCATCTTGCGACTGGTTTTCAAATTAAGCGCGGGCATTTTTATCCCACCCTGACGTATTCCTTCCCGTGCTCGCTCGACGTAATTATCGATGTCATCATCCGTGAAACCCGTTGCGGAAATAAGGGTTTTTATCGGACGTGCATCGAGATACTTCTTTGTCTCCGCTGCGAGGAAGGCGTCATCGTTCAAAAGTCTTTGAAATATGTTCATCATCTCAGTTCCATCTATCGCTAATAAAATTGAGCTTCCATCTATCGCTTGTCGCATTCACGATGATCGAGCGTAGTGTATAAAGTCGGCCATACGCCTTCACAGCATCGGCACAATCTTTGATATCGAAACGCCACCAATTCTCAAACCCATAACCGGAATAGGGAATCGACACATCCCAATCCTGATCTTCGGCAATCTTTACAAGTTTCTTGCCTGCCTTGTCCCGATCAGGGCAAACGATCACCCGCTTGCCGCTCGCGTTGATCCAATTGATTTGTTGCTCGCTAAGGCTCGATCCCATGACACCCAAACCATCGATGGCGATTGCATCGAAGATGCCTTCAACGATGATGACGGTTGATCGTGTCGGGTGATCGAGCACATCGAGGTTGAACATATAATTGGATTGTTTCGAGTGATAGTATCTGGGAACCTTCGGCGTTGGGGGAGGGATGATTAGGCGGCTTGTCCAACCGACTACCTGCCCGTCAAACCGGCAGGGGATGATCACTCGCTTGTTTAGGTAGTGGTCGAGTAGCGGTGTCCAATAATAGTCGCCCGCGTCGAATATGGCTTCGCCCCGGTCATCGAGGAGGTAGCGGCAGGCATCGAGGAAGGCAGGATGATGGCAGTCTTCCTCGGCAAGCTCCCTGATGGGCCTTGCGCCTTCGGGCAAGGGCCTTGGGCCAAAGGTGGGGCGAAGGCTTAGCTGGTCCTGCCCGTATTCCCCGGCTTCCTCGATCATGTCATGCAGGGTTGCCGCCCATTGGGTCAGAGTCTCGATCTCGGCGGCAGAGACACCCAGCTTGGACATGAACGCCTTAATGGGGCGGCCAAGCGGTTGCCCCGTGTCCCAACGGGTTTTGAAATCGCAATTTAGGCAGTTGATCCCGACACTGATCCCGTTGAAGCCCCAACCACCCCGCGAACGCTTGTCAGGCGTGGTGCCCATCTCGACGCACATAGGGCAGTTGAACCGGATTGTTCCCGTTGTCCGGCCACCCGTGGCCCTGATCCGCTGATTGAGCACGTCAACCACGCGGTTGGTTTGAAATAGCTGATGAAAGGCGCTCATTTGTCAGCATCCCCTAACAAGGTCAGTTGCGCCGGTTCATCGTCATGTCTGGCAAGACACTTGATCATCCCATTCTCATTGTTGCTTGCCGCACCCGCCATGGTGCGAACCAAGACACCAAGCACCTTGCCTGAATTGTCTTTCACGTCGGTATGCACATCCAACGGTAATAGTTCGGTGATCTTCTTCTTGTAATGTGGGCTCTTCGATTGCCCCAAACGTTCGCAAAGTGTGGCGACTGTGATCTTGTCGCCGGGTTTGATGACATTGAGTATCTGGCGCAACTGTCCCTGCAATACCATTTTGCTATTCGCACTTGCTTTTGCACCAGACGCAGTAATGGCGGGAAACGTACAAACAAGTGATGTATTGAGTGGCTTGCCTGTCAAGCGGGGTATATCGACAATCTTCATCGTAAAATTGATTTTGCCACCAATTTCCGCTTCTTTCTGGCGCGTGACACCGGCGACAGCATCGAGCGTGTCCGCTGTTCTCTTGATCTCGATGGCTGCATCGGTGTTGCCCCGCAAGGCATCGCTGCCACGCATCCCAAGAGCTTGGTTCTTGCCGGTGTGGTGAACGAAGACGACAGTTGACTTCATCTCTTGCTGAACACGTCGCATCGAGTCAGCCGCAATCGAGGCAACTGCCGCAGAGTTTTCATCAGCACCCGCAATGCACTGGGAATAGGTATCGATGAAGACCACGCCAAACTTGATCCCGTGCTCGTCTTCAAGGTCTTTCAGGTAGCAAATGAAATCCTCGATCTCCACAGGATCGAGGAGATTGACTTTTCGAGGGATCAGCAGAAAGTCTTTTCCGAAACACTTTTTGCCGTGCTCGATCTCGATGGCTTCGAATCGCTTCATCAAGCCGCTTTGCCCTTCGGCAGCGACATAAACGACATTTGTTTTCTCAACAGGCATGCCATTGAACGGCATTCCAGACGCAAGACAGAATGCCGCATGCAGGCAGAAGAATGATTTGTAAGAACCGGGTGCGCCGAACACACACGTTACCGTGTCTTCTAAGAGCCATGGCCCGATCAGTAACTTTGGGTCTTCGTGCTCTGCAAACTCGTCAACAAAGAAGCCATCAAACTTTGTTTTCTCCCTTGGGCTGATTTCGCTGATGAGCTTTGCGCCATCGGCAATGGCTTTGAAGTCACCCGTGGTGCCACTCTTCGCGGCGGTTGCTATCGCAACCTGACGCTTTGCAAACTTGGTTAATTCATCGCCAATGAATTCAGGTAGGCAGACTGATGGTGAATAACCGATGATGGATTTGTCGAATTGATTTATAAGATCGATGGTTGGCAATGTCTTATGGGTCTCTGCATGTTTGTTAATGAATGTTATACAGGTCTCAAAGGAATCATCGAAATACTTTGGCACAAAGAGACTCGAATAATTCCGAAAATGCTTCGGTTGACTTAGATACAATCCGATGAGTAAACGCTGAGAAGCGATATCGGTGCCGATGGTAAAACTTGTCTGTGGCAGGACACTTTTGTTATTGGAATTGTTTTTAGGCATAATCTTCTCGTTTCAAATCTGGTTCCAATGAGATCAAATGACCCCAAGACAAAATTTGGAATGAGCGGCAGAATTGCCCTTCATCCCGTCAAATATGCGGCGTAATTGCCGCGAACCCTTAGCCCCTCCCTGCTTAGACCTAAGACCAAAAATGCGAGAAGTGGCGAGACCAGTTTCACGCTTGGGTTCTTAAATCTGACAGGATATTCAAGACGGTTAATTATTCCGCCTCGGTCTCGCCATGCACTTATTTAGCAAGGTGACGCGCTCGAAAACAATATCTTTTTAAGGTGATTGAAGAAGTTCAGCGAAAGTGTTCCCGCCAAATCCGTGCGGTGATCCGGTTGGCGCGGTGGCAGGTGGGGCACCAAAAACAGAAATCAGTTTTCATCGAGGGATAAGCACATCCAGCCAGAAATCACTTAGGAAGACCTATCGGGGAGATGAGAACTCGATCAATCCGGCGAGTTACATCAGGTTGATATCGGGTCAAATCGGGTAATTTCTACTCGGTTCCTTAGTGAGAAATCAGTTGTTCCTTCTCCCTCCTAACCCATTGATTCCATTAGGGATTAGTTTTGACTTCCCTACATATAAATTGATTGATCTTTCATGAGTTGAAGCATCCCTCAGAAGAGGGGGTGTAAACACCCCCCCCTCCTTCGGAATTGGTTCTGCTCGAACACGTAAATGAGAGAAAACAAGAGTAATTCTTTGATCTTTTTGAAAGAAGAAGAGATGTGTAAGTCTGCCCGATAAGAACTTGACGAGATATCGCAATGTGATTGGCGAATGAAAAAGAGATGTGTGCATCCCCCCGATAGGAAGCGGCTCATTTTTGTTTTTGGTGCGCCACCTGCCGCCAAGACTGGCGTGCTCGATAGCTGGGCCTTGCTCTGGTGCCGATTCCATTCTTGTTTTTGGTGCCACGTGCCGCCAAGCTGGGCCTTGTTCTGGTGCCGATTCCATTCTTGTTTTTGGTGCCACCTGCCGAGTAGGCGGTGATCCGATCAGGTGATCAACAAGACCGAACATGGCACGACCCGTGCTCGATCACCCCAAAAATTGTTTTCAGTGCGACCTGTCATCGATCTCGATCACCAGCCGAGTTTGCTCATGTCCTGCAAGCTCAGCTTGGCACCGCTCAAATTCGTTCGCCCGTTCTGACAGATTATTGTTGCCACTCGTTCCGGTGTGATCCGTTTTGGTCCCAATGCCGATAGCAAACGGTCGAGAGTGGCAGTGGCCATGACAAGATTCCCAAAAACTTGTAGCTCATTCATTTTCTTTGTTTGCGATGTGACCCGCATCCCAAGCTCAAAGGCGATGTTAACGATATCATCGCGGCAAGTGTTGTGCATGTCTTCGGGCAAACTTGAAATCCGTGGGTGCATGGCGAAACTCTCGCAAGTAGGTGACAGTCCTACTTATCGAGATCAGCGGCAACACCCCACATAGCAGCCGAGATCAGGCATTCCCTGCCGGGTGATTCATGATCTCTGACACGACGAAGGCATACACACCGATCAAGAACGTCAGCCTTTCCGGGTCTTCCTCGGCCTCTTCGGCTTGGTCTTAGTCAGGTGAAATGATGCGACAACCCGCGCCAGTTGCTTGGCGGCGTCACTTACCGCTTCCTCCTCAGCGTTGATCCGCATCTTCTTTTTGAATGCACGGAGATTCTCCCGGCTTTCTGCAACCGTATGACGTGTCTCTTCAAGTTCTCTTTTCATACGCTCATATTCATCATCATCCATAGTTATCACTCCTTTTTACATCGTCAACAGCGTCATTGCTGATGTGAACATCATGAACTCATTCCTCACATCGTCAACAAGATTCGATGTAGATTCGGTGTAAAAATCGCTTCCTATTTTTAATGATCGAGCTTGTCCGCTGTCACCACACCGGAGACCCGTCCGACAAGATTACAGCGAAAGAATATGGGGCGATACCGCAACGAAAACAATTTCAGGGCCTAGCTCGATGCCGACACAACGCCACGGAATGCCCCGAAACAAGAATCAACCGGCTCGATAAATACCGGCATGCCCACGCGCCCACCAAGCACCCGCCCAACACCAACCGTTGTCTACAGGCCCATCGAACGCTGGCGCGGATCAGCCCAAGCACGCGGTTACGATTCCCAATGGTCAGCAGTCAGAAACAGTTTTATTCGACGCAACCCGTTGTGCGCCCACTGTGAGAAGCGCGGCATGATCACCGAAGCGACTATGGTGCATCACGTGGTCGAGGTCACAACTGATCCGGCCCGAAGACTCGACCCGACAAACTTGGAATCTCTTTGTAACACTTGCCACGCCAAAGAGCATTCATTGCGACGTGCCCGAAAATGACTGCTATCGGCACCCATCTCGATCATCGAGTATAAATACTTTTGTGATGTCTTAGGTAAACTGGCGGATGATCAATAATCCTTATTGACACGGCTGATCATTCTGAAACCTTGTCAGCATCAGCGTGAGTGTATTTCCTTACATATATTGTTGGTTTGTTGGTGTAGCGGTCATTTCTGAATTCTTAGTCTCTTGCAACTGATTTCAAGCAATGATGCTTGGCAAGAGCTTCAAGACGAAGAGATGACCGTTCCATCAGATAGCTAAGTAAGAGATTACCACAATGAGCACATCTTATGATCCTCACTCATACAGCAGTTGTCATCATCCTGATGGCCATCGTTATCAAGATCGCATTGGATGACATGAAGTGACCTGCAACACACCATCAGTTTGTATCGTACGAAACAAAGCCATGCAAGAATGATCCATAAGCAATGCGTTCGATGCATGACCATGGCATTAAGTCCGCAGTTAACCCATGGGGGGTTAGAATAAATACTTATTCGTATAACTACGACCGTCCCCTCAGGAAACTTTCACGCGTGCAGTTGAGATTTCTAAAAATGACTCTGAGCTACTGATGCCAAACCCTCGAAAACCAACGCATTTGAAAATCATCCAAGGCACCAATCAGCCTTGTCGCGCAAATCCGAAGGAACCGAAACCACAACGCGCTAAGCTCGCACCGCCAAAACATCTGACACCCGGCGCAAAATCCGCATGGATCGAGTTTGCCGGAATCCTCGATGGAATGGGTGTTCTCTCGACGTGTGATTCTGCAAGCCTTGAAGCCTTGTCAACTTGTTATGCCGATTTCAAGCAAGCTCGCGATGACTTAACGGCCCGTGGCTCTTTGACATACGAAACAAAGACAATTTCGGGTGAAACTAAATTCGTGGCGTATCCCGAGTGCGGGTTGGTGTCAGACCTCGAAAAGCGGTTGCGCGGGTTGCTTAGTGACTTCGGCCTCACGCCCGCCTCACGCTCGCGCGTGTCCGTGATTGGCCCGATGGCTGATGCCAATCCGTTTGCTGCCCTTGGCTGATCCTCCCGGTGCCCCGAAAACCCCCAGCCGCCAACCGGCCACCTGCCGCCACCAACCGGCCACCACCACAGAAAGCCGCCAAGGCCCCAAACACGGCGGTCAGCTACCCCCACGTAGCTCTTGCCGAGCAATACGTCTCAGACGTGCTTGCAGGGGCGATCTCGGCCAACAAATGGGTGATCCTCGCATGCCAACGATACCGGCAGGATCGTAACCAAGAGGATCAGCCGGATTGCCCCTATAAGCTCGATCCCGACAAGGCGGAGAGGGTTTGCGGGTTCATTAAGCTACTTCCGCACACACGCGGAGCATGGGCCGGGCGCAAAGAGACCCTGAAATTAGAGCCATGGCAGGCGTGGTTGATTGTCTCGGTATTCGGGACCGTCAGGAAGAAAGACGGGCTCAGACGCTTCCGCAACGCCATGATGCTGATACCCCGGAAGAACGGCAAATCAGCCCTGTCATCGGCAGTGGGCCTCTACATGCTGGCGGCAGATGGCGAGCACTCGGCAGAGGTCTTTTGCGGTGCCACGTCCGAAAAGCAAGCATGGGAAGTCTTCCGCGCATCTAAGCTAATGGCCCAAGGCACCCCGGCGTTGTGCAAGCACTACGGCATAGCGGTCAACGCGAGCAACTTGAACATACTGGCCAACGGTTCCCGCTTCGAACCCGTGATCGGTAAGCCGGGTGATGGCGCATCCCCGTCTCTGGCCATCCTCGATGAATTCCACGAACACGATACGCCCGATCTCCGCGATACCATGGTGACGGGCATGGGTGCTCGATCCCAACCGCTCTTGTGGACGATCACCACGGCTGGAGATAATTTAGCCGGACCGTGCTTCGACGACGTGTTGACCGGCAGGGCGGTGCTTGAAGGCACCATCAAAGATGACCGCCGGTTTTATGTCGAGTGGGGCATTGATGACGGGGATGATTGGACCAAGCCGGAAGCTCTGAGAAAAGCCAACCCCAATTTTGGCGTATCAGTTTCCGAGGAATTCCTATTAGAACAGCAAGCATCAGCAGTCAGAAACACCCGCGAACAAGGGCGCTTTCAGTGCAAGCATCTTAATGTGTGGGTGAATGCCAAATCGGCATTCTTCAACATGCAATCGTGGAACGCCTGTTATGATCCTGATTTCAGCCTCGATGATCTAAGAGGTCAGACTTGCGTCATTGGGTGCGATCTTGCAGCCGAGCAAGATATTGCCGCAGTGCAACTCTTGTTCCCAAGACCAAACGGTAAATTCGTCACGTTTGGGCGGTATTACCTGCCCGAAGATATCATCCAAAACCCGAACAACAAACATTATCAGGGATGGCTGAATTCAGGTTCGATCATCGAGACTGAAGGCAACATGACCGACTTAAACAAGATTCAAGATGATATCCTCGATATGATGGAAACATACAATGTGCGAGAGATCGTGTTCGATAAATTCCAAGGTGCGCAAATGATGGCAACCCTACAGAATGAAGGTGCCAACGTCATCACAATGGGGCAAGGCGCATATGACATGCACCACCCGATGCATTATCTTGCCGCGCTGATCGACTCAAATAAGATCATTCACCGAGATGGCCCATCGAGTCCTATGTCTTGGATGATGTCAAACGTTGTCATTCGTGGCGGGTTTGATTTGAACAAGCCCACAAAGGAACGCAAAGAGCTTAAGATAGACGGGCCGGTCAGTTTGATTATGGCCCTTGCAAGAAATCTGGGCCAAGAGGTCAGCACCAAATCAGTTTATGAAGAAAGAGGATTGCTGATCTTGGGCTGATCAGCGCCAAACAAAGCAATCTCGATAAATAGCGTTATGAGTTTCATTTCTAAAATAGCCGATGTGTTTCGGGCACCTTCAACCGAGGTCGCCACGGTCGATAAGGCATCGCCTACACCAATCACCAAAGCGGTTGATTTCTCGAATGCGTCGTCGTTGTTCGGCTTTTTCGGCAATCGAAGCCACACCGGAACGGTAGTTACCAACCATACAGCCCTGCAAATCACTGCGGCGTATGCCTGCATCCGCGCCCTGTCCGAAGACGTGGCCTGCCTGCCGATCAAGATCAGAAAGATACTGCCGAACAACGGGGCCATCGCTCAACCACGCCACCCCATCGCGAAGCTCTTGGCCCATCCGAACGCATACCAAACGCCCTTCGAGATGATCAGCCACATCATTACAAGCCTCACCCTTCGCGGTAACGCCTTCGTCTACATTATTCGGGCAGGTGACGGAACACCCATCGAGCTTATCCCCCTGATTCCTGATCGGGTGCAAACGCTGATCAATCAGAACGATGGGATGATCTATTACCACATCAGCCATCCCCGCTTATCTGCGGCAACCATGTCGGTTCCGCAGGAAGACATGATCCACGTCAAGAACATCAGCCTCGATGGCGGTGTGTTAGGCGTGTCCCCAATCCAAGCCAGCCAAGAAACCCTTGGGCTTGCACAAGCCGCGCAAAACCACGCGGCCATCATGTTTCGCCAAGGCACGATGTTGCGCGGTGTGTTCACCACGGATGGCAAGCTATCACCTGAAACAATCGTGAATTTAAGGTCTCAATTCGAGAAGACATATGCAGGCGTCGATAATGCCCACAAGACAGCCGTTCTTGAAGAAGGCATGAAATTCGAACCACTAAGCATGACCGCCGAGGATTCACAACTTTTAGAGTCTCGCAAGTTTTCGGTTGAAGAGATCGCCCGGCTTTTCCGTGTTCCATTGTCCAAGATCGGTGTTCAAGCCGGATCAGTGGCGAACAACGAGACACAAGAGCAATCTTACATTTCTAATTCATTGATGCCGCTATGCCGCCGCATCGAGGAAGCATTCGAGCAACGCCTACTCTTCGAAGCCGAACGGGCATACATCAATATCCGATTTGATTTCGACCATATGCTTCGCGCAAACACCAAAGAGCGTTTCGACTCGCATGCCGTAGCTCTTGGTTGGGGTTTCCTTTCAATCAATGAAGTTAGAGCTAAAGAAGGTCTAACCCCAATCGAAGGCGGGGATGATTACCGTATTCCGCTGAACACGGCTGCGCTCAATAGCGACTCCCTATTAGGGCAGGTAATGGGCACCCCGAAGAAGCCAGACACCGGCAATGCCGTGCTCGATCCTGCAAAGCCAGACGGCCAAGACACTGGCGATGGCATAAGCGACGAATGAATAAGTAGTTATTATGAAATATGTTTCTCTCTCTGAATTCAAGAAATCAAAACACAAAGCAAGCCTTGGCGTTCGCAAAGACTTTGCCGCGCAAGCCGAAGTGATCTCTGATCGCACATTGAAATTCACCATCAGCACGTCAACGCCTGATCGATCATACGATGTGATCGATCAGAATGGCTGGCAACTCGACTTCTACAAAATGAACCCGGTGGTCCTATGGGACCACTCGTCGGACAGATTGCCGATTGGCAAATGCGTCGAGATCGGGATCGAGGGTGGCGCATTGAAAGCCACGGTTGAATTCATTGCACAAGATGTCCCCGTAGCTGGTCCGTTTGCCGAAGCCATATTGCAGTTGTGCAAGCACGGTTTTCTATCCGCGACATCGGTGGGCTTTCTGCCGATTGATTACACTGAGACCGAAGATGAAAGCCGTGGCGCGGGCACCTACTCGGCAGGCTTAGACTTCCACAAGATGCAGTTATTAGAATTCTCGGTTGTTTGCACACCTGACAACCCCGAAGCGTTGATCGATGAGCAATCGAGGCAAGCCGCTATTTCGGCGGATGCAGCGCAAGTTGCAGTGCTCGATGACGGCAAATTAGCTGAAAAGCAGCCAGAAAAGAATTCAAAGATAAATAACATCAACCGCGAACGTCGCGGGCGCGATTTGAAACTACGCGAGAATTTCTCTCGCTAATTTGAGGCTGATTATTAGATGAACACCATTGCAGAACTAAAGAAAAAGCGGGCCGCGATTCATGCAGAAATGAAAAGCCTCAATGCCAAAGACACTGACGAGACCCCTTGGACCGATGACGATAAGGCAGCTTATGACGATCTTTCCAGCCGGTTAGATGCCCATGATACGCGGATCGAGCGTCTTGAAGCCCTTAATGAACGCGATGCAGAAGAGGCATCAGCGGTTGGCGATGACGAAGACGAAGAAGCCGTCCAGATGTCGGCTGGTAAGTCTGGTCCCCGTGGCGTTCTCAAATCAGGTGGCACCCGTGGCCCGGTGATCCGCCAAAGCCGCAAGCATGAAGCTAAGGGCACTATGATGGCCCGTTTCATCATCGGGGCAGGTATCGCCAAACAGAACGGCCTTGCAGCCGGTGAAGCCTACGTCAGAGATCAGCTTGGAGACCGTGAGGTTGCCAAGGCGCTTGCCAGTAACAGTCAGGTTCAAGGCGGTGCATTGGTTCCACAAGACTTCCGAGATGAACTGATCGAGCTATTGACAGCTACAGCAGTTGTTCGCAGTCTTGGCGTTGATGTCATTCCAATGCCATTCGGCAACTTGACCATTCCACGTATCGATGCTGGCGCAACTGCAAATTGGGTTGGTGAAAACTTGGATATTCCAGCCAGTCAAGAAATCTTTGGCGACATTCAGCTTTCTGGCCACAAGCTTGCAGCTATTGTGCCTGTTTCAAACGATTAATTAATCGTTCGCCTTTAGCGGTCGAATCTATTGTTAGAACAGATATGGTGAAACAGCTTGCTTTGGCAGAAGATAAGGCATTCCTTACCGGTGCCGGTTCCGCCTATTCACCAAAGGGCATGACAACTCTTGCAGGAAGCAACCGCACAACCACTGTTGCCACTCTTTCAGATGTCAACAATCTTTTGGCGGCAATGGAACTCGACCTGATGGCCAACAACATCGATACAACCGGTGCAAAATGGGTGTTCCATCCAACCGTTCGTGCATTTTTAAGCTCATTGACTGATAGCGTTGGTCGCTATTTCTTCCGTGAAGAGTTGGATCGTGGCACGCTATTCGGTTATGAATATAGAATGAGCACTCAGCTTGCAACCAACCTCGGAAGCAACAACTCGACCACAATGATCTTCGTGCAACCATCAGAATTCATTATCGGTGATACACTTTCACTTGTGGCTGATGCATCGAGCGAAGCAAGCTACATCGATGGCGGCAATGGACTTGCCTCGACATTCTCGCGTTATCAAACCGCCTTCAGAGTTTTGGAGGAAGTAGATGCTAACGTAAAGCATACGCAAGCCATTTCTGTGGCCACGGTTGCCGGAATGCATCCTAGCTTCTATCTCGCCAACTCGGCAGGTAGTGCATTCATTAACACGACGGGCACCGATAACAGCCCAAGTGCTGCACCGTCTGCATCCGCCACCTAATATCGAGAAAACTACACAACATAAAAGCGGGCTTGGGTTTCTGCCCAAGTCCGCTTTTCTTTTAAGATGATCACCGATGAATAAGACAGTCCTCTTCCTGAAACCACATGGCGTCTATCAAAAGGGAATGGTTGCAACCTTCCCGAACAACTCCGCTGATCGATTGATTGCATGCGGAATCGCAAGGCTCGATGCACCAGCAACCGTGCCGAACGCAAAAACACGCGCACCACTCACAAGCAAAATTCTAAAGAAATAACTCTCCCGTGCTTGTTCGTATCCAGCAAATTACCCCGCCATCGGTGCCCGTTGTTTCGCCTGCCTTGGCACGTCAGCACACGCGCATTGATAGCGTGGCTGATGATGCGCTCTTGGCGGTCTACATCGAGACAGCAACCAAGATGGCCGAAGGTTATCTTAATCGATCTCTGATCACGCAAACAATTCGCCAAACCTTTGCACATTCCGCCCCGGCAAGCTCATATCCGTATGCCGTGGTGCCTTACGTTTTACCCATCGGATATGAGTATCTGATCGGCCAAAACCGCAACTCCATCGATATCCTGTATGGTCCAGTCCAAGCCATCATCGGCGTTACGCAAGCCAACTGGGATGGCTCGATCAGCACCCTTACCGCATCCGATTACCAATTCGATGACGGCGATGACCCCGCACGGCTAAGGCTGCAAAACAGCCTCGATTGGCAAACCGTCTCCAGCTTCTCAGTGACCTATACAGCCGGGTTCGGGGACACCCCGGCAGCAATTCCCATGCCGATCATCCAAGCCATCTTGCTGACCACGGCAAGAGCTTATGAGCAACGTGGGGACCAAGAGGACGGGGCGGTGTTGGGCATCGCGGCTCGATCCCTTTTGGACCGATACAGAGACCCCACCTTCGGCATCGGGTGCTGATCACCCATGGCATACGAAGACACCTCGATCTCTGATCTCCGTTGGCTTGTCACATTGGTTCAACGTGTGCAGGTGCCGAACGAAGATGGAGGCACAAGCTACATTTTCGAAAACCCGATCAACATTCACGCCGACATCCAGCCATTCGGGGCGGCAACCTTTTGGGGTGCGACTCAGGTTGAGAATGTCAGTCATCGAATTCGCATTCGCTGGCAACAATACCTCGATCAGACATTTTGCATCATTCGCAACATCGACACGCCAGACGGTGGAACCCGCACGGAAATCTTTCGCATTCGGAGGATTAAGGAATTAGGTGGTCGAAAGAGGTTCGTGGAGTTGGAATGCCAACTCGAAGGGTTTGATTACCACTAATGAAAATGAAGGTGAAACTGAGACCGCTTGGTAGCTTCGCGGTTGATCTCAAAGAACGCAAAAAAGTGCTTCGGGCGGCTGCATCCGAAGTAATGGCCGAAGCCAAATCGATCCTGAGATCGGGATCAGGATCGGGCAAGGTCTACCTAAATTCAGGTGGTGCAAAGGTGAAACCGTATCTTCGGGGTGCTCATACTGCATCATCTCCGGGTCAAGCACCTGCAACTCAAACCGGATTTCTCTCGAATCAGTTGATTGCAAGAGCCTTCAAGAAAGGCACGGGTTTTGCGGTTAGGGACAAGGCATATTATTCGGCAGCACTCGAAAAGGGCGCGCATGGCCCCGGCAAGCGAACATTAGCGCCACGTCCATACCTGCAAACGGCTTTGGATAAGAAGTGGTCTTCGGTTTCAGCAAAGATCATCGCCGCATTAGAGCAAGGCGTTAAATACAAGCGCGACAAGCGCACGAAGTAAGAGCGATTATGGACATCAATTCAGTCATTCAGCAGGTCAAGCAATTCGCACCGATTTTCAAAGGCAAGGTGGCCGGTGCGGCAGAAATGCAAATGGCCCTCAATCAGTCCCCCACAACGGATTATCCGTGGGCTTATTGCTTTCCGCTTGGATCAACCGCCGCACCGAACACATCGTTCAACGGCCTCGATCAACTTGTAACCGAGACCTTCGCGGTTGTGGTGATCCTCGACAATTCCAAGATCAGCAATGACAGACGTGGGCAAGCGGCGGCTTCGTATTACCCCACCGTTCGCGCCCAACTCTGGCAAGCACTTCTAAATTTCGTGCTTGACCCCTATGCGTCAAGCCACGGATGTCAATTCGAAGGTGACGAGCTTGTCAGTATGGACCCGAAGCGTGCGGTGTATGAATTTAAGTTCAGTCAGACAATCCTGATCACTGACGAACAAGGCTTCCAGCCGGTTGGCACGCCTTTGGACGAAATCGATTTCAGAATTGTTTATCAGTATGACGCCAACTCGTCTTGCGTATCCAACTCGATCACCATTGTCAGCCCGGCATACTCTTACGCTGATGTGGATAACTTCGTCTTAGAAGTGTGCATGCCTTTGACAAATTCAGGAAGCGGCAATCCGCCAACCGGCAACGTGATCAATGGCGACCTGACTGTCAACGGTAACGTTACAGTTAACGGAACAATCAACGGCTTTGGTATCCCTCCGGTAGTCATTCCATTCGATTCGCCAACCGTCAGCAACTTCGCTCTTGAAGTGGCGATGCCAATTACTGCCTAAAACTCGATTGCAGCTAAATAAGAACATGAAAACAAAACTCACTCCCAAAGCTGGCTATTCGGTCATTGATCCGATTGCAAAAGATGTCATCCCCGCATCAGGTCGCGAGGTCGAATTAGACTCGTATTGGTTGCGCAGATTGCGTGATGGCGATGTCACCATGAATGACTCTTCTCAAAACAAACCTGAAATCAAGACTGCCAATTCGGCATCTCAATCGACTAACTAATTTTTATTTGGATAACTTTTAGATATGGCAATCTCATTTCAAACCATTCCAATGAACAACCGGGTTCCCGGCGTATTTGTCGAATATGCGCCGCAAACTTCCGTTGGCGACCAAGCACAAGCAACGCTGATCATCGGTCAAGTTATCACCGGAGGCACCGCGCCCGTTGGCGTGCCAGTGCTTTGCGGATCAGCCACGCAAGCCGCAGCCTTGGCCGGTGCAGGCTCGATTCTGTCCAACATGGCAGCCAAGTATCTGGCCAACGATTCCAGTGCCACGGTCTACCTTCTCCCATTGGCCGATGATGTATCCGCCACCAAGGCAGTGGGCAGCATTGCCCTTGCAGGCACGGCAACCGGGTCAGCAACCCTTGGCGTCTATGTGGACGGGCAGCAGTTTCAGGTTGGTGTCGCGGTCGGCGATAGCGCAGCAGTGGTGGCCACCAAGATCATTGCCGCCTTCGGTCAGGTTGTTACCAGCTTCACCTACAGCGCCAATGCCGGGACCATCACCGTCACCACCAAGAACGCCTATGCAGGGGCCAACGATACCGATCTCCGGATCAACTACGGCGGCAGCTTGGCAGGCGAGTCCATCCCAACGGGCATCACTGTCACCCTGACACCCTTTGCAGGTGGCACGGTCAATCCCGCAACGGGCTTGGCATCCGCCTTGGCCAACTGCACCACACTGGCATTCGATTACGTTGCCCTTCCCTATACCGATTCCACCTGCCTCGATCTCGTCAAAGGCGTGCTCGATACACGTTGGGCGTGGAACCGAGACCAGTTGAACGGGCAGGCATTCTCTGCCTTCCGTGGCACCGCATCAGCGGCAACCACACTCGGTCTTGCTCGAAACGATCAGTATACCTCGATCATGCCTAACTATGACTCGCCTACCCATCCGGCTCTTTGGGCGGCAGCATTCACGGCCACTGCGGCGGTAAGCATGAAGGCTGATCCTGCATTGCCACTCAATACAGCCGTGCTCGATGTCATGGCACCACCACTGCAAAGCCGCTTCGATTTCGCGGAACGTGATACCCTTCTCTTCTCCGGTATGAGCACCTTCAAGGTTGCCCAAGACGGGACAGTTTCGGTTGAACGCGCGATTACCACCAATCAGACATTTAACAATGTGCCCACTGATGCCTATCTCAATGTGGAACGGGTTTCGACGCTAAGCGCGGTTGTTCGTGCATTGACCGAAGACCTAAAGATTACCTTCGCTCGTCGAGTGTTGGTTAATGACGCAATCGGTTCCGTGCCTCCGGGAAGCAATCGCGTTAATGCATCTCTGATCAAGGGCCACGTGGTTGCGCAGTATTACAAGCAGCAAGCACTTGGTTTAGTGCAGAATGCAGATACCTTTGCAAAAGAGCTCGTTGTCGAGAATCAAGGCAAGGGCAAGGTCGCTATTTTGTGGCCTGCCGACTTGGCCAACCAACTTGAACAGATTGGCGTTGTAGCCGCATTCACTTCTTCATAAAGCGATTTCAATTTCAAAAGACTAATTCAACCTTCTTATTTCGAGTATCATTATGGCTGATAACACCAATCGCCGCGCTGGCGTAATCAGCGCATCTATTAACGGCACAATCTATGACGTGGCTGGCGATGCAAAATATAGCCTTTCTTCGGTCAAGCGTGAAAGCCTTGTCGGTCAATCTGGCGTTCAGGGGTATTCCGAGATGCCGGTTGCGGGCTCGATCTCGATGACAATCAGAGACTCGAATGCGACATCGAGCAAATTCTTTGAGTTGTTCACTGCGGCAACCATTGTCTTGAATTGTGCCAACGGCAAAACGGTCACTGGCTTCGATCTCTGGCTAACCGAAGCCATCGAGGTCAACACCATGGAAGGCACATTCGAAGTCAAATTCGAAGGTATTTCAGTGGTGGAGTTCTAATTATGGCTGATCAAGTGACTCTCAAACTTAAAAACCCATTGAAGATCGGGGATGAGCTAATCATCGAGCTTGTGTTGCGTGAACCAACATATGGGCAAATGCAGATTGCAGAAAAGAAGGCAACGCCCAATGAAGTGGTGATGTCGCTTGTCGGTCAGGTATCCGGCTATGATCCGGCATTCCTGAAAGAGATGGCATTCTCTGACTTCAAAAAGGCTGGAGACATACTTTCCGGTTTTTTAAGCGATGGCCCCGAAACATCCGAGAAATAACGGCTGATCTCGCACACTTCTATCACTGGTCTCTATCCGACATAAAAGAAATGACGGGCACCGAGATCATTTTCTATGTGGAGCAAGCCAACCGGATTGTGACCAAGGCAAACGAGGCGAATAAAGATGGCTAATGGCTCCGCAGCAATTTCGGTCACTGTAGACGATCTCAGTTCTGCGGTTCTACGCAAGATTAATGCAGGTCTAAAGAGCGTCAATACCTCGACCAATCAGCTTGCCAAATCCGCCAAAGGCGTTGACGGTAAATCATTGACCGCCATGCAAAAGAGCACTCGTGCTCTTGGCGAGTCGATTGCCGATATCGCGAATGGATCAGCCTTCAAAGGCATCACATCGGGCTTTTCAAGCGTAGCCAGTGCAGCCGGGAAGGTAGCAGGTGCGATCACTGCCATCGCCCCGCCATTGCTCGCCTTGACGGGTGCAGCCTCGATTGCAGGCGTTGTGCGGATGACAACGGCATGGGGAGACTTTGCCAGCAAGCTCGGCAACGTATCGAGCAAGGTTGGTGCGCCGGTTGATCAGTTGCAGGCAATGGAGAATGGGGCCAGACGGGCAGGCGTAGAAGCCGGGGTAATGACCGGCTCGATAGAATCCCTGTCAACGAAACTCCAAGAGATGCGTGGAGGCAGAGATGCCGAAGGCGTGGCGATGTTCCAAAAGTTCGGCATTGCATTAAACAACGCCGATGGATCAGCCCGAAGCACGATAGACATTTATGGTGATCTCGCGAACACCATGAAGAAGTTTAACAACCCGGCTCTTGCCTCCAAATTCCAAGGCATGTTTCTCGGTTCCACTGACGCAAGTCTTTTGGCTTATTTGTCCAAGGGCAAAGACGCGATGAATGCCAGTGCGGATGCATCTCGCGAGCATGGCGTAACAACGCTGACACAAGTGGAAGCCGCCAAGAAATTGCAAACGGCTTATGCCGATCTGACGCAATCGGTTGAAGGCTTTGGCAATGCGATAGCTGAAAAGATGTCCCCGGCTTTGGTAGAAGGCTTTCAAGCGTTCTCTAAATTCCTCGATGCCAACCGCGAATGGGTTGGATTGAAGATGGGAGAATATGCAACCGAGTTTATCGCTTGGTTGCATGACGGGGGATGGCAATCGACTTGGGAGAATATCAAGCACATCGCAACCGAGATCAAATCGTTCGTTGATGCCATGGGTGGCGCAAAGACGATTGCCGAGGAATTCTTAGGGCTTTGGGCCTTGTCCAAGGTGGCGGTGATCGTGGGTAATATCGGCCTGATCGGGGCGGCAATCCGTGGGGTGACTGGTCTATCGGGCATCAGTGCCTTGCTCGGGTTGGGTGGCAGTGCGGCGGTTGGGGCGGCCACTGGGGCAGGTGGCGTAGGTGCTCGGGTGCTCGGCAGCATCATGGGCGGTTTAGGCGTTGGCGGGGCACTTGGCGGGGCTCTGGCCTATGGCGTCTATCGAGGGGCAACCATGGGGCCGGAAGGCACCATGGCGGCGGAAGGGTCTCGCGAGAGACTGCATCAGGATCAACGCCGGGGTGCGAACCTCCAAACGCAAGATGGCTTCGGTCCCGATGGCCAGCCGATCAGCAGTAGCTCACCCCTCGATGCCCGTGCCCGTGGCTTGCTCGATGCCATCGCCATCGGGGAGTCAGGCGGGGACTATACGAAGACATATGGTGGTGGCCACCTTGCTGATTTCAGCAACACACCCGCGCCAAGCCATCCGATCCTAAGCGGTCCGAATGCCGGTCTAACAAGTAGTGCCCATGGCCGATATCAGTTTCTCAATTCCACTTGGGATGAAGCCGCATCGGCGTTAGGGCTTCATGACAAGACACCTGCATCTCAGGACGCGGCGGCATGGTGGCTGGCGCAACGCGATTACACCAAGAGAACGGGCAGAGACCTTGGCATCGATCTCAAGAGCAATGACCCGGCCATGCGGGAATCCATCGGCAGGAATTTGGCAGGCACTTGGACATCCCTAAACGGCGGCATCGAGTCCACCGTAAGCGGATCGAGGTTTGCAGGCAGATTAGAAGCGGCAATCAATCGGCAGGAACGGCAAGGCGGCATACAGCCATCAGGCCCCGCACTCGATATGAACCCGGCAAATCGAGGCACTTTGGCACCTGCCGCGCAAGTTTCTAACGGTAGTGTCTCGATCAACCTGCAAGGCAACCTGCCGGTTGGAATAACTCCGTCTGTGACGAGCACGGGATCAGGCATCATCTTGAATAACTCGCTTGGTGTAAGCCCTGCCTTCCCGTTTGGCGGCTTCTAAAGTAAATAATAGATGCCCGATCTCAGTTCATTCATCACAACACCCGGCATTCCGTATGTCTGGCGATTGCTCTTGCAAGGCGCTTCATGGCGCGGAATCTCTTTCTCAGTGCAAGCCAGTAAGATTAAACGTGGCCGTAGAACGGCGATTCACGAGTACCCCTACGCCACAGGTAATGCCACATTCGTAGAGGATTTAGGATTAGGAACTCGCGTTGTTTCGATGCAGGGCTTCATTGTTGGTGATTTCGTAACTTTGAAATGGCGAGCCATGTTGGCTGCATTCGAGAAAGCGGGATCAGGCACTTTAGTTCATCCGTCATTGGGCAGCATGAATGTTTCATGCATCGAGTATTCTGCAAGGGAGATAGCCGAAGCCAACCGCGTGGTTGAATTCCGCGCCACATTCATTGAAGTGCCGATGCCTGCTAATGCGCCGGTCAAGAACACAACGTCCGATGGTCAAGCCTCGCGAGACAACCTCGATACTGCAAGCTCGTCTGATTTCTCGGCAGGGCTGGCGGCTCTTCCGGGTCTTGCCCTTGCTGGCATCGGTCTTGCCGGTGCTCTTGGTGGTGCTTCGGGTGGTAGCTCGGGTGGCAATTCAGGTGGAGGCAACACGGGTGCTAATAGCACTTCGAACGGGACCAATACGACAAGCAACTCGACCACCATAACAATGCCAACGGCCTCGATGGCCCCGATGTGGGCCAACGTAGCCACACTCAATATCAACACCGGCCTTCCCGTGGGCAGTTTCGCTTATGCGGTCAATGGCCGAAAATCGAGCGAATACAACCTGACATTTACCGGCAGACAAGCCCTATCAACGACTCTTGGATCAGGTGTGCCGGTCTTTTATGGCTATCCCGATTCAGCCAGCATCGCGAACAATGCCCCGACATGGATTTCGATTTCTGATGAATTGCCGGTGATTTCGTGAATTCATATTCTTTGGCCGTTGCTCCATTCGTCACCCTTGTTCGATCAGGCATGGGAGATGCGAGCTTGATCGCGGGGTCAGTCACCGGCCTGTCAGGCAACTACGGTCGATATGGCTTCGGCAGCCGCTTTGGCGTGCAAGATGGCATTGTCACTGCGCATGATGCGCTCTTGGCGGCAACCGCTCGAATTGATCTCGTCAACCGAATTGCATCAGGTGTGCAGACGTTGGCGGATAACTCGGATACAATGAATTTGTCTACTGCAATCGGTATCCTGACCGACAGCGTTGTCTCTGCGGCAGCTAATCCAAGCGATGCCGTGCGGCTCTTGTCCATACTGGCCAGCTACATGCCGCCCGATTCATCCGGCGCAGTTGGCGCAAGAGTTGGTGCGAGATGCCGTCAGTGTTCCATATCGAGCTTATCTCTGGCGTCAGAAAGCTACTATCTGACGAGTAGCACTGATGCGTTGACGCTTCTCTATCTGATCACCGATCTTATCGACGCGGAAATCCTCTATTGCGGGAACAACTTCCTCGATCAGACATTCACGGCACTCAATCGGTTACGCTCCGCAGTCACCACGGATATCTTGGCGCGCGGTGCGAGCTTGGCCCCGCTGAAATCCGTATCATTCAAGAGCAACCTGCCTGCCGCAGTAATCGCCCAACGCCTTTATCGAGATGGATCAAGAGAAGACGAGATCATCACCCGTGTTGATCCGCCCAACCCGCTATTCATGCCACAATCAATGACCGTATTGGCTCGATAAGATGTCAGGCACATTGACCAAAATCCAAGGCGATGCAAGCCAGCTATCAGCAGCCCAACCACCTGCCGCGCATACTGACTTGCCCAAAGATGATTCTCTCACATTGATCATCGATAATCAGCATATTCAAAACTGGCAATCCGTCTCGATCACGCGCGGCATCGAGGCAATTCCGCCCGTGTGCGAATTGGTGTTGTCATTCACGGATACGAAGCCCTCGATCTCCGTTCCGCCTTTTGCAGCCTGTCAGGTGTTTGTTGGTCAGAACAAGATACTGACCGGATATGTAAGACGCACAACCTTCAACATCAGCAAATCAACGCATCAGGTCCATTTGAGCATCGGCGGCAAATCGCAAGACCTGACGGAATGCAGTGCGATCACGGCTGATGGAAAGCAAATCTTCTTCAACGCAACAATCAAATCGATTGCCGAAGCACTCTGCAAGGTGCTCGGCATCTCCGTAAGATTGATCGGGGCTGATGGGCCGGTTATACCGGTATACCCCATCGGATTAGGCATGCGCCCTTGGGATGTCTTTGACGAGATCGCACGCTATTCCGCTAAACTGATTTACGAAGACGAAGACGGCAATCTTGTGATTTCAGATATCGGCAGTGATCATATGGGAAGCGGGTTCGTCCAAGGCGGCAACGTCTTAGAGGCAAGCTCGCAAGTCGATTCCTCGATCAGATACTCAAATTATATCGCGGCATCTATGAGCACCGATGTCCTATCCGAAGCCGGGGCGGCAGGTGGCACGTTGCTCGACTCATTCAAAGATGATGCTGTCAGTCGGTTTCGCCCGTTTGTCTCGATCTCTCCGCAATCCAATCAGAATGGGGACTTGGCCATACAAATGGCCAAGTACGAACAAGCCCGTCGAATTGGCCGAAGTCAGGCAGTGCGAGTTGTGGTGCAAGAATGGCGCGATAAAGACGGCAAGCTATGGGAAATCAATAACAAGGTCGTGATGACGTTGCCTGCTATCAACGTGGTGTTGCAGCAATGGCTGATTTCCGAAGTCACTTTCATTCGTGATTTGCGCGGTCAGCATGCGGCTTTGGTTTTGATGCCGCCTTCGGCCTTCACCGTGGCACCTTCCACCTTGGGAGCTATCGACAAAGATTTCGCGCATGCCATCCAAGGCGGCAATCAGTCTGGCCAATCGGGCGGGTCACCGGGGCAGGCTGGCCAAGGTCAGCCAACGCAATCAACGGATCAGTCATCGAGCACGGGGCCAACCAACCGCGTGGGGTTAGGTGGTCAACCATCTCTGTCAGGTGGCGACACGTCGGGTCAATCGACGGGCGGAACCCGTGTTTATATTCCCGGGTTGGGTAATATCTAATGAGCAATGTCGCTTATCTCGAAATGATGGTTGCGCAGTTATCGAAGCAAGTTGCCGCATTACAGCAGCAATCACACCGGCAATATCTTCGGCACATCAATGGCGAAGGCGTGGCCAAGCTCGTCTTGGTTGATGACTCGGGATCAGCCCAAAAGATGCAAGTCCGCATGCCGATGGGTGAATTGATTGATGCGGTCCCGAACACCCAACAATTCGGATTTGCGAGCAACATGCCGCCAAAAGGCGATGTCAGTATCACCTTCTTAGAGGGCAACCGATCAAAGGCGTTGGTAACTGCAACCGGTCATCAGGATTACCGCCCTCGAAACTTAGGAATTGGAACAACCGTGGTGCATGACGCGGCTGGCCAATATATCGTCTTAGCTGGCCAAACTTTGACCGTGCATGGCAACGGAACCATTATTCTGCAAGCGGCTGCAAAAGTAAGAGTAGAAGCACCGGTATTAGAATGCACTGGCGAGGTTGTCGCGATGTGTGATGGCGCTGCAATTCATCTTTCGACGCATTTGCATTCTGAAGTTCAACGTGGTCCTGCCGATACTGGCATGCCGGTTCCGGGATCATAATTCATGGCAGACATCACATTATTTCTCGATTCATATCAAGGCGCGGTTAGTGCGGATTTCCAATTCATTGGGGATGATCTCGCTACCGGGCATGATCTCGAAACCGCAGTCTCGATCTCGTTGTTTTCTGATGCCGTGGCATCCGATGATTATGTCTTGCAAGACGGTAATCCGCATGGGTGGTGGGCCGGACCAATCGGGTCTCGCTTGTGGCAATTCTACCGGTCAACGAAAACAAGTGAGACACGGGTCAACATCATCGATGCAGTCAGAGAATGCCTCGATTGGCTGATCAGCGATGGCATTGCCAGTTCAATCGACATCGATGCCCTCTTCATTCAAAATTCAGGCAATGTGAAAATCACAATCGATATTCATCGCCCATCGGCGGCTGATGTGAACATGAAATTCGATTGGGCGTGGTCCAACCCATAAATTCATCATAGCCGATAAATAGACTTACAAGTTTTGATCGTAATTCCTTCATGCCCTTTTCACGCCCAACATATGCCCAACTCGACTCGCAAGTCACGCAAGATATCCTTAACGCCAATCCGAGTTCGGCGGGTTTGCTGCGGTATTCCGTGCTCGGTATTCTCGGCAAGATCATCGCCAAGTTGGAACATTCGCTTTACGGTTTCCTAGATTGGATTTCGAAGCAATCCATCCCCACGACATCGACCGATGAATACTTAGAGGCATGGGGCGCATTGCGTGGTGTCACACGGGAACCCGCAAGCTCGGCATCCGGAACAATCATCTTCAATGGCCAAGCCGGGGCCTTGCTGCCTTCGGGAACAACCGTGCGACGTGTGACCGATCAGCATGCGTTTCTGACAACGGCGGATGCCTATGCCGGGGTCAATGGTGTCATCTCGGTTCAAGTGCTCGATAGCTCCACTGGGGCCAGTGGCAACACACCCGCGCAATCCGGCTTCAGCCTTGGCGGATCAGTGGCAGGGGTGTTTCCCAACGGGACAGCGGCAACCCCCTTGGTTGGCGGGGCTGATGCCGAGTCCGATGCCAGCCTTCGAACCCGAACCTTGCGGGCCTATAGCTCGCCCGTCCAAGGCGGGGCTCTTGGCGATTATGTGACATGGGCTGGCAATGTTCAAGGCGTCACCCGCGTATGGGTGAACCCAACCGGCTATGGCGCGGGAACCGTGGTCATTTACACCATGTTCGATGTGGCCGAAGCCGCCAACGGTGGCTTTCCAGTCGGCACCAATGGCGTGTCTTCCTTAGAGACACGCGATGCACCGGCAACGGGTGATCAGCTTGCAGTGGCGAACTACATTGCCCCGCTGAGACCGGCAACCGCTTTGGTCTACTCGGTCAGTCCGATTGCGTATCCGGTCAACGTCACCGTGTCTGGTCTGTCGAGTGCATCGAGCACGGTAAGAGATGGAATCACTGCGGCATTGCAGGGGATGTTTCTCGCAAGTTCTTCGCCTCTGAATGGCCAAATCTTTCCATCAGAATTCGATGCCGCCATTCAAGGCGTGGCCGGGGTGGGCAGTTTTAGCTTGATTGCGCCAAGCTCGGTTGTCAGTGCCCCGGTTGGATATTTGCCGGTATTGGGCACGGTGACTTATCAGTGAGTATCGCTCGATCAGTAGCCGATTATCTACAGGCAATCAAAAACCTGATGCCCACGGGAATCATTTGGGGCATTGACCCCGGATCGGTGATGGAACGGGTGTTGAATATCTTTGCCCTATCTGGGCAACGCATTGATGCGCGTGCCGATGCCTTATTGGTTGACGCCTTTCCGGCAACCGCTGTCGAGTTGCTACCCGAATGGGAATTGACGTTAGGTCTTCCTGATCCGTGTGTTGGAACCTTAAACTCGATCACCGAAAGACAAATGCAAGTGGTGTCTCGCTTGGTTTCATCAGGTGGGCAATCGATTGCGTATTTCAAAGCGGTTGCTGCCTCGATAGGCGTGGTGATCGAGAGTGTCACCGAATACAAGACTTTCACGGCTGGCATGCGAGTTGGTGTGCCGATCTATGGCGAAGATTGGGCATTTCATTGGCGCGTGAATGTGCAAGGCCCTGTTACAAATCCAGTGCAGTGTTTGCTTCAGAGATATGCACCCGCACAGACGACACTCGATTTCATCTCGGTCAGCTAAATTAACTCGATATTATGGATATCTAAAGCATGTTTCAAATCAATTCAGATGGCAGCGTAGGCGGTCAGTTTACAAATGGAAATCCGGTGTTAAACCAAAAAGCCACGGTTTTGGATGCGGCATGGTTGAATGCGTTGCAGCAGGAATTGATTTACCTGATCGAATATACGCAACAAACGCCAAGCACGAACACCACGCAAATCCTCCAAGCCATTCTGTTTTTAATTCACAATTCTGGATTGCAACCCGGTGGCAATTATCAGCCAGCCGGTAATTATGTCACCGAACCGGAGTTAGCCGCATATGAGACCATAGCCGATCTAAACTTGCGTCCATTCGCCACTCAGAATTTCCAAATCTTTGGCGTCAGCAACGCCTTCACGGTACCCAACCATATCAATCGAATTACCGTACAAGTAGTCGGTTGTGGTGGTGCCGGGGGATCAGGCGTCAATCAGCAATACTCTGGCGGCGGTGGCGGGGCAGGGGGCTACGCGGTTGGTTCCTTTCCAGTGACACCGGGCCAACAAATTCCTTTCACCATTGGAGCGCCCGGATTCAAGCAAGCTGGCGGGGTGACTGGCGGGACCGGCGGCGGCGTCACGTTCAACGGGGTGTCTGCCTTCGGTGGAAACGGTGGTGGAGCCAATGCGCCCGATGTGCAGGGTGGCATTGGTGGTCTTGCCACGGTCGATAGCTCGATCTTGGGTTATACGATGCAAGGTGGCGATGGCAGCGATGGGCAAGGCACCCAAGCAACCACTGCACTGAGTGGACAGGTGCTCTTTGCAGGCGATGGCGGTGCGAGCTTTTTTGGTGGTGGTGGCCGTGGAGGGGCCGGGGCTGGTTTGTATGGCAAGTCACCCGGATCAGGTGGCGGCGGTTGCTATCTGCAAACCGGGAGCGGCGGCAACGGGGCATCAGGTTTGGTGATCGTAAATTACTAACATAGATTTTCGCGAGTTCAGGATTGATCATCGCAAAGTTCGAGACCATGGTTTGTGTGCCGAATTTGGCATTAGAGGAGATCGATTATGGCTAAGCGTACAACTGCATCGAATGCAGAGTCTAACCAAGAGGTTGCGGTGATCGAGGAACCCAAGGCGAATGGCCGGAAGCCGCAAGTGCGGTTGACCGACTCTCAGAAGCAAGAGGTCTTGGCCATGCTGTCGGCTGGCCAGCCGACCAAAACGATTGCCGAACACTTCGGCACGTCACTGGGGCCGATCATCGCTATCAAAAACAACGTAAAGCAGCACCCGGACGCGTTGCCCATACCGAAGCAAGCCAATGATCAGGGTCAAAGCCCGCTTCACTGGAGCATATTCGATCTTGGTCTCTCGCTTGTGATGGGCAAGCCTGCCGAGTCATCCGAGATCGAGGCGGTGAAAGCGCAATACAAAGAATTCGAAGCGAAGCACCTTCGGGATTTGTCTCGCCTGATCTAACCACGCCTGATCCTAAGCTCGATCCATCGGGGCTGTCTCGCAAGGGATGGCCCCGAATGCATTGCGGTGCTCCATTGCGACATCGGAACAATATAGAGCAGCCACCCTGCGCACCTACAAAATCAGTTTTTAATGACGTGGGGAGATGGGGTGGTGCGCTGGCTTGTGGTGCTGATGCTGCCCCGGCTTGCCGTGCTCGATCCCCGGTGGTGTCACTGACGCAAGCGGCATCGGTGATGGCCACACGTGTTGAAGGACGGCGGTGGTGATGGGAGGCAGGATACCAGTCAGCACTACAACGAGAAGCGCCCAACCAACGGATTGGGGCATCACAAACCCTTTTCAGGTCAGGATTTTAGGCACAAAAAAGGCCCCGCCTGATTAGTGGCGGGGCGTCCCGATATCATTTCCAACTTGATACGAAACACAACTCTGCGGGCATAGCTCCGCAGTTTCGGCGGCTCGCATGCCACCACCCGAACGCAAGACGCGACTCGGGTGCCGACAGTCTGAGCTATTTTGGCGGTGTCTGCAAAGCCCTGATCAGCGGATTTGCTTCGGGCACCCCGGATCACATAGCCGCATCAGCTTGTGTTCTACCCTGCCAACGTCTCCGCACCCGACACACCGAAGCCGCATCATGGCCAAGTCTGCCGGGTGATCTCCCCCAAATTTCTCGATCAGCAACGCCAGCGGCAACGTCGGCAGGCCCGAGGCGATCTGCACCTGCACCTCCACCGGGACGGCA
This sequence comes from Acetobacteraceae bacterium, assembly GCA_965213855.1. GTDB lineage: Bacteria > Pseudomonadota > Alphaproteobacteria > Acetobacterales > Acetobacteraceae > JBBROS01. The sequence goes on along the minus strand of CBDCAA010000008.1, from coordinate 1,419,916 downwards.
TCGATACCGTTGAAGGCGAAGCTGCTGATCCGGGCGAGCATCGTCGGACGATAACGGCGCGCCGCGCCGCGGCAAGCCAAGAAGCCGGCCAAACACCGCCCCGGCCTACAAAGACTAGCCCATCAGCTACAACTGAGACGGCGCCCAATTTCAAGACAATCCAGCGCACGATCCTGGTCTAGTAAATGCAAACACCACCCAAATTCTACGCCACCCCACGCCCGGCTTGATCCGCCCCACACCCGCTCCTTACCGTTTCCTGGCTCATGCCCAGCCCCGACACGAAACCCGGCCCCGCCTTCCACAGCACCGGTCCGCACGGCCACCGCGCCCGCATGCGCACCCGCCTCGCCGCCGCACCCGCCGCTCTCGCGGATTACGAGATCATCGAAATGCTGCTCTTCCTCGGCATCCCCCGGCGCGATACCAAGCCCGCAGCCAAGGGCCTCATCAACCGCTTCGGCAGCCTCGCGGCCACCCTCACCGCCCCGCCCGGCGCCCTGGCCGGAGCTGCGATGCCGCCCCGCATCGCCGAAGTGTTCGCCCTCGTCGTCGGCTCCGCCACCGTCCTCGCCCGCGCCGAACAGCACGAGCGCATCGCGCTGGGCGACTGGGAAGCGCTCGATCGGTTCCTCACCGCTCGGTCGCGCCGCCCCGCCGGCCTCTCCGCCCTGTTGCTCAACAACCGCAACCAGCTTATCGCCGAGTGCCCGCTTCCGGACGACGGTCCGGCGGACGCCACCCGCGCGCTCCTGCGCCAGGCGCTCGAACGGCACGCGACCGCCGCCTTTCTGCTCCGCAACGCCCCGGCCGCCACCCCCGCCCTCACCCGGGCGGACCAGATGCTGCTCGCCCATGCGCGCGGCGCCGCGGCGGCGCTCTCCGTCCTCGTGCACGACATGGTGGTGATCGGGCAGGACGACTGGATCGGCGTCGGGCGCCACGACTGATGTGGCCCTGGCGCCGCGGCCCGGCACCTGGCCCGCCTGCATCCGCCGCCTTGGCATTCGACGCCGTGGTCGACCTCGCCCCTGCCGCCATCGGCGCCCTGCCGGCCGGGCCCGCGATGGCCGCCGCGACGCACGCCATCCGCGCCATCCCGGGCGCCACGATGGTCCGCGTCCGGCTCGGCGACGGGCCTGACGTTATCGCGGTACGCCTGTTTCCACCCGGACGCGCCGAGCAACGCACCGGCGAGCGCTGGTCGGCCCTGCAGGCGACCGTCGCCGCCACCGCCCAGGCCGCGCTGCAGGCGATCGAACCCCCGCACGTCGCCCGCCGCGGCCCGATCCCTCTGCCGCAGCCCGCATCCGGCGCCTTCGCCGAAGCGCTGCAACCCTTCGATCCTCTGGCCGAACTGGCCGCCCTCGCCCAATCCGTCCGCTCCCCCGCGTCACGACCGGCACCACAGCCCGACCCGGGCGACGCCGCGATGCTCGCCCGCTTGCTCTCCTTCGTTCTGCCCGAAGCCGAGCACGCCACCGCGGCCGCCGCGCTCCGCCGCTTCGGCAGCTACGCCGCCACCCTCGCCGCCACGGACCGCGAGCTGCGCCAAGTGCCCGGCCTCGGCCCCCACAGCGTGGCCGCCATCAAGCTCGTGCACGAGGCCGCCATCCGCCTCGCCCGCGCCGGCGTAACCGGGCAGCCCGTGCTCGACGATCCGGCCCGCCTCTCCGATTACCTGCTCGCCGCCCTCGCCCGCGCCAGCGTCGAGCAGTTCCGCATCCTTTTCCTCGACGCGTCCGGCATGCTCCGCGCCGACGAGGTCCAGGCGACCGGCACCGTGAACCACACGCCGGTCTACCCGCGCGAAGTCATCCGCAGGGCGCTTGAATTGGGCGCCGCCGCCGTCGTCCTGGTGCATAATCACCCGAGCGGCGACCCGACCCCCTCGCCCGAGGACCTTACCATGACAGCGGAGATCACCCGCGCGGCCGCCGCGCTCGGCATCGCGGTGCGGGACCACGTCATCGTCGGCAACGGCCGCACCCTGAGCTTCCGCGAGGCGGGACTGCTTTCGTGATCCGGACCTGGCTCTGCACGCTCCTGCTCGCGGTCCCGCTGGCCGCCCGCGCCGAACCGCCGCAACCGGCCCACGGCGTCTTCGTCAGCCATGTTTACGCCTTCCGCCTCCGCGCGAAACGGCCAGGTCTGACATATTGCCGCATACCCGAGGACTGGACCGGGTCCGACCACGGCACCATCCTGTTCCTGATCCCGCCGCGCTCCTGCGAGGGGGTCGGCTATCCCTCCAGCAGCCGCGGCTTCGAACCCGGCGCCACGCCGCGTATCGAACTCTACTACGGCCGCACCGAGCACGCCGCCCGACCTTGCCACGCCCGTGGTGCCGTCTACCTGCTGGGCCGCCGCCGCCCGCTCTGTCCCTCCACCGACGGCGTCCTCGCCGTCCGCAGCCTGCGCGCCCTCTACGTCGCCGACTCCCTCACTGAGGTCACGTTCACCCTCGTGACCCCATCCCGCCGCCTGCCACGCGACCTCCGCATCCTCCGCGCCCTCGCGGCTTCAGCCCAGGTCTGCAGCGAACCATGGCAAGACGCCGCCAACCACCCCCGCCACGCCGGCTGGGGCCCCCGCTGCCCACCCACCGGCGACTTCTACTAGCGGGCATAGCCATCAAACGCCTCCTCGCGCTAAGCGCACGACCCACCCCCTAAAACACTTGGCCCGCCGCGATCTCCCGCGCGAACTCCAGCACGCCCGTCCCCACGCGCCCGAACCCCTCGTACCGCGGATCCGTCGTCGCCCCGGTCCGGGACAGCGCATGGAGCTGCAGGAAGATGACCCCGAGCTTCAGCACGCCCAGTACCCGGTAGGTTTGGAACGCGTCCAGGCTTCGCCCCGTCAGCGCCGCGTACCGGAGCGCCGCCTGCTCACGCGTGAGAAAGCCCGGTGCGGCGCTGGGCATCTGCTGCAGGTCCTGCATCGCCGGCGGGTCGCCGGCCTCGGTCCAGTAGCTCAGCAATGTCGCCAGATCGAATAGCGGGTCGCCGCGCGTGCCCTGGTCCCAATCCACGAGCGCAACAGGCCGCAGTGTGCCCGGCTCCAGGATCAGGTTATCGAGCTTGAAGTCCCCATGCAGCAACGTGGCATCCGGCGCATCCCCGACCGGGTGCGCCTCCAACCAGGTGCCCAGCTCCGCCAGCAGCGTCGCCGTGGACGGGTCCGCGACCGCCAGCCCGCGACGCTGCCAGCCGCTGACTGCCCGCCCCAGGAACCCGGCCGGACGCCCCAGGTCGTCCAGGCCCACCGCCGCCGGATCCACTGCATGGACGGCAGCCAGCGTGCGAATGAGCGTCTCCGACAGCGCAGCACCATGCCCGGCAAGGTCTTCGGGCAAGGTCGCCCGGACCGTCCGCCCCGGCCGATACTCGAGGATCTGGAACGGCGCCCCCATCACCGCCGTGTCGGTGCACAGATGCAGGCTGCGCGGCGCGACCGGCAACGCATCCACCAGCCGCGACAGGATCCGATGCTCCCGCGCCATGTCGTGCGCCCCCGCAGGCAACGGCCCCGGCGGCGGACGCCGCAACACCGCCGGCCCCGACCCCAGGTGAACCAGGTAGTTCCGGTTTGCGAGGCCCCCTGGAAACCGGGTCGGCGTCTTGGCCAGCAGCACCAGCCCGTGCCGCGCCAGATACGCCCCGACCGCCCCCCAGTCCTCTTGCTCCATCCAGCCAGACTGGCTCGGCCCAGCTGAACCGTCCAGGGCAACTCTGTTCCGTCTCTGGGAGAGGCCCTGAAACGGAAGGACCGGGGATGGGGTAGCCCCACAAGCGACGGTCGATCACCCCGACCCCCGCCAGGTCAGCGTCCAAGACGAGCACGGCCTTCCGGTCCGCAGCCGGTCGGCGTAGGAAAGCACCGCCCGTCCCGCTACGGGTCACGATGGCGACACGCGCTGCTTCGAGGAGGGGCCGACATGCTGATGGACGGAAAAGTCGTGATCGTCACCGGTGCCGGCGGCGGCATCGGCCGCGAGATCGCGCTCGCCATGGCGCTCGAAGGCGCGCAAATCGTCGTCAACGATATTGGCGCCAGCCTGGGCGGGCAGGGTGTGTCCGCTACGCCGGGCCACCAGACGGTGCAGATCATCGAGCAGCGCGGCGGGCGCGCCGTGGCCAACACCGACAGCGTCGCCGAATGGGACAGCGCCCGGCGCATCGTCCAATGCGCGCTCGACCAGTTCGGCCGTCTCGACGCGGTCGTGAACAACGCCGGCATCCTGCGCGATGCGATCTTCCACAAGATGACGCCCGAGGACTGGCGCGCCGTCATCGACGTCCACCTGAACGGCGGCTTCTACGTCAGCCGCGCCGCCGCCGAGCCGTTCCGCGCCCAGGGCTCCGGCGCGTTCGTCCACATGACCAGCACGTCCGGCTTGATCGGCAATTACGGTCAGGCCAACTACTCGGCCGCCAAGCTCGGCCTAGCCGCGCTCTCGAAATCGATCGCACTCGACATGCAGCGCTTCGGCGTGCGCAGCAACTGCATCGCCCCTTTCGCCTGGAGCCGCATGACCAGCTCGATCCCGGCCGAGACGCCCGAACAGAAGGCCCGCGTCGCCAAACTGGAACAGATGACGCCCGACAAGAACGCGCCGCTGGCCGTGTTCCTCGCCAGCGACGCCGCCAAGGACGTCACCGGCCAGGTCTTCGCCGCCCGGCACAACGAGATCGTCCTCATGTCCCAAAGCCGCCCGCTCCGCTCCGTCCACCGCAGCGAAGGCTGGACCCCGGCCACCGTCGCCGACCACGCGATGCCCGCCCTCCGCGCCGCCCTCCTCCCCCTCGACCGCAGCCCCGACGTCTTCAGCTGGGACCCGGTGTGAGCGGGCGCTTGAGCCTGTCCGAAACGGCGGAGGATCGTTCTCGACCAGGCGTCTAGAACGCCGCCTCCATGCCGCCGTCGACGCTGATCGCCTGCCCGCTGATCGTCCGCCCGAACGGGCTGCTCAGGTATAGCGCCATGTTGGCGATGTCCTGCTGACTGACGAACGTGCGCAAGCTGACGCGGCTCAGCGCGTCCTCCGTCTCTTGGTTGTCGCTGGTCCCCTTCGCGAGTGCCTTGTTACGCAGCACGCTGCGAATCCGCGGCCCGTCGACGAGGCCGGGCAGGATGGCGTTGACGTTGATCCGGTCCGGCCCCAACTCGATCGCCAGCGTTCGGGTGAAGCCGATGATCCCCCACTTGGCCGCGCTGTAAGGGCTGCGCAGCGGGAACCCGAACTTCCCCGCCGCCGAGCTGAGATTGACGATGCTGCCACCCCCGGCCGCCCGCAGCAGCGGCACGGCCCGGCGCGCGCAGTGGAACAGGCTCGCCAGATCGATCTGCAGCACCGCCTCGAGCTCTTCGGGCGTCACCTGCTCGACCGGCTTGGTCGGCCCGGCGATACCCGCATTGTTGACCAGCACATCCAGCCCGCCCAGCCGCGCCACCGCCGCGTCCATGAACCGCTCCAGGTCGGCGACCCGTCCTGCATCGGCGCGGATCCCGGGGTGGCCGCACTCCGCCAGCGCAGCCTCGTCCACGTCACTCACGAACGGCTGTGCGCCGCACGCGGCGAAGCTGTCGGCCATCACCCGCCCGATGCCCCCCGCGCCGGCGGTGATCGCAACCCGCAAACCCTCGAGGTCGAGCGGAACGGGCGTGGTGGCGGCAAGGGTCATGTGACCTCATTGGGGCTGGGACCGCGACCGTAACACCGCGGCGAACGCTCCGCGACCCACGCCTTGAGCGTTGCCGCACGTCGCACAACGTGTGGTATGATGACATGATCGTGTGTGGTGTGACACGGGCCGGCAGCGTGAGTACGACGAATAAACAAATCTGCCAAGGCGTCGCACTGTCCACCCGACGCGCTTGAAACGGGTCGAAGCCGGGCAAAAAGCGAGATAGTCTTAACGACCTGCGACGAAATGGAGATTATGGAACGGTGTCGCTCGATGCGCACTAATCTCGGCGTGTGCCCATTTGGCCCGTGCATCGTTGCGCCGGTGCTTTGGGCGAACTCATCTTGGGTGCCGCGTTAGGGTGTATTGAATTGTAAACCGCTCCCGTTCATTGTCACATGCTCGTAAAAGGCACTTGCTCACGACCGTGTTACGATATTAAAGAAGTGTCAGTAAAGATCGTAGCGGAGTTAATCGTGGTGTCGATGTGGACGGGACGGTAAGCCAGCTCGACCGCGGTGTGCGCCTGTGGCTGCGGCTCGTCGGCGACTTCGATGCCAGCTTCGGCACGGGCGACTCGGCGCTTCCGATCAGCAAAAAGGCCCGCGCACTTCTGGCGCTGATCGCCGCCCATAGCCCACAGCCAATCCGCCGCGACTATGCCGCCGGCCTGCTCTGGAGCGCCAAGCCGCGCGAGTACGCCGCCAACTCGTTGCGGCAGGCGCTGCGGGAGCTGCAGATCGCGGTCGGAGCGTGCGGCTCGCCCTCGGTGATCGTGACCGGCGGCGGCCGGTTGTCGCTGGACACCCGCGCTGTCTGGGTTGATGTGCACGACACGCAACCGGGCGAGTGGGGCGCCGGCCACGAAGCTGGCATCGGCCACCTCCTGCTTTGCCAAAACCTCGCCGGTCTCGACCCCGCGCTCGACCGGCACTTCGACCAGCTATGGAAGAACCTTGTCTTCCAGAAAGCCTTCGTCCCGCCCGCGATGGAGTACGCCGCTCTCCCGCCCAAACCGCCCCTCGCCCCCGAAAGCGGCCGGCAGTCCGCTCTCATTCCTGACCCTGGCACGCTGTTGTCGAGGTCGCCGGCGGCGCCGGGCGTCACGGGGCCGTCCCCGGCCCCCGCCTCTCCGGGGCCTCCGGACAAGGGCTGGCGGATCGCGGTTCTGCCGTTCAGGACATTGGGCGGCGCGCAGCCCGAGGGTCTTTCGCTCGGCCTGGCGGAAGAAATCTCGGCCGCGCTTGCCAAGTTCAGGATGCCGCGGCTGATCGCCACAGGCTCGTTCTGGGATCAAAGCGGCCCCGCCGCGGACGCGCTGGCCCGCTGCCGCTCCTACAACCTCGACTACGTCATCAGCGGCACGATCCAGGTCGCGGGCCAACGCATCCGGGTCACAGTCAACCTGCTCGATGTCTCGATGGAGTTCGAGGTGATCTGGGCGGCTCGGTTCGACGGCCAGCTCGATGACGTGTTCACGCTGCAAGACACGATCGCCTCGCAGACCGTCGCGCAGATCGATCCTGAGCTGCTGCAGCGCCACCGCTTCCGCGGCGAGACCGCCAACGCCCCCAACGCGGAGGCGCATCAAGCCCTGCTGACGGCCATCCAGGGGATCTACCGCGCCGACAGGGGCCGCTTCCTGCAAGCCCGGTTCGAACTGGAGAAGGCGATCCGCCTCGATCCGGCCTACGCGGCCCCGCACGCCTGGCTCGCCTACTGGTATGTCTGCGTGATGGCCGAGGGTTGGAGCGAGGACCCCGTGAAGGCGGCCGCGCGGGCCGGAGTGGCCGCGGAGTGCGCCGTTGGCCTCGACCCGCTCGATGCCCGGGGGTTGAGCATCGCGGGGCACGTCAAGGCCTACCTGCAGCACGACATCCACGCGGCCCTGGTCCTGCATGACAGGGCGATCTCGTTGAACCCGAACCTGCCGATCGTCTGGACGCTGTCCAGTTGGTCTCGCATCTACAACGGCGAGCACCAGCTCGCCCTCAATCAGACGTTGAAGGCCGAAGCGCTGTCCCCGACCGACCCCCACATGTTCGCCGTCGAGCACGCCGCGATGACGGCCCGCTTCTTCCTCGGCGACCTCGAGGCCGCCGAGCGCCTGGCCCTGCGTTCGCTCGATCGGCGGCCCCGCCATCTGACGGCGCTGAAGGTGCGCCTGGCCGCCCTCGGCCACCTCGGCCGGCTTGCGGACGCGGCCGGCTGCATCACCGCAATGCGGTCCGCCGGGTTGGACATCACGGTGGACGCGCTGATCGCCCGCCCGCCGCTGCGCCCGCGTGACCGGCATTTCTACCTGACCGGCCTGCGCCTGGCCGGCGTTGCCGGCTAGATGGGCGCGACTGCGCGCGCGACGTGCACCTGATGCCGCGGACAGGTTCGGCGTTTCCGGACTCGCACCGAGTAGGCGCCCTGCTTGACCTCGCCTGCCGGGGCCACGACCGCCTGCAGCGCCTCCCAATCCAGCGCCGACATGTCGTCCATTGAACGGACCCTGTCCGTCGCGGACCCGTCCTGGTAAGCCGCCTGCGCCACCGGCTGCGCTTGCAGGAACGGCACGTCCGCCCTGAGCCGAACCGGCGTGTCGGTCTTGGTGATCTTCAGCACCGTGAACAGAGGCCCGAACCACTGGTCGGTCTCGATGATCCCTTCCCAGAACGTCAGCCCTGGCAAAGGCGGCAGGTTCACCGGGGACCGCAGCGACACGCTCCAACCCGGCCGGGTGCGGGCCAGCAGGCCGGTCCACATCTGCACCGATCCCGGCTCCAGCCCCGCGGTGAGGAACGGGATCGCGCAACCGGTCATGCTCCCGGGTGCCGCCGCGTCGAACGCGGCGGCAAACCCCGGGAACTGCACCGCACCCGTCGGCGTGTCGGACAAGGGCAGCCATGCCGAGGCATCGCCATGCGACCACATGACCCGCTCGCCGTCCCACAGCAACTCCAGGTCCGTGGCCGGGAATAGCCAGTAGCCGAAGCCGGCCGCGCTCGTCATCGCGTCGCAATAGCGGAGTGCGCGCGAGGGCAGGAAGCCGGCTGCGGACCGGTCCGCCCTCTTCGGCGGCCGGCCCGGGCCGATCAGCTTGTAAAACTCGATGACGGGTATCACCGCGGCCTCGCCGCCAATCGTTCCGTCTGCCATTGCACCCCCATCGATGGCCCCGCTCGGGCGGGCTGCGCAGCTCGATCGGCCCTACGCAGCCCGGCCCTCTGGCCGGTTCGCCTGCCTAGAACTTGACCATGCCGTTGCCCACGCGAACGCGGCCGGTATCGGCGGTCGATGGGGTCGGCGCGGGCTTCGCAGGCGTGGCGGCGACGGTCTTGGTCATGTTCGATCTCCTGGGCGCGATTGCCCAGACCCAACTTGCCGGATGCCCGTTTGTGACCCGTCAATGAACACTTGAGAAACGAGTAAGATATGCATTACTAACGTATAAAGTTTCTTCCATCACGAGCAAGGGAGTTCTCAGTCGAGAGACGTAGCCCATGCCATCAATGCCAAACCTTTATTGAGACAAGTCGCCATGCCGGTCACCAACGACCGGCTCCGTCGCACGTCAGGCGCCGCTGCCGTGCAGCGCGGCCGTCAGCTCGCGGCGCAGCGCGTTGAACGCCGGACCCGACACGTCGCGGGGCCGTTCCAGGTCAACAATCGTCTCGCCCACGATCCGCCCTGGCCCCGTCGACATCAGGACCACCCGGTCGGCCAGCACCAACGCCTCCTCGATCGAGTGGGTGACGAAGATGATCGTAAGCCCGGTCTCGTTCCAAAGCTGGAGCAGTTCGGTCTGCAGCCGCTCCCGCGACATCGCGTCGAGCGCCCCGAAAGGCTCGTCCATCAGGATGAGCGCGGCGTCGTTGGCCAGCACCCGGGCGATCGCGACCCGCTGCTTCATGCCGCCGCTGAGCTGGTGCGGATACGCATCCGCGAAACGCTCCAGGCCGACCATCGCGACGAAGCGGTTGGCCCGCGCCGCGACCTCGCCTGCCGGCAGTCCACGCGAACGGGGGCCGAAGCCGACGTTGCCGCGCACCGTCAGCCACGGAAACAGTCCGTAATCCTGGAACACCATGCCCCGGTCCGGCCCGGGTCCCGTGACGGGGCGGCCCTCGATGTGCAGAGTCCCGCTGCTCGGCGTCTCAAACCCGGCGATCAGCCGCAGCAGGGTGCTCTTGCCGCAGCCGCTCGCGCCGATCAGGCACACGAAGTCACCGCGGCCGATCTCGAGGTCTGCTCCCCGTAATGCCTCGGTGCCGCCAGGATAGACCTTGCCGACCCCGGCGACCCGCAACAGGGCCGGGCCCGGCCCTGCGTCGTCACGCATGGAGCGGGCTCCAGCGCAGCAATCGCCGTCCGAGCGCCTGGACCGCGCGGTCCGACAGGTAGCCGAGGGCGCCGATGACGACCATGCCGGCAATCACGATGTCCGTGCGGCTGAGCTGGCGAGCGTCCATGATCATCGCCCCGAGCCCGGTCGACACCCCCGTCATCTCGCCCACCACGATCACGACCCAGGCAAACCCAAGCCCGAGCCGCAGCCCGGTGAAGATTCCAGGCAACGCCGCCGGCAGCACGACGCGCGGGAACACCATCGCGCGGCTGGTGCCCAGCATGGCCGCAGCCTCGAACAACCGCGCGTCGACGCTGCGGACGCCGAAGACGGTGTTGACGAGGATCGGATAGAATGCGCCGAGGGCGACGAGAAAAAAGGCGCTCCGTGGGCCGAGCCCGAACACGATCATCGAGAGCGGCAGCCACGCCGTGACCGGCACCGGGCGGAGCACCTGGAGCGTCGGGTCGAGGAGCGAGCGGACGAGCGGCAGGCGTCCGATCAACAGGCCGAGCGGCAGTGCGATGGCGGCCGCGAGCAGGAATGCGCCATACACCCGACCGACCGAGGCCAGCGTATGGGTGAGAAGCATTCCCGTAAACGCGTCCCCGTCCTCACCCACCGCCAGGTCGACCAATGATCGGCCGACCTCCATGGGCGACGGGATCAGGCCGTAGCCGGGCTGCCGGGTCGAAAGCCACCACGCCAGCAGCAGCAGTCCGGGGACGAGTATGGCAAGCGCAGGGCGGAAGCGGTCGGCGATCAAGCGGTGGCGACAGCGTCGGAGAAGCTCGTGTTGAGGAAGGTCGTAAAATCGGGAAGTTGGCGGATCTGCTTCAGCGCGAGCATGTGGTCGGCATACGTCTTGGTCTCGGCGACCATTTCCGGTGTCATGCGCCAATTCAGTTCGACGTTCGGAGCACTCAGCTCGATCGCGTCTTTCTTCTGGCCGAGCTTCTGGACGGTCATCGCGACCATGTCCTCGCGGTGCGACATGGCGAACTCGCTGGCTTGGCGCTGAAGGCCGACCATGCTGCGCACGAGCGCCGGGTTCGCCTGCACCGTTTCGGCGTGGGTAGCGATGATCATGTTCAGACTGCCCATCGCGGTCGAGTAGGGGTACTCCAGAACGCGGCCGACACCGGTCGAGACGCTGACCCCGGGCGCCGGCTCCGCGCCGACATAGGCCTCGACGTCACCACGGGCGAGGGCGGCGTGCATCTCGCTGAAGCTGACCCGGACGGGTTGGACGTCGCGGATGGTGAGCCCCTCCATACGGAGGCGCTCGAGCATGAACACCTCCTGCGTCGAGCCGGGCCAGATCGCGACGCGACGCCCTTTGAGATCGGCCAGCTTCTGCGCGTCGCTATCCGCCTTGACCACGATCGCCATGCCTCGGTTGCAGGCAGAGGCGACCACGACCACGGGTTCGTGCGCCGACGCGCCAAAGATGCCCGCCGCGATCCCGAACGTGCCGAAGTCGACCGATTTGGTCACGACGGCATTCTTGCAATCAGCCGGGTTCTCGAACGGAACGACCTCGATCGTGAGCCCGGCAGGCGCGAACCGTTGATAGAAGTAGGGCGTTATAGAATGGATCAGCTTGAGCGACCCGACCTTCACGGTCGCCGGCTCCGCGCTTGCCCGCCGGATGCCCGGTAGGCTGAGCAGAGGAGCGGCGAGCCCCGAGGCGAGGATGCGGCGACGACTGGCTTGCATGCGGTTCCTCCGTGTGGCCCCGCATGCAATGGCCGTGCCCGGTTCCCATCAGCGCTCAGAAGTCGGACAGCAGGGCATCGATGTCGGATTGCGCCATCGCCTTTCCGGGAAGCTGTGGGCCGTTGGTCAGCGAGCCGGACGGTTCCGGGGTCGCCTGGATTTCCTGCCCCTGGCCGAACACCTTGAGGATCTCGCCGACCTTCTTCTCGATCGCCTTCAGCGTCGTGACGACCTTGCTGATCCGCTGGCCGGTGATGTCTTGGAAGCTGCAAGCCTCGTAGATGCTGGTCGTCGCGCGGCTGACCACGTCGGCATTGACCGGCTCGCCCGAGGCGGACGCCTCCTCCAGCCGCTCGCAGGCTTCCAGGATGACGTCCGTCGCCGACGCGGTATGGGCCACCACGGCGTCCAACTCGTCCGTCGCGGCGGGGATGTGGCCGGCGATGAACGGCCCGGCATCGAGCCGCTGCAACTCGGTCCGGGTGTTGGCAATGGTGCGGGCCAGGTCTTCGACCTCGGACAGCAGCTCCGAATCGAACACCTTCGTCTTGAGCCGGGCGACCAGCTCGATCGGGGTGTCATGCATGGCCGAGCACCTTCTCGATCTTGCTCTGCAGTGTTTCCGCGTTGAACGGCTTGACGATGTAGTTCGATACGCCCGCCTCCTTGGCCGCCACGATGTTCTCGGCCTTGCTCTCGGCCGTCACCATGATGAAAGGGGTCGGCTTCAACCGCGCGTCGGACCGCACCTCCTGCAGGAGCTGCAGGCCCGTCATCGGCTCCATGTTCCAGTCGCTGATCACGAGGCCGAACTGGCCCGAGCGCAGCTTCTGCAGCGCCTCCGACCCGTCCGACGCTTCCTCGACATTGTTGAAGTTGATCTGCTTGAGCAGGTTGCGGATGATCCGGAGCATCGTCTTGTAGTCGTCCACGATCAGGACGTTGATCGAACGGTCGATGGACATGGGCCGCCTTTCCCGAGTTCTGGTCCGGCGAGAATAGGGCAGTAAGGTTAATGGAAGGTTGTGGGCGTCCGCTTGCCCGGCCCTCGCCTTCGGTCGGCCCGGAATCTGTCATGGAACTGACGCCGTCTTGTCATTCGGCTGGTCGGGTTGCCAGTCGATACACCGCGCGACAGTGCAAGGTGGGCCGGTGCCGGAAGCCGTCGAGATCGAACGACTGAGCAAGACGTTTCGCGGCCGTCGGGTGCTCGACATCCCGGCGCTCGCCGTTTCGCCCGGCGAGATGGTCGCGCTGATCGGGTCGTCGGGATCGGGCAAGAGCACGCTGCTGCGCCATATCGCCGGACTGACCGTGGGCGACCGCGGTTCCGGCACGATCGCCGTGCACGGCGCGCTGGTGCAGCGGAATGGGCGTCTGGCGCCGGGCGTGCGGCGGGTTCGGGCCGGGATCGGCGTCGTGTTCCAACAGTTCAACCTGGTCGCCCGCCTGCCGGTACTGACGAACGTGCTGCTGGGCGCATTGGGTCGCCTGCCGCTGTGGCGCACGCTTCCGGGCTGGTTCCCGGCGATCGAGCATGAGCGCGCCGCCGCGGCGTTGCGGCGTGTGGGCATCGGCGACCAAGCGATGCAGCCAGCCAAGACCCTGAGCGGCGGCCAGCAGCAACGCGCCGCGATCGCTCGGACGCTGGTGCAGGGCGCCAGGATCGTGCTGGCGGACGAGCCGATCGCCTCGCTCGATCCGGAGAGCAGCCGGCGGGTGATGGAGACCCTCGCCGGGCTCAATCGCGAAGACGGCATCACGGTGGTGGTGTCGCTGCACCAGGTCGACGTCGCGCTGACCTATTGCCGCCGGATCGTGGCGCTGAGGGATGGGCGCATCCTGTTCGACGGCCCGTGCGCCGGGATGACGGCTGCCATCATGGCCGAGGTTTACGGGTCGACGGCGCCGCCGGTCAGCCCGCCCGTGCGCGCCGGCGCCACCCTGGTAGACGCCTGACGTCTTTGAATTCCTACAAGGGAGACCGACGATGCCCATGCTGACCCGCCGCCGACTTGCCGTTGCCCTGCTGAGCTTGCCGCTGCTGGCCGGCGCCGCCCGAGCGGCCGAGCCGACCGAGATCAACTTCGGCATCGTCTCGACCGAGGGCGCCTCGGTCCTGAAGGCGCAATGGACGCCGCTGCTGGACGACATGCAGAAGGCCATCGGCGTCAAGGTGAATGGCTTCTACCCGTCCGACTACGCCGGCGTGATCGAGGCGATGCGGTTCGACAAGGTCCAGGTGGCCTGGTACGGCAACGCGTCGGCGATCCAGGCGGTCGACAGGGCCGAGGGCGAGGTATTCGCGCAGAAGATCTACTCGGATGGCTCGAAGGGCTACTACTCGATCCTGATCGTCAACAAGGACAGCCCCTACCACGACCTCGCCGAGCTGCTGCGGGCGCAGCCCGGCACGCTGAACTTCGGCAACGGGGACCCGAACAGCACCTCGGGCTTCCTGATCCCGAGCTATTACGTCTGGGCCAAGAACGGGATCGACGTCCGCAAGTTCTTCAAGAACGTCGTCACGTCCAACCACGAAACCAACCTGCTCGCGGTTGCGAACAAGCAGGTCGACATCGCGACGAACAATACCGAGGACTTCGACAAGTTCGCACAGACGCAGCCGGCGCGGGCGGCGAACATCCGGGCCATCTGGAAAAGCCCGATCATCCCGGCCGACCCGATGGTGTGGCGCAAGGATCTGTCGCCGGCGCTGAAGGAGAAGGTGCGCGCCTTCTTCCTTACCTATGGCCGGGAGCGGCCCGGCGCCGACGTCGCGCACGAACAGAAGGTGCTGGCCGACCTCGGCAAGTGGGGCGGCTGGATCGCCGGCAGCAACGCGCAGCTCCTGCCGGTGCGCCAGGTGTCGTTGTTCAAGGACAAGCTGGCGGTCGAGAACAACACCGGCCTGGCGGCAGACGAAAAGGCGAAGAAGGTCGAGGAGATCGACGCCAAGCTGAAGGCGCTGGATGCGGAGATGGCCAAGGTCGGTAGCTGAGTTGAGCGAGGCGGCCGCCCCAACCGTCGACCCCGGGCTGCGCGCGCGCGGCCCGGGGCTGCTCAAGCTGCTGGGCGCCGCCGCCGTGCTGCTCGTGCTCGGCTGGGCCTATGACGGCGCCGGGATCAAACCGTACGACCTCATCCGTTACAGCGGCAACATCGCGACTTTGGCGACCGAGTTCTGGCCGCCGGACTTCCACGACTGGCGGATGTACCTCGACGAGACGCTGCTGACGATCCAGATCGCGATCTGGGGCACGGGCCTGGCGATCGTCGGCGCCGTACCGCTCGGCCTGATGTGCGCCAACAACATCGCCCCCTGGTGGGTGGTGCAGCCGACCCGGCGGGTGATGGACGCGTTCCGCAGCATCAACGAGCTGGTGTTCGCGATGCTGTTCGTGGTTGCCGTGGGCCTGGGGCCGTTCGCCGGGGTGCTGGCGTTGTGGGTGCACACGACCGGCATCCTGGCGAAGCTGTTCGCCGAGGCGGTCGAGGCGATCGACCCACAGCCGGTCGAGGGCGTGCGGGCTACCGGCGCGCGCGGGATCGAGGAGATCGTCTACGGCGTCATCCCGCAGGTGATGCCGTTATGGGTCAGCTTCTCGCTGTATCGGTTCGAGAGCAACGTGCGCTCGGCGTCGGTCATCGGGCTGGTGGGTGCCGGCGGCATCGGCCAGGTGCTTTGGGAGATCATCCGCTCGTTCCGGTTCCAGGAGACGTGCGCGGTGATGGTGGTGATCATCGTCACCGTCACCCTCATCGACGGGCTGTCCCAGCAGCTCCGGCGCGCCTTCATCTAGCCAAGGTCAGGTCTCGGCGAGGGCTTTCTGGCGCAGCGTGTCGAGCGGGACCAGCCTGCCGTCCTGGACGATATGCCAGAAGGTCCAGCCGTTGCAGCTCGGCGCGTTCTGCACGGCGGCGCCGACCTGGTGGATGCTGCCGCGGGCGGTGCCGGAGGTCAGGCTGCCATCGGCGGCGACGATGGCACTGACCCGGCGCTGCTTGTCCATCAGCACCGTGCCGGGCGGGATCAGGCCGCGCTCGACGAGCGTGCCGAACGGCAGCCGGGCGGCGTCGCGCCGGGTGGGGGCGGTCGCCATGCCGCCGAGCGAGACCGGGCGTTCGCGACGGATGCGGGCCCAGGCGGCCTCGACATAGGCCGGGTGGCGCTCGATGCCGATCCAGCGGCGGTGCAGCCGCTTGGCCACGGCGGCGGTGGTGCCGGTGCCGAGGAAGGGGTCGAGCACGACGTCCTCGGGAAGGGTGCTGCTGAGCAGGATGCGGTGCAGCAACGCTTCGGGCTTCTGCGTCGGGTGCAGTTTCAGCCCATGCGCGTTGCGGAGGCGCTCGGCCCCGGTACAGAGCGGAATGAGCCAGTCGCTGCGCATCTGCAGGTCGTCATTCAATGCCTTCATGGCCTGATAGTTGAAACGGTAGCGGCTGTCGCGGCCGCGGGCAGCCCAGATGACCGTCTCATGCGCGTTGGTGAAGCGGCGGCCCCGGAAGTTCGGCATCGGGTTCGACTTGCGCCAGATGACGTCGTTGAGGATCCAGAAGCCGAGGTCCTGCAGGATGGCGCCGATGCGGAAGATGTTGTGGTAGGCGCCGACGACCCAGATCGTGCCGTCCTTCTGCAACAGACGGCGGCACTCGCCGAGCCAGGCGCGGGTGAACCGGTCGTACTCGGCAAAATCGGCAAAACGGTCCCAGTCGTCGTCGACACCATCGACGAGGCTGTCGTCAGGCCGCCGCAACTCGCCGCGGAGCTGCAGGTTGTACGGCGGATCGGCGAAGACGCAGTCGACCGACGCGGTCGGCAGCATCTCCATCATGGTGACGCAGTCGCCCAGCAACACCTGGTCCAGCGGCAGTTCCCGAACGAAGTCCACACGATCCCCTTGTGCGAGCATCGTGCCGAACGGCGCGAAGCCGCGTCAACCTGGGTGTCTGCCGAACGCCATGCCTGGTGCCTCGCCCGCCTCGAGCAGGAGGCGGACGGTGCCGAAAGCGGCGCGGTGATGAGGGGTCGGCCCATGGGCGAGCAGGGCGGCGCGATGGGCCCGGGTGCCGTAGCCGGCGTTCTCGTGCCAGCCATAGTGCGGATGCCGGGCGGCGAGGCGGGCCATGGCGCGGTCGCGGACCACCTTTGCGACGATGCTGGCCGCAGCGATCGAGAGCGAGGTCGCGTCTCCGTCGACGCAGCAGCGGCCGGGGCACGGCAAGTGTGGCATGCAGTTGCCATCGATCAGCGCGAGATCGGGCGGCGTCGGCAGGCGCCCGACGGCACGGCGCATGGCGAGCATGGCGGCATGGAGGATGTTCAGCTCCAAGATGACGCCGACCGAGGCGGCGCCGATCCCGATCTCGATGCCGCGGCAGGCCTGCAGGGCCTTGAAGGCAGCCCTCCGCTGGGCGCCCGTCAGGGCCTTGCTGTCGTCGATCAACGGGCGCAGCCGGCGCGGAATGCCCTGGGTGAACACCACGGCGCAGGCCACCACGGGCCCGGCTAACGGGCCGCGGCCTGCCTCGTCCACCCCGGCGACCCGGCCGCCGTGCTCACGCTCGATCCTGTCATGAGGGCGCATGGCGGCTGCTTAGCGTACCCTGCGCCGAGTCCCGAACAGCTCGATGCAGGACGGGCCGCCATCACGTGCGGCTTGACCGCAACGGGCGTTGCGGCCGAACGTTCACCGGCCATCGCCCGCACAAACCGCACGAGGCCCGACTTGCCCGACAACACTCCGCCGACTGTCTGGCAGCCCGACCGCTCCCCGGAGGCGCCGAGCTGGCCCATCCCGCCGATGTCGACCGCGCTGTTCCGCGGCGTGCGATGCCTGTGCCCGGCTTGCGGACAGACGCATTGTTTCGCCGGGTATCTCGAGGTGGTGCCGGAATGCAGCAACTGCGGCGCGCCGCTCGGGTCCTATCGGGCGGACGATGCGCCGCCGTATTTTACGATCTTCCTGGTGGGCCACCTGCTCGGCCCGCTCATCTTCCTCGTGGAGACGAGCTATCACCCGGCATTGTGGATCCAGGCGGCGGTCTGGCTGCCGGTGTGCGCACTCATGTGCCTGCTCCTGCTGCGGCCAGTGAAAGGGGCGACCCTGGGGCTCATGCTGAGGCTCGGCATGGTCAAGCCGGACGAGGCATGATGGGGCGCCGCATCGCTGATGCCTGAGGCGGGACAGGCCGATCGCCTGCTGTCGGTCATCCTGGCCGGCGAGGCGCTGACCCGGTTGTCGCCGATCTTGGAGGCGGACCGGGCGCAGGCCGTTGCAGACCTCGAGGCGCAGAACAGCTTCCAACTGTGCCCGCAGGGTGGGCGCACACCGCCGCCCGGGCCCTATACGCTGCATCTTTCGGTCCAGGAGGGCCGGCTCGTGTTCGACGTGCGGGACCAGGCGGACGCGCCGATCACCGCGCTGGGCTTGGCGCTCGGGCCGTTCCGGGGGTTGATCAAGGATTACCAGCTGCTGGTCGACAGCTACATGATGGCGGTCGAGGAGGGGCGCGCGGAGCGCATCCAGGCCATCGACATGGGCCGCCGCGGGCTGCACAACGAGGGCGCGGCGCTGCTGCAGGCGCGGCTGGCGAACAAGGCGGTGATCGACCAGGAGACGGCGCGGCGGCTGTTCACGCTGGTGTGCGTGCTGCACACGCGGATCTAGTCGTTGTGGAAGGCCGCGTAGTCCGAGAGAGGCGCGCGCTCGGCATGGACCTGGTTGGCGGGGGCGGCCCGGTCCGGGTGGCCAAGGGCCATGCCGCAGACGACCATGTCCTCGGGTGGCAACGCCAGGAGGCGCCGGATGGTGGCGTGGTAGGAGGCGAACGCGGCCTGCGGACAGGTCTCGAGACCGAGGCCGCGGGCGGCGGTCATGATGCCGCCCATGAACAGGCCGATATCGATCATCGAGCCCTGGGCGAGCCGGCGGTCGAGCGTGAACACCAAGCCGACGGGGGCGCCGAAGAAGCGGAAATTCTGGTCGTGCCAGGCGCGCGAGCCGCCGCGGTCGCCCCGGGCGATGCCCAGGGCGGCATAGAGCTGCCAGCCGATCGCGCGGCGCCGGGCCAGATAGGGCTCGGGCCATTGGTCGGGGTAGTAGGGGTATTCGGGGGCGGGTTCCGGTGCGCCGCCGCCGCGTTCGGCCATGATCGCGTCGATCAGCCGGCCGCGGGCGGCGCCTGTCAGGACGTGGACGCGCCAGGGCTGGGTGTTGGTGCCGCTGGGCGCCCGGGCGGCGGCGGCAATGATCAACTCGACCGTCGAGCGCGGGACCGGGCGGTCGAGGAAGCCGCGGACACTGCGCCGCCCAGCGATCGCGTCGAGCACCGGATTGTCTGTTGTCATTAACGCGCCTTTAGCATCATTCCCGCAAATTGAGCCCTGTCCTTATTTGGAGACAGGCTTTGAGCACGCGCACCCTCACCCACCTGACCGGCGACACCCCCGAGATGGTCGACCTGGACCCGGTTCCCGCGACAGCGGAGACGCCCGGCCAAGCGCCGTCGAGCTTCGGCGGCGCGTCCACGCCGATGACGCAGACATTGTATCTGACCGAGGCCGGGGACAAGACGGCGATCAACGTCGACGACCTGCACCAGGGTCAGATGGGCGACTGCTTCCTGATCTCGTCCATGGGGGAGCTGGCGTTGTTCCATTCCTCGACGATCAGCAACGACATCAAGCTCAACGCGAACGGGACCGAGACGGTCACGTTATTCGAGGGGTCGAACGGGTCGCTGCCCTGGTATGGCACGACGTCCTACAAGCCGGTCGCGGTGACGGTGAGCAACGTGTTCCCGAGCTACTCGGTCGACAATGCGGCCAACCAGGACGTGGTCGGCGCCCAAAAGGAGATCTGGGCGCAGGTGCTGGAAAAGGCGGTCGCGACGTTGAACGGCGGGTATGGCGGTATCGCCAACGGCGGCAACCCTGGCATCGCGATGGAAGAGCTGACCGGCAAAGCGGCAACGCTCGTCTCACCGTCTGCCATGACGGCGGCAAAGCTGGGCGCCTATGCGGCGGCCGGGAGCCTGATGGTGTTCGACACCGCCAATAGCGGGTCGCTGCCATACGGGCTGGTCGGCAATCACGCCTACATGTTCGAGAAGGTGACGACGACGAACGGGGTTGCGTCGGTGCAGCTGGGCAATCCTTGGGGGTATGATCAGCCGGTGCCGGTTCCGGTGTCGCAACTGTCGAAGGCGTTCGTCGAGATCGACGTCGGCCGGGCGACGTGAAACTGGTCCTGCCAGTGGAGCCCGGCAGCCGTGTTGGCTAGGATGCATGCTTCACCGGAGTGGGAGTGGAAGCGTGTCGGACCGGACTGTTCATTGCGCGGCCTTCGTGTCGGCCGTGCTGGTTTTCGCGGTGGCGGCGCCGGGGTGGGCGCAGACGGGCGGCAGCCTGATCGGCGCTCACCGGGCGATGCCCGAAGAGCACCGCGACGCGGTCCGGCGGCCGCCGCAGACAGATGCGCCGAAACCCGCGGCCGAGCCCCTGCAGCGGCTCGACGCAGGTGCGCTGGTATGCCCGACGGAGGCGGCCTTGCAACAGCATCAAGCGGCGCTGCAGGCGCGGGTCAGCGGTGGCGAGGTGTCCGAGCCCACCGGCTGCCGCTTCGTGCGGGACCGGACGGCGGTGGCGGTGCTCGACCGGCACGGGCCGTCACGGACGGAGGTGCGGCTGCCTGGGCCGCCGGCCCAGGTCGGGTGGACAGACTCGATGGTCCGCAACCAGTAGCGTGGTCGGCTCGATGCGGCTGCTGATCTTCGGACTGGGCTATACCGGGGCGGCGATCGCGCGGTTGGCGGCCGACGCCGGACTGGCCGTGACGGCGACGAGCCGGACGCCAGACCGGCTGACGGCGCCGGCTGGCGTGCGATTGGTGGCGTTCGACGAGGCCGGGCCGGTGCTGGCCGAGGCGACCCATGTGCTGGAGACGGCTGCCGTGACCGAGGCGGGCGACCCGGCGCTGGCGCGGTTCGGCGCGGCGCCGGGCGCACCGGCCTGGGCCGGCATGCTGTCGACGACCGGTGTCTATGGCGACCGCGGCGGTGGCTGGGTGGACGAGGACACGCCGCCGGCGCCGACGGGCCCGCGGGGCCGCCGCCGGCTGGAAGCAGAGCAGGCCTGGGCAGACACCTATTCCGGCAGCCGGGTGGATCTGTTCCGGGTGGCCGGCATCTACGGGCCCGGTCGGTCGGTGTTGGATGACGTGCGGGCTGGGCGGGCAAGGCGGGTGGACAAGCCCGGGCACCTGTTCGGGCGCATCCATCGCGACGACATCGCTGCTGCGGTGTTGGCGGCGATGCTCCAGGAGCGGCGACCGGGTGCGCGCGTGCTCAACCTGGCCGACGACGAGCCCCGGTCCAATGCCGACGTCACGGCCTATGCGGCCGAGCTGCTGGAGGCGCCGCCGCCGCCCTTGGTCCCGTTCGCGGAGGCTTTGGCGGCGATGAGCCCGATGGGCCGGAGTTTTTGGGCGGAGAACCGCCGGGTCGCGAGCCGGAAGACGCAGGCGGCGCTGGGGATCTCGTGGCGATACCCGACCTATCGGGAGGGGCTGCGCGCTGTGCTGGAGGCGGAGGGCGGCTAGGGTTTCGCTTCGTCGGCGATGGCTGGTGTGTCGCTGTCAGAAGAGGCCGGCGTGAAGTGTCTTGAGCAAAGCGAGGTCCGTGGGGCGTGACAGGCGGTGGTCGCCGTCCTTGACGAGGGTGACCTGGACGTCGGTGCCGTCGAGGCGGTCGGCCAACCGCAGCGCGGTTTCCCACGGGACGTCCGGGTCACGCTGGCCGTGCAGCAGGCGGACCGGGGCGGCGATCGGGATCGGGGCGGCCATCAGCAGGTGGCGGCGGCCTTCGGTGATCAGCGCCAAGGTGATCGGCAGGGGCTCGCCGTAGTCGCTGGGGATGAACAGGACGCTGTCCTGCTGCAGGCGGGCGCGTTCGGCGGGAAGCATCGCCTCCCACATGAGTGCCTCGGTGAAATCGGGCGCGGCAGCAACGCCGATCAGGCCGGACAGGCGCTCGGGGCGGGCGAGGGCGAGCAGCAGCGCAATCCATCCGCCCATGCTGGACCCGACCAGGATGAGCGGGCCGTCGGTGAGGCGGTCGACGAGCAGCAGCGCGTCGTCGGTCCAGCGGCCGATGGTGCCGTCGACGAAGGCGCCGCCGCTGGCGCCGTGGCCGGAGTAATCGAGGCGGAGACAGGCGGTGCCGCGGTCCCGGCACCAGGAGTCGATAGCGACGGCCTTGGCGCCGCCCATGTCGGATCGGTAGCCGGGCAGGAAGACGGTCGTGGGCTGCCGGCCCGGTGTGAGCACCCAGGCCAGTTCGACGCCGTCGCCGCGATCGAGCCTGCCGTGCTCCACTCCATCGTGCCGCATGGTCGCGCCTCCTGGCCTTGCCTGCCGCGCATGGTATAGCGCGGCCATGCTGCAACTCCCACTTGAGGCCACCATCCTGCAGGTCCTGCCGCGCCTGCAGTCGGGCGGCGTCGAGCGCGGCACGGTCGAGATCGCGCAGGCGATCGCCCGGGCCGGAGGCATCCCGCTGGTCGCCAGCGCGGGCGGCCGCATGGTCGGTTCGGTCGAGCGGGCGGGCGGGCGCCATGTCGCGCTGCCATTGGCGGGCAAGAGCCCTGCCGTCATCTGGCGCAATGCCGGGCGTCTGGAGACGGTGATCCGCACGAATAGCGTGGCGCTCATTCACGCCCGGTCGCGCGCACCGGCCTGGTCGGCTTACTGGGCGGCGCGTCGGGCCGGTGTGCGCTTCGTGACGACCTATCACGCCCCCTATAGCGAGGGCGTGCCGGGCAAGCGGCGCTACAACGGCATCATGGCACGGGGCGAGCGGGTGATCGCGATCAGCCACTACATCGCCGGGCTGCTGACGGCGCGGCACGAGGTCGATCCGGCGATCGTCCGGGTGATCCCCCGCGGGGTCGATCCGGTGCTGTTCGATCCGGGCCGGGTGCCGCCGGACCGGATCGCCCGGCTGGTGCGGAGCTGGCGGCTGCCGGACGATGCGGCGGTAGTGATGCTGCCGGCGCGGCTGTCGCGGTGGAAGGGTCAGCGGATCGTCATCGAGGCGATGGCCCGGCTGCAGGACCGGACCGCGGTGTGCGTGCTGCTGGGCGAGGGGCGGCCGGGCTACGTGAAGGAGCTCACAGGGCTTGCGCATCGGCTCGGGGTGGCGGAACGCTTGCGGCTGGTCGGGCATGTGGACGACGTGCCGGCGGCGCTGATGCTGGCGACGGTGGCGGTGAGCGCGTCGACGCAGCCGGAGGGGTTCGGCCGGGCGGTGATCGAGGCGCAGGCGATGGGCTGCGCGGTGGTTGCGACCGACCACGGTGGGGCGGCGGAGACGGTTGAGGACCTGGTGACGGGCTGGCGCGTGCCGCCCGGCGACCCGGCGGCGCTGGCAGCCGTGCTCGACCGTGCGCTGTCGATGGCGCCGGAGCATCGGCTGGCGCTGGGTGAACGGTCGCGGGCGAGCGTTCTTGCGAACTTCACGGTGCAGCGGATGCAGGAGGCAACGCTGGGCGTCTATCGCGAGCTGCTCTGACCAATCGAGGGTTGCGGCCTGCAAGGCACCGGCCCATACGGATCGGCCAACCCAGCCGGAACGCTGCCATGCCTGCCATTACCCTGCCCGACGGTTCCGTCCGACGTTTCGACGCGCCGGTGACGGGCACCGACGTCGCGGCGGCGATCGGGCCCGGTCTGGCGCGCGCGGCGCTGGCGGTGCAGGTGGACGGCGCCGTGCAGGACCTGGCGCGGCCGATCGAGCATGACGCGACGCTGCGGTTCATCACGCGGCGGGACGAGGAGGCGCTGGCGCTGATCCGGCACGATGCGGCGCATGTGCTGGCCGAGGCGGTGCAGGCCTTGTATCCCGGCACGCAGGTGACGATCGGGCCGTCGATCGAGAACGGGTTCTACTACGATTTCGCGCGCAACGAGCCGTTCAAGCCGGAGGATTTCCCGCCGATCGAGGCGAAGATGCGCGAGATCGTGGCACGGAACGCGCCGTTCGAGCGCGAAGTGTGGGAGCGGGATGCGGCAATCGCGTTCTTCGAGGCGCGGGGCGAGGCCTACAAGGCGGAGCTGATCCGCGACCTGCCGGCCGACCAGGTGATCACGTTGTATAAGCAGGGCGAATGGATCGACCTGTGCCGCGGGCCGCACATGCGGGGCACCGGCGACGTGGGCACGGCCTTCAAGCTGACGAAGGTCGCGGGCGCGTATTGGCGGGGCGACCACCGCAACGCGATGCTGAGCCGCATCTACGGCACGGCCTGGCGCGACCAGAAGGAGCTGGACGCCTATCTGCACCAGATCGAAGAGGCGGAGCGGCGCGACCATCGCAGGATCGGCCGGGAGATGGACCTGTTCCATATCCAGGAGGAGGCGACCGGGTCGGTGTTCTGGCACCCGAAGGGCTGGCGGCTGTATCGCGCCGCCGAGGACTACATGCGCCGGCGGTTGGATGCGGCGGGCTACGACGAGGTCAAGACGCCGCAGCTGG
The DNA here is from genome assembly GCA_965213855.1 of Acetobacteraceae bacterium. Taxonomy (GTDB): domain Bacteria; phylum Pseudomonadota; class Alphaproteobacteria; order Acetobacterales; family Acetobacteraceae; genus JBBROS01. Next base: position 1,395,637 of record CBDCAA010000008.1, on the reverse strand, counting down.
TGGACCGCAAGCTGTGGGAGGCGAGCGGACACTGGGACAACTTCAAACAGAACATGTTCATCGCCCGGGTCGAGGACGAGGACACGACGTTGGCGTTGAAGCCGATGAATTGCCCGTGCCACGTCCAGATCTTCAACAACCGGCTCCGGTCCTATCGCGAGCTGCCGCTGCGGATGGCGGAGTTCGGATCCTGCCATCGGTTCGAGCCGTCGGGCGCACTGCACGGCATCATGCGGGTGCGGGCGTTCACACAGGACGACGCGCACATCTTCTGCACGGAGGAGCAGATCGCGCCCGAGACAGTGAGGTTCGTGGAGCTGCTGTCCAGTGTCTACCGGGATTTCGGGTTTGATAGCTTTCGGGTGAAGTTCTCCGACCGGCCGGCGTCGCGGGCCGGGTCGGACGAGGTGTGGGACCGGGCGGAAGGCGCACTGAAGGACGCCTGCGCGATTGCCGGGGTCGACTACGAGCTCAATCCGGGGGAGGGCGCGTTCTATGGCCCGAAGCTCGAGTTCGTGCTGCGGGATGCGATCGGGCGGGACTGGCAGTGCGGGACGCTGCAGGTGGATTTCGTGCTGCCCGACCGGCTGGACGCGAGCTACATCGGCGAAGACAGCGGACGGGCGCGGCCGGTGATGCTGCACCGGGCGATCCTGGGCAGCTTCGAGCGCTTCCTGGGCATTCTGATCGAGCAGTATGCCGGGCGGTTCCCGCTGTGGCTGGCGCCGGTGCAGGCGGTGGTGGCGTCGATCGTGACCGATGCGGCGGACTATGCCGAGGAGGTGGCGGCGGCGCTGCGGGCGCGCGGGCTGGCGGTGCGGGCGGATGTCCGCAACGAGAAGATCAACGCGAAGGTGCGCGAGCACAGCCTGGCGCATGTCTCGGCGCTGCTGGTCGTGGGGCGGCGTGAGGCGGAGCAGCGGATGGTGGCGCTGCGCCGGCTGGGCGGCGACGCGCAGGAGGTGCTACCGTTGATGGAGGCGGTCGATCGTCTTGCAGCCGAGGCGACGCCTCCCGATCTTAAGCGAGCCGATCTGCAGCGGGCCGCTCTTAAACCGATTGAAACGGCTGCCGCCTAGAGTCAAAACGAACGAGCCGATCCACGTCCATAGGAGAGTCCGATACCCCGAGGTCCAATGCCCAACTCCACGCCGTCCCGCGACGGGCCGCGTGTGAATGAAGATATCCGCGTCGCCCAGGTGCGCCTGATCGATCAGGACGGCGAGATGCAGGGGGTCATGACGGCCCGCGACGCGCTGTTGCGCGCGTACGCCGTCGGCATGGACCTGCTCGAGATCAGCCCGAACGCCGATCCGCCCGTGTGCAAGATCCTCGACTACGGCAAGTACAAGTACGAGCTGCAGAAGAAGAAGAACGAGGCAAAGAAGCGTCAGCGGGTGATCGAGATCAAGGAGATCAAGGTCCGCCCGAACATCGACGAGAACGACTACCAGGTGAAGATGCGGGCGATGAAGACGTTCATCGAGGAGGGTGACAAGGTCAAGGTCACGCTCCGGTTCCGCGGCCGCGAGATGGCGCACCAGGATATCGGGATCAAGGTGCTCGAGCGGATCCGGGCGGAGCTGGAGGTGACGACGAAGGTCGAGCAGATGCCGCGGATGGAGAACCGGCAGATGATCATGGTCTTGAGTCCGCGGTAGGGTGCACGCCGTCAGGGGGAAGGTCGGCTACGATGTCGACCGTCCATCCACCCTCTCCCAACGGAAGGGGGCCTCTGTCACGCGGCCAGGGCGTACATCTGTCCTTGTAGAGGTCGGACTTGCCTTCGAAGCCGATGCCGGGGAGGTCGGGCATGGTGATGTGGCCGGCTTCGACGCGGACGGTGTCGGGGAAGCCGCCGTAGGGCTGGAACAGGTCTGGGTAGCTTTCGTTGCCGCCGAGGCCGAGGCCGGCGGCGATGTTGAGGGACATCTGGTGGCCGCCATGCGGGATGCAGCGGGCGGGGGGCCAGCCGGCGGCGCGGATGCAGTCGAGCGTGCGGAGGTATTCGCAAAGGCCGTAGGACAGCGCGCAGTCGAATTGCAGCCAGTCGCGGTCCGGGCGCATGCCGCCGTGGCGCAGCAGGTTGCGGGCGTCCTGATGACTGAACAGGTTCTCCCCCGTCGCCATGGGGCCGGGATAGAATTCGGCCAGCGCGGCCTGCAGCTGGTAGTCCAGAGGATCGCCTGCCTCCTCGTACCAGAACAGCGGGTAGTCGCGCAGCATCTTGGCGTAGGCGATGGCCGTCTCGAGGTCGAAGCGCCCGTTGGCGTCGACGGCGAGTTGGGCGCCGGCGCCGATCTCGGCCAGGACCGCCTCGATCCGAGCACGGTCTTGCTCGATCGGCGCGCCGCCGATCTTCATCTTCACGACCGTGTAGCCGCGGTCGAGGTAGCTGCGCATCTCGCTGCGCAGGCCGCCGAGGTCCTTGCCGGGGTAGTAGTAGCCGCCGGCGGCGTAGACGAAGACGCGCGGGTCGGCCGCGCGCCCGGCGCGTTCGGCGAGGAGGCGAAAGAGGGGTTTCTGCTCCAGCTTGGCGCGCATGTCCCAGAGCGCCATGTCGAGCGTGCCAACGGCGACGGACCGCTCGCCGTGGCCACCGGGCTTCTCGTTGGCCATCATTGCGGCCCAGGCGCGATGCGGGTCCAGCACGCCGTCGGCGTCGAGCAGGGCGGCCGGGTCGGCCTCGCGCAGGCGGGGCGCGAAGCGTTCGCGGATGAGGCCGCCCTGGCCGTAGCGGCCGTTGCTGTTGAAGCCGTAGCCGATGACGGTCCGGCCGTCCCGGACCTCGTCGGTGACCACGGCGACGAGGCTGGTCGTCATCTTGGTGAAGTCGATGTAGGCGTTGCGGATCGGCGAGCTGATCGGCTTGGTGATCTCGCGGATGTCGGTGATGCGCATGGGTGGTCTTTCGAAGTGGTCGGGTGGACGATGTCTCATGAAGAGGCCTGCGGTGTATGACGGATAGCTGAGATGTACTCGGGGGGCAGCTTCGGAGGCGAGTGATGGACGAGGGCAGCCTCACGATGAGGACTTCGTGTTGTGGACGGAGCAGCAAGCGAAGGCGCTGCGCGACCTCGGCCAGTCGAACGTGCTGGACATCGTGCATCTTGCGGATGAGATCGAGGATTTGGGCCGGCGTGACCTCCATGATGTCGAGAGCTTGATCGCGCAGATCTACTGTCACGTGATGAAGTTCAGTGCCGAGCCTGAAGCCGCTGCCGTGCGTCACTGGAAGGCCGAGGTCGTGAAGTTTCAGGCGCAAGTCCGGCGAAGGTTCGCGCCGTCGATGCGGCAGAAGCTCGACCTTGACGGGGTATGGAGTGATGCGGTGCGGCAGTTCGCGGTCGGCACGAGGCCGGACGGGTCGGATGGGCTGATCGTGTATTGGAAGCTCAAGGGGCCTCCGGGGGACATCGACGAGCTTGCAGCGCGATCGTTCGATGTCGAGCGGTTTGTTGCGGCTGTCGAGGTGGCCGGGGTGTAGATCCGTTGCGTCGCTTCGCCGTCCCTGCGGTGGCGGGTTGCTTGGTGCGGTTGTGCTGGCGGGTGATTCGATGGTTCGTGGGACAGGTCAGGGGCGGTGGCCGGGGATGTCTAGCAGTGGGAATGCGCTGAGCACATGCGGCGCAGTCACGGCGTCCACGGCCCGGAGATAGCTGCGGTCCAGCTGGGCGAAGGTGGTGACGCCGAGGAGGCCGAGGCATTCGACGACCTCGATCTCGAGCAGCTCGATCACGCGGGCGACGCCTTCGGCGCCGGCGGCGGCCATGCCGTAGCAGTAGAGGCGGCCCATGCCGACGAGGTCGGCGCCCATGGCGATTGCCTTGACGATGTCGCTGCCGCGACTGACGCCGCCGTCGACGATGGTGAAGGCGCGGCCGGCAACAGCGTCGAGGGCTTCCGAGAGCACTTCCATCGACCCGGCGCCGTGGTCGAGCTGTCGGCCGCCGTGGTTGCTGACGTAGATGCCGTCGACGCCCATGGCGCATGCGCGGGCGGCGTCCTCGGCGGTGGCGACGCCCTTCAGGATGAGCTTGATGGCGTGCTTGTCGCGGAAACGGGCAATGTCGTCCCATGACAGGCGGGCCTGGTATTCCATGCCGGGGGAGCGGGCGCGCCAGGGCTTGGTGAAGCGCTTAGCGATGTCCCGCTCGCGGCGGCTGTAGAGGGCGCTGTCGACGGTGATGCAGAACGCGTCCCACCCGCCATCGACGGCCCGGCGGACATGGTCGTCGACCCAGGCGCCATCGCCGCGGACGTAGAGCTGGAAGATGCGGGGACCTGTCGCGGCCTTGGCGACCACCTCCATCGGCGGTTCGCTGACGGAGCTGAGGAAGAACGGGACGCCGGCCATGCCCGCGCCCCGGGCGACGGTCTCGCCGCCGCCGGGCGCGATCTGCTCGAGGCCGCCGACCGGGGCGAGGGCGACGGGCAGGCGGATGGTGTGGCCGAGGAAGCGTGTGGTCGTGTCGACTCCCTCGACGTCGACCAGCACGCGGGGGCGGAAGCCGATGCGGTCGAAGGCGAGGCGGTTGCGGCGCACGGTGGTCTCGGTGGCGGTGCCGCCGACGAGGTAGTCCCAGATGTTCTGGTTGAGGTTGTTGCGCGCGGCGGCGATGACCTCGTGGAGGAGCTGGAAGCGGTCGTCCTGGTTGCTGCCGGCGTAGGGTGAATGGGGTTGTCCGGACATGCGCGCTCTCCCTAGGCGGCGAGTTTGCCGTGGGTTCGATGGGGCGTCGAGGCGAGGTCCTGCCTCATGACCCTCACGCCGGCCCGCTCCCGCAGGCGGGGGAGGGGGTGGTCAGGGGCAAATGTAGCCGGTGCCGCCGGGGGCCTTGAAGCAGCCGACGGATTCAGGGAACAGCGTCTTGGGCAGATACAGGATGACGCTGGGCAGGAAGATGGTGAAGGCGATGACGGCGAAGAAGACGGCGTAGATAGGCACGGAGGCGCGGAGCGCCGAGGCGAAGCGGACGCCGACGAATTTGGACGCCATCAGCAAAGCCAGGCCGTAGGGGGGCGTGATAAGGCCGAAGGCGAGGGTGACGATGAGCACGACGCCCATGTGGACGGCGTTGATGTCGCCGGCCTCGGTCAGTTGGTTCACCACCGGCATGAAGATGATGATGGCCGGGATCGGCTCGATGAAGTCGCCGACGATGACGAAGACGAGGACCAGCAGGAACATGATCTTGACCGGGTCGGTGCCCGCGACGCCCGCGATCCAGCCGGCGACGACGATGGGGCCGCGCAGGTAGGCGACGAGCCAGCCGAAGGCGGATGCGGCGGCGATCGTGATGAGCGGCAGGGCGTAGACGAGGCCGGCCTGCATGAAGTCCTGCGGCAACTGGCGGAAATGGCCGGGCTTGAGGAACGGGAGCACGACCAGGAGAATGTAGGCTACGGCGATGACCCCGGCCTCGGTCGGCGTGAACCAGCCGGTCATGATGCCGCCGAGCAGGATGCCGGGGATGAGCATCGGCAATGCCGCGCGGCGGCCGGCGGTGCCGAGCTGGAAGATGGTCGCGCGCGGGCGGCGGAAGCCGACGGGGCCGAAGAAGTAGCAGTAGATCATGAGCCCGAGGCCGATCAGCAGCCCCGGGACGATGCCGCCCAGGAACAAGCCGGCGATGGAGACGTTGCCGATGGCGCCATACACGACGGCCATGATCGAGGGCGGGACGAGGGCGGCGATGGTGCTGGCGGCGGCGATGAGGGCGGCTACGAACTCCGGCGTGTAGCCCTCGTTTGCCATGGGCACGGCCATGGTGCGGGAGAGGACGGCGACGTCGGCCGAGCTGGACCCCGACATGCCGGAGAAGAACATGCTGAACACGGTGGTGACCTGCGCGAGGCCGCCGCGGACGTGGCCGACCAGGGCTTGGGACAGTTCGGCGATACGGACGACGATGTTGGCCGACGTCATCAGCTCGCCGACCAGAAGGAAGAACGGAATGGCCATCAGGCTCTCGGAGTCGATGCCGTTGAACAGCTGCCCGGCCATGGACTGGAAGCTGATGGGCGTCATCGCGGTGCCGACAAAGACGCCGGCGATGAGGCTGAAAGCGACGGGCACGCCCATGTAGCCGAGGGTGAGGAACAGGGCGGTCATGACGCCGAGAATGAGGGCGTTCTCGCCGGCCATTATCCGAGGTCGGCCAGGGCCAGGCCTTGGGCGTGACTGGTGCCGGGTTCGAAGCCGTGACGGAGGCCGTTGAGGATCTGTTCGAGGCTGAAGAGCGCGACGAGCGCGCCGCAGGCGGGGATCGGCCAATAGAGGTAGGCGATCGGCGTCATCGACGGCATGCGGAAGCTGGCAAAGCCGGAAAGGAAGTTCTGCCAGCCGAACACGGCCAGGCCGAGGCCGACGGCCAGCACGACGCCGCGGTTGACCAGCTCGACGGCGACGCGCCAGGGACCGGTCATGGCCTCGGCCATCGCCGAAAGGCAGAGATGGTCGTTGCGGCGGACGGCGACGGCGGTGCCGACGAAGGTGCCGTAGGTGAAGAACGCCATCGTGACCTCCTGCAGCCAGAGCCACGGGTGGCCGATCTCGCGGGTGACGACGTCAGCCAACACGGAGGTGCAGAAGCCGGCCAGGCAGACCCCGCAAAGCACCATCAGCGTATGTTCCAGCAGGTCGAGCGCCGGCCATTTCAGGTGGCGATCGGTCGACAGGACGGTCTGGAAGCTCATGACGTCTTGTCGGCCCTGATCAGGTCCAGGATCTTGACCGCGTTCGGGCCGAGGTCCTTGGCCGTGCTGTCCTGGTAGGGGATCGCGACCCGGACCATGCCGGACGTGTCGACGGTGACGAACTTCACGCCAAGCTTCTGCAGCTTGGCCTGGCTTTCATGCTCGAGCGCCAGGGCGCGTTCGGGTTGCTGCTTGGAGACGTCGTTGGCGGCCGCCGTCACCCAGCCCTTCTGCTCGTCCGACAGCGAGGACCAGACTTTGTCGGACACCCACAGCACGGAGTTGTTGGCCTCGTGCGCGGTGAGGTTCAGGACGGGCGCCACTTCGTAGTGCTTGTTCGCCTGGTAGACGTTGATGCCGTTCTCGGCCATGTCGACGACGCCGGTCTGCAGGCTGGTGTAGACGCTGCCGAACGGCATGTGGACGGTCTGCGCGCCGTAGGCGGGAAAGATCGCGTCCTCCGTCGGTGTCGCCTGGACGCGGACCTTCAACCCCTTGAGGTCGCCGATATCGTGGATCTCCTTCTTCCCGTACAGGTAGCGGAGGCCGAGGGTCGCGAGGCCGAGCATGTGCACGCCGGTGACGTTCTGGTCGAACATCGCCTTCATGGCGCCGATAACGGCCGGGTCGGCGAGCGCCTTGGTGAGGTGCGCCTCGGACTGGAACAGGTAATGCAGGCTCATCACGCCCGATTCGGGCGAGAGGGTCGCGGCATTGGCGGTGCTGGTAATGAGGAAGTCGATGTCGCCGGTGCGGATCTTCTGCAGCGCCTGCGGTTCCTGGCCGAGCTGGGCGCCCGGGAACTGGTCGATGATCATGGCGCCGTGGCTGCTGCGGGCGAGGCTGTCGGCGAAGATGTCGCCCGCCACGCCGAAGCCGGTGGTATGCGGCTGGTCATAGCCGAAGCTGTAGTGTTTGGTCTGGGCGCGTGCCGAGGCGAGGGCGGTGGTCGCCAAGGCCAGTGCCGCGATCGCCAGGATGGGTTTCAGCCGCATCGTTGCCCCCACATGCCGCCGCCCCGTTCTCCGGCCGCGCCGGGGGAGTGGTCGGTTCGGGTACGCTAACCGCCGCATACTCTGGCGTCCACCAGAACCGTATGGCTTTTTTATACAAACGGAGAGAGTTCGCGATGAACGCCGACACGGTTCCGGAGAGCGTCTTGATCCGCTACGCGACCGCCCTGCTGCATTCCGCAGGGTTGAGCGGCGAGCGGGCGCGGGTGGTCGCGACGACGCTGATCGAGGGCGACATGCTGGGGCACACGACGCATGGGCTCGCGCTGCTGCCGGGGTACCTGGGGGCGTTGGCGGACGGTTCGATGCGGTCCACCGGCGATCCGGAGATCGTCAACGATCGGGGGGCGACGCTGCTGCTGGACGGGCGGCGGCTGCCGGGGCCTTGGCTGGTGCACCACGCGATCGGGCTGGCGCTGGACCGGGTCGCTGCCGAGGGAACGGTCACGGTCGTGATCCGGCGCAGCCACCACATCGCATGTCTGGCGGCCTACCTTGAGCGGGTCACGGCGGCCGGCAAGATGATCCTGCTGATGAGCTCGGACCCGAACGTCGCGAGTGTCGCGCCGCATGGCGGGACACGCGCACTGATGACGCCGAACCCGATTGCAGCCGGCATCCCGACCGGGCCGGCGACGGAGGGGCGGCGCCCGATCCTGATGGATGTCAGCGCCTCGACGACCACCAATGGGCTCACGGGTCGGTTGCGGGCGGAGGGGCGGCGGCTGGAGCATCCGTGGGTGCTGGACGCCCAAGGCCATCCGACCGACGACCCGGCTGCGCTGTTCACGGACCCGCCGGGCACGATCCTGCCGCTGGGCGGGCTGGATAGCGGGCACAAGGGGTTTGCGCTCGGGTTGCTGGTGGAGGCGCTGACGGCGGCGCTGGGCGGATACGGCCGCGCCGACCCGGGGGAGGGGTGGGGTGCGGCGGTCTATCTCCAGGTGATCGACCCGGACGCGTTCGGCGGCCTGACGGCGTATGTGCGGCAGACGGCGTGGCTGGCTGAGGCGGCCGAAGCGAACCCGCCGCGGCCGGGTCAGCCCGCCGTGCGTCTGCCGGGTGCGCGTGGGCTCGGGCTGCGTGACCAGATGCGCAGGCAGGGCGTGCGCCTCTACCCTGGCATCCTGGCAGCCCTGGCGCCCTGGGCGGAGCGCCTCGGTGTCGCTGCTCCGGACCGGTCGGCAGCCACGTCAGTCCCCGACTGAACCCATCCGCCGCGCGGGCGTTGCTACAAGGGGAGTGTGTAACATGATCGAAACCGTCCATCTCGCCCCGCATGACGCGATGCCCGCGGGCCCAGGCCGCACCGTGGTGGTGTTGCGGCGGTTCGAGGAGGACGATCCGGACCGCACGACGATCCAGATCGTGCTGACCGGAACGCCGGAGCAGTCGACCCACCCGCATCGGCCGGATGGCACGCTGATGCCTTTCGACGAGGCGATCGCTGCAGCCCAGCAGGTCGCACGGGAGGAAGGTCTGACCCGCATCTATGTGCTCGACAGGATCGGCGGCGCACGCGAGCGGGACATCCTGAGCCACGGCGGCGACCACACGATCGGTATGGATCGTTTATCCGATACCGACGAAGAGGACGGGGAGAGGGGTGCGGATATGCGCGACCTGGCGCACCCGGCACGGGAGGTTTGACGCGTTGGGATCGGTGCCGCAATACCGCCATACCGGGACCCTAAGCGTTGCTGGTCGAGGTGCCGAGAGTGCTCACGGTTTCGTTAGGTTAACCTTCAGGGTCTTTGCACCCATCTCTGCCGTCCTTTCCTGCGTCGCCCATCCTGGCGCGGCCATAACCAAGAAGAGAAGTTAGATGCCTGATTCCGGGTTGGACGCCGCTCTTACCGGCCGCCGCGTCGGCGTGCTGGTGGTTGGCATGGGCGGCGCTGTCGCCACCACGGCTGCCGCGGGCATCGAGATGCTGCGTGCCGGGTCGAACGACATGGCAGGGCTGCCGCTGGCCGGCGTGTCCGCGCCCGGGATCGCGGCTTACCGGAACCTGCACTTCGCCGGATGGGACTTGCACGGAGAGACGCTCGACAGCGCCGTGCGCGAGCACCGGGTGCTGGAGCGGGAGCAAAGCGAGCTTGTCTCGCCGGCATTGGCGAAGATGACGCCGTGGCCGGCCGTCGGCAGCGTGGACTTCTGTAAGAATGTCGACGGCGCCAACAAGATCGCCGCGGGCAGCCATCGGGAGGCGGTCGACACGATCCGCGACAACATCCGCGCGTACCGGCAGGCGTCGGGGATCGACAACCTGGTGATGATCAACTTGGCCTCGGTCGAGCGGTGGCCGGACAAGAACGTGGCCGCGTTGCGCACGATTTCCGGCTTCGAGCAAGGTCTCGACGACAGCGACCCGGCAATCAGCCCGGCGATGCTGTATGCCTACGCTGCCATAGCGGAGGGCGTGCCATACGGAAACTTCACGCCGAGCCTGGCGGCGGATATTCCGGCGCTGACGATGATGGCGGAGCGCGAGAACGTCCCGGTCGCGGGCAAGGATGGCAAGACAGGCCAGACGTTCATTAAGACGGTGCTGGCCCCGGCGTTCCGGTCGCGGTCATTGTATGTCGAAGGGTGGTTCAGCACGAACATCCTGGGCAACCGGGACGGGCTCGCGCTGAAGAACAAGGACAGCCTCGAGAGCAAGCTCAACACCAAGGGTTCGGTGCTGGATGACATCCTCGGCTATCCGGTCGAGGACCATATCGTCGACATCCGGTATTACCGCCCGCGCGGCGACAACAAGGAAGCGTGGGACAACATCGACCTGGTCGGCTTCCTGGGCCAGAAAATGCAGTTGAAGGTGAACTTCTTGTGCCGGGACAGCATCTTGGCGGCGCCGCTGGTGATCGAGATCGCGCGGGTGCTCGATCTGGCGCGGCAGCGTGGCAAGGGCGGTATCCAGGAGCAGCTCGGGCTGTTCTTCAAGGCGCCGATGACGCCGGCCGGCAAGCGGGAGGAGCATGCCTTCCCAACGCAGGAGCGCACGCTGCTCGAATGGCTCGCCGCCTAAGCTGATGCTCGATGCGGCGACGGTCGACGTGAGCCTCTCGACCGTCGTGCCGCTGGCGGTGGAGCTGTGCGATCTAAAGCGGGTCCGGGACGCGAGCGGCCCGGACAGCTTGGCCGCCCGCATGTTCCGGCGTGCGTGGGGCGCCTTGGTGGCCGGGCAGAGGGTGGCGGAGGTCGCGAGGGTGGCGACGGCCGACGCCCTGGCGGCGTGCCGGCTTGGCGGTATCGATGCGGGCGTGCTGGCGCGGTCGGGGTTGTCCACGGGCGAGAGCGTGGCGGTGTTGCAGCGGTCGTTCGACGAGGTCTCGGGGTCGTTGGATCGTGGGAAGAAGCTCGTTCTACGGGCTTCTATCGGGGGCACGCTCTTGGAAGGAGCTGCGCCCGGTTTTGCGGAGGCGTTGATCCGGCAGCCGCGGGCGGGGGCGACGTGCCCGGGGAAGGCACGGATCGTGCTGGAGCCGCCGGAGGGGCATGGCGACCACTGCTTCGTCGTTGCCGTGCTGGGATGTGTTCTGGCGCCGCAGTACGGGGCGGATTGTGGTGTGGTGTTCCTGGCGGGGCTGGCGCATCATTTGCACAATGCGGTGCTGCCGGATAGCGGCTTTGCGGGAGAGATCCTGCTGGGCGAGCATTTGGCGCCAGTGATCGAGCGCCTGTTCGCGCAAGCGTTGGCGACGTTGCCGGACGGGGTGCGGCGCGCAACGGAGGCGGCGCTGGCGCACATCAAGGATGCGTCGACGCCGGAGGGGCGGGCGTTCCACGCCGCCGATGTGATCGACCGGGTGCTGCAGATGCGGCACTACGATGACGTGGCACGTTTCAGGGTAGAACAGGCGCTGGACGATATGGACTTGGTGCATGCCGGGCCGACGCAGGCGTTCCATCAGGCGGTGCTGCGCGACGCCGGGCTGCCGTGACACCCTGGCAAGTCGTGCGCAGCCCGGTTTCGGGATTGCCGCTGCATGCGGACACGGCGCATTCCGTGTCGGATGGCCGGGAGCGGTGGCCGGTTGTGGAGGCAATCCCGTTCCTCCGTGCGGACCGGCGGGCGTTGGCGGATGTGGCACTGGCGGCGCTGGATGCGGGGCTGGCGTTTGAAGCGACGGTCGCCCTATTGGCCGATCAGGACAACTGGGCGCGCACGCCGCCGCCGGACGAGGATGCGCGGCGCCATCTGGTGCGCCAAGCCGATGCGCTGAGTTTCCGGGCGGCGATGGACCTGCTGGCGTTCGGGCCGGTCGCAACCTATTTCGCGCATCGCTGGTCTGACCCGACGTTCCTGTCGGGGTTGGCGCTGGCGGAGGCGCATGCGGGGCCGGGCCCGGTCTTCGAGTTGGCGTGCGGAGCAGGCCACTTCCTTCGAGCCTTCGCGCGGCCGGACCCCGCGCACGACGTCGCAGGCGGCGACATCGTGTTCGCGAAGCTGTGGCTGGCGCGGCGCTATGTGGCGCCCGGGGCGGCGCTGGTCTGTTTCGATGCGGCGGCGCCTTGGCCGTTCGGGGATGCGGCGTTCGGGACGGTGTTCTGTCATGACGCGTTCTACTTCCTGCCGGAGAAGGCGCATGTCGCGGCGGAGATGCGGCGGGTTTCGGCGGGCGCCGTGCTGGTCGGGCACGCGCATAACGCGCTGGTGGACAATCTTTCGGCTGGCAGTCCGTTGCCGCCGTCCGGGTATGCGGCGCTGTTCGAGCAACCGGTCCTGTATGACGACCGGGAGCTGACGGCGGCACTGATCGAGAGCCGGGCGCCCCGTGCGTCCAACGCCGAGGCGCTCGAAGGAGTGCCGGCGGTGTCGCTGGCGGCGGCCGCGGGCACGGCCCGGGCCGTGACGGGCGGGGTCGCCGTGCCTGCGCCCGGGGTCGTGCTGCGGCGCAACCCGCTCTATGCGGGGGACCAGGTCCGTTGGCCCTCGGAGCGCTATCGGGCGGAGTATGCGGCGCTGGCGACCTATCCGGTCCGGGCGGACGGACCCGAGGAGGCCGTGGCAGGAACTGATCCGGCGATCGATCGGCTGGCCCGGCGACGCGTGCTGCTGGACTTGCCGGCGCGATGGTAGATTGGGGCATCGCCGGCTGCGGCTGGGTCGCGCGGGACTATGTGGGGCCGGCGATTCAGGCCAGCGGGAATGGCCGGCTGGCGGCGGTGTTCGACCCTGACCCGGCATCGCGGGCGCTGGCGTCGGAGCGGCTCGGTGCCGTGGCGCACGAGACGATGGCGGGCCTGGTGAGCACGCCGGGCCTGGGTGCGATCTATGTGGCGGCGCCGAACCATGCGCATCGGCTGTTGGTGGAGCAGGCGGCGGCAGCGCGCATCCCGGTGCTGTGCGAGAAGCCGATGGCGACGACGATGGCGGATGCGCAGGCCATGGTGGATGCGTGCAGCCGGGCCGGGGTGTTGTATGCGACGGCGTTCGACCAGCGGTTCCATGCGGCGCACCGGGCGTTGGCGGCGCTGGTGGCAGCGGGGCGGCTGGGGACGGTGACGGCGATCCGCATCGTCTATGCGTGCTGGCTGCCCGCCGACTGGTCCGGCGACGGCGCGGCAGCGGATAACTGGCGGATCGATCCGCGCCGGGCCGGGGGCGGGGCGCTGTTCGACCTGGCGCCGCACGGGCTCGATCTTTCGGCGTATCTGCTGGGCGAGCCGCTGGTGGACGTGCTGGCGATGGGGCAAGGGCGGGTGCACGTGTACGGGGTGGAGGATGGCGCGTTGCTGATGGCGCGGAGCCGGTCGGGGGTGCTGGTGGAGATGCACGTGGCCTATAACTGCCCGGAGACACTGCCCCGGCGGCGGCTGGAGGTGGTGGGGACGGCGGGGATGGCGGTTGCGACCGACACGATGGGCCAGACGGCGGGGGGCACGCTCGACATGATCGACGCCGCGACCGGGGCGGCGGTGCCGGTGCCGGTGCCGGGTGCGGAGCGCTCGCCGTTCCTGAACCAGGTCGAGGCGTTCGCGGCGGCGGTCGCCAGCGGCCGGGCGTTTCCGTTCCCGCCGGCGCAGGACCTGGCGACGATGGGGCTGCTGCTGCGCGCGCAGGCGATGGCGGCGCCACCCTCCGGGATTGAGCGGGACCATGCCGCTTAGCCCTTATTCCTGCACGAATTGCGGCCATTGGCAGCGGTATTTCGCGGTGCCGCCGGATTGCCCGATCTGCTCGGACGTGCGCAACGACCTGCCGGCGGATGGGTGGGAGTTCCTAACGCCGGCGCAGGTGCTGCCGAAGCTGTCGCATCACTGGCGGGAGGTGATGCCGGGGCTGTGGGAGTTCTGGTCGACACCGCGGTATGGGCTGGATGGGCATGGGTGGCTGCTGACCTACCCGGACGGGAACGTGGCATTCGAGGCGGCCCCGCTCTACTCGGAGGCGGCGCTGGCGAAGATCGAGGCGCTGGGGGGGATTCGGTGGCTGGGGTCGAGCCATCCGCACGGCTATGGGGCGCTGTATCAGTTGCAGGACCGGTTCCAGCCGGACCTGCTGATCCAGAAGGACGACCTGCAGTGGACGAAGGCGTTCCGGGTGACGGTTCCGTATGACGAGGTGTTCGAGATCAGGCCGGGGCTGACGCTGCATCACACGGGCGGTCACTACGAGGGGCACTCAATCCTTTACGACGCGGCCCGCAAGGCGGTGTTCTGCGGCGATGCGCTGAAGATCGACTTCGACGCGAACGGGACGGCGCAGCGGATCAGTTGCCACAAGGCGTATCACAAGCAGATCCCGCTGAGCCGGGGAGAGGCGATGCGCTACCGGGAGGTGTTCGCAACGCTGGACTTCACGTCCGCCTTCACGCCGTTCGAGTATGCCACCGGGCTGGATACGCGGGCGGCGCTGGCGCTGCTGGATGAGGTGATCGAAGGACCGCAGCATACGCGGCCGGTGCCGATCTTGCGGAGTGCCCATGGCTGAGATTGGCGCCGGCCTTGGGACGCTCACCCCGGCCCTCCCCCGCAAGCGGGAGAGGGAGCGGTGACGCACGTCCTGCCTGCTGACATGCCGGATGCGGCGGTTGCGTATGTCGAGTCGATGCCGGAGGGGCGGGTGGAGTTGTTCCCGCTCGGGTCGCTGGACCGGACCGGGGTGAGTTGCTGGAACGCGATTTTCCTGAACCGGGACGGGACGCGGTGGCACGGGGTGGCGCCGCATGGCGTCGGCTATGGCGTCGACGATGCGGGCGCCATCATCGGGACGACCGGCGAGTTGGCGGAGGCGGTGCATTCGGCGGTCGAAATCCATCGCATGGAGCGGAGGACCGCGACTTATGCGGCGCTGCGTGGGCAGTTGGGACCGCGGTATGTGGCCGATCCGCTCGCGCTGTGCTTGCCGGCCGGCAGCGCGGTCGACCACGAGACGGTGCTGGAGTGGGTGCCGGCCCGGCGCTGGCCGTCGGGCGAGACCGTGTGGATGCCGATCGACATCGCGGCGTGCTCGGTGGGCGACCTGTCGCCGGGCTACGTGCCTTTCACGACGCCGATCACGAACGGGCTGGGAGCCGGGCCGACGCTGGATTTCGCGATCGGGCACGGGCTGTGCGAGCTGCTGCAGCGGGACGGCAACGGGCTCGGGTTCCGGGCGATGGACCGAGGGATCGCGCTGGACCTTGGCGACGGGCCGGCGGACCCGCGGACGCGCGCGCTGCTGGAGCGGTTGGGGGCGCTGGGGATCGAGGTGATCCCGAAATTCGCGAGCACGGAGTTCGGGACCGCAAACGTCTATTGCGTGGGCGCCGAGCGGTACGGGGTGCCGGCCGCGTTCCCGATAATGGTGACGGCCTGCGGGGAAGCGGCGTCGCTGGACCGCGAGCATGCGCTGCGGAAGGCGGTGTTCGAGTTCGCGGCGGCGCGGATGCGCAAGGTGTTCAGCCATGCGCCGCTTGCAGCGATCGAGGGAGTGGCGCCGCCGGGCTACCTGGACCGGTTCCGGGCCTATCACACGCTGGACGGCGAGGAGAGCCGGGCCTTGCGCGAGATGGTGGCGTGGCTGGGCAAGGACCAGGCGACGCTGAAGGATATGCTGGCGGACACGGTGCTGAGCCGGCGGAGCACGCAGGCGTTCGCGGACCTGCCGACCTGGGATGGGCCGCTGGCGGGGACCGGGCTGGTCGAGGAGCTGGCGCGGCGGTTCGCGGTTCAAGGGATGGACATCTTTTATTTCGATTGGTCGCCGGCCCATGCGCCAGGAGTGCATGTCGTCAAGGCGTTCGTGCCGGGCCTCGAGGTGGAGACGATGAGCTATCACCGGATCGGGGCGCGCGGGGTGCGGAAACTGATGGAGCGGGGCAGTCCGCTGGTAGGCTTCGGCACACCGCCGATGGGTGCGGCTCCGGTGCGGTTGCCGGCGGAGCAGGCGGCGACGTTCGCGGCGCCGCCCTGGCTGGACGTGGCGGCGGTGGACCGGATCGTGGGCGGCCTCTATCCGCTGTATCGCGAGCCGGAGGTGCACAGCGCGCCGATTGGCATGCAACGGCAGCGGGTTGCGGCGTGAGGTTCGCGTACAATACGAACGGGGCGGTAAACCATCGGCTGGATGACGCGCTCGGGCTGATCGCCGATGCGGGGTATGACGGGGTCGCGTTGACCTTGGACATCCATCACCTCGACCCGTTCGGGCCAGACTTCCCGGGCGAGCGGCGCCGGGTCGCCGCGCGGTTGCGGCAGTTGGGGCTGGGGTGCGTGGTGGAGACGGGCGCGCGATTCCTGCTCGACCCGCGGGCCAAGCATGAGCCGACCTTGGTGACGGCCGAGGCGGAGGGCCGGGCACGGCGGATCGAGTTCCTCTCGCGGGCGTTGGAGGTGGCGGCCGAGACAGGGGCGGATGCGATGTCGTTCTGGGCCGGCGTGCCGAAACCGGGCGTGAGCCGGGACGTGGCGCAGGACTGGCTTCGGGCAGGTGCGGCCGAGGTGGCGCGGCGGGCGGAGCAGTTGGGGACCGTCGCAGCGCTCGAGCCGGAACCGGGCATGCTGATCGAGACGGCCGACGACTGGGCGGCGCTCGGCATCGTCGGGCTAAAGCTGGCCTTGGATACGGGGCATTGCCTCGTGACCGGGGAGCGGGACCCGGCGGAGGCGGTGCGGCGTTTCGCGGACGATCTGGGGACGGTGTCGATCGAGGACATGAAGCGGGGCGTGCACGTCCATCTGCCGTTCGGGGAGGGCGACATGGACGTGCCGTCGGTCCTGTCGGCGCTGGAGGAGATCGGGTTCGGCCGGCTGGTTTGCGTGGAGTTGAGCCGGGAGAGCCATCGGGCGGATGTGATGGTGCCGGGGAGTTTGCGTTATCTGCGGGAGCTGTTGCGAGGCGGGGGTGCGGCGCTGGCGTCGCGGCCCTCACCCCAACCCTCTCCCGGAGGGAGAGGGAGCTAAAGTGCGGATCTGTTTCGTTTCACGGCGGTTCTTTCCGGCTATTTCGGGGATGAGCGTGTATGCGCTGAACCTGCTGCGGGAGCTGGTGGCGGCCGGGCATGACGTGACGATGATCAGCCAGTATCGCGGGGACGATTTCGGCAAGCGGGTCTATGGCGGCGGGCCGCCGCCGGCGGTGCCGGGGGTGCGGGTCATCGGGCTGGAGCAGCTCGGCGAGCAGGAGGGGGGCGACTTCGAGCGCGACGTCGATGCGCTGGTGGGCACGATCGTTCAGGAGCATGCAAGGCAGCCGTTCGACGTCATCCACGCGCAGTACGGCTATCCCTGCGGCTGGGCGGCGCTGCTCGCTTCGCAGCAGACGGGGGTGCCGAACGTGGTCAGCATCCAGGGCGGCGACGGCCACTGGGTGGGCGAGTGCTGCGAGACGCACCGGGTTGCGATGATCCGCGTTCTCGATCACGCCAACGCCGTGCTGATCGGGTGCGACAGCTTCCGCGACGAGGTGGTTGGGCGGCTGGGCACCAAGCCGTCGCGTTTCACGATCGTGCCGGGCGCGGTGGACACGGCGCGGTTCGCGCCGGGCGAGCCGGCCGATGGCGCGACGCTGCTGTACCACGGCCGGGTCGATGCGCGGAAGGGCGTGCTGGATCTGCTGGAGGCGGCACGGCAGCTGCGGGACGAGGGGGTGCGCTACCGCCTGCTGATCTCGGGCATCGGCCCGACCTTCGACGAGACGGCGGCGACGATCGGTTCCTTGGGGTTGCAGGACCGGGTCGAGATGACCGGCTACATCGACTACGAGGACGTGCCGACCATCTATCGCCGCGCCGCGACCTTCGTGTCGCCGACGTATGCGGAGGGGTTCAGCAACACGATCCTGGAGGCGATGGCGAGCCGGATGGCGGTCGTGTCGTGCCGCTCGGTCGGCGTGGTGGACTGCATCCGGGACGGCGAGAACGGGTTGCTGACCGAACCCGGCGACCGTGCCGGCTTGGCCGCGGCCCTGCGTCGCGTGCTGCACGACGGCGAGTTGCGGACCCGGCTTGCCGACGCCGCCCTGGCCGAATGCCGGGACGTTTATTCCTGGGCGAAGGTGGGCCGGCAGATCATGGACGTCTATGCCCGTGTCGCCGGCGAGGCGCCAAGCGCCGTGGACCCGGCCCTGCCTGTGGTGCCATGCCGGTTCCGCACGGACCCTCATCTGCTGTGATCGTCGGACCGTGACACAGCAGGCCGTGCTCGTGCTGTCGCCGCACCTGGACGATGCGGCGTTTTCGTGTGGCGGGACGATGGCGCTGCTGGCCGATGCGGGCTGGCGCGTGTGCCTGGCGACCGCCTTCACACGCAGCGTGGTTCCTGCCGAGGGGTTCGCGCTGGCATGCCAGCTCGACAAAGGGTTGGCGCCCGAGATCGATTACATGGCGCTGCGGCGGGAGGAGGATCGGGTGGCTGCGGACATCCTGGGTGTCGCCGACCTGCGGTGGCTCGACCTGCCGGAGGCGCCGCATCGGGGTTATGGCTCCGCCCCGGCGCTGTTCGGCCCGCCGCTCGACGGGGACGATGTCTGGCGCGCACTGTCCAGCATCATCGCGGACCTCGTCGGCGAGATCGCACCGGCGCTGATCCTCGGTCCCCAAGGCCTGGGCGATCATGTCGACCACCGGCAGATGATCCGGGCGATCGGGCCCGTTGCGCCGCCGCCGGCCCTTGCCTTCTATCGCGACACACCCTACGCGCTACGCAACCCAGGTGCGTTGCCAAACGTAACAGGGACAGGGCTGAGCCAGGCGATCGTCGGCATTGGGCGCAGCGTCGAGCGTAAGGTCGCGGCGGCGTGCGCCTATGAGAGCCAGGTGGGCTTCCAGTTTGGCGGAGTCGAGACTGCAGGGTCGGCGCTGCGTGCGTTCGCCCTGGAGGAGGGTCGGGGAGTTGCGGCGGAGCGTTTCCTCGGATCCGTGCCGCTGCCGCAGGAGTAACTCAGGCAGGCCATGAGGCCGCCGCATTTAGAGGTTTAAACCTTGCTGCAGCCCTCTTGATGAAACGGCCCGTCCGGCAATGAAGATCGACACCGCACTTGGCTCTCTCCGCCTCGGCCCGGCCGAGTTCTCCACCGTGGTCTGCCCGCTGGCCGCGACGCGGCGGCTCTGGCTGCGGCGGCTGTCGTTCTGGTTGCCGATCACCGCCGCGACGCTGGGTGGTACTTGGCTCGGCGTGCTCGCGACCCATTCCGTCCCAAGCCTGCTGCGCCTGCCCCTGGTGGCCTTGTTGGCGTTGAACCTCGGCTACATGGCGCTGACCGGCATGCCGGCGATCCTGGGCGTGCTGCTGCATCTCGGCCGCCGGCGCCTGGTTGTGTCTGCCCAGCCCACGGGCCTGTCACGGACGGCGATCCTGATGCCGGTCCACAAGGAAGACCCGCGGGCGGTGTTCGCGGCGATCGAGGTGATGGCGCGCAGCGTGACCGAGGCCGGGCTC
This sequence comes from Acetobacteraceae bacterium, assembly GCA_965213855.1. Taxonomy (GTDB): domain Bacteria; phylum Pseudomonadota; class Alphaproteobacteria; order Acetobacterales; family Acetobacteraceae; genus JBBROS01. The sequence continues at coordinate 1,376,057 of CBDCAA010000008.1, read as the reverse complement.
GATGGCGTCGACATCTTCGTGCTGTCGGACACGCAGGACCCGGCAATGGCCGACGAGGAACTGGCCGCGTTCGAGGCGGTCAGGGGCCGCTGTGCCGGCCGGCCCGGGCTGCACTATCGCCGGCGGGCGAGCAATGCCGGGCGCAAGGTGGGCAACCTCGCCGAGTTCTGCGCGGTACGCGGCAGGGTTTACGACTATATGCTGGTGCTCGACGCCGACAGCCTCATGAGCGGCAGCGCGGTCGCGACCCTGATCGGGCTGATGGATTCGAATCCCAAGGCCGGGATCATCCAGACGGTCCCCTATGCGGTCGGGCGGGAGACGCTGTTTGGCCGGATGCAGCAGTTCGCGGCGCGGCTCTACACGCCGCTGCTGGTGGAGGGCCTGACGTTCTGGCAGCAGGCAGACGGCAACTACTGGGGGCACAATGCGATCGTGCGGATCGCGCCATTCATGGCCCACTGCACCCTGCCTGTGTTGCCGGGACGGGAGCCCTGGGGCGGAGAGATCCTGTGCCACGACGTGGTCGAGGCGGGCCTGATGCGCGGGGCCGGGTGGGATGTGTGGGTGCTGCCGCAGGTGGTCGAAAGCTACGAGGCGGTGCCGGCGAACATGGTCGACTTCGCAGTGCGCGAGCGCCGGTGGTGCCAGGGCAACCTGCAGCACAGCGGCGTGGTCGGGCGGCCGGGCTTCCGCCCCGTGGGGCGGTTCCACATGGCCTATGGGATCGTTCACTACCTGGCGGCACCGGCAGCCGTGCTGTTCCTGCTGCTCGCGACCATCGACGCGGCGCTGGGCGGGGGGTTCGCGCGGGCGTTGCTGACGCACGGACCGGCCGCGGCCGGCCTGGTGGCTTTGGGTGCCGTGCTGCTTTATGCGGGCAAGGCCGCATCGTTGTTGGTGGCCCTCGCGGACGCCGAGGAGTCCCGACGGTTCGGTGGGCGGCTGGCGCTGATCGGCAGCGCGATCCTGGAGCAGTTGGGAGCCTGCGTGGTTTCGGCGCTGCTGATCGTGTTGTACAGCCGGTATGTTCTTGAGCTGCTGGCCGGGCGAACCGTCCGGTGGGAGACGCAGCCGCGCGACGACCGAGGCGTGACTGGGGCGGAGGCTTGGCTGCGGATGCGGGGGCCGGTGCTGCTGGGTCTCGCATGGCTGTCGAGCCTGCCGCTGCTGCCTGCCAGTGTGTGGCCCTGGACGTTGCCGCTCGCACTCGGGCTGGTGGCGACATGGCCCGTAACGGTCTTGTCGAGCCGCACCAGCCTGGGTGAGCGGGCGCGGCGCCTCGGCCTGCTGCAGACGCCGGAGGAGTTGTCGCCGCCGCCAATCGTCCGCGCCTATCAGCGGGCGCTGCTGACGCCGCCCACCCCGCTGCGTCCCGCAGTGCAGGGCGTGCCGGAAAGCGTGATCCAGTGGGTTGCCCGTGGGGTCGCGCAAGGCGTCGCACCGGGCGGGGAGGGCGCATGACCCGCGGCGCCATCATTGCCTGCCTGCTGCTCGCCGGGCAGGCTGCCCTGCCGGGGGTCCTGGTCCAGGACGCCGCAGCCCAGGCGATACCGGCGCAAGCACTGCCGCCCCAAGCACTGCCGCCCGGCCTCACGCCCGCCGATCAAGCGGCCATCCACCAGGTCATCCAAGGGCAGCTGAACGCCTTCCAACATGATGACGCGACGGCAGCCTATGCGTTCGCAGCACCGAAGATCCAGCGCCTGTTCCCGAGCGCGGACGTGTTCATGGGCATGGTCCGGCGCAGCTACCCGTCCGTCTATCGCCCGCGGCAGGCCGAGTTCAGCGAACTTGCGCTGCGCGACGGGGAGCTGGTGCAGGAGGTCGAACTGGTCGGGCCGGATGGCGTGCCGATGCTGGCGCTGTATTCGCTGGAGAAGTCGCCCGACGGCCGCTGGCTGATCACGTCGTGCGTGCTGATCCCGAGCACGCGGTTGGCTGCCTGACAAAGCCCGGCATTGGGCAACGGCTCCCGCACTGACCGGTTGATGCCGAAGGTGCTATAGCGGCGATAGATCGATAGGAGGCCGCGATGGCCAAGATGCACATGGTTATGGCCACGTTGGCCGGGCTCGTCGTGGCGGGTGCCGTCCAGGCTCGCACGCTCGACGTCGGCGCAGACAAGGAGTTCAAGCTGCCCTCCGCCGCGATAGCGGCCGCGAAATCCGGCGACACGGTCAGCATCCAGCCGGGGGAGTACTTCGACTGCGCCCTGGTGCACACGCCGAACCTGATCATCCAGGGCGTGGGTGACCCGGCCAAGGTGCTGATGACCGACAAGGCCTGCGCCGGCAAAGGCATCCTGGTGATCGATGGCGACCACGACACGATCCGCAACATGACGCTGACGCGGGCCCGGGTGCCAGACGGCAACGGGGCGGGCATCCGCAACGAGGCGCCGAACCTCACGATCGACCACGTGCTGTTCGTCAACAACCAGAATGGGATGCTGTCGACGCCGCCGACGCCGGGCGTGCTGTCGATCACCGGCAGCACGTTCGACCGCAACGGATATTGCGGCAACTCTGGCGGCTGCGCCCATGGCCTGTATGTGGACAGGGCGAGCCTGGTGCACATCGAGAACACGACCTTCACCGGCACCAAGCAGGGGCATCACATCAAGTCGCGGGGCGCGCGCCTGGAGGTGGTCGGCTGCACGATCCAGGACGGGCCGGACGGCACGGCGAGCTACGAGATCGAGCTGCCGAACGGCGGCGCCCTGGTGGCCCGGAACAACACGATCGAGAAGGGGCCGCAGGCGGAGAACCACGGCTCGGTCATCGTGCTGGGCGCCGAAGGCGTGACACAGCCGACGTCTGAGATCACGGTCGAGCACAACACGCTGCGCAACGACGGCGATTTCACGACGGTGTTCGTCCGTAATCTGACGGCGACGGAGGCGAACCTGCGCGGCAACAAGATCAGCGGCAGCGTGAAGCCGCTCGATGGCGACGGCAAGGTCGTCGCCGGGGGCTGACGCCGTGTTGCGGCTCGCGATGGCTTGGGCCGTGCTGGCCGTGCCGGCGGCCGGGCGCACGATCGAGGCCGGGCCGCCCGAGGCGCACCGGTTCGCCCAGGCCGTCGCCCAGGCGCAGGATGGCGACACGATCCACCTCGGCGTGGGCGCCTACTTCGAATGCGCCTTCGTCCGCGTGAAGAATTTAACCATCCAAGGAGACGGCGACGGCTCCGTCCTGACGGATGCGACCTGCGCGGGCAAGGCGATCCTGGTCGCGCAGGCCGACAACCTGACCGTGCGCGACCTGGTGCTGGCGCGGGCGCGCGTGGGCGACATGAACGGCGCCGGGGTGCGCCTGGAGGCGCAAGGCCTCGTGCTGGAGCGGGTGCGCTTCCTGAACGACCAGGTCGGCCTGCTGGCCGGCGCCGACGGGCCCGGGACGGTCCGCGTCAGCGAGTGCCGGTTCGAAGGCGGCGGCGTGGCAGGCGACCGGCCGGGCACGGCGCTGCTCGTCGGCGGGATTGGCCGGCTGGTGGTGGAACGGTCGAGCTTCGTAGGGGTGCGCGGCGGCCAGATCAGCACGGCGGCGGGGCGCAGCGAGCTGGTGGGCAACCAGATCGAGACCGGGGTGGAGCCGGGCGCCGGCTTCGCTGTCATCGCGACCGGCGGCACGCTAGTGATGCGGGACAACGTGATCGCCGTCGGCCCCCATCCGGCGCCGCGCGACGCTGCGGTGCTGGCGGAGAGCGCCGGGGCGGAACTGCGCGGCAACACGCTCCGGAACACGTCCGGGCGCGCGGTGACGCTGTTGCTGGACTGGATGCACGCGAGCCCCGTGCTCGAGGCCAACAGCGTCGATGCCGGCGACAGCGAGAGCGGTAGCGGCGGCGTGTGGCGGCATCGGGCCGGCGTCTCCGCACGGGAGGTGGTCGGCAGCGTGCGCGGGGTTGCGGGCCGGGCCAAGCGGGCCCTGGCGGGCCTGTTCGGGCGATGACATGGCGCCTCGCGGGGCGGCTCACACGGCGGCTCGCGGCGGCGCTGGCGATGGTGCTGGTGCAGGGACCCGGCCCGGCGTGGGCGGCGGATGCGCGATGGGACCGGTGGCAGATGCTGATGTGGCAAGACCACACGCCGGCGGAGATGGCGGGATTGGCCCGGCTCGGGTTCACAGGGGCAAAGCTGTTCGGCACCGGCGGCCGGGTCGATCGGCAGGGGGCGGCGGATCGCGTGGGCGCCGGGCTGTCTTACTACCTGGAAAATATCGCCACCGATTTCTACGCAGCCTATCACCGCTATACGCCGGGCAAGCCGGTGACCTGGCTGTTCGACGCGGTGCGGGCGCGACGGCTTCTCGCGCCAGGTGATCCCGCCGTCGACCGCCGGACACCGAGCCTGTCGGACCCGGCCTGGCTCGAGCAGGTCCGGCGTCGGCTCGACGCGATCGTGCGTGCCTCGGCGGCGGACCGGCCGCTGTTCTACAATCTCGGTGACGAGACCGGCATCGCCGACCTCGCTGCGGCGTGGGACTTCGACCAGTCGCCGGAGTCGCTCGATGCCTTCCGGGTCTGGTTGCGGACGCAGTATGCCGACCTGCCGGCGCTCAACCGGGAGTGGGGCACCGCCTATGCGGGCTGGGACGATGTCCGGCCCGAGCCGACCGACGCGGCGATCCGGCGGACGGACGAGAACTTCGCGCCATGGTCAGACTTCAAGGAATGGATGGACGTGGCGTTCGCGCGCGCGGTCGCGGCCGGGCGGGACGCCGTGCACGCGGCCGATCCTGGTGCGTTGGCCGCGCTGGAGGGCGGGCAGCTTCCCGGCTGGGGCGGCTACGACTACGCGCTGCTGGCGCCGGCGGTGGATGCGATGGAAATCTACGACACGGCCGAGTCGCTCGATCTCGCGGCAGCATTCAACCCCGCACTCATCCCGCTCCGGACCAGCTTCGGCCGCGGCCCCCGTGAGATCCATGCGGCCTGGCACAACGTCCTGCATGGCGGGCGCGGAACGGTGGTGTGGGACGAAGCCAGAGACGTGGTCGGCGCGGATGGCGTGCCGGGCCCGCGCGGGCTGGAGCTGCAGGCGCTCGCCCGCGCGATCACGCCCGTCGCCGCGATCCTGAACCAGGGCCCGCCCGACCCGGATGCGGTGGCGGTGCTGGTCAGCCAGGCCAGCTTCCGGGTGACTTGGCTGCTGGACCGCCGGGCCGGCGACCACGACTGGCAGGCGCGCGATGCGGAGCGTGAATACGACGACAATGCGTGGCGTGCGAGCCGCCGCGTGATGCTGCAGCATTTGGCAGCGATCGGCGTGCAACCTCGGCTGGCCTCGGGCGCGATGCTTCTGCAAGGCCTGCCCGGGACCAAGGTGTTGCTGCTGCCGCATGCGGTCGCCCTGTCCGACGCGGAGGTCGACGCGATCGAGGCGTTCAGGGTGGCCGGAGGCACGGTCCTGGCCGATACCGAACCGGGCTTGTTCGACGGGCATGGGCGCCGCCGGACGGTGCCGCCGTTTCCGGACGTGCCACACCCGGAGGCGGTCCGTCCGTTGGGCGACGCCGCCGCACCCGGGCAGCTCGAGGCGCTGGCTGGTGTGCTGTCAGCGGCCGGCGTGCCCCCGCGCGTTCGCCTCCAGGGCTTCGACGGGCAGGCAGCGACCGGCGTGGAGGCGCGGTGGTTCCGCACTCCGCGCGGGCCGGTCCTTGCGCTGCAGACCTCGCAGCCGCAAGCTGGGCACGTCCCACTCGTGCTGCGGTTCGCGGCGCGCACGTCGGTCTTGGACCTGCGCGGCGGCGCCGACCTGGGCGCCACCGATCGCCTCGACGTGTCGCTCGACGGAGTGGAGCCGACCCTGTTGCTGCTGGCCGCCCCACCCTGACGGATGCAACCACGGGCCGCTGGAGGGGTTCTAGTGACCAACCCGTCCTGAGGAGCGATATTGCATGAGCGTCACGACCGACACCCCGGAGACCCGCGAAAAGCTTTGGGCGATGATCCACGGCATCGAGTTCGCGATGCTGACGACCGAGGATGGCGGCCACTTGCGGGCGCGTCCGATGGCGATCAGCCAGAAAGGCTTCGATGGCACGCTCTGGTTCTTCACCAAGGCCGACAGCCACAAGGTTGAGGAAGGCGCAGGCCACCAAGTCGGCGTGACCTTCGCCGATGCCGGGCAGCAGAACTACGTCAGCCTGTCGGGCAAGGCCACGCTGGTGCGTGACAAACCAACGCTGCAGGCCCACTGGGCGGAGGCGATGCGGACCTGGTTTCCGAAGGGCATCGACGACCCGTCCATCGCGCTGCTCAAGGTGTCGGTCGACGCGGCAGAGTATTGGGATGCGCCGAACAGCACGATGGTGCATGCCTACGGCTACGTGAAAGCGATCGTCACCGGTGAGCCGCCGCATCCGGGCGAGAACAAGAAGGTAAGCTTCGCCTGAATCACAAGCGCCCCATGGTGCGCCGGCTTGGGCGGAACGACACTTCCGATCTTACGCCGGTCGGCCCCATCGACAGCCTGCGTTGAACGCTTGACGCGCTGGCGGCGTTCAGCCGATCTTACTCCTGCCCGGGCACGCCCAGTCTGTGGCCCCGATGGGCCGCCGCGATCCGTGTCCGGCCAGGACGGTCCATGTCGTTTGACGCCGCCGAGCCATTTGCTGACGAGCCTGACCCCATGGGTCCGGACGGTGCATTCGAGCGGGATGTCCGGGCCGCGCTCGACACCGGCGCGTTCAGGATCCATTGGCAGCCGATCGTCGCCTGCGCCAGCGGCGAGTTGCTCGGCTTCGAGGCGCTGATCCGCTGGAACCGGCCTGGCCATGGCGACGTGCCGCCGTCCCAGTTCGTGCCCGTTATCGAACGGCTCGGGCTTTTTCGTAAGCTCGACATGTGGGTTTTGAAGCGCGCGTGCGACGCGGCCGCGCGCTGGCCCGTGCGGTTGCGGGCCTGCATCAACATCTCGGCCTGCTGGTTCGGCGGCCCTGGCCTGCCGGCGGCGGTCGCGCAGGCGCTGGAAGAGAGCGGCATCGATCCGCAACGGCTCGAGCTGGAAGTGTCCGAGGCGGTGGTGATACAGAACAAGGGAACGGCTGCATCCGAGCTTGCCGAGATCAAGACCCTTGGCGTCCGGTTGTCGCTCGATGACTTCGGCACCGGCTATGCCTCGCTCGGCTACCTGCAGGAGATGCCGTTCGACAAGCTGAAGATGGATCAGTCCTTCGTACGGCGCCTGGGTGAGGACCGCCGGACGGAGGCGATTGTTCGCGCCGTGCTGCAGCTTGGCGCCGGGCTGGGGATGACGGTGTGCGCCGAAGGCGTGGAGCGTGCGGACCAGTTGGCCATCCTGCAAGCCTATGGGTGCGACGAAGTGCAGGGCTTCTTGATCGGCCATCCGGAGCGGTCGCTGCCGAACATGATCGATTTTTACGATCGGCTCGACGAAAGCATGATGTTCATGGACCCGGGCGCCTTGAAGCGAACGCCGCTCGGCGGCTGACCTCCGCCGAGGCGCCGATGGTTAGAATGGCAGGATGATGTCGAGCAGCTGCTGGCCATACCGGGGCGTCTGCACGTCGCTGAGCGTGCCGCGCCCGCCATAGGCGATCCGTGCCTCCGCAAGGCGGTCGTGCTGCACGGTGTTGTCGCTTGCGATGTCCTGCGGCCGGATGACGCCGCTGACCTGCAGCTCGCGCAGCTCGGAGTTGACGCGCACCTCCTGCCGGGCGGCCAAGCCGAGATTGCCGTTGGGCAACACTTGCGTGATGACGCCGGCCAGGCGGAGCGTGACGGTCTCGTTCCGTTTTATCTTGCCCGTGCCAGTGGTGTTGCCGGCGCCGCTGGTCGAGACGAGCGAGTCCGGCGTCGTCTTCGAGAAGACGTGCGACACGGACGCCTGAAGGCCGAGCAGGCTTGGCGTTGCTTCCGACTGAGCGCTGGTCCGCCCCGCGGACGTCGCGTTCTCAACGTCCGCTGCATCCGTGATGTTGACGAGGACAGTGATGATGTCACCCACTTGCGCGGCCCGCTGGTCCTTGAAAAAGGCGCGGCTGCCGGCACGCCATAGGCTGTTCGCCTCCGCCACGTCGACCCGACCCCGCGGCATCGGCAGACTGATCGGGCGATAGGCCGGGTCCGCCGTCGGGTCCCCGCTCGGGGTCATTGAGGGCGGGCGGCCGATCTCGGACAGCTTCGTCAACGCGCCGCAGCCCGGCAGCAGCAGCACGGCGGCGAGGACGGCGGCCTTCATCGCAGAGCGACCTGGCGGGCGGCGGGCGGCGTGGGCACGGACCCCGGGACGACCCGCGCCCGGCCCGGTCCGGTCACGTCCGCCTCCAGTATCGCCCGGGAGTAGGGGTTCGTGACATGGATGCGCTCATTGAGCGCGCCCGGCTCGTTGGCGACGCCTTGCGCCGTGAGCGACAGCCCGGCGCTCTCGAGCGTGAGCACGAGCGGTTGCCCCTTCGTGACGACCACCGGCCGCCCGAGATCGGCCAGCTGTATGGGCTGTCCGGGCTGCAAAGGGCGGCGCAGCGATTGCCCCTCGGCCTGCGCGGCGGCGCGGACGATATCGCCACGTGCAAGGCCGAGGCGCAGCCGGGTCCATTGCAGGTCCGGCGCCAGCACCACGTCCCCCGGGAGCATGGCGCGACGGAGCACCGGCAGCTCCACCATCGCCTGCACGCGGCCCGAAAGCCGCGCCTGCGCCGGCGCGATCCCGGCGGCGTCGGCTTGCAGCAGCGTCGTGAACCGGCCGCTGCCGGCGTCATATTCAGTGCCAGTGAAGGACAGCGTGACGGGCGTGCCGGCGGGAAGCGGCGCGAGGCTCGGGAGTGGCAGATCGACGTCGCTGTCGTCTGGCGCCCCGGCCTGCAACAGGACGGCACGCAGTGGCGCGAGCACGTCGTCTCGGGTGAGGGTTCGGCCGGGCCGTTCCAGGATGGCGCGGTCGCCGGGCCCGGCAGGGCGCCAATCCACCGCGAACATGTGCGCGATGGCGAGCAGCTGTGGCGCCTCGACCAGGATGCGCGCGCCAGGGGCGGGAGCGGGGCCGAGCGGCCGAGCATCGGCGCCGTCGAACAGGTCCGACAGGCGCACGACCGGGCCGTCGAGTGCCGTGTAGGGCTTGAGCGTGGCGGCGCCGGCAGGGGACGGGAGCATGCCGAAGACAAGGGCGCAGATGAGGGCGGGGCGGAACATGGTGGTCACCGCAGGTTCGTGATGGTTTGCTGCATCTGGTCGCTGGTCGTGATGACCTTGCTGTTCATCTCGTAGGCGCGTTGCGCGGTGATGAGGTTCGTGATCTCGGAGACGATGTTGACGTTGCTGCTCTCGACGAAGCCCTGCATGACGCTGCCGAACCCGGGCGTTCCTGGATTGCCGGTCACCGGCTGCCCGGACGCGGCACTGGCGAGCAGCAGGTTGTCCCCCCGGGCATCGAGGCCGGCATCGTTCGGCACGACGGCAAGCTGGATGGTGCCGACGGTGGTCGGCGCGGTCGTGCCGTCCTGTGTCACCTGAACCTCGCCCGAAGCGTTGATCGCCACGGACGTCGCGTTGGTGGGCACCGAGATGCCGGGCGCGACCGGGTAGCCGTCGGCCGTCACGATCTGTCCGGTGGGCGACAGGCCAAAGGTGCCGTCCCGCGTGTAGGCGGTCTCGCCCGTCGGCAGGGTCACTTGGAAGTAGCCGTTCCCCTTGATCGCGACATCAAGGCTATTGCTGGTCTGCTGCAGGTTGCCCTGCTCATTGATCCGGTAGATGGCGGCGGTTCGAACGCCGAGGCCGACCTGTGCGCCCGATGGCACGATCGTCCCCGTGTCGCTGCTATTGGAGCCGACACGGCGCAGGTTTTGGTAGATCAAGTCCTGGAACTCGGCCCGGCGGCGCTTGAAGCCCGTGGTGGTCATGTTCGCGATGTTGTTGGAAATGACCTCGACGTTGGTCTGCTGGGCCTGCATGCCGGTGCCGGCGATATCGAGCGAGCGCATTGCCTAGCTCCGCGGGGGTGTGAGTTTGTCGATGGCGTTCTGCATGCGCTGCGACTCCTGCTCGACCATCTGAGCCGTGAGCTGGAACGTGCGGAGCCCGTCCATCATGCGCGTCATCTCGATGATGGGCTGCACGTTGCTGTCCTCCAGCGCGCCCTGGACGATGCGGGGCTGGCGGACGGGCGCCGTCTGCGTGTCGGCGCGCAATTCCGTGCTGCCCTCGGCGCGGACCTGCGCCGCATCGGCCGGCTGCACGACGCCGATCTTGGCGATGGCGCCGTTCTCGCTGCTGATCGAGCCGTCCGCACCGACGGTGAGGCTCACGTCGGCCGGCGAGAGGCGGATCCGCTGGCCGCCCGTGTCGAGCAGCGCGCCCCCCTGCGCATCCGTCACCGTGCCGTCGGGCTGCGGCGTGAACCGCCCGGCGCGGGTCAACCGCGGCCCGCGCGGCGTGTCGACGGTGAAGTAGCCTTCGCCGCCAATGGCGAGATCGAGCGCGTTGCCGGTATGCTGGAGCGATCCTTCCGCCTGCTCCCGCCAGGTTGCGCGGTCTTGGACGAAGGACACCGGGCCCCTTCCGTGCGAGCCGTCCGTGCCGGGCTGCTTCCCGAGCCAGTCGCTGAACAACACGCGTTCGGCCTTGAAGCCGACGGTGCCGGCATTGGCGAGGTTGCCAGCTGTGACGTCCAGCGCCCGTTGCTGGGCCGACAGGTAGGAGAGCGCGACATAGGTCGTGAGTTCCATCGAGGCGTCCGATCCGTTTGCAGCAGGCAGCGCAAGGCGCGTGCCAGGTGATGGGTCCGGCGGGCCGAGGTTTTCCGGTGCGGTGGGCTGGGCATTTTGTGCCGCCTGGCCGGGCTTGCCGGGCGCGCGCCAGGGTTACGTTTTCTTAACCAGCGACGGTGCAGAGTGCGCTCAGCTGGAGGCGGACATGAGCGAGACACCGGTGCCCAAGATGGCAAAGGGCAAAAAGAAGCTGCTGCTTCCGATTGCGGGCGTGCTGGTGCTGCTCGGCCTTGGCGCCGGTGGATGGTTCTCCGGCCTGATCCCGAAATGGCTGGGCAAAGCCTCGCCCGAGCACGCGGAGCACGCCGAGAAGGGTGAGAAGGACCCGGCGGCCGGCGATCGGATTGAGGCGGCGAGGGCACCCGTATTCATGGATCTGCCCGACATCGTCGCGAACCTGAATACCGGGAATCGCCGGCCGGCCTTCGTCAAGCTGAAGGCCAAGTTCGAGCTGGCCAGGGCCGAGGACCAGCCGGCGGTCGTTGCCGCGATGCCACGCGTCTTGGACCTGTTCCAAGGCTATCTTCGGGAGATGCGGCCGGACGAGCTGCGCGGGACTGCGGGCACGTATCGCCTGCGTGAGGAGCTGCTGGCGCGGACGAACCTTGTCGCGCCGCCTGCGCACGTCGTTGCGGTGCTGTTCACCGAATTGATCGTTCAATGACCGGCGCCAGCGGCTGAAACGGATTCGAGATGGGACAGATCGGAATGGCGCTTGATGTGCTGCTCGTCGTTCTCCTGGCCGTCACTCTGCTGCACGCGATCCGTCTGCAGCGCGCGATGGGACAGTTGCGCTTGCAACGTGGCGGGATGGAGGATGCGGTCGCCGGCTTCGACCTGGGTGCGCGGCAGGCGGAGGCGAGCCTGTCGCGTCTGCGCGAGACGGCGCAGCGCCTGGATCGGGAGATCGCCCAGGCCGGCGCGCTACGGGACGACCTGGGGGTCCTGTCCGATCGTGGCAGCGAGATCGCCGACCGGCTCGAGAGCCTCGTCCGCTCGGCCCGGACCCTGCCATCCGCGCCCGCAGCGCCGGTCACGGGCGCGACGGTGCGAAGTCAAGCCGAGCGGGATCTCGCTGTCGCCTTGAAGGCCGCGCGATGACGCTCGGCGCTCGATTGTCGGCGCGCTACGCCCGGCTATCGCGGCGGGCGCGGCCGCGGCTGCTGAACGTGACGATCGCCGTGATGGGGGTTGTGTTCGTCATGAAGCTCATGGCCGTGCTGCATGGCGCTGACGCACCCTCCGTCATGGCCACCGCAACGCAGGTCATGGTGCCGTCGGCGCGGGCGGCCGCACATGACGAGCCCGCGGGGCGGCCTGCCGCGAAGCCGGCGGCCGCGCCGCCCGCCGCCGCCGCACCGCCGCCGCCACCCGCCGAACCGCCGATCAGCGAGGCCGAGCGTGCTCTCCTGATGGACCTGCGGGCCCGACGCACGTCGCTCGATGAGCGGGCCGGGACACTCGACCAGCGCGAGGCGGTGCTGGCGGCAGCCGAGCGCCGCCTGTCTGACCGGCTGGACCAGCTCGGCGCCTTGCAGACGAAGCTCGAGCAACTCGACCAGACACGACGCGAGCGCGACGACGCGAATTGGCGAGGCTTGGTCAAAACCTATGAGGCGATGCGCCCGCGCGATGCCGCGACGATCTTCAACGAGCTGGACGAACCGGTGCTGATGCAGGTGCTCGATCGCATGAAGGAGGCCAAGGCCGGGGCGGTTCTGGCCGCGATGCAGCCTGAGCGGGCGCGCTTGGCAACGACGGAGCTGGCCAAATGGCGCGCGCGGACGACGGAGACGGCGCAGCCATGAGGTCGATCTGGACGCGGATGACCCGGCCGGTCGCGGTTGCGCTCCTGGCAACCACGCTTGGAGCGGCCGGCGCGGCCGAGGAGCCTTCGCGTTCTGTCGTTTCGGTGCGGGTCGGTGACCACGCGGGCTACGGCCGGGCCGTGTTCGATCTGCCAGCCGGCGCTTCGGCGGACGTCGCTGTGGACGACGCGCGGCTGTTGCTCGTTTTCTCGGGCGTGCAGGACGTGGCGTCGCCCGGCGCCGGCATCCGTAACGTCAATGCCTTCAAGCGGGATGGTGCGACCGCGACGTTGCTCCTGGCGCCGGGCGCGACCGTTCGCACGAGCCGTATGGGGCTGCGCCTGGTCGTCGACGTGTACGATCCTCCGGCCCCGCGCGACGCCCACGCCGGCATGCCAGGCACAAGGACAGCTGCGACCGGCGCCGTGGGCGGGAACGGCCCGGCGAGAACCGGCAAGCCTGGCCGCCCCGTTCCCCCTGCCAGCGCTCCGGCCACCGCCGAAACCATGGCACCGCCCGTACCCGTGCCCGGGGACGACAAGCCAGGCTTCTCGGGACCGATCAAGGCAGCCGAACCGGCCGCCCCGGGTGCCGCGCGCCCGATCGACCGTGGGCCGGACGCTCCGTCCAAGGAGCCGCTCGCGCCCCAAGGCGAGGCCGCGATCCGGCCTGGCGCGCCAGAGGGGCATGGTGCCGGCGAACCCGTAGCCGTGCCCCCGCTGGCGCCGGTGTTGTTGGCGGCCGATCCATCGGTTGGCGCGGCAGCGTTCATCCGGGGCCGCTCGGCGGTCATCGTGCTGGACAGACGCCTGCCGATCCCGACGCCGTCGACCTTGCCTGATGCGATCATGTCAGCGGGGGCGGTCACCACCGTTCTGAGCTTCACCCTTCCAGAGCACCAATACCTCAAGCTGGTCCGCCTGGCGGGCGGCTGGTCGGTCGAGCTTTCCCCCATGCAGCAGCGTGCGGAACTTGACGTTGCCGCGGTGGCAGACGGACTCGCGTTTCCCCTTGTCGATGCTGGCCGGTCCGTCTCGACACTTGACCCGGACACGGGTGGCACACTGCTAGTGGGGACGAGCCTGGGCGATGGGCCACAAGACGCCGTCGCAGTGGAACGGCGTGGCCCCGAATATGCGATCTTGCCGACCGTGCTGGGGGTCGTCGTGGAACCACTCTCGGACCGTGAGACGCTCCGCTTGGGGCAGGGACACTTCATCCTCAGCAACGCGCAACCCACGAGCTTGTCGCCTGCCTCTGCCGATGGACGGTTCGACCTCCCCAACGAGCCGACATCTGGCCTGTTGAACCGCATGCGGCTTCAACTCGCCAGCGCAGGGCAGGCGGCGCCGCGCATGCGGACCGTCCCGCGGCTTGCTGAAGCGGAGGCCATGCTTGCGCTCGGGCTCGGAGTTGAAGTGCAAGCCTTGCTGGACCAGACGGTCATCGACGACCCCCAAGCGGCCGAGGACTCCAGGGTGCCCATGCTTCGGGCGATGGCGGCTGTCGCGGCTGGTCGTCCGGAGGACGCCGAGGCATTGGACGACGTCAGGCTGAAAGACATCTCGGAGGCGGGTCTCTGGCGAGGTTTACGCGATCGGCGGCTTGGACGCGAGACGCCGGACGCCCGTACACTCGGAGCTCAGCTCCACCGGGCGTGGACCTATCCGGAGCCGCTTCGGCGGCTGATCTGGCCCGACGTCGCCGAGGCTGCCGTTGAGGCCGGCGTGCCACTTCTCCCGGAGCAGTCGACGCCCTACGCCGCCGCGCTGGGCCTGGAACGGCACGGTGACACTGTGGCGGCGTTGGCCGCTTGGAACGTGCTCGCGGACTCGCCGGACCGCCTGGACAGGGTACGCGCGGCCCGGCGAGCCATCGAGTTGGAGCTTGCCTCGGGACACATCGACGCAGCTGCGGCGAGCGAGCGCCTCGAGCCATTGCTCGTCGCCTGGCGCGGCGATGGACGCGAGTTGGGAACACGTATCCGCGCCGCCGAGCTGCGTGCGGCTGCCGGTCAATGGCGCTCGGCGCTCGGTTTTCTCCGCGAGGCTGAAAGCGTGTTCCCCGCGTCCCACGACGAAATCCTGCGCCGCAAGACAGCCATCTTCGGGGCGATGCTGACGTCAAAGGGAGCGGCGATGTCGGCCATGGATGTCGTGTTGATGGCCAACGAGTTCGCGGATTGCGTCCCGGACGACGCATCGGCGGCGAAGCTTGCGGCCTTGCTGGCCGACAAGCTCATCTCGCTCGACCTGTCGGCACGAGCCATTCCGGTCCTGCAAGGCCTGGTCAAGGCGACCGCACCGGGCCAGGCCCGTGCCGAGTTCGGGATGCGGCTCGGGCAACTCCTCCTCGAAGCCGGAGACGCTGCGGGCGCCCTGTCGGCGCTGCAGGCTTCGGCCACGCCCGAAGCGGGCGCACAAAGCGCGACGAAGCGAGCGCTACTGATGGCCCGCGCCGACGCCGCGCAGGGAAATGTCGGCGCGGCCCTCGAGCAGCTGCAGCGGCTCACCTCGCCTGAGGCTGACGACCTTCGTGCCGGGCTCCTCGTGACGGCAGGGGACTGGCGTGGCGCGTCGGTGGCATTGTCCGATCTCGCAACCAAGGCGGTCCCACAAAACGGCCCGCTCGACGCTTCGGCGCAGGCCATCGTCATCCGCCAGGCGACGGCAGCGACCCAAGTGCCAGACCTGCCGGCCTTGCACGTGTTGCGGCAGCAGCTTCCCAGAATGTCGGGCGCTCAGGCCGACCTGCTCCGCGTTCTCACTGAAACGCCGGTCATATCAACACGTGAACTACCGCGAGCTTCTGCGGAACTTGCTCTTGCGCGCAATATACCACAGCAATTACAGGCTATTGGAAGACGGTGACCACATCTGCATCAACTCCATAACCATCTTTTCACTTGCCACCGCTTCGCTCACCGCCTATCTGCACCCCTCTTGGCCCAAGGGGGCGATCCCGCCCAACAGGCTATCTACTGGTTTGGGGGTACGTGATGAACGCACTTGCTCAACTGGGGATGGTCTCGGAACTTCCGAGCGAAAACCAGACGACGATTGCACAGGTTCCGAACTTCGAGGGCGAGGAGCGGAAAGACTACTTTGTAGAGCGGGACGGCGAACGGTTCGCCGGCACACACCTGCTGATCGATCTGTGGGACGCAAACAATCTTGCGGATCCCGAGCATATCGACACGGCGCTGCGCGCAGCCGCGATCGAGGCTGGCGCGACGATCCTGCACAGCCACTTTCACCATTTCACGCCCAATGGCGGCGTGTCGGGTGTGGTTGTGCTGGCAGAGAGTCATATCTCCATCCACACGTGGCCGGAGCGTTCGTTTGCGGCGGTCGACATCTTCATGTGCGGGGCGTGCAACCCCCATGACGCGATTCCAGTTTTGCGGACGGCTTTCAGCCCCGGCCGTGTGGACTTGAACGAAGAGCGGCGCGGGCGTGTTGTCTGACCAATGTCGCCGGCCTTGAACAGGCCGGCGATCGCGTGAGGTCGTTACCCTAATGACCGAGTGGATGAACGAAACGCTGTACCCGGGATGGGGGCAGCGCTTCGCTATCGTGACTGAGCTTGTCAGACACAAAAGCGTCTTCCAGGAAATTCGTATCCTGCAGACCGCCTCGCACGGGCGCATCCTTGTCCTGGATGGAAACGTGCAGATCACCGAAGCTGATGAGTTTGCCTATCAGGAGATGATCGTCCACGTGCCTCTGCTGGCGCATGGCGCGGCTCGGCACGTGCTGATCATCGGTGCAGGTGACGGGGGCGTACTGCGACGCGTGCTGATGCATCCGTCAGTCGTGCGGGCGACCATGGTGGAGATCGACGGGGACATCATCGAGCTTTGCAAGCGCCATTTGCCAATGATTGCCGCGGGAGCATGGGATGATCCGCGAGCCGACGTTTTGGTCGGGGATGGGATCGACCACGTCGCGAATGCGGCCGACGGGTCCTATGACGTCATCATCGTCGATAGCACCGATCCCGTGAGCGTGGGTGAGGTGTTGTTCTCCGGCGCCTTCTACAGGGAGTGCGAGCGGGTGCTGACGGGCCGTGGCGTGATCGTCAACCAGTGCGGCGTGCCGTTCATGCAGGCCGCCGAGCTGCGCGATAGTAGCAGACGACGGGCGGAAGCATTTCCCCACGTCGGCGCTTATGTCGCAGCAGTGCCCACGTACGTCGGTGGGTTCATGACGCTCGGCTTCGCGGCCAAGGTGCCCGGGCTCGACAAGGTCTCAACTGATGTCGTCCGTAGCCGGGCCACTACGGCCGGCATACTCGGCACGACCGACTACTGGTCACCCGAAATCCAGAGTGCGGCGTTTCAGCTTCCGCCCTATATCGCGCGTGAACTGCCCAGCGCATAACGCAGACGTTTTCCGCGATGCGGCTCGCGCCCGTCCGCGGCTGGCGGTCAGACCTTTCCGTGCTCGTCCTTCTCCGGTCCGGTCTGCTCGACGTTCTCGGCGCCCTTGCGCGTGCCACCGAAGCGGTCGGCGCCGCCCGCATCGGACGCTCCGGGCTTCTTGTGGTTCCCGGTATTCTGGTCATCGTCCGAGTGCTTGATCGTCTGCTCGGTATGTTTCTGTTCCATGGCGGCCTCGATGCTGGGAAAGCTGTGAACGCGGCACGCTTGCCAGGTTTCCCGGTCAGGACGGGATGAAGCTCTGCACGAGGCTGCCCGACACCAAACGCCAGCCGTCGACGAGCACGAAGAAGATCAGCTTGAACGGCAACGACACGGCGTTGGGCTGCAGCATCATCATGCCCAGCGACATGAGAACGCTGCCCACGACGAGGTCGATCACCAGGAATGGCAGATAGAGCAGGAAGCCCATTTCAAAAGCGCGGCGCATCTCGCCGATCATGAATGCCGGAACCAGAGCCCGCCACGACGCCATCGATGGGTCTTCCGGCGCCGGCAGTCCGCCCAGGTCCTGGAAGAGTTGGAGGTCGGCACCCCGCGCATTGGCGCTCATGAACCGGCGGAAGGGCTCGGCCGTGCGGCGAAGACCCTCCAGCTCGTCGCTCTGGCCGGTAACCATCGGGTTGATGCCATCGTGCCACGCCTGCTCGAACGTCGGTTGCATGACGTAGAAAGTCAGGAAGAGTGCGAGGCCGATCAGCACGGTGTTCGGCGGCGTTCCCTGGGCACCGATCGCGCTTCGCAAAAGGGAGAGCACGATCACGATGCGGGTGAACGCCGTGCCGATGACCAGAAGGCTGGGCGCGAGCGACAACACCGTCACCAACGCCGTGAGTTGGACAAGTCGTCCGGTTGCCCCGGCCTGTCCGGCGGCGCCGAGATCGACCGTCACCGACTGAGCATGGGCGCATGCGGGTGCCAGCAGGATGCCGATCATCAAAAGGAGCAGGAGAGGCAATCGCCTAAAGCCCGGAACGATCACGCGCCGTCTCCGGTGAAGGGGAGCCGACCGATGACGAGGTCGGCAGCTCCGCCTGTCAGCAACACGATCTCCTTCTCATCGACTCGGATGATGTGCAGCCGGCGCGTCCGGTCCAACGTGAGCGTATCGGCCACCGACATGCGAGCGGCCCGAGCCGCTCCGAGCCGGGGGAGGCCTCGCGTGATGCCTGTCAGGCGGGCAAAGCGACCCGCCAGCAGGACGAGTGCGACAACTGCCCCCAGCGCCCCCAAGGCAGGTACGATCGACGAGAGCAACGGCAGCATGGTTCGGCCTTTTGCCGGAGGTTGGATGCAGCCTTCATCGTGATGCCCGCAACGACGCGAGCAGACCGGCCACATTTTCGTTCAGGGCGACCATTGCCGAGCGAAGCGAATGGCCATCCGCCGGCGGAAGGTCGAGCACCTGGGCACAGAGCAGCCCAGCAATTGAATCCAGCCCCGTGAGATCGATCGCGCGGCCCGAGTGAGCCAGACCGCCCGCGACGGCTACGGCGGACGTCAAGCGTTTCAGCGACGCCCGCGCGGCGCTCGAAGCAGGTTCAACTGGTGGCCAGGACGTCTGCATGGCCGCATATTCGACCATAAAGATGAAGACAAGGTTACGCGTTGCACCGGCAAGGGGAAATGTATGTTGAAGACGATGGTGACGCTCGTGCTCCTGAGCGCCGGCGTGACTGCAAGCCCGGCACGGACCCGCGTGCTCGTTGCGGCCGGGCCGGCGACGATCGATGTGATCGCGGAAGGGGCCGGACCGCTGGTTGTTCTGCTGCCATCACGCGGGCGGGATTCCGAGGATTACGATGCGGTCGCGGCCGACATCGCCGCGCAGGGCTTTCGCGTGCTGCGCCCGCAGCCCCGCGGCATGCACGGCAGCACGGGACCTTTGGATGGCCTGACGCTGCACGACTATGCCGCCGACGTCGCCGCCGTGATCGCGGCGGAGCGTGCCGGGCCGGCGGTGATCGTTGGCCACGCCTATGGCAACTGGGTTGCACGCATGACCGCGGTCGACCACCCGGCCGAGGTTCGCGGCGTCGTGCTCGCAGCAGCGGCCGCGAAACGCTATCCGCCAGGGCTGAGCGTGATCGTGACCAAGTCGGCCGACATGTCGCTGCCCGAGGCGGAACGGCTCGGCTATCTGCAGGGTGCGTTCTTCGCACCAGGACACGACCCGTCCGCCTGGCTGACGGGATGGTTCGAGGCGGCTGGGCGGAGCCAACGGGACGCGGCCGAGCGCACGAAGCAATCGGAGTGGTGGGCCGGCGGGACCGTGCCGTTGCTGGACCTGCAGGCGGGCAGCGACCCGTTCAAGCCGGCAGACAGCCGCGAGGAGCTGAAAGACGAGTTCGGCGACCGGGTCACGATCGTGGTGGTCCCAGACACCAGCCATGCATTGCTGCCGGAAGCGCCGGCAGCGGTTGCGGACGCGATCGTGGGGTGGATACGCGGCCTGCCGTGATCTGGCTGGCCAGTTGGCTTCCGGTGCGGAACACTGTGCTCTTCACGGACAAGCGTGCTGGGCACGATCGGGTCGCTGCCTTCAGCTTTTCTTAACTATCTGCGCGCAGAGTTGAGGAAGCAGCGAGGAGGACAGGCATGGACCCGACCGATATCGGCCTATTCCACTTGGCCGACCGGCGGTTGGCCTGGGTGGATTTGCGTCAGCAGGTGCTGGCCCAGAACGTGGCCAATGCCAACACGCCTGGTTACGAGCCGCGGGACCTGGCGTCGTTCGGCGGCGTCCTCAAGTCGCTTGGCATGGCGACGACGTCGCCCATGCATATCGCCGCGGCCGGAGAGGCAGCGCGCAGCGCGCTCAGCGGCGTGCCGGAGCGGGCGCCGGGCGGCAACGCCGTCTCGATCGAGCGTGAGATGAGCAAGGTGGCCGACACTGCGGGTGTGCAGGAGCTCGTCCTCAATCTGGAGCGCGGTTACATGGGCATGTTCCGCACCGTCATCGGCCGGAGCTAGCGATGGACATCAGCAAAGCCCTGAGCATCTCCGCCGCCGGGATGGATGCGCAGACCGCGCGGCTTCGTGTGATCGCGGAAAACCTCGCCAACCAGGACACCACCGGCTCGACGCCCGGCGCCGACCCGTATCGCCGCAAGACGATCACTTTCGAGAGCCGCATGGACCGCGCGTTGGGCGCCGAGACGGTTCGGGTGAAACGGATCGCCCCCGACCCCAGCGCGCTGCCACAGCGGTTCGACCCGTCGCATCCGGCCGCCGACGCTCAGGGCTACGTCAAGACCGCAAACGTCAACACCTTCGTCGAGGTGATGGACATGCGGGAGGCACAGCGGACCTACACCGCGAACCTGAACGTGTTGGAGACGACGCGGACGATGCTGTCGCGCACGATCGAGCTGCTGAGATGACCGTGTCGACGATGACCATCAGCCCGTCCGGCGCCGCCCAGGCGTATGCGCGAGTGGCAGGTGGCGACAGCTCGGCCGGCCCGCAGGCCAATGGGGCGGCGGATGGGCAGGATGGGTTCGGCGCCGTTCTGGGTCGTGTCGTGGATGGCGTCGTGCAGGCCGGCCACCAGGCCGATGCGCAGGCGGTGACCGCGATCAACGGCGGTGGCAACTACACTGCCGTCGCAACCGCGGTCGCGCATGCCGAGCTGTCGCTCCAGACCGCGGTCGCGATCCGCGACAAGGTCGTCCAGGCTTATCAGGACGTGATGCGGATGCCGATATGAGCGAGGCTGACGCGGCGGGGGCGTTGCGGGAGACGATGTGGCTGCTGATCAAGTTGGGTGGCCCGTTGCTGCTCGCAGCGCTTGCCGTCGGGCTGCTTGTCTCGTTGCTGCAGGCCGTCACACAGATCAACGAACCCACCCTCGTGTTCTTACCGAAGCTGCTGGTGCTCGGGACGGCGATGGCGCTTTTGGGGCCGTTCATGGCCGAGCAGATGACAGGCTTCGCGCATAGCCTGATGGATCGGCTGGTCAGCGTCGGCGGCCAGTGATGGCCCGGGGCCGCTCGTGACCCCGGCAGTCGGCACAGACGCTTTTCTCGCTTCGCTCCCTGATCTCGCGTTTGCGTTCAGCCTCGTGCTGTCGCGCACGGGGAGCGTGGTCATGCTGCTGCCCGGGCTGGGCGAGGCGGACCCGCCGCCTTCCGTCCGTGCTGGCCTTGCTCTCGCGCTCAGCCTGCTGCTGCTGCCCGTCGTCGTACCCTTGGTCCCGGGGCAGCCAGAGGGCATCGCGGCTGCCGGAATGATCGGTGCCGAGCTGCTCGTCGGCACGGCGCTTGGGTGGCTCGCCCGGCTTCCAGCGATCGCACTGTCGATCTGCGGCGCCGTCATCTCGACCGTAACCGGGCTGAGCAGCGTGATCCAGTATGACCCGGCGCTGGGTGCGCAAACATCCTCACTGGCCAGGCTGCTTGGGCTCATGGCTCCGCTGCTGGTCTTGTCGAGCGGGCTATATGCGCTGCCGCTGACATCCTTGGCCGAAAGCTACCACGTGCTGCCGCCTGGCAGCGTCATGCCGGCTGGACCCGCGGCACAATCGATGCAGCAGGCGGTAACGGCCTGCTTCGCGCTCGGCGTGCAGCTTTCGACGCCGTTCCTTCTCTCGGGGCTGGTCGTGCAAGCCGCACTCGGCCTGCTTGCCCGGCTCGTGCCGCAACTGCAGGTGTTCTCGGTCGCGATACCGGGACAGATCCTCGGTGGACTGTTCATGCTCGGGCTCCTGTCCTCGCCTCTCCTCTCGGCCTGGTCGGTATCGGTCACGGCCAGCTGGTCCACCTTGCCCGGGCTGTAGCGTATGGCCGACAGTGAGGACCGGACTCTTCCGCCGACGGAGCGGCGGCGACAGCGCGCCCGGGAGGAGGGCAGTGTTCCGCTCTCGCGCGAGTTCGTGAATGCGGCGGCCCTTGCCGCTCTTGTCCTCGTCGCCGCCTGGATCGAGCCCACGACGGCGGGCCGGTTCGCCAGAATGCTGCGCGACATGTTGGACGACGCCGATGGGGTGCCACAGCGAGCGTTGCACCGCGCGGCGGCGGCGTTCGCGGTCGGACTTGCCCCGTTCGCGATCGCCGCGTTGCTCGCCGGGGCCGGTGCCGTGCTGGTGCAAACGGGCTTCCTGTTCAACGCGCATGCTTTGATGCCCGACGCCGGCCGCTTGGACCCGCGGCGCGGACTCAAGCGCCTGCTTGGCCGCGACAACGCAGTCGAGGCGCTGAAGGCGCTTGCCAAACTCGGCGTCCTTGCTTGGGCCGTGTGGTCCGGGCTTGCGGCGCTCTGGCCATCGGTGCCGGGCTCGATGCTCTGGTCGCCCGATGCCGCGGCCGATCGTATTGGGCGCAGCCTGGTTCAGGTTTTCGTGCTGGTCCTTGCCGCCCAGCTGATCATCGCACTGCTCGACCTTGGCTGGACGCGGTGGCGGTTCACGCAGCGCTTGCGGATGAGCCGCGAGGAGCTCCGCCAGGAGGCTCGCGACACCGACGGCGATCCACGCATCAAGGGGCGGCTGAAACAGCTTCGCCTCGCGCGCGCTCGGCGGCGCATGCTCGCCGCCGTCGCACGGTCGACGGTGGTGGTGACGAACCCCACCCACTTTGCGATCGCGTTGGCCTACGAACGCGGCGGGACTGCGGCGCCGCGAGTGGTTGCCAAGGGTTTGGACGAGGTTGCCGCCCGGATCCGGGCCGCAGCCGAGACGGCCGGCGTGCCTCAGGTCGCCAATCCGCCGCTGGCGCGTGCGCTTTTCACCGTGCCGCTCGACGCGGAGGTGCCGCCGGAGCACTTCCGGGTCGTGGCCGAGATCATCGCGTATGTCTGGCGGCTGCGCAGCATTGCTCGAGGCTGAGGATTTCAGCGTGACGTTCTGCTTTTGTTCTTGCCCCTATCTGACGGAGCGCATAGGTTTACGACAAGGGCCATACACCCCGGGGTAGGGCGACCGATCGGGGCTGAATCAAGGAGAGACGAACATGGGCGTGGTCAGCATGGCAGCAGCCGGATACGATACGCCCAAGCGGCGGGACGCCCCCGCCGAGCAGGGGCCTGACATGGAAAAGAACAAGGCGCTCGACGCGGCCCTCACGCAGATCGAGCGGGCATTCGGCAAGGGCTCGATCATGCGGATGGGCGCCAAAGCCGGCGACCAGCAGATCGCGACGATTCCGTCCGGTTCGCTTGGCCTCGATCTCGCGCTCGGCATCGGCGGCTTGCCGCGGGGGCGCATCATCGAGCTGTATGGGCCGGAAAGCTCCGGGAAGACGACCCTTGCCCTGCACGCCATCGCCGAGGCGCAGCGGCGCGGCGGCACCTGCGCGTTCATCGACGCCGAGCACGCTCTCGACCCGATCTACGCGCGCAAGCTTGGCGTCGACGTCGACAACCTCCTGCTCAGCCAGCCGGATGGCGGCGAGCAGGCATTGGAGATATGCGACACCCTCGTGCGCTCCGGCGCCATCGACGTCGTGGTGATCGATAGCGTCGCCGCGCTCGTTCCACGTGCCGAATTGGAGGGGGAGATGGGGGACACCCATGTCGGCCTCCATGCTCGGCTGATGAGCCAGGCGCTCCGCAAGCTTACCGGCAGCGTGTCGAAGTCGAACACGATGCTGATCTTCCTCAACCAGATCCGCCTCAAGATTGGGGTCATGTTCGGCAACCCCGAGACGACCACTGGCGGCAACGCGCTCAAGTTCTACGCCTCCGTACGAATGGAAATCCGGCGGATCGGCCAGATCAAGGATCGCGAGGAGGTCGTCGGCAACCAGACCCGGGTGAAGGTGGTCAAGAACAAGCTGGCGCCGCCGTTTCGCCAGGTCGAGTTCGACATCATGTATGGCGAGGGCATCAGCAAGGTTGGCGAACTGATCGACCTCGGCGTGAAGGCCAACGTCGTCGAGAAATCGGGTGCCTGGTTCAGCTATGACAGCACGCGCATTGGCCAGGGACGCGAGAACGCCAAGCAGTTCCTCCGCGACCATCCCGACATGGCGGCCTCGATCGAGAAGAAGGTGCGTGACCAGTCCGGCGTGGTCGCGAATACGATGCTGGCACCGCCGACCGACGAGGACGCCGATGCGGCCGACTGATGCCAGATGACGTGCCGGCGCCGGACCTGCCCGGCGCCGTCCCGTTGTCGCTATCCGACCACGATCTACTCGAGGCGGCCCGCAGCACGCTGCTACGGCACTACCGCCCGTTCTGGCACACCGTCGCGGCGGCAATCCGCAGCCGCGACGGCCGCGTCTGGACCGGGATCCATCTTGGCGCCACCGTCGGCCGGCTATCGATTTGTGCCGAGGCGGTTGCCCTTGGTCGCGCCCTCATGGACGGAGACGGAACGATCGAGGTGATCGTCGCCGTGCGGCACCCGAAGCCCGAGGAGAATGTCCGCGAGATCGCGGTCGTCTCACCTTGCGGGGCATGCCGAGAGAACATCACCGATTTTGATCCGGGAGCCTTTGTCATCGTCGAGACCCGTGCCGGGCTCCGCCGGGTGCCGGTCGCGAGAATGTTGCCACTGCCATACCGGCGGTAGGGAACAAATATGGGGTGAAGGCGTTTAGTTGGCATGAGCAACAACCCGAAAGCCCCGGTGGACGAGCAGGCGTTGCCGTCGAACACCGAAAAAGACCCGCATGACTGGACGACCGGCGGTGAGACGATGACCGGCGCCCAGGCGAGCTATCTCAAAACGCTGTCTGAGGAGGCCGGCGAGCCTTTCGACCCGTCGCTGACGAAGGCCGAAGCGTCGTTGAAGATCGACGAGTTGCAACAAGCGACGGGCCGCGGCAAGAACCATTGAGGCGGTCGTCCGGTGCGGGCGATCGCTGATAGCGGGTGAGCGCCGGGCCTTGATGACAGCACGCGCTGCCTGCGCTACGGACGGGCAACCGCTTCATCAGGGACAACCCGGCGCTCCATGGCTTCCAGCAACGACATCCGCGCGACATTCCTCGACTACTTCGCCCGGACCGGCCACACCGTGGTCGCCAGCAGCCCGCTTGTGCCGCGCAACGACCCCACGTTGCTGTTCACGAACAGCGGCATGGTCCAGTTCAAGAATGTGTTCACAGGGCAGGAACGCCGCCCGTATCAGCGCGCGACGACGGCGCAGAAATGCGTTCGGGCCGGGGGCAAGCACAACGACCTCGACAATGTCGGCTACACCGCCCGGCATCACACGTTTTTTGAGATGCTTGGCAATTTCAGCTTCGGCGATTACTTCAAGCCGGCCGCGATCGAGCATGCCTGGACACTGCTGACGCGTGACTTCGCGCTTCCAAAAGACAAGCTTCTTGTCACCGTCTTCGCCGACGATGAGGATGCCGCCGCGCTGTGGCGCAAAGTCGCCGGGCTGCCGGACGAGCGGATCATCCGGATCGGGACATCGGACAATTTCTGGCGCATGGGCGACACCGGGCCATGCGGGCCCTGCTCGGAAATCTTCTACGACCACGGGTCATCGATCCCCGGCGGGCCGCCCGGCAGCCCGGACGAGGATGGCGACCGGTTCATCGAAATCTGGAACCTTGTGTTCATGCAGTATGAGGAGGGTCCGCCCGGGGTGCGCGCGCCGCTGCCGCGCCCCTCGATCGACACCGGCATGGGCCTCGAGCGGTTCGCCGCGATCCTGCAGGGCAAGCACGACAACTACGACACGGACACGTTCCGCGCATTGATCCTGGCCAGTGCCGAGGCGACCGGCACAGACCCTGACGGCCCGTTCAAGACGAGCCATCGCGTCGTGGCGGACCACCTCCGCAGTACGGCGTTCCTGATTGCGGATGGGGTCCTGCCGTCCAAGGACGGGCGCGGCTACGTCCTGCGCCGCATCATGCGCCGGGCCATGCGTCACCTCCACATGATGGGCACGAAGGAGGCGCTGTTTCATACGCTCATCCCCACCCTCGTGCGGCAGATGGGTGCGGCCTACCCCGAACTGAGCCGTGCGGAGGCGCTGACCCGAGAGACCATGCGGCTCGAGGAGGACCGGTTCAAGGCCATGCTCGACCGCGGCCTCGGACTGCTGGCGGAAGAAATCGGCCGCTTGGGCGGTGCCGACGTGCTCCCTGGCGCCGTCGCGTTCAAGCTTTATGACACGTTCGGCTTCCCGCTCGACCTGACGCAGGACGCGCTGCGGGAGCAGGGAAGGGCGGTCGACGTCGCGGGCTTCGAGGCGGCGATGACCGAGCAGCGCACCCGCGCCCGCGCCGCCTGGGCCGGCACGGGCGACGCCGCGACCGAGCGCGTGTGGTTCGACCTCCACGAGACCCTCGGCGCGACCGAGTTCCTCGGCTATGCGACGGAGTCGGCCGAGGGTGAAGTGCGGGCCATCGTGATCGACGGCGAGCCCGCAAGGGAGGCCGGTCCCGGCACGGCCGTCGCGGTCATCCTGAACCAGACGCCGTTCTATGCCGAGAGCGGCGGCCAAGTTGGCGACGCCGGGCGGATCACCGGCCCGGACGGCCTCGCGCTGCGTATCGGCGACACGCAGAAGCGGCTCGGCGATTTGTTCGTGCATGTCGGGGTGGTCGAGGCGGGCACGCTCCGCGTGGGCCAGCCGGTGCAGGCCGTCGTCGACCATGTCCGCCGCGCCGCCATCCGCGCCCACCACAGCGCCACGCACCTGCTGCACGCCGCATTGCGGGAACGCCTTGGTCCGCACGTGACGCAGAAGGGCAGCCTGAACGCCCCGGACCGCCTACGCTTCGACGTGAGCCAGCCGACCCCGATCGGCCGCGACGACCTCGCGGTGGTCGAGGCCGCGGTCAATGCCCAGGTGCGCGGCAACACCGAGGTCACGACCCGGCTGATGACGCCGGAGTCGGCGGTCGCCGAAGGTGCGATGGCGCTGTTCGGCGAAAAGTACGGCGACGAGGTCCGCGTCGTGTCGATGGGCGAACCGAACGGCGCCGGGCACGCCTTCTCGGTCGAGCTGTGCGGCGGCACCCACGTGACCCGCACGGGCGATATCGGGCTGTTCCGCATCGTCAGCGAGGGTGGCGTCAGCGCCGGCGTGCGGCGGATCGAGGCGGTCACGGGGGCGACGGCGCTGGCCGCAATGGCCGAGAACGACCGCAGGCTGATCGAGGCCGCCGCGCTGCTGCGGGCCAACCCGGCCGACGTGCCGGAGCGGGTGGCAGCCCTGCAGGAGGACCGCCGCCGCCTCGAACGCCAGGTGACGGAGCTGCAGAGAAAGCTCGCGACGGGTGGCGCCGCGGCCGAGGTGGAGACGGTCGGCACCGTCGCGCTGGCAGCGCGGAACCTGGGCGACATCCCGCCCAAGGATCTCAAGGGCGTGGCCGAGGCGATCGGCAGCGGCATGGGCAGCGGCGTGGTCGCGGTGATCTCGACGGCGGAGGGCAAGGCCAGCATCGTCGTCCGTGTCAGCGAGGACCTGGTCGCGCGGTTCAGCGCGATCGACCTGGTCCGTGCCGCCAGTGCGGCGATGGGCGGCAAGGGCGGCGGCGGCCGGGCGGACCTGGCGCAGGCGGGCGGCCCGGAGGCAGCCGGGGCCGCTGCGGCGCTTGCGGCGGTCAGGGCGGCGTTGGCCGCCTGATCCGCCGGCCCCGTCAGGCCACGCCGTACTTCTTGAACCACGCCTGCAGCCGGGCCCAGCCGTCCTCGGCGTCCGCCTTGCGGTAGCTGGGGCGGTAGTCGGCGTTGAAGCCGTGCGGGGCGTCCGGGTAGTAGACGATCTCGACCGTCTTGCCGGCTGCACCGGCCTTGGCGGCGGCAGCGCGCACGTCGGCCTCGGCGATGCTCGTGTCCTGGCCGCCATACAGGCCGAGCAGCGGGCATTTCAGGTCGCCCACGATGTCCATCGTCGTCTTCGGCTGGATCG
This sequence comes from Acetobacteraceae bacterium, assembly GCA_965213855.1. Classification (GTDB taxonomy): domain Bacteria; phylum Pseudomonadota; class Alphaproteobacteria; order Acetobacterales; family Acetobacteraceae; genus JBBROS01. The sequence continues at coordinate 1,348,250 of CBDCAA010000008.1, read as the reverse complement.
GGCTGGTGGCGCCGCCGATCGGGCCATACCAGGCGACGGCGGCCTTCACGGCCGGGCTGTGCGCGGCATAGAACCAGGTGTCGCGGCCGCCGCGGCAGAAGCCGGTCACGCCCATGCGCGCCGGATCGCCCTTGTTGGCGGCGGCCCAGGCGGCCGTGCTGTCGAGGTCGTTCAGCATCGTCGCGTCCGGCGCCTTGCTGATCACGTCGCGCACGATCACGGCGGCGTCGGTCATCGTCGACAGGTCGGCGATGCGCGCATAGAGCTCGGGCGCGACGGCCAGGTAGCCGAGCTTGGCGAAGCGCCGGCACATGTCCTTGATATGCTCGTGGACGCCGAAGATCTCTTCGATCACCAGCACCACCGGGAATGGCCCGGGGCCCTCGGGGCGGGCGTAGTAACCGGGCAGGCTGCCGTCCGCGACAGGGATCTTCGTCTCGCCGGCATCCAGGCCCTCGGCACCGGTGTGGATCACCTGCGCCTCTACCCGGGTGGTCGCCAGCGTGAAGCCGGTGATCAGCCCGCTCATCATCATCCCGCGCCGGGCGAGCGGGAAATCCTTCAAGCCTTCGGAACCGTCCATCGGCGTCCTCCTGTGTGAGTGGGTTACGCCGCGTGGGCCAGGCCCATCGCCGTCTTGAGGTTTCCATCGATCTTGTCGAGGAAATCCTGCGTGTTCAGCCATTTCTGCTGGCGGCCGATCAGGCTGGCGAGATCCTTCGTCATGAACCCGGCCTCCACCGTCTCGACGCAGACACGCTCCAGGGTGTCGGCGAACGCGGTCACGTCGGGCGTGTCGTCGAACTTGCCGCGATAGGCGAGGCCTCGGGTCCAGGCAAAGATGGACGCGATCGGGTTCGTGCTCGTCTCGCGTCCCTTCTGGTGCTCACGATAATGGCGGGTGACGGTGCCGTGCGCCGCCTCGCTCTCGACGGTGTTGCCGTCGGGGCTCATGAGCACGGAGGTCATCAGGCCGAGGCTGCCGAAGCCCTGTGCCACGATGTCGCTCTGGACGTCGCCGTCGTAGTTCTTGCAGGCCCAGACGTAGCCGCCTTCCCACTTCAGTGCCGAGGCGACCATGTCGTCGATGAGCCGATGCTCGTAGGTCAGGCCCAACGGCTCGAACTTGGACTTGAACTCCGCATCGTAGATATCCTGGAACACGTCCTTGAACATGCCGTCATAGGCTTTCAGGATCGTGTTCTTCGTCGACAGGTACATCGGATACTTGCGGTTCAGCGCGTAGTTGAAGCTGGCGCGCGCAAAGCCCTCGATCGACGCCTTGGTGTTGTGCATGCCCATCGCCACGCCTGGGCCCTTGAAGTCGAACACGTTCATCACGACCGGCTCGCCACCCTCGGGATGGTAGTTCAGCGTCACCTTGCCGGCTCCCGGGATCTTGGTCTCGGTCGCGCGATAGATGTCGCCATAGGCGTGCCGGCCGATGACGATCGGCTTGGACCAGTGCGGCACCAGGCGGGGCACGTTGCTGCAGATGATGGGCTCTCGGAAGATCGTGCCGTCGAGGATGTTGCGGATGGTGCCGTTCGGGCTACGCCACATCTTCTTCAGGCCGAACTCCGTCACCCGCGCCTCGTCTGGGGTGATCGTCGCGCACTTCACGCCGACGCCATACTGGCGGATGGCGTGGGCGCAGTCGATGGTGACCTGGTCGTCGGTCTGGTCGCGGTATTCGATGCCGAGGTCATAGTATTTCAGATCGATGTCGAGGTAGGGGAGGATCAGCTTGTCCTTGATGAAGCCCCAGATGATGCGCGTCATCTCGTCCCCATCGAGCTCGACGACGGGGGTCTTCACCTTGATCTTGGCCATGTGATCCTCATGCGTTCGCCCTGCCGGGGCGGGTCAGCGTGTCTGTCGTGGATCGACGGACAATCGCACCCGCCGCCCGGCATCGCAAGCCGGGCTGCCTCGTGATGACGAGGTTCAGCCGGCGCGGGCCACGCGGCGGCGGCGAACCAGCCGTTGCTGACGAGACAACAGCAGGATCGTCGCCAAGGTCGCGGCATAGACGGCCACCTGCAGCCCTGTCGGCCGGTCGGTGTAGCCCACCAGCGTATGCAGCATCCGGCCGGCGATGCTGCCCTCGGGGAGCAGGGCGGAGCTGTTCCACACCGTGGCGTCGAGCATGTTCACCAGCCCACCTTGCTGCAGCAGCCCGGCCGCCTGGGCCGCGAGGCCGCAAGCCAGCAGTGTCACCATCCAGCCCGTGACGGCGAACAGACGGTGTGCCGGCAGCCGGACCAGGCCGGCATAGGTGAGCGCCGTCAGCGCGGCCGCCAGCGCCAACCCGATCACACCGCCCAGCAACAGCATGGGCCAGCCCACGCCGCCGCCGATCGCGATGCCCGAGAGGAACAGCACGACCTCGAACCCCTCGCGCAACACGGCGGCGCCGACGACGATGCTCAGGGCCGAGAGCGGGCGCCGGCCGCCGGCGACGTCGGCGCCGGCCTGCCGCAACTCCGCGGCCATCTGCCGTCCATGGCTGCTCATCCAGACCACGTGCCAGGTGAGCATGATGACGGCGACGGCCAGGATCGCCGCATTCAGCAGCTCCTGCCCGGCGCCCTCGAACGCTTCGGCGATGCTGCCGGCGAACAGCGCGACAAGGCAGGCGCCAAGCGCGCCCCCAATTCCGCCGAGCGCCACCTGCAGCCCGCGGCCGGCGACGCCGCGTGTGGCCGCGAGCACGATGCCGATGATCAGGCCCGCCTCGATCGCCTCCCGGAACACGATGATGGCCGTCGCGAGCATGCTACTTCTCCGCCGTCGAGGCAGGGTCGGCGATCAGGACGCCGTGGGCGGTGTCGGCATGGTATTCGCCCATGAACGCGTACTGCCCAGGCTCGAGCGCCCGCACCCGCACCGGCAACTGGCGCCCGCCGGCGATGACCTTCTCGACGCCGAGCGGGCCGGATTCGAACTCCTCCGCCGTCGGGTCGTCGTTGTGCACATCGATAACGAAGGCGCGGCCGGCCGGCACGTGCAGCTCGGCCGGCTGGAAGACATGGCCGCTGATCGTGATCTGCAGCCGCGGCGGCTCGTCAGCCCACGCGCCAGACGCCGACGCGGTCAGCGCCAGGACGAGCAGGGCGGCGCGCATCAAAAAGCCCGCGTGTAGCTGAGAGCGGGTGACAGCGCCCGGCTCGCCTGGCCGGCGATGTTGATGAAGTTGATCCCCGCGCCGACCAGGAACCGCGGCACGATCTCGTAGGTCACGGTCAGGTTCTCCTGATGGTCGGTGCCGGCCGCGGCGCCGGCGCTGCTGCGGATGCCTGCCGCGAGGCTGGCTTGCCAGCGCGCATAGCTGAACGTGGCGCCGGCGACGGCATAGTGCCGCTCCAGCCCGGCGATACCGCCGAAGTTGGTGAAGTGGGTGTATTCCAGGAACGGCGTCACTCCCAGCCGCGACGTGAGCGGAATGCCGTCGCCATTCGGGTCGTACGATGCGCCGACGGACTGGCCGAACTCAGTGGCGCCGCCGGGCATGTCGGTGGCCTCGCGGGTGAGGGAGATCTGCCAGGCGAGGCCGCGTTCCGGCCGGCCGCCGCGGGCGCTGAGCGTGTAGCTGTCCAGGCTGCCGGTGTTCGACGGACCGTACTGCGTGCGGGCGTAGCGGCGGAAGCGGTCTGCGGTCGGGTCGTTGAAGGACGGCGCCGAGAAGGCCGATTGGGACAGCGACGAGGTGTCGAGGGTGAACGCCTCCAGCGCGACGCGGACCGAGGACAGGCCCAGCAGTTCCGGCCCGCCGGGATTGAAGGCATAGGCGGCGCCGAGGCCGATCCGCTCGTCCTGCTCGTAGTCGGTCCCGAAATTGTAGAACTGGCCCGGCGCCAGTTCGTAGGCGGAGCCGAAATTGGGGTGGATCTTGCCAGCGTAGATCGACAGCCCGTCGATCGGCCGCACGGTCGCGAAGAGCTGCCGCAGTGTCGCGCCCTCGCTGCGGAAGGCGGCATTGCGCGTGACGTAGAAGCTGCTCGCATTGTCGTCGCGGTTGCGCTCGAGCTTGGCTTCCGTGTTCAGGCTCAGCCAGCCGCGGTAGTTCACGAAACCGGTCAGGTCGGTGTCGTCGAACACGCTCACCCGGGTCTTCTGCCCGGTGCTGGAGACGAGGTCCCCCTGCAGGTGCGTCTCCACCTCGCCGCCGTACACGACCTCGTGGCCGAGCGGGGCGGGGAAGCCGGGCGGCGGCGGCGGCGCCGTGCTTGGGGTGCTCGCGTCTTCCGTGCTGGGCGTGGAGGCGGCGCGCTGGGCCATGGCAGCGGCGGGTGCGAGCAGGGCGAGGGTGAGCGCGCCCGCCGATAGGTGCCGCTTCATCGGGCGGCCGTGGTGACCGATGCCGCCTCGGATGCAATCGTCCGGTACTGGCCGACGGAGGCGCGCGGCGTCGGCTGCGGCATCAGCGGGTCGACGATCCATTGCGCCTTGGCCAGCACGGTGCGGAACCGGGCCAGCAGGCCCTGGCTGACGGGGTCGGGATGCGCTTGCGCCAGCGCGTCCGCCTCCTGCGCGACCCAGCTGATGTAGCCGCGGCTGTCGTGGTATTCGACGAGCACGTCGACCCGTCCGCGGTTGAGCGACTCGCCGTATTCGCCCGCGGCGGCGTCGATCGTGTCGGCGCACACCTTGATCATTTCGGGGACGGAGTCACGCAACGCGGCGGGCGCCGTCAGGCGCGCCTGCTGGACCGTGCGGATCGTCGCCTGATACAGCGCTTCGGTCTGCGGGCTGTCCGGTGCGCCGGCCACGGCTGCCTCCAGCCTGATGAGCTGCGTGTCGAACGGCGTCACGTGGTTTGCGGCCACGTAGTCGCTGATGTCGTCGTAGAGTTCGCGCACCGGGTGCCCGAAATGCGGCAGCGCGAGGCCGGGCCGCCCGGCGCGCAGCAGGTCGTGCCCGACCATGAGGTGACCCTCGAGCATGCCGATGCGGAACAGGAAGTCGGTCGCGTCCGGCCCGGCGGCGCGGGGCGCGGCGCTGGGCATGGCGAGCGCGGCGCCGAGCAGGGCGGCGCGGGCCAGGTAGGCGGCAAGACGGTTGGCTCGAGCAGGCATGGCAGTCTCCGGTCAGTTGCGAGCCATTCGCAATCGCATCCCCAGCCGGGGCCGTCAAGCAATTTATGAGACTGACTCGCAGTTGCAACGCGCGTCCGCCCGCGCTACCCGCACGGCTTCGACGACAACGGCGGGGCCGGATTGGGCGGTATCTACGGCAGCGAGACCCTGACCTTGCCGGTGCAATGGCTGACGGCGCTCGCCACGTCGGACCTGCGACTCGCGGTCTATGCGTTGCGCAGCCTCTATGGCGTGACCCGGTTCCTGCATCTGGTCGGCATGGCCAGCTTCGTCGGCATGGTCGTCATCCTCGACCTGCGCGGGCTTGGTCTGTTCCCGCCAGCCTCGCTCGACCCGGTCCGGTCCCGCCTCGTTGCCGTGTTGACGGCCTCGTTCTGGTTGACGATTGCGAGCGGCGCCGCCCTGTTCCTGCGCGACCCGCTTGGCGTGGGGCTGCACAGCATGTTCTTGCCCAAGCTGCTGCTGATTGTGGCCGGGTATCTGTTTGCACAGGGGGTGCGCCGCATGCCGTTGCTGCGCCGGGGCCGGCTGCGCCAAGGCAGCGCCGCTTTTTCCCTCGCGGTGTGGCTGCTGGTGATCGGGGCGTCGGTCTGGAACCACGTCGAGCGGCCGGTGCAGGTCGGCGCGGCGCTCCGGCTGCACAATGTCGGCAAGGAGTAGGCTGGTCCAGCGTCGAACAAAACCTGTCTGAAAACAACCACGTCGCCTCTGGCAGTGCAGCCGGTGCCCGCGTTAGGTGCCGTGACAACGGCGTTGGAGGCAGGGGTATGGCGTCACGGGTGGACCAGATCGGCAAGGTGCGCTCCGGGGCGCGCTGGTCTGCGTCGGCGCGCATGGGCCGTCGGGGCACGGTGGCCGTCATGACCGCCGCCGGACTCGTGCCGTTGCTCATCGCGATCGGTGTCGGCGTGGACATGGGCCGCCTCGCGATGGCCAAGAGCGCGTTGCAAGCCGCGGCCGACCAGGCTGCGCTGGCGGGTGCGACGGTCTATCAAACGTCGGCCGCGTCCGGCACCGCCCAGACCGTCGCCACGGCCTATTTCAACAAGGCTGTCGCCCTGCAGAGCGCGATGCTGGCGTCGCCCACGGTCGCGACCGCTGCCGCACCGGGCAATTTCTCGGCAAGCGTGCTGTCGAACAACGTGACCGTCACGGCAACGGCCACGCTGCAGATGAGTTTTCTTGGCTTGGCCAAGATCACCAGCCTGACGGTGACGGCGACGGCGACGGCGGCAAACCCTTGGATCAACCAGACCGGCACGACGTGGATGCAGCCGGTCATCTCGTCCGGCTTCCTTGGCTCATCGGCCGGGGACTGGAACTCCGTCTGGATGTATGCGGTGCCGATGCAAAACGGGTCGCCGAACTTCGGCTCATACCCGCCGATCAGCCAGTTCTACGAAATCGCCAGCAACTGCAGCGCCGCGACCAGCAGCGCCTGGCAGTCGAACGCGCAGTGCAACGCTTGGCATGGCGCCGTCGTCCCGAGTTCGCAGACGTTCCCGGCCATTCAAGCCAACCAGCCGCTGGCCTTCGTCATGTTCAACATGACCGCGGGGCAGAGCCCGGCCTCAAGCGGCGGCTACACGAACCAATACGGGTCCAAGAGCGGCGACATGCGCCTGTTCCCGACGGCGATGCCCTATTTCGGTGCGGGGCCGGCTGCGCTGAATGACACGCCGAACGCCTATACGCCGCAGCCCAGCAGCGGGCCGGCCACGAACGGGCCCGACTACTGGATCGGCGTGATGTTCGGTTACGGCGCACCAAACAGCACGTCCCGGGTCGACGCGACGTCGCACTACTCGGACGTGAACAACAGCTCTACGCCGAACTGCTCGCTGCTGATCCAGGTCGTCGACCCGGCGCACCCGCCGACCCTGCCGCCGCTCCCGAGCGGGTCGTGCTACAGCCTCAGCGATTCACGGGCAGGGCTGCAATACGCGAACCTGACCTGCGCGCAGATGGCCGGCCGGACCTTCATCTATTGGTGGAACGACATGGGCGGCAATCCGGATGACAAGGACTACAACGACATGTGGTTCGAAGTGAGCTGTGTGCCGTCGCCGAACAACACGAACAACGGATACCTTTACAGCGGCAATGCACCGCCACCAAACCTGTCGACAGCATTGATCAAGTAAGCCGTTCCGAACTGAGGTCTACAAAAGGCGTTCTATTCCGATACAAACCATACTGGCCTCGCTGCATCCGGGTGCTCTAAGCAACGTTGTCGGATCAGAAGGTTCAGCGATGGGAGAACGCCTCATTCAGGCCGCCGCCCGGCTTTTCGGGGGGCGAACGGCAAGCCGGCGCCGCCCGGGCGGGCGGAGCGGATCGGTGGCCGTCATGACCGCCGCGGGCCTGATCCCGTTCATGATATCGATCGGCGTCGCGGTGGACATGAGCCGGCTGGGAATGGCCAAAGCCGTGTTGCAGGCGGCAGCGGACGAGGCTGCGCTGGCGGGCGCCTCCGCGTATCAAAGCTCCGGCCAGCTCGGCACGGCCCAGACCGTCGCCACAACCTATTTCAACCGGGCGATCGGGTTGCAGGCGGCGCTTGTGGTGGCGCCATCGGTGACGGTGACGGCGGCGCCGGGCCAATTCCAGGCGAACGTGCCATCGAACAACGTGACCGTGACGGCGACGGCGAGACTGCAGACGACGTTCCTGAGCTTTGCAAAGATCGATTCCGTGAACCTGCATGCGTCGGCCACGGCGGCCAATCCGTGGGGCAGCCAGGTCATGCAGCCGGTGATCTCGTCAGGCTTTCTCGGCTCATCGGCGGGGGACTGGAACTCGGTGTGGATGTATGCCGTGCCCCTGGTCGTGGGGGTCCCCAATTTCAATCTCTATCCGCCATTCAACCAGTTCTACGAGATCGCCAGCAATTGCAGCGCGGCCACGAACAGCAACTGGCAATCGGGTTCCCAATGCAACGGCTGGCAGGGAGCGGTCGTGCCCTCGACCCAGGCTTTCCCGCCGGTGGCGGCGAACCAGCCGCTGGCGTTCGTCATGTTCAACATGACATCGGGCGAATTCCCGCATGGGCAGGGTTACTCGTTCAACCAGTACGGGTCCGCGAACGGCGACATGCGTCTGCAGGTCACGGCGGCGCTGGCGCTGGGGTTCGGCCCGGCCGCGCTCGACGACACGGCCCGGGTCTGGATCGACTTGTTCTTCAATGGCCTGCTCGGCTCGCCGAACCTGACCCGCGGGACGGATGCCGTAACCCACTACTCCGACGTTAACCTCAGCAGCACGCCGAATTGCGGGCTGATCGTCCAGGTGGTCGATCCGGCGCACCCGCCGACCCAGCCGCCGTTGCCGAGCGGCTACTGCTACAGCCTGTCGGACCAGCGGGCCGGCCTGCAATACGCCAACCTGAGCTGCGCGCAGATGAACGGACGCACGTTCATCTATTGGTGGAACGACATGGGCGGCAACCCGGACGACAAAGACTACAACGACATGTGGTTCTCGATCCGCTGCGTGCCGACGCCGAGCAACACGAACGCCGGGTATCTGTACAACGGCACCGCACCGCCGACCAATCTATCGACTGCGCTGATCCAATGACGATGCTGCGTAACCTCCAGCGTGACCGCACCGGCGCGACCGCGCTCGAATTCGGCATCGTCTGTATCCCGTTCTTGATGACGTTCCTGTTCATCGTCAATATAGGGATGCAGCTGTTCACGCAGGCGACGATGGACGCCGCGGTCGCCGCGGCCGCGCGGCAGATCAAGATCGGCAACCAGCGCGGGACGTCCGATGCGGGCGTCCGCAGCATGATGTGCGCGCAGATCGCCGCGGACCCGACCAACTGCGCCGCCATCCAGATCTACGTCACCTCGGGCGCCTCGTTCGGCACGCTCCTGCCGGCCGCGGTGGTCAATGGCAATCTCAACAAGACCGGCTTTGCCCCGGGGGTGCTCGGCAATTTCGTGCTGATGCAGGTCGCCTACCCGACGCTCACCCCATTCCCGCTCGCGCCCGTCGCGCCGACGTTCATGTCGAGTGCGGTGTTCAGGAACGAGCCTTGATCGGCGACCGCCGTGCCGTCGCGGCCGTGGAGTTCGCGATTGCCGCCCCGGTCCTCATCTTCATGGCCTTCGCGACGGCCGAAACGGTCAGCTACATCCGGACCCGGAACCTGTTCCTGGCGGCGACCGCGAGCCTTGCGGACCTGATCGCGTCCCAGCCCGGCGCCACGCCCGGCAGCACCGGCACGCTGGCCGACGCCTGCAAGGGCGTGCTTTACACGCTCACCAGCTATTCGGGCGGCAACCTGGCGGCGTCGATCGCGAGTGTGTCCAACCTCAACGGCGCCGGGGCTGCCCGCGACTGGGAGAACGACGCCGCTTGCCCCACGGCCGGGCCGGCGATCGGGGCCGGGGGCGCGGTCAGCCTGGCCGGAGCCTTGGTGCCCAACACCGGCGACAGCGTCATCGCGATCCAGTCGAGCTTCACCTACACGCCGCCGTTCTCGCCCATCGTCATCCCCGCCTTCACCTTCCATCAGACGGTGTTCGCCCGCCCGCGCTTCGGCCAGGTGGTCTGCCTGACCTGCTGACACACCGGCCTCTCGAGCCCAATCCGGCCGAAGCGGGTCGTGTCGGGCCCTCATTCGGCCGGGCGGATCAGGGGTGCGCCATCGCCGGTGTTGCGGCCGAGCCTTCGTGGATGGCGCTTGGCCGATCTGCCCTACGCTGTCGGCGGCAGGAGTCGTTGCACCGTTATGCCTCGGCTACCGTCGCAGGCATGCCAGCGCCGCCTGCACGCCCGCTTCGTCCGGCAGTTCGCCGTGTGGGAACAGCCGCGTCACGTGGCCCATCTTGCGCCCTGGCCGGGCCTCCGCCTTGCCATAGAGATGCGGTATCATCCCCGGGGTTGCGACCACCTGCGGCCATAGCGCGACCTCCTCGGGCCCGACCAGGTTCTTCATCACCGCATCGGCATGGCGCAGGCCGGGCGGCAGCGGCAGGCCGGCGACGGCGCGGATATGCAGGTCGAACTGGCTGGCCGGGCAAGCCTCGATCGTCCAGTGGCCGGAGTTGTGCGGCCGGGGCGCGATCTCGTTGACCAGCACCCGGCCGCGCCGGTCGACGAACATCTCGACCGCCAGCACGCCGACCAGGCCAAGCGACTCGGCCACACGCCAGGCGACCCGCGCCGCCTCTGCCGACGTGCCGGGCGCCACCCGCGCCGGCGCCAACGTCAGATCCAGGATGCCGTCGCGATGCCGGTTCTCGACAGCGTCGAAGATCGAGCCGCCGCCGTCCGCCCCGCGGGCCGCGATCACGCTCACCTCGCAGGCGTAGTCGACGAACGCCTCAAGGATGAGGGACGTGTCGCCGAGCGCCGCGCACGTCGCTTCGAGGTCGCTCTCGTAGCGAAGCACGGCCTGGCCCTTGCCGTCATAGCCGCCGCGGGTCGTTTTCAGCACGGCGGGGAGGCCCAGGCCGGCAATCGCGCGCCGTAGATCGTCGAGGCCGTCGATCGCCCGCCATGGCGCGGTCGGCACGCCGGCATCGCGTAGGAAGCTCTTTTCGACCACCCGGTCCTGGCTGATGCGCAGCACGGCCGGGGAGGGGTGCACCGGCCGGAGCGATTCCAGCAGCTCGAGGCCGGTCGCGCTGACGTTCTCGAACTCGAAGGTGATGATGTCGACCGCCTCGGCGAAGCGGCGCAGGGCCGTCGGGTCCTCGTAGTCACCGATGGTGCAAGCAGCGGACACCTGGGCGGCCGGACTGTCGGTTTCTGGCGTGAGGATATGGCAGCGGTAGCCGAGCCGGGCCGCGGCCATCGCCGACATGCGGCCCAGCTGCCCGCCCCCGATGATGCCGATCGTCGCATTCGGCGGCAGTGCGGTCACGGCGCGGCAGGCGCCTCGGGGACCGCCTCCGTCTGCGCGGCCCGGTATGCGTCGAGCCGCAGGGCCAGCGCCTCGTCGCCAAGGGCCAGGATCGCCGCGGCGAGCAGGCCGGCATTGACGGCCCCGGCCTGGCCGATCGCGAGCGTCGCGACCGGGATGCCGGCCGGCATCTGCACGATGCTGAGCAAGCTGTCCTGTCCTCGCAGCGCGTGGCTTTCGACAGGAACGCCGAGCACGGGCAGCGGCGTCCAGGCCGCGCACATGCCGGGCAGGTGCGCGGCCCCACCGGCCCCGGCCACGATCACCTGCAAGCCCCGGCTCTTGGCTGTCTTCGCATAGTCCGCCAACCGATCCGGAGTCCGATGTGCCGAGACGACGCGCACCTCGTGCGGGATACCGAGGGCCGACAGGGTCTCCGCCGTGCGCTGCATCGTCGGCCAATCCGACGCGCTGCCCATGATCACGCCCACGCGCGGCCGGGCGTGGTCCGACATCAGGCGATGTTGTCCGGGATCAACCGGCTCTCCAGCCAAGAAATCTCGTCCTTCAGCAGCAGCTTGCGCTTCTTCAGCCGTTGCATGTGCAACTGGTCCGTTCCCGCCTCGGCCAAGCGCGCGATGACGGTGTCGAGATCCCGGTGCTCGCTGCGCAGTTCATGAAGCTGGCGGAGCAGGGAGTCACGGTCGGTCAACATCGCCCTGGTCTACCATGCGCCACAACCGCCCGTCACCCGCCGGTCAAGCCGATGGAAGAAGTTTCGGCCCGTTTGCGATAGCGCTGGGCCATGGTCGAGGACTACAGTTTGGCTGCACCGGCACGCTCGTGTGCAGCCGTGTGTTCCACCCACCCCTGGAGGCACCATGAGCCTGCAAGCCCGCATCGACAGTCTGAAGGACCGTCACGCGTCGCTCGATTCCCGCATCGCGGCGGAGGACCAGCGGCCGCAGCCCGATGCGCAGGCCATGTCGCGGATGAAGATCGAGAAGCTCCGCCTGAAGGAAGAGATGGAGCGCCTCGGCAAGCACTGACGCCTCGCGGAGAGGCTGCGGCTAGGCGGCCTCTTCCGTTTCCGGCGGCGGCGGGACCGGCACCGCGTGCCCTTCGCGGACCAGCCGGTCGTTCGCCGCCTGCACCATGCCGTTCAGGTCCGCCTGGCTGCAAAGGCCGAGAATAACCGGGTCGCGCGGCTTGATGTTGGCACTGTTCCAGTGCGTCCGCTCGCGGACCTTGGCAATGGTGTCCTTCGTGGTGCCCAGGAGTTTGATGACCTGCGCCTCGCTGAGCTGCGGGAAGTTTCGCAGCACGAACGCGATCGCGTCCGGGCGGTCGTTGCGCTTGGCAACCGGCGTGTAGCGGGCGCCCTTTCCGCGTTTGTTGACCGGGTTCGAGGGTGGGATCAGCTTCAGCCGGCCGTTCGGGTCGGCCTCGCAGCGCTTGATCTCCTCGGCCGTCACCTGGCTGTTCGCAACCGGATCGTAGCCGACGATGCCCTGTGCCACCTCGCCGTCGGCGATCGCCTGCACTTCCAGCGGGTGCATGCCGCAGAAGTCGGCGATTTGGGTGAAGGTGAGCGCCGTCTTCTCGATCATCCACACGGGATGGAGGCACACGGCGGTGGCTTTGGGCATAAGCGGAGTGGCCATAGCGTCCTGTCCTGGCTTCTGAGGCGCGTGTGCAGCCGAGCGAAGCGCTGAAATGTCGGGATGGAGGCGATATGGACCTGCCCTGGCAAACGGGTCAAGGGTGCGCGAGGTGCTGGTCTCCCACGATTGACCCGATTTAATGGAGGTTGCCGATGCTCAACGAGGACGACCCGCCGCGGCCAAGCACCCAGCTCGTCGCGGCGCCTCCGCTCGACCGCCTGAGCGTGGGCGAGCTCGAAAGCTACATCGCCGGGCTCCGTGCCGAGATCGGCCGCGCCGAAGCGGAGATCGCCCGTAAGCAGGCCGTCGCGCGCGCCGCACACACCTTCTTCCGCGCGCCGGATCAATGACTGAAGGGGGCCGGATCGCTCCGGCCCCCTCCATCTCCGCCCTGTAAGCCCTTAGGCGGCCTGGGCAGCCGGCTGGCTGTCGTTGGCGATCGTCGGGGTGGTCTTCGCCCCCGAGCCGATCGTGATCTGCCGCGGCTTCAGTGCCTCGGGCACGACGCGCTTCAGGCCGACATGAAGCAGACCGTTCTGCAGGTCGGCCCCATCGATCTGGATGTGATCGGCCAGAACGAACCGGCGCTCGAACGCGCGGCCTGCGATGCCGCGATAGAGGACCTCACCCTGCTCCGTCTCAGCCTTGACCCGGCCGGTGATGAACAGCGTGTTCTCCTTGACCGTCATTTCGAGGTCTTCGGCGCTGAAGCCCGCGACCGCCATCGTCAGGCGGTAGCTGTCCTCGCTGGTGCGAACGATATTGTAGGGCGGGTAGGCCGTTGCCGCCGACGCGGCCTGGCCGGTTGCGGTGTCGGCAAGGCGGGCGAGCCGGTCAAAGCCGATCGCGGTACGGAACAATGGCGTGAAATCATAGGTCATGGCTGTAAACCTCCAAAAGCAAGGTCTGATCTGTCGGGCCGCCCAATGGGCCAGCCCTCGTTGTCGTCCTGCCGCGGCCCCTTCTGGGCACCGCAGACAGTAGCTAATCTAGCGCACCAAAAAGCGCGTTCAAGAGGGTTTTCAGGTCGAGACGCGAACAAGCCCAAACGCCGGCGGCGCGCTCTCACTCCCTGGGAACGCGGCCATCAGCGCCGCCTGATCCAGTCCCAGGTGCTGCGCGAGCAACCCCTTCGCCAGCGCCCTGAGGTCGAGCGTTGCCTGCAGGTCGCGGTTCTCGAACAGCCGTCCCTCGGCGAGGCCCGGCCAGTCGGCCCGCACCCGGCCGCCCGCGACGGCGCCGCCGGCCAAGAACGCGACCGTCCCCGTGCCATGGTCCGTGCCGCCGGTCCCGTTCACGTGCACGGTGCGGCCGAACTCCGTAATGACCAGCACCGCCGTCCGCGCCCATGCCTCGCCAAGCCCATCGCGCAGCGCGACCAGGCCGTCGTCGAGCTGTTTCAGCGGCGCCTGCAACTGCCGCATCTGGCCGGCGTGCGTGTCCCAGCCGCCCAGCTCCATCGCCGCGATGCGGGGGCCGTTGGGCGCCGCCAGCAGCCGGCCAGCGGTCCCTGCCAATGTCGCGAAGGCATAGCGCCCGCCCCCCGGCGCCTCGGGTCGATTGTCGCCGGTCGCAAGCTGTGCCGAGGTGAAGCCACGCTCGGCCAATCCTTGACGCAGGGCTGGTCCGGTCACCGGGTCGCGGCTGTGCAGCGCCATCAGGCGCGCGTAGAGGTCCGGCTGCGGGGTCGCGAAGCTCTGCGGCGCATAGGCGCCGACCGGCGCCGGGCCACGCAGCAGCAAGGGCGTCGTCACCCCGATCGAGATCGGCGTGGCACTCTGCACGGCCGGCGCCATGCGGCCGATCGCGCGGTTCAGCCAGCCGGACGTCATGCGCTGGTCGGCGCCGCTCTCCATCAAGTCCTGCGCCTCGAAATGGCTGCGCGTGTGCACGTGCCCGGCAACGGCATGGACCGGCAGGAGCTGGCCGGCCTGATACATGCCGTGCAGCCCGGTCAGCGCCGGATGGAGGCCGAAGTATCCGCCCAGGTCGAGGACGCCGCCCGGCTGCCCCGGCCCGGGGGGGACCAGGCTTGCGCGCTGCGCCGCCAACCCGGCATCGCCGTAGGGGACCACCGCGGCAAGCCCGTCCAGCGCACCGCGCAGGATCACGACCACCAGCCTCCGGTCGGTCGGGGCGGCGGCCATCGCCAGCGACGCGCGGCCGAGCGTGACCGCGGCACCGAGCCCGAGCAGGGCGCCGCGCCGGCTCATCATCGGCCGGTCTGCCTCGTGTGCCATCAACGCCTCTGGAATTCGGGTGAAGCCAATAATAGGGTGATCGCGTCACGGCGCGACCCGGCGTGCTGCATCTCCGCCGCCGTCGCCGGCGACAGCAGCGGCCCGAGCGCAGCGTCCGCAAGCTGTGCCGGCTCAGGCAGTTCCGGGCGGTTCGCGAAGCCATAGGCCCAGTCGATCCGCCGCAGCAGCGCCTCTGGCCCGGCCCATTCCGCCGCGTTGTCCGGCCAGCCATTCGGCAGCGGCGCCCCGAACAGCGGCTGCCCAAGGCCGGACACGAGGCCGACCAGGTTCGGCCGCCGCTCCGGCGGCAGCGCGGCGGCCCGGACCGTCGCGACGACCAGGTCGGCCGGCGAGCGCATCTTTGTCAGCGGATCCCACGCGGCCGGCAACCGCGTGAGTTCGGCACTGGCAGCGCCCAGGTTGCCGTGCGTGTCGCGCAGCACGCCCTCGATCCGTCGCACCGCGTCGGGCGGCGGCGTGTCGGCTACGAAGTGCTGCACGAGCTTCGTCGCGAGATGCCGGTGCGTCGCGGGGTGGTCGGCAAGGAATTGGAGCGCGAGCGTGCCGCCCATCTCGCCTTCGGGGAAGCGATGGCCCATGACGACCTTGTCGCCCGGCTCCGCGAAGGCGGGCCGGAAGCGGAACCCCGCCGGCGCCTGCCGCCGTTCGATGGACCATCCGGTCAGCACCGCCGCAAACGCCGTCACGTCGGCCTGGGTGTAACCGGCCGCGATGCCGACCGTGTGCAGCTCGAGACATTCGCGGGCGAGGTTTTCGTTCAAGCCCCGGTCCGCCCGCGAGGCCGCCAGACTGTGCGGACCGGCCGATTGTGCATTGTCCAGATACATCAACATCGCCGGGTGCCGCATGACGGCGAGCAGCATGTCGCCGAACCGTCCGGTGACGAACGGCCGGATCGCCTCCCGCACGTAGCTGCCGAGCAGGGGTGCGACCTGGCCGCGGCGGAGGCTGACGGTGAAGTGGTTGGCCCAGAACCAGACGAGACGCTCGCGGAACGGCGTCGGCGTCGTCACCGCATAGGTCATCAGCGCTTGGCCGTCGGCGCGGAACAGGTCGCGGGCCTGGCCCGGTGCACGCGTTTCCGGACCGGGCGCGGCCCGCAACGCGAATTCCGGCATGGTCTGCGGCGCCGTCCCGCCCGGGGCCGCCACGCCGCCGCCTTGCGCCCGGCGCATCGTCTGGTCGGCCGCCAGCGCGGCAAACGCGTCGTCGACCGTCGCGGCCTCCGGCCCCGGATCGGGCGCGGCCAACTGCTGCGTCAGCCACCGGGCCGGGTCGCCAACGGCAGCACCGGGCGTGCGGCCCAACCCGAAGCGGATTTCAGCGACGGCCATTGAGGTCATGAGCAGTCTTACCAGCTGCCGGCGTGACAGAGGGTTACGAACCGTCCCATCCCGTGTCGGACGAGGCTTGCGCTCCAGATCAAGGCTGCTATACCGCGCGGCTTCCGGGATTGCCGGCCCGGCGGGTGCTTAGCTCAGGTGGTAGAGCAGCTGACTCTTAATCAGCGGGTCGTTGGTTCGAACCCAACAGCACCCACCAACGGCCGTCATTGCGGGTATTGCCTGCGCGAAAAAGTCGGACAACGGAAACGGGGCGAGTGCGTTAACGATGGACCGGTCACGTGCTGTGGCCTTTGCCCGTTGATGTTGCGGAGGCGTCATGTCCCTCATCCTGATCATCATCCTTGTCCTGCTGCTCGCCGGGGGCGGCTATGGCTGGCACTCGTCCGGTTATGCGGGCGGCCCCTACCTCGGCGGCGGGGTCGGCCTGATCGTCGTGATCGTGGTTATCGTGCTGCTGATGCGATAGCGTCCGGGGATCCCGGTCGGTGCCCTGGGGCATCAGCGGTTGACGACCCGGCCTGGCTTCGCCACGTAGGGGCGGCACCCATGAACCAGGATGCCCATGGCGACCCGCCTGCTCATCGACCATCGCACGTCCCCGGCCGGGACGGCGCCGCGCCACCCGGAGAAGGCCCGCCGCCCTGACAACCCGATCCAGCGCAAGCCGGGCTGGATCCGCGTCAAGGCGCCTAACCACCCGGTCTACCATCAGACCCGCGAGTTGATGCGGGCCAACGGCCTCGTGACCGTGTGCGAGGAAGCGGCCTGCCCGAACATCGGCGAGTGCTGGTCTCAGCGGCACGCCACCATGATGATCATGGGCGACACCTGCACCCGCGCCTGCGCGTTCTGCAACGTCCGCACCGGCCTGCCGGAGGCGCTGGACGGGACCGAACCGGGCCGTGTCGCCGATGCTGTCG
Organism: Acetobacteraceae bacterium; assembly: GCA_965213855.1. GTDB lineage: Bacteria > Pseudomonadota > Alphaproteobacteria > Acetobacterales > Acetobacteraceae > JBBROS01. The sequence continues at coordinate 1,331,103 of CBDCAA010000008.1, read as the reverse complement.
CGCGCCTCGGCTTGCGGCATGTCGTCATCACGTCGGTCGATCGTGACGACCTGGCCGACGGCGGCGCGCGTCATTTCGCGGCGGTGATCGGCGCCATCCGTGCGGCCGCGCCCGGCACCACGATCGAGGTGCTCACCCCAGACTTCCTGCGCAAGCCCGGCGCGCTCGAAGTCGTCGCCGAAGCGCGGCCGGACGTGTTCAACCACAATCTCGAAACCGTGCCGCGCCTGTATCCCACGATCCGGCCGGGCGCCCGCTACTACCAGTCGCTCCGCCTGCTCGACCGGGTGAAGCTGGTCGACCCGACAATCTTCACCAAGTCGGGGCTGATGGTTGGGCTGGGCGAGACCCATGCCGAAATCCTTCAGGTCATGGACGACTTGCGCATTGCCGACATCGACTTTCTCACGCTTGGCCAGTACTTGCAGCCGACCGTCAAGCACGCCGCCGTCGACCGGTTCGTGCCCCCCGAGGAGTTCACGGACTATGCCGTGGCAGCGCGCGCGAAGGGGTTTTTGATGGTCTCGGCGACCCCGCTGACCCGCAGCTCCTATCATGCGGATGCGGATTTCGCGCTGTTGCGTGACGCGCGCGCGCGCCAGCTCGCCGCGGTTCAGCCGGTGGGCGTCTAGTGCCCACCCACGCCGAACAGCGCACGCTGCCCTACACGCCCGAGCAGATGTTCCAACTGGTCGCGGACGTCGGGAAGTATCCGCAATTCCTGCCCTGGTGCGTGGGCGCCAAGGTCCGTACCCAGACCGCGACGGAGCTGGTCGCCGATCTCACGATCGGGTTCGGGCCGTTCCGCGAAAGCTTCACGAGCCGGGTCGAACTGGACCGGCCGCATAAGGCGATCGTGAAGTACGAGCACGGGCCGTTCCGTTACTTGAACAACCAGTGGACGTTCGAGCCGGACCCGGCGGGGTGCCGGGTCAAGTTCTTTGTCGACTTTGAATTCCGCAGCCGCTTGCTGCAATCGGCGATCGGCGTCGTGTTCAACGAGGCCGTCCGCCGAATGGTCAACGCCTTCCTCAAGCGCGCCCGCGACGTCTACGGCGCGCCGGTCCACCCGGCGGCGGCGGTCCAGGGGGCAGACTAGACACGACGAGAGGTCGACGTTCCGTCTTCGGTTTCGGAAAAGGCCCGCATCATGGGTCTGTCGCTTTCGAGGCCACCTTGAAAGCCGTCGCGATCGTCGGCGCCGCAGCGATCGGCAGAGTGGCGCTCGGCCGGATGGTGGTGCTCGTGCCGGCCCCCCCCGGCGTGGCAAAAAATCCGGCGTCGCGCCTGCCGGTAGGCGGGACCGTGACGACCGTGGTCGGACGGGAGCCCGTGACGAGCCCCGTATCGTCGTTTAGGGTATTGCACTCACCGCAGTAAGCGAGCCGTCCGGCACCGCTTGGAGACATCCATGGTTCACGCGCCCGCCCCGAGCACCACCACCGTCCCGGTGCGGGTGAACCTCTATTCCGATACCCAGACCAAGCCGACGCGCGCCATGAAGCAGGCGATGATGGAGGCCGAGGTGGGCGATGATCAATCGGGCACCGACCCGACCATCAATGAACTGAACGCGCGCATGGCCGCGCTGCTCGGCAAGGAAGCGGCGGTTTTCCTGCCCTCCGGTACCATGTGCAACGAGATCGCGATCCTGGCGCAGTGCCGGCCGGGCGACGAGATCCTCGGCCACAAGACCTGCCACATCCTGCATGCCGAAGGCGGCGCGCCCTGGGCGTTGGCTGGCGTGCAAGTGACCGGGCTCGAGGGTGAGAACGGCATGTTCGGCGTCGCGCAGCTCGAAGGGGCGCTGCGCGCCAAGACCCGCAACGCACCGCCGCAGCGCATGGTCGAGGTCGAGCAGACCGCCAACCTCGGCGGCGGCGCGGTGTGGAGCCTGGATGCGCTCCGGACCGTCGCGGACTGGTCGCACGCCCACGGGCTCGTCACGCACATGGACGGCGCACGCCTGATGAACGCCGTCGTCGAGAGCGGCGACGCCGCGGCGGCGATGGCCGAGGGCTGGGACACCGTCTGGCTCGACTTCACCAAGGGGCTCGGCGCGCCGCTCGGCGCCGTGCTGGCCGGCAGCGCGGACTTCATCGGCGAGGCCTGGCGCTGGAAGCAGCGGTTGGGCGGCGCCATGCGGCAGGGCGGGATCTGTGCGGCGGCGTGCCTCTATGCGCTCGACCACAACATCGAGCGGCTCGCCGACGACCATGCGAACGCCCGCACGTTGGCCCGCAGCGTGGCCGGCATCCCCGGCCTGGTGCCTGAGCCCGTGCATACGAACCTCGTCTACATCGACACGACGGGGACCGGCCTTCCGGCCGCGGAACTCGCGCACCGTGCCCGCGAGCATGGCGTGCTGATCTCCGTCATGGGCCGGCATCGGCTCCGCGCCTGCACCCACCTTGACGTGGACGCGGCCGGGGTCGAAGAGGCGGTGCAGGTGCTGCGCGCCGTGGTCGGCAATGGCCATGCGTCGTCGCTCGCCACGGCCGCCGCGGCGGAATGAAACCAAGGCCAGCTTGAAGGAGCCTTCGATGCGCCTGTCTGTCCTCGTTCTCGTTGTCGCGGTTGTCGCGGCCGCTCTCCCCGCTGCCGCGCAGCAGGTCTCGCCGCTCGGCGGCACGGCCGGCACGGCGCCTGGTGCGTCCACCCCCGCACTGACGTCGCCCGGTGCGGCGCCAGGCAACGGCGTGGCGGCGCAGCCCCGCCGGCCGCGGATGACGATGGCCAAGCGCTTCGAGGCCGCGAACACGACCCGCGACGGCAAGCTCACCCTCGATCAGGCCCAGGCGGCGAACATGGTCCGGGTGGTCAGGAACTTCGACGCGATCGATGCGCACCATAATGGCTACGTCACGATCGAAGACATCCGCGCCTATAACCGCGCCCGGCGAGCCGAACGCCACGGGTCGGGGCAGCCTTCCGCCGACACGGCTCCCCGCCCGTAACGGCTTGCCCGGACGGGCAGGCCGGGGAGATCGTCAGCCGCAGACCGAGCCGGCCCGCGCCAGGGTCGCGGGTGGCCCGTGAAACTCGCCGCTCAGTTGGGCGCTGGGAGGGGCACCGCGGCGCCAGAGGCGAAGCCACATCGCCTGGATGAGCGAGTAGGCGTCCCTGGCCAGATCGATCCGACGCTCGTACGGGACACCCTGGTCCTGCTCGCATTGCAGGATCAGCTCGCCAGTGCCGGGCCAGGTCTCGCCCGTGGGCCGGAAGCCGGCTTGCTCATACAAATGCAAGGCGGGCGCGTTGTCCGGCGCGACCAGCAGGCGGACGCGGCGGCAGCCTTGGATCGCACGGACTCGGGCCATTGCCGCGGCCATCGTCGCACGGCCGAGGCCGAGGCCTTTGAACCGGTCGTCGATCGCCAACCACCCCAACCACCAGCAGGCGCGGTCGCGCCGGTCGGGGTGGACGATGTAGAAGCCGGCGAGCACGCCGGAGCGGCGCAGGCCCAGGACCGCGTGGGCGGAACCCCGGCGCACGACCCGGACGATCTCGGCGAGCGGCTCGAGGAAGCGCTGCGCCTGCTCCAGCTGAAGACCATTCAGGAGTTCGAGGTCGGCGTGGCCGATGACTTGGAAACTGAGGGGCGCGGCGCCCCTGACACTCGGCATGGTACCCTTGGAACAAAGGAGAGAACGGACCGACCTGCCCGGTCGGTTGACCCGGCACGCGGTTGGTTCGTCAGTCGCAGGCCCGGCGCCAAGCCGGGCTCATATCCTTCGTCATACGCAGCACATAGGCTTTTCAGGCGAGTCGATCAAGCCGGGTACCATCCCTACTCGGCAGTCGCTTGAACGCTCATCTGTCCCTTCCGGGCCTGGGCTGCCACCCAACATCAGCCGATGACGGCGAGCAGTGCAGCCAGGAGGGTTCGCAGCTCCACGGCAGCCAGGCTGCGCGGCGCCAGTTCCGTGACCCCGAGTCCCTCGGCGAAGGCCTGGGCATAGGCGGTGCGATTGCCGAGTTGGGCCGGAAGAAGAACCTGGCCTCGGGCGCGCAGTTCGGCCGCCATCGTGTCGCGCAGCTTGCCGGTGGCGGGCACACGGTTCAGCACCAGGCAAGCCGGCCGCTTCTCCTCGGCGGCCAGCTTCAGCGTGCCCTCCGCCGCCCAGAGGTCGGGCGGGCTTGGCTGCAGCGGCACGACCACCAGGTCCGCCCCGCGGATGGCGCGCCGAGCGTCGGCGTCGACCTGTGGCGGGCTGTCGACCAGGACGACGTCGTGATCGCGACGCAGCCGCTCCAGTTCGATCGCCATGCGCCAGCCGGCGGCGTCGCTGAAGCCGAGCGGCGTGGCGGGGGTGGTCCGGGCGAGGCGGATCGCGTGCCAGCGCGAAAGGCTGTGCTGCGGGTCGATGTCGAGCACAGCGACGCGCTTGGTGCCCGCGTTGCTGCCCGCGTTGCTGCCCGACTTGCTGCTCGCCTTGTTGTCCGCGAGGGCGGCGGCCAGATTGGCGGCAAGGGTGGTCTTGCCCGACCCGCCTTTTTGCTGCGCCACGGTGATCACGACCGACATGCCCGACTCCACGCACCCCCGCGCGACAATGCACAGGCCCGGTATGGTTCACCAGACGGAGCCGCTGCCGACCCCCGCGGAGATGGCGGAGGCGGATCGACGGGCGCCCGGCCTGGGAGTGCCGGGGCTTGCCCTGATGCGCCGGGCGGCGTGGGCGGTGGCGCAGGCGGCGTTGCGCTTCGGGCCGTGCCGCACCCTTGTCCTCTGCGGCCCGGGCGGCAATGGCGGCGACGGCTGGGGCGCGGCCGCCTTGCTGGCCCGGCGTGGCTGGCCGGTTGCGGTGGCGGAATGGGCGGCGCCTCGGGACGGAACCGATGCTGCCGTGCTCCGGGCCGAATGGGACGGTTCGGTCGTGCCGTTCGCGGCGGCGGAGGCGATGCGGGCCGACCTTGTGATCGACGCCGTGTTCGGCGCCGGCCTGCGCGGGGCGGTGCCCGATTTGGTGGCCGACGTGCTGGCCGCAGCCCACCGCGTGCTGGCCGTCGACGTGCCGAGCGGCGTCGACGGCGCGACTGGGCAAAAGTTTGGCCGGGTGCGGCCCGCGGATCGGACGGTGTGTTTCGTCGCGCGGAAGCCGGGTCACCTGCTGCTGCCAGGCCGGGGACTGTGCGGCGAGGTGGGCTTGGCCGACATCGGCATGCCGCCGGCCGCCCTGCCGGATGTCCGGACGTGGCGCAACACGCCGGCTCTGTGGGCCGTGCCGCGGCCGGGTGCGGACAGCCACAAGTATACGCGCGGCCACGTGACCGTGCTGGGCGGGGCGCAGATGACAGGCGCGGCGAGGCTGGCGGCGGGCGCGGCGCGGCGGGGCGGGGCGGGGCTGGTGACGATCGCCGCCCCGAAGGCGGCCGCCGACGTCTACCGCGCCGGCGCGCCGGGGCTGATCGTGACGGAGGAGCCCTTGCCGGTGCTGCTGCAGGATGGGCGGCGGCAGACTTGGGTCTGCGGCCCCGGCCTCAGCCAGCAAGCCGCCCGGGCGGCGCTGCCCGTTCTGCTCGCCGCACAGCGGGCGGTCGTGGCCGACGCGGACGCGCTGGGTGCGGCGGCCGGCGACCCGGGGCAGCTTGCCGGCTGCGCCGTCATCACGCCGCATGAGGGCGAGTTCGCAAGGCTGTTCGGGCCTGTGGGCGCAGACAAGCTGGCGGCGACACGGGCGGCGGCGGCGCGGATCGGGCTGGTGGTGGTGCTGAAGGGGGCCGACACCGTGATCGCCGCGCCGGACGGTCGCGCGGCGATCAACGACACGGCGCCGCCGTGGCTGGCGACGGCCGGCGCCGGGGATGTGCTGGCCGGGCTTGTCGCGGCAATGCTGGCCCAGGGCATGCCAGCGTGGGAGGCGGCTGCGGCGGCGGTCTGGATCCATGGGCAGGCGGCGGATCGTGCCGGCCCGGGGCTGGTCGCGGAGGACCTGGCCGGGCAGATCGCCGCCGTCATCGATGGGCTGAACACCCCTTCGTCCCGCGTGCGACGTTCTGTATAGTAGGGCGATCCCGGAGCGTCCCATGAGTGATACCGCCGTCCAGATCGGCTTGTTCGACCGCGCGATCCGCCGGATTGCCGGAGTGTGGCGCGACATGGCCTCGACCGTCGCGACACCGGAAGGGGACAGCGTCGCTGCCCAGATGCGGGCCTGCCTGAGTGCGCGGGGCGGGGAGATCAGCGCGCGGAACCGGGCGGCGAAGCTGGCGCAAGCCTATCTGGGCCTGGATGACGAGGGGCGTCGGGCGTTCCTCCGCGACCTGGCCGCGTTCGACTCCGACCCGGCGCAGGCCGACCGGGCCTATGCCGACCTGCAGGCCGCGGCCGAGCCGGATGACCGCGCCCGCGCCCAGGCGGCGCTGCGGCGCGCGCTGGAGCCGCCGCGCGTCCGGTTGCTGACGCAGTTCACGACCATCCCGGACGGGATGAAGTTCCTGGTCGACCTGCGCGCGACCTTGCTGGCGCTGAAGGGCAACGACCACTGGCTGGGGGCGCTCGAGAGCGACCTGCGCAACCTGCTCGCCAACTGGTTCGACGTCGGCTTCCTGGAATTGCAGCGCATCGACTGGAACAGCCCGGCGACCCTGCTGGAGCGGCTGGTGGGCTACGAGGCGGTGCACGAGATCCGGTCCTGGAGCGACTTGAAGAACCGGCTCGACAGCGACCGGCGCTGTTATGCGTTGTTCCACCACCGGATGCCGAACGAGCCGCTGATCTTTGTCGAGGTCGCGCTGGTGCGGGGCCTTGCCGACAGCGTGCAGCGCCTGCTGGACAAGAAGGCGCCGCTGCTGGACCCGAAGGAGGCGGACACCGCGATCTTCTATTCGATCAGCAACTGCCAGAAGGGCTTGGCCGGCATCAGTTTCGGCAACTTCCTGATCAAGCGCGTGGTCGAGCTGTTGGGCGGAGAGTTCCGCAACCTCAAGCAGTTCGCCACCCTGTCGCCGATCCCGGGCTTTCGCCGCTGGCTGGACGCCAAGCTGCGCGATGACGACCCGAAGCTCGTGAGCGAGGAAGAGGCAGCCAGCCTCCGCACCGCCGCGCCGGCCAGCGAGGCCGCGCATGAGACCGGCACGCAGGCGCTTGCGGCCATCTTGGCAAGGCGGGGGTGGGCGCGTGACGCCGTGATGCTGAAGGCGGCTGACCCGGTGCTGGTCCGGCTTGCCGCGCGTTACCTGCTGGCCGAGAGCAGGGGCAACCGCGCACTGGACCCGGTTGCGCATTTCCATCTGTCGAACGGCGCGCGGGTCGAGCGGATCGTCGCGTGTGCCGACACGTCGGAGAAGGGCGTCAAGGAGAGTGCCACTTTGATGGTCAACTACTTGTACGATCCGGCGAAGATCGAGGAGTATCACGAGGACTATGCCGGCGAGGGCAAGCGCAACGCCAGCACGGCGGTGCGGAAACTGGCGCGCGGATGGGCGTGAACGCTGCCGGCAGGATGCGATTTCACCCAGGGTGGGGCTTCGGTGAAGGTTGCGGGATGATGGGGACGCCATGAACGCACCAGCGAACATCCAGACGCTCCCGCCCGATCGCCTTGCGGCGCTCCATCAGGTGGAGCGGAAGCTGCTTTGGCTGTCGGCGTGGATGATCCACAACGCGAACCATGTGCGGCCGAACCGCGACGGATTGAAGGTCGGTGGCCACCAGGCGAGCTGCGCCAGCGTCATCAGCATCATGACCGCCCTGTATTTCGAGGTCTTGAAGCCGGAGGACCGGGTGGCGGTGAAGCCGCATGCCGGGCCGGTGTTCCATGCGATCAACCGCCTGTTCGGGCGGCAGACGCCGGAGAAGATGGCGGGGCTGCGGCAGATGGGCGGGCTGCAGAGCTACCCGAGCCGGACCAAGGACGGGCCGGAGATCGACTTCTCGACCGGCTCGGTCGGCCTCGGCGTCGCGCTGACCAGCTTTGCCGCACTCATGCAGGACTACGTCCGTCTGCACGGGCTCGATGGCCCCACCCCCGGCGCGTTGCCGCCTGGACGCCAGGTGGCGATCGCGGGCGATGCCGAGCTGGACGAAGGCAACATCTATGAGGCCTTGCTGGAGGGCTGGAAGCACGATGTCCGCAACGTGTGGTGGATCATCGACTACAACCGCCAGAGCCTCGACAGCGTCGTGCCGGACCGGCTGTTCGGCCGCATCGAGGGGCTGTTCCGGGACATGGGCTGGAACGTCGTCACGCTCAAGTACGGCCGCAAGCTGCAGGCGGCGTTCGAGCGCGAGGGCGGGGAGAGCTTGCGCCGCTGGATCGACGACTGCCCGAACAGCCTCTACTCCGCAATCACCTTCCAGGGCGGTGCGGCGTGGCGACAGGCGCTGCTGGCCGATCTGGGGCGCGAGCCGGGGCTGCGCGCGATCATCGATCCGCTGAGCGACGAGGAGCTCGGCGCGCTGATGACCAACCTCGGCGGCCACGACGTCGACTACCTGATCGAGAGCTTCCGGGCCGCCGACGCCGCGGGCGACCAGCCGACGTGCTTCATCGCCTACACCGTGAAAGGCATGGGCCTGCCGTTCGCGGGGCACAAGGACAACCACTCCGGGCTGATGACCCGGGACCAGATGGACAGCTTTCGCACCCAGATGCGCGTCCGCGAAGGCCATGAGTGGGACGTCGCCGAGGGCCTGGACCTGTCGCAAGACGCGTTCCAGGCGGTGATCGACAGCGCGCCCTTCGCGAGGACGCTGACGGCGCAGGGGCGGCGTCTGGACGCGCCAACGGTCCACATTCCCGACATCCTGCCCACGCCGAAGCTGGCCGGCCGCAAGATGAGCACGCAGGCCGGGTTCGGCGACATCCTGGCCGAGATCGGCCGCGGCAATGGCGAGTTCGCCGAGTTGGCCAAGCATCTCATGACGACCAGCCCGGACGTCACGGTGTCGACCAACCTTGGCCCCTGGGTCAACCGCCGCGGCGTGTTCGACCGGCACACGCGCAACGACGTGTTTCGCGACGCGAAGCTCGCGAGCGCGCAGCGTTGGGGCATGTCGCCGACGGGGCAGCATATCGAGCTTGGGATCGCCGAGCAGAACCTGTTCCTGTTGCTGGCTGCGGCCGGCTTGCAGCACTCGTTGACCGGCGCGCGGGTGCTGCCGATCGGGACGGTCTACGACCCGTTCGTCAACCGCGGCCTCGATGCGCTGATCTATGCCTGTTACCAGGACGCCCGGTTCCTGCTGGTGTCGACGCCGTCCGGCATCTCGCTGGCGCCGGAGGGGGGGCAGCATCAGAGCATCAACACGCCGCTGATCGGCATGGCCGCCGACCGCCTGGCCAGCTACGAGCCGACCCATGTCGATGAGCTGGCGATCTTGCTCCGCCATGCGTTCGTGCACATGCAGGCGGCGGGCGGGTCGGCTGTCTGGCTCCGCCTTTCGACCCGGCAACTGGAGCAGACCGAGCGCAAGCTGGACCCGGCGGCCGTGATCGCCGGCGGGCACTGGGTCGTGCCGCCGGCGGACGGCGCGCCGATCGCGCTGGCCTACCAGGGCCCGGTCGCGCCCGAAGCGGTGGAGGCCTTCGCGGAGCTGCAGACCGACGTGCCCGGCGCCGGGCTGCTCGCGATCACCAGCCCGGACAGGCTGCATGCCGGCTGGATCGAGGCGGCCCGCACCCGGCGCAGCGGCATCCAGGCCCGGTCGCATGTCGAAGGTCTGCTCGCGCCGCTGGCGCCCGGCGCCGCGCTGGTCACGATCCTTGATGGCCACCCGGCCGCGCACTCCTGGCTGGGTGCCGTTCGCGGGCAGCGCGTCGTGCCCTTGGGGCCGGACCGCTTCGGACAGAGCGGGGACCTGCCGGACCTGTATGCGGCCTATGGGCTGGACGTCGACGCCATCCTGGATGCGTGCGCGCAGGCATTGCTGGGGTGAGAGGCGTCGCCCGGCCACGGGCCGGGTTCCCGCTCAATGGGTGGCGCCTCCTGCAGGCCGCTTGGTTGCGCGCGCCGGACAGGCTGCTGAACCGGGGCGTGCTGGGGGCCGCGCTGCTCCTGAGTGGGCTGCGCTATGCCGTGCATGCGCCGCTGCAGGACACCGGCTGGAAGCAGTGGATCGACCAGTCGATGTATCTGCGGTCCGCACATGCCTGGGCGGCCGGCGACCTCGACCCGGGGCAGCATTGGTATCTGCCAGGCTATCCCCTGACCGGCGCCGTGTTCGCCCGGGTGATGCCGGGCCAGCCGTTTTGGATACCGGACCTGCTATGCCTGCTGGTCTCGGTCTGTCTGGGGGCGGCCCTGTCGGCCCGACTATCGCCGAGTTGGCCGCGCGCCCGGGCCGCCGGTGCGTTCACCTGCTTCGTCACGATGGCGCTGACGCCGCGCATGCTGGAGGTCTGGGCCGTGCCGTGGTCCACCACGCCGGCGGTGCCGTTGACGCTTGCGGCGCTCTTGCTTGCGCTCCGGTTCGACGAGCGTCCGGAGCCGCGCACCGCCGGGCTCGCCGCGCTCGCGACGGTCGCCGTGGGCTTGTTTCGCCCGACCGAAGCGGCGGTCCTGCTCATGACGGTGCCGCCGTACATGGCCTGGCGCCTTGTGGCCCGCTGGCCCGGCTGGCGCCCGGGCGGCGCGACGATCCTGTCGGCCTCACTCGGTGCCGCGGTTGCCGGGGCGATCCTGGTCGCAGCGCATGTGTCGGTGTTCGGTTGGCAGCCGAGCCCCTACATGCTCGGCTCGGCGATGGTCGGCTTCGAGTGGCGGCGGATCCCGCTGCAGTGGGTGACGTTGTTCCTCAGCCCGCAACCGATGCTGGCGACGCGCTTGCCGGGCGGGATTCCGGGCGGGACGGGGATGGTCGGGTCCTTGCCATGGGTGATCCCGGGACTCGTGGGGATGGCGGCCGCCCTCATCACGCGTGGACCCCGGCGCGGTCACGGCCTGGTCGTGGCGGTCGCGGGGCTGCAGACGGTGGCCTACCTCGCCTATCGCGACATGCACCCGGACGGGCTGTGGCAGTTCGAGAACTACCACTACTTCAAGCTGCCCTTGCTGCTGTTAGGGCTTTACACGGCGGCCCTGCCGCACGCCGCCGGAACGCGGTTGGGGCGGCGCGGGATCATGCTGGCCTGTGTGCTTGTCTCGCCGCTGCTCTTCTGGCGCGCCTCGTTCGAACGGACCGGCTTGCCCGGCGCCGTGGTCGAGGGCAATCGGGTCATCCTGCCCGGCGGCCTGCTGCCCATGGACGCCGCGGTCGCCGTGACAGCGTCCGGCACGTGGTCCAGCATCTACAAGGGCGACACGCGCATCGCGGTTCCAGCCTTGTCCGGCCCCGGGTTGGTCTGGTCGAACAACAGCGGCGTGAAAGCGCTGCCCGCGCCGGGCGGTTTCGTCGCCGTCCCGCTTCGTCCGATGCCCGCGGCGCCGGCCGTGCTCTCGTTGGACCCGTCTGTGCGCCTGGATGCGTCCGTGCCGCCCGTCGCCCTGCGCCAGGTCATCCACCTCGCGCTGCCGTGCGTGGCGCCCCGGCTGATGCCCGGCTGTGCCGTGCCGTACTTTTCGGCAGGCCGCGTGTTTCCCCTGGGGACGGCAGTTCCGTTCGACGGACCCGAGGCGCCCTATCTGCTCGATGGCTGGTCTGAGCCGGCACCGGATGGGCGGTGGACGGAGGGGGCGCGTGCCGGGCTGCTGCTTCGGCCTGCGGGGCTCGCCCCGGGTGCAGCGGCTGCGACGCTGTCACTGGCCGTGCACGCCTACTTGCCGGCGCGTCCGACGATGCGGGCCATGGTGACGGCGGGCGGCATTCCGCTCGCGGAGTGGCGCTTCGACGACGAGCGGGAGCGGACCGTCACGGTCGAGGTGCCGACCCGGTTGCTCGATGCGACCGGAAGCATCCTGCTGCAGATCGATACCGACGCACCGGCACGGTCGCCCGACCGCCGCTGGCTCGGCCTGCACGTCGGGTCCATGTCGCTGGACTGACGGCACGGTCGAGGGGCGCCGCCTTGCCGCTCCACCCCCCATGCGCTACACGCCGCGCCTTGCTTCACATGCCGGCGGGCGTGGTGAAATTGGTAGACACGCCAGACTTAGGATCTGGTGGCGCAAGCCATGGGGGTTCAAGTCCCTCCGCCCGCACCACTGGCCAGAATAGGACCCCTCCATGAACGTGACCGAGACGCTCTCCGACGGCCTGCGGCGTGGGTTCGCCATCACCGTCCCGATGTCGGCCATCGAGGAGAAGCGCAGCGCCAAGCTGGGGGAGATCAGCAAGACGATCAAGCTCCCGGGCTTCCGGCCGGGCAAGGTGCCGGCCAGCATCGTCAAGCAGCGGTACGGCACGGCGGTCATGGCCGAGGTGCTGGAGGAGAGCGTGCAGGATGCGACGCAGCAGGTGCTGGAGGAACGGGGCCTTCGCCCGGCCGGGCAGCCGAAGGTGGATGTGAAGCAGCTTCCGGAGAACGAGCACGACCTGGAGTTCAGCCTCGAGGTCGAGTTGCTGCCAGAGATCGCGATGCCGGACTTCGCCGGCTTGCAGCTCGCGCGGTTCAAGGCCCTGCCGGCGGCCGATCAGGTGGACAAGGCACTGGCGGAGATCGCGTCGCGGCAGGAGGGCCGGGAGCCCATCACCGAGGATCGCGGCGCACAGCCCGGCGACACGCTGACGGTGGATTTCGTGGGCAAGGTCGACGGCGTGCCGTTTCCGGGCGGGACGGGGGCGGACATGGCGGTCAAGCTCGGCGGAGCCGGCTTCATCCCTGGCTTCTGGGAAGGGATGGAGGGCATGAAGCCCGGCGAGGAGCGCCAGATCCATGTGACGTTCCCGTCGGAATATCACGCCAAGGAACTGGCCGGTAAGGCGGCGACGTTCGACCTGGTCGCCAAGACGCTGGAGCAGCCGAAGCCCGCCGAGGTGGACGAGGCGCTGGCGACGGCGATCGGCTTCGAGAACCTGGAGGAGCTGCGGGCCGCTGTGACGTCGCAAATCCAGCGGGAGTTCGATGGCATCAGCCGGATGCGGATCAAGCGCGACCTGCTGGATGCGCTCTCGAAGCAGGCGTCGTTCGAGGTGCCGCCGAGCATGGTGGCGGCCGAGTTCGACCAGATCTGGGCCCGCGTCGAGAGCGACCTAAAGGAAGGCAAGCTCGACGAGGAGGATAAGGGCAAGGACGAGGCGACGCTGAAGGCGGAGTACCGGCCGATCGCCGAGCGCCGGGTGCGCCTGGGATTGCTGCTGAGCGAGATCGGGCGGGCGAACGGGATTCAGGTGCAGCCCGACGAGCTGACCCGGGCGATGCGGGCCGAGGCGGCGCGTTACCCTGGGCAGGAGACGGCGGTGATGGACTTCTTCCGCAAGAACCCGCAGGCGGCGGACGGGCTGCGGGGACCGATCTACGAGGAGAAGGTGATCGACTTCATTCTCGAGTTGGCGAAGGTGGAGGAGAAGGTCGTCTCGCCGGACGAGCTGTCGGCCGAGCCGGAGACGGCGCCGGCGGCTGCCTGACATCCGCGGGGCATTCCCGGGGCACCCCCGGGTGATCGGCGGGGAGTGCAAGACTTTCGTAATCGTCCCATCTTAGGATGCGGACAGAGAGAGGATAGAGAGAATGAGGGATCGTAGTCCCGCCGAGGTTTACGCCGGCCTGGTCCCGATGGTGGTCGAGCAGACCGCGCGCGGCGAGCGGGCGTTCGACATCTATTCCCGCCTATTGAAGGAGCGGATCGTCTTCCTGACCGGCGCGGTTTACGACGAGGTGTCGTCGTTGATCTGCGCTCAGCTCCTGTTCCTGGAGAGTGAGAACCCGGCCAAGGATATCAGCTTCTACATCAACAGCCCGGGTGGCGTCGTGTCGGCTGGGCTCGCGATCTACGACACCATGCAGTACATCCGCAGCCCGGTCAGCACGCTGTGCATCGGCCAGGCCGCGAGCATGGGCAGCCTGCTGCTCTGCGCCGGCGCCAAGGACAAGCGGTATTGTACGCCGAATGCGCGGGTGATGATCCATCAGCCCAGCGGCGGCGCGCAGGGCCAGGCGACCGACATCGAGATCCAGGCCCGTGAGATCCTGACATTGCGCAAGCGGTTGAACGAGATCTACGTGAAGCACACCGGGCAGGAGCTTTCGATGATCGAGTCGAAGCTGGAGCGCGACACGTATATGTCGGCCGAGGAGGCGCGGGATTTCGGGCTTGTCGACCAGGTCGTCGATCAGCGCCCGGCAACCGCCTCGGAGAACGGGAAGAGCTGAGGCAGCCGCGACCGCAGCCATAGGCCCGAGCCGAACCGGTCTTCGCTTGCGCCGGGGCGGTGGAGGCCTATGTCTTGCATCCTTCAGCGTCGTCCCTGACGGCCAAACGCTTGTCCGGGGCAGAAGTCGGGTCTAATTTGCAGGACGTTCCCCATCGTTGCGGGGCTGGAGTAGGCATGGGCAAGTCTCCCGATTCTAAGAACACCTTGTATTGCTCGTTTTGCGGCAAATCGCAGCATGAGGTGCGGAAGCTGATTGCCGGGCCGACCGTGTTCATCTGCGACGAATGCGTCGAATTGTGCATGGACATCATCCGCGAGGAGCACAAGACGCACCTCGTGAAGTCGCGCGACGGGGTTCCGACGCCCAAGGAGATTTGCAAGGTTTTGGATGACTATGTCATCGGCCAAAGCCACGCTAAGAAGGTCTTGAGCGTCGCCGTCCACAACCACTACAAGCGCCTCGCCCACGGCGCCAAGAACAACGACGTCGAGATCGCCAAGTCCAACATCCTGCTCGTCGGCCCCACCGGCTCGGGCAAGACGCTGTTGGCACAGACGCTGGCGCGGATCCTCGACGTGCCGTTCACCATGGCGGATGCGACGACGCTGACCGAGGCCGGGTATGTGGGCGAGGATGTCGAGAACATCATCCTCAAGCTGCTGCAGTCGGCCGATTACAACGTGGAACGGGCGCAGCGCGGCATCGTCTATATCGACGAGGTCGACAAGATCAGCCGCAAATCGGACAATCCGAGCATCACGCGCGATGTGAGCGGGGAGGGCGTACAGCAGGCGTTGTTGAAGATCATGGAGGGCACGGTCGCGTCCGTGCCGCCCCAGGGCGGGCGAAAGCACCCGCAGCAGGAGTTCCTCCAAGTCGACACGACGAACATCCTATTCATCTGCGGCGGCGCGTTTTCCGGCCTCGAGAAGATCATCGGCTCGCGCGGCAAGGGCTCGGGGATCGGCTACGGGGCCGAGGTGCGGAACCCGGACGAGCGGCGGACAGGCGCAATCCTGCGCGAGACGGAGCCGGAGGACCTGCTGAAGTTCGGGCTGATCCCCGAGTTCATCGGCCGCTTGCCGGTGGTCGCCACGCTCGAGGACCTCGACGAAGCGGCGCTGATGGAGATCCTGACCAAGCCGAAGAACGCCTTGTCGAAGCAATATGCGCGGCTGTTCGAGATGGAGGGCGTCAAGCTGTCCTTTACCGAAGATGCGCTGAAGTCGGTTGCCACCCGGGCGATCGCCCGGAAGACCGGCGCGCGCGGCCTTCGGTCGATCATGGAGTCGATCCTCCTGTCGACCATGTTCGAGCTGCCGGGGCTCGACGGGGTCGAAGAGGTGACGATCAACCGCGAGGTGGCCGAGGCCCGCGCGAACCCGTTGTATACGTATGGGAAGGAGCGGGCCGAGGGTTCGGCCTGAGCCCGTTTAGTTCCGCCGGTCCAGGCCGAGGCCGGCGTTCCACCTTGCTGACCGAGACGCTCGTGCCGATATGTGCAGGACACGTCCCGGGTACGCCAAGATTGGGTACCCGGCGGCAGACTGTCCTTTAAGGAGGTCCTATGACCAAGTCACCCCGGGCACCCGAGCCGCGCCAACAGAGCGAGCGTCAATCCACCGAGACGATGGCTGTGCTCCCGCTTCGCGACATCGTCGTGTTCCCGCACATGATCGTGCCGTTGTTCGTCGGGCGGGAGAAGTCAGTCCGCGCGCTTGAAGCGGTCATGAAGGACGACAAGCAGATCCTGCTGGTGGCGCAGCGCAACGCGGCACAGGACGAGCCTGCGGCCGATGACATATACCGCGTCGGCACCGTGTCGACGATCCTCCAGCTCCTCAAACTGCCGGACGGGACGGTGAAGGTGCTGGTGGAAGGAAGCCGTCGCGCGAGCATTGCCGCTTTCACCGAGACGGAAGCCTATTTCGAGTCCACCGTGATGCCGCTGCCGGACGAGGGCGGGGACGAGAAGGAATTGGAAGCGCTTGGCCGGACAGTGGTCACGCAGTTCGAGCAGTATATCAAGCTCAACAAGAAGATTGCGCCCGAGGTGCTGGTCAGCCTGAACCAGATCGAGGAACCGTCGAAGCTGGCGGACACCATCTCCGCGCACTTGAACCTCAAGATCGCCGAAAAGCAGGAACTGCTGGAATCGGCCCGCGTCGGCGAGCGGCTCGAGCGCGTGTTCGCGCATATGGAGAGCGAGATCGGCGTGCTGCAGGTTGAGAAGCGGATCCGGAACCGCGTGAAGCGGCAAATGGAGAAGACCCAGCGCGAGTACTATCTGAACGAGCAACTTAAGGCGATCCAGAAGGAGTTGGGCGAAGGCGAGGACGGGCGGGACGAGGCGGCCGAGCTCGAGGACCGGATCAAGAAGACCAAGTTCACCAAGGAAGCCCGCGACAAGGCCATGGCGGAGCTGAAGAAGCTCAAGACCATGAGCCCGATGTCGGCGGAGGCGACCGTGGTGCGCAATTACCTCGACTGGATGCTGTCGATCCCGTGGAAGAAGCGCAGCAAGATCAGCAATGACGTCACCGCCGCCGAGGCAATGCTGAACGCCGACCATTATGGGCTCGAGAAGGTCAAGGAACGGATCATCGAGTATTTGGCGGTGCAGTCGCGCAGCCCGAAGATCCGTGGTCCCATCCTGTGCCTCGTCGGGCCGCCTGGTGTCGGCAAGACGTCGCTCGGCAAGTCGATCGCGAAGGCCACGGGCCGGAACTTCGTACGCATGTCGCTTGGCGGCGTGCGGGACGAGGCGGAGGTTCGCGGCCATCGCCGAACCTATATCGGCTCGATGCCCGGCAAGGTCGTGCAGGGCATGAAGAAGGCCAAGACGTCCAACCCGTTGTTCCTGCTGGACGAGATCGACAAGTTGGGCGCGGACTGGCGCGGCGACCCGTCGAGCGCGTTGCTGGAGGTTCTGGACCCCGAGCAGAATGCGACGTTCGCGGACCATTACCTCGAGGTCGACTACGATCTGTCGGATGTGATGTTCGTGACCACGGCCAACAGCCTGCGCATGCCGCAGCCACTGCTGGATCGGATGGAGATCATCCGCATCCCCGGTTATACCGAGGACGAGAAGGTCGAGATCGCCAAGCGCCACTTGGTGGCCAAGCAAGCCGAGGCGAACGGGCTCAAGCCGGAGGAGTGGTCGTTGCATGAGGGCGCGATCCGCGACCTGGTGCGTTACTACACGCGGGAAGCGGGCGTCCGCAGCCTGGAGCGGGAGATTGCCAACGTCGCGCGCAAGGCGGTGAAGGAGATCGTGACCAAGAAGTCCAAGAAGGTCTCGATTACCAGCAAGAGCCTGGAGAAATACGCGGGCGTCCGCCGCTTCCGCTACGGCGAGACGGAGGCCGAAGACATGGTCGGCGTCGTCACAGGGTTGGCCTGGACGGAGGTCGGCGGCGAGATCCTGACGATCGAGAGCGTGCTGCTGCCCGGCAAGGGCAACATCAAGCACACCGGAAAGTTGGGCGACGTGATGCAGGAAAGCGTGTCGGCCGCGCTCAGCTACGTGCGTAGCCGAGCCCAGAGTTTCGGCATCAAGCCGACCTTGTTCGAGAAGCGGGACATCCACGTCCATGTGCCGGAAGGGGCGACCCCGAAGGATGGACCCTCTGCCGGCATCGCGATGGCGACCAGCATCGTCAGTGTCATGACGGGCATTCCGGTCCGGCGCGACGTGGCGATGACGGGCGAGATCACCTTGCGCGGCCGGGTGCTACCGATCGGCGGCTTGAAGGAAAAGCTGCTGGCGGCGTTGCGGGCCGGTATCACGACCGTGTTCATCCCGAAGGACAACGAGAAGGACTTGGTCGAGATCGAAGCGAACGTGAAGCGGGATTTGAAGATCATCCCTGTGGCGCACGTCGACGAGGTGATCGGCCAGGCTCTGGCGCGCAAGCCGGAGGCGATCGAATGGGAAGAACCGGCGGACCCGGTCGTGCCGCCAGTTCCGGCGCCCGGGGCGTCTTTGCCGCATTAGGCAGGCCGCCAGGTTGGGGTTATCACGTGGTCTTTGACCCTCACCCAACCCTCTCCCGCACGCGGGAGAGGGCTTTCGTCGGAGGGCGGTTAGCTCAGCGGTAGAGCGTCTCGTTTACACCGAGAGGGTCGGCGGTTCGAAACCGTCACCGCCCACCACGACGCGGCGTTCGCGGGTTGACGGCTCCAGGGTGGGGCCTTAGACGGAGCGCCCTGCCTCTACGCGGGAGTAGCTCAGTTGGTTAGAGCGCCGGCCTGTCACGCCGGAGGTCGCGGGTTCGAGCCCCGTCTCTCGCGCCAGCGCCCCGGACCGGGGGCTGGCTGACCGCTTCCGGTGTCTCGGCGTGGCACGTCCATCGTCGGTTCTTATGGCGGGTGGGCGCCGGCTGGTGTAATCCCGCTGCGGTGCAGCAGGCGTCCGCCGCTGCGGGCTCCTTCGGCCGCCGGGTCCGCGACCCGGTCCGTGACAAGGAACGACATGCCAATCCTCGCCGACTACTTCCCGATCCTCGTCTTCCTCGGCATCGGTGGGTTCATCGCCTGCGCCATGGTCGGTGGATCGATGCTGGCAGCCCGGCAAAAGCCCTACGCGGAGAAGCTTTCGGCCTATGAATGCGGGTTCGAGCCGTTCGACGATGCGCGGCGCCGCTTCGACGTGAAGTTCTACCTGGTCGCAATCCTGTTCATCATCTTCGACCTCGAGGTCGCCTTCTTGTTCCCGTGGGCGATCAGCCTCGCCGACATCGGCGTGTTCGGCTTCCTCTCGATGATCGGCTTCCTTGCGGTGCTCACGGTCGGCTTCATCTATGAGTGGCGCAAGGGTGCTTTGGAATGGGAGTAGTCGCATGAGCGCGACCCAGTTGAACTCGACCGACGACCTGATGTGGAACCGCGAGGCGTTGCCGCCCGGGCCGGAGCAGGACGCGGTCGTTAAAGGGATCACCGGCGAGGTTGCCGATAAGGGCTTCGTCGTCGCGAACCTCGACAAGGTCGTCAACTGGGCGCGCACTGGCAGCCTGTGGCCGATGACGTTCGGCCTCGCCTGCTGTGCCGTGGAGATGATCCACGCCTACATGCCGCGCTACGACCTCGACCGGTTCGGCGTCATCCCGCGCGCCTCGCCCCGGCAGAGCGACGTGATGATCGTCGCCGGCACGCTGACCAACAAGATGGCCCCGGCGCTGCGCAAGGTGTACGACCAGATGCCGGAGCCGCGTTGGGTGATCAGCATGGGCAGCTGTGCCAACGGCGGCGGCTACTACCACTACAGCTACAGCGTGGTTCGCGGTTGCGACCGGATCGTGCCGGTCGACGTGTATGTGCCGGGCTGCCCGCCGACGGCGGAGGCGCTGGTTTACGGGATCATCCAACTGCAGAAGAAGATCCGCCGCACCGGGACGATCCTCCGTGGCTGAGATGCGCGCCCTGCTGGAGGCGGCGGCTGCGTTGCCGGGCGCCACCGGGTCGGTCATGGAGCACGACGAGCTCGTGGTCCATGGCGACCGGCCGCGATTGCTGGAGCTGCTGGAGGCGTTGCGGACCTCCCCGGTGTTCGCCTGCGAGCAGCTCATGGACTTGTGCGGCGTGGACTGGCCCGAGCGGCCGTTGCGCTTCGATGTGGTCTACAACCTGCTGAGCGTGTCGAAGAACCACCGCGTCCGCGTAATCGTGCAGACCGATGAGGCGACGCCGGTCCCGAGCTGCTGGACGCTATGGCCAGTGGCGACCTGGTTCGAGCGTGAAGCGTGGGACCTGTTCGGCGTCGTGTTCGACGGCCAGCCGGACCTGCGGCGGATCCTGACCGATTACGGGTTCGTCGGCCATCCGTTCCGGAAGGATTTCCCGCTTACTGGGTATGTGGAGGTGCGGTGGGACGACGAGCGCAAGCAGGTCGTGAACGAGCCCGTGAGCCTGACGCAGGACTTCCGCAACTTCGATTTCGTCTCACCTTGGGAGGGTATGGTGACGTTGCCGGGCGACGAGAAGGCGCACACGGCCAGGCAGGCCGCGAAGGTGCCGGACCAGGTGCAGAAGGGCTGATGATGAGCGACAACCCGGACCTGAGCTTTCTTGTGAGATCCATGAAGCAACTGACGACGGATGTCGCTTGCCTGAAGGACGGCGTGACGGTCCTGACGGCTCTCGCAATGAGCCAAGGCGGGACCCTTGTCGCCTTGCTGACCGAGGTCCGCGCGATGCACTCACAACCCAGCCGCTTCGCCGATCGCGTTCGGGCGTTGAAGACCGGGGCCATAGGACTGCCCGCATGAGCGACCTCGACGTTAAGACCGGCACCCATGCGACCACGCCAGGTGAGCCCAAGGAGCGCACGCCCAAGGTGATCGAGGTGGACAACCACACGATCAACTTCGGCCCGCAGCACCCGGCCGCGCATGGCGTTCTGCGGCTGATCCTCGAAATGGACGGGGAAGTGGTGGAGCGTGCGGACCCGCATATCGGCCTGCTGCACCGCGGCACCGAGAAGCTGATCGAGCACAAGACCTACCTTCAGGCGCTGCCGTATTTCGACCGGCTGGATTACGTCAGCCCGATGTGCATGGAGCACACCTTCGTGCTGGCGCAGGAGAAGCTGCTCGGCATCGAGGTGCCGGAGCGCGGCAAGTGGATCCGGACAATGTTCTCCGAGATCACCCGCGTGCTGAACCATCTGCTCAACATCACGACCTATGCGCTCGACGTCGGCGCCATCACGCCGAGCCTGTGGGGCTTCGAGGAGCGTGAGAAGCTGATGGAGTTTTACGAGGCAGTCTCGGGCGCCCGGCTGCACTCCAACTACTACAGGGCCGGTGGTGTCGCCAAAGATATGCCGGCGGGACTGGACGCGCGGATCCACGAGTGGGCGCAGACCTTCCCCAAGTTCGTCGACGAACTCGAGAACCTGCTGACCGGCAATCGCATCTGGAAGCAGCGTACAGTCGATATCGGCATCATGTCGCCCGAGGACGCGCTGGCCTGGGGCTTCTCCGGCCCGTGCCTGCGCGCCAGCGGCCACGCTTGGGACCTGCGGCGGTCGCAGCCCTACGACATGTACGACGCGGTGGATTTTGAGATCCCCGTCGGCCGCAACGGCGACTGCTATGACCGGTATCTCGTGCGAATGGCCGAGATGCGGCAGAGCACGTACATTATCCAGCAATGCCTGG
This sequence comes from Acetobacteraceae bacterium, assembly GCA_965213855.1. GTDB lineage: Bacteria > Pseudomonadota > Alphaproteobacteria > Acetobacterales > Acetobacteraceae > JBBROS01. The sequence goes on along the minus strand of CBDCAA010000008.1, from coordinate 1,309,742 downwards.
AGAAGATGCGGCCCGGCGACGTCAAGGTGCAGGACCGCAAGTTCACGCCGCCCCGCCGAAGCGAGATGAAGAAGTCGATGGAAGCGCTGATCCATCACTTCAAGCTGTATACCGAGGGCTATCACATCCCGGCCGGGACGACCTACACGGCCACCGAAAGCCCGAAAGGCGAGTTCGGCGTGTATCTGATCGCGGATGGCAGCAATCGGCCATACCGCTGCAAGATCCGCCCGACCGGCTTCGCGTTCCTGCAGGCGATGGAGCATATGAGCCGCCGCCACATGCTGGCCGACGCGGTCGCGGTGATCGGCTCGCTCGACGTCGTGTTCGGGGAGATCGACCGGTGAGCGATCTCGGCAACAGCCCGGGCAGCCGGTCCGATCGGGAGCATGCGCCGGTGGTCGACGCCGGCACCGTTGCCGGGTCGGCGGCCGCGAACGGCACGTCCGAGCCGATGGGTTCGGCGATGAATCCGCCATCGGATCCGCACGGCGAACCGTCCCGCTTCGCGTTCGACGAGGCGAGCGAGAAGGCGATCGAGACGATCTTGGCCAAGTACCCGGCCAGCCGGCACGCCAGCGCGGTCATTCCGTTGTTGTATGTCGTGCAGGATCAGATGCGCCGGCATGCCGGCAGCGCTTGGGTGCCGCGCGTGGCGATGGACGTTGTTGCCGCGCGGCTGACCATGCCGCCGATCCGTGTCTATGAGGTCGCGACCTTCTACCTGATGTTCAACACGAAGCCGATCGGGCGCTATCACCTGCAGATCTGCAAGACGACGCCGTGCTGGCTGCGCGGCTCGGACGAGATCACGCGCGCCTGCCGTGACGAGAGCGGCATCAAGGGGTGGCGCGAGACGAGCGGCGATGGCGCGTTCACGATGAGCGAAGTGGAGTGCGTGGGCGCCTGTGTGAATGCGCCCATCCTCCAGGTCGACAACGACTACTACGAGGATCTCGACTACGACCGGACGCGCGCGCTGCTGCAGGCGCTGCGGCGGGGGGAGCGGCCGCCGGTCGGCTCGACGATCGGCCGGATCACGTCGGCGCCCGAGGGTGGACCCCAGACACTACTGTCTTTGGTGGAGTGACGGCGATGCTTGCCGACAAGGACCGGATTTTCACCAATCTCTACGGCCAGCACGACCCGTTCCTGGACGGCGCGCGCTCGCGTGGCGACTGGGACGACACGGCTGCGATCCTGGCGCGCGGACGGGATGCGATCATCGAGGAGATGAAGACGTCCGGGCTGCGCGGCCGCGGCGGCGCGGGTTTCCCGACCGGGATGAAGTGGTCGTTCATGCCGAAGCAGGCAGCACCCGACGGCCGGCCGAGCTACCTGGTGATCAACGCCGACGAGAGCGAGCCCGGCACCTGCAAGGACCGCGACATCCTGCGCCACGACCCCCACAAGCTGATCGAGGGCGCGCTGATCGCCGGCTTCGCGATGGGCGCGCGCGCCTGCTACATCTACATCCGCGGCGAATACTATAACGAAGCGGCAGTGCTGGAGCGCGCCGTGGCCGAGGCGTATGCGGCCGAGCTGATCGGCGTGAACGCGGCTGGGTCTGGCTACGACTACGACGTGTACGTCCATCGCGGCGCCGGGGCGTATATCTGTGGCGAGGAGACGGCGCTGCTGGAGAGTCTCGAGGGCAAGAAGGGGATGCCGCGGCTGAAGCCGCCATTTCCGGCCGCGGTGGGCCTGTATGGCTGCCCGACGACGGTGAACAACGTCGAGACGATCGCGGTTGCCCCGGCGATCATGCGCCGGGGGGGCGCCTGGTTCTCGGCGCTGGGGCGGCCGAAGAACTCGGGCACCAAGATCTTCTGCATCAGCGGGCATGTGAACAAGCCATGCAACGTCGAGGAAGAGCTGGGCATCCCGCTCCGCGAGCTGATCGACACCTACGCCGGCGGCGTCCGCGGCGGCTGGGACAACCTGCTGGCCGTGATTCCCGGCGGGGCGTCGGTGCCGCTGCTGCCAAAGGAGATCTGCGACACGGTGCTGATGGACTTCGACAGCCTGCGCGACGTGAAGTCCGGTCTCGGCACCGCGGGCGTGATCGTGATGGACAAGTCCACCGACCTGATCGCCGCAATCCATCGCCTGGCGCAGTTCTACAAGCATGAGAGCTGTGGCCAGTGCACGCCATGTCGCGAAGGCACGGGCTGGATCATGCGGGTGATGGGCCGGATGGTGCAGGGCCGGGCCGAAGTGAGTGAGATCGACACGCTCGAGCAGGTGACCAGGCAGATCGAAGGCCACACCATCTGCGCGCTGGGCGACGCGGCGGCGTGGCCGATTCAAGGTTTGATCAGGCATTTCCGCCCGGTGATCGAGCAGCGTATCGCCGAGTATAAGTCCCGCTCGGCGCCGCGGCCCATGCCGATGGCGGCGGAGTAAGCAGCGATGGCGAAGGTCACGGTCGACGGCGTCCAGGTCGAGGTGCCGAACGGCGCCTCCGTGCTCCAGGCGTGCGAGGCGGCGGGGGTCGAGATCCCCCGCTTTTGCTACCATGAGCGGCTGAGCGTCGCTGGCAATTGCCGGATGTGCCTGGTCGAGATCGAGAAAGCGCCGAAGCCGGTCGCGTCCTGCGCCTACCCGGTCGCGGACAACATGGTGGTCAAGACCGACACCTTGACGGTGCGGAACGCGCGGCGGGGCGTGATGGAGTTCCTGCTGATCAACCATCCGCTGGATTGCCCGATCTGCGACCAGGGCGGCGAGTGCGACCTGCAGGACCAGGCCTACTCCTACGGTATGGACCACTCGCGCTATGCCGAGAACAAGCGGGCCGTGAAGGACAAGTATCTGGGCCCGCTGGTCAAGACGTTCATGACACGGTGCATCCACTGCACGCGCTGCATCCGCTTCAGCAGCGAGGTCGCGGGCGTGCCGGAGATGGGTGCCACCAGCCGGGGCGAGACGATGGAGGTCGGCACCTACATCGAGAAGGCGCTGACGACCGAGCTGTCGGGCAACCTGATCGACATCTGCCCGGTGGGCGCGTTGCTGAACAAGCCCTACAGCTTCACCGCGCGCCCGTGGGAGCTGCGCAAGACCGACAGCGTCGACGTGCACGACGCGCTCGGGACCAACATTCGGGTGGATGCGCGCGGGTCCGAAGTGCTGCGGGTCCTGCCGCGCACCAACGACGCCGTGAACGAGGAGTGGATGGCCGACAAGGGCCGGTTCAGCCATGACGGGCTGAAGCGGCGGCGGCTGGATAGGCCGTGGGTGCGCGAGAACGGCAAGTTGCGCCCGGCGACCTGGCCGGAGGCGTTCGGCGCCATCGCGGCCCGGCTGCGTGACCTGCCCGGGGATCGCATCGGCGCCGTCGCGGGCGATCTGTGCGACGCGGAGAGCATGCTGGCATTGAAGGACGTCATGGCCGGGCTCGGCTCGGCCAATGTGGATTGCCGGCAGGACGGGGCCGCGCTGGATGCATCGCGGCGGGACTTCTACGTGTTCAACAGCGGCGTTGCCGGGATCGACGAGGCGGACGCGATCCTGCTCGTTGGCTGCAATCCGCGGCGCGAGGCGCCGGTGCTCAACGCGCGTATTCGCAAGCGCTGGGCCCTGGGTGGGTGCCCAGTGGCGGTGGCCGGGCCGGAGATCGACCTCACCTACGCGCATGACAATCTCGGCGCCGGTCCAGGTGTGCTGTCCAAGTTCGAGGGCGCGTTCGCCGATGCGTTCCAGGCGGCGAAGCGGCCCATGGTCATCGTCGGCCAGGGCGCGCTGGCCCGGCCCGATGGCGCGGCCGTGCTTGCCGCGGCGTGGGCGCTGGCCGCGGCGGCTGGCGCACTGACGGCGGAGTGGCACGGGTTCAACGTCCTACATACTGCCGCGGCCCGGGTCGGCGCGCTCGACATCGGGTTCGTTCCGGGCGTTGGCGGCAAGCCGCTCGCGACGATGCTGGGTGGCGGCGTCGACCTGCTCTGGCTACTTGGCGCGGACGAGGTCGATGCGGCCGCCATCCCGGCCAGCACCTTCGTGGTGTATCAGGGCCACCATGGCGACCGCGGCGCGGCCCGGGCCGACGTGATCCTGCCTGGCGCCGCTTACACTGAGAAAAGCGGGACCTACGTCAACACCGCGGGCCTCGTGCAGCGCGGTTTCGCGGCCACCCAGCCGCCCGGCGAGGCGCGGGAGGACTGGGCCATCCTGCGGGCGTTCAGCGCCGTGCTCGGCAAGCCGCTCGCCTACGACACGCTGACCGAGTTGCGGACCCGGCTGGTCGAGGTGAACCCGGTGTTCGGGCGGCAGCAGGCGATCGCGGCCGGGTGCGCCGACACGTCCGGCCCGGCCGGCGGCGCTGCCGTGGCCGACACGTCATTTGCCTATCCGGTCCAGGACTACTACCAAACGAACGCGATCGCGCGGGCGAGTGCGACGATGGCGGAATGCAGCCGCACATACGGCCCGCAGGCGCTGCAGGCCGCCGAATAGGGGCGTGATGACCGGGTTCTTCGACACCACGATCGGCGTGCTGCTGCTGACGGTCGCGAAAACGCTGGCGATGCTGGTGCCGGTGCTGATCAGCGTCGCCTACCTCACGCTGGCCGAGCGCAAGGTGATGGCCGCGATGCAGATGCGGCTCGGCCCCAACGTGGTCGGGCCGTTCGGGCTGATGCAGCCGTTTGCCGATGCGCTGAAGATGCTGATGAAGGAGACGATCGTGCCGACGGGCGCGAACCGGCTGCTGTTCCTGTTCGCGCCGTTGCTGACCATGACGCTCGCGATGTCCGCCTGGGCGGTGATCCCGATGAACGAGGGTTGGGCGATCGCCGACATCAACGTCGGCATCCTCTATCTGTTCGCCATCAGCAGCATGGGCGTCTACGGGATTATCATCGCTGGCTGGGCGAGCAATTCCAAGTATCCGTTCCTCGGTGCGCTGCGGTCGGCCGCGCAGATGGTCAGCTACGAAGTCAGCATGGGCTTCGTGATGGTGACGGTGCTGCTATGTGCCGGAAGCCTGAACCTGACCGACATCGTCATGGCGCAGCAGAACGTTTGGTTCTTCATTCCGCTGTTCCCGATGTTTGTCGTGTTCTTCGTCAGCATCTTGGCCGAGACCAACCGCGCGCCGTTCGACCTGGCCGAGGGTGAGAGCGAGATCGTCGGCGGCTTCAACGTCGAGTATGGCGCCATGACGTTCGGCCTGTTCTTCCTGGCCGAATACGCGAACATGATCCTGATGTCGGCGCTGACGGCCATCCTGTTCCTGGGCGGCTGGCTGAGCCCGATCCCGTTCCCGCCGTTCACCTGGATCCCCGGGCCGCTCTGGCTGATTGCCAAGATCTGCCTCGTGCTGTTCATGTTCGTATGGGTGCGCGCGACGTTCCCCCGCTTCCGCTATGACCAGTTGATGCGGCTCGGCTGGAAGGTGTTCCTGCCGCTGTCGCTCGGCTGGCTGGTGCTGACGGCCGGGGTGCTGCTCGTGATGGGCTGGCTGCCCGGCCAGCAAGGAGTCTAGATGGCGTTCATCGACCGCACGGCGCGAAGCCTGCTGCTGACGGAACTCGTCGGCGGCCTGTGGCTCACGCTCAAGTATTTCTTCCGGCGCAAGGCCACCATCAACTACCCGCATGAGCGCAACCCGCTCAGCCCCCGCTTCAAGGGCGAGCACGCGCTGCGCCGTTACCCGAACGGGGAGGAGCGCTGCATTGCCTGCAAGCTGTGCGAGGCCGTATGCCCGGCGCTGGCCATCACCATCGAGGCCGAGCCGCGCGAGGACGGCAGCCGCCGCACCACGCGATACGACATCGACATGACGAAGTGCATCTACTGCGGCCTGTGCGAGGAAAGCTGCCCGGTCGACGCGATCGTCGAGGGCCCGAACCTGGAGTTCGCGACCGAGACGCGGTCGGAGCTGCTGTATGACAAGGCCAAGCTGCTGGCCAACGGCGACCGCTGGGAGGCCGAGCTGTCCAAACGGCTCGAGCTCGACGCCCCTTACCGCTGAGGACCCGATGCTGGTTACCGCGTTCTTCTACCTGTTCTCGGCGATCTTGATCGCCTCGGCGGCGGCCGTCGTCACCTGCCGCAACCCAGTGCACAGCGTGCTGTGTCTCATTCTCGCGTTCTTCAATGCTGCCGCGCTGTTCCTGATCGCCGGGGCCGAGTTCCTGGCGATGATCCTGGTCATCGTCTACGTCGGCGCGGTCGCCGTATTGTTCCTGTTCGTCGTCATGATGCTGGACGTGAACTTCGCGCAGATGCGGGAGGGGTTCCAGCGCTACGCCCCGGTCGGCGCCGTCGTGGGCCTTGTGCTGTTCGCCGAACTCGCGCTGGTGTTGAGCGGCTGGCAGTTCGCGCCCGAGGCGTCGGTGCTGCACCTGAGTGCCACGCCGGACGGCATGGAGAACACGCGCGCGCTCGGCCGGCTGATCTACACGGACTACATCTTCCTGTTCCAATCCGCCGGGCTGATCCTGATGGTCGCGATGATCGGCGCCATCGTGCTCACCCATCGGGAACGTCCGTCGGGCACCAAGAAGCAGGACATCGCGCGGCAGATCGCCCGCACGGTCGGCAGCACGCTCACGCTGGTCGACGTGACCCGCGGCGCCGGGCTCGATCTTTCGAAGACGATGCGGGCGGCGCCGCAGCTCGAGCCCGCCCTGGGCGCTGCCGTGCTGGAGGACGCGCCGCACGAGCACGGCGTGGGTGAGCCGGGGCCGGGAGAGCACGGATGATCGGCGTTGGCCACTACCTCGCCGTCGGCGCGGTGCTGTTCGTGCTCGGCGTGTTCGGGATTTTCCTGAACCGCAAGAACGTCATCATCATCATGATGTCGATCGAGCTGATCCTGCTCTCGGTCAACCTGAACCTGGTCGGCTTCAGCGCTTCGCTGGGGGATCTCGCGGGGCAGGTGTTCGCGCTGTTCGTGCTGACGGTTGCGGCCGCCGAGGCTGCGATCGGGCTGGCCATCGTCGTCGTGTATTACCGCAACCGTGGCTCGATCGAGGTCGAGGACGTCAATTTGATGAAGGGCTGAGCGGCATGCTGTACGCCGTTGCCGTGTTCGCGCCGCTGCTGGGCGCGCTCGTTGCGGGCCTGCTCGGCCGCCAGATCGGGGACCGTGCCAGTCAGGCGGTGACCATCCTGTGCATGGTCGTCGCCGCCTGCTGCGGCACGGCCAGCTTCATCCCGTTCCTCGACGGCTCCGCCGAGCCCGGCGTGCTGTCGCTCGGCACATGGCTCTCGGTCGACGGCTTCAACGTCGACTGGTCGCTCCGCACCGACACGCTGAGCGCGCTGATGGTCGCCATGGTCACCTTCATCGCAACGCTCATCCACATCTACAGCGTCGGCTATATGAGCCACGACGCGACCATTCCGCGCTTCTTCAGCTACCTCAGCCTGTTCACCTTCGCGATGCTGATGCTGGTGACCGCGGATAGCCTGGTGCAGCTGTTCTTCGGTTGGGAAGGCGTCGGCCTCGCGAGCTACCTGCTGATCGGCTACTGGTATGACCGCCCGAGCGCGTGCCGGGCCGCGATCAAGGCATTCGTGGTCAACCGGGTGGGCGACCTGTTCTTCGCGACCGGGATCGGCTGCGTGTTCTTCCTGTTCGGCTCCGTGCAGTTCGAGGACATTTTCGGCAACGTCGCCGCGCACCAGAACGATCTCTACCATCTGTTCGGCCAGGACCTGCGCGCCTACGAGGTGATCGGGGTGCTGCTGTTCCTGGGGGCGATGGGCAAGTCGGCGCAGATCGGGCTGCACACCTGGTTGCCCGACGCGATGGAGGGGCCGACGCCAGTCTCGGCGCTGATCCATGCCGCGACCATGGTGACGGCTGGGGTGTTCCTGATGGCGCGCATGTCGCCGATCCTGGAATACGCGCCGGCCGCGCTCGGCTTCGTGACGTTCATCGGCGCCACGACGTGCCTGTTCGCCGCGACGATCGGGTGCGTGCAGACCGACATCAAGCGGATCATCGCCTATTCGACCTGCTCGCAGCTCGGCTACATGTTCGTCGCCGCCGGCGTGGGGGCGTATCAGGTGTCGATCTTCCACCTTTTCACCCACGCCTTCTTCAAGGCGCTGCTGTTCCTGGGCGCCGGGTCGGTCATCCACGCGATGTCGGACGAACAGGACATCCGCCGCATGGGCGGCATCTGGCGCAAGATCCCGGTGACCTATGCGGTGATGTGGATCGGCAGCCTGGCGCTGGCCGGGATCCCGTTCTTCGCGGGCTACTACTCGAAGGATGCGATCCTCGAGGCGGCTTGGGCGCGGCATTCGGTGCTGGCGCATTACGGCTTCTGGTGCGGCACGCTCGCCGCGTTCCTGACGGCCTTCTACTCGTGGCGGCTGCTGATCCTGACGTTCCACGGTGCCCCGCGCGCCGACCAGCACACGATGGACCACGTGCATGAAAGCCCGGCCGTCATGCTGGTGCCGTTGGTCCTGCTCGCCATCGGCGCCGCGCTGACCGGGTTCGCCTTCGAAGGGCACTTCATCGGCGCCGAATGGACCGCGTTCTGGGGCGAGGCCGTCGTGAACGCGCCGGGGCACGACATCATGGAGGCCATGCACCACGTGCCGATGCTGATCAGCCTGCTGCCGACGGTTGTCGGCGTTCTCGGGATCGCGCTGGCTTACGTCATGTATGTCGCTGCGCCGAGCTTGCCGGCGCGGTTGGCCGGCGCCGTGCCGGGCGCTTACCGGTTCGTGCTGAACAAGTGGTATTTCGACGAGCTGTATGACCGCATCTTCGTCGGCCCGGCGAACGCCCTCGCGCGGATGCTGTGGCAGGTCGGTGACGCGCGGCTGATCGACGGCGTGCCAAACGGGGTCGCGGCGCTGACGGTCGACGGCAGCAAGCAGGCGGTGCGGATCCAGACCGGGTCGATCGCCATCTATGCCTTCACGATGCTGGTCGGCCTCGTGCTGCTCATCAGCGTTTTCCTGCTGTTCCGGTGAGCACGATGAACGCCGCCGGCTTCCCCATCCTGAGCCTGCTGACCTGGCTGCCGCTGCTCGGCGCCGCCTTCATCATGACCATCCGCGGCGAGGACGAGGTGGTGGCCGGCAACGCGCGCTGGGCGGCGCTCTGGACCAGCCTGGTCGTGTTCGTGATCTCGCTCGTGCTGTGGGTGCGGTTCGATACGGCGGAGCCCGGCTTCCAGTTCCAGGAGTCACTCTCGTGGCTGCCGGAGTTCGGCGTCGGCTACCGCATGGGGGTCGACGGCATCTCGGTGCTGTTCGTGCTGCTGTCCACCGCCTTGACGCCAATCTGCATCCTCGCGAGCTGGGAAGCGGTGCGGGTGCGGGTGCGCGAGTACATGATCGCGTTCCTGGTGCTCGAGACGATGATGGTCGGCATGTTCGCCGCGCAGGACTTCCTGATCTTCTACATGTTCTTCGAGGGCGTGCTGATCCCGATGTTCCTGATCATCGGCGTCTGGGGCGGGCCGCGCCGGGTCTATGCCAGCTTCAAGTTCTTTCTCTACACGCTGGTCGGCTCGATCCTGATGCTGCTTGCGCTGCTGGCGATCTGGTACAGCACCGGGACGACGGACCTGGCCGTGCTGATGACGGCGCAGTTCCCCGGCCACATGCAGTTCTGGCTGTTCCTCGCCTTCCTCGCCTCGTTCGCCGTCAAGGTGCCGATGTGGCCGGTCCATACCTGGCTGCCGGACGCGCATGTGGAGGCGCCGACCGCCGGTTCCGTCATCCTCGCGGGCGTGCTGCTGAAGATGGGGGCGTATGGGTTCCTGCGCTTCACGCTGCCGATGCTCCCCCAGGCGTCGGCCAGCTTTGCGCCCATGATGTTCGCGCTTGGGGTCATCGCCGTCATCTACACGTCGCTGGTCGCCCTCGCCCAGACCGACATGAAGAAGCTGATCGCCTACTCGTCGGTCGCCCATATGGGCGTGGTCGTGATCGGCATCTTCACCTTCAACGCCCAGGGTATCCAGGGCGCGCTGTTCCAGATGCTCTCGCATGGCATCGTCTCGGCCGCCTTGTTCCTGTGCGTCGGCGTCATCTACGACCGCATGCACACGCGCGAGATCGCGCGCTATGGCGGCCTGGCGTCCCGCATGCCCGGCTACGCGCTCGTGTTCATGGTTTTCACCATGGCCAGCGTCGGCCTGCCGGGCACGTCCGGCTTCGTGGGCGAGTTCCTGGTCCTGGTCGGCGCCTTCAAGGTGAGCTTCTGGGTCGCGATCCTCGGCAGCATGGGCATGATCCTCGGGGCCGCATACATGCTCTATTTGTACCGCCGGGTGATCTTCGGCGCGCTCACCCGGGACGACCTGAAGTCGATCCTCGACCTCAGCCCGCGCGAGATCGCGATCTTCACGCCGCTGATCGGGCTGGTGTTGTGGATGGGCATCTACCCGAGCAGCTTCACCCAGTTCTTCGATGCGAGCGTGCACGCGATGGTCGAACAGCACGTGGCGGCCTTGTCTGCCCACCAACTCGCGGCGGCCACGCCATGAACCCGATCCAGGCGGGCGGGACCTTCAACTGGGGCCTGGCGACGCCCGAGATCGTGCTGTCGCTGTGCGCCATGGCGATCCTGATGGTGGGCGCGATCCGGAAGGCGGACAGCACCTTGCTGTGCACGCTCCTGGGCGTCGGCGCGCTGCTGCTGACGGCGATGCTCGTCGTGGCCACGCCCGACGGGCTGGGCTACCGCAACCTGTTCGGCGTCGACGGCTTCGCGCGCTTCATGAAGCTGCTGGTGCTGGTCGGCTCCGGCCTCTCGCTCGTGCTCGCACTCGACTACAACCAGCGCGAGGGGATCGCCCGGTTCGAGTTCCCTGTGCTCATCCTGCTGTGCACCGTCGGCATGATGGCGATGTGCAGCGCGACCAGCTTGATGACGCTGTATATGGGGCTCGAGCTGCAGTCGTTGTCGATCTACGTGCTGGCGGCCTTTGCCCGCGACGAGTTGCGGTCCGCCGAGGCGGGCCTCAAATACTTCGTGCTGGGCGCGTTGGCGTCGGGCTTGCTGCTCTATGGCATCTCGCTGACCTACGGCTTTTCCGGAACGATGCAGTTCGCCGAGTTGGGCCATGTGCTGTCCTCGCCGGGCGCCGCGTCGCCGGGCCTGGTCGTCGGCGTCGTGTTCATCATCGCCGGTCTCGCCTTCAAGCTGTCGGCGGTCCCGTTCCACATGTGGACACCGGACGTGTACGAGGGCGCGCCCACGTCCGTCACGGCGTTCATGAGCACGGCGCCGAAGGTCGCGGCGATCGCACTGCTGCTGCGCGCGCTGGAGCAGCCGTTCGGCCAGATCCTGCATCAATGGACCGGGCTGATCGTCATCATCGCGATCGCGTCCATGGTGCTCGGCTCGCTGGCTGCGATCGGGCAGCGCAGCATCAAGCGGCTGATGGCCTATTCCAGCATCGGCCATATCGGCTATGCGCTGGTCGGCCTGGCGCCCGGCACGCCGGACGGGATCCGTGGCACAATGATCTACATGGTCACCTACGTCTTCATGAGCGCCGGGGTGTTCGCATGCATCATCGCCATGCGCCGCCGCGGTCGCTCGTTGGAGCTGGTGTCCGACCTGTCGGGCCTGGCCAAGACGGACCCGATGCTGGCGCTGGCGATGGGCGTGTTCATGTTCAGTATGGCGGGCATCCCGCCCTTCTCGGGCTTCTTCGGCAAGCTGTATGTGTTCCTGCCCGCCGTGCAGTCGGGCTATTGGACCCTGGCCGTCATCGGCGTGCTGACGAGCGTCGTGGGCGCCTACTACTATCTCCGGGTGGTCAAGACGATGTACTTCGACGAGGCGCAGCCGGCGTTCGACGTGCGGACGCCGTCGCTGAGCTTCGTCGCCGGGGTGGGCGCGATCGTGACCACGCTGTTCTTCGTCGTGCCGGCCCCGGTCGTCGCCGCCGCGCAGTCGGCTGCCCGCGTCCTGTTCGGCTGACCCGGTGCTGCTGGTCGTCGACGCCGGCAACACCAACGTCGTCTTTGCCGTCCATGACGACCAGGGTTGGCGCGGCATCTGGCGCATCGCGACCGAACCGCAGCGCACGTCCGACGAATACGCCGTCTGGCTGCTCACGTTGCTCAATCTCGTCGGGCTCAAGCCCGCCGAGATCGACCGCGCCGTGATCGGCACCGTCGTGCCGGCCGCGCTGTATCACCTCCGGCGGCTGTGCCGGGACTGGTTCACGACCGAGCCGCTCATCGCCCGGTCGACGCTCGACTGGGGGTTCGCGATCAAGGTCGACAACCCGGCCGAAGTCGGCGCCGACCGGCTGCTGAACAGCCTGGCCGCGCATCATGACTATTCGGGTCCGCTGGTCGTGGTGGACTTCGGCACCGCCACGACGTTCGACGTCGTCGACGCGGACGGCGCCTACCTCGGCGGTGTGATCGCGCCCGGGATCAACCTGTCGCTCGAGGCGCTGCACAAGGCCGCGGCGCGGCTGCCCCGCATCGGCATCGGCCGGCCGCAGGCGGTGATCGGCCGTTCCACCGTTCCAGCGATGCAGTCAGGTATCTACTGGGGATATGTCGGCCTGGTCGAGGGGCTCGTCACCCGTATCCGGGCCGAGTACGATCGGCCGCTCAAGGTGGTCGCGACCGGCGGCCTGGCGCCGTTGCTGGCCGAGGGCACGACCATCATCGAGCACATCAATCCCGACTTGACCCTCGACGGGCTGCGCTTGTTGGCGCAGCGCAACCCCGTCCCCACATACTCCCGCGACAGAACGCGCATTATCGAAGGCGAATAAATGGTAGTCCCTAGCGACGGTCTGGCCTTCCTGCCCCTGGGCGGGACGGGCGAGATCGGCATGAACCTGAACCTGTACCGCTGCGGCGGCAAATACCTGGCGATCGACTGCGGCATCGGCTTCGGGGGGAACGAGAACCCCGAGGTCGAGATCATGATGCCCGACCCATCATTCATCGCCGAGCGCCGCGACGAGCTGCTGGGCCTCGTGATCACGCATGCGCACGAGGACCACATCGGCGCCGTGGCGCATCTGTGGCGCCAGCTCCGCTGCCCCGTCTATGCAACGCCGTTCAGTGCCGCGGTGCTGAAGCGCAAGCTGGGCGAGGCCGGGCTGCTGCAGGAGGTCCGGATCCATGTGATCCCGGCCGGAGGCTCGTTCGAGTTGCCGCCCTACAAGCTGCAGTTCATGCCGGTGTCGCATTCGGTGCCCGAAGCACAGGCGTTGGTCATCCGCACCCCGTTCGGCACCGTTCTGCATACCGGCGACTGGAAGCTGGATCCGAACCCGATGGTCGGCCAGCCGACTGACGAGGCCGCGTTCCGGGCGCTGGGCGACGAGGGCGTCCTGGCGATGGTGTGCGACAGCACGAACGCGATGGTCGACGGCCATTCCGGCAGCGAGGCGGAAGTGCAGGAGAGCCTGGCCCGGCTGATCGGCAGCATCAAGCACGGCCGTATCGCAGTCACGTGCTTCGCGAGCAACGTCGCGCGCGTGCAAAGCGTGGCGCGCGCGGCCAAGAGCGCCGGTCGCAACGTGGCGCTGGTCGGGCGCAGCCTTCGCAACCTCGAAGCGGCCGCGCGCGAATGCGGCTACCTGAAAGGGATCGGCGAGTTCGTGCCCGAGGACGGGGCGGGCAGCATCCCGGACGAGAACCTGCTGCTGCTCGTGACCGGCAGCCAGGGCGAGCCGCGGAGCGCGTTGTCGCGTATCTCAGCCGACACCCACCCGAACATCGCCCTCGGCGAGGGGGACACGGTGATCTACAGCAGCCGGATGATCCCCGGCAACGAGCGGCCGATCACGGCGGTGCAGGACGCGCTGGTCCGGCGCGGCGTCCGGGTCATCACCGACGATGACGACATGACCCACGTTTCGGGCCACCCGGCGCGCGAGGAGCTTCGCACGCTATACCGTCTGGTGCGGCCGACATACTCCGTGCCCGTGCACGGCGAGTGGCGGCATCTGTCGGCGCATGCGGAACTGGCGCGGGCGATGCAGGCCAGCCCGATCCTGTTGGAGGACGGCGATATCCTGCAGCTCGCACCCGGGCGGGCTGAGGTCGTCGACAGCGCGCCGGTCGGCCGGCTGGTTCTGGACGGGGACCGGCTGGTGCCGCTCGAAGGGCCAGTGCTGGCAGCGCGGCGGCGCATGATGTTCAACGGTGTCGTGCTCGGGAGCGCGGCGCTCGACAGCGCCGGGCGCGTCGTGGGCGACCCGCGGGTGAGCGCGCCGGGCCTGTTCGAACCGGACGACCCGGAGGCCAAGCGGGTCACGGCGGCGTTCGCGCAGGGGTTGGCCGGGTTGCCCGCCGGGCTGAAGCAGGATGATGCGGCATTAAACGACGCTGCACGGGCGGCGCTGCGCCGCGCATTGGGCAAGCGGCTGCAGAAGCGTCCCATGGTGGACGTGCATCTTCTGCGGGTGTGATGTCGGGTGCACTGGTTCACCGCGTTCGTCTTGTTCGTCTTGATCTGGTGGACCGTCCTGTTCGCCGTGCTGCCGTTCGGAACGCGGCCGGTCGAGCAGCCCGATGAGGCGACCGGATGGCGCGGCGCGCCGGCGCAGCCACTCATTGGGCGCAAGATGATCGCGACGACCGTCATCGCAGCCGTGCTTTGGGCGGGTGCGATGGTGGTGATCCGCAGCGACTGGATCAGCTTTCGACCCGCGCCATCCCTGATGGGGGACGATTGACCGAGATAGAGGCACGGCCTGCTTACGCGCTGGTCAGAACCGGTCCACGGCACGCTTAATCTCGTGCAAGCGACAGAAAAAACTTTGGACGGGTGTAGCAGGGGGCGGCATCATCACGGCGAGAGCAAGGAGCGATTCCTTGATCTGCCGTGTGACTGGCGTTTCCTCCCTAAACTTGGCCCGCTGCGCTGCCATGCGCGCGGGCCTTTTTTTGGGATAGCCCGTAGCGCCCGGCCTGTCACGTCGAAATCAACAAATGCTGAACAGATTCTTACAAATTATTGTTGTGCGCTGCAGCAATGTTGCGCTGTCCACAGCGATCCTTGGCGCCATTGGTAGCATGCCTTTCGCCCCCGCAGCGCTGCCTGTAGGGTCGCACTTCGAGCATTCAGGATAGCCGATGCGACTTTCCCGGGCCATGATCCCGACCAACAAGGATAACCCGGCCGAGGCGCAGATCGCGTCCCATCGCCTCATGCTGCGGGCCGGGCTGGTGAAGCAGGTTGCGGCAGGTATCTACGCGTGGCTGCCGGCGGGATGGCGGGTGTTGCGCAACATCGCTGAGATCGTCCGACAGGAGCAGGACCGGGTCGGCGCGCAAGAGCTGCTGATGCCGACGCTGCAATCGGCCGATCTGTGGCGCGACTCGGGCCGCTACGACGCATACGGTCCTGAGATGCTGCGGCTGAAGGACCGGCACGAGCGAGACCTGATCTACAGCCCGACGAACGAACTGCTGATCGCCGATCTCATGCGCCAGTCGGTCAAGAGCTACCGGGAGTTCCCGCAGATCCTCTATCATATTCAATGGAAGTTCCGCGACGAGACCCGGCCGCGTTTCGGCGTTATGCGCGGGCGCGAGTTCCTGATGAAGGACGGGTATTCGTTCGACCTCGATCAGGACGGCGCCGTCCGCAGCTACCGCATCATGATGCTGGCCTACCTGCGCACGTTCCAGCGTCTGGGTGTGCGCGCAGTGCCGATGAAGGCTGATACCGGCCCGATCGGTGGCGACCTGAGCCATGAGTTCCACATCCTCGCGAGCACCGGCGAGAGCGCCGTGTTCTATGACGCCGAGGTGGAGGACGTCCGGGTCGGCACCGACGACGTGGACCACCTGGACCAGGGCGCGCTGGATCGCTTCTTCAATGAAGTCACCGCGCCCTATGCCGCAACCGACGAGAAGCACGACCTGGCAGCCTGGGAACGGGTCCCGGCGGAACGGCGCCGCGAGGGGCGGGGTATCGAGGTCGGGCAGATCTTCAACTTCGGTACACTTTACAGCGAATTGGTGAACCTCAGCGTGCCCGGCGCCGACCAGAAGCCGGTGTTCCCCAACATGGGCAGCTACGGCATCGGCGTGTCCCGCCTGGTCGGCGCGTTGATCGAGGCGCACCATGACGAAGCGGGCATCATCTGGCCCGACGGCGTCGCCCCATTCCGCGCCGCGATCCTTAACCTCAAGGTCGGCGACGCAGGCACCGACGCGCTGTGCGAGCAGGCCTACCGTCAGTTCGCCGGGGATGCGCTGTATGACGACCGGACCGACCGGGCCGGGGCGAAGTTCGCGGACGCGGACCTGATGGGTCACCCGTGGCAGCTCATCATCGGCCCCCGTGGCGCAGCATCCGGCAACGTCGAGCTGAAGCGCCGCGCGACCGGCGAACGGCATGAGCTCTCGCTGGAAGCGGCGCTGGCACAGATCTCTCGCGTCTCGCCTCCCTGAAAGGGATGGGCCGGGGGTCGGTCGGGGCGCGAGCCTCCGACGTCACCCACCCCCAACCCCTCCCTGGAAGGGAGGGGAACCAACAGGAGCAGCATGTTCAACGCCTTCGAGCGCGCCGTTGCCGGCCGTTACCTCCGGGCCCGGCGCGGTGAGCGGTTCGTCTCCGTCATCGCGGTCTTCAGCTTGGTCGGCATCGCGCTGGGCGTCGCGGTGCTAATCATCGTCATGTCGGTGATGGGCGGGTTCCAAGTCGACCTGCTCAACCGCATCCTCGGCTTCAACGGCCATCTCGGCGTCTATGGCCAGGGGGCGCCGCTGTCGGACTACGACGCGCTCACGACCCGCATCCGCGGCGTGCCGGGCGTGGTGTCGGCCGCACCCGTGGTGGATGGGCAGGTGCTGTTCAGCGGGCCGCGCGGGCAGAACGCGGGCGGCATGGTGCGCGGCATCGGCCAGGCCGACATAAGGCGCGTCCCGGCGATCGCGAACAACATCCGCCAGGGCTCGTTGGACGCGTTCAGGGGCGAGGACGCGATCGCGATCGGCACGGGCCTTGCCAGCCGCTTCGGGCTGCAGGCTGGCGACGACCTGACCCTCGTGAGCCCGCAGGGCGCGGCGACGGCGTTCGGCACCGTGCCGCGGGTGCGCGCCTACAAGATCGCGGCGGTGTTCCAGGTTGGCATGAACGAGTACGACACCTCGTTCGTGTTCATCCCGCTCGAGGCGGCGCAGATCTTCTTTCAGCAGCCCGGCCAGGTGAACCACATCGAGGTGTTCGCGGACGACCCGGACCATGTCGGCGCGATCGGCGCCGGCATCCTCAAGGCGGCGGGCCGGCCGGTGCGGGTCATCGACTGGCAGCAGAACAACAACAGCTTCTTCGCCGCCGTGACGGTGGAGAAGAACGTCATGTTCCTGATCCTGACGCTCATCATCCTGGTGGCCGCGTTCAACGTCATCTCCTCGTTGATCATGATGGTGAAGGACAAGACGCGGGACATCGCGATCCTGCGCACGATCGGCGCCGGGCGGGGCGCGGTGATGCGAATCTTCCTCATGGCGGGCGCGTCGGTGGGCGTCACCGGGACGCTCGCCGGCGTCGTGCTGGGTGTGCTGTTCTGCCTCAACATCCAGCGCATCCAGGGCTGGGTTGAGGACGCGACCGGCACGGCGGTGTTCAACCCGGAGGTCTATTACCTGACGCATCTCCCGTCCCGGCTGGACCCGGCCGAGGTGGCGCAGGTCGTGCTCATGGCGCTGTCGCTGTCGTTGCTGGCGACGCTCTATCCCAGCTGGCGTGCGGCGCGGACCGATCCGGTGGAGGCGCTGCGGCATGAGTGAGCCGCTGGCGCTGCAGGGCGTGTCCCGCACCTACCGCAGTGGCGAGGAGACGCTGCGGGTTTTGGCCGGCGCCGACCTGGCGCTCGCCGCGGGTGAGATCGTGGCGCTGGTCGCGCCGTCCGGGACGGGAAAGAGCACGCTGCTGCATTTGGCCGGGCTGCTGGAGCGCCCGGACAGCGGGACCGTCATGATCGACGGGAGGGACGCCGGGCGGCTGTCCGACCCGGAGCGGACGGCAATCCGGCGGGACCGGATCGGCTTCGTCTATCAGTCGCACCATTTGCTGGCCGAGTTCTCGGCGCTGGAGAACGTGATGCTGCCGCAGATGGTCGCGGGTGTTGCGCACGGCATCGCGCGCGGGCGGGCGCGGACGCTGCTGACCTCGTTCGGACTGCAGGACCGGTTGAACCATTTGCCGGGGAAGCTGTCGGGCGGCGAAAAGCAGCGGGTCGCGATCGCCCGAGCGCTCGCGAACCGGCCGGCGGTGCTGCTGGCGGACGAGCCGACCGGCAACCTCGACGTGGGAACGTCAGGCTTGGTCTTTGCGGAGCTGCTGGAGATGGTGCGCGGGCAGGGCGTCGCGGCGCTGATTGCGACGCACAATCCGGACCTGGCGGCCCGGATGGACCGCCGGGTCACGCTGCACGACGGGCAGGTCGTGCCGGCGTGAGGCGGTTCAGCCTATCCCACGGCCGCGGTCTCGCGGAGGTCAACACTGGACAGAAGGACATTCTGATACGATCGAAGCCTACGTGCGTCGGCGAGTCGATGGAGAGCAGGGCTTGAGCCATGCAGGGTTCGTGCATTTGCGGGTGCACTCGAGTTACTCGCTGAGCGAGGGCGCCATCAAGGCGGACAAGATCGCGCAACTGGCCCGCGACGCGGCGATGCCGGCCGTCGCGATCACCGACAGCGCCAACCTGTTCGGCGCGCTCGAGTTCAGCCAGGCCTGCGTCGCCCGCGGTGTGCAGCCGATCGTCGGCTGCCAGGTCTCGATCGCACGCGCCGACAATCTCCGGCTGCCGCCCGATCCGATCGTCCTGCTGGCGCAGAGCGCGGCGGGCTTGGCGAACCTGCAGGCGCTGTCTTCGCACGGCTTTATCGAGAGCGATCCGGCCCGTCCCGAGCTTCCGCTCGGAGCCATCCTGCAACGCGCCGAGGGACTGGTCGTTCTGACCGGGGGCAGCCGCGGCCCGGTCGCGCGCCTGCTGGCCGAAGGCCGCAAGGGCGACGCGGCCGCACTGCTCGCGCAGTTCCGGGACGCGTTCCCCGATCGCTGTATGATGGAGCTGCACCGTCATGGTCTGGCGATCGAGCGCGCGATCGAACCGGCGCTGATCGATCTCGCCGACGAGCTCGGCCTGCCCTTGGTCGCGACCAACGAATGCTTTTTCGCCACCCCCAAGATGCACGCCGCCCACGATGCGCTGCTGTGCATCGCCGAGGGCCGCCAGGTGAGCGAACAGGCGCGGCGACGGGTCACGGACGAGCACTGGTTCAAGCCGGCGGACGCCATGGCGAAGCTGTTCGACGACCTGCCCGACGCGATCAGCAACACACTGGCGGTGGCGCAGACGTGCGCGGTGATGGCCGAGACGCGCAAGCCGCTGTTGCCGATGTGCCCGAAGGTGCGGATCGGGCAGACCGAGGAAGGGACGGTGCGCGCGATGGCCCGGGAGGGGCTGGCGGCGCGCATGGACGCCGTCGGCGCCGATGCGGCGACGCGGAGCCGGTATGGCGCGCAGCTCGAATACGAGCTGACTGTGATCGCTGGGATGGGCTTCCCTGGTTACTTCCTGATCGTCGCCGACTTCATCCAGTGGGCGAAGGCGAACGATATCCCGGTCGGGCCCGGCCGCGGCTCCGGCGCCGGGTCGGTCGTCGCCTGGGCGCTGACGATCACGGACCTCGATCCGCTTCGCTGGGGGCTGCTGTTCGAGCGCTTCCTGAACCCCGAGCGCGTGTCGATGCCGGACTTCGACATCGACTTCTGCCAGGAGCGGCGGGACGAGGTCATCGCCTACGTGCGCGGGGAGTACGGGCGGGACCGGGTCGCGCAGATCATCACCTTCGGCAAGCTGCAGGCGCGGGCGGCGGTGCGGGACGTGGGCCGCGTGCTGGGCATGCCGTTCGGCCAGGTGAACCGGGTGGCCGAGCTGATCCCCAACAACCCGGCCAAGCCCGTGACCCTGGCGCAGGCGATCGACGGCGAGCCCAAGCTTCAGGAGCTGCGTGACACCGACGAGGCGATCCGGCGCTTGATGGAAGTCGCGCTGCAGCTGGAGGGCCTGTATCGCCACGCCAGCACGCATGCGGCTGGCGTCGTGATCGGCGACCGTCCGTTGGTCGACCTGGTGCCGCTCTATCGGGACCCGAAAACCGACACCTTGGTCACGCAGTACTCGATGAAGTACGTCGAGCAGGCCGGGTTGGTGAAGTTCGACTTCCTTGGGCTGACCACGCTGACGATCCTGAAGCAGGCCGTGGCGATCCTGGCCGGATTGGGCGTGCCCGTCGACCTGGACCGCTTGCCGTTGGACGACGCCAGGACCTACGAGATGCTGGCGCGCGGCGACGCGGGCGGGGTGTTCCAGTTCGAAGGCCAGGGCATGCGCGACGTGCTCAAGCAGATGCGCCCCGACCGGTTCGAGGACCTGATCGCGGCCGGCGCGCTCTATCGCCCGGGGCCGATGGCGAACATCCCCGATTATTGCCGGCGCAAGCACGGCGGGGGCTGGGAGGCGCCCCACCCGGCGATCCGGGACATCCTGGCCGAGACGTATGGCATCATCGTCTACCAGGAACAGGTCATGCAGATCGCCCAGACCATGGGAGGCTACAGCCTGGGCGGTGCCGACCTGCTGCGCCGCGCGATGGGCAAGAAGATCCGCGCCGAGATGGAACAGCAGCGGCAGATCTTCACGGACGGCGCCAAGGCGAAGGGCTTCTCGGCCGACAAGGCGACCGAGGTATTCGACCTTATGGCCAAGTTTGCCGATTATGGCTTCAACAAGAGCCACGCGGCGGCCTACGCGCTGGTTTCGTATCAAACGGCCTGGATGAAGGCCAACCACCCGGTCGCGTTCCTGGCCGCTTGCCTCAACTTGGCCGTGTCAAACACCGACAAGATTGCGGCCCTCAGGCAGGAGGCGCAGCGGATGGGCATCGCCGTGCTGCCGCCCGACATCAACCGATCGGGTGCGCTGTTCGCGGTCGAGGTGGACGGGGACGGCGTCCAGCGGATCCGCTACGCGCTGGCCGCGGTCAAGAAGGTCGGGCTCGCGGCGATGGCAGGCGTGGTGGCTGCGCGCGCCGACCGGCCGTTCGCGGATGTGGCGCAGTTCACGGCGCGGATCGACCCGAAGAGCCTGAACAAGATGCAGATCGAGAACCTCGCCCGAGCGGGCGCCTTCGATGGGCTGAACCCGAACCGGGCGCAGATGTTCCAGGGTGCCGAGCTGATCCTCAAGCGCGCGCAGGCGCTGGCGGAGGAGAGCGAGAGCGGACAGATCGGCCTGTTTGGCGGCCCGGCCAAGCCGGAGGCGCTGCGCCTGCCGCCCACGCCGGACTGGGCGGAGATGGACCGCCTCGGCTACGAGGCGGAGGCGGTGGGCTTCCATCTGACGGCGCATCCGCTCGACAGCTACGGCCCGGTGCTGAAGCGGCTCGGCGCCGTCCCGTCGACCCGGCTGGAGCCGCAGGCCGCCGCCGGCGTCACGCGGGCGCGGGTGGCCGGTTGCGTCGTCTCGATCAAGGAGCGGACGACCCGGACCGGCAGCCGGATGGCGTGGGTCCACCTCTCCGACCAGGGCGGCAGCTTCGAGGTGACGCTGTTCAGCGAGGTGCTGAACGGCGCCCGGGACATGCTGAAGGCCGGGTCGGCGGTGCTGATGGGCGTCGAGCTGAAGCTGGAGGGCGAAGCGCTGCGGATCACGGCATGCGACTGCCGACCGCTCGACCAGGCCGCAACCGACGCCGGTGCGGGCATGCGCATCTGGCTCGACACGACCGAGGCGGTGCCGCACATCCGCGCGCTGCTGGCGCGGGAGGCGAAGGGCAGGGGCCAGGTCACGCTCGTGCCGCGGATTGATGCGGCCCAGGCGGTCGAGATCACGCTCCCGGGCCGCTTCCAGGTCGGGCCACGCCTGGCGCAGGCGCTGAAGGTCGTGCCCGGGGTGGAGCGAGTGGAGGAGGTGTGACGGCTCGCGAGGCTTAATGACCACAATCCAGGCCTGCGATGAACTCGACGGTCTGCTCGCCCTGCGCAATGCCGCGGAGAACGCGAGCGCTGGCGGGATAACCGACGTGCAGGTCATCGCCCTATTTCGAGCACGGCCATGGCAGCGGCTCCCACCTGCGCGCGATCTTTGCGCTGGCGGGATAACCGACGTGCAGGTCATCGCCCTATTTCGAGCACGGCCATGGCAGCGGCTCCCACCTGCGCGCGATCTTTGGCGACGTGTCGTTCAAATCCCTTGCCAGAGCAGCGGCCGCCAACGGCATCGGCCATGCAACCCTGCTCGAGTCCTATCGCCATGCGAAAGCGGCCGCCGCTGCTTACAACGCGGAACTGGCCCGGGAACTGACCGATTCTTGGTGGGTGTAGTCGGCCTCTTTCCCTAGGCCCCGTCCCGCACCGCCACGCGCTGCCGCACCAGGGCCAGCACCGCCGTGCTGAGCGGCACCGGCACGTCGACCCAGCCCGCCACCTCGACGACGGCGCCCAGCAGCGCCTCGATCTCCAGCGGGCGGCCCAATTCCAGGTCCTGCAGCATGCTGGTGCGATGCCGCCCCACCTCGGCGCCCCCGGCGAGGCGCTTGTCGACGTCGATCGCGAACGTCACCCCCAGCGCCTCGGCGACAGCCTGGCCCTCCAGCATCATCGCGCGCGCGACGGCGCGGCTGCCGGGGTCGCCCGTGATCACGTCGAGCGTCGCCGTCGTCAGCGCGCTGATGGGGTTGAACGCCATGTTGCCCCACAGCTTCACCCATAGCTCGTCGCGCAGGCGCGGCCGAACCGGCGCCTTCAGCCCGGCGCCGATCAATAACTTTGACAGGGTGTCAGCCCGCTGGCTGCGCGAGCCGTCGGGCTCGCCCAGGCTGAACCGGTCGCCGAAGGAGTGCGCGATCACGCCGGGGGCCGCGATCTCGGCCGCAGGATAGACGATGCAGCCGAGCGTCTGCGCCGGGGGCAACCCGGCCCAAAGCGCGCCATCCGGGTCGACCGCGGCGACCTGCCGATCGCGGAATGGGCCAGCGAGGCCATAGAAATACCACCACGGCAGGCCGTTCACCCCGGCCACGATCGTCGTATGCGGCCCAATCAGCGGCGCCAGCTGCGGCAATGCGGGCGCCAACGAGTGCGCCTTCAGCGTGATGACGACATAGTCCTGCAGGCCAAGCGCCGCCGTGTCGGACGCGACCCGGGGGCGGGTGGTTGTCGTTTCCCCACCTGACTGCAACGTTAGCCCGTCGGCCTGCATCGCCGCCAGATGCGGGCCGCGCGCGACAACGGAGACGTCGGCGCCGATCGCGGCAAGCCGGGCCGCCAGGAAGCCGCCGATCGCGCCGGCGCCGAACACGCAGACGCTTGTCATGGGACCAGCCCGAGCTTTTTCGCCAGGCCCACCCGCTGCACCTTGCCCGTGGCGCCCTTCGGCAGGTCGTCCATCATCAACACCCGGCGCGGCACCTTGTAGGCCGCAAGCCGGGTCGCGGCGAAGTCCCTGATCTCCTGCTCGGTCGCTTCCTGGTCGTCTTTCAGCACGACGACCGCCGCGACTTCCTCGCCCAGCTTGTCGTGCGGCACGCCGAAGGTCACGACCTCGGCGACGGCCGGGTGGTCGAGCAGAACGACGTCGACCTCGAGCGGGCTGACCTTCTCGCCGCCGCGGTTGATCTGCTCCTTCAGACGCCCGGTCAGAAACAGGTAGCCTTCCACGTCGACCCGTCCCTGGTCGCCGGTGCGGAACCAGCCGCCGGTGAAGGCGCCGGCATTGGCCGCTGGATTGTTGTCGTACCCGGCGGTGACGTTCGGGCCGCGGATGACGACCTCGCCGACGCTGCCCTGCGGCAGCACGGTCCCCAGCTCGTCCATGACGGCGATCTCGGGCCCGGCGGCGACGCCGACGGAGCCCGGCTTGCGGATGCGCGGCGGCAGCGGGTTGCACGCCATCTGGTGCGCGGCCTCGGTCATGCCGTATGCCTCGACCACGGGTGCGCCGAACACCGCCTCCAGCTCCTGCATGACCTGCGGCGGCAAGGAGGCCGAGGACGACCGGATCAGCCGCAGGCCGAATGCTCGCGCCTGCTCGGGCTTGTCGCGCATGCGCATGAGGATCGCCTGGTGCATCGTCGGCACGGCCGTGAACCAGCTTGGCTGCACCGCAGCGACCCATTCCGCGAACTTGAACGCGTTGAAACCGGGGGTGCAGCACACGGCCGCCCCGGCCTCGAGCGAGGCGAGCGTGGCGGCGACCAGGCCGTGGATATGGAACAGCGGCATGATGTTGAGGCAGGTGTCGGCCGGCGTCAGCGCGAGCGAGAGGGCGATGTGGTGGGCCGAGGCAGCCAGGTTGCGCCCGGTCAGCGGCACGATCTTCGGCCTGGCCGTCGTGCCGGACGTGTGCAGCACCAGCGCCATGTCTTCGGGCTCGGCCGGTCCTGGCCGGGCCGCCGCGCGGGGCGGCAAGGCGGCGGTGTCGAGAGTGAACAGGCCGGCCGCGCCAGCCACGCCGGCTAGCTCGATTACGGGGACCCCGGCCTGTTGCGCGGCCGCGCGGGCCGGGCCGCGATCGTCGTCGGCAAGAACCAGGGCGGCTGGCTTCAGGTCCTGCAGATAGAAGGCGAACTCGTCGGTCTTGTAAGCCGGGTTGAGCGGCGCGGCGGTGGCGCATGCCGCGATGGCGAGGAAGCACGTCGCCATCTCCGGCCCGTTCGGCAGCACGATCGCGACGCGGTCGTTGCGGCCGATCCCGGCCGCGTTCAGCGTGCTGCTGACGGCGCGGGCCAGCGACGCCAGTCCCGGACCGTCGAGCCATGGCCGCCCCGGGGCGCCGATGGCCCGCGGCGCCGCGTTCGCCTCGATGATGCGCCAGACCGAGTCCGCCATTGCCGTCCCCACCAGTTCCGTGCGCGTTCCTTAACCGAAGCGGAAGACCGCACCAAGCGGCTGGCCGGCGCGCGGGCGGTCACACGGCGATGCCGGTGTAGCTTTCTGCCAAGGCCTTGCTGGCGGAAACCGAGCTGCGCAGGCTGTCGAACTCGGCACGTTGAAGACGGCGGCTGAAGGCGTCCGCCTCGGGGAACACGTGCAGCAACGAGGTCATCCACCAGGAGAACCGCTCCGCCTGCCAAATGCGCCGCAGCGCCCGGGCCGAGTAGTCGTCGAGCGCGGCGGCACTGCCCTCGTCGAAGTACGCCTGCAAGGCACGGGCAAGCAACGCAACGTCGCCCATCGCCAGATTGAGCCCCTTTGCACCCGTGGGCGGCACGATGTGCGCGGCATCGCCGACCAGCAGCAGGCGCCCGAACCGGAGCGGCTCGGCGACGAAGCTGCGCAGCGGCGCCACCGACTTCTCGATCGACGGCCCGGTCCGGAGCGAGGCGCCCATCTCGCCCGGCAACCGTCGGCGCAGCTCGTCCCAGAACGCGTCGTCCGTCCACGCCGAAGCGCTCTCGGATGAAGGGACCTGGATGTAGTAGCGGCTCCGCATCGAGGAGCGCATCGAGCAGAGCGCGAAGCCGCGCGGGTGGTTGGCGTAGATCAGCTCCTCGTCGACCGGCGGCTCGTCGACCAGCACGCCGAGCCAGCCGAACGGGTAAACCCGCTCGAACAGCTCGATTGCGCTGGCGGGGATGCTTGCCCGGGAGACGCCGTGATAGCCGTCGCAACCGGCGATGACCTCGCAGCGAAGCTCGTGCTCCGTCCCGTCCCGATGGTAGCGGACCGACGGATGATCGCTGCCGTAGTCGTGCAGCGAGACGTTGTCGGCGGCATAGACCGTCGTCCCGCCCGATGCGTCGCGCGCTTCCATCAGGTCACGTGTCACTTCCGTCTGACCATAGACCATCACGGTCTTGCCGATCAGCGCCTTGAAGTCGACGCGGTGCGTCTCGTCGCCGAACGCAAAGCGGCATCCCTCGTGCGGCAGGCCCTCCCGGTGCATCCGCTCACTCAATCCAGCCGCTTCGATCAACGCCACAGTGCCGCTTTCCAGCACGCCGGCCCGGATGCGGCCCAGCACGCGGTCGCGGGAGCGATGCTCCACGACCACGTTGTCGATGCCGGCCTGCTCCAGCAGCCGGCCCAGCATGAGGCCGGATGGCCCGGCCCCAATGATCGCCACCTGCGTCCGCACTGGCCGTCTCCCTTCACCGACCAGCGTACGTTCGCATTCAATGGCGCCGTGGCCAATGGGCGGACCGCCCGGCACGATGACATTCCCGACACGATGACATTGTTGATGTCATGTGCCATGCGATCATCCCCGATACCCTGTCCACAGACGGTTCTCTTGAGGGAAGTCCCATGACGCAAGCGGTCGCGAAAGCCTATGTTGCTTGTGGGCGCCATGCCATTGATATCCTCAAAGTCACGCAGGGATGAGGGCCATGATGAACGAGACGATGACGGCGCAAATGACCGGCAAGGGCGGTTTCATCGCAGCGCTGGATCAAAGCGGCGGATCGACCCCCGGCGCGCTGCGCCAATACGGGATCAAGGACGGTTCCTATAACGGCGACGAAGAGATGTTCCGCCTGATGCATGAGATGCGGGTGCGGATCATCACCGCACCGGCCTTCACCGGCGAGAAGGTGATCGGTGCCATCCTGTTCGAGCGCACGATGGAGGGGGAGGCGCAGGGCAAGCCGGTTCCGCACTTCTTGTGGACGGAGCGCGGCGTCGTGCCGTTCCTGAAGGTCGACAAGGGCCTGGAGGCAGAGCGCGACGGCGTGCAGCTGATGAAGCCGATGCCCGGCCTCGACGCGCTGCTCGACCGGGCGGTGAAGCTGGACGTCTATGGCACCAAGATGCGCTCCGTGATCACGGGTGCCTCGAAGGAGGGGATCGGCGCCATCGTGGCCCAACAGTTCGAGGTCGCCCGCCAGATCGCCGGCCACGGCCTGATGCCGATCCTCGAGCCGGAAGTGTCGATCAAAAGCCCATCGAAGTCCGCCGCCGAGGCCATCCTGAACGACGAGCTGACCCGGCATCTGGACGCGATGACGGCCGGCCGTGTGATGCTGAAGCTGACCATCCCGGACCAGGCGGACCTATATCATGCGCTGACGCAGCATCCCCGAGTGGAGCGGGTCGTTGCGCTCTCCGGCGGCTACAAGCTCGACGACGCGTGCGGGCGGCTGCGACGGAACCATGGGATGATCGCGAGTTTCTCCCGCGCGCTGATCGATGACTTGAAGCACGGAATGACCGATACCGAGTTCAACACCACGCTGGCAGCGGCGATCGACAAGATCTACCAGGCATCCACCGTCAAGGCCTGAGGGCCGATCTGGTCAGTCTGCTGCAACGGCCGGCTGATGCGGTTCGTGCGCTTCGATGCTCGGCGAAACGACGGCAGCAGGCTCGCTGCATCGCGTCCGCTCCGGGGTCAGCCGCCGTCGCCAAACCGTGCGACGGCCAGGATCTCGTCGACCAGGTGTTGGCTGGCGAGCGCGTCCTCGCCTGTCACCGCCGGGTCGCGCCCGGTCTCGACCGCATCGATGAAGTCCGCCAACACGGCCCGATGTGCGTCATGGGGGAAATCCATGATGTTCGCCCCTCCGCCCGTGCCACCCTCGGCTCCGGCCGCCTCCTCACCACCCGCCATCCAGCTCAGCCGCAACGACCCACCCACCAGCACGGCAGAGCCCGTCGAGCCCCAGACCTCGATCCGCTCCGGCAGTCCCGGGTAGGCCGCGGTGGTGGCCATCAACGTGCCTGGCGCACCGTTGCCCAGGCGCAGCAATGCGGACGCGAAGTCCTCCGTCTCCATCCGGTGCGCCCCGGTCGTGACCGCCTGTGCCGCGAGCACCCGCGATACCCCGACCAACGAGCGGAACAGGTCGAGCGTATGGATCGCCTGGGTCAGCAGCACGCCGCCGCCGTCGCGCGCCATGGAGCCCCGGCCTGGCTCATCGTAGTATTGCTGGGGCCGCCACCAGGGTATGGTCATGCCGGCCGCCAGCACGGTGCCGAGTTCGCCGCCTGCCAGCGCGGCCCGAAGCCGTAGGCTGGCGGGGCGGAACCGGTGCTGGAGCACCACGCCGAGACGGCGCCCGGCGGCCCGTCCGGCTGCCACCAACGCCGCCCCACGCGCCGAGGTCAGCTCCAGCGGCTTCTCCACCAGCACGTGCTTGCCCGCCGCGAAGCAGCGTTCTGCCACGAAGGCATGGGTGGAGGGCGGGGTGAGCACCAGCATCGCCGCGATCGACGGGTCGGCGATCACGCCATCGATGTCCGTCGTGACGGGAAAGCCGAACCGGTCGTGGAACGCGCTGCAGGCTGCCTCCGTCCGGCTCACGCACGCGACCACCTCCGCGCGCGCCGCCAGGTCGCGCAGGCTTTTGGCATGCGGCTCAGATCCTGGTCCAAGCCCGATCAGCCCGACGCGCAGGCGGCTCACGTCGCAGCGGCCCCGGGCATGCCGCCAGGCAACCGGACCCGCTCCGCCCCCGCCTGCGCCGCAAGCGCCAGGCGGCACACCGTCCAGACATGCGCCTGCGCCATCGCCGTCTCGGTCCGGTCCCGTACGTCGGCCAGCAGGTCGCGAAAATAGATGACCGGTTCGGCGGCGCAATCCACGTGTCGCGTCCCGTGCCGGTCGGCGAGAAACAAGTGGTTCGTGCCGGGCCGGCCCTCGATGTCGACGTACTTGCGCAGCTCGATGCTGCCCTCCGTGCCGATGACGGTCAGGCGCCCGTCGCCCCAGGTCGGCAAGCCGTCTGGCGTGAACCAGTCGACCCGGCAATAGCCGCAGGCCCGGTCGCTCCGCAGCAGCACCTCCCCGAAGTTTTCGAACTCGGTTTTGCGCGGGTCGTCGAACAGCCCCACCGTGCTCGCCACGATCCGCGCATCCTGGGAGCCAGTGAAAACCAGGAACTGATCGAGCTGGTGGGAGGCGATGTCGGCCAGGATGCCGCCGTAGCGGGCCGGGTCGAAGAACCATGGTGGCCGTATGTCGCGGTTGAGCCGATGCGGGCCGAACCCGGCGGTCTGCACCACGCGCCCGATCGCCCCCTCCCGCACAAGGCCCAATGCCACCGTCGTCGCGGGCACCAGGAATCGTTCGGAGAAGCAGATTGAGAAAATGCGGCCGGTCTGCGCCGCCGCTTGCTGCAGGAGTGTCAGGTCAGCCGCGGTGGTGACGCCGGGCTTGTCCATCAGCACGTCCTTGCCGTGCCGCATCGCCTGGATCGCAAGCGTCGCGCGATCGGCCGGGACGGCGGCGCATACCATGAGCGCGGCGGTGCGATCCTCCAGCAGTGCCGCCTTCTCCTCGACCTCCTTCAAGCCTGGAAACCGCTTGCGAAACCCGGCCACCACACCGGCGTCCGAGGTGCCGGGCCACCAGCCGGCGCAGTCCGCCCCGGCCGCCAGCAGCCCGCCCACCAAGTCCCAGATATGGCGGTGATCGAGCCCGATGGCGACGAACCGGACGGTCACTTGGCCCGCTTCGAGCCGATCTGCTCGTCCCAGCGGCGAAATGCCGCCACCAGCCGGTCGGGCGCCAGCGGCGTCTCGACCGGACGATCGGCGATCCAATGGGCGTATTGCGGCCGGCCATAATCACGTACTACCGCCTGGCTGTCCGTTGGCGCGGCGGAGAGCGGAACGTCGGTGACTGGGCCAGGATAGAAATAGCCGCGGTCATAGATGCCCGCTTGCTGCTCGGGCAGCAGCATGAACGCCATCAACTGCAGCAGAACCGCCAGCTTCTCGGGCGCGACACCTTTCGGAATGCACATGAACTGCGTGTCAGGCAGCCAGTGCGTACCCTCGAGCATGAACACGTCCATGTCCTTCGGCACGACGCCGAGCACGCGCGGGTTGATGTCCCACCCGCAGGTGGAGACCACCACGTCGCGCGTCTCCTCCGCCAGTTCCTTCATCATCGCCGCGCTGCCGCTTGGGTAATAGTCGATGTGCTCGCCCAGCGCCTGGAGATAGGCCCAGCTCTTGTCCCAGCCCTTGATCGGGTCTCGTGGATCGGCATCGCCGAGGATGTAGGGAAGCCCCTGCAACCAGGTCCAGCCCGGGCCCGAATTGTAGGGCCGCGCGTAAGTGAACCGAGTCGGATGCGCCCGCACCCACTCCATCAGGTCCGCGGCGGTTTTCGGCACATCCTCCACGCGGCTGGGCGCGTACTCCAACAGCGGGCCGGACGGCGAGTAGGCGACGGCGATTCCCTGCCCCTGGCCGAAATTCTCCTGCATCATGCGAGCGCCTGGGGTGAACAGCGTGTCGAGGTTGGGCAGGGCGGCGGCGTGTCGCGGCAGCACCTCCTCCCACAGCCCCTGCGTCACGCCGTCCGAGAGCGCGCCGGGGCCGGTCAACACGAGATCGATGTCCACCCGGCTCGCAGCCTGCTGCGCCTTCAACTTCCCTGGCAACTCCGGCGAGGGCGCCTGCGAATAGGTGATGCGCGACACGAGGCCGGGGTTGGCGATGCGGAACCGCTCGATCCCGGCCTTGGTGAGCTGCAGGTTGCCCGCGACGTCGATGATCGAGAGGTCCACGGGCCCGGCCGCCCGAGCCGGCGCGACCGCCATCGCTGCGGCGGCCGTAAGCCAGGCGCGACGACCCAACGGCCGGGCCGGCATAGCTGAGACGGCGTGCGGAGCGTCGCCTGGCGATTGCCGCCGGTTTCCTGTGTCGGTCATTGCTGGCCTCGCTGCCGGCGAGCCGTGACGCCGCTTCGGCGCGCGATGCTACGCAGAGGGCCATCGCGCATCAACGATTGATCAAGCCGTTGGCGAGGGGTTGACGTCGGATCTCGTCCCTTCGGGCCAGCATGCTCGTACGCAGGGCTGCGAGCCCGCTGCGGACCATGCCAGGGGCTGCTTGAGCGCAGGATTGAACGCGCGAAAGCCATGCTGCCAAACGCACGCACGCCATTGGCCGAGGTCGCGCTGGCAGTGGGCTTCGCGGCCCAGCCGCAATTCACGACCGCATTCAAACGCTCAACCCGCGCGACGCCCAGAGCTTGGCGGCGGAAGAAATGCGCCTGAACCCCGCCGGCCCGGGTGCCGATCGGAAAGCCATCCCCAGCAACCTGCTAGGCGTCGATCGCCGGTGCCTTGCCGACGCCGACCCGGAGCGAAGCGAGGCCGCTGACGGCCGAGGCCGCTGACGGCCTGGAGACGAAGTAGCCTTGGACGTCGTCGCAGCCTTCGTTGCGAAGCCAGTGCAGTTGGTCGAGCGTTTCGACCCCTTCCGCGACAACCCGCAGCGAGAGCTTGTGGGCCAAGCGGATGATCGCCTGGGCGATCACGCGCGTGCCGCCGTCGGCCAGGTTCTCGATGAAGGTGCGATCGATCTTGATCTGGTCCATCGGGAAGTTCACGAGGTAGCTCAGGGACGAGTAGCCCATCCCGAAATCGTCGAGGCTCGTCTGCACGCCATTGGCCCGCAATGCCGACAAGGTCGAGATGTTGGCCTGGCTTTTGGTCATCAGCACCGTTTCGGTCACCTCGAGGTTCAGGCGGGAGGACGGCAGGGCGGTCGCGTGCAGTGCCCCCGCAACCGTTTGCAGGAAGTCCTGATCCTGGAGCTGGGCGGGGGACACGTTGACCGAGAGGGTGAGATCGGCGGGCCAGTCCCGGGCATCGCGGCAGGCCTGGGTCAACACCCAGCGGCCGATCGGCACCATCAGCCCCAGTTCTTCGGCGATCGGGATGAACTCGGTCGGGGAGACGGCCCCGAATTCCGGGTTTTCCCACCGCAGCAGCGCCTCGAACCCTCGCACGCGGTCGTTGCGGAGGTCGTAGATCGCCTGGTATCGGAGTTCGAACTCGGCGTTGCCCAGGGCTTCGCGGAGAGCGTTGCCCATGCGGCGCCGGGCCCGCGTGACCGCATCCATCTGCGGCTCGTAGACCCGCCAGGTCCCCCGGCCCTCGGCCTTGGCGCGATACAGCGCCATGTCGGCGTTGCGGAGCAGGATGTCGGGCGACCGCCCGTCGGATGGCGAGAAGGCGATGCCGACGCTGACGCCGACCGATGCGCGCTGACCCTCGACGTCATACGGCTCGCTCGTCGTGTCGATGATGCGGCGGGCCAGTGCCGTCGTGTCCTCGACCGATCGATCGCCCGGCTGGACGATGGCGAACTCGTCACCGCCGATGCGCGACACCATGTCCTCGGGCCCGACACAGCCTTGCAGCCGCTCGGCGACGAGTTGCAGCAGGTAGTCGCCGGCCGCGTGGCCGAGCGTGTCGTTGACGGCCTTGAACCGGTCGAGGTCGAGGAACAGGACCGCCGCGCGGCCGCCTTGGTTCGCGTCGGAGAGCACGTGCTGCAAACGTTCGGCCAGCAGCGTCCGGTTCGGCAGGCGGGTCAGGCCGTCGTGCCGGGCCAGGAACACGACCTTCTCTTCCGCTTGCCGCCGATCGGTCACGTCCTCATAGGTCATCGCCCAGCCACCGTTCGGCGCCGGACGCAGCAGCACGGAGATCGCCCGCCCGTCGCGCAGGTCCATCGCGAACGAGGCGGGGCGCCGGCGCTGCACGGCCGTCATCTTCTCGAGCACCAGGCTCTCGACCGTCGCCCCGGGGTGGTGGCCGTGCTTGACCCGCAGCGCGATCATGTCGAGCAAGGTCATCCCGAGCCGTACGCTCCCGGGCGGCAGGCCGAAGATTTCTGAATACCGCGCGTTCACCACGGCGAGCCGGCCGCCCGAATCGAACAGGCACAAGCCCTGCGACATGTTCGCCAACGCGGTGTCGAGCCGGATGTTCAGCGCCTCCAACCGGGCGCTCTGCCGCTTGGTGGCCGTGACGTCGCCGATGACCGCAACGAATCCGCCCTCTCGCGTGGCGCTGCGGCTCACGTTGAACCATCGGTCGCCGGCGACCGCCACCTCGCCCTGCGCTTCCGGAGATGGGAGGCTGGCAGCAAGGTCTGCCCAGGGGGTCGCGGCCGCCGCGCGCGGCAGTGGTCCGCGGCGCCAGCCCAGCAGGGCAATGGCCTGGTCGTTCGCGAGCACGACGAGGCCGTCCCGCCCGACGACGACGATCCCCTCGTTGGAGCTCTCCATGGCGTCGAGCAGCCGACCTTGGGCCGATTGCCGGAGCGTGACCTCCCGCTGCACCATCGAGCGCAGATTGTCGCGCATCACGGCAAGCGAGCGCAGCAGGTCGCCGAGCTCGTCCTGTCCGCCCGTCGGCAAGGCGCCGTCCAGCTGGCCGGTCGCGATGCGGCGGGCTACGCCGGAGGCGACCGCGACCTGGCCGACGATGTGCCGGACCAGCAGCCATGTCACCGCACCGGAGAAGATCACCGCGGTGGCGAGGGCGCCGATGTTCAACCACCAATCCTCCGCCACGGCCGCCCGCGACCGCTGCCGGTAGCTGAAGCCATCGCCGGCGGTGTAGTTGACGAGGAGCTCCATCTCGCGGTCGGCCGTGCGGACGTACTCGGCCAGCGCCTCGGCGCCCGCCATGCCCGGATGCTGTTGTCGCGTGCGTTGCCATTCCTCGACGGCGGTCAGCGCCTGTCGCACCGATTGCCGGGCCCTGTCGGACTGTGCCCGCTCAGTGGCGATCTCCAGGTCCTCGATCAGCAGATGCCGCAAGCCTTCGAGTTGCTGTTCCAGTCCGGCCTGGTGGGCCTCGTCCGGCTCTTGCGCGCGGCGCAGCGCGATGACCTGCATCAGTGCGAAGTCGGCGGCTGCGGCCCGGGCGTAGCTGATCGACATCAGGGCGCCGTCGTAGGTCTCCGTCACCAGCCGGCCGCCGCGGGCGATCCGGTAGGACGCATGCAGCCCGACCAGGCCGACGATCATCATGAGGAACATGAACGCCAACAGGATTTGGCCGCGGATGGTCCGCACGGGCGACAGCAGGCCGGGGAACGCACCCGTCCAGGGCCGCCGCCGCACTGTGCCCGTCCCGGAGTTCAACGGCCGGTTGAAAATGGATACTGCTCCTTGTATGACGGATCAAAGAAAGTGGGCCAGTCGGGGATATCTTAATTTGCCGGTTTGCCGCAAGGGGAGAAAGGGCAGAAGTATTGTGACGGGGGCAGCTAATGTTTGATGCAAAAGTTGACAATCGATTACTTAGTGTCCGCCGATGGGGCCCGCTCGCGCTTGCGGCGCTCGCCGGCGCAGCCATGGCCGCCTGGGCGCTGCCCGCAGCCTTGCGCCAGACACCGACGCCGCGGCAGTACGACGTTTCCCAGCGTGGGCGCGAGTTCCGGCCAGGGGCGCTCGCGATCGACCGGAACGACGTCGTTCGGATCGTCAACGACGATGGCGACCTCTCCCACCATGCCTTCGTCGCGACGCCCGAGTTCAGCTTCGACTCCGGAGATCAGGAGCCGGGCCGCGACGTGCTGATACCGTTCACGCGGGCCGGGCAGTTCAACGTGCTCTGCGGCATCCACCCGAAGATGCGTCTAGCGGTGACGGTCCGTTAGAGGTCTGCTTGGTGGCACGTCGTCAGAAGGCGCCGCCGCCGAAGAATGCGATGTGCAATCCGTAGTAGGCGGCCAGGAACACCGCGAGCGCCCCCGAGTAGGAGACAGGCATCAGGACGAGCGCGCGGCGGCGGACCGGAGCTTGCCGCGGATCGGCCGCGATCGCTAGCAGCACGGCGACGATGCAGGAGTGGCCAATCGCATCGATGACACCGAATTCGCCGACCGCGGCGATGAACATGGCCGCCAGGATGATCGCCGCTGTCCGCCGTACCAGCGGCGTCCAGATCAGCGCGAAGGCGAGCGCGAATTCGACGACGCCTGCGGCCCGCATATAGAGGCCGATGTCCAATCCGAAGCTCACTTCCGGATGGGTGACGAACATCGGGTAGGTCCATTGCGGATAGGCCCATTTCTCGACCGACGCCCACATCAGGGTGATCCCTGCGGCCCAGCGCAGAATATCCAGCGGCTCGATGCGCCACACCGTCCGACCCAGGCCGACACAGGCGAGATATCCCGCCAGACCGAGGAAGACCGGGTAGTCCAGCAAGTGGAACAGGCCGTAATCGGCGATCCCAGTCGCGAACAGGATGGCGATCCCGAGCGCACCGATCGGCAGCGTCGCCCGGAACAGCATCGAGGCGGCGATCGCCAGCTGCAGCCAGGGCACGAAGGCGCGCTGCGTGGTCAGCTCGGGCGTCAGGATGACGTGAAGCATGGACCACAGGGACAGGAAGAATCCTGCGGCGACGACGCGGACGATCAGCTCCGTATGGCGGGCGACCGGGCCGGTCACGGCGTCGAGCGACCGCAGCAGTGCCTGACCGAGCGCCGTGCCCTCGACGATGGCGCCGCCCAGCAGCAGCGCGATGGAAAGGCCGACCAATTCCTCGAAGTCTTGGCAAAGCACGTTCTCGAGCCCGAGCGGCGCGCCTGCCAGGTCGTAGGCACAGAACCACTTGACATGCGCCAGCGCCGGAGCGGACCAGAGACTTCCGACAATGCCAAACAGCAGGCCGACTATTTTCAACAACCGGCCCTGTCGCTGCATCATTGCACATCCAGCCAAGCTATAGAACGATCGTCAGGAGACGAGCGCACCCTTGAAGCCAGACCTTAACGCCTTAATCAATTTCGGTCTAGGAGACTGTTATGGTTTTTAGTGGATTTGTTACGATTTTTTGCTTGGCTGTGGCGCTCTCCTGGGCTGCGCGCACGCGGCCGTCTTCCCTGCGCCTGTTGCGCCTGAGTGGGGTCATGCTGACATTCGCTTTGTCGCTGCTGGGCTACGCTCTGCCGGCCGCCCATCACCTTGGCGTCGGCCGGCTCTGACCCAGGCGGCCGCGTTCAATGCGGCGGCAGCGGGAGCGCATCCGGCTTGGTGTGGCTGGTCAGGCTCTCCAGGAACGCGACGAGGTCGTGCTTCTCGTCTCCCGATAAACCGAGCGGGCGAATTTGGGACGAGCGGCTTGGACGCGGAATGCCGCCCCGATCATACAAGTCCACCACGTCGGCCAGCGTCGGCAGGCTCCCATCGTGCATGTAGGGCGCGCGCACGGCAACGTCTCGCAGCGTCGGCACCTTGAACGCGTAGCGCAAGGCGACCGATGTGGGAAAGAGTGCGCCGCGCCCGATGTCACTGCCGCTCGCACTGCCGATGTCCTGGAACGAGTGGTCCGTGAACGCCGGGCCGGAATGGCAGCCAACGCATCCAGCCTTGCCGGTGAACAGGGCGAAGCCGCGCTTCACCTGGTCGCTCACGGCCGCCTCGTTGCCGGCGACCCAGTCGTCGAACGGTGCCGGGCCAGCAACGATCCCGCGTTCGTATGTCGCCAGAGCGAGCTCGATCTTCCGAGCCGTGACCGGACCCGGTCCGAATGCCGCCTCGAACCGGCGCGTGTAGGCCGGATTGGCCGAGAGGCGGTCGACCGCTTCCTGCGTGCCCAGATCCATGTTCGCGTCCGCCGAGATGGCCCGAAACGTCACGGCCTCGATGCTCGGGAACTTGCCATCCCAGCCCAGCCGGATCGACCCGGCGACGTCGAGCAGGGTCGGCGAGCGCAGCAACATCGCCTGTCCGCGGTCGCCGGCCGAGTGGGACAGGTTGTCGGCCCAGGCCAGGGCGGGCTGATGGCACGTCGCACACGAGCTGCCATGGCTGCCGGACAGGATCGGGTCGAAGAACAGCACGGCCCCGAGGGCGGCCTTCGCGTCGGAGTAGGGGTTCTCGGCCGGATAATCCACCGCCTCCTGCCGCAGATAGGCGGCGCGCCAATCGCCGGCCGGCTTCGGCCCCTCCTGGCCCCGTGCAGCTCCGAGCCAGAATGCCGCAACAGCCGCCAGCAACACCCCCCATAGCGCGATGGGCGCGCGGATGCGTCGAAGCGGTCGGTCGCCGGCAATCATGGTTCAGGCCCTCGTCCGGTTTTCATAGCCGACCAGACCGAGAATGGGAGAGCCGGATTGTCATGAATTGCAATTTAGCCGTGCAATGGTTCAATGAGCCACAGCCTGCTCACCTGACGGGCGTTCTAAAAATGCGCCTAGCTCCCAAATACTAGGAGTTCCCGCTGGGACAGCGCGTAACCGCGCGGTGCACAGGCCGGGTTGTCGATGTCGCCCCGGGCGCGGCGACCGTGTTGCACGGCTGACCGGCCTCGCCAGACGCGGCGCCTCGGGCCGATCAGGGCAAGACTGCCACCAGGCTGCTGTCCACCACGACGAAGGCCGGTCCCGGCCTATGCAAGCACGCTGACATGGCGTCCAGGTCGGCGCTCGTCCGCACCCGATGGACCGGGAAGCCGAACGCGCGGCCGATCAACTCGAAATCGGGGTTGACGAGCGCTGTCCCGCTCACGCGGCCAGGGAACATCCGCTCCTGGTTGACGCGGATGGAGCCGTAGGAGCGGTTGTCCGACAGGATCAGCTTGATGGCCAACTGCCGCTCCATCGCGACCGCCAGCTCGTTGCCGGTCATGAGGAAGCCGCCATCGCCGACCATGCAGACGACGGTGCGGTCCGGGTAGCGCAGCGCCGCCGCGACGGACGCGGGCACCCCGAACCCCATCGATCCCGCGATGGGCGCCAGCAGGCGTTGCGGCGGCCGGAACGGGATGATGCGGTAGGCGGGCGCCGCGAAGGTGCCGGCGTCCAGGGTCACGATGGCGTCGTCGGGCAGGCTTTCGGCGACGGCGGCGACCACCGCCTCGAACGGAATGCCGTCGGGCGCGTCGAGGCGGCCCGGTGTCGCTTCGCGTTGCCGCTCGGCCGCCAGCCGGGCGTGCCAGGCCGTGCGGTCCGGTCCCGGGCCGGGCGGCAGGCCGAGCTGGCTGAGCACGGCGGCCGGGTCTGCGGCGATGGCGAGGTCGGTGCGGAAGTGGGTGCCGATCGAGGCCGGGTCCGGGTGGACGTGCACAAGGCGGGAGGCGGCCGCGGGGAACGCGTAGTTCTGGGTGGTGATGTCCGACAGCCGGGCGCCCAGCACGATCACCAGGTCCGCATCCTGTAGCAGCGCCATCTGCGCGGCCGGGTTCGCGAGCTGCATGGCCCCGGCAAACAGCGTGTGCCGGTTGTCGAACAGGTCCTGCCGCCGGAACGAGACCAGGACCGGCAGGTTCCACGCCTCGACGAAGGGCGGCAGGGCAGGGGCGCCCTGCTGCACCGCGCTGCCAACCAGGAGCACGGGCCGCCGGGCCGCCAGCAGCCATTCGCGAAGGGTCGTCACGTCCTGTTCGGCCGCGGCGGCCCGCACTGCTGGTTGTGGCGGCGTGAGCGCGGGCGGGCACGGCGCCGTCAGCATGTCCTCGGGCAGGGCGATCACGACCGGCCCTGGCGTGCCCGTCGTCGCGATCCGGATGGCGCGCTGCATCGTCTCGGCGATCCGCGCCGGGTCGGCCACCTCCGCGACCCACTTGGCGATGCCGCCGAACATCTGGCGATAATCGATCTCCTGGAAGGCGTCGCGCCGGAGGTCCCGGATGGCGACCTGGCCGACCAGCAGCAGGAACGGCACCGCGTCCTGCTGGGCGGTATGCACGGCGATCGCGGCGTTGCTGGCACCTGGCCCGCGGCTGACGCAAGCGACGCCCGGCCGATGCGTCAGCCGCGCGTCGGCCAGGGCCATGAACCCGGCGCCGGACTCGTGCCGGCACACCACGGTATCGACGTCCGTGCGGCCATACAGGGCGTCGAGCAGCCCGAGGTAGCTCTCGCCGGGCACGCAGAACACGCGGTCGATCCCGTGCGCGGCCAGCACGTCGACGATCACCTGCCCGGCCGTGCTCGTCCCGTCCGCCATATCCGTGCCTTCCGCTGAGCTTGGCCTTGCTCTCTGTGAGCCGATTCAGAAGGTCGCAGGCGAAGTATCGGGCCACAAGTCGTCGTCTTCGTGGCTTGCTGATCCCCGAAATAGGACGGCGTACCTCAGGGGCCTGACACGAGAAGCGGTCCGGCGCGGCCGCAACTTGCCCGATCTCGCGTTGACGATCCGGCGACGGCCTCACTACGGTTGTCGCAAAACGGGGGGGATAACGATGCCGCTTTCCATCAGCCGGCGCGCCTTGGTTGGAACGGGACTCGCCGGTGCGGCATTGGCCATGCCGGCCGTGGTGCGGGCGCAGACGCGGGTGCTGAAGCTGACGTTGGCCGATACCGTGGCGAGCCCCGTCTACGCGATCGCGCAGCGGTTCGCGGCGAACCTCAAGGAGAAGAGTGGCGGCAGCATCAACGTGCAGGTCTATGGCGCCGGGCAGCTCGGCAGCCAGGCGAACGCGCTGACGAGCCTGCAGACCGGCATCGTCGACTTCGTCATCCACACCAACGGCTACATGGAGACGATCTTCCCGAAGCTGGCGGTGCTGGACCTGCCGTTCCTGTTCCGCGACGCGGCGGCGGCCGAGCGGCTGCTGGACGGCCCGGTCGGCGACGAGCTGCTGGCGCAGTTCCCGGACCGCGGGATCTACGGGCTGTGCTGGGGCCATTGGGGCTGGCGGCCGGTCAGCACCGCCTCGCCCACGCCGCGGCCGTTGCCGGCCGACATGGCCGGGCTCAAGATCCGCATCCAGCCCGGCGCCATCTATGCCGAGACCTACAAGGCGCTGGGCGCCATCCCCGTCGCGATCGACATCAGCGAGGTCTACCTCGCGCTGTCGCAGGGGGCCGTGGGCGGCATCGAGCTGCCACTGATCTCGATGGTGGCGAACAAGATGCAGGAGGTGGTGCACCACACGAACGACAGCCAGATGGTGTATAACGCCGGGGCGCTAATGGTGGCCAAGCGCCGCTTCGACGGGTTCGCGCCCGAGCAGCAGGCGGCGGTTCGGGCGGCGGCGAAGGATCTTTCGGCGGATTGGCGCAGCTCCGTCGCGGCCGCGACCGAGCAGGCGGCCGGCACGCTCAAGGCCGCGGGGGTGACGACGGCGCCCGTCGACGTGCCCGCGTTCGTCGCCGCGACCAAGCCGATCTACGAGATGTTCCGGCCAGTGATCGGGGATGCGCTGTTCGACCAGGTGATGAAGCAATTGGCCGCCTGACCCGGCATGGAGCTGCTGTCCGACAACGGCGCCGGGCAGCTTCCGGGCGGGCTGGCGCAGGGCGGCCCGCGGCTGACGACGCTGCGCACCGGGGCGCTCCGCGTGATCGATGCGGTGCACCTGCTGGCGACGATGGCGGCGGCGGCGGCGATGCTGATCGAGCTGGTCGTGATCTTGTGCGACGTGACGCAGCGGGAGTTCTTCAGCCGGTCGTTCCTGTGGGCGGACGAGGCGGCGAAGCTGAGCCTGTCGACGATCGCCTTCATCGGCGGCGCGACCGCCTACCGCTCCCGCCAGCATACCTGCGTGCGCGTGCTGCTGGACCGGATGCCGGCGGCGATGGCGGACCTGGTGCTGGCGATGCTCGAATGGGCGGTCGTGGTGGTGGCGGCGATCGCCTGCTGGCAGGGCATCCTGCTGATGGAGAGCAACCGGCCATCGTTGACGCCGATCCTGCAGATCAGCCTGAGCTGGATCGGGCTGCCGCTGCCGGTCGGGATGGGGCTGGTCGTGCTGTTCGCGCTGGAGCGGCTGGCGCTGCAGCACCGGCCGGCGACGGTCGGCTGGGCGCTCGCGATCGTGTTCGCCGCGACCGCTTTGCTAGGTTCGTTCGATGCGACCAGCTATTTTGCCGTCCACGACTCGCTGGCGCTGCTGGGCATGCTGGTGCTGTTCTTCGGCGTCGTGTTGCTCGGGCTGCCGGTCAGCTTCGCGATGCTGCTCTCGACCTTGATCTACCTGTCG
Source organism: Acetobacteraceae bacterium (assembly GCA_965213855.1). Taxonomy (GTDB): domain Bacteria; phylum Pseudomonadota; class Alphaproteobacteria; order Acetobacterales; family Acetobacteraceae; genus JBBROS01. The sequence continues at coordinate 1,269,116 of CBDCAA010000008.1, read as the reverse complement.
CTGACGGATGCGGCGCCGGCCATTGCGGTGCCGCAGAACATGGTGGACGGGACCGGCAACTTCATCCTGCTCGCGCTGCCGTTCTTCATCCTGGCCGGGCTGATCATGGAGCGGGGCGGGATCAGCCTGCGGCTGGTGCGGTTCGCGATGGCGATCGTCGGCGGGATCCGCGGCGGGCTGCTGCAGGTGATGGTGGTGACGATCTACCTTGTCAGCGGCATCTCCGGGTCGAAGATCGCGGACGTGGCGGCCGTGGGTTCGGTGATGCGGGGGGAGATGCGGCGGCACGGCTATCGTCCGGAGCAGGGGGCGGCGGTGCTGGCGGCGTCGGCGGCGATGGCGGAGACGATCCCGCCCAGCATCGCGATGCTGGTGCTTGGGTCGGTGACGCCGATCTCGATCGGGACGCTGTTCGTGGCCGGGCTGCTGCCGGCGGCGCTGATCGCGGGGTGCCTGATGGCGTTGATCGCGGTGCAGGCGCGGGGGCGGGCGGATGCGCCGCTGCTGCCGGCGGGGCGGCGGCTGGCGGCGCTGCCGCCGGCGATCCTGCCGCTGGCGATGCCGGTCGCGATGGTGTGCGGCATCCGGTTCGGCATCGCGACGCCGACCGAGGTTTCGACGTTTGCGGTCCTGTATGGGCTGTTGCTGTCGGTGCTGATCTATCGCGGGCTATCGTGGCGGCAGGTGTTCGAGCTGACGCTGTCGGGCGCGATGTCGGCGGGGATGGTGCTGTTCGTGCTGAGCTCCGCGTCGTCGTTCGCGTGGGTGCTGGCGGCGGCGAATCTGCCGCAGCAGCTGGTGGGTTTGCTGGACGAGGCCGGGCGAAGCGCGACGGTGTTCTGGATCGGCTCGATCGTGCTGCTGATCCTGGTTGGCACGTTGCTCGAGGGGTTGCCGGCGCTGATCATCCTGGCGCCGCTGCTGCTGCCGATCGCGACCGGGCTGGGGATCGATGCGGTGCAGTACGGGATCGTGCTGATATTGGCGATGGGGGTGGGGACGTTCATGCCGCCGGTGGGGATCGGGTTCTACGTGGCCGCCGCGGTGGCCGGCAGCACGGTGGAGTCGGCGGCGCGGGTGATGGTGCCATTCCTGGTGGTTCTGGTGCTGGCGGTGGTGCTGATCGCGTTCGTACCGGGGATTGCGTTGGTGGTGCCGCACCTGATGGGGAACCGGCCGTGAGGGCGGCAGGCCGGCGTCGAGGCGGGGCAGCGCGGCGGGCCTGACGGCTGGGCGCGGGCCAGACGAGCGCCGACGGCGCTGGCACAGGGTGGGCTGCAGCGCGTTTCCGGAACGGGATCGACGTTGTTTGTGTCTGTGTCGGGGGTGATTCGTTTCGGGCGATCGAGAGCATCTGGCGCAGGGGTGTCGGTGGGTTCTATCCGGGCGAGAGGAGTCCGCGATGGCCCAGGTCGCCTCGGTCGACCCCATCATGGATGGCCGCGACGTCCGACAACGGGGCGACGCGGCCGACGTTTGGCCGCAACAGGCCTGCTTCCAGCGCCAGGCCGATGTCTCGCACTGCATCGGCCTTGGCTTCTTCGGGCATGATGTAGACGTAGACGAAGCGGAGGTTCGTTCCGGCCTGCATCATGCGGTAGAACGGCACGCACGGCGCACTGTCCGGCCCGCCAGAGGCATAGGTCGCGATCGTGCCATTCTGTTTCAGCACGGCCAGGTCCGTCGCGAGGTTCGCCTCGAAGGCAACCTCAATGATGCGGTCGACCCCTTGCCGGCCGGGATGGGCGCCGGTGTGGGCATTGATGAACTCGGCTGGATCCTGCGCGCGAAAGTTGACGACGGCCTCGGCTCCGGCCGCTGCCGCCTCCGCCATGTCGTCATCTCTGCCCACGGTCGCGAGGACCGTAGCGCCCCCCCACTTGGCAAGCTGGATCGCGGAGCGGCCGACGCTTCCCGCGCCGCCCTGCACCAGAACCGTCTTTCCGTGCAGGGGGCCATCGGCGAAGAGGGCGCGATGGGCGGTCATCGCGGGCACGCCCAACGAGGCGCCGACCTCGAACGTAATGTCGCGGGGCAGTGGGACGGCTTGGTTGTCGCGCACCACGACATACTCGGCCGCTGTCCCGAATGCGCGCCCGCGTTGAGCCTCGAAGATCCAGACGCGCTCACCGATGCGGCTTTCCGAGACATCCGGCCCGACCGCCTCGATCACGCCGGCGCCATCATTGTGCGGCACGATCCGTGGGAACGTCATCGCGGTCCGTCCACCCCAGCCGGACCGTCCCTTCACGTCCGACGGGTTGATGCCCGATACAGCGACACGGACGAGGACGTCGTTCCGGCCCACGGCAGGGATCGCCATCTCCCCGACAACCAGGACGTCGCCTGCCCGCCCCATCTGCTCATACCATGCAGCTTTCATTGTCGGGGCACTCCTTGGGCGGGCTATTGCGTTGCGGACGGCACGGGCGTCGATTGCCAGGTGCTCATCTGCCACTGAGCGCCATTGCGCACCCAAAGCATGGTGAAGCGGTTCACCGAATGATGCCGGCCGCCATAGAGAGCGATATGACTGTCGAGCACGCCCATGACGACCGCACAGTCCGAGAATGCCCGGACCTCGACGTCGCGGATATGAAGGTCCGCTTCATACTTCATGGTGCCGTGATCGATGGCCATGAGGTAGCCGGGCTTGTCCTCGGCGATGGCGGAGGAGAAGACGTAAACGAGATCGTCGGCCAAGAACGGGGCGAGGGCTTTCGCGTCGTTGGCCCGCATCGCTGCGAGCCTCTGCTCCTCAGCGGCCAGAACCGCAGTCGCCACGGCGTTGTCGCCACTCATCTTGGCCTGCATGACCTACCTCCCGCTTATACCAGTCGAACAGCCCTACCAGCTTTTTAGTTAGCCGGCTATCTTCTCGTCATCGTTATTGGACCCGTGATGGATACTGACGAATGCGCCTTCGATGGGGACGAGCGCGACGTGACGGCATCCCCGGTGCGTTCCGTCGTCCTGGATGGAATCGGCTACCGGCTTTCCCGCGGCGCAAAGCGGTTCCGCGACGCCATGACGCCGGCCCTGGCCCAGGTCGGATTGCATCTCGGCCAAGAGCTCCTGCTCGCGCAGCTCTGGCGCGAGGACGGGTTGCTGCAGTCCGAGATCGCCACGCGCCTCAGCAGCGACCCTGCCACCGTCAGCCGAGCTGTCAGCCGGCTTGCGACGGCCGGGATGGTCGAGACGCGTGCTGACGCCGACGACCTTCGGACGGCGCGGGTTTACCTCACGGTCCATGGACGGTCCGTGCGGGACGCGGTGGAAGCTGCGTGGCTGTCAGCAGAGCGGGAGATGCTGACCGCGTTGGGACCGCGCCGATATGCCCAACTGGAGCGCTCCCTGCATGCGTATGGCCGTTTGGCGAAGGGGCGAGCCAAACGTCGGTGACGATGGTTTTTCGGACGGTGTGCGGACGTCTGTCATGGCATGGATCATCGGACAGACCGGGGCGCGGTGCCGCCGAAAGCCCGGCATCGCTCAGCGGTCGGTGAGGCGGATTTCGATGCGGCGGTTCTTGGCGTAGGCGGACTGGGTTTCGGCGGGGTCGAGGGGTTGGAATTCGCCGAAGCCGGTGGCGGCCAGGCGGTCGGCGGGGACGCCTTCGTTGACGAGGAGCTTGACGACGTTGATGGCGCGTTGGGCGGAGAGTTCCCAGTTGCTGGCGAAGGGGCCACCGGTGCCGGTGGGGAGCTTATCGGCATGGCCGTCGACGCGCAGCAGCCAGTTCACATCGCGGGGGATGTCGGCAGCGATCGATTTGAGGGTGGTCGCGAGCTGCTTGATCTCGTCCTGGCCGGCTTGGGTGAGGTCGGCGGAGCCGGCGGGGAACAGGACCTCACTCTGGAAGACGAAGCGGTCGCCGACGATCTGGATGCCGGGGCGGTTGGCCAGGACCTCGCGCAGGCGGCCGAAGAATTCGCTGCGGTAGCGCTGCAACTCCTCGACCTTGGAGGCGAGGGCGGCGTTGAGGCGGGAGCCGAGATTGGCGATCTGGGTGTCCTTGTCGCGGCCGCCGCGTTCGGCGACGTCGAGGGCGGCGGCGACCTGTGCCATCTGGGCGCGGAGCTGCTCCATCTGCTGGTTCAACAGCGCGACCTGGGCGCGGGCGGTGTCGCCGAGGCGCTGTTCGTCCGTGAGTTGCGCCGCCAACGCCTGGCGGCGCTGCGCCTCGGTGGTGGCCCGGGCGGCGGCGTCCTGCACCTGGTGCTCCAGCTCGTCGCGCAGCGCGGTCAGCGCCTTCGTCTGGTCGGCCATCCGCGCCAGGTCGGCCACCCGCGCGTCGATGGTGGCCTTGTCGGCCTTGACGGTGCGGTCCAGCTCGGCCTGGACCTGGGCCAGCTGCGCCTTCTGGTCCGCGAGCTGGGCTGCCAGCGCCGCTGCCTGCTGCGCGGCCTGGCGCCGGCTGTCGCTCAACTGCGTCGCGACCGCGGCCGTTTCCTGCCCGGCCTGGTCCGTCCGGGCGGCTGTCTCGGCGACGCGGGCCTGAAGCTGCTCGTTGCGGGCCTGTGCGGATTGGGCCTGCAGCGCGGCATCGGCCAGCCGGGCCGAGAGGCGGTCGCGCTCGGCCCGCAGCGCGTCGCGTTCGGCAGCGGTGCGGCCCGCTTCCTCGCGCAGGCCGGCGAGGTCGCGCGCCTGCGCCTCGCGCGCCTGGGTGCCGGCGGCGAGGTCCCGGTTGAGACCGGCGACGCTGAGCTGCAGTTCTCCGGCACGGCCGCGTTCGAGGCTCAGCATGTCGGTCAGTTCCGCCACCTGGCGGTTGAGGCGGTCAAGGGCGCGGTCGCGGCCGGTAAGCGCCACGGAAAGGAAGGCCTGGGCAAGGACGAAGACCAGCAGGACGAAGATGATGACCATCAGCAGGGTCGACAGGGCGTCGACATAGCCGGGCCACGGGTTTAGCGCCTCCTCGCCGCCGCGGCGGCGTCTAGCCATGGGGGGTCGTGGGGTCGGGCATCAGCTCGGCTGGCCGTCGGCCAGGGCCGCGATGGTGCGGGTGAGCACACGGATGTCGTTGCGGAGTTCCTGGGTGCTCTGGACGCGGCCCTGCTCGCCCTCGGTCAGCAGGCGCTGCATGTACGTCTCGATATTGCGGAGATGGGTTCGCGCGCCGTCGTCGCCGGCGTCGGGGCGCCGTTCGCCGAGGCGCTGCAGGACCGGGCCGAGCTGCGCCTGCGTTTCGGCCAGGCGGAGCATGAGCTGCTGATTGGTCCGCATCGTTTCCGAGAGCGTGCCGATCTTCTCGGTCAGGGCGAGGATGGCGCCGTTGGCCTGGACCCGGCCGTCCTCGCCGCGGACCAGGATGGACTGCAGGTTCTCCATGTTCTCCGCTGTCTGCTCCAGCAATGCCTGGACGTAGACGGGCACGGAGCTGTCGCCGTCGCCGCCCAGGGCGCCGGAGGAGAGGCGGGTGAGGCCGGCCAGCCACTCCTCGAGCTCGTTGAAGAAGCGGTTCTGCGCCTGGCCGGCGGTGAGGTCGAGGAACCCGAGCACGAGCGCGCCGGCCAGGCCGAACATGCTGCTGCTGAAAGCGGTGCCCATACCGCGCAGCGGCCGGCCGAGGCCGGATTTCAGCTGGTCGAACAGCGCGTTGAGGTCGCCGGAGCCGACCGACATGCCGCTGATGACGTCCGACACGGACGCGACCGTGAGCAGCAGGCCCCAGAAGGTGCCGAGCAGGCCCAAGAAGATGAGCAGGCCGGTCATGTAGCGGGACAGCTCGCGGCCTTCGTCCAGCCGGCTTTCGAGCCCGTCGAGCAGGCTGCGCATCGCGGGCGCCGAGATGGTGAAGCGATCCTTGCCGTCGCGGCCCTTGGCCTGGCGGGTGGCCAGCATGCTCGCCATGGGCGCCAGCAGGCGGGGTGGGGGCAGGGCGGCCAGCTGCGCGCGCTGCTTCTGGAAGGTCTCGAGCCAATGGACCTCGGGCGTCAGCCGGGTGACCTGCACGAGGTTCCAGCCCACGCCGATCAGCAGGACGATGAGGATGAACACGTTCAGCAGCGGGTTGCTGCTGAAGGCGGTGAAGAGCGCCGAGGAGAGCAGCCCGGCCACCACCAGCACGGCGAGCAGGAAGACCAGCATCCGAACGAGGTAGGTGGTCGGCTTCGTCATCTCGGTGCGGTCGCAGCAGGCTGACCAGTCTGCGCCAACGGCCGGGCAGTAGCAGGCGGGGCAGTAGCAGGCGGGGCGGTAGCAGGCGGGGCGGTAGCAGGCGGGGCGATGGCGGGCGAGGCGGTGGCGGGCGGGCCCGGCGGCCCGGCGACCACGTCCACCCGGTCCGGGTCCGTCTCGCCGCCCACCTGCCCGAGGGCTCGCGGGTAGATCCGGGTCGAGGCGATCCCCTGGGTGATCAGGACGGCCCGGGCGGCGAGCGCACGGGACAGAGCGAGCCGCCGCGACGTGGAGGGGTCATCGGGCGAGCCGGTCGCGTAGGCATAGATGTTGACCGTCGTGGTGTCGGCGGGCTTGAGCGTGTCGGCCAGCGCTCGCAGTGCTGCCTCGGTGCCCGGGTTGAGCGACTCGCTATCCTTGCCGAAGGTGACGCGGACGCCGCCGGGGCGTGGCGTCGCGGTGCCAGGCGCGTCGGCCAGGACCGGGACGATGGGCGCCGGCGTGGCACGGGGGGGCGGCACGGGCGCCGGCGGCGGCAGGGCGGCCACTGCGGGCGCGATCGTCGGCAGCGTCGGCTTGGGCGGTGCGGCGGCCGCAGCTGCGGGACCGGCGGCGGGCGCGGCGGGCGTGGGCGGATTACCTGGCCGGCCTGGCGCGGCGCGGCGCGCTGCGGGCGTGGCGCGGGGGGGCGATGGATGCACGGGCCGGGCGGCCGGCCGCGCCGGCGTGGGCCGGGCGGGCAGCAGGTCGAGCGCGCCGGGGTTGACCGTCACCTGCGCATGCGCGTCCGGCAGCGCCGGACCGACCGCCAGGGCGGCGGCCAACACCAGCGCGGGCAGCAGCGGCCGCATCAGGCGGCGCGGCCCTCGGCGGCGTGCACCCCTTCCGCGACCACGTCGAGCAGCAGCTTGTGCATATGCGGGTTGGCCGCGACCACGTCGTTGCCGGCATGGTCGAGCACGGTGCTCTCCCGTCCGGCGGCGTCGGTGACGAAGCCGCCGGCCTCGCGCACGATCAGGATCCCGGCCGCCATGTCCCACGGCTTGAGCCCCAGCTCCCAATAGCCGTCGTAGCGCCCGGCGGCGACCCAGGCGAGGTCGAGCGCTGCGGCGCCGAAGCGGCGGATCCCGGCGACCTGGGGCATGAGCGTGCCGAGCGTGCGGGCGAAGGCGAGGCGGCGCTGGGCGGTGACGGCGGCGAAGGGGATGCCGGTGGCGAACAGCGCCGTCGAGAACTCGCGCCGGGCCGAGACGCGGAGGCGCTTCTCGTTCAGGAACGCGCCGACGCCGCGTTCGGCCCAGAACATCTCGTCGACGACCGGGTTGTAGATCATGCCAGCCGCCACTTCGGAGCCGCCATCCGGAAGGCGGCGTTCAAGGGCCACCGAGATGCACCAGTGTGGGACGCCGTGCAGGAAATTGGTGGTTCCGTCGAGCGGGTCGACGACCCAGCGCCAGGCCCAGTTGTCGCTGCCGCTGGCGCCGCTTTCCTCCATCAGGAAGGCGTAGCCGGGTCGGGCCTTGTTCAGCTCCTCGCGCATGGTCGCCTCGGCGCGGAGGTCCGCCTGGCTGACGAAGTCGGACGGGCCCTTGATGCTGACTTGCAGCTGCTCGACCTCGTTGAAGTCGCGCAGCAGGCGGCGGGCGGCCTTCTGCGCCGCGTTCTGCATGACGGTCATGTGTGGCGAGAGGCGGAGCGCCACTGTGGTCTAGCCCTTCGCCCGCTCCACGTAGGTCCCGTCTTCGGTGCGGACGACGATGCGTTCGCCGGCCTCGATGAAAGGAGGGACGCCGACCTTCACGCCGTTGGACAGCTTCGCGGGCTTGTAGGAGCTGGTGGCGGTCTGGCCCTTCACGACCGGGTCGGCCTCGACCACTTCCAGGATCACCGTGGCCGGCAGGCGGATGGCGACCGGCTCGTTCTCGACCATGTCGACGGTCACGGTCATGTTGTCCTGCAGATAGGGCGCCAGTTCACCGAGCAGTTCGACGGAGATCATGGTCTGCTCGTAGTTTTCCGGGTCCATCAGCACGATGTTGTCGCCATCGGTGTAGGAGTAGGTGAAGTCGGCTTCGGACGTCTGCAGGCGCTCGACCGTGTCGGCGGTGCGCCAGCGCTCGTTTGTCTTGTTGCCTGACTTCAGGTTCCGCATCTCGACCTGGATGAAGGCGCCGCCCTTGCCGGGGGTGATGATCTGCTGCTTCAGCACGGTCCAACGATTGCCGTCGTGCTCGAGCACCTGACCGGCGCGGATGAGGTTGGCCTGCTGCTTCATGCGAATGAACCTGGACGCTGGGAGTAAAGAACGCTGGGCTTCTACTCCCCGGGGTGGGTGGGGGCAAGCACATGGCGCTCGCCCCACGGGTCGCGGATACCGTCGCCGTCGAGGTATTCGGGGCCGATCGGGACTTTGCCGTGGCCGCCCGGGATGTCGAGCACGTAGGTGGGCCAGGCCAGGCCGGTGACGCGGCCACGCAGGGCGGCGAGCAGGCGGCGGCCGTCCTCGATGGGGACGTGGAAGCGGGACGTGCCGGGCGCCGGGTCGAGCTGGTGCAGGTAGTAGGGCTTCACCCGCGCCCGGAGCATGGCGCGGAACAGGTCTTCGAGCGCGGCCGCGCTGTCGTTGACGCCACGCAGCAGCACCGATTGGCCGAGCATGGGGACGCCCTCGGCGCCGATGCGGCGCAAGGCGGCCCGGGCGTCGGGCGTGAACTCGCGGGCGTGGTTGGCGTGGAGGACGAGCCAGGTCGGCGTGTCGAGCGCCATGGCGGCGGCCAAGGCGGGGGTCACGCGCGCCGGGTCGGCCACGGGCACGCGGGTATGGATGCGGAGCAGCTCGAGGTGCGGGATGTCCGAGAGGGCCTGCAGCAGGCCGGCCAGTCGGCGTGGCGAGAGCATGAGCGGGTCGCCGCCGGTGAGGATGACCTCGCGGATGGCCGGGCGGGCGCGGATATAGTCGAGCGCGGCCGCCGTCTGGGCCGCGGTCAGGACGCCGCCGTCGGGCCCGACATGCTCGCGGCGGAAGCAGAAGCGGCAGTAGACCGGGCAGACCAGCAGGGGCTTGAGCAGGACGCGGTCCGGGTAGCGGTGGACGATGCCGGGCAGGGGTGAGAGCGCGTCGTCGCCGATCGGGTCGGTGCGTTCGTGCGGGAGGGTGGCGAGCTCGGCCGGGTCGGGGATGAACTGGCGCCCGATCGGGTCGTCGGGGGCCTGGATCAGCGCCTTCATGGCGGGCGTGATCGCGACGGCGTAGCGCGCGCCGACCGCATCCAGGGCGGGGCGGTCGGCCGGGTCGATCAGACCGGCCTCGGCCAGTGCGGCGGCGGTGCGGAGCGTGGGCATGGCGGTCAACCTACGAACGACTGGGCGGGGTAGCCCTGCATGAACAGCAGGGCCCGCAGGTCCGTATGCGTCACCCGGGCCTGGGCCGCGGCGGCAACGATCGGCTTGGCGTGGTAGGCGACGCCGAGCCCGGCGGCCTGGATCATCGCCAAATCGTTGGCGCCGTCGCCGACGGCCAGGCAGTCGGCCGGCACAAGGCCATGGGCGGTTGCCAGTTCAAGCATGGTCGCGTGTTTGGCGCCGCGATCCAGGATCGGCTCGCCGACCTGGCCCGACAAGACCTGCCCGTCGTCGAGCAGGGTGTTGGCGCGATGCACGTCAAAGCCGCAGAGCCGGGCCACGCGGGCGGTGAACCAGGTGAAGCCGCCGCTGACCAGGGCCGTCGCCGCGCCATGGGCGCGCATGGTCTGGACGAGGGTGCGTGCGCCCGGCGTGAGCCGCACGCCGGACCAGGTGCGGTCGAGCGCGTCCAGCGGCAAGCCGCGCAGGAGTGCCACGCGTTCGCGCAGGGCCTGGGCGAAGTCGATCTCGCCGTTCATGCTGCGGCGGGTGATCGCGGCGACCGCCTCGCCGACGCCGGCGAAGGCGGCCAGCTCGTCGAGGGTCTCGCCGGTCACGATGGTGCTGTCCATGTCGGCGATCAGCAGGCGCTTGCGGCGGTTTGCTGCTCCGGTCAGGACGGCGTCGACGGGGAGAGCCCCGATCGCGGCGGTGATGGCGGCGGCGTCGGGCGGCGCCGGGCAGGGCAGGTCCACGGCTTCGCCGGCCGACAGCAGGCGCGGCGCGCCGGCCCCGGCCGCCTGTGCGACGCGGTCGATGACGGCGTCGGTCAGGACGCCGGCCGGTGCGATCAGGGTCAGGACGAAGGCCATGCCGGCTCATGGCCCGGTTCGGCCTGGCGGGCAAGCGAGGCGGGCGTTGCGTTTTGCGGCACATCGTCGCTTAAAGGACTGGGAGCGCGGGAGCGGGCCATGGCGGACGAGGATCGGGGGTCGGGGCAGGAGCGCGGGGCGCCGGGTTTGCTGCAGCAGATGCTGGCCTGGATCGCCGTGCGGCCGCGCACGTATGGCGAGACGATGGATGCGTGGCGGACGTCGTGCCCGCGCCTGTCCGTCTGGGAGGATGCGTTGGCCGATGGGTATGTCGCGGTGGACTCGGCGGCCGATGCGCCGCACAGCGAGTTGCTCGTCCGGCTGACGAAAGACGGCAGCGCCCATCTGCACGGGCGCGTCGACACCTGACGCCAGCCGTCATCGTCGCCGGGCCGACCTGCAGCGGGAAGTCGGCGCTGGCGCTGGCGCTGGCGCAGCGGGTCGGCGGGACGGTCATCAACGCCGACTCCATGCAGGTCTACCGCGAGCTGCGGGTGGTGACGGCCCGGCCGACGGTCGCGGAGGAGGCGGCGGCGCCGCATGCGCTGTACGGCGTTCGCCGTGCGGCCGAGCCGGGCAGCGTGGCCTGGTGGCGCGAGGCGGCGCTGGAAGCGATGGCGAAGGCGGGGGCAGGGGCGGGGGCGCCGATCCTGTGCGGCGGCACGGGCCTATACCTGGAATCGCTGGTGCAGGGGCTGGCGCCCATCCCCGAGGTGGACGAGGCGGCGCGGACCGAGGCACGGTCGTTGCTGGGCCGCCTCGGCGCGCCGGGCCTCCATGCGCGCCTGGCCGAGGCCGATCCCGCCACGGCCGCTGGCCTGCGCCCGAGCGACGGGCAGCGGCTCGCCCGGGCGTGGGAGGTGTGGCGCGGCACCGGGCGCGGCCTATCCGGGTGGCAGGCCATGCCGCGGACGCCGCCGCCCTATGCATTCCGGATGATCTTGCTGGATCCGCCGCGCCCGGTGTTGCGTGCGGCCATCGCGGGCCGGTTTGCGGCAATGCTGGCCGCTGGTGCCGTCGAGGAGGTCCGGGCCCTGCTGGCCCTCCGGCTCGACCCGGCGCTGCCGGCGATGCGGGCGCATGGCGTTCCGGAGCTCGCCGCTCACGTGCAGGGCGGCATCACGCTGCAGGAGGCGGAGCGGCGGACCGTGCTGGCGACCGGACGATACACCAAGCGGCAAACGACCTGGTTCCGGCACCGGCCGCCGGTCGCGTCCAGCGCGACGCAGGTGATGCATGCGCGATTTGCATGTCCAGCGCAATTTTCAGAAAGAGAGTGGCACGATATAGAGAGTTTCGTTAGCACACGCGGGTGACCCGCGCCGGAAGGACGTTCGATGAGCAGTGCCCAGACGATGCAAGCCGCCGCTGGCGCAACGGACACGCTGCAGACCGGCGCCGAGGTGCTGCTGCGCGCCCTGCGCGAGCAGGGCGTGGACGTGATTTTCGGCTATCCGGGCGGTGCCGTGCTGCCGATCTACGACGCGCTGTATCAGCAGAACTCAATCCGCCACATCCTGGTCCGGCACGAGCAGGCGGCCGTGCACGCCGCCGAGGGTTACGCGCGCAGCACGGGCCGGGTCGGCTGCGTGCTCGTGACCTCCGGCCCCGGCGCCACCAACGCCGTCACGGGACTGGTCGACGCGCTGATGGACAGCATCCCGATCGTGTGTCTGACGGGGCAGGTGCCGACGCACCTGATCGGCAACGACGCGTTCCAGGAGGCCGACACGACCGGCATCACGCGGCCGGCCACCAAGCACAACTACCTGGTCAAGCGCAGCGAGGACCTGGCGCGGACGGTGCACGAGGCGTTCTACGTCGCCCGCAGCGGCCGGCCGGGCCCGGTCGTAATCGATCTGCCGAAGGACATCCTGATCGCCCGCGCGCCGTATGTCGCCGCGGATGCGCAGCCGCACCGCAGCTACCGCCCCACCACCCAGCCCGATCCGGCGCGGATCCGCGAAGCGGTTGCGCTGCTGCGGCAGGCGCGGCGCCCGGTCGTCTACTCGGGCGGCGGCGTGATCAACGCGGGCGACGCCGCCAGCGCGGCGCTCGTCGAGTTCGTGCGCATGACGAACATGCCGTGCACCAGCACGCTGATGGGCCTCGGCGCCTACCCGTCGAACGATCCGCAGTTCCTCGGCATGCTCGGGATGCACGGCACCTACGAAGCCAACATGGCGATGCATGGCTGCGACGTGATGTTCAACATCGGCGCGCGATTCGACGACCGGGTCACCGGGCGGCTGAACGCGTTCAGCCCCGGCAGCAAGAAAATCCACGCCGACATCGACCCGAGCAGCATCAACAAGAACGTCGCCGTCGACGTGCCCGTGGTGGGCGATGCGGCGGCCGTGCTGCAGGCGATGATCGCGGAATGGCGGATGCAGGACGGGCAGCCGGCGCGGCTGGCCGAGTGGTGGCGGCAGATCGACGCCTGGCGCGGCATCGACAGCCTGGCGTTCAGCCAAACGCAGGATCCGTCGAGCATCATCAAGCCGCAATACGCGGTGCAGCGCCTCTATGAGCTGACGCGCGCCACTGGCCGCGACACCTACATCAGCACCGAGGTGGGCCAGCACCAGATGTGGGCCGCCCAGCACTACCGGTTCGATAAGCCGAACCGGTGGCTCACGTCGGGCGGCCTGGGCACGATGGGCTACGGCCTGCCGGCCGCCATGGGCGTGCAGGTGGCGCACCCGGACGCGCTGGTGATCGATATCGCCGGAGAGGCCAGCATCCTGATGAACATCCAGGAGATGGCGACGCTGGCCCAGTATCGGCTGCCGGTGAAGGTGTTCATCCTGAACAACCGCTACATGGGCATGGTGCGGCAGTGGCAGGAGCTGCTGCATGGGGGCCGCTACTCCGAAAGCTACTCCGAGGCGCTGCCGGACTTCGTGAAGCTCGCCGACGCCTTCCACGGCGTCGGGCTGCGCGCGACCAACGTCGGCGAGCTGGACGGCGTGATCCACGAGATGCTGGAGACGCAACGGCCGGTGATCGCCGACATCTGCGTCGACGAGAAGGAGAATGTGTTCCCGATGATCCCGTCGGGGGCGGCGCATAACGAGATGATCTTGGGGCCCGAGCACCAGGATCGCACGCGCGCGATCACCGATGAGGGGATGATGCTTGTGTAACGGGGCGCCGAGAACGGCTTGGCACTTTCCCGCTGCCGTAGCGTGGGTGCTCGGATCACGTCCGAGCATGACGCACCGCAGCTGGGAGATCAGGATGGCCGCGCATGGCTGAGGCGACGCAGCGGTCGGCGACGATCTCGGTGCTGGTGGAAAACGAGGCCGGGGTCTTGGCGCGGGTGATCGGGCTGTTCTCGGGCCGGGGCTACAACATCGACAGCCTCACGGTGGCGCCGGTGGACGATACGGGCAAGCAGAGCCGGATCAACGTGGTCACGTCCGGGACCGACATGGTGATCGAGCAGATCAAGGCGCAGCTCGACCGGCTGGTGCCGGTGCACCGGTTGGCGGATCTATCGCTCGAAGGCCCGCACCTCGCGCGGGAGCTGGCGATGATCAAGGTCGCCGGGACCGGGACCGACCGGGCCGAGGCGCTGCGCCTGGCGGACGCGTTCCGTGCCCGGGTCATCGACGCGACGACGGAGAGCTTCGTGTTCGAGCTGACGGGCGCGACGGACAAGCTGGACGCGTTCATCGCGTTGATGCGGCCGATCGGGTTGCTGGAGGTGAGCCGGACGGGTGTTGCGGCGATCGCGCGGGGGACGCGGGTGCTGTGAACGCCCGGTCAAGCGGGTCGGAAGAAGCGTTGCGAGCGGAGATCGTGCGCGTGTAGATCGCGCGCGGGTTACCCACCTCCCCCCCCCGTCCTGGACGGGGGGGGGGGGGAGAAGATTGTGCAGGAGAATAGAGGTCATGCGGGTTTATTACGATCGCGATGCGGATGTTAACCTGATCAAGGGGAAGACCGTCGCGATCATCGGGTTCGGCAGCCAGGGGCATGCGCATGCGCAGAACCTGCATGATAGCGGCGTTCGCGACGTGATCGTGGGATTGCGCCCGGGTTCGGTGGGGGTCGCGAAGGCCGAGGCCGTGGGGCTGAAGGTGATGGACCCGGCCGACGCCGCCAAGCAGGCGGACGTCGTGATGGTGCTGACGCCTGACGAGATCCAGGGCGACCTGTATCGGGAGAAGCTTGGCCCGAACATGAAGCCGGGGGCGGCGCTGGCGTTCGCGCACGGGCTGAACGTGCACTTCAACCTGCTGGATCCGCGATCCGACATCGACGTGTTCATGATCGCGCCGAAGGGTCCCGGCCATACGGTGCGGAGCGAGTATCAGCGGGGTGGCGGGGTGCCGTGCCTGGTCGCGGTCGCGCAGGACCCCTCCGGCAACGCGCTGGAGGTCGCGCTGAGCTATGCCAGTGCGATCGGCGGCGGGCGGGCCGGGATCATCGAGACGACGTTCAAGGAGGAGTGCGAGACCGATCTGTTCGGCGAGCAGGTCGTGCTGTGCGGCGGCTTGGTCGAGCTGATCAAGGGTGGCTACGAGACGCTCGTCGAGGCCGGGTATGCGCCCGAGATGGCGTATTTCGAGTGCCTGCACGAGGTGAAGCTGATCGTCGACCTGATCTACGAGGGCGGCATCGCCAACATGAACTACTCGATCAGCAACACGGCCGAGTATGGCGAGTACGTGACCGGGCCGCGGATCATCACGTCCGACACAAAGGCCGAGATGAAGCGCGTCCTGGATGATATCCAGACCGGGAAGTTCGCCCGCGACTGGATGCTGGAGAACAAGGTGAACCAGTCGAGCTTCAAGGCGACGCGGCGGCGGCTGGCCGAGCATCCGATCGAGCACGTTGGCGAGAAGCTGCGGGCGATGATGCCGTGGATCCAGAAGAACGCGCTGGTGGACAAGGCAAAGAATTAACGCTCCCGGCCCGGCATCAGAACTCGCGCCGGGCCGCGCCGTTGAACGGCTATCGCGAACCGGAGTCAGTTATGGTCCTCAACGTCTTCCGCTCTCTTGCTGCCGCAGCGGCGCTCGCAACCAGTGCAGTCGCACTGTCTGGCTGCGTGGCTGCCCCGACGCCTCTGCCGCCCGGCGCCATCGTGCTGAGCCAGCAATGCGCAGCCGGCTTCTACACCTGCGTGGTCCCGCCGGGTCAGCCCGGCACGCCTTGCTCATGCCCCGGCCTCGGTGCACCCAGCTACGGCACGATTCGATGACGATGGAGACGTGCAACGCTGTGTAACCGTAATGCATTGTTTGTAACAGCATCTCGCCATGCCGGGGGATGATGTAAGTAGGTGCAATCGGAACGTGAATAGTTAACGCGCGACGCCGACCTGGCTGATGGCAGTATTACGCCGCACTGTACGTTGGGTGTGTTATGCCTTCGACGCCTCGGTAATCGTTGATCCTGGGGCACATTGCGTGCATTGCTGCGCTGGCAATCATCGCACCTCGGAGGCAAGCGGTCTGTGCGGCTCGGGTTCGTACATACGACGACGGTCTTACTGAACCGCTTCAAGACGGCCATGGCGGTTCAACACCCGTTCGAAGACTGCTTCCACGTCATGAACGAGGGCTTGCAGCAGCAACTGGTGCGCGGCGACGACAAGGTCGCCGTGTATCGCCGGATGGTGCAGCTGTTGTTGCTCGCCGCCGAGGACGGGGCGGATATGCTAGTGCTGACGTGCTCGGCGATGGCGCCCGCCGTCGACATCGCGCGCCAGGTCTGTCGCGTCCCGATCATCAACAAACATGACCCCATGGCGGCGGAGGCGGTTCGGCTTGGCCGGCACATCGCGGTCCTCTGCACCGATGCGTTCACGCCCGGACCGAGCGCTGGCCTCCTGCGGCAACATGCCGCGGTCCTCGGCCGCGAAGTGGTGGTCGAGACCGTCGTGTGCCCGGAGGCGAGTACTGCCCTCTATGCGGGCGACGTGGACCGGCATGACTCCATCGTCACTGACGCGGCGCGGGAGGCATTCAGCCGATCCGACTTGATCGTTCTGGGGCAGGCCAGCCTCAGCCACCTGCAGCGGCCACTCGCGGCCTGGGGAAAGCCCGTCCTGTCCGGGCCGTCGTTGCTGATGGCCGACATCGCCCGGCGGCTTGCGCGGCCAGTGGCGACCGGCTAGCGTTCAACCATGGCAACGGCGTCTCTCGTGATGGCCTGCATGACGGCGAGCCTCGACCGCTCCGCGGCCGTACCGGCCGGCCGCGTCTGCCTCTCCCTCCTTCTTCGACTTATCCGCCCCTGAGCGCCACGCACGGCTGACGGCCGGCATCGCTCAGGGGACGCCTGGGCCGCCGTACCAACACCTTGTCGAGGACTTCGTTCATGAGCATCGACCATCCCAGTTTCGGCCGCCTGGCCGACGACCGCGTCATCATCTTCGACACCACGCTGCGTGATGGCGAGCAGTCGCCGGGCTTCTCCATGAACCTGACGGAAAAGCTCCGCATGGCCGAAGCGCTCGCCTCGCTGGGGGTGGACGTGATGGAGGCGGGCTTTCCGATCGCCTCGCCGGGGGACTTCGAGAGCGTGCAGTCGATCGCCCGCACCATCAAGGGGCCGGTGATCTGTGGTCTCGCGCGCACCGGGCAGGCCGACATCCTGCGCGCGGCCGAAGCGGTCCGTCCTGCGGAGCGCAAGCGGATCCATATCTTTCTGAGCACCAGCCCGCTGCACATGAAGTACAAGCTGCGCATGGAGCCGGACGCCGTCCTGCAACTCACGATCGACTCCGTGACCTTGGCCCGGCAGCACGCCGACGACGTCGAGTGGTCGGCCGAGGATGGGAGCCGGACCGAGCCGGACTTCCTGTGCCGCTGCGTCGAGGCGGCGATCAAGGCGGGCGCGACCACGATCAACGTTCCTGACACGGTCGGGTATGCGGTGCCCGAGGACATGACCCGGATCTTTACGATGCTGCGCGAGCGCGTGCCCGGCGCCGATCGGGTGGTGCTGTCGACGCACAACCACAACGACCTCGGCCTTGCGGTCGCGAACACCCTTGCCGCGGTTCGCGCCGGCGTGCGGCAGATCGAGTGCACCATCAACGGCATCGGCGAGCGCGCCGGGAATGCCGCGCTGGAGGAGATCGTGATGGCGATCCGCACCCGGCCCGATGCGGCCCCCTACGTGCACGGCATCCAGACGACGCAGATTCTGCGGACGAGCAAGCTGCTGAGCACGATCACCGGGTTCGACGTGCAGCCCAACAAGGCGATCGTCGGCCGAAACGCGTTCGCGCACGAGAGCGGCATCCACCAAGACGGGGTGCTGAAGAACGCCGCGACATATGAGATCATGACGCCCGAGAGTGTCGGCTGGAGCAAGTCGAGCCTGGTGATGGGCAAGCACTCGGGCCGAGCCGCCTTCCGCGACAAGCTGCGGGCACTCGGCTATGGCGACGTCGGCGACAATAAACTGAACGATGCCTTTCGCCGGTTCAAGGATCTCGCCGACCGCAAGAAGCTGGTCTACGACGAAGACATCGTGGCCCTCGTCGACGACGAGGTCGGCCGTGACAACCAGGCGATCCGGTTCGTCGCCCTTGACCTGCATGCCGGCAGCCGCGGGCCGGCGCACGCGTCGCTCGAGCTCGAGATCGACGGCCAGGTCGTGAGTGCGGCCGAGACGGGCGACGGTCCGGTCGACGCGACGTTCAAGGCCATCCGCGCGCTGTTCCCGCACGAGGCGACCTTGACGCTTTATTCGGTGGGCGCCGTGACGGAAGGAAGCGACGCCCAGGCGAAAACCACCGTACGGCTTGAGGAGGGTGGCAAGATGGTGGACGGTCAGGGCGCGGACACCGACACCGTCGTGTCGGCCGCGCGGGCCTACGTCCACGCGCTCAACAAGCTTCTGGTCAAGCGTGCACGGACGGAGCCGGTCGCGTTGTCGGCATAGATGGAATAAGGCCCAGGTCCGGCTTGCTGCGTGGCGGCTGAGCAGCGATGCTTGCCGCCATCCATGCGGAGATCCTCAATGCGGCGTGTCTACCTTTTCGCGACGTTGCTGATGCTGGCTGCCTCACCGTCGAACGCGCAGGAGGACCCGCTTGGCACGTTGACGTTCGACGGCCCGGGGGCGGACGAGCGGCACGTGATCACCATGACGAGCATGTTCTTCAACGTCGTGCCGGGCGGAAAGACCGGTGATGACGCGGCACAGTCGCATTCAGTGACCCTGACGACCAACGTCTCGGTTCCCGATCCGGCGCTGATCGCCTGGGCGACCGGGCCGAACAAGACCCGTGGCGTGTTGCTGGAGATCAAGGACGATCCTGATGTCCCCGCGCGGTCGACCTTCAAGCTGGACAACGCCGCGATCGCCGGGCTGTCGATGGGCTACGCCGGGTCGGGCCGAGGCTCGCTGACGCTCGAGATTCAGGCCGAGCATATGAGCATCAACGGCACGCCAGTCTACTGAGCTAAGGAGCCGAGCGCCGGGCAAGGTTACACAACGAACCTTGCCCGGCTTGAGCGAGCCTAATATCCGTAGGGACGCTGCTGGTAGTAGGTCGGCGCCGGCTGCTGGTAGTAGGGGCGGCTGGGCGTGGTGACCGCACCGCCAGCGGCGCCGAGCGCGCCGCCTGCCAGGGCACCGATCGCGGCCCCGCGGCCGCCGCCGGCGATGGCGCCGAGCGCGGCACCGCCGCCGGCGCCCAACAGCCCGCCGCCGACCGCGCGCTGGCCGGGATCATAGGGGTCGCTGCAGGCGGAAAGCCCGAGCCCTGCCACGAGGGTGAGGCTGAGAAGCGCCTTGATCGTCATGATGATCCGTCCTTTGTCTTGTTGCCGCCAAGGCCCACCCTGGGCGCTCTCGCGGATCGCTCGTCAAGTCAGTTTGACAACGCAATAGTAAGCAACTGTTTAATGGCGCGGTGCCGTGACCGCGCCGCCGACGGCGCCAAGCCCACCACCGATCAGGGCGCCCGTGCCTGCATTGCCGCCCGTCGCCGCCCCCAGCGCGGCGCCGCCGCCCGCGCCCAGGAGCCCACCCGTCACTGCCCGCGTGCCTGGCTCCTGACCGCAGCCCGGCAACGCCACGCCGATGCCTGCCAGCAGCAACCCGATCCGTAATAGGCCCGACATCTAACCCTCCAGATTGTCTCAATAGAAGAACGCACGAACCGGTGGCGGGTCCCGGGCGGCACCATGGCGACTTTATGTCTCACGGGATCGTGTTGCGACCCGGCGGTTCGGCACCGATGGCCGGCACCCTTGCCCCGGGCAGACGAGCCCGCTAAGCGGGGGCCGCCGCGGCGCTGCCCGCTTTTGCCCCACCCCGCACTCCCCGGCCATCCGCGGAGCCCGCTCGCAAGGATCATCTTTCATGTTTGGACGTCTGCTCGGGGTCATGTCGGCCGACATGGCCATCGACCTCGGCACTGCGAACACGCTCGTCTACGTCAAAGGCCGCGGGATCGTATTGGCCGAGCCGAGCGTCGTCGCGATCGCCGACGTCCGCGGAAAGAAGCAAGTGCTGGCCGTCGGCGAGGAAGCCAAGCTCATGCTCGGCCGCACGCCCGGCAACATCCAGGCCATCCGGCCGCTTCGCGACGGCGTCATCGCCGACTTCGAAGTCGCCGAGGAGATGATCAAGCACTTCATCCGCAAGGTCCATAACCGCCGCGGCTTCGCCAGTCCGCTGATCATCGTCTGCGTGCCGTCCGGCAGCACCGCGGTCGAGCGCCGGGCCATCCAGGAAAGCGCCGAAAGTGCCGGCGCGCGGAAGGTTCTGCTGATCGAGGAGCCAATGGCCGCGGCCATTGGCGCCGGCCTGCCCGTCACTGAGCCGTCCGGCAGCATGATCGTGGATGTGGGCGGCGGCACGACCGAGGTCGCCGTGATCAGCCTGGGCGGGATCGTCTATTCCCGAAGCGTCCGGGTCGGCGGCGACAAGATGGACGAAGCCATCATCAGCTACATCCGGCGTACCCACAACCTGCTGATCGGCGAGAGCTCGGCCGAGCGGATCAAGATGGATATCGGCGCGGCTTGCCCGTCCGAAGAGGGCGACGACGGCCCGTATCGGGAGGTGAAGGGCCGCGACCTGATGAACGGCGTGCCGCGCGAGATCCTGGTCGGCCAGCGGCAGATCAGCGAGAGCCTGGCCGAACCGGTGACGGCGATCGTCGAGGCGGTGAAGGTGGCACTGGAGAACACGCCGCCCGAATTGGCGGCCGACATCGTCGACAAGGGAATTGTGCTGACGGGCGGGGGGGCGTTGCTCTACCGTCTGGACCAGGTGCTGCGTGACGCGACGGGCCTGCCGGTTGTCGTGGCTGAGAACCCGCTGAGCTGCGTGGCTCTCGGGACCGGGCGCGCGCTGGAGGAGATGAAGCGGCTGCGGAACGTGCTGACCAGCATGTATTAGCGCCACCGCGTACTAACGACAGGGCACAACCGTTTGATCCGCCTTTCCATCCCGCTTCGCCAGGCGCTCGCCAAGCTCACTCTTCCCGTGCTGATCGCTGCGTCGTTCGGCTTGATGCTGATCGGCAAGGCGGATGCGGTCCTGGCCGAGCGGGCCCGCATGGCGCTGGCCGACGCCCTGGCCCCGGTGTTCGCAATGGTCGCGCAGCCGCTCGCCAGCGTGCAGCAGGCGACGGACGAGTTGCGCGGCCTGATGGAGCTGCGGGCCGACAACGAGAAGCTGCGGCTGGAGAACGACAATCTACGCCGCTGGCATGCGGTCGCACTGGCGCTCGATGCCGAGAATGCGAGCCTGAAGGCCAACCTGCGCTGGGTGCCCGACCCCGCGCCGTCCTACCTCACCGCCCGCGTCGTCGCCGATGCCGGAGGCGTCTACGCCCGCGCCGTCCTGTTGTCATTGGGACCGAATCATGGGGTGACGAAGGGCCAGGTGGCGCTCGACGAGCGCGGGCTCGTCGGGCGGGTCACCGAGGTGGGCACGCGGAGCGCACGGGTGTTGCTGCTGACGGATATGAACAGCCGGATCCCGGTCACGCTGGAGAACAGCCGAGCGCGCGCGATCCTGATCGGCAATAACGGTGCGCGGCCGCGGCTGATGTATTGGCCGGAGGGGACGATGCCGGCCGAGGGCGAGCGGGTCGTGACCAGCGCCGAGGCGGGGGCGTTCCCGGCGGGCCTGCCGATCGGCACGGTGCATTATACCGCGAGCAACGTGCCCGAGGTCGAGACGGCGGCGCTGCTCGACCGGCTCGAGGTCGTGCGGATCTTCAATTACGGCCTGAACGGCCTGGCGCCGCCCGAGAGCGCGTTCCGCCCGGGCGAGCGGGCCGCCGCCGAGCGGGCCCGCAAGTGATGCCGCCGCCATGAGCGAGCGCCTTCCTGGCATCCGGCCCCGCCCGACGCTTTGGCGGCAGCTGGACGCAGCGAGCCGCGCCGCGTTCCCTGCGGCTTGCACCGCGCTGCTGCTGCTGGCGCTTGCGGCGCCGTTCCGACTGCCGGGCCAGGCCCAGTTGCAGCCGGCGATCGCGCTGGCGTGCGTGTTCTTCTGGTCGCTGTTCCGCCCGGCCAGCATGTCGCCGCCGATCGTGTTCATGCTCGGCCTGCTCTCGGACCTGCTGGAACTGACACCGCCGGGCATCTCTGTGCTCGTGCTGCTCATGGTGCATGGCTTGGCCGTCCGGCTGCGAGAAATCGCGGGGCAGGGTTTTCTGCTCGTCTGGCTCGCGTTCGTCGCCGTTGCGGCGTTGGCGGCGGCGGTGGGATGGGCATTGAACAGCGTGCTGATGTTCCGGCTGCTGCCGGTGCCCGCGGCGCTGTTCCAGTTCGGCCTCTCGGCCGGGCTCTACCCCGCCTTGGCCGCCCTGTTCACCGTCGCCCATCGCGGCCTGGCTGACCCGGCCCGCGCATGACGCCGTTCAAGAAGGAGAACAAGCGCACCAGCGTGTTCACCCGCCGTGCCCTGCTGCTGGGCGCCGGACAGGTCGGCGTGCTCAGCCTGTTGGCCGCCAAGTTGTATCAGGTGCAGGTCGTCGAGGGTGCGCGCTACGCGACGCTGGCCGAGAGCAACCGGATCAGCGCGCGGCTGACGGCGCCGCCGCGCGGCCGCGTGCTGGACCGGTTCGGCACCATCGTCGGCGGCAACCGGCTGAACTGGCGGGCCCTGCTCACGGCCGAGCAGTCCGACAACCTCGACCTTACGCTCGACACGTTCGCCCGGGTCGTGGCCCTTCCGGAGCACGAGCGTGGCCGCATCGAACGCGAGCTGCGCCGCCGTCGCCGCTTCATTCCCATCATCCTTCGCGAGTTCCTGACCTGGGAGGACATGGCCCGCATCGAGGTCAACGCGCCCGACTTGCCTGGCGTATTCGTCGACGTCGGCACGACCCGCATCTATCCGGAAGGTCCGTCGCTCGCCCATGTGGTCGGCTACGTGGCGCCGCCGAGCGAGGCGGATATGGGCGAGGACCCGATGCTGGCGCTGCCGGGCATCCGCATCGGCCGGGCCGGGATGGAGAAGTCGCATGACGGCGCGCTGCGCGGGCGGGCCGGCGCCGTGCAGATGGAGGTGAACGCCGTCGGCCGCGTGATCCGCGAGCTCGACCATATCGAGGGCCAGCAGGGGCAGGACCTGGGCCTGACGATCGATGTCGGCCTGCAGAACACCATCCTGAAGCGGCTTGGCGACGAGAGCGCGTCGGCGGTGGTGATGGACTGCCGCAACGGCGAGGTGCTCGCCATGACGACGACACCCTCGTTCGATCCGACGCTGTTCAACTCCGGCGTCAGCAACGCGCAGTGGATCGAGTGGACGCGCAACCGCAAGGCGCCGCTGATCAACAAGGCCAGCGCCGGCGTCTATGCGCCGGGGAGCACGTTCAAGATGGTGGTGGGCGCCGCCGGGCTCGAGGCGAAAACGATCACGCCTGGAAGCATCATCAGTTGCCCCGGCTATCTCGACATCGGCGACACAAGGTTCCACTGCTGGAGCAAGAACGGCCATGGCGGGCTGAACGTGCGGGGCGGGCTGAAGAACAGCTGCGACGTGTTTTTCTACACCGTGGCGCAGCGCACCGGGATCGACAAGGTGGCCGCGATGGCCAACCGGTTCGGGATCGGGGTGGACCTGGAGCTGGACTTGCCGGGCGCGCGGAAGGGGCTGATGCCGACCAAGGCATGGCGGGCGGGGCAGGGAAAGGCCTGGAACATCGGCGATACCATCAGCTGCGGCATTGGCCAGGGCTATATTCAAACAACCCCGCTGGCGCTGTGCACCTATGTCTCCCGTCTTGCGACCGGGCGGAAGGTGCAGCCGCATCTGACCCGGACGCTCGGGGGCAAGCTGCAGAGGTTCAGTCGGCCGGAGGAGCACCCCATGCTGGGGATTCCGGAGGCGAACCTGCACCTTCTTCGCGAGGGCATGTTCGCCGTCGTGAACGAGGGCGGCGGCACAGCCCCGGGCGCGCGCCTGCCGATGCCGGGCATGCAGCTTGCGGGCAAGACCGGGTCGACGCAGGTGCGCCGGGTCAGCCGCGAGGCGCGGGAGCGCGGTACCTTCAATTCGGCCAACCTGCCGTGGGAGTTTCGGCCGCATGCGCTGTTCGTCTGCTTCGCGCCGTATGACGCGCCGCGCTATGCCGTCTCCGTCGTGGTCGAGCACGGCAATGCCGGCGCGGCCGCGGCGGCCCCGCTTGCCCGCGACATCATGGTGGACGTGCTGACGCGCGACCCGGCCAACCACCAGGAGACGCCGGGTGCGCCGCGCGTTGCCGACCGCGCCTGATGCTGAGCGCCAAGCGCCTGATCCGCGCCGAACCCTCGTTCGGCATCATGACCAAGCTGTGGAAGGTGAGCTGGTCCTACGTGCTCCTGCTGTGTCTGCTGGCGGGGGTCGGATATGTCGCGTTGTACTCGGCGGCCGGCGGCAGCCCGGAGCCGTATGCGACGCGGCACATCGTCCGGTTCTGCCTCGGACTGGTCGTGATGATCGGCGTCGCGATGGTCGATATCCGGCTGATCGAGAAAACATCCTATGTCGTCTATGGGTTCTCGATCGCGCTGCTCGTGCTGGTGTTGCGGATGGGCCACGTCGGCAAGGGCGCGCAACGCTGGCTCGAGCTAGGCGGGCTGCAGCTGCAGCCGAGCGAGCTGGCCAAGATCGGCCTGGTGATGGCGCTGGCGGCCTGGTTCCACAAGGCATCATGGGAGCGGATGGGCAATCCGCTGTTCCTGGTCCCGCCCGTGGTGATGGTTCTGGTGCCGGTCGGGCTGATCCTGAAGGAGCCGAACCTCGGCACGGCGGTCATCACCGCCATCGTCGGCGGCGCCATCTTCCTGGCCGCAGGCGTGCGCTGGTGGAAGATCGCGCTCGTCGTGACACCGATCCCGTTCCTCGCGCAGATCGCCTTCGCGCACCTGCACGACTACCAGCGTGCGCGCATCACGACCTTTCTCAACCCCGAGAGCGACCCGCTCGGGGCCGGCTACAACATCATCCAATCCAAGATCGCGCTCGGCTCGGGCGGGTTGTGGGGCAAGGGCTTCCTGCAGGGAACCCAGGGGCATCTGAACTTCTTGCCGGAGAAACAGACCGACTTCATCTTCACCATGCTGGCCGAGGAGTTCGGCCTAGTCGGCGGACTTGCCGTGCTGGCGCTGCTCGGGACGATCGTGGTGGGCGGGATCGCCATCGCGCTGCGCAGCCGCAGCCATTACGGCCGCCTCCTCGGCCTCGGCATCGCGACCAACTTCTTCATGTACGTGTTCGTCAACATCGCCATGGTGATGGGCGCCATCCCGGTCGGCGGCGTGCCGCTGCCGCTGGTGTCGCACGGGGGTTCGGCGATGCTGACGGCGATGTTCGGCTTCGGCCTGTTGATGTCGGCCCATGTGCACCGCGATACCGAGTTCGCGGAGCGCGAGGAGTAGCAGCCCGAGGCGGCTGTTCCTATTGCACGCGTCGCGCCGAGTCGGCGGCCTGATCGATGGGCGCCGAAGCCTGCGCCGGTGTGCCCGGCTGCATCAGGTCCTTGCTGTTCGCCAACAGGTCCGTGGCCCGTTCGATGGACCGGACGACGGCGGTGCCGGCGCGCTGCACTGCAGGGTCGGCATGGTTGAGCAGACGGTCTGATACCATGAGCGCCGGAGACAAGACGCCGCGAAGATCGTGGCGGAGGGCCGCCGTGTGGGAACGGTAGGCCCCGAGTTGCATCCGCAGCTCGTCCTCGGTGCGCGATGGCGCTGGGGTGCCAGGGCGCAGCTGCACGCGCCGCTGCGCCGCGAATTGGACAAGGCCCGCCGCCGTGGCGGCGAGCAGGGCGGCAAGGACGAACGGCAGGCCGAGGCCCACCAGAGCGAGTAACGCCCCGATCGCGCCGAACGCCGACGCTCCTGCCAAGACCGATAGCCGCAATGGCCCAACAAGCACGCGTGGCTCCTGCATCTATCGCCGGTGTTCGATCCTAACCCCTTGCCCATCGACCGGTTCCCGCGCCGGGCGGCATGCGCAGAACCGACGCTGGCACGGTCCGCGTTGACGGCAGACCCCGGCGGCGCCTATAAGCCGCCCCACCGTTGCGGCCCGGCGGCGCGCTCTTCGCGCCACGGGCCACCCCCTGGCCGAACCGGCCATGGCTGCCGCCCATTGACCGGAGACTGACGTGAAGCGCACCTATCAACCCTCCAAGCTCGTCCGCAAGCGCCGGCATGGCTTCCGCGCCCGCATGGCCACCGTTGGCGGACGCAAGGTGCTCGCCAACCGCCGTGCCAAGGGCCGCGCCAAACTGTCGGCCTGAACCGCCGGCGGCGCCCCCAGTCGAAGGCGCCCTACACCATGACCGAACCCGTTTCAGCCCAGCGCCCGGCGCCTGGCCAGCCAGCTGGCCGGCTGACCCGTCGGGCCGAGTTCCTGCGCGTCGCCAGCAAGGGCCGCAAGACGCCGTCGTCCGGACTGGTGCTGCAGGCACTCGCCCGAGCCGATGACGGGCCCGTCCGGCTTGGATTTACCGTGACGAAGAAGGTCGGCAACGCCGTGATCCGCAACCGCACGCGCCGGCGCCTGCGCGAGGCGGCGCGGGCGGTGCTCCGGACGACGGACGTGCGGGGTGTCGACCTGGTGCTCATCGGTCGGGACAGCACGCGCGGACGAGAGTTCCGGCTGCTGATCGAGGATTTCCGCCGGGCTCTCGTCAAGCTGGGCGCGCTGTGATGCACGCTGCGGCGGAGTGCCTCGTTCTGCTTGTTCGGCTGTATCAGTGGACGTTGCGCCCGTTCATCGGCGCGCATTGCCGATATGAGCCGAGCTGCAGCCATTACGCGGTCGAGGCGCTGCGACGGCACGGTCCGGTACGCGGGGCCGGTCTTGCGGCGGCCCGGGTGCTGCGCTGCACGCCGTGGCATGCTGGCGGCTTCGACCCGGTGCCCGGCTGCACCTGCCGGGCCCTGCACCCGGCGACCCCTCTGACGGACCCGATCTAATGGACCAAAAGCGCCTGTTCGCCGCCATCGCGATCTCTGTCGCGATCCTGTTGAGCTTCCAGCTTCTCGGCCCGAAAGCGCCGCTGCGCCCGGTGCAGGAAGCGACCAAGACCACGCCCAGCACGGCCGTACCTGCTCCCACGCTGAACCCGGCCGCGCCCGGGACGGAGCCGGTGGCCGTCGCACCTCCGCTCTCTGCCCAGCGTGACGCGCCGCGGTTGAAGATCGTGGCGCCGCGGGTCGAGGGCAGCATCAACCTGGCTGGCGCCCGCTTGGACGACCTCGTGCTGCGCGACTACCGCGAGGAGGTCGCGGCCGAGAGTCCGCTGGTCCGGGTGCTGGAGCCGCGGGCCGACCCGCAGCCCTACTATGTCCAGTACGGCTGGACCGGTGAGGCCGGCGTGAAGGTACCTGGCCCGGAGGAGCTGTGGACCGCCTCTGCGGCCGAGTTGACGGCGGCAACGCCGGTGACGTTGTCGTGGGACAACGGCGCCGGCCTGGTGTTCCAGATCGTGCTGTCGATCGACGACAACTTCATGTTCAAGGCCGAGCAGCAGGTCCGGAACGGCACTGGCGCCGAGGTCAAGCTGTATCCGTGGGCCCGGATCCGCCGCGAGTACACGCCCACCACCGCCGGCTACTACATCCTGCATGAGGGGCCGATCGGCTACCTGGGCGACCGCCTCAAGGACCCGAGCTACGCCGACCTGAAGAAGGACGGGGCGGCCAAGGCCGACCATGCCGCGCTCGAGGTGCCGTCGACCGGCGGATGGGCCGGGATCACGGACAAGTATTGGCTGACGGCGCTGGTTCCGGACCAGGCCGTTCCGATCATCGCCGCGTATCGCTACTTCACCGATAACGGCGCCGACCGCTACCAGGTGGATATGCAGCCCGCGGAGCCGATGACGGCGGCCCCGGGCGCCACCACGACGCTTACGAGCCGGGTGTTCGCGGGCGCGAAGGAGATGCATCTGCTCGACCGCTACCAGGACACGCTGGGGCTCCCGCACTTCGACAAGGCGATCGATTTCGGCTGGTTCTATCCGTTCACCAAGTGGATCGCGCTGGCGCTGGACTGGCTGTATGGCGCGACGGGCAATTTTGGCATCGCGATCATGATCTTCACGGTGTTCGCCAAGCTGCTGTTCTTTCCGCTGGCGAACAAATCCTACAAGTCCATGAGCCGGATGAAGGACCTGAACCCGAAGATCCAGGAGGTCCGCACGCGGCTGAAGGACGAGCCGCAGAAGATGCAGGCCGAGGTGATGCAGATCTACAAGACGTCCGGGGTCAACCCGGCGAGCGGCTGCCTGCCGATGGTGATCCAGATCCCGGTGTTCTTCTCGCTCTACAAGGTGATCTTCGTCACGATCGAGATGCGGCATGCGCCATTCTTCGGCTGGATCCATGACCTCTCGGCGATCGATCCGACCAACGTGTTCAACCTGTTCGGGCTGATCCCGTTCGACCCGGCGCAGTACAGCCACTTGCTCCATCTCGGCTTCTGGCCGCTCATCATGGGCTGCACCATGTTCTTCCAGCAGCGGCTGAACCCGCCGCCGCCGGACCCGGTGCAGGCCCGCCTGTTCCAGTTCATGCCGATCATCTTCACCTTCATGCTGGCGAGCTTCCCGGCCGGGCTGGTCATCTACTGGAGCTGGAACAACACCCTTACGATTGCACAGCAATGGATGATTCAGCGGCGCAGCCGAATGGAAAAGCGGGTCCCGGTCCGCACGTAGCGGTCGCGGCAGCCGAACCGGATGCGGAGGCGCTGGAGGCCGGGCGCCTGCTGTTCGCGGGGGCGTGCGACTTCTTCTATGCCGCCCAGCGGCTCGATCAGCTGCCGCCGCCGGGGCTGCCGGAGGTGGCGTTCGCCGGCCGGTCGAACGTGGGCAAGAGCAGCCTGATCAATGCGCTGACGGGGCGTCGCGCGCTGGCGCGGGCGTCGAACACGCCGGGGCGGACGCGGCAGCTCAACTTCTTCGACCTGGCCGGTCGGCTCACGTTGGTGGACATGCCGGGCTACGGCTATGCCCAGGCCGGGCAGGAGATCAAGGAGGATTGGCAGGGCCTGATGTTCGACTATTTGCGGGGCCGGCCGACCTTGCAGCGCGTGGTCCTGCTGCTGGACTCCCGGATCGAGTTGAAGGCGTCCGACACGGCCGTGATGGACCTGCTCGACAAGGCGGCGGTGACGTATCAGCTCGTGTTGACGAAGGCGGACGGCGTGAAGCCCGGGGCGCTGGCGCGGAAGGTGGCGGAGGTGGAGGCGCTGGCGGGCAAGCACGCTGCGGCGTTCCCGGCGGTGGTGGCGACGAGCGCGGAGACGGGCGCGGGGATTGAAGCCGTGCGGGCGATGATGGCGGGGCTGGCCGGCTAGGGCCTGGCTCGTGGCGCCGACGTGGAGCGTTCTCGACCGCGGGCGCCGCCTCGACGACGACCGTTGCCAGGGGTCAGCGGATGACGGGCGCGCGACTTGACCGGTTGGCGGTCGCACCGCTAACCCGGCGCACCACACCGAAGGCGAGCGCATGGCCCTGACGTCCGAGCAACTCCGCAGCGCCGAGGAGCAGGCCGACATCCTGGTGCAGGCGCTGCCATTCCTGCGCCGCTACGCCGGGGTGACGGTCGTGGTCAAGTACGGCGGCCATGCGATGGGCGACGACGAGTTGGCGCGCAAGTTCGGACGCGACATCGCCCTGTTGAAGCAGGTCGGCGTGAACCCGGTGGTCGTCCATGGCGGCGGCCCGCAGATCAACGCGATGCTGAAGCAACTGGCGATCGAGTCGACGTTCGTCGATGGCTTGCGGGTGACGGACCAGCGGACGGTCGATGTCGTCGAGATGGTCCTGGCCGGGAGCGTGAACAAGCACGTGGCCGGGCTGATCAATCAGGCCGGGGCGCTGGCGGTGGGGATCTGCGGCAAGGATGGCGGGCTGATCCGGGCGCGGAAGCTGCGGCGGACGGTGGCGGACCCGGACAGCCATATCGAGCGGGCGCTGGATCTTGGTTTCGTGGGCGAGCCGGAACATGTGGACGTCCGGGTGATCCATGCGCTGACCGGCGCGGGGCTGATCCCGGTGATCGCGCCGGTGGGGGTAGGGGAGGACGGGCAGACCTACAACATCAACGCCGACACGGTCGCGGGCGCGGTGGCCGGGGCGCTGGGCGCGCGGCGGCTGCTGATGCTGACGGATGTGGCGGGGGTGCTGGACCGGGACAAGCGGCTGATCCCGGAGCTGAGCATCGCCGACGTGGAGGCCGGGGTGGCCAACGGGATGATCTCGGGCGGGATGATCCCGAAGGTGGAGAACTGCGTCGAGGCGGTGCGGGCCGGGGTGAAGGGGGCGGTCATCCTGGACGGCCGGATGCCGCACGCCTGCCTGCTGGAGCTGTTCCGGGATGGGGGGGTCGGGACGTTGGTGCGGGCGTGAGCCGGGGTGTGTGATGGGCTTTCCGATGAAGGGGTCACGGCATGGATGCGCTGCCTGATGTCTGGATCAGCCGCGAGGACTATCGTCGTTGGGCAGCCGAGCAGCCGCGAGGCCGGTTCGAGCGTATCGACGGGCGCATCGTCGCGATGGCGCCGGAGCGGGTTTCGCATGTCCGGGTCAAATCGGCGGTCTGGCTGGCGCTGCGTGATGCCATACGGGCCGCGGGCTTGCCATGTGAGGCGATTGGTGACGGCGTGGCGATCGAGGTGGGCGACAGCGACTACGAGCCGGATGCCCTCGTCAATTGCGGGGAGCGGATGGTGGACGACGCGATCGCCGCGCCGAACCCGGTCGTGGTGGTCGAGGTGCTGTCCCCATCGACGCGAGGCAGCGACCCCGGGGCCAAGCTGGCCGGGTATTTCCTGGTCCCGTCGGTGCTGCACTACCTGATCGTCGATGCGGTGAAGCGCGTCGTGATCCGTCACCGGCGCGCTGAAGACGAAGGCGCGATCGACACGATGGTCCTCGGGTCCGGCACGATCCGGCTGGATCCGCCTGGCTTCGAGGTCAGCGTCGACGATTTCTACGGTTAGGGACCGGTCGATCGGCGCCGGTCACATCCGGCGGACGACGTAGCGCTCCTCCAGCGCGACGACGATCGCCTGGCCGTGGACGGGGTCGCGGGCCTCGATCATGACTTCCAGCTCCGCCGCCTGCACGCTCGGCGCGTCGAAGAGGCGGCGGTGGGCGACCTCGATGATGTTGCCGCCCTCCGTGCCGATGAGGCCGGCGATGTCGGCCAGCACGCCCGGGCGGTCCGGGATGTCCAGCACCAGGCGCAACAGCCGGCCGTCGCGCAGCAGGCCGCGGAGGAGGACGTTGGCAAGGATGCGGCCGTCGATGTTGCCGCCGCAGATGGGCGTGCCGACGCGCTTGCCCGCGAACCGTTCCCGGTACGCGAGCAGGGCGCCGACGCCGATGGCGCCCGCGCCTTCCGCCACCTGCTTGGCGCCCTCGGCGAGCAAGGCGATCGCGTCCTCCACGACGCGTTCCGGGACGACCAGCACCTCGTCGACGGTGCCGCGGATCACTTCGAGGCAGCGCGTGCCGATATGGTGGACGGCGATGCCTTCCGCGATCGTGGACCCGCCCGTCTCCACCGAGCGCCCCGCGAGCGTCTGATGCAGGGACGCGTAGGCCGCGACCTCGACGCCGATCACCTCGAGGCCGGGCTTGAGGGCCTTCGCGGCGACGGCGCAGCCGGCGATCATGCCGCCGCCGCCGACCGGGACCAGCAGCACGTCGAGGTCCGGCGCGTCCGTCAGCAACTCCAGCGCCAGCGTGCCCTGGCCGGCCATGACGCCCCAATCGTCATAGGGCGAGACGAAGACCAGGCCGCGCTCGGCCTCCAGCAAATGAGCGTGGGCGCCGGCCTCGGCCAGCGTGTCGCCGTGGAGCACCACGGTGGCGCCCCAGCCGCGGGTGCGGATCACCTTCGTCGACGGCGTGAAGCGCGGCATGACGATGAGTGCCTCGATCCCGAGCAGGTGGGCGTGCCGGGCCACGGCCTGCGCGTGATTTCCGGCCGACATCGCGACCACGCCGGCGCGCCGCTCCCCGGGCGTGAGCAGAGCAAGCCGGTTGGCGGCGCCGCGCTCCTTGAACGAGCCGATGGCCTGGAGGTTCTCGAGCTTGAGGGTGACGTGGGCGCCGGTGGCCTGGCTGACGGCGTGGGAGGCGATGGATGGGGTGTGGAGGACCCGGCCGGCGATGCGGGCGGCGGCGGCCTGGATGTCGGCGAAGGTGAGCATGTCCGTCCTTTGGCCTGCGCGCCCTCTCCCCGGCCCTCCCCCTTGGCGGAGGAGGGGGCGGTCAGCCAAACTTGATCTGGAGGATCTCGTAGCTGCGGTCGCCGCCCGGGGCCGGGACGCTGACCGTGTCGCCGACCTTCTTGCCGATCAGGGCCTTCGACAGCGGGGAGGAGATGCTGAGCCGTGCGGCCTTGATGTCAGCCTCGTGCACGCCGACGATCTGATACTCGGCTTCCTTCTCGCTCTCCTCGTCGACGACCTTCACATGCGCACCGAACAGCACGCGGTCGCCCGACAGGGTCGCCGGGTCGATCACCTCGGCCGCGGAGACGATCTCCTCCAGCTCGATCACCCGGCCTTCGATGAAGGACTGGCGTTCGCGCGCGGCATGGTATTCGGCGTTCTCGCTCAAGTCCCCGTGGCTGCGGGCCTCGGCGATGGCACGGATGATGGCCGGCCGTTCGACGGCTTTCAGATGGCGCAGCTCGTCTTCCAGGCGCTGCAGGCCGGGCGCTGTCATGGGGAACTTCTGCAACGCGGGGCGTCCTCGAGAGTGGGGTAGAGACACGGCCGCGGCACCCGGAACAGGCCCGGGCGCCGCGGCTTGTCAGAACGATCCGCGAAAATACGACTGGAGCGGCGCAACTTCAAGCGTCCCGGCCTTCAGCGCCGCAATCGCGTGCACGGCGGCCCGTGCGCCCGCGATCGTGGTGTAGTGCGGCACCCCATGCGTCAGCGCCGAGCGACGGATGTCGAAGCTGTCGGACACGGACTGGGCGGCGCCGGCCGTGTTGATCACCAACTGCACCTCGCCGGACTGAATGCTGTCGACGCAATGCGGCCGGCCCTCGAGTACCTTGTTCACGACCCGCACCGGGAGCCCCGCGTCACGGATCCGGCCGGCGGTGCCGCGCGTCGCCATGATGCCGAATCCCATGTCGTGCAGCCGCCGGGCCATCGGCACGAGGCCGCCCTTGTCGCCGTCGCGCACACTGAGGAACACCGTCCCCTTCTCAGGCAGCCGGACGCCGGCGCCGAGTTGGGCCTTCAGGAAGGCGCGCTCGAAGCTCGCATCGAGGCCCATGACCTCGCCGGTCGACTTCATCTCCGGTCCCAAGATGGTGTCGACGCCGGTGAAGCGGGCGAAGGGGAACACCGCCTCCTTCACGGCCACGTGGGGCGCGATCGCGTCGTCATCGAGCCGGAACTCGGCCAGCTTGGCGCCGGCCATCACGCGCGCGCCGATCTTCGCGATCGGGACCCCGGTGGCCTTGGCGACGAAGGGGACGGTGCGGCTCGCCCGCGGGTTCACCTCCAGCACGAACACGAGGTCGTCCTTGATGGCGAACTGCACGTTCATCAGCCCGATGACGCCCAGGGCGCGCGCCATCTCCTCCGTCTGCGCCTTCAGCTCCGTCACGATAGACGGGCTGAGCGAATAGGGCGGCAGGGAGCAGGCGCTGTCGCCCGAGTGGATGCCGGCCTCCTCGATGTGCTCCATGACCCCCGCGACATAGACGTCGTGGCCGTCGCAGATGCAGTCGACGTCGACTTCGATCGCGTCGTTGAGGTAGCGGTCGATCAGGATCGGGCCGGCCGCGAGCGCTTCGGCCTGCAGCCGCATGTAGCGCTTGAGGCCGTTCTGGTCGTGCACGATCTCCATCGCCCGGCCGCCCAGCACGTAACTCGGGCGCATCACCACCGGAAAGCCGACCCGCTCGGCCACGGCTTCGGCCTCGGCCATGCTGCGCGCGATGCCGTTCTCCGGCTGCCGCAAGCCGAGCTTCTGTAGCAGCGCCTGGAAGCGTTCGCGGTCCTCGGCAGCGTCGATCGCGTCGGCCGAGGTGCCAAGGATCGGGATGTTCGCTGCGGCCAGCGCCTGGCTGAGCTTCAAGGGCGTCTGCCCGCCATACTGGACGATGCAGCCCAGCACGGTGCCGTTGGACTGCTCCTTGCGGATGAGCGCGATCACGTCTTCGGCCGTCAGCGGCTCGAAATACAACCGGTCGGACGTGTCGTAATCGGTGCTGACCGTTTCGGGGTTGCAGTTGACCATGATGGTCTCGAACCCGGCATCCCGGAGCGCGTATGCGGCATGGACGCAGCAGTAGTCGAACTCGATGCCTTGCCCGATCCGGTTGGGCCCGCCGCCTAGAATGACGATCTTCTGCTGGTCCGTCGGCTCGCTCTCGCAGGCCGGCGTGCCGAACCCGCCCTCGTAGGTCGAATACATGTAGGGGGTCGCCGACTTGAACTCCGCCGCGCAGGTGTCGATGCGCTTGTAGACAGGCAGCACGCCGAGCCGGCTGCGGAGTGCGGCGACGTCGCCCTCCCTCCTTCCGGCGAGCTCCGCCAGGCGGTGGTCGGAGAAGCCGAGCGCTTTCAGCCGGCGCATTGCCGTCGGATCGCCGGGCAAGCCGCTGGCGGCGACCTGCCGCTCGGCGTCCACGATCCGCGCCAGCTCGCGCAGGAACCAGGGCTCGAACTTGCAGGCGTCATGGATCTCCTCGACCGAGAGCCCGGCCCGCAGCGCCTGGGCGGCCATCAGCAGCCGGTCCGGCCGGGGTGCGGACAGGGCGGCGCGGAACGCGTCATGACCGCCATCGCCCGGCGCCTCGACCGGATCGAGGCCGTGCAGCCCGGTCTCCATGCTGCGGAGGCCCTTCTGCAGCGCCTCGGCAAAGCTGCGGCCGATGGACATGGCTTCGCCGACCGACTTCATGCTGGTGCTGAGCAGGGCCGGGGTGCCGGGGAATTTCTCGAAGGTAAAGCGGGGGATCTTCACGACGACGTAGTCGATCGTCGGTTCGAAGCTGGCCGGGGTGCTCCGGGTTATGTCATTGGCCAGTTCGTCGAGCGTGTAGCCGACGGCGAGCTTTGCCGCGATCTTGGCAATGGGGAAGCCAGTCGCCTTGCTCGCCAGTGCGCTGCTGCGGCTGACGCGGGGGTTCATCTCGATCACGACCAGGCGGCCGTCGGCTGGGTTGACGGCGAACTGCACGTTCGATCCGCCGGTCTCGACCCCGATGCGGCGCAGGCACGCGATGCTCGCGTCCCGCATGATCTGGTATTCCTTGTCCGTCAGCGTCAGCGCGGGCGCCACCGTCACGCTGTCGCCGGTGTGCACGCCCATCGGATCGACGTTCTCGATCGCGCAGACGATGATGCAGTTGTCGTTGCGGTCGCGCACGACTTCCATCTCGTACTCTTTCCAGCCGAGCACGCTCTCCTCGATCAGGACCTCGGTCGTCGGGCTGGCGTCGAGGCCGCTGGCGACGATCTGCTCGAACTCCTGGCGGTTGTAGGCGATGCCGCCGCCGGTGCCGCCCATGGTGAAGCTCGGGCGGATGACGGTCGGCAGGCCGACGTCGGCCATCACGGCGCGCGCCTCCTCCATCGTGTGGGCGATGCCGGAGCGGGGGCTTTCGATGCCGATCTCGGCCATGGCGTCGCGGAACTTGAGCCGGTCTTCGGCGCGGTCGATCACGTCGGCCTTGGCGCCGATCAGCTCCACGCCGTGGCGGGCGAGTGCGCCCGAAGCGTCGAGCTTCATGGCGACGTTCAGCGCGGTCTGGCCGCCCATGGTGGGCAGCAGCGCGTCGGGCTTTTCGCGGGCGATGATCTTCTCGACCATCTCGGGGGTGATCGGCTCGACGTAGGTCGCGTCGGCCAGGCCGGGGTCGGTCATGATGGTGGCCGGATTCGAGTTCACCAGGATGACCCGGTAGCCCTCGGCCTTCAGCGCCTTGCAGGCCTGGGCGCCGGAGTAGTCGAATTCGCAGGCCTGGCCGATGACGATCGGGCCGGCGCCGATGATAAGGATCGAGTGGATGTCGGTGCGGCGGGGCATGGTGTTACTCTCGGATGCTTCGGTCGGGAGGCGAAACGGACGATGGTCTCGCTACGCAATCGTGCAGTATAGATGCACGCAACGTGTCAGTTCGGCCTCTAAGCATTACCAGGGCTTCAACCCACGGGTTGATGACGGCAACACCACCCGCAAGGAATGGGCCGCTGTCGCGGCTCACGACCTGGAGGCCGTGCACGCGAGCGATCGAGTGATATCGGTTTAGGCAAAGCTGATAACACTCATCGTCACTGGTCCATCGCTGCCACGAACCGGCGGAACAAGTGTCCGCTGTCGCTCGGCCCCGGGCTCGCTTCCGGGTGGTATTGCACGCTGAACGCGCGGCGTTCATCGCAGGCGATTCCCTCGTTGCTGCCGTCGAACAAACTCACATGCGTGATGCGCACCCCCGGTGGCAATGACTGGTCGTCGACGGCGAAGCCGTGGTTCTGGCTGGTGATCTCGACCTTGCCGGTCGCCAGGTCCTTCACCGGCTGGTTGGCGCCGCGGTGGCCGCGGTCGAGCTTGTAGGTCTTGGCGCCGAGGGCGAGTGCCAGCAGCTGGTGGCCGAGGCAAATGCCAAAGATCGGCACTTCGGCGTCCATCACGCCCTGGATTGCCGGAACCGCGTACTCGGCCGTTGCCGCCGGGTCGCCGGGGCCGTTGGACAGGAACACGCCATCTGGCGCGTGGCGCAGGATGTCCTCGGCCGTCGCGGTGGCCGGCACCACCGTCACCCGGCAGCCGGCGCTGACGAGGCTACGGAGGATGTTGCGCTTGGCCCCGTAATCGACGGCAACCACGTGGTGGCGCGGCTCGGCGGCAGCGTGCGTGCCGGGCCAGGACCAGACGCCCTCGGCCCAGGTGTAGGTCTGGGTGCAACTGACCTGCTTGGCAAGGTCCATGCCTTCGAGCCCAGGCCAGGCCTTCGCCTGCGTCGCCAGGGCGGGCAGATCGAACCGACCGTCGGCCGGATAGGCAAGCACCCCCGTGGGTGGGCCGCCATCACGCACCCGCATGGTCATTGCCCTGGTATCGATCCCGGCGATGCCCGGCACATCCTTCGCCCGCAGCCAGGCGTCGAGCGCCTGCGTGCTGCGCCAGTTGGCGGGCTCGGAGATGTCCTGCTTCACGATCACACCGAGCGCCGCGATGTTTGTCGCCTCTAGGTCGTCGACGTTCACCCCGACATTGCCGATATGCGGAAAGGTGAAGACGATATGCTGCCCGGCGTAGGACGGGTCGGTAATCGTTTCCTGATAACCCGTCATGCCGGTGTTGAAGCAGACCTCACCAACCCGACCCGACGTGTGGGCGCCGAAGCCGATCCCCCAGAACGCGCTCCCGTCCGCGAACACGAGAACGGCGCTGGCTCCGTGGGGCACGGGCGCGTCCGGGGCAGGGGCGTCCGATAGCGCCTCGACCGGGAGGCCGGTCGCGGCCATGATGGTGGACCAATGCTTCGGGGGGATCGCGCGTGCTTGTCGCCACTTGCGGATTGCCTCGAGGCCGACGCCGGCGCGTTTGGAGGCAGCCTCGGCGCCTCCCATTCTCTCGATGATCTCGTCGATATTCAACATGCACGAACCATATGGGATGAGAGTTCCCATCGCAAGTCGTGCATTGGGGTCGAGGGAAGAAAGTTACCGGGGGTCGGGTCCGATGTCTTTGCGCGATCAGTTCAGTGCCTCGTTGAAGGAGGCGATGCGTGCCCACGATGCCGCACGCACGTCGACGCTTCGGATGATCCTTGCAAAGCTCAAGGACGCCGACATCGCGGGGCGACCGAAAGGCATCGCAGTGCTCCCGGACGACGACATCGCCCCGCTGTTGCGCGGCATGGTGAAATCTCGCCGCGAGTCCGTCACGCTCTACGAGCAAGGGAACCGCCCCGAGCTTGCGGCCAAGGAGATGGCAGAGATCGCGGTCATCGAGTCGTTCCTGCCGCAGGCCATGGATGAGGGCGCCCTGGAAGCCGCGGTCGATGCCGCGATCGCCTCGAGCGGTGCTGCAGGCCCGAAGGACATGGGCAAGGTGATGGCCGCGCTGAAGGCGGCCCACGGCACGCGCTTGGATCTGGGCCGCGCCGGTCCCCTGGTCCGGACCCGCCTGGCACCCTGATGGCGCTGCCGTCGGCCTTTCTCGACGAGTTGCGCGCGCGCACACCCGTTCACACCGTCGTGTCGCGCCGGGTGCAGCTGAAGAGATCGGGAAAGAACTGGACGGGGTGCTGCCCGTTCCACAACGAGAAGTCGCCGAGCTTCTACGTCTACGAGGACGGGTTCCACTGCTTCGGCTGCGGCGCCCACGGCGACGCGATCAGCTTCGTCATGCAAACGCAGGGCGCGAGCTTCATCGACGCTGTCGGCAGCCTGGCTGCCGAAGCGGGGTTGGAGCTGCCCGCGCCATCATTGCGCGCGGCCGAGATCGACCAAGAGCGGGTCGGCCTGCATGAGGTGCTCGAAGCCGCGCAGGCGGAGTTC
Organism: Acetobacteraceae bacterium; assembly: GCA_965213855.1. Classification (GTDB taxonomy): domain Bacteria; phylum Pseudomonadota; class Alphaproteobacteria; order Acetobacterales; family Acetobacteraceae; genus JBBROS01. The sequence goes on along the minus strand of CBDCAA010000008.1, from coordinate 1,230,786 downwards.
GTCCGCCTTCTGCACGCCCCGGCCGGGGCGGCGGGCCTTGCCTATCTCCGGACCCGTGGCTTGTCGGATGGCACGATCGCCCGCTTCGGCCTTGGCTGGAGCGGCGAGGGGCGTGGCAGCCTGGTCAGCGCGCTCGGCCGCCACGGGATCGAGCCGGCGCGGCTGGAGGAGGCCGGCCTGCTTCGCCCGGCTGACGGCGGGCAGCCGGCGCGCGAGCTGTATTGGGGCCGGGTCACGTTCCCGATCCGCGATCGCCGGGGACGCACCGTCAGCTTCGGGGGCCGCACGCTAGGGGACGCCAAGCCGAAATACATCAATGGTCCAGAGACGCCGCTGTTTTCAAAGCGACACACGCTTTACGCGTTGGACTTGGCGCGGGAGGGCGTGCGCCACGGCCCGGCCGTTGTGGTCGAGGGCTACATGGATGTGATCGCGCTGCATCAGGCCGGGTTCGCGGGCGCCGTCGCTCCGCTCGGCACTGCGGTCACCGAGGACCAGCTCGCGGCGCTGTGGCGGCTCAGTCCCATGCCCATCCTCTGCTTCGATGGGGACGCGGCAGGTGCCCGGGCCGCGGCCCGGGTCGCCGAGCTTTGCCTGCCGCTGCTGACACCAGACCGTTCGCTCCGGCTCGCGACGCTCCCACACGGCCGAGATCCGGACGATCTCGTGCGCCACGGCACGCGGGATGCGTTCCAGGCCGTTCTCGACAGCGCCCGCCCCCTCGTCGACGCCTTGTTCGACTTGCTTCGAGAAGGGGGTGGCACGACGCCCGAGGCCCGCGCGGCATTCCGCGCCCGCCTGGATGCGGCCGCCGCTCGGATCGCGGACAAGGGTTTGTCCCAGGAGTATCGAACCGCGCTACGGAATCGCTTTTTTGAGAGCCGGGTGACCAGAATAGCTGGCGCCAAACCGCCGCGCCTGTCGCGGCCGGTGCGGATCGCGCCGGTTGCGGCGTCGGTCCAGGCTGAACGCGCCCGCTGTCTGACGGCGATCCTGCTGCGCCATCCCGGCCTGGTCCATGATGTGGACGAGGCTTGGTCCGGTCTCGATCTGCCCACGCCGCTGGCCCGGCTGCGCGACGCGATCCTGCACATCGACGACGTGCAATCGCTTGACTCGGCCGCGTTGCTTGCCCACCTCACGCTATCTGGGCGGGCCGAAGACGTCGGCTTCGTCCTGTCTGCCGACATGCCGCTGCCGCCCAGCGCCCGGCCGGACGCGATGCCGGCGGAGGCGGAGGGGGAATGGTGGCACCTGTTCGGGCTGATGCGCGGTCTTTCGCGCCTGGACGAGGAGGTGGCGCAAGCCGAGCAAGTGTTCCGCGACCAACAGACCGAGGCAGCCCAGCGCCGGCTGATCGGGCTCGTGAGTGCCAGGCTCGACCTGGTCGGCATCGATTCTGACGATTAGGCGATTTGCATAACTTGCGGGCTGCTCCGGGACGCCGGACCGGCCCGATTTTCGGAGTTTTCTTACCCATGGCCACGAAGCAAGCCGTGACCGCCGAAGCTGCCGCCCCGGATGCCGACGGCGACACCACCCTGCTCGACGTCAACACCGTCGCAGTCAAGCGCCTGATCGCGAAAGGGAAGGAACGCGGCTACATCACGTTCGACGAGCTGAACGCGGTCCTGCCCAGCGATCAGAACAGCTCCGAACAGATCGAAGACGTCATGGCGATGCTCAGCGAGATGGGCATCCAGGTCGTCGAGTCGGAGGAGCAGGAGGACGGTGAGGCCGCAGCCAAGCCGGAGAAGGCCGAGGACGAGGAAGAGACCGAGGAAAAGGCGTCCGGCAACGTCGACGAGACCAACCTCGGCCGAACCGACGACCCGGTCAGGATGTATCTGCGCGAGATGGGCAGCGTCGAGCTGCTGTCGCGCGAAGGCGAGATCGCGATCGCCAAGCGGATCGAAGCCGGGCGCGACATGATGATCGGCGGCCTGTGCGAGAGCCCGCTGACATTCCGCGCCATCATCCAGTGGCACGACGCGCTGAAGGCCGGCCGCATGTTGCTGCGCGACATCGTCGACCTCGAGGCGACGTCGGGCGGCCCGAAAGAAAGCGCCGAGGCCGCAACCGCGGAGACGCCAGAGGGTGAGACGGCGCCAGCGCCGGCCGCGTTCGAGGTGCCGGACGACGACGAGGACGGCGAAGGCGAGGGCCCCGGCATGTCGCTGAGCGCGCTCGAGGAAAAGCTCAAGCCGGAGGTGCTCGCGACATTCGAGGAGATCGAGGGGCTCTATAAGAAGCTCAGCAAGGTCCAGACCCGGCGCCTGGACACGATGACGTCCGGTGAGGCCGTCACGACCCGGTCGGAGAAGACCTACGAGAAGCAGCGCGAGGAGCTGGTCGGCAAGGTCGAGCAGGTCAGGCTGCACAACAACCGGATCGAGGAGCTGGTCATCCAGCTCAAGCAGATCAACCAGCGCCTGAACCAGCTGGAGGGCCAGCTGCTCCGCATGGCCGAGAGTGCTAAAGTCGGCCGCGACGACTTCTTGCGCGAGTATCGCGGCCACGAGCTCGACCCTAACTGGATGGAGCGTGTCGGCACGCTGCCGGGCAAGGCGTGGAAGGCGTTCGTCGCCAAGCATGCCGACCCGGTGGGCGAGGTGCGGACCAAGATCGCCGAGCTGGCGCAGGAAGGTGGCTTGCCAATCGGCGAGTTCCGCCGGGTGTACCAGACGGTCAGCCGCGGCGAGCGCGACAGCGCCCGCGCAAAGAAAGAGATGATCGAGGCCAACCTGCGCCTGGTGATCTCGATTGCCAAGAAATACACCAACCGTGGCCTGCAATTCCTCGATCTGATCCAGGAGGGGAACATCGGCCTGATGAAGGCCGTCGATAAATTCGAGTACCGGCGCGGCTACAAGTTCAGCACCTACGCGACGTGGTGGATCCGGCAGGCGATCACGCGCAGCATCGCCGACCAGGCGCGGACGATCCGCATCCCGGTGCACATGATCGAGACGATCAACAAGCTGGTCCGCACCAGCCGGCAAATGCTGCACGAGATCGGACGCGAGCCTGCCCCCGAGGAGTTGGCCGAGAAGCTCGGCATGCCGCTCGAGAAGGTGCGGAAGGTGCTCAAGATCGCCAAGGAGCCGATCAGCCTGGAGACGCCGATCGGCGACGAGGAAGACAGCCATCTCGGCGACTTCATCGAGGACAAGGCGGCCATCATCCCGCTCGATGCCGCCATCCAGGCGAACCTGCGCGAGGCGACGACGCGCGTCCTGAGTAGCCTCACGCCGCGCGAGGAACGCGTGCTGCGGATGCGCTTTGGCATCGGGATGAATACCGATCACACGCTCGAAGAGGTCGGGCAGCAGTTCAACGTGACCCGCGAGCGCATCCGCCAGATCGAGGCGAAGGCCTTGCGGAAGCTCAAGCATCCGAGCCGCAGCCGCAAGCTGCGCAGCTTTCTGGACGATTAGCGCCGTGCAGCCGGCGGTCCGGGTGGCGGTGACCGTCACCTTCCTCCGCATGGACGCCCGCCCGAAGACGGAGACCGGTCCGCCGCTGCCCGACGACACGGCGCTGGTGCGCCTCGATCAATGCAGCGTGCCGTTCTATCGCTTTCTGTATGAGACGGTCGGCAGCGCGTATTGCTGGTGGCTGCGCCGGACGCTGTCCGACGCGGCACTCGGCGCGATCCTGCGCGACCCGGGCGTGTCCATACACGTGCTCTACCGGTCCGGCGAGCCGGCCGGGTTCTTCGAGCTGGACCGGCGTGGGCGGCCGGTCGTGAACCTCAGCTATTTCGGGCTGCTGCCACACGCCGTCGGGCAGGGGCTCGGGCGCCCCTTCCTCGCCGCCGCCGTGCGGGACGCCTGGTCCGCCATTCCCGCCGCGCGCGCCGTCACGGTCAACACCTGCACGGCCGACCACAAGCGGGCGCTGCCTGGCTATCTGCAGGCAGGGTTCAATCCGGTCCGCCGCCTCGACGAGATCTGGGATGTGCCGACCCGGCTCGGCCTATCCATTCCGCGCCACCTCCTCGTATAAAGCCCGGAACCCACGCCATGACGGCGCGGTGTCGAGGAGGATGCCGGATGCGCCTAACAACCCTCGCGGCCAGTCTTGCGATCGCGGTCGCGAGTCCTGGGCTTGGCCTGGCGCAGGTGCCCGGAACGCTCAAGATCGGCATCCTGAACGATCAGTCCGGGCCCTTCGCGGACCAGTCCGGACGTGGCAGCGTGGTTGCTGCCCAGCTCGCCGCGGAGGATTTCAAGCGCGAGGCCCCTGGCGTCACGGTCGAGATCGTCTATGGCGACCATCAGAACAAGCCCGACGTGGGCAGCGGGATCGTGCGCCAGTGGCTCGACCGAGACAATGTCGTCGCGGTTGCGGATGCGGTGAACTCCGCCGTGGCGCTCGCCATCAACGACGTGCTGCGGGAGCGCCACCGTACGTTCATCGGCAGCAGCGTCGGCACGTCGGACCTGACCGGGAAGGCGTGCTCGCCCGACACGATCCAATGGACGTTCGATACCTGGGCGTTCGGCAACTCGGCCGCGCGAGCGCTGGTGAAGCTCGGGCCGTTCTACTTCGTGGGATTCGACTACGCGCTCGGCGCCGCGCTGGAGCGGGACACCACGGCGGCGCTGAAGCAGCTCGGCGGCGCCGTCGCCGGGTCGGTCAAGCATCCGCTGGGCACGACCGACTTCTCCTCCTACTTGCTGCAGGCGCAATCGTCCGGCGCAAAGGTGATCGCGTTCGCCAGTACCGGGACCGATTTCGTCAATGCCATCAAGCAGGCGTCGGAGTTCGGAGTGAACCAGAGCGCCACGCTGGCGGGCCTGTTCACGCAGATCACCGACGTCGAGGCGCTCGGTCCGCAGGCGGCACAGGGCCTGACCTTGACCGAGGCGTTCTACTGGGACCTGAACGACGACACGCGCGCCTTCACCAAGCGGTTCGCCGAGCGCATGCCCGGCCGGGTGCCGACGGAAAACCAGGCCGGCGTCTATTCCTCGGTCCTGGCCTATCTGCGCGCCGTCAAAGCCGCCGACAGCATTGAGGGCGAGAAGGTCGTCGCGGCGATGAAGGCGGCCCCGATCCACGACGCGCTGTTCGGCCCGGTCACGATCCGCGCCGACGGCCGCGCCATCCATCCGATGTACGTCTTTCGGGTCAAGACGCCGGCGGAGAGCAAGTCGCGATGGGACCTGTATTCGCTGGTCGACACCATTCCGGCCGACCAGGCATTCCGCCCCTTGGCCGATGGCGGCTGTCCGATGGTGAAGTGAGCAGGCCACCAGGCGCCGGGAGTGGCAGCGTAGCCTAAGGGCGGCGAAAGCTGACGACGCCCTCGACGCGGGCCGACCAGAGGAATTGATCGATCGCGACAGCATCGTTGATGCGGTAGCCGGCCGCCACGAGCACCCGGCCGTCGCGTAGCAGGGTGGCTGGGTTGCAGGACACGAACACGACCGGGGCGCTGCATGCGGCGATGGCCGGCATCTGCGCCATGGCGCCGCCGAATGGCGGGTCCAGCACGACGGCGGCAGCGCCCTTCAGTTCGGCCGGCTGCAGCGGCTGCCGCGCGAGGTCCCGCAGCGTCGCCGTCACACGAGGGTTTCCGGCGCCTCGCAATGCCGCGACGGCCGCCGCGTCGCCTTCGAAAGCCTGCACTTGCCCCCGCGCCGCCAGCGTGTGGCTCAGCGTGCCGACTCCGGCGAACAGTTCGACAATGCGGTCCTTCGGGCGCATTGCCGGCAGCGCCGCCGCGACCGCTTGCTGGATCGCGGCCTCGCCCTCGAGCGACGCTTGCAGGAACGCGCCGGCGGGCATGGTCGTCACGTGGCCGGAGAACGACGTCGTCGGGGGGCGGAGCACGCAGGCCGGTTCGTCCATCCCCCTTGCGCCGAACGCCCAGGCGATCCGCGCCACACCCGCCGCCTCCGCAACCGCGGCCAGCCGCTGCCGGTCCCGCGACGAAAGCGCCGCATCCGTCCGCAGCAGCAGGTCGGGTCCGCTGTCGAGCAGGTTGACGAGCGCCGACCCATCCCGCCGCAGGCCGTCGAGGCTGCGCAGGACCGGCCGAAGCGCCTGCACCAGTGCAAACAGCGCGGGGTGCAGCACGGGGCAGGCGTGCATGTCGACGATCCCGGCCGAGCGGCGGGCGTGCAGCCCGATCAGGACGGCACCGGACCGCTCGCGACGGATCGCCAGATCCATGCGCCGCCGCGCGCCCGGCGGCGTGCGGACCAGCCGGGCGACCTCGCCCGTGAAGCCCAGGCGGCGCACGACATCGACCAGCAGACCGCGCTTCCATTCGGCGTAGGCGCCATCGGCCCAATGCTGGATGGCGCAGCCGCCGCACGGTCCGAAATGGGGGCAGGGAGGTGCAACCCGGTCTGGGGACGCATCCAGCACGGTCGATCCGGCGGCCCAGCCCTGGCCGCGTCGGGTCAAGTCATGTGGCTGGACCCGCTCACCGGGCAGCGTCGCAGACAGGAACAGCGTCGCCCCGTCCGGGGCCGTGGCGATGCCGTCGCCGTCGGCGCCGAGCCGGTCGACGACGACGGGGCCAAGGCGGAGAGGCGCCGGCTCAGGCGCCGAAGGCAGACAGACCCGTCTGGGCGCGGCCCAGGATCAGCGCATGCACGTCATGCGTGCCCTCGTAGGTGTTCACCGCCTCGAGGTTCATGACGTGGCGGATGACGTGGTATTCGTCGGCGATGCCGTTGCCGCCATGCATGTCTCGCGCGGTCCGGGCGATGTCGAGCGATTTGCCGCAGTTATTGCGCTTCATCAAGCTGATCATCTCCGGCGCCGCGTGGCCCTCGTCCATCAGCCGTCCCAGCCGGAGCGCGCCCTGGAGGCCCAGCGTGATCTCCGTCTGCATGTCCGCGAGCTTCTTTTGGACCAGCTGCGTCGCCGCCAGTGGCCGGCCGAACATCATCCGCTGCATCGTGTAGTCGCGCGCCGCGTGCCAGCAGAACTCGGCCGCACCCAGCGAGCCCCACGCGATGCCGTAGCGTGCGTTGTTGAGGCACGAGAACGGGCCGCGCAGTCCCTTCACATCCAGCTCGTTGCCGGCGGGCACGAACACGTCCTGCATCATGATCATGCCGGTCGTCGACGCGCGCAGGCTGAACTTGCCCTCGATCTTCGGTGCCGAGAGGCCCTTCATGCCGCGCTCGAGCACGTAGCCCTTGATGTCGCCCGCGTCGTTCTTGGCCCAGACCACGAACACGTCCGCCAGCGGCGAGTTGGTGATCCATGTCTTCGATCCGCTGACCAGGAAGCCGCCATCGACCGCCTTCGCGCGGGTGCGCATGCTGGCCGGGTCCGACCCGGCGTCGGGCTCGGTCAGGCCGAAGCAACCGACGAACTCGCCGGTACGGAGCTTCGGCAGGAAGCGGTCCTTCACCGCGTCCGACCCGAACGCCCAGATCGGATACATCACCAGCGAGGATTGCACGCTGAAGGCGCTGCGATACCCGCTGTCGACCCGCTCCACCTCGCGCGCGATCAATCCATAGGCGACGTAGCCGACGCCGGCGCAGCCATGGCTGTCGAGCGTCGCGCCGAGGAAGCCCATCTCCCCCATTTCGTTCATGATCTCGCGGTCGAACGTCTCGTGGCGGTTGGCCATCAGCACGCGGGGGAACAGCTTCTCCTGGCAGTAGTCATGGGCGGCGTCGCGCATGGCCCGCTCGTCTTCGTCAAGCTGACCGTCCAGCAGCAATGCGTCGTCCCACTTGAAGGCCGACATCTTGCGTGCGCGGGCGGGGGGGCGGCTCTCGGCGACGGACTCCGGTGCCTGAACCGGGGCAACGTTCGAAGTGACGACGTTCATGCAGTGCTCCCTTCGGTCATTCAGCGTCCGTGACGGAGGCGGTCGCCCGGGCCGGGCGCGAGCGTAGCATCATGAAAGCCGGTACGTCGTCGCCGAAGCCCATGACGGCGGGGCCGAGATCGTCGTCGCGGCGATAGTGCCGGCGCGGCTCGTCGCGCGGACGGACACGGTCGTCCTGACGGGTCCGATCCTCCTGACGGGTTCGATCCTCCTGGCGAGGCCGATCCTCTTGGCGGGGCCGGGCCTCCTGGCGCGGGGAGCGTTCGGCCTCGTCGCGCCGCCGGGGTGCGCGATCAGGGGCTGCCCCGCGTGGGCGTGCCGGTTCCCGCCGCGGCGCCTCATCGATCGGCTGTGGCGCATCCAACGGCACCGGCTCGGACGCGGGCTTGGCCCGGCTGCGGCGCGGCTTTCGCAGCGGCGCGTCGCCTTCCTTGGTGGCTTCACGCACGGGGACCTTCGTCCGCTCCGTCGGCGCCTTGACGGCGGTCTTCGACCGGCCGCGGCCGCGGCGCTTCCCGTCATCCTCGTTGAACGGCAGGATATCCATTCCCTCGACGGCGAAGCGGGGGATCTCGGCGCCGACCAGCTTCTCGATCGCGTGGACGAAGCCGGCGTCGTCCGGCGTGGCGAGCGTGTAGGCATGGCCGATCATCCCCGCGCGCCCCGTCCGCCCGATCCGGTGGACGTAGTCCTCGGCATGGATCGGCACGTCGAAGTTGAACACGTGGCTCAGCCCGCCGATGTCGATCCCGCGCGCGGCCACGTCGCTGCACACGAGCAGCTGCACCTCGTTCGCCTTGAACCGCGCCAAGGTCGCGAAGCGCTCCGGCTGGCTCATGTCCCCATGCAGCTGCCCGACGCTGAGCCCGTGCCGCTTCAAGGACTTGTAGAGTATGTCCACGTCGCGCTTGCGGTTGCAGAAGATCAGCGCGTTCTGCACCGTCTGCTCTTTGAGAAGGCGCCGCAGCGCCTCGCGTTTGTCGAGGTCGTCCACGACCGTCAAGCCGGCGACGATCGTCGTCGCGACGCTGGCCGGGCGGCTGACCGTGATCTCCTTCGGGTTCGACAGGAAGGCGTCCGCGAGACGGCGGATCTCGGGGGCCATGGTCGCGCTGAAGAACAACGTCTGCCGGGTCTTCGGCAGGAAGCCGACGATCTTCTCCACGTCGGGGATGAATCCCATGTCGAGCATGCGATCCGCCTCGTCGATCACCAGCAGTGCCGTGTCCGTCAGCAGCAGCCCGCCGCGCTCGAACAGGTCCATCAGCCGGCCCGGCGTCGCGATCAGCACGTCGACGCCCTTCATCAGAACGTCCTTCTGGTCGTTCAGGCTCTCGCCGCCGATCAGGAGCGCGTGCGTCAGCTTCAGGTGCTTGCCGTACTGGACGAAGTTCTCGGCCACCTGCAGCGCGAGTTCGCGGGTCGGCTCGAGGATGAGACTGCGCGGCATGCGCGCCCGCGCCCGGCTGCCGGACAGTATGTCGAGCATCGGCAGGACGAAGCTTGCCGTCTTGCCCGTGCCGGTCTGGGCGCAGCCCAGCACGTCGCGGCCCATCAGCACCGTCGGGATCGCCTGGGCCTGGATCGGAGTGGGCTGACGATAGCCCTTCTCCAGCAATGCCTGCTGGATTTCCACCGACAATCCGAGGTCGGCGAAGCCGTTGGTCTCCTCGGGCACGAACGGCTCGGCATCCAGCTCGGGCTCTCCGGTCGGGACGGGGCTGTCGCTTGGCGCCGTCTCGGCGTCGGCCTCGAGCTGCGCCGCATGTTCGGCGACCGCGGCCTTGGCGTCATCGGCTGCTGCCTGGTCCACGAGGCCGGTGGGCTGCAACGTGTCGTCCGCCGTGGCGGTGTCGGTTTCCATCAAACGAAGGGTCTCATTTCAGCGTGGGTTTTCGCAATGCCGTCCCAGTCTCTGAACCAGCCCATCAAACCGACGGACCGCCTCGACCCAGCCCGGCGTTCCAAGCCTGCAGTGGCCGCGCACGATGTCGCAGCACTCCGGGACGTGCACGAGCCGCCATATCGGGAAACGAACGCCAAAAGTCAACCGTTTGGCGTGCAGTGCAGCCGCGTCCTGGTCTGTCCTGCACCATGACAGCGCTCCCCCACGCAGATACGGTAGACCGATGACCGACGCGATCCGCCAATCTCCACCGACCGTCCCGCCGGCCGAGGACGTCACCGACTCCATGCGGATCGAGGATTACGCGCTCATCGGCGACTGCGCGACCGCGGCCCTCGTCAGCCGGGCCGGCAGCATCGACTGGCTCTGCCTGCCTCGGTTCGACAGCCCGGCGTGCTTCACCGCCCTGCTCGGCACGCCCGAGCATGGCCGCTTCCTGATCGCGCCCGCCGGGGCCAGTGCGCCGGCCACCCGGCGCTACCGCGACGGGAGCCTCATTCTTGAAACGGTGTTCACGACCGACGAGGGCGAGGTCGCGCTGATCGACTTCATGGTCCCGGAACTCGGCAACAGCAGCATCGTGCGCATCGTGGAGTGCCGCCGGGGCCGCGTCGCGATGCGGATGGAGATCGTGCTCCGCTTCGACTACGGCCAGGCGATCCCGTGGGTCACGCAGCGGCGGGGCGGGAACGGCATCGTCGCGATCGCCGGCCCCGAGATGATCGTGCTGCGGACCGGCATCGGCCTGCGCGGCGAAGACATGAAGACGATCGGCGAGTTCACCGTGGCCGAAGGGGAGCGCGTCGACTTCGTTCTGACCCATGGCCCGTCCCACCTGAAGCTGCCGATGAGCCCGGATGCCGAGGACGCACTGTATGCGACCGAGCAGTATTGGTCGAAGTGGTCGGCCATGCTGAAGTACGAGGGCCCGGCAGAGGCCGCGGTGAAGCGTTCGCTCATCACCCTCAAGGGCCTGACCTACGCCCCCACGGGTGGGATCGTGGCCGCCGCGACCACGTCCCTGCCCGAACAGCCTGGTGGGACCCGCAACTGGGACTACCGGTTCTGCTGGCTCCGCGACGCGGTCATCACGCTGTTCGCCTTCATGGGCGCCGGGTTCACGGCGGAGGCGCAGGCCTGGGCCGAGTGGCTGCATCGCAGCGTCGCCGGCAGCCCGGAACAACTTCAGATCATGTATGGCCTCGCCGGGGAGCGCCGTCTGGACGAGACGGAGCTGACCTGGCTGCCCGGCTACCAGGGCGCCAAGCCCGTGCGGACCGGCAACGCCGCCGCCGCCCAACTGCAACTGGACGTGTATGGCGAGGTCATGAGCGCCCTGCATGTCGCGCGCGCCTCCGGCCTGCTCTCGGGCGAGGATATCTGGCCGCTGCAGCGCGGCATGCTCGAACACCTGGAAACGGTGTGGGAGCAGCCGGACGAGGGCATGTGGGAGACCCGCGGCGGCCGGCGCCATTTCACCTTCAGCAAGGTGATGGCCTGGGTTGCCTTCGAACGCGGCGTGCGCGATGCGCGCCGGCATGGCCTGGACGGCGATGTCGCGCGATGGGAGGCGGTGCGCGACGCGATCCACCGCCGGGTCTGCGCCGAGGGATACGATGCGGGGCTCGGCAGCTTCACCCAGAGCTTTGGCGACCCGGCGCTGGACGCGAGCCTGCTGCTGATCCCGACCGTCGGCTTCCTGCCGATCGACGACGAGCGGATCGTCGGCACCATCGCCGCGATCGAGCGCGACCTGGTCGTCGATGGTTTCGTCCTCCGTTACCGCGCCGAAGGGCGAACCGACGGCTTGCCCGATGGCGAGGGCGCCTTCCTGGCCTGCAGCTTCTGGCTGGCGTCGATCATGCACATGCAGGGCCGGCTGGACGAGGCGACGGCCTTGTTCGAGCGGCTCGTCGGCCTGTGCAACGACGTCGGCCTGCTCAGCGAGGAGTACGACCCGGTCGGCAAGCGCTTCCTCGGCAACTTCCCGCAGGCCTTCAGCCACGTCGCGCTGGTCACGACCGCGATGCGTTTGGGAGGCCACCCGGACGCGAGCCTGGGGGCAGAGGCCGGCACGTCGGTGCCCGCTTCGCCGAACCGAACGGGCTGAAGACTTAGCCATACCCTGCGGGACTCAGCCGTCCAAGACCGGCTTGCCAGACGCGCGGCACCCACGCATCAAGGGCCATTCATCCGAGAGGGGAGCCGCCATGTTCGACGACGCACCCATCGTACAGGATCTGGTGCCGCCGCCCATGCTGCGTCCGCGCAACCCGAACTTCGCCTCCGGGCCGTGCGCCAAGCGCCCAGGCTGGTCGCTTGCCGCGCTTGAAGGCGCCTGGCTGGGCCGCAGCCATCGTGCGGCCGGGCCGAAGGCACGCATCGTCGAGGTGATCGAGCGGTCGCGCGCCGTGCTCGAGATGCCGGCCGGCTGGGTGCTGGGCGTGGTGCCCGGGTCCGACACGGGGGCGGTTGAGATGGCCATGTGGTCGCTGCTCGGCGCGCGGCCGGTCGACGTGCTTGCCTTCGAGACGTTCTCGCGCACCTGGGCCAGCGACATCCAGCGGCACTTGAGGGTGGAGGGCGTGCAGGTCCTGGAGGCGCCCTATGGCCGCCTGCCCGATCTGTCGCGGGTCGATCCCGGGCATGATCTGGTGCTGGCCTGGAACGGGACGACCTCGGGCGTCCGCCTGCCGCACGCGGACTTCATTGCCGCCGATCGGGCTGGCCTGGTGATCTGCGACGCGACGTCGGCCGCGTTCGCGATGCGGCTGCCGTGGGACAAGCTCGATGTGGTGACATGGTCCTGGCAGAAGGTGCTGGGGGGCGAGGCGGGGCACGGGATGATCGCGTTGTCGCCGCGGGCAGTCGAGCGGCTGGAGAGCTACACCCCGCCCTGGCCGCTGCCAAAGGTCTTCCGGCTGGCCTCGGGCGGCCGGCTGAGCGCCGGCATCTTCAAGGGGGACACGATCAACACGCCGAGCATGCTGTGCGTCGAGGATGCGGTCGACGGGTTGCGCTGGGCTGAGGGCGTGGGCGGGCTGTCGGGCTTGGTCGAGCGGAGCGAGGCGAACCTGGCGGCGGTCGCGGCGTGGGTCGGGCGAAGCCGGTGGGCGGCGTTCCTGGCCGAGGCGCCGGCCACGCGGTCCTGCACCTCGATCTGCCTGCGGATCGAGGATCCGGGGTTCACGGCGCTCGATACGGATGGACAATGGCGGGCGGTCAAGGCGATGGCGGTGCTGCTGGAGGCGGAGGGGGCGGCGTTCGACATCGTGGCGCACCGTGATTCGGGGCCTGGCCTGCGGATCTGGGGCGGGGCGACCGTGGAGACGGCAGATATATCTGCGCTGCTGCCATGGCTGGATTGGGCGGCGGAGCGCTGCCTCAAGCGCGCTTGAGCCGATGCTGCCCGGCTATCATGCGCGGAAGGCGACGGGCCGGCCGGACCGTCTCGGCACGGCGGAGCGCTGACCGGAGCAGCAGGCCAACCATGGCGAAGCCGGCGAGCAAGCACGCGCTCGCCGGCTCCGGCACGAACGTGAACGAGGTCAGCGCGACGGTCGCGCCGCCCGAGCTGGCGAAGTTGAGGACGATGTCGGACTGGCTCACGTCCACGGGCCCGGGATGGAGCGACTGGAAGTTGGCGCCGTTGATGAAGGCGTTCGCCGGGCCGGCAAGGTCGATCATCGAATCGTACGGCTGGAGGGAGTAGTCGACCACGAAGCTGAGCTTCTGCTCGGCGGGCGCGTTGTCGACCGAAACCAAGGCCCCCCCGAGCCGGAGTTGGCCGTTGAAATACTGGCTGTTGTAAGTCAGCGACAGGCTTTGGCCGTGGAGGAAGCAGGACGGAAGGACGATGCCGCCGCCAGAGATCGGGGTGCAGTTCGACGTGTCGGCCGAGAACGTTCCGGTGATGGGCGCATTGCTGAACGTGAAGTAGTGGCCGGTGGCGTCGACCGCGGTTCCCTGCGCGATACCGGCGTAGTCGGCCGAGAACAACGTCGTCGCGCGGGAGTCGCTTGGCCCAAGCACCATCCCGCAGGACGACACGGCGGCCATCACAAGGACCACGTCTTTCATCCTCGGCGCTCCGCACCCTCGATGGCCGAGGGTCACGCCGGGCGGGTGCGGTGTCAATCGTTCCGTTGGCGGAGGATTGGCGACCTGGGCGCCCGGCCGGTTTCGCGGGGCGGCAGACTGTTCTAGAACGCCCCGGTCATGACCAACGACCTCCCACCGAACCCGGCGTTGCTGCCGAACGGGCTTGCCGACCTGCTGCCGCCGGAGGCGGAGGCGGAAGCCATCGCGGTCGGGCGGCTGATGAAGGTGTTCCACAGCCACGGCTACCAGCGGGTGAAGCCGCCGTTGCTGGAGTTCGCGGATGGGCTGCTGACCGGCACCGGGGCCGCCATGGGCGAGCAGACGTTCCGGCTGATGGATCCGGACACGCACCGGATGCTGGGGCTGCGGGCGGACATGACGCCGCAGGTTGCGCGGATCGCGGGGACGCGGCTCATGGGCCGGCCACGGCCGCTGCGGCTGTCCTACGCCGGGCAGTGCCTGCTGGTGCGGGGCAGCCAAGTGGATCCGAACCGGCAGGTGGCGCAGGCCGGGATCGAGCTGATCGGCCCGGACGCGCCGGCCGCAGATGCGGAAATGATCCTGCTGGCCGCCGAAGCGCTCGGCTCGCTCGGCCTGTCGCGGGTCAGCATCGACCTGACGATGCCGACGCTGGCGCCAGCCCTGCTGGACGGGGCAGGGATCGGCGGCGCATCCCGGACCGCGCTGACGCATGCGCTCGACCGGAAGGACTCGGCTGCGGTGGCCGAGCACGGCGGCCGCATCGCGGGCTTGCTGACGGACCTGCTGCTCGCCGCCGGTCCGGTCGGCCCGGCGCTTGCGGTGCTCGACGGCGCAGACCTTGGCGCCGGGCCGGCGGCGATGCGCGAGCGCCTGCGCGCGACGGTCGCGGCGGTGCGGGCGCGGGCGCCGGACCTCCGGCTTACGCTCGATCCGCTCGAGTTCAGGGGCTTCCGCTATCACACCGGCATCTGCCTTACGGTGTTCTCGCACGGACGTGCAGAAGAGCTGGGCCGGGGCGGGCGCTATCTGTCGGGCGAGGAGCCGGCGACGGGATTGACGTTGTTCCCGGACGCGATCCTGCGCGTGTGCCCACCGCCGCCAGTCCGGCCGCGGGTGTTCCTGCCCTGGGGCGCCGCGGTGGAAGCGGGCGCGCGGCTGCGGTCGGAAGGCTACGCGACCATCGGGGCGCTGGCCCCCAGTGACGGCGCGGCCGCCGAGGCTGCCCGCCTGCAGTGCACTCACATCCTGCGCGACGGCGCCGCCGTGGCCCTGAACCCGGAGAGCTGAAATGGCCAACGTCTGTGTGATCGGCGCGCAATGGGGCGACGAGGGCAAGGGCAAGGTGGTCGACTGGCTGGCGAGCCGTGCCGAGATCGTCGTCCGCTTCCAGGGCGGCCACAATGCCGGGCACACGCTGGTGGTCGGCAACCAGACGTATAAGCTGAGCCTGCTGCCCAGCGGCCTGGTGCGGGGCAAGCTCGGCATCATCGGCAACGGCGTGGTGGTCGATCCGGAGGCGCTGCTGGCCGAGATCGACCGGGTCCGCGCGCAGGGCCTGGCGGTGACCCCGGAGACGCTCCGGATCGCCGAGAACGCCGTGCTGATCCTGCCGGTGCACGGCGCGCTGGACCGGGCGCGGGAGGCGGCCCGGGGCGAGCGTAAGATCGGCACCACGGGGCGGGGGATCGGCCCGGCCTATGAGGACAAGGTCGGCCGCCGGGCGATCCGCGCCTGCGACCTGGCCGAGCCGGAGACGCTGTCCGACAAGCTCGACGAAATGCTGCTGCACCACAATGCGCTGCTGGCCGGGTTGGGCGCGCCGCTTGTGGAGAAGCAGGCGATGCTCGATTGGCTGATGGCGCTGGCGCCGCGGCTGCTTCCGCATCTGGAGCCGGTCTGGGAGCGGCTGGACCAGGCGCGCCGGGCGGGAACGCGCATCCTGTTCGAAGGGGCGCAGGCGGTGATGCTGGACGTCGATCATGGCACCTATCCGTTCGTGACCAGCAGCAACACCGTCGCGGCGACGGCGGCGGCCGGATCCGGGATCGGGCCGGGTGCGGTGGGGTTCGTGCTGGGGATCGCGAAGGCCTACACGACCCGTGTGGGCAGCGGGCCGTTCCCGACGGAGCTGACGGACGAGACCGGGCAGATGCTGGGCACGCGTGGGCACGAGTTCGGGGTGGTGACGGGCCGGCCGCGGCGGTGCGGCTGGTTCGACGCGGCGCTGGTGCGGCAGGCCTGCAAGGTGGGCGGAGTGCAGGGGCTGGCGCTGACGAAGCTCGACGTGCTGGACGGGATGCCGACCTTGAAGATCGGGATCGGCTACGAGATCGGCGGCAGGCGCGTCGGCCATCTGCCGGCAGGGCAGGCGGCGCAGGCGGCGGCCACGCCGGTCTATGAGGAGATCGAGGGCTGGACCGACAGCACCCGCGGCGCCCGTTCCTGGGGCGAGCTGCCGGCGCAGGCGATCAAGTACGTGCGGCGCATCGAGGAGCTGGTGGAGACGCCGGTGACGCTGCTCTCGACCAGCCCGGAGCGGGACGACACGATCTTGATGCGGGACCCGTTCGAGGGGGTCTGAGGTCCGTCGAGCAGGCTGGGATGGGTGCGGAGTTGTGTGGTGGGTCCGATCGACCTACTGGAACCCGGGCGCTTGGCGCGCGGCGGCCACGTAACGGTCGCGGTCTCCGGGGAGCAGCAGGCGGGCCTTGACCAGCGAGTCCCCGGCGGCTTTGACCTTCGCCACATAGTCGTCCCGGCCGGCGTAGCGCTCCTCGAGCGAGGGGCGCGGGTCTCCGGTGCGCTCGCGATCGGCGCGGGTGCGGGCGAAGGGGATGAACATGCCGTCGCGGTCGCAGAGTTCACCGGGCAGGTCCTTATAGACGTTGACGCCGGTGTAGGTGCCGAGCGGGACGGCGAGCGGCGGGAGGCGGAGGCCGGCCACCTCGTTGCCGTCTGCGTCGATGGCGGCGACGAGGGTCGTCGCCTGGGTGGTCGGCGTGATGGGTGGATGCACCCAGTCGACGGGCGCGCCGCCGGGGCGCTCGACCGGGTTGTCGTGCGCCGGCCATGTCACGCCCGGGATAGCGGGGTGCCGGATCGCGGCGGCCGGGACGGCCGATTCGTCGGCCAGGCGCGGCACCAGGCTGTCGGGTGGCGGTGTTCCGCGAACCACCCAGTCCTCCAGGTTCACGAGCGCCGCCCGCAGGGCCGGTCCGGCGCTGTTCGGGTTGCGCGGGTTGGCGCAGACGCCCGCGGTGGCCGGGGTGCCGCTATGGCCGCCATGCTGCGTCCCGGCGACGAGCATCATGCGCACGCCCGGCGGCAGCGCCATGTCATGACCGTCCGCGTCGGTATGGACCAACGACGCGCCTTTTTGCCAGTATTCGGTCGAGGTGTTCATCTCGATGATCTTCGGGTCGGTGGCCGGGTCGCGCAGCATGCCGCCGGGGCCATAGCCGACCGGCGCCCAAATCTCCGGGTAGAAGCGGTCCTCGTGCTGCGTGGCGGTGCGGCCGGGCATGGCGAAGGCCTCGTTGGCGAACACCTTCCCGGCGCCGCCGATATGCGGCAGCACGCCATCGAACACCCGCGCGCCGGCCTCGTCCCGGTTCATCCCAAGGTCGATGAAATGGCGCAGGAACCGTCCGCTGAGCGATACGCCGAAGCCCAGCACGTGCGGGGTGCCGAGCCGGCCGCGCAGATCGCTGACGACGTCGCGGACCGCGGCGAACCCGATGCCGTCGACCGTCGGGTCGCGTGCCTCATAGACGAAGTCGTAGATGTGCCGCGGAACCGGCGTCGTGCCGAAGGGCAGCAGCTGGATGGTACGGTCGTCCATCCAGGACCATGCGGCGCGCGGCACCGGCACGCGCGGGTCGCCTTCGGCCGCGCGCGTGAACAGCTCCCCCGTCTGCATGTCCGCCACGGGATAGGGCAGGGGAATGATCCGCACGTTCTCCGGCCCGCGGGTGCCTTGAACGAACTCGTGGCGGATCGTCTTCGTGATCGGCCGGCCGCCGTCGGTCGCGACCGGCACGCGGATGACCATGCCGCCGTTCGCCGTGGGCGCCTCGGGCTGCCAGCCGGACCAGACGACGGTGTAGCCGCGGTCGAAAACGAAGCCGCTGCCCGCGTCCGCCACGGTCCGCGGGTCATTCAGCGACAAGCCGGCGGGCTCGGCCGCGTCGTCGAGCCATGAGGTGACGAACTTGTTGCCGCGGTTCAGCACGTCATACAGCATCACATGGCTGCCGCGTGTCGGGTCCTGCGGCTCCAGGATGAACACGTCGGTGTCGTATTCCACCATGCCGCGTGCATTGCGCGGGGCGCGGTCGAGCAGGGCGACGCCTGCATTGGCCGGGGCGGCGGGGTCGAGCTCGCCATGGGCGATGGCGCGCACACGGTGGTAAGGGCCAGCCGGGCCGAAGACGGCGCCGTCGGCGAAGGGCTGCTCCTCGATCACCTGGAGGCTGACAACGTGCGCCTTGCCCGGCACCGATAATGCAACGAGGCAGGCGGCGGCGGCGATCGCGGTGCGCATGGGCACTCCTCCGGAGGGCCGTCTGGCGCGGCCTTGTTGGGCAGGCGCCCACCATTGGTGTTCGCGCCGCCAATGTCTATATCACAGCACAGTCACACCGAGGTTCCTGAGCTATGCGCCGCTGTCCTGCCGTGCTGACCGCCTGTCTCGTGGCAGCCCTCGCCCTTGCGCCCTCGCTCGCCGAGGCCCGGGCCGGCTCGGGCGGCTCGTTCGGCAGCCGTGGCGGGCGGACCTATTCGGCGCCGCCGATGACGAGCACCGCCCCGTCCTTCACGGCGCCGGTCGAGCGGAGCTTGACGCCGCGCAGCGAACCCTCGGCACCGTTCGGTGCGCCCTCGCCGGCGGCGCCTTATGCCCGGCCGGGCTTTGGCGGCGGGTTCGGCTCGGGCCTCGCAGGCGGCCTGCTCGGCGGCGTGCTGGGATACGGGCTCAGCGGATTGCTGATGGGCCACGGGTTCTTCGGCGGCGGCGGGTTCGGGTTCATCGGCCTGTTGCTACAATTGCTGCTGCTGTTCTTCGTCGGCCGTTGGCTGCTCCGGGTGGTATTCGGCCGCGGCATGCCGATGTTCGCCGGCATGCCGCGCATGGGTCAGCCGGCCCCGATGGGCGCATCGATGGGCGGGGGGACGGCGGGCCGGATGCCGGGCGGACGGCCCGCGTCGCGCCCCGTCGCGATCGGCCCGGCCGACTACGAGGCGTTCAGCCGCCTGCTGCAGGACGTCCAGGCCGCGTGGTCGACGCAGGACGTGAGCACCTTGCAGCGCCTCGCGACGCCCGAGATGGTCAGCGTCTTTGCCGAGCAGCTTGCTGAACAGACAAGCCGTGGGCTCCGCAACACGGTGACTGACGTACGGCTCGACAAGGGCGACCTGTCGGAGTCGTGGAGCGAAGGCAATCGCGAGTATGCGACGGTCGCGATGCGGTTCTCGATGATCGACGTCACTCGCGACTCGGCGGGGCGAATCGTCGACGGCGCCGAGGGCGAGCGAACGGTGGCGACCGAAGTGTGGACGTTCGTCCGCGCCCCCGGAGGACGCTGGCTGCTCTCGGCCATCCAGCAGGCCCGCTGACGCCAATGCCGGCCGGCGTTTCGGCCTTGGACCGTCGGTCGTTGCGGGTGTCATCATACGGCAGTACTTCTGCATCATCTAAAGTTCACGTGCAGTATCGTCCACCTGCCGTAAGAGCCCCTCGCGCAGGTCAAGCAGTCGCGAGGTCATAGAGTCGCATGAACGCGGTCAGTCCTGGTGGATCCGCCCCGCACTACCGGGCGGTGTTCCTCTCCGACACCCATCTCGGCACCAAGGGCTGCCGGACGGATTTCCTGGCCGACTTCCTCGGCCGCATGTCGTGCGACAAGCTGTTCCTGGTTGGCGACATCGTCGATGGCTGGCGTCTGCGGAAGTCCTGGTACTGGGACAAGATGCACGACAAGGTCGTCCGCACCATCCTGCGCCACGTCCGCAACGGCACCGAGATCACCTATGTGCCGGGCAACCACGACGAGATGTTCCGCCCCTGGCTGCCGATGATCACCGAGGACACGGCCGGGCTGGGCGGCATGGGGCTCGAGGTTGCGGGCATCACGGTCCAGCGGGAGGCCGAGCACACCACCGCCCAAGGGCTTCGCCTGCTGGTCATCCACGGCGACGAGTTCGACGGCGTGATGCGCTATGCCAAGTTCCTCGCGATCCTGGGCGACCAGGCGTACACGACCGCGCTGGTCGTGAACCGCTGGTTCAACGTCGGCCGCCGCTGGATGGGCTATCCCTACTGGTCGTTGAGCCAGTGGCTGAAGCATCAGGTGAAGGGTGCGGTGAAGGCGATCGACCGGTTCGAGACGGCGCTGGCCGACGAGGCGCGGCGCCGCGGCTTCGACGGCGTCGTCTGCGGCCACATCCACCATGCCGAGATGCGGACCGTGAACGGCGTCCTCTACTGCAACGACGGCGACTGGGTCGAGAGCTGCACCGCGCTGGTGGAACACCAGGATGGCCGGCTCGAGCTGATCGACTGGGCAGCCGTCAACCGCCTGTCGTTCTTCTCGCCCCGGCGGACCGGCGAGGGCCTGCGGAGCGGCGCCGAGCAGAACGAGAATGTCCAGCCTGCTTGAGGTTCGCGGCCCGACGGTGAGGATGGCAGGGCGCGAGGCGCCGCCGCTGCGCATCCTGATCGTGTCCGACGCCTGGCACCCCCAAGTGAACGGCGTCGTCCGGACGCTATCGATGGTTGCAGGCGAGCTTCGGGGCATGGGTCACACCGTCCAGGTGCTCGGCCCCGACCGCTTCCCCACCGTCGACATGCCGACCTACGGCAGCATCAAGCTGGCCCTGTTCCCCGGACGCCGCCTGGCACAGATGATCGAGGCGTTCCGCCCGGAGGCGCTGCACATCGCCACCGAGGGGCCGCTCGGCTGGGCGGCCCGGCGCTGGGCGCTGCAACGCGGCGTGCCGTTCTCCACCTCGTTCCACACCAAGTTCCCGGAGTATCTCCACGCCCGCACCCGGGTGCCGCTCGCGCTCGGGTACGCGCTCATGCGGCACTTCCACAACCGGGGGAGCGCGACCCTGGTCGCCACGGGCAGCCTGCGGCGCGACCTCGCCGGCCGCGGCTTCTTGAAGCTGCAACCTTGGACACGGGGCGTCGACCTCGGCCGGTTCCGGCCGGACGAGCGGGAGCCGTTCGCCGGGTTGCCGCGCCCGATCTTCCTCTATGTCGGGCGGATCGCGGTGGAGAAGAACCTCGACGAGTTCCTCCGCCTCGACCTGCCTGGCACGAAGGTGGTTGTCGGCGACGGACCGCAACGCGAGGTGCTCGAGCGCACCCACCCGGACGCACGCTTCGTCGGCGAGCGGCACGGCCGGGAACTGACCCTTACGTATGCCGGGGCCGACGTGTTCGTGTTTCCCTCCCTGACGGACACGTTCGGCCTGGTGCTGCTCGAGAGCCTCGCCTGTGGCACGCCGATCGCCGCTTACCCGGTGACGGGCCCGGCCGACATCCTGGAGGACGCGCCCGCCGGCGTCGGTGCGCTCGACCCGGATCTACGGGCGGCGGCGATGCGTGCATTGGGCGGCGACCGGGCCGCCTGCCGGCGCCATGCGGAGCGGTTCTCCTGGCGCGCCTGTGCCGAGGGGTTCTTGGCAAGCCTGGTGCGCATGCCGGCCTAGTGTCCCGCAGGGCGGTCGCCGGACGCTTCTGCCTCGTTCCTCCGTCCAGGGAACGGCCACGGCGACGGGCTTGCCGGTCGCGCGGTTTGCCCGCCCTGCCCGCGCATGCTACCGCGCGCCCACGATGAAACGCATCCTCCGCCACCCGGGAACCCTCGCGCTGGGCGCCTGGGCGCTGGGGGCTTATCTCGGCTTCGCGTTGCGGACGACACGGTGGACGCTGGTCGGGGAGGACGAGCTGGGCCGCCACCTGCATGCCCACCCGGCCATCTTCGCGTTCTGGCACGAATGCCTGCCCATGATGCCGGCGCTCTGGACCTTTGCGCTGCGGACCCGGGCGCGGCTCGGGACGCCACGTGGCCGCATGCACGTGCTGGTCAGCCGGCACCAGGACGGACGGCTGATCGGCGGCATCATGGCGCGGTTCGGGACCGACCTGGTGTATGGCAGCACGGCCAAGGGGGCGGCGCAGAAGGGCGGCGCCGCCGGGCTGCGGGCGTTGCTGGCGGTGCTCGCGGCGGGCGACCAGGTCGTGATCACGCCCGATGGTCCGCGCGGGCCGCGGCGGCAGGTCGCGCGCGGCGTGGCGCAACTGGCCGCGCTGGCCGGCGTGCCGGTGGTGCCCTGCGCGGCCCGGTCGTCGCGGGTGCGCGCGCTGCCGACCTGGGACCGCATGCTGCTGCCGCTGCCGTTCGGGCGCGGCGTGCTGGTGTGCGGCGCGCCGATCCTGGTGCCGCGGGATAGCTGGACGGCGAGCCTGCCCGCGATCGAGACGGCCATCAACGAAGCGGCCGGGCGGGCAGAACGCGCGTGCGCGCCAGCGTGATCGGCGCGATCTGGGCGGTCGCGACCGCCGCCGCCGCCCCCGCGCTGCGGATCATGCTGCGCCGCCGTGCCCGGCACGGCCGGGAGATCGCGGCGCGTCTGCCGGAGCGGGAGGGGATCGAAGCGGCTCCGCGTCCGCCGGGGCGCCTGGTCTGGCTGCATGCCGCGAGCCTTGGGGAGGCGCAATCGGTGCTGCCGCTGATCGAGGCCCTGGTCGCCTCGCCCGGTGTCACGGTGCTGATGACGACCGGCACCGTCACGTCGGCGGCGATGCTCGCCGGGCACCTGCCGCGCCATGGCGGGCGGGTGCTGCACCGGTTCGTGCCGCTGGACGTGCCGGCCTGGGCGGCGCGGTTCGTGCGCCACTGGCGTCCGGACGTGGCCGGCTTCGTCGAAAGCGAGCTGTGGCCGAACCTGCTGGAAGCCTGCGTCCGGCATGGCGTGCGATTGATGCTGGTGAACGGCCGGATGTCGCCGCGCAGCTTTCGGGGCTGGCGCCGGGTGCCCGGGTTCGCGGCGCGCGTGCTGGGCGCGTTCGACACCGTGCACGCGCAGTCCACGGCGGATGCGGCCCGCCTGCGTGACCTGGGCGCCCGCAGGCTGGAGCCGCCCGGCAACCTGAAGCTCGCGGCGCCCGCGCTTGCGGCCGACCTCGCCGGCTTGCAAGCGCTGCGGCACCAGATCGGCGATCGGCCGGTGTGGCTCGCCGCGAGCACGCACCCGGGCGAAGAGGAGGCGGCCGCCTCCGTGCATCGCCGCCTCGAGCAGGCGCATCCCACGCTGCTCACGATCGTCGCCCCGCGGCACTCCGAACGCGGCCCTGCCCTCGCGCAGGCCCTGGCCGCCCCGCGGCGTGCCGCCGGCGACGGGCCGCCCGCTTGCGGCATGTGGATCGCCGACACGATGGGCGAGCTGGGCCTGCTGTACCGGCTGGCGCCGATCGTGTTCGTCGGCCGCAGCCTCGGTGCGCAGCGTGGCGGCCAGAATCCGCTGGAGCCGGCCCGGCTCGGCTGCGCCGTTGCGGTGGGTCCGCACACGGCGAATTTCACGGACGTCGTCGCCCGGCTGCACGACGCGGGCGGTCTGGAGGTGGTCGAGACCGAGGGCGCGCTGGCGGCCTGGGTGGACGCCATGCTGCGCGATCCCGCCCGGCGGCGCGCGGCCGGGACGGCGGGCGAGCAGGCGGCAAGCGGAGAGTTTGCGCTGCCGGCCCGGTTGGCGGGGCGCCTGCTGGCATTGGTCGCATGATGCCGCCGGCCTTCTGGCAGCACGACCGCTGGCCGGCGCGCCTATTGTCGCCCATGGGCGCGATCGTCGCGCGGCTGGCTGCCCGGCGGATGGCGCAGGCCGGATGGCGCGCGCCGGTGCCGGTGATCTGCTGCGGAAACGCCACCGTCGGCGGCGCCGGCAAGACGACCTTGGCGCTCGACCTCGGTCTGCGCCTCCGTGCGAGGGGGATCGTGGTGCACTATCTCACCCGCGGCTATGGCGGCCAGGCGCGCGGCCCGCTGCTGGTCGAGCCCGGCACCCACTCCGCGGCGCTGGTGGGCGACGAGCCGCTGCTGCTCGCGCGCGTGGCGCCCACCTGGGTGGGCGCGGACCGCGCGGCTTCGGCCCGGGCTGCGGTGGCGGCCGGGGCGGGGGCGCTGCTGATGGATGACGGGCTGCAGAACCCCGGGCTGCAGCAGGATGCCGGGCTGCTGGTGGTCGACGGCGCGAGCGGGTTCGGCAATGGCCGGGTGATGCCGGCGGGGCCGCTGCGCGAGCCGGCGCTGGCCGCCGCGGCCCGTTGCCGTGCCGCGGTGATGATCGGCATGGACCAGCGCGGCGCCCGGTCATCGCTGCCGCCCAGCCTGCCGGTGCTCGACGCCTGGTTGATCCCCGACCAGGCGCTGCATGGGCAGAGGGTGATGGCCTTCGCCGGCATCGCCCGGCCGGCGAAGTTCCATGCCACCCTGCTGCAGGCCGGCGCGACGATCGCTGCGACGATGGACTTTCCCGACCACCACCGGTTCCACCTGCGCGAATTACAGGCAGTGCTGGCCCGGTCGCGCGAGCTGGACGCGATCCCGGTGACGACCCCGAAGGACTTGGTCCGCCTGCCGCCGCTTTGGCGCGCGCGGGTGCGGGCCGTTGGGGTGGGGCTTGCCTGGAAGGACGAAGCGGCGCTGGAGCGGCTGCTGGCGGACATCGCGCCAGCGCTATAGCGGCAGCGCGGCCTGGACCGGTTTCGCGTAGCCGTCTGCCGTCACGCCCTTCTCTCCATCAGCGAACACCAGGCGCAGGCGCTGGCCGCGCTTGACGGCTGCGGCGCGTGTCACCGCCTGTCCGGCACCGTCCAGCACGACGGCGTAGCCGCGGTTGAGCACCGCCTGGTGGGACACGGAGTCGAGACGGGCGGCGGCGGCTTCGAGGCGGGTGTGGGATTCTCGGAGTGCAGAGAGCAGCGGAGCAAGCGTGAGGCGGCTGGTGATGCGGGCTTCTGCGGCCCGGTGGCGGCCGGCGGTATGCTGGAGTGCGCTAGCGAGGGCTGCGCCGGACAGTCTCAGCCGAGCCGACGGCGCCGCGGTGAGGGCGGGGCCGGGTGGCAGGCGCACTTGCAGGAACGCGCTGCGGCGGCGGGCAACGGCATTCGGCAGCGCGAGCAGGAGGCGGTCGGTCTGCGCTCGTGCCCTGCTGCTGGCGGCGCGGAGGAGGGCGGGAAGGTCGGGGAGGAGACGCTCGACGCGTGCCAAGCCGGCGTGGCGGGCGACCAGCAAGTTGGGGAGCGCGATGGCAAGGCGCTGGGCCCGGTCCTCCAGCCGCTGCCGCGCGGCGCCGAGCATGTTCGGCAGGTCCGGCAACGCGTGCGCGGCGACGCCGAGGCGGAGACGCCGCTCCTGCGTCATGCGGTGCAGAGCGCCGTCGAGGCGGGCGGCCTCTTGCGCAATCGTCGCGACCAGTTCGGTGCGCGACGGGACGGCGAGTTCGGCGGCGGCGGTCGGGGTGGGCGCGCGGCGGTCCGACGCGAGATCGATCAGGGTGTGGTCGGTTTCATGCCCGACGGCGGAGATGAGCGGGATGCGGCACAGCGCGGCGGCGCGGACGACGGCCTCCTCGTTGAAGGCCATCAGGTCCTCGAGGCTGCCGCCGCCGCGGGCGACGATCAGCACGTCGGGCCGCGGAACCGGGCCGCCGGGCTGGATCGCGTCGAACCCGGCGATGGCCGCGGCGATCCGGGCCGCTGCGCCCTCGCCCTGGACCGGCACGGGCCAGACCAGCAAGGGGCGCGGGAAACGGCGCGCGACGGTGGTGCGGATGTCCTGCAGGACCGCGCCCGAGGATGAGGTGACGACGCCCACCGTGGCGGGCAGGAGCGGGATGTGGCGTTTGCGCGCCGCGTCGAACAGGCCTTCTTCGGCCAGGCGGACGCGCAGCAGCTCGATCCGGGCCAGCAGCGCGCCGGCGCCGGCGTATTCCATGCGCTCGACGACCAGCTGGTAGCTGCTGCGGTCGCCATAGGCGCTGACCCGGCCGGTCGCGATGACCTCGACGCCGTTCTCGGGGATCAGCCCCACCTTGGAAACGGCGCTCTTCCAGACGACGCCGGAGATCTTGCCGCCTTCGTCCTTCAGCGAGAAATAGATGTGGCCGGACGGGTAGCGCTTGAACTCCGTCACCTCGCCGCGGACGCGCACGCGGCTGAACGCGCCCTCCAGCGTGCGCTTCACGGCGCCCGAGATCTCCGAGACCGTGTATTCCGGCACGTTGGTCGCCGCACCGCTCATGCGGCGACCGCGACGGAGCCGAGCATCTCCAGGCAGGCGTGATAGGCGGCGGCGACCGAAAGATCGTCCATGGTCGGCCCGTCCGCCCTGGCCCAGGCGGCGTGCAACCCGGCCGGCGCCATCTCGTCGGCACGGTCGAGCGTCGTGCCGCAGAGGCCGATCGTGGGCGTGCCGGAGGCCGCGGCCAGGTGCATCAGGCCGCTGTCGTTGCCGACGTAGAGGGCGCAGCGTTGGATGCAGGCCGCCGCCTGCGGGATCGTCAGCCGGCCGCGGAGGTCGATCGCGCCGGGCAGGGCGTCGAGCACGGGCGCGGCCATCTCCCGCTCCGCCGCGCCCGGCCCGGCGAACACCAGCGGGACGGCGCCGGGCAACGGGCCGGACGCGAGCGCATGGAACAGCGCGGCGAAGCGCTCGGCCGCCCACACCTTCGGCGCCCAGTTCGCGGTCGCGCCGAACGCGACCCCCGGGCGTCCGAGTGGGAGCACCGATGCCGCATACGCCCGGTCCTGCGCAGCCGTCCAAACGACGGGCAAGGGCGCCGGCTCGATGCCGAGCATGGCCGCGTGCTGTTCATACATGCGGCCAGGACGGCGGCGGCGCACCACCCGGCGGCGGGCCGGCACCAGGTAGCCGAGCGCCGAGCCGCGCAGGTCCACGACCAGGTCCCACCACGTGAACGCCACCTGCCGCCAGAGCGCGAGCCAATGCAGGTCGCGCTGGCGCTTGACGAAGGTGATCGTCCGCACGCGGTTCGGCATGCGCGCGTAGACGCCTTCCGCAGCCGGGCCGCAGGCGATGGTGATCCGGCAGTCCGGATGGGTCCGGATCAGGTGGTCCAGCACGCCGCAGGTGATCACGGCGTCGCCGATGCGGTTGGACGAGACGAACAGGATGCGCACGGCCTACTTGCTCGGCGGCAGGCCCGGGTAGCACGCCCGCGGCCAGCGGCGGTGCAGCCAGAGCCAGCCTTCGGGCCAGGCGCGGATCCAGGCCTCGATCTGGTCGTTGATGGCCTGGGTGAGCTGGGCCACGTCGGCCGTGCGGTCGCCGGTGTCGGGCAGGGGCAGCGGGGCGTTGCACGTCAGGCGGAAGCGGGCGGGGCCGATGCGGCGGCTGTAGCCGGGCACGATGGGGCAGCGGAGGCGGAGTGCCAGGGCGGCCGGCGCCGGGGCGGTCATGGCGGGGAGGCCGAAGAAGCGGGACTCGATGCCGTCGTTCATCTTTTGGTCGGGCAGGAGGCCGAGGTAGCCGCCGGATCTGAGGTGCTGGAGGGCCTGTTTGGCGCCTTGCGACCCCTTCGGAATGTGTTTGGCGTGTGCGCCGGGCGCTTCGCTGCGCAGGCCGAGGATGATTTCGTCGATCGCGGGGTTGTTGGACGGGCGGTAGATCGAGGCGAAGCCGGCGCCACGCTCGGCGGCGACGAGGGGCAGCAGCTCCCAGTTGCCGATGTGTGCGGTGAACAGGATGGCCGGGCCGCCTTGGGCCGCGACGGCGCGGATGTGCTCGTCGCCGTCGATCTCCCAGCCTGGTCCGGAGGCGGTTTCCCGCAGGGCGGCGACGTGGGGGAGTTCGCCGACCGTGCGGCCGAGATTGTCCCACACGCCGCGGATGATGCGGGCGCGGGCCGGCCCGTCGAGTTCTGGCATCGTCAGGCGCAGGTTCGTGTCGGCGACGCGCGAGACGGGAAGAAGCGGGCCGATGGCGCGGGCGAGCGCGCCACCCAGGTTGCTGGCGCGCACCGGGCCGAGGGCGCGGAAGAGGCGCAGCGCGGCGCGGGCAGCCAAGCCCTCGATGCGGTGGGTCCAGACGAGGGCAGCTGTGCGCGGACGGTCCCGTTGGATGGGCCCGGGCGCTGGGGCGGCCCCATCGGCGGCGCGGGGCACGGCGGTGTCCATGCGCGCTACCTATGCTACAGCGGCCGCGGACTCAAGCGGGGTGCGGCGATGCGGGTGCTGTTGGTGGGCTCGGGCGGGCGGGAGCATGCGTTGGCCTGGGCGCTCTCGGCGTCGCCGCTGCTGACGAAGCTGTGGGTGGCGCCGGGCAATCCCGGGACGGCCACGATCGCGACCAACGTCAACATCGCGGCCCTGCATACGGAGCGCCTGGTGCAGTTCGCGCGCGACGAGCAGATCGACCTGGTGCTGCCTGGGCCGGAGGCGCCCCTGGTCGCCGGGCTGACCGATGCGATGGGCGCGGCGGGCATCCGCTGTTGCGGGCCGAGCCAGGCGGCCGCTCAGCTGGAGGGCAGCAAGGCCTTCACCAAGGCGCTGTGCGACGCGGCGGGCATCCCGACCGCGCGCTGGGAGCGGTTCGAGGATGCCGCGGCGGCCACCGAGTTCGTCCGCCGCCGCGGCGCGCCGATCGTGGTGAAGGCCGACGGGCTCACGGGCGGCAAGGGTGTGGTTGTCGCACTGACCGAGGCCGAGGCGGAGGCGGCCATCACCGCGCTGATCCAGGACGGCCCGGTCGTGATCGAGGAGTGCCTGGAGGGGCCGGAGGTGAGCCTGTTCGCGCTGTGCGACGGCACCGACGCCGTGTTCCTGGGCGCGGCGGCCGACCATAAGCGCGTGGGCGACGGCGACCTGGGCCCGAACACTGGCGGCATGGGCGCCGCCTCGCCTGTTCCGGGGTTCGACCCGGCGCCGGCGATGGACGCGTTCATCCGCCCCGTGCTGACCGAAATGGCGCGGCGCGGGACGCCGTTCCGCGGTATCCTGTACGCCGGGCTGATGCTGACCTCCGACGGCGCGAAGCTGATCGAATACAACGTGCGGTTCGGCGATCCGGAGTGCCAGGCGCTGCTGCCGCGCCTGCGCAGTGACCTGTTGCCGGGCCTGGTCGCGGCCTGCGATGGGGAGTTGGGCCGCTTCGACCTGCGCTGGCGCGATGACGCGGCGGTCGCCGTCGTGCTCGCGGCCGCGGGTTACCCGGCCGCGCCTCGCGGCGGGACCGTGATCGACGGGCTGGAGGCGGCCGCGGCGGTGCCGGGGGCGCTGGTGTTCCAGGCGGGGACGCGGGTGCAGGACGGCCAGCTGCTGGCCGATGGCGGCCGGGTGCTGACGATCTGCGGCACCGGATCGGACATGGCGGCGGCGCGCGCATCGGCGTACGCCGCGGTGGACCAGGTGCGCTGGGCGGAGGGGTTCTGCCGACGGGATATCGGCAGCGCTGTCGGCGGAATGCTTAAAAACCCTGGAAATGCATGAGGCTGGCCGACAACCGTCGCGGATGACGAGTCTCACGGTCTCCCAGCAGAGTTGGCTCGGCAGCCTGCTAGGTCGACTGCTTGATCTTCTTTCCTTCGTCGGCTGCGCGCCAAAGATAGAACGCGGCGGTCGAACGATGCGGCGCCCAAGCCGCCCCGGTCTCGGCCAGCGCCTTCGGCTTCGGTTGGGCGTCGAGCTTGTTCAGCAGCCGCCAGCCTTCCCGCACGCCGAAATCATCGACCGGCAGCACGTCCGGGCGATTGAGCGCCGAAATCAGCACCATCTCGACCGTCCAGCGGCCAACCCCGCGGATCGTCACCAGGCGCGCGATCAGGGCCTCGTCGTCGAGCGCATCGCATTCGGCCAGGCTCGGCACGACGCCGGCCAGCGCCTTGTCGCAGATGTCCCGGATCGCGGCGATCTTGCTGGCCGAGAAGCCGCAGGCACGCAGCACGCTATCCTCGGCGGCCATGATCTCCGCCGGCGCCGGGTGTCGGCCGGGGGCGAACAGGGCGTGGAACCGGGCCAGGATCGCCCTTGCCGCGTTGCCATGCAGCTGCTGATGCGCGATCGAGCGGATCAGAGCCTCGAACGGCTCTCGCCGGGGCTCGGCCAGCGGCGGGGGGCCGATCCGGTCGATCAAGGGGCCGAACGCGGCATGGCGGGAGACGAGGTGGTCGATGGCGGCCTGCATGGGGCGCATTCCTGTCAACGGAGCTTGATGGTGCGATGTGTTTATTAGTGCTTGGCAAGGGCCCGGCTTCTAGCCCACATTTCCGCCGGGAACCGACCCGGAAAGGGTACCCGATGCGCCGTATCTCGGTAGACTACGATGACGAGCGGCAGGCCGAAGCCAATCGCGTCACGACCAGCCTGGCCGGTCTCGCGTTTGCCTTGTTCCTGGTGGTGATCGGGTTGTACCTGGTCCAAAACCTTGCCAGCAAGGCGCGTCTGGAGGACTGCCTGCTGTCTGGCCGGACCGACTGCGACGTTCTGGTGCGAACGCTGCGTTAGCCACTCAACTCATCACGGTGGCCGCGATGTTGACGGTCAATGCGACGATGACCGTGTTGAACAGGAAGCCGATCAGCCCGTGCACCGCCGCGAGCCGACGCAGCTTGCGTGACGTGATCTGCACGTCGGACACCTGGAACGTCATCCCGAGCACCAGCGAGAAGTAGCCGAAATCCCAGTAGTCCGGATGCTGGTCGCCGGGGAAGTCGAGGCCGCCATCGATCGGGCCGCCCGCGACCGACGCGGTATAATACTCGTGGGCATAGCGGAGCGCGAACACCGCATGAGTGACCAGCCAGGACAGCATCAGCGTGGCCGCGACCAGGCCGACGCGGAGGCTTCGTGCGGCCGCAGTCAGGTCTTTCACGTTGGCCAGTTCCTGGGTGAGCGCGACGAAGCTGAACGCGACGCCGGCCAGCACGACCCAGAATGCGGTCCACTCCCCTTCCTGCTGCCGTTCCGCATTCGCCGCCATCGCCGCGTCCGTCGACGCGCTGGCAAACAGCACCGCTGTCAGCGCCAGCAGCAACAGCGCGCCGATGTCCCAGGCAAGCACGCCCCGCGTGGACCGCGGCAACGATCCCGGCAACAGCCCGTAGACCACAACCGCCGCCAACAGTGCGCCAACGGTACGCGGATGGCCGACGAGAACCCTTATTGGCCATGGCCTTCGATGCACCCGACACGCTCCTTTGTCGCGACGCCGGAGGGTGTCACAGACCGGCATGCGAATGGCAATCTCCGGACCGCAGCGTCGGACCCGCCCCGCCCTATGGCTGCCCTGGACAGCGCCGGGTGGCCGCCCTATCGAACAGAGCATGCCTGATGACCTGCCGCATCCCGTCCGGCCTGACCCGGCGATGGTCGAGGCGGAGCATCCGTTCGCGCAGTATGTGCGCACCCTGGGGCGGGGTCCTGGCCGGTCCCGCGCGCTGACGCGGGATGAGGCGCGCGCGGCGCTGCTGATGGTCCTCTCGGGCAGGGCCGAGCCGGCCCAGGTCGGCGCGTTCCTGATGCTGCTGCGTTACCGCGGCGAGGATCCGGCGGAGATGGCGGGGCTGGTGGAGGCCGCGCGCGAGTCCTTCGGCGCCGGGCTGCCGGCCGGTTCGGCACCGGTCGCGCTGGACTGGCCCAGCTATGGCGCCGGCCGCACCCGCGGGGCGCCCTGGTTCCTGCTGGCCGCCCTCGCGCTCGCCCGCGCCGGGCACCGGGTGCTCATGCACGGCAGCAACGAGTTCACGCGCGGCACCGCGGTGACCGAGGCCTTGGCCGCGCTGGACATGCCGGTGTGCGCGGGCAGCGAACAAGCCGCACGGCAGTTGGACGCTGCCGGCTTCGCCTACCTGCCACTCAGCGCCCTGTGCCCGGGGATCGACCGCCTGTTGCGTTTGCGCGGGCTGCTTGGCTTGCGGTCGCCCATCAACACCGTGGCGCGCCTGCTGAACCCGTTCGACGCCGCGGCCGGCGTGGACGGGGTGTTCCATCCGCCCTACATCGCGCTTCATGTCGCCTCCGCGGCACTCCTCGGCCGCGAGCGCCTGATCGTCGTCAAGGGCGGGGGCGGCGAGGCCGAGCGCAATCCCGTCAAACCAATGATTGCGACGCTATTTGCGCGGGACGCCGATTTGGTCGAACTGACCCTCCCGGCGCTCCCCGCGGCCGCCGACCCTGGCGACCTCGTTTGCGCCTGGCGGTCCGGCACGGGCGCAGGCGCGGTCGTGGCGTGCGCGACCGTGGCACTCGGCCTGTTGGCGCTCGGCGTCGTGGCGGGCGCGGAGGCAGCCGATGCGATGGCGGAGGACGTCTGGGCGCGACGCCTCGGCTGACGGTTCGCGCCCGCTTTCGCAAGCTGGCGTGAGCGGGCCTGTGCAACCGCGCGGTGGGTTCCAGGTTTTCGATGTCTCCAGAGCGAAAGGGGCTCGACTTGAACCAACCCCATATCACCCGGCGCGGCGTGCTCGAGGTCTCGACCGTGCTGGCGGCAGCGGCCGCGGTGCCCGCCGTGTCGAGCCAGGCAGCGGCACAGGCCCCCGTGGCAACGCCGACGGTGCCCGTCGCCCTGACGATCAACGGCAGCCTTCGGCGCTTCGAGCTCGACCCGCGCACGACGTTGTTGGACATGCTGCGCGAGCACGCCGGCCTGACCGGCAGCAAGAAGGGCTGCGACCACGGCCAGTGCGGCGCATGCACCGTGCTGCTGGAGGGACGTCGGATCAACGCCTGTTTGAGCCTGGCGGTGATGCACGATGGCGAGCACCTGACGACGATCGAAGGCTTGGCGACGGGCGACGAACTGCACCCGATGCAGGCGGCGTTCCTGCATCACGACGGGTTCCAGTGCGGGTATTGCACGCCGGGTCAGATCTGCTCGGCGGTGGGTATGCTCGATGAGGCCAAGGCCGGCCTGCCCAGCGCCGTAACGGGCGACCTGCTCCACCCAGGCACGCTGAGCGGCGCCGAGATCCGGGAGCGCATGAGCGGAAACATCTGCCGCTGCTCCGCCTATCCGAACATCGTCGCCGCTATCAGCGATGTCGCGCAGGAGGGCCGGCCGACATGAGAAGCTTCACCTACGCGCGCCCGGACGCGGCGCCCGAAGCGGCGCGGGCCGGCGCCGGCGCCGGCGCCGCATTCATCGGCGGCGGGACGAACCTGCTGGATCTGATGAAGCTGCAGGTCATGACCCCGTCGCAACTGGTCGACGTGAACCGCCTAGGGCTCGACCGGATCGAGGAAACGTCCGATGGCGGCCTTCGCATCGGCGCCACGGTCCGAAACACCGACCTGGCGGGCGATGCACGGGTGCGCGAACGTTATGCCGTGCTCAGCCGAGCCCTGCTGTCGGGTGCCACCGGCCAGCTCCGCAACAAGGCCACCACGGCTGGCAACCTCCTCCAGCGCACGCGCTGCTACTACTTCACCGACGTGGCGATGCCCTGCAACAAGCGCGTTCCAGGGTCGGGCTGTGCCGCCATCGGCGGTTTCAACCGCATCCACGCCATCCTCGGCGCCAGCGAGGCGTGCATCGCCACGCACCCGTCCGACATGGCGGTCGCGATGCGGGCGTTGGATGCGGTGGTCGAGACCATCGGGCCGGATGGCCGCACGCGTTCGATCCCGCTCGCGGCGTTCCACCGTCTGCCGGGCGACACGCCACAGGTCGAGACGGTGCTGCAGGCCGGCGAACTCATCGTCGCCGTGGTTCTGCCGCCGCCGCCGGCCGGGGTGCAATTGTATCGAAAGGTGCGGGACCGCGCGTCCTACGCATTCGCGCTCGTCTCGGTGGCTGCGATCATCGACATCAGGGGCGGCCGGATCGCGGGCGCCCGCCTGGCGTTTGGCGGCCTGGCGCACAAGCCGTGGCGGGTGGAGCAGGCAGAGGCGGCGCTGGTCGGGCGCGCGCCGGACGAGGCGGCCGGCCGGGCTGCGGCCGAACTGGTCTTGGCCGGCGCACACGGGCAGGGGACGAACGACTTCAAGATCCCGCTGACAACGCGGGTGATCCAGGCCGCGCTGGCGCAGGCCGCGCAGGAGGCGCACGCATGAAGCTCAATGGCCCCATCGGGCATACCGTGCTCGACGACAACCCTGGCGTGGTCGGCGCGCCGATCGACCGCGTCGATGGCCGGCTCAAGGTCACTGGCGGCGCACGTTATTCCTATGAGTGGCCGCACGAGGCGCCGCTCTATGGCTACGTCGTGCAATCGACCGCGGCGAGCGGCACGATCGGGGCGCTCGACACCGCGGCGGCCGAGCGCATGCCGGGCGTCCGTCTCGTGCTGACGCACCTGACGGCGCCGCCGCAGGCCAGCGGCGACCATCGAAAGTTCGCCTCCCAGTTGACCGGCCCGGAAATCATGAACTGGGGGCAGCCGATCGCCCTGGTCGTGGCTGATACGTTCGAGCAGGCGCGCGACGCCGCGCACCGCGTGCAGGCAAGCTACGACCGTGGCCCGGCGCGCATCGACCTGCACGGCCATGCCGACGAGGCGGCGGCGCCGAAGGCGGACGGGGCCGACCAGCCGCCCGACAGCGCCGTCGGCACGTTCGAGTCGGCG
The DNA here is from genome assembly GCA_965213855.1 of Acetobacteraceae bacterium. Classification (GTDB taxonomy): domain Bacteria; phylum Pseudomonadota; class Alphaproteobacteria; order Acetobacterales; family Acetobacteraceae; genus JBBROS01. The sequence continues at coordinate 1,196,404 of CBDCAA010000008.1, read as the reverse complement.
TTTGCGTCCGCTGCGGTCAAAGTGGACCTGACCTATACGACGCCGATGCAGAGCCATGCGGCCATGGAGCCGCATGCGACGATCGCACGCTGGGACGGCGACTCGCTGATCCTCGAGACGGCAAACCAGTTCGTCAGCCAAAGCCAGCAGGTGGTCGCCGACACGCTTAAGATCGATCCGGCCAAGGTTCGTATCGTCAGCAAGTATGTGGGCGGTGGGTTCGGCTCCAAGCTTTGGGTGGCCAGCGATGCGATCCTTGCCGCGATCGCGGCAAAGCAGACCGGGCGGACGGTCAAGCTTGCTTTGACCCGGCCCCAGGTCTTTGCCGTGACGACGCATCGGAGCGACACCGTGCAGCGCATCCGGCTGGGCGCCGACGCCGATGGCACGCTGGCGGCGATCGGCCATGACAGCCTGTGTGCGAACCGCAATGGCGAGGAGCAGTACGAGGCGGCGGCGCAGCAGACACGCACCTTGTATGCCGGGGCGAACCGTCTGACCCGGCAGCGCCAGGTCGGGCTCAACGTGCCGGTCGCGTCCTCGATGCGTGCGCCAGGGGAGGCGGTCGGCCTGCTTGCGCTGGAGTGCGCGATGGATGAATTGGCCGAGAAGCTGGGGATCGACCCGATCGACTTGCGCGTCCGCAACGAGCCGGCCGAAGACCCCGAGAAGCACGTACCGTTCTCGTCCCGCAACCTGGTGCCCTGCTTGCGCGCGGGCGCCGAGCAGTTCGGCTGGAGCCGGCGCGGCAAGCCCGGCGCCAGCCGCGACGGGCAGTGGCTGGTCGGCATGGGTGTGGCTGCGGCCATCCGCAACAATCCGATCAAGGCGTCGCAAGCCCGCGTCCGGCTCGACCCCGACGGCGTGCTGACGGCGCAGATGGCGATGACCGACATCGGCACGGGCAGCTATACGATCCTGACGCAGGTCGCAGCCTCGATGCTCGGGCTGCCGGTGGACAAGGTCCGGATGGAGCTTGGCGACAGCGACTATCCGATGGCAGCCGGCTCGGGCGGCTCGTTCGGCGCGGCGAGCACCGCTTCGGCGTTGTACGATGCCTGCATGGCGTTGCGGGGGAAGGTCGCCGTGGCTGCGGGGTACGACGCGGACCGGGCCGTGTTCGCGGACGGGCAGGTTTCGATGGATGGCCGTTCGACGCCGCTGGCCGGGCTGGCCGGTGCCGGCGGGATGGTAGCCGAAGGGTCGATCGATCCGGGCGAGCAGCAGAAGAAGTATAGCCAGCAGAGCTACGGCGCTCAGTTCGCGGAGGTCGGCGTCGATCGCGACACGGGCGAGGTGCGGCTGCGGCGGATGCTCGGCGTGTTCACGGCGGGCCGGATCCTGAATGCCAAGACGGCGCGGAGCCAGGCCATCGGCGGCATGATCTTCGGCCTTGGCGCGGCGCTGCACGAGGACCTGGTGATGGACGGGCGCAGCGGTGCGTTCGTGAACAACAACCTCGCCGAGTACCACGTGCCGGTGAATGCCGACGTGCCGATGATCGACGCGGTGTTTTTGCCTGAGCTGGATCAGGAATCGAATCCGCTCAAGAGCAAGGGGATCGGCGAGCTGGGCATCTGCGGCGCCGGGGCAGCGGTGGCCAATGCGGTCTATAACGCGACCGGCGTACGCATCCGCGACTATCCGTTGACGCTCGACAAGGTATTGGCGGGGTTGGAGCGCCGGGCGTGATGCCGTCCCGGCGGACGCTTCACAAGCGGCCGTGAACGCGATACCTCCGGACCAAGCAAAATCGTCCGGAGGCGCCCTTGTCCATCTCTCGTCGCACGCTGGCCCTGGGCGCAGCCGCCTTGCCGCTGGTTGCCATCCGCACGCGGCCGGCCAATGCGGCCGAGTTCAGCTACAAGATGGCGAACAACACGCCGGTGACGCATCCACTGACGCTTGAGATGCAGGCCGGCGCGGAGCGCGTCCTGAAGGCGACAGACGGCAAGGTCGATATCCGGATCTTCCCGAACAGCCAGCTTGGCTCCGACACCGACATGCTGAGCCAGGTCCGGTCCGGCGCGATCGAGTTCTTCAGCCTGTCCGGGCTCATCCTGTCGACCCTGGTGCCGCCGTCAAGCATCAACGGGGTTGGTTTCGCGTTCAAGAACTACGACCAGGTATGGTCGGCGATGGACGGCAAGCTTGGCACCTATGTGCGCGCCGAGATCATGAAGCGCGGCTTGTTCGCGTTCGAGCACGTCTTCGACAATGGGTTCCGCCAAGTAACCAGCAGCGCCAAGCCGATCCTGACGCCTGCCGACCTCAAGGGCTTCAAGATCCGCGTCCCCGTCAGCCCGCTCTGGACGAGCATGTTCCAGGCCTTGGGCGCCGCGCCCACAAGCATCAACTTCTCCGAGGTCTACTCGTCGCTGCAGACGCATATCGTCGACGGCCAGGAGAACCCGCTCAGCCTGATCGAGGCGGCGAAATTGTACGAGGTGCAGAAGTATTGCAGCCTGACCAACCACATGTGGGATGGGTTCTGGCTGCTCGGCAACCGCCGCGCCGTCGACAAGCTGCCCGCCGACGCACGGGAGATCGTGGAGCGGGAGTTTTCGGCGGCCGCCATGGCCGAGCGGGCGGCCATCGCGAAGCTCAACATGGACGTGCGCGGAACGTTGGAGAAGCGCGGGCTGGTGTTCAACGACGTCGACCAGGGCGCGTTCCGCAGTTCGCTCAAGGACGCCGGGTTCTATAAGGATTGGCGTGGCAAGTATGGGGAAGATGCCTGGCACGTGTTGGAAGACTCGGTCGGGGCCGTCTCGTAGCGGCTTTTTCTCCGGCCAGCCGCCCCCATATCTAGTCCAATAGCAATTGGAGCGAAGCGATGTCGCTTACGACGAGCAAGGCCGCGCCGGCGGCGGACTACCTGTTCAAGCTGAGTGATGTCGAGTGGCGGGAACGGCTCAGCCCCGAGCAGTACAAGGTGATGCGGAGCCACGGGACGGAGCGCGCCTGCACGAGCCCGCTGAACGCCGAAACTCGGACGGGAACGTACGCGTGTGCCGGGTGCGGCCAGGCCTTGTTCGGCACGTCGGCCAAGTTCGAGAGCGGGACGGGTTGGCCGAGCTTCTCGCAACCATTGCGCAGTGATGCGGTCGGGACAACGGAAGATCGCGCGTTCGGCATGGTTCGCACGGAAGTTCATTGCGCGAACTGCGGCAGCCATTTGGGCCATGTGTTTCCAGACGGCCCGCGGCCGACGGGTCTACGATACTGCATGAACGGCGTCGCGCTCACGTTCCAGCCCGCCTGACCCCGCGTGCCCTTGGAGGTCAAGGTCGGTCCGCCACAACTGGCGATCCACCAAGGGTTCACGGTTTTCATCACCGAGCCGGACGGTTCGATCGCGTGGCCGTCCGACAAGGGTCTGTATTTCAAAGACACAAGGCTGATCAGCGCTTACAGCGTGTACGCGAATGGGCATTCGTGGAACTTGCTGAACAGCGGCGCCCCGGTCTCATTCGGGTGCCGGGTCTATCTCACCAACTGTGACTTCCCTACCGAAGCCGGTGATGTCGCGGCTCGATCGATGAGCCTTGTGATCAGCCGCACCGTCGATGGCGGGCTGCATGAGACGCATGAGCTGACCAACCACGGCCGGACTGCGATCGTGTTCAACCACGAGGTGTCGATCCGGAGCGACTTCGCCGACGTGTTCGAGGTAAAGTCAAAGCGGATCGTCCGGCGCGGCCGGATCACGAGCGAGTGGTCCGAGGCCGAGGGTGTGCTGACGGTCCGGTATCGGAACGGCGCCTTTCTGCGCGGGATGCGGCTGTTGGCGACGGGCGACGCTCCGGCCGTCTATGCGAATGGCCGGTTGAGCTTCGCCGTGTCCCTCCAGCCTGGCCAGACCTGGCGTGGCGCCCTGCGCTGCGACTTGCTCGACGGTGAGACCGTTACGGCTGCACCGTCGGAGTGCGTGCTTTCGGCCGATAGCACGCAAGGGCGCTCGCGGCAGGCATGGCGAGACGGAGTTGCCACGCTCACAAGCAGCGTCCACGCCTTCGAGCGGCTATGGGAGCAGTCGGTCGACGACATGGGGGCGCTGCGGCTGCCGGTCGTGCTGCGTGAGCATACAGTGTTTGTGCCCGCGGCCGGTCTGCCCTGGTTCGTCGCGCTGTTCGGCCGCGACACGCTGATCACGAGCTTGCAGTCGATGATATTGAGCCCGGAGTTCGCTCGGGGCACGCTCGATGTGCTGGGGGCCTGGCAGGCGACCGAACGTGACGACTACCGGGATGCCGAGCCGGGCAAGATCATGCACGAGCTGCGGCAGGGGGAGCTCGCGTTCCTGAAGCTGATCCCGCATACGCCGTATTACGGAACGGCCGATGCCACGCCCTTGTTTCTCGTGCTGCTCCATGCGGCGTGGCGTGCAACGGGCGACTTGGATTTGCTGTCCAAGCACTGGGCCGTTGCCGAGGGCTGCCTTGCCTGGATCGACACGTATGGCGACCGCGATGGGGATGGCTTTCAAGAATACGGGACGCGCTCGGGCCAGGGGTATGAGAACGTCGGCTGGAAGGATAGCGGCAATGCGGTGGTCGCGGCCGACGGTTCGGCCGTTCAAGGCCCGAAGGCGTTGTGCGAGCTGCAAGGCTATGTCTACGCGGCATGGCGCGGCATGGCGGAAGCGGCCGCGGCACTGGGGAAAGCCGACGTTTCGGCGAAGCTCGCCAAAAAGGCAGACGTGCTGTTTGACCGGTTCAACGGTACGTTCTGGAACGAGGCGGAGGGGTTTTACGCCTACTGCCTCGATGGGGCGAAGACGCCCATTTTCAGCGCTGCGAGCAATCCTGGCCATCTGCTCTGGAGCGGCATCGTCCCGCCGGAGCGTGCGCCGCGCGTCGCTGCACGGCTGCTTAAGCCAGATATGTGGTCGGGCTGGGGCATTCGCACGCTCAGCGCGGACAACCCGGCCTTCAACCCGTATGACTACCAGGTCGGCTCGGTCTGGCCGCACGACAACAGCCTGATCGCGTTGGGCTGCGCCCGGTACGGGCTGGCGGACGAGGCTGCCGCGATTGCCGGTGACGTCTACCGGGCGGCCGGGTTCTTTGTTCAGCGCCAGCTTCCGGAACTCTATTCCGGCCTGCAGCGGGACGACACGAATTTCCCTGTCCAATACATTGGCGCGAATGTCCCTCAGGCCTGGGCTGCCGCGTCCGTGTTCGCGTTCGTGCAGTCGATGCTCGGCCTCGTTCTCGATGCGCCGAACCGGCGCATCGTGGTCGACCCGGCACTGCCCGTCTGGCTTCCCGACCTGACGCTCGGAAATCTCAGGATCGGGGCGGATTCGTTCGACATCGCGTTTGCGCGCGATAGTTCGGGTATTACGTCGGTGACGGTCTTGAAGGGCGATCCGGCCGCGATCGTGCGCGCGAGTGCCGGATAGCTCATCGCCCGGGTTGCGCAAGCAACTCGATCTGCCAGTCCATTTCGGCAGGCGAGAGCGGGAAGAGATCGTCGTCGAGAGGCGAAAGGAGCAGTTCGGACGAGCGAAGCCGGCCGAGGAGTTGTTGCGCGACTCGCCCAGCCCGCATCGAAAAGCCTGACCTGGCGACGAGGCTGACCAACGCTTTCGGACTTCGCAACGTCGCGGCCCGTTGAACGGTCGCAAACGATGTGCCGCTGGCGACGGCGAGCATGGCCGTTGCGCGACGTTCTTCCCCCGCCTGCGCCGCCAGCAGGAATGCCTCTTCGTGCAATTTTCCATCGTCCTGTAACAGCTGCACGGCCTTGAGCAGCTCCTGTTCACTGGGCGGCAGCGGCGCCTCGAGCCGTGTTGTCACGAGCGCCCGCAGCTCGTCGGCCATGCTGGGCGGCACGTTTTCCCGGCAGGCCAGGAGATCGAGTAGGTGACCGGCGACAATGGCTGAAAGGGCGCGGATCGTCCGGACCGGGAGGAATGGGCGGCACGCGAGGGGCTCGTGCCACTCTGGATGGTCGCCTGCCCGTCCGATCAGTGAGTCGAGCGTTGCCTCCTGGATCGAGGCGGTACGGTTGGACAGCAGGGCGGTCACGGCCGCATTGTCCGCATGCTCCACGATATCGGCCGCGACGACGGCGCTCAATCCCGCACGGCTCGCGACCGCGACGGCGGTGGCCGGATGTGGCGGCGTCGCGAGCAGGTCCAGCAGATCCGCATCGGTCAGCAGCGGTGAGAAGCGGACGACGGTGTCGCTGACGACCGCAGCCGGGTCCCGCGTCATCTTGAGCAGGAGATCGCGCGGAGCGGCCGTGGCGGTTGTCAACGCTTCGGCGATGGCGACGCGGACACGGAGCGCGGCATCGTCGGCCAGGGTGCGGAGCATGGCATAGACGTGCGTCTGCGCGGCCGATCGCTCGTCTGGGCTCAAGGCAGGCAGCAGGCGCGCCATCTTGCCCGCCAGCAATGCCCGGATCCGCTCGTCGGCATCACGCACCAGCCGCTCGTCCGATGCTGCCTCGGCGACGGGGTTCAGCGCGACGGCTGCACGGACCGTCGCCGCAGGATCGTCGGCAAGAGCGAGCAGGGTCGCCGGCGCCGTGCTGGAGCGGGAGGCCAGGCGGACCCTGGATGCTTCGTCAGCCGGAAGCGGCGGCGCGGTCCATGCGGCCAGTGCCGGTGAGGAAAGGGACATGCTGCCGGCTCCCATCAACCGATCCATCGCGTGTTCGACACGCGCCAATGCCCCCGGCCACTCCGCTTGACCTCATACATCGCCTGGTCGGCCCGTTGTAGAAGATGGTCGAGCGACTCGTCCGAGCCCGGCTCGCGCATCGCGATCCCAATCGACATACCCATGCCACACTCCGTCCCGGCCACGAGATGCGCGAATTCGTGCGGGGCGGTCACCCGCAAACCTTCGGCCCGCTCGGCGGCCGTGAACGTGTCGGCCCCGTCGAGCCAGCAGGCGAACTCGTCGCCACCGAGCCGAGCGACCAGGTCGGTCGGCCGAAAGGTACGCCGCAGCAGCGTGCTGGTCAGCTTCAAAGCTGCGTCCCCGGCCTCATGCCCCGACCGGTCGTTCAACTGCTTCAGGCCGTCGAGATCGATGAACATCAGAGATGCCGGAAGGTTCTCCGCTTCCAGCCGGTCGAGCCGTCGTGCCGCTTCTTCCATGAAGGCGCGCCGGTTCAACAAACCCGTGAGGGCATCGGTCCGCGCCTGTTTGGTCAGCTCGCGCTGGATCGACTCGTGTTCCAGCACGATCCTGACCAGTCCCGTGACGGAGCTGGCCAGGACGAAGTCGTCATTGTCCCAAGCCCGGGTCTCGGCAGTCCGCCATACCACAAGCGCCACCACGTCTCCGAAGCGGGTCGAGGCGGGGCAGGCCAGGATCTGCCGGCCGTCCCGCGCCACAGACGTCCGGGTCGCCTCGATCCCCTCGGGCAGTGTCGCAAGCAGGTCCGGCAGCAACGGCTCCGCCGCGCCGCCAAGCTGGTGCAGCACCGGCGAGGGCGCCGCTGGGGCCAAGTCGACTACGGCCGTCCCCTGCGCGCCGAGCGCGCGCAAGGCCCCGTCCAGCACGGCCCGCATCATGCGGGGTGCCAGCACCTCCTGCCGCATCTGGTCGAGGATGTAGTCCAGCGCCTGGGCCCGCCGCAAAGCGCTGGCCGTCTCGGCTTCGGCCCGCTCTTCAGCGGTAACGTTGACCGCAATCCCGCGGATGCCCTTGTGCACACCCGCCTCGTCCACAAGGGGGACCAGCGTGAGTGCCATGCACACCGGCGCCCCCTGCATCGTCTGCATCCAGGTGTGCCGCCGATGAACCGGCGCGGTGAAGCGGAACGGGTCGGGTTCCTGCCGGTCCTGCAGCAACACGTGGCCGGGCTGCCCCAGTAGCGCCTGCGCCGGCCACCCGAGCACCGTCGTCGGCGCCGTGAAGGTCAGCCGTCCGGAGGCGTCCGCCTCGAACAGAACATCGGCGGCGATGGCGCCGAACTGCCGCCAGCGCTGTCGACTCTCCAGCAAGGCCACGCGAAGCGCCGTGTTGCGACATGCCGTCGCAAGGGCTGGCCTGTCCGTCAGCTCGTCGAGCAGCCCAACTTTCGCCATGTCCGACCCGTCGTCCATCCCGTGCCTACCCCCCATGGCGACATCATCGGCCATCAAGGTTAACGCAACCTTTCAGCCAACCGGTTTGACACCCAAAGGCCTTGCCACCATCGTCCGCGCACCGCGACGCCAGGACCAGCGATGCCAGACAACCCTCTCCAGCAACGGATCGAAACCCTCTGGCAAGGCCGGGAAATGCTGTCCCCGGCAACCATGGGCGACGATCGCGCGGTGGTCGACGAGGCGCTGGGGCTTCTCGATGCCGGCACGCTCCGTGTCGCCGAAAAGGGGCCAGCCGGCTGGGTATTGCATCAGTGGCTGAAGCAGGCCGTCCTGCTGTCCTTCCGGCTCAACAACTCGATCGCCATGCCCGGAACCGGTGGCGCGCCGAACTGGGACAAGGTGCCGATGAAAACGGACGGCTGGGGAGAGAACCGCTTCATCGACGCGAACTTCCGGGCGGTGCCCGGCGCCATCGTGCGCCGCAGCGCCTACATTGCGCCCGGCGTCGTGCTGATGCCCAGCTTCGTCAACGTCGGCGCCTATGTCGACAGCGGCACCATGGTCGACACCTGGGCCACCGTCGGGAGCTGCGCGCAAGTCGGCCGCAACTGTCACCTGAGCGGCGGCGTCGGCCTGGGCGGGGTGCTCGAGCCGTTGCAGGCGAACCCGACGATCATCGAGGACGATTGCTTCATCGGCGCCCGGTCCGAGGTGGTCGAGGGCGTCATCGTCGAGCGCGGCAGCGTGCTGTCGATGGGGGTGTTCATAAGCGGCTCGACCAAGATCATCGACCGGGCGACCGGGGAGGTGTTCGTCGGCCGCGTGCCCGCCTACTCGGTCGTCGTGCCCGGGACCATGCCCGGCCGGCCGCTGCCTGACGGGTCGCCGGGGCCGAGCCTGTCCTGCGCCGTCATCGTCAAGCGTGTCGACGAGCGGACGCGGGCCAAGACGTCCATCAACGACCTGCTGCGGGATTGATGGATCCGGTTGCGCTGGCCCAGGCGCTGATCCGCTGCCGCTCCGTGACACCCGACGACGGCGGCGCGCAGGACGTGGTCGCAGCCGTGCTGGAGCCGATGGGGTTCGACGTCTGGCGCGTGCCGTTCGGCACGACCCCGAACCTGTTCGCGCGCCGGGGGAAAAGCGGCCCGCACCTCTGCTTCGCCGGTCATACCGACGTGGTGCCGGCCGGCGCCGGCGCGTGGTCGGCCGACCCGTTCGCCGGCGAGGTGCGTGACGGCGTGCTGTTCGGCCGGGGCGCCTGCGACATGAAGGGCGCCATCGCCGCCTTCGTCGCTGCGGTCGCAAGCCCCGGGCCCGGGCCGGGATCGGTCAGCCTGCTGATCACCGGCGATGAGGAAGGGCCGGCCCGGGACGGCACCGTCCGGGTGCTCGAATGGATGGACGCGCAGGGCCACATCCCGGATTTCTGCCTGGTCGGCGAGCCGACCAACCCCGAGCACCTCGGCGACGTGATCAAGATCGGCCGGCGCGGCAGCCTCAACGCCCGTCTGCTCGTGCATGGCACGCAGAGCCACGCGGCCTATCCGCACCAGGGCGACAACCCCGTCCATCGTCTGGTCCGCGCCATCTCGGCCCTCATCGCCGCCCCGCTCGATGCCGGCAGCGCGTGGTTCGAGCCGAGCACGCTGCAGGTCACCAGCATCGACGTGGGCAATGCCGCGACCAACGTCGTGCCCGCAAGCGCCACGGCCCGGCTCAACATCCGCTTCAACGACCGGCACAGCGGCGCCTCGGTCGAGGCCTGGTTGCGCGCGGCCATTGCGCCGCACGCCCCACGATTCGAGCTGCAGATCGATGTCAGCGGCGAGAGCTTCCTGACCACGCCTGGCCCCATGGTCGATCGGCTGCGTGACGCTGTCGCCCGCGCCTGCGGCCGAACGCCACGGCTCGATACCGGCGGGGGCACGTCGGACGCGCGGTTCATCACCCGGTACTGCCCAGTGGCGGAGTTCGGCCTGGTCGGCGCGACGATGCACCAGGTGGACGAGCGCGTACCGGTGGCCGAACTGCATGCGTTGACCGGCGCCTACCGGGCCGTTCTGGAAGCCTTCGCCGCATGAAGCTGGGCAGCAGGGTGGGCGCGTGACGCGCAACTGGGGCGTGGTCATCGGCGCCGCGCAGCTCGCGTTGGGGCGTGCCGCCGGGATCGCGCGGTTCGGTGACACCTCGATGGCGTTTCTCGCCAGCTTGGCGCCGCTGATCGCGTTCCCCCTGGTCGGCGCCGCCCTCGCATCGGTACGGGTCGGCCCGGTCCAGGCCGCGACGATGCTGCTGCTCACCGTCGTCGCGCAACTCGCCCCTGCGGTGCTCTCGAACGTCCTCGCTGAGCGATGGGATCGCGGGTCGAGCTGGCTTCGCTACGCGACGGCGTTCAACTGGTGCCAATGGACGATTCCGGTCGCGGTCGTCCTGTTTTCCGTGGTGCTGGAGCTGGCCGAGGCGGGAGGGCTTCCGGAGGGCGCCGCGAACACGCTCCTTGTTCTTGGTCTGGCGGCCTTCGGCATATTCCTGCACTGGGTGATCGCGCGGCACGGGCTGGCGCTTCAGGCGGGCCGGGCGTTGCTCCTCGTGCTGCTTGTCAACTCCGGCACCGCCGCCTTGGTGCTGGGGCCGGCCTGGCTGGCGCGGGCAGCGGCGCCGGCCAGCGCCCCACCCGGCAGCAGCGTGGCACCGGGCTGAACCCCAGCGCTCAGCCGCCGCCGGCGAAGGGATCGTCGCGATACTGGACGCACGTGAGCGTCAGCCCGGCCGATGGCGCGGTGGGGCCGGCTGCGGACCTGTCGCGCGCCGCAAGGGCCTCGGCCACCCGGGCTGCCGGCCAGCGCCCGTCGCCCACCAGCTTCAACGTGCCGACCATGTTGCGCACCTGGTGATGCAGGAAGCTGCGCGCGCCAGCCGACACGATGACGGTCTCGCCACGGCGGATCACGTCGAGCCGGTCGAGCGTGCGAAGGGGGGATTTCGCCTGGCAGGCGGCGGCACGGAACGACGTGAAGTCATGATGCCCGAGCAGGTGGGCCGCCCCCGCCGCCATCGCCGCGATGTCGAGTGGCCGGTCCACGTGCCAGACACGATGACGGTCGAGCGACGGCCGTGCGCGGCGGTTAAGGATGCAGTACTCGTAGTGTCGCCCGACGGCGGAAAAGCGCGGATGCCAGCCCGGCGGCGCCGGCTCCGCACGCAGCACCACAAGTGGGTGCGGCTGGAGATGGAAGTTCAGCGCGTCCCGGGCCTGGCGGGCGTCGAACCGCTCCGGCAGGGCGATCATTGCGACCTGGCCCGTCGCGTGCACCCCGGCGTCGGTCCGTCCTGCGACGGCGCTTGCCGCATGTTCGCCGCCGTTCAAGCGGGCGACCGCACGGTCCAGCAGTCCCTGCAGGGTCACGGGCCCGTCCTGCACCTGCCACCCGGCAAAGCCGGCGCCGTCGTACTCCAGCAGCAGCGCCCAATTCCTCACCCGAGCCGGGTGCCCTGCGGAACCGGCCTGCCGCGGAGCATCGCAAGCGCCTCCATCGGCGGCCGCCCCGGCCGCTGCACCCGCAGCAGCCGCAGCGCGCCGTCGCCGCACGCGACCAACAAGCCGCCGTCCAGCGTCGTCCCGGGTGCGCCAGCCGATGCGGCCGCCTCGACGACGGCCTGGTGCACCTTCAGGACCTCGCCGTCCAGCACCGTCCAGGCGCCCGGCCAGGGCGTCATCGCGCGGGTCTGGCGCCCGAGCCGGTCGGCGTCCTGCGTCCAATCGAGCCGGCCGTCCGCCTTCGTCAGTTTCGGCGCGTAGGTCGCGCCGTCCCGGGGCTGCGGCTCCGGCGCGGGTGGGCGATCGAGGACGGCCAGGATCAACCGCGCCCCGATCGTGGCCAGCCCGGCCTCGACGGCTGCTGCAGTGTCCGTTGCGGCGATCGGCAGCTTTTGGTTCAGCAGCATCGGGCCGGTATCGAGTCCTTCGTCCATCTGCATGACCGTGATTCCGGTCTCGGCATCCCCGGCCAGGATGGCGGCCTGGATCGGCGCCGCGCCGCGCCAGCGGGGCAGCAGGCTCGCATGGAGATTGAGACAGCCCCGGCGCGGCGCGTCGAGCATCGGGCGCGGCAGGATCAGGCCATAGGCGGCGACGACCGCGGCATCGAGGGCGAGCGCGGCGAAGGCCTCGTGCTCGTCCGTCGCGGTCCGCAGGCGGGCCGGCGTGCGGACCGGCAGGCCAAGCTCGTCCGCGGCAGCGTGCACGGGGCAGCGCCGCAAGGCCTGGCCCCGGCCCGCCGGGCGGGGCGGCTGCGCATAGACCATCGCCAGGGTATGCCCGGCGCCGTGGATCGCCCGCAGCGCAGGCACGGCGAAGGCCGGGCTGCCCATGAAGGCGAGGCGCAGGGTCATCCCGGGCCGGTCACGCGCGTTCAGCCGCCTTCTGCTTCAGCTCCTTCTGCAGCCGGCGCATGATCATGTTGCGCTTCAATGCCGAGAGGTGGTCGACGAACAGGACCCCATCGAGGTGGTCGATCTCGTGTTGCAGGCAGGCGGCCAGCAGCCCGTCGGCTTCCAGCTCCTGCCGCGCGCCCTCCAGGTCGTGGTAGCGAACGAGCACGCGTGCCGGCCGGCCTACGTCGGCGTACTGGCCGGGCAGCGACAGGCAGCCCTCCTCGCGTGTGGCCCATTCCCCGCTGACGCGGACGATCTCCGGATTGACGAGGTGCACCGGTGCCGGCTTGTCATCGGGCATCAGGTCGACCACGGCCAGGCGCAAGCCGACCCCCACCTGCGGCGCCGCGAGGCCGATGCCGGGCGCGGCATACATCGCGGCCAGCATGCGTGGCGCGAGGCTGCGGATAGTGTCGGCGTCGGCGGGGCCGACTGGGCGCGCCTTGGCGCGCAGAATCGGGGCAGGCGGCACCAGGATCGGCAGGGCCGGATTGGACGGATCGGACATATGCGTGCCGATGTAGCCGCGTCGACGGCCGGGTTCAACGGGCCGCGACCCCCGAAGCTCCGACCGCGCCCGGGTCTTGCATCGGTGGCTGCCGCTGCCAATGTTTGCTGCCGACGGGGCGCCTCGATGGGTCCTGCCGATGCTTCGCTCGTCCGAGGGGGCCACGATGACCACGCGATTGTTCACATCGCCCATGTTCCTGGGCTTCGACCACCTGGAGGGCATGCTCGAGCGGGCCTCCAAGACGTCGTCCGACGGCTATCCGCCCTACAACATCGAGCAGACCGACCCACACGCGCTCCGCATCACGCTGGCGGTCGCGGGCTTTACGATGGCCGACCTGCAGATCACCCAAGAGGACAACCAGCTGGTGATCCGCGGCCGCCAACCCGACGACCCGCAGGATCGGGTCTATCTGCATCGCGGGATCGCAGCACGGCAATTCCAGCGGGCGTTCGTGCTGGCCGAAGGGATCGAGGTCAAGGGTGCGTGGCTCGATAACGGCCTGCTCCACATCGATCTCGCGCGGCCGCAGCCAGAAGTCAGGGTCAAGACGATCCAGATCAGCAAGCCGGGGCCGGGTCCGAAGGCAGCCGGCCCGGTCGTGGATGGCGACGCCGACCAGGGCTGACCGCCATACCGGCAGGCAGCGGTTCCCAACCAGAGGCGTGATGCATCCGCTTCGGCGGTTGCGGCGTTCTGACTTATTGGGACGGCTCGGCGCAAACACAACGTTAATCAATTCAGGCGATGCTGTGTGCATCGCTCGGAGACAGCGAATGGCCCAACTTCTCGACGACCGCGACGCGACTCAGGTGTTCGACCTGCATAATCTCACGACGGACCAGTTGATGCAGCTTGGCATGGCCCACCTTGCCTACGTCAAGCCGGTGATGCTGGACGGGCAAGCTGCGTTCGCGATCCATGCTGCAGATGGCTCGCCGATGGCGATGGCGACGGACCAGGCGCTTGCGGTGGCCGCGATTGTGCAGCACGAGATGGTCGCCGCGCTGGTGCACTGACCGGCTGGCCAGGAGTTGTACTAGCCAGCCGTCCGATCGCCGGATCAGCCGTTGGCCACCCCGGCCGGATCGATCCAACCAATGTTGCCGTCGACCCGGCGATACAAGACGTTCAGTTCCGAGTTGCCGCTGTTTCGGAACATCAGGACGGACTGGTTCGCCAGGTCCATCCGCATCACCGCTTCGCCGACGCTGAGCGTGCTGATCTCGGCGACCGACTCGGCAATGACGGTCGCGTAGGTGTTCGTCTCGGCCGCGGCGGCCGGCTCCTCGTCTTGTTTCAGGACATATTGCCGCGCCGCCTCGGGCCGTGCGCGGTGGGCGAGGTCGCGTGCATGCTCGTTGACCCGGCGGCGGTAGCGACGGAGGCGCTTGGCGATATGTTCGGCCGCATCGTCGAACGCCGCATTCGCATCAGCCGCCTCGCCCTCGCCGCGGAGCGTGAGGCCGCGCCCGGCATGCACGTTGATGTCGCAGGTGAAGAAGCTGCGGGCGCGGCTGAAGGTTACGCTGGCTTCTTGGGCGTCATCGAAATACTTGGCCGTGATCACGTCCAGGTGGGTTGCAACCCGCGTTCGCAGCGCGTCCGACAATTCGACCTGCTTGCCCGAGACCGTGATCTGCATGCGACCGCCTCCGCCCTTCATTCCCGCCGGCAGATCGCCGGTTCGGTCGCCGCCGCCATTATGCCGGCAGGGCTTTTTCGCGCTTGCGTTGCACCGAACTGGGGATCCGCAGCGCCTCCCGGTATTTGGCCACGGTCCGGCGGGCGATGTCCACGCCCTCGCGACGCAGCGCAAGCACGATCGCGTCGTCGGACAAGACGTCGTCGGGGTGTTCGGCGAAGACGAGTGCCCGGATGCGATGGCGGACCGCCTCCGCGCTATGGCTTTCGCCGCCCGAGCTGGAGGCGATCGCGGTCGTGAAGAAGTATTTGAGCTCGTAGATGCCGCGCGGCGTGGCGACGTACTTGTTGGCGGTCACCCGGCTGACCGTGCTCTCATGCATCTCCACCGCGCCGGCGACGTCGCGCAGGATCAGCGGCCGCAGGTAGCCGACGCCCTGCCGGAAGAACGCGTCCTGCTGGCGGACGATCTCTGCGGCGACCTTCAGGATGGTGTTGGCCCGCTGCTGCAGCGATTTGACGAGCCAGTTTGCGCTGGAGAGGTTCTCGCTCAGGTAGGTCTTGGTTTCCCGTCCCGCACCGGCCGCGACGCGCGCGTGGTAGCGTTCGTTGACCAGCACCCGCGGCATGGTGTCCGGATTGAGCTCAAGCATCCATTCGCCATTCGGCAGCGCCCGCATCAGCACGTCCGGGATCACCTGCTGTACCGGCCCGCTTTCGAAAGCCGCGCCCGGCTTGGGGTCGAGCTTGCGCAGCTCGGCCGCCATGTCGTTCACGTCCTCCAAGTCGACGCCGCACACCGCGCACAACCCGCGCAGGTCACGCCGCGCGAGCAGTTCGAGGTTATCGAGCAACGCTTGCATCGCCGGGTCGAGCCGGTTGCGCTCGGCGAGCTGGGCGGCAAGGCACGTCTTCAGGTCCGGCGCGAACAGCCCGGTCGGATCGAAGCGCATCATGCGGTCGCGTACCTGCGCCACCCGTGCCTCGTCGATGCCCATGGCAAACGCGAGGTCGGCCGTGCTCACGCCGACCCGCCCGGCCGGATCGAGCAGCGCGATCAGTTGCGCGCCGATGATGCGGTCGACCGGATCGCCGAAGCTGAGCCGGAGCTGCTCGCCCAGATGCGTCCGCAGGCTGCGCGGGGCCTCCATGACGTCATCGATCCCGCGCTCGTCCGACACGTCGCGAGCGCCATTCCCCGCGTTGGCATAGGCTGGCTCGTAGGCGGCGCCGTCGGCTGTTCCACCGGTGTCCCAGCTGTTCGTGTGATCCGCGTCCACGACATCGGGGAGCTTCTCGTGGGCGATCAGCGTCGCTGCGTCCAGGCCATCCAGTTTCTCTGGCCCTTGATCGAGCGCCGGGCGCTCCGGCGGCGCCTCGGCCGGCTCGTCGCGCTCGAGCAGCGGGTTGCGCTCGAGCTCCTCTTCGACAAACGCCGCCGCCTCGATGTTTGTGAACTGCAACAGCTTGATCGCCTGACGCAGCTGAGGCGTCATCACGAGAGATTGCGTTTGCCGGAACTCGAGCCGCGGACCCATTGCCATCAGCCGAGCCTAGACTGCGGCCGAGCGGAGCGGAACCCGGTCACCAGCCCGTTTCCCACCTGGCATGCATGTTTCGGGCCGGACGTGGCTGGTCAGCGACTGAAGCGTTCTCCGAGATAGACCCGGCGGACCGCTTCGTGGGCGACGACCTCGTCTGGCCGGCCCTCCATCAGGACCTTCCCGTCATGCATGATGTAGGCTCGGTCGATGATCTCGAGCGTCTCGCGCACGTTGTGGTCGGTGATCAGCACCCCGATCCCGCGATCCTTCAGGTGAGAGACCAGGTCGCGGATCTCACCGACCGCGATCGGGTCGATGCCGGCCAACGGCTCGTCCAGCAGGACGTAGTGCGGCTGCGTGGCGAGCGCGCGTGCGATCTCGACCCGGCGCCGTTCCCCGCCCGAGAGCGCGAGCGACGGCGTGCGGCGCAGGTGGCCGATGCCAAACTCCGCCAGCAGTTCGTCGAGCATCTGGTCGCGACGGTCCGGGTCCGGCTCGACCACCTCGAGTGCCGCCATGATGTTCTGCTGGACGTTGAGGCCGCGAAAGACGCTCGCCTCCTGGGGCAGGTAGCCGATGCCCAGGCGGGCGCGGCGATACATCGGCAGGCCTGTAATGTCCTGCCCTTCCAGCTCGATCCTCCCGGTATCGGGCCGCACGAGGCCGACGATCATGTAGAATGTGGTCGTCTTCCCGGCGCCGTTGGGACCCAGCAGCCCGACCGCCTCGCCGCGGCGCACGTTGACGCTGACGGCCTGCACCACCTCGCGCTTCTTGTACGTCTTGCCGACGGCGCGCGCGACCAGGCCGCTTCCGGGCTCCTGCGAAACGAAGGGCCGGGCCGCCTCGGCCGCGGGCAGCTTCGTCGATGCTGCGACGGGGCTGCCTAGCGTATCCGAGCGGGCGTCGATGACGCGCCTCCCGC
The DNA here is from genome assembly GCA_965213855.1 of Acetobacteraceae bacterium. Classification (GTDB taxonomy): domain Bacteria; phylum Pseudomonadota; class Alphaproteobacteria; order Acetobacterales; family Acetobacteraceae; genus JBBROS01. The sequence goes on along the minus strand of CBDCAA010000008.1, from coordinate 1,179,287 downwards.
ATCCTTGCCGGGCTTCTTGGCCGCATCCTTGCCCGACGGGTCCTTGTTCGACGCATCGTTCGGGATGACGAGCCCCTCGACACGCTTGCCGGGCTCGCGCACGACGGTCGAGATGCCGGTGTGCATGTTGACCAGCGCCTCGTCGCCATCGAGCTGGTTCTGGCCGCGGGTGATGTGGACCGCCCCCGCAAGCCGGGCGATGCCGGTGTCGGCGACGTAGACGCCGCGGTCGCCCGTGATCACCTCGGTCGCGGTGCGGACCTGGACGTGCCCAAAGCCTTCGACGCGCTGCAGCTTGCCGGAGGCGCTCGTCGGGTCGATCGGCTTTGGGGGGGCCGGTGCGGTGGCGGTCGGGGCCGTCTGGGTCGGTCCGGGCGGCGGCTGCGTGAAGCCCACGAGCACGTCGCCCGAGAGCCGGCGGCCGTCCGTCGTGACCACCATCGCCTGCCCGCGCCCCACGGCCATGTGCTTCTGCGACCAGTATTCCATGGTGTCGCGGGCCGTCATCACCTGCTGGGGCGTCGTCAGGGTCATGGCGCTGCCCGTCATCAACAGGACGGCCTGGTCGATGTCATAAACCGCCTTGTCCCCGACCGCGAGATCGGTCGCGGTGAAGATCTTGACGTTGCCGATCGCCTCGAGCCGGTAGATCTCGTTGGCGCCCGTGTCCGATGCGCCCTGCCCAGGGGTGGCGCCTACGGGAACCGAAACCGGGGTCGGCGCGGCCACGTCGGCCTTCGCGCCGGGCGTGCCTGGGGCGGGCTGCGCCTTCTTGCGGTAGCGGGCGATCAGCAGGTCGGCCGTGACCGTGACGTTGGCGCGGACCGCCCGGGCGTCCCCGCGCGCGATCACCATCATCTCGTTCTGGCGCCATTCCATGCCGTCCCGCGACGTCACGTCGACCGGGCCGCCCTTCGACATGTCGATGTCCTGCGCCCGGGCCGCGGCGGCACCGACGCATAGCGCCACCAGCGCGGCGACGAGGACCCTCACCTGCGAACCTCGACCGACCCTGCCGGGCCTGGCGCGGGCACCTCGGCACGCGCCGGCTTCTCGGCCGCGTTCAGGATCGCGTGCGAGCGCCCGTCGAATTGGATCAAGGCGCCTTTTTCGACCAGCGCGAAACCCTGCGCGTCGATCACGCCGAACGGTCCCTCCACATGCGTCTTGTCGCTGCTGCTCGCGACGCCTTGCTTGAGGTCCATGGCGGCCGTGTCCGTCTGCAAGGTCGTCCCGTCTTCCCGGTAGAACGTGACGTCGGTCGACAGGTCCAGCAGCGACCGGTGCTGGATGAAAACGCCGGCCTTCGCCTGCCCCATCAGCCAGGTCCCGCTCTCGGTGATCATGTCGCCCTTCGGGTCGGTCAGCGCGATCCGCTCCGAACTGGTCTGCTGCGCGGACGACGACGTGACCGTGTAGGGCCGGCCGCGCTGGTCGACGCCGTGGTATCGCGGCTCGCGCATTTCCCCGCTCTCTGGCTCGAGCTGCAATGTGCGCTTGAACGCGACCCGGCTGTGGTCGGAGATCCGGGTCAGCTCGGGCCAGGCCGCGATCGCGCCGAGGAGCAGAAGGGCCCCGAGCGGCAGCAGCCATTTCGTCAGGCCGACAATCAGCCGGCGCCGGGCGATGCGCCGGGCCGTTGGCGGCGCAAGCCGGCGGATGCCGGCCGACGCCAGCCGGTCGGCGGCGGCCTGCCGCTGCAACGGCCGGCTGAGCGGGGTCGTGATGACCGGCCCCCGCGCCCCGCTCACAGCACACCCGCACGGAGCAGATCGTGGATATGGATTAGGCCGTCCGGACGGCCATCCGCGCCGACGACGAACAGGCTCGTCACCGGCCGGGGCGAGTCGTTCATCGCCCGCAGGGCCTCTGCGGCCAGCGCCGAGGCCGCGATGGTGCGGGGGGAGCGGTTCATGATCTCGCCAATACTACGGCACAGCAGGTCTGGCCCCATGGCCCGGCGCAGATCCCCGTCCGTCAGCACGCCCACCAGGCGCCCGTCAGGTGATACGGCTCCCAAGCAGCCGAACCCCTTGCCGGTCATCAGCAGCAGCGCCGCATCCATCCGCAGCGTCTCGGGCGCCAGCGGGACGGCGTCGCCGGCGTGCATCAAATCCGCCACGCTGCCGAAGCTGCGCGCCCAGCCGCCCGCCCGGGTGGTAAGCCGAGAACTCGCTTGCGGTGAAGCCGCGCCGCGTGAGCAGCGCGACAGCGATCGCGTCGCCCAACGCGGCCTGCATCGTCGTCGACGTGGTTGGCGTGAGGCCCATCGGACACGCCTCCGGGGCAGCGGGCAGCAACAGGACGACGTCGGCAGCGCGGGCCAGCGCCGAGGCGGCGCGGGCCGTGATGGCCACCAGCGAGATGCCGAAACGCCGTGTGTGCGCGACCAGGTCCGCCAGTTCAGCCGTTTCGCCGCTGTTGGACAAAGCGATGACCGCGTCACCTTGGACGACCATTCCCAGGTCGCCGTGGCTCGCCTCGGCCGGATGCACGAACAACGACGGGGTACCGGTCGAGGCCAGGGTGGCGGCGATCTTGCGGGCGACCAGGCCCGACTTGCCCATGCCCGACAGCACCACTCGGCCACTGCATCCGGCCAGCCGGTCGACAGCGTCCTCGAAGCTGGCATCGAGCGAAGCGGCAAGCGCACGCAACCCGGCCGCCTCGGCGGAGAGCACGCCCTTGGCGACCTCCCGTGCGGAAGCCGGCTTGATGGCGATAGCGGCAGTCATGGACCTTTGTATGGGCAGGGCAGGGGGATGGGTCAACACGCGCCTGGTAAGCGACGGTAACAGCGAGGGTGCGGCGAACGGGCGGCGCAGGACGGCAGCGCGCCGACTCCGGCGCAGCACCGTCTGCCTACACGGGCGGCTCGCCCGCGACCGGCTCGTGGCCCATCGCCGTGATCATCTGCGCCACCTGGCCGATGCACTGCTCCAGCGCCGTCGCGTCGGTGCCTTTGGCCACCAGCGCCACGCCGTTGCCGCCGCCGCGGTAGAACGGGTAGCTGCCGAGGTCGATCGCGGGAAAGGCCGCCTGCACCTGGCCCAGCCGCTCGGCGATGGCGCCCTCCGGCAGCCCGATCACGTGGACGGCGCGCGACTGCACAGGCGTGCCGCCGGGGAGGGTCGGCGCCAGGGTCGCCCACATCGCCTGCATGATCCGCGGCACCCCGGCCATGACGTGGACGTTGCCGATTGTGAAGCCGGGCGCAATCGAGATCGCGTTGTCGATCAAGGTGGCGCCGCGCGGCATCGTCGCCATGCGCTGCCGCGCGGCGTTGAACTCGCCTGGCTTGTAGTGTTTTTCCATCCGCGCCCACGCCTCCGGGTGCGGCTCCCACGGGACGCCGAACGCCGCGGCGATGCACTCGCTGGTGATGTCGTCGTGTGTCGGCCCGATGCCCCCGGTTGTGAACACGTGGTCGAACTTGGCCCGCACCTCGTTCACCGTCGCCACGATCGTCGCGGCCACGTCCGGGATCACGCGGACCTCGCGCAACGGCATGCCGATCGCGCCCAGCCCCGTTGCAAGGAATTTGATGTTCAGATCCTGCGTGCGCCCCGACAACACCTCGTTGCCGATCACGAGCAGGCAGGCGGTCGGGTTGGTCACGGCAGATCCTTTCGATTGCGGGCCGCCGGCGCCCGGGTCACAGCCCGGGTCACAAAAAGTCCCGCAGGAGCGGGATCAACGGCTTGTCGGCCGGCGGCATCGGATAGTCCGACAGCTTGCGCGGCGCCACCCATGCGAGCGCCTGGCCCTCGCGCCCTTCCGCGCGGCCGGCCCAGCGCCGGCAGAGATAGAGGGGCATCAACAGGTGGAACCGGTCATACCCGTGGGAGGCAAAGGCGAAGGCGGCCAGGCAACTCTCGGCGACGTCGATCCCGAGCTCCTCGTGCAGCTCACGGATCAACGCGGCCTCCGGGGTCTCACCGGGCTCGACCTTGCCGCCGGGAAACTCCCAAAGCCCGGCCATCGCCTTCCCCTCCGGCCGGCGCGTGAGCAGGATGCGGCCATCGCTGTCGATCAGGGCGCAGGCTGCCACCAGGACCATAGGTTTGCCGCCGGGCCGCTCCGGCAGGTTCGGCACGTCGGGCGGCGCGGCGGGTGCGATAACGTCGTCGCGATCCGCCTCGAACCGGATGACGGGGTGCCGCCCGCCGCGGGCCAGGAACCCGGCCTCGCCAGTCCCGACTTCACGAAACCCGGCCCGCCTCAGCACGGCGGCGGAGGCCGGGTTGTCGGCAGCGACATGCGCCTCGAGCCGGTCGAGGTCGAGGTTGGCGAGAGCCCAGCGCGCAACCCGGGCCGCGGCCTCGCTCGCGACGCCATGGCCCCAGAACCGGCGGCCGACCCAGTAGCCGAGATTGCCGACGCGCGGCGACAAGTCCAGGCGCAGGCCGATGCAGCCCACCAACTCCGACCCCTCCTCCGGGCCGGCGATGGCAAGGTGATATCCGGACCCTTCGTCCATCTGCCGTGCCGTCGACTCGATCCACTCATCCGCCAGCGGCCGCGGATACGGAAACGGCAGGGCACTGAGGTTCCGCACCACGGCCCAGTCGTTGACCAGCCGATGCAGCGCCGGCGCGTCGCCCGGCTGCAACGGCCGAAGCAGCAAGCGCTCGGTGCGAAGAGGCGGGAAGGTGCGCGCGGTGAGCGTCAGCGCCACTCCTGTCCTCCGCCCCTCACGCAGGACGACAATGAGCTGTGCCGCATCAGCTGCGATAGCTGCCGTTGATGTCGATGTAACCGTGGGTCAGATCGCAGGTCCACACCGTCGACTTGCCGCGCCCGAGCCCGATATCGACGGCGATCTCGATCTCGCGCCCTTTCATGTGCGCCACCACCGGCGCCTCGTCGTAGCCCGGCACGACCGCCCCATCGCGCGCCATCCAGGTGCCGCCGACACCGACGCTCAACTGGTCTCGGTCTGCCGGCTCGCCCGCCTTGCCGACGGCCATCACGATCCGTCCCCAGTTGGCGTCCTCGCCGGCGATCGCGGTCTTGACCAATGGCGAGTTCGCGATCGCCATGCCGATGCGTTTGGCCGACTTGTCCGACATCGCTCCGGTGACGTCGATGCGGACCAGCTTCTGCGCCCCCTCGCCATCGCGCACGACTTGCAGGGCAAGGTCCAGCAACAGCGCATCGAGTTGGTCGCGGAAGGCGCGCACCGTCGCTTTGTCGTCCTTGCCGACCTTCGCGTGCGTCGCGGTGCCGGTCGCGAACAGCAGCACCGTGTCGCTGGTGCTGGTGTCGCTGTCGACCGTGGTCGCGTTGAAGCTGCGCTTGACGCCGCGCGACAGCATGTCCTGCAACAGCCCGCCGGGGATGCGGGCGTCGGTCACGATGAAGCACAGCATCGTTGCCATGTCGGGCGCGATCATGCCGCTGCCCTTGGCGATACCGGTGATCCGCACCTCGGCCCCGCCGATCGTCGCGGTGCGCGTCGCCGCCTTTGGGAAGGTGTCGGTCGTCATGATGCCGCGCGCGGCCGCCTCCCAGCCGTCCGGCTGGAGCGACTGCTGCAAGGCCGGCAAGGCGGCGACCAGCTTTTCGTGTGGCAGCACCTCACCGATCACGCCGGTGCTGGCGACGAACACCTCGTGCGGGTGGCAGCCGAGCAGCCGCGCCGTGGCCCGCGCTGTCGCTTCGACGGCGTCGGCGCCGGCGCGGCCGGTGAACACGTTGGCATTGCCGGCATTGACCACCACGGCCCGGGCGCGCCCGCCCGCCAGGCTGTCCCGGCACCAGTCGATCGGGGCGCCCGGGCACCGGTTGCGGGTGAACACGCCCGCGGCATGGGTCCCCTCCGGCAGCTCGATCATGACCAGGTCCGTGCGGCCCTGATACCGGATGCCGGCCTGGGTGGCGGCCAACCGAACGCCGCCCAGGGCGGGAAGCTGGGGCAATGGGACAGCGAGCGGGGAGGGGGCCGGCGCCATCGGCCTACTTCGCCGCGGGTGCTGCAGGCGCTTCGGTCAAGGGCGAGCCATCCGGGTTGAACTTCTCGACCGCCAATCCTTCCTTGGCGCTTGCCAGGACCTTCGCGACCCCGTCCTGGATCATCTGCTGGCGAATGTCATCGCGGACCGAGTCGAGCGTCGGCGCGGGCGCGGTGCGACGCTCGAGCAGCTTGATCACGTGCCAACCGAAGCGGGTCTTGACAGGCTCCTGCGTGATCTGCCCCGGCTTGAGGTTGAACGCCGCGTCGGCGAATTCGGGCAGCATGTCCGTCTTCTTGAAGAAGCCGAGGTCGCCGTTGTTCGATTTCGCGCTCGGGTCGGTGCTGTTCTCCTTGGCAAGCTCGCTGAAGTCCTTGCCTGCCTTGAGTTGGGCGACGATGGCCTTCGCCTTGGCCTCGTCGGCGACCAGGATGTGAGCGGCGTGGACCTCCTCCTCGCCAGGCTTGTTGGCGTAGTCCTTGTCATAGCGGGCCTGGATCGCCTCGTCCGTCAGCGTCGGCGCGATGGCGCGGGTCAGCAACAGGTTCTGGATCGCGGCGTCGGTCGCACGTGCGGCTTGCCGCTTCACGGCCGGATCGTCGGCCAAGCCCTCCTTGCGGCCCTCGATCACGATGGCACGGCGATCGATCAGCTGATCGAGCAGCATCGGATAGAGCATTTGCTGCGGCATGCCGCGCAGCTCCTCCGGCAGGTTCTGCGCCGCTTCCGCGACGTCGCTGCCATGGATATCGTTGCCGCCGATGCGTGCGACGACCGGATCGGACGCGCCAGCCGCAGACTCGGCCGGAGGGGCGTCGGTCGCCGGCGCGGAGGTCTGGGCGAGGACGGGCGCCCACGCGGCAAGGGTGGCGGCTGCGGCAAGAAGGGTTAGGCGACGCATCAACGACTCTCGGTTAAGGGCGCACGGACAATGCCCGAAGGGTCATGCCCTCACAAGCTGGCCCGCCCGGCGCTGACCCGACCGGGATAGCCCGCTGTTGCGCGAGCTCCTGGGCAAGCTCCTGGGCGAGCTACTGGGCGAGCTGCTTGCGCATGGCGCCCACGAGCGCCTCGACGCTGTTGCCGTTGCGCGACATGTATGCGGCGTAGTCGCTGCGTTGCGTCAGCCGCAGGCTGGTCCCTTCGGCGATCACGTCGATGACCTTCATACGGCCGCTGACCGGCTCCACCACCCATTGCACGTTGTTCGGTTGCTGGTTCGGGCGGGAGATCAGCGTGCCGACCAAGGTGTCGCCCTCCCGCTGCGTCGTCGTGGTCGGCCGGAACGAAACGCCGCGGAACTCACCCACCTTGCCGGTGATGTTGTTGATCAGGACCTCGTGGAACAAGGACGTGTAATCCTGCAGCTGTGCGGGTGTCGCGGTGCGGGCAAACCGGCCCAGACAGAAGCGGGCGATCCCGTCCACGTCGACAGCGGTCTCGATCAGCGGCTGCAGGCGAGCCTTCTTCTCCGGCTCATCGCCGGGTCCGTTCACGATGTCGACCAAGTCGGTCCCGAGCTTGACGACGAACGCGGTCGCGTCCGTGCTTCCGACCGCCTGCGGCCAGGCGCGCGGCCCGGCAAGCAAGAAGGCGGTCAAGGCCGAAAAGGCAAGCAGATGACGGCGGGTCAGCATCGCTATTCGTACTCTCGTGGTTGTGTGTCGCCGGGCCGGACAGCGTCAGCGCTGCGGGAACCAGGCTGGGATGGTGGCGGCGTTGTCGTTCCGCGTGGTCTCGATCACGGATGCACGGTTCTGCCGATAGAGGCTGCGGAACGTCGCATAGGGGTCTAGCGCCGTTTTCTTGATGTTGTCGACATCGGTCAGCAGCCGTTGCCGGGTGTCGACGGCGCTCAGGCCGAACTTGGCGATCCGGAGCGTGTTGGCACCGCCGAAGGTGACATACGTGAACGGATCGAGCCCCGCATCGACGCCGAAGCCGGTCGCATCGCGCGGGTTGCTCGGGCCAAGTACCGGCAGGAACAGGAACGGACCCTCGCCCGTGCCCCAGAGCGCCAGCGTCACGCCGAAATCCGTGTCGTGCTGCGGGTAGCCGAGTTCGGTCGCAACGTCGAACAGGCCGCCCACCCCTGCAGTCGAGTTGATGAGGAACCGCATCATGCTCGTGCCGGCGCGGCGCGACTTGGCCTGCATCACGTCGTTCGTGAACACAATCGGCGTGCTCAGGTTCGTGAGCACGTTGTGCACCGGCGTGCGGACGACGCCTGGCACGTAGCCGTAGGCCACCGCGATCGGGCGGAAGAAGTAGGTGTCGATCCCGTCATTGACCCGATAGAAAAAGCGGTTCGCCGGCTCATACGGGTCGTTCGTCTGCCGATACTCCGCGACCGCGTCCGCATCGGTGGCAGGCGGCTGCGCGGCACAGGCCGAAAGCAGGCCGGCGATCAGCCCGGCGGTCATCATGGCCGGTCGCAACCGGCGAAGCTTCGAAGCGATTGGCATCATCTACCTTGGCAATGGTCCCGGGACATAGAGCCCCAGGCACGGTGGGAACGCTAGGCCGTGGTTGGTGTTGCCGCCGGCAGGCCCTTATACTACCAACGTGCCGCGATGTGTTGCACGATCACAACGGCGACAGCAGGCATGAACCAGATCTCCCTCCCTTCCAACGCCGCTGTTCCCGGCGCGAACGCGACGACCCTCGAGCGGTGGGTCGCCGGCCCGCGGTTCGAAGGATTGCCGCCGCGTTCGGCGGCCCTGCCCGTGCCCGCGCTGTCGTTCGAGTTCTTCCCGCCCAAGAACGAAGCGCTCGAGGCGCAGCTCTGGACCTGCATCCGTCGACTCGAGCCGCTCGCGCCCCGGTTCGTCAGCGTCACCTACGGGGCGGGCGGCACCACACAGGCCCGTACCCACGCCACCGTCGCGCGGATCGTCCGGGAGACGTCGCTTGTTCCGGCCGCGCACCTGACCTGCGTCGGCGCGTCGCGGGGCGAGGTGGACGACGTGGCCCGGCAGTACTGGGACGCAGGCGTGCGCCACATCGTCGCACTGCGCGGCGATGCGCCCGCCGGGCAGGCCCATGTGCCGCATCCCGACGGTTATGCCTATGCAGCAGACCTCGTGGCCGGGCTCCGCCGCGTGGCGCCGTTCGAGATTTCGGTCGCTGCTTACCCGGAGACGCATCCGACGGCCGAAAGCGAACAGCACGACGTCGACAACCTGAAGCGCAAGCTGGATGCGGGGGCGACGCGGGCGATCACGCAGTACTTCTTCGAGGGCGCGACCTTCCTGCGGTTCCTGGACCGGGCGATGGCAGCTGGGATCACGGCGCCGATCGTTCCCGGCATCATGCCGGTGTCGAACTATGCGCAGGCGGCCAAGTTCTCCGCCATGTGCGGGACGTCGGTGCCGGCCTGGATGGGCCGGCTGTTCGAAGGGACCGAACAGGATGCCGAGACGCGCCGCATGATCGCCGCGATCGTTGCAGCCGAGCAGGTGCGCCTGCTGCAGGCCAATGGCGTGGACGAATTCCACTTCTACACGCTGAACCGCCCCGACCTGACCTATGCGATCGCTCACCTCCTCGGTGTCAGGCCGGTCGCCGAGGGGCGCCTCTAACCCTCCGCCGGCCGCGCCCCGGCATGGTAGGTCGTCAACCGGTCCGTGGCCTCGGCGATCTCGGCGGCGGTGAGCAAGCGGGGCCGGCCTGCGCCGCGGGCCAGGAGGTATTGCCGGCAGAGCCGCTCCAGCTCGTGGGCACATGCGACCGCGGCGTCCAGCGTGCGGCCTGCGGCGATCATGCCATGGTTGGCGAGCAGGCAGGCGGTGCGGTCATGCATCGCCGCCACCGCAAGGGCAGCGAGCGCGGGGGTGCCGAAGGTGACATAGGGGGCGCAGCGCACCTCGGGCCCGCCAAAGCCGAGCACGCCGTAATGGAATGCCGGCAGGGGTTCGGCGAGGCAGGCCAAGGCCGTGCACGCGTCCGCATGGGCGTGGACGACCGCGTGCAGGTCGGGTCGGGCGGCATAGAGGGCGGCATGCAGGGCCCACTCGCTGCTGGCGCCCGGGGCCGGCGTAACGAGGTCCATGTCGACCAGGTCCGCCGCGGTGATGCTGTCTGCGCTCGTGCCCGTTGGCGAGATGAGCATCCCGCCGGCCTTGCGGACGCTGACGTTGCCGCTGCTGCCCGCGATTAACCCGGCACGGCCCAGCCCGCGATAGGCCGATACCAACGCGTCGCGCATCAGGCGGCTTGCGGTGCTTTCAGACGGTCGGAGAACGTCTTGCGCAGCTTCGCGACCTTCGGCGTGATGACGGCACGGCAGTAACCGGACCACGGATTGCGGGCGAAATAGTCCTGGTGCTCGTCCTCGGCCCGCCAGAACGTGGTGAGCGGGACGATCTCGGTCACGATCGGCCGACCCCAGACGCCACTGGCGCCGATCTCGTCCCGGACCTCGGCGGCGATCCTGGCCTGCTCGTCGGTCCCGGTCAGGATGATGCTGCGATACTGCGGGCCGACGTCGTTGCCCTGCTGGTTCGGGGTGGTCGGGTCGTGCAGGGTGAAGAACACCCTGAGGATGTCCGCATACGAGATGGCAGCGGGATCGAACTCGATCTGGACGACTTCGGCGTGGCCGGTCCGCTTGCCGCAGACCTGCTCGTATGTCGGGTTGGCCGTTGTTCCGCCAGCATAGCCGGACACCGAGCTATGCACGCCTCGAAGGGCGAGAAACACCGGCTCGAGACACCAGAAGCATCCGCCGCCCAGAACCGCACGTTCCATCGCCCTTGTCCTCTGCTCAATCCGTTGGCCGACACATGGCGCTGGGCCGGCGCCAATCAACGGTGATCAGCCGGGCGAGCCGCCGCCGCCTTCGGCAGGCGGCAACGTCACGCGCGCGACGGCCTGCATGAGCGCGTCCCACCCGAACGGCTTTGGCATGTAGGCCTGGGTGCCTTGAGGCTGCGGCCGCCCACTGACCAGCAGGACCGGCAAGTTGGGCCAGCGCTGCTGAACTTCCTGCACCAGCGACAAGCCATCCATGCGTGGCATGTTGATGTCCGCGATCAGCAAGTCCACCTGGCCGCCGCCGACGATGTAATCGAGCGCGGCCACGCCATCCCCGGCCTCATGCACCGCATGTCCCGCGTCCGCAAGCATCCACGCCGTCGCCTCACGCACCATCGCGTCGTCATCGACGAGCAGGATCGAGAGGCATTCGTTTCGAGGCTGGGACAACGTGCCGCACCGTGGTTAACCTTAATGATAGCGCCGAGGGTCGGCTAAGCATACTCACAAAGGGTTAACGGGAGGTTGCTACGACCGCCGCGTTGGACGGAACGTCACGGCACCTTGCCGATGGTAGCCACACCCGTGCCAGTTGGGTAGTGTCCGAGAAGGCCGTGGCAAACGGCCCCGGGGAACGTGGCAGATGGCGACAGTTTCGATCCGCAACGTGCGCAAGGCGTTCGGGTCCACGGCAGTGCTCCACGGCGTCAGCATCGAAATCGCCGACGGCGAGTTCACCGTGCTCGTCGGACCGTCCGGCTGTGGAAAAAGCACGTTGCTGCGAATGCTGGCCGGGCTTGAGGAAATCGATCAAGGCGAGATCGCGATCGGCGGGCGGGTGGTGAACAAGGTGCCGCCGAAGCAGCGCGACATCGCGATGGTGTTCCAGAACTATGCCCTTTATCCGCACATGACCGTGCGGGACAACATGGCGTTCAGTCTCCGGCTGGCGCGGGCTCCACAAGCGGCCCAAGACGAGCGGGTCAACCGCGCCGCGTCCATCCTGGGCCTTGCGGGTCTGCTCGACCGCTATCCGCGGCAACTCAGCGGCGGGCAGCGGCAGCGGGTCGCGATGGGCCGGGCGATCGTCCGTGACCCGCAGGTGTTCCTGTTCGACGAACCGCTCAGCAACCTCGATGCCAAGCTGCGGGTGCAGACGCGCGCGGAGCTGAAGGACCTGCACCAGCGGCTGCGGACGACGACGATCTACGTCACGCACGACCAGATCGAGGCGATGACGATGGCCGACAAGATCGTGGTAATGAATGGCGGCCGGGTCGAGCAAATCGGCAGCCCGTTGGAACTGTATGACCGGCCGGCCAACCAGTTCGTGGCCGGGTTCATCGGCAGCCCGGCCATGAACTTCATTCCCGGGACGGTCGAGGCGACTGGGTTCCGCGCCGAAGGCGGCTCGCTCTGGCCGCTGCCGACCGGCGCCGCGGGTGAGCGGGGCCGGCCGGTGCTGTATGGCGTCCGGCCGGAACACTTGCAGCTCTCGGCGTCGGGCGTGCCGCTCCTCGTGCAGGTGGTCGAGCCGACCGGCTCCGAGACCCAGGTGCACGGGCGCCTTGGCGCCTTGCCGGTCATGGGCGCGTTCCGGGAGCGGGTCGCGGCCGCGCCGGGCGAGCCGATCGCGGTCACGGCGGACCCGGCGCTCGTCCACCTGTTCGACAGGACCACGGGAATGCGTCTTGTCGCTTGAACGACAACAAGCAAGGGAGGGTCAGTTATGATGAACCTGGATCGGCGGCAACTCGGCCTAGGTGTTGGCGGCGCAGCCGCGGCGGGCTTGCTCGGGCACTCTGCGCGTGCGGCCATACCGACGGTAGACACTCCGGCGCTCAATCTGGCGGTCGAGAAGGGTGCATCGCTGCGCGTCCTGCGGCCGTCGAAGTTCGTCGATCCGGACGAGCGGATCTTCAACGAGAACAGCAAGAAGTTCACCGAGGCAACCGGCTGCGCGGTCAAGATCGACTATTCCGGCTGGGAGGATCTGCGTCCGCAGACGGCGGTCACGGCGAATACGGGCGCCGGCCCCGACGTGGTCGTCGGCTGGACCGACGACCCACACCTGTATTCCGACAAGCTCGTCGACCTGACGGACGTGGCCCAATACTTGGGCAAGAAGTATGGCGGCTGGTATCCCTTAGCGGAGATGTACGGCAAAAAGTATAAGACCGACGAGTGGATCGCGATCCCAATGGGCGCGAGCGGCGGCCCCGCCGTCTATCGGGTGAGCTGGCTCAAGGAGGCCGGTTTCGACGAGTTCCCGAAAACGACGGATGGCCTGCTGGACATGTGCCGCAAAGTGCAGAAACGCGGCCATCCGGCAGGCTTCGCGCTGGGCCATGCGGTCGGCGATGCGAATGCGTTCTGCTACTGGCTGGTGTGGGCCTTCGGCGGCTCCTTGATCGATGAGCAAGGGAAGGTCACGATCAGCAGCAAGGAGACGCTCGAGGCGCTGAAATACGTCAAGGAACTATACCCAACCTTCATCCCCGGCACGAACTCATGGCTCGACCCGTCCAACAACAAGGCGATGCTGGCCGGCGAGCTGTCGGCGACGCAGAATGGCGTTTCGCTGTACTTCTCGGCCCGGAACAGCCCCGACGAGGCGCTCAAGACGGTCGCGGCGGACATGAGCCATGCGCGCATGCCGATCGGCCCGGTCGGCAAGCCGACCGAGAGCGCGCTGGCGATCAACGCCATGGTGTTCAAGCACACGAAATACCCGAACGCGGCGAAGGCCTACCTGGCCTTCATGATGGAAGCGCCGCAATACGACCACTGGCTGACCGACAGCTTCGGGTATTGGGGCCAGCCGCTCCGTGCCTATGAGCAGAGCGCGGTGTGGACGAACGACCCGAAGATCGCGGTCTACAAGGACACGATGAACGCCAGCCGCTGGCTGGCCTATCCGGGGGCGATCAACGACAAGTCGGGGGCGGTGGTGGCGGACTACGTCGTGGTCGACATGGTGGCCGCCGCGGCAACCGGATCGAGCACCCCGGAGGATGCGATGAAGGAGGCCGAGCGGCGGGCGAAGCGGTACTACCGTTAGGCGGCGGGGCTCGCCGCCGAGCCGTCACCCCAACCCTCTCCCGGCGGCGGGAGAGGGGGTCACCTGAGCTTCGGCAGAGGAACGGCGGCTTGTGTCCAGTCCTGCCAAGGATCCTTCTTCTTCAGCAGGGTCGGGGCGGTGCGGATGGTGTAGGACTTGGGATCAAGCTTCGCGGTGACCTGGCTCCATGAGACGGGCATCGACACCGGGGCGCCGGGGCGGGCGCGGGGGGACCATGCGGCGACGGCGGTGCTCGTTCGGTCGTTGCGCAGATAGTCGAGGAAGATCTTCCCGGTTCGCGCCTTCTTGGCCATGACCGAGACGTAGCGCGAGGGTTCGTCCCGCTCCATCAGTTCGCAGAAGCCTTTGGCGAACGCCTTGGCTTCGGGCCACTCGGCGCGGGGAACAAGCGGGACGACGACGTGCAGGCCCTTGCCGCCCGTGGTTTTGCAGTAGCTGGTCAGGCCCAGATCGGCCAGGCGGTCGCGAACGGTCTTGGCGCCCTCGACGACCTTCGCGAAATCGAGCTCGGGCGCCGGATCGAGGTCGAACACCAGGCGGTCGGGACGGTCGATGTCCTCGACGCGGGCACCCCATGGATGGATTTCGAGTGCGGCGATCTGGGCGAGCGCGGCCAGGCCCTCGGGCGTGTCGACCATCAGATACGGCTCCTTCTCGGAGCGGACCTGGACCTGGTGGATCAGCGCCGATTGGCCACGCATCGCGTGGCGCTGGAAGAATTGCTGGCCGCCGATACCGTCCGGCGTGCGGATGATCGAGATGGCGTGCGCATCGATGTAGGCCAGGAGGCGTGGGGCGACCGCGGCGTAGTAGTCGGCGAGGTCCTGCTTGGTGATGCCGTCAGCGGGCCACAGGAGCTTCTCAGGATGGGTCAGGCCGGGTTTGGCGGCCTTGGTGAGGGTGGCTTTAGACTTGGCGGGGGCCGTGACGTCCTGGGCGGGCTTGTCCTCGCGGAGACCCTTGAACGAGCCCTGGCGGATCTTGCCGTCGCCGGTGAAGCCCTCGTACTCGATCTCGGCGACGAGGACCGGGTTGGTCCAGCCTTCGGCGTCTTTGGGCGTCGTGCTGAATGGGCTTTTTTGGACTTTCTGGGCGTGCAGGGCACGGTCGAGCTTGGCGGCCTGGGCTTCGCCGATGCCGGAGCCGACGCGGCCGAGGTAGACGAGTTGGCCGTCGCGACGCGCCCCGACCAGGAGGACGAGGCGGCCGCCGGCCCCGTGGCTCCAGCCGCCGACGACGAACTCGTCGCGGCCACGGCACTTTGTCTTGGTCCAGGCCGGGCCGCGGCCCGAGAGATAGGGAGCGTCGGCCTTCTTGGAGACGACCCCCTCTAGTCCGAGCTGGCAGGCAGAGCGCAGGACAGCGTCACCGGCGACGGTGAAGTGCTCCAGAAAGCGCACCCCGGCGGGGGGTGGGTCGAGAAGGGCGGCAAGAGCTTGCTTGCGGCTGCTGAGCGGGTCGGGACGGCGGTCCGTGCCGGCGCTGAACAGGAGGTCGAACGCGAAGAAGACGAGGCTGCCGGTCGTTCCCCGCTCGATCGCGCCCTGCAGCGCGGCGAAGTCGGGCCGGCCCTCGGCATCGAGGGCGCACAGCTCGCCGTCGACGATGCAGTCCGGCAGCTTGGCCAAGCCATTCGCGGCGCCGGGGAACCGGTCGGTCCAGTCGAGGCCGCTGCGGGTGAGGAGACGCGCCTGGCCGCCCGCGACATGCGCCTGGATGCGATAGCCATCGAGCTTCAGCTCGTGGACCCAGCCGGGCCCGGTCGGCGCCCGGTCATCGCTGGCGCAGAGTTGGGGCGGGATGAAGCCCGGGCCGGCATTCACGTTGGGCGCACCGCGCCGGGGCGGTGGTCCGGCCGCCTTCGCGGCTGCCGGCCGCATCCGATTCGAGGGTGGGCGCGCCTTCGTCACCTCCATGCCGGCCGCGACCTGGTCGATGGTTCGGCCTGTCGTGACACTGGTGTCGGCTTGCAGCACATCCTCCCCGGACCCGGGGCGGGCCGCCTCGTCACGCTCCTTGATCAGCAGCCAGTTGACGCGGCCCTTTTCGCCGTCCTTCGCCGACCAGTTCTTCATCCGGATCAGCACCCAGCCCCCGCTCATGCGCTGCGAAGCAACACGGAACTTCAACTCGCCCCGCGCGAGGTCGGCGGCCGGGTCGGACCCGGGGATGAGCGGCTCCCATGTTCCCTGGTCCCAAAGGATCACGGTTCCGCCGCCGTAGCTCCCCTTCGGAATCGTACCCTCGAACGTCGCGTAGTCGACGGGGTGGTCTTCGGTCTCGACAGCCAGGCGGCGTTCCTTGGGGTCCAGGCTGGGGCCGCGGGTGACCGCCCAGGACTTGAGCACGCCGCCCAGCTCGAGCCGAAGATCGTAGTGGAGGCGGGTGGCAGCGTGTTTCTGGACGACGAAGAGGTGGGTGTCGGCGGCGGCAGGAACGCCGTCCGGCTCGGCCGTCTTCTTGAAGTCACGCTTTTGGCGGTAGGTGGTCAGGGCGTCCATGGAAGCGAAATGCCGCCAGAGCCGAAAAGGTTGCGAGGCAAGGCGGCGCTGGCAAGGGGCGTCTTTTCCAAAGAGGGGAGGAGGGTGGGCGATGCCATGCGATCGTGCTGCGCGAACGGATGTGAGGTATGTCGTGAGCTTGGATGGTTTCGATCCCGGAGCTGAATGGGGATGTCCTGAGAGGAGGCGGTCGTGAAACTGCTGTGCACGTTGGCGTTCTCGGGGGTCGTCGAGGCATTGCGGCCGGGATTCGAGGCTGTGCAGGGCGTGCAGTTGCGGACGGAGTTCCTGCCCACCGCCGTGCTGATGCCCAGGCTGCACTCGGGCGAGGGTGCGGATGTCGCGATCCTGACAGCCGAGGGCATCGACACTCTGGTCGCAGCCGGGCTGGTGCGCGGTGAAAGCCGGACCGACCTCGGCCGATCCTTCGTCGGCGTCGCGGTGCGGGCCGGCGCGCCTCGGCCGGATCTCTCGACGGCGGAGTCGTTCGTAGCGGCGCTTCTCAGTGCGCGCTCCGTCGCGATGTCGCGGCAGGGGGCGAGCGGGCTGTTCCTGGCCAGCCTGCTGCGGCGGCTGGGCATCGCCGAGGCGGTGCTGGCGAAGGCAACGATCATCGAAACCGGCTACACCGCCGAGCTTGCGGCGCGGGGCGACGTCGAGCTGGCACTGCAGCAGGTGAGCGAGTTGATGGTCGTGCCAGGCGTTGACATCGCCGGGCGCCTGCCGGCTGCGCTTGGCGGTGACAGCGTGTTCGCAGGCGGCGTGCTGTGCGAGTCCGGCCGGCCGCATCTGGGGCAGACGCTGCTCGGCACGATCGCTGGCGCCGGCGACCTGCTCCGCGAGAAGGGGCTGGAGCCGATCTAACCAGCCGGTCCGTGGACGCGGCCGGTCGGGGAAAGCTAGGCCCGGCTTGGTTCTGCGGCCGTGGTCGCCGCGCGGCGCCAGGCCTGGTTCGAAGACCAGCCGGTCCGTGGACGCGGCCGGTCGGGGAAAGCTAGGCCCGGCTTGGTTCTGCGGCCGTGGTCGCGTTGGCCAGGCGGGGCATACGCTTTTGCCGGGCCGGGGAGAGCCAGCGCTGCAGCTTGTCGAGATAGAGATAGATGACCGGCGTCGTGTAGAGCGTCAGGATCTGGCTGAGCGCCAGGCCGCCGACCATTGCAAAACCGAGCGGCTTGCGGAGTTCGGAGCCGGCGCCGCCCTCGAGCATCAGAGGAAGGCCGGAAAGGAGGGCGGCCATGGTGGTCATGAGGATGGGGCGGAAGCGCAGCAGGCACGCCTGGCGGATGGCGTCGAGCGGCTCGGCGCCCTCGTTGCGCTCCTTATGGATCGCGACGTCGACCATCATGATGCCGTTCTTCTTGACGATGCCGATCAGCAGGATGATGCCGACGATGGCGATCACCGTCAGGTCGTAGTGGAAGGCGAGCAGCATGAGCAGCGCGCCGACGCCCGCCGACGGCAAGGTGGACAGGATCGTCAGCGGCAGGATGTAGCTTTCGTAGAGCACGCCGAGGATGATGTAGACGGCGACCAGCGCCGCCGCGATCAGCGCCGGCTGGCTGCTGAGCGAGGACTGGAACGCCTGGGCGGTGCCTTGGAACTGCCCCTGCACGGTGGCCGGCACGCCAAGTGCGGCCTGGGCAGCGTTGATCGCCGTGACGCTGTCGCCGAGCGAGGCGCCCTGCTTGAGGTTGTAGGAGATCGTGACCGCCGGGAACTGGCTCTGATGGTTCACGACCAAAGGCTGCACCGGGGCACTGTCCATGTGGACGAAGGTGGACAGCGGCACCGGTTGGCCGCTGCCGGACTTGACGTAGAGTTGGCGGAGCGTGTCGAGCGTGCCCTGCTGGCCCGGCGTGACCTCCAGGATGACGTAATAGGCTTTCAGGTCGGTGAAATACTGCGCCACTTGCCGCTGTCCGAACGCGTCGTTGAGCGTCGCGTCGATGGTGCCGGGCTGGATGCCATACCGGGCCGCGGCATCCTTGTCGTAGGTCAGCGTTGCCGTCAGCCCGCTGCTGGCGGCGTCGGACGTGACGTCGGCGAGTTGCGGCAGAGTTTTCAGCTTGTCGAGCAGCTTCGGTGCCCACTGGTTCAGCTCTGACGCGTCCGGATCCGACAGCGTGTATTGGTATTGCGTGCGGGACAGGCGTCCGCCGACGGACACGTCCTGCGCCGGCTGCATGAACAACTGCATGCCCTCGATGGAGCGAGCCTTCTGGCTGAGGCGCGCGATGACAGCAGAGGCGTTGGCGTCGCGCTCGGCCCACGGCTTCAGCGTGATATAGATCCGCCCGTTATTGGCTGTCTGGCCGCCGGCGCCCGCGCCGACCGAGCTGGTCACGCCGGCGACGGCCGGATCCTGGGCGATCAAGTCGTTGACCTGCCGCTGCATGCGACTCATCTCGGCGAAGCTCGCGTCCTGGCCGCCGACGGTGATCGCGATGACGATGCCGGTGTCCTGGGTTGGGAAGAAGCCTTTCGGGATGATGGTGTAGAGCACGCCCGTCAACGTGACCGTGCCGACGAACACCAGGAAGGTGATGAAGCGGAACTTGAGCGCGATATCGAGTGTGCGTTCGTAGAACCCGTGAATGCCGTCGAACACGTACTCGACGCCGCGATAGAACCGGCCGTGGTTCTTCTGCTCGGCCTGCAGGAAGCGGGCCGCCATCATGGGCGTGAGCGTCAACGACGTGATCATCGACACGACGATGGTGATCGAGACGGTGATCGCGAACTCGCGGAACAGGCGGCCGATGATCCCGCCCATCAGCAGCAGCGGGATGAATACTGCGACGAGGCTGATGCTGATGCTGAGGATGGTGAAGCCGATCTCCCCGGCGCCCTTCAGCGCGGCTTCGAACGGCTTCTCACCCTCCTCGATGTGCCGGACGATGTTCTCCAGCATGACGATCGCGTCGTCGACGACGAAGCCGACAGCGACGGTAAGGCCCATGAGGCTCAAGTTGTCGAGGCTGAAGCCACAAATATACATGATGCCCAGCGTGCCGACGAGGGCGACCGGAATGGTGACGCTTGGGATGATCGTCGCCCACACGTTGCGCAGGAAGATGAAGATCACGCCGATCACCAGCGCGATCGACAGCCCCAGCGTGAACTCGACGTCGTTGACCGAGGCGCGGATGGTCTGGGTGCGGTCGCTGACGACATCGACCTTGATGTCGGGCGAGATGTTCTTCAGCAGCGACGGCAGCCGGGCACGGACGGCGTCCACGGTGGCGATAACGTTGGCGCCGGGCTGCTTGAACACCAGCAGCAAGACAGCGTTCTTATTGTCCTGCCAGGCCGTCAACTCACGGTTCTGCGGTCCGGACACGGCCTGGCCCACGTCCTTCACCCGCACGGCGCCGCCGTTGCTGTAGGTGATGATGGCGTTGTTGTAATCGTCGGCAGTCAGGCGCTGGTCGTTGGCGTAGACAGTGTAGGACTGCTTGGCGCCGTCGATCGTGCCCTTGGGCGCGTTTGCGGTCGAATTGGTGAGTACCGTGCGGACGTCCTCGAGCGTCAGGCCGAGACCGGCAAGCTTGGCGGGGTCGACCTGGACGCGGACGGCTGGGGTCTGCTGTCCGCCGACGAGCACCTGCGACACGCCACTGACTTGGCCGAGCTGCTGGGCGACGATGTTCTCGGCCGCCGCGTCGACCGTCGTGATCGGTACCGTGTCGGACCGTGCGGCAAGGATCAGGATGGGCGCATCGGCCGGGTTGGTCTTGCGCAACGTCGGCGGGTTGGGGATGTCCTTCGGCAGCTGTCCGCCGGCGGCGTTGATCGCCTCCAGCACGTCCGTCGCAGCGCCGTCGATGTTGC
This sequence comes from Acetobacteraceae bacterium, assembly GCA_965213855.1. Taxonomy (GTDB): domain Bacteria; phylum Pseudomonadota; class Alphaproteobacteria; order Acetobacterales; family Acetobacteraceae; genus JBBROS01. The sequence continues at coordinate 1,159,164 of CBDCAA010000008.1, read as the reverse complement.
GGCTCAGATCGAACTGCAGGGTGATCTGGCTATTGCCCAGCACGTTGACGGAAGTCATCTGCGCCAGCCCGGGGATCTGGCCGAACTGCGTCTCGAGCGGGGTCGCGACGGCGGTCGCCATGGTCGCGGGGCTCGCGCCCGGGTAGGAGCCGGTCACCGAGATCGTGGGGAACTCGACAGCGGGCAGGGGGGCGACGGGCAGGAACGGATAGGCCGCGGCGCCCGCAAGCACGATCGCCGCCATCAGCAGCGAGGTGCCGATCGGCTTCTTGATGAAGGGCGCGGAGAGGTTCATCGGCTGGCGCTCTGCTCGCCAGGCGAGTCGCCGTTGCTCTGCGCCCCCGGCTGGTTGAACGCGAGAGCCGTGCCCGGGCCGATCCGGGACTGCCCGGCCGTCACGACCTGCTCGTTGTCGTTGACGCCCTTGGCAACCACGGCGAGCTTCCCGTCGTCGTACAGCACGGTAATGGCGCGGCGCTCGGCCTTCTTGTCGCTGCCCACGGCAAAAACGAACAGCCCATCCTGCCCGTGCTGCACCGCATCGTGCGGGATGGCGACGCCATGGGCGATATCGACCTGCAGCCGGGTCGAGACGAATTGGCCGGGGGTGAGCCGGTCGTCCTGGTTCTCGAACAGCGCCTTGAATTGCATCGTGCCGGTGCCGCTGTTGATCGCGTTGTCGGCGGTGAGCAGTTTGCCGCTGGCCAGCTCGGTCTGGCCGTCGCTCGAATCGGCGAGGACGGTCAGCTTGCCCTTGGCCATCGCTTCGCGGACCCGCGTCAGGTCCGTCTCGGGCAGGGTGAAGACGATGCTGATCGGATGGACCTGCTGGATGGAGATGATGCCCGGCCCGGTCGCGTTCGCCTGGATCAGGTTGCCCGGATCGACCCGGCGAAGGCTGACCCGGCCATCCAGCGGTGCATGGACGACGGCATAGCCAAGGTTGATGTTCGCTTCTTCGATGCTGGCCTCGTCGGCAGCCACGATGCCCTGGTTGCGGGCGACGGTCGACACCTGGGTATCGAGCTGCTGGCGCGAGGCGAAATCGCTTTTCGCCAGCGTGGCATAGCGCTGCTGGTCGGCCTGCGCATTGGCCAGCGACGCCTGGTCCTGCGTGCGCTGCGCTAGCGCGCGGTCGAGCGCCGCCTTGAGCGGGCGCGGATCGATCACGGCGACGACGTCGCCCTTTTTCACGTCCTGGCCTTCGGTCACGGGAAGATCGGTCAAAAGGCCGCCGACCTGGGGATGGATCTCGATCGCGTTCAGGGCCTGGACCGTGCCGATCCCCCTTAGATAGACGGGGACGTCCTGCTGCTTGCCTTGTGCCACGCTGACCGGCACGGGTGGCGCTGCTTGCGCGGTCGTGTCGGCGGGCTTTGGCCCGGCGAAATGCCAGGCCGCGGCGATGGCCACCGCAACGACGGCTGCGGACACGAGGACGGAAGACGTTTTCATCGCGCAAGTGTCTCCCGAGCCGGCATACGGGTGTGGGCTCTCCAACACCTACGCATGAGACGGCGTATCACCACGCGGGCTCGCCCGTTCGTGATGGATGTCGCTGGCGCACCACCCCGGTGGTCCGGTAGGGTTCCGGGACGGGCGCCGGCAGAGCGCCGGCATGACAGGCACGGGCCAACGCCTGCGCGCCAGCCGGGGAGGCAGCATGGGCGAGGACATCATCCGGAGCGGGCTTGTCGAGGCGCCCACGGTCCATGCCTGGCGCTGGTCGCCGCCGCGCGACACCTGGCTGGTTCGCCTGTTCGACCACAAGGGCTTCCTTGCCGCGCTGTGCCTGTTTCCAGCGCTCGCGCTGCTGCTCGTGTTCCTGACCTATCCGCTCGGCCTCGGCATCTATCTCGCGTTTACCGACACGAAGATCGGGCGCGCCGGCGAATGGGTCGGGCTCGAAAATTTCGAGAGCCTGTGGGACGACCGGATCTTCTGGCTGAGCGTCACGAACACGCTGTTCTACACGGGGGTCGCGACGGTCGGGAAGTTCGGGCTTGGCCTGTGGCTCGCGTTGCTGCTCAACCGCAACATCCCGTTCAAGTCGCTGATCCGGGCGATCGTGCTGGTGCCGTGGATCGTACCGACCGTGCTGTCGGCGATCGCGTTCTGGTGGATCTACGACCCGCAATTCTCGATCATCTCCTATCTGCTGAAAAGCTGGGGGCTGATCGACACCAACATCGACTTTCTCGGCACGCCCTGGCATGCGCGGCTGAGCCTGATCGCGGCCAACGTGTGGCGCGGCATCCCCTTCGTCGCGATCAGCCTGCTTGCGGGTCTTCAGACGATCTCGCCCTCGTTGTATGAGGCGGCGATGCTCGATGGGGCGACGCCATGGCAGCGGTTCGTCAACGTGACCCTGCCCATGCTCATGCCAGTGCTCTCGGTAGTACTGACCTTCTCGGTGCTGTTCACCTTCACGGACTTCCAGCTCGTCTACGCGATCACCCGAGGCGGCCCGGTGAACTCCACGCACCTGATGGCGACGCTCGCCTTCCAGCGCGGCATCCCTGGCGGGCAGCTCGGCGAGGGCGCCGCAATCGCGGTGGCCATGATCCCGTTCCTGGTGACGGCAACCTTGCTGAGCTACTTCGGCCTGGCCCGGCGCAAGTGGCAGCAGGGAGAGGGCAATGACTGAGCAGTCCCTGGTGGTAAGCACCACCCCCGAACGCCAGGGGGCGATGAACTGGGACAGCATCCCGCGCCGGGTGGTCACGCTATACATCCCATTGGCGATTTTCGTGCTCGTCCTGCTGTTCCCGTTCTATTGGATGGCCGTAACGACGTTCAAACCGAACAACGAGCTCTATGACTACAAGCAGTTCAACCCGTTCTGGGTCCATTCGCCGACGTTGCAGAACGTGCGCAAGCTGCTGTTCGACACGGACTACCCGACCTGGCTGATGACCACGATGGGGATTGCCGCGGCGGCGACCTGCATCAGCATCTTCGCCAGCGTGTTGGCGGCCTACGCCATCCAACGGCTGCGGTTCAAGCGGAGCAACTGGGTCGGCTTGGCGATCTACCTCGCCTATCTAGTACCGCCGTCGATCCTGTTTATCCCACTGGCGACGATGGTGTTCAAGCTCGGCCTGTTCGACACGCCATGGGCGCTGATCCTGACCTACCCGACGTTCCTGATCCCGTTCTGCACTTGGCTGCTGATCGGCTACTTCAAGTCGATCCCCTACGAGCTGGAGGAGTGCGCGCTGATCGATGGCGCGACCCGGCTGCAGATCCTGCGCCGGATCACGCTGCCGCTTGCGGTGCCGGGGCTGATCAGCGCCGGCATCTTCGCGTTCACGCTGTCTTGGAACGAGTTCATCTATGCGCTCGCATTCATCCAGTCTTCGGAAAAGAAGACGGTTCCGGTAGCGGTGCTGACCCAGCTGGTCCAAGGCGACGATTACCAATGGGGGTCGTTGATGGCCGGGGCGTTGTTCGGGTCGATCCCCGTCGCGCTGCTGTACTCGTTCTTCGTCGAGTACTACGTCAGTTCCCTGACCGGGGCGGTGAAGGAGTAGTCTTGTTTCGCTGCCCGTGGATGCCGACCTCCACCGCGCCGGATTAGGCCGGCATTTGGGGTTTTGGACGATGCGGCGGGATCCTGTTGTCTTCGCGTGGGTGGTTGGGCTTGGCCTGGCGGCGTTGGTGTTCCTGGTCGGACCGGATCAGTTCCTGTTCAGGGTTGCCGACGCGTTGCATGTGTTCGCCTGGCGGATCGCGGAGGCCATCGCCGCGCTGTCGGCCACGGCGCTCGATGCGGTTCGGGCCTTGTCGATCGGCTTGTTCGTGACGTTCCTTGCGTTGGCTTTTGCGGTTGCGCGCCGGGGCGGCAAGTCCCTCGGGGCGGCCGTGGGGGTGACGTTGGTGTTCCTGTTCCTGGTGGACGACGCCGGGCCGCGGGACCAGGCACACTGGCTTGCGGCCCTGGCGCTTGCGGGCGTTGCCGCCTCGGTCATGACCGGGCGGCTGCGGCAGGGCGCACAGGTCGTGCGAAGCTGATCCGCCCGGGGAGCGCGGCGCGGCCGGGGGACGCGCCAGCTGCAAGGCCGGCCAGGATCATCGCAATGCCCTGTGCATGCCAGCGCTGCACCGCCTTGTGGTCGGCCCCGACGGCGAGAGCCAGCCGGCGCCAGCTGTAGAGATGGCGGCCCGTCATCGGGTTGATCAGGCTGCGCGCTCCCACGACCCGGCGCAGCACATACTTGTCCACCGGGATCAGCGGGATCCAGGCGAGAGCCTCATCCATGCGCGTGATCGTGGCCGCATCGGGGATAGCGGGCCGGAGCCGGGCACGTGCCGAGAGGCTTGCATCGGCGGCGTCGCGGACCCATTCGAGGCCGCTTTGTACGAGCCGGGTGCTCGGGCCAGTATTCGGCAGCGAAAGGAGGGCCCGACCGGCTTCTTCGAGGCGCCCGACCAATGCCAGCGCGTCGAACTCGGTTGCGGCAAGTGCTGAATCATGACGGTTCAACAATGGAACGGCTCCGATGCAGAAGGTGCCTTGCTTGACTGTCGATGCAGCGCAATGAGGGCTCATCAGGCAGGGGCAGGCACTTATACGTTAAAAAGGAAAGAAGGCCTATCGTTAGTCAAAGAACACGGGATACGGGTACTCCGATCCGTCCAAGGCGGTGCCGTCGGTGAGGAGGCCCCATGAGAGTGGATGGCCCGCTGGAAGCGTCGGACGCTCATGCGCACAAGGCCGTCCCCACACACGCCAGGCGGCTCCATGCCGTGTTGGGTTGGGCGAATGCTTGGGCCGGGGTAAGGACGGCATGCCTCTCTCCTGAGTTGATGGCACAAGGCTAGTTTTCCTAGCAGCCGCTCGTCAAGTGCAATTCCCGGGGTTCGGCGTGTGTCCCGCTGACAGTCAACATTATCGATTTGTTAACACCGCAGCTCTTTTAAAAGACACCACGAGTGCTTTGTTAGAGATTGTATAGGAACGTGCGGTGCAGCAGGCGGCAATCAACGCCGCTGAACAAACGCTGACCCACGTTTCGTTTATGTTGCAACGCACTTCATTCTGGTTTTTAGGGTTGCCGGATCGATCTTTCTGCGTGTATCGGGAAGGTGCGAACGGTTCAGGGGTCTTCCGATGGCGACAGTGACGGGTGGCGGCTTCACCAACGTGGTGAATGTGGGCAGCAACGACGCCAACGGGATCGCGACTGCGCTGGCGGCAAACCTCTCCGCGGCGCTGGGCGCTGGTACGTTCACTCGCACGGCGCCGAACAACAGCCCCTCCGTGGGCGGCGGCGTTCCGACGATCTTCACCTCCGGGTCCTATACCCTGGCACCGGCGAACCTTGGCTTGGTCGTCCAGGACGGGTTGTCGGCAACCGTCACCGGGTCTGGCGGGATCAACGAAGGCATCCTGATCGGCAACAGCTCGGTCACGTTCAACACCAACGGCGGCAGCGGCGTGCTCGTCTCCGGTGACTTGGCCCAGACGGTCAACACCGGCACCGCCGGCTTCGGCGCCTTCGCGATCTACACGGGCAACGGCAACGACACGATCAACGCCGTCTCGGGCGTCAACACCGTTTCGGCGGGCGCCGGGTCGAACATCATCAACACCGGCGGCGCAGCCGACGTCGTCATCTCGCAGGGCAATGACACCATCACCGGGTCGAGCGCGTTGGCTGGCTTTGCCGACACCGTGTTCGGCGGTGGGTCCGGCACGACGACGGTGATCACCGAAACGACCAAGAACCTCGTTTTCAACGGCGGCGCCGGGACCACTTTCATCAATGGCGGCAGCGGCAGCGACACGGTCAACCTCGTGTCCAGCAACAACTCGGTGCAGGGCGGAACGGGCGGCAACAGCCGCCTCTCGACGGGGTTCAGCGGCTCGTCGACGATCATCGGCGGCGGCAACGGGGACATCCTGGTCGCCAACGGCACGGGGAGCAACACGCTGCAGGCCGGAGCCGGCAACGAGACGCTCACGGGCGCCGGCGCCAGCGGCGGCGAGACGTTCATCACCGGCCCTGGCAATACCTTCATAACGGGCAGCTCCGGCAACGACACAATTTTTGCTGGCGCAGGCAGCTCGACGGTCGACGGTGGTCCGGGCGCGGACCTCTTCGACATCGTGTCCGGGAAGGCGGGCGGCTCGGTCATCATCAACGGGTTCCGCCCGAGCGAGAACGACAAGATCACGCTTCAGGGCTACGCAGCGGGCGAAGTGGCGAAGGATCTGGGCAACGCCTCGGTCGTGCCGCAAACGGCAGCCGTCATCGGATCGACCACGATCACCCTCTCCGACAACACCAAGATCACCTTCAACGGCGTCACGAACCTCAACAGCGGCAACTTCAGCTAGCGAGACCCGGCCGGCATCGATCCGTCCTCGATCTGCGAAAAGCCGGGCCTTGCGGGCCCGGTTTTTTTGTGCCCAACGCGCATCCGCAGTCTGGATCAGCCGTTGGGGCCCCATGACGATCGATCGGACCATGTCCATGCAGATGCCAGACCCAGTTCCGCAGCCCGGGCCGCCACCTATCCAGGATCCGCCGCCAAACGATCTTCCGCCGCTCGAGATCCCGCCCGGCGGCGATCCCATGCCAACGCCGACGCCCGCGCGGATGTAGGCTTGCGCAGTTCAGGCGGTCAGTGCCCCGAGAGTAAGCGCACTGCTCCACCTGCGGCGTCCCGGTAAGCGGCGTCGAAGCCGACCCCTCGTATTCCCCAGGTCCGGGCGACCCCGTTCCAATCCATCCGCCACTCCGACACCCATCCCGGCGCCGTATCGCTCCACGTCATCGTGCCATGCAGGACCGGCAACGTCTCCGGGACGTGAAACGGCGCGATCGACGCCGGCACGAGGAGCGAGAGGCCGAACCGCCCGGCAGCCTCCAGCAGCGCCGCGCGATGCGGCTCGTCCCGGTCGGTATCGGCCCGCATGGCCGTCGGCGCCGACCCGCGCGGCGTTATCGTGACGTCGACCACGAGCGTCGGCCGGGGCTCCGGCCAAGGCACGTCCCCCAGACCGCGGAGGAGGTCGTCGACGCCGGCCGGATCGTAGCGCGCGAGCAGATCATATGGCCTGTCTCGCGTGCCCTGCTCATCGTGCTTCGGCAGCGCCGATTCGCGGTCCGTGTAGACGAAGCTGAGAAGGACCCCGCGGGCGTCGATCGCCTCGGCGCGCTCATCGGTCAGCCAGGCCGGGTTGCCCGACGCCTTCGCGAGCACGGCCGCCAGCGTTCGGTTCAGGGCAGTGCTGCGGCCGCGCAGGTCCATACCGGTGACGATCGTGACGGCGCTATACAGGTCCGATGCGGCGGCCGGTGTGGCGAGCAACAGCAAGGGTAGCCAGAGCCGGCCATACAAGCGCATGCCGGCAAGCCTAATCGCGGGAGCATACTTGTTCAATCACGCCGGCGCGGGCAGGTTGCAGCCGTACGTCTTCGGGACCGATCGATGCGCCGCCATTGCCTGCTCCCATTCATCGCCCTCCTCGCCTGTTGTTCGGCCCCGCCGCCGCAAGGCCGCACGCCCTACGAGCCCTCGCCGGCGATGACGTCCGTGCTGGAGGAGCGGCAGGACATGCACGCGAAGGACCTGTCCGACTTGTCGGCCGCCGAGGCCCGCGATGTGCCGACGCTGGTCGACGCAGCCCGTGCGATGCCGAACGTGCATGGCCTTCCGGCGGAGGGCACCGAGGTGCCGCAGGTGATGCAGCTCGTGGCCAGCGGCGCCGAAGGGCCGCTGCAGGCCCGGCTCTACCGCCCGGCGCTCGCGAAGGACACCCCGGTGATCCTGTACTTCGTCGGCGGAACCTGGGTGACGGGCACGCTCGACGGCGACGAGGAGGCGGCGCGGCAGCTCTCCGCCCGGACGGGGTGGGTCGTCGTCAGCCTGCGGACGCGCCTGGCCCCGGAAGCGCAGTTCCCGGCCGCCCACGACGACGCACTGGCGCTCTATGAGTGGGCGCGGGTCCATATGCGGGAGTGGGGCGCCGACCCGACGCGCGTGGCGCTGGCCGGCGAAGGGCCAGGGGCGAACCTGGCCATCAGCACGGCCCTGCTCGCGCGGGACCGGGCGCTGGCCGGGTCGCCGACTCCGGCGCCGGACCACTTGCTGCTGATCACGCCCGTGGCCGGGACCGAGCTGCACACGACGAGCATGGCCGAGAACAGCGGCAGCCTGCCGCTCACGCGCGCCACGGTGGACTGGGCGCAATGGCGCTATGCCGCCCATCACCTGGACGACCCGCGGATCGACGTGGTCGCCCGACCCGATCTGTCGGGCCTGCCGCCGACGACGATCGTGCTGGCGCCGATCGACCCGTTGCGGTCGGGCGGCGAGGACCTGGCCGCCAAGCTGATCGCGGCCGGGGTGCCGGTGCAGGCGCGGGTCTTCCCCGGAACGACGCACGGCTTCTTCGGGCTTGGCCTGCAGGTGCCGGAGGCGGCCGCGGCCGAGGATTTCGCCGCCTCGCAGCTGAAAGTCGCCTTCTACCGCCCGGCGCAGCCCGTCTTGCGCGGACCGATCCGCGCATCCCGGCGGCTCCGCCGGTCTGCCCGATGATGTGAACGACCGAGGACCCAACATGAAACGCCTGCATCCCGCCTGGATCGTCGCCGCCTGCACGTTCGCGGTGCTGCTGGTCGCGGCCGGCGTCCGCTCCACCCCCGGCGTCCTGATCGTCCCGCTCGAGACGGAGTTCGGCTGGCAACGCTCGACGATCAGCTTCGCCGTGGCCGTCAATATCCTGCTCTATGGCCTGATCGGCCCGTTCGCGGCGGCCTTGCTGGAGCGGTTCGGGCTGCGGCGGACGGTCGGCTGCGCGTTGGCGCTGCTGTCGCTCGGGGTGGCGCTGACGCCGTTGATGACGCAGCCGTGGCAGTTGGTGGGCCTGTGGGGCGTGCTGGTCGGCAGCGGCAGCGGCGTGGTGGCGCTGGTGCTTGCCTCGACCGTCGCGTCGCGCTGGTTCACCCAGAAGCGCGGGCTGGTCATGGGGCTGCTGACGGCCAGCACGGCGACGGGGCAGTTGCTGTTCCTGCCGCTGCTTGCGTGGCTTGCGGAGACGTTCGGCTGGCGCGCCGTGAGCCTGACCATCTCGGCAGTCGCTGCGCTGATGATCGTGCCGGTCTGCGCCTTCTTGTGGGACCGGCCGAGCGACCTGAACATACCGCCCTTCGGCGGCACGGCCGTCATACCGCGCGTCCCGCCAACCGTCAGCCCGGCCAAGCGGGCGCTCGCCGCCCTCGGGTCCGGCTCCCGCAGCCGAGACTTCTGGCTGCTCGCGGGCAGCTTCTTCGTCTGTGGCGCCAGCACGAACGGGCTGATCGGGACCCATCTGATCCCGGCCTGCGTCGACCATGGCATCCCGGAGGTGACGGGCGCCGGGCTGCTGGCGGCGATGGGGATCTTCGACATGGTCGGCACCACCCTGTCGGGTTGGCTGTCGGACCGCTGGGACAACCGCATGCTGCTGGCCTGGTATTACGGCATGCGCGGACTGAGCCTGGTGTTCCTGCCGTTCGCGCTCGACAGTGGCAGCGTGGGCTATCTAGGGCTCGGCGTGTTCGCGGTGTTCTACGGGCTTGACTGGATCGCGACGGTGCCGCCGACGGTGCGGCTGGCTGCGCGGTGCTTCGGCGAGGAGAACGCGCCGGTGATGTTCGGCTGGATCGCGGCGGCGCACCAGGCTGGGGCGGCCTCGGCCGCCTGGTTGGCCGGCATCGTGCGGGTCGATACCGGCAGCTACGTGCCGGCCTTCATGACCGCCGGGGCGATGTGCCTGGTTGCGAGCGTCCTGGTCGCGTTCATCGGGCGGGACGTCTCAGGGCGCCGCGTGGCGGTCGCCTAAGGCAGTTCGTCCGCGCCGATACGCGACAAGGCCGGCCAAGCCCGCGCCGAGCAGCACCACGCTGCCCGGCTCCGGCACGACGGTCGCGTAGAGCGCATCGCCGAGCGCCGCCTGGATCGGCGCGGTGGGGTGGATTGCGTCCCAGAACGCGAACTGGTTGACGTTCGCGGCCTGGCCCGTGAGCGGGTCGATCGCGCCGCAGGCCGGGTTGATCTGCAGCGGCGCCGGGGCGGAGCTGATCTCGGCGCCGGTGTTGAGGTAACAGGGGTCGGTCAGGTTCGTGAAGCCGAGCGGGTTGATGGCGCCGAGCAGCGTGTTGTCGAGCGTGTAGAAGTCGAACAACTTGAGCGTAATGCTCGGGCTCATGGGCCCCGACAGGCCGGCCGCGAGGGCCTGGTTGTAGGCGACGGTGTCGGCCGACGCTGTGCTCGCCTGGGTCGGATAGCCCTGCGTGAACTCCGGGATACGGCCGACATCCGGCACATTGACGACCAGGAGATGGGTGGCCCCGGCGGCTTCGAGCGCCTGGATCCCGGCGAGTTCGGCCTGCACGCCTTCGGCGACGAAGCTGGCGTCGCCGGTGTGCGCGGCGGTCCGCACGTCGTTGCCGCCGATGAAGACGGTGTAGAGGGCGCTGGCACTGGCATGGCCGCCGGAGAGGGTAAGGTAGGCGCCGATCTGGGTCGGCAGGTTGCCGCCCGGCACGCCCTCGACGCTCAAGTTGCCGACGGTCCGGTTTCCCGCGGTGCCCCCGGCGACGGCATAGTTGGTGCCAGCCGTCAGGCCGAGCTTGTTGGCGTCGACCGATTGGGTCAGGTACAGCGAGGGGTCGGCGGTGAGGCCGAGATGCTGGGCAAGCACCTGGACGGCGGTGGGGCCGTTGGTGAAGCTATCGTGGGAGAAGGGCGGGCTCGGGAAGTTGTGGCCGAGCGCTTCGGCGAGGTTGCCACGGTCGGACAGGCTGTCGCCGAACACGTAGGCGGCGGTGAACGGGGCGGCCGCCGCGGGAACGGCGGCAAGTGCCGTTGTGGCCAGCGCTGCGGCGGCGAACCATCTTGCCATGACGTCTCCCTGTCCCGGCCTTCGACAGGCCAGTTGTTTTCTGGGGTTAACGTTAGGTTCGGTCATGCTGAGTTGGCAAGCCGCCCCGCCGCCCTGCGCTACAGGAGCCCCGCCCCGGAGAAGCCGCCGAACACGCCCAGCACCGTCGTCAGGCCGACGACGATCGTGACCACCCAGAAGTACAAGCCGCGCAGGCGATGCTCCGGCGGCAGCGCGCGCACGGCCAGCGCGATCAGGAAGCCGAGTACCAGCGGCAGCAGCAGCGCGTTCATGATCTGCACGCCGACGTTGAGGGACACGAGGTCGGGCCAGATCGCGACCAGGATGGCGCAGCCGACGACGCAGGCGGCGTAGATGCCATAGAACCAGCGGGCCTGGGTCGGCCGCAGCTCGAGCGAGCGGCGGTATCCTGCGACTTCGCCCACGCCCCAGGCCAGCGCCAAGGTGGCGACGATCGCGGCGACCATGCCGGCGCCGAGCACGCCGAGGCTGAAGACGAGCTTGCCGATGCCGTCGCCCAGGAACGGGGTCAGCGCCTGGCTCATGTCGCCGACGCTGGTGAGGTTGGCGTCGGGCGACGTCTGCCCGATCGTGGCCGCGGTCGCGACCAGCACGGCGGCCATGATCAACTGGGTGACGATGGCGCCCACGGCCGTGTCCCAGCGGGCCGCCTTCAGGTGCTCGGGCTGCAGGCCTTTATCGGCCACGGCGGACTGCTGGTAGAACACCATCCAGGGCATGATGACGGCGCCGATGTTGGCGGCCGCGAGATAGACGTAGTCCTTGTTGGCGAACGGGATCGAGATGGCGCCCCGGGCCATCTCGCCCACGCTGGGGTGCGCCATCCAGGCCACGGCGAAGAAGGCGAACTCGAACAGGCCCAGCGCGATCGCGACCCGCTCGACCCGCCGATAGGACCCGGTGAGGACCACCGCGAGCAGGGCCGTCGCGGCCAACGCAAGGCTGACGGCGCGCGGGACGCCGTATAGCTCGCCCACGCCAGCGACGCCGGACAGTTCAGTGACCAGCGCGCCCATCGTCGCGACCGCGAGGCCGGCGACCGAGACCCAGGCCCAGAAGCGGCCAAAGGTCTCGGCGATCAGCTCGCCATGGCCACGGCGGGTGAACACGGCCAGGCGCACCGTGAGCTCCTGCACCATGAACAGGATGGGCATGAGTACGAACTGCAGCAGCAGCAGCCGATAGCCCCACTGCACACCCGACTGCCCGGCGGTGATGATGCTGCCCACGTCGGTGTCGGCGAGCATGACGACCAAGCCGGGGCCAAAGACCGAGACGTAGCGGGCCAGGCGGCTGGTGCGAGCGACGGTGAGGGACATGAGATGTTCCGAAAGTGCGAACTATTCGCAACTGCTTACACAGCCAAGGGGCCGCCGGCAACCTGTTGCGTTCCGGCGGCGCGCGCCGCAGAACGTGACGTATGCCCACGCTCACGCTCCATAACAGCATGTCCCGGCGGCGGGAGACGTTCGTGCCGGCCGACCCCGGGCACGTGCGGCTCTATGTGTGCGGCCCCACCGTCTATGACCTGGCGCATGTGGGCAACGGCCGCGGCATGACGGTGTTCGACGTGCTGACCCGGCTGCTGCGGCGGCTCTATCCGCGGGTCACGTATGTTCGCAACATCACCGACGTTGACGACAAGATCAACGAGCGGGCGGCGGTGTCGGGGGAGAGCATCGCCGAGGTGACGGCGCGGACGGGGGCGCAGTTCGCAGCCGACATGGCGGCGCTGGGCAATCTGCCGCCCGATATCGAGCCGCGGGCGACGGCGCACATTGCCGAGATGCTGGCGCTGATCGACCGGCTGGTCGAGCGTGGGCACGCCTATGCGGCCGAGGGCCACGTGCTGTTTGCGGTGGACCGGTTCGAAAGCTATGGCGCGCTGTCCGGACGGACGCCGGACGAGCTGCTGGCCGGGGCGCGGGTGGAGGTGGCGCCGTATAAGCGGCATCCCGGCGACTTCGTGCTGTGGAAGCCGTCGCCGCCCGAGTTGCCGGGCTGGGACAGCGCGTGGGGCCGCGGGCGGCCGGGCTGGCACATCGAGTGCAGCGCGATGGCGTGGCGCTATTTGGGGGAGACGTTCGACATCCATGGCGGCGGCGGCGACTTGCTGTTTCCGCACCATGAGAACGAGCGGGCGCAGAGCTTGTGCGCGCTGCCGGGCAGCGGTTTTGCCCGGGTGTGGCTGCATAACGGGATGCTGCTGAGCGAGGGGGAGAAGATGTCCAAGTCGCTCGGCAACTTCACGACGATCAAGGACGCGCTGGCGCGGGCGCCGGGCGAGGCCATCCGGGCGGCGCTGTTGCGGGCGCAATACCGGTCGACGCTGGAGTTTGGCGGCGGGGCGATGGTGGAGGCGCGGGGGGAGCTGGACCGGTTCTATCGCGCGCTGCAACGCAACCCGACGGGTAAGGCCGAAGTGCCGGGGGCGGTGATGGAGGCGCTGTGCGACGACCTGAACACGCCGGAGGTGTTCGCGGCGATGCATGCCCTGGCGGACCGGGCGATGGCGGGGGACGCGGGGGCGGCGGCCGGGCTGAAGGCTGCAGGGGGCATGCTGGGGCTGCTGCAGCAGGCGCCTGACGCGTGGTTCCAAGGCGGGGTGGAGGCGGCGGCTGTGGAGGCGGCGATCGCCGAGCGGCTTGCGGCCCGGCGGGGGCGCGACTTTGGCCGGGCGGATGCGATCCGGGCGGAGTGGCTGGCGCAGGGGGTGGCGTTCGAGGACAGGCCGGACGGAACGACGCTGTGGCGCCGGGTGTCGCCGGAGCCGTGACCGGCCGTGACGGCGGGGCGGTGCTGTCGCCGATCGAGCCCAGCCCGGTGGTGATCCTGGTGCGGCCGCAACTTGCGGATAATATCGGGGCAGTGGCGCGGTGCATGGCCAATGGCGGGCTGTTCCATCTGCGGCTGGTCGCGCCGCGGGACGGGTGGCCGCAGGAGCGGGCGTGGCGGCTGGCGTCGGGCGCCGACGCGATCCTGGACGCGGCGACGGTGCACGACACGGTGGATGACGCGGTGGCGGACCTGCAGCGGGTGTTCGCGACGTGTCCGCGGCCGCGGCATGTCGCCATCCGGGTGCTGACGGCGCGGGCGGCGGCCGAAGAGGTGCGGGCGGTCGAGGCGCGGGGCCTGCGGACGGGCATCCTGTTCGGGCCGGAGCGGGCCGGGTTGGACGCGGAGGACCTGGCGCGGGCGGATACGCTGGTGCGCTACCCGCTCAACCCGGCGTTCGACTCGTTGAACCTGGCGCAGGCGGTGATGGTGATGGCATACGAGTGGTGGACCGCCGGCGACGACACGCCGGGGGTGCAGATGGTGACGCATGGCACGGGGGTGGCGTCGAAGGGGGACCTGGAGCAGTTCCTGGTGCACCTGGTGGACCAGTTGGACGCGTGCGGGTTCCTGCGGAACGCGCCGAAGCGGCCGGGGATGGTGCGGAACATCCGGCACCTGTTCCAGCGTGGCGAGGTGACGGAGCAGGAGCTGCGGACGCTGCACGGGGTGGTGGCCGGGCTGGCGCTCGGGCGGCGGCGGCTGGGGCGGTTCGAGGAGGAACAGGGTGAGGCGGCTGCGGAGATGCTGGGCGAGCGTCGGCCGTCCGTTACGCTCACAGCCGCGGAGCAGCGGTTTCTCGACGAGACCGCCAGCATGGGCTCGACCGTCACAGTCATTGCCAAGGCAGGCCATCGGACAGCCGATTTCATGATCGACGGCGTGCCCGTCGAGCTGAAAACGGTATCAGGCATTCGGAACACGACTGCGGAAGGTTTGTCGGCGGCGATCGCGAACCGTATAGTCAATGGGCTCGGGCAGAGCGGTACCGTCGTTGTCGATGCCAGGGATCAGGCGGGCATGACGATCGAGATCGCCGAACGGGCGCTGGCGCGGGCACTCGGGGCCGACGGGGCGCGGTGGCGGTTGCAGTCCGCCACGATCTTGACGGCGGTTGGCACGGCACTGTTCAGGAGGTCCGCATGAATGTCATTCGACGGGACGCTGTGACGATGCCGACCGAGAGCGAACTGCGTCGCCGGATCGAGAGACACCTGCTGGAACGGCCGGACCAGGAGGCTGTAGCGCAGGCGTGGGATAGCTACCTGGCGGCGCTGCTGGAGTGGGGCCTGTTGGACCGGCATGCCTATGTGCGGCTTTCGGACAGCCTTCCGCCGCATGATCGGCGTGCGGTCGAGGAGATCTTGCTTGGCTTCGACGGGATCGATGATCCGCGTTCCCGTGCCGACGTCACGGTCGCCGGGTAGTGGTCCGGACCTGACACTTGGTCTCCGACCAGTCAGGTGACCCGGCCCGCCGCTAGGCGTCCGCATCGAGCTGGGTCGCGAGGCGGCGGGCGAGGAGCCAGCCGATGACGCCGGAGCCGGGGCCGCCAATCATCAGGAGAACCCAACCGAACGGCTTGCCGACGCTGGCGAGGTACATGCCGGCGGTGAGGAACAGGCCGCCGAGCAGGCCGCCGGTGACGCCTGCGGAGATGCCGAGCCAGAGGATGTCGCCGCGGTTGATCATGGGGCGGAACGTAGCCGGGCCGCGGGGTTTGGCAAGGCGCGCGTTGACTTGGTGGCGGGTGGGGCGTAGGACGCCGCCACTGCCGGGAACGTGGACAGGCCTTTGGGGTCTGCGCCCGCCGCTGTCCGTTCGGGACGGGGGCCTACCGGTGCAACAAGCCACGACGTGTCATCCTGCATTAAGCGGGGGCCGCGGGCGGATAGAATGGAGTGCCGCGCATGACCAAGCGCGTCGAAAGCAAGTACAAGATCAATCGCCGGCTGGGTGTGAACCTGTGGGGGCGGGCGAAGTCGCCGATCAACAAGCGCGAATATGGTCCGGGGCAGCACGGCCAGCGCCGCAAGCAGAAGCCGACGGACTTCGGCATCCAGCTGATGGCCAAGCAGAAGCTCAAGGGCTACTACGGCAACATCAGCGAGAAGCAGTTCCGCAAGTATTACGACGAGGCGGTGCGCCGCAAGGGCGACACGTCGGAGAACCTGGTTGAGCTGCTGGAGCGGCGGCTGGATGCGGTGATCTACCGCATGAAGTTCGCAATCACGCCGTTCGCGGCGCGCCAGTTCGTGAACCACGGGCACATCACGGTGAACGGCAAGCGGGTGAACATCCCGAGTTTCCTCGTGAAGGACAACGACGAGATCGAGGTGCGCGAGAAGTCCAAGCAGCTCGCGGTCGTGCTGGACGCAACGCAGAGCGCCGAGCGGGATGTGCCGGATTACCTCGAGGTTGACCATCGGGCGATGAAGGGCCGGTTCGGACGGGCGCCGAAGCTGACGGACGTGCCGTATCCGGTGACGATGGAGCCGAACCTGGTGGTGGAGTTCTATTCGCGTTAGTCACTCACCCTGTCCCGCTTGCGGGAGAGTGCCTGAATGAGGGCCTGAGCGGCATGACGTGGGTTCTCGGTGTCGAGACCCTCACCCAACCCTCTCCCGCAAGCGGGAGAGGGCATTCAGCTGGCGAGGTCCAATGACCCCCACGGAAGAGATTGCCCGGCGGCGGACGTTCGCGATCATCTCGCATCCGGATGCGGGCAAGACGACGTTGACGGAGCGGCTGTTGCGGGCGGGTGGGGCGATCCAGCTGGCGGGGAACGTGCGGGCGAAGGGGGAGCGGCGGCGGACGCGGTCGGACTGGATGGGGATCGAGCGGGATCGGGGCATCTCCGTGGTCACGTCGGTGATGACGTTCGAGTATGGCGGCTGCGTGTTCAACCTGCTGGACACGCCGGGGCATGAGGACTTCTCCGAGGACACGTATCGGACGCTGACGGCGGTCGACAGCGCGGTGATGGTGATCGACGCGGCCAAGGGGATCGAGGCGCGGACGCGCAAGCTGTTCGAGATCTGCCGGTTGCGGGACATCCCGATCCTGACGTTCATCAACAAGATGGACCGGGAAGCGCGGGACCCGTTCGAGATCGTCGACGAGGTGGCGAGCACGCTCGCGTTGGACACAGCGCCGGTGACGTGGCCGGTGGGGCGGGCGTCGACGTTCGCGGGCACGTATGACGTACGGACGCGGGACCTGCATCTGACGGAGCCGCTGGAGCAGAGCGATCCGCGGATGATCACCCTGGGGGAAGAGCTGGAGCTGGTGCAGGCGGCGCTGCCGGAGTTCGACCGGGCGGCGTTCGACCAGGGGACGTTGACACCGGTGTTCTTCGGGTCGGCGATCAAGGAGATCGGGGTTTCGGACCTGTTGGACAGCCTGGTGGCGTTCGGGCCGTCGCCGCGGTCGCAGCCGGCGGACACGCGGACGGTGGTGGCCACCGAGGACAAGTTGACAGCGCTGGTGTTCAAGATCCAGGCGAACATGGACCCCAACCATCGGGACCGGATCGCGTTCGCGCGGGTGTGTTCGGGGCGGCTCGAGCGGGGGATGCGGTTGCGGCAGGTGCGGACGGGGAAGTCGATCGCGCTGCATGCGCCGCAGTTCTTCTTCGCGCGGGACCGGCAGATCGCCGAGGAGGCGTTCGCCGGCGACGTTGTGGGGATCCCGAACCACGGGACGCTGCGGATCGGCGACACGCTGACCGAGGACGAGGACCTGAACTTCGTGGGCGTGCCGTATTTCGCGCCGGAGATCCTGCGCCGCGTGCGGCTGGACGACGCGATGAAGGCGAAGAAGCTGCGGCAGGCGCTGCAGGAGCTGGCCGAGGAGGGGGTGGTGCAGCTGTTCCGGCCGCAGGATGGCAGCCAGCCAATCGTGGGCGTGGTGGGCACGTTGCAGCTGGACGTGCTGATTGCGCGGATGCAGGGGGAGTATGGCGTGGGGATCGGGTTCGAGCCGGTGCCGTACTCGCTGGCGCGCTGGGTGAGCGGCAACCGGGCCAAGCTGGACCGCTTCGTGGCCGACAACCGGACGGGGATGGCCGACGACGTGGACGGGGACCCGGTGTTCCTGGCAAGCAGCGCCTTCATGATGCGCCGCGCGGCGGAGCAGAACGAAGGTCTGACGTTCCGGGACATCAAAGATGTGCGGGCGGAGGCGGTGACGGCGTAGTGGGGGGCGGGCACCGAGCATGACCTGTCCGTCGTCGAGCGCGCGCGGGTAAGGATGCGCAGGCTCTGGGTCTGGCTCGTTGGGCTTTGTCTGGTGGGTGCCGCAGGCGCGTGTGCAGCGGTCGTCGCGGTCGGTCTGGTGCTGTCGTCGCCGCATCGGGCAGTGATCGGCGCGCCCCCGGCCACGTTGCCCGGTGCGGAGACTGTGGCGTTTCCGTCCGGCTCCGCTGCGGTGGTGCAGGGGTGGTTCGTGCCGGGTGTCCCGGCCGCTGACCGGCCAGGTCCGCGACGGGCGGTCTTGCTGATGCACGGGGTGTGGGGCAACCGGCGGCAAATGGCCGAGCGGGCGCGGGTTCTCCAGTCGCATGGTTACGCGGTGCTGCTGATCGACTTGCAGGCGCATGGGGAAACGGGCGGAGGACGGATCACGTTCGGCAAGCTGGAGGCGCTGGATGCGGCTGCGGCCGTGGCCTGGCTGCATGCGCGGGTGCCGGAGGCGCGGATCGGGGTGATCGGCGTTTCGCTCGGGGGTGCGGCGGCCCTGCTTGGGCCGGGACCGTTGCCAATCGACGCATTGGTGCTGGAATCGGTTTATCCGGACATCAACGCCGCACTCGTGACCCGTTTGCGGGCCGGGCTCGGGCCCTGGGTCGGGCCTATCGCTGCGCCGCTATTGTCACCGCTGTTCCAACTCCTGCTGCCGCCGATCCTCGGCGTCACGCCCGCCGAATTGCGGCCGATCGACGCGATTGCGGGCGTGACGGCGCCGGTGCTGGTCGCGTCGGGGACGATCGATGATCGGACGCCTCTGACAGAAGCCGAGGCGCTATTCGCGCGGGCGCCGACACCGAAGCTATCCTGGGCGGTGCCGGGGGCGGGGCATGTCGACCTGGAACGGTTCGACCCGGCGGCGTATTGGGCGCACGTGCTGCCGTTCTTGGACGGGAGCCTTGGCGGAACAGGCGGTTTGCGATGAACGTTCTCGCTTGCGGCACCGCCCCACGAGTGTCGCTTGGTCGCTGGCCCGGCGCGTGATAGGCGGCTGACATGGTTGCGGCCGGCCCCTGCAGATGAACCCCGACGACGAGCGCCGGCTTCGGGCGGCGATCGCGCGCTTGCCGGGACCCGTCTTCGCCGTCGTCGACGGCGCCCAGTTCGAGGATCTGCCGGGATGGTTCGGCCAGCACGGACTGCTCGCGCGGTCGTTGTTCCTGGACCAGGGTGACGCGGCCGTCAGGGCCGCCGGTCCTTGGTTGCTGGAGTTGGCACAGCGCGCCGATGCGCTGGACCAGGTGCTCGGCCTGGTGGGGGACCGGGAGGCGAGCGCGTTCTGGTCCTGTGCCGACGGACAGGCGGCGCTCTATCGCCATTTGCGGACGCTGAACCGGGTGGCGATCCCGCATTGGGCGGCGTTGGGGCTTGACGCGAAGCCGGCGGACGGGCCGGACGGGACCGAGATGGTGATGTTCCGGCACTGGGACCCGAGCGTCTTGGGGGCGACGATGCCGGTGCTGGATGCCGGGCAGTTCGCGCGGGTGCTGGGGCCGGCGCAGGAGCTGCTCTATGTGGCGGCCGATTATGGCGGGCTGCGCCGGGTCGTGGCCGACGGGGAGACGATCGTGCCGCGCGGCGTGCTGCGGCTGCGGGACGAGCAGATCGAGGCGTTGCTCGAGCGGCGGCAGGCGGCATCGACCCGGCGGATCGTGACGATCGTGCGGGATGCGGCACCGGAGGAGACGGCCGGGCACAGCGACGCGGCGCTGACGGCCGAGGTGACCCGGCTACAGGCGGACGGGTCGGCGATGGGGCTCACGACCGAGCACTCGCACGCGTGGTGGTGCTACCTGATGCTGTCGACGGGTGGCGCCATCGGGCAGGGGCGCGTGCGGGCCTATGTGTCGCGGGGGCCTGGGACGGCGGACGAGCGGCTGGCGAAGGTGCGGGACACGATGCTGGTGGTGTCGCAGTCGGACCGAGGCGTGGGCTGATGCCGATCCTGGTGCCGATAGCCGAGGGAGTGGTTGAGGGCGGGGAGGCGATCGAGGCTGGGATCGAGGGCTACGAGGCGTACCGGGCGGCGAAGGCGGCGGAGACTGCGGCGAAGCTTGCGCGGGCGGCGGCGGCATTGGAGGCGGCGCGGCAAGGCGTTCATACGGACGCGTGCTCGACCTGCCCCCCTCCAGAGGACCCTTGTGCTCACCTGTCTCGCGGCGGTGGGAATGGCCCATACCGCGGCGGCTCCCACGATCAAATGACGAAGCCGAGGAATGACGGTCTCGACTCGCATCACATGCCGCCCAATGCGTCCATTCGTGACACGATGGACGTTGGAGGGGGCGCTGCGATCCAGATGCTACAATCCGATCACCGCGCAACGAGTAGCTACGGAAATCGTCCTGCCGCACAGCAATACCGCGCTCAGCAAGCTGATCTGATCCGGCAGGGAAAGTATGGCGAGGCTTTCACAAACGACGCCGCCGATGTACGACGTGTTGCGTCGGAAGCTGGCGAACCGTCGCGATACGACCAGGCGATCAAGGAGGCGCAGGCGTATGCCGACTGCGTCGCCGAGCATCATGCACCGCGAGGATAGCTTTAGGTGATAGCAGCATGATTGATATGGCAGTTCGCCCACTTCATGCGATTGGGCCTTTCGAGCTCGGATTACGGTCCGACGCGGTTCGGAGCGCCGCTTTGTCAGCTGGATTGCGGTTTGGGAGTCAGAGGCAAGGGACCGATTTTTTCGAGGAGAATAGCGTCGAGGTGTCTTATGATGCCGGGGGAGCGGCGATGTTCATCGGCGTTTCGGCTAACCTGGAGCGATATCGTTTGCTGTTCGCAGGAGTTGATGTCTTCGATGAGGAGGCGGGTATCGTTTTCGACTTAATCGCCAAGCACGATGGCGGAGGCAAACACGCCTTCGATGCTGCTTCGGCATCGTCTTACGTGTTCCCCAATCAGGTCGTTACCCTCTATGACGCTGACACGCAGTATGACCGCGTGCGGCGGCGTTCCGGACTCACGCCGCTGCGGCGCATTTGGGCGCAGGTTGGGATCGGAACAAAGAGCTACCACGAAGCGATTGTCGGGTGTTGATTGGTTAGAGTGGTTCGCAATGCAGCTGAGTTTCGCGATCACCGTCCTTTACACTCAGGTTACGGTGCATCTGCGGCAGCTCGCGCGACCGGGGTTGTTGTGGAACGATGATGATGTGGCGCAGGGGTTTGCTTGGAACGACGGGATCGTTGGGTTCGGGATGCCGAACCATGATGGGGAGTGTTTCTTGGAGGTGGACACGGACAGCACGGCGGGGCCTGTGATTGGCGACGCGACGTTGTGGGCGATTGCGGTGCCGTTCGAGGCGACGAGTGCGCAGCTGCTGGTTGGGACGGTGCTCGATGGGCGGGATTGCACGATTGCGCCCGGGATACACCAGGTGACGTTCGCGGTGGAGGCGGGTGGCGACTCGTATGCGTACCGGTGCAAGCTGTCGTTTGTGAAGCGCGATGACCCGGAGTTCGTGATCTTGAAGCAGGGCAGCCTGCAGTCGGGGCAGGTCCTGCACCGGCGAGCGCCGTATGCCTGAGGCGGTGCGCGCGTGGCCGCCGGTGCGGTTCGGGTCGGAGCGGATGGTGTTCCGGCCGGCGGTTTACGACGACGCGCCGGCGTTGCACGCGTTGTTGGGGGACCCGGCGGTGTGTCTGTTCCTGCCGCATGGGCCGGCGCGGACGCTGGCGGCGACCCGGCATGCGATCGGGTGGTGGGCTGGGCGGGCTGAGCACCTGGCGACGTTTGCGATCGAGTTGCGGTCGGCGCCGGGACCGGCGGTCGGGCTGTTGCAGGCGCAGTTGAGCGACGCGGGAGCGGAGCTGGGGCTCGTGCTGTCGCCTGGCGTGTGGGGGCAGGGGCTTGGCAAGGAGGCCTTCCTTGCGCTGCGGGCGTCTGGGCCGCCGGCGGCGTATGCGCGGTTCTGGGGGGCGTGCGACGTGGACAACCAGCGCGCGGTGGCGATGCTGGCGGCGCTGGGGTTGGCGCCGGTGCAGGTGCTTGAGGCGCACCGGGTGCACCCGGGGCTGTCGGCGGCGCCGCGGGACTGCGCGCTGTATGAGCGGACGCGGCCGGGTCCAGACGAGCGGGCTTGAGCGGGCGGCGCTGGCTTTAGGTGGGCGGGGTTGGGTTGTTCGGCCTGTGGGTGGCTGTGGTGGGCGACCTGGGCGCGGACCATGCCGCTCTGGGCGACGCCGGGCAGCATGTCGAGCTGCAGGCAGCCGACGACATCACCGCCCTCGAGCGCGAGCAGGATGCGGCCGCCGCGGGCCAGCATCGCCTCGAACCCGGCCGCGTAGGCCGGCTGAAGGCGGGCCTCGGTCCTCCCGGGCGCCGCCAAGCTCGTCGTCGGCCAGGAGGGCGACAATCGCCGGGAGTCGGCCACGACGGCGTCGCGGACGGCGATCACGCGGCGGCGCGCAGCCGGGCCGCCTCGATGGCGGACCACACGCGCTCGGGCGTCGCGGGCATGTCGATGTGCCCGGCGCCGAGTTGCCGCAGCGCGTCCACCAACGCGTTCATCACGCTCGGCAGGGCCCCTGCGCACCCCGCCTCGCCGCACCCCTTGACGCCGAGGACGTTGGTCTTGCACGGCACGGGGTAGCTGCCCATGGGCATGTTGGGCGCGTGGACGGCGTGGGGCAGCGCGTAATCCATGAAGGACCCGGTTTGGAGCTGGCCGTCCTCGTCGTAGGCCATCGCCTCAAGCAGCGCCTGGCCGATGCCCTGGACGATGCCGCCATGCGCCTGGCCTTCGACCAGCATCGGGTTGATCATGACCCCGAAGTCATTGACCATGCTGTATTTGACGACATCGACGATCCCGGTTTCCGGATCGACCTCGACTTCGCAGACGTGGCATCCGTTGGGGTAGGCGGAGGGGCCTCCGTCATGAATGGTCTGCACGTCCAGCGCCCCCGGGCGCTCCGCGGCGAGCGCCATGATGGAGATCGCGCGGTCCGTGCCCGCGACCTGGAACTTGCCCCGCTCGAACTCGATGTCGACGACGGCGGCCTCGAGCACCTCAGACGCGACCGTCCGGCCCTGCTCGATGCACAGGACGCTCGCCTCGACGATGGCCGCACCGGACGCCATCATGGATTTCGAGCCGCCGGTGCCGCCGCCGGCGATGAGCTGGTCGCTGTCGCCCTGCAGCAAGCGGACGGACTCGAACGGGACGCCGAGACGGTCGCACAGGACCTGGGCGAAGGGTGAGGCGTGGCCCTGGCCGTAATCGAGCGTGCCGGTGACGATGGTGACGGTGCCGTCCTCGTTGAAGCGGATGCCGCCCATCTCGTCGCCCGGCGGGGCCGTGACTTCCAGGTACTGGCCAATGCCGCGCCCGCGGACCTTGCCGCGGCGGCGGCTGTCCTTCGCACGTTCAGTGAAACCGTCCCAGTCGGCAGCGGCGAGCGCCTTGTCGAGCACGGCCGGGAAATCGCCGCTGTCATAGATGGTGCCAGCCGGGGTGGTGTAGGGGATCTGCTCCGGCAGGATGTGGTTTCGGCGCCGCAGCTCGACGCGGTCGATCCCCGTTTCGGCCGCGGCCGTCTCGATCAGCCGCTCCATGTAGTAGTTGCCTTCGGGGCGGCCGGCGCCGCGGTAGGGGCCGACGGGCGTGGTGTTGGTGAACATGCAATGGGACGTCACCTCGACCAGCGGGGTCGCGTAGACGCCGATCGAGTTCTTCAGCGTGTTCGTGGTGGGCGGGATCGTGGTCGCGTTGCTGAGATAGGCGCCGAGGTTGCCGTAGACGTCGAACCGGGTGGCGAGGATACGGCCGTCGGCGTCCAGCGCGAGTTCGGCGTCGCATTCGTGGTCGCGGCCGTGGCTGTCACTGAGGAAGCTGTCGGACCGCTCGTCGGTCCATTTGACGGGGCGGCCCAGCAGCTTGGCGGCGAGCAGGAGGCAGGGATATTCAGGATAGACGGACGCCTTCATGCCGAAGGAGCCGCCGACGTTGCCGGTGAGCACCCGGACCTGCTCGGCCTTGACGCCGAGCACGTCCTTCAGCGAGGCGCGGAGGCCCCAGACGCCTTGGCAGCCGAGGCGGAGCGTGTAGCGGCCGTCGGCCGGGTCGAACTGGGCAAGGGCGGAACGGGGCTCCATCGCGGCGACGACGATGCGGCTGTTGCGGATGGCGAGCTTCGTCACATGGGCGGCGGACGCGAAGGCGGCGGCGACCTTCGCGGCGTCGCCGTGGTGATAGGTCATGATGACGTTGCCCGGCGCGTCTTCATGCAATTGCGGGGCGCCCGGGGCGGCGGCGGCGCGGGCGGTGGTGACGGCGGGGAGTGCGTCGATGTCGAGCAGGACGGCGTCGGCGGCGTCCTTGGCTTGGGCCGGGGTGTCGGCGACGACGAGGGCCACGGGGTCGCCGACGTAGCGGACCTTGTCCTCGGCGAGCGGCATCTGCGGCGGCTTGGGCGTCGGCGTGCCGTCGGCGTTCTTGTGGGTGGCCGCCTG
This sequence comes from Acetobacteraceae bacterium, assembly GCA_965213855.1. Lineage (GTDB taxonomy): Bacteria > Pseudomonadota > Alphaproteobacteria > Acetobacterales > Acetobacteraceae > JBBROS01. The sequence goes on along the minus strand of CBDCAA010000008.1, from coordinate 1,134,702 downwards.
CATCAGCTTGATGCCGCCGGCGCGGAGCTCGGCCGCGGTGAGCACGGCGTGAACGCCGGGCATGGCGCGGGCTTCGGCAGTGTCGATGCCGTTCAACACGCCATGAGCATAGCGGCTGCGGACGATGACGGCGTAGAGCTGCCCGGGGAGGTTCTGGTCGTCGCTGTACTGCCCGTCGCCGCGCAGCAGGACGGGATCTTCCTTGCGGGAGACGGGCTGGCCGATGGCAAACTTCTCGGACCCGAGGCCCATCGTGTCAGGATTGAGGGCGACGTTCATGGGGCGGCTCCGTTCCGTGCAATGCGTCAAAATTGGGCCCGAAGGCGCTCGTGTCCAGGCCAGCGATGTGACCAGCCGGAAACGAGGGCGGGATGGCGGCTCACGCCCGGCGTTCTCCCCTGTGGTCACGGCCCACTTCCGGCCGCTTCCTTCCATGGAGGGGAGAAGAGCGGGTCGCTCGGCCAGACCAGGGCGGTGATCGTCATCGCGGCCGCTTGGATGGCAAGGACGAGGGCGACGCAGCCGGGCCAGCCGAGGTGGGTCCAGATGCCGGCGGGAAGGACGCCGCCGAGGCTGCCGCCGGCATAGTAGCAGGTGACGTAGAGGCCGACGGCGGTGGAGCGGGCCTGGTGGGCGGCGAGCGCCACGTAGCCGATCGAGAGCACCTGTTCGGTGAAGATCCCGATCGCGACGAGGGCCATGCCGGCGATGATGGGCACGAGGCCATGCAGCAGCGTCAGCAGCAGGCCGGCCGCGCCGATGGCCGCGCCGAGCAGCACGGTGCGCTTGCGGCCGAGGCGGAGCGTGAGGCGGCCGGCGACGGGGGTGGCGATGGCCCCGAGCAGGTAGACGACGAAGACGGTGCCGAGCTGGGCCGGGCCGAGGCCGTAGGGCGGCGCGGCGAGCAGGAAGTTGGCGTAGGTGAAGGTCGCGACAATGGAGAACAGCACGGCGAAGCCGATCGCGCAGGTGGCCATGACCTGGCGATTGTGGAGTTGGTCGGCGAAGCCCGCCAGGGTGCCGCCGCGGACCGCGCGGAAGCGTCGTTCGGGCGGCAGGCACACGGCGATGACGGCAGCCGCCGCGATCGTGATCAGCGCCAACACGACGAAGGCGGCGCGCCAGCCGACGAACGCCGTCGTCCAGCCGGCGATGAAGCGGCCGGAGAAGCCGCCGATGATGGTGCCGATGGCGTAGATGCCGGTCGCGTGTACGCTCTCCGGCGGATCGCACTCCTCGGCGATGTAGGCGACGGTCACGGCGAAGATGAACGGGAACAGGACGCCCTGGACGAAGCGGCACGCGACCAGGATGTTTAGGGTGGGCGCTGCCGCGGCCAGGAGCGTCGGGAGCGCCAGCAGGAACGCGGCACCGACGATCAGGCGGCGGCGGCCGAACACGTCGGACAGGCCGCCGACGAAGGGGGCCACGACGGCGACCGCGACCAGCGCCGCCGTAACGGTGAGGCCGGTATGGGCGAGGCTGGTGTCGAATGCGGTGGCGAGTGTGGGGAGAAGCGCCTGGGTCGAGTAGAGGTTGATGAAGGTGCACAGGCCGGCGGCGGCAACGCCGAGTTGCAGGCGGGTCATGGACACGGGACGAGCAGCGGCATCGGCCCTCACCCTTGCGCCATCCGCCACGCGGCGCAATGGCGTCGGACAGGCCCTGCTAACGGGCCATGATCACGGCGCACGCGGCTGGCAGCACCACGGGCCTGGCCGGGCCCGGGGGTTTCGGCGGCAGGTCGAGCTGGGCGAAACCAGGCGAGGGAGGCGTCGCAGCCGTCGCCGGGCGGGGGTGGCGGCTGGTCGGTGCATTCGGGCTGGCCCGGCGGGCAGCGGAAGTGGATGTGCATGTGGGCAGCGTGGCCATACCAGGGGCGGACCTTCTGCAGCCACGTCCGGTCGTTCTGAACGTCGCGGCAGAGCTGCTGCTTGATGGCCGGGTTGACGAGGACGCGGTCGACGCCGGGGAGCGCGGTCGCGAGGCGGATGAGGGTGACGTGCTCGGGCGACCAGACCGTCGGGTCGATGCCGCGGCCGTCGGCGCGGACGAGGGTCTCGACCTCGATCCCGTCGCGCTGGGCGGGGGTGAGGCGGGGCTTGGGACGGACGTCGAGCCAGACGTCGGCGTCGAGGCCGAGCATGTGGCTGGCGTGGATGCCCGGGAACGGGCCGCCGCGGGGCTTGCTGATGTCGTTCATGTAGAGGTCCGGCAGGCCGGCGGCCTGGGCGTCGCGGCCGAGGCGTTCGAGCGCGGCGATGGTGTCCGGATGGCCCCAGAAGAAGCTGCGGCTGGCGCGGATGGTCTGGAAGCCGGGCCCCTGGCTGGGCAGCTCGACGGCGCCGGCGATGCACCCGCCGGATGGGCCGCCGACGATCCGGGACACGAGCTGGGGCGACTCCTGCGCCCGGGCCGCGCCGGCCAGCAAGAGAAGGGCTGCCAGCAGCTTCACGCGTCGGGCCGGGGCGGGGCCGGTAGGGCGAGGTAGGCGAGTTGCTTGATCTCCTTGCGGCCGCGAGACACGGAATCGAGGATGAGGCCGCAGGTCAGCGACAGGGCGGCGAGCAGCATGAGGCCAACGACGAGCACGGCGGTGGGCAGTCGGGGGACGAGACCGGTGCGAGCGTAGTCGACGAGGATGGGAACGGTGAGGATGGCGCCGACGAGCAGCAGGAGGGCGGCGATCGTGGAGAAGAAGGCGAGCGGGCGCTCTTCCTTCACCAGGATGACGATGGTGCGCAGGATGCGGATGCCGTCGGTGTAGGTGCGAAGCTTGGAGGCGGAGCCGGCGGGGCGGTCCTTATAGGCGGTCTCGACCTCGCCGACGGGCATGCGCAGTTCGAGCGCATGGACGGTGAACTCGGTCTCGGTCTCGAAACCGCTGGAGAGGGCGGGGAAGGATTTGACGAAGCGGCGGGAGAAGACCCGGTAGCCGCTCAGCATGTCCGTGATCCGGTTGCCGAAGATGGCGCGGACGAGGCCCGTGAGGACTTGGTTGCCGAGGCGGTGGCCCGGCCGGTATGCGGCCTGGATCTCGGTGATGCGGGTGCCGTTGACCATGTCGAGACCATCGTCGAAGGCGAGCTGCACCATCTTGGGCGCGGCGGTCGCGTCGTAGGTGTCGTCGCCATCGACGAGGACGTAGAAGTCGGCCTCGATGTCAGCGAACATGCGGCGGATCACGTGGCCTTTGCCCTGCCGGGTCTCGGTGCGGACGGTGGCGCCGGCGGCGCGGGCGACGGCGGCGGTCTCGTCGCGGGAGTTGTTGTCGTAGACGTAGATGGCAGCCCCCGGGAGGGCGGCGCGGAAGTCGGCGACGACGCGGGGGATGGCGACCGCTTCGTTGTAGCACGGAATGAGGACGGCGAGTTTCGGCGGCATGAGGGTTTGTAGCCTGTATCGCGCGGGCTGCCCATCCAACGCGGCCAGGTCAGCCTGCGCCGGTGCGTAGCGCTGCGACGCGCGCCCGTTCGAGGTGGACGACATAGATCCCGCTGCCGGCGATGATGGCGGCGCCGAGCAGCACCCAGCGATCCGGCCAGGCCCCGAACACGAGCAGGCCGAGGATCGAGGCCCAGACGATCTGCGCGTAGGTGAGCGGCGCGAGCACGGTGACGCGGGCGTAGCGGTAGGCCTGCAGCGCGCACCACTGGCCGGACGACGCGACGACGCCGACGGTGAGGCAGAGGACGAGCTGGCGCACAGAGAGCGGGGCGAGGAAGAACGGCAAGGCGAGGCCTGCCACGACGAGGCCGGTGACGGCCGTCCAGAGCAGGGTGACCTCCGGGCGGTCGGTGCCGGCCAGGCGGCGGGTGATGAGCATGGCCATGCACCAGAACAATGAAGAGAGGAGGACAAGGCCTGCAGCCGAGTGGAAGCCGCCGAGGCCTGGGCGGACAACGACGAGCATGCCGAGGAAGCCGACGAGGACGGCAAGCCAGCCCTGGGGCCGCACGACCTCGCCCAGGACCGGGATGGCGAGGACGGTGATGAGGAGTGGGGTGACGAAGTTGATGGCGGTCGCCTCGGCGATGGGCAAGGTGCCGAGGGAGAGGATGAAGGCGATTGCGCTGCCGACGACGCCGATCCCGCGGAGGATCTGCAGCCGGGGGCGGCGGGTGCGCATCGAAGGGCGGCGGCTACGGAGGAAGGGTGCGGCGGCGAGGAGCACGAAGACGGCATAGCGGATGGTGGCCAGCTCGATCGCGGGAACGCCGGTGGTGACGTATTTGGCGATCGTGTCGGAGAGGGAAAACAGGACGCTAGAGGCGAGCAGGAGGGCGATGCCGCGGGGGAGGTTGTCTTGCATTGCCGGGGAGTTGAGCACGGGCCCGGGGGCGTGAGATGCGCTTTGGCCGTATGGGGGCGATGTTGGCCCGACCCACGAACGGCCCATGATGCGGAATACTGTCCAGTGGCGTGAAACATGCTTAGGGTCGAGCAGGATCGAGGGAGAGCGCCGGACATGAAGCGTCGTGAACTGCTGGCGACCGGAAGTGCTGCCGCGCTGGGCAGTTTGGCAGCCCCTCGCGTGGCCCGTGCGCAGGGCTCGCGGGTGTTGCGGTTCGTGCCGCAGGCGAACCTGTCGTCGCTCGATGCGGTTGCCGGGACGCAGTACGTCGTGCGCAACGCGAGCCTGCTGGTGTGGGACACGCTGTACGGGATCGACAGCAAGCTCGAGCCGAAGCCGCAGATGGCGGAGGGGCACGAGGTCAGCCCCGACTTCAAGGTGTGGGTGTTCAAGCTCAGGACCGGGCTCAAATTCCATGATGGCGAGCCGGTGCTCGCGAAAGACGTGGTGGCGAGCCTCAACCGCTGGATGTCGCGCGACACGATGGGCCAGCGGATCAAGGCGACGCTGGATGAGATGGTCGCGGTCGACGACCGGACGGTGCGGATCAAGCTGAGCAAGCCGTTCCCGAAGATGCTGTTCGCGATCGGCAAGGGAAACGCGCCGGTGGCCGAGATCATGCCCGAGCGGATCGCCAAGACCGACCCGTTCCAGCTGATCAGCGAATATGTCGGGTCGGGTCCGATGTCGTTCGCCAAGGATGAGTGGGTGCCGGGGTCGAAGGCGGTGTTCAAGAAGTTCGACGGCTACCAGCCGCGGGCCGAGGCGGCGGACTGGCTTTCAGGCGGCAAGCGCATGATGTTCGACCGGATCGAGTGGCTGATCCTGCCCGATGACGCGACGAAGGCGGCGGCGCTGCAGAACGGCGAGGTGGATTGGTGGGAGAACCCGATCCCGGACCTGGTGCCGCTGCTGAAGCGGAACCGGAACATCAACCTCGACATCAGCGACCCGTTGGGGAACATCGGCTCGTTGCGGTTCAACCACCTGCACCCCCCGTTCAACGATCCGCGGGCACGGCGGGCGGTGATGATGGCGCTGAGCCAGGAGGACTACATGCGCTCGGTCGTGGGCGACGACGAGACGCTGTGGAAGCCGTCGGCCAGCTACTTCACGCCGGGCACGCCGCTCTATACCGAGGCGGGGGGCGACATCCTGAAAGGCCCGCGCAAGTACGATGAGGCCAAGAAGCTGTTGGCCGAGGCGGGCTACAAGGGCGAGAAGATCATCCTTTGCGTCGCCACCGACGTGCAGATCACGAAGGCCGAGGGCGATGTCACGGCCGATCTGCTACAGAAGATCGGGATGAACGTGGACTACCAGGCGCTGGATTGGGGCACCGTCGGCGCGCGCCGGGCCAAGAAGGACCCGCCGGGGCAGGGCGGGTGGCACATCTTCCACACCTGGCACGCGGGAGCCGACTGCATCAACCCGGCGCCGTATACGGCGCTCGACTGCGGCGGCGACAAGGCGTGGTTCGGCTGGCCGAACTCGCCCGAGATCGAGGGGATGATCGGCGCGTGGTACGACGCGCCGGACGAGGCGGCGGAGAAGACGGTGATCGCCGACCTGAACAAGGCGGCGATGGAGTTCGTCATCTACGGGCCGACGGGGTTCTTCCTGGGCTACCAGGCGTGGCGGACGAACGTGAGCGGCGTGGTCAAGGCGCCGTTCCCGGTGTTCTGGGGCGTGCAGAAGACCTGATGTCGCTCACGGCCGCGCAGCCTGGGGCGGAGCCGCGTGGGAACGCGGCCGTGCGTCTGATCTCGGCGGTGCCGTGGGCCTACCTGGTCCGGCGCCTGCTCTCGACCATCCCGGTCATGGCCATCGTCGCGCTGTTCGTGTTCAGCCTGCTGTATATCGCGCCCGGGGACCCGGCGGCCATTATCGCCGGCGACCAGGCGACACCGGCCGACGTGGAGCGCATCCGGGCCGGCCTGGGGCTCGACCGGCCGTTCCTGATCCGGTTCGGCGAGTGGCTGTGGCACGTGCTGCAGGGCGACCTGGGGGTGAGCATCTTCACCAACCTGCCGGTGACGAAGATGATCGCGCAGCGGATCGAGCCGACGACGAGCCTGATGGTCTTGACGTTGATCCTGTCGATCGGGGTGGCGGTGCCGATGGGCGTGCTCGCGGCATGGAAGCACGGGAGCTGGATCGACCGGCTGATCATGATCTTCGCGGTGTTCGGGTTCTCGGTGCCGGTGTTCGTGGTGGGCTACATCCTGGCCTACGTGTTCGCGCTGGAGTTGGACTGGTTCCCGGTGCAGGGCTACACGCCGCTCTCGGCCGGGATCAGGCCCTGGTTCAACAACCTGGTGCTGCCATCGGTGGCGCTGGGGGGCGTGTACATCGCGCTGATCGCGCGCATCACCCGGGCGACCATGCTGGAAGTGCTGAGCCAGGACTACATCCGCACGGCACGGGCCAAGGGTGTCGGCAACCGCACGGTGCTGTTCCTGCATGCGCTGAAGAACGCGGCGGTGCCGATCGTGACGGTGATCGGGATCGGGGTCGCGCTGCTGATCGGCGGCGCCGTGGTGACGGAGAGCGTGTTCGCGATCCCTGGGCTGGGGCGGCTGGTGGTGGATGCGATCCTGCGGCGGGATTACCCGGTGATCCAGGGCGTCGTGCTGCTGTTCAGCTTCGTCTACGTGCTGGTCAACCTGGTCGTGGACCTGCTCTATACGGCATTCGACCCGAGGATCCGCTATTGAGCATCACGACGGCACCGGGCCAGGTCGGCCCCAGTCAAGTTGGGGCGCATGTGGAGGAGCCGGTCGCGGCTTCGGCGGTGGCCCATGTGACGCCAGCCGCGCTGCTGCCCGACGTGCTTCCGGTGGTGAAACCGCGCGGCCGGGTGCGGACGTTCGTGCGACGGTATCCGACGATCGCGATCGGCGGCGTGCTGCTGTTCCTGGTGCTGTTCATGGCGGTGGCGGCACCGTTGCTGGCGACGGTCGACCCGACGGCGCTGGCGCCGGCCAAGCGGACACGGTTCCCGTCGGCACAGTACTGGTTCGGGACCGACATGCTGGGCCGGGACATCTACTCCCGCGTGCTTTACGGCGCGCGGGTGTCGCTCGAGGTCGGGTTCGCGGTGGCCGCGCTGGCCAGTGCCGTGGGGATGACGATCGGGCTGGTGTCCGGCTTCGTGCGCTGGGCGGACGGCGTGATCATGCGGGTGATGGATGGGCTGATGTCGATCCCGCCGATCCTGCTGGCGATCGCGCTGATGGCGTTGACCCGGGGCAGCGTGGGCAACGTGATCACGGCGATCACGATCGCGGAGATCCCGCGGGTGTCGCGGCTGGTGCGGGGCGTGGTGCTGAGCCTGAGGGAGCAGCCGTACGTGGAGGCGGCGATCGCTTCGGGGACGCGGGTGCCGAAGATCATCTGGCGCCACATCCTGCCGAACACGCTGGCGCCGATCACGGTGCAGGCGACGTACATCTGCGCGTCGGCGATGATCACGGAGGCGATCCTGAGCTTCATCGGCGCGGGCACGCCGCCGATCATCCCGTCGTGGGGGAACATCATGGCCGAGGGGCGGGCGCTGTGGCAGGTGAAGCCGTACATCGTGTTCTTCCCGGCCGTGTTCCTGTCGATCACGGTGCTGGCGGTGAACCTGCTCGGCGACGGGCTGCGGGACGCACTGGACCCGCGCATGGCGAAGCGGTTGTGATCGAAGTGCGGTCGCCCTGATGGCGCTGCTGGAGGTGGAGCGGCTGCAGACGCATTTCGGCACGTCGGACGGGGTGGTGCGGGCCGTCGAGGGGCTGAGCTTCCATATCGACGCAGGCGAGACGCTGGCGATCGTGGGCGAGAGCGGGTGCGGCAAGTCGGTCACCTCGACATCCATCCTGCGCCTCGTGCCGACGCCCCCGGGCAAGATCGCGGGCCGGATCCTGTTTCAGGGCCGCGACCTGCTGGCCTTGCCGGAGGCGGAGATGCGCAAGCTCCGCGGCAACGACATCAGCATGATCTTCCAGGAGCCGATGACGTCGCTGAACCCGGTGCTGACGGTCGGGCGGCAGATCGGCGAGACGCTGCGGCTGCACCAGGGAATGAGCGCGCGGCAGGCGGAGGAGCGGTCGGTCGAGATGTTGACGCTGGTGGGGATCCCGGCGCCGGGGCGGCGGGTGCGGGAGTATCCGCACCAGCTGTCGGGCGGGATGCGGCAGCGGGTGATGATCGCGATGGCGCTGGCCTGCAACCCGAAGCTGCTGATCGCCGACGAGCCGACGACGGCGCTGGACGTGACGATCCAGGCGCAGATCCTGGACCTGATGCGCGACCTGAAGACACGGTTGGGGTCGGCGATCATGCTGATCACGCACGACCTTGGCGTGGTCGCGGAGATGGCGCAGCGCGTGGTGGTGATGTACGCGGGCCGCAAGGTGGAGGAGGCGACGGCGGCGGAGATCTTCGCCAACCCGCAGCATCCGTACACGCGGGGCCTGTTGGGCGCGGTGCCGCGGCTCGGGTCGTCGCTGAGCACGGCCGGGCGGTCGCGGCTGGCGGAGATCCCGGGGCTGGTGCCGTCGCTGCGGCAGCGGATCGTCGGCTGCCCGTTCGCGGGGCGGTGCCTGAGTGCGACGGAGCTGTGCCGGACGGTGGCGCCGGCGGTGGAGGAGAAGCGGCCGGGGCATTCGGTCGCGTGCCACTATGCGGAGTTCGCGATGGGGATGGCGGCGTGAGCGACCAGCCGGAGAACCTTGTGCTCGTTTATCTCCGCCGCATCGACGGGCGGATGGAGCGAATGGAACAGGATATCAGCGACATCAAGCATCGGCTCGGCCATCTCGAGGAGAGCGTCGGCACGCTGGCCACCGGCTATGCGGGGCTGCAGATTTGGATGGATCGGCTCGAGGGCCGGCTGGAGCGGATCGAACGCCGGATCGACCTGAGCGACGCGCGCGCGTGAGCAGACCGGTCCCTTTGCTGGAGGTGAACGCGCTCAAGAAGCACTTCCCGATCAAGGGCGGGGTGTTCGGCGGCGTCACGGCGAAGGTGTATGCCGTCGATGGGATCACGTTCGACATCAAGAAGGGCGAGACGCTGTCGCTGGTGGGGGAGAGCGGGTGCGGCAAGTCGACCGTCGGGCGGGCGATCCTGCGCCTGGTCGAGCCGACCGACGGCGAGGTGTTCCTGGACGGGCAGCGCATCGACAACCTGCCGGCGCGCCAGTTGCGGCCGTTGCGGCGGCGGGTGCAGGTGGTGTTCCAGGACCCGTTCAGCTCGCTCAATCCACGGATGCGGGTGCGCGACATCATCGCCGAGCCGCTGCACAATTTCGGGCTGGCCGGCAACCGGGGCGAGACGGACGATCGGGTGGCCAAGCTGATGGACACCGTGCGGCTGCCGCGGGACGCGATGGGGCGGTTCCCGCACGAGTTCTCGGGCGGGCAGCGGCAGCGGATCGGCATCGCTCGCGCGCTGGCTCCGGGTGCGGACCTGATCATCTGCGACGAGGCGGTGAGTGCGCTCGACGTGTCGGTGAAGGCGCAGATCGTGAACCTGATGAGCGACCTGCAGGACGAGCTGGGGCTCGCTTTGCTGTTCATCAGCCACGATCTGGCGATCGTCGAGCACCTTACGCACCGGGTCGCGGTGATGTATCTGGGCAAGATCGTCGAGATCAGCGACCGGGCGGCGCTGTTCGCCAACCCGCGCCACCCCTACACGCGCGCGCTGCTCTCGGCCGTGCCCGTGCCCGATCCGGCGGCGCAGCGCGACCGCATCATCCTGCGCGGCGACGTGCCGAGCCCGATCAACCCGCCGAGCGGCTGCCGCTTCCACACGCGGTGCCCCTACGTGTTCGACCGGTGCCGGACGGAGGAGCCGGTGTTGCGGGACATGGGACCGGGGCAGAAGGCGGCCTGCCACTTGGACGAGCTCCCCGAACTGCATGCGGTACCGGCCGCTGCATGACCCCGCCTTGACGGCAGGATCGTCTCCCATACGCTGCCCCCGGACGATCCGGTCCGTCTCGGGTGGCACCGTGGGGAGGCAAAGAATGAACCGTGTTCTGCCGTGCCTGTTGATCGCCTATGTGGTGTCCGGGTGTGCGAACGGCGTCAACGACGCGGCTGACACTGTGGTTTCGGGCGTGAGCGGGATCGGCACCGCGCTCGCGCGGCCATTCGCATCGTCGACCAGGGTGGATTGGCCGTTCGGCGCGGGGGTGAAGGGGCGGATGCTGCTGCAGCAGGTCAACATCGCGGTCGAGCGCGATTACGCGATGACGCTTCGGCTGCACTTCGGACAGGGCGCCGCGGCCCGGGCCCGCGTGATCCGGGTTGCTGGGACCAGCCCGGGCAGCACTGCCGGCATTGCGGAGGCGGGCGCGGCCGTCCCGGTGCACGTGCGGATCGCACGGATCGTGGGACCGTCGCTGCAGCCGGTGTTCGATGCCACGTCGACCAACCCGGACCTGGACGGGTTCGCGGACCGGTACTACAGCCGGGGGATCGGGGTCGTTCACCTGGCACCGGGGTTGTATCAGCTGTCGGTCGAGGCGCTGCAGGACGTGCCGGCGCTGGAATACGTGCCGGTCACGTTCCACCTGGCCCCGGCTCCCGCGCCGTCGCACACGTGAGCGGAGCATGAGCGTGCGCGAACCGGTCCTGCATCCGGTCCCGATCGCGACCCTGCGGCCGACGCAGATCACGGTGGGGCTGCGGGAGGTGCAGGCGAAGCGGCACGCGTGGCGGGCGAAGGCGGACAAGCCCGGCGACAAGGGTACCGATAAGGCCGCCGAGTTCCTGGGGACGCACATGGTCCCGGTGATCCGCGGGCCGAAGGGCCGGACCTATGTGATCGATCACCACCATCTGTGCCGGGCGCTGATGGAGGAAGGCCAGGACACGGTTCTGGTCAACGTGATGGGCGACCTGAGCGCGCTCGCGACGGAGTCGTTCTGGTTCAACATGGATTGCCGCGGCTGGACGCATCCGTTCGACGAGCAGGGGCGCCGGCGTGACTATGGGGACGTGCCGAAGACGATGACGGAGTTGCGCGACGACCCGTATCGCTCTTTGGCAGGCGAGCTGCGGTTCCAGGGCGGGTATGCGAAGGACACGACGCCGTTCAGCGAGTTCCTTTGGGCGGATTTCCTGCGCGTAAGGGTGAAGACGCAGATCATCGAGGCCGATTTCGATGCAGCCGTGGCGCAGGCGCTCGGGCTGGCGAAGGGCGCGGAGGCCGGATACCTGCCGGGATGGTGCGGGCCGTCCGAGCGGTAGGTGAGACTGGGTTGGGGGCGGCGCCGGTTCCCGCATCCTCACCCCGGCCCCTCAGCAAGCGGGAGAGGGCGTTTGGGCCGCTTGACCCTTTGCAGGCGGCGGCAGCACACTAGGTCACGCACAAGAACTTGGCTGAGGGGAAACAACGATGCCGAACGTATCGCTGACGGTGAACGGCAAGCCGCATACGGTCGAGGTCGAGGGGCGGACGCTGCTGGTGGAGCTGTTGCGGGAAAAGCTGCATCTGACGGGCACGCATGTCGGCTGCGACACGAGCCAATGCGGCGCCTGCGTGGTGCACGTGGACGGGGAGAGCGTGAAGGCCTGCACGATGCTGGCGCTGCAGGCGCAGGGCGCCGACGTGACGACGATCGAGGGCATTGCGGCGGCCGACGGGACGCTGCACCCGATGCAGGAGATGTTCCGCGAGCACCATGCGCTGCAATGCGGGTTCTGTACCCCCGGCATGGTCATGAGCGCCATCGACCTGGTGCAGATGCACCCCCAAGGCTTGTCCGAGCAGGAGATCCGAGAGGGTCTGGAGGGCAATCTCTGCCGGTGCACCGGCTACCACAACATCGTCAAGGCGATCGCCGCCGCCTGGCCGCTGATGCACGGCAAGCAGCCGGCGATGGCGGCCGAGTAAACTTATCTACGGATGGTGGGGCGCGCACCCCCACCCCGGCCCTCTCCCGTGAGCGGGAGAGGGAGAGGCGACTGACACGGCTGAATGCCGGCGGGTTTGTGGGAGGTTGGGTCATGGGGTTCGAGGGCATTGGCGCTTCGGTCAAGCGCAAGGAAGACCATCGGTTCCTGAGCGGGCGGGGGAACTACACCGACGACATCAACCAGCCCGGGCAGCTGCACGCACAGATGGCGCGGTCGGACCGGCCGCATGCCCGGCTGTTGGGGATCGATGCGACGGCCGCGCGGGCGGCTCCCGGCGTGGTCGCGGTGTTCACCGGCGCCGATTTCGAGGCCGACGGCGTTGGCGGCGTTCCGTGCGGCTGGCAGATCCACAACAAGGATGGCTCGCCGATGGCGGAGCCGAAGCACCCGGTGCTGGCGGTCGGCAAGGTCCGCCACGTGGGCGACCCGGTCGCGGTGGTCGTTGCGGAGACGAAGCAGCAGGCCAAGAACGCGGCCGAACTGCTCGTGATCGACTATGAGGACCTGCCGGCCGTGGCCTCCACGCGGGACGCGATCGCGGGCGGTGCGGCGGCGGTGCACGACGATGCGCCGGGCAACATCTGCTACGACTGGCACATCGGCGACAAGGCGATCGTGGAGAACGCGTTCGCCCAGGCGGCGCACGTGGTGACACTCGACCTGACGAACAACCGGCTGGTGCCGAACGCGATGGAGCCGCGGGCCGCGATCGGGATGTTCGATCCGTCGTCGGGCGACTACACGCTGTACACCACCAGCCAGAACCCGCACGTGATCCGGCTGCTGATGGGCGCGTTCGTGCTGCACATCCCGGAGCACAAGCTCCGCGTGGTGGCCCCGGACGTGGGCGGCGGGTTCGGCAGCAAGATCTACCATTACGCCGAGGAGGCGATCGTCACCTGGGCGGCGGGCAAGCTGAAGCGCCCGGTGAAGTGGACCTGCGACCGGTCCGAGGCGTTCATGTCGGACGCGCATGGGCGGGACCACGTCAGCACGGCCAGCATGGCGCTCGACAAGGACGGGACGTTCCTGGCGCTGCGGACGCACACGCTGTGCAACATGGGCGCGTATCTCAGCACGTTCGGCCCGGCGGTGCCGACCTACCTTTACGCGACACTTCTCGCGGGTTGCTACAAGACCCCGGCGATCTATGCCGAGGTGAAGGCGGTGTTCACCAACACGGTCCCGGTGGATGCGTATCGCGGGGCGGGGCGGCCGGAGGCAACGTTCCTGCTGGAGCGGCTGATGGACGTGATTTCGCACGACACCGGCATCGACCGGGTCGAGCTGCGGCGGCGCAACTTCATTCCGGCCGACGGCTTCCCCTACCAGACGCCGGTGGCCCTCCAATACGACAGCGGCGACTACCAGGCGACGCTCAAGACCGCACTCGCCGCGTCCAAGTGGGACGAGTTCCCGGCACGCCGTGCCGCCGCGGCCGCCAAGGGCAGGCTCCGCGGCATCGGCATCTCCACCTACGTCGAGGCGTGTGGGATCGCGCCGAGCAAGGTGGTCGGCTCATTGGGCGCCCGGGCCGGGTTGTATGAGGTGGCGAACGTGCGGGTCCACCCGACAGGGTCGGTGACGGTGTTCACCGGCACGCACAGCCATGGCCAGGGCCACGAGACGACATTCGCGCAGCTGGTCAGCGACCAGTTGGGCGTCCCGGTCGATCTGGTGGACGTGGTGCATGGGGACACGGCCAAGATCCCGTTCGGCATGGGCACCTACGGCAGCCGGAGCCTGGCGGTCGGCGGGTCGGCGATGGTGAAGGCGATGGACAAGGTGATCGCCAAGGGCAAGAAAATCGCCGCGCACCTGATGGAGGCGTCGGTCGAGGACATCGAGTTCAAGGACGGGCGGTTCAGCGTGGCCGGCACCGACAAGTCCAAGGCGCTGAGCGACATCTCGCTGGCGGCGTATGTGCCGCACAACTACCCGATTGAGGAGCTGGAGCCCGGGCTGGACGAGACGGCGTTTTACGACCCGAAGAACTTCACCTATCCGGGCGGCTGCCATGTCTGCGAGATCGAGATCGACCGGGACACCGGCACGGTCACGGTGGTGAATTTCACGGCCGTGGACGATGTCGGCCGGGTCATCAACCCGATGATCGTCGAGGGCCAGGTGCAGGGCGGCGTCGCGCAGGGCATCGGCCAGGCGCTGTTCGAGGCGGCGGTGTATGACGGGCAGGGGCAACTCGTGACCGGATCGTTCATGGACTACCAGATGCCGCGGGCGCATGACTTCCCGAACATGACGGTCAGCACCGAGAACACGCTGTGCACGCACAACCCGCTGGGTGCCAAGGGCGTCGGCGAGGTCGGCGCGATCGGAAGCCCTCCGGCGGTGATCAACGCGGTCGTGGATGCGCTGCGCGACTATGGCGTGCGGCACCTGGACATGCCGGCGACGCCGCAGAAGATCTGGTCCATCCTGCAAACCCAGCAGCTGCCGATGGCGGCGGAGTAAGGAACGCGATGTACGATTTCACCTATGCGAAGCCGGCCTCGCTCCCGGACGCGCTGAAGCTGTTGTCCGACGACGTCGAGAGCAAGGCGCTAGCCGGCGGGCAGACGTTCATCCCGGTGCTGAAGCAGCGCCTGAACAAGCCGTCGGCGGTGATCGATCTCTCGGGTCTGGGCCTGTCGGGGATCACCTCGGACGGCAGCACGATCACGATCGGGGCGATGACGAACCACCACGACATCGCTGCCCACGAGGCGATCAAGGCGAAGATCCCGGGCCTGGCGAAGATGGCCGGCTGGATCGGCGACAACCAGGTGCGCCACCGGGGCACGATGGGCGGCTCGTTGGCCAACAACGACCCCTCGGCCTGCTACCCGGCCGCGGTGCTGGCGATCGGCGCCACCATCCACACGGACAGGCGGAGCATTGAGCCCGACGACTATTTCCAGGGCATGTTCACGACGGCGCTGGAACCGGGCGAGCTGATCACCAAGGTCGTTTTCCCGATCCCGTCGAGGTCGAACTACGAGAAGTTCCGCAACCCGGCGAGCCGCTACGCGATGGTCGGGGTCTTCGTAGCCGTCGGACCGCACGGGACACGGCTGGCGATCACCGGCGCCGGACAGGGCGGCGTGTTCCGCCACACGGCGATGGAGCAGGCGCTGACGGCAAACTTCTCGCCCGACGCGATCGCCGGGATCGTGACGCCGGCGGATGGGCTGAACGGCGACATCCATGCAAGCCCCGAGTATCGTGCGCATCTGATCGGCGTGATGGCGAAGCGGGCCGTCGCCGGGGCCTGAGCCCTCGGCTTGACCTGCCCCCGCCACGTGGTGGTGATCGGCGCCGGCATCGTCGGCGCCGCCAGTGCGGTCGAGTTGGTGCGGGACGGGCATCGGGTCACGCTGCTGGAGCCGGTGGATCCCGGGGGCGAGCAGGCGGCGAGCTACGGCAATGGGACCATCCTGAGCCCCGGGTCGGTGGTGCCGATGAGCCTGCCGGGGGTTTGGGCGAAGGTGCCCGGATACCTGCGGGACCCGTTGGGGCCGCTGTCGATCCGGTGGCGATACTTGCCGAGGCTGCTGCCTTGGCTGCTTCGGTTCGTTCGCGCCGGATCGACGGTGGCGAAAGTGGAGCGGACGGCGCGGGCGCTGCGGCCGTTGCTGGCCGATGCGCCGGAGCGGCATGGGCGGCTGGCCGAGGAGGCCGGGGTGGGCGCGCTGATGGAGCGGCACGGCATCCTGTACACCTACCCGGATCGGGCGGCGTTCGAGCGCGAGGCGCTGGCGTGGCGGCTGCGGCGGGATAACGGGATCACGTGGCATGAGTTGGACGCCGACGCGCTGCGCCAGCAGGAGCCGGCGCTGGACCGGCGCTACACGTTCGCGGTGCTGGTGCAGCAGGGTGGCAACGTGACGGACCCGGGCGCCTACGTCGCCGCGCTGGCGGGCTACGCGGTCGCGCAAGGGGCCACGGTCATCCGCGGGCGGGCGACGGGGTTGCGGATCGAGGACGGGCGGCTGCGGGCGGTGGTGACCGAGGCTGGTGAGGTCGCGTGCGACGCGGCGGTGATCGCCGCGGGGGCGCGGTCCCGCGACCTGGCAGCGCAGGCGGGCGACCGCGTCGTGCTGGAGACCGAGCGAGGCTACCATGCCGTGCTGTCGGACCCCGGCGTCGTGCTGCGGCATCCGATGCTGACGGCCGACACGAAGGCGGCGGTGGTGTCGACGGCGGCCGGGCTGCGGGTGGCGGGGACGGTGGAGCTGGCCGGGCTGGACGCGGCGCCGGACTGGCGGCGGGCGGAGATCCTGCGCGACGCGATGCTGCGGACGGTGCCGGGCCTGCCGCGGGATCTGCCGCCGGAGCGATTCAAGCTATGGATGGGGCACCGGCCGAGCACGCCGGACGGGCTGCCAGTGATCGGGCTGGCGAGCGGGTGCCGTGACGTGGTGCATGCGTATGGGCACGGGCATGTCGGGCTGGCCGCGGGCGCGATGACGGGGCGGCTGGTGGCGGACCTGGTTTCTGGCGTTGCGCCGACGATCGATCTCGGGCCGTTCAGCCCGCAGCGGTTCCATTAAGGAGTTCGTAACCATGACCGAGTATCCTTTCACGGCCGCGGACCTCGAGGTGCTGAAGCAGTGGGATACGCCGACGATCTGCAATGGGCTGGAGATCATCGCGCCGGAGCGGCGGGCGATCGGCTTTACGGTCGAGCCGATGGTCGCGGCGGACCGGACCTTGCCGCCGATCGTCGGCCTGGCGCGGACGGGGATGATCCGGGCGCGCGAGAAGCCACGCGGTGCGGTGACGGACCGGATGGACTGGTACGACTATGTGGCGGCCGAGCCGGGCGGGCTGCCGACGATCGCGGTGCTGCAGGATCTGGATGCCAAGGAGGGGTATGGGGCGTTTTGGGGCGAAGTGCAGACGACGGTTCACAAGGCGTTGGGAGCGATCGGCTGCGTCACGAACGGCTCCTTCCGGGACTTGGACATGCTGGCGCCAGGGTTCCAGATCATCGGGGGCCGGGTGGGGCCGAGCCATGCGTGGGTGCACACGGTGGATTACGCCAAGCCCGTCGACGTGTTTGGCATGCAGGTGGTGCATGATGACGTGATCCACGCGGACTTCCACGGGGCGGTGGTGGTGCCGGCCGATTGCGTGACGCGCTTGCCGGTCGCGATCGATCTGGTGTCACGGCGAGAGAAGGTGATCCTGGACCTGTGCACCAGTCCGGCCTTCAGCAAGGAAGCGCTGCGGGCGGCGCTGAGGCAGGCGGGCGAGATCCACTAGGTGTCCCGATTCGGACATTCGCAAGTGAATTCTCGGGCCACAAGTCGGTGTTCTCGTGGCCTGCTGATCCCTGACATACGAGGGCGTGTTTCGGGGGGGGCAGGACACTCGGGTCGGCACCTTCGTCATGGAAGATCAGTGTTTGTCAGGGTCGCCGGTGCGCATGGTCGGTTCGGCGCGGGCCGTGGTAGGACACGCGTCGGCGAGGAGTAGATGCGACGATGAGCACAGTCAGGCGTCTGTTCGGCACGGACGGGATCCGGGGCACGGCCAACCAGGGGGCGATGACGGGCGAAACGGCGCTCCGGCTCGGGCAGGCGGCCGGGCTGATGTTCGTGCGCGGGGCACACCGGCACCAGGTGGTGATCGGCAAGGACACGCGGCTGTCGGGCTACATGATCGAGCCGGCGTTGGTGGCCGGGTTCATCGCGGCCGGGATGGATGTGACGTTGGTCGGGCCGCTGCCGACGCCGGCGATCGCCATGCTGACGCGGAGCCTGCGGGCCGACCTCGGGGTGATGATCTCGGCGTCGCACAACACGTTTGAGGATAACGGCATCAAGCTGTTCGGGCCGGACGGGTTCAAGCTGAGCGACGAGACGGAGATGGAGATTGAGGCGTTGATGGAAGCCGACCGGAGCGGGCGGCTGGCGGCGCCGGATCGGCTCGGGCGGGCAGCCCGGCTGCAGGACGCGGGCGGGCGGTATATCGAGGCTGCGAAGGCGACGTTCCCACGCGGGCAGACGCTGGACGGGCTGAAGATCGTGGTGGATTGCGCGAACGGCGCCGCCTACAAGGTCGCGCCGACCGTGTTGTGGGAGTTGGGGGCGACCATCGTCCAGGTCGGGATCGACCCGGACGGGTTCAACATCAACCGCGGCTGCGGCAGCACGGTGCCGGCGTTCCTGCGCTCCAAGGTCGTCGAGCACAAGGCGGACCTGGGCATCGCGCTGGACGGCGACGCGGACCGGCTGCTGCTGGTGGACGAGCGCGGCGAGTGCGTCGATGGGGACCAGATCCTGGCGCTGATCGCGCGCTCGTGGCGGCAGGCGGGGCGGATCCAGGGTGGCGGGGTGGTCGCGACCGTGATGTCGAACCTCGGGCTCGAACGCTTCCTGGCCAAGGAGGGGCTGAAGCTGCATCGGACGCGCGTCGGCGATCGCTACGTGGTGGAGCACATGCGCGCGAACGGCATGAACGTGGGCGGGGAGCAATCTGGCCACGTGATCATGTCGGACTTCGCCACCACGGGCGACGGGCTGGTGGCGGCGCTGCAGGTGCTCGCGGTGCTGGTGGAGGTGGGACGGCCGGCGAGCGAGGTTTGCAACGTGTTCCAGCCGCTGCCGCAACTGCTGCAGAACGTGCGGTTCGTCGGGCGCTCGCCGCTCGAGACGCCGGCGGTGACGGCGGCGGTGCAGGATGCGGAGGCGCGGCTAGGCAAGCAGGGCCGGCTGCTGCTGCGCCTGAGCGGGACTGAGCCGCTGGTGCGGGTGATGGCCGAGGGCGAGGACGAGGCGCTGGTGCACGAGGTCGTTGCCGGGCTGTGCGACACCATCCAGGCGGCGGCCGAGCAGGCGGCGTGATCGGCCGGGTGCTGATCGTCGCCGGAAGCGATTCCGGTGGCGGCGCCGGCATCCAGGCGGATCTGAAGACGGTACAGGCGCTGGGCGCGTTTGGCATGACGGCTATCACGGCGCTGACGGCGCAGAACACGCTCGGCGTGCATGGCGTGCTGCCGGTGTCGCCGGATTTCGTGCGCCAGCAGATGGAGGCCGTGCTGGACGACCTGGGCGCCGACGCGGTCAAGACCGGAATGCTGGGCGACGCGGCCGTGATCGGGGTGGTCGCCGGGGTGTTGCGGGGGCGGGGGCTGCCGTTCGTGCTCGACCCGGTGATGGTCGCCAAGGGCGGTGCCCGCCTGCTCGACCCGGCGGCGATCGATGCGCTCATCGCCCTCGTCCCGCTCGCGACCGTCATCACGCCGAACATCCCCGAAGCCGAAGCCTTGCTGGGCCGGACGATCCCGGATCACGCGGCGGCGCTGGATGCGGCGCAGGCCTTGCTATCTTTGGGGGCGCCGGCCGTGCTGCTGAAGGGCGGCCATGGCGCCGGCGACACGATCCGCGACGTGCTGGCGACCGCCGAGGGCACGACGGTGCTCGACGTGCCGCGGGTGCCGACCCGCCACACGCACGGCACTGGCTGCACGCTGGCGAGCGCCATCGCGGCCGGGCTGTCGCAAGGGCTGACTTTGGCGGCGGCGGTGCGTCGCGCGCACGCCTATGTGCAGGCCGCGATCCTGGCCGCACCCGGGTTCGGCGCCGGGCACGGTCCACTCTGGCACGGCACATCCTGGCACGGCGTCGGCGCGGAAGGCTAGAACAGCCCCTCGATCATGCCGTCAGGTCCGAGGTGGATCGCATTCGCGGCCGGCACGCGGGGCAGGCCGGGCATGGTCATGATGTCGCCGCAGATGGCGACGACGAAGCCGGCGCCCGCGGAAAGGCGGACGTCGCGGACGGGCAGCGTGTGGCCCTCGGGCGCGCCGAGGCGGGCGGGGTCAGCGGTGAAGCTGTACTGGGTCTTGGCGACGCAGACCGGCAGGTGGCCGAAGCCGGCGCCCTCGAAGCCGGCGAGGCGCTTGGCGACTGCGGGCGGGATGGCGACGTCGGCGGCGCGGTAGATCGTGCGGGCGATGGTGCGGAGCTTGTCGGCGAGCGGCATCGCGTCTGGGTAGAGCGTGCGGAAGCGAGCGCTGCCGGCGTTCAGGCTGGCAAGCACGGCGCGGGCCAGGCCTGTCGCCCCTGCGGCGCCGTCCGCCCAGTGCGTGCACAGGACCACCTCGACGCCCTGTGCGGCCAGCGCCTCCTGCACGACCGCGAACTCGGCCGGCGTGTCGGAGCTGAACTGGTTGAGCGCGACGACCACAGGCAGGCCGAAGGTCTGCATGTTGTCGACGTGGCGAGCAAGGTTGGCGAGGCCGCGCCCGACCGCAGCCGGGTCTTCGCGCGACAGATCGGCCTTCGCCACCCCGCCGTGCATCTTGAGCGCGCGTAGCGTGGCGACGATGACGGCGCAGCCGGGTTCCAGGCCGGCAGAGCGGCACTTGATGTCGAGGAACTTCTCCCCGCCCAGGTCCGCGCCGAACCCGGCCTCGGTGACGACGATGTCGGCCAGGCCAAGCCCGAGCCGGGTCGCGATCACGGAATTGCAGCCATGGGCGATGTTGGCGAACGGGCCGCCATGGATCAGCGCCGGGCTGCCCTCGAGCGTCTGCACCAGGTTGGGCGCGAAGGCGTCGCGCAGCAGGGCAGCCATGGCGCCGTCAGCCTCGATGTCCCGCGCCAGCACGGCCGAACCGTCGCGCCGGCTCGCGACCTGGATGCGGCCGAGCCGGTCTTGCAGGTCTGCGAGGTCGCGGGCCAGGCAGAACACGGCCATCACCTCGCTGGCGACGGTGATGTCGAAGCCGTCCTCGCGCGGGCTGCCGTTGGCGACGCCGCCAAGGCCGTTGACGATCGACCGCAGCGCGCGGTCGTTCATGTCCAGGCAGCGGCGCCACGTGACCCGGCGCGGATCGATGCCTTGCGTATTGCTCCAGTAGATGTGGTTGTCCACCAGGGCCGCGAGCAGGTTGTTGGCGGACGTGATGGCGTGGAAGTCGCCGGTGAAGTGCAGGTTGATCTCGTCCATCGGCGCCACCTGCGCCCGGCCGCCACCGGTGGCGCCGCCCTTCATGCCGAAGCAGGGGCCGAGCGAGGGCTCGCGCAGGCAGATCATCGCCCGCTTGCCGATATGGTTCAGCGCGTCGCCGAGGCCGATGGTGGTGGTGGTCTTGCCCTCTCCAGCGGCCGTCGGGCTGATGCCGGTGACCAGCACGAGCTTGCCGCGCGGGGCGGCACCGGTGCGCTGGGCGAAGTCGAGCGCGATCTTCGCCTTGTGCCGGCCATACGGCTCGACCGCGTCCGCCGGGATGCCGGCTCGCGCAGCGATCTCGCCGATCGGGCGCAGGGTCGCGGCGCGGGCGATCTCCAGGTCGGTGCTCATGCGGCGCGGCGGTCGGTGTGGCCGAGTTCGGACAGCGCGGCACCCATGGCGGCGGTGGCGCGGCGCATGTCGTCCGGGGTGATGGCGCCGATGCAGCCGACGCGGAAGCTGGGATGCGGCGTATCGTAGAAGTTGCTGATGAGCACGCCGCGGCGCTTGAGCGCGTCGACGAAGGCCTGCAGGTCCCACGCCGGGCCGTCCATGGTGGCGGCGGGTGCGTCGACGTTGAAGACGATCGGGCCCTGCATCTCGAGCGGCAGGGTCGGGCGCAGCCCAATCTCCCGCACGCCGGCATGGAGCGCGTGCATGTTGGCAGTGTAGCGGGCCAGCCGGGCGGGCTGTCCGCCCTCCGCGTCGAACAGGTCCAGCGCCACGTCGAACGCGGCGAGCGCCTGCGCCGCCGGAGTGAACCGATGGGCGCCCCAGTTGGTCTGCACGGAGTGGGTGTACAGCTCGCCCAGGTCGAACGACCAGCTTCCGGCCCGGCCCTCGACCTGTTCCAGCCGGTCGACGCGGGCGATCGTGAACGAGGTGCCGGGCAGCCCCTCCAGGCACTTGTTCGACGTGAAGGCGACGCTGTCGACCATCGGCAGGGCGCCGATGTCGAACGGCAGCGCACCGAGGGCGGAGACGGCGTCGACGATGACGCGGCGGCCGGCGCGGCCCGCGGCCTTGGCCAGGGCCGGTACGTCGTGGATGATGCCGGTCGAGGTCTCGCTATAGACGCAGGCGAGATGGCTGATCGCCGGGTCCGCCTGCAGGGCGGATAGAACGGCGTCCGGATCCGCCCGCCGGTTCGTGTCCACAGGCAGCGGCACGACGATCTTGCCGGCTTCGGTCGCGAGGCGCTGCAGCCGGTCGGCGTAATGCCCGGTCATGGGCAAGAGGATGCGGCCGCCGGGTTCGACGAAGCTGCGGAACGCCGCCTCGAGCGCGAAATGGCCGCAGCCGGGAAGGGGGAGGGTGGCGTGGACGCCTTCGGTACCGCCGGCCAGGGCCAGCACGCGGTGGCGAATGCGGGCATAGATGGCCCGGAAGTCGAGGTCCCACGGCGCATAGTCCTGCGCCGCGGCGGCACGGACACGGGGGTTGGTGGTAACGGGACCGGGGATCAGGAGCAGCATCGGACGGCCTGGGGGAGGTTCGGCGGGGACCAAAGGACGGAACGGGCGCGGGATCAACCCCTGGGATCAGCCCTTGGGATCAGCCTTTGGGATCGAGCCCTGTCGCGGCAGGGCCGCGAACCTGCTAGGTTCGTTGCATGACGTCGCCCTTGCCCTTGCCTGATTGGGTTCCCTGGTGGGTCCATCTCGTCTTGTTGCTCGCGGCCGCGCTGTTCGGACTGCTGTTCCTGATGATGCCGTTCAGCGTGTTCGGCGTGAAGGCGCGGCTGGAGGGCATGGAGGCGCGGCTGGACGAGATCCAGGGCGAGATTCGCAGCCTGTCGCTGCGCCTGCCGGAGGGGCTGCCGGACATCGGGCACGAGACCGATCCCTACGCCCGGCCGCCGATCCCGCCGGCGCCGTATCGCGCAGAACCGCGGATCGTGCGTCCGCCGGGGCGGACCGAGCCCCGGCTGTACTGAGTCCCCCGATCGATTGAGCCGGCATAGGAGTCCGCCATGCGCGTCACCGTCGTGCAGATGAACCCGGGGCCGGTGAAGGCCGACAACATCGCGCAGGCCGGGCGCCTGGTGGACGCGGCCGTTGCCGCGGACCGGCCGGACCTGATCACGTTGCCGGAGATGTGGACGTGCCTGGGCGGTGACCGGGCGACGAAACTGGCCGAGGCGGAGGCTTTGCCGGCTGCAGGGAGCAACGCCCCGGGCGGCACAGCCTACGAGTTCCTGCGCGAGCTGGCACGGACCCGGGGCATCCATGTGCACGGCGGATCGCTGGGCGAGGCTGCGGACGGGACGCTGTACAATACGACGGTGGTGTTCAGCCCGGACGGCGCCGAGCTGGGCCGGTATCGCAAGATCCACTTGTTCGACATCACGACGCCGGACGGGACGGGTTACCGCGAAAGCAGCATGTATGGGGCCGGGTCGGCGGTGGTGACGTGCCGGGCGGCCGGCGTCACGGTCGGGCTGGCGGTGTGTTACGACGTGCGCTTCCCGGAGCTGTTCCTGGCGTTGCGGCGGGAAGGGGCGGAGCTGATCGTGCTCCCGTCGGCCTTCACGGTCGCGACCGGGCGGGACCATTGGGAGGTGCTGATCCGCGCGCGCGCGATCGAAACCCAGTGCTGGATTGCGGCGCCGGCCACCTGGGGCGGGCACCGCGATGCGAAGGGCGAGCTGCGGCACACTTATGGTCGGTCGCTGATCGCCGATCCGTGGGGCACGGTGGTGGCGCAGGTTTCGGACGGGCTGGGATGGACCACGGCGCGCGTCGATCCGGAGCTGACCCGGCGCACGCGGGCGAACATGCCGGTGATGGAGCACCGGCGGCTGGCCTAGGCCGGTCCGTGGTCCCGATCGTCGCGACGGCGCATTTCGGCACGGCACCCACCCGGGTCGCGTTCATGGCGGCCCCGACCGAGCATGCACGTGCTTCGCTGCAGCGGCTGGCGTCATGGCACGGCGACTGTTCGGTGGAGGCGGCGGAGGTGATCGTGGCGCTGGGCGGCGACGGCTTCATGCTGGAGACGTTGCATTTGCTGCTGGCCCGCGGCCTGTCGACGCCGGTGTATGGCATGAACTGCGGTTCGGTCGGGTTCATGATGAACGGGTTTGCCGAGGATGACATGCCGGGCCGGCTGGGCCGGGCGCAAGCCGCGCTGCTCCATCCGCTGCGCATGCATGCGGTGACGGCGGGCGGAGCGGTCGAGGAGGCGGTGGCCTTCAACGAGGTGTCGCTGCTCCGGCAGCTTCGGCAGGCGGCCAAGATCCGGATCACCGTGGACGGCCGGGTGCGGCTGAACGAGCTGATCTGCGACGGGGTGCTGGTTTCGACGCCCGCCGGGTCGACCGCGTACAATCTCTCGGCGCACGGGCCGATCGTGCCGCTCTCGGCGAACTTGCTGCCCTTGACGCCGATCAGCGCGTTTCGTCCGCGGCGGTGGCGGGGCGCGTTGCTGCCGGCGGCGGCGGACGTGCTGTTCGAGGTGCTGGAGCGCGACAAGCGGCCGGTCGCGGCGGTGGCGGACTTCACGGAGGTGCGCGATGTCGCCTCGGTCGCGGTGAGCGAGGACCGGGGGGTGACGGCGACGGTGCTGTTCGACCCGGAGCAGGGGCTGAGCGAGCGGATCATTGCGGAACAATTCACGGTTTGAGTTTGGCCCGTTAAGGGAATGTCCACGTTTTCGGGGCAGCATAGGTGTCCATCTTCGAGGTTGGACCGATGCGCCTTCCACAGTTCCGCTTGCTGGCTCGTATCTCGCTCGGCTTCAGCGTGATCATCGTCATCGGCCTGATCGCGTCCGGCCTGGGCGCGTATCACTTGTCGATGCTCGGCACTCGGCTGCATGACATGATGGCGATGTTCGAGCAGAGGCAGCGCATCTCGACCGTCGGGCGGTTGGTGACCGAGTTGGGCCGGGCGGAGGCGCAAGTGCGGCTCGGCGGCCCGGCGGCGATTGCGGACTGGCAGGCGGCGGCGGACAGCGCGGAGAATCTGCTGACGTCGTCGGCGCACGCGGCCACACCGGGCGCGGAGCGGAGCCAATATGAGCACGCGCTGGAACAGCTGCACGCCCATCGCCTCGTCGCGCAAAGGTATTTCGACAGCAACGCGACCGCGGCAAATGCGCGCAAGGCGTTGCTCGTGATTGGTGACGAGTTGGCCGCGGCGGCGGTCGCGCTGGTTGGCGCGGCGCGGACGGCCAGCGACCCAAACGTGTCGCACGCGGCCGAGGAGCTGAACGGGCAGGTGCTGCTGATGCGCGTGGCGAACTGGCGGTTCCAGGCGACGCATGATCCGAACGGGCCTGCGACGTTCAAGACGATGAGCGAGAACGCCTTGCGTGCGATCGGGGCACTGCAGGCTGTTGCGGGGCCTGATGTGACGGGGCTGATCGCTCCGCTGGGTGCGGCATTCGGTCGCTACATGATGGATTTCCAGGCCTATTCCAGGGCCGCATTGAACAGCGCCGCCTTGTTCGACGCGGAGCTGGCACCGCAGCTCGCCATGATCCAGCGCGAGCGGACCGAGCTTGCCAACCAGCTGCAGGCGGCATTGTCCGCCGACGAGCAAGCCGAGGTCGCCAGGGTCAGTTTGGCGACCTGGCTTCAGCTAGGGAGTGCGGTGCTTGCGTCCGTGCTGGGAATCGCGATCGCCCTGTTCATGGCAAGGGGGATCGTGCGGCCGGTGAAGGCGCTGACCGGTGCCATGGGCTCGCTTGCGGCCGGCGACCGGACGATCCGGGTGCCCGGCCTCGATGCTCGGGACGAGATCGGCGACATGGCCCGAGCGCTCGAGGTGTTCAAATCAAACGCCATCGAGGCGGATAGTGTCGCCTCCGCGCAGGAGAGCGAGCGCACCGAGAAGGAGCGCCGGGCGGCGCAGGTGGCCGAGCTGGTGAGAGGGTTCGAGGCGCAGGTGGGCGACGTCGTAAACCAGATCTCGTCCGCCTCGAGCGAGCTGGAGGCGACGGCGCGAGCGATGTCGAACACGGCGACCGACACGAACGGGCAGGCCGGCATCGTCGCGACGTCGGCGGAGGAGGCGAGTGCCGGCGTGCAGACCGTGGCGGCGGCGTCGGAGCAGCTTGCGACGTCGATCGGAGAGATCGGGCAGCAGGTGGCGCATTCTGCCCGGGTCTCGGGCAAGGCGGTCGAGGATGCGCGGCGGACGGATGGCGTGGTGCGCGCGCTTGCGGCGGGGGCGGACAAGATCGGTCAGGTGGTGGACCTGATCAGCGGCATTGCCGGGCAGACGAACCTGCTGGCGCTCAATGCGACGATCGAGGCAGCGCGGGCGGGCGAGGCAGGCAAGGGCTTCGCGGTGGTGGCGAGCGAGGTCAAGAACCTTGCGAGCCAGACCGCGCGCGCCACCGACGACATCGGCCGGCAGATCGTGGGGATCCAGGCCGCGACCCGGGACGCGGTGGGCGCGATCCAGTCAATCGCCGCAGCGGTCGAGGAGGTGAGCGCGATCGCGACCTCGATCGCCTCGGCCGTCGAACAGCAGGGCGCGGCGACGGCGGAGATCGCGCGCAACGTTCAGCGCACGGCTGAGAACACGAAGGCGGTGACGTCGACGATCACGGGGGTGAGTCTTGCGGCGAACAGCACGGGGGTGGCGGCGCAGCAGGTGCTTGCCGCGGCGAGCGACCTCTCGCGACAAGCCGAACGACTGACGGGCGAGGTGACGGGCTTTGTCTCGGGCGTTCGCAAGGCGGCGTGAGCCGTGCGGGCTCGTGCAGCCGGGTCATCCCAATCGCCCTCACTTGCAACGAATGAGAGCGGGTCAACGGCGGCCGGCTTAAGGCTTTGTAACGCGCCGCCGCCTGTTACCAAGCGCGAGATCCGTGCGGCGACATCGCTGGAGGCGCCAGCGCCGTCTCACTTCGATCAGATGTGGATGGCGAGCGGGGCGACCCAGCCCAGGATGCCGAGCGCGACGCCTCCGACACCGAGCAAGGCGCTGACACCGACAAGCAGGGCGACCCCGGTCACGATCGAGGCGGAGGCGACGACGATGGCAACGTCGAGCAGGGCTGCGCCATACTCGTAGAGATGGTAGCGCGCCATGGCCGTCTCGCGCTGATCCTCGATAACTCTGGCTTTCTCGGCGAGCTGCTTCTTGCCGTCGCCCCCGGCCGGGTCGTCTTCCCAGCGCGCGGCGGTATCGCGCCAGCTCTTCTGCTGCGCCGCAGTGGCGGCCGGATTGGCCGACTTTGTGAGGTCCGCCAGTTCGGCCGCGGTGGTGACCAACGTTTGGCGGATGGTGCGGGCCTGGTAGAACGACCAAGCGTCCGTGCTTTCGACGTTGCGGCTGATCGCTTCGGTCTGGGCGCTCTTTGCTCCGGTCTCGACGACGGCGAGACAAAGGGCGAGCACGGCAATAAGCAATGCAATCCGTTTGTCCTCGGCGGCGACCTCGTGCGGCAGTTCGTCGGCCATGAAGCGGCCCCCCTATAGCGACCCGGCCCGTGGTGACACGATCGTGCCAGCTGCGCCACCCACACCAATCCGTCGCCGCGTCTGGACTGGACAGCGCGGGTGCGCTCGGGGGGTGCTCGCCCGCCTGGCCTTCTGCTTTGCTTGCCCTGGCAAGCCGAGGCTGCTACGTCCGGCCGGCGGTCGGAGCGTAGCGCAGTCTGGTAGCGCATCAGTCTGGGGGACTGGGGGTCGTGGGTTCGAATCCCGCCGCTCCGACCAATTTGCCCGGGTCCGGGCGCGAGATTCAGGCGGTGGCGACTGGATCGTCGGCGAAGGCGCCAAAGCCTGCGGGCTGGTTGTGCACCCTATCGGCGTGCAGCTCGCGGACCATCCGGTCATACAGGGCGCGGGGCTTGAGGCCCACAAAGTGCAGGAAGGTGGGCAGGAGCAGCGCCAGCCGCGTCGGCAGGTAAGATTTGTCGAACAAGAACCGGTCTGCCTTCATCACCAGTCCGCCGCGGGTGCAGTGAACGGTGCGCCAGGTCGATACGGACCAGGAGTTGGGCCCGATGTTGGCCATGTTCTCCGTTCCCATCCCGAGCAGGCCCATTGCCAGCCCCAAATAGGGTTCGGTGGTCTGCCCGGTCCCGCCCCAGAGGTGAGCGTCTGCGAACGCGTCGCTGCGCGTCAAGTAAAGGTGGTTCACCAGGGCGAAGAACCGCTCGGCCGCGGCCGAGCGGTCGAACGTGAAGACGCCGCTATTCATCTGCACGACGTAAGGGGCCCCGACCGTTGCGCGCATCGCGGCGATATCGAGACCTTTCCAGCGACCCTCACTCCTCTTCTCGCCGGTGATGCTGAACGGGCGTTGGGTGGCGCGGGCCCAGAGCTGGTCGGCGTCGGCCTTGACCATGAGGCAGTCGGCGTCGACGAACATGGTCTGCCGATAAGGGGACAGCTCGAATGAGCGCAGCTTGGCCATCAAATGCGGGTAGCGAGGATCAGGCGGCATGCGAACGACGTCGTCGAAGCAGGCGGCAACACGTGGTTGCGGCGCCCGGTCGCTCACCAGGCAGATCCGCCGGGTCGGGTCCTTGATGCGGATCGACGCGGCGAGGTTGACCGCCATGTCCGTGTAACGATTCGGCCCGAAGGCCATGATCATGTAACCTTGTCCGCTCGCTCCCATACGACTGCTCCGCTGAAATACATCGTTTAAAATGCCGTCAATCGGGCACGAGCAGCGTCACCGCTGCCTGTGCCGCGATGCCTTCGCCCCGGCCTGCGAAGCCGAGGCGCTCCGTGGTGGTCGCCTTCACTGAAATCCTGGTGTCCGGGACGCCGAGTAGCGCCGCGAGCCGCGCGATCATGGCCGGGGCATGCGGGGTGATCTTCGGCCGTTCGCAGATGAGCGTGACGTCGGCGTTGGCCAGCCGTCCGCCGCGGGCGGCGATGCGTTCGGCGGCGTGGCGCAGAAAGCGGGCGCTGTCGGCGTCCTTCCAAGTGTCCTCGCTTGGGGGAAAGTGCCGGCCGATGTCGCCTTCGGCGAGGGCGCCATAGATCGCATCGCAGAGCGCGTGGATGCCGACGTCGGCGTCGGAATGCCCTGCCAGTCCCTTCTCGTGCGGCACGGTAATCCCACACAGGATCAAGGGCCGGCCTCCAACCAACACGTGGACGTCGAAACCGGTGCCGACCCGCGGTGTCAGCGGAGGCACCAGGATGCGGGCGAGGCGGGCGAGGTCCTCCGGGTAGGTCAGCTTGATGTTGTCCTCTGACCCCGGGACGATCGCCACCTCGTGCCCGGCCGCTTCCAGCAGGGAAGCGTCGTCGGTCGCGCCTTGCGGATGCGAGCGGTGCAGATCAAGCAGGATGTCGAACCGAAAGGCTTGCGGCGTTTGCGACCGCACCAGCCCGCCACGGGACACGGTTGTAAGAAGACCGTCTGCCTCAACCCGTTTCAGGGTGTCTACAACCGGCAACGCCGGGATGGCACCGGGCCTGCTTCGGAGGGCGGCCAGCAGCGCCGGGACAGTTCCTTCGGGAATATAGGGCCGGGCCGCATCATGGACGAGAACGACGTCCGGGGCATGGCGGGCGAGTGCTTCGAGACCGAGTCTCACGCTGTCTTGCCGCGTTTCTCCG
This sequence comes from Acetobacteraceae bacterium, assembly GCA_965213855.1. GTDB lineage: Bacteria > Pseudomonadota > Alphaproteobacteria > Acetobacterales > Acetobacteraceae > JBBROS01. The sequence goes on along the minus strand of CBDCAA010000008.1, from coordinate 1,104,932 downwards.
CCTGAAACAACAGGTTGGTAATTGAGACCATTCAATGCGGCTGCGACCCGGGCCGGATCGCCGACCGGCTGAAGCACGTCGACGACGCGGGCCAGCGCGTCTGCTGCCCAGCGCAAGATAGGCCGGCCGCCGATCGTGACAAACTGTTTCGGCTGGTCGGCCCCGAACCGTGTGCCAGACCCGGCGGCGACAAGAAGTGCGGCAATTGTCATTTCGTTATCAGTCTTTGCTCGCTAAGGTTGCGTCAAGTTAGGAAAGGTAGAACACACTGGATGATTGCGTCATGCGCCACGACGCCGTAATCTGCACAAATGATAGGCAGTCATTCCGCGCCCTTCCGCCTGTCGGCACTCACCCTCGGCTCCGGCCCGACAGCGGTGCGGCTCGAAACCCCGGTCGTGCTCGCGCCCATGTCGGGCGTGACGGACCTGCCATTCCGGCGGCTGGCGAAGAAGCATGGCGCCGGGCTGGTGGTATCGGAGATGATCGCGTCATGGGCAATGGTGCGCGAGAACCGCACGACGCTGCGCATGGCCGAGGTCGACGGCAGCGGCGGGCCAGCCGCGGTTCAGCTTGCAGGATGCGATCCGGCCGCGATGGCGGAGGCAGCCCGGATCGCGGTCGGGCACGGGGCCAACCTGGTCGACATCAACTTCGGCTGCCCGGTCAAGAAGGTGGCGGTGGGGCAGGCAGCCGGCTCGGCGCTGATGCGCGACGAAACGGCGGCGGCGCGCCTGCTTGAAGCGACGGTTCGGGCCGTCGACGTCCCAGTGACGCTGAAGATGCGGATGGGGTGGGACCACGCGAACCTCAATGCGCCCTCGCTGGCGCGGATCGCCGAGGGGTGCGGCATCCAGATGGTGACGGTGCATGGGCGCACCCGGCAGCAGTTCTATACCGGCATTGCCGATTGGCGGTTCATTGCGCAGGTGAAGGCGGCGGTATCGATCCCGGTGATCGCCAACGGCGACATCCTGACCGAGCGGGACGCGGCCGAGGCGCTGGCGCAATCCGGCGCGGACGGCGTGATGATCGGTCGCGGCTGCTATGGGCGGCCCTGGTTCACGGCCCAGGTGGCGCGCTATCTGATGACGGGCGTTCCGCAGCGCGAGCCCTCCTTGGCGGAGCAGAAAGCCATATTGCTCGAACATTATGAGGCGATGCTGACGCATTGCGGGGCCGAGGCCGGGGTGCGGGTCGCACGCAAGCACGTGTCGTGGTACTCGCGCGGCCTGTTCGGCTCGGGCGAGTTCCGGGCGGCGGTGAACCGTCTGGGACGGCCCGAGGAGGTGCGGGAGCTGATCGACGCCTTCTACGATCCGCTGATCGGCAGCGGGGCGGAGCGGGCGGGGCCCGAGCCGCAGGCGCTCGCGGCGTGAAGGGCGCGCTCAAGCGTGGCAGCCTCGCGCTGGTGGAGCGGCTGAGCCCGCGGGCGTCGACGCTCGACGGCATGGCGATGCTGGGCACCATGCCGGTAGCGACCGTGCTGCTGGATGCCGCGAACCGGTTCCGTTACGCCAACCAGGCGGCCGAGAACTTCCTTGGCTTGTCCACCCTGCAGCTCGGGCACATGTCGCTGGGCGCCCTGTTGCCGCCCGACCATCCGATCTTCTCGATGCTCGATCTGGTGCGCACGCACGGCACGACGATCGCCGATCACGACCTGAGCCTCGAAAGTCCGCGCATCCACAAGCGCGGCATCATGGTCCAGGCCGCGCCGCTGATCGAGGAGCCGGGGGCCGTGCTGATGACGTTCCAGGACAGCTCGGCCGCGCGGGCGCTGGATCGGCAGATGGCATTCCGCGGTGCGGCACGCAGCGTGAGCGGGATGTCGGCGATCCTGGCGCATGAGGTGAAGAACCCCCTTTCCGGCATACGCGGCGCGGCGCAGCTGCTGGAGGCGAGCGTCGCCGACCAGGATCGCGAGCTGACGGTGCTGATCCGGGACGAGGCGGACCGGATCCGCGCGCTCGTGGACCGGATGGAAGTCTTCGGCGAGAAGCCGATCGAGCGGCGGGCGGTGAACATCCACCGCGTGCTGGAGCACGTGCGGCGGCTTGCGCACACCGGGTTCGCGCAGACACTGCGGATCACGGAGACCTACGACCCGAGCCTGCCGCCGGTCTGGGGCAACCGCGACCAACTGGTCCAGGTGCTGCTGAACCTGGTGAAGAACGCGGCCGAGTCGATCCTGTCCGACGCCGACCTGGCGGGCCGCGGCGGGGGCGAGATCGTGCTCACGACCGCTTACCAGCATGGCGTCAGGCTCGCGGTTCCGGGCAGCGGACAACGGCAGCACCTGCCGCTGGTGGTCAGCGTGCGCGACAACGGGCCCGGCATTGCAGAAGACATCCGGCCGCATCTGTTCGAGCCGTTCGTGAGCGGCAAGCCGTCGGGCAGCGGCCTTGGGCTTGCCCTGGTGGCCAAGATCGTCGGCGACCATGATGGGCTGATCGAGGTGGATAGCCGGCCTGGCCGGACCGAGTTCCGCCTATGCCTGCCCGTACTGACCGAGGCCGAAGCAGACGCGTCCTGAAGGAACCAAGATGACTCCCCCCACCGTGCTGATCGCGGATGACGACCGGTCCATCCGGACGGTGCTGACCCAGGCGCTCGGCCGCTCCGGCTACCAGGTTCGCTGCACCGGCAACGCCGCGACGCTGTGGCGCTGGGTGGAGGACGGGGAGGGCGACCTGGTCATCACCGACGTGGTGATGCCGGACGAGAACGGGTTGGACCTGATCCCGCGCATCAAGCGGGTGCGGCCGGAGCTGCGGGTCGTGGTGATGAGCGCGCAGTCGACCTTGATGACGGCGGTGAAGGCGGCGCAGCGGGGGGCGTTCGAATATCTTCCGAAGCCGTTCGACCTGAAGGAGCTGCTGGCCGTGGTGGGCCGGGCACTGGAGGCCCCGGCGGATCCGGCCAATGCGCCCCCGCCCGAAGCGCGCGACAGCGAGGAGCGGCTGCCCCTCATCGGCCGCAGCGTCGCAATGCAGGAGATCTACCGCAGCATCGCCCGGCTGACGACGACGGACCTGACGGTGATGGTCAACGGCGAGAGCGGCACCGGGAAGGAACTGGTGGCGCGGGCGCTGCACGACTATGGGCGGCGGCGGACCGGGCCGTTCGTCGCGATCAACATGGCGGCCATCCCGCGCGAGCTGATCGAGAGCGAGCTGTTCGGGCATGAGCGCGGGTCGTTCACCGGGGCGATGAACCGGGCGCAAGGCCGGTTCGAGCAGGCGGCGGGCGGCACGCTGTTCCTGGACGAGATCGGCGACATGCCGGCAGAGGCGCAGACGCGGCTGCTGCGGGTGCTGCAAGAAGGCGAGTTCACGACGGTGGGCGGCCGCCAGCCCATCCGCGCCAATGCGCGGATCGTGGCGGCGACGCACCGGGATCTGCGCCAGGCGATCCGCGCCGGGCAGTTCCGCGAAGACCTGTTCTACCGGCTGAACGTGGTGCCGATCCGGCTGCCGCCGCTGCGTGAGCGGCTGGAGGACATTCCGGTGCTGGCGCGCCATTTCCTGGACAAGGCGCGCGATTCCGGGCTGCCGGGCAAGAGCATGGACCAGTCGGCGCTCGACCGGCTTCGGCAGCACCGCTGGCCCGGCAACGTGCGGGAGCTGGAGAATTTGATGCGCCGGCTGGCGGCGCTGTATCCGCAAGAGGTGATCGGCGGCGAGGTGATCCATGCCGAGCTGGCCGAATCGGGCGCGAGCGCGGAGCTGCCGACGACGGGCGGGGCGCCGGAGCCGCTGGCGCAGGCGGTCGAGCGGCATATCCGAAGCTTTCTGGCGGCGGGCCGCGACGGCCTGCCGATGCGCGACATCTACGACCAGGTGATCGCCGAGGTGGAGCGGCCGTTGATCCAGATGACCCTGGGCGCCACGCGGGGCAATCAGATCAAGGCGGCAGCGATGCTTGGGCTCAACCGGAACACGTTGCGCAAGAAGATCCGGGACCTCGACATCCCGGTGGTGCGCGGCATCGGCTGACGGCTTGTCTCAAATAGCACCCTGGCGGCCAGCTGACGCAGCTTTGCTGCGCGTCGCGGCTCACGGCCACTTGGCCGCGCCGCTGCGGTCCTCACAAACCCACGCCAGCCGACTCCCCATGCCGCCTTTCAAGATAAGCGTGACGCCCGGCCGATGAACGCGCCGTTCGACCCGCGTCGCATACGCGCCCCGGATGGCGAACGGGCGCCGTCGTTCCCGCGCCGGGCGGTGAACGCGATGCTCGGCAAGGTGGTCACACTGCTGCTGGCGGCGCTCGCTCTCGCGCTGGGCGTGGGCACGTTCGTCATGCTGTCGGGTGGCATGAGCCTGTCCTGGCGGCCGAACCTCGTGTTCGCGATGGTGCTGTCGAACCTTGTGGTGCTGCTGCTGCTGGGCGCGGTGCTGGCCGGGCGGCTGACCCGGGTGTGGGCGGAGCGGCGGCGGGGCTCGGCCGGGTCGCGGCTGCATGTGCGGCTGGTGCTGCTGTTCAGCGTGGTCGCCGTCACGCCGACGATCGTCGTAGCGGTGTTCGCGACGGCGTTCTTCAACCTCGGCATCCAGGCCTGGTTCAACGACCGGGTGCGGACGGCGCTGAACGAAAGCCTCGAGGCGTCGCGCGGCTACCTGGAGGAGCACCGCAACAACATCCGCACCGACGCGCTGGGCATGGCGAACGACCTGGCCCGCGCCGGGCAGATCCTGGCCAACGACCCGTATACGTTCGGGCAGATCCTGCAGACACAGACGGTGCTGCGGGGCCTGACGGAGGCGATCATCTATGAGCCGGTGACGAACCAGGTGATCGCGGGTGTCGGCGTGATGTCCGGCTACGGCGTCGAACCGGCGCCGAAGGAGGCGACGGATCTGGCGCGCGGCGGCGAGGTCGCGGTGATCGGCGGCCCGGACAGCAGCCAGGTGCGGGCGGTGGTGCAGTTGAACGCGACGCCGAGCCTGATGCTGCTGATCGGCCGGCCGGTCGACCCGTCCATCCTGGACCACATGGCGCGGACCGAGCAGGCCGTCGCCGAGTACGAGCGGCTGGACCAGAACCGGTCGGGTCTACAGATCACCTTCGCGCTAATCTTCGCGCTGGTGGCGCTGCTGGTGCTGTCGGCGGCGGTGCTGCTGGGGTTGGTGCTGGCCAACCAGATCGCCCGGCCGATCGGGCGGCTGATCCTGGCGGCCGAGCGGGTGCGGGCGGGCGACCTGGCGGTGCGCGTGCCGGAGATGCAGAGCGAGGACGAGGTCGCGGGGCTGAGCCGCGCCTTCAACCGCATGACAGGGCAGTTGGCGGCGCAGCGGACGGAGCTGATGGACGCCTACAGCCAGATCGACGAGCGGCGCCGCTTCACCGAAACAGTGCTGGCCGGCGTGTCGGCCGGGGTCATCGGGCTCGATGCGGACGGGCGGATCGAGCTGCCGAATGCGGCCGCGGGCAAGTTGCTCGGCATGGATCTCTCGGCAGCGATCGGCGAGCGGCTGCGGGACGCCGTGCCGCAGTTCGGCGCACTGCTGGACGAGGTGTCTGCCGATCCGGGACGGCCGCAGACGGCGGAGGTCGAGATCGGGCCGACCCAGCGGCGGCGCACCCTGCTGGTACGGATCGGCACCGACAGCCGGGCGCGGGCCGGCGGCTATGTCGTCACGTTCGACGACATCACGGAGCTGCAGTCGGCCCAGCGCAAGGCGGCGTGGGCCGACGTGGCCCGGCGGATCGCGCACGAGATCAAGAACCCGCTGACACCGATCCAGCTCAGCGCGGAGCGGCTGAAGCGGCGGTTCACGCGGGAGATCACGTCCGACCCGGAGACGTTCGCGCTGTGCGCGGACACGATCGTGCGCCATGTGGGCGACATCGGCCGAATGGTGGACGAGTTCTCGGCCTTCGCACGGATGCCGCAACCGGTGATGCGGACGGAGGATCTCGGCCGGATCGCGCGGGAGGCGCTGATCCTGCAACGGACGTCGCGGCCGGAGATCGAGTGGACGACGCACATCCCGGACCGCGGGCCGATGGCGAGCTGTGACCGGCGGCTGCTGGGCCAAGCGCTGACGAACCTGCTGCAGAACGCGGCGGATGCAGTGGCGATGCGGCCGCGGCAGCCGGGCGAGCCGGCCGGGCACATCGCCGTGCGGGTGGTGACGGAGGGCGGCACGGTGCTGGTGCATGTGGAGGATGACGGGATCGGGTTGCCGGAGCAGGACCGGGGCCGGCTCACGGAGCCATACGTGACACACAAGGTGAAGGGGACCGGCCTGGGCCTTGCGATCGTGAAGAAGATCATGGAGGACCATGGCGGCCGGCTGGAGCTGGACGACCGGGCAGGCGGGCCCGGCGCGGTGGCGACGTTGGCCCTGCCGGAGGCGCGGCCGCAGATTGTGCCGGGAATGATTGAGGCTTAGACAGGCGGCGATGGCTCAAGACATCCTCATCGTCGATGACGAACCCGACATCCGGATGCTGATCGAGGGCGTGCTGGAGGACGAGGGCTACGCCGTCCGCCAGGCTGCCGACAGTGACGGCGCCGTAGCCGCATTCCGGCATCGCAAGCCATCGCTGGTGATCCTCGACGTGTGGCTGCAGGGCAGCAAGCTCGACGGGCTCGGCATCCTGAACGCGATGCACACCGAGGAGCCGCATGTCCCGGTGGTGATGATCAGCGGCCACGGCACGATCGAGACGGCCGTGACGGCCATCCAGCACGGCGCCTACGACTTCATCGAGAAGCCGTTCAAGTCCGACCGGCTGCTGTTGATCGTGCGGCGCGCGCTGCAGGCGGCGCGGCTGTCGCGCGAGAACGCCGAGCTGCGGCTGCGGGCCGGGTTCGAAAGCGAGCTGACGGGGACCAGCCCGGCGATCGTGGGATTGCGGCAGCAGATCGAGCGGGTGGCGCCCACCGGGTCGCGCGTGCTGATCAGCGGGCCGGCCGGATCGGGCAAGGAGGTGGCGTCGCGTATGGTGCACGAGCGGTCGCGCCGGGCCGAAGGGCCGTTCGTGGCGCTCAACTGCGCGACCTTGAACCCAACGCGTTTCGAGGAGGAGCTGTTCGGCGTCGAGGTCGGGCCGGACCCGGCCGTGAGCCCAAGGCGGGCCGGCGTGCTGGAGCGGGCGCACGGTGGGACGCTGCTGCTGGACGAGGTCTCCGACATGCCGCTGGAGACGCAGGGAAAGATCGTCCGGGCGCTGCAGGACCAGACATTCGAGCGAATCGGCGGGTCGCAGCGGGTGAAGGTGGACGTGCGGGTGCTGGCAACGAGCAACCGGGACCTGCAGAGCGAGATCGCGGCCGGGCGGTTCCGGGAAGACCTGTATTACCGGCTGGCGGTGGTGCCGATCCGCATGCCGTCGTTGAAGGAGCGGCGCGAGGACGTGCCCGAGCTGGCGCGACACTTCCTCGAGCGGTCGGCGGAGACGTCGGGCATGCCGGGGCGAGAGCTGTCGACGGACGCGCTGACGGCGTTGCAGGCCTATGATTGGCCCGGCAACGTGCGGCAGCTGCGCAACCTGATGGACTGGCTGCTGATCATGGCACCGGGGGGCCCGCAGGACTTCATCCGCGCCGAAATGCTCCCGGCGGAGATCAGCCAGGGGGCGCCGGCGCTGCTGAGTTCTGACCCGTCGGCGGACCTGATGGCGCTGCCGCTGCGGGAGGCGCGGGACCTGTTCGAGACGCAGTATCTACAGGCGCAGTTGCTGCGGTTCGGCGGCAACATCAGCCGGACGGCGGGGTTCGTGGGCATGGAACGCAGCGCGCTGCACCGTAAGCTGAAGCAGCTGGGCGTGAACTCCGAGGACCGGGTGCCGACGTGAGCCGCATCGCCTACGTTAATGGGGCGTATGTGACGCAGCCCGAGGCGCAGGTGAACGTCGAGGACCGCGGCTACCAGTTTGCGGACGGCATCTATGAAGTCGTGCACCTGTATCGCAGTCGGTTCACCGACTGGGACCTGCACTTCGCGCGGTTGGAGCGGTCGCTGCGGGAGGTGCGGATCGCGCTGCCAATGGCGCGCGCGGCGCTGGAGGTCGTGCTGGCGGAGGTGGCGCGGCGGAACCGGCTGTCGGACGGGCTGCTGTATATGCAGGTCACGCGTGGGGTGGCGCCGCGGGACCACGTGTTCCCGCGCCGGGGCACGGCGCCCGCGCTGGTGGTGACGGCCCGGCGGACGGCCCCGTATCCGAAGGACGTGGACCGCTGGACGATGTCGGTGATCAGCCATCCGGACGAGCGCTGGGCGCGGCGGGACATCAAGTCGGTGAACCTGCTGCCGAACGTGCTGGCCCGGCAGGCGGCGCGGGAGCGGGGGGCAGGCGAGGCGATCCTGGTGGACGCCGCTGGCATGGTGACCGAGGGCGCCGCGACGAGCTTCTGGATCGTTGACGCCGAGGGCGTGCTGCGCTGCCCGCCGCTGTCGAACCTGATCTTGCCGGGCTGCACCCGGGCGGCGCTGATCGAGCAGTTGCGGGACGAGGGGATCGCGTTCGAGGACCGGTCGTTCAGCCTGGCTGAAGCGCGGGCGGCGCAGGAGGCGTTCATCACGAGTGCGACGAGCTTCGTCAAACCCGTGGTGGCCCTCGATGGGTCGGCGGTCGGGGACGGGCATGTGGGGCCGGTGACGCGGCGGCTGTTCGCACTGTTCGCGCGGCATGTGCAGGGCGGGCTGGCCAACGCGGCCTGACGCGGCGGTCCCGTCGCCCTGTTCCCCTGGCGGGGTGGTCCGCGGTAGGGTCCGCGCATGACGCGCCACCGCCTGTTGTTGCTCGCCGGGCTGCTGCTCGGCCCGGCCATGCCGGTCGTGGCCGTGCGGGCGCAGCCGGCGGCGATCGTGTTGCAGTCCGGCGAGACGACCGGGGACCGGAGCGAGAAGGCGGCGCAGGAGGATCCTGGCACTGGGCTGACACCGGCGCAGACCATCCGGAACCTGCAATTCCTGAACGGCTCGACGCAGATCACCGCGGCGCTGTGCCGGGGTTTCGGGGCGACGATCATCGTCGTGCTGCAGCCGGGCGAGGTGTTCCCGACGCGGCTGCGGGCGCGGATGCACCATCCGCTGCTGCGGCGGCCAGACGGGGCGACGAGCGACGACGACAGCTTTCCGGTGACGGGCGATGACGGGCGGTTCTATGCCGGGTTCACCTTCGACCACTGGTGGGAGATGCAGCCCGGCGCGTGGGAGCTGTCGTTCTACGACGGTGACCGCCGGCTCGTGTCGGAAACCTTTACGGTCCGGCTGCCGGGACCGGGGGAGCCGTCCTCGGTCTGCGAGACGCCGCCCGTGTCGTAAGCCCTGCCTTGCCGTTGGCACGGCGTTCGCTAGGTTCCGCGTTGCCGTCCGTTGGAGGCGGGTCAATCTCCGCACGCCCCAAGGGCGGCGGACAACAAGAGGGTCTCAACGTGGCCGAGAAAACCCAGAACGTGCAGGACGTGTTCCTGAACCATGTCCGCAAGGCGAAAACCCCCGTGACCGTGTTCCTGGTCAATGGTGTAAAGCTCCAGGGCATCATTACCTGGTTCGACAACTTCTCCGTGCTGCTGCGCCGCGACGGGCATACGCAGCTGGTCTACAAGCACGCCATCAGCACCGTGATGCCCGGTGCACCGATCATGCTGTTCGACCCATCGAAGGTCGAAGGCGCCATACCGGAGGCCGTTCCTGCTGCAGCCGCCTGACGAAGCCCAGCGTTCCGACTACCGGCGGGAGACGGCCGCGCCCACGCGTGCGGCCGTCATCCTGCCGTGGGAGAAGCCGCGGCAGCAGGACGCGTCACGCGCGGCCGAAGCGCAACTGGCCGAGGCGGTCGGGCTAGCCGCCTCGATCGGGCTCGTTCCGGTGCACACGACCATCCTGCCGCTGCGCCACCGGAAGCCTGCGACCCTGATGGGGGAGGGCCAGGTCGAGACCGTCAAGCAGGCGATCATGGCCGGGCACGTGGAAGTCGCGGTGGTGGACGCGCAGCTGAGCCCGGTGCAGCAGCGCAACCTGGAGCGGGCGTGGGCGTGCAAGGTTATCGACCGGACGGGACTGATCCTGGACATCTTCGGCGAGCGGGCGCGGACGCGGGAGGGCATCCTGCAGGTCGAGCTCGCGCACCTCGACTACCAGCGCAGCCGGCTGGTGCGGTCCTGGACCCACCTGGAGCGGCAGCGCGGCGGGTTCGGGTTCCTGGGTGGCCCCGGCGAGACGCAGATCGAGGCGGACCGGCGGCTGATCGGCGACCGGATCGTGCGGCTGAAGAAGGAGCTGGATCAGGTACGGCGGACGCGCGGGCTGCATCGCTCCGCACGCAGCCGGGTGCCTTACCCGATCGTGGCGCTGGTCGGCTACACCAACGCGGGCAAGTCCACGCTGTTCAACGCCCTGACGGGGGCGACGGTGCACGCGGAGGACCAGCTGTTCGCGACGCTGGACCCGACCATGCGCGGGCTCGATCTTCCGTCCGGCCGGCGGGTGATCCTGTCCGACACGGTCGGCTTCATCAGCGATCTGCCGACCGAGCTGGTCGCCGCGTTCCGCGCGACGCTGGAGGAGGTGGCGGAGGCGGACGTCATCCTGCACGTGCGCGACGTGGCGCACCCGGATAGCGCGGCGCAGCGGGCGGACGTGGTGGCCGTGCTGGATGGCATGGTGAAGGACGGGACGCTGGATGAGGCCTGGCGGGCGCGTACGATCGAGGTGCTGAACAAGGCCGACCTGCTGGGCGGCCCGGCGCAGGTGCCGGCGCGGGAAGGGTGCGTGGCCGTGTCGGCGATCACCGGCGATGGGCTGGCAGGCCTGCAGGCGGCGATCGACCGGCAGATCTCGGCCGGGATGGAGGTCGCGGACTACGTTCTGCCGTTGTCGGACGGGGCGCGGCTGGCGTGGCTGTATGAGCACGGCGAGGTGCTGGACCGGGCGGACGAGGACGACGGGCTGCATGTGCGGGTGCGGATGCTGCCCGCGAACCGGGCGCGGTTCGAGCGCGAGGCGTGAACGTCTGTCTGCCCAGTCACTGCAGCGCGTTGCGAGACGGACTTTGAGCTTCTCTGCCGACGAGCTCGCCGAGGTGCTGCAGTTGATGCGGGCGGTGGCGCGGACGGAGATCATGCCGCGCTTCCGAAAGCTGGGCGCCGCCGACGTGTCAACGAAGTCCGGCCCGATGGACCTGGTCACGGTCGCCGACGAGGCGGCGGAGGCGCGGCTGTCGACCGGGCTGTCGCGGCTGTTCCCGGGCTGCGCGGTAGTGGGCGAGGAGGCGGCGACGCGCGACCCGGCGCTGCTCGACCAGGTGGGCACGGCGGCGCGGTGCTTCGTGCTGGACCCGATCGACGGGACAAGCAACTATGCGGCCGGGCTGCCGCTGTTCGGGGTGATGGTGGCGGTCGTCGAGGCGGGGCGGACGGTCGGCGCGGTGATCCATGACCCGGTCGGCGACGATTCCGCGCTGGCCCTGCTCGGGCAGGGTGCGTGGATGGAGCAGCCGGATGGCTCGCGCATCGGGTTGCGCGTTGCGGACCCGGTCCCGGTGGCGCAGATGGCGGGCAGCGTGTCGTGGCGCTATATGCCGGAGCCGCGGCGCAGCCGGGTATGCGGGCGGCTGACGCGGCTGGGCGCAGCGTGGGACTACCGGTGTGCGGCGCACCAGTACCGGCTGATGGCGGGCGGGCATTGCCACTACTCCGTCTATAACCGGCTGCTGCCGTGGGACCATGCGGCAGGCGTGCTGCTGCACCAGGAGGCGGGCGGCTTTGCCGCGATGCTGGACGGGGGGCCGTATGCGCCGGCGGTGTTGGCGGGCGGGATGATCTGCGCGCCGGACCGGACGAGCTGGGACGCGCTGCGGACGGTGCTGTTCGAGGACGACGGCGGGCCAGGATAGGCGGGTGTCGCCGGCCATCACACACCAGGGAAAGAACATGCGAGAACTCGCACAGCCATTCCCGACATTGATCTATTTCTGGCCCTCGCACCCGTGGCGTTGGGCGCGAAGCTTCTGTTCCTGATGCGGCCGCTCGCGATGACTGGCGTCGAGGCGATCTTACGGGGTCAGGCGGGGCGGCGGAGGAGGGAGCGGAGTTCGGCGACGAGGGGCGGGAAGGCGAGGGCGAGGGTGGCGGCGTAGGTGGCGGCCCCCACGGCGGAGAGGCAGGCAAGGCGGGCGGCGTCGGAGAGGGTGGCGGGCAGCATGGCGCGGAGCAGCAGGACCGCGGCGACCATCACCAGCCCGGCGCCGATGGGGCGCAACGGGGCGAAGGCGACGGCGCCGAACGCGAAGCCGCCGCGGCGGGCCGCGATGAAGGCCCCGGCTGCGAACACGGCCGGGTAGCAGGCGAGCCAGGCCCAGCAGGCGCCGGCGAGGCCCCAATGACAGCCGACGAGCACGGCGGGCGGGAAGGTGACGGCGCCGGCCGCCGTGCACCAGAACGCGGCCTTCCCGTCGCCGATGCCCTGCAGGTAATTCGGCACCAGGATCAGCAGGGCGCGGAAGGTGAGTGCGCCGGAGAGGATCGGCAGCAGGGGGCGGGCAGCGTCCCAGGCCGGGCCGAAGACGAGTTCGACGAGTTCGGGCGCGACGGCGCCGATCCCGAAGAACACCGGGACGATCAGCATGGCGAACAGGCGGAGACCCTTCAGCACGTAGTAGCGGGCCTCGGCGCGGTCGGCCTGGACCATGGCAAAGGCGGGGAAAGCGATGGAGTTGATGATGGGCGCGATCTTGTTGAGCGGCAGGGCGGCGAAGTTGAGCACGACGGTGTAGGCGCCGAGGTCGGCCGGGCCGAGCAGGCGGCCGACGATGAGCACGTCGGCCGAGGTCATGACGGTAAAGGCGAGCCATTCTAGGGTGGCGTAGGCGCCGAAGCCAAGCAGTGGGCGGACGGCGGCGACGTCGAACCGGGGCCAGACGTAGAGGTCGGCCGCGACCCAGGCGAGGGCGGCCTGCCGTGCGGCCTGCCCGGCGAGCGCGCCGAGGGCGAGCGACCAGACGCCGTGGCCGGTGAAGGCGAGGGCGGTGGTGGCGAGGGCGCCAAGCAGGCCGGCGGAGAGTTCGGCGACGAAGACGGGACGGACGCGCATCTGCTTCGTGAGCAGCGTGCGAGGCAGGGTGGAAAAGGCGTTGAACAGGAAGCCGAGGCTCGAGAGCTGGATCAGCGGGATGAGGCGGGGGTCGCCATACCAGGCGGCGATGGGGTAGGCGGCAAGCGAGAGGCCGGCTGCGAGGGCGAGGCCCATCAGGATCAGCGTCCCGAAGACGTTCGCGAGCAGCGTGGGGCTGATGTCCTGGCGCTGGATGAGGGCGTCGCCGAGGCCGAGGCTGGAGAAAACCAGGATGAAGGTGGCAAACACCTGGGCGATCGCCATGAGGCCGTAATCGCCGGGCGAGAGCACGCGGATGACGGCGAGCGTCATCGCCCAGGAGACGAGCTGGAACGCGACCTTCATGGCGGCAGACCATCCGGCGGCTGCGATCAGTTTCGTCCGAAACCCCTCGACGGCCAATCTGACTCCTGATGCTGCAAACGCCGGAATGGCGTGTGGCACCGGACGGCGGCCGGAGCAATGAGCGGCACGCCGCGATCAGGCGGGCGCCTGGTTGCGGGGACGGGGTTGGTTCTGTATACGGCCTGGCTTGCGTCCGGGCCGGCTTAGCTCAGTGGTAGAGCAACTGATTCGTAATCAGTAGGTCCGCGGTTCAATCCCGCGAGCCGGCACCAGCCTGTCTCACACGCGTCCGATGTCGTAACGTCAGCATCAAGGTGCGAGCAGGAGGGGGCATGCGCGGGGTGTTCGGGACGTATCTGAAGGGCGCGATCGCGCCGGTCGCGGTGGCGATCGCGCTGTTGCTCATTCCGCAGGACTGGCGCGACCGTTTGAAGGACTTCCAGCAACTGCTCGGCGGCACGATCGCGCTGGGGGCCGCGGTGATCGGGTTCAGCAACCTGCACGAGCAGCTTACGGCGCAGCGCGTCGCGGAGTCCGCCAAGAACACGCGCGAGGACGAGCACGCGGCTGCGGCGGCGAAAGCGCAGCGGGCTCAGGTGGCCGGCGCGCTGCTGGGCGAGGTGGAGACCATCATGGTGCTGCTCAGGAACCGCCGGGTCGCAGGTTGGTACGAGGACATGCGCGCGTGGATGGTGGCGCACACGGCGGTAAACTTCGGCGGCTCGCTGAGCGTCGGGTCCGATTACTCGCCGGTCTACGAGACGCTCGGGACCGGGATCGGCCAGCTGGAGAACGGGCTTTCGCAGCAGGTGGTGTACTTCTACGGGTTGCTGCACCTGGTGATGGACCGGATCAAGGCCGCGGAGAGCGGCACGTACGACCACTGGCCGTTGGAAGCGGCGACGGGCATGGCGACCGGGATCGTGCTCGAGGTCAGGGAGGTCGAGGAGAAGGGGGCGGCGCTGGCGAACGCGCTGCGCGCCTATCTGGGCCAGCCATCCGTGCCCGGGCCGGCCGCCGTTGCGTCCTGACGCGCGGACGCCGAACGGGCCGGGCCCGATCCCACTGACGATCGTCGATGAGATAGGTTCAACGTCCGCGGTGCTCGCGTCGCGAGCGGCCGTGCCCGGGTGCGCCGAGCAGGCCCTGCTGGCCCGGCGGCAGACGGCGGGGCGGGGGCGGATGGGGCGGAAATGGGCGTCCGGCGAGGGCAACCTGCATCTGTCGGTCTTGCTGCGCTTGGAAGCGGGGCCGCTTCTGGCGCCAGGCCACTGGTCGATCCTGGCCGCGGTAGCGGTGCACGAAGCGACGGCGCAGTACGTGCCGGTTGAGGGGCGGCTGCGGCTCAAGTGGCCGAATGACGTGCTGCTGGACAGGGGCAAGCTGGCGGGCATCCTGCTCGATCTCGCAGACGGGTGGCTCGTGATCGGCATTGGCGTGAACCTGGCCCATGCGCCGCGCGGCCTGGGGCGGGCGGTGGCTTGCCTGGCCGACGTCGCGCCGGCGCCGGATGCGGAGGCGTTTGCCCGCGTGCTGCTGACGCGCCTTTTGCATTGGCGAAACCGGTATGAGGCGGAACGCTTCGCGCCGGTCCGGTCTGCATGGCTGCGGGCGGGGCACCGGGCGGGCGAGGCGCTGACCGCGGGCGAGGGCAGCGGGCGCATCGCCGGGCTGTTTCATGGGTTGGGCGATGATGGGAGCCTGGTGTTGGCGACCGCGGACGGGCTGCGTGCGGTGATCTCCGGCGAGGTGTCGGCGGGACCGTGACCGGGTGCCGGCAGGGTTGTGGCGGGTGTGGTTGCGGGGGGGTGGGCCGGGCTCCATATTCGCGGCATGCAGTACGACCAGGCGGTATCTCTCACGGTCAACGGCGAGGCGGTCGAGGTTGGGCCGGCGGTGAACGTGACCGGGCTGCTGCGCCAGTTGTCGCTGGATACGGGCAAGGTCGCGGTCGAGCGGAACGAGGAGATCGTGGCGCGGTCCGCCTATGACGGGACGGTGCTGCAGCCGGGCGACCGCCTCGAGATCGTGCATTTCATCGGGGGAGGCTGAGGCGATGGACGGGTTCGCGGCGACGAACGAGACCGGGGGCGCCGAGACGGGCGACCATTGGATCGTAGCCGGACGGTCGTTCCGGTCACGGCTGATCGTGGGCACGGGCAAGTATAAGAATCTCGAGGAGACGGCGGCGGCGATCGAGGCATCGGGGGCCGAGATGGTGACCGTGGCGGTCCGGCGGGTGAACCTGTCGGACCCGGGTGCGCCGATGTTGCAGGATTACGTCGACCCGAAACGGTACACCTATCTGCCGAACACCGCGGGCTGCCACACCGCGGCCGAGGCGGTCCGGACTTTGCGGCTCGCGCGGGAGGCGGGGGGCTGGAACTTGGTGAAGCTGGAGGTGCTCGGGCCGCCACCGCACCTCTATCCGGACATGGCCGGCACGCTCGAGGCTGCGGCGGCGCTGATCGCCGATCGGTTCGAGGTGATGGTGTATTGCGCCGACGACCCGGTCGCGGCGAAGCGGTTGGAGGAGATGGGCTGCGTCGCGATCATGCCGCTGGGGGCGCCGATCGGCTCCGGGCTGGGCATCCAGAACCCGGCCATGCTGTCGATGCTGATCGAGCAGACGCGCGTGCCGCTGATCGTCGACGCGGGCGTGGGCACGGCGTCGGATGCGGCGATGGCGATGGAGCTGGGCTGCACCGCGGTTCTGCTGAACTCGGCGATCGCGCATGCGGGCGAACCGGTGACGATGGCGCGGGCGATGCGGGCCGGCGTGGAGGCCGGGCGGTTGGCGCACATCGCGGGGCGGATGCCGCGGCGGATGGGCGCCGACCCGTCGAGCCCGCTGACCGGGCTGATCCGCTAACGGACTTCCCTGGAGCGGCCGAAGCGGTCTTCGGCTAAGCCATTCACTCTCAAGCATTTGTGACGCAACGTTTCTGCGTGGGGTGCCGCATCAGGCGAGCTGAGCATGACTGCTGTTCTTCGGAGCATTATTGAAAGCCATAAGCAATAACGCCGAGATGATCGGGTCGACAAAGTTTAGCTTCCAATATCATTACGGCTTGTTCAGTGCCATTGGATTGGGGCTTTGCAGCTCGGGACAGTGCGAGGCTGGTATAAACAACGCATAAAGGTCGACAGGACTGTCGGCCGGCCAAAAACTTTGTGCTTGATCTTGCAAGCCGGGGCAGGCATCGATTGCACATGAGCTACACTTCGAGGTCCCGGATGATCAGAACGGCCGTCCGTCTTTTCCCCGTCGTCGCCCCTGCCGTCGCTTCGTTGCTGGCCGCGGGCACCGCGGCAAGCGCGCAGAGCGCTCGGCCGTCGACGCCGGGCTGGGAGGAAAGTGGCGAGGCGAGTTGGTATGGCGGGTGGCACAACGGCCACCGGACGAGCAGCGGGACGACGTTCGACGATCGGCAGATGACGGCCGCGCATGCAACCTTGCCGCTCGGGTCCCAGGTGCGGGTCACGATGCAGGACACCGGCGAAAGCGTGGTGGTGACGATTACGGATCGGCAGCCGCGCAAGTATGTCCGCGTGATCGACCTTAGCCGAGGCGCCGCGTCGCGGATCGGGCTGCTGAGCCGAGGCACGGCGATGGTGACGCTCGCGACGGCGAAACAGGAGGAGACGGAGGTGGCGGAGGCCACGCCCGACGACGTGTCGGTGGAGGGATTTCCGGGCGACGATGGTGCTAGCGGCGGTGCTCCTCGGCGACATGATCGGCGACATACGCGCCGCGCTGCCCGAGAGGCTTCGCTGGACCGTCCGTACTATCGCAGCCCGTCTGTAATTCAAGTTCAGCATTCAGTTCTGCGCCGAGCAACACAGCGTAGGCTGTGACGTAGAACCACATCATGACGGCGACCCCGGTGCCGAGCGGGCCATACATCGCGTCGTAGGTCGAGAACGTGCCGACATACCATGAGAACAGGGCGGATGCCGCGACCCAGAGGGTGGTCGCGAGCAAGGAGCCGGCGGTGACCCACTGCCAGCGCGGAGCCCGGCGGTTCGGCGCGTAGCGATAGAGCAGCGCCAGGCCGGTGACGACGGCGAAGACCAGCAACAGGAAGCTGCCGGAGCGGATCATCAGCTGCTGGTGCGACGCGAAGCCGAGCACGGTCAGCATTGCGGGCAGCGCGACGAGCAAGCTGAGGCCGACGGTGGTCCCGAGGATGACGAACAGCGTGATGGAGAAGGCGAGCACCTGATAGTGCAGGAAGCTGCGCTGCTCGCGCTCCTCATAGGCCAGGTTGAGCGCGGTGATGAGCGACTTGGTGCCGCTGGCTGAGCTCCAGAGGGTGATGGCGGTGCTGAGGAGCAGGTGCCAGCCCAGCGCGCCGGGGGGTTTGGCGACCAGCATCGTGACACGCTCGGCAATGACCTTGAAGGCGGCCGGGGGCAGCAGGTCCTGCAGGATCGCGAGTTGCGGCAGGACGGTCTGGGTGTCGAATAGCAGGCCGTAGACGGAGATGAGCATCGAGATGGCGGGGAACAGCGCGAGCGTCGCGTAGAAGGCGCAGCCGGCAGCGACGAGGGCGACGCGGTCGGTCAGCATCTCGGTAAGGGTGCGGCGGATCACCGCACGCCAGCCCTTCCAGGAAATGCCGGTCGGCGACTGAGCGAAGCGGCCGAGCTCGCGTGCGTCGGCCTGCCGCAGCAGGCGGGCGACTGCGCCAGGGGTGGCGGCGGCCGGCACCGGATCGACGAAGGATGCCGGCGCAGCGTCGAGCCCGGCGGCGCGTCTTGGGTCTGCGAGGGGCCGGTCTTCGCTTCGATTCGCCACGAATTCCCCAGTTTTGTTTGACGATCCGGATCGATTACGGAGCCTTGCCGCGGTCTCGGCTGACGCCTTTATACCATGGCGCACCTGCACTTGCATTTTTTCCAAGTAGAGGCGGAATTTTCTCTTGCGCCCCGGGGTGGTGGGTCCTATTTCCGCGTCCACGCAGCAACGCACGTGCCTCTGGCCCGAGGGGGTTACGCAACGACGTCAAGCGTTCTGGCACTTTCTCTTTCGCTGGTTCGTTCGACCGTTTCGTCCACCCCGCACTGGCCGCGCCATCCGCTGAACCGGGGCGCGCCATGCAGCCCCTCTGCCGTCCCGCACGCCCGTGCGGGGCGCTTTGGGTGCCTGACCTTGGAGCACCCGCCGCGATGACCCCCAAGATCGCACAGTTCCTGGCCGACCACACGCCTGCGACCCCCTGCCTCGTGCTCGACGTGGACCGGGTCGAGCAGAACTACCGGGCGCTGACCCGGGCTTTGCCGGTCGCGCACGTGTATTATGCGGTCAAGGCGAACCCGGCGGCGCCGATCCTGGAGCGGCTGGTTGGGCTTGGCAGCAGCTTCGATGCGGCAAGCATCGAGGAGGTCGACTTTTGCCTACAGGCGGGGGCGGCGCCGGGCCGGATCAGCTTCGGCAACACCATCAAGAAGGTGTCGGCGATCAAGCGCGCCCATGCGGCGGGCGTCGACATGTTCGCGTTCGACAGCCAGGAGGAACTGCAGAAGCTGGCCGAGCATGCGCCGGGTGCCCGGGTGTACTGCCGCCTCCTGGTGGAGAATGACGGTGCGGAATGGCCGCTGTCGCGCAAGTTCGGCACGACCGTCGAGACGGCGCGCGCGCTGATGATCGAGGCGCGGGACCTCGGGCTCGACCCTTATGGGCTGTCGTTCCACGTCGGCAGCCAGCAGACGACGACGGGCAGCTACGAGCTGGCGATCGGGCGGGTGGGCATGCTGTTCACGGACCTGGCGGCGGCGGGCGTGACCCTGCGGATGGTGAACCTTGGGGGCGGCTACCCTGTGCGTTACCGGGATGAGATCCCGGGGATCGACCGGTTCGCGGATGCCATCATGCGGGCGATGACGGCGCATTTCGGCAATGACTTGCCGGAAATCCTGGTCGAGCCGGGGCGGTTCCTGGTGGCAGATGCGGGCGTGTTGCAGGCGGAGGTGGTGCTGGTGTGCCGTAAGGCGAAGGACGATCCGGTGCGCTGGGTGTATCTCGACATCGGGCGGTTCGGCGGTCTCGCCGAGACGGAGGGCGAGTCGATCAAGTATCGGTTCACGACGGCGCATGACGCCGGCGCGGCCGGGCCGGTGGCGATCGCTGGCCCAACCTGCGACGGGGCCGACATCCTGTATGAGCGGTCGAACTACCGCATGCCGCTCGCTTTGCGGTGCGGCGACATCGTGCAGGTGGAGAGCACGGGTGCGTATGTGACGACGTATGCGAGCCAGCGGTTCAACGGGTTTGCACCGTTGGCGGAGCACTACGTGTGATCCGGCCTTAGTGTTGCCCTAACCGACCCCTGACCCCTCCCTGGAAGTGAGGGGAGAAGCGGGGTCGGGAATAGTATCGGGAGGGATTGCGGATGGATGCCGACGGGCTTGCTGGGCTGATCCCCGACGGGGCGCTGCTGGCCTTGCCGCCCGATAATTCGTTGGCCCCGTGCGCGCTGGCGCATGCGTTGGTGCGTCGGGGGGTTCGGCGGCTGCGGTTGGTGGGGGTGCCGGTCAGCGGGTATGCGACGGACCTGTTGATCGGCGCCGGGTGCGTGGAGTCGGTGATGACCAGCGCGGTCACGCTGGGGGAGAGCGGGGCGGCGCCGCGGTTCGTCGCGGCCGTCGCGTCCGGGACGATCGAGGTGATCGATTCGACGTGTCCGGCGATCCACACGGCGCTTCAGGCGGCGGAGAAGGGCGTCCCCTTCATGCCGTTGCGGGGGGTGCTGGGCAGCGACCTTCTCGCGCACCGGCCGGATTGGCGCATGATGCAGAACCCGTTCACGGACCGCGCGGACCCGATCCTGCTGGTGCCGGCCATCAGCCCGGACGTGTCGGCGTTCCATGCCGCGATGGCCGATGATGAGGGCAACGTGTGGGTCGGGCGGCGGCGCGAACTGGCGACGATGGCGCATGCGAGCCGGCGCGTGCTGGTGACGGTGGAGCGCCGGGTGGACGGCAACTTGCTCGACGACGAGCGGCTGGCGCCGGGCGTGATCTCGGCAACCTACGTTGACGCGATCGCGGTGGCCGAGCGGGGCTGCTGGCCCACTGGGCTGCTTGACAAGTATCCGGCAGACCCGGCCCACCTGCGTGCCTATGCGCAGGCCGCCCGCACGGAAGCCGGGTTCGCGGACTACGTGGCGCGATATGTCTTGCCGCGAGAGGCTGCAGCGGCGTGATCCGGCCGGAGGAGCGGCTGGCGGCGGCAGTCGCCAGGCTCATCCTAGACCCCGCGGCGCCGCCGGCCCGCCACATCGCCGTCGGTGCAGCCAGTCCCATCCCGGCCGCGGCGTGTTGGCTAGTCCGCAAGCTCGGGCATCCGGTGCGGCTGAGCCTGCTGCACCGGGTGCAAGGCAACCCCTTCACGGAGGGCACGCGGGAGCTGTTCGACCTGGCTGGGCAGGGCCGGATCGACCTGTTCTTCCTGGGTGGCGGGCAGATCGACGGGCAGGCGAACATCAACCTGCTCGGGACCGGCGCGTGGCCGGGTCAGGGGACGCGGTTCCCCGGCAGCTTCGGCTCCGCCTTCATGTACATGATGGTGCCGCGAACGATCCTGTTCCGCGAGGAGCATAGCCGGCGCGTGCTGGTCCCGCGCGTGGACCTGGTCAGCGCGCCGGGCGTCTCGGCGCCGGGGGTATTCCGGCGCGGCACGGCGCAGGCGCTGGTCACGGGACGCAGCGTGTTCACGTTCGATCCGGCACGGGCGCGCTTCACCCTGGCCTCGGTCCATCCCGGGCAGACCGAGGCGGGGGTGCGGGCCGAGACCGGGTTCGCCTTCGACGGCACGGCGCCGCCGTTCACGCCCGACCCGACCCTCGACGAGCTCGCGTTGCTCCGCGGGCCGGTGCGGGCGGAGATGGAAGCGACCTACCCGGAGTTTTGCGCCCGGGTGTGGCCCGAGGGCGACGCGCCCGACGCCTGCCCCGGCAACCCGACGATCCGTGGCGGGTTCAGGTCCCGCGAGCAACGGGATGACATGCCATGACGACAAAGACGCATCACGCCGGGTCGGACGAAGTCACGAGCCGTGGCACGGTCAAGGGGCACCATCCGAAGCCCGGAGACGACGTGCTGGAGGGCGGGCCGGCCCCGGCGCCGACCGAGGGTCATGGCAAGCCGAAGGGCTCGGCCGCCAAGGCCCAGGCCGAGGGCGCCGTGCAGGGCGAGGACACAAGCGCCGCCGTGCAGGGCAAGGCGGACAAGGAGCATGCGGCCGAAGCGGGTGCGGCAAAGACGCAATCCGGCCGAGGACATCGCAAGCACGAGGCTTGACCGCCGGTTGACGAGGCGTAGGGCCTGCCTTGATCATTCGCCTGCGAACGATTGGGGAGGTCCGGATGCCGGATGGCGAGGCGCGGGGACAAGACCTGCTGCGGGGCTACGACGTGGGCGCGCAAGTCGGATTCCTGCTGCGGCGCGCGCACCAGCGGCATGCGGCGCTGTTCCAAGAAGCGATGGCCCCGCTGGACCTGACGCCGACCCAGTTCAACGCGTTGGTCCGTGTGGTGGAGCTGGGGGCGGTGGGGCAGAACCAGTTGGGGCGGCTGGCGGCGATGGACCCGGCGACGGTGCAGGGGGTGGCGCGGCGGCTGGAGGAACGTGGCCTGGTGCAGCGTCGGCCTGACCCGGACGACCGGCGGGCGACGGTGCTGCGGCCGACCCAGGCCGGGCTCGATCTCGCGCAGGCCGCGGCGGATATCGGGCGTGCGGTGACGGAGGCGACGTTGGCCCCGCTTTCGGCGGGCGAGCGGGCCGCGGTGGTCCGTCTGCTCGGGAAGTTGGGCTGATGGCGCTCGCAGCCGGGCCGGAGCGGCAGGACGGCAAGCTCGTGATCCGCGGCATCGGACTGCTGCTGTCTGGCCGGCTGGAGCAGCCGATCCTGGATGCGGATACGGTGGTGGCCGAGGGTGGGCGGATCACGGCAGTTGGGCGGGAGCGCGACTGCGACACCGGTGGCGCGCGGGTGGTGATCGACGCGCAAGGCTGTGCGCTGGCGCCGGGGCTGATCGACAGCCACGTGCATCCGGTGTTCGGCGACTGGACGCCGCGCCAGAACCAGTTCGGCTGGATCGACAGCACGATGAACGGCGGCGTGACGACGATGATCTCGGCCGGAGAGGTGCACCTGCCGGGGCGGCCGCGCGACATCGTGGGGCTGAAGGCGCTCGCGATCACGGCACAGCGGGCCTATGCGAACCATCGGCCGGGCGGGGTGAAGGTGCTGGCCGGGGCGCCGGTGATCGAGCAGGGGATGGTGGAGAGCGACTTCGCCGAACTTGCCGCGGCGGGGGTGACGCTGCTGGGCGAGGTCGGGCTCGGCAGCGTCAAGGCCGGGGCCGAGGCCAAGCAGATGGTGGGGTGGGCGCGCAAGTACGGCATCCAGAGCACGATCCACACGGGCGGCCCGAGCGTGCCCGGGTCCGGCTACATCGATGCGGACACGGTGCTGGAGGCGGATGCGGACATCATCGGGCACATCAATGGCGGGCATACGGCGCTGCCGCTGCGCCAGATCCGCTGCCTGTGCGAGGGGTGCGGGCGGGGGATCGAAATCGTGCACAACGGCAACGAGCTGGCGGGGCTGAGCGCGCTGCGGTTCGCCAAGGAGCTGGGGCAGCTCGACCGGGTGATCCTGGGCACGGACGGGCCGGCCGGGTCGGGCGTGCAGCCGCTGGGGATCCTGCGGATGATCGCGCTGCTGAGCAGCCTGGGCGACACGCCGGCCGAGGTGGTGTTGTGCTGCGCGACGGGCAATACGGCGCGCATGCGCAAGCTGGATTGCGGCATGATCGAGGTGGGTCGGGCGGCGGATTTCGTGCTGATGGACCGGGCCCAGCACTCGGCAGGGTCGGACCTGCTGGACAGCATGCGGCAGGGCGACCTCCCGGGGATCGGGATGGTGGTCATCGATGGGCTAGTACGGTGCGGACGCAGCCGGAACACGCCGCCGGCCGAGCGGGTTCCGGTGGTGGTCTTGTAGGGTTGCCGCGCTTCCGTTGACCCCATGCAGGCTGCCGCCTATCTCAAAGGCTTGAAACGGTCCCTGTCCCAGCCCCGTGCCCGGACGAAGCCATAAGGCTCTATCGATGTTCGCCAGTCTCGCCCGCGCGGTGTTCGGCTCCGCCAACGACCGGTCTCTGAAGGCGTACCAGCGCCGGGTGCCGCAGATCAACGCGTTCGAGCCGGCGATGGCCGCGTTGTCGGATGCGCAGCTTGCGGCCAAGACGCCCGAGTTCCGGGAGCGCCTCGCGGGAGGCATCGCGCTGGACGACCTGCTGCCGGAGGCGTTCGCGGTCGTTCGGGAGGGGGCTAAGCGGGTTCTTGGGCTGCGGCATTTCGACGTGCAGATGGTCGGCGGCATGGTGCTGCACGACGGCAAGATCGCCGAGATGAAGACGGGCGAGGGCAAGACACTCGTCGCGACCTTGCCGGTCTATCTGAACGCACTGCCGGGCAAGGGCGTGCACGTCGTCACCGTCAACGACTATCTCGCGACCCGCGACAGCGAGTGGATGGGCCGCCTGTATGGCTTCCTGGGCATGAGCACCGGCGTGATCGTGCATGGCCTGGACGACATGCAGCGCCGCACCGCGTATGCCGCGGACATCACCTATGGCACGAACAACGAGTTCGGCTTCGACTACCTGCGCGACAACATGAAATATCGCTTGGACGACATGGCCCAGCGCGACTTCGCGTATGCCATCGTCGACGAGGTCGACAGCATCCTGATCGACGAGGCGCGCACGCCGCTGATCATCAGCGGCCCGGCGGAGGATAGTAGCGACCTCTATCGCACCGTGAATCTCGTCGTGAAAGACCTCGTCCAGGACGATACGACCTACGAAAAGGATGAGAAGTTCAAGACGGTGACGATGACCGAGGCCGGCAGCGAGCGGGTCGAGGATATGTTGCGCGAGCGTGGCATCATCACCGAGGGCAACCTGTACGACATCTTCAACGTGTCGGTGATCCACCACGTGCAGCAGAGCCTGCGCGCCCACACGCTGTTCCATCGCGACGTCGACTACATCGTGCGGCAGGACAAGATCGTGCTGATCGACGAGTTCACGGGCCGAATGATGGAGGGGCGCCGCTACAGCGAGGGGCTGCACCAGGCGCTCGAGGCCAAGGAAGGCGCGACCGTCCAGCCCGAGAACCAAACACTCGCGAGCATCACGTTCCAGAACTACTTCCGGCTATACCCGAAGCTGGCCGGCATGACCGGCACGGCGATGACCGAGGCGGACGAGTTCGCCGAGATCTACAAGCTCGAGGTGGTCGAGATCCCCACCAACGTTGCCGTGTCACGCCAGGACGCCGATGACGAGGTGTATCGCAGCGCTGCCGAGAAGTACGAGGCGGTCGCGACGCTGATCGCGGAAGCGCGCGAGCGGCGGCAGCCCGTGCTCGTCGGCACGACCAGCATCGAGAAATCGGAGATCATCAGCGAGCTGCTGACGCAGAAGAGCGTGCCGCATGCCGTGCTCAACGCGCGGTTCCACGAGCAGGAGGCTACCATCGTCGCGCAGGCCGGGGCGCCGGGCGCGATCACCATCGCCACCAACATGGCCGGCCGGGGTACCGACATCAAACTGGGCGGTAACGCCGAGATGCGGATCAAGCTTGAATTGGCGGCTCTGGAGGAAGATGCGCGCCCGGCCGCCGAGCAGGCGATCCGGGACGAGGTCGCGGCCAACCACGAGGTGGTGAAGGCGGCGGGCGGGCTGTTCGTGATCGGGACGGAGCGGCATGAAAGCCGGCGGATCGACAACCAGCTGCGCGGCCGGTCCGGCCGGCAGGGCGACCCGGGCGCGAGCCGGTTTTTCCTGAGCCTCGAGGACGACCTGATGCGGATCTTCGGGTCCGACCGGATGGGCGGCATGTTGCAGCGCCTGGGGCTGAAGGACGGGGAGGCGATTGTGCATCCCTGGATCAACAAGGCGCTGGAAAAGGCGCAGAAGAAGGTCGAGGCGCGCAATTTCGACACACGCAAGAACGTGCTGAAGTACGACGACGTGATGAGCAACCAGCGGCGCGAAGTGTATCAGCAGCGCCGCGAGTTCATGCGCGCCGACGACGTGAGCGAGACGGTGCAGGAGATGCGCGGCGACGTGATCGCGGCGATCGTCGCCAGGCGCATCCCCGAGAAGGCCTATGCCGAGCAATGGCAAACCGCAGAACTCGCGGAGGACGCGCGCAGGCTCCTTAATCTCGATCTGCCCGTCGAGGACTGGGGGCGCGAGGAGGGAATCGACGAGACCGGCATCCGGGAACGGCTCGAGGCGGCGGCGGCGGCGAACATGGCGTCGAAGGCCGCGAATTTCGGGCCGGAGCTGATGCGGTTCGTCGAGAAGAGCATCCTGCTGCAGATGCTTGACGCCGTATGGAAGGAGCACCTTCTGGCGCTCGATCACCTGCGCCAGGGCATCGGGCTGCGCGCCTATGGCCAGCGCGACCCGCTCAACGAGTACAAGAGCGAGGCCTTCGCCATGTTCAACGGCATGCTGGACGAGTTGAAGGAGCGCGTGACGACGATGCTGGCCCGGGTGGAGCTGGGCCCGGAGGCGCCGCCGGCGCAGGACTTCCAGCCGGCTCCGATGGGCGGCGGCATCAGCTACAACGATCCCGCGGCGGCGGCGCCCTATGCCGGCGGGGATGTGATGGAAGCGGAGCGCCCGCGCCAGGCGATCGACCCGGCGGACCCGACGACGTGGCGCGACACGCCGCGCAACGCGCCGTGCCCTTGCGGTTCGGGCAAGAAGTTCAAGCACTGCCACGGCAAGCTAGGGTAAGAGCGGGCAGAGTGCCGTGCGCGATCTTTCTGCAGCCTGGTGAGGCGAGGAGGGCCTAGTCTCCCGATTGAGAAATTCGCAGGCGAATTATCGGGCCACAAGTCGTCGCTTTCGTGGCCTGCTGATGCCTGAGATACGAAGGCGTATTTCAGGGGCAGGACACACTAGCGGCAGCCGGGTGCGTTCGGCTGCGCCCCGCAACCACCGGCGGTCGAATTGCTGGTCCGGCGCGGAGCCGGCTTGCTGACCACCGTGCCGCTTTGGGTTTGGCCGCGCGCGGTGCACTCGCAGTAGCCGCCGACGGGCATCGTGGTGCCACAGGTCAGATGCTCGGCCTCGCACGTGTTGGCGGCAAACACCGGGCCGCTCACGGCCGTGGCAATCAGCAGGGCGGATAGCCCAAGACCAAAGCGTCGCATCCTCGAAGCCTCCCGTGGTGGACCGGACAGTGTCGTAGCTGCCCGGGTCCTACGTTGCGCACCCAACCCGTCGATTGCAACGGGATTGGGCATCACCAGGGAAGACGGCCGGTGTTTACGCCGCCAGGCGGGCCGGTTCATCCACTTCGAGCCGGGTCTTGATCAGCTTCTCGATGCCGCGGAGGAAGGCGCGCTCGCTGCTGTCGCAGAAGCTGATCGCGACGCCGGCGTGGCCGGCGCGCGCCGTGCGGCCGATCCGGTGCACGTAGGCTTCGGGCACGTTCGGCAGGTCGAAGTTCACGACATGGGTGACGCCATCGACGTCGATGCCGCGGGCGGCGATGTCGGTCGCGACGAGCACCTTGACGCGCCCCTCCTTGAACTGCGCCAGGGCGCGTTCCCGCTGCGGCTGGCTTTTATTGCCGTGGATCGCGGCGGCGGGCATGCCGACTGCTTCGAGGTGTTGCGTCACCCGGTCGGCCCCGTGCTTCGTGCGGGTGAAGACCAGCGTGCGGTGCATATCGCCGCGCTTGAGGATGTCCGCCAGGACCTGCCGCTTGCGCGCCGTCTCGACGAACATCACACGCTGCTCGACCCGTTCGGCGGTCGTTGCGACCGGGGTGACGGCCACGTGCACCGGGTCCCGCAACATGGCGCCGGCAAGGGCCGAGATCTCCTTTGGCATGGTGGCCGAGAAGAACAGCGTCTGCCGTGCCGTCGGGATCGTGCTGACGATCTTGCGGATGGGCACGATGAACCCGAGGTCGAGCATGTGGTCGGCCTCGTCCAGCACGAGCACCTCGACGCTGCCGAGCTGCACGGCGCCGTCGTGCATGTGGTCCAGCAGGCGGCCGGGTGTCGCGACCAGTACGTCGACGCCACCGGCCATCGCCTTCGACTGCCGGCCCTTGGGCACGCCGCCAAAGATCAGCGCGGTGCGGAGACCGGCGTTGCGGCCGTAGGCGCGGAAGCTCTCGACGATCTGGCTGGCCAGTTCCCGTGTGGGGCTCAGGACCAGCACGCGGCAGGAGCGGGGCTTCGGCGTGCGCTTGTCGGCCAGAAGCCGATGCAGGATCGGCAGTGCGAACGCTGCGGTCTTGCCGGTGCCGGTCTGAGCGATGCCCTGGACGTCACGGCCCTGCAGCACATGAGGGATCGCTTGCAGTTGGATCGGGGTCGGCGTGGTGTAGCCTTCGGTGGTGAGCGCCTTCAGAAGTGGCGAAGCAAGGCCGAGGCCTTCGAACGTGGTTGTCATACGGATGTTCTCTCGTTCCCTCAGCAGGCTGAGGAAGCCCTTAACGGACGGACGTCTGTGTCACGCGCATCATTGGGCGCAGCGATCGTCAGGATCGCGAACCGGCGCAAGAATGATGATGTGAGCGCACCAGTCGAAGACAGCGTACGAGGTCACGTCAAAACGCGCCCATTGCTTATGGCGTTGCAGTGCAGCAAAGTCAAGCAAATAGGGGCTCTCGCGTGAGCGACGCTGCATAGGCGCTCCGAACAACACCGCCCGCGGTTAGGGAACGCGAGCGTGCCCGGCTGATGCGGGTCAAGCTGACAGGTTCAGCAACGACCCCCGTGGGGGCGGCACGCCAGGTCGCGCGATAGGGAGGGTAGGCGATGGTGTCGGCTGCACCGTCGATCCCGCGTTCGTGCGGACGAGCCGAACGGCGTCGCTGCCGGGTGTGCGCCCCAGGGCAGACGTAGTTGTCGCGCCTGAGAACGCCTGGAGGGAGCTGCCAGCTATCATGAGGAGGATGGTCGCACGCATAGGTTGCAAATAAGTTAACGGAACGCCGACTTCAACGGTTCCGTCGCCAGATTTCTTCCTGCAGCACGCCGGCGAAACCCAGCCAGCCAATCAGCGGGACCAGCGCCCGGGACGCGCGCCGATCCGCCTCCGCGCCGGCGATCACAGCGACCAGCGTTCCACCCATCATCACGCAAACCGAGCCGAGTGCCGCCCCAAGCCGATGGCGGCCGAACATCAGCCAAGGATAGGCGAACAGCCCTGCAACGGACGTGAGCCAGCCCGCTGTTGCGGCCTGCCGGGCCGGGCTGGGCGGCGCCTCCAGAAGGCGGGTGCCCGAATATGCCAGCAGAATGTCGAGCACCGTCCACGCCGCCCCGATCGCCGGGCCTGGAGGACGGAAGCGGGGCTTCTCCAGCCAGGCATACCAGATCGCGTCGCGCGGGTTGGCCGGGGAGTAGCGCGAGCCTGCGACCGCGGCGGCCAGTACGGCCCCGGTCGCGACCAGGGCAGCGGTGTTCTTGCGCATGGATCCCTCCTTCTTCGACGAAGGATCAACGCACGACCACGCCCCGAGTACCCGCCAAGCCGAGCTCGTCAGCCGTTCACCTCAGTCTTCCAGCGCTTTCACGCCGGGGAGCGTCTTGCCTTCGAGCCACTCGAGGAATGCGCCGCCGGCCGAGCTGACGTAGCTGAACTGCTCCAGCACGCCGGCGTGCCGGAGAGCGGACACGGTGTCGCCGCCACCCGCGACCGAGCGCAGGGCGCCTTGCCGGGTCGCGTCGGCGACGGCGATGGCCAGGGCCGTGGTCGCGGCGTCGAAGGGCGGCGTCTCGAACGCGCCGAGCGGGCCGTTCCAGACGATCGTCCGCATGTCCGGCAGGCTCTGGCGCAGCGCCTCGACCGTATTCGGCCCTACGTCGAGCATCATCGTATCGCCCGGGATCGCGTCGACCGCCACCGTCTGGGTTGGCGGATGGGCCCGGAAGTCCCGCGCCACCACCGCGTCGCTCGGCAGCACGACGCTGCATCCCGCCCTGTGCGCCTCCTCCAGGATATCGCGCGCGGTGCCGTGCATCTCGGCCTCCTGCAGGCTGCGGCCGACAGCGAGGCCCTTGGCGGCAAGGAACGTGTTCGCCATCGCGCCCCCGATCACGAGCACGTCGACCCGACGTGACAGGTTGCCCAGCAGCTCGAGCTTGGTCGACACCTTGCTGCCGCCCACGATCGCGGCGACCGGACGCTGCGGGGTGCCGAGCGCGCTGTCGAGCGCTTCCAGCTCCTGCTGCATCAGCCGGCCGGCATAGGATGGCAGCAGGCGGGCGACGCCTTCCGTGCTCGCGTGGGCGCGGTGCGCGGCGGAGAAGGCGTCGTTGACGAAAAGGTCCGCGTTGGCCGCGAGCGCCTGGGCAAAGGCCGGGTCGTTCGCCTCCTCGCCGGCGTGAAACCTTGTGTTCTCGAGCACCAGCACGTCGCCGTCCCGCATGGCGCCGATAGCGGCCGCCGCCTCGGTACCGATGCAATCCCCGGCGAACGCGACCGTCCGGCCGAGCGCCTCGCCCAGGGCTGTCGCCATCGGCCGCAGGCTCATCGACTCGACCCGCCGGCCCTTCGGACGGTCGAAGTGGCTGCACACGACCACGTGGGCGCCGGCCTCAGCCAACTCGCGGATGGTCGGGCTCAGCCGCTCGATGCGCGTCAGGTCCGAGATGCGGCCATCCCGCACCGGGACGTTCAGGTCCGCGCGCAGCAGGACGCGGCGGCCTCGGACGGCGACGCCGTTCAGTCGGCGTGCCGCCACCTACAGGCTTCCGAACAGGGCGGCCGTGTCGGCCATGCGGTTGGAGAAGCCCCATTCGTTGTCGTACCAGCCCATCACGCGCGCCAACTGGCCGTCGACCACGGCCGTCTGCGTGGCGTCGAACGTGCAGGACGCGGCCTGGTGGTTCAGGTCGATGCTGACCAACTTATGGGTGTTGTAGTCGAGGATGCCCTTCAGCTCACCCTCCGCCGAGGCCTTCATGGCGTCGTTGATCTGCTGAACGGTCGCTGCCTCGCGCAGGTTCACGTCGAGGCTGACGAGGCTGACGTTGGGGACCGGAACGCGGATGGAGGTTCCGTCCAGCTTGCCCTTCAGCTCCGGAAAGACGAGGCCGACGGCGCGGGCGGCACCGGTGCTGGTCGGGATGCTGCTGACGGCGGCGGCGCGCGCGCGATGGAGGTCCTTGTGCAGCGTGTCGACCGTGTTCTGGTCACCGGTATAGGCGTGGATGGTGACCATGTAGCCGCGGAGGATGCCGAACTGCTCGTGCAGCACCTTCACCATCGGCGCCAAGCAGTTGGTGGTGCACGATGCGTTGCTGATGACCGTCATCTCGCGCGTGATGACGTGGTGGTTCACCCCATAGACGATCGTCGCGTCCACCCCGTCGGCCGGCGCCGAGATCAGGACTTTCTTTGCCCCGGCGCCTTCGATCAGCGCCATCGCCGCTTCCTTGCTCGTGAAGCGGCCCGTGCATTCCAGCGCGACGTCGACGCCTTGGTAGGGAACCTTGGCCGGGTCCCGCTCGGCGGTGACCTTCAGCGGCCCATAGGTCCGTCCCTGGTGGCGAATGGTGATCTTGTCTCCCTCGACGTCGACCGTGCCGGGGAAGCGGCCATGGACACTGTCGTAGCGGAACAGGTGCGCGTTGGCCTCGACGCTGCCGAGATCGTTGATGGCGACCGGCTCGACATCGGTCCGGCCGCTCTCGACAATGGCGCGCAAGACGAGGCGGCCGATGCGCCCGAACCCGTTGATCGCGACCTTGACGGTCATGGTGTCAGCTCCCTCTCGTTGTGCACAGGCTGAAGTCGTTTGCGGACGGCCGCGGCGACGGCAGCCGGCGTTATGCCGAAATGGCGGAACAGGTCCTCGGCCGGGGCGCTGGCGCCGAAGCCGGTCATGCCGATGAAGATGCCCTCGGCGCCGAGCCAACGCTCCCACCCGAAGCCGCACGCGGCCTCGACACCGACGCGCAACACTGTCCCGAGAACCTCGGCGCGGTAGCTGTCGTCCTGGACGGAAAACAATTCCCAGGAGGGCAGGGAGACGACCGCCGCTGACAATCCCGCCTGCGCGAGTAGCCGGCTGGCATCGAGTGCCACGGACACCTCGCTGCCCGAGGCGATCAGCGTGACGTGTCGCGGCCCCTTCGCCTCCTTCAGGATGTAGCCGCCCCGGGCGCAGCGGTTCTCCCCGGCTTCGGTCCGTACGGCCGGCACAGCCTGGCGCGAGAGCACCAGCAAACTGGGCCCGTCGGCCCGGCGTACCGCAAGTTCCCAGCACTCGGCCGTCTCCATAGCGTCCGCGGGGCGCAGCACGTGTACGTTCGGCATCGCCCGGAACGAGGCAAGGTGCTCGATGGGCTGGTGCGTCGGCCCGTCCTGGCCGACGCCGATGCTATCGTGCGTGAGGACATAGACCACCCTGCGACGCATCAGCGCGCTCAGGCGGAGGGCCGGCCGCATGTAGTCGGTGAATACGAGGAACGTGCCGGCGTAGGGCAGCAACCCGCCATGCAGCGCCATGCCGTTCAGGCATGCGGCCATGCCGTGCTCGCGGATGCCAAAATGAATGTAGCGGCCGGCGTAGTTGCCGGCGCTGACCGGCGCCATGCTGTCCGCCTGGGTCAGGTTCGAGCTGGTGAGGTCGGCCGAGCCGCCGACGAGTTCGGGGATGGCGTCGGCGAGGGCCTGGAGGACCCGCTGGCTGCTGTGCCGGGTCGCCGCGCAGGGCTGCATTTCGGCAAGCTCGGCCTTCAAGGCGGCGACGGACTCGTGCCACAGCTCGGGCAGGCGGCCGGCGGTGACGCGGGTGAACTCTGACCGCAACGGATGATTGGCGAGCCGCTTCAGCCAGGCCCGCCGGGCCGGCAGGCCGCGGACGCCGGCCTCGTGCCATCGTGTGGCGATCGTCTCGGGCACGCGGAAGGGGTCGTGCGGCCAAGCCAGCGTGCGCCGAGCGGCGGCCATGGAGAGGGCGCCGGCGGTGGTGCGGCACGCGATCAAGGTCGGGCGCTTGGAGCGCAGCGCGAGGGACAGGGCCGAGGCGACGGCGACGGCGTCGTGTCCGTCGACACGCTTGGTGGTCCAACCGCTGGCCGCAAACCGCCGGAGCGTGTCGTCGGAGGACGAGAGCGCGGTGTGGCCGTCGATCGAGACGCTGTTGTCGTCCCACAGCACGGTCAGCTTCTCCAGCCGGAGATGGCCGGCCAGCCCGGCCGCCTCATGGCTGATGCCCTCCATCAGGTCGCCGTCGGATGCGATCACCCAGGTCCGGTGGTCGACCAGGCTGCGGCCGAAGCGCGCGGCCATCATGCGCTCTGCCAAGGCAAGACCGACTGCGGTGGCCAGCCCTTGACCGAGTGGTCCTGTCGTGGCCTCGATGGCCGGGTGCTCGCCATGTTCGGGATGGCCGCCTGCCGGGCTGTCGAGCTGGCGGAACCGTTGCAGCGCGCCGATGTCCATCCCGGCGTGCCCGGTCAAGTGCAGGAGCGCGTAGAGGAGCATCGACCCATGCCCGGCCGACAGCACGAAGCGGTCGCGATCGGGCCAGCGCGGGTCTGTTGCGTCGAGCCGAAGGAACCGCGTCCAGAGGGTGGTCGCGGCATCGGCCATGCCGAGCGGCATGCCAACGTGTCCCGAGTCGGCGGCAGCGACAGCATCGAGGGTCAAGGCCCGAACGGCGTTGGCCATTGTCTCGCCCGCGCCCGGCCCCTGGCGAGAATGCGGGCTCTGTCGCGCGATGGCCGGCGCCCGGAAGCGAGGCACGCCGGGGGTGAGCGTTTCGGGGTCGGGTGTACCTGCCATCCTGCCTCCGTTGGCCCGGGGGCTATAGAGGCGGAACCTTGCCCCGGCAAGGGCGGCCCCTGTGCGTGTAGGTAGCACTCGATCTGTCCGGTTTAGTAGCACTCGATCTGTCCGGTGAAGTTGGGGCTTCTGTTAGGAGGTCCCGATGCGCCGGTCGGAGCTGCTGCAGGGCTTACGGGCGATGAGGTTTGAGAATATTTACGGGCGTTTCGAGAGCGGCGAGCTGAGCCAGTCGGAGGCGGCGAGCTGCTTGGTGTGGGGGACCGGACGTTCCGCCGCTGGTGTTGTCGGTATCGCGAGGAGGGAGAGGACGGGCTGCGGGACCGTCGGATCGGGACGGTGGCTGCGAACCGTGTGGGCGATGTGGAAGCGGACCGCGTGGAGGCGCTGTATCGGGAGCGGTATCGTGGGTTCACGGCCGGGGCGGAGCGGCGGCGGCCTGCCAGGGACGCAAGGCAAGGACGCTTGGACTCGCTCGACGCGCATGCGGCCTTGCTGGCCGAGGCTCATCCCGGCCGGCAAGACCGCCACCAGAGCGGATACGTAGAGTGCTCCATGCACCGGACAACTTGGCTGGCCGACAGGGCGGCCCCGGTGCGCAGTGTCTGCTCGGCTCGGCGCGCGGGTCAGGCTGGTTGCCGATAGACGCCGCAGCCCTGCGCTGCGCGCACCAGGTCGGGCGCGACGCCCATGGGGGTCTCGGACGCGCCGAGATAAAGTAGCCCGTCGGGCGCCATCTGGCGTCGGATCGCGGCGACGACCCGTATCTTGGTGGGCGCGTCGAAGTAGATGAGGACGTTGCGGCAGAACACGACGTCGAACGTGCCGAGTGCGGCCAGGGGCGCCAGCAGGTTCCACTCCTTGAACTCGACCAATGCCCTGAGCGACGGGGCGACTCGCCAGCGATTCCCCTCGCGTTGGAAGTGGGTGGCGAGTTGGGCGCCGGTCAATCCGCGTTGCACCTCGAATGGCGTATAGAGACCAGTCCGGGCTCGCTCGAGGGGAGCCGTCGCGATATCGGTGCCGACGATCTCGACGCCGCGGGTCTCGATCAGCCGCGGAACCTCCTGCGCCGTCATGGCGAGCGAGTAGGCCTCTTGGCCAGACGAGGCAGCGGCCGACCACATGCGAAGTTTCTGGCCGGTCGCCCGGATCCGGTGGAAATGCGGAAGCGCCACGTCCCGGAGATGCTGGAACGGCGTTCCGTCGCGGAAAAACAGCGACTCGTTGGTCGTCATCGCTTCCACGACCGCGCGGGACAGCGGTTCGTTCCGGGTCAGGTTCTGCGCAAGGGCGGCGAGCGACGCGAGCCGTTCCTTTCGCATGATGGGTGCAAGCCTAGTCTCGAGCAGATAGAGCTTCTCCGGTCCGAGCGACAGGCCGGACCGCGCGTGGATGTGCGCGGCGATCTCGCTGAACGCCGCGCTCACCGTGGCTCTCGCAGGAGCTGAGCGGTCCGTTCGGCCATCATCGGCAGCGGCAGCACCGCGTGGCAGAGGCCGGCGCGCGCGACCGCGCCGGGCATTCCCCAGACAACGCTGCTCGCCTCGTCTTGCGCCAGCGCCATCCCGCCTGCCGTGACGAGCGCCTGCGTGCCGGACAGTCCGTCGTGCCCCATCCCGGTCAGCATGAGCATCAGGATCTTGCCGTCGCAAGCAGCCGTCGCGCTCCGCAGCATGGGGTCGACCGATGGCCGGCAGAAGTTTTCGGCCGGCCCGTCGTCGAGCCGACTGACGAGTCCGTTCGCGCCGCGCATGACCAGGAGATGGCGGCCGCCGGGAGCGACGTGCACGCGCCCGCTCACCAGCGGTGCCCCATCGACAGCCTCGGCGGTCGGAAAGCCGCCTAGCCGGGACAGCTGTTCTGCCAGCAGCGGCGTGAAGCTTGGCGGCATGTGCTGCGTGAGCACGACGGGAACGGTGAGCCCGGCCGGGCCGAGTTCCGCTCTGAGGGCCTGCAATAGGGCGGTGAGGGCCTGCGGGCCGCCTGTGGAGCTGCCGATCGCCAGCAGAACCGGGCGGCGGGCCGGGGCGGCGCGCAAGGTGGGGGGCGGGGCGGCCGGACCGGTCCGCGTATCCGGCCGGCGAGCGACGCCGCGGACCTTCGAGAGCAGCTCGCGCTGGAAACCCTTGTCGCCGGACAGCGCGGCGGCGCTCGGCTTGGCGACATAGTCGACGGCACCCAGCCGGAGCGCCTCGAGCGTGGTGGCGGCGCCCCGAGTCGTGAGCGTCGACGCGATGATGATGCGCAGGTGAGGCGCTGCCTTGAGCAAAAGCGGAAGCGCCGTCAACCCATCCATCTTCGGCATCTCGATATCGAGGACGAGGACGTCGGCGAGGTCCGGCCGGCGCTGGACCTGCGCCAACGCCTCCTCGCCGTTGGCAGCACGGGCGACGATCTGGATCGCGTCATCGGATGCGAGCACGCGCGCGAGGATCGACCGGATGACGGCGCTGTCGTCGCAGATCATCACCCGGACCGGATGCACAATGCCAGGCGACGGCGCGAGACGTGTCGCGGCAGGAGCACTCATCAGGCTGCCCGCGGCATGATCGCGAGCAGCCTCGATACATCCAGCATCAGCAACAGGCCCGCGGGGAGCTGATACACTCCGACCCCAAACCGCGACCATCCGGCCGCAAGCGTCGGTGGCAGCGGCGCGAGCCGACGATCGGCGACGTTCACGACCTCCAGCACGCGATCGACCAGGAGAGCATAGAGCTCTGGCCCGTGCTCCGTGACAACGGACATCGCGGGCCCTGCCGCGGCGGGGATGTCGACACCGAGACGCTTGCGCAGGTCGATCGTGGTCACGATCCGGCCGCGTAGGTTCAGGTTTCCGGCAATCTCGGGCGACGCCAGCGGGACCCGGGTGATCGTCTGTGGCCCAAGCACGTCCCGGACCGCATGGACCGGCAAGCCGCAGAGCTGTCCACCGACTTGCAGGCTGACGATGAGGTCGATCGACGGGACTGTTTCGGACGCGGACCCGCCGGCTGGAGGCTTGCCCGTGAAGGGAGCGGTCGGCGAACGGGTTTCGAGTTGGGCCGGAGCGCTGGTCTTCATCTAGGCCGCCTGCTTGACGTGAGGTTGGAGGCAGCGTTGCAGCCGATCGAGCAAGGCTTCACGGTCGAACTTGGCCATGTAGTGACTGAACCCCGCCTGGAGCCCGACCTCGATGTCCGACGCGGTGGCGCGGCCACTCAGGGCAATGATCGGCAGTTTGGTCCAGGATCCGCCCGAGCGGGCCATGCGTACGAATGCCAAGCCGTCCATGCCCGGCATCTCGATGTCGGACACGATCGCATCGAAGGACGCGCCGCCGTCCCGAAGGCTGAGCGCCTCCTCGGCGTCGTTGACGGCGGTCACGTGATAGCCGGCCGAGGAAAGGGCGGGGATGAGCATGTTGCGGAAGAACGCGCTGTCCTCGACGACCAGCAAGCGGCCGGCGCCGTCGTTGCCGCGGCGGTTCGGCTGGAACCAGTCCCGGCCGGCTTGCGAGAGCCAATAAGCGGTGTCCACCACCTCGGTCGCGGCACCTGCGACGACGGCCGTGCCGAGTAGGCCGACGCCGCCCTCTCCCATCTCGACATGCAGCCGGTCGTGAACGACGTCGACGATCTCATCGACGACCAGACCGACGCTCCGCTCGCCCTCTGTGAACACCAGCACCGGATGCTCGGCCCGGGCCGAGACGGAAAAGGTGTCCGAGAATGGCACCAACGGCATCAACTTGCCGCAATACTGGGTGACGACGCGGCCTGCCGCCGCCTCGATTTTGGCGGCAGCGATCTGTTCCAGCCGGGCCACCAGCCCGAGCGGGACCGCCTTTGGCGACGCGGAGCCGGCACGGAAGATCAGGATGGCGGTCTCGTCCTCGCTCTTGGTGCCGGCGTGCTTCGGCTCCATCACCCCTCGCGTGGCCCCGCCCGACACGATATTGACGGCCCGGGCGATCCCGTTCGGGTCGAGGATCATGATGACCGCACCGTCACCCAGGACGGTGTTGCCACTGAACAGCGGGATGTCGCGCAGGACGGGCGCGACTGGCTTGACCACGATCTCCTCGGTGTCGAACACGCGGTCGACGATGATGCCGAACTGGCCGGACCCGACTGAAAGCACGACGACGTAGGCCCCGGTGCCGCCCGAGCCGGTGGACTTCGTGGGTTCGAGCTGCAGCAGTTCGGTAAGGGTCACCAAGGGCAGCAGCCGGTCGCGCAGGCGCAGGACCGCCGTACCGTCGATCGTCTCGATCACGATCTGCGCCGGGTCTGCGGAGGCCGTGCCGAGTGTCGTGTGTCGGGCGTGGACCAGTTCGGCGACGCTGCTCTGGGCGATGGCGAACCGCTCGCTCGCACTCTCGACGATCAGGGCGGAGACGATCGCCAGGGTGAGCGGGATCTTGATGACGAAGGTGGTGCCTTGGCCCGGGCGGCTGTGCAGCTCGATCGTGCCGCCGATCCGCTCGATATTGGTCTTGACGACGTCCATGCCGACGCCGCGACCCGACACCGAGGTGACCTGGGCAGCGGTCGAGAAGCCGGCATGGAATATGAACCGCTGGACCGCGGCATCGCTCATCGCTGCGAGCTCGGCATCGGTCGCGAGGCCTTTGAGAAGGATCTTCTGGCGGATACGGTCGAGCGGTAGCCCGCGGCCGTCATCGGCGATCTCGACGGTGATGTGGCCGCCTTCGTGGTAGGCCGTCAGGCTGATCGTGCCCGTCTCCGGCTTGCCGGCCGCCCGGCGCTCCTGCCCCATCTCGAGCCCGTGGTCGGCGCTGTTGCGGACCATGTGGGTCAGTGGGTCGCGCACGAGTTCGAGCACCTGCCGATCGATCTCGGTTTCGGCGCCGACCATGCGCAGTTCCATCGGCTTGCCGAGTTCCTGGGACAGGTCGCGCACCAGGCGTGGCAGCTTGCTCCAGGCTGAGCCGATCGGCTGCATGCGCGTCTTCATGACGCCCTCCTGCAGGTCGCTCGTGATCTGCGACAACCGCTGGACCGGTGTCGCGAAGGAGCTTTCCTTTGCGGCGCGGCTGATCTGCAGGAGTTGGTTGCGCGTCAGGACGAGTTCGCTCACGAGCGTCATGAGGTTTTCGAGAACGCCGACATTGACCCGGATCGTCTGCTGGCCGAGGCCGCCATCGGCGGCGCCTGCCTCGGCCGCGGGGCGCGCGGGCTGGGGCGCCGGCATTGCATCCTCCGAAGGGAGCCCCGGCGAATGCGGGGCATCGGCAGCCGGTGCGACAGGGTCGGCCAGGTCCGGCGGCTCGTTCGCGTAGATCGCATCCAGCGCCGAGATGACGGCGATGTCGTCGCCGGCGGGCTCCTGGCCGGTGCGGGCCAGTGCGCCGACGATCTCCTTCATCACGTCGATCGCGCGGAGGACGGAGGTGATGAGTGCTGGGGTCGCGACGAGTCCGCCCTCCCGCAGCAGCCCCAACACGTTCTCGGCCGAGTGGGCAACCCGCTCCAGGCGGGGTAGGCCAAGGAAGCCGCACGTTCCTTTGATCGTGTGCACGAGGCGGAAGATCAGCCCGACGGTCGCTGCGTCATCCGGCGACCGCTCCAGCGTGAGCAGCGCCTCATCGAGGCCGGCCAGGCTTTCCGTTGCTTCGGTGAGGAACTCCGACAGCAGGTCGTCCATGCGCAATGTCCTTCGGGCTGCAGCGGCAGGTTACCGGGCGAGGTGTTAAGATATCCTCAGCGTGCGTCCGATGCCGTGCGCCGGGCTTCCGCCTCGATGCAGACCGCGACGCGGCTTTGCTTGCGGCCGACCCGGGCATCGAACAGCGGCACCGTGCCGCAGCGCAGTTGGACCGACGCTCCCAGCCCCGCACCGAGCAGGATCCGGCTGCCCACTTCGAGCCGCATGACCTCGGACAAGGGCATCGTCTGCTCGTCCAGCACGGCCTCCAGCGTGACCTCGGTTTCCCACAGCTCCTCGGCAAGGTGCGTCTCCCAAATCCGGTCCCGGCCGAACCGCTCGCCCATGAACTGTTGCAGCAGAAGCTCGCGGACCGGCTCCAGCGTGGCGTATGGCAGCAGCAGTTCCAGCCGGCCGCCGCGATCTTCCATGTCGACCCGAAGGCGGGTGAGGACGGCCGCGTTCGAAAGGCGCGAGATCGTGGCGAAGCGTGGGTTGACCTCCAGCCGCTCGAACCGGAACGTGACCGGCGTGAGCGGCTCGAAGCTCGCGCTCAGCTCGGCCAGGAATACGGTAATCAGCCGCTCGATTAGCGTACGCTCGATGGTGGTGTAGGGCCGGCCTTCGATCCGCATGATCGCCGAGCCCTGCCGGCCGCCGAGCAGCACGTCGACGATGGAGTAGATGAGCGCGCTGTCGATGACGAGGAGGCCGTAATTGTCCCATTCTTCGGCTTTGAACACCGCCAGCATGGCCGGGAGGGGCAAGCTGTTCAGGTAGTTTCCAAAGCGAAGAGACTGGATGTTGTCGATCTCCACTTCCACGTTGTCGCTGGTGAAGTTCCGCAAGCTGCTCGACAGGCTACGCACCAGTCGATCGAACACGATTTCAAGCATCGGCAGGCGTTCGTAGGAGACCAGGCCCGAGTCGACGATGCGCTGGATCCCTGTCTGCTCGCCGGCATCGGCCGGGCCGTCGGCATCACCGAGGAGGCTGTCGATCTCGGCTTGGCTCAAGACGCGCGCGGGCTGTGCCGCCGCGGCGCCGAGCCCCCAACCAGCGTCATCCTCGTCGATCTCGTCAACCGCCATCCGGCACCTCCGGTGGTCAGCATCACAGCAAATGATGAATGGAACATTTCGATGCGGCGCAGCCGGGTATTAACCACTCGGCAAGACGTTCGGCCCAAGATGGGGCATGGACGCGATACCGACGCATGTCAGCTTCGACCATCCCGGCTTCGCCGCGCTCGGCCGCGGCGTGTTCCGACTGACGAAGGACGACAAGGTCGCTGCACTCGCCCTGCAGATGGATGGCAGCGACGTGATCGTGCCGTTGCGGGCCGTTGCGACCCTGTTCGGCATCCAGGCAGACGGCGCGGACGGCCGGATGCTGCGCTTGATCGAGCAAGGCCTGCGCTTTGTTCCCCAGCTTGCGTTGGGCGACACGCTGCCGACCGAGGTCCTGACCGGCGAGGCGAGTTGGGCGCCGGCCGCGTATCACTTCCGCTCCGTGACGGCGAAGCTCCAGCTCCAACTGATCCACTGGATCAACGGTGCGACCGACATGGTCGAGGCCGGCATGACCGGGCAGCTGCTGATCGAGTCGATGGACGACCCGTCCATCCGCCCCCGCATACAGGAGGCGTTGCGGGAGGCGGCAGCGGCACTGCGTCTGGAGGGCGGGCCTTCCGCTGTCTCGACGCTTGTCGAGCAACTCGCCAACGAGCTCGCATTCATCGAGGCGCTGCGCGAGAGGCTGCTCGAGCGGGCGCGCGCGGTGGTCAAGCGGCTCACGCAGGCGAACCAGGACTTCGGCGCACTTGCCCCGGGGCGACGAGAGACGCTTTTCCAGGTGCTCCGGCTGGCCAGCACCGCGGCCGCCGAACTCACGGCGCAGTTCGACGAGGTGGACGCGCAGACGAGCGAGATCTTGCCGGCGCTTCGCAACCTCGACCAGCAGCGAAGCTTCCTGCGTCCGCATCGTGACCGGCTCTACACGATCCTGCTGGGGTGGGAGCCGACGTTGACGGCGTGGGACGCGCTTCCGGCGACGATGGCCAAAGAGCCGGAGAAGGTCTGGCGCGTGATCGACGAAACGTATCGCTTCCTGGCGCCGCGCTACATGACGGTCCAGGGCTGGCAGACGGCGCTGCCTGCACCGGACCGGACGGAGCGGGCCCGGGCAGGCGTGGTCTGGTGACTGATTTGGTAACTGGTTTGGTGACTGGGTGCCGTGCAGCCCCCGGTCAGGGCATGGTTGCGGGGGAGAGTGCACGGAGCAGCAGGAACAGCCCGCCTCCGACCAGGAACCCGACAAGGGTTCCATTCACGCGGACGAATTGCAGGTCCTTGCCGACCCGGAGCTCAAGCTTGTCGGTGATGGTTTCGGCATCCCAGCTGGCGACGACGCTGGCGATGAAGTCCGAAAGCTGGGCCTGCGCGCTCGGCAACAGGGTTGCGACGATGCCCTCGGCGGCCTGCTGCAGGCGAAGCCGTGCGCCCTCGTCTTCGGCGAGGAAACCGCCCAAATTCGCCAGCGCGCCCTCGACCACGGCGAGCGTGCGGCCGTTCGGCCGGGCCGCATCGGCCTCGAGCGCCAGGCGCATCCGGGCCCAGACGTCCCACAGCCAGGCCTGCACGGTTTCATGCGCCACCACCCGCCGGATCGCCCGTCCAACCTCGGCGGCGCGGGCCGGGTCGGTCTCCATGCGGTCGAGCTCCTGCCGCACCCAGACGTCGAATGCGTCGCGGACGCTGTGGCCGTCGGCGCCGACCCGGTCCAGCTCGGTCCGCAGCACGCCCAGCACCCGATCGGCGACCTGCGCGCCGAGCATCCAGCCGACGAGCTTGCCGCCTTGCGCACGCACCTTGTCCTGGATGAACTGGTGCAGCGCGTCCTGCCTCGCGTCGACGGCCTTGCGGAATTCGGCGAGCAGGAAGAACAACATGGCCTCGTGCTGGCCGCCATCGACCAGGGTTCGCAGCGCGCGGGCGACCACGGCGCCGGCGCCCGGGCCGCCGAGCAGCCGCGGCGAGAGCCGGGCCAGGGTGCGCCGGGCGCGGCCATCCTCGACCGTCGCGAGCACCCGAGGCAGCATCTCCGTCAATGCGACGGCGGCGGGGCGGGCAGCCGACCTGTCCAGGAAGAAGCGGGCCAGGATGGCCGAGACGTCCAGTTGGCCGAGGACGCGGCTGATCTCGCCGGGCGTGATCACGTGTCCGGCCACGAACCGGCCGAGCGCGCGGCCCAGCCGCGCCTTTTGCGTCGGGATGATCGCCGTATGTGGGATCGGCAGGCCCAGCGGATGTCGAAACAGCGCCGTAACCGCGAACCAATCAGCGATGCCACCCACGAACCCGGCCTTGGCGCTCGCTTCCAGGAGGTTGGCCCAGAACCCCGCGGGAATGGCGAAGCCCACCCCGACCAGCACCGCCATTCCGGCCAGGAGCCCGGTGGCGAACGCCTTGTGCCGGAACAGGTCGCGGCGAAGATCGGCCTCAGGGTCGTGCAACATGGGCCACCCCTTAGCCCGGCCCTGCGCCTGCCGGAAGCCACCCAGCCGGCTTGCAGGATACCGGGGGCGAGCGGTCGCGCGCGCGGTGGCGCTATGTTATAGAGTTCCAAATGACAGACCCACTCTCCCCGGTCTCAGGCGTCCTGCCGCGATTGGCGCTCGCCATCGCGCTCTGCGCTGTGGTCTGGCTCGCCGTGGCCTGGGCGCTGCAATGACCGGGCTGGGCCTGCACGACGTGACCGTGACCCACGCCCGTCACCCGGCCGTGCACCATCTGAGCGGCCAGTTCGCGCCCGGCAGCCTGACGGCCGTCGTGGGACCGAACGGCGCCGGCAAGACGACGCTGCTGCGCGCGATCGCCGGGCTGCATCCGCTCGCCGGCGGCCGGATCGACGGCGCTGCCGCTGTCGCGATGCTGCCGCAAGGGTCCGCTCTGGACCGCAGCTTCCCGCTCCGCTGCCTGGAG
This sequence comes from Acetobacteraceae bacterium, assembly GCA_965213855.1. GTDB lineage: Bacteria > Pseudomonadota > Alphaproteobacteria > Acetobacterales > Acetobacteraceae > JBBROS01. The sequence continues at coordinate 1,062,032 of CBDCAA010000008.1, read as the reverse complement.
GTCGTCGCACTTGGGGGCGCCGGTGTAGCCGGCCCGTTCCGCCCGATTGACCCGGCCCGGGCCGAAGCGGCGCTCGCGACCGTCGGTCTTGCAGGGTTTGAGCGGCGGCCGGTGGGCACGCTCTCGGCCGGCCAGTTCCAGCGCGTGCTGTTCGCGCGGCTGATGGTGCAAGACGCGCCCGTCCTGCTGCTGGATGAACCGTTCAACGCCGTTGACGCACGGACCGAGGCCGATCTCTTGGCGGTGCTGCACGCCTGGCACAAGGCGGGCCGCACCGTCATCGCGGTGCTGCATGACCTCGACCTCGTCCGCACCCATTTCCCGCAGACGTTGCTCCTGGCCCGGCAGGCGGTCGGGTGGGGCCCCACCCATGACGTGCTGCGGCCGGCGGCGCTGATGCAGGCCCGGCTGGCGGCGGAGGCCTGGGTCGACGGCGCGGCGCCTTGCGCGGCGGCAGCGTGAACCTCCTGCTCGAGCCGTTCGCGCTCGGGTTCATGCGGCGCGCCCTGGCCGGCTGCATCGCCCTGTCTCTTGCCGGCCCGCCGCTGGGCGTTGTCCTCGTGCTGCGGCGCATGAGCCTGATGAGCGATGTGCTGCAGCACGGGATCCTGCCGGGCATCGCGGTCGGCGCGATCGCCGGCGGGCTGTCGCTCTGGGCCATGGGACTGGGCGGGTTCCTCGCCGGGCTCGCCGTGGCGCTGCTTGCGGGTGGCCTGGCGCGCGCCACCAGCGGCAAGGAGGACAGCCAGCTCGCGGGCGTCTACCTGGTCGCGCTCGCCCTGGGTGTCGTGATCGTGTCGCAGAGCCATGGCATCGACCTGCAGAACCTGCTGTTTGGCAGCGTGCTCGCGATCGACAATGGTGCGCTGCTGCTCATGGCCGGGGTGGCGACCATCGCGCTGCCGGGGCTCGCACTGATTTGGCGTCCGCTGGTGCTGGACAGCTTCGATGCGGAAAGCCAGCGGCATGGCGGGTGGTGGCACCTGGCGTTCTTGGCGCTTGTCGTGCTGTGCGTGGTCGGCGGATTTGCAGCACTCGGCACGCTGATGTCGGTCGGGCTGATGATGCTGCCCGCGGTGGCGGCGCGGCACTGGTCGCAAGATCTGGCGGGTCAGGTACGGGCATCGGTCGCGTTGGCCTTGATGGCGTCGCTGGGCGGCCTGCTCGCGGCCTACTGGCTCGATCTACCGGCTGGACCGGCGATCGTGCTGGCAGCGGGGTCATTGTGGACCGGAAGCCTGATCGCCGGACCCGAGGAGAGCCTGCGTTCGCGCTGGCTTCGCAGGCCGCACCTGACAGGCTAAGGTCGTGTAATGGACCACCCCGTACCGTGACCGGGCATGCGGCGCCCAAGCCCTCAACGGACAGACGAGCCGGCCCCGGCGCTGGCTGCCGATGAGTACCTTCGTGCTGCTGCACGGCATGTTCCACGGCGGATGGTGCTGGCGTGACACCGCGCCGCTGTTGCGGGCTGCCGGGCACACGGTGTTCACGCCGACGCAGACGGGCCTCGGCGACCGGGCGCACCTGCTGCATGCCGGGATCACGCTGGACACGTTCGTCGACGACCTGCTCGCCGTCCTGATCAGCGAGGAGTTGCGCGACGCCGTCCTGGTCGGTCACAGCTTCGGCGGCAACGCCATCAGCGGCGCCGTCGCCCGCCGGCCGGACTTGGTGCGCCATCTGATCTATCTCGACGGCGTCGTGCCGGCGGATGGCGTCTCACCGCTCGATCAGTCCGATCCGGCGGTCGCGGCGGACCGGCGGACGCTCGCCGCCGCCACAGGCGGCCTCAGCCTACCGCCCGCCGAGCCGTCGTTCTTTGGCGTGCCCGACGGGCCCGTGGCCGACTGGGTGCGCCGCCGCCTGACGCCGCACCCGTTCGGCACGCTCACCTCGGCTCTGAGCCTGCCCGGCGGCCCGTCGAACGGGCGGCCGGCCACCTACGTGCACTGCACGGCGCCGAATTACGCGCCGCTCGGCTGGGCGCGACAGCGGGCGCGCGCGCAGCCCGGCTGGTCCTGGCGGGAGATCGCGTCCGGCCACGATTGCATGGTGACGGCCCCCCGCGCGACTGCCGACCTGCTGATGGAGATCACCCCATGATCGAACGCCTTGCCCCGGAAGCTCGGCTGTCCGGTGCCGTCGTCCATGCGGGCACCGTGTACTTGGCCGGTCAGGTCGCCGAAGACACACACCTGGACGCCGAGGGACAGACGGCCGACGTGCTGCGCCAGATCGACGCCCTGCTCGAGCAGGCCGGAACAGACAAGCGGCACCTCCTGTCGGTGCAGATCATCCTGGCTGACATGCGGGACTTCGATGCCATGAACCGGGCCTGGGACGTGTGGTTGGATCCGGCCCACAAGCCGGCCCGGATGACGGTGCAGGCGCGGCTCGCCAACCCCGGCTGGCGGGTCGAGATCACGGGCATCGCAGCACGTCCGGCGCTCCAGCCGCGTCCCCCCGTGCCTGGCGGCACGCAGTTCGCCTGACCGGAGCCGCCGCATGCGCACGACCCTTTTGCTGGCCCTGTTGATGATGTGCACGACGCCCGCCTTCGCCGAGAAATGGGTCACGAGTTGGGCGGCTTCGGTGCAGGGCCCCTATCCCGTCGGCAACCCGACGGCTCAGCCCGACCTGCGGTTCGCGTTCCCGGCGCCGGAGGCAGGCGCCCGGGACCAGACCTTCCGGATGGTCCTGAAGCCCGAATTGTGGGCGCGGCAGATGCGGGTGCGGTTCAGCAACGCCTATGGGACGAAGCCGCTCTTGGTCGACGGCGCGTTCCTCGGGCTGCAGATGAGTGGGGCGGCGCTGATGCCGGGCTCGAACCGGCCGGTCCTGTTCGGCGGCAAGAAGGCCGTCACGATCGCGCCCGGGGCCCAGGCCTGGTCGGATTCGGTGTCGCTCGGTTTCGTCGCGAACGGAGCCGCGCCCGAGCTGATCGGCCGCAAGCTCGCCGTCAGCTTCCACGTGCCCGGGGAGACCGGGCCGATGACGTGGCATGCGAAGGGGCTGCAGACGAGCTATGTCACGGCGCCCGACGCCGGTGCGTTGGGCGAACTGGAAGACGAGAGCGCGCTACCGAACAGCACGACGAGCTGGTTCTTCGTCGACGCGCTCGATGCGATGGCGCCGCCCGACACACGGCTGGTCGTATGCTTCGGCGACAGCATCACCGACGGCACGAACTCGACTTTGAACGGCGACGATCGTTGGCCAGACGTGCTGGCACGGCGGCTGCGGGCTGCGGGCGACCATATCGCCGTCGTCAATGCCGGGATCGGCGGCAACCAGGTGACCGGTCCGGCGGAGTACAGCCCCGCCAAGCCGACGCCTGGCGGGCCGAGCGCGCTGTCGCGCATGGACCGCGACGTGCTGGGGCTGTCCGGTGTAACGCACGTGATCTGGATGGAGGGGATCAACGACCTCAGCACGAACGGCAACGCGACCGTGGACCAGGTTGTCGCCGGCTACCGCGAGGGGGTTGCGAAGCTGCGGGCCAAACTGCCCGGTGTGCGGGTGATCGGCGGGACGTTGACAAGCATCGTCGGCACGACCAGCGCGGCCCACATGCCGCCGGATGTCGAGCAGAAGCGGCGCGCGCTGAACGCGTTCATCCGCGACAGCAAGGGCCTGTTCGATGGCGTGGTCGACTTCGATGCGGCGACGGTGGATCCGGCAACGGGCGGGATGCGGGCGGAGTACGTGCCGAACAGCACGATCGGCGGCCCGGGCGACGGGCTGCATCCCAACCGCGCCGGCTACTCGGCGATGGGCAACGCGGTGGACCTGCGATTGCTGGCCGGGCCGGCCGCTCGTGCGGCCCGGCCGCGGCCGGCGCCCCGGCCGGCGCCCGACGCGCCCGCGTCGCCGCAGGGCTGAGTCGACGCCGATGTATCAGGACGTGATCGGACGCTGCCAGACGCAGCATGACGAGGTCTCGCCGCGGCTGCTGCGGGGGCTCGCGGCAACGCTCGGAGTGAGGGAGCCTGCGACGTTGCCGCCGCTGTGGCACTGGATGCTGTTCCAGGACTGGGTCGCGGCGGAGGGAATTGGGCCGGACGGGCATCCGCGGCGGGGCGGGTTCCTGCCGCCGGTGCACGACCTGCCGCGGCGCATGTGGGCCGGCGGGCGGGTCAGTTTCCATGCTGCCCTGCACGCGGGGGATCGGGTTCGGCGGACGAGCACCATCCTTGACGTCGTCGAAAAGCAGGGCGGCAGCGGCCGGCTGGTGTTCGTCACCGTCGGGCAAACGGTCGAAGGCCCGGCGGGTCTTGCCATCGAGGAGCAGCAGGACGTTGTTTATCGCGGCGCGGACGGGGCGGCGGTCAAGCCAGCGCCGCCCGCCCCCGCGGCGCCGGCCGGTGCGCTGCAGGCCGAGGTGGTCCCCGACCCGGTCCTGCTGTTCCGCTATTCCGCGCTGACCGGGAACGGCCATCGGATCCACTACGACATGGACTACGTCCGCGACATCGAGGGCTATCCCGGCCTGGTGGTGCACGGGCCGTTGCAGGCGACGTGGCTCGCCGGTCTGCTGGCCGCCGAGCCGATCGCCCGCTTCACCTTCCGCGGCCGCCGCCCCGCCTTCCACGGCGTGGCGCTGCGCTTAGAGGCCTGGCGGGACGCGCCGGGTTGGCGGCTGCGGTCGCTCGATCCGTCCGGCGCCGTGTGCATGGAGGCGGAGGCGTCGTGATGGCGTTCCTGTCCGAGCCCGAGCCGGCGCGGGGCGAGCCGCACGCGGTGTCGCCTGGCATCCGCCGGATCGTCGCGAACAACCCGGGGCCGATGACGTATTGGGGGACGAACACTTACCTCATCGATGGCAGCCTCACGGGCGCAGGACCTGGGCTGCTCGTGCTCGACCCGGGGCCGGACGACGCGGCCCATGTGGCCGCCGTCCTTGCGGCCGCGGACGGGCCGGTCATCGGCATCCTGCTGAGCCACACGCACCACGACCACCTGGGCGCGACGGCCGCGCTGCGGCGGGAGACGGGAGCGCCGGTCGTTGCCTGGCACGCCTCGGCGGTCCCCAGTTTCGCCCCGGACGTACCGTTGCAGGACGGCGACGACGCGTTCGGATGGCGAGCGCTGCATACGCCGGGCCATGCGTCGGACCATGTGTGTTTCGCAGGACCCGGCGGCGTGGTGTTCAGCGCGGACCACGTGATGGGCTGGTCGACCAGCGTCGTCGGGCCGCCTGGCGGGAGCATGGGGGACTACTTCGCCAGCCTGGCGCGCATGTTGGCGCGGGACGATGCGGTGTACTTCCCGGGGCACGGGCCGCCGATCCCGGAGCCGGGAGGCCACGTGGCCGCTTTGCTCGAGCATCGCCGGGCCCGGGAAGCGGCGATCGCCTCGACCCTGGGCAGCGCGCCGCAATCCGCGACGGCGATCGTCGATCTGCTCTACCGCAAGCTCGACCCGGCGCTGCGGCGGGCGGCAGAGCGCAACGTCGTCGCCCATCTCGGGAAGCTGGCCGAGGAGGGGCGGGCGCACGACACCGGGGCGGGTTGGAGCACTCAATGATCTGGCTACTGGCCGGCAGAGGCATTCGTGCGATCGCCCGGCGCTTTCCCGCCCTCGATCGCAGGGATTGCAGCGGGTGGGCGCAGGGCGGCCTGCGCCGAGGCTTCCTTCCGCAGACGGTCGAGGCCGGACACGCCGGCGACAAGGCCCAGCCATAACGCGAGCGTCAGTGCGATCGGGTCGAGGCCCGGCGGCCGCTGTCCTTGCTCCTGCCCCATTGCCCAGGCTCCGACGGTCGCGGAGCCTAGATCGAGACTGGTTGAGACCTGGTTAACGCCGCATGCGTTGTGCGCCGCCAAGCAACGCCGGTCAGTTCGGCGTCAGCGGCATGTGCAGGCTGAACCCGGCCCCGGGGCGAACCCGCTTCTCCTGCTCGCTTTGTGAGGTCGATCCCTTGCTGAACCCGTCGCCGTGGTATTCGTTCGGCCGGGTGAACAAGGTCGGCGCCATGGTCGTGCCGGTGCTGGCCCGCGGGGGGGCGATCTCGGCGTCACGGTTCGGCAAGGGCGCTGGCTGGAAGCGCGGCGGCGGCCCCGCGATGGGCGGGGCCGGTGCCGGGAGGCCGGATCGCGTGGCCGGCACTTGCAGGTTCAGCTCGCGATCCTGTGCCGCCGCCAGCAGCCATGGCGCCGCCGCCAGCACCACAGCCAGCCGCCGCCGGCCACCGGACAAGGACCGGGTCATCGGACCCGCTCCGGCAGCCTCTCCGTCCCGCGCAGGTCCCCGGCCGGGTTGGTGTCGGGCGCGCCGAGCGGGCTGTCGCCCGACGCGTGCCAGGCCCGCAGCGCCCACTGGACGGTCGGGAAAGCGAGCTCCTCCCACGGGATTTGCTCCCACTCGAACAGGCCGACCTCCAGGCTCTCCGGCCCGGCGGCGAACCGGGGCGGCCCGGCGTCGGCGAACCGGGCACGGAAGATGATCTGGACCTGGCCGATGCGGCTGATGCTGTAGATCGCCAGCACGCCGTCGAGCACGATGCGGGCCTCGGCTTCCTCCCATGCCTCGCGCTGGGCGCCTTCCTCGACCGTCTCCATCAGCTCGAGATAGCCGGCCGGCAGCGTCCAGAACCCTTGCCGCGGCTCGATCGCGCGGCGGCACAGCAAGACCTGGCGGCCATACGCCACCACCGCCCCGGTCACGATCTTCGGATTTTCGTAGGCGACGAAGCCGCACTGCGCGCACACGTCCCGCTCGTGCGTGTCACCCTCGGGTATGCTGCGCGTGAAGGCCTGCATGACTGAGGATTATCGCCCCTGCCGGCGCGCAATCAAGGGTTCGATGCGGGGCTTTCGTGGCCGCGAACCCACCCCCGGCCCCTCCCTTGCAGCGACGGGCGAAGCGGAGTGCCGGCTCCAGGCCGCCGCCCGGTGTTGGAAAGCGGTCACGCGACCCTAAGCCGTCTGGGCGTCGTGTAGTCCCAGCTCGTCCTGCATCGCGCGGCGCATGATGAATTTCTGCATCTTGCCCGTCACGGTCATGGGAAACGCGTCGACGAAGCGGACGTAGCGGGGGATTTTCTGGTGGGCGATCTTGCCGCGGCAGTAGCGTTGCACGTCCTGCTCGGTGAGCGCCTCGCCGTCCCGCAGCTTGACCCAGGCGCACAGCTCTTCGCCGTAGCGCGCGTCCGGCACGCCGAACACCTGAACGTCCTGTATGGAGGGATGGGTGTATAGATACTCCTCGACCTCACGCGGATAGACGTTCTCGCCGCCGCGGATCACCACGTCCTTGATCCGGCCGACGATGTTACAGAACCCCTCGCCGTCGATCGTTGCGAGGTCCCCGGTATGCATCCACCGCGCCGCGTCGATCACCCCCGTTGTCCGTGCCGGGTCATTCCAATAGCCGAGCATCACGCTGTAGCCGCGCGTGCACAGCTCGCCAGCGACGCCGCGCGGCACGATGCGCCCGTCCGCGTCCACGATCTTCACCTCCAGATGCGGGTGGATGCGCCCCACCGTGCTCACCCGCCGCTCCAGCGGGTCCGTCACCGCGCTCTGGAAGCTGACCGGGCTCGTCTCCGTCATGCCGTAGCAGATCGTGATCTCGTCCAGGTGCATGCGCTCGACTGCTCGGCGCATGACCTCGATGGGACAGGGCGAGCCTGCCATGATCCCGGTCCGCAGCGACGTGAGGTCGAACCGGCCGAACTCCGGATGGTCCAGCATCGCGATGAACATCGTCGGCACGCCGTGCAGCCCGGTGCAGCGCTCGGCCGCAACCGTGTCGAGCACCGCGACGGGGTCGAACCCCTCACCGGGATAGACCATCGTCGCACCGTGGGTGGTGCAGGCAAGATTGCCGAGCACCATGCCGAAGCAGTGGTAGAGCGGGACGGGGATGCAGAGGCGGTCGACCTCGGTGAGGTGCATGGCGTCGCCGATAAAGAGGCCGTTGTTGAGGATGTTGTGATGGGTGAGGGTGGCGCCCTTCGGCGCTCCGGTGGTGCCGGACGTGAACTGGATGTTGATCGGGTCGTCGAACTGCAGCAGCGGCTGCAGCGCGGCCAGGGCGGCGACGTCCTCCGGCCCGGCGCGGCCCGCGACGTCCTCGAAGGCGATCGTGCCCGGCGCGTGGCCGCCGATCTGGATGACGATCTCCAGCGAGGGAATGCGGGCGGAGGACAGCGCGCCGGGCCGGCTTGCGGGCAGTTCGGGAACGAGCTCCTGCAGCATGCCGATGTAGTCGCTGGTCTTGAACCGGGTCGCGGTGATCAGCGCGCGGCAACCGACCATGTTGAGCGCGAATTCCAGCTCCGTCAGGCGGTAGGCCGGGTTGATGTTGACGAGGATGATGCCGGCCTTGGCGGTGGCGAACTGGGCGACGACCCATTCGGCATTGTTGAGGGACCAGATGCCGACGCGGTCGCCGCGGTGGAGGCCGAGGGCGAGCAGGCCGGCGGCGAAGGCGTCGGCGCGGCGGACCAGCTCGGCATAGGTCCAGCGGATGTCCTGGCGGGGCACCACCAGCGCCAGCGTGTCCGGCACGCGGGCCGCCGTCCGGTCCAGGTTCTGGCCGAGCGTCTCGCCCAGCAGCGGCCGGCTGGTTGCGCCATGCACATAACTCGGCGCGCTCGTCATCCGTCGCCCCCGCCCCTATTATGGGTCAGAGACAAAAGGAAACGCCCCGTGTCCGCAAGCCTGCTGAACCGTCCCCCGGCGCTGAACTTCGACCTTGGCGAGAGCGCGGACATGCTGCGCTCGAGTGTCGAGGCGTTCGCGGCCGACGAGATCGCGCCGCGGGCGGCCGAGATCGACCGCAGCAATGATTTTCCGGCCGACCTGTGGCGCAAGATGGGCGACCTGGGCGTGCTCGGCGTGACGGTCGAGGAGGAGTGGGGCGGCGCGGGGATGGGCTACCTCGAGCACTGCGTCGCGATGGAGGAGATCAGCCGCGCATCGGCCAGCGTCGGCCTGAGCTATGGGGCGCATAGCAATCTGTGCGTGAACCAGATCCGCAAGAACGGCAACGAGGAGCAGAAGCGGCGGTATCTGGGCAAGCTGGTCAGCGGCGAGCATGTGGGCGCGCTGGCGATGAGCGAGCCGGGCGCCGGGTCGGACGTGGTGTCGATGCGGCTGCGGGCGGACCGGCGGGGCGGGCGTTACGTGCTGAACGGGACCAAGATGTGGATCACGAACGGGCCCGAGGCGGACACGCTGGTGGTGTATGCCAAGACCGACCCGGAGGCGGGGCCGCGGGGCATCACGGCGTTCCTGATCGAGCGCGAGTTTGCCGGGTTCCGCTGCGCGCAGAAGCTCGACAAGCTGGGGATGCGCGGGTCGAACACCGGGGAGCTGGTGTTCGAGGATTGCGAGGTGCCGGAGGAGAACGTGCTCGGGGGCGTGGGGCGCGGGGTGAACGTGCTGATGAGCGGGCTGGATTACGAGCGCGCGGTGCTGGCGGCCGGGCCGCTGGGGATCATGCAGGCGTGCATGGACGTCGTGCTGCCCTACATCCACGAGCGCAAGCAGTTTGGGCAGGCGATCGGCGAGTTCCAGCTGATGCAGGGGAAGATCGCCGACATGTACACGACGATGAATGCGGCGCGGGCGTATGTGTATGCGGTGGCGAAGGCGTGCGACCGGGGCGAGACGACGCGTAAGGATGCGGCAGGGGCCATCCTGTATGCGGCCGAGAAGGCGACATGGATGGCGCTGGAGGCGATCCAGGTGCTGGGCGGCAACGGGTATGTGAACGACTACCCGACGGGGCGGCTGCTGCGGGACGCGAAGCTGTACGAGATCGGGGCGGGGACGAGCGAGATCCGACGGATGCTGATCGGGCGGGAGCTGTTCCGGGAGACGGCGTGAGGCTCGGCTGGTCAGGGAGGGTGACGCTGGGTCGGGGGGTGGATTGGGCGGGGTGAGTGATGGCTCTGGCCTGATCGTCGCGCTCGATGTGGCGAACGTGGTTGAGGCGCGGGCGCTGGTGAAGCGTTTGGGTGGCAGCGTCCGCTTTTACAAGATCGGCATGTGGCTGCTGTTCGACCCGGGGGTGCATCGGCTGATCGACGACTTGGTGGCGGCGGGGAACGCGGTCTTTCTCGACTATAAGATGTACGACATCCCGGAAACGGTCCGGCATGGGGTGGCGGCGGTTGCGGCGCGGGGGGCGAGGATCGTGACCGTGCATGGTGATCCTGAGATCATCGCGGCCGCAGCGGCAGGCGCGCGGGGGACGGACCTCCTCGTGTTTGCGATCACGGTTCTGACCAGCCAGGACGATGCGTCGCTGGCCGCCATGGGATACGGGATGGCGGTGCCGGATTTGGTGGCGCTCCGGGCCAGGGCGGCCGCAGACGCCGGGGCGCATGGGCTGATCGCGTCGGCGGCCGATGATCCGGACCATCTGCGCGCGTTGGCCGGGGCGCCGCTGCTGGTTGCGACACCGGGGATCCGCATGCCGGGTGCGGCCGGCGACGACCAGAAGCGGGTCGCCACGCCCGAGGCCGCCATCGCCCGGGGCGCCGATTACCTGGTTGTGGGGCGGCCGATCACCCGTGCGCCTGACCCGGCGGCGGCGGCAGGCGCCGTGCTTGCCTCGATGGCGCGCGGTGCGGCTCAGCGGGCAGCGAACACGACGACGCCGGCCGCGTAGCCGATCCAGAAGCGGCGGCGCCCGAGCTGGTCCAGGCCGAGCAGCAGGTCGCCGCGATCGAGTTGGAGCGGCGCGATGCTGACGGGGGTGTCGACGGGCGACTCGTCGCCCAAGGCGAGCTGCATGCGGCTGTGGCCGACAGGCAGCCGTGCCCCGTCGACGCCGGCCGCGGTGTTGGCCGAGACGGGGGCGTCCAGCCGGAGGCGCCGGGCTGCCGCGACCGAGAGGATCGTTGCGCGGCTGCCGGTGTCGAGCACGGCCAGGAGGGGCTGCCCGTTCGCCCGCACGGGAATGAGGACCTCGCGGGCCGGCGACAGCTCCATGGGCACGGAGAGGCCGCGCGGGGCCGGGCAGTCTTGGGACCAGAGCGCTATGCGGCCGGTCGGGAGGTCGAAATCGAGGTTGAACAGCGACAGCAGGCTGGCCCCGAGCAGGCCGGCCAAAGGCGGGTCGGCGGTGAGCGTGCCGGGAAGGGGGATGACGGGCGCAACCTGGTCTGGCATGGCGACGCCGCCCAGGCGTAGGCCCGGCAGGTGGACGACGCGGGCGAGCGTGCTGCCGCCGGTGCCGTAGACGCGGGTCATGCCGCTGAATGGCAGGCCGAGCGCCTCGGCCAACGCGGGCACGATCAGCATGCCCTGAGCGCCGGTGTCGACCAGCCAACTGACGGGCCGGCCGGCCAGGCTGCCCGGGACGATCGGGAAATCCTCGATCAGGCGCAGCGGCATTTCGGCGGCGGGGGCGCGGGGGCAGGCGAGGAAGGCCGGGGTGGCGAGCAGGGCGCGGCGGCGCTTTATGCCGGGCATCTGCGAACCCACCCCCGGCCCCTCCCTGGAAGGGAGGGGAGAGGAACGGGCAGTTGGCCCTACAGCATGCGGCTGAGGATGATGCGTTGGACGTCGCTGGTGCCTTCGTAGATCTGGCAGACGCGGACGTCGCGGTAGATGCGTTCGACCGGATAGTCGGACAGATAGCCGTAGCCGCCGAGGGTTTGGATCGCGGCCGAGCAGATGCGTTCGGCGGCTTCGCTGGCGAACAGCTTGGCCATCGCCGCCGCCTCCAGCGCGGGTTCGCCGGCGTCTTTCAGCCGGGCTGCGCGCAGGGTGAGTTCGCGCGCCGCCGAGAGCTGCGTCTTTGCGTCGACGAGGCGGAATGCGACGGCCTGGTGCTCGATGATCGGCTTGCCGAACTGCTTGCGTTCCTTGGCATAGGCGATCGCGTAGTCGAGCGCGGCGCGGGCCATGCCGATGGATTGCGCGGCGATGCCGATGCGGCCGCTCTCCAATGTCGAGAGCGCGATCTTGAGGCCTTCGCCCTCGGCGCCGATGCGCTGGTCGTCGTTGACCTGCAGGTCGTCGAAGCTGAGCGCGCAGCTGTCGGACGCCTTCTGTCCCAGCTTGTGCTCGACCCGGGCGACGGAGAAGCCGGGGCTGTCGTTGGCGACGACGAAGGCGGAGATGCCCTTCTTGCCGGCGGCCGGGTCGGTCACCGCGAACAGAATGGTGGTCTGGCCGATACTGGCGTTGCTGATGAACTGCTTGCTGCCGTTGATGACGTAGCCGCTGTTCGTGCGGACCGCCTTGGTGCGCACGCCGGAGGCGTCCGAGCCGGCATTGCTTTCCGTCAGCGCGAAGCTGGCCACGGCCTGGCCGCTGGCCATCGGGCGGAGCCAACGCTCCTTTTGAGCCGGGGTGCCGAACTTCTCCAGGATCTCGCAGGTGGGGGCGTTGTGGACGCTCACCAGGGTCGAGACGGCCCCGTCGCCGGCGGCGATCTCCTCGACGACCTGTGCGTAAGTCTCATAGGGGATTTCACTGCCGCCCCAATCGCTGCTGTTGGTCGCGCCCAGGAAGCCCATTTCGCCCAGGGCGGCCACGATCTCCGGCTCGATGCGGCCGGCCTGCTCCCGCGCGGCCGCGGTGGGCGCCAGCCGCTCCTGCGCGAAACGCCGCGCGGTCTCGACGATCAGCGCATTCGGGTCGGTGGTGTCGAGCATGAAGTCCTCCCGGTTTCTGGTCCGTATATGGCGTGCGGGCGGCGACATCCAGCGCGTCCGGACGCGACATGCCGCGGAAGGGCGTGATGGCCGGATCAAGTCCGACCATCACCAACCCTCGTTTTTCAGGCCGCTGCTCGGACCGGGAGGCGTTGCAGGTCGGCCAGCAGGGCGGTCCGTTGGATGGCGGCGGCGGCCATCGCTGCGGATTTGACCGGGCCGAAGCCGCGGATGTCCATCGGCTGGGTGGCGAGGGCGATGGCGGTGTCCATCGTGTCCGGGCGGAGTCGGGACAGGATGGCGCGGATGTCGCGTTCATACTGGCGGGCGAAGGCGCGTTCGGCGCGGCGTTCGGCTTGCCAGCCGAAGACGTCGAGGGGGGTGCCGCGGAGGACCTTGGCGTGGCGCAGCGCGCGGAACAGGGGCAGGGCGACGCGGCCGGAGATGGCGATCTTGCGGCGGCGGCCAGTCGCCGGGTCGGTGCCGGTCAGCAACGGGGGGGCCATGTGGAAGACGGGCGCTTCGCCGTACTCGGTTGCGGCGTGGAGGCGGGCGACCTCGTATTCGTCCTTGATCGCGAAGGCGCGGAAGGCGCCCTCCGCCACGGCCCGCGACAGGCGTTCGCCGGCCGTCTCGGCGGCACGGACGGCGCTGACGAGTGCGCGGTAGCGCTTGGCCAGGCCGGCGCCCTGATAGTGCACCAGCTCGTCCGAGCGGCGGGCGACGACGCTGTCGAGGTCGTCTGGCAGGGGCGCCGTGTCGGACAGGATCTGGTCGGCGAGGCCGGGCTGCTCGGCGAGTAGCCGGCCCCAGAGGAAGGCGCGCTCGTTCATCGCGACGGCGGTGCCGTTCAGCTTTATGGCCTGCAGCAGGGCGGCTTGGCCGAGCGGGAGAAGGCCGTGCTGCCAGGCGATGCCGAGCAGCAGGGTGTTGACCGCCTGGGCCGTGCCGAACAGGCGCTCGGCGATCAGGCTGCCGCGCAGGTAGATGGACCGGGTGCGGTCGGTGTGCCGCTCGATCGCGCGGCGATGCAGCCCGGCATCCACCCGGACGTCGCGCTCCTTCAGGAAGGTGGCGCCGGCCTGCAGGTCCATGTTGCCCACCACGGCGGCGCCCGGCGCGCACCGGCCAAGCACATCCGGATCGGCGCTCACGGCGAGGTCCGCACCCAGAAGCAGGTCCGCCTCGCCGGCTGGGATGCGGACGACGTCCAGGACACCGGCGGTGCCGGGCGGGACAGCACCGGCCGGGGCGATCTGCACGTGCGAGACGACGGCGCCGTTCTTCTGCGCCAGGCCGGTGAAGTCGAGCGTGGTGACCTGACGGCCTTCGATGTGGGCCGCCATAGCGACGACGGCGCTGCAGGTGACGATGCCGCCGCCGCCGATGCCGGCAAACAGGCCGCGCCAGGGCTTGGTCGAGAGCGCGGGCACGGGCTCCATAAGGGTAGCCGCCAGTTCCGGCTCCCGTGCCCTCCAGATGGAGGCGTGGTCCATGACCGGGGCGGCGCCGCGGCTGGTGACGAAGCTGGGGCAGAAGCCCTTTAGGCAACTCAGGTCGGTGTTGCAGCTCGTGGGGCTGATGCGGCGCTTGCGGCCGTATTCGGTGTCGACCGGCTCGATGGCGATGCAGTTCGACTGGACGGTGCAGTCGCCGCAGTTTTCGCAGACGCGGCTGTTGATGGAGACGTGGGTCTCGGCCGCGGCCATCTTGCCGCGCTTGCGGCGGCGGCGCTTCTCGGTGGCGCAGACCTGATCGTAGATGATGGCGCTGACGCCATCGTACTCGCGCATGCGCTTTTGGACCGCGTCCAGCTCGGCCCGGCCATGCCGCAGCGTGCCGGGCGGCAGGTCGGCCGCGTCGGGCAGGCGGGCCTCGTCGTCGGCGACGACCGCGAGCAGGCCGATGCCCTCGGCGTGCAGTTGGGCGGCGATGCGGAGCACGGTCGGCGCGCCCTCGGCGGGCTGGCCGCCGGTCATGGCGACGGCGTCATTGTAGAGGATCTTGTAGGTCATGCGCGTGCGGGCGGCGATGGCTTGGCGGATCGCAAGCAGGCCGGAGTGCTGGTAGGTGCCGTCGCCCATGTTGGCGAACATGTGCGGCGTGCTGGAGAAGCTCGCGAGGCCGACCCAGGGCACGCCCTCGCCGCCCATCTGGCTGAACGTCTTGGTCGCGTCCGACGTGCTGACGGCCATCGTGTGGCAGCCAATGCCGGCCATGGCGTGGCTGCCGTCCGGCAGGGCGGTGCTGGTGTTGTGCGGGCAGCCGGCACAGAACATGGGCGCGCGGGCGAGGATGCCGGCGGACTCGCCCCAGGCAGGCAGGGTCTTGTGCGGCGCCAGGTCGGGCACGTCGAGCCCGAAGCCGGGGAGGATGCGGGACAGGGCGGCGATCAGCAGTTCGGGCGACAGCTCCAGCGTGCCGGGCAGCAAGTCAGCGCCGGCGGCGTCCACCTTGCCGAGCACGGCGGGGCGTTCGGCGCGATGATAGAGGGCGTCACGGAGCTGCATCTCGACCAGTGAGCGCTTCTCCTCGACGACCAGGATCATGCGCTTGCCGTCGGCGAAGGCGCCGATACCGCCGGTCTCGAGCGGCCAGGCCATCGCGACCTTGAACACCGCGATGTCCGGGTGGGCATCGAGCCCGAGGCGGCGGAGCGCGTGCATCGCGTCGTGGTGGGCCTTGCCGACCGTGACGATGCCGATGGTGGCCGCGTCGGGGCCGTGAACCTGGCGGTCGAGCCGGTTCGCGCGCGCCCAGGCCAGCAGCGCCGGGAAGCGCTCCTCGATCACGCGGCGTTCCAGCTCCCGCCGGCTGGCGGGCCAGGGCAGGTTCGGGTCGAGGTTGAGGCCATGCGATGGCAGCGTGAAATCCGGCGTGACGAACTGCCGTGCCGAGGGGATGGTGGCCAGGCCGTGCTGCTCGGCGGTCTCGGCAATCGTCTTGAGGCCGACCCAGAGGCCGGAATAGCGCGAGAGGGCGAGGCCGGCGAGCGAGAGGTCGATGATGTCCTGCACGTCGGCGGGGACCAGGACGGGGATGTTCACGCTCTGGAAGATGCCGTCGGTCTGGTGCGGGAAAACGGAGCTGTGGGCTGCGTGGTCGTCGCCGGCGACGGCGAGCACGCCGCCGAGGCGCGAGGTGCCGATGGTGTTGGCGCAGCGGAAGGCGTCGCCGGTGCGGTCGACGCCGGGGCCCTTGCCGTACCACATGCCGAACACGCCATCGACGCGCTTGCCGGGGAAGGTGTCGATCTGCTGCGCGCCCCACAGCATGGTGGCGGCGAGGTCTTCATTTAGGCCGGGCTGAAAGCGGATATCGGCCGCCGTCAGCAGGGCTTCGCGCCGCCACAACTCCTGGTCGACGCCGCCGAGCGGGGAGCCGCGATAGCCGGAGACGAGCCCGGCGGTGCTGAGCCCGGCGGCGCGGTCGAGGCGGGCTTGTTCCAGCAGGGCGCGTACGAGAGCCTGGACGCCGGAGAGGAGCACCGGCCGGTCAAGGTCGGTGTAGCGGCTGTCGAGGCTGATCTCATCCGACACGATGGCCGACGCGATCCCGATATCCATGCCGAACTTCTCCGATCAGGCCCTGATCATAACGCAGGACGGGGTGGCGGGTGCTGCCAGACTTGCCCTAATATCGGAGTGCTTATTGGCAGGACCTGCCAATGCTGCAGTGCATCATCGAAGGACTGCCCACGAACCTCATGCGTCTTGACCGGATCGACCACGCCATCCTCGACCACCTGCAACGTGACGGGCGGGCGACCAGCGCCGAGCTGGGCGACGTCGCCGGGCTGTCGCCGAGCCCGGCGCACCGCCGTCAAAAGCTGCTGGAGGAAAGCGGGATCATTCGCGGCTACGTGGCGCTGCTGGACCAGGACCGGGTGGGCCTGCCGGTCAACGTCTTCGTCTCGGTGCGGCTGTCGGCACAGACGGAGGACCATTTGGCCGCATTTGAGGACGCGATCCGCGACGTGCCGGAGGTGATGGAGTGCTACGTGATGTCGGGCGCGAGCGACTATCTGCTGCGGGTGGTCGCGCCGGACCTGGGCGCCTATGAGGAGTTTCTGCGCACGCGGCTGACGCGCATCCCGGGCGTGCGCGGGGTGGAAAGCGCCTTCGCGCTGAAGCGGGTGGCGTATCGCACCAGCCTGCCGCTGCGGCGCCCGCGATGACCGGCGTGCTGGATGCGTTCCTGCTGGCGTTTCCGGCGCTGTTCAGCATCGTCAACCCGGTGACGGGCGCGTTCCTGTTCCGGGAGGCGACGGCGGACCGGACGCATGCGCAGCGGGTGATGCTGGCTCGGAAGGTAGGGGTGTATTCGCTGCTGGTGATGGTGGTGGCGCTGGGCGCCGGGTCCTATGTGCTGAATGTGTTCGGCATCACGATCGCGGCGCTTCGGATCGCGGGCGGGCTCGTGCTGGCACTGTTCGCGTGGGAGCTGTTGAACGCGCCTGACAAGCGGAACACCCGCAAGATCGAACAGGCCGAGGGTGCGGACCGCGGGGAGCCGGATGACGTTGCGTTCTTTCCGCTGACGCTGCCGTTCACGACCGGGCCCGGGACGATCGCCGTCGCGGTCGCCCTCGGCGCCGGACATCCGGCACGGGCCGCCACACCGTTCTTCATCGGCGTGATGCTTGCGGCCGCTGCGCTCGCTTTGGTGATCACGGGCTTGTATGCGAGTGCCGACCGGTTGACGGAGGTACTGGGGCGGAACGGCAGCCGCACCGTGACCCGGCTTTCGGCATTCCTGCTGTTCTGCATCGGCATACAGTTGCTGATCAATGGCACGGTCGATGTGTTGCGGCCGATGCTGGTGCGCTAACTGCGACACGCTGCCTGGCCGCCTCTCGGTTCCGGAACTTTCCAGCGCGCGCGGGCTTATGGGGGCAATGCCAGGCACAAACCAATCGGGGCAACCGGATGGGCTCGTCAGTCTTGCACGTTTGGTGCAGGCGACTGGCTATCGGTTCGTCGCGCCCACGCCGGCCACGCATGCGCGGGTCAACGCACGGCCCGGTATGGCCTGGGCCCGAGACCTGCGCGATGTGTTCGGGTGGAGCCGCCCGTTCCATAACGAGGTCGTGCCAGACCCGATCCTTATGGCCATGCGCGAGGCTATGGTCATCGAGCCGCACGGGGAGGGTTGGCGCAGCACGGTCCGGTTCTCCACCCTCGATGGGCTGTTGCTGGCGCATTCCGCCTATCCTACGACAGCAGCCGACGCCGTGTTCTTCGGGCCGGACACCTACCGGTTTGCCGCCGCGATCTTGCGTGCGCTGGACCGTCCGGTCGCCCGGGCGGTCGATATCGGCTGCGGGGCCGGGCCTGGCGCGCTGCTGATCGCGCGCGCCCATCCCAAAGCCCAGGTCTTCGGCGTCGACATCAACGATGCCGCGCTGCGAATGACCCGGGCAAATGCCGAGCTGGCGTGTGTTGCGGTGGCAGCCGTGCACAGCAGTCTGCTCGCGGCCGTGCCGGGCCTGTTCGACCTGATCGTCGCCAACCCGCCCTATCTCGTCGACCCGGCCGAGCGGGCCTATCGCCACGGCGGCGGTCCGCTTGGCGCCGAGTTGTCGTTGCGGATGCTGGATGCCGGGCTGTCGCAGCTGGCGCCTGGCGGGACGCTGCTCCTCTACACCGGTGCCGCCATCGTGAGTGGCGCCGACCCCTTCCACGCAGCCGTGGCGGCCCGACTTGCTGACGGCGGGCGTGAGTATGGCGCCACCAAAGGTCTGGAGTGGCACTATGAGGAGGTCGATCCCGACGTGTTTGGCGAGGAGCTCGAATCCGGTGTCTATGCCACGGCCGATAGGATCGCCGCGGTCGTCTTGACCGTGAGAAGAACAAACGAACAGGGATGACGCCGATGCCGGATGGCAGCCTTTTCACGTCCATATCCGAAGATGATCGCTGGCATCGCCGCCTGGCGGAATTCAATTCGGCTCGTTTTAGCCCCGGCCTGCCGCAGGACGGGTGGCAGGCGGACGTCGAGGCACACGCCGCGCTGACCCTCGAGGAGGGCGCGTGGCTGGAGGCCAAGCGTGCCGATGTCGTGGCCCGGGCGGCCGATGCGCCGACGGATCCGGACGGCTTCGTCGGCTGGTTCGAGCAACTCGAGCGCACCGGCCCAGGTCAGCATGACCCGTTATTCCCGTATCTGGCCGAGCAGGCGACAATGGACGAAATGCGCTGGTTCCTCCAGCAGGAGGTGGCGGGGGAGGCCGGGTTCGACGACTTGACGGCGATCACGCAGACGCGCCTCCCGGTGCGGGCCAAGCTCGAGCTTGCGCGCAATTACTGGGACGAAATGGGGCGGGGCAACGCGAAGGGCATGCACGGCCCGATGCTCGACCATCTGTCGCGCAAGCTCGGCCTGCAACCGCGGGTCGAGACGACGGTCTGGGAGTCGCTCGCCTTGGCCAACACGATGGCCGGGCTGGCGGCCAACCGGCGATATGCATTCCATTCGGTGGGCGCGCTGGGGGTGATCGAGCAAACGGCGCCGAGCCGGTCGAAGCTGGTGGGCGAGGGGCTGCGGCGGCTGGGCGTGAGCGGCAAGGACCGTCACTATTTCGACCTGCATGCGGTGCTCGACATCAAGCACAGTGCGGCCTGGAACGCCGAGGCCGCATGGCCGCTGGTGCAGGAAAACCCGGTCTGGGCGCCAGCGCTGGCCGAGGGCGCGCTGATGCGGCTGGAGTGCGGGGCGGCTTGCTTCCGGCGCTACCGCGAGGTGTTGGGCGTGCCTGGCTGAACCGGTTGGAGTGGCAGGCGCGGGCCCGCCACTCCCCAGTCGTTGTCAGGCCGCCAGCGGCATCGAGGACGATGACATCCGCTGCGCGACCGCCGCATCATAGAGCGCCTGCTCCGCCTGCTTGTGCTTGATGGAGAAGCGGATCGTCGCTGCCCCACAGGCACAGATGATCGCGGCGATGCCGAGCACCAGGAAGCAGAGCTGCGGATTGCCGGTGCCGCGGAGCAGCAGGCCCGCCGAGACGCCGCCGATGTTGCCGCCGGCGCCGATCACGCCGCAGACGCCGCCCAGCACCTTGCGATCGATGAACGGGACCAGCGCATACAAGGAGCCGCAGGCCATGTGCGTGAACAGGCCGAACACCAGCATCATCGAGACGGCCATGACCACCGTGCCGGCTTGCGAGAACGCGATCAGGAAGACGCCTTCGCCGATCATGAGCGCGAACAGCAGCCAGGTCCGCCCGTCGAGGCCCTTCGTACTCGCAACCTTGTCGGACAGCAGACCGCCGACCGCCCGCGCGAACAACGCCAGCAGGCCGAACGCGCCGACCGCGAAGCCTGCGTCCTCGATCGAGAGCTGGTAGTGGTTGTAGTAGTATGTGACGGCGATGGAGTGGACGAACAGCTCCACCCCAAACGAGGCGCCATAGCAGGCGGCGAGCAACCAGACCCGGTAGTTGCGCGACGCCTCCTTCATCACGTCCCAGCCGCCCTTCTTGCCGACGACGGTCGAGATGCCGGCGCGCTTGAGGTCAGAGAAGTTCCCCTCGGGCGTGTCCTTCGTGTACTTCCAGTAGAGAACGGCGACGATCAGCATCAGCGCCGCCGGCAGGACCTGGGCGTAGCGCCATGACACGCCCTTGCTGAAGCCGTAGGCCGTGATCCCTGCCAGCACGATGGGCATCACGGACTGCGTGACGCCGCCGCCCGCATTGCCCCAGCCGCCGACGGTCGCGTTCGCCGTGCCGACGACATTCGGCGCGAACATGACCGACGTGTGGAACTGGGTGATCACAAAGCTGGCGCCGATCACGCCGATCGCCAGGCGGAAGATCAGGAACGACATGTAATCCCACGCGAAGGCGACGCCGATGACAGGCAGTGCGCCAAGCGAGAGCAGCGCCGTGTAGGTCGCGCGGGGCCCATACTTATCGCAGAGCGGCCCGATGATGAAGCGGGCGATCACGGTCGCGAACACGCCGGCGATGCCGATCGTGTACACCTGGTCGTTGGTCAGCTTCAGGTCGCCGGCGATGACGGGCATCAACGGCGCGGTGGCGAACCAGGCAAAGAAGCAGACGAAGAAGGCGATCCACGTCAGGTGGAAGGCACGCATCTGGACGGTGTCGAAGCTGAAAAGCCTGATCCGTGTCGCCTTCTGGGCGGTGGGATCGATGTATGTATCGGCCATTGGCGGTCTCCGGCGAGGAATGGATGTCGACACGGCGGCCCGGGTGGACCGGGCCGCCGCGCCGTGGTGGTCAGGCGACGCCGAGCTTGGCGGCGATCCGGCCGAGCAGGGCGTGGTTGCTCTCGAGCAGCTCGGCATTGGCCTTGAGCAGGCGGTTGTTCGCCTCCAGCGCGGCCTTGTTGGCGTGAACGGCTGCGGCGTTCCCGGCGATCTTGTCCTGGTTGGACGCGAGCACCGCGTTGTTGGCGGCCAGCACGTCGCTGTTCGCCGCGATCCTGGCGGAGTTGCTGGACAGCGTGTCCTTGTTGCCCGTCAGCAGGCTGTTGTTCTCCGACAGCTTCGCCTTGTTCGCCGCCATCAGCTCGTTGTTGCTTTCGAGCAGCGTGTGGTTGGACGACAGCACGCCGCTGTTCTCGGCCAGCGCCGCCGAGTTCGCCTCGATCGCAGCCTTGTTCGACATCACGACGCGGCTGTTGGCGCTCAACGTGTTGGCGTTGGCGGCGATCTTGGCCGAGTTGCCGGCCAGCGCGGCCGCGTTGTCGGCGATCGCCGCGGTGTTCGTCGCCAGCGCCGACTTGTTGCCTTCCAACAGGGCATTGTTGTCGGACACGGCAGCCCGGTTGCCCACCATGACCTGGTGGTTGGCTGCCAGCGTGTCGGAGTTCTTGTCGATGGTGGCTTTGTTGGCCTTCAGCGTCTCAGCATTGGAGACAAGGAGGTCACTGTTGTGACCGAGAACGTCCTTGTTGTCTCTCAGCATCGCCGAGTTGCTGACGAGGATCGCGTGATTTTCGTGCAGCAGGGCCTGGTTCTCGCTGACGGTTGCAATATCGCTCATGTCGGTTCCTGAGGTCATGGCCATAGTTGTGCTGTCGCACGAGGCCTGAAGTCGGTGAATTTGCTTCGACGTCGCCCTGATCCGCTTGGACAGGTCACCGTTTTGTCGACAACGGTTGCAGCGCGTCATTGAGCCGCAGGTGATATTGGTCTAGCAAAGGACGTACCACCGCACTGCAGCAAGGCGATCGAATGGGCAACGTCGTCGTTACCGCCGAAGCACCGATCGATGCCGGCGCGGTTGCGGCCGATCTCCGGCAGTGCGGTTTCGACATTCTGCTATGCGAAGAGGCGTCGGAGCGCTTCTTCCAGACCGTCATCCGTCACGCGCCGCCGCTCGTTGTGGCAGTCACCGCCACTCCTAGTCGAATGCTGCTCGATTCAGCGGCATTGCTCAATAAAGTGGCGCCTTGCCCGTTCGTCCTGTTCACGTCCGACACCAGCCCAGCCAATATCCAGGCCGCCGCAGAGGCGGGCGTGCACAGCTACGTCATCGACGGCTACGCCCAACGGCGCCTCCGCAGCGTGATCCATGTCGCCGAAGCCCGCTTTCGACAGGAGCAGCTGAAAGGGGAGAAGCTGTCCTCCCTGGCCCGCGACCTGCGCGAGCGCAAGCAAGTGGAGCGGGCAAAGGGCCTGCTCATGCGCTCGCGCGGACTGACCGAGGATGCGGCGTTCGAGCTGATGCGGGCGCTGGCCATGCGCCGCCGCCTGCGGTTGGCCGCGGTCGCCGAAGCGGTGATCGCGTTGTCGATCGGCGCCGAGGCGGTCAACCGCTCCGGCCAGCTCCGCATGCTCGCCCAACGCTTGTCGCTGTGCTTCGCGCAGCTCGTGTTCGACGTGCATGCCGAATGGGCGTCGGCCAACCTGCGCGAGTGCCAGGAGCGGATCGACGCCAACATCGCCATCCTGCGCCGCACCGTCGCCGACCGCGGCTGCAGCGAGGACATCGAGCGGATCGCCGCGGCTTGGGACACGTTGCGCCAGGCGCTCGTACCGCCCCCCAACGCCGACCGCATCGCGATCGTGGACGGGCTGGCGGAGGTGCTGACGTCCCATGCCGAGACGCTGACGACGTTTCTCGAATCCTCGGGCCTGGTGACGAACCTGCGTGTCGTCAATCTTGCGGGGCGCCAGCGCATGCTTGGCCAGCGCGTCGGGAAACTCTGCCTGCTGCTCGCGATGGACGCTGGCGCCGACCCGGCTCTCCTCACCGACCGGGCCGGGCAGCTCCAACGCACCGCGGCGGCGTTCGCGCAGGCGCTGAACGAGCTGTCCGCCATGCCGGTGCGCACGCCGGACATCGATCGCTGGTTGGGCGAGGCGCACGCGCAATGGGCCGAGATCTTGCCGTTCCAGCGCGGCGAAGGCTCCATGACCCGGTGCATCGAGCTGAGCGAACGCCTGCTCGATGGCCTGGAGAGCTTGACGGAGGCGTACGAGCAGGCAGCGCAGACGCTGATCGGAGACCGGATCGAGACATTCCAGGCTTAGTGGGGAAACGAGGACGCACCGTCGCCGCTCGCCTTCTTGTGGAAGCGTTTGGAGACAGGGCGGGCGCTTGCGTTTTCGATCCTGGTAGGCCATACCGCGCTCGCTCGCGACCGTCGCGGGTAATTCACACGCGGGGCGCCTTTTCCCGGGACATCCTCCCGGTATCCGGTGCCGCCTGGCATGGCCCCGCGGAGGATCAACCGGAACCAGGAAAGGACACGCCCGATGGCGATGCCCGACTTCACGCTGCGTCAGCTCCTCGAGGCTGGCGTCCACTTCGGCCACCACACACGGCGGTGGAACCCGCGCATGGCGCCATACATCTTCGGCGTCCGCAACCAGGTCCATATCATCGACCTGCAGCAGACGGTGCCGATGCTCGATCGCGCGCTGCGCACCGTGCGCGACATCACCGCCGCGGGCGGCCGCGTGCTGTTCGTTGGCACCAAGCGCGCGGCGGCCGAGTATGTGGCCGAAAGCGCCAAGCGCTGCGGCCAGTACTACGTGAACCATCGCTGGCTCGGCGGCATGCTGACCAATTGGAAGACGATCACCGGCAGCATCAAGCGGCTGCGCCAGATCGAGGAGATGCTGAGCGGCGACGTGCAGGGCCTGACGAAGAAAGAGGTGCTGGACATCACGCGCGACCAGGAGAAGCTGGAGCGGGCGCTGGGCGGCATCAAGGACATGGGCGGCCTGCCGGACGTGCTGTTCATCATCGACACGAACAAGGAGAAGCTGGCCGTCGAGGAAGCGACCAAGCTCGGCATCCCGGTCATCGCCGTGCTCGACAGCAACAGCGATCCGGAGGGTGTCACCTACCCGATCCCCGGCAACGACGACGCGATTCGCGCCATCACGATGTACTGCGACCTGATTGCTGGCGCCGTGCTGGACGGCATCAGCGCCGAGATGGTCGCCTCGGGCCGTGACCTGGGCGCCGCCGAGGAGCTGCCGCCGATGGAAGTGCTACCCGAGATCATCGAGGCCGCGCCCGCGGTGGCCGAGGCGCCCGCCCAAGCGTAGGGTGGGCGCAAGCCCACCAATTCGAGGGCCGTGCGATGGTGGGTTGCACCCACCCCCGCAGTGACACCGGGTCGATTTGGAGAAGAAGTACGATGGCTGAAATCACCGCGGCGTTGGTCAAGGACCTGCGCGAGAAGACCGGTGCCGGCATGATGGACTGCAAGAAGGCACTGACCGAGAACGGCGGGGACGTCGAGGCGTCGATCGACTGGCTGCGCAAGAAGGGCCTGTCTGCGGCGGCGAAGAAGAGCGGCCGGGTCGCGGCCGAGGGGCTCGTGGGCGTCGCCAGCGCGATGAACAAGGCGGCGATGGTTGAGGTGAACGCCGAGACCGACTTCGTCGCCCGCAACGAGGCGTTCCAGGTGCTGGTCGAGACGGTCGCGAAGGTCGCGCTGGAGGTCGGCGAGGACGTCGACGCCATCAAAGCGGCGCCGTTCCCGGGCGAGCAGCGGACGGTCGCCGAGCAGATCACGCACCTGGTCGCCACCATCGGCGAGAACATGACGATCCGGCGCGCCAGGGTGATGGCCGTCGAGAAGGGCGTCGTGGCGACCTACATGCACAATGCCCTCAAGCCGGGCTTGGGCAAGATCGGCGTGCTGGTCGCGGTCGAAGGCGGCAGCGAGATCGATGCGCTCGAGACGCTCGGCCGCCAGGTGGGCATGCACGTCGCGGCAACCAACCCGGCCGCGCTCGACACCAGCGCGGTCGACCCGGCTGCGCTCGAGCGCGAGCGGGCGGTGCTGTTCGAGCAGGCGCGCGCCTCGGGCAAGCCGGACGCGATCATCGAGAAGATGGTCGGCGGCCGGATCCAGAAGTACTACGAGGAGGTGGTGCTGCTGGAGCAGGTATGGGTGCATGACGGCGAGAGCCGGGTGAAGGCGATCGTGAAGAAGGCCGGCGCCGAGCTGGCCGGCTTCGCGCGGTTCGCGCTGGGCGAGGGCATCGAAAAGCAGACGGGCGACTTCGCGGCCGAGGTCGCGGCGGCGGCCGGGGTGAGCAAGCCGACAGACCCGACACAGCCGCACGCCTGACATATCCATCACTTGTGAGGGGCGGCGGCAGCCACTAGGTTGCCGGCGCCCCTCAGCGTTCGGGTGACCAAAGGTCATCCGCGTGCTGGGCCGTTCGAGTCGCCGGAAAGGAAAGCATGACGGTGCAGCCGGCCTATACCCGCGTCCTGCTGAAGGTGTCGGGAGAAGCTTTGATGGGCCGGCGCGAGTATGGTCTCGACACCGACACCATGGCGCGCATCGCCAAGGACATCGCCGACGTGGTCGGGACCGGAACCGAGGTGTGCCTGGTCATCGGCGGCGGCAACATCTTCCGCGGCGTATCCGGTGCGGCGGGCGGCATGGACCGCGCCCAGGCCGACTACATGGGCATGCTCGCGACGGTGATGAACGCGCTCGGCATGCAGAGCGTGCTGGAGCGGCGTGGCGTGCCGACCCGGGTGCAGTCGGCGATCCCGATGAGTTCCGTCTGCGAGCCCTACATCCGCCGCCGCGCCGTGCGGCACATGGAGAAGGGCCGGGTGGTGATCTTTGCCGCCGGCACCGGCAACCCCTTCTTCACCACCGACACCGCGGCCGCCCTGCGCGCGGTGGAAATGAACTGCGACGTGCTGCTGAAGGGCACGCAGGTCGATGGCGTGTATTCGGCCGATCCGCGCAAGGTCGCATCCGCGGAACGGTACGACGAGTTGACCTACCTGCAGGTGCTGTCGCGCGACCTGGCCGTGATGGACGCGGCGGCGATCAGCGTCGCGCGGGAGAACGGGCTTCCGATCGTCGTGTTCAACATCCATGCCCCCGGCAGCTTCGCGCAGGTGCTGCGCGGCGAGGGCCCGTTCACCCGCATCGTCGAGCCGGCGTGATGCCGATCGCCCTGACCAGGCTCTCGACCCCGTTGCGGACGCCAGGAGACCGATCGTGCCCGCCGACCTGAATGCCTTGAAGCAAGACCTGACCCGCCGCATGGACGGCGCGATGGAGACGCTGCGCCGCGACTTCGGCGGCCTGCGAACCGGCCGCGCGAGCCCGGCGCTGCTCGAACCCGTGAAGGTCGAGGCGTATGGGACCGAGGTGCCGATCACCCAGGTGGGCACGATCGGCGTGCCGGAGCCGCGAATGATCACGGTGCAGGTGTGGGACCGGACGCTGGTCGGCGCCGTCGAGCGTGCCATCCGCGACTCGGGGCTGGGCCTCAACCCCGGTGCCGACGGGCAGGTGGTGCGCGTGCCGATCCCGCAGCTGACGGCCGAGCGGCGCGGCGAGCTGGCCAAGGCGGCCGGGCGCTATGCCGAAGGTGCCCGCGTTGCCGTGCGTGGGGTGCGACGGGACGGCATGGACCAGATCAAGACGCTCGAGAAGAAAAGCGAGATCGGCGAGGACGACCTGAAGGACTGGTCCGACGCGGTGCAGAAGCTGACCGATGCCTACATCAAGCGCATCGACGAGGCCTTGGCCGACAAGGACAGGGAAATCCGGCAGGTCTGACGCGATGGCGGTGATCAAGCCCGAGCTGCACGCGCCGACCACGGCCAGCCGGCCGCAGGGCGGGTCTTCTGGCGTCGTGCCGCGGCACGTCGCGGTGATCATGGACGGCAATGGACGCTGGGCCTCGGCGCGCAAGCTGCCGCGGGTTGCCGGGCACCGCGCCGGCGCGCAGGCAGTGCGGCGAACGATCCAGGCCGCCGCCGCCTCCGGCGTATCGTGGCTGACGCTCTATGCGTTCAGCAGCGAGAACTGGCGCCGTCCCGCGGAGGAGGTCTTGGACCTCACCGGACTGCTCCGCCACTACATCCGTCAGGAACTGGCCGAGATCACGCGCGAGGGCGTGCGGGTGCGGATCATCGGCGATCGCGAGCGGTTCGATCCGGACACCCGCGCCGAGCTGGACCGGGCCGAACGGGCGACAACCGGCAACACCCGGCTGAACCTGAACGTCGCGCTGTCCTATGGTGCGCGGGACGAGATCGCCGCGGCCGCGCGGGCGGTCGCGTTGGCGGCGTTGCGCGGCGAAGTGGACGCGGCGGCGCTGACCGAGGCGGGGTTCGAGCGGTTCCTGTCGACGGCGGGCATGCCGGACCCGGACCTGGTGATCCGCACCAGCGGCGAGCAGCGGCTGTCCAACTTCCTGCTGTGGCAGTCGGCCTACTCCGAGCTGGTCTTTCTCGATGTGCTGTGGCCGGATTTCGGCGCCGCCCATTTCGACGAGGCATTGGCGGAGTATGCCCGTCGCGAACGGCGCTTCGGTGCTCGCGCTGGCTGACCCCGATACGCCGGGCGGGTCTGCCGCGCACCGGAGCGTGCCGGCCGAGGGTGTGCCGGGGCGAAGCGGGGCAGGGCGCTGGGCCGACCTGCGCACGCGCACGCTGTCGGCCGTCCTGCTGGCGCCCGCGGCCTTGCTGTGCATCTGGTTCGGGGGCCCGGCTTGGTTCGTCCTGGTGCTGGCGGCGGCAGCCGGACTCGGCGCCGAGTGGTCGGCCATGTGCGGCCGGGGCGCGGGCCGCCTCGCGTGCTGGGCTGGCCCGGCTTACCTGTTGCTCGCGGCCGCGGTCGCGCTGTCCGGCCACATGCAGGCGGCGCTGCTCGTGCTCGTCGCCGGCGCCGGGGTGGTCTGGGCCTTGTCGCGCAACCTGGCACTCACGCTGGGGGTGCCTTACGCCGGGTTGCCGCTGGTCGCGCTTACCTGGTTGCGGGCCGGGTCAGAGGGGGGCCGGGCTGACGTGCTGTTCCTGTTGCTGGTGGTTTGGGCGAGCGACATCGGGGCTTATGCGGTCGGGCGCTGGCTGGGCGGGCCGAAATTGGCGCCGGCGATCTCACCAGGCAAGACGCGGTCCGGCGCTTGCGGCGGCCTGGCCGCGGCGATCCTGGTGGGGGCGGCGGCAACGGTGCTGCTCGCGCCGCCGATGGCCCCGGCCGGCCTGCTCGGCTGCGTGATCGCCGGCTTGCTCGGCGCCGCGTCGCAAGCGGGCGACCTGCTGGAGAGCGCGATCAAACGCCGGTTCGGGGTCAAGCACTCCGGTTGGCTCATCCCCGGGCATGGCGGCCTGCTCGACCGGCTGGACGGCTTGATTGCCGCCGCGCCGGCCGCAGCCGGCGTGGCGCTGGTCCTGGGGCGGGGAGGGTCTTTGTGGAACTAGACGACCGCGTTCGCACCGTCACCGTGCTGGGCAGCACCGGCAGCGTAGGGACCAGCACGATCGACCTGCTGGCCGCCAACCCCGGGCGGTTCCGGGTTCATGCCCTGGTCGGCGGCCGGAATGCCGCGCTGCTCGCCGGGCAGGCGCGCCGGCTCGGCGCCGCGGTTGCGGTGATCGCCGATCCGGCTTGCCTGCCGGAACTGGAGGGCGCGCTCGCCGGATCCGGGATCGCGTGCGCCGGGGGCGATGCGGCCGTGGTGCAGGCCGCGTCGGACCGGGTGGACTGGACGATGGCGGCGATCACCGGGGCAGCCGGCCTACCCTCGACCTTGGCGGCGATCCGCGGCGGCGGCGCCGTGGCGCTGGCCAACAAGGAGGCGCTGGTCTGCGCCGGCGAGGTGATGCTTCAGGCAGTGCGGGACGCGGGCGCGACCCTGCTGCCGGTCGATTCCGAGCACAACGCGATCTTCCAGGCATTGGCCGAGGGCAACCGCGGCTGCGTCGAGAAGATCGTGCTGACCGCCTCGGGAGGCCCGTTCCGTGCCGCGTCGACGGCCGAAATGGCGCGCGCAACACCGGAGGCGGCGCTGCGCCACCCGATCTGGTCGATGGGCGCCAAGATCAGCATCGACAGCGCGACGATGTTCAATAAGGGGCTGGAACTGATCGAGGCGGCGCGGCTGTTCGATCTGGACGAGCAGCGGATCGAGGTGCTGGTCCACCCGCAATCCGTCATCCACGGCATCGTCCACTACCAGGACGGCAGCATGCTGGCGCAGATGGGGTCGCCCGACATGCGCATCCCGATCGCGCACGCGCTCGCCTGGCCCGGGCGGATCGCGACCACCTCGCCACGGCTGGACCTGGCGGCGCTGGGTCAGCTGACCTTCTTTCAGCCCGACATCGAGCGCTTCCCCGCCCTGCGCCTGGCGCGGCAGGCAATGCGTGCGGGCGGCGGCGCGCCTGCCATCCTGTCGGCGGCCAACGAGGTCGCGGTCGAGGCGTTCCTGGCCGGCCGGCTGGGCTTTACCGAGATCGCCGTCCTGGTCGAGCGGGTGATGGATCGGCTGGGCGCGCCGCGCGCCGACACGCTGGAGTCCGTGCTGGCGCTCGACGGCTTGGCGCGGCAGGTTGCGCGCCAGCTTGCCGAGCCGATATCCGCATCGTTCCAACAGGCGCGGAAGCAGCCCGCGACCGCTCCATAATATGACAAAGGAGCGCGCGGCGCCTTGGCACGGCTGCTTCCGGCCGGGCAGCGAGTGTTCTAGGATCGTGCCATGAGCCATCTTTTCGACCTGTCGCGCAACATCGCGGCCTTCGTGGTGACCTTGGGCATCCTCGTGTTCGTGCACGAGATGGGGCACTATCTCGCTGCGCGGTGGCGTGGCGTGTATGTCGAGGCGTTCTCGATCGGTTTCGGCCCGGCGTTGGCGAGCTGGACCGACCGGCTTGGCACGGTCTGGAAGCTCAGCATCCTGCCACTGGGCGGCTACGTGAAGCTGCACGGGCAGGAGCGGCCCGAGGATGCCTCGCCAGAGGCGCGCGCGGCCTGGCGGCCCGGGTCCACGTTCCACGAGAAGTCGGTCGGCTCGCGCGCGATAATCGTCGCGGCGGGGCCGATCGCCAATTTCGCGCTGACGCTAGTGTTGTTCTCGCTGCTGTTCGGCTTCGTCGGACGGCCTGTCACGACCCCCGTGGTCGGCGAGATCGTAGCCGACAGCGCGGCGGCGAAGGCCGGGCTCATCGCGGGCGACCGCGTGCTGACCATCGATGGCGCCGCGATCCACGAGTTCGAGGACATCCAACGCCTCGTCACGGCAAATCCGGACCGGACGCTGCAGATCACCATCGAACGGGGCGGCGCGCAGCAGACGCTGCCCGTGACGATCGGGTCGCATGCGCGGTCCAATGGCAGGCCGAGCGGCGTGCTCGGGGTGCGCGGCGGCGCCGTGGAGTATGTACCGGTGAACCCGCTGCAGGCCGTGATCGCCGGCGGCGCGCAGACGTGGGATATCGCGAGCTCGACGCTTGGCGCGGTGTTCCAGATGATCGGCGGCAACCGCGGCACGGAGGAGCTGAGCGGCCCGCTCGGCATCGCCGGGCTGGCGGGGCAGGTGTCGAAGCTCGGGCTTTCGGTGATGGTGAGCTTCATCGCGGTATTGTCGGTCAACCTGGGCCTGGTGAACCTGTTCCCGATTCCCGTGCTCGATGGCGGGCACTTGCTGTTCTATGCGGCCGAGGCGTTGCGCGGCCGGCCGTTGCCGGCGCGGATGCTGGACTACGGTTTCCGGGCCGGGTTCGCGCTGCTGGCCGGCCTCTTCGTGTTCGCGACCTGGAACGACCTGACGCACCTGGGTCTGTTTCGCTGGGTCGCCGGCCTGATCGGCTAAGCGGCAGCGTGTGAACGGAATTTAAGACAGGCCTGCGAGCGGCGGCACCGGCGGGCCTTGGCGGATGCGGCGGCGGCCGTTAGAAGCGCCCCTGTCGGGGACAGCCCGTGATCCGGCGCGTCAGGAATGTCTCCTGCCCCGCTGATATCCCGAGTGTCCGACGACCATGGGGGACCGCCTGTTGCATTCCAGACGCGCCACGCTGCTCACCACGGCCTGCCTCATTCCCCTTCTCGCCGGGCCGGCGCTGGCCCAGACACCCGGCCCCGTAGCAGCCCGCAGCCTACGGTCCGCCACACCGCGGATCTCCCGCGCCGCCCTGCCCGGCGCCGAGGGCACGATCTCGGCCATCAAGATCGTCGGTAATCAGCGAATCGAGGAAGGGACCATCCGCTCCTACATGCTGGTTCAGCCGGGCGACTCGTTCGATCCGGACCGCGTGGACCGCAGCCTGAAGACCCTCTACGCGACCGGGCTGTTCCAGGACGTGTCGCTGACGCGCAGCGGGACCACGCTGGTGGTGAAGGTGGCCGAGAACCCGATCGTCAACCGCATCGCGTTCGAGGGCAACCGCAAGCTGAACGACGAGACGCTGCGCGGCGCGCTCCAGCTCCGCGCACGCGCCGTGTTCACGCCGCAGCTGGCGGCCGCCGACCGGCAGCGCGTGCTGGACCTGTATGCCAAGCGGGGACGCTTCGCGGCGTCCGTCGAGCCGAAGATCATCCGGCTCGATCAGAACCGCGTGGACGTCGTGTTCGAGGTCAATGAGGGCGAGACGACCCTGATCAGCCGGATCGCGTTCGTCGGCAACCATGCGTTCAGCGAGAGCCGGCTGCGCGAGGTCATCAACAGCCGAGAGCAGGCGTTCTACCGCCTGCTCTCCAGCAGCGACGAGTACGACCCGGAGCGGGTGAACTTCGACAAGGAACTGCTACGGCGATTCTACCTCAAGAGCGGCTACGCCGACTTCGAGGTGACCGGGACGACGGCGGAGCTGACGCCGGACCGCCGGGCCTTCTTCGTCACGTTCACCGTCAAGGAGGGCGAGCGCTACCAGGTCGGCAAGGTGACCGTGGACAGCAAGCTGCGGAACCTGAACGGCGACGAGCTGCGGCCGCTGGTGCCGATCGACAGTGGCGACACATACGACGGCGACCAGGTCGAGAAGTCCTCCAACTCGCTCCAGGACGCGGTTCAGACCCGCGGCTACGCCTTCGTCGAGGTGAAGCCCGAGATCGCGCGCGACCGCGAGAAGAAGACCGTCGACCTGGTGTTCGAAGTCGGAGAAGGACCGCGCGTCTACATCGAGCGGCTCGACATCGTCGGCAATACGCGCACCAAGGACAAGGTGATCCGCCGAGAGTTCCGGCTCGCGGAGGGCGACGCCTTCAACGCCGCGACGATCCGCCGCTCGCGCCAACGGTTACAGGACCTCGGGTACTTCAACAGCGTGACGGTGCAGCCGAGCCAGGGATCGGCGCCGGATAAGGCGATCGTGACCGCGACGGTGGACGAGAAGGCGACCGGCGAGCTGACCTTGGGCGGCGGGTATTCGACCGACTCGGGCGCGCTCGTTCAGGCGGGCCTGCGCGAGCGCAACCTGATCGGCACGGGCATCGACGCCAGCGTCAACGGCACGCTGGCGCAAAAGAGCAGCCAGGTGGCGCTGTCGATCACCGACCCGTACTTCCTCGACCGCAACCTCGTCACCGGCATCGACGTGTTCAACGTGCGGACCAACAACCAGGACATCGCCGCCTATGACGAGCGCCGCACGGGCGGCGCGCTGCGGCTCGGCTACGAGTTCAACGAGCATCTGCGCCAGGCCTGGACCTACACGCTGGTCGACCGGAACGTGTACAACGTCCAGAGCGGGGCCAGCATCTACATCACCGACCAGCAGGGGACGTCGCTGCTGTCCCAACTCGGCCAGACGATCACGCTGGACTACCGCGACAGCCGGACCGAGCCGCGCGCGGGCTTCATCGTCCGGGTCGGCACCGATGTGGCCGGGCTTGGCGGGTCGGAACGCTATCTGCGCAGCAAGGTCGACTCGACCTACTTCATCCCGCTCGAGAACTATCTTGGCGACCCGGATTGGAACATCGCCATCTCGGCCGGGGCCGGGTACCTGGCCCAGCTTGGGCGGCAGGAGCGGATCATCGACCGCTTCTTCCTGGGCGGCGACAACCTGCGCGGCTTCCAGTCCGGCGGCGCCGGGCCGCACGCGACGGGGTCGAACTCCATCGACAGCATTGGCGGGCGGTTCATCTATACGCAGTCGACGGAGTTGCGCTTCCCGTTGCCGGTCTCGGCCGACCTCGGCATCACCGGGCGTGCGTTCGTCGATGTCGGCGGGCTCAGCCAGGCGACGCAGATCATCGATCCGGCGACCGGCAACAAGACGGTGTTCGACTACAACGGACCCCGTGTGGGCGCCGGCGTCGGCATCTCATGGAAGACGCCGTTCGGGCTGATCAACGTCGACCTGGCCGACGCGGTGATCAAGAAGAAGTACGACCAGACCCAGGTTTTCCGATTTGGTTTCGGCACGAGGTTCTAGCTTTGCAGATGTTCACGACGATCCGTTCGGTCTTCCTCGGTGCGGGCCTGGCCACGGTGTTGGCGGCCGCGCCCGCCGCGGCGCAGCAAAGCCCCGGCTTCTTCATCCCACCTGGTGCAAGCGGTGGCGGTGGTGGCGGCGGAGGCGCGCCCGCGCGGCCGGCCCCGCGCCCGGCGCCGCGGCCACAGCCGCAGCAGACCTCGCCGTCCCTGCTGTCGCCCCCGCCCGGCGGGATCATCCAGCAGCAGCAGCAGCAACAGCCCGATGCGGAGCCGCCCCCGGTCAATGTCACGTTGCCGCCGGTCCCCGACCTGCCGTCGTTGCCGCGCGGCTCGACCCCGCCGGCCGCCGTCATCGGCGTGCTCGGCATCCCGGACATCATGCGGCAGTCCTCGGCGGCCCAGCAGATCGAGAAGGTGGTGGGCGAGCGGCGCGAGAAGCTGAACGAGGATGCGCAGAAGGAGCAGGCAGCGTGGCGCGACATGCAGCAGAGCCTGGCCAACCAGCGCGCGACCTTGAGCGCGGACCAGATCCGCGGCAAGGAGCGTGAGCTGCAGGACCGCATCACCGGCGCGCAGAAGACCTTTCGCGATCGCAACCGGGTCATTCAGGAGGCTGGGCAGTATGGCCTGGCCCAGATCGAGCGGATGCTGATCGCGGTGATCCGGCAGGTGTCGGAGAGCCGTGGCATGAACCTGGTGCTGCACCGGGCGCAGGTCGCGCTGAACGTGAACGAGTTCGACATCACCGATGCCGTCGTGGGCCAGCTGAACAAGGTGCTGCCGAGCGTGGTGCTGCCACCCGACGGCGTCTCACCGGCAACGTTCGCGCCGGCGCAGGCCGCGGCACCCACCCCGGCCAACCCGGCCGCCCCTGTCACCCCGACGCCGGCGAGCGCCCCGGCCAATGCACCGGGTGCTCCGGCGGCGCCCGCGGCGCCGGCACGCCGCTGAGCTTGGCCGGCTCGGACACTGCCGGGGCGAGTACGGCCGGGGACGGCCGGTTCTTCGCCCGAACCGGGCCGCACAGCCTGGAGGCGGTGGCCGAAGCGGCGTGCGGCGAGGTTCGCGGCGCGTGCGGACCGCTCCTGGGCGTCGCGGCGCTGCAGGAGGCCGGGCCGCAGCAGGTGAGCTTCGTCGACAATCGGCGCTATGCGGCGGTGCTCGCGGCGACGCAGGCGGGCGCCGTGATCGTGCACCCCAGCCTGGCCGACCGGGTGCCGGTGCAAACGGCGGCCATCGTCACGGCCGAGCCGTATGCGGCCTGGGCTCGTGTCGCGGCCCTGTTCCACCCGCCGAACGCCGTGCGGCCCGGCGTCCATCCGTCCGCCACCGTCGAGGCGGGCGCCGAGGTCGACCCCACGGCAGAGGTCGGCGCGAATGCGGTGATCGGCGCCGGGGCGGTCGTTGGCGCGCGCGTGCGGATCGGGCCCGGCGCCGTGGTCGGCAGCAACGTGCGGATCGGACCCGATGGCCGCATCGGCGCGCTGGCGAGCATCAGCCACGCCATCCTCGGGGCGCGCGTGAACGTTCTGCCGGGGGCGCGGATCGGCCAGGAGGGGTTCGGCTTCGCGGTCACGGCAGACGGATTCCTGACCGTGCCGCAGGTCGGCCGCGTGGTGCTGGAGGACGATGTCGAGGTCGGGGCCAACACCACGATCGACCGCGGCTCGACGCTCGATACGGTGATCGGCGCGGGCACCCGGCTCGATAACCTGGTCATGATCGGCCACAACGTCCGCACCGGCCGGTGCTGCGTGGTGGTGGCGCAGGCCGGCGTCTCAGGCTCGACCGTGCTGGAGGATTTCGTCACGGTGGCGGCGCAGGCGGGGCTGACCGGGCATCTGCGGATTGGAGCAAGGGCGCGGATCGGCGCGCAGGCCGGGGTGATGGGCGACGTTCCCGGCGGGGCCGACGTGGTCGGCAGCCCGGCGGAACCCGTTCGTGACTTCTTCCGCGGGGTGGCAACGTTGCGAAAGCTTGCGCGCCGGCCCACTGTCCGGCCTGATTCGACGGAATAGGCCCATGGACGGGACGCCAGCAACGCAGGCCATGACGAGCACGGTCGACGGCGACTTGGACGGCGAA
This sequence comes from Acetobacteraceae bacterium, assembly GCA_965213855.1. Classification (GTDB taxonomy): domain Bacteria; phylum Pseudomonadota; class Alphaproteobacteria; order Acetobacterales; family Acetobacteraceae; genus JBBROS01. Next base: position 1,026,691 of record CBDCAA010000008.1, on the reverse strand, counting down.
GTGCTGGACATCGGCCGGATCATGCACGCGATCCCGCACCGCTACCCGCTGCTGCTGGTCGACCGCGTGGTGGACGTGGTGCGCGACCGCTCCGCGACCGGGATCAAGAACGTCACGATCAACGAGAACTTCTTTCAGGGCCACTTCCCGAACCACCCGGTAATGCCCGGCGTGCTCATCATCGAGAGCATGGCGCAGACCGCGGCGGTGCTGGTGGTGCAGACGCTCGGCCCGAATGCTGCCGGGAAGGTGGTCTATTTCATGACCATCGAGGGTGCGAAGTTTCGCCGGCCCGTCGTGCCCGGCGACCAGTTGCGGATCGCGGTCAACAAGGTCCGCAGCCGCGGGAACGTATGGAAGTTTACGGCGGTGGCGCGGGTCGAAGGGACGTCGGTGGCCGAAGCGACGTTCGCGGCGATGATCATGGACGACGGCGCCGACGTGATCTGAGCGCGCTGCAGCGCATCCCGAACGGCCGCTGACCGCCGTAACCGTCCGACACAAAGCTTGTGTTCCCTGCCGCTCCGGCTGTGCATAGGATTCGCGCATGTCCCAGATACTTGGATTCCGTTCCGCTGCCGCGCCGGCGGCGATCCATCCCACGGCGATCATCGAGGCTGGCGCCGTGATCGGCGCCGGGGCGCAGATCGGTCCTTGGTGCCATGTGGGATCGGCGGCCGAGATCGGCGACCGTGTTCGGCTCGTGTCCCATGTCGTGGTCGACGGGCATACGCGGATCGGCGAGGACGCGGTGATCTACCCGTTCTGCACCGTCGGCATGGCGCCGCAGGACCTGAAGTACAAGGGCGAACCGACGCGTTGCGAGGTCGGTGCCCGGACCCAGTTGCGCGAGCACTGCACCGTGCACCGCGGCACCGTGACCGGGACGGGCGTCACGACGGTTGGCGAGGATTGCCTGCTGATGGCCGTCGTCCACGTGGCCCATGACTGTGCGATCGGGAATGGCGTGGTGATCGCCAACAACGTCGTGATGGGCGGGCATGTCACGATCGGCGAGCGCGCGGTGATCGGCGGGTCGGCGGCGCTGCACCAGTTCGTGCGGATCGGTCGCGGGGCCATGGTCGGCGGGGTCTCGGGCGTGGAGGCGGATGTGATCCCGTTCGGCAGCGTGATCGGCAACCGGGCGCGGCTGGCCGGGCTGAACGTGATCGGGCTGCGGCGGCGCGGGGCGGACCGGGCGACGGTCCATGCGCTGCGGGCGGCGGTGCGCGCCATCTTCACCGGTGCGGGTGTGTTCGCTGACCGGCTCGCGGCTGTGCGGGCCGAGTATGGCGACCAGGCGCTGGTGACGGAGGTGCTGGCCTTCATCGATGCGCCGAGCAAGCGGGGCCTGATCCGCGCCAACATGGCGGACGACGCCGAATAGCGCTGCCGCGCGTCCGATGGCGGCCAAATCCACGGTCTCGGCGCTGGGCATCCTTGCCGGCGGCGGGCCATTTCCTGGCCGGGTGGCGGCCGCGGCGCAGGCGGCCGGGCGCCGGGTGTTCATCGTCGCCCTGCGGGGTTTCGCCGACCCGGCCGTCATCGGGCCCTATGAGCATGCCGAGGCACGGATGGGTGCGGCGGGCGAGATCCTCGGCCTCCTGCGCCGGCATGGCTGCAAGGACCTGGTCCTGGTCGGGCCGGTCAAGCGGCCTTCGATCTTCGACTTACGTCCCGACGCCGAGGGCACGCGGATCATGGCGCGGATCGGCCGGGCGGCGTTCAGCGGCGATGACGGCCTGCTGGCGGCGATCGTGCGGGTGCTGGGCGAGGAAGGGTTCCGGGTGCTGGGCGCGCACGAGGTCTTGACCGAGGCGGTCGGGCCGCGCGGGGTCATGGGCCGCGTGATGCCGGACGCTGCCGCGCTTGCCGATATCGGTCGCGGCACGGTCGTGGCACGCGCGCTCGGGCAGGTGGACGTGGGTCAGGGGTGCGTGGTGCAGCAGGGGAGCGTGCTGGCGGTCGAGGCGTTCGAGGGGACGGACGCCATGCTGGCGCGCGCCGCAGGGCTTGCGCTGCCGGGGCCGGGCGGCGTGCTAATCAAGCTGGTCAAGCCCGGGCAGGACCGGCGCACGGACCTGCCGACGATCGGGCCGCGCACGCTTCGTGCGGCGGCCGCGGCCGGGCTGCGAGGCGTGGCGTTCGAGGCTGGCGGCACCTTGCTGACGGATCGGGCGGCTTGCGTGGCCGAAGCCGATGCGGCAGGGCTTTTCCTTGTGGGGATCGACCCCGATGTTCCGCCCACACCCTAACCAAGGAGCCAACCATGGCCGAAGCCCGCCTGCTGCATACGATGATCCGCGTCAAGGACCTCGACCGCAGCCTCGAGTTCTATACCAAGCACCTGGGGATGAAGGAATTGCGGCGCCGCGAGGTGCCCGATGGCAAGTATACCCTGGCCTTCGTCGGCTACGGCGAGACGCCGGGCGTGAACGAGATCGAGCTGACGTTCAACTGGGACCAGACCGACGGGTATGATCTCGGCTCCGCCTTCGGCCATCTCGCGGTCGGCCTGCCGGACGTCTACGCGGCGTGCGCCGAGATGAAGGCCAGCGGCGTGAAGGTGACGCGCGAGGCCGGGCCGGTGAAGTTCGGCACGACCGTGATCGCCTTCGTCGAGGACCCGGACGGCTACAAGGTCGAGCTCGTCCAGCGCTGATCCCTGGGCTCGACCTTTCCGAGCTGACGGGGCACATCGGCAACACTGCGCTCGGCCTGCTGCCCCGGCGGACGGTCCGCGTCGGGGTGACGGGCCTGGCCCGCGCCGGCAAGACGGCGTTCCTGACGTCGCTCGCGGCCAACCTGCTGGCATTCGGCGGCGGCCGTCCGGTGCTGCCGTCGCTTGCTGCGCGGCTGCGCGGACGCATGCCGCGGATCGCGCTGGCGCCGGCCGGTGCGTCCTCCGTCCCGCGGTTCGACGAGGCGGCGCACCTCGCCGCGCTGGCACGCGACCCGCCCGCCTGGCCGGAGCGCACCGATGCGGCGAGCCTGCTGGCGTTCGACATCGTCGTGCCGCGGACCGGGTTCGGCGCCGCAATCCCGGCGCAGCGCCTGCGGCTCGAGCTGCTGGACTATCCCGGGGAGTGGCTGCTCGATCTCCCGCTGCTGCAGACAGGGTTCGACGCGTGGTCCGACCAGGTGTTGCGGCGCTGGGAGGGGCGCGGCGAGGCGGCCGAGTTCCTGGCGTTCGTGGGCGGGCTGCCGGCCGGCGCGGTGGCCAACGAGACGCTGGCGGCGACCGGCCACCGGCTATACTGCGCCGCGCTGGCGAGGCTGCGTGCGGCCGGGCTGAGCCTGCTGCAGCCGGGCCGGTTCCTGATGCCGGCGCCGGGGCAGCCGCCGCCCTGGATCGGGTTCTTTCCGCATCGCGGGTCCGGTGGCCTGCACGGCCTGCTTGCCGAGCGCTATGTCGCATACGTCGCCGCCGTCACCCGGGACCTGTCGGACCCGCTGTTCGGGCGCCTGGACCGCATGGTGGTGCTGGTGGACGTGTTGTCCGCGCTGCATGCCGGGGCGGACGCGTTTGCCGACATGCGGGCCGCGCTGTCCGAGGCAGCGGGCGCGCTGCGCTGGCGCCGCTCCTGGCTGGAGACGGCCTGGGCGCTGGGGCGGCTGCAGCGTGCCGCCGCCGACCGTCTCCCGCGTCGTGTTCGCGGCGACCAAGGCGGACCATGTGGGCGAGCGCCAGCGCGAGAACCTTGCCGCGCTGCTGCGCCGCATCGCCGAGCCGGCCGCGACCGTGCCGGCTGCCTATCTCGCCATCGCCGCCGTCCAGTGCACGAAGGACATCACCTGGCTGCTGGACGGCCGCTCCGTCTCGGCCGTCCAGGGGCGCCGGCTCGGCGACGAGCGGGCCGTGCGCTCGTTCCCGGGCGAGGTGCCGCACACGCCGCCAGGACCGGATTTCTGGGACAGCGGGTTCCTCGAACTCCCGGTGTTCGAGCCGATCCGCCCGCCGGATGCCGGGCGCGGCGGCGTGCCGTCGTTCGGGCTCGATCAGGTGCTGCTCGCCCTGCTGGACGACGTGCTGTGACCCGCCCGCGCATCGAGTATGTCGACGAGGCCGCGCCGCGGCTGGAGGCCGAACCGCTGATCCTTGTGGCCGACGTGCCGCCCCCGCGCTGGGGCACGCCGGCGCTGATGTTGGCCGGGGCCGCCGTGCTTGCCTTCGGGTTTGCCGCCCTGGGCGCCGCCAACTTCGTCGCCGACCAGTTCGCCCGTGCCGCCTGGCTCGGCTGGGTGACGGCCGGCGTGGCGGCGGCCGGCGCCGGGCTGGTGGGCGCGGGCGTGTGGCGAGAGCTGCGGGCCCTATGGGTGCTGGGCCGCGTCGACCACCTACGGGCGGATTTCGCCTCCGGCGATGCGGATCGCGTGATGCGTGCCGCCACGGTCTGGGCGGCCCGCGTCCCGGGCGGCGAGGCGCTCCGCCCGGCGCTGCGCGCTGTGAACGACCCGGAAGCGGCGCTCGCCTTGCTGCGGGCCGGGCCGGGCCGATCACTGCGGGAGGCGGCGGACGCGCAATCTCGCCAGGCCGCGTTGCAGATGGTGGCGGGCATTGCGGCCATGCCGTCGCCCGCGCTCGACATCCTGCTGGTCGGCTGGCGCGGGGTGCGGTTGGTGCGCCAGGTCGCGGCGGTCTACGGCATGCGGCCCGGCGTGATCGGGACGCTCTCGCTGTTGCGCCGGACCGCGCTGGCGGCCACGATGGTAGGGGCTGCGGAGGTCGCAGGGAACACGATGGCGCACGCGCTGCTCAGCAGCCCGTTCCTGGCCAAGGCGCTGGGCGAGGCGGCCGGTGCCGGCGTTGCGGCGCGGCGAATGCTGGTGCTGGGGCGGGCAGCGGCGGCGGCCTGCGATCCAGTGCCGCCCGGATAAGGAGGCGAGAATGGCATTTGGCGTCGCGATCCCCAACGTATTCGTCAAGGACTTCGCCGCCGCGCTCGCCCACTACACCGGCCCGCTCGGCTTCCGGCCCCTGTTCGTCTACGGCGAGCCCCCGTTCTATGCGCACGTCCAGCGCGACGCGGCGATCCTCGCCATCCGGTACGTCGACGGGCCGGTGATCGACCATGCGGCCGGCGAAGCCCTGCTGAGCGCCTTCATCGAGGTCGATGACGTGGACGCGCTGTGCCAGTCGTTGCAGTCTGCAGGTGCGACGATCTGGCAGGCGCCGCGCGACGAGCCCTGGGCGATGCGCAGCCTGATCGTGCAAGACCCGGACGGCAACCTGGTGTGTTTCGCCGCCAACCTCTGAAGGACCCGCGATGTCGTTGTTCGATGGCCTGACCCCGTCCCCGCTGGACCCGATCATGCAGGGCTTCCAGGAGTTCACGGCGGATCCGCGGCCCGGCAAGATCAACCTCGGCGTCGGCATGTACTACGACGAGGCCGGGCGTATCCCCATCCTGGACGTGGTGCAGGCTGCGGAGCAGCGGCTGGCGGGGACGGTGAACACCTGGTCCTACTTGGTGCCCGACGGGCTGCCGGCCCTGCGCGAAGCCGCCAAGCGGCTGGTGTTCGGGGACGCGCTGGTCGAGAGCGATGGCGCGCGCATCGTCACCGTGCAGAGCCTCGGCGGCACCGGCGCGCTGAAGCTCGGGGCGGACGTCATCAGCCGCTTGGCCCCTGGCAGCACGGTTGCGATCAGCCGGCCGACCTGGGGCAACCACCCCAGCATCTTCGGCGGGGCCGGGCTGGCCGTGATCGAGTACCCGTATTTCGACGCGGCCACGGGCGGCGTCGACTGGCCCGGCATGCGCGATGCGGTCGCGGAAATGGCGCCCGGCACGGTCCTGCTGCTGCACGCCTGCTGCCACAACCCGACCGGCGCCGACATCGATGCGGCGCAATGGGCGGAGCTGGCCGGGCTGATCGCCGAACGCAAGCTGATCGCGTTCCTGGATATGGCCTATGCCGGCTTTGCGGAGGGGCTCGAGGAGGACAGCGAGCCGGCGCGGTTGCTGGCGCGGGCGGGCGTGTCCCTGTTCGTGGCGACGTCGTTCTCGAAATCGTTCGGGCTGTATGGCGAGCGGATTGGCGCGCTCTCGGTCGTCGCAGCCGATGCGGCGCAGGCGAAGCTGGTGGGCGAGCAGGTGAAGATCGCGATCCGCACCAACTACTCCACACCGCCCACGCACGGGGCGTTGCTGGTGAGCACGATCCTGACCGACACGGCGTTGCGCGCCCAGTGGGTGGCGGAACTGGGCGAGATGCGGCAACGGATCAAGCGCATGCGGCATGGCCTGGTGGCGCGGTTGGCGGGGAACAACGTGCGCGACTTCAGCCATTTCGAGACGCAGCGGGGATTGTTCTCCTACTCCGGCCTGTCGGAGCCGCAGATGGATCGGCTGAAGGGCGAGTTCGGCATCTACGGCGTGAGCGACGGCCGGCTGTGCATGGCGGCGCTCACGGAGGCGTCGCTGGACCGGGTTGCGGCGGGGATGCGGGCGGTCGTGTGACGGGGGGCGGTGACACGGGGGCGGTGTGACGGGCGGCGGACCCGCCCGTGCCTGCCCGAACTCGCGCTATTGGGCGTTGGCGAAGGTGTTGCAGGCCTGCAGGGTGCCGGTGCGGAGGCCGGTGGTGAGCCACTGAACGCGTTGTTCGGCCGAGCCGTGGGTAAAGCTGTCGGGCACGATGGCGCTGCGGCCCGCTTGGCGCTGCAGGCGGTCATCGCCGATCGCCGATGCGGTCGCGACGGCCTCGCGGACGTCGGAATCGTCGATGTTGTGGTGGCGCAGGTTCATCTGATTGGCCCACACGCCGGCGAGGCAGTCGGCCATCAGCTCGGTCTTGACGGAAATGGCGTTCGCGGTGCGCTTGTCGGCCTGGTCCTCGGCCTGCTCGATCTTGGGCAGCAGGCCGATGAGGTTCTGGACGTGGTGGCCGACCTCGTGCGCGATCACGTAGGCATAGGCGAAGTCGCCGCCGCCGCCGAGCTTCACGCGCATGTCCTGGAAGAACGAGGTGTCGAGATACAGCTTGCGGTCGAGCGGGCAGTAGAACGGCCCCATCGCCGACTGGGCGGTGCCGCAGCCCGAGGTCGTGACGCCGCTGTAGAGCACCAGAAGCGGCTTCTCGTATTGGCGGCCGCCCTGCTGCGGGAGGATCAGGGTCCAGACGTCCTCGGTCTCGCCGAGCACGCGGGCGACGAAGGTGCCGACCTGGTCGTTCGGCGTGCCGGGCGCGGCGGACTGGGCCGTCGGCGCGGGAGCGCCGCCACCGCCGGCGACGACCTCGGCACCGCCGATGAGGGTTCGCGGGTCGATGCCGGTGGCCCAGCCGATGAGGCTGAGGATGACGATCGCGCCAAGCCCGAGGCCGCCGGCGGCGGCGCCGCCGCCGATGCCACGCCGGTCCTCGATGTTGGTGGACTCGCGGAGGTCGTTCTCTTCCATCGGGGCGCTCCCTGCACTTGGGCTTCTACGCCGGAACCGCGCCGGCGTTGCCTGGGTCGATCAGCGGACCGGTCGGCCGGCCATGCTCATGCGCTCAGCCGGCGGTCGCCATCTTGCATCCGCCTTCGGCCAGGGGGCGCCAGACCTGCTCGGGCGGGAGTGTCTGCACGACCTTGTAGAGGTCCCATGGCCCGGTGCTTTCCGCGGGCCGCTTGACCTCGAACAGGTAGGCGGGATGCAGGTGCTGACCATCGGCGCGGACTTGGCCCGGGCCGAAGCAGTCATCGTCGGTCGGCATACGCTTCATCGCCTCGACGATGGCGCGGCCGGACAAGCTGGCCGACGAGCCGCCGAGCGACGCGGCGGCCTTCAGGTAGTGCAGCACCGCGGCGTAGGTGCACGCATGCTCGGCGTTCGGGAGATTCGCCGGCGACTTGGCGGCGAGCCGTTTGGCGAACGCGCGTGTGCGGTCGTTCAGGTCCCAGTAGAACCCTTCGGTCAGGCGCAATCCCTGCGCCACCGGCAGTCCAAGCGAATGGATGTCGGTGATGAACACGACGAGGCCGGCGAGCGTGATGCCGCGCGCCGGCAGGTCGAACTCCTGGCTCTGCTTGATCGAGTTGACGAAGTCGGCCGCCGCGTTGGCGAAGGCGACGACGTTGGCGCCGGAGGTTTGCGCCTGGAGCAAGTAGGAGGAGAAATCGGACGTCCCTGGAAACGGATACTTGACCGTGCCAGCAAGCGTTCCGCCCGTGCTGGCGACGAAGCTGGCCAGGTCTCGTTGCATTGCGGCACCAAAGGCGTAGTCGGCTGTGATGATGAACCACTTGTTCCGGCCGGTCGCAGCCTGGGCCGTCGACATGGTCTTGGCGATCTGCCAGGAGTCGGACCCCCAGTGCACGAGGTTGGGGCTGCAGCGCGGCCCGGCGATATCGGCGGAAAAGGCGCCGGTGTTGAGCTGCACCTTGTCCATCGCCTGCGCCAGCTCGGTGACGGCAAAGGCGATCGCGCTGTTGTTCACGTCGGCCACCGCGTCTATCCCGCCGCGGTCGAACCACTCGCGCACGACCGAAACCGCGACGTCCGGCTTCTGCTGATGGTCCGCTGCGACGATCTCGACCGAGAGGCCGTGGCCGGCGCCGAAATCCTCGGCGGCCTGGCGGGCGGCGGCGACGCTGGTGGGGCCGCCCGTGTCGCGGTATGGCCCGGACAGATCGGTGAGCACGCCGATGCGGATCGGGCGCGGTTGCGCTCGGGCGGCCCGGGGGCGGCTCGCGGCGAAGCCGGCGGCGGCGGCACCGGCCAGCAGGGTGCGCCGGGCAAGATCCGGTGTCGTGGCCATGGCAGTCCCCCCTTATTCCTTGGCGCAGACCATTGCAGGACCGTTCGCCCTGTTCAAGCGCCGGGCGCCCGGCAGAATGTCGTGCGTCTCCTCGTGTCGGGTCAGCCGGACGGTGGACGATGGCGGCGAAGGAAGGCGGTGAGCAGCCCGGCAACCGGTTCCGGTTGTTCCTGCTGCACCCAATGGCCGGCCCCCTCCAGCAGATGGCATCCCTCCATGCGGGGGCAGGCCAGGTTCATGGCTTCCAGCGCGCCTGGACTTTGGAACGGGCCCCAGTCCTGCCGGCCGGCGATGAATTGGGCCGGCACCTGGACGTGGCGGCCGGCGAACAAAGCGAGGTCGCGGGCGAGGCTCCCGTCCATCCGCACACGGTAGCCCTGCAATGCGCCCTGGAAGCCGGTCCGCGCGTACTCGCCGGCATAGACGGCGAGCTCGGCCGGGGTCAGCCAGGGACAGGAAGCGCCGCCGCCGGCCGGCATCTCGGACGCCACCGTCTCCGGCATCGTCCGGTCGCGGTCCATGATGTAGTAGGTCGGCATGTCCGCCAGCGCCGCAGCCGTCCAGCCTGGCAGGGTGTGGGGCGCGTTGCCGGGCCAGTCGGCGCTCTTGTGGTGGTAGTAGGCGCGGAGGAACCTGGCGACCTGGTGGTCGGGGCCGTCCATGTCGGGGGCGGCGTCCGGGGTCGCGAAATAGGCGTGGTAGTGCTTGCGGGGCCGGTCGAGGTCCGCGAGAGCCGCGTGGATGGGGTCCTCGATCGGCGGACGCAGCGAGGCCGGCGCCCCGGCCGGTGAGGGAGCGCCGGCGAAGGGCGCACTCATCAGCGTGAGCGAGACGAAGACGTCGGGACGGGCCATGGCGCAGTAGCCGGCGATCCACGACCCGTAATCGTGTCCGACCAACGCGACCTGCTGGCGCCCGAGCGCCCATACGAGGCTGAGTGCGTCGAGCAGGCGGTTGGTCATGCGATAGGCGGTGAGATCCTCGTGAAAGCCGGTGGGCCGCGTGGCGCTGCGGCCGTAGCCGCGCAGATCGGGAGCGACGGCGTAGGTGCCGGCCTGGGCCAGGCGCGGCAGGATCTTGCGCCAGGAGTAGGCGAGTTCCGGAAAGCCATGGAGCAGCAGCACGCAGGGGTCGGCCGGGTCGCCGGCTTCGAGAAGGTGGACGCGCAGCCCGTTGACGCCGTCGACGAAGCGGGAGCGGACACCATCGGGCATGTCTGGCAGGCCGGGTGCAGGCGTCATCATCGCGTCGGCCCGAATTCTGCGAGCGTTCGTTTCAGCAGGCTGCCGATCTCGTCGGTGTTGTAGCCGCCTTCCTGGATGATGGCGGTGGGGCGACGGAGGGCGGCGATCTGCCTGGCAGCTTGGGTGAAGCCGTCGGGCGTGACCTGCATGAAGCCGAGCGGTTCGTTCTGGCTGGCGTCGAAGCCGAGGCTCAGGACGAGGGCGTCGGGGTCGAACGCCTCGACCGTTCGGAGGGCATGGGTCAGGGCTTCCAGCCAGAGCGTGTCGGTGGCGCCGCGGGGGAGCGGGAGGTTCAGGTTGTGGTCTAGGCCGGCGCCGGCGCCGCGCTCCTCGGGATGGCCGACGAACCAGGGATAGTAGTGGTTGGGGTCGCCGTGGAGGCTGACGAACAGGACGTCGGCACGCTCCCAGAAGATCGCTTGGGTGCCGTTGCCGTGATGGCTGTCGATGTCGAGGATCGCAACCCGTGCGGCGCCGCGGGCGCGAAGGCGTTCGGCGGCGATGGCGGCGTTGTTGAGGAAGCAATGGCCGCCGGCGCGGGCGGCATAGGCGTGGTGGCCCGGGGGGCGGGCGAGGGCGTAGGCGTCGCGGCCCGCTGCGGCCTGGTCGGCGGCGGCGATGGCGCAGGCGGCGGCCGCTTGGGCGGCGGGCCAGGTTTCCGCTGTGAAGGGGGATGACGTGTCGGCGGTGAACCAGCCGAGCTGGCCGACGACGCTGGAGCCGGGCCGGGCGCCGTTGGCGAGCATTTCGGGTGTGGGGTGGACGTTGGGGACGAGCTCGGGACCGTGCCCGGGCAGCGTGTCCCACGCGGCGGGGGCAGTCTGGAGGAAGTCGAGGTAGGCGTGCGTGTGGACGGCCGCCAGCGCGGCGCGGTCAGTCGGTGGCGGCAGGCTGGGCGTCAGCCCGAGGCTGCGGACGCCTTCCAGCAGCGCCTCCGCCCGGGCCGGTATCTCGAAGTTGGGGCGCACCACCCCGCGCTGCAGGAAGAAGCGAGGTGCGTGGGCGAGCTGCGCAGGGTCCCAATACACCTTCATCCCATGATCCCGGCACCATTCTTGCGTAGCCCCATCGCGGCCCGACGCTAGGCACCGGGCCCGCGCTTGTCCATCGGCGGCGGCAGCGCCTAGCGTCCGGACGGGACGGCATCGGAGTGGAGCATGGATCGAACGGACGGGTTGACCAGGCGGGCCGTGATCGCGGCGTCTGCGATCGGCGGCTTGGCGCCGGGGCTGATGACACTGGCGAAGGCCCGAGCGCAGGGGATCGAGCCGAAGCGGGGCGGCACGTTGAATGCGTTGCTAACGCCGGAGCCGCCGATCCTCATCCTGGGCGTGAACTCGCAGGCGCCGACCTTGATCGCCGGCAGCAAGATCTACCAGGGCCTGGTGAAGTTCTCCCCCACGCTCGAGCCGCTACCGGAGCTGGCGCGGAGCTGGGACATCTCGGACGACAAGACGACTTACACGTTCCACCTGCAGGACGGCGTCACCTGGCATGACGGCCAGCCGTTCACGGCCGACGATGTCATTTTCTCCATCATGAAGTTCAACATGGAGCTCGCGCCCCGAGCGCGCGGCATCTTCGCCAAGATCAAGGAGGCGACAGCGCCCGACCCGCTGACGGTGACGCTGCGCCTGGACAGCCCGTTCGCGCCGTTCCTGCTGATGTTCGACGTGACGGCGGCGGTGATCGTGCCGAAGCACGTGTTCGACGCGCCGGGCGCCGGCGCCGCCGAATACCGGAACAACCCGGCCAACCAGCACCCGATCGGCACCGGGCCCTTCATGTTCAGCGAGTGGCAGCGGGGCAGCTTCATCCGGCTGAAGCGCTACGAGGCCTATTGGAAGAAGGGGCAGCCGTACCTCGACGAGATCATCTTCCGCATCGTGCCCGACAGCCAGAGCCGGGGCATCGCGCTGCAGACGGGCCAGGTGCAGATGACCGAAAGCGGGGACATCGAGCCGTTCGACGTGCCGCGGTTCCAGCAGCAGCCGAACCTCGATTTCACGATCAAGGGCTGGGAGTATTTCGCGCCGCTGATGTGGCTGGAGCTGAACCACCGGGTAAAGCCGCTGGACGACGTGCGTGTGCGCGAAGCGCTGAGCCGGGCCATCGACCGCGATTTGGTGTTGCGGCGGCTGTGGTTCGGGGTGGGCAAGGTGGCGACGGGGCCGATCAGCTCCAGCACGCGGTATTACGACGGGGCGGACAAGGTGCCGGGCTATGACCCGAAGCGGGCGGCGGCGCTGCTGGACGAGGCGGGGCTGAAGCCAGGCGCCAACGGCATCCGGTTCACGCTGAAGCACATCACGCTGCCGTATGGGGAGGTGTGGTCGCGGCTGGCCGAATATCTCCGCACCGCCTTCAAGCAGATCGGCGTCGAACTGCTGCTGGAGAGCACGGATACGGGCGGCTGGAGCCGCCGCGTGTCCGAGTGGGATTACGACACGACGATCAACTACCTGTATCAATATGGCGACCCCACCCTCGGTGTCGAACGCACCTACGTGTCCACCAACATCCAGAAGATCACGTTCACCAATACCGGCGGCTACAAGAATCCCAAGGTGGACGAGCTGTTCACCCAGGCCCGCACCGCCGCCGACCCCGCCGACCGCCAGACGGCGTTCACCGCGGCGACGAAACTGCTCGTCGCCGAAGTGCCGCAGATCTGGATCCTGGAGATGGCCTTCCCGACGTTCACCGAGAAGCGGGTGCACAACGTGATCGAGCTCGGGACGGGGGTGCATGCGAGTTTCGATGACGTGTTCCTGGCCTGAGTGCCCTCACCCCGAGGGAGAGGGCGTTGTTTCGGAGGCCCTCTCCCGCTCGCGGGAGAGGGTTGGGTGAGGGTCTCGGCGCCAGATCGGGCTTTGGCGACGGGGCGCGCGCGGGCGCTTCGGCGGCTCGCGACGCCTGCGGAGCATCGCTTGTGGCAGGAACTGCGTGGGCGCGGGCTGCAGGGGATTCGGGTGAAGCGCCAGGTTCCGTTTGGGCCCTTCATCCTCGATTTTGCGGTACCGGAAGAGAGGCTTGCGATCGAGGTGGATGGGGAGACGCACGGGAGCGCGTCGGGCATGGTACGGGATGCGCGCCGGGACGAATTTCTGACTTCGCGAGGGTGGAGCGTGCTGCGGTTCACCAACCGGGAAGTGCTGACCAATCTCGCGGGCGTCTTGGAGGTGATTGCCGGGGCGGCTGGCCGAGACCCTCACCCCGACCCTCTCCCGCAGGCGGGAGAGGGAGTCGCCGGCGCTTGACCCTTCTTCGCTTCTTGCTGTTCCGGGTCGTGAAGATGGTGGCGGTCGTTTTGGCGATCGTCGTGTTGAACTTTCTGTTGATCCATGCGGCGCCGGGGGATCCGGCGAGTGTGATCGCGGGGCAGTCGGGGGCGGCAGATCCGAAGTTCCTCGCGCAGTTGCGGGAGCAGTTCGGGCTGGACCGGCCGCTGTCGGTGCAGCTTTGGTTGTATGTGAAGGGGATCCTGCAGCTTGATCTCGGCGTGTCGCACCGGCAGGGGCGGACGGTGGCGAGCCTGTTGCTGGAGCGGCTGCCGGCGACGCTGTTGCTGACGGGGACCGCGTTCGCGTTCGCCTTGGCGGCGGGCGTGGCGTTGGGGTCGGCGGCGGCGCGGCGGGTGGGCCGGCTGACGGACACGGTGATCACGGTGCTGGCGCTGGGGTTCTATGCGACGCCGATCTTCTGGGTCGGGCTGATGCTAGTGCTGGTGTTCTCGGTGTGGCTCGGATGGCTGCCGAGCTTTGGGATGGGGACGGTGGGGGCGGATCTGCACGGGTTCGCGGCGGTGGCCGACGTGGTGCCGTACCTGGTGCTGCCGGCGCTGACGCTGGGGCTGTTCTACATGGCGGTGTATGCGCGGCTGACGCGGGCCTCGATGCTGGAGGTGGCGGACCAGGATTTCGTCAAGACGGCGCGGGCGAAGGGGGTGCCGGAGGGGCGCATCCTGCGGCGGCACATCCTGCGGAACGCGCTGCTGCCGGTGATCACGTATGCGGGGATCCAGGCCGGGCAGCTGATCGGCGGCTCGATCCTGGTAGAGACGGTGTTCGCGTGGCCGGGGATCGGGCGGCTGGCGTTCGAGGCGCTGTTGGCGCGGGATTACCCGGTGCTGCTGGGCGTGTTCCTGTGCACGTCGGTGCTGGTGGTGCTGTTCAACCTGGCGACGGACCTGCTGTATCGCATCGCCGATCCGCGAATGGAGCTGGCTTGATGCGGGCGTTGTTCTCGGCGTTCTGGCGCAACCGGGGGGCCTCGGCCGGGCTCGTCTTGCTGCTGCTGGTGTTGGTGGTTGCCGGGGCGGCGCCGGTGCTGTTCCCGTTCTCGCCGTGGGACATGCAGGGGGCGCCGTTCAGCCCGCCCATGGAGGACGGGTTCTGGCTGGGCTCGGACAGCCTGGGGCGGGACGTGGCGGCCGGGATCGCCTATGGCGCGCACGTGTCGCTGCTGGTGGGCGCCGTATCGACGGTGGTCGCGCTCGGCATCGGCGTGGGCCTGGGGGCGTTGGCAGGGTATTTCGGCGGCTGGGTGGACGACGTGGCCATGCGGTTCACCGAGCTGTTCCAGACGGTTCCGGGGTTCGTGCTGGCGGTGGTGATCGTGGCGATCTTCACGCCGAGCCTGGGCAGCATCGTGTTCGCCATCGCCGTCGTCTCGTGGCCGCCCGTGGCCCGGGTGGTGCGCGCGGAGTTCCTGTCGCTGCGAAGCCGGGAGTTCGTGCAGGCGGCCGAGGTGCTCGGGCGGTCGCGGCTGTCGATCGTGCTGCGCGACATCCTGCCGAACGCGATGGGCCCGATCGTGGTGCTCGCGAGTCTGATGGTCGCGAGCGCGATCCTGCTGGAGGCGGCGCTGTCGTTCCTGGGGCTGGGCGACCCGAACCTCATGAGCTGGGGGTTCATGATCGGGCAGGGGCGGAGCGTGATCCGGCTCGCGTGGTGGATGAGCGTGTTCCCGGGCGTCGCGCTGTTCCTGACGGTGCTGGCGCTGAACCTGGTGGGCGAGGGGCTGACGGACGCTTTGAACCCGCGGGTGTCCCACCAGAGATGAGCCTGCTGTCCGTCGAGGGGCTGAGCGTGGCGCTGCCGACAGGGGGCGACCGGGTGCATGCGGTCGACGGCGTGTCGTTCACGCTCGATGCCGGGGAGATCGTCTGCATCGTGGGCGAGAGCGGGTCCGGCAAGTCGGTGTCGGCTGGCGCCATCATGGGGCTGCTGCCGCGGGCGCTGCGGGTCGCGTCGGGCCGGATCGCGTTCGAAGGGCAGGACCTGCTGCGGGCGAGCCCGGCCGCGATGCGGCGGCTGCGCGGGGCGCGGATGGGCATGATCTTCCAGGAGCCGATGACGGCGCTGAACCCGCTGATGCGGGTGGGCGACCAGGTGGCCGAAGTGATGCAGGTGCATGGCGTCGCGGTGGGGCGGCGTGTCGCGGACCTGCTTGACGCGGTGCACCTGCCGGACCCGGCGCGGATCCTGCGAAGTTATCCGCACCGTCTCTCGGGGGGGCAGCGGCAGCGGGTGATGATTGCCATCGCGCTGGCGCTGGAGCCGGCGATCCTGATCGCCGACGAGCCGACGACGGCGCTGGACGTGACGACGCAGATGCAGATCCTGCGGCTGATCCGCGAGGTGCAGCAGCGGCGGGGCACGGGGGTGCTGTTCATCACGCACGATTTCGGGGTGGTGGCGGAGGTCGCGGACCGGGTCGCGGTGATGCAGCGGGGGCGGATCGTGGAGCAGGGACCGGCCGACCGCGTCCTGCGCGCGCCGGAGCATCCGTACACAAGGGCGTTGATCGCGGCCGTGCCGCATCGGGCGCGAATGGCCCGGCCGCCGGTGCCGACCGAGCCGGTGCTGGTGCTGGACGGCGTCGGCAAGACCTATGGCGGCGGGTGGCGGCGGCCGGGGACGGTGGCGGTGGCGGATGCGTCGTTCACGATCCGGCGCGGCGAGACGCTCGGGCTGGTGGGCGAGAGCGGGTCGGGCAAGTCGACCCTGGCGCGGTGCGTGGTGAACCTGGTGCAGGCCGATGCAGGGACGATCCGGTTCGAGGGAACGGACCTGCGGCTGCTGTCGCGGGCAGGCTGGGCGCCGTTCCGACGGAAGATCCAGATGGTGTTCCAGGACCCGTTCGCGTCGCTGAACCCGCGGCGCCGGGTGGGTGACATCGTCGCCGAGGGCCCGGTGGCGAATGGGATGCCGCGCCGGGAGGCACGGGCGCGGGCGGCGGAGCTGCTGCGGCTGGTGCAGCTCGACCCCGGTGCGGCCATGCGGTTTCCGCACGAGTTCAGCGGCGGGCAGCGGCAGCGGATCGGGATCGCGCGGGCGCTGGCCATGGAGCCGGACTTGCTGATCGCCGACGAGCCGGTCTCGGCGCTCGATGTGTCGGTGCAGGCCGACATCTTGCGGCTGTTGGAGGAGCTGCGGGCGCGGCTGGGGTTGTCGATGCTGTTCATCACGCATGATCTGCGGGTGGCGGCGCAGGTGTGCGACCGAGTCGCGGTGATGCAGCGCGGGCGCATCGTGGAGCAGGGACCGACCCAGGACGTGTTCGCGCGGCCGCAGCATGCGTACACGCGCGCGCTGCTGGACAGCGTGCCGGGGCGGGGCTGGACTCCGCCGCTGGCGGCCCAGCCATCGCCTTCCCTGGAAGGCAGCAGGGAAGGGGTTTGCCGATGACGAGGATCGCGGTTGGCGGGTTCTTGCACGAGAGCCACTCGTTCGCGCCGCGGCCGACGGCGTATGACGACTTCCTGCATCCGGGCGGGTTCCCCGGGCTGGTGCAGGGGGCGGCGTTGCTGCCGGCGTTGCGGGGGAATGCGAATGCGATCGGCGGGGCGATCGCGGTGGCGGAGGGGGCCGGGGTGGAGCTGGCGCCGCTGGCCTGGTGCATCGCGAACCCAGCCGGGCCGGTGCAGGACGAGGCGTTCGAGCGGATCGCCGGGCTGATCTGCGGGGCGCTGGTGCAGGCGCTGCCGGTCGACGGCGTGTACCTCGACCTGCACGGGGCGGCGCTGGCCGACAGCTTCCCGGACGCGGAGGGGGAGCTGCTGCGGCGGGTGCGGGCGATCGTCGGCACGGCACCGGTGACCACCAGCCTCGATCCGCATGCCAACCTGACCGCCGAGATGGTGGATCGGTCGGACGCGTTGTCGCCTTATCTGACGTATCCGCATGTCGACATGCAGCAGGCGGGCGCGCGGGCGATGCGGCTGCTGCTGGCGCGCATTGCCCGGGGGCGGCCGTTCGCGAAGGCGTATCGGCAGATCGACTTCTGGATGCCAATCACCAGCCAGTGCACGCTGATGCCGCCCATGGCGCCGGTGCTGGCGGCACGGACGGCGATCCTGGCGGCAACGGCGGCGATGGAGCTGGCCTGGTGTTTCGGTTTTCCCTACGCCGACTTCCCTGGCTGCGGCGCGGCGCTGTGCGCCTATGCGGACACGCAGGGGCAGGCGGATGCGGCGGCGGACGCGCTCGCGGCGGAGGTGAACGGGCGGGAGACGTCCTTCGCGCTGGCAATCCTGCCGGCGGGCGAGGTGGTGGCGCAGGCGCTGGCCGCGGCCGGGCCGGGCGGGCCGGTGGTGATCGCGGACACGCAGGACAATCCGGGCGGCGGCGGGCACGGCGACACGACCGGGCTGCTGGCCGAGCTGATCCGGCAGGGGGCCGCGGGGGCGGTGCTGTGCCTGATCAACGATGAGGAGAGCGCGGCGGCGTGCCATGCGGCCGGGGCCGGGGCGACGGTGGCGCTGTCCTTGGGCGGCAAGTCGGACGGGACGCCGCTGGCCGTGGACGCGCGGGTGCTGCGGCTGACCGACGGCGTCTTCACGCTGACCGGGCCGATGTCGGCGGGCAACCCGGCCGCATTGGGGCCGACGGCGCTGATCGAGGTGCCGCCCGGCGTGCGGGTGGTGGTCGTGAGCCGGAAGATGCAGGCCTATGACCAGGCAATCCTCCGCCATGTGGGCGTCGAGCCGAGCGAGGTGCCGATCCTCGCGTTGAAATCGTCGGTGCATTTTCGCGCCGATTTCGGGCCGATCGCCCGCGCGATCCTGGTCGCGGCGGCGCCCGGGCCGGTGGTGGCGGACCCGGCCACGCTGACATTCGCCAACCTGCGTCCGGGACTGCGACTGCGGCCGGGAGCGAACCGCTGACGCCGCCCGAGGCACGCTGGGTGTGGTCGCAGACGAATGACCCCGAACGTCGGTGACTGGGGCTGGCTGATCGGCGCTGGAAGGGCGCTGTCCTTGTATCAAAGTCTCCGGGCAAGAGGACGCCCGTGCTGGCCTGCCGCTCGAACGCCTCGGCGACGGCAAGGGGAACGATCCCTTGTGTTTGCCGTTCTGTCAGCGGGTTCGGCAGCCGCGACCGCTGCCGCGACGCGTGGAATGGGGAGAGTTCGATGGACAAGAAGCTGGCCGGCCTGATCGGGGCCGTAGGCGCGCTGAGTGCGGTCGGGCAGGCGCAAGCGGCGCCGACGCTGGACGAGGTGATGCGGGTGGAGAGCTACGCCGACCTGCTGCGTCCGATCCCGAACGCGACCGCGCTGCTGTCGGCCGCGGATGCGCGGCAGGCGGCGCCGGCGGCCGAGGTGCTGGAGGTGCAATACTACCACCACCATCATCATCATTACCGCTACTATCGGCCTGGCTATTACGCACCGCCGCCGTTCCGCGGCTACGCGCGTCCAGGCTTCTACCACCATCACCATCACCACCATCACCACCACCATGGGATCGGGGTGTTCATCCGCTAGGACGGCTACGCCGCCCGGCATCGTCTAGCGGACGTCAGCGGACGGACTTGGCCGCGCCAAACAGGCGGCGATACGTGCCGTCGAACACCGTTTCGGTCGATGAGGTCCACTGGCTGTCGGCGCCGAGGCTCGCGCGGCTGGCATAAATCCGGCGGGCGATCAGTTCACGCTCCGCCGCTTCGTCGTCCGGCATCTGGACCAGCTCGAGCTTGTCCTCGGCAGGGATGATGGTCACGAGCAGGAAGGGCTCGCCGGGGCGGAACAAATGGGTCTGGCCCGGCGCCGGCGTCTTGAAGACGACGAAGTAGATCATCGGCCACCAGTGGCGCAGCACCGCAGGGACCGCGATCGGGACCGTGCCTGTCGTGTCGGTGTAGAAGCGCGGGTGGGTCTCGACCTTCACCGCGTACTCGGGCGGCACCTTGAGGTCGGCCAGGAGCTGCAGCGTGTAGTACTGGGCGCCGAACCTGCGGAAGGGTGCGTTTGCCGGATCCGGCCCGCCGAACGCGGGTTCGTCACCCTCGTTCGTGACGCGGAGCTCGGCCTCGTATGGGTAGCAGAGTTCGATCCCATTGCGGGCGTATTCGGTGAACGGGATGCAGTGCCAGGGGTATTCGTGCGATCCGTCGGCGCGCGGGTTCGGCTGTCCGGCCCAGCCCGGCACCTCGATCCGGGTGCGGCGGGGAATGAGGTTCGGATGCACGGCGCGATACTTGACGACGGGCATGGCGGTCGGCCCCCTCAGAGCTTATCCGAGCAGCGTAGCGACGCCCGCGCAGCCGGCAATAGAACGTCGATGAGGCGATGTAACGGCCGAACGAGGTCGTGATCTTACCTGACGAACACGTGTGCAGCCATGTCGAGACCGGCACGGCAGCATCGGCGTTCGACAATCGAACCCCGAGCAGGACGGAATACCATGGCTGACGTGCAACTGAGTGACCTTGCAACACCGACGCTGGACGTCGAGGAGATCGAGTATGAGGTCGAGCGGCGGAGCGTGACGCGTGTCGCGCTGGCTGCGGCGCTGACGGCGGGCTTGACTGCGATGTCGAGCCGGCCTGCGGACGCGCAGACCGTGACGGACATGACGATCATGAACTTCGCGCTGAACTTCGAATATCTGGGCGCCGAGTATTACTTGCGGGCCTTGACCGGGTCGGGGCTGGCGGCTGCCGACACGACGGGGACGGGCGTGCAGGGCACGGTCATCGGCGGGTCGAAGGTGCCGTTCGCGAGCGCGGCCATTGCGCAGTACGCGCAGCGTCTGGCGGTCGACGAGCAGCAGCATGCGCGGTTCCTGCGGGCGTCGCTGGGGGCGAACGCGATCGCCGAGCCGACGATCGACCTGACGAATAGCTGGACCGCGATGGCGATCATGGCCGGGCTGATCGTGCCCGGGCAGACGTTCAACCCGTTCTCCGGAGACGTCGCGTTCCTGCTGGGCGCCTACGTGCTTGAGGATGTGTGCGTGACGGCGCTGAATGGGGCTGTGACCTTGCTGCAAAGTCCGCTGGCGATCCAGGCGGCGTCAGGGCTGCTTGGGGTGGAGGCGTATCAGGCCGGGTCGATCCGGACGCTGCTGGCCAATCTTGGGGCGAGCGTGGCGACGAACGCGATCTCTGCCCTGCGGGCGAGCCTGTCCGGGGTGGGCGACGAGGGAACCGCCATTCCGGGGCTAGCCTATAACGCGGTGAATGCGGACAGCGAGAGCCTGGCGTTCCGCCGCACCCCGCAACAGGTGCTGGCGATCGCGTATGGCGGCAACCTGGCCGGCGGCGGATTCTTCCCGAACAAGGTGAACGGAACGATAAACTAGAAACCAGGCTGGGACGGGCGGCGGGCCCGTCCCGAAGACCGGTGGTCAACGCCGACCGAACAATGCCTCGATCTCGGCGCGGCTCAAGGCCAGGACGGTGGGGCGGCCATGGCTGCAGGTCGCGGCCCGGGGCGTGGCCTCCATCTGGCGCAGCAGGGCGTCCATCTCGGCCTGGTTGAGGCGGCGGCCGGCCCGGATGCTGCCGTGGCAAGCGAGGCGGGCGAGAACGGCGTCGATCCGCGCTTCGAGCGGGGTGGCGCCGGACCCGTCGCCGAGGGCGTCGGCAACGTCCTGCAGCAACAAGCGGGGGTCTGGCGCGCCCAAGGCTGCGGGCAGAGCGCGCACCAGGATAGCGCCGGGACCGAACGGCTCCAGCTCGAGGCCGAGCTCGGCCAGGCTGGGTGCCGCGTCGGCCACGCGGGCGGCGTCGATGGGGGCGAGATCGACGACCGCCGGCAGCAACAGCGGCTGGCTGCGGACGCCGCCGGCGTGATGCTGGCTGCGGAGCGCCTCATGGGTGAGGCGTTCGTGCGCGGCGTGCTGGTCGACCAGCACGAGCTGGCCCGCGGCGGAGACGGCGAGGATGTAGGTGTCGAACAGCTGGGCGATGGCGGCGCCGAGCGGGTGGTCCGGTTGCGCGGCCTGAACGGCGGCGGGAGAGAAGGCGGGACGGGCGCCGGGTGCCGCGCCGGCGCTAAACGGCAACTGCGCCGCGGAGAAGCCGGCCGGACCGGGATAGGCAGGACCAGGGTAGGCGGGACCGGGGTAGGCGGGGCGGCTCGACACCAAGTGCAGGCGCGGGCGCGAGCCCATGGGGCCCGCCATGGACCCCTGCCATGCGGCCGCGGGAACACCCGGCATCGCGGTGCCGGCGCCCCCGCCGAGGGCCGCGCGAAGTCCGCCGATGACGAGGGAGCGGATGGCGGCCGGGTCCTGGAAGCGCAGCTCGGTCTTGGCGGGGTGGACGTTGACGTCGAGCGTGTCCATCGGCAGCGTCAGATAGAGGGCGACGACCGGGTGGCGCCCCACCTCGATCACGTCGCGGTAGGCGACGCGGACGGCGGTGCGCAAGAGCGGGTCGGCCACTGGGCGGCCGTTGACGACCAGGCTCTGCGCGGCGGCGGTGGCGCGGGTATGGCTGGGCGGGGCGGCGAACCCGGTCATGAGCCCCGAGTCGCGGGCGGCATGGACCGGCAGCAGCGCCACGCCGGCACGGAGCAGGGCGGCGACCCGGGCCGCCGAGGTCTGGGCCGGCAGGTCGAAGGCGACCCGGCCGTCGATCTCGACCCGCATGGCGGTGGCTGGGGCGGCGAAGGCCAGGCGGGCGGCCGCCAGCTCGGCATGCTCGGCCTCGGTGCGCGCGGACTTGAGAAACTTGCGCCGCGCGGGCGTCGCGAAGAACAGGTCGGCCACGACCACCCGGGTGCCGAGCGCCGCGCCGACCGGCTCGACGTCAGAGACGCGGCCCCCCTCGACCCGGATACAGTGGCCGTGTGGCGACGCGGCCTGGCGCGACGTGATCTCCAGCCGGGCGGCGGCGCCGATGCTGGGCAGCGCCTCCCCGCGGAAGCCGAGCGAGGCGATGCGGACCAGCGTGTCGGGACCGTCCAGGTCGGGCAGCTTGCTGGTGCAGTGGCGCTCGACGGCGAGCACGAGATCGTCCGGACCCATGCCGACACCATCATCCTCGACGACGATGCGGGCGATGCCCCCACCCTCAAGGCGGATGGCGATGCGGGTGGCGCCAGCGTCGAGCGCGTTCTCGACCAGTTCCTTGACCGCGGCGGCCGGGCGCTCGATCACCTCGCCGGCGGCGATGCGGTTGACCAGCCGCTCGGACAGACGCCGGATTCGGGGTTGGGACATGCGGGGTGTATAGCATCGGGGAGGGGTGCGGGCGAGGCAGGCGTGGCTGGCCGGTGCACGGGCGGCTGCACTGGCGGGTGCTTGTCCGGATGTTGCTGTCGAGGGCGGGCGGGCGCGGCGCCGCAGGAGGCGAGGGTGGATCAGGATCCGGGAGTCGAGCGGGCGGTCATGGCGGCGGTCGACAGCCTGCGCGACGATGCGGTCGCCCTGCTCGGCACGCTGGTGCGGCAGCGCAGCCTGCTGGGGCAGGAGGCGGGCTGCCTCGATGCGATGGCCGCGGCCTATGAGGGACTCGGGCTTGCGTCCCGTCGCGTGCCGGTGGACGCCGACCGGCTGCGCGACGTGCCCGGCTTCTCGCCGCCGCTGATCTCCTATGCCGGGCGGGACAACGTGGTCGCGGTGCACCGGGCCCGCGCGCCGGCTGGACGGAGCTTGATGCTCCAGGGCCACGTGGACGTGGTGCCGGAGGGGGCAGCCGATCTGTGGACCACCCCGCCGTTCGAGCCCGCCGTGCGTGGCGGGCGGCTCTACGGCCGCGGTGCCGGGGACATGAAGGCGGGGCTGGTATCCATCGTGACGGCGCTGCAGGCGCTGCGGCTGGCGGGCGTGCAGCCGGCGGCCGAGTTGCAGCTCGCGGCGGTGATCGAGGAGGAGTGCACCGGCAACGGCGCCCTGGCGGTGATGCACGCTCTGCCGAAGCCCGATGCGTGCCTGATCCCGGAGCCGGGGCCAGGCTATCCGGCGCTCTATGTCGGCGAGGTCGGGGTGGTGTGGGCCTGGGTGACGGTCACCGGCAAGCCGGCGCATGTGCGTGAGAAGCATGCCGGCGTTAACGCGATCGAGGCGGCGGCGACGCTGATGGAGCATCTGCGGGCCTATGAGGACCGGGCGAACCGGGCGGAGCGGCGGCACCCGGCCTTCGCGGCGGAGAACCACCCGATCAATGTCAACATCGGCACGATCGAGGGGGGCGAGTGGACCAGCTCGGTCGCCACCCGGGCGAAGCTCGGCGTGCGGGTCGGGGTGATGCCGGGCCAGTCGTGCCGGGACGTGGCGCACGAGATCGAGGCGGTGGTGGCCGATGCGGCGGCGGACGAGCGGCTGCGGGGGGCGCGGATGGCGGTCGGCTACGGCGGGTTCATGGCCGATGGCTGCCTGTTCCCGCCCGAGCAGGCGATCTCGCAGGCGGTGGCAGCCGCGCACCGCACGGTGCTGGGCGAGCCGGTCCGGCACTATACGGCGACCGGGCTCACGGATGCCCGGTTCTACCGCCTGTATCAGGGGACGGAGGCGACCTGCTACGGCGCGGACGCGGACAACATCCATGGGATAGACGAGAGCGTCGGGCTCACGGCGATGCACGACGTCACGCGGGTGATCGCGCTCACGGTTGCACGGTGGTGCGGGCTGGAGCCGGTGTAAGTGCCGGATGGCGGCGGCTTGCGGTTGCAGGAAGGCGGGGCAGGTTTCGCAAATCGTTCGGCGATGTTAAGCTGATTGAGATAATATCAACGCGGGGCCAACCCGGCACCGCCCAGCGGCGTTTTGCGGCCATGTCTCCCATGATCAGCCACCTGCTCGAGACGTCGTTGTACGTGTCCGATCTGGACAGGTCGCGGGACTTCTACCAGCAGGTGTTCGGCCTCGCCGCGCTGCTGGAGGACGAGCGGATGGTGGCGCTGGCCTTGCCGGGCAGCGCGGTGCTGCTGCTGTTCAAGCGCGGCGCGTCGAAGTCGCCCAGCCCGGTGCCGGGCGGGGTCATTCCGCCGCATGACGGCGGCGGGTCGCAGCATCTCTGCCTCGCCATCCCGGCACCGACGCTGGAGGAGTGGGAACGTCACCTGATGCTGAACGGTGTCGCCATCGAAAGCCGGGTGATTCAGTCCCATGGCGGGACGAGCCTGTATTTCCGGGACCCCGACGGGCATTCGGTGGAGGTCGCGACCCCGGGACTGTGGGCGACGTTCTAGCCCGCCGGGTGGCGGCGCGATGGCTTCGCCCGTGTTGGTGTGCGGCCGCCGTGCTGACCGTGCTGGCATTGCCGGCCCGCGCGGCGGAGCTGGCACCGGAGTCGGGCTGGACTGTGCAGCAGAGCGCGCTCTGCAGTGCGGCGATCGCGGTGGCGGAGCGGCGGCGGGGCACCTTGCCGGGACTGCTCGGCGCCGTCGCGCGGGCGGAAAGCGGCCGGCCGGTGCCGCCCTTGCCGGGGCTGCAACCCTGGCCGTGGGCGGTCAATGCCGATGGGGCGGCCTACTACTTCGAGAGCAAGACCGCTGCGGTCGTCTGGGTGCGGCTGGCCTTGGCGCGCGGGGCGCAGCAGGTCGATGTCGGCTGCATGCAGATCAACCTGCAATCGCATCCGGGGGCGTTCGCCTCGCTGGAGGAGGCATTCGAGCCGTCGTCCAACGCGGATTACGGGGCGCGCTACCTCGCCGCGCTGCAAGACGAGGCGGGCGGCAACTGGTATGTGGCAACCGGGTGGTACCACTCGCATACGCCGGTGCTTGCGGCAGACTATCGCGAGCGGGTGGCGGCGATCGCCGCCGGGCGGATTCCGCCGGCAAGCCTAGGTATCCCGCTGTACATGCGCGCGATCCAGCAGGGGACGCTGCGGATCGCTCTCGCCGGGGGCGGGGTGCTGCGCATCAACCTGGGCCGGCAGCCCGCCGCGCGGGGGCGCCGGCGCATGACGGCCTGCCAGGTGGTCGCGGCGTTGGGCGACGATCTGGCGCCGTCGGCACGGGCGGGGTGCCGGCGGCCGGCGGGGCCGCGGCAGGCAGGGTGATAGCGCTTGGGCGTCGAGAGCACTGGCTAAACCCGCGCGGATCGCGTAGCCTCCGCAAACGTCTCGCATGAAGGTGGGTTGGACCACGCCGGCGAGTCTCATTGTCCTTATCCGATCAGCATTGTTTGAGACACCAGAATGAGCACACCAGACCGCCGTTCCTTTGACAGCCCCCGCCGGGGCAGCCGCGGCAAAAGCCGGGACGACGATTTCGGAGGTGGCCGGCGGGACGAGCCGTATGTGCCGCGCGATGCGTTCGTGCCGCGCGGCGGCGACCGCGCCCCGCCCGGTTTCGGGGGCGCGCCACGCGGGTTCAATGCGCCGACCGGGCCTGAGACCTCGGCCGTGGTCAAGTGGTTCAACGGCGAGAAGGGCTTCGGCTTCGTCGAGTTGGCCGGGGGCGGCGGTGATGCGTTCCTGCACATCAGCGTGCTGTCGCGCGCCGGATATCAGACGGTCTCGCCCGGGGCGACGCTCAAGGTCCTGACGTCCGCCGGCCAGAAGGGCCCGCAGGTGGCCGAGGTCAACAGCGTCGACGAGAGCACGGCGACGGCCGAGGCCGGGCGTGGTGCGGGCGGCGGGATGGGCATGGGCGGCGGCGGCGGCGGCGGGTATGGCGAGCGTCCGCGCCCGGCGGCCCGCACCCCGGTCGACATGAGCAGCGCGGTCGAGATGCGCGGCACCGTGAAGTGGTTCAATGCCGAGAAGGGCTTCGGGTTCGTCATGCCCGATGGCGGCGGCAAGGACGTGTTCGTGCACATCTCGGCGCTGAACCGCGGCGGGTTGTCCGGGCTCGAGCCGAACCAGACGGTGCGGATGCAGGTGGCCGATGGCCGCCGCGGGCCGGAGGCGGTCTCGGTCGAGAACAGCTGATCCGCGAACACGGCCGCCGGGTCCGGACGGCCGTGTTCGCGTTCGCATTGTTGCCGGGGATCGGCCCCCACGACCCGCGCGTGGGGGCCGATCCGCGTTCGGCGCCCTGGTCGGCGGTGGCGCGCGTGAACATTCCCGGCGTGTCGCGGTGCACCGCGGTGTTCGTCGCGGCGCACTGGGCGGCGACGGCGGCGCATTGCCTGGGACAGCGAATGCTGGGGCATGCGGCGCCGGCGAGCGCGATCCACGTGTTGCTCGGCTATGCGGACGGCGCCTACACGCGGCATTTGCAGCCGGACGCCGTGCACGTGGACCCGGATGCGGCGGAGGGGCCGGGGCGGCATTGGGGCAGCGAGGTTGCGCTGCTGCATTTCACCGAAGCGGTGGACGACGTCCTGCCACCCATGGCCGGTCCGGTTGCGGCCGGAACAGCACTGGCGCTGGCCGGCTACGGGCAGGACCGGGCGGAGCGGCTGCTGGTGGATCGGGCCTGCACGGCGCAACCGACAGCAGCCGATGACGATGGGCGGCCGGTGCTGGTGCATGACTGCAACGGCACGTGGGGGACGAGCGGCGGCGCGGTCGTGGCGTGGGCGACGGGACGGTGGTGGCTCGCGGGCGTCCAGGTCGCTGCGCGCAGCGACGGGCCTGGAGGGCTGGCGGCGCCGGCAAGCGCCGTGACGCGGCTGCTCGACCCCCTGCGCTGAGCCGGCGGCTTGCAGCGTCAGGCGGGGGAGAGTTTGCTACAGGCCCGAGGGAGGATCGACCGATGCCGGATACGCAAACGCCTGACACACGGGCCCTCGGCGCAGAGGGGGCCGAGTCCCATGGGGCGACACGGCTGCCGCTCGACCGGATCGTGGTGCTTGACCTGACGCTGGCGCGGGCCGGGCCGACCTGCGTCCGGCATCTGGCGGATTGGGGCGCCGACGTGATCCGGATCGAGCCGCCGGACACCGGGGGCGAGGAGATCAGCGGCGACCGGGACGGGCCGGACTTCCAGAACCTGCACCGCAACAAGCGGATGGTGCAGCTGAACCTGAAGTCGGCGGCGGGTCATGCCGCGTTCATGAAGCTGGCGGCGACGGCGGACGTGATCGTCGAGAACATGCGGGCGAACGTGAAGCACAAGCTTGGGATCGCGTTCGACGACGTGCACAAGGTCAATCCCCGGCTGGTGTACGGCAGCATCAGCGGGTTCGGGCAGAGCGGCCCGTATGCGGCGCGGGCGGGGGTGGACCAGATCGCGCAGGGCATGGGCGGGCTGATGAGCATCACCGGGCTGCCGGGGCAGGGGCCGGTGCGTGTGGGGATCCCGATCGCCGACCTGACGGCGGGGAACCTGCTGGCGTTCGGCATCATGACCGCCCTGTTCGACCGGGAGCGGACCGGGGTGGGCCGCTGGGTGCACACGTCGCTGCTGGAGGTGCAGACGTTCATGCTGGACTTCCAGGCGGCGCGCTGGCTGATGAAGCAGGAAGTGGCGGGCCAGGCGGGAAACGATCATCCGACCGGCATCCCGACCGGCGTGTTCCCGACCAGCGACGGGCACATCAACATCGCAGCGAGTTCGGGCCGGTTGTTCGCGCGGTTCGCCGAGGCGATCGGGCGCCCTGGTTGGGCCACGGACCCGGCCTGGTCGACGCAAAGACAGCGGAGCGCCGCGCGCAAGGAGATCAACGCGGCCATCTCGGCGATCACGGTGACGCAGCCGAGCGCGCACTGGATCGGGCTGTTCGAAGGTGCGGGCATCCCCTGCGGGCCGATCAACACGATCGATCAGGTGTTCGCCGACCCACAGGTGCAGCATTTGGGGCTGGCGACGCCGGTGCGGCACGGGCGCCTGGGGACGTTCGACGTCGTCGCCTCGCCCGTCAATCTCGAGGGCGTGCCCAAGGGCGTGCGCTCGGCGACGCCGGAGAAGGGCGAGCACACGCGGAGCATCCTGGCAGGGCTGGGCTATTCGGAGGCGGAGGTCGCGGCGGCGATGGGGTAGGCCTCAGGCGGCCTGGCCGGCGGCATACCCGCTCGCCCAGGCCCATTGGAAGTTGTAGCCGCCGAGCCAACCGGTGACGTCGACGGCTTCGCCGATCACGAAAAGGCCGGGGACGGTGCGGGCCATCATGGTCTGCGACGACAGGGCGCGGGTGTCGACGCCGCCGAGCGTCACTTCGGCCTTGGCGAACCCCTCCGTGCCGGACGGTTGCAGCCGCCACGCGTTGAGGCGGTCGGCCAGGGTCCGGAGCGTGCGGTCGGGCTGTTCGGCCATGGGGCGCGCGGGCAGGGTCTCGGCCAGAGCGGCGGCCAGGCGCTGCGGCAGCAGTTCGGACAGCACGGTGCGCAGTTCGGCGCGCGGGCGGCGGCGCTTGCCATCGAGCAAAGCGGCGGCGGCGTCGGTGCCGGGCAGCAGGTCGAGAATGAGCGGGGCGTCGCCGGCCAGGTAGGACGAGGCTTGCAGGATGGCCGGGCCGGAGAGGCCGCGATGGGTGAACAGCAGGGCTTCGGCGAAGGCGGTCGCGCCGGCCCGGGCGACGATGGGCAGGGCCGTGCCGCTGAGGCCGCGCATGGTGTCGAGCAGGGGCCCGGCGAAGGTGAGGGGCACGAGGCCGGGGCGGATGGCGGTGAGCGGGAGGCCGAAGCGGGCGGCGACGTCGTGGGCGAAGCCGGTGGCGCCGAGCTTCGGGATAGAGAGGCCGCCGGTGGCGAGGATGAGCGCGGGCGCGGTGGCAATGCCGGCGGAGGTCTCGACCCGGAAATCGCCGGGGCGGGCGACGTCGGTGATCTGGGTGTCGAGGCGCATCGTGACGCCGGCGGCGGCGCATTCGGCCAGCAGCATGTCGACGATCTGGCGGGCAGAGCCGTCGCAGAAGAGCTGGCCGAGGGTCTTCTCGTGGTGGGCGATGCGGTGCTTGTCGACGAGGGCGATGACGTCCTCTGGCGTGTAGCGGGCGAGGGCGGAGCGGGCGAAGCGAGGGTTGTCGCCGAGGAAGCAGGATGGGTCGGTGGAGCGGTTGGTGAAGTTGCAGCGGCCGCCGCCGGAGATGAGGATCTTGGCGCCGGCCTGGTGATTGTGGTCGAGCAGGAGGGTGCGGCGGCCGCGGGCGCCGGCGATGGCGGCGGCCATGAGCCCGGCGGCGCCGGCGCCGATGACGATCACGTCCGAAGTTTGGGGAAGGTCCATGGGGCGGGCCGCTGGCATGGGGGGTTCTGGCGCGGTTCGCGGCCGGGTTCAACGCGCGTGCCGCCGGGCGAGGCCGGTAGGCGGGCCAGACGGTGGCCGTAGGGCGGCTTGTGTGGCAGGCTTCGCGGCGGGCGTAACGGGGACGAGGGTGGCGGCGAACGCGTCTGCATGGGGATTGGAGCGCTCGGCATCCGGGCTGCGGGTGTGACGGCGCTGCCGCCTGGCGTGGCCCGGCCCGTGAGTGCGGCGGAGCCGCCGGAGTTGCGGGAGCTGATGGCGTCGGCGCAGGCGGGGGACGCGGAGGCGTATCGGGCGCTGCTGCGGCTGTGCGTGCCGATGGTGCGGCGGCTGGCGCGGCAGAACGGGGTCGATGCGAACTCGTTGGACGACGTGGTGCAGGACACGCTGATGACGATCCATCGGGCGCGGCATACGTTCGACCCGGCGCGCGCGTTCATGCCATGGCTGCGGGCGATCGTGCAGCGGCGGGGGATCGACGTGCGGCGGCGCAGCGGTCGGCTGGCGTCGCGGGAGCTGCATGCGCCGCTGGCGTACGAGGCGCATCCGGACCCCGCGACGGGCGCGGACCAGGTCGTCCAGGCACGGGGGCGTGCGGCGCGGATGCTGGCGGCGGTGGAGCGGTTGCCGCCGGGGCAGCGGGAGGCGCTGGAGCAGCTCGGGCTGCAGGAGCGGAGCCTCAGCGAGGTGGCGGCGCGGACGGGGCGCAGCGTGGGCGCATTGAAGGTCAACCTGCATCGGGCGTTGAAGTCGCTGCGGCGGATCATGGGTGAGGAGGACGCGTGAGGGACGATGCGCTGATCGCGGCGCTGGCGAGCGACCTGGCGCCGGTCCGGCCGCTGTGGCGGCCGGCGGCGCGGGCGGCGGCGTGGCTGGGGGTGGTGCTGGTGGTTGCGGCCGGACTGGTGGTGCTGGCGGACATGGGGGCGGTGCGGTCGCGGATGGCCGAGGCGGTGGACCTGCGGTTCGTCTTGCTCGGGTCGGTGCTGACGACGGTATTGGCGGTGCTGGCGGCGTTCGAGTTGAGCGTGCCGGGGCGGCCGGGCTGGTGGCTGGCGGTGCCGCTGCCGGCGGTGGCGCTGTGGGTGGGGGCGAGCGGGTGGGGTTGCCTGCGGGCGTGGGTGTGGCCGGGGCTGGTGCCAGCGACGTTGGGGGATACGTTCGAGTGCGTGCGGTTCATCACCCTGGTGTCTGTGCCGCTGTCGGCGCTGCTGCTGTGGATGGTGAGCCGGGGGTGCCCGTTGTGCCCGGGGCGGGCGGCGGCGATGGCCGGGCTGGCCGGTGCGGCGGCGTCGGCGAGCCTGCTGACGTTGTTCCACCCGTTCGACGCGTCTGCGGTGGACCTGCTGATGCATGGGTTGGCGGTGGCGGTGGTGGTGGGCGTTTGCCGGGCGGTGGCGGGGGTGCTGGGCTGAGACTGCGTTCGGGTGGTCAGCCAAAGAGGGGCGGCCAGTCCGGGCAATCGTAAATATAGCCTATTCTCCGCATCGCAATGTCGGTGATGTTGGCGCGTGACAGGACGGTCAGGGCCGTGCGCCGGGGCGGCAGTCGGGGCGGCGGCGGCCCGGGTGCGGCGCCGGGCGAAGATGGCATCGCAGCGTGGGACGATTTGCGATTGCGTGTTCGTATCCTGCACCGCAGCATCATGTGCTGGATCGTGGGGCGCCAACGGTGATGACGAAGCCGAAGCTTGACTGATCGATCGTGAGGGGATGGCGCGCGTGACGGGCGGGGCTGGGGCGTTGGGCGGGCTGGCCGGAGCGGGGCGGCGGGGGATTGTGGGCGTGCTGCTGGCGGCGGGCTTGGCGGTGATCTTCGTGCCGTTGGTGCTGACGGTCTATTTGAGCGTGTTCGACGAGACGATCATCGTGTTTCCGCCGCATGGCTACACGGTGGGGTGGTACGGGCGGATCTGGGGGCAGTTCGGGGGGGCGTTGCGCACCAGCGCGATGACGGCGGTGGCGGCGGCGGGGATCAGCCTGTCGATCGGGGTGCCGGCGGGGATCGGGTTGGCGCGCTATCGGTTCCGCGGGCGGGGGGCGGTGTCGACGCTGCTGCTGGCGCCGCTGACGATACCGGGGGTGGCGATCGGGCTGGGGATCTTCGTCCTGGCGGTGCTGGTCGAGGAGCGCACCGAGTGGGCCGTGAGCGGCGGGGTGGGGCTGATGGTGGCGGCGCATGTGGTGATCACGCTGCCCTGGGTCGTGCGGCTGTGCTTGGCGGCGCTGGCGAACTATGACCCGGCGGCGGAGGAGGCTGCGGCGAGCCTGGGGGCGCGGCCGCTGGCGGTGCTGTGGCGGGTGACGCTGCCGGCGATGCGGGGGGGCATCGTGGCAGGCGCGCTGTTCGCGTTCATCGTGTCGTTCGAGAACCTGGAGATGACGCTGTTCCTGACGGCGCCGGGGGTGACGACGCTGCCGATCTCGGTACTGCAATACCTGCAATATCATATCGATCCGCTGATCGCGGCGATCGCGGTGGCGCAGATCGTCGTCGTGGGGGGGGCGCTGCTGCTGCTGGACCGGCAGGTGCGGATCGCGCGGGTCGCGGTTTGAGCCGGCTGCGGCTCGATCGGCTCGAGAAGCGCTACGGCGACGCGGTGGCGGTGGGGTCCGTCAGCCTGGAGGTGGCGGACGGGGAGCTGGTGGTGCTGCTGGGCCCGTCCGGGTGTGGCAAGACGACGACGTTGCGGATGGTCGCCGGGTTCGTGGCGGCGACGGCGGGGGACGTGCTGGTGGACGGGCGGTCGATCGCGGCTTTGCCGCCGTATCGGCGTGAGATGGGGCTGGTGTTCCAGTCGTATGCGCTGTTCCCGCACATGACGGTGGAGCGGAACGTGGCGTTCGGGCTCGAGATGCGGGGGATGGCGTGGCGGGAGCGGGCGGCACGGGTTGCGGAGATGCTGGCGCTGACGCGGCTGGAGGCGCTGCGCGGGCGGCTGCCGCGGGAGCTGTCGGGCGGGCAGCAGCAGCGGGTGGCGCTCGCGCGGGCGCTGGCGGTGCATCCGCGGGTGCTGCTGCTGGACGAGCCGCTGTCGAACCTGGATGCGGCGTTGCGGGCGGAGGTGGGGCGTGACATCCGGCTGTTGCAGCGGGCGGCGGGGCTGACGACGATCATGGTGACGCACGACCAGGACGAGGCGATGGCGATGGCCGACCGGCTGGTGGTGATGAAGGACGGGTTCGTGCAGCAGGTGGGCACCCAGGCGGATTTGTATGAGCGTCCAGCGACGCCGTTCGTGGCCGGGTTCATCGGGCGGAGCAACATGGTGGCGGGTACGGCGGATGGGGGCGTGGTGGTGGCCGACGGGGCGCGGTTCGTGCTGGCGGGGCGGTATGGGTGCGTCGGGGCGTGCACGCTGGCGTTGCGGCCGGAGCGGCTGGCGTTGTTGCGGCGAGAGGATGCACGGCCGGAGGGCGCCGGGCATGGGTGGGCGGAGGGGGTTGTGGAGCTGGCGAGCTATCTGGGCGCGGTCCGCGAACACTTGGTGCGGATCGGGCCCGCGCAGCGCATCATCGTGCGCGAGCCGTCGGCCGGCGGCGCGCCGATGCATGCGCCGGGCGATGCGGTGACGCTGTCGTGGGACGCCGGCGCGGAGCGTGTGTTCGACGCAAGCGGGGCGCCGGCCCCGGTTGCGTGAGTGTTGCCAAGCCGATCTTGGAGGATCTGCCGATGCCCATCCTGTTGCCGAACTCGCTCTCGCGGCGCGCCGTCCTGGCCGGGGCGGCGGCGCTGCCGTTGTGGCCGGGCGCGGTGCGGGCCGAGGAGCAGCAAGTGGTGATCGCGACCTGGGGCGGCGACTACGCCAACCTGCTTCGCGGCAACGTGGAGGAGCCGCTGCTGAAGCCGAAGGGCATCACGGTGGTGCAGGACATCGGCGACGAGGACCCGCGGGTGGCGAAGATGATCGGGCAGCGGCGGCTGCCGCGGGGTGCGGACGACGTCGTTTGTCTGCAGGGCGTTCGCGGGCACGAGGCCGACCAGCTCGGCCTGCTGGAGACGCTGGACGAGAGCAAGGTGCCGAACCTGGCGCACGTGCTGCCGAACCTGCGCAACGCCACCTACGCGCCGCACATCTACAGCCCGCAGGTGATCATCTACAATCCGGACAAGGTGCCCGAGCCGCCCAAGACGTTCACGGACCTGCTGGACCCGAAATGGAAGGGCCGGGTTGGGGTGGGCGACATCAACTATTTCTACGTGATGATGGCGGCCGCGCTGGCCGCGACGGGGGACGTGAACAAGGTCGACACCGACGACACGCGGGCCTTGGCGATGAGGCTGAACGAGAACGGGCTGCGGCTGTATCCGTCGACGGACTCGATCGGGGCGGGCATCAAGTCGGGCGAGATCGACGTGGGGATCATGTGGCTGGCGCGGGTGATCATGTGGCAGAACGCCGGCATCCCGGTGCGGGCGTCGTTCCAGCCGGAGGGGTCGGTGCTATATATGTCGGGCATGGTCGTGCCGAAGAACGCGCCCAACAAGGCCGGGGCGTATGCGTATCTGAACGCGATGCTGGAGCCCTCGGCGCAGCAGATGTTCGCGGCCAAGATGGGCTACCTGCCCACGGTCGACGACGCTCCGCTGAGCGGCAAGGTGGGTGAGCAACTCGCGCTGCCGGCGGACCCGGCGCCGAAGCTGGTGCCGCCGGACTACAACGTGGTCGGCAAGCTGCAGGGGCCGACGAGCGAGTGGTGGAAGAAGAACATGTCCAGGGCGTAAGCGGCGGCGGTTTGGCCTTGGCGGAGGGACCGACCCGCCCCCGGCCCCTCCCTGTTTTCCGGGAGGGGGGAAGCGTGCTTGGGGTGGCTTCGGTGTTCTTGGGACCGGCGACGCTGGTCGTGATGGCGATGCTGGTTGCGCCGCTGTTGTTGCTGCTGCGGTTCAGCCTCGACCGGTTCGATCCGACCGAGCTGATGATCGAGACGGTGACGGGGGCGAACTACCTGCGCTTCTTCGCCGACCCGTTCTACGTGGGCGTGTTACGGACGACACTGGCGGTCGCGGTCGCCTCGACGGCGCTGTGCCTGCTGCTCGGGTTGCCGCTGGCATACCGGCTGGCCCGCATGGGCGGGCGGTGGAAGAGCCTGGCGATGGTGGCGATCGTGCTGCCGCTGTTCATCGGCAGCACCGTGCGGATGGTGGGTTGGCTGATCCTGTTCGCACATGGCGGCGTGGTGGACGGGGTGGCCCGGCTGTTGGGCGGGCGCGGGCTGGAGCTGATGTACACGCCGTTCGCGGTGGTGGCGGGGATCGTGTCGATCAACCTGCCGTTCGTGGTGCTGACGATCCAGAGCACGATCGAGACGATCGACGGCCGGATCGAGGAGGCGGCCAGCAGCCTGGGCGCGTCGCCCGCGCGGCTGTTCTGGCGGGTGGTTTGGCCGCTCGCTTTGCCAGGGACGGCGACGGCCGGGGTGCTGTGCTTCATCCTGGCGATGAACGCGTATGCGACGCCGTATCTGCTGGGCGGGCCGCGGTTCCAGATGATGGCGCCGCTGCTGTATTGGGAGTTCAGCACGAACAACAACTGGCCGTTCGCGTCGGCGCTGGCGCTGGTGCTGATGGGGACGACGCTGGTGCTGACGGCAGCGAGCGGGGTGCTGATCCCGCGGCGGTTTCGGGTGTGATTTTTTGACGTTCTGCGTTTGCTTGGGGGTCGACGAAGAACCCTCACCATGGCCCTCTCCCGTGAAGACGGGAGAGGGGGACGGGGGCGCGTGGGTGGTCAGCGGAGGGTGGCGCCGGTGGCCTTGGTGACGGCGGCGATGATGCGGGTGGCGGTGGCTTCGATCTCGGCGTCGCCGAGGGTGTGGTCATGGGGTTGCAGGACGACCTCGATGCCCAGGGATTTCTGGCCCGGCGGGATGGCGCCGCCCTGGAAGACGTCGAACAGGGAAACGGCGGTGATCAGGGTTCGGTCGGCGCCTCGGGCGGCGCGGAGGAGGGTTTCGGCGGGGGTGGTGGCGTCGACAAGGAAGGCGAAGTCGCGGCGGACGGGTTGGAAGGGCGGCAGGTCGGGGGCGGCGCGCTTACGGCGCTTGGGTTCGGGGATGCGGTCGAGGAAGACTTCGAAGGCGGCGGCCGGGCCCAGCAGGTCGAGGCTGGCCGCAACCCGGGGGTGGACGGCGCCGAAGGTGGCGAGGACGAGCTTGGGGCCTTGGCGGATCTGACCGGACTGGCCGGGGTGATACCAGCCGGGTGCGTCAGGGGTGACGGAGAGGCCGTCCATGGACAGGCCGAGGCGGGCGAGGACGGCCAGGGCGGCGGATTTCGCGTCGGGCGCACCGTAGGGCCGGGCGGGGGTGCCCGGGTGGCGGGCGGTGTGGCCGGCGAGCAGGCCGGCGGTGACGGTTTCCTGGCCGGCCGGATGGAAGGCTGGGCCGGTCTCGGATAGCAGCGAGTCGAGCAGGCCGCGGGCGGCGTTGCGTTGGGCAGCGAGCGCCAGAGTCGCGACCGGGGTGGGGCGCATCTGGTCGAGGTCTGACGCGATCGGGTTGCTGAGGCGGAGGGCCGGGTCATCGCCGCCGAACAGGGCGGCCTCGGCGTGGTCCATGAAGCTGAAGGTCACGCATTCGAGGAAGCCGGCGGACGCCATGGCCCGGCGCGCCAGCGCGGCGCGAACCTGGCGCGGGGTGAGGGTCGCGGCAGGAACCGCGGCGGTCGCGGGGAGAGAGACAGGGGGGATCGCATCGAGGCCGCCGAGGCGGAGGACTTCTTCGACCAGGTCGGCTTCCGGCTCGGCCTGCCGGACGGCGGCCAGGAGGTCGGTGGTGCGGTTCGGGCCGAGGCTGGGCGCC
Source organism: Acetobacteraceae bacterium (assembly GCA_965213855.1). GTDB lineage: Bacteria > Pseudomonadota > Alphaproteobacteria > Acetobacterales > Acetobacteraceae > JBBROS01. The sequence continues at coordinate 990,588 of CBDCAA010000008.1, read as the reverse complement.
GGGTCGAGCGTGATGGGGGCGGCGACGTCGCTGCGCCATGACGGGACGGCGACGGTGACGGCGGCCGGGGTGCGGGCAGCGACGGTGAAGCCGAGACGTTCGAGGGCGCTGATGGCGTCGTCGGGCGGCACATCGGCGCCGCCGAGGGTGCGGAGGCGGTCGTAGCGCATGGTGGCGGTGCGCTGCCAGGCGGGTTCGGCACCGGCAGAGACGGGGCGGCTCGCTTCGCCGCCGCAGAGGTCGAGGATCATGCGGGTGGCGGCCTCGAGCGCGTCGGGCAGCAGCGCCGGGTCGATGCCGCGCTCGAAGCGCTGGCGGGCGTCGGAGGTGAGGGCGTGGCGGCGGCCGGTCAGGGTGACCGCAACAGGATCGAACAGGGCGCATTCGAGGAAGACGGTGGTGGTGGCGTCGGTCGCCCCGGTGGCGGCGCCGCCCATGACGCCAGCGAGGGAGACCGGGCCGGAGGCGTCGGCGATCACGGTATCCTCGGGGGTGGCGGTGTAGGCCTTGCCGTTGAGGGCCTCGAAGGGTTCGCCGCGGCCGGGGCGGAGGGTGAGGACGGTGCCGGCGATGCGGTCGGCGTCGAAGACGTGGAGGGGGCGGCCGAGGTCGAAGCAGAAGAAGTTGGTGATGTCGACAAGGGCGCTGATGGGGCGGAGGCCGATGCTGGTGAGGCGGCGCTGCAGCCAGTCGGGGCTGGGGCCATTGGTCACGCCGCGGATGGTCCGGCCGAGGATCCAGGGACAAGCTGGGGGACCAGCTGGGGGACAAGCGGGGGTTTCGATGGCCCAGGTGACCGGGCTGTCGAAGGTGGAGGGAACCGGGGGCGCCGACCAGGGGATGAGGGTGCCGAGGCCGGCGGCGGCGAGGTCGCGGGCGATGCCGCGGACGCCGAGGGCGTCGCCGCGGTTGGGGGTGACGCCGATCTCGATGAGCGGGTCGGAGAGGTGGGCGTAGGTGGCGTAGGAGGTGCCGACGGGGGCGTCGGGCGAGAGTTCGACGATGCCGTCATGGCTGTCGCCGAGGCCCATCTCGCGCAGGCTGAGGAGCATGCCGGCGGAGGTGACGCCGCGGATCTCGCCAACCTTCAGGGTGATGCCGGTGCCGGGGATATGGCTGCCGGGCGGGGCGAAGACGGCCTTCATGCCGGCGCGGGCGTTCGGGGCGCCGCAGACGACGCTGACGGGCGGGCCCTCCCCGGTGTCGACCATGCAGGCGCGGAGGCGATCGGCGTTGGGGTGCGGCTCGGCGCTGAGCACGTGGGCGACGCGGAAGGGGGCGAGGGCGGCGCCGGGGTCGGTGATGGCTTCAAGTTCGAGGCCGATGCCGGTGAGGCGGTCGGTGATGGTGTCGAGGGTCGCGTCGGTCTGGAGGTGGGTTTTCAGCCAGCTCAAGGTGAACTTCACGCGCCCACTCCTTCATGGAGGATCGCGGGGGCGAGCGGATCGGTGCCGTAATGGCGCAGCCAGCGCTGGTCGGATTCGTAGAAGGGGCGGAGGTCCGGGATGCCGTGCTTGAGCATGGTGACGCGTTCGATGCCCATGCCGAAGGCGAAGCCCTGCCACTCCAACGGGTCGAGGCCGCAATTGGCCAGCACGCGCGGGTGAACCATGCCGCTGCCGAGGATCTCGAGCCAGTCGGTGCCCGCGCCGATTTCGCCGGTGCGGCGGGACCAGGCGATGTCGACCTCCATGCTCGGCTCGGTGAAGGGGAAGTAGGAGCTGCGGAAGCGGACGGGGAGGGTGGCGATGCCGAAGAAGGCGCGGAGGAAGTCGGTCAGGCAGCCCTTGAGGTGGCCGAGATGAATGCCCCGGTCGATGACGATGCCCTCGCACTGATGGAACATGGGCGAGTGGGTGGCGTCGTGGTCGGCGCGGTAGGTGCGGCCCGGCGCGATGACGCGGAGGGGCGGCGGCTCGTTGAGCATGGAGATGATCTGCACGTCGCTGGTCTGGGTGCGGAGCAGCAGCGGCCGGCCGTCCCGGATGCCGGGCAGGTAAAAGGTGTCGTGGTCGGCGCGGGCCGGGTGGTGGGCGGGGATGTTGAGGGCGCCGAAGTTGAACCAGTCGGTTTCGATGTCGAGGCCTTCGCCGACGCGGAAGCCCATAGCGCCGAAGATGGCGGTCATTTCCTCGATGGTGCGGGTGATGGGGTGGATGAGGCCGCGGGGCGGCATGGGGGCGGGGAGGGTGACGTCGATGGTGTCGGACGCCAGGCGGGCGTCCAGGGCGGCGCTGTCGAGGGCGGCGCGGCGGGTTTCGACGAGGGTCGTGAGGCGGTCGCGCAGTTGGTTGAGGGCGGCGCCTTGGGCGCGGCGTTCGTCGGGCGGGAGCGTGCCGAGCTGTTTGAGGAGGGTGGTGAGGCGGCCGGACTTCCCGAGTAAGGCGACGCGGATGGCGTCCCAGGCGCGGAGGTCGGCGGCGGCGGCGAGCGCGGCCTCGGTCTCGGACAGGAGGGCGGCGAGGGCGTCGGACATCGGGGCGGCCTGTTCGGGGTGCGGCCGGGTGGCGCGGCGGGCGGTGGGCTGGCCTCGACCCTCACCCCAGCCCTCTCCCGCAGGCGGGAGAGGGAGTCGCCGTTCAGGCGGGTAGGGCGCCTGGGTGGTCGGTCAGCGCGGCCAGCTCCGCGACCGTCGCGTTCTCGGCGGTGGCGTGGTCGATGACGGCTTTCACTTGTTCGACGATGGTGGCGAAGGTGGTGGGGTCGTCGTAGGCGATGGCGGCGAGGATCTTGCGGTCCATCTCGATGCCGGTCGCCTTGATGCCGGCGATGAACCGGCTGTAGGTGAGGCCGTGTTCGCGGACGGCGGCGTTGATGCGCTGGATCCAGAGGGCGCGGAACTCGCGCTTCTTCACCCGGCGGTCGCGATAGGCGTATTGCAGCGACTTCTCCAGCCGCTGCAGGGCGATGCGGTAGTTGGTGCTGCTGCGGCCGACGAAGCCCTTGCTGGCTTCGAGGACCTTCTTGTGGCGGGCGTGGGTGGTGACGCCCCGTTTGACGCGTGCCATGGCTCAGTATTCCTTCAGGCGATGCCGTAGGGGGCCCATTGCTTGACGGTCAGGCCGTCAGCATGGGTCAGCACCTGGCTGCCGCGGTTCTGGCGCTTGGCCTTCTGCGTGCGGGCCATGAGGCAATGGCGCTTCTTGCCGGGGCCGGCGAGGACCTTGCCGGTGGCGGTGATCTTGAACCGTTTCTTGACGGAGCTCTTGGTCTTCATCTTGGGCATTTGGGTCTCCTGGCGTGGGACCTGCCGGGGCCGGGATGGCGCGCCGCGCAGGCGTGGCGGCCGGGCATGCCCTGTTCCAGGCCCGGCGCGCTGACGAGGCGAGGGGTATAAGGGGCGGGCGCGACGGGCGCAAGCGATCCCGTCAGCCGGGAGTTGCGGGCGATGCGAGGGGTTTGGGGGCGTTCGGGGGCGGGCGGGTGGCGATGGCGGCGATGACGACGCCCTTGGGAACGCTGAACTCCTCGACCGCGTCGATAATGCCGTCGCGGCGTGCTTCGGCCGAGGTGAGGATGACGGTGCGATGGATAAACGAGGATGCCTCGCCCTCGGTCAGCCGGGTGCGGGTCCGGAGCATGTTGGCGAAGACGCGTTCGTCCTGCTGCACCTGCGTCGAGGCTTCCTGCAGCAATTGGCTGGTCAGGGGGCCGTTGGTCTGGAGTGCTTCCTGATGGAACAGGAAGGCGCCGCGGGCATTGGCGAGCCGGCGTTGCCCGGCGAGGAAGACGTAGCAGGCGGCCGAGGCGACGAGGCCGACATCGTGAGTGACGAAGATAACGTTGTGGTCGGCGTGGGCCCGGTCCATGGCGGCGATCATCGCCTCGGCATAGTGGATGACGCCACCGGGGGAGCTGATGGCGACGTGGATCTCGGTGGCGCCGAGGCCGACAAACTTGTCGATGTTGGTGGCGAAGAAGCCGGCCGAGGTCGCGGTGATCGGGGCGGCGAGCAGCATGTAGCCGCTGTTGCCGGGGCCCAAGGACAGGGTGGGCGTGGGCGGGGGCATTGGCGGCGCGGCGGTCTGGCACCCGGCGAGCGTCGCCAGGGCGGCCGTGAGGACGGCGCGGCGGCCAGCGGTTTGGACAGACAAATCGGAACTCCTCGGGGCGTGGCCGCGGCGGAGCCTACCAGGCGCGCGGCGCGTGGGAAGGTGCCGGGGCGGTCGAAATTTGTCTCGGCATTGGCATCGACGCCGCGCAGGCGGTCGGTATTATCGCGGGCAAACTATCCGCAAGGACCGCGATGACCCGCACCCGGCTTTGGACGAGCACCATCCTTTCGGCCGTGCTGCCCGGCATCCTCTTCGTGGCTCAGCCGATGGATGCTTGGGCACAGGGGATCGTGACAGCCGGGCCGCAGGATGCGGCTTCGGGGTTTGCGAGTGACATTCAGGCGGCGTTCCACGATCCGGCGGCGGACGCGGCCGCGAGTCCGGAGCAGCTGGTCGCGCAATTGCGGCAGCGGGTGAAATACGTGTTCGTGGTATTCCAGGAGAACCGGTCGTTCGACCATTACTTCGGGACCTTCCCGGGGGCGAACGGGCTGTTCAGCGAGGCCGGGCCGCAGGTCGTGGCGCGCAGCCCGGCGACGGCGAGCAACGTGCAGACGATTTATGGGGTGGACGGCAAGCCGGGGGCGATCGGGCCGTTCCGGATCGGGACGGCGCAGAACGCGGCGGATCTGGACGACGTGGACCATGGGCATCCGCGGATGGCGGCGAAGATGAACGTGGCGGGGCATACGGGTGCGGCGGCGATGGACCGGTTCGCCCTGAACGAGCAGGCGAAGTATTGGCCGGGGGCGCCGATCGACCCGTCGACGGACCAGGTGCCGGCAGCGCCGTCGTTGCGGTCGCGGCAGTATGGCGAGCTGGCGATGGCCTATGTCGACTGCGACACGGTCCCGTTCATGTGGGACTACGCCAACCGGTTCACGCTGTTCGACAACATCTTCCAAACGATCATCGGGCCGTCGACGCCGAACGCGATCGCGATGATCGCCGGGCAGGCGGGGGAGACGCAGTGGGTGAAGCACCCGGAGCAGACCTCGGCCACGACGTTCGGGTCGGTGGCAGTGCCGGTGACGAACGACCCGCTGCCGGGGCTGCCGGCGACTCCGGACAAGCAGTATTCGGGGCGTGCGAGCGAGCCGACGAACGCGGCGGCGACCCCGGCGACGGGCCCGGCCGGGGCTGCGCTGCACAAGATCGAGTCGAACGCGCCGACGAACGTGTCGCCGAACCTGACGTTCGCGAGCGTGCCGCTGACCGCGATGGGGCGAGAGGCGGCGACGGTGACGGGGAAGGACACCAACGCCGCGGCGGACCTGCCGGACGTGCAGGCGGACATCGCGTATCTGGCGGCGCATGGGACGGCGCCGATGGGGTGGGGCTGGTATCAGAACGGGTATTCGGCCGAGACCGGGCTTGCGGAGGCGAACGGGCTGAGCAGCGTGCCGCATGCGAGCTACATCGGGCACCATAACGGACCGCAGTATTTCGGCTACGTGACGAGCAACCCGGAGGTGGCGGGGCACATGCACGGGCTGAGTGACTTCTTCGCCGATGTGGAGAAGCGGGCGCTGCCGGCCGAGGGCGGCGTGTTCTACGTGCGCGGGGGCTACGACAACATCCAGGGGCTGGTGCCGGACGTGTCGCACGCGGCCGGGTCCGGCGCGGTGACGGCGGCGGCGGATGGCGCCTACATCACGGCGAACATGGGCGGGGACGACGACCATCCCGGCTACGCGGACAGCCAGATCAGCGAGGCGATGCTGGCGCGGACGGTGAACGCGGTGGCGGCGAGCCCTTACTGGGCGGAGAGCGCGATCATCGTCACGTATGACGAGAGCGAGGGCGACTACGACCATGTGCCGCCGCGGATCCTGTCATGGGACCCGGCTGGACTGCCGCTCGGGCGGGGACCGCGGATCCCGTTGCTGGTGATCTCGCCCTACGCGCGGGTGCACGCGGTCAGCCATGAGGAGGGGGACCATAACTCGGTGATCGCGCTGGTGAACGCGATCTTCGGGCTGACGCCGCTGGCGGATTTGCCGGACGAGGCGGCGGCGCGGGTGGCGGGGGAGGGTGAGCGGTTCGCGACGGCGGGGGTGAAGCAGACGAACCTGGGGCCGCATGACGGGGTGGCGCATCCGACGCCAGGGAGCGGGAACCTGCTGAGCGCGTTCGATCCGGGGCGGCTAGCGGGGCGTGTGGCGCCGCTGCCGCCGGCCTATGCGACGATCGACCCGGCGCGGGTGCAGGCGTTGCCGCATGACGGAGGCGAGGGATGCAGGCGGCTGGGGATCGTGCCGGTGGATGGGCAGTTGGGCATCAAGACAGCCATCCCGGGCGATTTCTTCGCACGGCCCGGGCAGACGCGAAACTGAACCGGTCCCCTCCTAGGCTGGAGGGGCGCCGGACGGGACCGTGGGTTAACGATCGCAGCTGCCGGTCAGCGTATTGAAGAACCGGCCCTGGCCGCAGCTCGGGGTTTGCGCAGGCTGTGGGGCTGGGCGGTAGTTGGCGGGAGGCGCCGCGGCGTAGGCGGGTGCCGGGGCATAGGCAGGCGCGTATGCCTGGGGTGGCGCATAGACGACGGGCGGCGGTGCGTAGACCGCTGGCGGATAGGGGTAGGGGGCGGCGTAGACGGGGGCCGGGGCGTAGTAGGGGGCATAGGCGTAAGGGTAGGGGGCGTAGTAGGGGCGGCTGAGCACGGCGCCGGCAACCAGGCCGGAGGTGAGGCCGAGCCCGATCCCGAGGCCGAACCCGCCGCCGCCGCCCCAGGCCTGGGCGGGCTGGACGGGGGTGGCGAGGGCGGTGGCGGCGACGAGGCCGGCGGCGAAAACGCGGGCGAGCATGGCGATCACTCCGGGCGAAGGTTGAGGGTCGTTGTAGCAGATAGATGGAAAGCAGGGGCGTGGGATCAACGTGTCGGAGTGTAACGGTGCGTTTCGGGTGGCCGGTGCCGGGGTTCGACCGGCGAACCTACGGCCATACCTCTTTCCGTTCCTGACCGAAGGATGAGGGGTCAATTGGGTTTGGTTTAGCTGCCTTCGCCGGTGAGTTCGGGGACGAAGGCTTCGTGCCAGTCTTTGGGGGTGGCGCGGATGGTTCCGGCGCGCTGCATGAACGCGACGTATCGCATGAAGCCGTGGGGCAGGGTGTCGAAGCGGGTTTGCGGATCGGTCAGGACGGCTGCGATTTCTGCCGGGTCGATCTTGCTGCCGCTGTTCTGGATGAAGAGGCGGGTGGCTTCTGCGGGGCTGGTAGCGATGAGGGCGTTGGCCTCGCCCTGGGCGGCGATGAAGGCGGCGACGTGGCCGGGGTTCGCGGCGGTGAAGCGGCGGGCGGCGTAGACCATGTCGAGCGTGATGTCGCCGAGGATGTCGGGGCTGCGCAGGATGGCGTGGATGCGGGGGCTGGCGGCTTCGGCGAGGGTGAAGGGCGGGCTGGCGAAGTGGGCGGCGACGTCGCGGTTGCCGGACAGGAGTGCGGCCGTGGCGGAGGGGTGGGCGAGGCTGATTGTGTTGTCGTCGAGCTTGTTCCAGTTGTCGGGGCCGAACTGCTGGGCGACGGCCATTTGGAGGACGACGGCCTGAAGGCTGACCTTGGCGTTGGGGACGGCGATCTTGTCGCCGGGCTTGAAGTCGGAAAGGGCGGTGAGGTCGGGGCGGTTGGTGTTGAGGACGAGGGCGCAGGTGCTGAGGCCGGAGACGCCGACGACTTCGGAGCGGGTGCCGCGGCCCTTTGACCAGAGGGTGAGGAAGCCGGGGATGGAGGTTCCGGCGATGTCGAGCGCGCCGGCGAGCATGGCGTCGTTGATGGCGCCGCCGCCGTCGAGCGTGGTCCAGGAGACGGCGGCGGGGAGGCCGGCGTGGTCGAGGTGTTTCTCGACGAGCTTGGCTTCGCGCATGACGATGAGCGGGAGGTAGAGGACGCCCAGGCCGTGGCTGATGCGGACGGGGGTGGGGTCGGCGGCGCGGGTGGGGCGTGCGGCGAGCGCTGCGGCGGCGGCGAGGAGGGTGCGGCGGAGCATGGGAGGGCTTTCGGTGCGGTGTGGGTTGGGGCGTGGTCTTGCGGCTTCACCCACCCCCGGCCCCTCCGTGGAAGGGAGGAGGGGAAAGCGTGGGAAGGGGCGGGTTGTGTGGCCTATCTTGGCTTGTGGGGTGGGCTTATAGGCAGGCGCTATGCGGGTCCCCTTCGTCAAGATGCATGGTGCGGGCAACGATTTCGTCGTGGTGGACGAGCGGGCGCGGCCGTTCGACCTGACGGCGGCACAGGTGCGGCGGCTGGCCGATCGGCGGCTGGGGGTGGGGTGCGATCAGTTCATCACGCTGCATCCGCGGCCGGCGGGGACCGATGCGGACGTGTTGATGCGGATCCGGAACCCGGATGGGAGCGAGGCCGGGGCGTGCGGGAACGCGACACGCTGCGTGGCGGAACTGCTGTTCGAGCAGACGGGGCATCCGTTCCAGGTGATCCGGACGATCGCGGGAGACCTGGCGTGCGAGCGGCTGGGGGATGGGCGGTTCCGGGTGGACATGGGGGCGGCGGCGACCGGGTGGCGGGACGTACCGTTGGCGCGGGCGGTCGATACGCTGCATCTGCCGCTGGCCGGGGACCCGGCGGCATGTTCGATGGGGAACCCGCATGCGACGTTCTTCGTCGACGACGTGTCGGTCGCAGAGGTTCTAGGGCCGGGAGTGGAAGTCGATCCGTTGTTCCCGGAGCGGGTGAATGCGGGATTTGCGCAGGTGCTTGGCCCCGGGCGGATGCGGTTGCGGGTTTGGGAGCGGGGGGCGGGGTTGACGCTGGCGTGCGGGTCGGGCGCGTGTGCGGCGGCGGTGAATGCGGCGCGGCGCGGCCTGGTGGGGTCGCGCGTGGTGGTGGAGATGGATGGAGGGGCGCTGGAGATCGAAGTGCGCGGGAATGGGCACGTGCTGATGGCGGGTCCGGTGGCGACGAGTTTTTGGGGGGAGGCGGAGGTTTGAGGTTTGCGCGTGCCTTATACCCGCACCCCGGCCCTATCCCGGGGGGAGAGGGGGATGTCGGCCGTGGTTGAGGTGATCACGTTCGGGTGCCGGTTGAATGCGGTCGAGAGTGAGGCAATCGGGGGGTTGGCGGGGCATCTGCGCGACACGGTGGTGGTGAACACGTGTGCGGTGACGTTGGAGGCGGAGCGGCAGGCGCGGCAGGCGATCGCGCGGGTGGTGCGGGAGCGGCCTGGGGTTTCGGTCGTGGTGACCGGGTGTGCGGTGCAGATCGACCCGGCGCGGTGGGCGGGGTTGCCGGGGGTGTCGCGGGTGCTGGGCAACCTCGAGAAGCTGGATGGGGCGGCGTGGCGCGAGACTGGCTCGATGGTGGGCGACATCCGGGTGGCACGGGGCCATGCGCCTGCGGGGTTGGACGGCATGGCGGGGCGGGCCCGGGCTTTCGTCGACGTGCAGCAGGGGTGCGACCATCACTGCACGTTCTGCATCATCCCGCAGGGGCGGGGGCCGAACCGGTCGGTGGCGCCCGGCGCGGTGGTGCAGCAGGTCCGGCGTCTGGTGGCGGGCGGGTGCAACGAGGTGGTGCTGACGGGGGTGGACCTGGCGAGCTGGGGCGCAGACCTGCCGGAGCGGCCTGGTCTGGCGGCGCTCGTGCGGCGAGTGTTGCGGAGCGTGCCCCAGTTGCCACGGCTGCGGTTGAGCTCGCTGGATCCGGCGATGCTGGACGAGGCGTTCTGGACCGTGCTGGGCGGGGAGGAGCGGTTGATGCCGCATCTGCATCTGTCGGTGCAGGCGGGGGCGGACCTGGTGCTGAAGCGGATGCGGCGGCGGCATACGCGGGCGGGGGTGCTGGCGGCGGTGGCGCGGGCGCGGGCGGTGCGGCCGGGGGTGACGGTGGGCGCGGACCTGATCGCCGGGTTCCCGACCGAGACGGAGGCGCTGTTCGCGGAGACGCTGGCCTTCGTGGACGAGGCGGCGGTGCCGTATGTGCACGTGTTCCCCTACAGCGAGCGGGCGGGGACGCCGGCGGCGCGGATGCCGCAGGTGCCGGTGGCGCTGCGGCGGGAGCGGGCGGCACGGCTGCGGTCGGCGGCGCGCGTGCATGCGGCGCGGCTGCATGCCGGGCTTGTGGGGACGGCCGTTGGCGTGGTCGTGGAGCGGGGCGATGGGCGCGGAACGCGGGGGCACACGGAGGGGTTTGCGCCGGTGCGGTTCGGGATGGCGGCCGAGGTAGGCAGCCTCGTGTGGCGAACGGTGTTGTCGGCCGATGCGGACGGGTTGGTGGTCTGATGGCGCTGGGGTTCTTCTCGCGGTTGAAGGAGGGGTTGAGCCGGTCGACCCAGAAGCTGGCGGGCGGCATCGCGGCGACGTTCACGAAGCGCAAGCTGGACGATGCGGCGCTGGAGGAGCTGGAGGAGCTGCTGATCGGGGCCGACATGGGCCCGGCCGTGGCGCAGCACATCATTGGGGAATTCCGGCGGACGCGGTTCGGCACCGACGTGACGGATGGCGAGGTGCGCGAGGCGCTGGCGGGTGAGATCGCGGCGATCTTGGCGCCGGCGGCGCGGCCGCTGGTGATCGACCGGAGCTTGCGACCGCATGTGGTGCTGGTGGTGGGGGTGAACGGGACCGGGAAGACGACGACCATCGGCAAGCTGGCGCAGCAGTTTCGCAGCGAGGGGCTGCGGCCGATGCTGGTGGCGGGGGACACGTTCCGGGCGGCGGCGGTGGAGCAGTTGCAGGTGTGGGGCAGCCGGACGGGGGCGCCGGTGGTGAGCGGGGCGGCCGGGACGGATTCGGCCGGGCTGGCGTTCACCGGGCTGCAGCGGGCGAAGGCCGAGGGGGCGGATGTGCTGCTGATCGACACGGCGGGGCGGCTGCACAACAAGAGCGTGCTGATGGAGGAGCTGCGGAAGCTCGTGCGGGTGATGAAGAAGCTGGAGCCGTCGGCGCCGCATTCGGTCCTGCTCGTGCTGGATGCGACGACGGGGCAGAACGCGGTGGAGCAGGTGCGGGTGTTCAAGGAGATGGTGGACGTGACCGGGCTGGTGGTGACCAAGCTCGACGGGAGTGCGCGGGGGGGCGTGGTGGTGGCGCTGGCGGACGGGTTCGGGCTGCCGGTGGTGGCCGTCGGGGTCGGCGAGGGCGTGGAGGATTTGCGGCCGTTCGATGCGGGGGAGTTTGCGCGGGGGTTGGTGGGCGCCTAGCTCAACTTCGTGGGCCAGTCCTGGCCGCCGTAGAACACGCCCTGGACGACGACCACTTGCGGCGTGACCTGAGAGACGATGGTCACTCGGCGCTCGAAACCGATGGACCGCAGACCCGGTTTCAGGTCGCCGAGGTCCTGGCCGCGTTGCGGGAAGGTGCCGAGCGCTTCGCATGCGGCAAGGATCCGCTCGGTATACCGGTCGGCCCTCGCCTTACCCGACCGGCTGGCGATGTAGCCATACAAGCAGTCAATATGCCGCTCTGCGGTTCGAGAAAACGACTGGCAACGGGAAGATTAGGCCTGATCAGCGTCTTGCCGCGCCTGCCTGGCGTGCACGCAGGCGCGGCAGGATTTGGTCGATCGGGATGCCGTCGGCCGGGTTGGCTTCCCACTCGGCGATGCCGGGCAGGACCTCGGTGTGAAGCCAGCTTTCAAACGCCGGATCCGGAACCAGTCGTTCGCGGACGCTCTCCTCGATCAGGGTGCTCGCGTCCGGGAACGCGCCTGCGGCGACGGTCGCCTCGATCTTGGCCACGATCTCGTCGGAAAGGGTAATCGTGAGTTGCTGCATGGCGGCCGCTCCTTGGGCGAACCGCTTTTCTAGCACAGGCACGATGCGCCGTGACCGCTGCGTCCTCCCGAGGGCCGAAGTCGTTGTGCGGAGCCTTGCGCCCGAGCCATCGCGGCCTCGCTCGGGCCGTCCCGAATGGCCGGACCCGCTTGCAAAACGGCGCGGGGTGCCGCACATACCGCGCGAATGACGCTGCTGGCCGATTGGGGTGCGGCGGCTTTCCGGGCGCGCGGAGGTTCCGTTGCGCCCGGTCTCGTTTGGAGGTTTCCCTGTGTCTGACGCTGCTGCTGCGAACCCGCTTGCCCTGATCCGGAACATCGGCATCACCGCGCACATCGATGCCGGGAAGACGACGACGACGGAGCGGATCCTGTATTACACGGGCGTCTCGCACCGGATCGGCGAGGTGCATGACGGCAACACGACGACCGACTACATGGCGCAGGAGCGGGAGCGGGGGATCACGATCACCTCGGCCGCTGTGACGTGCCAGTGGAAGGACCACCGGATCAACATCATCGACACGCCCGGGCACATCGACTTCAACATCGAGGTGAACCGGTCGTTGCGCGTGCTGGACGGCGCGGTGTTCATCATCGAGGGCGTGGCCGGCGTGCAGCCGCAGAGCGAGACCAACTGGCGTCTCGCGGACCGCTACAACGTGCCGCGCATCATCTTCATCAACAAGCTGGACCGGACGGGTGCGGACTTCTATCGCGCGTTCGATACGCTGAAGGAGAAGCTCGACATCGTCGCACTGCCGCTGCAGCTGCCGATCGGGATCGAGGACGGATTCCTGGGCGTGGTCGATCTGGTCGAGATGAAGGCGATCATCTGGGAGGGCGGCGAGCTTGGGGCGAAGTTCCATGACGAGCCGATCCCGGACGACATGAAGGAGAAGGCCGCCGAGGCCCGGCAGACGCTGCTGGATACGGCGCTGAGCGTCGACGATGCGGCCATGGAGGAGTATTTCGACAAGGGCGACGTGGATGTCTCGACCCTGAAGCGCTGCATCAAGGCGGGCGCCATCAGCGGCGCGTTCCGGCCGGTGCTGTGCGGGACGGCGTTCAAGAACAAGGGCGTGCAGCCGTTGCTGGATGCGGTGCTGGACTACCTGCCCAGCCCGATCGACGTGCCCGGGATCAAGGTCGCGGCCGAAGAGGGCGAGGATGAGACGGTCGAGCGGCGGATCATCCCGGCGAACATCAACGCGCCGTTTGCCGGTCTCGCCTTCAAGATCATCAACGACAAGTATGGCACGCTGACGTTCGTGCGGGTCTATGCCGGGACGTTGAAGAGCGGCGACACGGTGATGAACACGTCGAAGGACCAGAAGGAGCGCATCGGGCGGATGTTCCAGATGCACGCCGACAAGCGCGACGAGATCAAGGAAGTGCATGCGGGCGACATCGCGGCGTTCGTGGGGCTGAAGGACACGCATACCGGCGACACGCTGGCGGCGGCCGAGGATCCGGTGGTGCTGGAGCGGATGGCGTTCCCGGTGCCGGTGATCGATATCTCGGTGGAGCCGAAGACGAAGGACGGCGTCGAGAAGATGACGCTGGGCTTGCAGAAGCTGGCGGGCGAGGACCCGAGCCTGCGGCTGAAGACGGACCAGGAGAGCGGGCAGACCATCCTGTCGGGGATGGGCGAGCTGCACCTCGAAATCATCATCGACCGGTTGCGCCGCGAGTTCGGCGTGGATGCTAACATCGGCGCGCCGCAGGTCGCGTATCGGGAGACGATCAGCAAGTCCCACACCGAGACCTATACGCACAAGAAGCAGACGGGCGGCAGCGGGCAGTTCGCCGAGGTGAAGATCACGTTCGAGCCGCTGGAGCGGAACCAGGGCGTGGTGTTCGAGAACAAGGTCGTCGGCGGGACGGTGCCGAAGGAATACATCCCGGCGGTGGAGAAGGGGATCAAGAACCAGTGCGAGACGGGCGTGCTGGCCGGGTTCCCGACGGTGGACTTCAAGTACACGCTGATCGACGGCAAGTACCACGACGTCGACTCGTCGGCGCTGGCGTTCGAGATCGCGGCCAAGGCGTGCTTCCGGGACGGGATGAAGCGCGCGGCGCCGATCATCCTGGAGCCGATCATGGACGTCGAGGTGACGACGCCGCAGGACCATGTGGGCGACGTGGTGGGCGACCTGAACCGGCGCCGCGGCACGATCCAAAGCCAGGACAGCAGCGGATCGACGGTGATCGTGCACGCGCACGTGCCGCTGAAGGAGATGTTCGGCTACATCAACCAGCTTCGCGGGATGACCAAGGGGCGGGCGAGCTTCACGATGCAGTTCCATCACTACGACCCGGTGCCGCGGAACATCGCCGACGAGATTATGGCCAAGAGTGCCTGAACCGCGGGTTCCTTCGCGCGTCTGATGGAACGGCCGGGCACTGTGCCCGGCCGTTTTCGTTGAGGACGTCATGAGCGCAGGCGATCATCCGGCCGGGCCGGCTCCTTCGGCCACGGCAAGCCCGGGGGCGGCGCCGGCGCAGGCCGCAGGCGCGGACGACCTGCGGTTCATGGCCCGGGCAGTCGAGCTGGCGCGGCAGGGCGACAAGACGCGCGGAGCGTCGGGCATCGGCTGCGTGCTGGTGATGGACGGCAGGGTGGTCGCGGAAGGGCACAACGAGGTCGGGCTGCGGCACGACCCAACGGCGCATGCCGAGATCGTCGCGATCCGCCGGGCTTGCGTCGGGCTTGGGCGGGACGAGTTGCGCGGCGCAGTGCTGTACTCGACGTTGCAGCCGTGCGGGATGTGCACGATGGCGAGCATCTGGAGCCGGATCGGGCGGGTGGTGTATGGCGCCGGTCGGGACGACGTGCACCGCATGTATTTCGAAGACAAGCACTTGGACACGATGAACTTCGTGAAGGACGCCTATCGAGAGTTCGAAGTCGTCGGTGGGGTGATGAAAGAGGAGGTCGTGGGGCTGTATTGGGGTCCGGACGACGATCCGCCGATCGAGGAGCAGGGGAACATCTAGCGTTTCGCGATCAGCGGATCCGGCCTCGGGCGGTGTAGGTCAAGCCGAACAGGGTGGCGCCGCCGACGGCGCAGAGTGCCGCGACGACGGACCACTCGGGGCGCCCGGATGCGGCGTACTCCCACGCCAGCATTCCGAACGCGACGGCCGCCATGCATCCGCCGGTTACCTTCGCCAAACCCCTGATCTCCGCTTTCAGGACCGCCCGGGCAGCCGGGTCGGTCCCGGGCGGCAACGGGAGAAGGCGCTCAAGGGCGACCCGGTCACTATCGGCTGCCGCAGGCTTCCCCGAACCGGCCTTGCTGGCCTGGCGGAAGCCTCCTGCGCAGGCGGCCGCGAGCGCGACGAACAACGCCGCCCAAACAGGGTGGCCGGCATCGGCGAAGCCCCAAGCCGACACGACAAAGACAATCAGGCCGAGAAAGGCGACGCCCGCCGCTGCGGCGAGGGCGCTGTCGCGGAGGGCGTGGGCGGAGCGGATGGGCGGGCGGACGGGATCGGTCATGCTGGGCGCTCGATGTGAATCCGCGATATGGAGTGGTTGGGGAAAGCGTCACCCCGGACACGGGGTTGATCGTGCCGCACCGGCTATCCGGGACCGCAACCAGTTCCCCCGACCATCGTTGATCGTCGATGGACGTCCACACAACGAATAACGATGTCTTCGAGACCGACGTGCCGGCGCGGCTGGATCGGCTGCCGTTCGCGCGGTTCCATTGGCTGGTGATCTTCGCGCTGGGGATCACGTGGATCCTGGATGGGCTCGAGGTGACATTGGTGGGGTCGCTGGCAGGGGCGATCACGAGCAGCCCGCGGCTGCAGATGACGGATGCGCAGTTCGGGTTGACGGCGAGCGCTTATCTGACCGGGGCCGTGGTCGGGGCGCTGTTCTTCGGCTGGCTCACGGATCGGCTGGGCCGGAAGAAGCTGTTCACGATCACGGTGCTTGTCTATCTGGTTGCGACGATCGCCTCGGGGTTCAGCTGGAGTTTCACATCGCTGGCGGCATTCCGGTTCGTGACCGGGCTTGGGATCGGCGGCGAATACGCGGCGGTCAATGCGACGATCCAGGAGCTGATCCCGGCACGCAAGCGCGGTTTCACCGACCTGTGCATTAACGGCAGCTACTGGCTCGGCGCGGCGCTCGGGAGCGTGGGCGCGGTCGTGGCGCTGGACCGCGACGTGATCGATCCGGAGCTGGGGTGGCGGGTCGCGTTCGTGATCGGCGGGGTGATCGGGCTTGTCGTGTTGTTCCTGCGGCGGTTCATCCCCGAAAGCCCGCGCTGGCTGATGACGCATGGCGACCCAGAGGACGCGAGCGAGATCGTGCGACAGCTCGAACAGCGGGTCGAGCGGGAGACCGGTGCCCCGCTCCCGCCAGTGCCGGGCGAAAAGCTGCGGCTGCGGCGGCACAAGGGGGACTGGTTCCTGCCGAGCTTGAAGGTGATGTTCAAGGACTACCGGGAGCGGACGGTATTGGGTGCGGTGCTGATGAGCGCACAGGCGTTCTGCTACAACGCGGTGTTATTCACCTACGCGTTGATGCTGACGAAATACTATCAGATCCCGTCCGGGCATGTGGGTTGGTTCATGCTGCCGTTCGCGCTGGGCAATTTCGCCGGACCGCTGTGCTTGGGCAAGCTGTTCGACGTGATCGGGCGGCGGACGATGATCGCGTTCACCTACGGGATCTCGGGCGTATTGATGGCCGTCGTGGGCTGGATGTTCGTGCAGGGCTGGCTGGATGCGACGGAGCAGACGATTGCGTGGACGGTCATCTTCTTCTTCGCATCGGCAGCGGCGTCGTCGGCCTACCTGACGGTGGGGGAGACGTTCCCGCTGGAAGTCCGGGCGGTGGCGATCAGCATCTTTTACGCGCTGGGGACGGGTCTGGGCGGGATCGCCGGGCCGGTGGTGTTCGGGGCGTTGATGGAGGGCGGATCCCGCGTGCATCTGATGTATGGCTACCTGATCGGGGCGGCATTCATGCTGGTGGCAGCCGCGACCGAGCTGGCTTTCGGGGTGGAGGCGGCCGGCAAGTCGCTCGAGACGATCGCCCCGCCGCTGAGCGCGGCGTAAGCGGCCTCGGCAACCACCGGCCGTTTGGCCCGTTGGTATCAATAACGGCGGTTGGCCGTTGGCATGAAGGAGACTCACATGGTCGATTCGAACCGGGTCGAGGGCGCGCTGGACAAGATGAAGGGCGCCGTCAAGGAAGGCGTCGGCAATCTCACGGGTGACGAGAAGCTGAAGGCCGAGGGGCTGGCCGACAAGACGAAGGGTAAGGCGGAGAGCGCCGTCGGCGGTGCCGCGGATGCAGTGCGGGACACGGCCAACAAGGTCTAAATTTCCCCAAATACGTGCTGAACGCGGGCGCCTCTGTCGAGGCGCCCGTTTTCGTTTCGGCGCGGCCGGACTATGTTCGTGGCAGTGCAGCGAAGGACGGCAGGTGATCGATCGAAAAGCCTATCGTGACGCGATGGCCCGGCTTGGGGCGGCCGTCAACGTGGTCACCACCAGCGGAGCCGAGGGGCCCCGCGGCTTCACGGCCTCGGCCGTCTGCAGCGTGACTGACGAACCGCCGACACTGCTGCTGTGCGTCAACCGGACCAGTGACAGCCATGATCCGTTGCAGGCCAACGGCATCTTGTGTGTCAACACGCTCGCGCCCTCGCAGGAAGCGCTGTCGGGCGTGTTCGCGGGAATGACGGGGCTGCTGGGCGCGGACCGGTTCGAGCATGGGGAATGGACGGTGTTGGCGACCGGGTCACCGGTGCTTACCGGTGCGGTGGTGTCGTTCGACTGCCGGATCACCGACATGACGGATGTCGGCACGCACACGGTGTTCTTCTGCGAGGTCGAGGCGATCCAGTCGGGGCCGGTGCACGAGGGGCTGATCTATTTTGGGCGAGCGTATCATCGGATCACGGTCGCGGCGGCTTAGAGGCGTCATAGAAAGTAGCTAGGGCAGCCTGTTAAGCCCGTTCAAGCGACCCGCTACTGCGAATTGAAGCCAGACGGTTCGGCGAGTTTCGGTGCCTGTGGGGGCAGTGGCGGGATTCCGAGCTGAAGCCGCTTCGGTTCGCTCTGGCCTGCGGGACCCACCCCCGGCCCCTCCCTGGAAAGGAGGGGGGAAGAGGGTGCTCCATCTGTTCGATGGAGCTCGGCAGGTTTAGAGCTGGCTGTAGTTGCCGTCTTTCCAGACGTAGAGGACGTAGTCGGACGCGGTCATGTCGCCTTTCTTGTCGAACATGAGGGTGCCAAGGACGGTGTCGAACTTCATGCCGCCGTGGAGGGCTGCGGCGACCTTCTTGGGGTCGGTCGAGTTCGCCTTCTTGACGCCGGCGGCCCACGCCTGGATGGCACCATAGGTATACAGGGTATAGCCCTCGGGGTCGAAGCCTTTGGCCTTGAACTCGGCAACGACGGACTTGGCGGTCGGGCGATTGCGCGGATCGGCGGGGAAGGTCATCAACACGCCTGCGCCGGCGGGCCCGGCGATTTGCCAGAACTCGGTCGTGACCAGCGCGTCGCCGCCCATGATGGTGGCGGTCATGCCCTGTTCCTTCGCCTGACGGGCGATCAGGCCCGTCTCGGTGTGATAGCCGCCGATGTAGATGACCTCGATCCCGGCCTGCTTCATGCGGCTGACGATGGCGGAGTAGTCGCGCTCGCCGGGGGTGTAGGTGGCGTCCAGGGCGGGCTGCAGGCCGGCGGCCTTCATGTTCTTCTCGGTTTCCTCGGCGAGCCCTTTGCCGTAGGCCGAGTTGTCGTTGAGGATTGCGACCTTCTTGCCCTTGAAGTGGGCGGCGAGGTACTTGCCGGCGATCAGGCCTTGCTGGTCGTCGCGGCCGCAGACGCGGAAGGTGTTCCAGCTTCCCTCGTCGGTATACTTCGGATTGGTGCTGGCCGGGCTGATCTGCAGGACGCCTTCTTCTTCGTAGACCTTGCTCGCAGGGATGGAGCTGCCCGAGCAATAGTGGCCTGCGACGAAGACGACCTTCTTGCTGGCCATCTCGTTGGCGACGGAGACGGCCTGGCGGGGGTCGCAGGCGTCATCGCCGACGTTGAGTACGAGCTGCTTGCCCATGATGCCGCCGGCCTTGTTGATGTCGGCGACGGCCATCTCGGCGCCGGCCTTCATCTGCGCGCCGGTCGAGGCGTAGTTGCCGGTCATGGGGCCGACGGTGCCAATCTGGATTTGGGCGTTCGCGGCACCGGCGGTGAGCACGATGGCGGCTGCGGCGAGTAGTGACCTGCGAAGCATGGCGTTGAACCCCTTGGACGTTTGAACCGGCGCGGAGCCTAGGCTGAGACGCCGGGTTCTGGAAGGGCCATACCGCTTTGTGGCAGCGTCCGGCCAGGAAGCTGAACCGCAAAGGCGCCCAGGGAGAGTGGTGTTGCGCCTTTGCGGTTGTCTCTGCTGTGGCAATCCGACGGGTTCAGTGGCCGCCTTCGAGGTAGGCGGCGCGGATTTCGGGGCGGGCGAGGAGTTCGGCGCCGGGGCCGTCCATGGTGATCTGGCCGTTGACGAGGACGTAGCCACGGTGGGCGAGGCGAAGGGCCTGGTAGGCGTTCTGTTCGACGAGGAGGACGGTGAGGCCGGTTTCGGCATTGAGCTGGCGAATGGCGCCGAAGATGCTGCGGACGACGAGGGGGGCGAGGCCGAGGCTGGGTTCGTCCAGGAGCAGCAGGCGCGGGCGGCTCATGAGCGCGCGGCCGATGGCGAGCATCTGCTGCTCGCCGCCGCTGAGGGTGCCGCCGCGCTGGTTGATGCGTTCCTGGAGGCGAGGAAAGAGGCTGAAGACGAGGTCCCGGGTGGACGCGTAGTCGCGCATCTTCACGACCTGGGAGCCCATGAGCAGGTTTTCGTGGACGGACATGCGGGCGAAGATGCGGCGGCCTTCGGGGGACTGGGCGACGCCCATGTGCATGATTTCGTGGGTGGGCCGGCGGGTGATGTCGTCGCCGTCGAGGGTGATGCGGCCGTTGCGGGCGCGGGGATTGCCGCAGATGGTCATCATGAGAGTGGATTTACCGGCGCCGTTGGCGCCGATGAGGGTGACGATCTCGCCGGGGTTGACGAGCAGGTCGACGCCCTTGAGGGCCTGGATGGCGCCGTAGAAGGCGGTGACGCCTTCGAGGTGGAGGAGGGGGGTCATGGGTGGCGTGGGGCGCCCGGGGCGGCCCGTTCCCGGGAGGACAGGGGTTTAGGGGCGGTTTTGGGCGGCGCTTGCTTGGGGACCCTCACCCAACCCTCTCCCGCAGGCGGGAGAGGGCTTTTGAGGCGTTGGGCGGCGCTGGCGTGAAGACCCTCACCCAACCCTCTCCCGGGGGGAGAGGGCTTTCTCTCTGCGGTCATAGCGGGTCGGCTCCGACGGTTGCGGCCACCGGGGCATCGGCGTCGTCCTCGTCGCCTTCGCCGAGGTAGGCGGCGATCACGGCGGGGTTGGCGCGGATGTCGGCGGGGGCGCCTTCGGCGATCTTGGTGCCGTGGTCGAGCACGACGATGTGGTCGCTGATGCGCATCACGACGCCCATATCGTGTTCGATCAACAGGATGCTGCAACCGTCGCCCTGGATGGACTTGAGCAGGGTGGCCAGGTCGTCGGATTCGCGCGGGTTGAGGCCAGCGGCGGGTTCGTCGAGGCAGAGCAGGACGGGCTGGGTGCACATGGCGCGGGCGATCTCGAGCCGGCGCTGGTCGCCGTAGGGCAGGGCGCCGGCCGGGTCGTCGGCGCGGGCGATCAGGCCGATGCGGTCGAGCCAGGAGCGGGCACGGCCGATGGCGACGTGCTCGGCGGCGCGGTGTCCGCCGAGGCCGAAGACGGCGAGCACGCCGGAGACGACGTTGGGCATGAGGGCGTTGTGCTGGGCGACGAGGAGGTTCTCGAGCACGGTCATGCCGGCGAATAGGCGGATATTCTGGAACGTGCGGGCGACGCGGGCGCGGCGGGCGATGCGGTGGCCGGGCATGGACTGGAGCTGGAAGGCGGCGCCGTCGGGGTGCTGAAGCGCGAGATTGCCTTCGGACGGCTTGTAGAAGCCGGTGATGCAGTTGAAGACGGTGGTCTTGCCGGCGCCGTTGGGGCCGATGACGGAGGTGATCGCGCCGCGGGCTGCCACGAAGTCGAGGTGGTTCACGGCGGTGAGGCCGCCGAAGCGCATCACAAGGCCCTCGACCGAGAGCATCGGCGGCAGCATGGACGGATCAGCCACGGCCTTCGGCCACCAGTTCGGCCGAGATTTCGCGGCGGGCGCCCAGGGCGACGCTGGGCGTGCGGCCGGAGACGAGGCCGCGCGGGCGGACGATCATCATGACGACGAGGACGATGCCGAAGGTGAGCATCCGGTACTCGGCGAGGCTGCGGAACAACTCCGTGCCACCGATCATGACGAGGGCGGCGAGTGCAACGCCGAGCTGGGAGCCGAGGCCGCCGAGGACGACGACGAGGAGCACCAGTGCGGATTCGATAAAGGTGAAGCTCTCGGGACTGACGAAGCCGGCGCGGGTGGCGAAGAACGCGCCGGCGAAGCCGCCGAAGGTGGCGCCGATGGAGAATGCGGTGAGCTTGGTGGTGGTGACGTTGATGCCGAGCGAGCGGCAGGCGATCTCGTCCTCGCGCAGCGCCTCCCACGCGCGGCCGAGCGCGACCCGGCGCAAGCGGAGGCTGACCCAGTTGGTGAGCAAGGCGAGGCCGAAGATCACGTAGTAGAGGAAGGCGGCGCGTTGCGACGGGCTCGACTCGAAGTCGGGGAAGCCGAGGGACTGAATGAAGCCGGCAAAGGTGCCGGGCTCCTCGGAGTTGACGAACTGCAGTCCGAACAAGGTGGGCCGGGGGATGCCGCTGATGCCGTTGGGGCCGTTGGTGAGCTCCGTCCAGTTGAGCAGGACGACGCGGATGATCTCGCCGAAGGCCAGCGTGACGATGGCGAGGTAGTCGCCGCGGAGGCGGAGCACGGGGAAGCCGAGGATCATGCCCCACAGCCCCGCAAACAGGCCGGCGAGGGGGAGGCAGGTCCAGAAGCCCAGGCCGAAATGGGTGGACATGAGCGCGTAGGCGTAAGCGCCGACGGCGTAGAAGGCGACGTAGCCGAGGTCGAGCAGGCCGGCGAGGCCGACGACGATGTTGAGGCCCCAGCCGAGCATCACGTAGGTCATGACGACGACGCCGACGTCCATGAGGTAGCGCTGGCCGAGGAAGGGCATGACGACGGCGAACAGGAGCAGGACGGGGGCGACGTAGCGGCCGCTGCGCTTGAGGGCTTCGGCGAAGCGGCGGTTGCCGCGGTATTCGTCGGCGCCGCGGCGGGCGTGGTAGGCGAGCAGCAGCAGGCGGCCGACAAAGACGGCGGCGATGGCGATGGCGAGCGCGACCGGTCGAGGCGTGAGGAAGAGGGCTTGCTCGTTGGAGTCGGTCTTGAGGCCGATCATCGGGCCGAAGATGCCGAGCGCGACGAGGGCGGAGAGGCCGGCGTCGCGAAAGGCGGACTTCATACCTTTTCGACGTCCGAGCGGCCGAGGAGGCCGGTGGGCATGAAGATGAGGACGATGACAAGGATGCTGAAGGCGGCGACGTCCTTGTAGGCGATGCTGAAGTAGGCGGACCAGAAGGTCTCGATGAGGCCGATGGCGAGGCCGCCGAGGACGGCGCCGGGCAGTGAGCCGATGCCGCCGAGGACGGCGGCGGTGAAGGCCTTCACGCCGGCGACGAAGCCGATGAAGAAATCGATGACGCCGTATTTGAGCAGGAACATGAAGCCGGCGACGGCGGCCAGCGCGGCGCCGATGACGAAGGTGAGGCTGATGGTCTTGTCGGTGTCGATCCCGAGCAGGCCGGCCATCTTGAGGTCCTGTTCGCAGGCGCGCATCGAGCGGCCGAGCGGGGTGGCGGAGACGAGCCAGGTGAAGATGCCGAGCACGAGCAGGGTGATGACGGTGATTGCGATCTGGATCCAGGTCAGTTGGACGGCGAAATCGTTGTCCGTCATCAGCGTGAAGCCGCCGGTGATGATGGGGGCGATCGGCTTGACGCGGGCGCCCTGGCTGACCTGGGAGAAGTTCTGCAGCACGATGGACATGCCGATGGCGCTGATAAGGGGCGCGAGGCGGAAGCTGCCGCGCAGCGGGCGGTAGGCGATGCGCTCGATGGTCCAGCCATACAGGGCGGCGATGGCGGCGGCGAGGAGGAGGGTGAGGGCGAGGGCGAGGGGGACGGAGGTGATGCCGAGGGCCGAGAGGGCGAGCATGGCGATGAGGGAGATGAAGGCGCCGATCATGAACACGTCGCCGTGGGCGAAGTTGATCATGCCGATGATGCCGTAGACCATGGTGTAGCCGACGGCGATCAGCCCGTAGATCATCCCGAGGGTGATGCCGTTGATGAGCTGCTGAAGCGCGTAGGCCAAGCTGGTCCCCGTATCCTGAGGGGTCGAGCAAACACGGGGCCGGGCTGCGTGGCAAGCATGCGTTCGGCGGTTTCAGGTTAGGGGCTGGCTGGGGCGGGGTGGTGCTGGCCTTTACCCACCCCCGGCCCCTTCCTTGGAGGGAGGGGGAACGTGACTCGCTTGGGTGTGGGTGGCGGTTACCAGTCCTTGGCCTTTCCCTGGCAGGGAGGGAGGAAGACGCCTATGTGCACCGCGGCAGATCATGGAGCGGCCGGTTGTTCACCGGGATCATTACCGGGGTTGGGACGGTGCGGCGGCTGAGCGCCCTCGGCGGTGGGCAGGACATGCGGCTTGAGATCGGGTCGCCCTGGGCCGATACCGGGACGATCGCGGTCGGCGCCAGCGTCGCGTGCTCGGGGTGCTGCCTGACGGCCGTGGCCGTGGGGGACGACTGGTTTGCGGTCGATGCGTCGGCGGAGACGCTGTCGAAGACCAATCTGGGCGGTTGGGTTGTTGGGACGCGGGTGAACCTGGAGCGGCCGCTACGGATGGGCGACGAGCTGGGGGGGCACCTGGTTTCGGGGCATGTCGACGGGCTGGGCCGCATCACGCACGTGACGGCGGAGAACGGGTCGTGGCGGGTGGGGGTCGAGGCGCCGCTTGGGTTGGCGCGGTTCATCGCCGGGAAAGGCAGCGTCGCGCTCGATGGCGTGTCGTTGACGGTCAACGAGGTTGCGGGCACACGGTTCGGCGTCAACATCATCCCGCACACGTGGGCGGTGACGACCTTGGGCCAGCTCGTGCCGGGCGCCGCGGTACACATCGAGATCGACATGCTGGCGCGCTATGTGGCGCGGTTGGCCGAGCCTATTGAAGAGAGCGCATGAAAACAGGGATTTTGTCCGACTACCTGTCCAGCGCCGCCGACCTGATCGAGGAGGCGCGGGCCGGGCGCATGTTCATCCTGGTCGACGACGAGGACCGGGAGAATGAGGGCGACCTGGTGATCCCGGCGCAGTTCGCGACGCCGGACGCGATCAACTTCATGGCCCGGCATGCACGTGGCCTGATCTGCCTGGCGATGACCCGGCAGCGGGTGGAGCAGCTCGGGCTGCCGCTGATGAGCCGGTCGAACGGGACGCGGCACCAGACGGCGTTCACGGTGAGCATCGAGGCGCGGGAAGGCGTGACGACGGGCATCTCGGCGGCCGACCGGGCGCGGACGATCGCGGTGGCGATCAACGCCGAGAGCGGGCGGGATGCGATCGTGACGCCGGGGCACGTGTTCCCGCTTATGGCGCGCGAGGGCGGGACGCTGGTGCGGGCCGGGCACACGGAGGCGGCGGTCGACATCGCGCGGATGGCCGGGTTGGCGCCGGCGGGCGTGATCTGCGAGATCATGAACGACGACGGCACGATGGCGCGGCTGCCGGAGCTGGCGGCGTTCGCGCAGCACCACGGGCTGAAGCTGGGCACGATCGCAGACCTGATCGCACACCGGCGGCGGACGGAGCGGCTGGTCAAGCGCGTGCAGGAGGGCAACCTGCACCATGCGGCCGGCGGCGACTGGCGGCTGCATGTGTATGCGACGACCTTGGAGCATGCCGAGCACTTGGTGCTGACGAAGGGGGACCTGGCCGCGCCCGGGCCGGTGATGGTGCGGATGCATGCGGTCGACATCGTCAACGACGCGCTGGGCACGCATCAATGGTCCGCCCTGCACGGGGCGATGCGCATGATCGCCGAGGAGGGGCGCGGTGCGGTGGTATTGATCCGGGACACGCGGCCGGACGCGGTGAGCGCCCGGGTGAAGCTGCTGGAGGGCAACCCGCGGCCGCTGCACTTCCTCAAGGATTACGGGATCGGGGCGCAGATCCTCAATGACCTGGGCATCAAGGACATGATCCTGCTGTCGAACACGCGGCGGACCTTGGTGGGGCTGGAGGGGTATGGGCTGAACATCGTCGACCAGCGGCCGATCGAGGGAGCGCCGTTGGAATGAGCACGGTCGATGCACCGATGCCGGCAGCGCCCGAGGTCCCGGGGGAGGCGGCGCACCTGCTGCTGGTGCGGGCGCCGTACTACCGGGACGTGATCGACGGGATGACGAAGGGAGCGGCGCGCATCCTGCTGGAGGCGCGGGCGACGTATGAGGTCGTGGACGTGGCCGGGTCGTTCGAGCTGGCGCAGGCGATCCGGATCGCGCTGCGCGGCACGCGAAAGTTCGACGGGTTCGTGGCGCTGGGGTGCATCGTGCGCGGGGGGACGGACCATTACGACCATATCTGCCGGGAGAGCATGGCCGGGTTGATGGCCGTGGCGCTGCAGTATGGGATCGCGCTCGGCAGCGGGCTGCTGACGGTGCACTCGATCGAGCAGGCGGTGGTGCGGTCGGCCGATACCGGGTTCAACAAGGGCGCCGAGGCGGCGGTGGCGGCGCTGATGCAGGTCGCGATCGCGCGGCGGCTGGGCGCGGCGTAATGGCGCAGCAGGCACGGGGGCGGGCAGACGGGCGGCGGCCGCGGACGGCGTCGCGGGTGGCCGCGGTGCAGGCGCTGTTCCAGAGCGAGCAGGGCGGCACGACGGTGGAGACGGTGATCGACGAGTTCGTGCGGCACCGGCTGGGCGAGATGCCGGGGCCCGAGCACGAGGGCGGGGGCGGGTTCGAGGAGGGCCGGGCGCCCGACGCGCACGTGCCGCTGTTCACCCGCATCGTGCGGACGGCGGTGCAGCAACAGGACCGGCTGGACGCGATGATCGCGGCGGCGCTGCCGGAGGAGTGGCCAATGGCGCGGATCGACCCGGTGCTGCGCGCGGTGCTGAGGGCGGGCGGCGCCGAGCTGTCGATGGAGGACGGGCCGCCGTCGCGGGTGGTGATCAACGAATACCTGGACGTGGCGCACGGGTTCTTCGACGGGGAGGAGCCGCGGATGGTGAACGGGATGCTGGACCGGCTGGCGCGGGAGCTGCGGCCGGCCGAGTTCGAGCCGGTGTGAGGGAGCCGCCCGGTTGAGTGAGGCGCCGGGCGAGTTCGGGCTGATTGCGCGGCATTTTCGGCCGTTGGCGGGGCCAGGGGGGCTCGGGCTGCTGGACGATGCGGCACTGATGACGCCGCCGGTGGGGCGGGAGCTGGTGCTGACGGCGGACGCCATGGTGGCCGGGGTGCATTTCTTTGCGGACGACCCGGCGGACCTGGTCGGGCGGAAGCTGCTGCGGGTGAACCTTTCGGACCTGGCGGCGATGGGGGCGGCGCCGCTGGCATACCTGATGACGGTCTCGGCGCCGCGGGACACGGGGGATGCGTGGTTCGCGGCGTTCGCGGCGGGGCTGGCGGTGGACCAGGCGGCGTTCGGGATTGCGCTGCTGGGGGGCGACACGACGCACACGCCGGGGCCGCTGTGCCTGTCGCTGACGTGCATCGGGCACGTGGCGCCGGGGGCGGCGGTGCGGCGTGCCGGGGCGCGGGTTGGCGATGAGTTGTGGGTGACGGGGACGATCGGGGACGGGGCGCTGGGGCTGGCGGCGGTGCAGGGGCGCATCGCGGACCCGGAGGGGTTCCTGGCGGACCGGTATCGGCTGCCGCAGCCGCGGCTGGGCCTGGCGCGGCCGGGGCTGGTGCGGGCGGCGATGGACGTGTCGGACGGGCTGGTGCAGGACGCCGGGCATCTGGCGCGGGTGGCGGGGTTGGGGGTGGAGATCGAGGCGGCGGCGGTGCCGCTGTCCGGGGCGGCGCGGGGGGCGGGTCCGGAGTGGCTGGAGACGGCGCTGACGGGGGGTGACGACTACGAGCTGCTGATGGCGGTGGCATTGGGCGGGGGCGAGGCGCTGCGGGCGGCGGCGGACGGTGTGCCAGTGACGCAAGTGGGGCGGTTCGTGGCGGGCGAGGGGGTGCGGGTGGTGGACGCGGCAGGACAGGCGATGGCGTTGGCGCGGGGGGGATGGAGCCATTTTTGAGGGGGTGGCAGTCTGGCGCCCGCGTAAAGCAGGCTTGGCTGATCCGCTCAGGCTCGCCTTTCAGCGGCGCGCCGCTTCCTTGCCGCGACCGCATAGGAACCCATCTGACGGTTCGGACACTCGTTCCGTTCAACCACATCCCTCATGTAGTCACGCCAGTCGACATCAGAAAAAGTCGCAAAGCCGTCGACGACGGCGAAGTCGTCCAAAAATGCGTCATCGTAAACCGACCGATGGATCGGCTGCACTTGTGCGAGCGGCCACGTCGTCTTGAAACTTATGGGTACATCCGTCTTTAGAAGCCTGATATTCAAGAATAACGGGCCGAACCAGCGGTCTGTTTCTATTATTCCTTCAAGTATTTCGAATAACAAACTCTTTTGAAGGTTCACAGGGCTTCTTATGCTGATGCTCCAATCCTCAGGTGTCCGAGCAAAAAGCCCTGTCCAAACCTGCACAATGCCAGCGTCGTTTGTCAGGCTGACGAAGCTGGGCAACAGGTCTTTGATGCGCGCTGGTGCAGCGGCGTTGAATTGGTCAAGTAAGCCAGGAGCCTGTATGGACGAAAGGTGAAAATGTGTTAGACCTGCATCCATAGAAATTAGCACGTCGCTTCCAGTCCAGATCAGCTGCACGTCTAACGGACAGAAAATATGCCAGCCCAATGCCGACGCAGTAGTTACAGGTTCACAGTATTGTAAAGCATGGGCTGGCAATGTGCCTAAAGCAGACTTCGATGCACGCGCTGGTGCAAAACCTTCACCAATAACTTTGAAAAACTTTATTGACGACACTTGGCTATTGCACCTTTCAGAAAAGTGCGCTGATTGTTGCACGCGACCTTGATCTGTGACCTCCTCGACGTTACCGCTCTTCTACTTAGAAGGCGTCGGTTGCTTCACAGGCAATGTTGGCCGCCCGCCCTGGTCGCCCAGTTTCACCAAAGCCGGATCGAGGTAAGCCGTCGGCGTTGTTGGGATGACTTTAAACATACCTGACATAGTAATTGCCTCCACGACCGTTTGTGTCACTTGAAAAGGAGCACCCGCAAGGATTGTAGCACATGACGATGTGACATCGTCAATTTATGAATCTGTTGGCGCGGCAACCACCTCGCTAGTGGGCTTGATAACGGGCGGAAGGCGGACACTCCCCATACCCTGGTTGCCCAGCTTGATTAACGCCGGGTCTACGCATGAGCTTGGCGTTGCGGTCACAACTTTGACTGTATCGGACATTTCATCTACCTTCCGCCATTGCCGACAATTACGCCACTGTCAATGTGTGCGCCACAAGAGCTTCGATGCCAAACGGATAGAGTGCAAGCTCCTGGCTCAAAGTACTACACAACGTGACCCTACTAGCGCTGCCCCATGCTCGTCCTACTAGCGGAAGAGGGATTGATGCATTAGGCAATCCCGAAAGGGACGACGTGGATGCCTTCCCATTCTTTTTTTGCTTCCGCGACGATGCCGTGGAAGAGGGGGCAAGGGGTGAGGAGGTCCATGATGCCGGGGATGAGGGAGCGGCCGGCGCGCGTGTCCGAAGGGAAATGCAGGCCGGCGATCTCGCGGTTGACGCCGATGCGTTCGGCGAGGACGTCGAGGGGGCCTTGGGTTTCCTTGGGGCTGCCGAGCGAGGGGATGGCGAGTTCGAGACAGGCGGCGATGAGGGCGGATTCAAGAGCATGGGCATTGGGATAGGACGGGTGAGATGGCGTGGGCAGGATGGGCATGAGTGCGGGATAGACCTGAGCCGGGCGGGGTCTCGCAAAGTGACGCTTAAAGTGCATTGCCACCAAGTGGCCGACCGTATTTGCGTTGATGATCAGGTCCCATGTGGCTGGTCGGGAGGCTTGGGTCATCATCAACATTGCGGACCAGTAGACGCTTGCGTCAGCGGCCTGGGCCGCGATCTCGGCGGAGCGTGAGACACGCTGTTCGGAGAGCTTGATTAGAGTCGCAATTTCTTGGCCAACCTCCAGCGGATCGGTGGGCGGCGGTGGCAGGGATAGTTCGCTCATCCAGCCGGTCGCGGCGAACTCGGCGAGAACCGCCACCGCATAGAGAGCCGGGTCCCAAGCTCGGCGCGGGAAGCGGGTGCCCATGACGAGAGGAAAACGGCCGTGCGCTTCGGCCGGGTCTTGCAAGATGCCGATTGAGAGAAGGGACGCGCTGCCGGCCGGTGCCGTGCCGCCAGCGAGCGGGCCCTGTCCGAAGCCGCCGCCACCTGGCGGCGCCAGGGCACCGCCCTCGTCGAACGGGACGTGGATGGCCCCGCCCTCATCGAACGCGATCTTGGTTGAGCCCGGAAGCGGCGATGGCGGGGTTGTCGGGTCGCTCATGAAGTCCTCCCTTATGTTTTCGGTCGTCAACCGGGCAGCCCAGCCGTCCGGAGGAGGGCGCCATAATGCGCACGCCGCGCGGGATCACTGTAGGGGTGGCGGGCGACGATCGCGCTCACGCGGTTCGTCGGATCGAGTGCGATGAACTGGCGGACAAGGTCGACGGCCGCGGGATCGCCGGCAGCGGTGAGTGCGGCGATCGTGTAGGCCATGTTAGAGACGTCACGCGGGTTCTCGGACAGGCCAAGACGGCCCCATCGGGCGGCCTCGGCATATTCGCCATAGGTGAAGTAGGCCAGACAAAGGCCCGAATAGAAACGAAAGATGAGGCGGTCGAGCGGCGACAGGCGCAGCGCGCGCTCAGCCTGGCGGATGGCAAGGCTTCCTTTGCCAAGAAAGGCCTGCGTCGTGCTGCTCCATTTCCACGCAAGCGCGTCGTTCGGGTTGGCGGCGAAGGCGCGGTCGAAGAGGGCGAGGGCGGTGGGGTAGTCGCGGTGCAGGAGGGAGCGGCTGTGGGCGTAGCGGGCGAGGGCGCGGGCGTCGCGGGGGTCGCGCTCGATGGCGGCGCGGGCGTAGCGCTCGATGGCGGCGGCGTCGGCGGCGCGGTCGGTCGACCAGCCCTGGCCGAGGCGGAGGCTGTGCAGCTCGGCCATCAGCGTGTGGGCGGCGGCGTAGGCCGGGTCGCGGGCGATCGCCGCCTCGATGAGGGCGTGGGCGCTGGCGGAGTCGGCCGGGTCGAGCGTGTCGATGAGGGCGCGGGCCTGGCGCAGCAGGTCGTGGGCGCGCAGGTCCTGCGGCGGCCTGCCGCGGATGCGGGCCAGCTCTTCGTCATTCACGCGCGGCACCAGGGTGCGGACGATCTCGGCGACCAGGCGGTCCTGCGCGTCCATGATCGTGTCGGCGTCCGTGTCGTAGCGGCGGGAGACCAGCACGCGGCCGGTCGCGGCCTCGGCCAGCTCGCTGGTGACGCGGATCTGCCCGGCCACCTGGCGGACGGCGCCGCTGACGACGTAGCGGACGCCGAGCGCGTGGCCGACGCCTGGCAGGTCCAGCTCGGCGCTGCGCAGGCGGAACGTGGATTCGCGGGAGATGACGCACAGGCCGTCGACGATCGACAGGGCGGCGATGACGTCCTCGACCAGGCCGTCGGCGACGTAGCCGGGGACCGGGTCGGGCGGCGGGGTGCGGAACGGCAGGACGGCCACGCAGGGATGCCCGTCAAGGTCTGGCGGCGCCGGGCGCGGTGGCACCGCCGGTGCGATGGGCGCCCGTGCGCGGTCGACCGGGCCGGTGAAGCGGTAGCCACGGCGGGGCAGGGTCTCGATCCAGGATTCCTCGCCCGAGCCGGCGGCCAGGGCCCGGCGGAGGGCGGCGACCTGGGCGGCGAGGTTGCCCTCCTCGACGGCCAGGCCCTCCCAGACGCGGGTCATGAGCTCGTCCTTGGTGACGACCGCGCCGGGACGTTCCAGCAGGGCCATCAGAACCGCGACGGCGCGACGGCCGAGCGGGACCGGCGTTCCGTCGCGCAGCAGGATTTCCGCCTCGGGGTCCAGTTGGAACGGGCCGATGGTACACCGCTCGCCGGGGCGGGTCGTCGCAACCATGGCACCTCGGGAACCGCTTGCCCCGGGGATACTGATTTTGAGATGGTTGCGCCACCGTGAAACTGCCCTTTCTGGAATGAAACGCTGCGGGCAGGGCGCACAGCGGGGCGCACAGCGCTAAGCGCGCCAGAACGGCTTGCGGGCCTCGCTCGCAAGATTGTGGCCCTGTGCGAGCAGCTCCGCCTCGATGTGCGGATCGCATTGGAGCAACCAGGCGCGTTCGCAGGCCCGTCGACGCCAGAGCCGAAGAGTCGGCAGGATCGCCGCCCAGCGGTGCACGTGCCGCGGCGGATCCCCCTTGCGGGCGCCGTCCCGGTCGGCCGGGCCTTGGCCGGCAGCGCTCAGCATGGCAGCACCGTGGCCTGGTCTGCCCGATCGTCCGTGGCCGGCGCGAGGACCATAAGCCCCAGCAGGATCACGAGGCTGGCGGCGACAGCCGAGGAGAGCGCGACGGCAGCAACCGGCAGGGCGTGGTCGGCGCGGCCCGGCGCGTGGCCGTCCGGGTTCAACAGTCCATCGAACATGGTCGGTCTCCGATCGTGGGTGGTTGGTCAATGCAGCAGGGTCGCGATCTCTCCTGAGGGGTCCAGGCGCGCTCCGAGCGCGGCGAGGCGGCGGCGCTGGAGATGGTCGCCACGGGCCAGGTGCAGCGTGCTGCGGTGGCACCCGCGCCGGGCAACCTCGGGCAGCGCGCACAGCACCAGCAGGTCGAGCCCGGGCTGGTCGTCGATCCTGGGGTCGATCAGGAACGCGAGCTCGGCCTCGCGGGTGGTCCCGGCCGCGCCCGGCACCTCGAACATGTAGGCTTCGGCCAGGCCGCGCAGGGTATCGCCTTCGAACCAGCCGAACACCGCCGTGCTGGCCCAGTCGAGCCGCTCGTAATGCGCGCGGATCGCCGCCGGCGCGAGCGCATGGAGAAAGCGAAGCTGGCGCGTTTCCTGATCGAGCGAGAGCACGAAGGCGACGATCGCGTCCGTATCGCCCCTGTCGAGCGGCAGGACGGAGAGGAGGGAGCTTGGGTCAGGGCTGTGGGTGGTGGTGTCGAGCATGGTGGTCTCCTGTGCTGGGTGGGCGTCTTGCGGCGGCGTGGTGGCGCCGACGGTGATGCGGGAAGCGGAGGACGAAGCGGACTCAGTGGAGCAGGGCGGGGGGGAGCGGCGTTGTGATGGGCGTTGCGGTGCGGCCGCCGCGGCCGTGGACGGCGCGGAGCACGCTGGGCTGGCCGAACGGCCGCTTGCGTCGAGGCCCGGCGCACAGCCAAAGGAGGTCCAGGCCGGGATCCCCCCGCAGGCAGGGGTGAAGCAGGATCGCGAGATCCCCGTCGCGGGCGAGGGACGCTTCAGCAACACCCCGGAGGGCGCCGGCCACGAACCAGCCAAAGAGGGCCGTGATGGACCAGTCGATCCGGTCGTAGTGCGCACGGATGGCGGCGGCGGGTGTGCCGGCTGGGAATAACGGGCGGCGCCGACGGCAATCGAGCGAGAGCACGAAGCCGATCGTCGTTGGCAGGTCGGACGGGCCGAGCGGCTGGACCGTTACGGGTGCGCCGCTCCCCGACTGGACGGCGAACGCGAGGCGAGAGGTGCTGGCACCGGGCATCGGCGGACTCCTGCTTCGGCCCGCCGCATCGGCATGGGCCTATGTCCACCGTGATCGGGGAGAAGCGGGACTGAAGTCCTGAAGGAGTTCCGAAATGTTGATGAAAGGCTCAATTGCCTGCGCAAACCGGGCTGTCGGGCCCATGATCGCGCTCGCGCATCCGCCTCCGCGTGAGCGGGGGAGACCTAGAGTCCGGTTTGAGGCGCGCCGGCGGTGCCGCCGCTGCCGCCGCCGCCCAGACCACCCGGTGCGACGTTCGTGTACTTCCCAAGGTTACCGAGAAGCTGCTGCAGGAAGCTGGCCTCGCTACCGGGGGAGGGGGTGGAGCGGCCCGACATCGCGACGTCGACGCCGTTGTCCTGATTGAGCTGCTGGACCCGGCGGAGCACGCCGCCATCGTCGAAATTCATGACGACGACGTTCTGGTCGAGCACGCCGGGGGTTCGGCCGATGCGGATGTTGGTGGTCTCGCTGATATAAAGCCAGCGGCTTTCGTCGAACGTGGCGCGCGCGGTGGGCGAGCCGAGCAGGCTGGTGACGTCGGCCTTGGTCGACGTGCCGACGACGAGTTCCTTGAGCTGATCCGGATCGATGCGGTTGCCGCGCTGGGTGCGCGGCGTTTCGACGACGCTGCACGCCGCCGCCAGCCCGCACAACAGGAGCGCGCAGGAGACTCGTAAGGGAGTATGAAAGGTGATCCGAGCGCGCACGGGCCGTCTCCGGACGAAGCCGGTCGCGGACGAGTTGCACGCGCCAGGCCAGGTCCCATGTCTGGCCGGGGCGTGTCATGCACGCCGCCGGTTGTCAACACGCGGGTGTTCAACCGCATGGCCCGAGGGGCAAGGGGGCGCGATGTTGGGGTTGTTCCGGCGCAAGCGGCATGAGCGCGCAGGCTTCGCGCTTTACACAAGTGCCGTTCAGGCGGCGCGCGACCCTTGGTTCTACAACGCGCTGGGCGTGGCCGACACGCTGGACGGGCGGTTCGACCTGGTGGGCGTGCACGTGTTCCTGATCATCGCCCGGTTGCGGGCGGATACGGGTGCCGAGCCGGGGCCGGCCGTGGCGCAGGCGGTGTTCGACGCGATGTTCGCCGATATGGACTTCAACCTGCGCGAGATGGGGGTCGGCGACATGTCGGTTGGTAAGCGGGTGAAGGAGATGTGGGAGGCTTTCCACGGACGGGCCCAGGCGTACGAGACGGCGCTGGGCGCCGACGATGCGGTTGCGCTCGAGGAGGCGCTGGGGCGGAACGTGTGGCGCGGAACGGCGCCGCACGGGGCTGCGGCCGCACTCGCGGGATACATGCGGCAGCAGCGGGCGGCGCTGGCGGACGTGCCGATGGCCGAGTTCGTGGCTGGCGCCGTGCAGTTCCGTCCGGTCGAGGCGCTGGCGGCGGCATGAGCGCGCCCGAGTTGTCGCGACTGGTTGCGGTAGACCGGATGCCGCCGCGTGTCGTGGTGGAGGCTGGGGAGGAAGAGCGGGCACGGGTGGCGCTCCGGCTGCACATCCCGGCGGTCGGGTCGTTGCGCTGCGCATTCGCATTACGGCGGGATGGCGAGGCCGTGACGGCCGAGGGCGCGCTTGAGGCAGACGTCGTGCAGACATGCGTCGTCTCGCTCGAGCCGGTGGAGCAGCGGGTCGTAGAGCGGTTCACGGTCCGTTTCGTGCCTGCCGGCCGCGAGGCCGATGACGGGGACCCGGAGTCGTTGGACGAGATCGGCTATGCCGGGTCGACGATCGATCTGGGCGAGGCGGCGGTGGAGCAGTTAGCGCTGGCGCTCGATCCGTACCCACGGCACGTGGACGCGGTGCTGGACCGGGCTGCGACGGACGACGACGCCGGGCCGTTCGGGGTGTTGGATCGGCTGCAATTGGACAGCTGAGGCCGGCCGGCCTCGCGTGAAGGGTTGCTTGCAGGCGGAGGGGCGACCTGCTAGACGGCGCCCCTTGCTTTCACATCAAGATGCCGGCGCCAGAAGCATGCGCGCCGCCGCGATTGCCCGGAGGGGCACGATCCCATGGCTGTTCCGAAGAAGAAGACGTCCCCGTCCCGCCGCGGCATGCGCCGTGCGCACGATGCACTGCCGACCGAGGCGCACAATGACTGCCCGAACTGCGGCGAGCTGAAGCGGCCGCATCACATCTGCAGCCATTGCGGACACTATAACGGGCGCGAGGTCGTCGCGGCCGAGCACCTCAAGGGCGTGGTCCGGGCCTGAACGGCACGATCGTCCGCACGATCACGGACTTAGGCGAACACGGCGAGATGGCGCCGGCAAATTCCGCGGCCGAGGTGTTCAGCCTGGCGATCGACGCGATGGGCGGGGACCGCGCGCCGGATGTGGTGGTTGACGGGCTGGCCATCGCGAGCGAGCGGCACCCGGGCGCGCGGTTCCTTCTGGTCGGTGACCGGGCGCGGCTGGAGCCGCTTTTGGCATCGCGCAAGCGGGCGCTCGCGGCGTGCGTCGTGCGCCATGCGGATGCGGTGATCCCGAGCGAGATGAAGCCGACCGCCGCGCTGCGGGTGCGCGGATCCTCCATGCGGGTGGCGATCGACGCGGTGGCAGCCGGGGAGGCGCAGGGCGTGGTCTCGGCGGGCAACACCGGGGCGCTGCTGGCGCTGGCCAAGATCGTGATCAAGACGCTGCCGGGGATCGATCGGCCGGCAATGGCGGCCATCGGGCCGTCCGCGCGGGGCGACGTCGTCATGCTCGACCTGGGCGCCAACCTGCAATGCGATGCGCGGAACCTGGTCGAGTTCGCGATCATGGGCGACGTGTTCGCGCGGACGGTGCTGGGGCTGCCGTCGCCGTCGATCGGGCTGCTGAACGTCGGGTCTGAGGAGCTGAAGGGCGACGAGAAGCTGCGGGCGGCCGCCGACGTGCTGCGGCTGAGCCATATCGGACCGAGCTTCCACGGGTTCGTCGAGGGCCACGACATCACGGCTGGCACGACGGACGTGGTGGTGACGGACGGGTTCACCGGAAACGTCGCGCTGAAGACGGGCGAGGGTGCATTGAAGCTTTCTGGTGACCTGCTACGGCAGATCTTCAGGGGCAGCCTGGCGGGCAAGCTGGCCTATCTGCTGGTGCGGCCAGGCCTGGACCGGATGCGGCAATGGCTCGATCCGCGGCGCTACAACGGGGCGGTGATGCTGGGGCTGAACGGGGTCGTGGTGAAGTCCCACGGCGGCACCGACGCGGAGGGGTTCGCGCATGCCGTGGACGTCGCGATGGACATGGTGACGCACGGCTTCAACGAGAAGATTCGTCTCGGCCTGGCGCAGATCGAGCAGCTGGGCCAGCCGTCTCTGGCCACCGCGGTCTAGGCGATGCGGGCGGTTCTGGCTGGGGTTGGCGGCTACCTGCCGGCGCGGGTCGTGAGCAATGACGAGCTGGCGCTGACGGTCGACACCTCCGACGCGTGGATCCAAGAGCGGACCGGGATCAAGCAGCGCCACCTGGCCGGCGCGGGCGAGACGGCGGCGATGATGGGGACGGCGGCCGCCCGGGCGGCGCTGGAGCATGCGGGTGCGACGGCCGACGAGGTGGACTGCATCATCCTGGCGACCGCGACGCCGGACGAGGCATTCCCGGCCACCGCGGTGCGGGTGCAGGCGGCGCTGGGCATCAACCGGGGCTTCGGATTCGACCTGTCCGCGGCATGCAGCGGCTTCATCTACGGGCTGTCGGTCGCGGACGGCTTGATCCGCGCCGGCCAGGTGCGCGGCGTGCTGGTCATCGGTAGCGAAGTCTATTCGCGGATCCTGGACTGGTCCGACCGCGGGACCTGTGTCCTGTTCGGGGACGGGGCCGGGGCGGTGTTCCTGCGCGCGACCGACCGGCCAGACGGCCCCGGCATCCTGTCGACGCATCTGCATGCGCTGGGGACATTGGGCAACATCTTGTATGTGGACGGCGCGGTGGGGCAGCCCGCTCGGCCGGGCACGCTGGTGATGAATGGCCGGGAGGTGTTCCGGCACGCCGTTGCCAAGCTGGCGGCGGCAGTCGACGAGGCGCTGGTCGCGAACGGGCTGCAGCAGGGTGACATCGACTGGTTGGTGCCGCACCAGGCGAACCGGCGCATCATCGAAGCGATGGGCAAGAAGCTTGGCCTGCCGGCGGAGCGTGTGGTGATGACGGTCGACCGGCATGCCAATACGTCCGCCGCCTCCGTCCCGCTGGCGCTGGCCGAGGCCGTGCACGACGGGCGTATCAGGCCCGGCCAGCTCGTGCTGATGGAAGCGCTGGGCGGCGGGCTGACATGGGGGTCCGCGCTGGTGCGGATGTAAGTGTGCGAGGTCCGGGTGGGCGTATCGGTCACGGTGTCGCTGTTCCGCCACAGAGATGGGGAAATTGTTTAAGGTCAAGTGCTTTGCTTGACCCTCATCACCCCGCTGCTTAGCGTGAGGGCCATGACGACGGTGACGCGGGCGCAACTGGCCGAAACGATTTATGCCCAGGTCGGGCTGTCGCGCAACGATTCGGCGGAGTTGCTCGAGACGGTGCTCGAGCGGATGTCGGCAGCGCTCGAGGCGGGGGAATCGGTCAAAGTCAGCGGGTTCGGGACGTTCTCTGTTCGGCAGAAGGGGCGGAGGATCGGACGGAACCCGAAAACCGGGGTTGAGGTTCCGATCCTGCCACGGCGTGTGCTGACGTTTCGGCCAAGCCAGGTGCTGAAGGCGCACGTGAACGGCACCGCCATCCCGGCGACGGATGACGTATGAGCGGATCGCCTGAGATGGTGCCGCCCGGTGGTCCCGAGGGGGAGCGGGGCGCCGACGGGCCGGCGGAGGCGGGTGCCGATCCGCTTCGGTCCCGTGCGAAGAAGGCGCCGAATGCGTTCAGGACCATCAGCGAAGTTGCCGACGAGTTGCATATTCCGCAGCATGTGTTGCGGTTTTGGGAGACCAAGTTCCCGCAGGTGAAACCGCTCAAGCGCGGCGGCGGGCGGCGTTATTACCGCCCGGACGACATCCAGCTGCTGCGGCGCATCTCGGATCTGCTGTATATCCAGGGATACACGATCAAGGGCGTGCAAAGGCTTCTGCGGGAGGGCGGCGGGCAACTGTCGGACGACATTCCACCCGCGCCAGCCGCAGAGCGTGCAGCGGCCGAGGCGGAGCGGGCGGAACCCGTGCCGGCGCCGACCCTGCAGCTCGTCAGCCCGGAGCCGCCGGGGCGCGCGGGGCCGGATCCCGCAGCGGAGGTGCTGCGGCTGCGCGGCTTGCTGGCAGATGCGCTTGACGAGTTGACGGCGTTGCGGCGCCTGCTGCCGTAGGGAGATCACCGACGCGCTGCGCGTGATTGCGGAGTGCCGACTTGATGCGGTAGAACGAGCGCGCGCGGGCGTAGCATAGTGGTAATGCGGTAGCCTTCCAAGCTTCTGACGAGGGTTCGATTCCCTTCGCCCGCTCCAGCCGGCCAGGCCGTTGATCCGTCAACGCAGCAGAATGTAGTTGATCGTGATGCTGAACGTGTAGCTGGGCGCGAGTTCAGGCGGCAGCGGAGGCAGTTGCGCGTTGCGCCATGTGCCGATGGCGGCCATGTCGATGAACTGCGAGCCGGACCGGCTTTTCAGGACGGCAGCCTTGACCCGTCCGGTGCTGTCGACGGTGAGTTCGAGGTTGACCGAACCATCCTCGCCATTGTCCCGCGCCTGCTCCGGGTAGTAGCGGTGGCGCAGCCAATAACTCTTGAGGGCCTCCTCCCAGTCGGCGCCCAGGCGGGCGGCGCGGGCGTCGAAAAACGCATCGGCGCGATTGGGGCCGCGGGGCGCGCCGGGCGAGAGATCGAGCGAGCGGGACGCGACGCTGCCGCGGGGTGCGCCGACACGCGCGGCGGGTCCGCGATCGGTCGAGGGGCCGAAGCTGAGGTCCATGGGGTTGCCGAGCGTTCCCGCCTGTGACGGCTGGGATGGGACGGCGCGGGGCCGCGGGGGGCGCGGGGGAACCGGCGGCAACGGCGGTGGCGGTGCGGGGAGCACGAGGTCGGGCACGAGGGGGCGCGGAGGCGTGCTGGTGGGCGGTGCCAGGTTGACCTGGGCGGGGCTACTCGGGGTTGGCGTGGACTCTGGCACGACGGGCTGCGCCGCATCGGGCGCAGGCGGCGCCGCTGGCGGGGCAGTTGGCGCTGCGGGGGCGGGGATCTCGGCAGGTGGGGGCGGAACGGTTTCGGACGGTGCGGGGGGTATGGCGACGGGCGCCGGGGTCTGGGGTGCC
Organism: Acetobacteraceae bacterium; assembly: GCA_965213855.1. Taxonomy (GTDB): domain Bacteria; phylum Pseudomonadota; class Alphaproteobacteria; order Acetobacterales; family Acetobacteraceae; genus JBBROS01. Next base: position 951,705 of record CBDCAA010000008.1, on the reverse strand, counting down.
GTGGGGGCGTCGGGGCTGGGTGGGGCCATGGGCGCCGGCGTGTCCGGGCCCGGCACGGCATCGGGCAGGGGCGGTGCCGGCAGGGGCGCAGGGACGGCCGGCGCCGCCGCGCCGCCGGCCGGGGTGGAGGGGGCATCCGGGCGGCCGGGTGGGGGCGTGTGACCGTCCGGGGTGTCGAACAGCACTTCAAACGAGGGTGCGGGGGACTGGTCGTCCTGCTCAGGCCGGCGCGCGAAGAGCAGGAAGGCGGCCAGCAGCAAGACATGGATCAGCAGCGAGGCGGCGCCGCTCCAGCGGCGGCCACCGGGCAGCGGCTGCGGCCGGCCTGAGCCGGGGCGCTGCCCGGCGGTGAGCGGAACGAGGCGACGGGTCGTCATCGGCGCGGATATAGGCCGAATTGCTGCGATGCGGGAGGCGCGGTCCTGACAAGCCGGACTTGACAAGGTGGGCGTCGCACCGTCTTTAGCGCGCTCGCGCAACTGCAGCCTGCAGTACGACACCCCGGGTTGTGCGCATTGGCTGGGCCGGGGCACACAGGGGCGCCGGGCGGACGGACTGTAGGGGTGTAGCTCAATTGGCTAGAGCGCCGGTCTCCAAAACCGGAGGTTGGGGGTTCGAGACCCTCCACCCCTGCCAGGGCGGACCTGAGGCAGGCCCCGGTGTGGGCGATCTCGATCAGAATCGATGAAAGTAGGTTGAGTGATGGCGGTGAGTCCGGCGAGGTTCGTCCGTGAGGTGCGGACCGAGGTAAGCAAGGTGACGTGGCCGTCCCGCAAGGAGACGATGATCACGACGGGGCTGGTCTTTGTCCTGTCGGGGCTTGCTGCGGCGTTCTTCTTCGTCGCCGACCAGGCGATCGGCGTTGGTGTGCGGGCGCTGTTCGGCGTCGGCGGTTAGGGGTTATCGATGGCGAAGCGGTGGTATGTCGTCCACGTCTATTCGGGGTTCGAGAAGAAGATCGCGCAGCAGGTCAAGGAACAGGCCGCGCAGCAGGGGTTGGCGGACCTGGTCGACGACGTGCTCGTGCCGGCCGAGGAGGTGGTCGAGGTGCGGCGGGGTCAGAAGGTCAATGCCGAGCGGAAGTTCTTCCCGGGTTACGTGCTCGTGAACATGGAGATGACCGACCAGACGTGGCACCTGATCAAGGACACGCCGAAGGTGACCGGGTTCTTGGGCAGCAAGACGCGGCCGACGCCGATCAGTGCCGCCGAGGCCGAGCGGATCATCAAGCAGAGCGCCGAAGGGGTCGAGCGGGCTCGGCCGGCGGTGCTGTTCGAGATCGGCGAGCAGGTGCGGGTGGCCGATGGGCCGTTCACGAGCTTCAACGGGACGGTCGAAGACGTGGACGAGGAGAAGGGGCGCTTGAAGGTCAGCGTGTCGATCTTCGGCCGGTCGACCCCGGTGGAACTGGAATACAGCCAGGTCGAAAAGGTCTGACGGCTCGCCCTGCCACGAGGAGCCCGCGGCAGGGCGGACCGACCTGGTTGGTCAGTCCTTAGTGGCCGCGTGCGACTCGGGCGGGAGGAGAGGACGGCCGATGCCACGGTAGTCCAGGCCTGCGGCGGCGATGGCGCGCGGATCGAACATGTTGCGCAGGTCCATGACGAGTGTGCCGCGCATGAGGCTCCGCAAGCGTTCCGGGGCCAGAGCGCGGAACTCGTTCCATTCGGTGATGACGACCAGGATATCCGCCCCCTTCGCCGCGTCGTAGGCGTCGGCACAGAAGACGACGTTCGACGGCAGCACGGCCCGGGCCTGGTCCATGCCGACGGGATCGAAGGCTCGGATCTCGGCACCCTCCTCGGCGAGGCGGCTGACGATGGGAATGCTCGGTGCGTCGCGCATGTCGTCCGTCTCAGGCTTGAACGTCAGGCCGAGAACGGCGATCGCTTTGCCGTGCACACTTCCGCCGGCGGCGGCGATGATCCGTGCCGCCATGCTTGACTTGCGGGCATCATTGACCTGAACCGTCGCCTCGACGAGGCGGGAGGGCGCGCCCCAGTCCTGGGCGATGCGCATCAGGGCGAGCGTGTCCTTGGGGAAGCAACTGCCGCCGAAGCCGGGGCCAGCGTGGAGAAACTTGCGGCCGATCCGGCCATCGAGGCCGATGCCGCGGGCAACATCGTGAACGTCTGCACCGACTTTCTCACACAGGTCGGCCATTTCGTTGATGAAGGTGACTTTCATGGCCAGGAACGAGTTCGCGGCATACTTCGTCAACTCGGCCGTCTCGAGGTTGGTGAACAGGATCGGCGCCTCGATCAGATAGAGGGGACGGTATAGCCGGCGCAGGACGTCCCGCGCGCGTTCGCTGTCAGTGCCGATGACGACGCGGTCGGGCCGCATGAAGTCGCCGATGGCACTTCCCTCGCGCAGGAATTCCGGGTTGCTCGCGACGTCGAACTCGAGGTCCGGGCGGGTCCGGCGCATGATTTCGGCGACACGGCGGCCAGTGCCGACTGGAACGGTCGACTTGGTGACGACGACCGCGTAGCCGGTCAGCGCCTTCGCGACCTGCTCCGCTGCCGCATTGACGTAGGAGACGTCGGCATGACCGTCGCCGCGGCGGGTTGGCGTGCCGACGGCGATAAACACCGCGTCGACTCCGGAAACGGCTGCGGCGAGGTCGTCGCCGAAGCTGAGGCGCCCGGCGGCGACGTTGTCGGCGACGAGGCGGTCGAGGCCCGGCTCGTAGATCGGGATGCGCCCGTCCCGAAGCGCGGCAAGCTTGGCGCGGTCGACCTCGACCACGGCGACATCGACGCCGAGATCTGCAAAACAGGCTCCGGAGACCAGGCCGACGTACCCGCCGCCAATCATGACAATACGCAAAACCGGATCCTCCATCCCAGGCGCGCGCAATCCACCACATCGCACCCGCCGGGGCCAGCATTGGCGCGTTGTCTTTGGTCAACCACCGGTGGCGTCCATCGGGGCTTGGGGCTTGCTGGCCGCGTGATCGTCCAGCTCGGCCTGGTCGCGCCGGGACCGCTCCTGATTTCGGGTGGCGTCGCGCGATTCGATCAGCTGCTCGATCGCTTCGAGCGCCGTGCGGCAGACTGTCAGGTCGGCCCGGCAGCGTGCGACCTCCGCCTCCTGACGGTCATGCCGGGCCTGCGCCTGCGCGGCACGCTGCCGTGCAGCCGGCAGCCACGCGGCGAACGCTTCGACGAGGTTGTCGCCGCCGTCGATGCTGGATGCGCGCTGCATCTCACGCGTGATGGCGAGTTCGGCGGCCCGGGCAGCCTTCGCCGCAGCCGCAGCCGCTTCGAGGCTGTCGGCAAGGGCGCGGCGACCCTCATCGACGGCATGCCGGCGGACGGCCAGCAGGGTGTGCAAAGGGTCATGGGCCATCGTCGGTCTCGTTCAGGATCGTGCGCAGAGCGGCAAAGGCTTCGTTCAACGTGCTGCGATCGGACTTGCCTTGCGTGAGCAAGGCTTCGATGCGGGGTGCGAGCCGTAGGGCTCGGTCGGCTGCTGGGTCCGTCCCGGCCTTGTAGGCCCCGAGTCGGACGAGGTCGGCGAGTTCGGCCTGCGTTGCGAGAATCGCTCGCGCTTGGCGCGCCAGCTCGTGCTGATCGGCGTCCAGACAGCCGGGCACGGTGCGGGAGAGTGATCGCAGCACGTCGATGGCGGGGTAGCGGCCGCGCTCCCCGATGCGGCGATCGAGCACCACGTGGCCATCGAGGATGCCACGTACGGTGTCGGCGACCGGCTCGTTGTGATCGTCCCCTTCGACGAGGACGGTGAACAAACCGGTGATCGTGCCGGCACCAGGGCCGGGGCCGGCCCGCTCGAGCAGGCACGGCAACTCGGCGAAAACACTTGGCGGGTAGCCGCGGGTGGCAGGCGGTTCGCCACTCGCCAGCCCGATCTCGCGCAGCGCCAGGCAAAATCTGGTTACACTGTCCATGAGCAAGAGAACGGAGCAGCCCTGGTCGCGAAAGTACTCGGCGACGGTCATCGCCGCATAGGCCGCCTCACGCCGAAGGAGGGCGGGTTGGTCTGAGGTTGCCACGACGACGACCGAGCGAGCGAGCGAAGGGCCGAGATCGTCTTCGAGAAACTCGCGCACCTCTCGCCCGCGTTCCCCGATTAACGCCAGGACCACGACGTCGCAGGCTGCATCTTGTGCGAGCATCGCGAGCAGCGTCGACTTGCCGATTCCTGAACCGGCGAACAGGCCGAGCCGCTGTCCTGCCCGGCAGGTCGTAAACAGGTCAAGGGCGCGGACGCCCAGGCCGATACGCGGCCCGAGCCGGCTGCGTTCGGCCGCGAGCGGCGGGGGAACACGGACGGGGCATGGGGGCCCGGGCGGCATGGCGCCGCATCGATCGAGCGGATTGCCCAAGGGATCGATGACGCGGCCGAGCCAGGCATCTGAGACCGGCAAGGTCGCCTGCATCGAGCGCCCATCGAGGCGGAACGCGACGTCGGCGCGTGCGCCCGGGCCGATGCCGGCAAGCGCGCCGAGCGGCATCGCTTGGGCTGCCCCGTCCCGGAACGCCGTTATTTCGGCCGGGATCGTCCGGTCGCGGCCAGTTAGGCGCAGCCGATCCCCGACGGCCAACAAACCTGGCAACCCGCCGACGGTGACGCATAGGCCGGCACCCCCCGTCACGCGGCCGGTCGCGTGAAGGACTGACGTTTGCCGGAGGCCGATAGCCGCCGCCTTGAGCCGTTCTGCAACCGGAAGTTGTCTCATGTCCGCGTTGCCCCGAGATTGTCGGCCGGGAGTGTAGGTCCGACGGCTTAATGCACGGTTAAGATCGTTTTTGGGACGAGCTCCTGCAAGAAACCCGTGGACAAACACATCTTATGGTTGCATCATCACGTTATCGAAATCTGAACCGGAGTTGATCGATGCGCGTGCTAGTTGTTGACGACGAGAGCCTGTCCAATCGGGCGCTTGCTCACCTGCTGCGGTCCAACGGCGTCATCGTCGACCAGAGCGACCGTGGCGAGGAAGCGATCGAGTTGTCGCGCCACTATGACTACGACGTGATCCTGACGGATTTCATGCTGTCCGACATGGACGGGTATGATCTCGTTCGGCGGATGCGCGCGGCACGGATCGACACGCCGGTGATTATCCAAGCGGAGCAGGTTCGGCCGCAGGCGCGGGTAAAGGCGTTCGGGGTCGGTGCGGACGACTTCATCACGAAGCCCTGCGATCACGGTGAGCTGTTTGCGCGGATGCAGGCCATTGTGCGCCGGAGCAAAGGTTACAGCCAACCGTCGCTGCGCTGCGGGGTGCTCCAGTTAAATCTCGACAGCCGGGAAGTGCTGGTTTCGGGCCAGAGCGTACATCTGACTGGAAAGGAGTATGCGATCCTCGAGTTGCTCATCCTCCGCAAGGGCATGGTGCTTACGAAGGAGGTTTTCCTCAATCACCTTTACGGCGGAATGGACGAGCCCGAGATGAAGATCATCGACGTGTTCATCTGCAAGTTGCGCAAGAAGTTGGCCGATGCTGGCGCGCCAAACGTGATCGGGACGGTGTGGGGCAGGGGCTACATGGTTCGCGACACAGCCAGCCATCCGATGCTGGCGACGACACCTGCCACTGCACCTGCACTGGCACCTGCATTGCCGGCCACGGCCCCAGTGACCGCGACATCGAGGCTTCTCTCTGCCTAAAGCATTGTTTTAGGTGCGGGGCGATCGAGGCCAGTGGCCCGTATCGTCCAACAAAGCTGATAGCCGGAATGCCTGACGGGTTGCATCAGTAGATGCCGTGCAGGAACCAGGTCAGGTTACCGGTGCTCAGGTCCAACCCGTTGCCTTCTCTGAAAAGCCAGAACCGCTGACCATTCTGGTCTTCAACCCGATAGTAGTCGCGGATCGTCTTACGATCGTGTCGCCACCATTCGCCGTGAACCCGTTCTGGTCCATCGGCGCGGCAAATGCGATGGCGGCGGTGGCGCCAGGTGAAGGCCAAAGGAGGCTGGTCTGGCAAAGCCGCGAGCGCAGCGACCTGTCGCGGCGGGTCCAGAAGGCGAGACGGAGCGTGCTGGTGTGCGGGCCAGGGCTGCTTTGGCTCGATCCGTGCCGTCTGCGCCCAAGGCCGTGTCCATTCCAAAAGCGGCGGATCCTGTAGGAGCATACCGTCGCAATCACATTCATCAGGCGGCGTGGCGTCCCGGACAAGATGCAAAATGGACGGCTTGCCCTTGAGAAGGGGTGCTGTCCTTTCTTGGCTAGCTTGCGATGATACCAGCGACAAAGCCGGCCGCGCGGGTGGCCCAGCATCATGGCACAAAACGTCTCGGCCCGGCGGATGCGCTGCAAAACGATCCAATCCAACGAGAGGCCTGTCCATGATGGGCGTACGTTGCACGGCCAGCTCAGGATGTTCGCTTTCCAGCGGGCTTGCCTGATAAAGCCGGTCCTCGCCCAATCGGTTGAGCAACCGATCAACCAGCCGGGCCAAGTCATGCGGCGACGCGTCACCCCCTTGCTGCTGCTGCCATTGCAGCGGCTCTGCCATGGACACGATCAGGCACATCGCTTCGACGCCGAGCCCGGGGTCGATCGCGTTCAGGCGCTCATTGAGCAGGCGCGCGAGGTGGCGGGCGTCCCGCGATGGATGAGCAGTGCCGATCCGGGTGGCGACAACCTGGCGATCGATCCGTTCGAACAGCAAGTCGAGTTGGCGGGCACCGAGGCCAGTGTGCTCCATCTCGATACAGAGAGGATCGACCAGTTGGGCGGTTGCGGCGGCAAGGGCTTCGGCGGTCAACAGGGGCTCCAGGAACATGGTGCGACGCTGCAGCACGTGCTCGGGGGGTAAAGGGGCCAGGGGTTCGGGCACCCTGCCGAAGGCCTGGTCCAGGCGGAGACCTGGCCGATCGCCGAAACGGCGGGCCAGCAGCGCCCGGGGAATGCGAGCCAGGTGGCCGATGTGCTCGAACCCGAGCCGGCGCAGAGTGCCGACGAGATCGTGGGCGAGACGGAGAGCGGCAACGGGTAGCGGGGCAAGAGCCGGGCCCTGTTCGCCGGGCAGCACGATGATCGGCGACCCTGGCTGGCCGAATCGCGCCAAGGCGTGTGCGGCGCCCGGCGTGTCGGCCACCGCAGCGCGAGCATGCAGCCCGTCACGGGCCAGACGGTCGAGCAAGGACTGAAGCATCGCGGCCTCGCCGCCCCACAGGTGGGCGCATCCGGTGATGTCCAGCCACAGCCCATCCGGGGCATCGGCCGAAGCGAGCGGGGTGGCGCGCTGACACCAGCGAGCGAGGCGCCGAAGCGCCTGGGCGTCCGCCTCCGGCTCCGCCTCCATCACGTGCAGGCCGGGGATGACGGCCAAGGCCTGTGCGACAGCCAGGCCGGGGTGGAGGCCCAGGGCGGTCGCGGCCGGATTGGCCGCTACGATGATCCTGCGGCGCCCGTCGTGGAACGCAGTGACGAGCGGGTGGGCCTGGCAGTCAGGCGCGGGCGGCTGTGCCGTGGCCGGGCTCGGGACGCCAAGACGGCGCTGCAGCCGATCCGTCGGCCAGTGTGGCAACCAAATCGATACGACCCGCGGCATCGCACGCCTCCACAATCCAGGATCCGGTCCGTCCGCCACGGCAGCGGGTCAGCTCCAGCCGCCATCGCATCGGTCCGAGCCCCGGGATGTGCGGGGCGGCGGGGATGGGCGGGGCGGAAGGCTCGGGGCCGATGCGCCATCGGGTGGCAGCGGCGACGGCGCCCTCGGGCTGGGCGCGCCGGCGCAGCATGAGGGCCATGGCCCCACCGGCTTGTGCCGCGAGGTGCAGCCGGCGCGAGGCGCTGAGGGTGACGCGTTGCGTGATTTCGGCCACCACGCCCGCAAGGCCCGGGTGGCGAAGCCCTTCTTCCATGAGCAGCAGGGCGTCCTGCCTGGCTTCGGCATAGATCACCCGGCTGGGGTGCAGGCCGACCGCGGCGAGGGCGGGGGCGAACAGGTCCGTGCGGCTCAGGATCCAGAGGACCGGGCCGGGGCGGCGCGCGAGAAGGCCGGCGGCGAAAAGGGCGGGCGCGGCGGCGAATTCGACATCGATGCCGGTGCCGACCAGTTCGTGGAGGGCAGCCATGGGCAGGCCATTGCCGGGCAACGCATCATCGATGGCGGGGATGCCGAAAGGCAAAGTTTGGGCAGGGGTGGGGGTGCTACGCTCGATCCGGGCGACCTGGGCGCGCAGTTGGTCGAGCATAGCCGGGGTAGTTTGGGCATCCGGGGTGGGCATGTTCGCAATTTGTTCTTATCCCCGAGAGCCGTCAACGCGAATCGACATGACGAATGTGTCAAGAGTTAAGGGAAAGCATTTAACCTTCTGCTTTTGCTGCATTTATATAATTCAGATCGGCGCTTTAGGTGACGGGCTGAAGCCCATCCTACTCACCAATCCCATGCCCCTCCTCGAAGGGGAGAAGCAAAGAACAAATAGTTAGCTTGTGGGTTTGATTTGTTGCTTGAGGCTTTGGAAGTCTCGGACGAGGGTGTCGGCGCGGATGAGGTCGGGGTCAATCGCCATGGCTTGGCATTCCTCGCTGGGGGCGGCGGCGAAGCGTTCGAGGGCGTCGGTTTCGGCAAACGACAAGGCGCCGACCACAAGATGGCTGCCGGGGGCGGCACGAAGCGCGGGGTCATCGGGGCGGGCGGCGCCGGTGGCGCCGTGAATGGTGGCCCGGCGCAGATCGGCGGCCCAACCCTCGGGCCGGAGACCGCAGAGGGGTGCGAGGGTGGCGACAGCGCCGAGACGGACGGCGTCATCCAGCACGGCCTGGCTCGGGCTGGCGGCCGCGAGGGGCTGCGTGGCGACGGTCGCAAGCAAAGCGAGGCCGAATGCCAGGAACGTCCAGGGCCGCATGCGTCTTGCTCCGATCGTCCGGCCAGATATTGACGCCGCAGGCCATCCGACGCCAGCTTTGCACAACGGCAACAAACCTGCCGACATAGGGAGTCCGTCCGATGATCCGCAGCACCCTCGCTGTCGCCCTGATGTTGTGTGCGGGCACTGCTCAGGCGCAGACGCCGCCACAGATTGCCTATGACGCGGATGCCGACTTCCTGAAGCTGCCGGACAACCTGTTCCTCGGCGAGGCGTCCGGGGTGGCGACGAATGCGCAGGGGCATGTGTTCGTGTTCTCCCGCGGCAGCACGACCGGCCCGGCCTATGCGGCGGCGGCGGCGCAACTGCTGGAGTTCGGGCCGGACGGCGCGTTCCTCCGGGAGATCGGGCACAACCTGTATGCCTGGTCGTTCTCGCATACGGTGAAGGTAGACGCGCAGGGCAACGTCTGGGCGGCCGACAAGGGCTCCGACATGGTGATCCGGTTCAACCCGGCCGGGCGCGTGACGATGGTGTTCGGGCGCAAGCAGGAAGCGTCGGATGAGGACACCGAGCCGTTGAAACATCCGAAGCCGCCGCTGCCGCCGGTCGACGGAATGTTCCGGCAGGTGACGGACATCGTGTGGGACAGCAAGGGCAATGGCTACATCAGCGACGGCTATATCAATGCGCGGGTGGGCAAGGTGTCGCCCACGGGCGAGTGGCTGGGGTCGTTCGGGGAGCCGGGGGATGGGCCGGGGCAGCTGAACACGCCGCACAGCATCGCGATCGACGCGCAGGATCACCTGTATGTGGCCGACCGCGGCAACCGGCGCATCCAGGTGTTCGACACGGACGGGCATGTGCTGCGGCAGATCACGATCGACGTGCCGGTTCCGGCCGGGGCGAAGCCGGCGATCGGGGCGATGCCGAACCAGAACCCGCCGGTGGGGACGGCGAAGACGATGGTGGCCGGTTCGCCGTGGACGGTGTGCGTGACGCCACCGCCGAACCAGGTGCTGTATGCGTCCGATGCGTTCCCGGGGCGGATCTACAAGATGACGTTGGAGGGGAAGGTACTCGGCGTGCTGGGGCAGGCGGGCAAGCAGCCGGGCCAGTTCGGGTGGGTCCACGAGATCGCGTGCCCGTCGGAGAACGAGCTGTATGTTGCGGAGCTGCTGAACTGGCGGGTGCAGAAGCTGACGTTGCGGCCTTAGAGCGTTCCACGGTGAGAGCGCCGGGCCTGGCGGGCTGACGCTCGCCCTACTTCGGCCGAGCGGTGAACCGGAGTGGGGCAGGGACGTTGGAACGGCTCGCGAGCGGTTCGTGAAACGTATCGAAGGAGTTTGCCGTGAACAACATCATCTACATCGTCGGGCTTGTGGTCGTCGTGATCGCCGTCCTGTCGTTCTTCGGGCTGCGCTGACCGTCAGCCTGCTTCCAAGGTGTGAACGGCTTCGCGGCGGCCGAACAGGGCGAGGAGCGATTTGAGCGCGCCGCCGCGAGGGCCGTCCAGCTTGGGTTCGCGGTGCAGGATCAGCGCCGCGTCCTTGGCCGCGACATGGATCAGGCGTTCGTGCTGCTCGGTGTCGGCGAGGCGGTAGCCCGGAAGCCCGGACTGGCGCTTGCCGAGCAGGTCGCCGCCGCCGCGGAGCCGGAAGTCTTCATCGGCGATCAGGAAACCGTCGTCGGTATCGCGCAGCAGGGTCAAGCGGCGCCGCATGGTGTCAGTCAGGCCGTCATCATGCAAAAGCAGGCAGAAGCTGGCTGCCGCGCCCCGGCCGACGCGCCCGCGAAGCTGGTGCAGTTGCGCGAGGCCGAAGCGCTCTGCGTGCTCGATGACCATGACGCTGGCTTCTGGCACGTCGACCCCGACCTCGATCACCGTGGTGGCGACGAGCAGGCGGATAGCGCCTAGGGCAAAGTCGGCGAGGGCGCGGTCGCGGACATAGGCCTCCTGCTGGCCGTGGGCGAGGCCGACGACGTCGCCGAAGCGCTCGGCCAGGGCGGCGTAGCGGGCCTCGGCCGCCGCCAGGTCGGTCAGCTCGCTCTCGTTCACCATGGGGCACACCCAATACACCCGCTCGTGCCGGTGCAGGGCGCGGCCGATACCGTCGATGACGCCGGGGAGGGTGGCGAGGGAGTGGATCGTGGTGCGGATGGGCTGCCGCCCGCCGGGTTTGTCGAGCAGGCGGCTCACGTCCATCTCGCCCCATTGGGTGAGAAGCAGGGTGCGAGGGATGGGGGTCGCGGTCATGACGAGCACGTCGGTGCGGGCGCCCTTGGCACCCAGGGTCATGCGCTGCTCGACGCCGAAGCGGTGCTGTTCGTCGATGACGGCCAGCGCGAGGTCGTCGTAGGCGACGGCGTCTTGGAACAGGGAGTGGGTGCCGACGACCATGTGCAGGCGCCCGGTCTCGAGGCCCGTCAGGACCCGGCGGCGCTCGACGCCCTTGATCGAGCCCGTGAGCAGGCCGACGGGGATGGGCGACAACTTGGACAACGTGCGGTGGTGCTGCTTGGCGAGCACTTCGGTCGGCGCCATCAGGGCGGCCTGGCGGCCGCATTCGGCGGCGCTGAGCATGGCCATGAGGGCCACAACCGTCTTGCCTGAGCCGACGTCGCCCTGCAGCAGGCGCAGCATGCGGCGCGGGGCGGCGAGGTCGTGGTCGATCTCGGCCAGGGCGGTCACCTGGGACAGGGTGAGCGGGTGGCCGAAGCGGCGCAGGGCCTGGCTGCGAAGGCGGCCGTCGCCGGCGATGGGGGTGCCGGGGCGCTGGCGGCTCCGCATACGGGTCCAGGCCATGGCGAGCTGGTGGGCGAGCAGCTCGTCATAGGCGAGGCGGGCGCGGGGGGCGTCGCCGGGGAGTTCGCGCGGGAGGTGGACGGCGTTGAGGGCGTCGATGAAGCCGGGCCAGTTCTCGCGGACGAGGAGGGCCGGGTCGTGCCATTCAGGCAGGTCGGGGACGAGGGCGAGCGCGTGGCGGAGGGCGGCGCGGACCTGGCTCGGGAACAGCCCGGCGGTGAGCGGCCAGACCGGGTCGATGCCGGGCAGCAGGCCGGCGCGATCGGCGGCGAGGACGTGATCGGGCTTCGGCAGGGTCAGGCGGTCGCCGAAGCGGTCGACCTTGCCGGAGACGACCAGGGACTGTCCGGGCGTAAAGATGTGGGCGGGGCGGGCGAAGTAGACGAGTTCGATGAAGCCTGTGGCGTCCTTGCAGAGGATGCGCCATGGGCGGCCCTTGGCGCCGGGCGGCTCGGTGGAGACGACCTCCAGGGTGAAGGTAGCGAGCTGACCGGGCTGAGCGTCCTTCACGTGCGGTCGGAGGCGGCGGTCGATGTAGCCCTCCGGCATGTGGAACAGCAGGTCGAGCACGCGGTGGCCGCCGGCGACGCGGGCGAGTTTCTCCGCGATCGCCGGGCCGACGCCGGGAAGGGTCTCGAGGGGGGCGTAGAGCGGCAACAGGGGGTCGCTGGGATGGCGCACGGGCTGACACATAGCCGAGCCGGGACTATATGACAGTCCTCGATCCAGGGAACGAAGCGTGGCCCCATCCGACTTGCCGGCCCTTGAACCGCATGACGCGGTCAGGCGCCGCCGTATCCTGTTTCGTGCGACGCATCGCGGCACCTATGAGAACGATATCCTGATCGGCGGCTTCGTGCGGGCACGGCTGGCCGGCTTCACTCCGGCGGAGTTGGATGCGCTCGAGGCGGTGATGGATCTGCCGGATGCGATGTTGGCGGATTGGCTGACGGGGCGGCAGCCGATCCCGGACGCGCTGGACGGGCCGATGCTGCGGGCGATGTGCGCGGCGGCAGCGGCCGGGGAGGGCCGGGTGCTTTGACCGCGATTATCTATGGTGCGCCAGAGGGTTACGACGCGTTGCTGCTGGCGCGTCGCAGGGCGGAGCATCGGGGCGCGCTGCTGCATGTGTGCCGCGACGACCAGCGGATGGCGCGGCTGACGGAGGCACTGGGGTTCTTTGCACCCCAGATGGACGTGTTGCGGTTCCCGGCCTGGGACTGCCTGCCGTATGACCGGGTGAGCCCCAACCCGGAGATCGTGTCGGAGCGGATCGCGACCTTGGCCCGCCTGCTAGAGCGTGGGGAACGGCCGCGGATCGTACTGACGACGGTGAACGCGCTGGTGCAGCGCGTGCCGCCGCGCCGCGCGTTCACGGGCGCGGCGATGGCGTTGCGCACGGGTGGCACGGCGGACCCGCAGGCGATCGCCGGGTTCCTGGAGGCAAACGGCTACACGCGGGCGGGTACCGTGATGGAGGCGGGCGAGTTTGCCAGCCGGGGCGGGATCCTGGACGTGTTCCCGGCCGGCGAACCCGAGCCGGTGCGGCTCGACCTGTTCGGCGACACGATCGAGAGCATCCGGCGGTTCGACACCAGCACGCAGCGGAGCAGCGCGGCGGTGCACGAGCTGGTGCTTCGCCCGGTGTCGGAGGTGCCGCTCGACCCGGCCAGCGTCAGCCGCTTCCGTGAGGCATGGCGGGAGCTGTATGGGCCGGGGGCGACGAGTGACCCGTTGTACCAGACGGTGTCGGACGGGCGGAAGCATACGGGGATCGAGCATTGGGCGCCGCTGTTCCATGAGCGGATGGAGACGTTGTTCGACTATCTGCCGGACGTCTCGGCGAGCCTCGACAACCAGGCGGGCGAGGTGCTGGACGCGCGGCTGGAGATGATCGCCGACCATGCCGAGGCGAGGACGGGGCCGACACGGGACGGCGAGGTCCCTTACCGGCCGCTGCCGGCGGAGCGGCTGTATCTGGACCGGCCCGAGTGGGATGCGATGCTGGCCACGGGCGAAGGCGTGCTGTTCAGCCCCTATGGCAAGCCGGACGGGGCGGCGGGGATCGATGCGGGCGGGCGGCCCGGCGCGGTGTTCACGAAGGCCGGGTCGGGTGCGGCGCTGACGGTGTTCGAGCAGCTGAAGGAGCAGTCGCGGAACTGGGCGGCGCAGAAGCGTCGGACGGTGGTGGCGGCCTGGTCGCGCGGCTCGCGGGAGCGGCTGCTGCATCTGCTGCGCGAGAACGGGGTGAAGGCGAACGACGCGGGCAAGTGGAAGGCGGTGCAGGACATGCCGCTGGACACGGTGGCGGTGGTCACGCTGGGGCTGGAGCGCGGGTTCGTCTCAGCGCAGGTGGGCCTGGTGTCGGAGCAGGACCTGCTGGGCGAGCGGATCAGCCGGCCGCCGCGGCGGCGCAAGAGTGCCGACCAGTTCATCGCCGAGGCGACAGAGATCGCCGAGGGTGACCTGGTGGTGCACCAGGATTACGGGATCGGGCGATACGACGGCCTGGAGACGCTACGGGTGGGTCCGGCGCCGCATGACTGCCTGCGGCTGATCTATGATGGGAACGAGAAGCTCTATCTTCCTGTCGAGAATATAGAATTGCTTTCTCGGTTCGGTAGCGAGACGACGGGCGTCGCGCTGGACAAGCTGGGCGGGGTGGCCTGGCAGTCCCGCAAGGCGCGGATGAAGCAGCGGGTCCGCGACATGGCGGGCGAGCTGATCCGGACGGCGGCGGAGCGGCGGACGCGGGAGGCGGCGTTGCTGACGCCCGCGGAAGGGAGCTGGGACGAGTTCGTGAGCCGGTTCCCGTTCGCCGAGACGGACGACCAGATGCGGGCGATCGCCGACGTGCTGGAGGATTTGGCGGCGGGGCGGCCGATGGACCGGCTGATCTGCGGCGATGTCGGATTCGGCAAGACCGAGGTGGCGCTGCGGGCGGCGTTCGTCGCGGCGATGTCGGGCGGGCAAGTGGCGGTGGTGGTGCCGACCACGCTGCTGGCCCGGCAGCACACACGGATCTTCGCCAAGCGGTTCGAAGGCTTTCCGATCAAAGTCGGGCAGCTCAGCCGGATGGTGACGGCCAAGGAGGCGGCGGAGACCAAGAAAGGGTTGGCGGATGGCAGCGTCAGCATCGTGGTCGGCACCCATGCCCTGCTGGCCAAGGGGATCACGTTCGACAATCTGGAGCTGCTGATCGTCGACGAGGAGCAGCATTTCGGGGTGTCGCACAAGGAGAAGCTGAAGCAGCTCAAGGCGGACGTGCACGTGCTGACGCTGACGGCGACGCCCATCCCGCGGACGCTGCAGCTGGCGCTGACGGGGGTGCGGGAGATGAGCCTGATCGCGACGCCGCCGGTCGACCGGCTGGCGGTGCGGACGTTCATCTCGCCGTTCGACAGCGTGGTGGTGCGGGAGGCGATCCAGCGCGAGCGGTTCAGGGGCGGGCAGGTGTTCTGCGTGGTGCCGCGGATCGAGGACCTGGCGCGGATGGGCGAGCGGCTGCGCGAGATCGTGCCGGAGGCGCGGATGATCGAGGCGCACGGGCGGCTGGCGCCGACCGAGCTCGAGCGGGTGATGACGGAGTTCGGGGACGGGAAATACGACATCCTGCTCTCGACGAACATCGTCGAGAGCGGGCTGGACATGCCGGCGGTGAACACGCTGATCATCCACCGGGCGGACATGTTCGGGCTGGGACAGCTGTATCAGCTGCGCGGCCGGGTCGGGCGCGGCAAGCAGCGGGGCTATGCGTATCTGACGTGGCCGCAGAACCATCGGCTGAGTGCGGCGGCGGAGAAGCGGCTGGACGTGATGCAGACGCTGGACAGCCTGGGCGCCGGGTTCACGCTGGCGTCGCACGATCTGGACATCCGGGGCGCCGGCAATCTGCTTGGGGACGAGCAGTCCGGACATATCCGCGAGGTGGGCATCGAGCTGTATCAGCAGATGCTCGAGGATGCGGTGGCGGATCTGCGGGCGGAGAAGGGGCGTTCGCGGGACCATGACCGGGACTGGACGCCGAACATCCAGATCGGCCTGCCGGTGCTGATCCCGGAGACGTATGTGCGGGACCTCCCGGTGCGGCTGGGGCTGTATCGGCGGATCGGGGCGTTGCCGACCGATGCGGACACGGAGGCGATGGCGGCCGAGCTGGTGGACCGGTTCGGGCCGCTGCCGCCGGAGGTGGACAACCTGCTGCAGGTGGTGACGCTGAAGCGGCTGTGCCGCGCGGCCGGGGTGGAGAAGCTGGAGGCCGGGCCGAAGGGTATGGTGATCGGGTTCCGCGGCAACCAGTTCCGCAACCCGAGCGGGCTGATCACGTGGCTGTCGTCGCGCAAGGACATGATCCGGTTGCGGCCGGACCATAAGCTGTCGGTGGTGCGGGACATGCCGGTGGTGGAGCGGATGAAGGTGGGGCGGGACGTGCTGGCGAACCTGAACCGGATCGCGCATGAGGCAGGGAAGGCGGCATAGATCATCACCCTGACCCCACCCGGCCGCGGGCATCACTGGGGGCAAAGTGGCCGCGGACCCGTCGCCCGCTTTGCCCTCAGTCGCAGCCGAGAGAGGGGGCAGGCCGGCCGAGGCCGCGCCGGACGTGTTCGATGACGGGGTGCCAGTCGCCGGCGGTTTGCTGGCGGAACAGGCGCAGTGAGCCGTACCAGGGAGTGTCATCGCGGCCGAGGATCCAGCGCCAGTCCGGGGCGGCGGGAAGCAGGAGCCAGGTCGCCACGCCGAGGGCGCCGGCGAGGTGTGCGACGGATGTGTCGACCGTGATGACGAGGTCGAGCTGCGCGATCAGGGCCGCGGTCTCGGCATAGTCGGTCAGCGCGGACGAGACATCCAGCAAGGGAGTTCCGTCGCAGTCTTCGGCGCGCGGGCCGACTTGCAGGCCGACCATGTCCGGTCCTGCAAGCATGCGGGCGAGCTCGGGCGGAAGTGACCGGCGGCGGTCGTTGGCGTGGGCCGGGTTGCCGGCCCAGGCGAAGCCGATCGTCCTCCCACGGAGGCGGTCCGCCCAGCGGCGGCGCCGCTCTGGTTCGGCGGTGAGATAGGCTTGATGGCCGGGGATCGTGTCAGCCCGCGTGTCCAGCAGCCGCGGCAGGCTCATCTGGTCGATCCAGAGATCGTATGGAGGCAGCGGTGCGGCGCGGGACACTGCGGCGAAGATGCCCGGCTGCCCGGACAAGAACGGCAGGAGCGACGCACTGCAGGCGAGCATGACGCGTGCGCCGCGGTTGGCAAGAAGCGGCATGTAGCGGGCCAGCTGGATCGTGTCGCCCAGTCCCTGGCCGGCGTGGACCAGCAGCGTCTTGCCCGCAAGCGAGCCGCCAGTCCAGACCTGGCCGGGCAAGTTGCGCCAGTAGGCTTGGAACAAGCGGTGCCGGCTGTGCCACTCATACTCGCGGAACCCGCGCTCGTAGTTGCCGGCAAGGAGAAGCGCGGTTGCGAGGTTCCAATGCGCCTCGGCCGATAGCGGGTCGAGCGCGAGCGCTGCCTCGCAGGCGGCGATGGCGGCGGCCAGGCGGCCCTGGGCGGTGAGCACATAGCCAAGGCTGGCTTGCGCCTCGACCAGGGCCGGGTCGAGCCGGATGGCGGCCCGGATATGGCGTTCGGCCTCGTCCAACTGGTCGAGGTCTGCGTGGGCGTTGCCGAGGTTGAGGCGGATGCCGGCATGGATCGGCGCATGGCGCGCTGCCTCGGCCAACACCTCGGCAGCCTCGGTATAACGCGCTAAGGCATTAAGCGCGGTGCCCCGCAGGTAGAGCGCTTCGGCAGGCGGAGCGTCCAGCGCGATGGCGTGGTCGACGGCCGCGAGCGCCGCCGCCGGGTCATTTGCGGCGAGGCGGGCCCGGACGAGATGGAGGTGGACGTCCGTGTCGTCCCGCAAACCCGACGCGGCTTGCAGCAGGTCCGCTGCGGACCCAACACGACCGTCCCGCAGCTGCAACAATCCATAAAGGTATAGCGCGTTCGGTTGGGCGGGATCACGGGCCAGCACATCGCGGTAGATGGTCTCGGCCTGACCAGCGCGCCCGGCCCGCTGATGCCCTAACCCCTCGATAAGTGCGCTGATCACATCCGACATGACGGGATCATCGCCGGAAAAGGTTAAACAACCCTTTCCAGTACGCCGGCCTCTACTTGCCCCAGCTTGGCACCTGGCCCGGGGTGGCGGGGCGGGTTGGCTGTTTCAGGCTGCCGCCGGGGCTCGGCCGAGGTGCCGGCGCGACGGGGCGGGCGGCTGGGGCCGGGCCGGCACCGGCGGCCATGGCAGTGAGGTCGACGTTGTTGATGAGCACCTTGCCATCCTTGTAGGTGGCATCCCACACCAGCTTGTTGTCGACCGTGCGGCCAATCCCCTTGATGAAGACCATCACCGGCAGCGCTTGCTGGCCCATCCCGGGAATGGCGGAGACCTTCTGCATGAGGTCGTCGTAGTTCGTCGCCGTCACCTGCGCGGTTCCGGTCACGGCTTGGGCCGAGGGCGCCGTCGCGACCAGGCTGCCCTGGCCGGTGAACGTGGCGCCCCCGACTTCGACGGTCATGCTGTCGAGGCCGCCGGTCACGCCGCCATGGCTGAACAGGGCAGCGATATCGGCCGGGGTCGGATCGATGTTGTCGGTCGCGAGATTGGCCATGTGGAGCAGGTCGGCTGCGGTGACGCCACCGATGACGGGGCGCAGCTCGACGTGACGGGGCAGCAGCACCTCCATCGGCCCAAGCGGCAGGTTGGGCAGGCCCAGGCCTTCCAGGCCCAAGGTCATGCCGGCCTTCATCAGGCCCTGATCCGATCGGACGTCCATTTCCAGCCGCGCCCGGGCGAGCGCGACATTCTGGCCTTGCGCCTGGAACGTCATGCCCTCGATCGTCTCATCGAGCATGAAGCTGGACGCAAGGTCCTGCATCGTGGCAAGGACTGCCTTCACCAGAGGCGGCAAGGCCGGCGAGTCGGCCGGGGGTTTCGCGGCGATCAAGCTGGTGATCGCCTGGATGAAACGCACCGCGTCGGCCCGGTTCACGCTGTTCATCGCACTGTCGACGCGAAGCCGCTGCATGGCCACGCGCAGGGGCGATGCGGATTGCGAGCCATCGATGTCATAGTCCTGCAGCGCACCGTTCACGAGAACGTCCATTCGGCCGTCGCCGGCCGGGCGCAGGGTGGTGACCGCGTTGGTCGCGCCGATCGTCGTGTCGTGCGGAATAGGCCCGCCTTCGGCATGGATGCTGGACGACTGTGTTGTCGTCGTCCAGGTGGAGGGCGTTTGGAAGCTCGGGTCCCAGACGATGCGGCCGTCCTGGCCCTTCTGCTCGACTGTGTAGCTGACGGGGGTGGATTTGGCCGGGCCGGCATCGCCCTCGGTGGGGGGCACCGGCATCAGGATCGTGAAATGGAGCGGCGAGTTGGTCTTGATGCCTTCGACGATCCAGATGCCGTTCTCGCCCGGCTTGGCAGTGCCGGTGACCTGCAGCGGGGTCGTGGTCTCGGGCGCGGCGAAGGTGGAGGAGCCGCGGACGATCTTGTCGAGCGCGACGTCGACCAGGAGGTCGTAGTGGTCGCCTTCGGGGGTGACCTGGATCGGGCGGTTGCCGATCTTGATCGATGGGCCGAGTAGGCCGCCGAGCGTGTCGCGGATCTGGCTTTCCATGCTGGCGGCTTGGGCCGGGGTGGCCTCGGCGCCGGCGGGGCGGGCGGCAGCGGCCATGAAAAGCGCCCCGGCGGCGACGCTGGCGAGGAGCGGAATGGTCTTGGGCAACGACATGGGGGCTCCCTTACCCTGGCTTCTTATCGTGGATCGTACGTTAAGTAGAGGTCTCGTGCAGGTCCACCGCGGCCACGTCGAGCAGGCGCTCGATCACCTCCGGCTCCTGCGCCCCGGCGATGGCATGGCGGCCAGCGACGACGAAGCAGGGGACGCCGTTGATTCCGAGGCGATGCGCCCGCAGATTATCCGCATGCACGGCGTCGACGTCGTCGTCGCTGCGCAGGAAGGCGCTGGTGGCGGTGGGGTCGAGCCCGACGGCGGCCGCGATGTCGCGAAGCACGGCATGATCGCCGATGTCGTGTCCATCGGCGAAGTGGGCTGCGAACAAGGCCTCGGCCACGTCGCTGCTGCGGCCGAACAGAGCGGCCCAGCGGACCAGGCGGTGGGCGTCGACGCTCGAGGGGGTGCGTCGGATGCGGTCGAACCGGAACTCGACGCCCTCGGCGGCGCCGATGTCCGTGATCGAGGCATAGAGCCGGCGAGCCCGGTCCTCGCCGCCAAACTTGCGGACGACGTAATCGGATCGGGCCATTCCGCTGCGCGGCATGTCGGGGTTGAGCAGGAAGGGTCGCCATGACAGGTCGAACATGAGATCCGGGCGCCGGCGCATCGTCCGGAATAGGCGGCGAACACCCAAATAGCACCACGGACAGACGAGATCGTAGACGACCTCGATCAAGAGCCGGGCGCGGGACGGGGCGAGGGCGTTCACGTACAGCAGCTTACCCGTCCCAGGGTGGAGCGTCGATGGGTTTCCAGCCCCCTTGAACGCGGGCAACAATGGACCATTTCAAGAACGCACGCATCGGGACGTCGTCCTGCCGTGCCGGCCCCGCGTTGGTTGGGTCGTTCCCTACAGAAAGCTTCCATGCACCAAGACTTGTTTCGATCGGCGGCAAATCACGCCGGTCCTGTTCCGCAGTTGCCGACACTTCCGAAGCCCGACATATTCGAGCGCGTGCCGATCAATCTTTCCGATGATGAGATCCGCGCCATGGTGCGCGAGTTGCTCGGCTAACTTTTTCTCCCCGCATCGCGCGAGCTATGCGGGGTTCGCATTTCTGGACGATTTTCGCGCGTGGCCGGCAGTCGTACCTCGTCCGGCTCGGGCGAGGGATGCCGGGCTGCGAGGCCGCTTCGGCCCACGGTCGAACGCCGCGTGTATCGGCGAGCAAGCTGGCCTACCGTATGTGTGAACGGGCAGGGGCGTGCGATGCGGATCTTGGTTTTGGGCGCGGGGGCGATCGGCGGATATTTCGGCGGCCGCATGGCGGCCGCCGGCGAGGACGTCACGTTTCTCGTTCGGCCGCGGCGTGCCGGCCAGCTTGCTGACGGTGGCTTGGTGATCCGCAGCCCACGCGGCGACATGACCCGGGCGGTCACGACGGTGCAGGCGGGCGCGTTGGGCGGTCCATACGACGCGGTGATCCTGACCTGCAAGGCCTACGACCTCGATGACGCGATGGACTCGATCGCCGGTGCGGTCGGGCCCGGAACGGCCATCGTTCCGCTGCTGAACGGGATGCGGCACCTCGATGTGTTGGTGGAGCGGTTCGGGGCGGCTGCGGTGCTCGGCGGACAGTGCCAGATCGCGGCGACGCTGGAACCGGACGGGACGATCCGGCACATGGGGGAGCTGCAGTCGGCATCGTTTGGGGAGCGTGACGGAACCCTCTCTCCCCGGGTGCAGCGCCTGGCTACGGCGATGGCCGGGTGCGGCGGCAAGGCGAGCGAGACGATCCTGCAGGACATGTGGGAGAAATGGGTGTTCCTCGCCACGCTCGCGGCATCGACGTCGCTGATGCGGTCGGCGGTGGCCGACATCGTGGAGGCAGGGGGCGCCTATGTGACGCAGGGGCTGTTCGACGAGGCGGCGGCGATCGCATCCGGTGCCGGCTTCACGCCACGGACCGGCTTCGCCGAGGGGGCGCGCGCCCGGCTCGGGCAGGCGGGCCTGGTGTTCACGGCGTCGATGATGCGCGATATCGAGCGGGGCAACCGGATCGAGTCCGACCACGTGGTGGGCGACCTGATCGCGCGCGGCACGCCGGCGGGGACGGCGCTGTTCCGGATCGCACTGGTGCACTTGAAAGCGTATGAGGCGCGGCGGGTGCGGGAGGCGCCTACCAGGCCTTGACCGGGCGGTTTGCATGGCTGGCCTGCGGCACGCCACGGTTGAGCGACATGTGGGAGTGGGCGCAGAGCCAGGCGTCGCCGGCCTGGGTGAACACCATCGTGGCGCGGCCCGGGCGGTCGAACGGCGTCTGATCCTCGTGATAGCCCGTGCTGGTCCAGGGCGCGACGGCGACGGCCATCCGCGTATCGGCGGACGCCATGAAGCGGGTCTGGGCGAGGGTGAAGCGGAACCCGGTCGTCTTGGGCCAGACCTGATCCCACTGCGTGGCGGTCCAGGAAGCGAGGCCGGTGATGACGTCGTTGTGGGTGCCGAAGGCGAGCACGTCGGCCAGGAACATCGGCCTGGCGGCGGCGTAGTCGACCGCGCGGACATGGGTGGCGAAGGTCTCGAGCCAGTGGGCGAGGGCTGCGGCGGTGGCAGGGTCGGCTTCGGGCAGGGAAGGCATGGCGGTTTCCTCCGGGTCGGCGCCGCCACTTACCCATCCCCGGCCCCTCCCTGGAAGGGACGGGATAAGGACGTGTCCGGTGCTTGACACCGGCCGGGCATTCTTGCTGGCCTGGCGAAAACGGGAGGCTGGGATGGGTGTTTCGGTCGAGCAGGTCGGGCCCGGGTTCGTGGGGCGGGTAACGGGAGTCGATGTGCGGCTGCCGCTGGATGCCGCGGCGGTGGACGCGATCGAGCGCGGGATGGACGAGCATGCGGTGCTGGTGTTCCCGGGGCAGGAGATCACGGACGAGCAGCAAGTCGCGTTCAGCGAGCGGTTCGGGACTTTGGAGGCGACCGCGGGGGGGAACATCAGCAAGCCGGGCGAAAGCCGGCTGAGCGCGCAGATGGCGGACGTGTCGAACCTCGACCAGCACGGGCGGCCGCTGGCGCGGGACGACCGGCGGCGGATGTTCAATCTGGGCAACCAGATCTGGCACTCGGACAGCTCGTTCCGGGCCATCCCGGCGAAGTATTCGCTGTTGAGCGGGCGGCGCGTATCGACCGATGGGGGCAATACCGAGTTCGCGGACATGCGGGCGGCGTACGACGCGCTGGATACGCGCACCAAGGCGGAGGTGGAGGATCTGGTGTGCGAGCACTCGCTGATGTTCTCGCGCGGGTTGCTGGGGTTCGACGACCTGAGCGCCGACGAGCGGCAGATGTTCGCGCCGGTGCGGCAGCGGTTGGTGCGGCGGCATCCGGTGACGGAGCGGACGTCGCTCTACTTGTCCTCGCACGCGGGGACGATCGTGGGCTGGCCGGTACCGGAAGCCCGGGCGTTTCTGCGCGACCTGACGGAGCATGCGGTGCAGCCGCGGTTCGTTCACGTGCACCGGTGGCAGCCGTATGACCTCGTGATGTGGGACAACCGGCAGACGATGCACCGGGTGCGGCGGTTCGACGCCGGGCAAGTTCGGGACATGCGGCGGACGACGGTGGCCGGAGACGGGCCGACGGTGGCGCAGGCGCAGGCGGCCTGACAACTCGTGCGGGACATGCCTGGCGGTGCTGAGTGATTTAAGTTTTTGCGCTTTGCGACGAGAGCTGAAGCGTTCGCTGACAGAACTTCTGCAGGCCGCCGTCAGGGCATCAGGCCTTCGATGTCTGCATGCGGTGGGATGGCGGCCAGCGCGCCGGGAAGGTCGCCAGCCTGGAGCAGGCGGCCGGCCTGGAGCACCTGACCGTAGGCGGCCCGGGCAATCGCGCCGCCGACGCTGACCCGGCGGACGCCCACGGACGCGAGGTCGGACAGCGCCAACAGGCCGTCGCGGGGGCCGGACAGCACGTTGACCGGTTTGGGCGCGACGGCTGCGACGACTTGGCGGATAGCGTTCATGGAGGGCAGGCCGGGGGCGTAGAGGCAGTCCGCGCCGGCCTCGGCGAAGGCGACCAGGCGGCGGATGGTGTCGTCGAGGTGCGGGTTGCCGTGCAGGAAGTTCTCTGCCCGGGCCGTCAGGACGAACGGGTGCGGGGCATCGTGGGCCGCACGGGCTGCGGCGCGGATGCGGGCGACGGCGGCGTCGAAGGGGTGCAGTGGCGAGGCCGGGTCGGCAGTCGTGTCCTCGATCGTGCAGCCGCACAGGCCGGCTTCGGCGGCCAGGCGAACGGTCGCGGCACAGTCGTCCGGGTCGGGGCCATAGCCGTCCTCGAGGTCCGCCGAGACCGGCAGCTCAGTTGCGGCGACGATGTCGGCGGCGTTGGCGAGCGCCTCGGCGCGGGACACGTAGGCGCGGCCGTCCCGCCGGCCCAGCATGAACGCGAGCCCGGCCGAGGTGGTCGCAAGGGCGGCGAAACCGAGCCCGCCCAGGATGCGGGCGCTGCCGGCATCCCAGGCGTTGGCGATGACGAAGCAGCCCCGGTCGTGCAGAGCCCGGAACCGCTCGGCACGTTCGGCGGTGGTCACTCGAACATATCGGGCTGGGTTGTGGCGAGGTGGCTGTAGAGCGTCTGGAAGTGCAGCCAACCGATGTAGTCGCTGCCGACGTGCTCGCGGCTGTATTGGGCGGTCTTGTCGGACAGAAGCTGCGGGCTGATGCCGGAGGCCTCGACCTGGAGCTGCACCTGGCAGCAGCGTTCGAGCGCGATGAACCAGAATGCGGCGTCGTCGATGCTATGCCGGCTCGCGGTCAACAAGCCGTGGTTCTGGTGCAGGATCGCCCGGTTGGCCCCGAACTGCGCGGCGACGGAGCTGCCGCTCTCGCGTTCGACGGCCACGGCCCCGGCCGATGCGCCGATCACGGCATGGCACCCGTAGAAGCAGGCCGCGTCCTGGCTCAGCATCGAGAGCGGCCGTCCGGTCGAGCACCAGGCCGTGCCGTATGTCGTGTGGGCGTGGCACATCGCCATGACGTCCGGGTGCATCTCGTGCACGGCGGCGTGCAGGACGAAGCCGGCGCGGTTGATGGCGTGCCGCCCCTCGACCACCCGGCCCGCGTGGTCGGCGAGCACCAGGTTCGACAGGCGCACCTGGGAGAAGTGGACGCACATCGGGTTGGTCCAGTACAGCTCCGGCAGCTCAGGATCGCGCACCGTCAAGTGCCCGGCAAAGCCGTAATCGAAGCCATGCATGGCGAAGGCGCGAGTGGCGGCGACCAGGTGCCGCTTGCGATACTCGCGCTCGTCGGCGAACGAGGCGAAGGTAGGCGTCTCGGGGAAGATCAGGCCGGGCTGTTCCGGCTGGTACAGCGAAATCCTCTGTTCGGCCGCATCGAGCATGGTGTCCTCCTCAGGCCAAGGCGCCGGTGACGGCTTCGAGCTTGCTCCAGGCGTCGTCGCCGAACTTTCCGCGCCACTCTGTGTAGAAGCCGGCCTTCTGCAGCTTTTCCTTGAAGGCCGCGGTATCGGGCTGGTTGAAGATCATGCCCTGCTTGGTGAGATCGGCCTGCAGGGTGTCTTCGAGCTTCGCGCTGTCGCCCCGCTGGTCGAGCGCGCTCTGGTCGATGTGGCGGGCGGCGATGGCGGCCATGTCCTTGGGCATCGAGGCCCAGGCGCGGCGGTTGGCGATGATCCAGTAGCCGTCCCAGCTGTGCCGGGTCAGCGCGACGTATTTGACGACTTCGTAGAGCTTGGCGGTCGAAATGAGTGCCAGCGCGTTCTCCTGGCCATCGACGACCCGGGTCTGCAGCGCGGAGTAGAGTTCGCTGAAGTTGATGGCGGTCGGGGCGGCACCGAGATCCTTGAACAGCGAGATCAGGATGGGACTGACGGGCACGCGCATCTTCATCTCGCGCAGATCGTCCGGGGTACGGATCGGCTTCTCCCGGGTCGTGATCTGGCGGAAGCCGTTGTCCCAGACCCGGTCCATGACGACCAGGCCGGCCTTGCCGATTTGCTCGCGGATATAGGCGCCGACCGGGCCGTCCATCGCCTTCCAGACGGTGGGATAGTCCGTGAGCGCGAAGCCGACGCTGTTGAGCGCGCTCGCCGGGATCAGGGTGGCGAGCACGTTGCCGGGGGCGAGCATGAGCTCGAGCCCGCCGGAGCGGACCTGGCTCAGCATGTCGGTGTCCGAGCCGAGCTGGTTGTTGGGGAACACGTCGATCCGCACGGCGCCACCGGTCTCGGCCAGGATGCGGGCTGAGGCTTCGCGCATCCGGATCGTCACGGGATGGCTGTCGGGCACGTCGGCGCCGAACTTGAGCTTGAAGGTCGGGGCTTGGGCGCGGGCGCTCGGCAGGCTGGCAAGTGTTGCCGCGCTGGCCGCGCCGCCGGTGAAGAGCCTTCGTGAGACGGTCATCCTGTTTCCCCTAGGTTCTGAGCGGACCATGCCGGCCTTCGTGTCGATGGCGCACTGTCGCCTCAGGCGCAGCGCAAGGTCAAACCACCGTCCACGACCAGTTGGGCGCCGGTAATGTAGCGGGCCTCGTCCGATGCCAGGAACAGGGCGGCGTAGGCCGTGTCCCAGCCGCTGCCCATCCGTCCCGTCGGCGATTGGCGGTGCCGGGTGGCGAGCATGGTGTCGACGTCGCCGCCATAGGCCGCGGCGAGCGGCTCGCGGATCATCGGCGTGTCCATCAGCCCGGGCAGGACGCAGTTGGCCCGGATACCCTGCCCGGCGTACTGGGCGGCGATGTTCTGCATCAACGCCGTAACGGCCGCCTTCGACGCGGTGTAGGCGGCATAGGGGAAGCCGATCCAGCGCATCGAAGCGACCGAGCCGATCGTTACGATCGCGCCGGCACCCTGTGCGATCATATGCGGCAGAGCATGCTTGCAGGTGAGGAACACGCTGGTCTGGTTCACGGCGATGACGCGGTTCCAGCTCTCCTCCGACGCTTCGACCGGGCCGCCGGTTTCGGCGATGCCGACGTTGTTGTGCAGCACGTCGACCCGGCCGAAGGCGGCGACGCAGGACGCGACCATGTCCGCGACCTGGTCCGAATGCGCGACGTCGGCGGCGAAGGTGGCGCAATGGCCGCCTTCACCCTCGATGATGGTCCCGGTCTCGGCGGCAGCCTCGATCCGGCGGTCGACGGCGAACACCTGGGCGCCCTCGCGGGCATAGAGCACCGCGGCCGCCTTGCCGTTCCCCCAGCCGGGGCCGGACGAGCCGGCCCCGGTGACGAGCACGACCTTTCCGGCCATGCGCCCGGGCATGACGGCTACTCGGCCGCGATCCTCTGGCCGTGCGCGTAGGCCGTCAGCGCATCGTCCGGGAGGGGGACGATGGGCGTGAAGTCGCGATGGGCGATCCACTCGGGCCGGGTCGGCTTGCGGATCTGGTTCGAGACGGCCGACAGCGTGAGATAGACGATCTTGCGGGGGTAGGGGGTGATGTTGCCGGCCGAGCCATGGACCAGGTTGCCGCTGAACATCAGCAGGCCGCCGGCCTTGCCGGTGGGGGCGACGATGCCGCCCTTCTCGACGAGGCTCGCCACGCGATCGTTGTCGAGCGTCCAGAGCGGATAGGCGGTGGTGGAGGTGTCGTGCCCGGCCTCGATCACGCCAGACTTGTGCGAGCGCGGCACCAGCATGAGCGGGCCGTTGATCGGCAGCACGTCATCGAGGAAGACGGAGATGTTCATCGCCCGCGGTTCCGGCATGCCGTCGTCGTTCACCCAGGTGCCGTAGTCCTGGTGCCACTGCCAGACGTCGCCGGAGAAGGCGGACTTGGCGTTCACCTTGAACTGGTGGACGTAGCAGGGCTCGCCAAAGACCTGCTGCACCGGCTCGACCAGGCGGGGGTGGCGGGAGAGGATGTCGAAGACGTCGTTGTAGGTGTGGCAGGCGAAGGCGGTGCGGGGCGCGCCGCTCTTTTCCAGCCAGATTTCCTGGCGCGGGTGGCTGAAAATGTCGAGGGCGGCGTTGCGCATGAGCGCGACCTCCTCGGGCGAGAACGCCTCGGGGATGAAGAAGTAGCCCTCGTCCTCGAACTGCTGCATCTGGGCGTCGGTGAGCTTCATGGTCCGTCTCCTCGGGTTTGGGGTCGATGCCCCGGTTCAGCCGGCGATGTTCGCGTCCGGCCCTGTCAAGCGGAGCTCGGTCTCGCGGCCGGCGGCCTCGGCATGCTTGGCGGCGGCGGCGGCGGCCGCGGGATCGCCGGCCAGGATGAGGCGGGCGATCTCGGCGTGCTCGGCCCAGGCGCGGTCGCGGTAGCGGTCGATCTCGAGCACGGTGCCCATCGAACGGCGGAGGTGCGGCCATTGCGCGGCCAGCATCTCGGGCAGGACCGGGTTGCCGGACAAGGCATAGATGGCCTGGTGGAATGCGACGTCGGCCTGGACCAGCTGCGCCAGGGTCGGGCAGGGTGCCAGACGTGCGCCCGCACCAGCCGCGTCCTGCAGGTCCGCGATCTCGGCCGATGCGGCGCTGTCGCCCGCGACCCGTTCGGCCGCCAAGCGCGCGGCAAGACCGTCGAGCGCGGCGCGCACGTCGTAGAGTTGCCGGATCCGGCGAGCATCGACCGGGACGACCTGCAGACCCTTCCGGCCGACGTCCTGCAACAGGCCCTGATGCTTAAGCAACTGCAAGGCGTGGCTGACCGGCTGGCGGGACACGCCAAGCGTCGTGGCCAGCTCGGCTTGCAGGATCCGCTGGCCAGGCCGGAGCGTGCGGTCCGTTATCGCGCCGAGTAGGCGGCGGTAGACTTGGTCCACCAGAACGGGCGATTCGGCAACCGGCTCCATAATCTCACCAGCATTCGGAATTCCGTATTCCTACCAGCCCACACGTTGCGCTGTCAAGCTGGTCCGCCAGATCGTCACGCCGGCCCGGTCCCGCGCTCGGCGGCCTTGACCGCGGCCCATTCGGCTTCCATGGCGGCCAGGTCTGCATCGGCGGGAGCGAGGCCACGGGCGGCCAGGCGTCGTTCGACGCCTTCAAAGCGGCGGGCGAACTTGTCGTTGGCTTGGCGAAGGCAGGCTTCGGGGTCGAGGCCGAGGGAGCGGGCGAGATTGGCGGCGACGAAGAGCAGGTCGCCGACCTCATCGGCGAGGCGGGCTGGGTCGGCTGTGGAAAGTTCGGCGCGCACCTCGGCGATCTCCTCCTCGAGTTTCTCGATGACCTGCGGGGGGCCCGGCCAGTCGAAGCCGACGCGGGCGGCGCGTTGGGTGAGCTTCAGGGCGCGGGTGAGGGCGGGAAGGCCGACCGGAATGCCAGCGAGGGCACCGTGCTCGTTGCGCTGGCGGCGTTCTTCCTGTTTCCGCGCTTCCCAGCCGCCGGGGCCGGGCCCGGCGTTGGCGAAGATGTGGGGGTGGCGGCGGATCATCTTATCGGTGATCGCGCGCGCGACGTCGGCGAAGGCGAACAGCCCGGCCTCCTCGGCCATGCGGGCGTGATAGACGACCTGGAACAGCAGATCGCCGAGTTCGTCCGGCAGCGCCACCATGTCACGCCGGGCGATCGCGTCGGCGACCTCGTAGGCTTCCTCGATGGTGTAGGGGGCGATGGTGTCGAAGGTCTGCACCTGGTCCCACGGGCAGCCGGCGGCGGGGTCGCGCAGCGCGGCCATGAGGGCGATCAGGCGGTCGGTCTCGAGCGCGGCGGCGGTTGCGGAGGGCGGTGTGTCCATCGGCATCGCTTGCCCGGCGGGCCGGATCGGCGCAAGGGCGTTTCAGCCCTGGAGCGCTGCCTCGATCTCGGCGGCGCGGGCGGTCCAGCCGACGATGGCGCCTTGGGCGCGGACCATGTCGAGCACGGCCGCCTTGAAGGCTGGGAAGTAGCTGTCGGTCGCGTCCTCGACCAATAGGCAGGAATAGCCGCGGTCGTTGGCCTCGCGCATGGTGGACTGGACGCAGACCTCGGTCGTGACGCCGCCGAACAGCAGGTGGGTGATGCCGGCGGCCTGCAGCGTGTCCTGCAGCTTGGTGGCGTAGAAGGCGCCCTTGCCGGGCTTGTCGATGACGGTTTCGCCAGGGCGGGGGGCGAGGCTGGCGACGATGTCGGCGCCGGGTTCGCCGCGCACGAGGATGCGGCCCATGGGGCCGGGGTCGCCGATGCGCAGGCCCGGTGCGCCACGACCGAGCTTGGCGGGTGGGCAATCCGACAGGTCGGGCGCATGACATTCCCGGGTATGGACGACCATGAGACCCGCGGCGCGGGCGGCGGCGAGGAGGCGGGCGGCGGCGGCGACGGCGGGGGCCAGAAGCGAGACATCGTTGCCGAGGGAGGCGCCGAAGCCGCCCGGCTCGAGGAAGTCGCGCTGCATGTCGATCATGATGACGGCGACATGCGCGCGGTCGAACGCGAAGGGGCCGGGGCGGGCATTCGGGACGTTCACGCGGCGGCGTCGAGCATGTGGGCGCCGATGGCCTTCGGGTCGGCGCCTGCGGCGGGGCACTCGTGGACGATGGCGCCGTGGCGCATGACGACGATGCGGTCGGCGAGTTCGAGGATTTCGTCGAGGTCTTCGCTGATGAGCAGGATGGCGGTGCCGGCGTTGCGGGCGGCCATAAGGCGGGCGCGGACCTCGGCGACGGCCTTCACGTCGAGGCCGAAGCAGGGATTGGCGACGATGAGCAGGGCGACGTCGCCGTCGAGCTCGCGGGCGAGCACGCAGCGCTGGACGTTGCCGCCGGAGAGCACGCCGATCGGGGCGTCGGTGGAGGGGGCACGGATGCCGTAGGCGCCGACCATGGCGAGCGCCCGGCGGCGCATGTCGGCGGCGTTGAGCCAGCTGCGCGGCCCGGTCGGCGTACGGTCGAACTGGCGGAGGTTCAGGTTATCGGTGACCGACATGGTGGGCACGCAGCCGTTGCGGAGAGGCTCTTCGGGCAGCACGCGGACGTGGCGGGCCTGGGACTCCCGCCGGGTGGCGCCATATTGGGCGCCGTCGACGGCGACGGTGCCGGCGCTGGCGGGGCGCTGGCCGCCGAGGACTTCGAGAAGGGTCGCTTGGCCGTTGCCGGACACGCCGGCGACGCCGACGATCTCGTGGTCGTGGACGTCGAGTGCGGCGATATCGAGGCCGGGACGGCCGACGTCGGGTGGGGTGCGGAGGCCCTGGACGGCAAGGCGCACGCGGCGGGCGGCGGCGCCCAGGCGTTCCGGGCGGGCGGGGGCGTGCGGCTCGCCGATCATCATGGCGGTGAGGTCGGCCGGGCCGAGATCGACGGTCGCGCCACGGCCGGCCAGGTGGCCGCGGCGCAGCACGGTCACCTCGTCGGTGAAGCGCATCACGTCGCCGAGCTTGTGGGTGATGATGATGACGGTGACGGCGCCGGAGTGGGCGAGGCCCTGCATGAGGCCGAGCATCTCGTCGGCTTCCTGGGGGGTGAGGACGGAGGTGGGCTCATCGAGCACGAGGACGCGGCGGCGGAGATAGAGCTGCTTGATGATCTCGGTCTTCTGGCGCTCGCCGGCCGAAAGGCTGCCGACGGTGGCGTCCATGCGGACGCGGAACGGCATGGTGGCGAGGAACGCGTCCAGCGCGGGGCGTTCGCGCTTCCAGTCGATGACGGCGGGGACGTGGCCGCGGGCGATGACGAGGTTCTCGGCGACGGTCATGGAGGGGACGAGGGTGAAATGCTGATAGACCATGCCGAGGCCCAGCGCGTCGGCGTCGGCGGGCCGGTCCATGGTGACCTCGCGGCCGTCGACGAGGATGCTGCCCGCGTCGGCGCGGTAGTAGCCGAGCAGGCATTTGACCAGCGTGGACTTGCCGGCGCCGTTCTCGCCGAGCAGGCCGTGAACGGTGGCCGGGCGCACGGTCATGTCGATGCCGTCGAGCGCGGTAAAGGCGCCGAAGCGCTTGCCGATGCCGATGGCTTCGATGCTGGCGGCCTGGGTCGTGGCTGGCGGGCTGGTCGTCATTCGCGAGGCGCGGTCTCGCGGGGAGGGGGTAGACCGCAGCCGGTGCCGTCGGTGGTGCGGACCTGGTCTTCCCAGGGCAGGCGGTAACGGCCGGCAGCGAGGTCGGTCATGTAGGTATAGGGGCAATCCGTCGCACCGCCGCGGACGGCCGAGAAGCCGCGATGGCCGAGCTGGTAGATGTTGTTCTCGACGCCCCAATGGGCGCGGGCCTCGCGGACCAGGTCGGGGCGGATCTCGGCGGTGATGATCTCGTCGGCGCGCCCGGTGGCGCCGTGGGCGATGATGGCGCCATCGAAGTTGCAGACCATCGCCTCGCCCATGGAATCGAACGTGCCGTCGGTGCCGCACATGCAGACGCTGGCCGTGACCATGAGGTTGCAGAAGGCGTTGCTTTGGTTGGTGAAGCGCCACGCGTCTCGGACGGGGGCGGTGTAGCCGGCAGTGCGGAGCATGAGTTCGGCGCCGCGATAGGCGGCTTCGCGGGCCATTTCGGGAAACATGCCGTCGTGGCAGATGATGAGCGCCAGCTTGACGCCGCGGGGGCCCTCGATGACGGGGATGCCGAGGTCGCCGGGCTCCCAGGGCTCGACCGGGACCCAGGGGTGCATCTTGCGGTAGTAGAGGCGGATTTCGCCGTCCGGGTCGACGATCAGGCCGGTGTTCCACGGCATGCGACCCGGGTTGCGCTCCATGATGGAGAAGCAGGCCCAGAGCTTCTGGTCGACGCAGGCCTGTCGCATGGCGGCGACCTCGGGGCCGTCGAGCGTGACCGTGACCTCGTCGCGAACGTCCATCGAGAGGCCGTGCAGCGCGTATTCGGGGAACACGACAAGGTCGAGCGTCGGCATGTTGCGGCGCGCCTTCGCGACCATGGCGACGATGCGGCCGGTCTGGCGCTCGATGTCGGCGCGGGTCTCGATGGTGGGAAGGCCGAGCTGGACCAGGCCGACGACGACGCCGTTGGGGGAGGGGTTGAGGCCGCCTAGTCCGTTCATGGGGTGTCTCCTAGCGGGCGATGGAGAGTTCGCCGGGCATGCCGCGGACGGCGCGGCCGGGGCGGACCGTGGCGATGAGGATGGCGAGGGTGAGGACGAAGGGGGCGGCGTAGAACAGGTAGTAGTAGCTGGTCACGCCGACGGTCTGCAGCGACGGGCCGAGGGCGCCGGCGGCGCCGAACAGCATGGCCGCGCCGAGGCAGCCGATCGGGTTCCAGCGGGCGAAGACGACGAGGGCGACGGCCATGAGGCCCTGGCCGGAGGACAGGCTTTCGTTCCAGCTGCCGGGGTAGACCAGGCTGAGGAAGGCGCCGCCGATGCCGGCCAGCGCGCTGCCGGCCATGGTGGCGAGCAGGCGGGTGCGGCCGATGGGCAGGCCGAGCGCGCGGGCGGCGTCCGCGCTGTCGCCGACGATGCGCAGGCGGAGCCCGGTCCGGGTGGCGCGGAAGAACCAGGCCATGACGAAGGCGGCCGCGACGCCGAGCAGGAAGAGCGGGCTGACTGTGAGGGCGCTGCGGACCTGCGGAATATCGGACCAGGTGCCGAGCGGGATGCCGGGCAGGCCGGGGGCCGACGGCTGGACGAAGGGCTTGCCGAAGAAGAAGGCGATGCCGTCGCCGGCAAGGAGGAGGGCGATGCCCATGGCGACGTCGTTGACGCGGGTCAGGCCGCAGATGAGGCCGTGGATGCCCCCGAGGAGGGCGCCGGCCGAGGCGGCGGCGAGGACGCCGAGCCAGGGGCTGCCGGTGAGGTAGGCGGTGGCGTAGGCGACCATGGCGCCGAGGACGAGGACGCCTTCGTTGCCGAGGTTGATTCGGCCGGCCCGTTCGGTGAGGCACTCGCCGAGGCTGACGAAAAGGAACGGCGTCGAGACCCGGAGCGAGCCGGCGAGCATGGCGATCGCGACGGTTCCGGTGCCGGTCATGCTGCCGCCAGCCGAGGCTGGAACCACCGCCAGCGGCCGTAGAGGGTTTCGCTGCCGAGGATGCAGAGGAAGATGAGGCCTTGGAGGACGAGGACGGTGGCGTCGGGCAGGCCCATGCGGCGCTGCAGGAGGCCGCCGGCGGCGCCGATGCCGCCGAGCAGCACGGCCATGGGCATGATGGCGAGCGGGTTGTGGCGGGCGAGGAAGGCGATAAGGATGCCGGCGTAGCCGTATCCGGCGATCAGCGACGCGTTGGCGCGGCCGTGAACGGACGCGACCTCGATCATGCCGGCCAGGCCGGCGCAGGCGCCGCCGAGCGCGCAGGCGCCGACCATGAGCCAGGCGACGGGCAGACCTTGGAGCTGGGCGGCGCGGACGTTGCCGCCGGTGACACGGCCGGCGAAGCCGACCGCCGTGCGGCTGATCAGCACCCAGGCGAGCACGCAGGCGACGGCGCCGATCGCGATGCCGGGATGGATGTCTAGGCCGGGCAGGCGCGGGAGGGTCCCGGCTTCCGGGATAGGGTAGCTGGAGGGCTTGTTCAGGCTGGCCGGGTCCCGCATGGGTCCCTCGACGAGCTGGTTGAAGAGGGCGATGGCGATGTAGGCCATGACGAGGCTGACGACGGTCTCGTTGATGCCGCGGCGGGCGCGCAGCAGGCCGACGAGGCCGATCCAGACGGCGCCTGCAGCGGCCCCGGCGATGGCCATGGCGAGCAGAACGAGGATCGACGGCGCCTCGCCCAAGGCGAGGCCGGCCGTGGTCGCGGCGAGGCCGCCGAGCACCAGCGCGCCCTCGCCGCCGATGACGATCAGCCCAAGCTGCGCCGGGATGGCGACGCACAGCGCCGTCAGGAGCAGGGGTGCGGCGCGCGCGAGGGTGTTCTGGAGCGAGAACCAGCTGCCGAAGGCGCCGGTCCAGACGAGGCTGAAGAATGCGGCGGGCGATCGGCCGAGCGCGAGCAGGAACAGGCAGAACAGAACGGCCGCGACCGCGAGCGCCAGCAGCGGGACGAGCCCGGCCTCGAGGGACTGGCGCAGCCGGTAGCTGCGGTCGATCGCGACGGGCCGGACCGTCGCTGCGCGGCCGTGGTCCGGTGCGGCGCCCTGGATCGCGCTCACGGGACCGGCTTCAGGCGATGGCGCCTTGCACGCCGTCGACGAGCCAGTTGGTGGATTCGAGCTCGATCGCGGTCTCCGGATAGGCCTTGCCGGCGGCGATCACGACGTTGCCCTTGTTGTCCTTCAGCGGCCCCTTGAAGACGGCGAAGCCGCCTTTCATGATCTCGGCCTTGACCGCGTCGGCCTGGGCGCGGGCGGCCGGGCTCGCGGCAGGGCCATAGGGGGACATCTTGATGAAACCCTCCGCGAGGCCGCCGCGGGTGAAGTTCGGCAGCGGGGTTCCGGCCTGCAGGTCTGTCGCATACATCCGATAGACCTCCGCCCAGTTCCATTCGGCACCGGTCAGGTAGCCTTTTGGCGCCAGCTTGGTCTGGTCGGCGTGGTAGCCGCAGGTGTAGGCGCCGCGTGCCTCGGCGGTTTGGATGACGACCTTCGGGCCATCGACGTGGCAGGTGACGACGTCGGCGCCGCCATCGATCAGGGCGTTGGTGGCCTCAGCCTCCTTGACGGGCATCGACCAGTCGCCAGTGAAGATGACATTGGTCACGATCGAGGGGTCGACGGCCCGGGCGCCCATGGCGAAGCTGTTGATGTTGATCAGCACCTGGGGGATCGGCTTGGCGGCGACGAAGGCGATCTTCTTGGACTTCGTCATGTGTCCGGCGACGATGCCGTTGATGTATTGGCCCATGCCGATGTAGCCGAAGTAGGAGCCGGCGTTGGCCGGGTGCTTGGCCTTGTCCCACAGGCCGCCGCAATGTCGCAGCTGCACCTCCGGGTTGGCTTTGGCGACGCGGAGCATGTAGGGATCGAAGTAGCCGAAGCTGGTCGGGAAGATCAGCGAGGCCTCGTCGAGCTTGATCATGCTCGTCATCGTCTTCTCGACGTCGTCGGTCTCGGCGACCCGCTCCTCCTCGACGATGGTTACGCCGGGCATGCTGCGGATGGCGGCGGCGCCCTCGGCATGCGCCTGATTATAGCCGTAGTCGTCGCGGGGGCCGACGTAGATGAAGCCGATCGTTACCGGCTTGGGCGCGGCGCGGGCCGGAGCGGCCGAGATCGCGAGTGCGGCGGCACCGGTTCCCTGGATCAGGCCGCGCCGGGTGAGACGGTGGCGATCGAGCATCGAATGCCCTCCAATTTGCTGGAGGAACCATGCACGCGTTATGCCACCGACTTGGCGGCGGGCCGGGCTGGCTGTGTCCAGCCCGGCCGTCTCGTCAGCGGCCGCCGGCGGCTGCCGCGGCGCGGTCGGGCTGGTTGCCGTTCGTTGTGCCGGGCCCCTGCCGGTCCGAGCGCACCGCGTCGCGCGCGCGCTGCGAGGCGCTGCGCGTGTCGCGATGGACGGGGGCCGGGCCTGGATCACCCAAGACAGGGTTGCGGGGCACCGGCGTGGTTTGAGCCGAAGCGGGAATTGCGCCCAGCGCAGCGATGAGCGCGGTCGCCAAGATGACAGGCTTCATTGGACTACCTTTGTCGGTTGGACGGCCACGTTCGACCGGTCCAGTGGGATGAAACGCCAAGCCGGCAGAGCGGTTGCGTGGGACAGTACGTATTAGAAATGATACCCGACTTCGACGAACACCGAACGCTGTTCGGTTCCGTTCACGTACGGTTTCACGTCACCGAACTTGTGGTGCCAGTATTCGAAGCCGACACCCGCCTCCAGCTTCTTCGGCGCGTATCCGATGAGAGTGCCGACGTCGAGCATCAGCTTGGGATGCACGAGTATTTCGACCTTGTGGTAGAAGTCGCCATTGGCGCCCCGGCCCTTCGGACCGACGATGTTCGCGAAGCCAGTGAAGTTCAGCGGAAACGGCCCCACGGCAAAGGGGAAAGCCCAGGCGTTCTCGATCGTCCACGTGGTCTGGAAATTGGTCCCGTTGCCGTTGGGCAGGTAGGCGTCGGTATTCCACTCGTGGGACAGGCCGGTGGTGATGTTCCAGAAACCACGGGGCAAGTTGATGCTGAACTGCGGCCCAAACGTGATCAGCCGCTTGTAGGAGGCGAACTGGTCGTTCTGCGTGTCGAGGTCGAGGCCGATCGTCAGTCCGACGTCGCGAATGGGGCCAAAGCTGAACTGGTCTCCACCGAAAATCTTGTTGCCGCTCAGCGTGGAGCGGAACACGCCGTAGAACTCGAAGCTGTTGGAGTTGGCGTGGTTGGTGACGCTGTTGGACAGGTCCCCGCGGCCAATGTCTTCGAGGTCCAAGCTGACAAAGTTCGACCCGTAGGTCCAGCCATTGGCATAGGCAATGTTGCCGGCAACGAAGTTGACGTCCTTCTCGTTGCCGGGCTGTTTGTCTTCAGGCAAGTATCGGATGCTGAGGTAAGTGTCTTGGAACTCGATGCCCCAGGCGTAGGACTTGCTGCTGAACGAAGAAACAGCGGCGATGACCATGGCGGTCGCCAAACCAAATCGGTTCATTGTAAATAATCTCCTAGGTGGGCCGCGTACGGCCCGGCCTAGAGAGCAAGATCGATGCCAAGAAATTGACACAAGTCGCAGCATCGTGAGCGAACTCTGCCGACATTCGGTATCGGATCATGACAACCCGGCGACACTCTGCCTACAAATTGTTCAATCGTACTAGGCGCCGAGCGGCGTCACCGTGTCGGCGCAGAAGGTCACCGATGTCGAGTGCCGCCATTTGGCCGCCGGTCACGACCCAGCGTCCGCCGACCATGACGCGATCGGCCCGCGTCGCCCCGCAGAGGATCAACGCGGCGATGGGGTCGCCAGCACCGGAAAAGCGAAGTTCGTCCAGCGTAAACATTGCCAAGTCGGCCGCCGCGCCAAGCGCGATGCGGCCCAGCTCCGGCCGGCCGAGACAGTCGGCGGATCCCTCCGTCGCCCAGCGTAGCGCGTCGCGGTGGCTGACCGCCGCGATCCCGTTCACGCCGCGCTGCAACAGGAACGCGGCACGGACTTCCTGGATCATGTTCGACCCGTCGTTCGACGCCGAGCCGTCGACGCCCAGTCCGACAGGCACGCCCGCGGCTTCCAGGGCGCACGCAGGGCATGTCCCGGATGCGAGGACCTGGTTGCTGCAGGGGCAATGGGTGACCCCGACGCGTGCCGCCCCGAGGCGGGCGATCTCGGGTGGGCTGAAATGGATACCGTGAGCGAGCCAGGTGCCGGGGCGGAGCCAGCCGCAGTCGTCGAGGTAGTCGAGCGGCGAGCAGCCGAAGCGGGCCTGGCAGAACTCGGCCTCGTCGGCGGTTTCGGCAAGATGGGTGTGCAGGCGGACATCGTGCTTGGCCGCCAGCGCGGCGGTGTCGCGCATAAGCCGGGTGGTGACCGAAAATGGGGAGCAGGGGGCGAGAGCGACCTGGAGCATGGCGTGCGGGGCCGGGTCATGCAGGCGGGCGATGAGGCGCGCGCTGTCGGCCAGGATGGTGTCGGCATCCTGCACCACGCTGTCTGGCGGGAGGCCGCCGTCGCGCTGGCTGAGGTCCATCGAGCCGCGGGTGAGAACGGCGCGGATGCCGAGGCGTGCGGCCGCGGCAGCTTCGATGTCGATCGCCTCCTCGAGCCCGTGCGGGAAGACGTAGTGGTGGTCGGTCGTGGTGGTGCAGCCGGACAACAGCAGCTCGGCCATGGCGAGGGTGGCGGCAGCATCGAGCGCCTCGGGCGTGAGGCGGGCCCAGACGGGGTAGAGCGCGCCGAGCCAACCGAACAGGGTGCGGTCCATGGCGCCCGGGTGGCAGCGCGTGAGCGTCTGGTAGAAATGGTGGTGGGTGTTGACCAGGCCGGGCAGCACGACGTGCCGGGACGCATCGAACAGGGTGCAGGGGCGGGTCGGGTTGGCGCCAGCGGCCAGCAGCTCGACGATGCGGCCATCCTCGACCACGAGGCCGCCAGGGGCGTCGGCCAGGATCGCGAGAGGGTTGCGGATCCAGAGCGGCTGCAGGTCGGTCATCCGGTTATGGCATGACGTTTGCGTCGCGGAGGCAAGCCGAATTTCAAGGAGAAGCCGGCCTTGTCACACGCCGTCGCATCCGGGTCCGCTATGCCGGGGCTCTCCGCTGCAACGCCGCCGCCGGCCCGGCTGGTCATCCTCGCGATCCAGCACGTGCTGGTCATGTATGCGGGCGCGGTCGCGGTGCCGTTGATCCTCGGGGCAGCGTTGAAGCTGCCGCGGGAGCAGGTCGCCGTGCTGATCAATGCGGACCTGTTCTGCTGCGGCATCGCAACCTTCATTCAGGCGCTCGGGATCGGGCCGGTGGGAATCCGGTTGCCGGTGATGATGGGCGTGACCTTCGCGTCGCTGTCGCCGATGCTGGCGATGGCGAACAACCCGGCGCTCGGGCTGCAGGCGATCTTCGGCGCGGTCATCGCGGCCGGGGTGTTCGGGGTGGTGGTCGCGCCGTTCATCAGCCGGCTGCTGCGGTTCTTCCCATCCGTGGTGACGGGATCGATCATCACGGTGATCGGGATCACGCTGATGCGGATCGGCATCAACTGGATCGGCGGCGGCCGGCCAGCGGCGCCGGACTTCGGCGCCCCCGGCTACTTGGCGGTGGCCGCGCTGGTGCTGGCGATCATTCTGCTGCTGCTTCGGTTCGGCAGCGGGTTCCTGCGCAACACGGCCGTGCTGATCGGCATCGTGGTCGGCTACCTCGTGACGCTCGCGCTCGGCTGGGGCGGGCTCAGCGGGCTCGAGGCGCAGCCCTGGGCGGCGATCGTGGTGCCGCTGCAGTTCGGCATCCCCCGCTTCGACCTGGTCGCCTGCGCGTCGATGTGCCTGGTGATGATCGTGGTGATGATCGAAAGCACGGGCATGTTCCTGGCCCTGGGCGCGATGGTGGGCAAGCCGGTGACGCAGGACGACTTGGCGCGCGGGCTGCGCGCGGACGGGGTGGGCACCATCATCGGCGGCGTGTTCAATACGTTCCCTTACACGTCGTTCTCGCAGAACGTAGGCCTGGTTGGGGTCACGGGGGTGACGAGCCCCATGGTGTGCGTAGTGGGCGGCGTGATCATGGTGCTGCTGGGATTGCTGCCGAAGCTCGCGTTCGTCGCGGCATCCGTGCCGCAATGCGTGCTGGGCGGGGCCGGGCTGGTCATGTTCGGGATGGTGGCCGCGACAGGGATCCGCATCCTGGCCTCGGTCGACTACGAGCGGCAGCGGGGCAACGTGTTCATCGTCGCGATCTCGATCGGCGTCGGCTTGATCCCGCTGGTGGCGCCGACGCTGTTCAAGGCGGCCCCGGACATGCTCAAGACGATGCTGGACAGCGGGATCCTGCTGGCGTCGATCACCGCTGTTGCGCTGAACGCCTATTTCAACCCCGGCGACCTCGCGGTGGCGCATACGCCACTGGTGGTCGCGGACCACGTGTAGGGAGGCCGGCCAATGCCGCTGCACCATTTCACCTACGGCAAGGGCCGGGTGCGCGTCATGCGCGTGTTCCGGGATGGCGACTACAACGAGGTGCGGGACGTCAACGTGAAGGTCATGCTGGAGGGGGCCTTCGGGGAGAGCTGGACGGCGGGCGACAACCGCGCCGTCGTCGCGACCGATACAATCAAGAACATCTGCTACATTGTCGCCCGCGAGCAGATGCAGGCCGGGCTGGAGGTGTATGGCCAGGCGATCGCAGCGCGGTTCCTGGAGCGGTATGCGCAGGTGCAGGCAGTGCGGGTGACGCTGCATGAGACGCGGTGGCAGCGGGCGACGATCGGCGGGGCGCCGCACCCGCACGGGTTCACGCTGGACGCGAACGGCAAGCCGACAGCCGAGGTGGCCGCGACGCGGGACGGCGCGAGCGTCACGTCGGGGATCGCTGGCTTCACCTTCATGAAGTCGACCAAATCCGGCTGGGAGGATTACGTGTTCGACGACTACACCACCCTGCCGCCCACCGCCGACCGGATCGCGGCGACGGCGATGGACGCGACCTGGACCTGGCTGCGGGCGCCGGCCGATTACTTGGCGGCGAACGCGCTGGTGCTCTCGACGATGCTCGAGGTGTTCGCGACGACGTATTCGAAAGGCGTGCAGGACAGCCTGTATCGCATGGGCGAGGCGGCGCTGGCTTCGATCCCCGAGCTGTCGACCATCAGCATGGCCTGCCCGAACAAGCACTACATCCCGATGAAGCTGGACGGGTTCGGGCTGTCGTCGGACAATATGATCTTCATCGCGACCGACGAGCCGCACGGACTGATCGAGTGCACCGTCGGGCGGTGACGGTTGACGTCTGGTGAAGCGGACGCGCTGAACGGGGTGGGTGTAGCGGCAAGACCTGTCCAAAGCGTCGCCGCCGCATGTGCGGCGTTTCTGCGCCAAGTAGGCGGGCGGGCCGGTCCACACGCCATCCAATCGCCAAAATCCGACGTCACAGGGGCGTTGGCCGCCGGCGTAATGGGGTCGCCGCAGGTATCTATTGAAACGTGACATTCCCGGATGTGACAAGCCGCTTGCATCCGCCTAAGGGTCCGGCCGCAACGGGTCGGTCATTGGCACTTGTATTGGTGCCGCAAGAAGTTTGTTTTCACCAGGGCTCAGATGAGGTTAACGTCAGAGAGAGACTTTAAAGCGATGATCGACCGGCCGAGCCCATAGGACTGTGACATGAATCCGTCGCCTGCCTGGCGCCGCAACACCGGCCCGTTGCACCACCGCGCTCCTCAGGCGCGGCGGACCATCGGCTTGATCGCGTGGGTCTTGCTGGCGTTGTGCGGAACCGATGCCTGGCAGTTGTGGCGCGTGTATGAGGCGCAGTTGCGGGACGCCGAGGTCGTGACGTCCAACATTGCCCGGCTGGTCTCCGCGCAGGCCGATAGCACGCTGCGCACGGCGGACACGATCGTGTCGACGTTGGTCGGGCGGGTCGAGGCGGAGGGGGAGGGGGTGGAGGCCAGGCGGCGCCTGTATGGGCTAATGACCTCGCTGGCCGCGGCGCTCCCGGCCATCCACGAGATGGGCGTGACCGACCAGGCGGGCAACGCGATCGTCAAATCCCTCATACCCGACCCGGCCGGGTTGAACTACGCCGACCGCCGCTACTTCGCCTACCATCGGGACTATTCCGACCGCGGGCCGTTCGTCGGGCCGTCGATCGCCAGCAAGATCGACGGCTCGCTCAACATCACGGTGACGCGCCGGGTCAACAACCCGGACGGCACGTTTGGCGGGCTGGTCGTCGCGAGCGTCTCGATGGGCTTCTTCCAGCGGCTGTTCGACCAGATGCAGGCGCGGGGCGGCGGGGTGATCGCGCTGCTGTCCGAAGACGGCGACGTCCTGGCGCGCAGCCCGGCCGTGGCGGACCCGGCCGCCGACCTGCCGGTTCGGACCGCGCTGATCGTGCACGAGCGGGGACAGGGGCGGGACGGCACGGTCGACTACAGGGCCGAAAGCGACGGCGGCCGGCGGCTCGGCACGCTGCAGCAGCTCGAGGGCTTTCCGCTGAAGGTCCTGGTTTCGCAGACCTATTGGGGGATCGAGAGCGACTGGCGGGACCAGCTGGTCTGGCACGGGTTGATCCTGGCCGGCGTCACGTTGGTGGTGCTCGTGCTCGGCGCGCGGGAAATCCGGGC
Organism: Acetobacteraceae bacterium; assembly: GCA_965213855.1. GTDB lineage: Bacteria > Pseudomonadota > Alphaproteobacteria > Acetobacterales > Acetobacteraceae > JBBROS01. The sequence continues at coordinate 909,873 of CBDCAA010000008.1, read as the reverse complement.
CACCCGGAAGCTGAACGCGCAGGCGATGCAGGACGGGCTGACGGGCCTGCCCAACCGGCGCTGCTTCGACGAACGGCTGGCCCACGAGTTCCGCCGGGCAGCCCGTTCGGGACAGCCTCTGTCGCTGATTCTGATCGATATCGACCGGTTCAAACCCTACAACGACCACCATGGCCATCCCGGCGGCGATGCCTGCCTTTGCCACATGGCGGACGTGATCCGCGGCAGCCTGCACCGTGCCGCGGATTTTGCCGCGCGGTATGGCGGCGAGGAGTTCGCGGTGTTGCTGCCTGGCACGACGGCCGCCCAGGCGCTTGCCTTCGCCGACACGCTGCTGCAGGCGGCGCGGGATCTTGCCGTGCCGCACGCCCCGGCGGTGGGCGGCATCGTCACGCTGAGTGCGGGCGTGGCGACGTGCCGGCCGAGCATGACCGGGACCGATCCGGTGGGATTGGTGCAGGCGGCTGACGCAGCGCTGTATGCCGCGAAGGACCGGGGCCGCAATACGGTCGTGCAGAGCGCGAAGTCGGTCCTGGCCACGGCGGCCTAGCCTGGCCAGCACGCGCATTGCCCGGGGCGCGTGCGGCGGGCAGGCTCGACCCGTTCATGTCAAGACGGAGCGCCGATGATCTATCGCACCCTGGGCCGCAGCGGCCTGCGCGTCTCGCCGCTTTGTCTCGGCACCATGAACTTCGGCGGCCCGACCGACGCCGCGACGGCCGAACGCATCATCGCCCGGGCGCGGGGGGCGGGGGTGAACTTCATCGACACCGCCGACGCCTATACCGGGGGCGAGTCGGAACGGATCGTCGGCCGGGCGATCGCCGCCGAGCGCGACGAGTGGGTGCTGGCGACGAAGCTCGCGAACCCGACCGGGGCCGGGCCGAACGGGCAGGGGCTGTCGCGGAAATGGACGATGCAGGCGGCCGAGGCGAGCCTGCGCCGGCTCGGCACCGGCTACATCGACATCTATTACCTGCATAAGGAAGACCACGCGACCCCGCTGGAGGAGACGGTGCGGGCGATGGGCGATCTCGTCCGGGCCGGGAAGATCCGCTACTTCGGGCTGTCCAACTACCGCGGCTGGCGGGTGGCGGAGGTATGCAACCTGTGCGACCAGCTGGGCCTCGACCGGCCAGTGGTCAGCCAGCCGTATTACCACGCGCTGAACCGGGCGGCCGAGACGGAGCACCTGCCGGCCTGCGGCTATTACGGGCTCGGCGTCGTCAGCTACAGCCCGCTCGCCCGCGGCATCCTGACCGCGAAATACGACCCCGATGCGCCGCCGCCCGAGGGCACCCGGGCCGGCCGGCAGGACCGGCGCATGATGCAGACGGAGTGGCGACCCGAGTCGTTGCGGATGGCGCAGGAGATCGCCCGGCACGCGCAGGCGGCGGGCACCACGGCAAGCCATTTCGCCATCGCCTGGGTGCTGCACAACCGCCTGGTCACGGGCGTGATCGGCGGCCCACGCACCGAGGCGCAATGGGAGGATTACCTGTCGGCGCTGGATTACCGGTTCAGTGCAGTGGACGAGGCGCTGATCGAAGGGCTGGTCGCGCCCGGCCACGCGTCGACGCCGGGCTACAACGACCCGGCATATCCGATCGAGGGGCGGCCGGTGGGAGTGGGGTCGACTTAGGTCCGTGCCACGCGAGTGAACTCGGTCCTGCCAGCTTGACCGACCCCCGGCCCGCCTTGCCAGGGAGTGGGCCAACAGAGTCGCATCGTATGCCATTGTCGGCGGGCTTGGGATGGCGGAAGGTCTGGGGGTGAGGGCTGGAGGGTGCGATGAGCTTGTCCCGGAAACTTGCGGCGTTGGCCGAGGCGGGGACGCCGATCCGGGTGGGGGTGATCGGGGCCGGGAAGTTCGGCTCGATGTTCCTCAGCCAGGCGCCGCGGACGCCCGGGATGCACGTGATGGGGATCGCCGACCTGGACCCGGCGCGGGCCCGGGCGGCGTGCGAACGGGTCGGTTGGCCGGCGGAGCGGATGGCGGCGACATCGTTTGCGGCGGCGCGGCGGGACGGAACGACGTTCCTGACCGACGACGCGGAGGCGCTGATCGCGGCCGACGGGATGGACGTGATCGTGGAGGCGACCGGCAACCCCGCGGCCGGCATCCGCCACACGCTGCTGTGCTGCACGCATCGGCGGCACGTGGTGATGGTGAACGTGGAGGCGGATGCACTGGCCGGGCCGCTGCTGGCGCGGCGGGCGGCGGAGGCGGGGATCCTGTATTCGTTCGCCTATGGCGATCAGCCGGCGCTGATCGCCGAGATCGTCGACTGGGCGCGGACGGTCGGGCTCGAGGTGATCTGTGCGGGGAAGGGGACGAAATACCTGCCCGTCTATCACGCGTCGACGCCGGCGACGGTGTGGGACCATTACGGCCTCTCGCCCGAGCAGGTGGCGGGTGGGGATCTCAACCCACAAATGTTCAACTCGTTCCTGGACGGCACGAAGTCGGCGCTGGAGATGGCGGCGGTGGCCAATGCCTGCGGGCTGGTGCCGGCGGCGGACGGGCTGGCGTTCCCGGCCTGCGGCGTCGACGAGCTGCCGGAGTTGCTGCGGCCGCGGGCCGATGGCGGCATCCTGCCGCACAAGGGCACGGTGGAGGTGGTGTCCTCGATCGAGCGCGACGGCGGCCCGGTGCCACGCGACTTGCGCTGGGGCGTGTATGCCACGTTCGAAGCGCCGTCCGACTATGTGCGTCAGTGTTTTGCGCAGTATGGGCTGAAGACGGACAGCTCGGGCCGGTATAGCGCCATGTACAAGCCGTATCATCTGATCGGGCTCGAGCTCGGGTTCTCGATCGCGAGCGTGATGCTGCGGGGCGAGGCGACCGGGACGACGCGCGGCTTCGCCGGCGACGTGGTGGCGACGGCCAAGCGCGACCTGCGCGCCGGGGAGCGCCTCGATGGCGAGGGCGGCTACATGGTGTACGGCAGGCTGATGCCGGCCGAGGCGTCGCTCGCGGCGGGCGGGCTGCCGATCGGGCTGGCGCACGACCTGGTGCTGAACCGGGCGGTGCCGGCCGGGCAGGCGGTGCGCTGGACCGACGTCGTGTTCGACGAGGGAAACGCCGCGATCCGCTTCCGCCGCGAGATGGAGACGGCGTTCCGCCCGGCGCCGGCGGAGCTTCGGCGCGCGTCCTGAGCTGCGCGCGGCGGTCCGCTGCCGCGGGTTTGACGAACCCTAACCTTTCCCTCGCCCAGGGAGGGGCTCTGTAGGACGCGAACGGGAGCACCGAATTGCCCAAGAAGATGCACCTCGGGTTCGACTTCTCCTACAACCACCTCGGCGGGCGTTGGCGGCTGCCGGGCGGGTGGGACACGCACACCTTCCCGGACGTGGCGATGTTCGAGTGGATCGCGCAAATGTCGGAGCGCGGTTGCCTCGACCTGCTGTTCTCGGGCGACGGGACCGGGGTGCCGGACACATGGCGGGGGTCGCGGGATGCGGCGGTGGAATGGGGGATCAGCTTTCCGCGGCAAGACCTGAGCCCGTACATGGTCGCGATGTCGCGGGTGACGCAGCATATCGGCTTCGGGCTGACGTATTCGACGTCGTTCATGCACCCGTATTACTTGTCGCGGCTGATGAACTCGCTCGACCACATCACCAACGGGCGGATCGCGATGAACCTGGTCGCGTCGACCCGGCCGGCGGATTTCGCCAATTACGGCTATGACGGGCTGATGGGGCATGCCGACCGCTACGACCGCATGGAGGAGTTCGTCGACGTCTGCCGCAAGCTGTGGGACGCGACCGAGGCCGATGCGGTGATCTGGGACCGGGCGACGGGCCGGGTCGCGGAACCGTCGAAGGTGCATGCCATGTCGCACGCCGGCACGTTCTTCAAGGTCGAGGGGCCGCTGAACACGCCGCCCTCGCCGCAGGGGCGGCCGGTGCTGATCCAGGCGGGCGGGTCGCCGCGGGGGACGCGCGCGGCGGCCTATGTGGCGGACGTGGTGTTCGGGCCGGACATGGCGCTGGACGCGCAGGTGAAATACCGCGGCGCCCTCGATGCCGCGCTGACCTCGCTCGGACGGGACCCGGCCGGCGTCGGCATCATGTGGCAGACGCCGATCGTGGTCGCCGAGACGGAGCGGGAGGCGATCGCGCGCAAGGAGAGCCTGCTGACGGCGATCCCGCCCGAGGCCATCGGCGCCTTCTTGTCCTACAACACCGGCTATGACCTCTCGACGGTGCCGGCGCGGTTCACGACGCGCGAGCTGCAGGCGGAGATCGTGGCGAAGAACGGCTCTCCGATGGGGATCCTGTTCGACCTGGCGCACCGGCTGGGACCGGATACCGAGATGACGCGGGCCGAGTTCTTCGAGTACGGCGCGCAGTTCGCGACCGCCTACGACAAGACGATCGCCGGGACCGGCGTGCAGATGGCGGACGCGCTGGAGGCAGCGTTCGTCCAGACCGGGGAGCGCGGCGGCTTCATGCTGGGACACACGGTGGCGCTGCGGCACGATCTGACGGGGATCATCGACCACCTGGTGCCGGAGCTGCAGCGGCGGGGGCGGTTCCGGACCGAGTACAGCGGCCGGACGCTGCGGGAGAACCTGGCGCTCGACTAGCGGCGTTCCCGACCGGTCCTGCCTCTGTCACACTCGATGGCATGAGCCAGTCCCTGACCGCATCGTGGGCCGGGCCCGGCCGGTCGTGGGCCGGGATCAGGACCGCATGCGCGAACTGGGCGGGGGCCGAGCGCGGGCGGTTCGGGCCTTGGCTCGCCGTGGCGATGGTGGCGGGAGCGCTGCTGTATTTCACGCTTGATACTGAGCCGGCCTGGTGGACGGGGTTGGCGGCGTGCGCGGGTGGGGTGGCGGTCGTCGCTGCCGGCTGGCGGGCGTTCGCGGTGCGGTCTGCTGGGCTTGTTGCGGTCGCGGCCGCGATCGGGTTCGCGGCGGGCGGATACGCTGCGTCCCGCGCGGCCCCGTGGGAGGTCCTGCCGAAGCGGGCGGTGCTGGTGCACGCAGTGGTCCGCGGCGTCGACGTGCTGGAGGACGGGCGGCGGCTGGTGCTGCAGGACGTGCGACTGGCGGACCAGGCGCTGACCCGGTTCGTCCGGGTGCGGACGAAGCGGGGGGACGAGACCCCGGTCGCCTCTGGGGATCAGGTCGAGGTCCGGGCGCTGCTGCGCCCGCCGGGCGGCCCGGCCTATCCGGGAGGATGGGATCAGCAGCGGGACGCGTGGTTCAGCGGGTTGGGCGCAGGCGGGACGGCGCTGGGGCCGGTCCACGTGATCGACCATTCGGCGCCGCACGGGCCGGCGGCGTGGCTGCAAGGCGTGCGGGACGGGGTGGCGGCGCGGTCGATGGCGGCGCTCCCGGGCGCGAGCGGGGCCGTGGCAGCGACATTGCTGAGCGGGTCGGCACGGGCGATCCCGGAGGCGGACCGCGCGGCGTTCCGGGATTCCGGGCTGGCGCATCTGCTGGCCGTCGCCGGGCTGCACATCGGCATCGTCATGGGGCTGTTCATGTTCGCGACGCGGCTGGCGCTCGCGGCGTGGCCGCATGCGGCGCTGCACTGGCCGACGAAGGCAATTGCGGCCGGGACGGCGCTGGCGGCGGGCGGCGCCTACCTGCTGCTGACGGGCGGTCACGTGCCGATCCTGCGGAGCTTCGCCATGGCGGCGCTGGTGACACTGGGGGTCGCGGTGGGGCGGCGGGCGTTGTCGCTGCGCGGGCTGGCGCTGGCGGCAGCAGCGATTGTGCTGACGGCCCCGCAGGAGGTGGTGGGCGTCAGTTTCCAGATGAGCTTTTCCGCTGTCCTGGCGCTGATCGCGGGCTACGAGGCGCTGCGGCCGGCGCTGTCCCGGCTGCACGGGCCGGGCTCGCGACGGCTGGGGCTGCATGGCGTGATGCTGGTGGTGACGAGCCTGCTGGCCGGGACGGCATCGGCGCCGTTCGCGGCCTACCATTTCGGGCATGTGCAGCTGTACTTCATCGTCGCCAACGTCGTCGCGGTGCCGCTGACGGCGTTCTGGGTGCTGCCGTGGGGCGTGGTCGCGCTGTTGCTGATGCCGCTGGGTTTGGAACAGGCGGCGTTCGTGCCCATGGGCTGGGGGCTCGAGGCGATCCTGTCGGTGGCGCGAGGGGTCGCGGGCTGGCCGGCGGCAACGCTGGCAGTGCCCGCGCTGCCCGGCTGGGGCCTGGCCGTGTTCAGCCTCGGGCTGGCCTGGTTGTGCCTGTGGCGAACCCGGGTGCGGCTGGCCGGGGTGGCGGTGATGGCGGCCGGGCTGATGTCGCCCGTGATGGCGCGGGCGCCGGACCTGCTGGTCTCGAACGACGGGCGGCTGATCGCGTGGCGCGAGCCAGAGGGCTTCGCGCTGCAGGCCCGGCCCGGCGCCTCCTGGTTCGTGCGCGACGCCTGGCGCGCCCATCTCGCGGTGGAGGCGTGGCGGCCGTTGGGCGAGGGATGCGACGAAACCACCTGTCGGCGCGGCAGCGTGCTCCTGCTGCGGGAGGGCGCGCGCGCGGCGGATTGCACGGGTGTGGCGTTGGTGATCTCGGCCGAGCCGGCACAGAACGTCTGTCCCGCGGCGGCACTGCTGGACCGGTTCACCGTTTGGCGGGACGGCGCCCACGCCGTCTGGTTGACGGCGGACGGCCCGCTCGTCCTGTCGGACCGGGCCTGGCGCGGCGCCCGGCCCTGGGTGCCGCCGGCGCCGGTGCCGGGCCGGCGGGCAACGAACCTGCCGATGGCGCCGGCGGCGACATTGCCGCCGGACGGAGAGGAGTGAGCATGGTTCCCGAGACGATGGCGGTGGTGGAGATGACGGGCGCGGGCGGGCCGGAGGTGCTGGTGCCGGGCACGCGGCCGGTGCCGGCGCCCAGGCCCGGCCAGGTGTTGGTGCGCGTCGCGGCGGCAGGGGTGAACGGGCCCGACATCATGCAGCGGAAGGGGTTGTACCCGCCGCCGCCGGGCGCCTCGGACCTATTAGGGCTGGAGATCTCCGGCGAGGTCGTCGCGCTGGGCGATGGGGTGACGACGTGGGCGGTGGGCGACCCCGTGTGCGCGCTGACCGATGGTGGGGGATATGCGGGATATTGCGCGGTGGACGCGGACCACGTGCTCCCGGTGCCCGAAGGAGTCTCGCTGCAGGACGCCGCCGGCTTGCCGGAGACGTTCATCACCGTCTGGAGCAACCTGTTCACCGAGGGCGGGCTGCGCGCCGATGACCGGCTGCTCGTGCACGGGGGAGCCGGCGGGATCGGGGCGACGGCGATCCAGCTCGGGCGCGCGTTCGGCGCAAGAGTGTTCGCGACCGACAGCCCCGCCGAGCGCTGCGCCTTTGCGGCATCGCTCGGGGCCGAGCGCGTGGTGGACTACGACCGGGAGGACTTCGTCGAGGTGATGCGGGCGGCCGGCGGGGCGACGATGATCTTGGACGTGGTGGGCGGCCCGTACGTGGAGCGGAACATCAAGGCTGCGGCGGCGGGGGCGCGGATCGTGCAGCTGGCGTTCGCGCTGGGGTCGAAGGTGGAACTGAACCTGATGCCGGTGATGCTGAAGCGGCTGGTCTATACCGGATCGACATTGCGGACGCGGCCGGCGGCGTTCAAGGCGCAGGTGGTGGCGGCGTTGCGTGCGGAGGTATGGCCGCTGTTCGCGAGCGGGGCGTTGCGGACGGTGACGCATGAGGTGTTCCCGCTGGCGCGGGCGAGCGAGGCGCATGCGCGGATGCAGGCAGCGGCGCATATGGGCAAGATGCTTTTGGTCGTCTAAGCGCGGGAGGGCCCAGCCGCGGCAACCTTGCGGCGGAGGGATGGCTCGCTGGCTCGCAGGTGTGCGAGGTGGCATTCGACCCAAGTGATCCAGGCGGCAATGGCCCGGGGTCGGTCTCGAGCGCCAGGAAGGAAAGAGTTGTTGTGACCCAGCAGGCGACGGCGATCACTCGGGAGCGCATCATCGCGACCGAACAGGCCATTCGCCCCTATGTGCGCCGGACGCCGCTGGTCGAAGCGGACAGGGCCGAGTTCGGCCTCGCACCGGGGCGGCTGCTGTTCAAGCTGGAACTGCTGCAGCACTCCGGCTCGTTCAAGGCGCGCGGGGCGTTCGCGAACATGTTGCTGCGCGACGTGCCCCGGGCGGGCGTGGTCGCGGCATCGGGCGGCAATCATGGCGCGGCTGTCGCTCTCGCGGCGCAGCGGCTGGGCGTGCCCGCGACGATCTTTGTGCCGGGCATCGCCTCGCCCGCCAAGGCCGAGCGCATCCGCGGCTACGGCGCCACCCTGGTGGTCGCAGGCGAACGCTACGCCGACGCGCTTGCCGCAAGCGAGGCCCATGTCGCCTCGACCGGCGCCATGCCCGTCCACGCCTTCGACCAGCCGGAAACCCTGCTGGGACAGGGCACGGTCGGGTTGGAGCTGGAGCAGGATGCACCCGACGTGGACACCCTCTTGGTCGCGGTGGGGGGAGGCGGGCTGATCGGGGGCATTGCGGCGTGGTACGGTGGCCGGGTGAAGATCGTTGCCGTCGAGTCCGACGGCGCGCCGACGCTGCACGCCGCCTTCGCCGCGGGCGAGCCGGTGGACGCGCCCGCGGGCGGGATCGCGGCGGATAGCCTTGCCCCCAAGCGTGTGGGCGCGCTGATGTTCCCGATTGCCCGGGCGCATGTGGCGCCCGATGTCGTGCTGGTGCGTGACGATGAGATCCGGCATGCGCAAGCAGCACTTTGGTCGGGGCTGCGCGTCGTCGCCGAACCCGGCGGGGCTGCGGCGTTCGCTGCCCTGCTCTCCGGCCGTTACCGGGCCGCGCCGGACGAGCGCGTCGCGGTCCTCCTCTGTGGCGCGAACACCACGGCGGTCAGCTTCGACCGTTGATGACCGGCCGTCGGTGGCATCCGCCTACGACCGCCGCGGGTCTGGCCCGGGACGCGCCTGGGCTGGGGAGAACGGGCCGCACAGGTAGCGGACCGACTTGGCGCCGCCGCCGAGGCGGGCGCTACCGACCTGCGTGAAGCCGAGGGCTGTGATGACACGACAAACCAAGGTCCAACTCGCGAGCGTGCCTGACCGTGACAATCTTGTCGCGGAGGGGTGGCTTGGCGAGGTGCAGGTTTGCCAGGTTGCGTTTAAGGGGGGGAATTTGACGTGCGTTGTGTTTGGCCGGCGGGGGGACGGGTGGAGATCGGGCGTTGCGGGATGGGATTGTGGCGGAGGCGGTGGGGCGGATGCGGCGGGAGTATGGGATTGCGGAGCCGGTTGGTGTGCGTTTCGACACGTTGGGCGGGGGTGGGTAGGGGTTGTTGGTGGCTTTGGGGTGGTTGCTTGGCCGCACCCTCACCCAACCCTCTCCCGCGAGCGGGAGAGGGCTTTGCTTAGGCGGGTCCAGGCGGGTTCGTTGGGGGGGAGGCCTAGGCGGAGCCAGTTTGGGGCGTTGGCGAAGGTTCGGACGAGCAGGCCGGCTTGGGCTAGGCAGTTGGCAATGGGCTCAGCGGCTGGGGTTGCCGCGGTGCGGAAGAGGGCGGTGCCACCGATTGCGGTGAGGCCGGCGCGCTGCAGGAGGGCGTGGAGCCGCGCGGCGGATTGGTGGGCGGCCGCTGCGGCTTGGGTGCGCCATGGGGCGTCGGCGAGGGCTTGGGTGCCGATGGCGATCGCCGGGCCGCTGAGAGCCCAGGGGCCGAGGGCGGTGCGGATCGTGGCGGCGTCGGCGGGGGTGGTCAGGGCGAAGCCCAGGCGAAGGCCGGCGAGGCCGTAGGCTTTGCCGAAGGAGCGGAGGACGATGGTGTTGGGCAGCGGCAGGTATGGCGCGAGGCTGAGGCCGGGTTCGAAGTCGGCATAGGCCTCATCGACGATCAGGAGGTCGTGGCCGTGGTTCGCAAGGGCGCCCGGGTCGTGGCGGCGTCCGTCGGGGTTGTTTGGGTTGCAGAGGACGAGGGCGGAGGCGGCCGGGTCGACCGTGGTTGCGGCGGCGCGCCAGACCGCTTCGTGCTCGGCGTAGGTGGGGCCGGGGATGGCGATGCGGCGCTGCGGGAACAGGCGGGGGATGAGCTGGATGAGCGCCTGGGTGCCGGGGGCGGCGACGACGCAGGCGGGATCGTTCACGCCATAGGCGCGGGCGGCGACGGCCTCGAGCTGCGCGACCGCCTCGGGCTCGGGCAGCCGGCGCCAGGCGTCGAGGCCGGGGACCGTGAAGGGATAGGCGTGCGGGCTGATGCCGGTCGAGAGGTCGATCCAGGGCTTGGGGGCGTCCGGGTCGCGGCGCATCGCTTCGATGAGGCGGCCGCCATGGGCGATCGGTGTCATTCAAGGCGGGGTAGCACGGGCGACGGCGGGGGCAAGCGCTTTCGCTTGGCTCACATGTGGGGCAGGGTGCCGGCCATGGCAGCAGCGATCCATGTCGGCATCGGGGGGTGGAATTTCGCGCCATGGCGGGGGGCGTTCTACCCGGACGGGCTGCCGCAGGCGCAGGAGCTGGCCTATGCCGGGCAACGGATGACGGCGATCGAGATCAACGCGACGTTCTATGGGCGGCAGAAGCCGGAAAGTTTCCGCAAGTGGCGGGACGCGGTGCCGGACGGGTTCGTGTTCGCGGTGAAGGCGTCGCGGTTCACGACGCACAAGAAGGACCTGGCAGCGGCGGGGGAGAGCGTGGCGGCGTTCCTCGTTTCGGGGATCACCGAGCTGGGGCCGAAGCTCGGGCCGGTGCTGTGGCAGTTCCCGCCGACGCGGCGGTTCGAGCGGGACGCGTTCGCGGCCTTCTTGGGGCATCTGCCGGCGACGCAGGACGGCGTCGCGCTGCGCCACGTGATCGAGACCCGGCATGAGAGCTTTGCCGACCCGGCCTACATGGAGCTGCTGCACGAGCACGGGGTGGCGCATGCGATCGTCGAGAGCGACAAGCATCCGCTGCTGGGGGACCTCACGGCGCCGTTCGTCTATGCGCGGCTTGAATATAACAGCGCCGAGGCACCAGAGGGGTATGACAGCGCGACGCTGGACGGCTGGGCGAAGCGGGTGACGGCCTGGACAAAGGGCAAGATCGCGGACGACCTGCCGCGGGCCGGGGCGGCCGCGACGGCGGTGGCGCGGGAGGCGTTCGTGTTCTTCATCTCGGGCGACAAGATCCGGGCGCCGGATGCGGCCATGGCGTTCCGGCGGCGGGTGGGGTGACGGGGCATTGCAAGTGAGGGGGCATTGCAAGTGAGGGGGCATCGCAAGTGAGGGGGCATCGCAAGTGAGCGGGCCTTGCACGTGAGGGGGCCGGGGACCGTCGTCATCACGGGGGCGTCGTCGGGCATCGGGCGGTGCGCGGCGCTGATGTTCGGGCGGCGCGGCTGGAAGGTGGGGCTGATCGCGCGCGGTGTGGCCGGGCTTGAGTCGATCCGGCGCGAGCTGGAGGACGCGGGTGTGGCCGCGATCTCGGCGGTGGCGGACGTGGTGGACGGCGCGGCGCTGGACGCGGCGGCCGAGGCAATCGAGGCGGCGCTGGGGCCGACTGACGTCTGGGTGAACTGTGCCGGGAACGGCGTATTCGGGCGGTTCCTGGACGTGCCGGAGGCGGCGTTCCGGCAAGTGACGGAGGTGACGTACTTGGGCACGGTGAACGGCACCCGGGTCGCGCTGCGGCGGATGCTGCCGCGGGGCGAGGGCGCGGTCGTGAACGTGTGCTCGGCGATCGTGTTCCATGCACTGCCAGTGCTGTCGTCGTACTCGGGGGCGAAGTGCGCGGTGCGGGGGTTCTCGCAGTCGGTACGGCACGAGTTGCGGCAGGAGGGGAGCCGGGTAAGGGTCTCGACGGTGTTTCCGCCCGCGGTGAACACGCCGTTCTTCAGCCATGCGGCGTCATATCTGCCGGGGTCGCCCCGGCCGGCCAAGCCGGTCTACCAGCCGGAGGTGGCGGCGGATGCGGTGGTGTATGCGGCGACGCACCGGTGCGACGAGCTGCAGGTGAGTTTCACGACGGTGGTGTTCGCGTTCGCGACCAGGGTGGTGCCGGGGCTGGTGGGGATGGCGATCCAGCGGCTGGGATCGGCGGGACAGACGACGCACTGTCCGGAGGCGGCGCGGGCGCGGGACCCGACCTTGGCAGCGCCATCGATGCGCCAGTCCGGGTGCCATGGGCCGTTCGGGGCGGAGTCGCGCGGGTTCAGCGTCCAGATGTGGCTGTTGTGGCGGCGGGGGCGGGTGGCGGGTGGCTTGCCGCTGGGCCTGACTCTGGGGCTGGCGGCAGCGGTGCTGCTGGCCGTGTGGTTGCGGTGAGCAGGCGTTCGGTCGCGTCCCAGACGGCCCGGCACAGCGCCGGGTCGAGCGCGCGGGGGTTGGGCGGGGCCTCGGCGCCGTCCTTGACGTAGCGGCCGGTGGTGCCGGCGAGGGTCGGGGCGAGCGCGGCGTAAAGCGGGGTGCGGGCGCCGTCCTGCTCGGTGCGGGCGAAGGGTGCCATGAGGCGCCAGACGAGGCCGATCGGGCCGGGGGTTCGAATGAGGCTGGTCGCGACCAGGCCGGGGTGGACGACGTTGGCGTCGACGCGCTGGGCCCGCAGGCGGCGCGCGGCCTCGAAGGTGATCATCATGACCGCGAGCTTCGACTGAGCGTAGCTACGGGTCATGGTCCAGCTGCGGCCGAGTTCGAGCTGGGCCGGGTCGATGCCGGCGCGGTCCGACGTCGAGGAGCCGACGGTGACGATCCGGGACGGGGCGCCCATTGCCAGCATGGGCGCGAGGCCGCGCATGAGGATGAAGGGAGCGAGGAGGTTCACGGCAAGGACGAGGTCCCGGCCTTCGCGGGTGCGTTCGCGCCGGGCGCGAAAGACGCCGGCATTGTTGACGAGCAATGCGAGGCGGGGGTGGCGTGCGGCGATGGCGCGGGCGGCCGCTTCGGTTTCGGCGACGGAGGACAGGTCGGCGGGAACGATGTCGATCGCGGCGGCGGGGGCGTGTTGGGTGATCCAGTCGCGGATGCTGGCGCCGCGGGCCCGGTCCCGGGTAACGAGAATGAGGGGGTGGCCGGCCTGGGCGAGGCCGAGGGCGATCCAGCGGCCGATGCCGCTGGCGGGCCCGGTGACGACGGCAGGGTGAGGCATGGTCAGGCGGACTCGACCCTCATACAAGCCCCTCCCAAAAAAGAGGGCTTTTCATGTGAACACGGCGTCGACGGCTTGGCCGAGGCGGTCGACGATGGTGGCAAGGTCGTCGTCCTGGACGATGTAGGGCGGGGCGACGATGACGTGGTCGCCGCGCGTGCCGTCGAGCGTGCCGGTGCAGGGATAGACACCGAGGCCGCGTTCAAGGCCTTCGTGCTTGACGCGTTCGGCGATGGCGCGGGTTGGGGCGAAGGGGGTGCGGGCGCCGCGGTCGTCGACGAACTCAAGTGCCCAGAACAGGCCGCGGCCGCGGATGTCGCCGACATGGGCATGGTTGCCGAAGCGGTCCGTGAGCAGCGCTTCGAGGCCAGCGCCCTGGCGGGCCGCGGCGGGGACGAGGGCCTGCTCGTGCAGGATGCGCTGCACTTCGAGGGCGGCGGCACAGGCGACCGGGTGGGCCTGGTAGGTCTGCCCGTGCATGAAGCCGCCGGACCCGTTCCGCAGCGCATCGATGACCCGGCCCGCCACAAGAATGCCGCCGATCGGGGCGTAGCCGCCGCCAAGGCCCTTGGCGATGGCCTGGATATCAGGGGCGACGCCCTCCTGCTCCCAGGCGTGCAGGGTGCCGGTGCGGCCCATGCCGCACATGACCTCGTCGAGCACCAGCAGGGCGCCGTGGCGGTCGCACACGGCGCGCATGGCGGCGAAATAGCCGGGGATTGCGGCGACGCAGCCGGTGGCGGCGCCGACGACCGTCTCGGCGCAGAAGGCGGCGACGGTGTCCGGGCCGAGGCGGTGGAACTCGTCGTCGAGCTCGGCGGCGAGGCGGTCGACGTAGTCGGCGTCGGATTCGCCGGGGGATTGGTGGTGGTAGGCGAAGCAGGGCGAGACTTTCGAGAAGGCGGGGCTGAGCAGAGGTTCGTAGGGCGCGCGCCGGGCGACGTGGCCCCCGACGGAGAGCGCGCCGAGCGTGGTGCCGTGATAGCTCTGGCGGCGGGCGATGATGTGGGTGCGGTTTGGCTGGCCGAGTTCGAGGAAGTATTGGCGGGCGAGCTTGATCGCCGCCTCCATGGCTTCGGAGCCGGAGCTGACGAAGAAGGCGTGGGTGAGGCCGCCGGGCTCGTCGGACAGCAGCAGGTCGGCGAGCGCCTCGGCGGGTTCGGAGGTGAAGAAGCCGGTATGGGCGTAGGCCATCCGCCCGGCCTGGTCAGCCATCGCAGCGGCGACCCGGCGGTTGCCATGGCCGATGCAGGCGACCGCTGCGCCGCCGGAGGCGTCGATGACGGTGAGCCCGCTGGCCAGATAGAGGTGAATGCCTTCGCCCCGGACGGCGGTGTCGGGGGTCGTGTGCAGGCTGCGCTGGATGATGCGGCTCATCACGGCTCCGTGTGGCGACGGCTCGATGCGGCGGCTCGACGCGATGGGGCAGACTAAGCGAAAGCCGGTTGCCCTGGCCATGGCCGGCAGGGTTCAATCAGACTGAACCAAAGGGCGGACCGATGTTGCAAGCGATCGTAAGGCGGTGGGTCATACCCTGCATACTGTGTCTCGGGATGCTGGGCGGGCAGGGGCGGGCGGCGACGATCGCGGATTTAAGCTTGCCGGACACGTATCCGGTGCAGGGGCAAAGCCTGGTGTTGAACGGGTTGGGCATCCGGACGCTGACGGTGTTCCACGTGCGGGTCTATGTTGCCGGGCTGTATCTGGCGAAGAAGTCGACCGACCCGACGGCGATCCTGGCGTCGTCGACGCCGAAGGTGATGTTGCTGCAGTTCCTGCACACGGCGGCGCATTCGGACATCGAGAAGCAGTATCGTGAGGGCGAGAGCAAGAACTGCGGCCATGGCGAGTGCAACGCGGCCGACCAGGCGGATTTCGAGAAGCTGATCGCGGACACGCCGGGTTTCGCGGTGGGGGAGACGTTGACCTACGTGTTTACGGCGCAGGGGCTTCGGGTGCTGGCGAACAACAAGGTCGTGGGCGAATTCGCCAACCCGGACCTGGCGCGGCGGATTCTGGCCTCGTTCATCGGGCCGGTGCCGCCGTCGGAGGATCTGCGGGCGCATCTGCTCGGCGTGTCGACGCAATGAGGATTGATGGATGGCATAGGACTTGCTGATGCGGTTAGGGTGGGCCTGTCACGGGCCGCGTGGCCGCAATCGCAGGGGGATGTCCGCATGATCTCACGCCGTTCGACTATGATGACGATCGCAGGCGCCGCGGCGCTGGCCGCTTCGGGAGTGCGCCCGGCCGCCGCCGCCGACAAGGTGATCAAGGTGGGGCTGAACCTGTCCTTCACCGGGGCCGACGCCGAAAGCGCCGCGCGGATCGGCAACGGGGCCACGCTTGCCTTCGAAGATGCCAACAGCGCGCATACGGTGAAGGGCTACACGTTCGAGCTGGTGAAGCTGGACGACGCGACCGCGACCGCGGGCCAGTATGACCCGGCGCAGGCCGCGACGAACGCCCGCACGATGGTGTCCGACAAGGCCTATGTCGCGGCGCTCGGCCCGCAGATGTCGGGTGCGGGGAAGGCGATGGCGCCCATCCTGAGCCAGGGCGACCTGGCCATCATCACGCCGAGCTCGACCAACCCGGACATCACGGACCCGAAGTTCGCGCAGATGTACCGTCCGGCCGGCAAGGCGATCTACTTCCGCACGGTCGCGACGGACGCGTTCCAGGGGCCGAACATGGCCAACTACATGGCCGACACGCTCAAGGTGAAGTCGATCTACATCCTCGACGATTCGGGGGCATATGGCGTGGGGCTGGCAGACGCATTCCAGGCCCAGGCGGAGAAGAAGGGGATCAAGATCCTCGGCCGGGACCGGCTGGACCCGAAGGCGGCCGACTACGCGTCGATCCTGACCAAGATCAAGTCGTTGGACCCACAGGCGCTGTATTATGGCGGCGTCGGCCAGGCGGGCGTTAAGCTGGCCAAGCAGGCCTATGACATCATCCCGAACGTGATCAAGGCGGGCGGCGACGGGATGCAGAGCGCCGATCTGCTGAAGGGCGCCGGGTTCCCTGCGGTCGAGGGGTGGTACGCGACGGTGGCCTCGCCGCACGTGACGGAGGACCCGAAGACGGCGAAGTTCAGCGACCGGTATTTCGCGCGGTTCAAGCAGCGGCCGGACGACTACACGATCACCTGCTACACGGGGGCCGAGGTGATCATCGCGGCGGTGAAGTCCTTGGTGACGGCGAACAAGCCGGTGACGCGGGACGCCGTGCGGGACGCGATCCAGGCGGTGAACCTGCCGGGAACGATGCTAGGACCGGTGTCGTTCGACGGCAACGGGGACCTGAAGAACAAGATCATCAGCGTGTTCCAGATCAAAAAAGACGACTCGAAGCCGCTCGATGCGCCGGACGCGCAGTACAAATATGTGGGTGTGGCGCCGATGAGCTGAAGCGTGCATCGTCTGTACTTAGCCGTTGCCGTGACAAGAGAATGTGCAAGACGTCTGTATCTTCTCCTTCTCCCGCTGACGGGAGAAGGTCAGGATGAGGGTGGCCGGTGCGACGGGGCCAGCGGTCCGAGCGTCCACCCTCACCCAACCCTCTCCCGTCAGCGGGAGAGGGCTTCAGCATGACCTCGTTTGACCTCATCCTGCAGCAGGGGATCAATGGGCTGAGCTTGGGGGCAATGTATTCGCTGCTCGCGCTCGGTTTCACGTTGGTCTACGGCATTGCGGAACTCATCAACTTCTCGCATTTCAACGTGTTCATGGTCGGCGCGATGATCTCGATGCTGACGTTGCAGCAGTTCGGCCTGGTTGGGCAGGAGACGTTGCTGACAGGGGCGCCGCTCGTGGGCGTGCTGGTCGCCGGGTTCGCGGTGGCGATGGTGGTGTGCGGCGGGATCGGCGTGGCGATCGAGCGGACGCTGCTGCGGCCGCTTCGCAACGTGAAGGGCCCGGCGGCGATGATCACGACCATCGGCGTCAGCTACGTGCTGTTCAACGTCGTGCTGCTGACGCTCGGCACCGACAGCAAGAACTTCCCAAACCCGTTGCCGCCGGTGGCCTGGCACATCGGCGGCGCGGTGCTGCGGCTGAAGGAGGTGCTGATCTGGGTCGTATCGCTGTTCCTGATGGGCGCGCTGACCTACTTCGTCCGCTACACGCGTCTGGGCAAGGCGATGCGGGCGACCGCGCAGGATCCGGAGGCGGCGCGGATGATGGGCGTCGAGGTCGACCGGGTGGTGATGACGGCATTCTTTCTCGGCTCTGCGCTGGCCGGCGCCTGCGGGATGATCTTCGGGCTGTATTACAACCTGGCCAAGGTCGACATCGGGTTCGCCGCGGGGCTGCGCGCGTTCACGGCCGCGGTGCTGGGCGGGATCGGCAACGTGCCCGGCGCCATGCTGGGCGGGGTGCTGATCGGGCTCATCGAGGCGGCGAGTGCGCAGACGGTGGGCACGGCGTGGTCGGACGTGGTGGTGTTCGGGCTGCTGGTGGTGGTGCTGACGGTGCAGCCGGCCGGGCTGCTGGGGCGGCTCGCCCCCAACAAATCGTGAGTGGCACGTCATGAGCGAGGCGGTGCACCAGGGGCTAACGCCGGCGCAGAACCGTAAGCTGGGGCTGATCCTGCTGACGGTGGCGTTGCTGATCTATCCGATCCTCCACGACGACGACGCCGACATCGACAGCATGGCCAACGCGATGTCGTATGCGGCGCTGGCGCTGGGGCTGAACGTGGTCGTGGGGTTCGCGGGCCTGCTGGACCTCGGCTATGCGGCGTTCTTTGCGATCGGCGCCTACTTCTACGGCATCCTGACGAGCTTCCAGGTGATGCCGCTCTGGAGCGGGGCGTGGGAGCCGCTGGCGTTCGTGGGGCTCGTGGAGAAGTTCAACCAGGGCGGTCCGGACCTGGTGCACTTCACCCTGTCGTTCTGGCTGGCGCTGCCGCTGGCAGCGGTGGTGAGCGCGCTGTTCGGCGTGCTGTTCGGCGCGCCCACCTTGCGGCTGCGCGGCGATTACCTGGCGATCGTGACACTCGGCTTCGGAGAGATCGTGCCGATCGTGGCGCGCAACCTGGATGGCGTGACGAACGGGGCGGCGGGGCTGAATGGCATCCAGGCGCCGCGGCTGCTCGGCTGGAGCTTCGGGGTGGACAGCACGCCCTATTACTATGTGGGCCTGGTGCTGGTGGCGGTGCTGATCTTCGTGTCGTCCCGGCTGCGTGACAGCCGCGTGGGGCGGGCCTGGATGGCGATCCGCGAGGATGAGACGGCGGCCGGGGCGATGGGCGTGAACCCGGTGCGCTTCAAGCTGCTGGCGTTTGCCATCGGCGCCGCCTTCGCCGGCATGACGGGCGTGTTCTTCGTCGCCAAGCTGCAGACGGCGACGCCGGAGATGTTCAACTTCAACGTCAGCTCGATGCTGCTGGTCATGGTCGTGCTGGGTGGGATGGGCAGCGTTTGGGGCGTCGTGCTGGGGGCGGTGCTGCTGCAGCTGATGCAGACGCTGTTCCTGCCGCAGGTGAGCCAATGGCTGCACGCGCTGGGCAACGTCACCGGCAGCACGGCGCTGCAGCGTGTGGACCTGGTGCAATGGACGCAGTTGTTCTTCGGCATCATCCTGATCTCGATGATGCTGTATCGGCGCCAGGGGCTGATCCCGGCGACGCGGAAGGTGGCGGCGCTGACGTTCGAGGCGCAGCATGCGGAGGTGGCGCGCGGCGGGTTCCGCGGTCTGGACCGGATCCCGCGCTGGCATCCCGGAACCGGACGAATGCTGGACATCACAGACGTCAGCGTCCGCTTCGGCGGCCTGGTGGCGCTGAACCAGGTGTCGATCGACGTGCCTGCGGGCGGTGTCGTGGCGGTCATCGGGCCGAACGGGTCGGGCAAATCGACGCTGTTCAACGTGATCACCGGGCTGGTGCCGGCAGCCAGCGGCGCGATCACGCTGCGCGACCGGGCGCTGCTGGGCTTGTCGCCGCACCAGGTGCTGGAGGCGGGGGTGGCGCGGACGTTCCAGAACATCCGGCTATTCCCAAGCCTGAGCGTGCTGGAGAACGTGCTGATCGGGCGGCATGCGCGGCTCCGCAGCGGGGCGTTCAGCTCGGTGCTGCACACGGTGCGCAACCGGGCGGAGGAGGCGGGGGCGCGGCAATCGGTGATGGACATCATCGCCATGTTCGGCAACCGGCTGACGCCGCGGCTGGCGCAGGCGGTAAGCGGGCTGAGCTATGCGAACCGCCGCCGGGTGGAGATCGCGCGGGCGCTGGCGTCGCGGCCGGAGATCCTGCTGCTGGACGAGCCGACCGCGGGGATGAACCCGGCCGAGACGCTGGAACTGGCCGAGCAGATCAAGTCGCTGCACGCGCTGGGGCTGACGATCCTGATCATCGAGCACAAGCTGGACGTGGTGACGGCGCTGGCGGACAAGGTCGTGGTGCTCGACCATGGCGAGAAGATTGCCGAGGGGCGGCCGGAGGAGATCCGGCGCAACGAGCAGGTGCTGACGGCCTATCTTGGCCGGGCCGCGCGGGCGGCGGTGGAGGCCGAGCTTGCTCGCGCGTAGCGACGCCGGACCGTTGCTGGAGTTCGTGGGCGTCAACACGCATTACGGCGACCTGCACGTGCTCAAGGACGTCAACTACACGATCAACCGCGGCGAGATCGTGAGCCTGCTGGGCGGCAACGCCTGCGGCAAGTCGACGACGATGAAGACGATCATGGGGGTCGTGCGGCCGACATCGGGCACGGTTCGGTTCGAGGGCGCCGCGATCGAGCGGCTGGCGACGAGCACGCGGGTCGAGCGCGGGATCTGCCCGGTGCTGGAGGCGCGGCGGCTGTTCCCGCGCATGACGGTGTACGAGAACCTCGAGATGGGAGCCTATACCCGCAAGCGCGGACCGGAGTTCGGCGAGGACCTGGAGCGGGTGTACGCGCTGTTCCCGCGGGTGAAGGAGCGGCGGACGCAGTTGGCCGGCACGCTCTCGGGCGGCGAGCAGCAGATGGTCGCGATCGGGCGGGCGCTGATGAGCCGGCCACGGCTGATCTGCATGGACGAGCCATCGATGGGGCTGTCGCCGCTGTTCGTCGAGCAGGTGTTCGACATCATCCAGGAGATCAACCGGCAGGGCACGACGATCTTCATGGTCGAGCAGAACGCGGCGATGGCGCTGACGATCGCGCACCGCGCATATGTTTTGCAGACGGGCAAGGTGGTGCTGTCGGGCACGTCCGCGGAGCTGCGCGAGAACGACGACATCCGGCAGGCTTACTTGGGCGAAATGCAGGTGGGGGACTGATCCGGCGGTTCGGGCGGTTGATCCGTCACCATCCTGACGGCAGCGCGTATGTCTGCGATCGACGCGCAAGGATTCAATGCCGAGCCGAGCAGCGCGAAGTCTCGGGGCCGCTCCCGTTCGAGAAGTGCGAGGCTGTGCTTCGGTCCCACATACCACTCGCCCCGAAGCGCGAAATAGTCCTCCAGTAGCGCCATCAACAGCCAGTGACGGCGGTAGTCGCCCTCCGGGCCACCCATCACGGCACGGGCAAGCATCTTCTCGGCCCAGAGGCGCCGTGTCCTTGCCTCATCGTCACTGAGGCGCTCGGGTCCGGCCGCAACCATCGCCTCCACGGCGGACAGCACCTCATCCCCCGTCGAGGTACGCTGGAACAGGACCGATCCGCCCTGGAGCCGACGCCAGTCCGGGCTCGGCGGAGTGGCCGTCGGATAGAGGAACAGATCGAGGTGAAGGCCTCGCCAACGATGGGCGACCTGGCCTGCCTGGCTCCCGTCGTGGAATGCGATGACATCGATGTCGCTCGCCACGTCCCAGTCGCCACGCGCCCGCGATCCATAGAGGATGGCAGTGTGGCATCCAAACCGCTTCGTCAGATGACGATGCAGAAGGCCGAGCAAGTCCCGTTGGTCGCGCGCGTGCATGTCATCGATCCCGATACTGCACGTTACGCCCACATTGGTGAGGCGCAATGGTCTCGGGTCCGTCGGCCGCTTGGGGCCGGCGGGCGCCGTCCTGAGACTGTTGCGCGGGTCAGGCGATAAGGCCAGCATCGCGCTTTCCGCGGAGGTGCCGGCATGGCTGACGTCCTACTCGACCGATTGGGCACTTATCATCCCGAACTGACGGCAATCCGGCGGGATATCCATGCGCATCCGGAGATGGGGCTGGAGGAGGTGCGGACGGCGGCGCTGGTGGCGGAGCGGCTGCGGGCCTGGGGCGTGGAAGTGACGGAGGGCGTGGGCGGGACCGGGGTCGTGGGCACGATCCATGGGCGGCTGCCGGGGCAGCGGGCGATCGGGCTGCGGGCGGACATGGATGCGTTGGCGATCCATGAGGCGACCGGGGCGGCCTACGCCTCGACCGTGCCCGGGACGATGCATGCGTGCGGGCATGACGGGCACACGACGATGCTGCTGGGCGCGGCGCGGCATTTGGCGGAGACCCGGGATTTCGGCGGCACGGTTCAGTTGATTTTCCAACCGGCCGAGGAGGGGCGGGGGGGTGCGAAGAAGATGCTGGCCGACGGGCTGTTCGACCGGTTTCCGGTCGATGCGGTCTATGGCATGCACAATGTGCCCGGCCTGCCGGTGGGGCAGTTCGCGATCCGGACCGGCCCCTATCTGGCGGGCACGTCGCGGTTCGATGTGACGTTCCGCGGCAATGGCGGGCATGGCGGCGCGGCACCCCATCTCGCCGCTGATCTCTCGGTCGTCGCGGCGCACTTCGTGCTGGGATTGCAGACCATCGTCGGGCGCAATGTGCCGCCGCTCGAGACGGCGGTGATCTCGGTGGGGCATCTCGCAGCCGGGTCGGCGCAGTCGGTCAACGTGATGCCGGCCGAGCTGGTGATCTCGGGCACGGCGCGCTGCTTCACGCCGGAGACGCAAGCCATCCTGGACCGCCGGATCGTGGAGCTGGCGGAGGGGCTTGCCGCGCTGCACGGCGCAACGGCGACGGCGTGCAACACGTGGGGCACGATCCCGCTGGTGAACCATCCGGAGCAGACGGTGGTGGCCGCCGAGGCGGCGCGGACGCTGGTGGGTGAGGGCAGGGTGGAGACGAACGCCGGCGCGGTGACGGGCGGCGAGGATTTCGCGTTCATGCTGAACGACAAGCCAGGCGCGTTCATCTTCATCGGCAACGGGGAAGGGGCCGGACTGCACACGCCGAAGTTCGACTTCAACGACGCGATCATCCCGCTGGGTGCGGCGTGGTGGGTGCGGGTGGTGGAGCAGGAGCTGCACACCGGTTGAACCGGCCGGGGTTGGGCTTGGCTGGCATGGGGGTTGCTTTGAGACTGGCAGCTTAGAGGCGCCCATGTTTCACCACCCAACTGCGTGACGTCCTTGCTCCCACAGGTGTTGGCGGCGAGCTCATCGCCTAATCTTCACTCGCACTGCCCATATTGTGCACTGCAATGCGCCATGCGGCTCGAGCCGGATGCGGAGCGGCAGGGGCGTGTCATTTCGGTTGCGGCAGAGTTTCCGACCAATCGCGGTGGTATGTGCAAGAAGGGTTGGACGTCGGCCGAGCCGCTGCAGTCGGCCGATCGGCTGACCACGCCGATGGTGCGCGACCACAAGCAGGGGCCGTTGCGGGCGACGACCTGGGATGAAGCGTTGGACCGCGTGGCGGACGGGTTTCGGGCCGCGCAGGCGAAGGCGGGCGCCGACGGGGTCGGCGTGTTCGGCGGCGGCGGGCTGACGAACGAGAAGGCTTACATGCTGGGCAAGTTCGCCCGTATCGGGCTCGGGACCCGCTATATCGACTACAACGGCCGGTTCTGCATGGCGTCGGGCGCCGCGGCCGGGCTGCGGGCGTTCGGGATGGATCGCGGGCTGCCGTTCCCGCTGGAGGACATCCCGGGCGCGGACACGATCCTGATCGTCGGCAGCAACCCGGCCGAGACCATGCCGCCGATCATGCAGTATTTCGAGGCGCAGCAGGCGCGCGGCGGCCGGCTGATCGTCGCCGACCCACGCCGCACCGCGACGGCGCAGGCGGCGACGTTCCACCTGCAACCGGTCCCGGGCACGGACACGGCGCTGGCCAACGGACTGCTGCACGTGGCCGTTCGGGACAAGCTGATCGATGAGGCGTTCATCGCCGCGCGCACGGAGGGGTTCGACCCGGTGCGGCGCCTGGTCGCGTCGTGGTGGCCGGACCGGGCCGAGCGGATCACTGGGGTTCCGGCGCGGCAGATCGAGGCCGCGGCGCACATGCTGGGCGAGGCGGAGCACGCGTTCATCATGACGGGGCGGGGCCCCGAGCAGCAGAGCCACGGCGTCGACAACGTGCTCGCGTTCATCAACCTTGCCCTGGCATTGGGCAAGGCCGGCAAGCAGCGTTCGGGATGGGGCACGTTCACGGGCCAGGGCAATGGCCAGGGCGGCCGGGAGCATGGCCAGAAGGCGGACCAGCTGCCGGGCTACCGTCTGATCGCGAATGCGGCCGACCGCGCGCATGTCGCGGGCATCTGGGGCGTCGATCCGTCCAGCCTGCCGGGGCCGGGCGTGCCGGCGATGGACATGCTCGGCCGGTGCGGGGCGGCGGACGGGATCGGCGCGTTGCTGGTGCTGGGCTGCAACCTGCTGGTCTCCGCGCCGGCGGTCGCGCAGTTGCGGGAGCGTCTGCTGGCGCTCGACATGCTGGTCGTGTGCGACCCTTTCCTGTCCGAGACGGCCGCCATCGCCGACGTGGTGCTGCCGACCACGCAGTGGGCCGAGGAGGAGGGCACGATGACCAACCTCGAAGGCCGGATCTTACTGCGGCGCCAAATGGCGGAGCCGCTCGCCGGGGTGCGGACCGACACGGCGATCCTGAAGGAGCTGGCGGATCGGCTGGGACGCGGCGCCTATTTCGACGCCTCGCCGCGGGCGAACTTCGAGGAGTTGCGCCGGGCCAGCGCGGGCGGGCAGGCAGACTACTCCGGCGTGACGTGGGAGCGGATCGCGGCCGAGGACGGCGTGTTCTGGCCGTGCCCGGGCGAGGGGCATCCCGGCACGCCGCGCCCGTTCCTCGACCGGTTCGCGACGGCGAACGGCCGCGCGAGGTTCCATCGCGTCGACCACCGCGCCACGGCCGAGGAGCCGGACCAGGACTATCCGCTGGTGCTGACGACGGGCCGGGTCATGGCGCAATACCAGTCCGGCACGCAGACAAGGCGGGTTGCGTCGTTGAATGCAGCCGACCCGGAGGCGTTCTGCGAGGTCAACGCCGATATGGCGAAAACGCTCGGGGTGGGGCAGGGGGATATGGTGCGGGTGACGTCGCGGCGCGGCAGCGCGGTCGCCCGGGCGCGGCTGACGCGGACGATCCGGCTCGACACGGTGTTCATGCCGTTCCATTGGGGCGGCGCGGGTTGCGCCAACTTGCTGACGAGCGTGTTGCGCGACCCGGTCTCGGGCATCCCCGAGTACAAGGTGTGCGCCGTCCATATCGAGCGGGCCGAGGCCAGCGCGGACGACGAGGCGGCGGTCCCGGCGCCTGCGGGCACGGTTGCTGCATAGGACCCGGCCAGTATGACTTTGTTTCGATAAGGAATGGCCATGGAATCGACCCCACGCTTTCTCAACGGCGTGTTCGCCTTCAGCGGGACCGGTCTCGCCGCCCCGAAGCTGCTCGACGCCAAGCTCGTCTACACGGTGCCGAGCGACAAGCGGATGCAGATGATCTACCTGCGGGCAGGCAACTCCGCCGACGCGCTGGTCGCCGTCAGCTTCGTCCAGGATGGCAAGGCAGTGCGCATGTTCCCGATCGGCGCCAAGGGAGCCGTGCACGTGCCGCTGGCGGTCGTCGAGGACATCGAGCCCGAGAGCAAGATCGAGATCTTCATCGCGGCGCCGGAGGGTGTCACGGGGCAGATCGTGCTCGACGTCGGCATGCTCGAGATTTGAGGAGCGTTCCCAGAATGGCAAAGCAGAAGCTGGTCGTCGTCGGCAACGGCATGGCGGGGGCCCGGGCGGTTGAGGACGTGCTGTCGCGCGGCGGCGCCGACCTGTTCGACATCGTGATGTTCGGCGATGAGCCGTACGGCAACTACAACCGGATCATGCTGTCGAACATCCTGAGCGGGCAGCAGAGCTACGAGGAGATCTTCCTCAACCCGCTCGCCTGGTATGCGGAGAACGACATCACGCTGCACGCGGGCTCCCCGGTCACGGGGATCGACCGGTATGCAAAGGTCGTCACCGCCGCCAACGGGGTCAAGGAGCCGTATGACGTCCTGCTGATCGCGACGGGCTCGCGTTCGTTCATGCCGCCCATCCCCGGCCTGCACCGGGAGGACAAGAGCCTCAAGCCGGGCGCGTTCGGCTTCCGCACGATCGACGATACGAACGGCATGGTGGCAGCGGCTGGGCCGGGGAAGAAGGCGGCGGTGATCGGCGGCGGCCTGCTGGGGCTGGAGGCGGCGCGTGGTCTGTTGAACCATGGCTGCGACGTGACTGTCGTGCACCTGGGCCAACAGCTCATGGAACAGCAAACCGACCCGATCGGCGGCGGCATGCTGCGGGCAGCCATGGAAAAGATGGGCGTCAAGGTCCTGCTCGGGACGTCGACGACCGAGGTGCTGGGCGCCGAGCGGGTGGAAGGGCTGACGTTCAAGGACGGCACGTCGCTCGAGTGCGAGCTGCTGTGCATCGCGGCCGGGATCCGGCCGAACGCCGAGATCGCACGGAGCGCTGGGCTGACGGTGGAGCGCGCCATCGTCGTGGACAACCACATGCGCTCGGTCGACGACATGCACGTCTATTCCGTCGGCGAATGCGCGCAGCACCGGGGCATGGTGTATGGCCTGGTGGCGCCGCTGTGGGACCAGACGAAGGTGTTCGCCGACCACGTGACCGGCGCCAACCGCGATGCGGCGTATCACGGCTCGAAGCTCGCGACGAAGCTGAAGGTGATGGGGGTCGAGCTGGCCTCGATGGGGATCACGCAGCCGAAGGAGGAGCGGGACGAGGTGATCCAGTTCCAGGAGCCGGCGAAGGGGACCTACAAGAAGCTGATCGTGCGGGACGGGCGGCTGGTGGGCGGCATCCTGATGGGCGACATCAGCAAGGCCGCGTTCCTGATGCAGGCGTTCGACCGCGACAGCAAGCTGCCGGACGAGCGGCTGTCGTTGCTGTTCGACCTGGGCGCGCCGCCGCAGCAGGTGACCTTGGACGAGATGCCGGGCGAGGCGCAGATATGCAACTGCAACGGCGTCAGCAAGGCGGCGATCGGCGCCAGCGTGGCGGCCGGGCACAAGACGCTGTCGGCAGTCATGAACGCGACGCGGGCCGGCAAGGGCTGCGGCTCGTGCAAGGGGCTGATCGGCGATGTGGTGGCCTGGTTCGCTGGCGGCACCATCGAGGAAGATCCCTCGGTGCACTACTACGTGCCGTGCATCCCGATGAGGAAGCAGGAGCTGGTGGCGATCATAAAGGAGCACGGGCTGCGCTCGGTCTCGTCGGTGTTCGCCGCGCTCTGCGACGGGGTCGAGGACCCGGCGAGCAAGATCCCGCTCTCGTCGCTGTTGAACACGATCTGGCCCGGCGAATACGAGGATGAGCGGGACGCGCGCTTCATCAACGACCGCGTCCACGGCAACATCCAGAAGGACGGGACGTTCTCCGTGGTGCCGGAGATGGCGGGCGGGATCTGCACGCCGGCCGAGCTGATGCGGATCGCGCAGGCGGCGTTGAAGTATAACGTGCCGCTGGTGAAGATGACCGGCGGCCAGCGGATTGACCTAGTCGGCGTGAAGAAAGAGGACCTGCCGGGCATCTGGCACGATATCGGGATGCCGGCCGGGCACGCCTGGGGCAAGAGCTACCGCACCTGCAAGAGCTGCATCGGGATCGACTACTGCCGGTTCGGGCTGGGCGACAGCATGGGTCTGGCGCAGCGGATCGAGAAGACGTTCCGCGCCTTCTCGGACAGCCCCGGCAAGATGAAGCTCGGGACGGCCGGTTGCCCGCGCAACTGCTCCGAGGCGCTGATCAAGGACTTGGGCGTGGTCGCAGTGGGCGACAACAAATGGGAGATCATCGTCGGCGGGGCGGGCGGCGCGCATGTGCGCAAGGCGGACCTGCTGGCGACGGTCGAGGGCGAGGACGCGGTAATGAGGATCGCCGGGCGGTTCATGCAGTTCTACCGCGAGGACGCCAAGTATAAGGAACGGACCTACACGTGGGTGCCGCGGGTGGGGATCGAGCGCATCCGCGCCGTGGTGGTGGACGACAGCGAGGGCTGGGGCGAGCGGTTCGATGCGGCGGTGGAGGCAGCGATCGCCGCGTATCGCGACCCCTGGACGGATGGGCAGGCGCCGAAGACGGCGAACCAATTCGCGTCCCTGATCCCCGTGGAGGCGTAGGTGCCGGGCGAGACCCTGATCCGGAGCGAACACGCGATCGGGCCGCTGGCGCAAATCCCGCGCGGCGAGGGCCGGAACTTCGTGGTGGGCGGCAGGACCATCGCGGTGTTCCGTACCCACCAGGACCATGTGTACGCGTGCCAGGCGGAATGCCCGCATCTGGGCGGGCCGCTGGCGGACGGGATGATGGGCGGCACGACCATCATGTGCCCCCTGCACGAGCGGAGCTACGATTTGGCGACGGGCAAGGTGCTGGTGGGGGAATGCGACATCACGGTGTATCCGGCGCGGCTGGCGACGGACGGGCTGGTGATGGTGTCCGTGGGCAGCGCGGGGCCACGCGGGGCCGGGTAGAAGCGAGGGCCGTCACGCCTCGTGGGCTATCGTCCTTCGAAGACAGGACGGCGCTTGGCGCGGAACGACTCGAGACCTTCGGCGAAATCCTCGCTCGACAGCGCAGCCTGCCGCTGTTCCAGCAGGCGTTGCAACGTTGCGGCCGGCAGGGGCAGGGCGGCGTTCAGGGCCCGAAGCTGCTGCTTTGCGCTGCCGACCGAGAGCGGGGCGTTCGCGGCAATGCGGGCGGCCATCGCGCGGGTGAACTTGTCGAGCGCGTCGGCTGGCAGGACATGGTTCACCAGCCCCGCGGCCAGCGCGCGCTCAGCCGGCATGGCGTCGCCGGTCGCGAACATCTCCATCGCCAGCGCCATGCCGCCGCGAAGGAGGACGTTCAGCAGCCCCTCGGGATCGTAGGGTAGTCCGAGCCGGGCGGGGGTGAAGGCCAGCGTGCAAGCGGGGCTGGCGATGACGATGTCGCAGCGGAGCGCGAGGTCGACGCCGCCGCCCCAGGCGCTGCCGTCCAGCATGGCGATCACGGGCGCCGGGCAGGCCTGCACGGCGCCAAACAGCGCCTGCAACGGTCCGTCCTGGGCCAGCGGGTCGCGGCCGGGCGCCAATTCGTTAATGTCGAAGCCGGCGCACCACACCGTATTGCCCGGCGCCGAGCGCAGGATGACGGCCCGGGCGCGGGCAGCCTGGGCGGACGCGAGGGCCTGCATGAGACCGGACAGCATGGCCGGGCCGAGCGCGTTGCGCCGGCGCGGGTCGTTCATCGTGATCGTCGCCACGTACCCGTCTGTCGCCCAGCTCACGGGCTGCGTCGTCGCGTCCATGCCGCACTATTCGGCGGCGGGCCGCCGCTGTCGAGCGGTGCGGAGCCGGAGCGCGACAAACACTGACGCGGCGGGCCGCAGGCCGAGGTGTTCGGGCCCGGGCGAACCGGGCATACTGGCGACCCCTGCAGGACCCGGCGACGTGCTCGACCAGCCCCAACTCTCCATCCCGGATGACTCGCGCGCGCTGCCGGCGCCGGAACTGTGCGTCGTGATCCCCGTGCTGAACGAGCAGGGCAACGTCGCCGCGGTCGTCGACCGGCTGCGTGCGACATTGACGGGCATCGCGTGGGAGGTCGTGTTCGTCGATGACGGGTCGATGGACGGCACGCGCGAGGCGATCGCCGCGATCGGCCAGGTGGACCAGCGGGTCCGCCTGCTGCACCGGTTCGGCCGCCGTGGCCTCGCCTCGGCGTTCATCGAGGGCGCGCAGTCCAGTCTCGCGACCTACGTGGCGGCGATGGACGGCGACCTGCAGCACGACGAGGCCTTGCTGCCGCAGATGCTGGACGTGCTGCGCGCGAACGGGGCGGACATCGTGATCGGCAGCCGTTACGTGCCCGGCGGCGGGCTGGGCGACTGGGACAAGACCCGGGCGGGGATGTCCGGCGTTGCGACCCGGCTTGGCCAGGTGCTGCTGCGAGTGCCGGTCGCGGACCCGATGAGTGGGTTCTTCATGCTGCCGCGGGCGGTGTTCCTTCAGGCCCTGCCCCACTTGTCGGCAATCGGGTTCAAGATCCTGCTCGACGTGCTGGCATCGTTGCCGGAGCGGCCGCGGGTGACGGAGCTGCCGTTCCGGTTCCGCACCCGGCTTGCGGGCGAGAGCAAGCTCGATGCCGGGGTGCTGCTCGACTTCGGCATGCTGCTGGCGGACAAGGCGCTCGGCCATTTCGTGCCGGTGCGGTTCCTGCTGTTCGCTGTCGTGGGCGCGATCGGGCTGCTGGCGCACCTGCTCGTGCTGCGGGCCGGGCTGCAGGTGGGGCTGGGGTTCGAGCCGGCGCAGGCGCTCGCAACGCTGTTTGCGATCGCCGGCAATTTTTGGCTGAACAACAAGTTCACCTTCCGCGACCGCCGGCTGCGCGGCGCGCGGGTATGGCGCGGGTTCCTGATCTTCGCCGTCGTGTGCGGGTTCGGCGCCGTGGCGCAGCTCAATATTTCTGCGTTCGTGATCGGCACCGGCCGGCAGTCCTGGTGGGCAGCCGGGCTGGCGGGTGCGGCGATGAGCCTGGTGTGGAACTACGCCGTCGGCTCGACCCTGACGTGGCGTCGGCGTCCGTTCCGGCGGGCATAGGGCCGGCCAAGGTTGCGACACGGCCAATGGTCGAGCAGGACGCTCGACGGCGCGTCAGCCGTCGAACACGGCCGACCAGCCGGCGAACATGCGCTGCTGGTCGTATTCTGCTTCGGCGCGGGCGCGGTTGGCGGTCGCGAGGGAGGCGCGGAGAGCCGGGTCGGCCAGGAGCGCGGCCAGCGCGTCGCCGAGGGCGGCGGGGTCGCACGGGGTGATGTAGGGCTGCTGGGGTGCAGGCAGGATGGCGGCGATGTCGCCGACGTCGGTCGCGGCGACCGGGAGGGCGGTGGCCATTGCCTCCAGCAGCGAGATGGGCATCTGCTCGGTGTCGGACGACATCGCGAAGATGTCCATGCCGCGCAGCAGCGGTGCCGGGTCTGGCTGCTGTCCAGCCCATGTGGTTCTGCCGGCGATGCCGAGGGATTGGGCGAGCGCCTCGAGCGCGGCGCGTTCGGGCCCGTCGCCGATGATGACCAGGCGGGCAGGGGATGACAGGCGGGCAACGGCGTGCAGCAGGCGCGCGACGTTCTTTTCCGCGCGCAGGCCGGCGACGGTGCCGATCACCGGGCCCTCGCCGGGCCAGGTGGCGGCAGGGCCGGCGCCGAAGCGGGCGAGGTCGATGCCGTTCGGCAGATAGCGCAGGCGCGCCGGGTTCAGGCGCCAGGTTTCGGTGGCGATGCGGCGCAGGGTGAGCGACGGGACGACGACCGTGCGGCCGGCGAGCATTAGGCGTCGCGTTACCGCACGGCGCGGCAACTGGCGGTCGCGCTCTTCCGGGCCGAACCCGTCCTCGACATGGACGTGCCGCACCAGGGCGACGCGGTTGGCCATGGCCCATTCGATCGTGCCCCAGTTGCTGGTGAGCAGCGCCGTGGGCCGGAGCGACCGCAGCAGCGCGCGGATGCGGCGGATGTTGCCGGGCGTGTCGCCCTTCGGGAGGTCGATCGACGGATAGGCGACATCGAGTGCCGGATCGAGCCGCGCGTGGGCGGCGAGGTCGCCGTCCATGGCGACGATGGCATGGCGGTAACGGGGGCCGAAATGGTTGGCAAGGGTCGCGAATCGGGACTGCACGCCGCCCACCGAGAAGGTGGAGAAGGCGTGGAGCAGAAGCGCAGGCGGAGACGGGGCCGGACGACCGTCCACGAGTTGGTCCTAACCGGATAGTGACAAATCGTGGCTACAACACCGGTGCCGCGCGCGCCACACGTGTCGGCCGGGCGTGTCGAGGTGGTCCCGATGTTGCCCTGGCGCGGTCGGAGGCGCTGCGGCATGCTTCCCCGAGAGGAGAGTGCACCATGTGTGGCCTGGCCGGGATCTATCATCCGAACGGCAATCCGGTGGACCGTGGATTGCTCGCGCGCATGACGGGCGTGCTGGCCCATCGCGGGCCGGATGGGGACGGGTTCCATGTCGAGGCTGGCGTTGGCCTCGGTCACCGGCGCCTGTCGATCGTCGACGTCGCGGGCGGCGCCCAGCCGATGTGGAACGAGGACGAGTCGGTCGTCATCGTGTTCAACGGCGAAATCTACAACTTTCCGGAGTTGTGGCCGAAGCTGCAGGCGCTTGGGCACGTGTTCCGGAGCGACCACAGCGACACCGAGGCGATCGTGCATGCCTGGGAGAGCTGGGGCCCGGATTGCCTGCAGCACCTGAACGGGCAGTTCGCGTTCGCGATCTGGGACCGGCGGCAAAAGACGCTGTTCCTCGCGCGCGACCGGCTTGGCAAGAAACCCCTGTACTATGCGCGCCTGCCGGATGGCACGCTGGTGTTCGGGTCCGAGATGCGGTCGATGCTGGAGGTCCCGGGCCTCTCGCGCCGGATCGGGCCGGCGGCGGTCGATGATTTCTTCGCGTTCGGCTACGTGCCCGACCCGCACACCATCTACGACGGCGTCCACAAGCTGCCACCCGGGCACTACCTCATGCTGCGCGAGGGGTGCCACGAGGCGCCGCGCCGCTACTGGTCCGCGCCCACCAAGACACGGGCGATGGATGAGGGGGAGGCGCTGGCAGGGCTGACCGCGCATCTGACGGCAGCGACCCGCCTGCGCCTGGTGGCCGACGTGCCGCTGGGCGCGTTCCTGTCGGGCGGGGTGGACAGCAGCGCAGTGGTGGCGACGGCGGCCGGGCTGATGGCTGACCCGCTCGAGACGTTCACGATCGGTTTCGCGGGCGGGGAGGACGAGACTCCGCTCGCGCGCCTGATGGCCGAGCGATACGGCACGCACCAGCATGTGGACCAGGCGCCGGTGGCCGACTATTTCGCGGCCGCACGGATGCAGGCGATGATGTTCGGGGAGCCGTTCGGCGACAGTTCGTCAGTCCCGACCGAGACGGTCTGTGCGCTGGCCCGGCGGCACGTCACGGTCGCGATCTCCGGCGATGGCGGGGACGAAGTGTTCGCGGGCTACCGCCGCTACCGCTGGCACCAAGTGGCAGAAGCGGTGCGGTCCTACGTTCCGGCGGGTCTTCGGCGCGGCGTGCTGGGGCAGTTGGCTGCGGCCTATCCGAAGATGGACTGGGCGCCGCGCTGGCTGCGGGCCAAGCACACGTTGACCGAGATCAGCCTGGACAGCGCGCTCGGCTACTATCGCACGGTCGCCAAGGTGCATCACGAGCAGCGGCGGGCGTTGTTCTCGGGGCCGCTGCGCGCCCAGCTCGACGGGCATGACCCGGCGGCTCGCATCGTCGATCTGATGCAGGCCTGCGACACCGACGACACGCTGTTGCAGGCGCAATACGTCGACGTGAACACCTATCTGGTCGGCGATATCCTGACGAAGGTCGACCGCACCAGCATGGCGCATTCGCTGGAAGTCCGGGCGCCGTTCCTGGATCACAACCTGTTGGCCTGGGGCATGTCGTTGCCGCCGGCGTTGAAGCTGCGCGGCCAGGACGGCAAGTGGCTGCTGAAGAAGGCGCTGGAGGGGAAGGTCCCCAGCGAGATTTTGCATCGGCGGAAGCAGGGGTTCGCGACATCGTTGTCGGGCCTCTTCCGTGACCGGGCGGGGCTGTTGCGGGAACGGCTGCTCGGCGGGCCGATGCAGGATAGCGGCTTGTTCGACCGCGCCGCCGTAGGCCGCATGATCGACCGTCACGAGCAGGGGCGGTCCGACCACGCAGTGCCGTTGTGGCTATTGCTGGCGTTCGAAGGCTTCCTGAGCTCGATCGCCACGGTCGACACGCCCGTCGCTCGCGCAGCGGAATAGGCCTGAGCGGACCGAGCGCCACACCTCTGAGCGCTAGCAATTTTGTTCCGGTTACGGTTCAATCTGAAAACGGACATGATCGGCAGATTAACGTTTGAATGTTGCCGCCATCGTGATATTTGGGTGAGAAGAGTGATATCTTGGCGAGTGCGGAATGACTTGCCCGGACAAAGTGTGCAGTTGAGGAGCTCGCCATGGTGGACCGGCAGTCATTGGCCTTGCAGGGATGGCCGAACGAGACGAAGGGTCGATCCGATCCGTCGCGGGATCGCTTCCGGCACAATCTCGCCCGCATCATGAGCGAGCGCGGAATTACCCAGGCCAGCCTTGCGCGGACGATGGACGTGTCCAGGGTGGCTGTCCACGCGTGGATTTGGGGCACTTGTTTCCCCGAAACCTCCCGGCTGATCAAGTTGGCGCAGGCGCTGGGCGTGCAGGTCGGCACGCTGCTCGAGACCGACGCGGCCACCGTTGCGGACCCGTCGAACGAGGAAACGTTGCTGCTGACCGCGTTCCGGAAGCTGCCGGATACCGCACGCCTGACGCTCCTGGCCGACGCATACGAGCTTTCCGCCCAGTTCGCCGCGAAGGCCGCCCGGGGCGAGCCGACCGAAACGGTCGTTCAGACCGTCTAATTGCGGTTTAAGACCTCCGTCCTACACGCCATGGGTGTGAATACACGTTAATTGCCAGCCAGGCGTGCTCCGACCGATGGGGCTACGTGCCGCATGATGCTGCCGAGGTTGGCTGCACGATCGATTGCGAGTAGTGCGTCTGCCAGTGTCGCCGTGCGATCGGTCCCGAGCACAGGCGTGGCGAGATCCGAGAACTTGGCACGCACCTCGCTATCGGCCAGGAAATTGTCCGGTTCCCCTTTCGGCACAATCACCATTCGGACGTGCGTTTGCCCTCTTGCATAGAGCGTAAGCTTGGCGGCCATGTTCTCGGGGAACGCAGCCTGCGCGTCGGCGTCGGGTTGGCAGACGATCCGCGGCAGCATCGCGCGGACGACCGGGTCATCGAGCAGGGCATAGCTGTCCCAACCCATCTTGCCGGTGACGAGCGCCACGGCGATGACGAACGGCCCGCTGAACTGGCCGTCGACGATGTTGCGCGGATCGGACTTCTTGTCGGCGGGTGCGCCGACCAGAAGCATGCCGCTTTGCGGCAGGCCGAGCGTCACGTGGTCGATCTCCTCGGGCCGCAGGGTCAGATCGGACCGCAGGGCGAGTGCTGCATCGATACCGGCATGGCCATAGCGGCAGGAGGGATAGGGTTTCAGCGCCGTCCGCATCAGCTCCCACTCGGTGCCAAGGCCCTGGATGGCGCGCGCCGGGACCGGGTCTGGGGCGTAGGCGCGGAGGAAGCCCTGCTTGCCCTCGAGCGCGTCGGCGGCGCCCTTGAACCCTTCGCGGGCCAAGGTGGCGGCGGCAAGCCCGGCCATCGCGGACCACCCGACTTGGAACCGCTTGGTCCAGGCGCCATTGGCAAGGAACTGCAGGCTGCCGGCCGACTGGCTGAGCGCGATACCGAGCGCGTCGGCGACGGCCGCAGCGTCCAGCCCAAGCACGCGCGCGGCCGCCGCAGCGGCGCCGAACGCTCCGCACGTCGCCGTCGGGTGGAAGCCGCGCTGATAGTGCGCGCCCGCTGGTAATGCGAGAGCGACCCGGCACGTCACCTCATACCCGGCGACGATCGCCGCCAGCACGTCGGCGCCGGATGCGCCCACCATCTCGCCTGCGGCAAGCGCGGCCGGAATGACCGGTGCCCCGGGGTGCAGCGACGCCTCGGCATGGGTGTCGTCGAAGTCGAGCGAATGGGCGAGCGCGCCGTTGAGGAAGGCGGCGCCGGCCGGGGTATAGCGCGCGGTATCGCCGAAGACGGCGCTGTTGCCTGCGGCGAGGCCCAGGGCGCGGGTGGCGGCAAGCAGGGCGGGCGTGCTCTCGGCGTCATGCCGGGCGCGGACGATGTTGCCAGCCAGGTCGAGCAGCAGCAGGCGGGCGCGGGCGACGAGCTCAGGCGGCAACGCGGGAAGCCGAATCGCGGCGGTGAAGGCCGACAGCTCGTGGGTGATCCCCATCGCGACGTTTCCCTATCCTTTGGACACGACGTTGGCTGATTTCACACCGTAGGCCAAGGCTCGGCGTCGCTGGGGCGGGCGACGTTGTTGGGTGGGGCAGGGTGTGGCACATCGGCGGGATGATGACACGACGGACGAGTCTGATGGGTGCGGCTGGTGCGGCCGCCACGATGGCGAGGCCGGCCTGGGCGCAGGGGGAGGAGCGATTCGAGGCGTTCGTCGCCGGAGTGAAGGCGGAGGCGCGGCGGGCCGGCATCCGCGACGCGACCTTGGCGGCGGCGTTCGCCGGCATAGGGCCCAATCAGCACATCATCGAACTGGACCGGAAGCAGCCGGAGTTCACGCTGACCTGGCCGCAATACCTTTCCCGCGTGCTTCCGCCCGCACGGCTGCAGGCCGCGCGGGACAACTTCCAACAGGAGCGGCCGCTGCTCGAGCGGGCGGAGGCGACCTACGGCGTCAGCGCGCGCATCATCCTCGGCATCTGGGGGATCGAGAGCGCGTTCGGCGTCAACAAGGGCAACTACCGGTTGGTCGAGGCGCTCTCCACGCTGGCCTGGGAGGGGCGCCGGGCCAGCTATTTCCGCAAGGAGCTGATGAACGCGCTGCGCATCCTGGACGCGGGCGACGTGCCGCCCGCCAAGGCGACCAGCGGCTATGCCGGCGCTATGGGGCAGCCGCAGTTCATGCCCAGCAGCTACCTGCAATATGCGGTGGACTTCGACGGCGACGGCCGCCGCGACATCTGGGACAGCCGGGCGGACGTGTTCGGCTCGATCGGCAACTACCTTGCGAAAAGCGGGTGGCGCCGAGGCGAGCCCTGGGGGCAACCGGTGCGCGTGCCACCGAACTTCAACCCGGCCGCGGCCGGGCGTGAGAACCGGCGCACATTGGGCGAGTGGACGCGCCTGGGCGTCACGCGCGACGACGGCGCCGCGTTCAGCCGGCCGGACCCGGTGGGCGGGCTGGTGCTGCCGGACGGCGCGGAGCCGGGCCAGGGCTACATGGTCTATGCGAATTTCGGGGCGATCCGGCGCTATAACCCGTCGGACTTCTACGCCATCGCCGTCGGTCTGCTGGGCGACGCTGCGGGCTGATGCGTCCCGGCTTGCTCGAGGCCCGATTGCGCGCGGCTCGACCGTTCGCCGCCCGAGCGCTGGCGATGGCGCTAGTCGCGACGGCGGCCGCCGGGTGTCTGCGCCGCGCTCCTGCCGTGCCCCCGGCTCCGCATTACGTCGTCGGCGCCAGCTACCAGGCTGGTGGCGTCTGGTTCTACCCACGTGAGGACTTCCACTACGTGGCGACCGGTCTCGCCGCGATCTTGCCCGACCGGCGCGGGCAAACCGCCGACGGAGAAGCATTCGATCCGTCGGCGCTCGTGGCCGCGCACCCGACCTTGCAGCTTCCGGCGATCGCCCGGGTCACGAACCTCGACAACGGGCTGCAGGTGCAATTGCGGGTCAACGACCGCGGGCCGGGGCGGCCGGGGCGGCTGATCGGCCTGTCGCGCCGGGTTGGCGAATTGCTGGGCGTCGCGCCCGGGGCGGCCGCACCGGTGCGGGTCGAGGTGGACGAGGGCATGAGCGAGGCGGTGCGTGATGCGCTTCGGGGCGGTCCGACTCTGGCCGTGAGCGCCGCGCCGCGCGGGGTTGTGACGGCCGAGGCCCTGGCGCCGCCGCCGGGGGTGGGCCAGTCCGCACGCGGGCCGCGCGTCGCCGGCGCGCAGGCGGCGACGATCGGCGACCCGGCCGGCGCCGCGTTCGTGCCGGAGCGGCTGCCCGAGACGGTCCTGCGCGTGCCTGTGGCGCCCACGGAACTGCTGATCCGGGCCGGGACCTTCGGGCGGATGGAGTATGCGCGCCAGGTCGCGGCGCAACTGTCGGGGATCGGCGCGCACGTGGCGCATGAGCGGGAGGGGCGGTCGGACCGCTACTCGGTCGTTGCCGGGCCGTTCCAGGGTGTCGTGGCCGCCGATATGGCGCTGGACCAGGCGTTGCGCGCAGGGGTATCGGATGCGCGGATCGTGGTCGAATGATCGGAGTCGTTGCATGGTTCTGAACCGCCGCCTGTTGCTGGCCGCCGCTCCTGCCGCCTGGGCCTCGCCCGCGTTGGCCCAGGCCGGCAGGCGACCGCACCGCGGTTCCAGCCCCACCCCGCCCGTGCCGGTCGGCAGCCCGGCCGAGACTCCGCTCGGCCCGATCGACAGCGCGGCGAAGTGGGCGCTGATCGTCGATTTCAACACCGGCGCCCAGTTGCTCAACAAGGACGGCGATGCGGCGATGCCGCCATCGTCCATGACGAAGCTGATGACGGCCTACCTCGTCTACAGCCAGCTCAAGGCCGGGCGGCTGACGCTCGACCAGCAACTGCCCGTCAGCGAAAAGGCCTGGCGCATGCAGGGGTCGAAGATGTTC
Source organism: Acetobacteraceae bacterium (assembly GCA_965213855.1). Lineage (GTDB taxonomy): Bacteria > Pseudomonadota > Alphaproteobacteria > Acetobacterales > Acetobacteraceae > JBBROS01. The sequence continues at coordinate 872,316 of CBDCAA010000008.1, read as the reverse complement.
GTGCCCCTGAACGGCTCCGTCAGCGTCGAGAACCTGATCCTGGGTATGATCGTGCAGTCGGGCAACGACGCCTGCATCGTGCTGGCCGAAGCGATCGCCGGGTCCGAAAACGAGTTCGTCGAGCAGATGAACGCGAAGGCGAAGGAGTTCGGGCTGCAGGCCGCGAGCTTCCGCAACTGCACCGGCTGGCCCGACCCGGCACAGCGCATGTCGTGCCGCGACATCGCCACCATCGCCCGCCGACTGATCACGGACTTCCCGGAATACTACAAATACGACAACGTAAAATCATACACTTACAACAACATCCTCCAGCAGAACCGCAATCCCCTGGTCCAGAAAGGCCTGGCGGACGGGCTGAAGACAGGTCACACGGACGAGGGCGGGTTCGGGCTGGTCGCGAGCGCGCAGCGGGCCGGGCGCCGCGTGATCGTGGTCGCGAACGGCATGACATCGATGCACCAGCGCGCCGAGGAGAGCGAGCGCCTGCTCGAATGGTCGTTCAGCGAGTTCGAGAACGTGACCCTGTTTACCGCCGGCGACACGGTGGAGAACGCGAAGGTTTGGCTTGGCAATCACCAGACCGTGCCGCTGGTCGGTGGGCGCGACGTGGTGATGACGATGCCGCGGGGCTGGCGCAAGAGCGCGCGGATCGCGATCGAATACCCGAGCCCGGTGCCGGCGCCGATCAGCCGCGGCGATATGCTGGGCAAGCTGACCGTGTCGGGCCAGGGCGTGCCGTCGATGGAGATGCCGTTGCTGGCCGGGGCCGACGTGGACCGACTGGGCCTGCCCGGCCGGGCGGTCGCGGTATTGTCGCGCTACGTCACCGGCGGGTGAGGGCGACGGGGTCCGGGCGGTTCATCACGCTCGAAGGGGGCGAGGGGGCGGGCAAGAGCACGCAGGCACGGCTGCTGGCCCGGGCACTGGCCTGCGCCGGGCAGCCCGTGCTGCTGACGCGGGAGCCGGGCGGATCGCCGGGCGCGGAAGCGCTGCGGGCGATGCTGCTGGGCGGCGTGCAGCGCTGGTCGGCGGCGGCTGAGACCCATCTGCACTTCGCCGCGCGGGCGGAGCATCTGGCCCGGACGGTGGTGCCGGCGCTCGCGGCCGGCATGACCGTCGTCTGCGACCGGTTCGCGGACAGCACCATGGCCTACCAGGGATTCGGTCAGGGGGCGGACCGGGGTTTGATCGACGGGCTCACCCGCCTGCTGCCGCGCCTGCCGGATCTGACGCTGGTGCTGGCCGTCAGTCCCGCGGCCGCGGCGGCTCGGATGGCAGGCCGGCATCAGGGACTGGACCGGTATGAGCGGGAGGATGCGGCGTTCCACGCGCGCGTGGCGGCCGGGTTCGCCGAGATCGCGGCGGCGAACCCGGAGCGGTGCCGGCTGATCGACGGGAATGGTGAGCCAGAGTTTGTGCACGCCGCGGTCCTGGGTGCGGTCCTGGATGCGTGCCTGCATGCTTGAGCCACGGGCCAATCCGGCACTGTTCGGCCACGAGGCGGCGGAGGCGACGTTCGAGGACGCGGTCGCGGCGGGGCGGATGCACCATGCCTGGCTGTTGACCGGGCCGGCCGGCGTCGGCAAGGCGACACTGGCCTGGCGGCTGGCGCGCCGGCTGCTGTCGCCGTCGCGGCCGAACGACCCGGCCAACCCCGTGTTCCGCCGCATCGCCGCTGGCAGCCATGCGGACGTGCTGTCGATCGGTCTCGAACTGAACGAGAAGACGAAGAAGCTGAAGTCGGTGATCGCGGTCGAGCAGACCCGGGCGATCGGCGCCTTCATGCACCTGACGGCGGCAGAGGCTGGGTGGCGCGTGGTGGTCATTGACGGGGCGGAGGATATGAACCCGAACGCCGCCAACGCGCTACTGAAGGTCCTGGAGGAGCCGTCCCGACGAGGCATCCTGTTCCTGACCGCCGACGCGCCCGGGCGCCTGCTGCCGACGATCCGCAGCCGGTGCCGCCGCGTGCAGCTCGCCCCGTTGCCGCCTGACGCGATGGCGGCTGCATTGGCCCCGCTGCTGCCGGAGATGGACGAGGAGGAGCGCGGGCGGCTGGGCGCGATCGCCGAGGGCTCGCCGGGCCGGGCGGTGATGCTGGCCGGGGAGGGGTCGCTTGCGGTGTCGGCCCTGGTTGACCAGGTGCTGGCCGAGCTGCCGCGGATCGGGATGGCGCGGATGCACGACGTCGCGGACCGCGCGACGAAGACGGACACCGGCTTCGGCACGTTCATGACGCTGCTCCAGGCTGGGCTGGGGCAGTTGGTTCGCACGGCGGCACGTTCGGCGCCGGCGAGCGAGGCCGCGCCCCTGGCGGAATGGAGCGAAGTGTGGCACGCGCTGGGCCGCCTGAAGATGGAGACGGAGCGGTTCAACCTGGACCAGCGATCCGCCGTCATCTCCGGGTTGGAGCTGCTGAGCCGACCATGAAGCCAACGTATTACGTGACGACCCCGATCTTCTATGTGAACGGTGCGCCGCATATCGGGCACGCCAGCACCTCGGTCGCGGCAGACGTCGTCGCGCGCTGGAAGCGCCTGGATGGGTTCGACGTCCTGTTCCTGACCGGGACGGACGAGCACGGGCAGAAGGTGGAGAAGGCGGCGCGGGATGCCGGGCTCGACCCGCAGGCGTTCACGGACCAGGTGTCGGCCGAGTTCCGCGCGATGGGCCCGCTGATGGGCTTGTCGAACGACCAGTTCATCCGCACGACCGAGCCGCGCCACTACGCCGCCTGCCAGGCACTGTGGCTGCGCCTGGTCGAGCGCGGGGAGATCTACCTCGGCCAGTATGAAGGCTGGTATGCCGTCCGCGACGAGGCGTTCTACAACGAGGATGAGACCGCGCTCGATCCGGACGGCACGCGCTACGCCCCGGCCACGGGCGCGCCGGTCGAGTGGGTGACCGAGCCGTCCTACTTCTTCCGGCTGTCGGCCTGGCAGGACCGTCTGCTCGCTTTGTATGAGAGCGTGCCCGAGACCGTCATGCCCGCCGGGCGCCGCAACGAGGTCATGAGCTTCGTCCGCGGCGGGCTCAATGACCTGTCCGTCAGCCGCACCAGCTTCCGCTGGGGCGTGCCGGTGCCGAACGACCCGGCCCACGTCATGTATGTCTGGCTCGACGCGCTCACCAACTACCTGACCGCGCTGGGCTATCCGGACGAGACGGCCGACCTGTGGCGGTTTTGGCCCGCGACCGTGCACCTGGTCGGCAAGGACATCATCCGCTTCCACGCGGTGTATTGGCCCGCGTTCCTGATGGCGGCCGGCATGGCTCCGCCCCATGCCGTGTTCGCGACCGGGTGGTGGACCGTCCACGGCGAGAAGATGAGCAAGTCGCTGGGCAATGTGACCGCTCCCGGTGACCTGGTGGCGCGCTACGGCCTCGATCCGCTGCGCTTCTTCCTGCTGCGTGAGGTGCCGCTTGGCAATGACGGCGACTTCAGCGACGCCGCATTGATCCGCCGCATGAACAGTGAGTTGGCGAACGACCTTGGCAACCTGGCGCAACGGACCCTGTCCCAGGTGGCCAAGAACCTCGGCGGTGTCCTCCCCGAGGCCGGGCCATCGACGGAGGACGACGCGGCACTCCTGGCCGCGGCCGGTGCGCTCCCGGCCGCGCTGCGTCCGCTGATGGACCGACTGGCCCTCGGCGACGCGATCGAGGAGGTCTGGCGCGTGATCCGGGCCGCCAATAGCTACATCGACAGGCAGGCGCCGTGGGCGTTGCGCAAGACCGACCCGGCGCGGATGGCGGCCGTGCTGCGTGTGCTGGTGGATGTGCTCCGGCCCGTGGCGACCGTGCTGCAGCCGGTGATGCCCGGCAGCATGGCGGCGATGCTCGACCAGCTCGGCGTCCCGCCCGACCAGCGCGACCTTGCCAGCCTGACGCGCGCCTTGCCGGGTGGAATTACCCTGCCCGCACCCTCTGGCGTGTTCCCGCGCTACGTCGAAGCCGTCGCCTGAACTGCTGATGTTGATCGATTCGCACTGTCACCTCGACATGTTCCCGGCCGAGGAGCGCGCGGGCCTCGTCGCCCGGGCTGCGGAGGCCGGGGTGGGCGAGATGGTGTCCATCTCCACCCGGCTCGGCCAGGCCCGCAGCCTGCTCGAACTCACGGCGAAGCTGCCGAACGTGTGGTGCACCGTGGGCGTCCATCCGCACAATGCCGCCGAGGAGCCGGTGCCCACGCCCGAGACGCTCGCCGGCATGACGCGGCACCGAAGGGTGATCGGCATCGGCGAGAGCGGCCTCGACTACTTCTACGACAAGGCGCCGCGGCCGGTGCAGCAAGAGAGCTTCCGCGCGCACATCCGGGCGGCGCAGCTGGCGCAGCTCCCCCTGGTGATCCACGCCCGGGACGCCGATGCAGACATCGCGGCGATCCTGCAAGACGAATGGGATCGCGGGGGTCCTTACCCCATCCTCTTACATTGCTTCAGCTCCGGCCGCGCCCTGGCGGAGACTGCGATCGCGCTCGGTGGATGCGTCAGCTTCTCCGGCATCCTGACCTTCCCGAAAAGCACGGAGCTGCGCGCGATCGCGGCCGACCTGCCGGCCGACCGCCTGCTGGTCGAGACCGACGCCCCGTACCTCGCGCCGGCACCGTTCCGCGGCAAGCGCAACGAGCCCGCCTACGTCGCCAAGACCGCCGCCGTCCTGGCGGAGGTGAGGGGGCTCGACCCGGCCGTGCTCGCCGACCTCACTACGGCGAACTTCCGGCGCCTGTTCGAAAAGGCCGCCGCGGCGTGATGCGCGTCGTGATGCTGGGCTGCGGCGGCTCGGCCGGCGTGCCACAGATCGGCGGCGCCGACGGCTTCGGAGATTGGGGTGCCTGCGACCCGAACGACAGCCGCAACCGGCGCACGCGCTCCAGCATCGTGGTCGAGGGGCCGGAGGGACGGCTGCTGGTCGATACCGGGCCGGACTTGCGGCAGCAACTGCTCGCGACCGGGATCGGCACGATCGACGCCGTCCTGTTCACCCACGCCCATGCCGACCACGTGCTCGGGCTGGATGACGTCCGCATCCTCAATCGCCTGGTCGGCCGCCCGATCGACGCCTACGCAACCGAGCGTACCCTTACCGAACTCGAAGGCAGGTTCGAATACGCGTTCAAGCCCTGGCAGCCGCCGCACTTCTTCCGCCCGGTGATGGTGCCGCACACGGTCGCGTTCGGCGACACGATCGACGTGCTCGGGCTTCGGCTGCGCCTGTTCGAACAGGACCACGGCTATCTCTCGACGGTCGGCTTCCGCGCCGGCGGCTTCGGCTACTCGACCGATGTCGTCACGCTGGACGAGACGGCGCTGGCCTTGCTGGAGGGCGTCGACACCTGGGTCGTCGACTGCTTCCAACGCCGCGCGCACACCACGCACGCCAACCTCGACCAGGTGATCGCCTGGACCGAACGGCTCAAGCCGCGCCGGACCGTGTTGACGCATATGGGCTTCGACATCGACTGGTCCTGGCTGCAGCGGCACATGCCACCGGGCATCGAGGCGGGCTACGACGGTCTGATCCTGGATGTGCCTGGCTGACTTAGCGATGCTGGAACATCCGTCTCTTTCCATAATATGCATTATGTCGCTCGTGGCCGCGTTGCCCGCGTGACCGCCCTGGGCCATGCTTCGCGCGTGTCCGCACCCATCTCACTTTCAGCCGCCAACACGCTCGACCCGCCGTCGTTCGTCGCCGCGTTCGGGAGCATCTACGAGCATGCGCCGTGGGTCGCCGAGGCGGTGCTGGCACAACGGCCATTCGCCAGCGTGGCGGCACTTGGCGCGGCCATGGCTGCCGCCGTGGCGGCGCAGCCGGTCGAGCGCCGAACGGCGCTGCTGCGCGCCCATCCGGACCTCGCCACCACGGCACCGCTTACGGCCGCTTCGGCGGCGGAACAGACCGCGCTCGGGCTCGACCGGCTCGACGACGCCGAGGCGGCCGCCTTCGCGGCCGAGAACGCCGCCTATCGCGCCCGCTTCGGCATCCCCTTCATCATCGCCGTCCGCGGGCAGCGCGACCGCGCCGCCATCCGCGCCGCGCTCGCACAGCGCATGGGCAACACGCCCGAGGAAGAGATGGCGGCCGCCCTCGCCCAGGTCGACCAGATCGCGCAGTATCGGCTCGAGGACCGGGTGCATGACTGACGACGCCGAACGCCGCCTCACGGTCCATGTGCTCGATACCGCGACCGGCCGCCCCGCCGCCGGGTTGGCGCTGAGCCTTGCGCGGGACGGCCGCATCCTGGCCCAGCGCAGCACCAACGATGACGGCCGATGCGACGCGCCCCTGCTCGCCGGCGACGCCTTCCCGCCCGGCGCCTACGAGCTCACCTTCGACGTCGCCACCTGGCGCCACGGCCGATCCCTGCCCGACCCCGGCTTCTACGACCGCGTCACCCTCCGCTTCGTCACCCGCCCCGGCGACGCGCACGTGCACATCCCGCTCCTGCTCAGCCCCTACGGCTACAGCACCTATCGCGGCTCCTGACGCCCTACTTCGCGCCCTGGAACGCCCGCCCCAGCATCGCCGGGCGGTTCAGGCGGATGCGGCGGCGGTCGCGGGAGATCAGCACCAGCACGACGATCGTCCCAATATACGGCAACGCCGATAGCAGCGCCGACGGAACCGGCACGCCGAGCGCCTGCACGTACAGCGACAGATACATCAGCGCGCCGAAGAACCAGGCGCCGATCAGGAGCCAGAACGGGCGCCAGGCGGAGAACGTCACCAGCGCGACCGCCACCCAGCCCCGCCCCGCCGTCATGTCCTGCGCCCAGAGCGGCGTGTAGGACAGCGACATGTACGCCCCCGCGAGCCCGGCCAGGGCGCCGCCGAACATCACCGCCCCGTACCGGATCGCGATCACCTTGTAGCCCAGCACGTGCGCCGCATCATGCTGGTCGCCTACCGCGCGCAGCACCAGGCCGACATGCGTGCGCCGGATGGTCCAGCCGACCACGGCCAGGCACGCCAGCGCGAAGTAGACCAGCGCGTCATGCCCGAACAGCACCGGGCCCACGATCGGCACGTCCGATAGGCCGGGGATCGCCAGCTTCGGCAGAGTGGGCGCCGCGATGCCGACATAGCCGGCGCCGACCAGCGCGCTGGCGCCTCGCCCGAAGATCGTCAAGGCAAGCCCGGTCGCCGTCTGATTGGCTTGCAAGGTCAGCGAGATCACCGCGAACAGCAGCGACAGCCCGAGCCCCGCCCCCAGCGCCGCGAGCAACGCCAGCGACGTCGACCCTGTCTCATGCGCCACCATGAACGCGGCGATGGCCCCGGCGAGCATCATGCCCTCGACACCCAGGTTCAGCACCCCTGCCCGCTCCACCACCAGCTCCCCGGTCGCGGCCAGCAGGAGCGGCGTGGATGCCGCGATCACGCTCACTAGGAGGGGCACCAGCATGCCGCTCATGCTCGCACCGCCACCGGCTTCGCGGCACGCCACCGCGGCCGGTAAAGCAGCAGCACGTCGCACCCGAGCAGGCAGAACAGCAGGATGCCCTGGAAGATGCCCGTCACAGCGTTCGGCAGGCCGAGGTTGATCTGTGCCGCATCGCCGCCCAGGTACGACAGCGCCAGCAGCAGCCCGGCCGGGATCGCGCCCAACGGGTTCAACCGCCCCAGGAACGCGACGATGATCGCTGCGAAGCCGTAGCCCGGCGAGATCGTCGTCGTGAGCTGCCCCATCGTCCCCGAGACCTCCAGCAGCCCAGCCAAGCCGGCCAGCCCCCCGCTCACCAGCATCGCGATCCAGACCAGCCGCGGCTCCGAGAACCCGGCGAACCGCGCCGCCCGCGGTGCCTGGCCCAGCACCCGGAACTGGAAGCCCAGCACGCTCCGTTCCAGCACCACCCACAATGCGAGCGCCAGCAGCGGCGCCAGCAGCACGCCCACATGCACGTTGCTGTCCTCGATCAGCTTCGGCGCCGCCGCATCGTCGGAGAACATCGCCGTCTGCGGAAAGCCGAAGCCCATCGGGTCCCGCCAGGGGCCGGTCACCAGATAGACCAGCAAATACTGCATGATGTAGGCCAGCATGAGGCTGGTCAGGATCTCGTTGGCGTTGAAGCGCACGCGCAGCCAAGCGACCAGGCCGCCAGCCGCCATGCCGCCCAGCGCGCCGCCAGCCAGCATCGCCGGGAACACCACCCAGGCCGGCGCCTCCGGCAGCAACAGCGCGACACCGCCGCCGCAGATGGCACCGAGCGTGAACTGGCCCTCGGTCCCGATGTTCCAGATGTTCGCCCGATAGGCGAGGCTGAGCCCTGCCCCCATCATCACCAGCGGCGCCGCCTTGACCACCAGCGCCGCCAGCCCGTCCTGCTGCAGCAGCGGCGCCACCAGCATCGTATAGACCGTCAGCAGCGGCGGCCGCCCCATGAACGCGAAGATCGCTGCCGAAATCGCGCCCGTCAGCACCAGCGCCAGCACCGGCGACGCCCAGCGCCACAGCCGCGACTCCGCCCCGCGCGGCACCAGCTCAAGCATGCACGGCCTCGGCCACGGCGCCGCCCATCAGCCGCCCGATCGCCTCCACCGTCGCCTCCCGCGTGGGCACCGGCGCCGACAGCCGGCCGCCGGCGATCACGCCGACCCGGTCGGCCAGCGCGAAGATCTCGTCGAGGTCCTGGCTGATCACCACGGTCGCGGCGCCCGCTTCGGTCAGCGCGCGGATCGCCTCGTGGATCGCCAGTGCGGCGCCCGCGTCGACGCCCCAGGTCGGCTGATTGATCACGAGCAGCACCGGGTCTTGCAGGATTTCGCGGCCGACCAGGAATTTCTGCAGGTTCCCGCCCGAGAGCGACCGCGCCTCCGCCCGCGGGCCGGTGGTGCGCACGTCGAAGCGTTGGATCACGTCCTGCGCGAAGGCCGCCGTCCGCCCACGGTCGATCAGCCCGAACCGGACCAGCGCCGCCCGGACGAAGCTCGACAGGAAGGCGTTGTCGGCCAACGACATGCTGCCGACCGCGCCGTGCCCGTTCCGCTCCTCCGGCACGAAGCAGCAGCGTAGCGCGCGCCGGGCTTGCGGGCCCATGTGCCCGGCCGCGACCCCGTCGACCCGGATCGTCTCCGGCCGCCCCGCCGGGATCTCGCCCGACAGGGCGTCCATCAGCTCGTTCTGCCCGTTTCCGGCGATGCCCGCGATGCCCACGATCTCCCCACCCGCGACCCGCAGCGACACGTCCCGCAGGTCGGTCCCGAACGGGTGCGGCGACCGCACCGTCAGCCGGTCCAGCGTCAACCGTTCGCGTCCGGCCGCGGCAGGCTGGCCGGTCCGTGCGCCGGGCAGCAGCAGTGCGGTGCCGAGCATGATCTCTGCCAGCTCGCGCACGGATTTCTCGGCCGGCACGCATTCGGCGACGTTCCGCCCCAGCCGCATCACGGTGGCGGCCGAGCACAGGCTTCGCACCTCCTCCAGCTTGTGGCTGATATACAGGATCGAGCAGCCCTCCGCCGCCAGGCGCCGCAGCGTCACGAACAGCACCTGCACCTCGGCCGGCGTCAGCACGGAGGTGGGTTCGTCCATGATCAGCAGCCTCGGGTTCTGCAGCAGGCAGCGCACGATCTCGATCCGCTGCCGTTCCCCGACCGAGAGGTCGTGCACCACCCGGTCCGGATCGAGCGGCAGGCCATACTCGGCCGACACCCGGACGATCCGCTCCCGCAGGCCCTGCCGTTCGGCCCCGCCGGCCAGGCCGAGCGCGATGTTCTCGGCCACCGTCAGCGCCTCGAACAGCGAGAAATGCTGAAACACCATGCCGATGCCGAGCCGCTGGGCATGGCCCGGGTTCTCGACGACGACCGGCTCGCCCTGCCACAGCATCGTCCCGGCGTCGGGCTTGGTCACGCCGTAGATGATCTTTACGAGCGTCGACTTGCCGGCGCCGTTCTCGCCGAGCAGCGCGTGGATCTGGTTCCGCTCGACCGTCAGACCGACGTGATCGTTCGCCAGACACCCCGGATACTGCTTGGTGATGCCGGAGAGCACCAGCAGCGGCCCGGCGGTCCCGTCCGGCACGACTGCGTTCATGGCGGCAGGCCCGGCCGGCGCGAACGCGCCCGCACCGTCAGGTCAGCTTCCCGTCGATCCCCTCGACCAGCCACTGCATGCCCGACAGCGCGCCGTCGTCCATCGTTGTCCCGGCCGCCACCTTGACGGCGCCGCCCTGGTCCGTCAGCGGGCCGACGAACACCTTGTTCTTGCCCGACTTGATGTCAGCCACCGCAGCCGTCGCCATCGCCATCACATCGTCCGGCATGTTCTTGAACGGCGCCATGCCGAGAAGGCCGCTGTCGAAGCCGCCCCAGGTGTCGGTGCTCGTCCACTTGCCATCGAGGGCCGCCTGGATGCGCTCGATGTAGTAGGGTCCCCAAATGTCCTCGCTGGCGGTCAATTGCGTCCCGCTGGCGAACTTCGTCATGTCGGTCGACTGGCCGAATGCCTTGATGCCACGGCTGGCGGCGGCCTGCAGCGGCGCCGGGCTGTCGGTATGCTGGGTAAGGATGTCGCAGCCCTGGTCGATCAGCGCCTTGGCCGCGTCGCCCTCCTTCGGCGGGTCGTACCAGGAGTTGATCAGCACGAACTTCATCCGCGCCTTCGGGTTGACCGCACGCATGCCCAGCATGAACGCGTTCAGCCCCTGCACCACCTCCGGCACCGGCACGGACCCGACATAGCCGGCCAGCCCAGCCTTGCTCAGCTTGCCCGCGATCAGTCCCTGCACGTAGCGGGCCTGGTAAAAGCGGATGTTGTAGGTCGCGACGTTGGCCGCGCGCTTGTATCCGGTCGCGTGTTCGTAGAACACGCCCGTGTGCCGTTTGGCCGAGTTGATCGCGTAGTTCATGTAGCCGAACGACGTCGCGAAGATCATCTTGTGGCCGCCATTGGCCAGGTCGTTCATGACCTTTTCGGAATCCGGCCCCTCGGCCACGTTCTCGACGAAGGTCGTCTTGATCTTGTCCCCAAAATGCTGGACCGCGGCCAACCGCGCCTGGTCGTGCTGGTATGTCCATCCGAAGTCGCCGACCGGGCCGAGATAGACGAAACCGACCTTCATCGGCTCGGCCGCACGGGCCGCCCCGAACGGCAGCGCGGATGCCACCGCGGCGGCGCCAGCCGCAACATTGAACCGCCGCCGTTGAATCAGAGCCATGCCATTTCCTCACAAATCCGTGACCTTTTGATGCAACCGACGTGCCATTCGCCCCGATAGTGGCCGTCAGCCCACCGCTCCGCGACGAACCCTGGCCACGCTCTCAACCCTGCCAAAAGCCCGCATGCACCGCCCGCGCCTCCTCTTCCAGCAGCGGCCCGACCACCTCCACCGGCCGTTGCCCGGCCGCAAACACCACCCGGCACGGCAGGTCGAGTGTCAGGTTCTCAGGGTGCCGCCCGATCAGGGCGCGCAACTCCCGCTCCGACAACCCGTAGATCACCCGGCCTACCCCGGCCCAATACGCGGCGCCCGCGCACATCGCGCACGGCTCCGCGTTGGCCGCCAGGGTGCAATGGGCCAGGAATGCAGCATCGTAGGCTCGACTGGCCCGGCTCATCAGCGCCCGCTCGGCATGCGCCGTCCGGTCGCCGCCGGCATGCTCGTTCCCCGCCTCCATCAGCACGGCGCCGTCCGGCCCGGCCAGCACGGCGCCGAACGGGTGGTTGCCCGCCGCGAGCGCCGCCCGCGCGACCGCGATCGCCCGCCGCACCAACGCTTCGTCGTCCATCCGTGCCTCCTGTCCTATGCCCCGTGGCCTGCTTCATGCGAGGCTGCGTCCATGCCCGACCCGCGCTTTCCCAATGCCCGAGTGCTCGCCCATCCGCTGATCCAGCACAAGCTGACCCTGCTGCGCCGCCGCGACACGCCGACGGGTGACTTCCGCCGCATCGCCCGCGAGATCAGCCTGCTGATGGCCTACGAGGTCACCCGCGACCTGCCGATCGAGCAAGTGCCGATCGACACGCCGCTCGAGCCGATGATGGCGCCCGCGATCTCGGGCAAGAAACTGTGCTTCGTGCCCATCCTGCGGGCAGGCAATGGCATCCTCGACGGCATGCTCGACCTCGTGCCCTCCGCCCGCGTCGGCCATATCGGCCTCTACCGCGATCCGGCGACGCTGAACGCCATCGAATACTACACGAAGCTGCCCGAAGACCTGGCTGACCGGCTGGTCGTCATCGTCGACCCGATGCTCGCGACCGGGCACTCGGCCTCGGCCGCCATCGCCCGCGTGCTCCGGGCCGGGGCGCAGCAGGTCAGCTTCGTCTGCTTGCTCGCCGCCCCCGAGGGCCTCGCCGTCCTCGCCCGGGACCACCCGGCCGTGCCCGTCTACACCGCCGCCATCGACCGCGAGCTGGACGGCCACGGCTACATCCGCCCAGGCCTCGGCGACGCCGGGGACCGCCTGTATGGGACCAAGTGATGCCGCACGTCGACGCCGACCCCTACCCCTGGCCCTATGACGGCGCGTTGGCGTCCGCGAACACGGCGCTGATCATCATCGACATGCAGACCGACTTCTGCGGGCCTGGCGGCTACGTCGACCGCATGGGCTATGACCTGTCCAACACCCGCGCCCCGATCGGCTCGATCACTCGGGTGCTGGCCGCCTGCCGCGCCGCCGGGCTGCTGGTTATCCACACGCGGGAGGGGCATCGCCCTGACCTCACCGACCTGCCGGACAACAAGCGCTGGCGCTCCCGCCAGATCGGCGCCGGTATCGGCGACGCCGGGCCCTGCGGCCGTATCCTCGTCCGTGGCGAACCGGGCTGGGAGATCATTCCCGAACTCGCCCCGCTGCCGAGCGAGCCCGTCATCGACAAGCCCGGCAAGGGCGCCTTCTATGCCACCGACCTCGAATTCCTGCTGCGCACCCGCGCGATCCGCAACCTGGTCCTCACCGGCATCACCACCGACGTCTGCGTCAGCACGACCATGCGCGAAGCCAATGACCGCGGCTTCGAGTGCCTGGTGCTGTCCGACTGCTGCGGCGCGACGGACGCGGGCAACCATGCCGCAGCGCTGAAGATGGTGACGATGCAGGGCGGGGTGTTCGGAGCGGTGGCGATCTCGGGGGCGTTCACGGCGGCCTTGGGCTGAGCATGCCCGGGCCACTCCGCAGCACGGCCGCCCGGAGGGTTTTACCGCGCGGGGGGTTTACCGCGCGGTCGGCGATCGTGTTAGTCGTCAACGAACTTGCAAATCGCGCCGATGCGGCCCGACGCCGCGGCCGTCGCGACAGGCCCGCCACAGCCAACCGAAGGACGACCATGACCCTGCAGCGCCGCCTTCTTGCCGCCGCCCTGTTCACCGGCCTCTGCCTGCCGGCCCGGGCTGCGGACATCACGCCCGTGATCGTGTTCGACATGGGCGGCAAGTTCGATAAGTCGTTCAACGAGGCGGTGCACAACGGCGCCGAGGCGTTCTCCAAGGAAACGGGGGTCGTGGTGCGCGAGTTCGAGCCGCAGACCGACGCGCAGCGCGAACAGGGCCTGCGCAACTTTGCCCGGCGCGGCGACGATCCGATCATCGCGGTCGGCTTCGGCCAGGCGAGCGCCGTTAAGGCGGTGAGCGCCGAGTTCCCGGCGCTGCATTTCGTCGTGTTCGACACGCTGGTCGAGGCGCCCAACGTCCAGTCGATCCTGTTCCGCGAGGAGCAGGGCAGCTATCTGGCCGGCATGATGGCCGCGATGAAGAGCACGACCGGCACGATCGGCTTCGTGGGCGGCATGGACGTGCCGCTGATCCGCCGCTTCGCCTGCGGCTACGTGCTGGGCGCGAAGGCCGTCAACCCGAAGATCGAGGTGCTGCAGACGATGACCGGCTCAACGCCCTCGGCGTGGAACGACCCGGTGCGTGGGGCCGAGCTCACCCGCTCGCAAATCGCCCGCGGCGCCGACGTCGTGTTCCATGCCGCGGGCGGCACCGGTAACGGCGTGCTTCAGGCGGCCGCCGACGCCGGCAAGCTCGGCATCGGGGTCGACAGCAACCAGAACATGCTCCACCCCGGCCGCGTCCTGACCAGCATGGTCAAGGAGCTCGACGTCGCCACCCGCAAGACCCTCGCCGCCGCCCGCGATGGCACCTGGAAGGCCGGCACGCTCACCCTCGGCGTCGCCGAGGACGGCGTCGGCCTGGCCTTCGATGCGAACAACGCAAGCCTGGTCACGCCCGAGATGCGCGCCCGGGTCGACCAGGCCCGGGCCGACATCGTGGCGGGCAAGATCGTCGTGCATGATACGATGACGAACGGCGCCTGCCCCAACTGACGTGCCGCCCGCGGCGTCCACGGCGACTCCCGCGGTCGAGCTGCGCGGGATCGGCAAGCGGTTCGGTTCGGTCCAGGCCAATCACAGCGTCAACCTGGTGGTCGGCCGCGGCACGGTGCATGGCATCGTCGGCGAGAACGGGGCCGGCAAGTCGACGCTGATGGCGGTCCTGCACGGGTTCCACCAGCCCGATACTGGCACGATCCGGATCGGTGGCCGCGAGGTCACGATCCGCGACAGCCGCGACGCCATCCGGCTGGGCATCGAGATGGTCCATCAGCATTTCATGCTGGTCGACCGCTTCACCGTGCTGGAGAACGTCATGCTGGGGGCCGGTGGCGGCCCGCTGCTGGCGCCAGGTGCACGCCAGGCCCGCGCCGGGCTGGCGCGGCTGGCAGCCGAGTACGGCCTGCATGCGGAGCCCGATGCAATCGTCGGCGACCTGCCGGTGGGCGCCCGGCAGCGTGTCGAGATCCTGAAGGCGCTGCATCGCGGCGCCGAGATCCTCATCCTCGACGAGCCGACCGGGGTGCTGACCCCGCGGGAGGCGGACGACCTGTTCCGCGTGGTCCGCGCACTGCGCGACCAGGGCCGCACCGTCATCCTGATCACCCATAAGCTGCGCGAGGTCATGGCCATCACCGACCATGTCTCGGTCATGCGCGCCGGCACCATCGTCGCCGACCGCCCCACCGCGGCGACGTCGCCGGCCGAGTTGGGCGAGCTGATGATCGGCCGCCGGCTGGCATCGCCGCCGCCGCGGCCGGCACGGGTGCCGGGCCCGGTGCTGCTTTCCGCCCGCGGCCTGGTCGTGCGCGACGACACGGGCATCGTCCGGCTGCACGGCATCGACCTCGACCTGCAGGCGGGCGAGGTCCTGGGCGTCGCTGGCGTCGCCGCCAACGGCCAGACCGAGCTGCTGGAGGCGCTCTCCGGCATGCGCGCGCCAGACTCGGGCCAGATCAGCATCCGAGGGGAAACGGTCTGGCCCGGCCGGCATTTCGATGCGGCGACGCTGCGCAGCCACGGCGTCGGCCACGTGCCCGAGGACCGGCTGCGGCGCGCCCTGCTGCCGCACGACAGCGTGGCCGCGGCAGCGGTGCTGGGCGCCCAGGCCGATCCCGCCTTCCGGCGCGCCGGCCTGTTGTCGCCGTCGACCATCACCGGCCATGCGGCGCGGCTGATGAACGAGTTCGACGTACGGCCTGGCAACCCGGCGCTGCGGGCCGGGCAGCTCTCCGGCGGCAACCAGCAGAAGCTGGTGCTGGCCCGCGAGATCGAGCGCGGCCCGGCCGTGCTGCTCGTGGGCCAGCCGACGCGCGGCGTCGACATCGGCGGCATCGACGCGATCCATCGCCGGCTGCTGGCCTGCCGCGCCGCCGGCCAGGCCGTGCTGGTGGTCTCGGTCGAACTCGATGAGATCATGGCCCTGGCCGACCGGATCATCGTGCTGTCCGGCGGCCGCATCACGGGCGAACTGGACGCGAGCGGCGCGGACGAACGGCGACTGGGCCTGCTGATGGCCGGCGTGGCGGCGGACGTGCCGGCGTGAGAGCGCTGCCCCGGTGGATCGACCTGGTGGTCCTGCCGCTGTTGAACCTGATGCTCGCATTGGCGCTCACCGCCGTGCTCATGCTGGTGCTGGGCCGTGATCCCGGCGCTGCGCTGCGCGCATTGGCAGTCGGCAGCCTCGGTTCGGCGGAGGCAATCGGCTACACGCTGTATTACGCGACCGACATGGCCTTTGCCGGGCTGGCTGTCGCGGTTGCGTTCCAGGCCGGCCTGTTCAATATCGGGGCGGAGGGCCAGGCCACGCTCGGCGGACTGGGTGTCGCGCTGGTCATGCTGCACCTGGACGGCGTCCCCGGCTGGGCCGCGGTGCCGCTTTCTATCATCGCCGGGGCCGCCGCGGGCGCCGCCTGGGCTGCCATCCCCGGCTGGCTCCAGGCCCGGCGCGGCAGCCACATCGTCATCACCACCATCATGTTCAACATCCTGGCCGCCTCCCTGATGGGATACCTGCTGGTGAACGTGCTCATGCCGCCGGGCTCGTCGACGGTCGAGACGCGGCGCTTCGCCCATGCCCTGCCGACGCTCGCGGCGTGGGGCTTCCCGAGCACCGCGCCCGTCAACCTGGCTTTGCCGCTGGCCGTGCTCGCCGCCCTCAGCCTCTGGCTGCTGGTGTGGCGCACGCCCTGGGGCTATGCGCTGCGCGTGCTTGGCGGCAGCGCGGCGGTGGCGCGCTATGCCGGGATCGACGCCGCCCGGATGACGGTCGCGGTCATGGCGCTGTCTGGCGCACTCGCCTCCGGCGTTGCGGTCAACGAGCTGCTGGGGGCGCAGCACCGCCTGCTGCTGGGCTTTACCGGCGGGGCGGGCTTCACCGGCATCGCCGTGTCGCTCATGGGCCGCAACCACCCAGCCGGCGTGCTGCCGGCGGCCCTGTTGTTTGGCGCACTGACCCAGGGCGGGGCGGAGCTGGCCTTCGAGGTGCCGGACGTGCCGTCGGAGATCGTCGTGCTGATCCAGGGCCTGGTGATCCTGCTGGCCGGCGCCATGGGCGAGCTGCTGCGCCCGGGCCTGGTGCGCATGGTGGGCCTGGTGCGAGGGGCGCGCGTGATGGGCCGCGGCTGATGGAGCTGGCGATCCTGGGATCCATGCTCCGGCTTGCGACGCCGCTGCTGCTGGGCGCCATGGCGGGCGTGCTGTCGGAGCGGTCGGGCGTCGTCGATGTCGGGATCGAGGGCAAAATGCTGGTCGGCGCTTTCGCCGCCGCCGCGGCGGCAGCCGTCACCGGCAATGCCTGGCTGGGCCTCGCGGCCGCGATGGGCGCCGCAATGCTGTTCGGCCTCGTGCACGGCTGGGCCTGCATTACCCTCCGCGGCAACCAGGTCGTCTCCGGCATGGCCATCAACATCGTCGCCTCGGGCCTGACGGCGACGCTCGCGCTGATGCTGTTCCAGCAGGGCGGACAAACCCCGCCTTTGCCGCCGGGCGGCCGCTTCCTCCCGGTTCTCGCAGGCCAGTCGGTGCTGACCGCGCTTGCGCTGCTGACGGTGCCGCTGGCAGCTTTCGTGCTGAACCGCACGCGCTTCGGCCTGCACCTGCGCGCTGCCGGCGAGAACCCGGCCGCGCTCGATGCCGCGGGGCTGTCGGTCGCACGGCTGCGCTATGCCGGCGTCGTGCTCGCCGCGGTGCTGTGCGGGGTGGCCGGCGCTTCCATCGCCATCGACCAGGGCGCCGGGTTCCAGCGCGACATGAGCGCCGGGCGGGGCTACATCGCGCTCGCGGCAATGATCCTGGGCCATTGGCGGCCCTGGCCGGTGCTCGCCGCCTGCCTGGGCTTCGGCCTGCTCGACGCCTTGGCCATCCGGCTGCAGGGCGTCCCGCTGCCCGGGCTGGGCGTCGTGCCGGACCAGGCAGTGCAGGCCCTGCCCTTCATCTTGACGATCATCCTCCTGGCCGGCTTCTTCGGCCGCGCCATCCCGCCCCGCGCCAGCGGCGAGCCCTACGTGAAGGAGCGCTGACCCCCATGGACTCCCCCGTCGACTCGCCCGTGGACCCAATCGCCGCGGCCGCCGTCGCCGCCCGCGCCGCCGCCTACGCCCCATACTCCCGCTTTGCCGTCGGCGCCGCCATCCGCACGACGGAGGGGGCGATCCACGCCGGCTGCAACGTCGAGAACGCGGCCTACCCCGAAGGCACCTGCGCCGAGGCCGGCGCAATCGCCGCCATGGCGCTCGCCGGCGGCCGGCGCATTGCCGAGTTGGTCGTCGCCGGCCCGCCCGGCGCCCTCTGCACCCCCTGCGGCGGCTGCCGCCAGAAGCTGCGCGAGTTCGGCGCCGCCACGACGATCATCCGCGTCGTCGGCCCGGCCGGCAACGTGCTGCTCGCGACCACGCTGGCCGACCTGCTGCCGCACTCCTTCGGTCCCGAGACCCTGGGACCATGACGCCCGGCCCCCGCCGCATCATCATCGACACCGATCCCGGCAAGGACGACGCCGTCGCGATCCTGCTGGCGCTCGCCTCCCCCGAACTGTCGGTCGAGGCGCTCGTCGCCGTCCACGGCAACGTCCCGCTGGAGCGCACCGAACGGAACGCCCGCCGCATCCTCGCCCTCGCGGGGCGTACGGACGTGCCCGTGCACCTCGGCTGCCCCCGCCCTATCCTCCGCAGCCCCATCCATGCGGCGCATGTGCACGGCGAGAGCGGCCTCGGCACGCTCGACTTGCCCGACCCGGCGGTCGCAGCCTCAGCCGAGCCCGGGGTCGACACGCTCATCCGCCGCCTGCGCGCCGCCGAGCCCGGCAGCCTCACCCTCTGCCTACTGGGCCCAGCGACCAACCTCGCCGTGGCCCTCGTGCAAGCGCCTGACCTCGCGGCGCGGCTGGGGGAGGTCGTGTTCATGGCCGGGTCGCAACGCGCCGGCGGCAACGTGACCCCGGCCGCCGAATTCAACGCCTACGCAGACCCGGAAGCCGCCCGCATCGTCCTCGAGAGCGGCGCCAACATCACCCTCGTCCCGCTCGACCTGACGCACCAGGTCCTCCTCACGGCGGTCCGCCTGGACCGCCTGCGCCGCATCGGCACCGCGGCGGCGTCGGCCGTGGTCGGGCTGTTCGACGCCGACGCCGACGCCCCCATGCACGACCCCTGCGTCATCGCCCATCTACTCCGCCCCACCCTCTTCCAAGGTCATCGCCGACCCGTCAGCATCGAGACCACCGGCGAATCCACCCGCGGCACGATGGTCGTCGACACCCGCCGCACCACGGCCGCCCCGCCCAACGCCCGATGGCTCAGCGAAGCCGACGCGGACGGGTTCTTCGACCTGCTGGCGGACCGGCTGGCCCGGCTGCCGTGACACGCCCGACTGCCGGAGCTAGCCGCGGCCATGGTCGGCTCTGCATCGCCCCTCCCCTGCCAAAACGTCCCAAACCCGGTCCGCCGTGAACGGAGTTTCCGTGAACCGCACCCCCGTCGCGTCGCACAGCGCGTTGGCCAGCGCGGCCGCCACCGGGTTGAACGGGCTTTCGCTCATCGATTTGGCGCCCAGCGGCCCGATCGTGTCGTAGGTGTCGGCGAACAGCACCTCCGTCAGCGGCACGTCGGCCCAGGCCGGGATGTGGTAGCTGCGGAAGGCCGGGTTGCTCACCGCCCCGTCCGCGCCCATCCGCACCACCTCATGCAGCGCCGCCCCCAGCGCCTGCGCCACCCCGCCCTCCACCTGTCCCCGGCATTGCATCGGGTTCAGCACCCGCCCCGCATCCGCCGCCTGCACGCTTTTCAGGATCCGGATCTCCCCCGTCCCGGTGTTCACCGCCACCCGGAACCCCTGCACGTTGAACGCCAGCGACCGCGGCGACCCGTCCGCCCGGCGCACCACCCCCGTGCCCGGCGGCGCCCCGGCGTCCAGCCGCTCGCGCAGCGCCGTCGCTGCCCGCACCGTCGCCTGCACCGCGACGACAACGCCCGTGCTGCCATAGGCGCCGCTGTCGTGGCCGACGCCGTCCGTGTCGCTCCGGTGCAGCCGCACCCGCTCCGGCGGCACCCCCAGCGCCTCGGCCGCCACCTGCCGATGCACGGTCGAGGTCCCGTTGCCGAACTCCGCCGTCCCCACCACCAGGTCGAAAAGCCCGTCTGCCGCCAGGGTCAGCCGCGACTCCGCCCGGTGCCCGAACGGCGGGACGGTGTCGATCATCGTCATCGCCACCCCCTGCCCCACGCGCCACTCGCTCCCCGCTTCTGGCCCAACCGGCGCCGGCAGCCCGCTCCCGTGCGCCAGCGCGCGCTGCACCAGGTCGAGGCATTGATCCAGCCCGTAGCTGCCGAACTCCACGTCAACCAGCCCGGCATGCGCCCCTACCAGCGCGTCGCCGGGCCGCACCATGTTGATCCGGCGCATTTCGAACGGATCGATCCCGAGCGCCCGCGCCAGCGCGTCGATCGCCTGCTCCATCGCGAACAGCGTCTGGCTCAGCCCATAGCCGCGGAAGGCGCCGGCCGGCACGGTGTTGGTATAGGCCGCGAACCCGTCCACCGCCTTGTTCGGGCATCGATACATCATCAGCACCGGCCCGCACGCGTTCTCCAGCACCGCCGCACTGTGGTTCCCATACGCCCCGGCGTCCGACACCACGCTCAGCTCCAGCGCCGTCAGCACGCCGTCCGCCCGCGCCCCGGCCCGCGCCGTGACCCGCATCGGGTGCCGGGTCGTTGTCGCGGCGAACTGCTCGGCCCGCGTCAGCTCGAGCTGCACCGGCCGCCGCAGCCGCCAGGCCGCGAAGGCGGCGATATCCTCGACCAGCATCTCCTGCTTGCCGCCGAACCCACCGCCCACCCGCTCGCACAAGACGCGCACCTGGTCCGCACGCAGCCCGAGCAGGTCGCCCAGCGCCTCCCGCACCAGGAACGGCACCTGCGTGCTGGATCGCACATGCAGCCGCCCACCCTCCACCCAGGCGATCGCAGCATGCGTCTCCAGCGCCGCATGCTGGATGCGCTGCACCTCGGTCGAGATCTCCACCACATGCGCCGCCTCGGCGAACCCGGCCTGAACGTCGCCATGGCGCCCATGCACCCGCCCCACCACGTTGCGCGCCGCATCCGGGATCCGGCTGCCCTCCTGCACATGCAGCGCCGGCGCACCCGCCGCCATCGCCGCCGCCGGATCGAACACCGCCGGCAGCGGCGCATAGGTCACCACCAGCGCCGCGCACCCGGCCTCCGCCGCCGCCACGCTTTCGGCCACCACCGCCGCCACCCGCTGGCCCACGAACCGCACCGTGTCGTCCAGCAGCCGCGTGTCCGCCGGGTCGGTGCGGAAGTTCTCGTGCCGCGCCGTCGAGTACCGCGTCGACGGCACGTCCTCGTGCGTGAACACCGCGACCACCCCGGGCACGGCCAGCGCCGCCGCGCGATCAACGGATAGCACGCGCGCATGCGCATGCGGCGAGCGCAGCAGCCGCAGATGCAGCAGCCCCGGCATCGCCACGTCCAGCGTGTAGCGTGCCGCGCCGGAGACGACCGCCGCCGCATCCGGCGCCCCAGCGCTGCCCGGCGCCTCGCCCACGTGCGACACGCCGTCGATCGCGTCCGCGATCGCCCGGTAGCCCGTGCACCGGCATAGGTTGCCCTTCATCGCCCGCGGCAGGTCCGTCCGCTGCGCCTGGGTCAGCGCCGCCGCCGTGACGATCATGCCGCCGGTGCAGAACCCGCACTGGAACCCCTGCGCCGCGACGAACCGCTCCTGCATCGGGTGCAGCCCGCTCACCTCGTTGCGCAACCCCTCGACCGTCGTCACCTGCCGCCCCGCCGCCCGCGCCGCCGGCACGATGCAGCTCTGTACCGCCGCGCCGTCCAGCAGCACCGTGCACGCCCCGCAATCCCCGGCGTCGCAACCCTTCTTCACCCCGAACCAGCCCAGCCCGCGCAATGCCGTCCGCAGGCACTGGCCCGGCGCCGGGTCCATCACCTGCGCCACCCCGTTCACCGTGAGCGCCAGCGTCATGCCAGCTCCTCCAGCAGCGCCGCCGCCAACCGCCGCGTCATGTGCCGCCGCCACGCCGGCGCGCCATGCACGTCGTCATACCAAAGCCCGTCACACTCCGCGTCCACCGCCGTATCCAGCGCCGCCGGGCCCGGCGCCGCCGGCCAGTCCAGCCGCACCGGTCGCACGGTGCTCGCCGTCACCGTCAGCGCGAAGCCGCCCGCCGCATCCCGTGTCCCCACCAACAGCGCGGCGGACCGGCCGTGCACCGACAGCGACGCCTGCCGGATGGCGCCCCGCCGCCGCAGCGCCGCGGCCGGCAGGTCGATAGCCCGTAGCAGTTCCCCCGGTGCCAGCACCGTCCGTTGCGGCCCGGCCGCGAACGCCGCCATCGGCACCCAACGGGCCGAGCCATCCGGCCGCCACACCTCCGCCACCCCGTCCAGCGCGACCGTCAGCGCCAGCATCGGCGCTGCCGGCAGCGCCAGGCACACGTTCCCCCCCACCGTCGCCGTGTTCCACACCTTGAACGACCCGAGCAGCGCGTTGCAGCACGCCGCGAACAGCGGCCCGGCCCGCCAGTCTCCCCGCGCGCCCACCGGCGCCTCGAACGCCTCCAGCGCCGCGATCGTGCACGTCGCCCCGATCCGCAGCCCGGCGCCGGACACCTCAAGCGCCGGCCAATCCAGCCCGGACAGGTCCACCAGCCGCCGCAACCCATGCTGCGGCTCCGAGAACAGCCAGGTGCCGCCCGCCAGGAACGCCGCCCCCCCATCCATCGCCGGCAGCTCCGAGCGGTCCCGCGGCCTTGCCACCGCCTCGACCGTCAGGAGGTCCAAGGCGCCGAACCCATCTGCAGCGGACCCGACTTCAGCGACGCCAGCGGGAACCGCGCCACCTCGGCGATCAGCGCCGCGACCCCCTCCGCCTTCGACTGCACCACCCGCCGCCCCCGCTCTGCATCCGCCGCCGCCGCGTTCCCCGCCGCGCCTGATGGGTGCAGGTCCTGCGCTTGCCAGGCATATCCGGCCCCGCCGCCCTCGGCGCGAAGAAACCGGTTGGCCGCCGCCGCCCCGATCGAACTGGGCGCGAAGTTCTCCGCGCGCGCCATGTCCACCAGGCCTGGCCGCAAATGCAGCATCTGCGACGTCTCCGACTCGCCGGCGTGGATTCCGTGCGCGGCCTCGATCGCGTCGAACAGCCCGGCCTCGCTGCTCAGCCGCGACAGGTTCGCCGCCACCGCGAACATGCCCAGCCGCACCCGCAGGTCGCGCGCGACGATGTCCATGATCTGTGGCTGCCCACCATGGCTGTTCAGCATCACGAACTTCCGCACCCCGGCCCGTGCGACCCCCTCGCCGATCTCCGTCCACAACCGCGTCAGCGTCTCCGCGCCATGGGTCAACGTGCCCGGGAAGGCCAGATGCTCGTTCGACTTGCCGACATGCGTCTGCGGCAGCACCAGCACGCTATCCGGCATCAGCGCCATGGCCGCTGCCACTACCCCTTCGTTGATGTAGTCGTCGACCCCCACCGGCAGATGCGGCCCGTGCTGCTCCACCGCCGCCACCGGCAGCACGGCCACGGTCGCCCCCGGATCGAGCGACTGGAACGCCGTCCATGGCAAGTCGCGCCACCAGCCGGGCCGTCATACCGGCGCCGGCGCGGTGCGCATCTTGCCCGGATTGAGCAGCCCGTGCGGGTCGAGGTCCGCCTTCAGCGCCGGCTGGCCCTCGCCCACCCGCTTGTGCCCGGCCCCGTCCTCCAGCGTGAACACGTGCGGGTTCGCGATCGACACGCCGGCCTCCTCGTGCCGGCGGATGATCGCATCCAGCCGCTCGGCCGTCGTGAACCGGATCACCGGCAGCGCGCTGCACGTCACGCGCCCGCCCACGCGGATGAACTCCAGGTGCATCGTCAGCTCGTCCGGGAACGCCTCCCGCATCTCCGCCACCAGCGCCAACTGCCGGTCCGCGGGGAACAGGCATTGCAGGTAGGTCACGCCCTTGTCCCGCCGCAGCGCGTGCAGCGTCGTGTGGTTCCAGGTGTATTCGTAGATCGGCGCCCGCCCGCCCGTCAGGTCGTCGGACGCGGTCCGCAGCACCTCCGCGCCGCCATGCCGGGCCAGCAGCTCCGCCCAGGCGCCCAGCCCATGCCGCGCGACCATGGCGATCACGACATGCCGGGTCGCGTCCAAGTCGAGCCCCCGGAACTCCGCCGGGAGCGGCGCCGCCACCACCGTCACCAGCTTCTTCGCGATCCCGTCCGCCTCGCCCAGCGCGAGCCCGAACCGCGCCGCCGCGTCGAACGCGTCGAAGGTCGCAACCAGGTCCACCCAGGGCTGCACCGGCGCCATCGCCACCGTCAGCGCCGTGATAATCCCCGTCGTCCCGTAGGCGTGGTTCACGCCCGCCACCGCCTCGCCCTCGAGCGTCAACACGCGCGGCGCCGCCTCGCAGCTCACCACCCGCGCGGAGACCACGTTGCCCCGGTCCCGCAACTGCCCCCAGGCGATCGATCCGGCGCCGCCGCTGCCGCCGGCGATGAACCCGCCGATCGTCGCCGTCCGCTTGGTCGAGGGGTGCATCCGCAGCTCCCATCCCCGGTCGCGGCAGGCGGAGTCGATGTCCACCAGCTTGGCGCCGGGCTCGACCGTCAGCACCCCGTCCTCCAGCGACAGCACCCGGTCCATCGCCGTCATGTCCAGCACGGCGCCGCCCTGCAGCGGTACCGCCTGGCCGTAATTGCCCGTCCCGCCGCCCCGCACCGTCAGCGGCACCCGCCAGCGTGCGCACAGCGACGCGGCCGCGATCACCTCCGCTTCGTCGCGCGGGCAGATGACGATGTCGGCCGTCTTGCGGTCCAGCTGCGCCTTCAGCACCGGGCTGTACCAAAAGAAGTCTCGGCTCTTCTGCCGCACCAGCGCCGGCTCCGTGATCACGGGAATGCCCTCCAGCGCAGCGGCGAACGCGGTCCAGTCGGTCGGGGCGGGGCTGTCCATCACAGGGAGTTGGGCGAAGCACGCCGCGTGCCAATCCCCATCCCCCTCTCCATCCCTGGGCAGAACGGTCTGGCATCGCCGGCCGGGTTGCCACAGTGTAGCGCGGCAATCCGGAGACCGCCCATGGACGGCGCCATCGCCAAATCCGCCCGCACCTACGAGGCCTGGCGTATCAGCCCGCAGGACAGCAACCGGCTCGCGCTCATCTTCGACCCGCAGACCGACGGGGCCGGCTTCATCGCCGCGGTGGAGATCTTCGACCAGGGCGGCCGCACGCCGCCCAACATGCACACTGTCGGGCAGGAGATGTTCTTCGTCCTGCACGGCCAAGGCCGCGCCACCACGCCCGGCCGCTCGATCGACGTCGGCCCCGGCGACAGCCTCCTGCTCAAGCCCGGCACCGAGCATGCCCTGGAGAACACCGGCCCCGGCCGCCTCTACTGCCTCACGATCATGGTCCCCGACGACGGCTTCACCGACCTGATCCGCTCCGGCGTGCGCGCGGAGCTCGACGCGGACGACCTCGCCATCCTCGGCCGGGTCCATGCCTGACCTGGCATGGATCATGCTTTTCCACCGCTGAACCAGATCACCGCTGAACGGAGTGGACCCGTGCCGACACTCTCCCGCCGCCTCGCCTTGACCTCCGCCGCGGCCGCCGGCCTGGCCCTCTCGCCAAAGCGCGCCCGCTCCGCCCCACTGCCGAAGATCCGCTTCCTGACCAGCTGGTTCGCCGAGGCCGAGCATGGCGGCTTCTACCAGGCCAAGGCGACCGGCCTGTATGAAAAGGCCGGGCTCGACGTCGAGATCAAGATGGGCGGCCCTCAGGTGAACGGCATGCAGCTGCTGACCGGCGGCGCGACCGACATCATGATCGGCTACGACATCCAGGTGCTGAAGGCGATCGAGAACGGCCTGCCCGTCACCACCGTCGCCGCCGCCTTCCAATTCGACCTGCAGGGCGTCATGACGCATGACGACATCGCCACGATCGCGGACCTGAAGGGCCACAAGGTGCTCATCTCCTCCTCGTCGCACCAGACCTTCTGGCCATGGCTGAAGCAACGCTTCGGCTTCACCGACGACATGGCCGGCGTGGACACCTTCAACCTGGCGCCGTTCATGGTCGACAAGACCGTCGCCATGCAGGGCTACATCACCTCCGAACCGTTCGAGGCGACGCAGGCCGGCGAGAAGGTCAAGTTCTTCCTGTTTGCCGATGACGGCTACCCCGTCTATGGCACGACGCTGGTCACAACCGACGCCTACGCCGAGAAGAACGCCGCCGCCGTGCAGGCCTTCGTCCGCGCCTCCATGGAGGGCTGGGCCGACTACATGAAGAATCCGGCCCCCGGCAACACGCTCATCAAGGCCGACAACCCCAAGATGACCGACGACCGCATCGCCTTCGCCATCCAGAAGATGGGCGAGATGCACGTGCTCGACCGCGGTGACGCCGCCAAAGCCGGCATCGGCACCATGACCGAGGCGCGCTGGCAGGCCACCCGCGACTTCCTGGTCAAGGCCGACCTGCTCAAGCCCGGCACCGACTGGAAGAAAGCCTTCACCACGAAGTTCACCGACGGCATGCACATCACCGCCTGACCCGATGCTCGACGGCAGCCCCTCCCCGCTGGCGGATATCCCGGCCGTCGAGGTCCTGTCGGCGGACAAGGTGTTCGCCAACGGCGCCCGCGGCCTCGCACCCATCCAGCTCAGCATCCGCCCAGGCGAGTTCGTGAGCCTGATCGGCCCCTCCGGCTGCGGCAAATCCACCCTGCTGAAGCTGATCGCCAACCTGATCGAACCCAGCGACGGCCGCGTGCTGTGGTGGCGCGACGCCTTCGACCGCGTCGGCAGCCCCGGCCGCCGCCTCGCCTTCGTGTTCCAGGACCCGACCCTGATGCCCTGGGCCCGGGTCGAGGCCAACGTCCGCCTCCCGCTCGACCTCGCCCGCACGCCACGGGCTGAGGCCACGCGCCGGGTCGCCGACGCGCTCGCCCAGGTGGAGCTTGCGCCCGCCGCCCGCCGCTATCCACGGCAGCTCTCGGGCGGCATGCGCATGCGCGTCTCGATCGCCCGCGCGCTGGTGACCGAGCCGGACCTGCTGCTGATGGACGAGCCGTTCGGGGCGTTGGACGAGTTCACCCGCAACCGGCTCGACGAAGACCTCGCCCGCCTCGCCTGGGAGCGGCAGCTCACCAACGTGTTCGTCACCCATTCGATCTACGAGGCCGTGTTCCTCTCGACCCGCATCGTCGTCATGGCAGCCAATCCCGGCCGCATCTTCGGCACCTTCCGCGTCGACGAGCCGCTCCCCCGCACCGCCGCCTTCCGCACCATCCCCCACTTCGCCGCCCTGTGCCGCGACCTCTCTGCCATGCTCACCGACGCCTCAATCGCGAGCCGCACGAGTTGAGCGACCGTTCTTCTGCCCTTCCCTCCAAGGAGGGCCCGGGGGTGGGCCCGACGCAATCGGAACAATATCGACCGGCGACGCGCCCCCTCGCCGCCCATCCCGTATTCGGCCAGGTCGCCGCGCCCGTGACCGTGGGCATCCTGCTGCTCGCCCTGTGGCAATGGGCCTGCGCGCACTGGCACGTCCCGCGCTACCTCGTGCCGGCGCCGTCGGACGTTGCCCAGGCCTTCGCGGCCGACTGGCCGGTGCTGCTCCACAGCCTCTGGAGCACGCTCAAGGTCACGCTCCTGGCGTTCGCGGCGTCGGTCGTCGTCGGCACCCTCATCGCCTTCCTCTTCGTGCAGAGCCGGCTGATCGAGCTCAGCCTGCTGCCCTATGCCGTCCTGCTGCAGGTCACGCCCATCGTCGCCGTCGCGCCGCTGATCATCATCCTCATCAAGGACACCCCGACCGCACTCACCCTTTGCGCTACCGTCATCGCCATCTTCCCGATCATCTCCAACACCACCATCGGCCTGCGCAGCGTCGACCCGGGGCTGCTCGCGTACTTCCGCATGAACAAGGCCGGCCGCTTCGCCACCCTCTGGCGGCTGCGCATCCCGGGTGCGCTGCCGTTCTTCCTCGCCGGGCTGCGCATCTCGTCCGGCCTTGCCTTGGTCGGCGCCGTCGTCGCCGAGTTCGTCGCCGGCACCGGCGGCACCTCGGCCGGCCTCGCCTACGAAATCCTGCAGTCCAGTTTCCAGCTCGACATTCCGCGTATGTTCGCGGCGCTGTTCCTGATCACCCTCAGCGGCGTCGCGCTGTTCGGCGCCATGGTCTGGCTCGAACGGGCCCTGCTTGGCGCCTGGCACGACAGTGCCGCGATCCAGGAGCGATAGAGGAGCGCATCATGCTCACCACCAAGCAGAAGACGCTGCGGAAGTTCTGGTATGCGACCGTCCGGCTCGACGCCCTGCAGGACGGCCCGCTGCCGTTCCGCCTCATGGGCGAGGACATCGTGCTGTTCCTCGGCGCCGACGGGCAGCCCGCCGCGCTCGCCGACCGCTGCTGCCACCGCACCGCCAAGCTCAGCAAGGGCTGGGTCGACGAGGGCCGCATCGTCTGCGGCTATCACGGCTGGACCTACGACGCCGCCGGCGCCCTGGTGCGCATCCCGCAATTCGACGCGGCGACTGTGCTGCCGAAGCACCGCGTCCCGGACTACCGCTGCGCCGCCCGCTACGGCTACGCCTGGGTCGCGCTGGACGAGCCGCTGCAGCCGATCCCGGACGTCCCCGAGGACACCGACCCGGCTTATCGCCGCATTTTCCAGTTCTACGACGAGTGGCAGACGGCGCCGCTGCGCCTGATGGAGAACTCCTTCGACAACGCCCATTTCTCGTTCGTGCACAAGGCCACCTTCGGCATGATCGACGCGCCGAAACCCAAGCGCTACGAGATCGAGGAGACCGGATACGGCTTCCAGGCCACCACCGTCATCGACATCCTCAATCCACCGGCGGCCCACCAGGTCACCGGCAGCACCGACGCGCTGACCGAACGGCGCATGCGCAACCAGTGGTATCTGCCGTTCTGCCGCCGGCTCGACATGGAATACCCGTCCGGCGTCCGCCACATCATCATCAACTGCGCCACCCCCATCGAGGACGGCCGCATC
Organism: Acetobacteraceae bacterium; assembly: GCA_965213855.1. Taxonomy (GTDB): domain Bacteria; phylum Pseudomonadota; class Alphaproteobacteria; order Acetobacterales; family Acetobacteraceae; genus JBBROS01. Next base: position 843,473 of record CBDCAA010000008.1, on the reverse strand, counting down.
CAGCTCGTGCAGTTGCTGTACCGCAACGACACCGAGGCGGATTGCCCAGCCCAGAAGCTGATCGAGTGGGACCGCGCCATCATCACCGAAGATCGCGCGGTGCTGGAAAGCACGAGCCCCGACGCCATCCTCGACGTCGGCCGCCGCATCGAGCAGCACATGCCCAGCGACCGCCCCGGCATGATCATGCGCCGCCGCCTGCTGGAGCTGCTGGAGGCGCATGGCGAAGCGGAGGTGACGGCCGCCGATGCCTGACCCGTTCGTCTCTATCCCCGCCGGCGACGTCCTGCTCACGCGCGCCCGCATCCCGTGCGATGACGGGCTTGTCGAGACCGACATCCGCATCGCCGGCGGCGAGATCGTGGCGGTCGGGCGCAACCTCGCCACCAAGGCGGAACCGCAGGCCGACCTGAGCGGTAGCATCGTTTTCCCGGCCTTCGTCGATCTGCACACCCACATCGACAAGGGCCACATCTGGCCCCGCGCCCACAACCCGGACGGCACGCACTCCGCGGCCGTCCAGGCGGTCATGGCCGACCGCGCCGCCAACTGGACCGCCGAGGACGTCGCCGCCCGCGCCGGTTTCGCGCTCCGCTGCGCCTACGCCCACGGCACCACGGCACTCCGCACCCACCTCGACAGCCTCGGCCCGCAGCTCGACATCTCCTGGCCGGTGTTCCAGAAACTCCGCAACGAATGGGCCGGCCGCATTACGTTGCAAGCCGTCGCACTCGTGCAGCTCGACGCCTACGCGACCCCCTTCGTCGAGCGCTTGGCCGACCGGGTCGCCGAGGCCGGCGGCCTGCTCGGCGGTTCCGGCGCCCTCCAGCCCGACGCCGAAGCCCTCATCGCCCGCCTGTTCGACCTGGCCGTCGATCGCAACCTCGATATCGACCTGCACGTCGATGAGTCCGGCGACCCCGCCGCCCAGACCTTAGGCCTGATCGCCCGTGAGACGGTGCGCCGCGGCTGGCAGGGCCGAGTGACCGCCGGCCATTGCTGCAGCCTCGCCGTGCAGGATCCGGCGGTTGCGCGCGAGACCATCGCTGCCGTTGCCGGCGCGGCCATCACCGTCGTCAGCCTGCCCATGGTCAACCTCTACCTCCAGGGCCGCCGCCCACCGCAGACCCCGGTCTGGCGCGGCGTCACGCTCCTGCATGAGCTGCGCGCCGCCGGCGTGCGGACCGTGCTCGCCAGCGACAACACCCGAGATCCGTTCTACGCGTTCGGCGACCTCGACCTAGCGGAAGTATTGCGGGAGGCCGTCCGGATCGGCCACCTCGACCTGCCCGTCGACCCCTGGCCGGCCGCCATCACCTGCCTGCCCGCCGACGTCATGGGCCTCGACACCGGCCGCATCCAGCCCGGCGCCATCGCGGACTTGGTGCTGTTCTCCGCCCGCACCTGGAGCGAGCTGCTGTCCCGCCCGCAATCGGACCGCATCGTGCTCCGCGCCGGCCGCCCCATCGACACCACGCCGCCCGCCTATCGCGAGCTGGACCCTTTGTTCGAGGTGCACGCATGACCCTCCCGGTTCTCGATCTCGAGACGCTCGACGCCGGACACGGCATCCCGGCCCTCGACGCGACCTGCCGTGGCGCTGGGTTCTTCTACCTGCGCGGCCACGGTATCGATCCGGCGCTGGTCGCCGCAGCCGAGACCCAAATGCGCGCCCTGTTCGCCTTGCCACTCCCGGAGCGCATGGCCATCGACCTCGCGAACTCCCTCTACCATCACGGCTACGAGCCGATGGCCAGCCAGACCACCGAGCCCGGCACCGCGCCCGACCGCAAGGAAGGCTTCTACATCGGCAACGAACTGCCGCCCGACCACCCCCACGTGCAGGCCGGCTACTTCAACATGGGACCGAACCAGTGGCCGGCCGGCCTACCGCAGTTCCGCCCCACCATGACCGCGTATTTCGACGCGCTGACCGGGGTTGCGATCCGCCTCATGCGCGCGATGGCCGAGGCGCTCGGACTGCCGCCCTCTTGGTTCGACCCGTTCTGCGCCGACCCGATGTGCGTCCTGCGTCTGCTGCACTACCCGCCCCAGCCGCCGAACCCGGCCGCGACCGAGAAAGGCGTCGGTACCCACACCGATTGGGGCTGCCTGACACTGCTATGGCAGGACGAAACCGGCGGCCTGCAGGTCCAGTCCGGCGGCACCTGGATCGAGGCTCCGCCGCTGCCGGGCACCTTCGTCGTCAACATCGGCGACATGTTCGCGCGCTGGACCAACGGCCAATATCGCTCCACCCCGCACCGCGTCATGAACCGGTCCGGCCGCGACCGCTTCTCCATGCCGTTCTTCTTCGAGGGCAGCCCCGGCCACGCCATCACCGCCCTTCCCGGCACGCTGGCTCCGGGTGAACGTCCGCTCTACCCGCCGACCACCGTGAGCGAACACCTCGCCGAGATGTATCGCCGGACCTACGCCTGAGCTCCCCCGGACCGGACTGTCTGCCCGCGGCCTTCGCCGCTATGGCCCTTGATGGAAGCCCGCGACATAGTGGGCGAGCACCGGGATGTCCTCGGCCTTGATCTCCTGCGACACCTCGCTCATGGCCGGGCTGTAGCCGGGACGGGCGTTGCTCTTGTACTCGGTCAAGGACTTGACCAGGTAATCCTCTCGCTGCCCGGCAATGCGCGGGATGCTGTCGTGCCCGGCTAGGTCCGCCCCATGGCACGAGGTGCAGTGGTACGCGCCGACCAGCGCGTCGCCATGCGCCTGGTCGGACGCCGGGAGCGCGGCAGCCGACGGTGGCGCCGGCAGCTTGGCCAGTGCGTCGCCCAAGGTCCGCAGGTCGTCGTCGCTCAGCCCTGCGGCCATCGTGTTCATCGGCGCTGCGACCCGCATCTTTTCCCGGAACATATATAGTTGTGTCAGCACGTAGTCGGTTGGCATCGCGCCCAGCGACGGCACCAGGCTGCCCTGCGAGGCGCCGCTCGCGCCATGGCATGCGAGGCACACCGGCAGCCGCTGCTCCGCCGTCTGCGCCCAGGCCGGGGCGGTCGCGGGCGACGCCGCCGCCAGCAGCACCGCAAACAGGATGGTCCTCGGGCCCAATCGCGCCTCCCGCACAAAGAAAAGGGGCGAGGTGCATCGCACCCCGCCCCATAGCTGCTCGTTCGGCTAGTGCGTCGCGCTCACCCGCCACACCGCGCCGTTCCAGTCGTCGGACACCAGCATCGACCCGTCGGGCATCTGCTGCACGTCCACCGGCCGGCCCACATACTTGTTATCTTGGATGAAGCCCGTCAGGAACGGCGTCAACGACTTCATCGTCCCGTCCTCGTTCAGCTTCGCAACGGCCACGTCGCCGCCGATCTTGACTGTCTTGTTCCACGACCCGTGCCGGGCGATGAAGATCGTGTTCTTGTAGTCGGCCGGGAACGAGTCACCGGTGTAGAAGCGCATCCCCAACGAGGCGGCATGCGGCCCGAGCAGCCCGGACGGGGGCGCGAACTCGCTGCAGCTATGGCCCCAGCCATATTTCGGGTCGGCAAGGTTGCCCTGGTGGCAATAGGGGTAGCCGAAGTTCGGCGGCGACTCTGTCCCGGCCTTCACCTCGTGCAGGGTATCATTCGGCAGGTCCTCCGAAACCCAGTCCCGGCCGTTGTTGGTGAAGTAAAAGTCTTTGGTCACCGGGTTCCAGTCGAAGCCGACGGAGTTGCGCACCCCGGTCGCCACCATCTCCACGTTCTTGCCATCGAGGTCCATACGGCGGATCTGCGCGTTCTCGGGCGGCGGCATCAGAATGTTGCCTGGTGCGCCGATCGGCACATACAGCTTGTTGTCCGGCCCGATGCCAATGAACTTCCAGCCATGCGCCTCCTGCTTCGGCAGGTCGTCATAGATCAGAACGGGCTTGGGCGGATGATCGAGATTGGCCTCGATGTTGTCGAACCGCCAGATCTTCGACAGTTCGGCGACGTAGAGGTTGCCGTCCTTGAAGGCCAGCCCGTTCGGCCGGTGCAGGCCGCTCGCGATCACTTTGACCACCGGCTTGTTGTCGACGTAGGTCACCGCATAGACCTTGTCGAGCAGCCGGTTGCCGACGAACAGCGTTCCCTTGTCGCCCAGCCGGATCGACCGTGCGTCAGGCATCCCGCTCGCATACACCTCGACCTTGAAGCCGTCCGGCACATGCAGCATCGCCGTCGGCAGCTTGTTGGCCGGCGTCGGCAGCGGTGGCGGGTCCACGGGCGCCAGCTTCGCCGCGTCGCCGCCCTCGGGCCTGTCATATAGCGCGTCGCCACGGGCCTCGGTCGGCGTGTCAGACGCAGGGATGGCGGGCTTGGTTTGCGCAAGCGCAGTTCCCGCCATCAGCATCGTGCCAAACGCCGCGATGGCGATCCGGGACAAGTTCAACGACATCTTCGTTCCTCCGTTGCTTTTTGTTAATGGGAGCTTCGTTGCCTAGGCCGACGCTGTCCAGCAATAAGGTTGTGATAACGCCGTCATCGCTGGCCGAGCGACGTTGGCAGCCCGAGGACGTCGTTCACGTTGACCGCGAGCTTCAGCCCGACGACGAGGGCGTCGCGCGGCGCGAAGCTGGCGCTCGTCCGGCTGATCGAGTCCGGATGGACCAGATACTGCAGGCTGCCGGCAAGGAACACGCCCTCAACCACGCGGTAATTGTAGTTCACCTCGAAGATGAACTGGTTCCTGTTCTCGAAGCTTGTGCTTCGCGCCCGCCGCAACAGGTCGTTCAGAAAGCCACTCTCCTTGTCGGAGATCCGGATGAACGTTCCGAGCAGTCCGACCTGGTCCGCCGGCCGCGCCGCGATCGGCCCGGTCCAGATGCCGCCGGCCACGCCCTCGAACGCGAACAGCTCGCGCCCGTCGAGCGGCGCACCGACGGTCGAGAACAGCGCCACCCCGCGCGGGCTGGTCGTGTCCGGCCGCCAGACGACCTGGTCGCCAAGCGCATAGACACCGGCCCGGCCCCCGCCATGCGGCATCGGCTTGCCCCCGAACAGGCCGCGTGACCGCCCGGTCGTGTTCAGGTACGGGTCGTTGTAGGGCGCCGTGTTATACCAGCCGCCTGCCTTGAAATGCCGCGGCATGTCGTCGGTCGTGTAGTCGGTGCCATACCCGGCCTCGACGGGGATCACCATGCCGGTCGAGTGGTTGAACCCCCAATCGAACCCGGTGGTGGTATTGCGGGTCGAGTTGGTCTCGAACGCGCCCGCCTTCACGTACGCCGCCTGGGTCGGGTTATAGCGCAGGTGCCCGCCCCAGTTCACGTACGGGAACCCCGGAAAGCCGCCAACGGCCTGTGTCAGTTCGAACGGGCAGTCGGCGACGTTCTGGAAGCGGCAGCCATACGTGGAGCGCGCGAACTCCCCGGTGGCATTGGCGCGCCCGACGACCGCGGTCACCCGGTGGTCGAGAAAGCTCTGCTCGTAGGTGAACTCCGACAATTCGAACTGTTTCTTCGGGTAGTAGAACGACTGCACCTTCGTCCGTGTGCCGATGGCGTCGGTCGCCAATTCGTGCCCATAGAACTGCGCGAACGACACGTGGAACTGCCCGCCTGGAATGTTCGCAAGCTTGTTCAGGTCGAAGTCGCTGCCGAAGATCACGACGCCCGACGTATCGGTCCCGCGCGTCAGCCCGCCATAGGGGTTGGCTGCGAAACTCTGCACGTAGCGCAGCCGCGGCAGCACCCCGGCATTGAGCAGCTCCTGCCCCAGCCGCACCGCCGGCTCCAGCGCCGTCCCAACCAGCGGGCTCGGCGCCCGCCCCACCGCCGGCGGAGTCGGATCGAACACAGGCTCGGTCTGCGCCTGCGCGCCCGCATGAACGGCCAGCGGCGACAGCAGTGCGAGCAGCCACGCCCGGCATCGGTTGTTCATAGTCCGCCCACTCCCTTGGCGGCAGGATGCCCGGGGTCGCCGGCCTGTCAAGGACGCACGGCACCCGGAATGACCCGGCCGGGAAAGCGCCGGAGACAAGCCGCAACAAGGCAAGCACCGAGGGGCCATCGCCAGTTGAAATAAGCGATCAGCCCGGCCTCGATTGGTATGTCGCGAAGCGTCGTCGGATCGGAGCGGAGGTCCACACGAACTCTGCGACGGCCGATCCGGCAGATCGCGCCTACTGCGCCTTCGCAGGCTCCTGGGCCGCTGGCGCAGCCGGCGTCACGTCCGGCGCGACCGCAGGCCGAGGCGTCTTCATCATCGTCCCGGTCATCGGGATGAAGAACACGCCGACGTCCTTGCGTGAGTGCACCTTGCCGTCGTCGTCCTTCGTGTAGACGTACAGAACCTGCCCGCGCTTGAACGGCTGGCCGATCGGGATCAGCATCCGGCCGCCGGGCTTGAGCTGCTTGAACAACTCCGGCGGCGCATACTGGGCCGCGCAGGTGACGATGACGATGTCGAACCCGTCCTTGACCTCGGGCCAGCCGAAATATCCATCGCCCACCCGGGTCGACACATTGTCATAGCCCAGCGGCGCAAAAATCTTCGATACCGCCTGCCCGAGCGGCTCAATGATCTCGATCGAGTAAGACCTCTTCACGATCCGCGACAGCAGCGAGCTTTGGAAGCCGCTGCCGGTGCCGACCTCCAGCGTCGTGTCGCCGGGCTGCGGCTTGCAAACCTGCGTCATGTACGCCTGGCCGAGGTAGTCGCTGAGCGCCGAGCCGTAGCCGAGCGCCCAGGGCTTTGGCTCCTCCTCGTAGGCGACCCCGCCCTCGGACCGACGGTCCGGGTAGAAGTAGTGGAAGTACTCCCGCGGCACCTCCTGGAAGGCTCGCAGCACCGCCGGGTCGGCGCTGCCAAGCCGGTCCTTCAGGTAGCTCTCGATCCGCTTCATGGCCGCCGGCTTGCGGGCCTGGATGGCGTTGAACTGGGCGTCGCTCAGCTCCAGCGGCCGGCCAGACTTGCGCATCGCCTCCATATAGGCCTCGCGCGTCCAGGTCCCGCCAGGTGCGGCCGTCGCCCTGCCGGCGAACGACGCCGCGGCTGCGGCGCCGAGCAGGGTTCGCCGCTTCAATGTGTTGGAGATGCTTGCCACGAGAGCGACTTTCGAACAGCGGGGAATGAGAGGATCGTGACCACGTAGAGCATTCCGGCCCCGAGCAACACCCGGTCGAAGCCCATCTGAACGGCAATCAGGTTCGCCAGTGGCGTCGCGATCACGGAAAAGGCGCCGTTCAGGCCCCAGGCCCAGGGCAGGAACCCGCCTCCCGCTGCGCCGGCCCGCGCAAGCCCCATCGGAAACGGCATCCCGAGCGCGATCGAGACCGGCGCCGTCACCGCTAACAAGATCAACGCCCGGGCCGCCCAGGGCAGGCCGATGGTGCCCAGCAGCAACGGCTCCAGCCCTGCGAGGGCCGCTGCGCACCACAGCACCACGAACCCGGCCACGGCCCAGATGCCGAACCGCCCCACCCGTTCCGCCAACAGGCTGCCCAGGCCGGAGAACACCAGCATCCCCGTCAGCACCAGCGCGAAGGCACTCGTCCGGTCGTTCAGGTACAGGCTCGCCTTCTCGATCAGCACGATCTCGATGAACAGGAAACCCAGCCCCAGGCTGCCGAAATACAGCACCGGCCGCAGCACGTCCGGCCGCCCCGCGCCCGCCACCCGGGGCGCGAACAGCGGCACGACCAGCACCAACGCCGCCAGCAACAGCGCCTGCCCCAACACGGTCAGGTTCACCAGCTGCCCCACCTCGGGTTGCGGCAGGATCTCGATCCGCTTCAGGATGTTCGGCACCTGGCCGAGCCGCAGGATCGAGTAGAAGGCCGGCCGGTCCAGCGTGATCGGCTGCAGGTTGAACGCCGCCTGGCTGCTGCTCGCCTCGCCGCGCAGCACTGCCCCAGCCTCGTCCGCGACGGCGTCCGACGTGCCGGCGCCCGATGCCACCTCCCCGCTCTCGAAGTTCACCGCCGGCAAGTCGTTGTACAGGCCGGCCCGGGCGGCCACGACATCGATGCCCGGATAGTAAGACAGGTCGAAGGACCGGGCGTCGCAGAACGTCTTCACGAGGGCGATTTGCGCCGCCGTCCATGGCGTGTTCGAGGCAAGGATGCGCAGGTTCCAGGCCGAGCGGTAGACGATCACATGATCCGCCGGATCGCCCATGACGCCGCGCAGCAGAGCCTGCCGAACCGTCGCCAGCACCCGAAGCGCATAGACAGGCAGCTCCCGGATCGAGACTGGCACCGACACGATGCCGCCTGCCGTCAGCGCGGCCAGGTCGGCCTCCAGCGCTTCGGCCGTGTAGGCGATGGCGTTCGCCTCGCCCGCGTCGAGGAAGTCGGCGCTGATGTCCACCAGGTCGTACGGCCCTCCCTGACGGGCGACCGCGAGCGGCGAGTCGCCCAGCAGGTGCACGGCCGGGTTCGGGGGCATGGCCAGCACAGGGCCGATCCCGTCCGCGATGGCGCCGCGCAGCACCGGGTCCGGCTCGACCGCGTCCACATGGGCCGCGCCGAGCTGCAGCGCCTGCGCGATCCGGAACCCTCCGGAGGCACCGGCCAGCAGCACGCGCGCGCCGGGTTTCAACGCGTACGGCAGCGCATCCAGCGTCGCCGGCGCATACGATGCCACCAGCCCGGCCGCACCCGGGAGCGCCGCGATCCTCGATCCATCCCGATACACGCCGACCGCCGCGGGTGGCCCATCGATGCCCAGCATGCCGGCGTCGTTCGACAGGTCGACGTCGACCCGCTCGGTGAAGTCGTCCAGCACCGCATAGAGGCCGCGCGGCGAGCGCACTTCGGCCACCTGCCGCGCATTCGGCACGTGAAGCGGCGCATAGATCGCCTTGAAATCGTTGTACGCAGCCGGGTTCGCCATCAGCAGCGCCGCCTCGCTGCCCATCAGCGCAACAGCCGCCGCGGCCACCACGCGCCATCGCACGGCGCCGACCAGCGTGCTGGCCGCCAGCGGCACGAGCAGCGCCGGCACCAGTGCGAACGGGTGCAGCGCCTGCATCAGCCCAAGCACCAGCGCCGCCCCCGCCCCAGCCCCGGTCAGGTCGAACCCGTACACCCGGTTGACGCGGTCGCCGTTGACGACGAACACCAGGCTGATGGTGAAGCCGGTCAGGAAGAAGAACGGCAGCAGCACCGCGTAGTATAGAGCGATGTTCCACAGTTGCGGCCCATACGTCGCCGGGTTCTGCAGCTGCAGCGGATTGAACGGGTTGGTGGCCGTCGCCCAATATCCGCCGGCTGCCGTCAGGATCAACGGCACCGGCATCCAGGCCAGCAGCGCCTGGCCATGCCGCACGGCCCAATCCCGCACGATCGCAACCGTGACGCCACTCAGCGCAAACCCGACCATGACGATCGAGATCACCCAGTAGCCATATTCGGACCACTTCGCGACCGCGAAATACCGCGTCAACGCGATCTCGTACCCGACCGCGGCGCCGGAGATCAGGAACAGCGGCCACAACGACATCCGCCGCACCGGCGCCGCCGGATCCGTCACCGCCAAACCCGGCGCTGGATGAACCCGGCCAGCAGAACGTCGAACCGCGGCGCCTCGTCGACGAACAGCGCATGCCCCGCCGTCTCGAACACCGCCGTCTCGGCCATCGGGTTGTGCAAGGCGAGATTGCCGGCCTGCGCCTCGAACCGCGGCCGCACCGCATACAAGATCGGCTTTCGAACGGACAGCACCGCCTCCTTCCAGTAGCTGCGCGGCACCGCGTAGTTCGCCAACGCCGCCGCTGCATCGGGCGGGGTGCTCAGGCTGGCCTCCGTCAACGCGTCCAGATACGCAGCGCCCGGCGGCACATGGAACATGCCGGCCACGAACCGGCGCATCTGCTCCTCCCGCGCCAGCCGCGGCCCGCGCCGGCTCGGCAGCGCGCGCGAGGCGAGCGGCGGCGGATCTTCACCGACCGAGTTGTCGATCAGCACCAGCCCCGCCAGCCGGCCGTCGCCATGCTCGTGCACGTAGGCCAAGCTGTCGAGCACGCCCAGCGACCAGCCGACCAGCAGCAAAGGGCGCGTGTTCAGCGCGGCGACCAGGTCGGCAATGTCCTCCCCACGCCGGCGGTAGTCGTAGCCGCCGGCCGGCGCCTCGCTCGTGCCCTGCCCGCGTGGATCGAGCGCCACCACGTGGAAGCGCTGCGCGAAGTAGTCGATCTGCGGCCGGAAGATCCACGCTGGCATGGTCCAGCCCGGCACGAACACGATCGTCGGCGCGTTCGCCGGACCCGCCTCGATCAAGTGCAGCCGGACGCCGTCCGACGTCGTGAACTGCATGTCCGCCGCCGCCGCGCTCCACGGCAGGCTGATCAACACCCAGGCAAGCAGCGCGTGCACAAGACCGGTCCGCATGGCCGCTTATGGCGTCCAAGCCCCGCGCCGTGTCAACATGGCGCCTAGCGCCGGATCGGATCGGGAGGCTTGTGTTGGACGAAGGTCACGACGAGGGCGGCGGCGGCTCCGCCCGGCAGATCGTCGCCGCGCTGATCCTGCTCGCGGTCCTGGTCGGCGGCGGGCTCTGGCTGTCCGGCACGCTGCGCGGCGCGTCCGGGATCCAGGACTGCGTCGCCGCCGGGCGCACGAACTGCGCCCCGATCAATCGCTGAAGGACCCACGATGGCCGATTTCCCCTCCCCCAACCCGGCACTCGAACCCGGCGCCATCCCCGCCGAGCCGCTCACGGTCCGCAAGACCCCCGCCGACCTCCGCTCCGCCCGCTGGTTCGGCCCGGCCGACCTGCGCAGCTTCGGCCACCGCTCCCGCGCCATGCAGATGGGCTACGCTCCAGAGGAATGGACCGGCAAGCCGGTCATCGCCGTCGTCAACACCTGGTCCGACCTGCAGCCCTGCCACGTCCACTTCAAGCAGCGCGTCGATGACGTCAAACGCGGCATCCTCATGGCCGGCGGCTTCCCCGTCGAGCTGCCCGCCCTTTCCGTCTCCGAATCCTACGTCAAACCCACCAGCATGATGTATCGCAACATGCTGGCGATGGAGACGGAGGAACTGCTCCGCTCGCATCCGATCGATGGCGCCGTGCTGATGGGCGGCTGCGACAAGACCACCCCCGGCCTATTGCTCGGCGCCACCTCCATGGACCTGCCGTGCATCTTCCTTCCCGCCGGCCCCATGCTGCGCGGCAACTGGCAGGGGCGCACGCTGGGTTCGGGCAGCGATTCCTGGAAATACTGGGACGAGCTCCGCGCGGGCAAGATCACCGACCAGGACTGGCTCGGCGTCGAGGGCGGCATCGCCCGCAGCTACGGCACCTGCATGACGATGGGCACCGCCAGCACCATGACCGCCATCGCCGAGGCGGTCGGCATGGTCCTGCCCGGCGGCAGCTCCATCCCCGCCGCGGACGCCGGGCACATCCGCCTTGCGTCCGAGTCGGGCCGCCGGGTCGTCGACATGGTGTGGGAGGATCTCAAGCCCAGCCGCATCCAGACCCGGAGCGCCTTCGGCAACGCCATCGCCGTCGCCATGGCCATGGGCTGCAGCACCAACGCGATCATCCACCTGATCGCCATGGCGCGCCGGGCCGGGCAGGATATCGGGCTGGCCGACTTCGAGCACTACAGCCGCCGCGTGCCGGTAATCGGCAACGTCCGCCCGTCCGGCAACCAATATCTCATGGAGGATTTCTTCTACGCCGGCGGCATCCGCGCGCTGATGCAAAACATCCGCCACCACCTGGACCTGTCCTGCCTTACCGTCACCGGCCGCACGCTGGGCGAGAACATCGAGGGCGCGCGCACCTACAACGAGGACGTCATCCGCCCACAGTCGAACCCCATCTACGGCGAGGGCTCGCTGGCGGTCCTGCACGGGAACCTCGCGCCGGACGGTGCCGTCATCAAGCCCGCCGCCATGGACCAGCGCTTCCTCAAGCACTCGGGCCCGGCCGTGGTGTTCGACGACTACCCCAGCCTGAAAAAAGCCGTCGACGACGAGGGCTGGGACATCACGGCCGACCATGTGCTGGTGCTCCGCAACGCCGGGCCGCAGGGCGGGCCGGGGATGCCGGAGTGGGGCATGCTGCCGATGCCGAAGAAGCTGCTGAAGGAGGGCCACCGCGACATGCTCCGCCTGTCCGACGCCCGCATGAGCGGCACGAGCTACGGTGCCTGCATCCTCCACGTGGCGCCTGAAAGCTGGATCGGCGGACCCCTCGCATTGCTCCGCACCGGCGACATCGTCACGCTGGACGTCGACGCCCGCACCATCGCCATGGACGTCGCCCCGGAGGAACTCGCCCGCCGCCGCGCCGCCTGGACCCCGCCCCCGCCCCGCTACGAGCGCGGCTACGGCCTCGCCTTCAGCCGCCACGTCCAGCAGGCCAACGAAGGCTGCGACTTTGACTTCCTCCGCACCGATCACGGCGCCCCCGTCCCCGAACCGGTGATCTACTGACGAGCACGAGCTTGGCTTGGCAGCGGACGGAGGAAACGGAACTGGACGGGTGAGAAAACCCGCTTCGTCCTCTCCCTTGAGAGAGGGCCGGGGTGAGGGTTCGACACGAGCGCCATTATGCCGGCCGGAGCACGCATGACCCCTACCATCCGCACCCAACTCGAACACGTCAGCACCGCCACGATCGCCACCGCCCTCTTCAAGCGCGGCCTCCGCAACCAGATGATCCAGGGCGTCGCGCCCCTCAGCACGCCCGCCAAGTCGATGGTCGGCCCTGCCTTTACCCTGCGTTACATCCCGTCCCGCGAGGACCTCGACACCATCGACGTGTTCCGCGACCCGGCCCACCCGCAGCGGGCGGCGGTCGAGCGGTGCCCGCCAGGGCACGTCATGGTGATCGATAGCCGCAAGGACGCCCGCGCCGCCTCCGCCGGCAACATCCTCGTCACCCGCCTCATGATCCGCGGCGCCGCCGGCATCGTCACCGATGGCGGCTTCCGCGACGCCGCCGAGATTGCCGCGCTCGACTTCCCGGCCTTCCACCAGCGCCCTTCCGCGCCCACCAACCTCACCCTGCACCACGCCGCCGACGTCGACGTCCCGATCGGCTGCGGCGACGCCCCGGTCTTCCCTGGCGACATCGTCGTGGGCGACACCGACGGCGTGATCGTCATCCCCGCCCACCTGGCCGAGGAGATCGCCGCCGAAGCGACCGGGATGACGGCCTTCGAGGATTTCGTGGCCGAGCGCGTGCGGGCCGGGCACACCATCATCGGCCTCTACCCCCCGACCGACCCGGCCATCCCCGAACTCTTCCGGACATGGCGCGACGAAAACCATCGCTGAAGGGGGCTGAAATCGTGATCAAGACATGATATACCCGTCATCGTGATCCAGTCCCTCGCCTCCGAGACCGTCCATCTCACCGTGTGGCTTGTGCTGCTCGCGGTCGTTTTCGTGCCGGTCGAGCGCCTGTTCGCGCTGCACGACGAGAAGGTGTGGCGCCGCGGCATGGCCGCCGATATCGGCTTCTACTTCCTGAGCAGCCTGCTGCCGGGGCTGGTGCTCGGCGTCCCGCTGGCGCTGCTCGCCGTGGCCGTCCACCGCGTCGTGCCTTGGCCTATCCAGCACGCCGTGTCGGACCTGCCGCTCTGGGCCCGCATTGCCGCCGGGCTGGTGGTGGGCGAGGTCGGGTTCTATTGGGGCCATCGCTGGACGCACGAGGTCCCGCTGCTCTGGCGCTTCCACGCCATCCATCACACGCCCGACCACTTGGATTGGCTGGTCAACACCCGCGCCCACCCGGTCGACATGGTGTTCACGCGGCTGTGCGGCCTCGTCCCGCTGTATGCCGTCGGCCTCGCCGGCACCTCGGCGGGCGCCGGCGACGGGATCGTGCCCGCCATCGTCGTGATCGTCGGCACGATCTGGGGCTTCTTTATCCACGCCAACGTGTCTTGGCGCCTGGGCCCGCTCGAATGGCTGATCGCCACCCCGGCGTTCCATCATTGGCACCACGTGCAGAGCGGCCCGATCAACCGGAACTACGCCGCCATGCTACCCTGGCTCGACCGTCTGTTCGGCACCCACCACCTCCCGAAGGAGTGGCCCGGCCGCTATGGCGTCGATCCGGCCCCGATCCAGGAAAGTCGTGCGGGCCTTCAGCCCACCATTGCAAAGCGCGGGTGATCTCCGCACGCCGCGCCGCCAGCCCGCACCGCTCAGTGGCCGATGTCCTTCGGTGCCGCTGCCCCTGACCGCAACGGCGTGTCCCGGATGCCCAACGCGATGACGAAGGCAACCATCAGCAATCCGCCGCAGATGCCGTAGCCCAGACGGAACCCACTCGCCAACGCTGCCCGGGCGACCGTAACCGCTGCCGCGCCCAACCCCTCCAGCGCCGAGGACCCGCCCCGCAACGATCCCAGGTCGACTGCCTGCGTCACTCCCGCCGCCCGCAGCCCGGCCGCGAACCGCATCGCCAGCACCGTGCCCACCACGGTGCTGCCGAACGCGCCACCCATCGAGCGCAGGAAGAGCAGCGACCCTGTTGCCGCGCCCACGTCGCGCCGCTCCGCCGCGTTCTGCACCTGCATCAGCACCGTCGGCATGGTCATGCCTGTGCCCACCCCCAGGGTGAACGTGACCGGCAGCACGACCCACAATGACGCGCCGGCCGTCATCAACGCGAGGCCGGCGAACGACAGCGTGACCATGCCCAACCCCGTCAGCACGATCCCCTTCACCTTCCCCACCCGCCGGGCCGTCTGCCCCGAAACCAGCGCGCCCACCACGTTGCTGCCCATGTATGGCACCACCAGCAGGCCCGAGGTGCTGGCGTCGAACCCGAGTACCAGCTGGAAATACAGCGGCAGCAGGAACGTCGCCCCGAACAGCCCCAACGACGTGAAGAACGCGATCAGCACGCCGCGCAGAAACGTGCCGTTGCCGAACAGCCGCGGCGGCAGGATCGGGTCAGCGGCCCGCGCCTCGTGCCAGCGCAGCACCAGCGGCAACACGACGCCAGCCGCCGCCAGCGCCAGTATCGGCACCGAGACCCAGGGATATTCTGTCCCGCCCCAGCTCAGCAACAGCAACCACGCCGTGACCGCGACGATCAGCAGCCCCGCCCCGCCCCAGTCGATCACCGCCGGCCGCCGCTGATGCCGGATCAGCTGTAGCGCCCGGTTGCACAACAGCATCGCCAGCAAGCCAAATGGCAGGTTGGCCCAGAATATCCAGCGCCACGACAGATGGTCGCTCACCCACCCGCCCACGATCGGCCCGGCGATCGACGACAGCCCCCACATCGACGCCATGTAGGCCTGGTAGCGCCCCCGCTCCCGCGGCGCCACCACGTCCGCGATCGCCGCCTGCGCCATCGCGAACAGCCCGGCGCCGCCCAGCCCCTGGAACGCCCGCGCGACGATCAGCTGCGGCAGGCTCTGCGCGAACCCGCAGGCCAGGCTGGCCACGATGAACAGCGCCAGCGCCGGCAGCAGCAGCGCCCGCCGCCCGTAGATGTCCGACACCTTGCCGTAAATCGGCGTCGCCGCCGTGGACGTCAGCAGATACGCGGTGACGATCCACGATAGATGGCCGAACGCGTTCAGGTCCCCGGCGATAGCGGGTACGGCCGGGATCACCACCGTCTGGTCAAGCGACGCCAGAAAGATGCACAGCATGATCCCGGTGACGACGCGCAGGATCTGCTGGTGCGTGTAGGCCGGCGCGCCCTCAAGTTCGGCGCGGGTCGTCGCGGCAAGCGAGGGAGAAGGCGCCACATCCGGCATGACCCAGGCTTACTCCGCCGCCGCCGCCCCGTCATCACCGTTCCTGCTGCACCTGCACACGCGATCGACGTCCTTTGACGTGGACGCCAAATCGCCCGATCCCCGCACGATCGCCCCAGCCCATCGCATCACGGAACCGCCATGCCGAACCTTCTTCCCCGCCGCCACCTGCTGGCCGCCCTCGCGCTTCCGGCGCTCCAGGGCTGCGCCGCCCCGCTCCCGCCATTGCTGGCCGCCACCAGCTCGCCCGCCGCCCTGGCACTCCTGGCCGGCAGCGCCGACGCCCACGGCCGCGCCGCCCTGCAATCCGTCCACGACATCAGCGTCGGCTATGCCGGCCAGTGGCATGCCTTCGTCGACACGATCCAGCCCGACCTCGTCGATGCCGGCTACCGCCAAAGCTCGCAGGAGCGGCTGCTTCCCGCCGCCGGCCTGGTCGCCCAGACCCATAGCGGCCCGGCCGGTCGCAAGCAGGTCCTCCGCCGCACCATCGCCGGCACCGCGGGCGACGTGCACGTCTGGCTCGATGGCGTCCCATCCACCGACCCGAACCGCCTCGCAGCCGCCGCGCTGGTGGCCGACGGCTATAGCCTGTTCCTGCTCGGTCCTATGCTGCTCGCGGCCGGCGCACGCGGCCTCGTCATGGAGCTCGCGGAACCGGAGCGCCTCACCATCTTTGGCAACGAAATTGACTGCGACGTCCTCCGCATCCAGATCCGCCCAGGCCTCGGCCTCTCCGCCCAGGACGACCTCGCCCTCTGCATCGCCCGCCAGGACCGGCTGCTACGCCGGGTCCGGTTCACGCTGAACGGCCTCGAGGCCACCATCGGCGCTGTGGCCGAAGTCGACACCGCCAGCCACGTCCCCTTGCACGGCATGCAATGGCCCACCCGCTTCCACGAACGCCTGCTCCGCCCCGTCCCGATCCCGGTCCATGACTGGCGCCTCACGGGCCTCGACCTGAACCGAGGCCTCGCCGCCGCCGACCTGGACGGCGCAACGCTGCCCGCAAAGGCCGCCGTTCCCGCCGGTACGGGCGCCAGACCGGCCCTTGATCGGTGAGGCTCCCGCCGTAGCCGGGCGGCGAATCCACCCCAGATGCCCGTCATGCACCATGACTTCTGCCTGACCCGTGCCGCCGGCCTCGAGCGCTTGGCCGACATGATCCCACGGGCCGGCCGGGCCTACGCCGCCAGCCGCAACGTCGATGCCGGCCCGGGCGCCGCGGCGACGACGAGCATGCTGTCCCCCTATCTACGCCGCCGCCTGATCCTGGAGCAGGAGGTGATTGCCGCCGCGCTCGCCGCGCACGGACCGGAAAAAGCCGAGAAGTTCGTCCAGGAGGTCTTCTGGCGGTCCTACTTCAAGGGCCACCTGGAAACGCATCCCGCACTCTGGACGGACTACCTCGCCGCCGTGGCGCAGGCACGCGACGACCTCGCCACCCAGTCCGGCCTGCGCCGGGTGTTCGCCGACGCGGTGGCCGGCCACACAGGCGTCGCCGGCTTTGACGACTGGGCGCGGGAGCTGGTGGAAACCGGGTGGCTGCACAATCACGCCCGCATGTGGTTCGCGTCGATCTGGATTTTCACGCTGCGGCTGCCCTGGGCGCTCGGCGCCGATTTCTTTCTGCGCCACTTGGTCGATGGCGACCCGGCCAGCAACACGCTGTCGTGGCGCTGGGTCGCCGGGCTGCACACACGGGGCAAGGCCTACGTGGCCCGGGCCGCAAATATCCGGCGCTACACGAACGACCGCTTCGCTCCCGAAGGCCTGAACGAGAGTCCGACGCCTCTGGACGAGCCCGGCGCCGCCGCCGTCCCGCTGCTGCCGGCCGGCGTCGCCCCGTCCGGCAACGTGGCCCTGCTGCTGCACCTGGACGACCTCAATCCCGAAACCCTGCCTCTCGGCCAGGCCCAGGTCAGGCGCGTGGCCGGCTTGTTGGCCCATGCGCCGGAAGCCACCGAGATGGTGCGCCGGGCCGACGAGCAGGCAATGGAGGACGCCCTCGCCCGGGCCGCCGCCCATTTCGGCTGCACGCCACGGGCGGTCACCGACGGCTGGGCCGACGGCCTGCCCATCGTCACCGCCTGGGCGCCGCTCGGCCCCTCCGCCGCCGCCCTCCCTGCCGGCGTGATCCGCCTCCGCCGCCCCTGGGACGACCACACCTGGCCCCGCGCCGCCCGCGGCTACTTCCAGGTCAAGGCCGCGATCCCAACCATCCTCCGCGCGGTGGCGTAGCCCGCGCATCTCGGGTCAGGACGGCCGCCGGCCCGTCACGCGGCCCGCTCCAACCCGGCCGCCCGCGCGCCGGCCATGTGCAGCGCGGCGATGTAGCCGAACGTCATCGCCGGGCCGAGCGTGATGCCGCCGCCGGGGTAGTTGCCGCCCATGATGCTCGCCAGGTCGTTGCCCGCCGCATACAGGCCAGGGATCGGCGCCCGCGCCGCATCCAGCACGCGGGCGTCCGCATCGCCGCGCAGCCCGGCGAAGGTGCCGAGGTCCCCCGGCACGACCTTCACCGCATAGAACGGCCCGGCCTGCACCGGCGCGACGCACGGATTGGGTGTGACCGCCGGGTCCCCGAGCGAACGGTTGTACGCCGTCCGGCCCCGTCCGAAGGCCGGGTCCTCGCCATGGGCAGCCGGCCCGTTATAGGCGGCAACCGTCCGCTCCAACCCGGCCGCATCGATCCCGGCCGCGGCCGCGAGTTGCGCCAGCGTGGCCCCGCGCAGCAGATAGCCGGACCGCACGACAGGGCCGAGCGGCAACGGGAACGGCTTGGCGAAGCCCAGCCCGTAGCGCCGGATGGCCGCATGGTCGCAGATGAACCACGCGCAATGCTCGCCCCCTGGCGTGGCGGCCACCATGGCCTGGACGAAGTCGTGGTAGCTGTCCGCCTCGTTGACGAAGCGGCGGCCATCCCGGGTGACGGCGATGACGCCAGGCTTGGACCGGTCTACGAAATGCGGGAACGGCCCGAATGTGCCGTCCCGCCGCGGCACGAGCGAGACCGGCACCCACGCGGCCGCGTTCGGGTAACGGTCCTCCACGGCCGCGCCCACGCGCTCGCCCAGGCGCAGCCCGTCGCCCGTGTTGCCCGGCGGCGCCGGAGACCAGTGCTCCGCCCCCGTGGGCGCATGGCGGAACATGGCTTGCCGCCGGGCCACGTCGTTCGGGAACCCGCCCGCCGCCAGCACGACGCCGCGCCGCGCCCGCACGCGCACCGCCTCCCCGCCGCGCTGCACCACAGCGCCCACACAGCGCCCGCCCTCCATCAGCAGCTCCGTCGCCGGCGCCTCCGTCCAAAGCGGGATGTCACGCTCGAACGCGCTCTTGGCCAGCCGGCCCACCAGCGCGTTCCCGTTCGTCAGCCGCATCGCTCGGCCATGGCGCGCCAGGTCCCGTCCGAACCGGGCCAGCAAGCGCGCCACCACGGCAGCCGACCGGACGGACCGTGTGACGTTGAAGAAATGCTGCAGCTCCTGCCCCGTGCCGATCATCATGCCCATGAACGTAATCTCGGCCAGCGGCGGACGGAGCCGGACCGTCTCGGCGCCCAGCTCGCGCGCATCGAACGGCTCGGCGCAGATGGAACGACCGCCGTCGCTGCCGCCGGGGGCGAGCGGGTGATAATCCGCAAAGCTCGGGCCGAGCACGAACCGCACGCGCGTTTCCCGCTCCATGAAGTCCACCATCTCCGGCCCCTGCTGCAGGAACGCGTCCACGCGGGCGGCGTCGAAGTGGTTGCCGGTCTCGTGCTGCAGATAGGTCCGCGCGGCCGCCACGCTGTCCGACACCCCGGCCCGCCGCGCCACGGGGCTGTTCGGGATCCAGAGCCAGCCGCCGGAGCGCGCCGTCGTGCCGCCGAAGAACCGGTCCTTCTCCACCATCAGCACGTCGAGCCCGCGGGCCGCCGACGTCACGGCGGCAGCAAACCCGCCCGCCCCCGTTCCCACCACCAGGACGTCGCACGCGTGGCTCGCCATGCCGACCTTCTCCCGCGACCGCTTTGAAACAGCTTGATTGTAAGGCTAGGCGTCCGCCGCTAGACTCGCAACCAAGCGCGGGGGGAACCGGACGATGCTGAACCGCAGGGCGGTGCTCGGGGGCCTGCTCGGCAGCGTGGCCGCAGGCGCCGGGTATGCCCAGGGCCGGCCGCTGCGCATCGGCGTGCTGACCGACATGTCGAGCTGGGGCCGCGACAATGGCGGCCCGGGCGCCGTTTACGCCGTCCAGCAGGCGGTCAAGGACGCCGCCGGCACAATCGGATACCCCGTCGAGATCGTCGTGGGGGACCACAAGATGTTGCCCGACGTGGGCCTGCGGATCGCCCGCGAATGGTTCGACGGCGGCGTGGACGCGATCACCGACCTGGAGAACTCGGCCGTCGGCCTCGCCGTCTCGGCCCTGGCCGCGGAGAAAGACCGCGTCTGCCTCATCTCCGGCAGCGGATCGAGCGACAACGCGCGCTGCAACAACCGCACCGTGGCCTTCACCTACGATACCTACTCGATCGCCAAAGTCACGGCCGACGCGCTCACCCGCCAAGGCGTGAAGACCTGGTTCTTCATCGGCGCCGACTATGCGTTCGGCCGCCAGCTCATCGCCGACGCGACGAGCTTCATCGTGGCCGGAGGCGGGCGGGTGCTGGGCAGCGCATTGCACCCCGCAGGCACGACCGACATGTCCGCCCTGCTGCTGCAGGCGCAGGCCAGCAAGGCCGACGCGATCGCGCTGGCCAACACCGGCACCGACTGCACCAACGCGCTGAAACAGGCGCAAGAGTTCGGCATCGCCCAAAGCGGCCAGCGCATCGCCACCCTGGCGATGTTCGACACGGACGTCGTCGCCGCCGGGCTGCCCGTCGCGCAGAACACGCTGATGGTGACGAGCGCCTGGGGCAACATGAGCCCGGCCGCACGCCGCTGGACGGAGGGTTACCACGCCGCGACCGGATTGATGCCCACCATGCTGCAACTCGGCGATTACGGCGTGGTCCGGCATTACCTGAAAGCGGTCGCGGCCGCCGGCAGCACCGACGCCGGGGCCGTCATGGCGAAGATGCGGGACCTCCTCATCCAGGACATCTTTTGCCGCGCCGGCAGCCTGCGCCGCGACGGCCGGGTGATGCGGGAGATGTATCTGATGCGGGTCAAGACGCCTGCCGAAGCGGTGCTGCCGTTCGACTACCTGGACCTCGTCGGCACCATCCCGGCCGCTGACGCGTTCCGGCCCGCCATGGATTCCGCATGCCCCCTGCTGAAGGCCTGACGCAAACCTACCCTTCTTCCTCTGGCGCCGGCCCTCGGGTCACGTCCCGCCCTGCCACGGCCGGCAGCTTGACTGCGCTGCCGCCCCGCGCCGCCTCGTAGATCGCGGCCATTATGCGGTGGTCCTGCAGGCCTTCCTCGCCCGGCGTATGCGGCGTTCGGTTTGCGCGGATGCAGGTTGCGAAGTGGTCCATTTCCGTCGCGAACTGGCTCTTTTCGCCGAACCGGCGCTGCTCCAAGGCGTAGGCCGAACCCGCTTTCCTGGCGATCCGCATCTGCAGGCCCTGGTAGGCGAAAGCCGGATCCAAGTCGACCGTCGCCGCTTCCATCAACACCCGCATCTGCCGGTTCTCGTGCTGGCTGTAGCCGCTCATGCACTGCGCGATCACGCCAGAGGGGAAGCGCAGCGTGAACGCGGCCACGTCTTCGACCTCGCGGAAGCGCGGGTCGTCTTTCGGCTGCGTCAGCTGCGCGATGATCTCGACTGGCTCCTCTCCTGTCACATAACGGGCCGCGCTCAGGCAATACAGCCCGACATCCGGCAGGGAGCCCCCGCCCGCTTGTTTCAGCACGTGGCGCCACTGCCCGTCATCGAGGTTGTTCTGCCCGTTCTCGGCATAGATCGACCGGACGCGCCCATACTCGCCCCCGCGCGCCATCCCGATCAGGGCACGGTGATACGGGTTGTACTGCATGCGGTAAGCCACCATCAGCAGGCGCTGTGCATCCCGGCAAGCCGAGATCATCTGCTCGCATTCGGCGACGCTGGTGGCCATCGGCTTCTCGCACAGCACGTGCTTGCCGGCTTGCGCCGCCCGCACCACGAACTCCGCGTGCATATTGTTCGGCAGCACGACATAGGCGAAGTCGACGGCCGGGTTGTCACGCAGCCGGTCGAAGCCCGCGTAGTCATAGATGTTCTGTTCCGGCACGCCGTATTGCCCAGCCACCGCTTGCGCTTTCGCGCGGTCGCCGCTGACCAGCGCCGTCACCCGCACATGCTTGCTGGTCAGAGTGCCGGGCAGGATCTCGTTGATCGACAGGTGCCCCAGCCCGACCACGGCGACGCCCAACCGCCGGGCCATCGGGTCCGCATTGGTGGTCGGCGGCTCGACCTCCGTCGCGGTCGACAGCTTCGGCAACGCGACCTGGTCACCCTCCGCCTTGCCGCGCAGCGCATCCGGCTGCTCGGCCCGCGCCGTGCCGATCGCGAACAGGGGGGCAGCGGCCGCCGCCCCCAAGGCCAGCCGCCGGCCGAACTCGGCCACTATGCCGCCGTTCCCGGCTCGGCCATCTGCCGATGCATCTCTGCCGTCACCGGCGCCGGCAGCACATGCGCGATCGCCGCCTGCAGCTTGTTGTGCCAGCCCGTGACCACGTCGCCCTCGCCCTTCATCATGGCCGCGAAGCCCTTCGCCGCCACCATCGCCGCGTCGTCCTTCTTCGCCGTGCCCACCTTCGTGTCCATCATGTCGGCCCGCTCGAAGAACTCCGTCTCCGTCGCGCCGGGCATCAGGCACGAGACGGTCACCCCCGTGTCCTTCAGCTCGTGCCGGATCGCGAAGCTGATGCTGTCGAGGTAGGCCTTCGTCGCGTTGTAAACCGCCTGATAGGTCCCCGGCATGAACCCGGCGATCGACCCGGTGATCAGCACCCGTCCGTTGCCGCGCGCCTTCATGCCCTTCAGCACCGAATGCAGAAGATACGTCGTGCCCGTCACGTTGGTGTCGATCACCTTGCGGATGTCGCCCCAGTCCTGGTCCACGAAGCCGCGCCCGAGGCCGCGCCCGGCATTGGCCAGCAGCGCGGCGACCGGCCGCCCGTTCAAGGCCGCCAGCAGCCTGTCGACGCCCTCGGTCGTCGACAGATCGGCCTGCACGGCCTCGACCCCGGTGCCGCCTTGGCGCAGCGTCTCCGCCGCGGTCTCGATCGCTGGCTCGTCGGCCGCGACCAGCAGGTCGAACCCATTTCGCGCGCATTCCCGCGCCAACTCGAACCCGATGCCGCTGCTGGCGCCGGTGACGATCGCGATCTGCTTGTGCTCTGACGTGGCCATAGCGGTCTCCTGATGGTGTGTGATGCCAACCCAGCGCCCGCCGGCCCCGCGCGTTGCGTCACATCGTGGTTAACCCGCGGCGCCGCTCAACCTTCCCCCAATCTTTCCCGAAGAAGCCGGTCCACGATCACGGCCCGCTGCGCATAGGTGTGCTCCGCCAGCACGCGCCGCCGCCCTGCCGCCCCGATGGCCCTGGCCCGCTCCGGCGTCAGCGCCTGCATCAGCTCCGCCACCTCCTGCCCGTCGCGCGCGACCAGCACCTCGGCGCCGGGTTCGAGGAACAGGGCGATCCCCTCCCAGGCGTCGGTGATCAGGCACGCGCCCGCCCCGGCCGCCTCGAACACGCGCGTCGCCGGCGAGAACCCCACCGCCGCCATGCTGTCCCGCGCCACGTTCAGCACGGCCTTTGCCGAGGCGTTGAACGCGTTGTGGTCCGCCGTCCCCACATGCCCGATCGCCTGCACGTTCCCCGGCATCGCCTTGTCGTGCCACCCGTTCCCCCCCAGCAGGAAGCGCTGGCCGGGGCACAGGGCGGCCGCGCGCAGGAAGAACTCCTCCACGCGCCGCTCCCGGTCCGGCAGGCGGTTCGCAAGGAAGGACAGGTCCGCCGCGAAGCGTGCCTGCGCCGGGGCGGGATGGTGGGATGCCGGGTCGAGCGCGTTGTAGATCGGCACGCACACCCGGGCGCCGAGGCCCTGGTATGCCTCCACCACGGGCGGGCCGCCGCCATAGGTCAATACGCCGCCCAGGTGCGGCAGCACGGCGCGCATCGGGTGACCCGGCGACGCACGGATCGTCTCCAGCGTCGCGGCCGCGTCCACGTCCCAGAACAGCGTCAGCGCGCCCGGCGCCGCATGCGCTAGAATGCCGGCCAGCAACTCGTCGTCGAACACGCCGACGCCGCTCGCCTTCACCACCACATCGGCCCCGCCCGCCTCCGCCAGCACCGACCGCAGCCCTTGCTCCGTCGCCGGGTAGACGACGACGCGCGCATAGTCCGGCGGCTCGATGTCGCGGTGGCTCTGCCGGTCGAACGCGTCCGGCTCGTAGAAGGTGGTCCTGTAGCCGAGCGGGGCCAGCGCCGAGAGGATTCCCCGGTAGTAGGTCGCGGCCCCGTTCCAGTATGACGACAGGAGGCTCGAGCCGTAGAAGGCGATCTGCATCAGGCGGTGACCCGTTCGGTCCGAAGGTGGCTGAGGAGGCCGAGCAGCTCGTCCACCCGGTGCGCGCAGGTGTGCCGGGTGCGGATCGTCGCCAGGCCATGCGACACCAGCGCCGCCCGCAGCCCGGCATCGTGCACCACGTCGCGCAGCCGCGCCGTCATCGCCGCCCCGTCGGCCGCAACAAGGTAATCCTCGCCCGGCGTGAACAGGTGCTCTGCGTCCTGCCACGGCGCGCTCAGCAAGGGGATGCCGCAGGCCAGCGCCTCGAACACGCGGATGGTCGGGATGCCCGGCAGCGCCGTGCTGTAGAACCGTCGCGGCACATGCACCGTCAGCGTGTGCCGCGCGAACACCTGCGGCGCCTCATGATTGGGCAGCCACCCCCGATACGCCGCGCCATACCGGTCCAGCAGCGCCCGAGCTTCGGCCGGGTAGCGGACGCCATGGATCGTAAGCGGCACGTCCGCCTCGCGCATCGGCCGCAGCAGGTATGCCTCCAGCTCCGCCGTGCGCTCGCCGTCGCCCCAGTTGCCGATCCACACGGCGCCCGCGCGCTCCGTCTCGGCAGCGGGCGGATGGAACAGCGCCGTGTCCGCAGCCTCGTGCCACACGAACACCCGGTCCCCCCAGCCCCACCCGCGATAGACCGCGGCCAAGGCCGCCCCGAACGCCAGCACGCCGTCGTAACCGGACAGGTCGTAGAGCCGCATCGCCGCCGGATCGCTGACGGCGCGGTGATGCGTGTCATGGAACAGCAGCGTGAACCGCGCCCCCCGCCGCCTCAGCGCCCCCAGCCCCGCCACCAGCGCCGCCTCGTTCCACTCATGCACGATCACCACGTCGGCGCCGTCCACCAACTCCGCCAGATCAGCATCGGGCGCATAGAGCGTCGCCGCCAGCCCCGGATAGGCGCTCCGCCACCCGTCCAACGCCGCCGCGCCCGCATCCGCCACCAGGTTCTGCGCGCTCCAGGACTCGACCGGTTCCAACGCCCGGACCTCGTGCCCACGCGCGGCCAGTCCCCGGAACACACCGCGCAGGAAATGCGCGTTCCCATGGTTCCAACACGACCGCAGCGAATGCGTGAAATAGACGAAGCGCATCAGCGCCAGCCCACTCCCGCGAGCGGGCGAAAGCAGGAGCCAGGGTGCGAGGCCGGCGCCAGCCCGGTCGACGACAGCTCCGCCCGATGCACCGCCAGGGTCCCGTCCACCATCGCACTCAATGGATAGCGCCGCGCCCGCTCGCGCGCACCCTTATCGCCCTCGGCATCCAGCGCCACCCGCAACACCCCGGCCAGCTCGGCCTCGTCCTTCACGAAGTCGGCCACCCCATCCCACAACTCCCGAAAGGTCGGGATGTCCCGCAGCACCAACCGCATCCCCGCCTGTGCGGCCTCCAGCACCGACAGGCCGAATGGCTCGTAGAGCGCCATCGAGCAGAACACCCGCGCCCCCGCATACGCGGCCCGCATCCCCGGCGCGTCCAACGTCCCCAGCAGGTCCATATGATCCAACGCGATCGCGGCCCCGTTCGGCCCCGCCACCGGCCCCGCCGCCCGCACCGGCACGTCCAGCCCTGCCGCCGCCCGGTCCAGCGCCGCGATTCCCTTGCCCTCGTCCCACAGCCGGCCCGCCGTCAGCACCGCCCGATCCCGCGGGACGGCCGGCAGCGGTGCCGGGTCCGACCCGTTATGCACGACTGTGACCATCAGCGGCCCGTACACCGCCCGCACCGCCGTCGCATGCGCCGCCGAGGGCGCGATCACCGCGGCCGCCCGCCGAAGCCCGGCCGCCGTCGCCTCGATTCGCCACGTGAAGTCTTCGGGCGGCTCCTCGCCCCGCACCGCTCGCCACCACGTGCCGACGCAGGAATGCCCCACCACCACCACCGGCGCCGGCCAACGAGCGGCCCCGACCAGCGCCGGCGCATGCAGGTGCACGCTCCCGGCGCCCGTCAGCGCCGCCAGCGCCGCCAGGCGCTCGCTCACCCGGGCCAGCGCCGGCGCGTCCGCAGCCGTCCAGTCCAGCGGCAATCCGGTCCGCACCAGGCTCAGGCCCGCGACTGCCCGGGCCTCAGCCGCCTGCCCCGCATCCGGTCCCGGCCCCAGCACCGCCACCGTGCACGTCCGCCCACGTTGTGAGAGCCCCCGAGCCAAGTCCAGCGTGTAGCGCCACACCCCGCCCACGGCATCCGTCGTCAGCAGCATCGGCGCCGGACCGCTCACCCCCGCCGGCACGCCCGCTCCAGCTCGGGCAGCGGCAAGGGACGGTCTTCCTGGATGTCCGAGAACCGCTCGAACTGGCCCAGGTAATGCGTGTGCGCCCGCTCCCACGCCGCGTCATCGGGCAGGCCGAACAGCCGGCGGTAGTCGGGCGAGCTGGGATACGGATACAGCGGCACCGGGTCGTTGGCCCACACGTTCTCGGCCCGCAGCCGGGCACGCCAGGCCTGCACCATCGCCCCGATCTCCGGCGTATCGTCGCTGGGCACCTCGATCAGGTTCGCCTGCACGAACGGCACATGACGCCGGGCCAGCACCAGCAGGTCTGTCAGCTCGTCTGTGGTCAGCTTGCATTTCTTGTCCAGCGCCGCCCGCCCGTCCTCCGTCAGGCTCTCCACCCCGGCCTCGATGCTCACGCATCCGGCCCGGCCCAGCAGCGCCAACATCTCCGGCCTCCACAGATCGATCCGTGTCTGCACGCCGAACTGAAGCCCGCGCCCGACCAGCGCCTCGAGCAATCCACGGTTCGGCAGGAAGATCTCGTCGATGAAATAGAGATAGACGGCTCCCTGCGCCCGGAGCGCGTCGATCTCCGCCAGCAGCGGCATGAGTTCGCGCCGGCGGTATTTGTCGCGGAAATCGATCTTTGCGCAGAACGTGCAGTGGTATGGGCAGCCGCGCGACGCCTCGACCTCCGCGCCCGGCCCAGACGGCGTCACGTCGAACCG
The DNA here is from genome assembly GCA_965213855.1 of Acetobacteraceae bacterium. Classification (GTDB taxonomy): domain Bacteria; phylum Pseudomonadota; class Alphaproteobacteria; order Acetobacterales; family Acetobacteraceae; genus JBBROS01. The sequence continues at coordinate 816,360 of CBDCAA010000008.1, read as the reverse complement.
GTGGTGATGGTGGTGATGCCGTGCGACCCACGCATCCGGCCAGTGCAGCGGCGGCGCATCGACAAACCGCGCTGCCTGCGGCCCGCCCGCCTGGCGCAGCGCCCCGTCCTCGATCACCGCCGTCCCCGGCACCTGGCCCGGCACGCCGCCGTTGGCCAGCGCCGCGACGACCTCCTCGCACTCGCCCAGCACGACGACGCCGCACCCGAGCTTCTGCAACGTCGCGAGCGGCGTCGAAGACCCGTGCGGCCCCACCGCGACCGTGAGCCCAGCCGCGGCCCCGAGCGCGTCCAGCAACGCCCGCGGGACCCGCAGCTCCGGTGGCGCGCACCGCCAGAACAGATAGCTCGGCGCCGTCGGCACGACCGTCATCGCCGGCGCGAAGTCCGCGACCATCGCGGCCAGCTCGGCATCCGACTGCCCCATCAGGTGGCCGTCGAGCAGCAGCACCTCGTGCCCGTCCCGCTCCAGCAGCGCCCGGCAGCAGCCCAGCTCGATTGGCAGATGCGGCTCGCGGCAGCCGAAGTAGATGCTGCCCTCGAACGTCCAGGGCGGGTTGACCAGCGCGACCCTCACGCGCCGCCGCCCTCGGCCATGGCGGGCACGCGCTGCTCGCCCTGCACCCAGGCCGCCAGCCGCCGCAACCCCTCGCGCCACGGCAGTTGCGGCCGCAGGCCCAGCGCCTGGGTCGCCCGCCGCATGTCGGCCACGAAATAGCGCTGGTCGCCCGGCCGCCACTCGGAAAACCGCAGGTCCGGCGTCCGCCCCGTGATCTCGCCCAGCGCGCTCAGCACCTGCAGCAAGGTCACCGCATTGCCCGGGCCGCCGCCGAGGTTGAACGCCTGCCCCGACACCGCGCCGATCTTCGCCCAGGCTGCCAGATAGGCGTCCACCGCGTCGTCCACGAACAGCACGTCCCGCACCTGGCGCCCGTCGCCGTAAATGCTGATCGGCCGCCCGGCGAGCATCGAGTAAAGGAAGTGCGCGAGCCAGCCCTGGTCCTCTGTTCCCCGCTGCCGTGGCCCGTAGATGCAGCTCATCCGCATCACGCAGGCGGGCAGCCCGAAGCTGCGGGCGTAGTCGAGCACATACTGGTCCGCCGCCCCCTTGCTGCAGCCATAGGGCGTGTAGAAACTCAACGGCCGGCTCTCGTCGATGCCGCGCGCCCGCACCGCCGGGTCGACCGGCAGGTAGGCGTCCCCGTCGCGGGTCAGCGGGATGTCGGCCAGCGCGCCGTACACCTTGTTCGTGCTGGCGAATACCAGCGCCGGCTTGTCCGCACGCCGCCGCACCGCCTCCAGCAGGTTCATCGTGCCGCGCAGGTTCACCTCGAAATCCAGCTCCGGCTCCTCGAGGCTCGTCGTGACCGCGACCTGCGCCGCCATGTGGAACACGGCCGACGCGCCCTGCACCGCCTCGGCCACCGCCGCGCGGTCCCGGATGTCGGCGACGATCGGGTCGATCCGCGGCCCGTGACGCCGCTGCAGCCAGGCCAGGTTCTCCTCGACGCCGGGGCGCAGCAGGGCGTCGAACACACGCACCGTATGCCCGGCCGAGGCGAGCCGGTCCGCCAGGTTGGCGCCGATGAACCCGGCCCCGCCCGTCACCAGCACCGGGACAGGCGGCACACCGGCCACTCCGCTCACGCCACCAGCCCGCGCTGTTCGAGCTCCCGCCGCGCGTCGTGCACCAGGTCCTCGGCCTGCTGTTCCCGTACCCACTCCGCCAGCTCGCCCAGGCTGTCGTCGAAACCGCGGCGCGGCGCGAACCCCAGCACCTCGCGCGCCAGCGAGATGTCGGCAAAGCAGTGCCGGATGTCGCCCACCCGTGCCTTGCCCATCACCTCCGGCTGCAGGTGCGGCACCGCCATCGCCCGTGCCAGCGCGTCGCCGACCTCGAGGATGCTGACGTCCCGCCCGCTGCCGACGTTGAACACCTGGCCCGGCGCCTGCGGATGCTCCAGCGCCAGGACGAACGCCCGCGCGACGTCGTCGACATGCACGAAGTCCCGCCGCTGCTCCCCGTCCTCGAACACCATCGGCCGTTGCTTGTTCAGCAGCCGCGACGCGAAGATCGCCAGCACGCCGGTGTAGGGGTTCGACAGCGCTTGGCCCGGCCCATAGACGTTGAACAGCCGGAGCGCCACGCCCTCCATGCCATAGGCCGGCGCCACCGTCAGCGTCAGCCGCTCCTGCACATATTTCGTGAGGGCGTAGACGGAGGCGAGGTTCGGCCGCTTCCATTCCGGCGTGGCGATGGGCGACAGTTGCGCGCCGTCTGGCCCGACCGGGTCCCATCCGGTCGAGAGCCGCCCCGGCGGACGCGACACGTCATCCATGCGCTCGCCAGCGGCGCTGCGATAAAGCCCCTCGCCGTAGATGCTCATGCTGCTCGCGACGACCACGCGGCGCACGGGGTGATCGATCAGCGCCTGGAAAAGGACGGCCGTCCCACCGTCATTGACCGACACGTAGCGGTCGATCGCATACATGCTCTGACCCACGCCCACCTCGGCGGCAAGATGCACGACCGAGTCGATCCCTTGCAGCGCATCCGCAACCCGATCCAGGTCGCGCACGTCGGCCCGGATGAGCTCCACATCGTCCAGCACCGGATTGCGCGCGATGGTGTTGCGATGGACCTGATCGATCAGGCTGTCGAGGACACGGACCGTGTGGCCCTTCGCCAGCAACGCCCGGACCAGGTGACATCCGATGAACCCGGCTCCACCCGTCACCAACACCCGCTCACCCATCCGGACCGCACCCCCACGCGTCGCCGACTGCGACTGGTTTATGACAACGCCTAAGTACAACGTCCGGTCCTAGGAATGGCGTCATAATCACTCACAATTTAGTGAGCAGTTGGCCAAAAAGCGCCGTAGCACGTCCATCTCGATATCGTCCGATAAGCGGTTGTTAACGCGCGTAAGCCAGCCTGTGACGAACAGAGCTATGCGGCCAGCGCATACGTTCGGCAGTGCTGCAGATAGGCGCTCTCGTGAGTCCCGACCAACTCGACGACGCTGTTCCAAAGCCACGATGGCGCATCCAGCGTAGCCGAGCGGTTGCGCTGCAGCTCCGCCAGCCATCGCTCCCGCTCGGCTGAATTCAGCTGACGCGCATGCCCCCGGCCGACCACGTGCGCGAGGAAGCTGGCGACGCTCTTGGCCTCGGACTGCGACAGCACCTCGATCTCCAGCTTCAAGTCCTGCGGCAACAGCTCGCGGATGAACACCGGCCTGCCTAGCACCTCGCCCGACACCATGCGCCGCCCCAGGAATGGCGAGAGGTTGCGCGCGCCGGTCACCACGCGCAGGCCGTTATCCGCCGGCATCGCGGCCGTCGCGCTGCGCGGCGCGGCAGCGGCCGTCGCCTCCTTCACGTCCACCAGGCAGTGCCGTTCCGCCTTGCCCTCGCCCACGGCCAGCAGCACCGCATAGCGCTGCAGGCCGAGCGAGCTGCACCCCTTGCGCCAATATGCCGCGTCCATCACCCGCACCGGCGCGTCGCCGTCGCGCGACCGCAGCGACGTCGCCAGCTTGCGCAGTCCCTCATCGGCAAACAAGGTGTCGATCGCCGCCCGTTCCTCGTCCGTCAGCGGCCAGAACCGCTTGCCGAGCGGGATCGACGGCTCGACACCCTCGATCCGCTCGTCCGCCAGGTGCCGCCACGATCGCCCGGCTGCCTCGCGCATCACCAGCTTGACCGTCTTGGGCATGTCGTCGCTGCTGTCGAGCGTCTCGCCCTGCGCCTCGGGCGCAAAGGCCGTCTCGTAGCCGTCGATCATGCACTCCAGCATGTGCGCCGTCGTGACCCCCGGCAGGTCCGAGCCACGCGCGGCCATCGCCAGCGACAAGCCGAGCCGGACCAGGTCGTGTGCCGGGTTGCCGATCACCGTCTGGTCCAGGTCCCGCACCTGGATCGCCAGCTTGCCATCCGTGCTCGCGACCGGCCCCAGGTTGCCGACGTGGCAATCCCCGCAGATCCAGACCTCCGGCCCTTCCGGCAGCCGGATCCGGTTCGACGCCTCGAGCCAGGCATAGAACCGCGTCGTGCTCCCCCGCACGTATGCATGCGCCGACGCCGCCATCTTACGGTTGCGCTCATCCACCAACGCCCGATGTCGGTCCGCCGGGCTGACGGTCTGCTGGTCACTCATGGGCGGCGCTCTCCTGCTGCCCCGAAGGAACGCAGGCCAAGAAGCGAAGTTATGAGACGGATCGCAGGTTTTGGGACCCGCCGCGCGTATTCTAACGTCGCCGCACCCCCCGCCGCGGCGGGCGCAGGAACGCGAACGCCACGACCGCGACCGTGACCAGGCCCAACGCCGCCCACTCGCCCGCGATCATGCCGTCGCCCGGCACCGAGCGCGGTCCCGCCCCCACTCCGTCGAACAGCGCCGGGTCGAGCTGATACAGGTAGAACGGCAGCCCGAGCGCCGCCCCTGCAGCGGCGAGCAGCCCGGCCAGCCGCCGCGGCCCGAACACCGCGGCCGCTGCCATGACCAGCAACGCCGCCCCTGCCAGCGCCACCTGCAGCAGCCGTCCGGTCAGCCCCCCGCCCGACAGCTCCGACCCATCGAACCCCGCCGCGTTCACGCCCATCACCGCCGCGCACAGCAGGCACGCCGCGGCCCGGCTGACGGCCCGAAACCGGGCGACCGCCGGGTCGAGGCCAGACACCCGCCCTCAGCGCCCCGCCTTCACCACGCCCCGCCCGGCCCGCAGCTCGGTGATCGTCGCGCGCGAAGTGATCTGCTCTGGGTCCATCCGCAGCTCGATCACCGCCGGCTTCCCGCTCGCCACCGCCCGCGCGAAGGCCGGCCCGAACGCCGCCGTCTCGCTCACCACCTCGCCATGGCCGCCGAACGCCTCGATGAATTTCGCGAAGTTCGGGTTCACCAAATTAGTACCCGACACCCGCCCGGGATAGGTCCGCTCCTGATACATCCGGATCGTCCCGTACATGCCGTTGTTGAACACCAGTACGATCGGCGCGACCCCCTCCGCGAACGCGGTCGCGATCTCCTGCCCGGTCATCAGCATCCCGCCGTCGCCCACGAAGGTGATCACCTGCCGCCCCGGGCAGGCGATCGCCGCCGCGATCCCGGCCGGCACGCCGTAGCCCATCGCCCCGTTGGTCGGCCCGATGAACCGCTGCCCGTCGCGCAGATTGATGAACCGCGCCGGCCAGCCCGCGAAATTGCCGGCGTCGGACGTAAACACCGCATCCTCGGCCACCGCCTCCCGCAGATCGTGCATCACCCGCGCCACGTTCAGCGCCCCCGGGTACTCCGGCACCCGCAGCCCATCCAGCCGCAGCGCCCGCAACCCGGCCGTCCACCCGCCCCACTCCCCCGCCTCGACCGGCAAGGCCGCCGCCGCCCGCGCGAACGCGTTCACGTCCGAGACGATCCCCAGCGCCGGCCGGAACACCCGGCCGATCTCCGCCGCATTCGGATAAACGTGCACGATCGGCGTTCCACCCCCATGCGCGAACAACCCGTATCCCTGGGTCACCGCCTCGCCCAAGCGCGTCCCGATCGCCAGCACCAGGTCCGCCTCGCGCGCCTTCGCGACCAGCGCCGGGTCGGGCCCGACGCCGATGTCGCCCACGAAATTGTCGAGCGTCCCGTCATACAACCCCTGCCGCCGGAACCCGACCGCGACCGGCAGGTTCCGCGCGACCAGGAACGCTTGGATCGCCGCCCGCCCTTCCGCCGTCCACGGGCCGCCGCCCAAGATCGCCAGCGGCCGCGCAGACCCTGCCAGCATCGCCGCCATCCGCTCCATCGCCGCCGGGTCCGGCAACGGCGGGAACACCGGCGCCCGGGGGATGTCCGGCACGGTCACGAGCGTTTTCTGCATCTCCTCCGAAAGCGCGATCACCACTGGGCCCGGCCGCCCGCTCGTCGCCACGTCCACCGCGTGCGCCACCAACTCGGGGATGCGCCGCGCATCGTCGATCTGCGTCACCCACTTCGCGAGCGGCCCGAACATGCGGCGATAGTCCACCTCTTGGAAGCTCTCCCGGTCGGTCTCCTCGAACGGGATCTGCCCCACGAACAGCAGCATCGGCGTGCTGTCCTGCATCGCGATGTGCACGCCGATCGCGCCATGGCAGGCGCCGGGACCCCGCGTGACCATCGCCGCGGCCGGCCGGCCCATCAGCTTGCCATACGCCTCCGCCATGTCGACGGCGCCCGCCTCGAACCGGCACGTCACCAGCCGCACGCGCTCCCGCACCTCATACAGTCCATCGAGCACGTCCAGGTAGCTCTCCCCCGGCACCGCGAACACGTGGTCGATCCCCTGCGCCACCAGCGCCTGCGCCAGCACCAACCCGCCCGTCCGCTCCACCATCACGTCACCCCGCACCATGACACCCTACTCCCGCTTGACTCGCCGCCCGCCGCCCGCGCAGCGTCCGCCCATGCGTGCCATCTTCGTTCAAATCAAGTGCCACATGGGCCAGGCCTACCGCGTCGCCCAGGACGCCGTCGACACTATCGAGCAACTGTCAGAAATCTACTCGACCTCCGGCCAGTACGACCTGCTCGGCAAGTTCTACCTCGACCCGGACCAGGATACCGGCTTGTTCGTCACCGAACGCGTCCAGACCCTTCCCGGCGTCGCCGACACCTACACGCTGATCACGTTCAACGCCTTCGCCAGCGGCCGCGCAATCCTTTCGCCAGGGTCTTAGGGCGGAAAGCCACGCGCCATCCACCAAGCGCGCGGCTGCACTCGCAGGACTAGAACTCCCGTAGCGTGTCGCGCAGCAGGGTGTGCTCGTACCGCGTCCGCACAAGTCCGCGCCGCTGCAGCGCCGGAACCAGCCCCTCGGTGATCTCCACCACCACGCGCCGGCTGATCCGCTGGAACGGCGTGCTCACCAGGAACCCGTCTCCCCCGATCGCATCCATCGCCGCCTCCATCTTCTCCGCCACCTCGTCCGGCGTGCCGACCAGGCGCAGGCCCCCGTCATACCGCTCGGCCGCGAGCTGGCGCAGCGTCTTGCCGCTGCCCCACTGCGCGAACTTGTCGAGCGATCCCTGCTCGCCGTTGGTCGTCAGCCGCGGCAACTCGGCGTCGAGGTCGTATTGCGAGAAGTCGATGTCCGTCACCGTCCCGATCATCGCCAGCCCGGCCTCGAGGAACGCGGGGCTGTTCACCATCCGCCCGTACTTCGCCTCCGCCTCCGCCGTGGTCTCGCCCAGCACAGGATAGACCAGGAACAGCACCTTGATGCCGTCGGGGTCCCGCCCAGCCGCGGCCGCCCGCGTCCGCACGTCGTCGCGATACCACTTCATCCCTTCGGCGCCGTTCGCCGTCGCGATGATCGAGTCGGCCGTCCGCGCCGCGAACTCCCGCCCGCGCGGCGACCCCCCGGCCTGCACATAGACCGGCCGGCCCTGCGGTGACGGCACCGTGTTCAGCGGCCCGCGCACCTTGAAGTATTTGCCCTCGAAATGGATCGGATTGACCTTCGTATGGTCCGCATATCGCCCCGTCTTCCGGTCCATCACCAACGAGCCCGCCGCCCAGGAGCCGAACAGCCGGGTCACGACGTCCACATACTCGTCGGCCATCTCATACCGCTGCTCCCGCGGCGGCAGCGCGTCCATGCCGAAATTCTGCGCCGCCGAGTCCTCGCCAGATGTCACGATGTTCCAGCCGAACCGCCCGCCCGAGAGGCTGTCGATAGTGGAGGCGAGCCGGGCCAGCATGAAGGGCGGGTAGGCCATCGTGCTCATCGTTGCCACGATCCCCAAGTGGCTCGTCGCATGCGCGATGATGGCTGCCAACGGCAATGGATCGTGCTTGGGCGCTTGCAGCGCGTGCTTCAACGTCGCCTCGGTGGTGCCGCGATAGGCGTCCGACACCATGAGCGTGTCCTCGAGCATGATGTAGTCGAAGCACGCCCGCTCCATCGCCTGCGCCATTTCCACGTAGATCTTGCCGTCCCACGGCGGCAGGCCCGACGCGAACGGATGGTCCCACTCGCCCGACGAGAAGTTGCAGAACCATCCCAAATGGAAGCGCTTGGCCATCGTCATCCCCGGTCGACCCAGCCAAGCCGATGCAATGGGTGGGCCGCCGCGGCGCCTAGCCTTGGTGCAGCGCCTCCGGCCCCAGCACGGCCCCCCGCATCCGCGTCTGCAGCACCGCCCCGTCTCGCGGCGGCAGCACCAACGGTTGGCTCGCAGCGTCCACCTTCGCCAGCGCGAACAGGCACCCCGGTGCGTGGATCGCCGCCCGCAGCCCCTCGACCTCGCCCGCCTGCGTCACCCGCATCGTCCGCGCGAACCCGGCCCCTTGCGCCATCGCGACCAGGTCCACCCCGTGCCGCGTGTGCGTCTCCTGCCCGCCCGTCTCGCCGTAGTGCTCGTTGTCCTGCACCAGGATGGCGAGGTTCGGCGGCGCCTGCACCGCGATCGTCGCCAGGCTCCCGAGACCCATCAGCATCTCGCCATCGCCAGTGATCACCAGCACCTTGCGCCCCGGCTGCGCCAGCGCCAGGCCAAGCCCGATCATCGCCGCGCCGCCCATGCCGCCCCACAGCGGCAGGTTCTCGGCCCGGTCGCCCACCGCCGTGATGTCCCACGCCGGCGCCCCCAGCCCGGCCACCACCAGCATCCCGCCCCGGTCGGCCAGCACCGCCCGGCACAGCTCCCGCCGATCCAGCATCTGCTCAGTCCTTCCCAAACGTCTTGGCGCCCAGCACCCGTTGCCCGATCAGTGTCGCCGTCGGCCGGAACGTGTTGAACGCCATCCGCAGCATCGCATCCGCCGTCGGCGCCACGTCCGCCGCGTGGTCGGCCCGCCGCACCACCGTCCCCATCGCCTCCAGCACCGTCTGCGTCGCCGCGCCCATCGGCACCTGCGCCGGGTTGAACTCACCGAAATCGCCCCGCATCGTCACGATCATCGGCATCGGCGTCCGGTGCAGCAGCGGCAGCGACAGCATGTTGATGCAGTTGCCCACGCCCGAGCTCTGCATCAGCAGCACGCCCTTGTCGCCGCCCAGCCACGCACCGGACAGCATGGCGATGCCCTCTTCCTCCGTCGTGAGCGTCACCACCACCATGGCCGGATCGACAAGGCACCGCCGGATCAGCCGCGCATGCCCGGCATCCGGCACCAGCGCCACCTGCCGGATCCCGTTGTGTTTCAACACGTCGAACACGTGATCCGGCCAACTCTCCGCCTCGCCCTCGCTGGCCTCCATCGGTCCTCCATACGCCCCTTGCCCGGCAAGCAGAGGCGGCCCCGCCGCGGCTGTCAAACGCGCCGCGCTCCCCCTCCTATCCTCCAGCCCCCCGCGCCGTCCGATCACGCCTTGCGGGCGCCGATCAGGAACTCGACGTTCCCCTCCGGCCCGGTGATCGGGCTGCGCTCGATCCCCAGCACCGTCCAGCCGGGCAGCCCCGCCCACCACGCGGCGATCCGGTCGCAGATGGCCGCATGCACCGCCGGGTCGCGCACCACCCCGCCCTTGCCCACCTGGTCTGGTCCCGCCTCGAATTGTGGCTTGATCAGCGCCACCGCCCAGGCGCCAGGCGCGCACAGCGCGAGGGCGGCCGGCAATACCGTGCGCAGTCCGATGAAGCTCGCATCGCACACCAGCACGCCCGGCGCCTCCGGCACCTCGGCTGCGCTCAGGCGTCGGGCGTTGACCCGCTCCAGCACAACCACCCGCGGGTCCGAGCGCAGCGACCAGGCCAGCTGCCCATGCCCCACATCGACCGCATACACCCGCGCCGCGCCATGGTGCAGCAGCACGCTCGTGAACCCTCCGGTGCTGGCACCGACGTCCACGCAGACCGATCCCGCCGGCGACAACCCGAAATGCCGCAACGCATGGTCCAGCTTCAGGCCGCCCCGCGATGCCCAGGGATGATCCTGCCCCCGCACCTCCAGCGCGGCGCCGTCGCCCAGCCATTCGCCCGCTTTTGTCACCCGCCGCTCGCCGGAGAACACCTTGCCAGCCATGATCAGCGCCTGCGCCCGCGTCCGGCTCTCGACCAGGCCGCGCTCCACAAGCGCCTGATCGGCTCTCGTGCGCGCGGTCAATGCCCTCGCTGCACCACGAACCCGGCCAGCGCGCGCAGCCGGTCCGCCTCCGGCCCGAACGCATCCAGGTGAGCGACGGCCTGGTCGGCCAGCATCTCCGCCTGCACGCGGGCACGCTCCACGCCCAGCAGAGCCACCAGCGTCGCCTTACCCGCCGCCTCGTCCTTGCCCGCCGTCTTGCCGATGCCCTCGGTCGTGCCGACCGCGTCTAGCACGTCGTCGGCGATCTGGAACGCCGCCCCCAAATCCCTCCCATAGGCCAACACCTGCAGACGAAGCGGCGGCGCCGCCCGCCCCAGGATGGCCCCGGCCTCCGCGCTATACTGGATGAGCCGCCCTGTCTTCAGCGCCTGCAGCCGGCCGACGTCGGCCGCGGTCAGCGCGACGCCCTCCGTCACCATGTCGATCATCTGCCCGGCCGCCATGCCGCGCCCGCCGCTGGCCAGGCCCAGCGCCTGGACCAGCTCGCACCGCGCCAGCGCGTCCGCATGGGTGTCCGGCTCGGCCAGGACCTCGAAGGCCCGCGCCTGCAGCGCGTCACCCGCCAGGATCGCCGTCGCCTCATCGAACTTGCGGTGCGTGCTCGGCTTCCCCCGCCGTAAGTCGTCGTCGTCCATCGCCGGCAGGTCGTCGTGCACCAGGCTGTACGCGTGCATCATCTCGACCGACGCCGCGACCCGCGCCGCGCAGGCCACCGCGACTCCAAACAGGCTGGCGACCTCCATCACCAAGAAGCCGCGCAGACGCTTGCCGCCGTTCAGCGTCGCGTAGCGCATCGCCTCCAGCAGCCGCCGCTCGTGCCCGTCGGGCAGTGGCAGCAGCGCGTCGAGCGCCTGCTCCACCACCCGCCCCTGCTCCGCCAATGCCGCCGGCACGTCCACCCGCGCCAACGTCGCGCTCACTCCATCACCTTCAACGCCAGCGTCCCGTCCGCCCGCTCCACGATCGCCTGCACCCGCGCCTCCGCCTCTGCCAGCTTCGCCTCGCAATGCCGCCGCAGCACCGCGCCCCGCTCATATGCGGTGATGGCATCCTCCAGCTTCTGCTGCCCGCCCTCGAGTCCGCGCACGATCTTTTCCAACTCGGCCAGCGCATCCTCGAAGGACAGCCCGGCGATCTCGTCCGCCATGCGGCCTCCCCGATTGCAACGGCGTCCCTATTGCCGCATCAACCGCCGCACGTGCAAGGCAGCGCCCGCCGCCAAGGCCCGCAGGTCATACCCCCCCTCCAGGACCGAGACGACCCGTCCGCCGCAGCACCGGTCGGCTACGTCCAGCAGCCGGTCCGTCATCCAGCCGAAATCCTCGGTCTCGAGCTGCAGCTCCGCCAGCGGATCCGCCTTGTGCGCGTCGAACCCGGCGCTGATCACCAACAACTCCGGCCCGAACCGCTCCAGCGCCGGCAGCCCCACCTCCGTCCAGGCCGCCCGAAACCCCGCGCCGCCCGTTCCCGGCGGCAGCGGCATGTTCACCACGTTGTCCGCCACGCCATGCTCGGACGCGGCGCCCGTCCCCGGGTAGCAGGGGAATTGGTGGCTGCTGGCATAGAACAGCGACGGGTCGCTTTCGAAGATGTCCTGGGTGCCGTTGCCGTGGTGCACGTCGAAATCCACCACCGCGACCCGCGTCAGCCCCCAGCGCGCCCGCGCATGCATCGCCGCGATCGCGGCGCCGTTGAACAGGCAGAACCCCATCGCCCGCGCCCGTTCCGCATGATGCCCGGGCGGCCGCATTGCCACGAACGCCGCCCGTGCCCACCCCTCCATGACCGCGTCCACGGCCGCGACGCAGCCGCCCACCTGCCGCCGCACCGCCTCCGGGCTCGCATGGCTCAGCAGCGTGTCCGCGTCGATCTGGATCACTTCGCCCAGCCCGGGCTGCATCGCCAGGATCGCGTCGACATAGTCCGCCGGGTGCGCCAGCAGGTAATGGTCCCGCGTCGCCTCCGGCGCCATTTCACGCAGCAGCGGCACGAAGTCCGGATGCTCGAGCGCCTGCACCACCGCCCGCAACCGGTCCGGGCACTCCGGATGGAACGGCCCGGTGTCGTGCTCCAGCCCGGCCGAGTGGGTGAACAGCGCGACCGTCACGTCTCGGCCTTCCGCGCGAGCAGGTCGTCGGCCCGCTTGCGGATGGTGAAGCTGAACACCCCAGCCTCCTCGCCCTGCGCCACCAGCGCGTGCCCCGTCTCGCGGCAGAACGCCTGGAAATCCGCGACCGCCGCCCGGTCGGTCGCCAGCACCCGGAGCCGTTCCCCTGCCTGCATCGACCGCAGCGCCTTGTTGGCCCGCAGCACCGGCAGTGGGCACGACATACCCTTCACATCCAACGTCGTCTCGCTCATGCGTCTCCTTACGGGGTCGGCATCTTCGGCGACTTATAGCCTGAAAGGTTGTTCATGTGCTTATCCAGCTCGTCCGCCCCTTTCTTCACCGAATCCCATTGCGTCACGACCGACTTCCCGTAGGCCTCGATCAGCTTCTGGCACTGTGCACGGACCGTCTTGTACGCGCCAGCGCTCTTGTCTAGGCCGAGCTCGTCGCCGCCGAGCTTGTCGACGAACTGCTTTTGCGCATTTTGGATTCCCGACAGCGCATTCTGATAGGCGAGGATTTGTTGCTCCAGGCCGTCGCAGGACTTTTGAAACTCGGCGTAGGTTTTGTTCACGTCATCGAGCGCCTTGGCGATCGTTCCCGGAACCGGCGGCACCTTGGCAGTCTTCCCGATCAGCTTCTCCAGTTGCGCCTTCGTCTGAGCCCACGATGACATCGTCACACCTCCGCCGAATGTAACGTAATCGTATCGGCACCCCCGCGGCCGGTCAAACCCTGCCAATCGCGGGCAGCGCTGTCGGCCTTGGCTTGGAAGCGAGAATGCCCGCAACCGTCACCGGCGCGAACTGCCACGCATCTACCCCCACATCCGCCTGCCGCGGCAGCGGCTTCAGCCGCCCGTGGCTGTGCCCATGCAGGTTCCAGGCGCGCTTGCCCATGCCTGCCCAGGTGCGGAAGGCGTAGTGGCAGAGCACCAGCGCGACCCCGTCCACGACCAGCTCGCGATAGGCTTGCACGCTCGCCCATGGCAGGCGCAGCACGGGCGCCGGGTCGTTGTTGCCTGGCACCAGGTGCTTCTCGCCGTGCAGTGCATCGAACATCGCCCCCGGGTCCGGGTGCCGCACCGCGAAGTCGCCCAAATGGTAGACCACGTCCCCCGGCGCCACCGCGGCGTTCCAGCGCGCGACCATCGCCGCATCCATGTCCGCCACCGTCGCGAACGGGCGGCGGTACAGCGCCCGTGCGCCGGCATGCCCAAAATGCGTGTCGGCGGTGAACAGCGTGGCCATGTCCTGTGAACATTCGGCCGCGCCTCGCGTTGCCTGCACGGCATCCAGGAGAACCCGACCATGGCCTTCACTTTCCCGCTCATCGGCGCCGCAGTCGCCATTGCCGGTGGCGACAAGCTCGCCGGCAACAAGGACTACTCCAACATGTTCCGCATGCTCGGCTGGTCGCAGTTCGACATGAAGGCGGCCGCGGCGGCCGAGGTCGCGGGCGGCGCGCTCATGATCCTGCCCCGCACTCGCCGTATCGGCGGCGCGCTGCTGGCGGCTGCCTCGGCCGCGGTGCTCATGAGCGAGGTGAACGGCAACCAGCCCAAGCTCGCCGCCCCCCGCGCCGCCTTGCTCCTGGCCGGCCTCGCCGCCGTGCTCGCCCCGCGCCCGAAAAAGATCGTCTACGTGGACTGACCCGGCGGCGCCCGCTATCGAGCGGCATGACACACCGGATCGGCATCGACCTCGGCGGCACCAAAACCGAGGTGGCGGTGATCGGCCCGTTGGGCGGCATCGTCTGGCGCCGCCGGGCCGATACGCCGGCAACCTATGACGACATCATCCGCTTGGCCGCCGCCCTCGTCGCCGCCGCCGAGGGCGAACTCAGCCTCCGCGCCACGGTCGGCGTCGGCATCCCCGGCGTGCTCAGCCCGGCCACCGGCCTGGTCAAGAACGCCAACACCCGGGTGCTGATCGGCCACGCGCTGGACGAGGATCTCGCCGCCGCCCTGGGCCGCCCGGTCCGTGTTGAGAACGACGCCAACTGCTTCGCCCTCAGCGAGGCTGCGGACGGCGCCGGGGCCGGTCAGCGCACGGTGTTCGGCGTCATCCTCGGCACCGGCTGCGGGGGCGGCGTCGTCGTCGACGGCCAGGTCGTCGCCGGCCGCAGCCGCATCGCCGGCGAATGGGGCCACACGCCGCTGCCCTGGCCCGGCCCCGATGAATATCCGCTGCCCCGCTGCTGGTGCGGCCAGCATGGCTGCCTCGAGCTCTACCTCGCCGGCCCCGGTCTCGCCCGCAGCGCCGGCACGGCCACCGCCGCCGAACTCCCGGGCCGCGCCGCCGCCGGCGACCCGGCCGCCCGTGCCGCGCTGGATCGCCACGCCGACCGCCTTGCCCGCGGCCTCGCCGTCATCGTCAACATCCTCGATCCCGACGTCATCGTGCTTGGCGGCGGCCTGTCGAACATGGACCACCTCTACGCCGACCTCCCCGCCCGCATGGCCGAGCGGATCTTCAGTGACGTCGCCGGCACCCCCGTCCTGAGAAACGTCCACGGCGACAGCAGCGGCGTCCGCGGCGCGGCTTGGCTTTGGCCCTTAGCGCTGTAGCAGCACGTGCAATTCGACAACAGACTGAGGTGAGGTGGACGCATCGCCGGCCGCACGAACGCGACCGGGCACGCTCCCGCCTGTATATCAGCGGCCATGTCGTCTAGTCTCGGGCGCGCGACAGGCACCGATCGCACCCATGAGCCCTGCATCCCCCGCCCTCTGCCGCGACTGCGGCGCCCGCCCCGACCGGCCGGTCTGCCGCGCCTGCGGGGGCGGGCGCATCGTGCGGCACCCCGAGCTGTTCACCCTCGCGATCGCCCATGTCGATTGCGACGCGTTCTACGCCAGCGTCGAAAAGCGGGACCGGCCTGACCTGGCAGGCCGGCCCGTCATCGTCGGCGGCGGGCAGCGCGGCGTTGTCACCGCGGCCTGCTACATCGCCCGCATCGACGGCGTGCGCAGCGCCATGCCCATGTGGAAGGCGCTGAAAGCCTGCCCGGATGCCGTCGTGATCCGCCCCGATTTCGCCAAATACGCCGCTGCCGCCCGCCACATCCGCAGCCTGATGGCCGACCTCACGCCGCTGATGCAGCCGCTCTCGATCGACGAGGCCGTGCTCGACCTGCACGGCACCGAGGCCGTCCACGGCGCCCCGCCCGCCGCCGTGCTGGCGCGGTTCGCCCGCCGGGTCGAGGCGGAGGCCGGTATCACCGTCTCGATCGGCCTGGCGCCGAACCGCCTGCTCGCGAAAATCGCCGCCGGGCGCGACAAGCCGCGCGGCTTCGCCGTGCTCGGATCGGACGCCGCCGCCGTCCTGGCGCCCGAGCCGGTCCGCCTCCTGCCAGGCGTCGGCCCCGCGCTCGAGCGCCGGCTGCACGCGCTCGGCCTCGATCGGCTGGCCGACCTGCAGGCCCTCGACGTCCGCGCCGCATGCACGAAGCTGGGCGATGACGGCCCCGCCCTCGTGCGCCGCGCCCGCGGCGAGGACGCCCGCGCCGTCGACCCGGGCGGCGGCTCAAAGTCGATCAGCGCCGAAACCACGTTCGACACGGACGTCACCGACCAGCCCACGCTCGAGAGACACCTCTGGCGCATGTCCGAGAAACTCGCGGCCCGGCTGCGCGAGAAACACTACGCGGCCGGCGGCATCGTTCTGAAGCTCAAGACCGCCCGCTTCGCCAGCCGCACCCGCGCGCAGCGCCTGCCCGGCCCCACCGCCCTGCCCGACCGCCTGTTCGCCGCCGCCCGGCTCCTGCTCGCGCGCGAGGTCGACGGCACCGCCTTCCGCCTGATCGGCGTCGGCGCCAGCACGTTGCTGCCGGCCGCCGACGCGGACCGGCCCGATCTGGCCGACCCGGAGGCGCCCCGCCAGGCGGCGGCCCAACGCGCCATCGACGGCCTGCGCGCCCGCTTCGGCACCGGCATCATCTACAAGGGCCGTAGCCTCTGACTAACCGAACCGCTCCACCGAGCCATAGGCGATGCTCGCCTCGATCGCCTGCAGGATCGGCACGCCGTGCCCAATATGCCGCAGGCAGCGGATCGGCCCGGCGTGCGTCACCACCAGCGTGGTCGCCTCGCTGCTCGCGATCCCGGTCCAGGCCCGGCGTACCCGGCGCAACACCGCCTCCACGCTCTCGCCGCCCCCGGGCCGGTAGCGCAGCGGGTCCGCCGCCCACGCGTCGATCTCGGCCCGGGGGACCGCCGACCAGGCCATATTCTCCCAATCGCCAAAATCCAGCTCCGTCAGCCGGTCGTCCGTGTGCAGCGGCGCGCCCGTCTCCGCCGCGACCGCCTGCGCGACGAGCAGGGCGCGGCTGAGCGGACTGCTGACGATGCGTTCGATCGGCTCGCCGGCCGCAGCGATCAATGAGGCCGCGCCCTGGCCGGCCGGCTCGGCCAACGGCACGTCGGTGCGGCCGTAGCAGATGCGCGCCCCGATCCGCGGCCGCGGATGCCGCGCCACCAGGATCAGCCCGCGTGCCATAGCGCCGCCAACAGGATCGCAGCTTCCGTGCAAACCTGCACCATGCCCAGCACGTCACCCGTGTAGCCGCCAAGCCGTCGCCGGGCCCATGCGCCGAGCCCCAGCGCGACGGCGCCCGACAGCAGCAGCGCGGCCGGCGCCCGCGGCCCCAGCAGCAGGACCGGCCCCAGCCCGAACAGCGCCGCCATGCCCAACTCCGTGGCACCCGGCGCGGCCACCCCTGCGGCCATCCCATCCTGGCGCGCGTAGGGCATGGCGGCGGCCGAGACGATCGCCCAGAACCGCCCCGCCGCGTGCCCGGCCACCAGCGCCGGCCCCCCGTCCAGCGAGGCGGCCGCCAGCACCTTCGCTGCCAGAACGATGCCCAGCCCGAGCACGCCGAACGCCCCCACCCGGCTATCCCGCATAATCCGCAGCGCATCCGCCCGCGTCCGCCCGCCGAACAACGCGTCGGCGCAGTCCGCGACCCCATCCTCGTGCAGCGCCCCGGTCAGCAGCAGGGTCGCCCCGAGCGACAGGATCGAAGCCAGCCCTGCCGGCAAGCCCACCCGCGCCAGCGCGAACACGGCCCAGGCGACCAGGCCGACGCCGGCGCCCACCAGCGGGAAATACCGCGTCGCCTGCCGCAACGCGTCCGGCCCGAACGGCGCCGCGACCGGCAGCCGCGTCAGGGTCTGTATTGCCAGCTTCAGCAGGCCCCATTCGTGCGCCGGGTCAGACAACCTCCGATAGATCGGCCATCCCCTCCAGCACGCCGCACGCCGCCCGCAGCAGCGGCAAGGCCAGCGCCGCCCCCGTGCCCTCGCCCAACCGTAAGCCCAGGTCCAGCAGCGGCGCCGCCGCCAGATGCGCCAGCATCGCGTCATGCCCCGGCTCCGCCGAGCGGTGAGCGAACACGCAGGCTTCAAGGCACGAGGGCTGCAGCGCGTGCGCCAGCACCGCCGCCGCCGTCACGATCACCCCATCGACCACCACGCAGACCCGGCGCTCCGCCGCGCGCAGGATGGCGCCCACCAGCATCGCCAATTCGAACCCGCCATACTCTGCCAACGCATGGGTCACCTTCAGCCGCGCCGGCGTCCGGGCCGCACCGCGCGCGACCACGTCCGCCTTCAAGCTCAACCCGGCCTCGTCCAGCCCGGCGCCGCGCCCGACACATAGCGGCAGCCCCGAGACCTTGTGCACCAGCAGCGCCGCGCTCGCCGTGTTGCCGATGCCCATCTCCCCCAGCGCCAGCACCGTCGTTCCGGCGTCCGCCAGCCCGTCGACGATCGCCCCGCCTTGGGCCATCGCGGCCGTGACCTCGCCCGGCGTCATCGCCGGGCCGTGCAGCCAGTCGCGCGTGCCCGGCGCGATCTTCGCCGCGACCAGCCCGGGATGCGCCGGCAGCTCGGCCGCCACGCCCGCATCCACCACCAGCAGCCGCGCCCCGGCCAGGCCGGCGAACACGTTGATCGCCGCCCGTCCCTCCAGATAGACGCCGACCATCGCCGCCGTCACCGAAGACGGATAGGCCGAGACGCCCGACACGACCGCCCCATGGTCGCCCGCGAACACCAGCACGACCGGGTTCACCACGAGCGGCCGCACGGTCTCCTGCAGCAGCCCGAGCTGCACGGCCAGCGCTTCGAGCCGCCCCAACGACCCGACCGGCTTCGCCTTGCCGTCCAGCGCCGCGCGCAACTCGGCCTCGAGCGT
This sequence comes from Acetobacteraceae bacterium, assembly GCA_965213855.1. Classification (GTDB taxonomy): domain Bacteria; phylum Pseudomonadota; class Alphaproteobacteria; order Acetobacterales; family Acetobacteraceae; genus JBBROS01. The sequence continues at coordinate 797,993 of CBDCAA010000008.1, read as the reverse complement.
CATGCCCCCGTCAGCCGCTGCCAGAACCCGCGCCTCTCGGGTGCCGCGGCCCGGCCGTGCGTCACATGCGGCCGTTGCGCCGGCGGCCGCAGCGCGCTCGACAGCAGATGTCGCCCCGTGTCGCCGGCCGAAATCAGCGCCTGCTGATAGCGCAGCAGCGCCGCATCCGTCTCATCGAGGCCGGGGCGGCCCAGCAGCGCTGCCACCCGTGCCGCCGCGGCATCCGCCTCGCCCGCACGCCGCAGCACGTCGATCAGGCGCAGTGCGTCCTGCATCGTCGCCGGCTCCCCCATCAGCGCCGCCGCGCGCCGCCGCAACGCCGCCGCGTCGCGCCCGAGATCGTCCAGCACCCATGCCGCCTCCAGCACCGCCTGCGCGGCCTCGCCCGGCTCGTCCGCTGCCTCGAGGATCGCTGCCCAGCGCAGGAAGGGTGCCGTCGGCCCGGCCAGGGCGCGGTATTCTGCCCCCGCCAAGGCCGCCTTCGCCGCCGCCGGCAGCCGTACCAGGTCGGGCGCCGACGCGCCGCAGCCGCGGCAGGTCATGGTCCATTTCGCCAGGGTCGACCGCGTCGGCTCCCCCGGGCGAAGGTCCAGGTCGGGCGCCGTCTCGGCCGGCGGAGCCAAGAACGGCGCCTGGCAGGGCGTGCCGCAAGCCGCGCAGCATCGGGCCCGGCCCGCCTTGGCCGCCGTCATCGCGCGTGCAGCCCGGCCCGCAGACGCGCCATCGCATCCTCCATGCGCGGCGCCGACTGCGCGAAGCACAGCCGCAGATAGCCCTCGCCGCCCGCTCCGAATGCGCTGCCGGGCGCCACCGCCACCCCGTGCCGCTCAACCAGGTCGAGCGCGAAGGCCAGGCTGTCGGTCAGCCCGTCGACGCCGATGAAAGCATAGAACGCTCCCTTCGGCGCCGCGAGCCGGACGCCGTTCAGTCCCGCGAGCCCGTCCACCGCAAGCTGCCGTCCGCGGGCGCAATGGGCGCGGAACGTGCCGACGAACGCCTCGTCCGCCACCGCCGCGAGGGCGCCGGCCTGCGCGAACGGCGCCACGCCGGAATGCGTCGCCTCCGCCACCTCTGCCACCGTGTCCTGCGCGCCGGCGGGCGCGACGACCCAGCCGACCCGCCACCCGGTCATCGCCCAAGTCTTGGAAAAGCTGTTGCATACCATCACCCGGTCGTCGGGTTCGGCGAGGTCGAGCAGCGACGGCGCGGCATCCCGGCCGTCATACACCAGGCGCGAATAGACCTCGTCGGCGACCAGCCAGACACGATGCTGCCGGCACAGATCCAGGATCGCGGCCAATTCCTCGGCCGTCGCGGTCCAGCCCGTCGGGTTGTTCGGCGAGTTCAGGATGAACGCGCGGGCGCCGGCCAGCTTGTCCGCAAGCCGGTTCAGATCCAGCCGGAAGCCGCCATCCGGTGACGGGTCGAGCACCAGCCCATCGATCTCGGCCCCCCGCAGCAGCGCCGCATTGGCCGGGTTCGGCCAGGCCGGCGTGTGCAGCACGACGCGGTCGCCCGCCCGCACGATCGCCTGCAATGCGATGCTGACGGCCGCCATGCCTGACGCGGTCACGACGATGCGGCCCGCATCGACCGGCTTGGCATGCAGCCCGGTCAGGTGCGCCGCCAGCGCCTGCCGCAGAGCCAGAACGCCGCGTACGTCCGGGTAGAGCGCGGGGCCGGCCGCCAGGGCCGCCGCCAGCGCCGTGCCAGCGACCGCGGGCGCCGGGTGGTCGCTTTCGCCGAAGCAAAGGAACGCCGTGCCTGGCCGGGCATACGCCGCCCGTGCCACCGTCACGATCCGCGACGGCACGAGCCGCGCCAGGTCATCGGCAACCGTGGGCGGCGGCATCGCCGTCAGGACGCCTCGGCCTCCAGCCGGTCCAGTGCCGAGGACTTGCTCTCGCAGTTTTCCTTATTCTGAGCGGTCGTGCTGGGCGGCGTGAACATGAGGCCAATGAGCGCATCGCGCTGGTCGGTCGACTGGCCCGCAGTCGCCCGGATCAGGATCTTGATGATCAGCGCGAACACACGGCGGCTGTCGGCGCCGCAGGCCACGCCGCCGGCGATGATGTCGACGGAGTCGCGCACGTAGTCGCTGGACTGGGCGATGCTCATCGGCTTGGCCGCACCGCTGAGCACGGCGTTGGCGGCCGGCGGGATCACCTTGCGGATCGCGTCCAGCCGCAACACGAACTCCGGCGCCGCCATCGTCGTCGCGACGTCCTTGCCGGCCTCCTTGAAGCAATCGTCGGCGCCCGGCAGCAGCGTGCCGCTGAAGACCACCCGGTCGCCGACCGCCAGCACCGCGGCCGCCGCGAACAGCGGGGACCGGACCTCGATCAGGGTCTTGTCCTTGTCGTCGGCCGCCTCCACCCGATTGGTGGCCAGCAGCAGCTTCGGCGCGATCTCGATCGCGACCACACCGCGCCCGCCGGGGCTCGACCCCACCACGGCCAGCTTGCCGGCCCAGTTATCGATCCGGCCGCGCGGCAGCACCCGGCACAACGCCTCCGCCCGCCGCGGCCGGGCGACGCCGCGCACCAGGTCGTTCAGCCCGGACAGGTATGTCGCCCGCCCGTCCTCCACCGCCTTGATGAACGCATCCTCGATGGCCGGGGCGGGAGAGAGCGCCGCGCCCGGGTCCTGCGCCGCCACAGGCCCGGCCGCCAGCATCAGCAGCAAAATCCCACGCATCATCGCCCGCACCCGAAGATCGACCCGGCTCCGCATCCCGTCATCCGCCCCCGCAACCGGCGGGATAGGGCCATGACCTCCGATTGTGGTCAACCGGCCCTTGGGACGGCTCCGTCACGCCCCTCACCGCCCGCCAACCCGCTGTCATTGAACCTCGCCTCGGTCCGGCGCTACAGTAGGCGCCACGGATGGAGTGCTGCCGATGAGCCTGACCCGAAAGCGCGTGATGGTGACCGGCGGCGCCGGCTTCCTCGGCTCCCATTTGTGCGAGCAGCTCATCGCCCGCGGCAACGACGTGCTGTGCGTCGACAACTACTTCACCGGCCGCAAGGACAATATCAGCCATCTCCTACCGCTGCCGCAGTTCGAGGCGATGCGACACGACGTGACGTTCCCGCTTTATGTCGAGGTCGACGAGATCTACAACCTCGCCTGCCCGGCCTCCCCCATACACTACCAGTTCGACCCGGTGCAGACGACCAAGACCTCCGTCATCGGCGCCATCAACATGCTTGGCCTCGCCAAGCGCGTGAAGGCCCGCGTGTTCCAGGCCAGCACGTCCGAGGTCTATGGCGACCCCACCGTCCATCCGCAGCGCGAAGACTACCGCGGCAACGTCAACCCGCTCGGCCCCCGCGCATGCTACGACGAGGGCAAGCGCGCTGCCGAGACGCTGTTCTTCGACTACAACCGCCAGCACCAGGTCCGCATCAAGGTCGCCCGCATCTTCAACACCTACGGCCCCCGCATGCACCCGAATGACGGCCGGGTCGTCTCCAACTTCATCGTCCAGGCACTCCGCGGTGAGCCGATCACGCTCTACGGCAACGGCAGCCAGACCCGTGCCTTCTGCTTCGTCAGCGACCTGGTCGAGGGCTTCATCCGCCTGATGAGCACCGGCGACGACGTAACCGGACCGGTCAACCTCGGCAACCCGCACGAGATCCCCGTCCGAGAACTCGCCGAGCGGATCATTCGCCTCACCGGCTCCCGCTCGACGATCACCTACCGCCCGCTGCCGCAGGACGACCCGACCCAGCGCTGCCCCGACATCACGCTCGCCCGCAAGCTGCTCGAGTGGGAGCCGACGGTCGCGCTCGACGACGGGTTGCAGCGCACCATCGCCTACTTCGCCGGCTTGCTGGCCCGCGGGATCGAGGGCGTGAGCCGGGTCAGCGCGGTCGCCTGACCGTCAAGGCCGCGCCTCGGCGATCACGGTCCCGCGCCCGCCATCGACCGTGATGCGCTGGCCGCTCGCCAGCATCGCCATGGCGCCCCGCACTGCCATGACGGCCGGGATGCCCTGCTCGCGCGCTGCGATCGCCCCGTGTGACAGCGGCCCGCCACTTTCGGCAACGATGCCGGCCGCCCGGGCGAACAGCGCCGTCCAGGCCGGCGTCGTCGCGCGCACCACCAGGATCGCGCCCTCCGGACAACCCGCGAAGTCCTCCGGCGATCGTACGACGTAGGCGGGCCCGACCGCCCGGCCCGGACTGCCGGGGATCCCCCGCAGGCCCTCCGCATCGTCCACCGGCTCGGACGGCGCATCGAGCGACCAGTCGGGCGCCGCGTCCTGCTGTGCCCGCCAGGCCTGCTTGGCCGCCGCGATGTCCGCCGCGAGCACCGACCATCCCTCCGGCCCGTCGGCCGCCACGGCCGCCGCCAGCGCCGCCTCGTGCGCGAAGAACAGGTCCATCGCGTCCTCGATCACACCGGCCCCGGCCAGCGGCCGCCCGAGCGCCGCGACGGCCCGGCGCAGCAATGGCCCCAGGCGCGAGGTCTGGTAGTGCTCGTTGTCGTCCATCTCCGTGTAGAGCCGGGCCAGCCGCACCAGCTCCCCGAGCAGCAGCGCGAGGTCGTCCGGCATCCCGGCCGAGAGCTGCCGCAGCAGCGACGCCGCCGCGACCCGCTGTTGCGTCAGCCCCGGTGCCGGCGGCCGCGCGGCATCGAGCCGCGCCACCACCGCCTGCAACGCCGTCCAGGGCGCATTGCCCCAGCCGGGATGGTAGGGGTCGATGTCCAGCTCGCGATGCCCGTGGTCGCGCAGCAGCGCCGCGAACGCGTCTCGAAACGCCGGGAACTCCGCCAAGGCGCCGGACGCAAGGATCGTGCGCGCATCACCCTCCCGCAGCACGCGGCCCAGGGCCGCATCGGCTTGGCCCAGCGCGGCCAGCCCGTCGAGCAGGGCGTTCAGCGCGCCGGTCCTGGTCTGCACCGGCGCGACCAGCACGTCGTAGGCCGCGGCCGCCTCCGCTGGCGGCAGCATTTGGCCCAGCACCGTCGACAGCGCCTTGTGCATCGCCCCATGCCCGATCGAGATGGCGATGTTGTGCCGGAAATAGGCCCGGCCAACGCGATTGATGTCCTGCACGTGCGCCCAGATCGCCGCCGCGTCGGCCCCGTCCGGGTCGAACGCCTCCAGCCGTCCGACCTCCACCAGGAACCGGTCCAGCGTCAGCGCCCATTCGCCGGGCAACTGGTCCACCCAGCCGAACCGCGCGACCAGCCCCGGCAGCGCCGCCCGCAGCGCCGGCAGCGAACCGCCCGGCACCAACGGACGGCCGAGGTACAGGTCGACCGCGTTCTGGTTGCCATAGACCCAGCCGCCGAAGCACGCGAACCACTTCTCCCGCATCGGCGGCAGCCCCATCCGCGCGAACGACGCCGCCAGCGCTGCGTGGAAGCCGGTGTCGGCGAAATCCCACGCCAGCGGTGTCACCGGGTTCGGGAAGCGCTCGGCCGACTCGTCGCGGGTCCAGCGCGGCGGGATCACCGTCACCGGCCGGGCCTGCAGCACCTGGATGCCGGCCGCGTCCAGAGCCCACTCGATGTCCTGCGGCGCGCCGAACGCGGCATCGACCGCCAGGGCCATCCCGGCCACGGCCGCCGCCTCCGGTCCCGTCAGGCACAGCGTCGGCCGCGGCCCGGTCGCCAGACGCGGGGCCAGGCCGGCCTTGGCGAACACGAAGCGGTCCACCTCCGCCTCGCCGTCCACGACGCACTCGCCGAGCCCGGGATGGGCCGAGATGTGGATCTCATCCTGCCGACCGCTGACCGGGTCGAGCGTGAAGGCGACGCCGGCCGCGCGGGCGTCCACCATGCGCTGGATCACGACCGCCATGGCGGCGCCGTCCGCACCCAGGCCATGACGACGCCGGTAGGCGATTGCGCGGTCCTGCCAGAACGAGGCGAAGCACCGGCGCACCGCATCCAGCACCGCTGGCAGCCCGGCGCAGCCCAGCACGGTGTCATGCTGCCCGGCGAACGAGGCGGCGCCCAGATCCTCGAGTGTCGCCGAGGACCGGACGGCATAGGTCGCGCCGTCCTGCAGCAACCCCGCCAACGCCGCCTCGAGCCCGGGCGGCAGCGGGCAGGCCGCCAGTTCGGCTCGCAGCGCCGCCGCCGCCACCGCCAACGCCCCGGGCTCCTCGGGCAGCGCCAGGACCCGCTCGGCAAAGTGCGGCAGGTCGTGCAGCAGGTGACGGTAGGCATCGGTGGTGACGACGACCCCGGCGGGAACCGCGAAACCGTGCCGGATCAGCCGGGCCAGGCCGGCCCCCTTGCCGCCGCCGAGGTCGGTGCGTTCGGCGGCGGGGTCATCGAGGGCGATCACGAACGTCATGACATTCTCCTACGTGGTGAACAGGGTGCGCCGAACCGCGGCGCGGGGGAGCCGGCGGCCAAGCAGGGCGGCCGCCAGGACGAGGCACAGGCCCGCCAGGGCGAACCCGGCCAGCACGTCGACGGCGTAGTGGAAGCGAAGCGCGAGCGTGGACACCCACAGCAGCCCGACGGGCAGCGCGCACCAGGCGGCGCGGCGGCGACGGCCGGCGATCACGTCGAAGCCGAGAGTGAAGGCCGTGACGGCGCAGTGCAGGCTGGGGAACGCGTCGCATAGATTGGTCCCCGACGGGACGGTCGCGAGCAGCAGCCGGGTGACGCCGTAGCCCTCGACCGGATGGGAGAAGGCCATCGTCGCGTACGGCCCCAACGCCGGCAGGGTGGTGTAGCCGACGAACCCGATGGCATAGAGCGTGAACAGCCCGGCGTAGAACGCCCGCGCCTTCGCCGCCGGGGCGAACAGCCAACTCACGGTGGCGGCGAGCAGATAGACGAAGAACAGGCTGTAGCAGACGCTGAGCGCCTCGGTCGGCACGCGGCCGAGCCGCCCGTCGAACCACTGCGGCACACTGCCGCCGAGCAGCCGCCCGTCGAGCGACTGCAACAGCGCATCGACATGGCCCGGCTGGAACTGCGGCACGGTGCCGCGCAGGTCCTGGAACACGAAGCACATCAGCGGCACGAAGGCGAACAGGCGCAGCCGGCCGGGCCAAGGCGATCCAGGCCAGCGCCGCGCCGCCCGGCTGGCCAGCGCCGCCATGGCCGGGACAGCGAGGCCGAGCGCCGCATACTCCAGTGCCGAGGGTGCGAGCCAGCCGACAGCGGCCGTGAGCCGGGCCCAGGTCAGCGCGAAGAAGGCCGTAAAGGCCAGCTCATGCAGCATCAGGCCCGCACGCCGCCGGTCAGTCATGGCGGTGCCCCGCGCGCGGCAAGGCAAGGTCGAGCGCGGTCACCGCGAGGTAGGCCGCCGCCCAGCCGGGCAGGCCGGCTGCCCATAGAACGGCCGGCAACGCCAGCGCCCATAGGCCGGCCGCCGGCAGCCCAGCCATCACGGCCCAGACCAGGACGACGTTGTCGCTATCGGCCAGCGACCGGCCCGCCAGGCGCGCCACCAGCAGCGCCGGAAGGTTCACAGTGCACGCTGCCAATCGAAGGCCGGCGCGCAGCCTCGTCCACCCGCCGCTTCGGCGGCGAACGGCCAAGCCATCCTCCGGCTGTCCCGCCAGCGCCGCTGCATAGGACCCGCCCCGGCGCCGCGCAGCACGGGCCGCGTCCTCTGCCGCACGCTGGGCGTCGCCGTCCGCGAACATGACCCCCGTTTCCTCGAGCGACGCGGTCAGCCGCGCCTGCGCCTCCAGGGGCGTCGTGCCCGGCGCCATCCCGAACGGCCGCCCGACGACCACCTCGACATCCGTGCCGATCCGCGTGGGGTGCACGTAGTGGATCGCGAGCGGCACGACCGTCGCGGCCGGGCAGGCGCGCGCCAGCAGCGCCGCCCCCGGCTCGAACGGCAGATGGCTCGGCCCGAGGCTGCTGGTGCCCTCCGGGAACACGAACACCGTCCGCCCCGCCGCCAGCTCGGCCCGGCAGGCCGCCAGGGCGGCGGCGTTCCGGCGCCGGTTGCCGGCCGGGTCGCCCCCATCCTTGCCGCGCGCGACCTCGATCCCCGCGACAAGCAGCCGCAGCGACGGCTTGGTCCGCAGCCGGGCCGCCAGCAGGAACACGGTCGGCCGGGGCAGCGCCTGCGAATAGGCCCAGCCATCCATCAACCCGGCGCGGTGCCAGCCGACGAACAGCACCGGACCCGCCGCCGGGATGCGCTCGCCGCCGACCAGCCGGACGTCGCCCAGGAACAGCCGGGTCACCAGCCACGGCAGGGCGCGCTGGAACCAGGCACGGTGCACGATGCCAACCCGGGGCGCCACTGCCCCAAAAGCCTCTTGCCAGTGCCGCCGCGTTATGTGAACGTTGTTCATAAACTGGAGATAGTGGTTCGATGAACGTGATTCAAGCGAAATCTGAACGTGGTTCAAAGAAATCTGCGACACGCGAGCGGCACCAGGCGCTGCACGACCGCTTGCTGGCCGCCGCCGACCACGCGATCGCCGCCGCCGGGCTGCCGAGCCTGCGCGCCCGCGCCCTGGCCGAGACGGTCGGCTGCTCCGTCGGCGCCATCTACGGCGTCTTCCCGGACCTGGACGCGCTGATCCTGGCGGTCAACGGCCGCACCCTGGAGGCGATCGACCAAGCCATGCGCGACGCCACCGTCGGCGGCGGCCCCGCCAAGCACCTCGTCCGCCTCGCCGACGCCTACCTCGCCTACGCTGCCGCCCACCGCCAGCGCTGGGACGCGCTGTTCCAGCACCGCCTGCCGCCCGGCCAGGACGCGCCGGCCTGGTATCTACAGCGCCAACTCGCCGCCTTCTCCCACATCGAGGGCCCGCTCGCCGCCCTGCTGCCCGACCGGACCGACGCCGACCGCACCCTGCTCGCCCGCACCATGTTCGCCGCCGTCCACGGCATGGTCTCGCTCGGCCTCGACGAAAAGGTCGCCACCATGGCCATGCCGACCCTCCGCGCCCAGATCCGCACCGTCGTCACCGCGCTCGCCGACGGCCTGCGTACGGCCGCGGAGCCGGGCAGGTCAGGCGCGAGCTGACCCAGGATCGCGCGGCAAGGACCTGACGTCGCGCAAGATCGCGGCAAGCCTGCTCGTCGGGAGGACGGAGCCGGCAAGGCGTTTGCCCATGAGTAGTTTCCGATCCTCCCGTTCGTTCGCTTACGGTCCTAACAATGCTCGGTCCGTGACGTATCGAAGCGCATGGCGGGCGAATGGAGTGAACCAGATGGTCTCGAACGCTTGGCGTCCTGTCGTCGCTGCAATCGCTTTCGGAAGCCTTCTTATGGTCGCCGGCTGCGCGGCCGAAAAGCCACAGTCGACCGTCTCGCGCGGCCTCGAAAGCGGCGTCACTTCGAGCAACGGCGGTGCGATGGGCAATAGCCGCGATAGCCTGGTCACCACACGTCCGTGACATTACCGCGGTGGGAGCACACTCTGGGCTATTCCCACAACGGATGCCTGAATGGCTGCTGCGCCTCGATCCGCCCTGCGGTTGCCGCCTCCTTTCATGAATCGCGAACCGATCCGAGCAAGTCCGACATCTCGCGCGTCGCCTCGAGCAGCGGCAACGCATAGCGGGACTCGATGTCCGCCATCCCCATCGCATCGGCGACGACGATGACATTCAGGCTGGCAACGGCGTGACCGGCTTGGAGCACGGGGGCAGCCAGGGCGCGGATCGTCGGGAGGTTCTCGCGATCACTGATCGCGTAGCCTCGCTCGCGGACGTGCTCCAGCCGACGATAGTACTCGCGCCGCTCGGCGTCCGGCAGCCGCATCGTCCAGGCCTGTTGCATCGCGTCGGGCATGAACGCGGTGAAGGCGCGGCCCAAAGCCGTCCGGGTCGCATCGACGCGGGCCCCCACGCGGCGGTTGACGCTGAGGACGCCCGGTTGGCGGCTCGTTTCCAGGATCACCATCGATTCGCCATCGAAAACGGCCAGGTCTGAAGGCCAAGGGATCGACTGCTGGAACTGTCGCAGCGTGGCCCCAAGCCGTTGCGTCAAGTGGCGGCCGAGCTCGAACCCCTCTGCAAGAGCGAGCACCTTCGCGGTCACGCCGTAAGCGGGCGCACCGTCGGTCACGAAAACATAGCCCGCCTCGATCATCGTGTTGAGCAACCGCACGATCGTCGGCTTGGGCAGGCCAGTCGCGGCGTGCAATTGGCGGATCGACTGCACTCCACCCGAAGAGAGCCCTTGGAGGAGAGTGAGGCCCCGGACGAGCGCCGTGACCGTTTCTGATCTCACCCCGCGCCACCTCCACTCCTCTGGGGTGTCTTGCGGGACCCGGGCGGACGGTGCAACTCGGCCAGCACGTCGGCGGTGTGCTGCCCTTTCGCCGGCGGAACGCTGCGATACGTCGCCGGCGTCCGGCTGAGCTTGATCGGCGATGCGACGCCGGAATAGGAGCCGAGGGTCACGACGGCGCCACGCGCAACGGCCTGCGGCTGCGACAAGGCCGCGTCGATGGCGAGAATGGTGCCGCACGGCACACCCTCATGGAGAAGCCTCGTCGCGAGCGCGGCGCCCTCATGCGCTTCCATCAACTGTTCCAGCTTCCGCTTGAGCTCTGCCCGGTGCCGGCAACGATCGGGGTTGCTGATGAAGCGGGCATCGCGGGCGAGCGCTGGCTCGCCAAGTACGTCGCAAAGCTTCCTGAACTGCCCGTCATTGCCGACGGCCAGGAATATCGGCTCGCTGCGGGTCGTGAACGCATCGTAGGGAGCGATGTTCGGATGGGCGTTGCCGGAGCGGCCGGGCGTCCGCCCGGACGCGAAGAAGTTCGCCGTATGCGGATGCAAGATGGACAGCGCGCTGTCGAACAAGGCCACGTCGACCCACTGTCCTCGTCCGCTCCGCTCTCGCTCCCGCAGCGCCATGAGGATGCCGATCGTCGCATTGAGCCCCGTCACCATGTCGACGACGGGAACGCCGACCCGCGTCGGCGGCCCATCCGCGTCCCCATTGATGCTCATCAGGCCACAGGTCGCCTGGATCGCCGCATCATAGCCGGGCATGCCGCCCAACGGTCCGTCCGAGCCGAACCCGGTCACGCTTGCGTGCACCAGCCGCGGGTAACGTTCGGCGAGCGTCGCCCTGCCCAGGCCCCACGACTCAAGCGTGCCCGGCTTGAAGTTCTCGACCAGGACGTCAGCCCCGGCAAGCAGACTGCACAGCACGCCCCGTCCGGCCGCCTGCTTGAGGTCGAGCACGATCCCGCGCTTGTTCCGGTTCACACCGTGGTAATACGCCGCGGTGTCGCCGATGAAGGGCGGTCCCCAAAGCCGGGTATCGTCACCCTGGGGCGGTTCGACTTTGATCACGTCCGCGCCGTGATCGCCAAGGATCTGCGTGCAGTATGGCCCGCCGAGGATCCGCGTCAGGTCGATCACACGAACCCCGGCAAGTGCGCCTGGCTCAATAGGAGCGAGGGAGTCCAAGGGCCTTCTCCCCGATGTAGTTCAAGATCATCTGCGGACTGACAGGCGCGATCCGTGCGATCAGGCATTCGCGCAGATAGCGCTCCACGTGGTACTCCGCCGCGTAACCCATGCCGCCATGGGTCATCACCGCGGTCTCGCATGCGCTGAACGCCGCCTCCGCGGCAAGGAACTTGGCCGTGTTCGCTTGTGCGCCACACTCTTGGCCCGAATCATAGAGCGTCGCTGCCCTCAGAACCGTCAGCCATGCGGCTTCCAGGTCCATCCAACAACGGGCAAGTGGATGCTGTATCCCCTGGTTCTGCCCAATCGGGCGGTCGAACACGACACGCTCTTTCGCGTAAGCCGTTGCTCGGCGCAATGCGGCATAGCCGATACCCACGGCTTCTGCTGCAACAAGGATGCGTTCCGGGTTGAGCCCATGCAGGATTTGCTTGAAGCCGTCGCCCTCGTTCCCGATCAGATCGTCTGCCGGCACGTGCATCTGATCGAAGAAGATCAAGTTGGAGTCGACCGCATGACGGCCCATTTTGTCGATCAGGCGCACCTCTGCCCGGCTGCGGTCCAACCGTGTGTAGAATAGGCTCAGCCCGTCCGTCTTGCGTTCTACTTGATCCAAGGGCGTCGTTCGCGCCAGCAGTAAGACCTTGTCAGCGACCTGAGCAGTCGAGATCCATATCTTCTGGCCCGAGATCGCCCAGCCGTCGTTGCTCCGCTCCGCGCGGGTCTTCAGCTGGGTCGTATTGAGCCCGGCATCGGGCTCCGTCACTGCAAAGCACGCCTTCTCGTCGCCGCGGATCAACGGTGGCAGCATGCGCGCCTTCTGCTCCTCAGTGCCGAAGACGATGACGGGCTGCAGCCCGAAGATGTTCATGTGCACGGATGAGGCGCCCGCCATTGCCGCACCCGATTCAGCGATCGCACGCATCATCACGGCCGCCTCGGTGATGCCAAGACCGGACCCGCCGTAACGCTCGGGCATGGCGAGGCCAAGCAGCCCCGCATCGGCGATCGCCCGATAGAACGGTTCCGGGAACAGCTTCTCCTTGTCGTGGCGCAACCAGAATGCATCGTCGAAGCCCGTGCAGACCTTCTCCACCAATGAACGGATCTGCTGCTGCTCGCCGGTCAGCTCGAAGTTCAACATCGGCAGCCTATCGGCTTTCGGTGGTCTGGGGGGACAGCTTGCAGCCGCTGTCTTCGACCGGGCGATAGAGCGTCGACGCCTTTAGGCGCTCGAGGATCGTGTAATCGTCGTACGCGAATGTCGACTCGCCGGGGCTTTTCACGCGCACGAGCAGAATGTCTGTCATCACGCGTCCGTTTGGCTGGACGATCGCATCGTGCAGAAAGATGTCGTCCAGCTTGCGCTCGTGCATGACGTTCGCGACGGTCACTCCGTCGGTCGTTCCGGCCGCTTGGACAGCTTTCAGATAGCCAGTCACCCCGCTGTAGGTCATTGCATGAACCGTCGTCGGCGGCTTGCCGCCGTGCCGGGCCATGAAGCGCTCGGACCAGGCCCGTGTGGCCGCGTTTTCGTTCCAGTAGGCAGCATCGCCGAATTGCAGGCCTTGGGCGGTCGACAAGCCGAGCGCGTCGACGTCGCTGATGAAGACGAGCAAGCCAGCCAAACTGGTCTTGTTGTCAGCAGCGAGACCAAACTCATGGGCTTGCTTGACCGCCGTGACGAAATCGTTTCCGGCGTTCGCCAACGCAACGACATTCGCGCCGGACGCTTGGGCCTGGAGCAAATACGATGAGAAGTCGGCGGTGTTGAGCGGTGCCCTCGCGCTACCGAGCACCGTCCCGCCGGCGGCCTGAACGGCCGCGGTTGCGTCGGCCTCGAGAGCGAGGCCGAACGTGTAGTTGGCGGTTATGAAGAACCAGGACTTGCCGCCTGCCTGCACCGTGGCGCTCGCGACGGCGAGCGCCAGCGCGCGGGTGTCGGGTTGGAATTGGAAAGCGCTCGGGGTGCATGCAGCCCCGCTGAAGGCGGCCGCAAACCCGCCTGTGTTCAGGTAAATCTTGTGCTTTTGTTCGGCGAGCACCTGGATCGCCAGTCCGACCGAGCTGGCCGATCCGTCCGCGATCGCTTCCACCCCGTCATTGTCGAACCAGTTGCGGACGAACGTGGACGCGACGTCCGGCTTGTCCTGCGTATCGGCCGCGACGATCTCGACCGGGCGCCCAAGCACGCTACCCCCGAAGTCTTCCACTGCCATCTTCGCAGCAAGCGCGGAGCCGGGACCGCCGAGATCGACGTACGGACCGGAGTAGTCGCTCGCAACACCGATGCGAAGCGGCTCGGCGGCCCATGCGTGGCCGGCAAGCACACACGCTGCAACAAGTGCTCGCCAGCCGAACGACAGCATCCTTGCCTCCGTGGCCATTCCGCACTGCGGAATGCTGTTCCGATCGTAGGAGCCTGTCTGATGTGTTGTAAAGCGTGTGCCATTACCCGTTCCCGTGCGATCCTACGCTGCGACCCGCTCCACCGCCGCAAGCCGGGTGGCGGCCACGTAGTCGACCTTGCCGGTGCCGAGCAAAGGCAGCTCCTGCACCACGCGCACCGTCCGGGGTGCGGCGATCTCGGCGCCGCCGGCCGCCCGCACGTGCGCCAACAGCGCCGCCGCCATAGCGTCCGGCTGGGTGGTCAGCAGCACCAGCGCCTCGCCCTTGCGGTCGTCCGGCACGGAGACGACGGCGTGCGCCGCGCCGGGCCAGAGGGCGGCGGCCATGGCCTCCGCGGCCGGCATCGACACCATCTCGCCGGCGATCTTCGCGAACCGCTTGGCCCGGGCCAGGATCGTCACGAAGCCCTCGTCGTCCACCGTACACACGTCGCCCGTGTCGTACCAGCCATCGGCCAGCGTCTCCAGCACCCCCGGCGCCGTATGCCGTAGATAGCCCAGCATGACGTTCGGTCCGCGCACCACCAGGCGTCCGCCCGCCTCGATGCCCTCGACCGCCTCCAGCCGATGCTCGATCCCTGGCAGCAGGCGCCCGGCCGCACCGGTCCGGTTATGCATGGGCGAATTCAGCGCCAGCACCGGCGCCGTCTCGGTGGCGCCATAGCCCTCCAGCACCCGCACGCCGAACCGCTCGGCATAGGTTCGCCGTGTCTCGTCGCGCACCTTCTCGGCGCCCGAGAAGATGTATCGCACCGAATAGAAGTCATACGGATGCGCGAACCGCGCCCAGCCGGTCAGGAACGTGTCCGTGCCGAAGGCGATCGTGCTGTCGGTGTCGTAGATCAGCTCCGGCACGATCCGGTAATGCAGCGGCGACGGGTAGAAGAAGGTCCGCACACCCGACAGCAGCGGCAGCAACGTGCCCCCCGTCAGCCCGAACGAGTGGAACATCGGCATCGCGTTGAACACCCGGTCGGCGGCGTTGAAGTCCACCACGGCCGCCACCTGGGCGATATTGGACAGGATGTTGCGATGGCTCAGCACGACGCCCTTCGGCGCCCCTTCCGACCCGCTGGTGAACAGTACCGCCGCGGCTGTGCCCGCATCCAGCCCCGCCCCCGGTAGCCGCCCCGGCCGCAGCGCGTCGAGCCAGCCCCGCAGCTTGGCGCCGACCCCGAACCCGGCGCGCAGGTCCTCCAGCCAGACGAACCGCACCCCAGCCTCCATCCGCGCCACCACCGGCCCCAGCTTCGCCCGCTCGATGAAGGCGCGCGACGACAGCACCGTGCCAGCCTGTGTCGCTGTGCACGCGCCCAGCATCGCCTCCGCGCCGGCCGAGAAGTTCAGCATCGCCGGCACCCGCCCGAACGCCTGCAGCGCCATGAACGTCACCACGGCGCCGTTGCTGTTCGGCAGCATCACCCCGAGCGTGCCGCCCGCCGGCGCCTCCCGCGCCAACCGCCGCCCGAGTACCGCCGCGCCCAGCAGCAGCCGTCGGTAGGTCAGCGGCGTCCGCGCGATGTCCTCGGCGATCGGCCGCTGCGCGCCATAGCGGCGGCTGGCGTCCACCAGGGCGCCGAATAGCGGCCGGTCCGTCCGCGCCGTCACGAAGCCGCTGTGCTCCATCACCCCCTGCAGCACCAGGCCCACGGCCCGGCGCCGCGCCCGGCCGTGCAGCGCCGGGTCGACTGTGACCGTCACCTGCGGCAGGATCGACAGCGACAATCTCGGGAACAGCCGGTGCGGCCCCTTCCGGCCGAGCCGCGACAGCAGGCTGAACTGCAGACCGTCGATATGCACCGGGATCAGCGCCGCGTCCGCCTTGTCGGCGATCATGCCGGCGCCCTCGTACACCTTCATCAAGGCACCCGTGGTGGTGATCCGGCCTTCCGGAAAAATCACCAGCGTCTGCCCGCCCCGCACCGCGGACGTCATCGTCTTGGCGCTGAACGGGTTCGCCGGGTCAACCGGGAAGCTGCGCACGACGGCCAGCAGCGGGCGCGCCCACCATTGGCGCGCGGTGTGGATATTGACCGCGAACGTCGGCGCCCCCGGCAGGAACGCCGCGACGAAACAGCCATCGGCGAAGCTCTGGTGGTTGACCACGAACACCGCCCGCTGCCCCGGCGCCGGCAGGTTCGCCAGGCCCGTGACCTGCACGCCGTGGAAGGTCCGGAAATACCACCGGAACACCGCCCGCATCGTCTCCTGCGGGATGATCCGCACGATCCACAGCGCCACCAGCAGGTTCGCCGCCGCCGCGATCAGCAGGATGGTGGGCGGCGGCACCTGCAGCAGCGCCAGCCCGGCCGTGACGAGTGCGGCCAGCGCCATGGCGCCTGCGTTCACCACGTTGTTCGCCGCGATCATGCTGCCCTGCACCGCAGGCGCTGAGCTCTCCTGGATGACGGCATACAGCGGCACCGAGAACAGGCCGCCGCACAAGGCGAGCAACAGCAGGTCGATCAGCATCCGCCACCCGGCAAGACTCCCGAGCATGGCCGGCACGTCTCGCAAACCCGTCCCATGCGTCACCGCATGGCCGAAATCCCACAGAAAGAGCGACAGGCCGACGGCCGCGAACGGCACGAGCCGCGGCGACACCTCCCCCCGCAGCAGCCGCGAACACAACACGGACCCGGTGCCAACGCCCACCGAGAAGAATGCCAACATTAGCGTGAACACCTGCGGATCCGCGTCGAGCCCGGCCCGCACCAGGGTCGGTAGCTCCGCGATCAACGTCGCGCCCACCACCCAGAACCAGCTCAGCCCCAGGATCGACAGCCATACCGGCCGGTTCGATCGTGCAGAGGCCAGCAGGAGCCGCGTCTCTCGCAGCACGTTCCAGCCGATCCGCAGGCCCGGCGCGCTCGATGGCGCGCGTTGCACCAGCGCGGCGCTGCCCACGCCGGCCAGCGCGACCGCGACCCCGGTTGCCGACACGATCGCCGGGCCGTTCGCCAGCCCGAACAGGGCGCTGCCGGCGATCGTCCCGGCCAGGATGCCGAGGAACGTGCCGGCCTCCACCAGCCCGTTGCCGGCGACCAGCTCGTGCTCGGCCAGGTGGCTCGGCAGGATCGCGTATTTCAGCGGCCCGAAGAACGTCGCCTGCACGCCCAAGCCCAGCAGCACCGCAAACAGCAGCGGCGTGCTGCCCAGCAGGAAGCCAGCGGCCGCAGCCAGCATCAGCATGACTTCGAGCAGCTTGAGGACAAGGATGGTGCGCGACTTCTCGAACCGGTCCGCCACCTGCCCCGCCGTCGCCGAGAGCAGCACGTAAGGCAGGATGAAGATGCCGCCCGCGAGCGCCACGAGCGCGGGGCCGGACGCCTCGGCCGCGCGGAACAGGATCAAAACGACCAGCGCGTTCTTGAACAGGTTGTCGTTGACCGCCCCCAGCGTCTGGGTGACGAGCAACGGCGCGAGCCGGCGGGAGGTGAGCAGGGACATGGGGCGGGTCCTTCTGTGAACACCGTTCACATAAGCTAAGCTTGAACGGTGTTCAAGGTCGGCTTGTCACTCCGCGACCGCGAGGCCTCCGGTCGCGATACACCGCCCATCCACGCCCGCCGCACCGGGCGGGAAGCTGTTGACCGAGGAGTAGTAGGCACCGGGGTTGGACACGCCGTAGACGCCGGGCGGGGTGGAGCCGGAGACCATGAGCCCAGGATCGCTCGACCCGGCGACCCGGCCATGGTCCGGTTTGGCCAGGCAAGCCTGATTGGCGCCGCCCCCGGCACAACCGCCCAGGAGGACGCAGCCAAGAAGCAGGATCGCCTGCGGAGCCGCCCCGGCATGACGCTGTCGATCGCCCATGTTACTCCCCAAGGTTGTTTCTTCGCAAAGTGCGAGGTGTGCCGCACGGTCTTTCGTCCGCCCGAGTCTCCGAGGCTCGCCGCGCCCGTCGGCTACATGCCGAGCGCGCGGCGGTAGACGTCCAGCAACGTCTCCTGTTCCTCGACCTCCGCCGGCTCCTTCTTGCGGATGCTGATCAGCTGGCGGATCACCTTCACGTCGAAACCGGCGCTCTTGGCTTCGGAGTAGATGTCCTTGATGTCCGAGCCGAGCGCCTTGCGCTCCTCCTCCAGCCGCTCGATCCGCTCGATCAGGCTGCGCAGCCGGTCGGCCGCGATGCCGCCGACCGGTGCAGCCCCCCCGTCCTTGCCGAGATTGTCCAGTGTGTCGGACTCGTCGTCGATCACGTCGCTGGCCATCGCGCCCACGGGCTCCTGAAAGAAGGGGCGACCGCTTAGCGGTGGGCCGCACGCGCGTCAATCAACGCGCGGCTGGCCGGGCCCGGTCGCCGTCAGTGGCCGGCGTTGGCTGCGAATGCCGCCTTCTGGTCCTGGCTCGCCTCCCGTTGATAGCGCGCCTGCCACTCCTTGTAGGGCATTCCGTATACGGTTTCCCGCGCGTCCGGATCGCTCATCGGCAGGCCCTTCTCGGCCGCGGCCTCGCGATACCAGCGGCTGAGGCAGTTCCGGCAGAAGCCGGCCAGGTTCATCATGTCGATGTTCTGCACGTCCGTCCGCTCCCGCAGGTGGGAAACCAGGCGGCGGAACGCGGCGGCTTCCAGCTCCGTGCGGGTCTGTTCGTCGATTGCGGTCATGGTTGAGGCCCTCCTTACCGTCAGGTGGCGGCGGCAAGGGCCTGGATCAACTGCGCCCATCCTCCCATAGTGCGGCCCGATGGGGCGGGAGGCCGGGTTGAAGTGGAGTGACGCGGACGCCAGGGCCGCCCTGCGCGCGATGTTCGGCGCCGCCATCGCCAGCGCGGACCCGCACCAGGTCCTCGCGCGGCACCTGCCGGCGCGACCGTCCGGGCGCACCGTGGTGGTCGGCGCCGGCAAGTCCGCCGCCTCGATGGCAGCCGCGCTCGAACACGCCTGGCCGGGGGTCGAAGGCGTCGTCGTCACCCGCTACGGCCATGCCTGCCCCACCGCATCGATCCGCGTCCTGGAATCGAGCCATCCCGTGCCCGACGCCAACAGCGAAGAGGCAGGGCGGCAGATCCTGGCGGCCGTCCAGGGGCTCGGGCCCGACGACCTCGTGCTCGCGCTCATGTCGGGCGGCGCCTCCGCCTTGCTGGAAGTGCCGGCCGACGGCCTCACCCTCGATGACCTGAAGGCGGTCAACGCTGCGCTCCTCGCCTCGGGCGCGCCCATCGGCGCCATGAACGCCGTCCGCAAGCACCTGTCCGCCATCAAGGGCGGCCGCCTGGCTGCCGCGGCGTCCCCCGCCCGCGTCGTCACCCTGGCCATCAGCGACGTCCCCGGCGACGACCCGGCGACCATCGGCAGCGGACCCACCGTGCCGGACCCGTCAACCTGGGCCGACGTCCAGGCGATCGCTGCCCGTTACCGCCTGGACCTGCCGCGCACCGCGGGGCCCGAGACGCCCAAGCCCGGCGAGATCAGCCCCGAGTTCCAACTGATCGCCACCCCGTACATGGCGCTCGAGGCCGCCGCCGCGGCCGCCCGCGCGAGCGGCCTCGTGCCGATGATCCTCGGCGACGCGATCGAGGGCCTGAGCGCCGAGGTCGGCACCGTCATGGCAGGCATCGCCCGCAGCGTCCGCATGCACGGCCATCCGCTGCCGGCGCCCTGCGTGTTGCTTTCAGGTGGCGAGACGACCGTCGCGCTGCCGCCCGGCCACCGCGGCAAGGGCGGCCGCAACACGGAGTTCCTGCTGAGCCTCGCCGTCGCTCTCCGCGGAGCACCGGCTATTTGGGCGATCGCCGGCGACACGGACGGCATCGACGGCAACCAGGACGCGGCCGGGGCGATCGTGACGCCCGATACGCTCGACCGGGCCCGGGCGCGGGCCTTGGACCCGGGCCAGATCCTGCACGCGCATGACAGCTACGCCCTGTTCACCGCCTTGGGCGACCTGGTCGTCACGGGCCCGACGCTCACGAACGTCAACGACATCCGCGCGATCCTGATCGCCTGAAGGAGACCATGGCTCCCCGCATCCGGCTGCGACGCCGCCGCCGCACCAAGATCATCGCGACCCTCGGCCCCGCAAGCAGCACGCCCGAGGTCCTCTCACGCCTGTTCTATGCCGGTGCCGATGTGTTCCGGCTGAATTTCAGCCATGGCAGCCACGAGGACCATTTCGCGCGCATCCAGATGATCCGCGCGCTCGAAGAGCAGTCCGGCCGGCCGATCGGCATCCTGGCGGACGTGCAGGGGCCGAAGCTGCGGGTGGGCCGCTTCCAGGCCGGCCGGGTCGTGCTGCAGACCGGGCAGGCCTTTCGGCTGGATCTGTCGGCCGTGCCGGGCGACACGCGCCGCGTCGCGCTGCCGCATCCGGAGATCATCCAGGCGGCGGGGATCGGCACCTCGCTGCTGCTCGACGACGGGAAGCTGCGTCTGCGCGTGGTGCACGTGCGGGAGGACCACCTGGAGACGGAGGTCGTGACCGGCGGGCCGCTCAGCGACCGCAAGGGCGTGAACGTGCCGGACGTGGCGCTGCCGATCCCCGCCCTGACGGCGAAGGACCGGATCGACCTGGCTTTCGCGCTGGAACACGGCGTCGACTTCATCGGGCTGAGCTTCGTGCAGCGGGCCGAGGACGTGGCCGAGGCCAAGGCGATCGCGGCGGGGCGGGCCTGGATCATGACCAAGATGGAAAAGCCGCAGGCGCTCGAGAACCTGGACGCGATCTTGGCCGAGAGCGACGCCGTGATGGTGGCGCGCGGCGACCTGGGCGTGGAGCTGCCGCCCGAAGA
Organism: Acetobacteraceae bacterium; assembly: GCA_965213855.1. Taxonomy (GTDB): domain Bacteria; phylum Pseudomonadota; class Alphaproteobacteria; order Acetobacterales; family Acetobacteraceae; genus JBBROS01. The sequence continues at coordinate 777,469 of CBDCAA010000008.1, read as the reverse complement.
GGTGCCGCTGGCGCAGAAGCGGATCGTGCGCGCCGCCTGGCAGCGTGGCATCCCGGTGGTGGTGGCGACACAGATGCTGGAGAGCATGATCAGCGCCCCGGCGCCGACGCGGGCCGAAGCGTCCGACGTGGCGACGGCGGTCTTCGATGGCGCCGACGCGGTGATGCTGAGCGCAGAGACCGCTGCCGGGCAATATCCGTACGAGGCCGTCAACATGATGGACCGCATCGTCGAACGCGTCGAACGCGACCCGGGCTGGCGCAGCACGATCGAGGCGGGGCGGCCGGCGCCGGAACGGGCGCACACCAGCGCGATCGCCGCCGCCAGCCGGCAGATCGCCCATACGATCGGGGCGACCGCGATCGCTGCATTCACCGAGGGCGGCAGCACCGCCTTGCGGATGGCTCGCGAACGGCCAGACGCACCGGTGCTGGGACTGACGAGCAATCTCGCGACCGCCCGGCGGCTCGCCGTGGTTTGGGGCGTGCATGCGGTGATCACAAGCGAGGTGCACTCGATGACCGAGGCAGTGACCCGGGCCACCCGGATCACCCGCACCGAAGGGTTCTCAGCACCCGGCGACGAGGTCGTCATCACCGCCGGCGTGCCATTCAACCAGCCCGGCACCACGAACGCGCTTCGGGTCGCGACGGCACGGTAGGTGTCAGCGGAGTTCCATCGTTTCGATCTGGGCCATCGCGTGCAGGGGCGAGGCGGCCGAGACCGTCACCGCGATCCGGTCGCCTGTGGCGCCCAGGCTAACCGCGACAGCCCCCGGGGCCGGGCCGGTCTGCTGCACGAGCAGCATCGCCCGAGGCCCCGGCGGCGTCGCCACGACGCCGGCGGGGCCGCGGGATACGACGACCTCTGGCGCGCGGTAGGTCGCTGCCCAGCCGCTGCCCGGGTGAAACAGCATAACGGTGGCCTGCCTGACGGCGATGGCCGAGCCCGCAGCCAGGATGATCGTGTTGGCCGGGCCGGGCACTGCGCCGTCATCCGTCAGTTCGACCGGTCCGGCGCCGGCTGTCTCGGCGGCCATGACGCGGGTGCGCGACACGCCGAGCGCGCCGGCGTGGAGTTCGGCCTGCCGGCTCGCGCCGAGTGAGCCGTCGGCGCCGAGCCATGCGATGTCGGCGGTGCGCGTCGTGCCGGTCGGGCGGACGCTGACCGCGTGGCCGCCGGGGGCAAGCGCCCCTGCCTGGGCGACGAACCCGTCCTGCCACGTCGTACCGTTGCCCGAGATCAGGAACGCGACCGTGGAGCGGCTGTCGCCATAGGCGACGGAATGCACGCCGATCTTGCTGGTGGGCGTGCCTAGGGGCCCCGCATCCCGCCCGCTATAGGACTGCACGCCGAATTCGCCGCCGACCGCATATCCGTCGGCGCCCGCCAGGGGTCCGACGCCGGAGTTGAAGCCCCAGATGCGCCCTGTCAGGTTGCCGGGCGGGATCACGCCCTGGCTTTCGTAGCCGACGAGATCGCGCAGGATCGCACGGCCATAGTCGCTGGGGTCGCCCTGGATGACACTCGAGATGAACGCGGCTTTCTCGTAGGGGGAATGACCGCGGGAGGGTGCGGCGCGGGCCGAGACGAATAGGCCGAACTCGTTGCCGGGCGCCGCGAACAGGCGGGCGAGTGTCCAGCCGCTCTCGTTGAGCACCGCCTCGTCGGCGACGGCGTCGATCTGCCCGGGGCCTGTCAGGCGGGCGCCGCGCTCGAACATCCAGGCAACCGGGCCGGCGGTATAGACATTCGATCCGAGCGCATAGAGGCCAGGACCGACGCGGACCGTGGCGGCCTGTCCCGTATGGGCGTCCTGCGCCCGCTGGAAGGCGCCGGTGTCGCTGCCGGTTCCGTCCGCGCGGGCCCCTGCCTCGGCCGGCGTTTGGGCCATCACGGGCCTTGTGAGCAGGATGATCAGGAACAGCAGGCGGCGCATGCGGGGCTCCATCACGGTTGGTGCCCGACCTTGTGACCGCATCCTGTTCGCCACGCGACTCCCTGGCTTGCGCGGGACAGTGCGCGCGCGCCCGCCCGCGTCCCTATGCGGCGCGAACCTCCGAAACGAAGCTTTTCACCTCGCTCGAAAGCTGCTCGGCCTGCAGCGACACGGTGCCGGCCGCACCCAGCACCTGGGCCGCAGCGGCGCCGGCATCGTTTGCTGCATCCCGCACGCTGCCGATGTTGGTTGTGACCCGCATCGCCGCCGCCGCCGTGTCCTGGACCGTGCGAGCGATTTCGGCCGTCGCCGCGCCCTGCTCCTCGACGGCCGAGGCGATGGAGGTGGCGATCTCGCTGACCTCGCCGATGGTCTGCGCGATCTGGCGGATCGCGGCCACCGCGTCCTTCGTCGCGGACTGGATTTGCGCGATCTGTCCGGCGATCTCGTCGGTCGCACGGGCTGTCTGTCCGGCGAGGTTCTTGACCTCGGACGCGACCACCGCAAAGCCTTTGCCGGCATCCCCGGCGCGGGCCGCCTCGATCGTCGCGTTCAAGGCCAGCAGATTGGTCTGGCCGGCGATGCTGCTGATCATCTCGACCACTCTGCCGATCCGGTCCGCACCCTCCGCGAGCGCCTGCACGATCCCGTCCGTGCGCTTGGCATCGTCGAATGCGCGGTCGCTGATCTCGGCCGACTTCGTCACCTGTCGGCTGATCTCGCCGATCGACGCGGACAGCTGCTCGGCCGCCGCCGCCGCCGTCTGCACGCTGGCGCTTGCCTCCTCCGACGCGCCGGCCACCGTTCCCGCTTCGGCATTCGTCCGGCCCGCCGTCGTGCTCATCGTTCGCGCTGTCGCCTCGAGCTCGGTCGAGCCGGAGGCGAGCACGCCGACCATCGAGGCGACCTTGCCCTCGAAGCTCCGCATCGCGCCCTCGATGCGCGCGGCACGCTGGTCGCGCAACTCCCGCTCGGAGGCTTGCTCCGCCCCGAGCCGTCGCGTGTCCTGCATGCTCCGCCTGAACACCTCGAGCGAACGCTGCAACCGCCCGATCTCGTCCGAACCCCGCGACGGCTCGACCGTCACGTCCAGGTTGCCGGCCGCAAGCATGTCGACCACGCCGACAGCGCGAGCCAGCGGGCGCGTCACCGTCATCATCATGAGCAGGCCCGCCCCGGCGCAGGCGCCGGCGCAGGCCAGCATCGCGACGATGGTCCACCGCTTTTGCGACTGGTAGATCTCGACCGTCTCCGTCGCCACACGGGTCGCCTCGGCATCGTTGAACACCGCGTCCCTGGCCAGGTCATCGATCACGGCATCGTACGCGGACCGCGACTCGCCTCGGATGAGGGACGTCATCTCCGTGCGGCTATGGGCGCGCGCGAACTCCACGACGCGGCTATCGGCGACCTTCAGCGCCGCCCAGTCCGCCCCGAACTTCCGCATGAGCGTCTCGTCCTCGGTTCCCGGCGTGATCAGCGGCCGATACGCCTCGAACTCACGTTCGACCTGGGCAAGCGCCGCCGTGTAGCGATCCAGGTCGGCCGACGCCTGAGCGTCGTCGTTCCCCAGCGTCGCGATGGCGACCCGCAGGGTGAAGACCCGGTATTCCTTGGCTGCCGAAAGCAGCCGGTTCAGGTGTTGTGCCGAGGGAAGCAAGTTGTCCCTGATCTGGAGCGCCTGATCCCTCATGGTGCCCATCTGCTGAAGGCTAAAAACGTCCAGAAGCAACACAAGGGTGAACACGATGCCAAACGCACCGGTCACCCGAGCCCCGATCGACGTGTCTCTCCAGTTGCGCATGACGTTCTCCACCACCGCGCCTATCGTAACGGCAACAGTTTAAGCAAAGCTTAGCGGGGCCTCATTGACCCGACCGAAGAAAGCCGTATGGCTGCGCGGCCCGTCCAGGAACAACCGGTTTGCGTCAGCCCGCGTCACAGCAGTCTTGGATCGTCAGAGCGCCCGATGCTCCCTACTTCCTGACCGAACAGGGCCAGCATTGGACCCCGATCGGCCAGAACGACTCCATCAGCTGGATCGAACTGCGCGGCCTGATAGCCCGGCAGGACCTTGCCTCCGTTCGCGGCCATTTCGCCTGGCTCGCGGCCCACGGCGTCAGCTGCCTCCGCCTCATGCTCGAGTACGGCGAGACCGGCGGCCATTTCTTCGAACGCCCCGCCGGCGTCTTCAACCCGGCGATGGTCCAGCTCTGGGACGACCTGTTCCAGCTCGCGTCGGAGGCCGGGCTGCGGATCCTGCTCACGCCGCTCGATACGTTTTTCCAGTGGGTCCACTGGCACATCCACCCCTACAACGAAGCCAATGGCGGCCCCTGCCCCGCCCGCACCCAACTGCTGACCCACCCCGCCATCCGAACCCTGGTCAAGAACCGCCTGGCGTTCGCGACCGAGCGATGGGGCGGCAACGGAACGCTGTTCGCCTGGGACCTGTGGAACGAGATGCACCCCGTCCAGGGCGAGGACCGCCCGGGCTGCTTCGAGCACTACATCGGCGATATCGGCCCGTTCCTGCGCACCCTCGAAGTGCGTCTGCATGGCCGCGCCCATCTGCAGACGGTCAGCATCTTCGGGCCCGAGCTGCACTGGAAGCCGTGGCTGAACGCGCCCGTCTTCCGCCATCCCGCGCTCGATTTCGCCAACAATCACTTCTACGAGGAAGGCACGATCGACGACCCGGCCGATACCGTCGCGCCCGCCCTCGCGACTGCGAAGCTCGTCCGTGAAGCGCTGGCCGAGATCACCGACGACCGCCCGTTCTTCGAAACCGAGCACGGACCGATCCACACCTTCAAGGACCGGCGCATCGTCCTGCCGTCCGAGTTCGACGACGAGTACTTCCGTCACATCCAATGGGCGCACCTCGCCGCGGGCGGGGCCGGCGGCGGCATGCGCTGGCCCAACCGCAATCCCCATTGCTTGACCCCCGGCATGCGTCAGGCCCAGGCCGCGCTCGCCCGCTTCCTCCCGCTCATCGACTGGAGCCGGTTCCGCCGCCGGGCCGTGGACGTCGCCTGCGACGACCCGAACGTCACATGCATCGCCTGCGCCGACGAGCATCAGGCGATCCTGTTCTTGCTGCGACACGGCCCGTTGCTGCCCGATGGCCGCCTCGACCCGGCGATCCGGCCCGGCGTCACGCTCGATCTGCCTGCAACCGGTGCCGCGACGCCGTTCGACCCGCTGACGGGCCATGCCGTCGGGCCGCCCGTCGCAGGGCCACGCTGGTCGACGCCGCCCTTCGCCGCCTGCCTCGCCGCCGCGGTGTGCTGACGTCACGGGACGGCCTTGCCCACCCCCTGGCCCCTGTGGTTTGCTACCCGCAACAATGCGGCGTTTCAAAAGCGTCAAAAATTGTCAGGGAGGTTACATGACCCAGCTTACGACGACCCGGCGCGGCCTGGCGGTTGGCGCCGCCGCGATGCTCGCCGCACCCCGCATCGCCCGTGCAGCCGATGCGATCCGCATAGGCTGCGTGTTCCCCTCCACCGGCCCGGCCGCCGAGGCCGGCCAGCTGCAGCTGAACGGCGCCAAGCTGGCGTTGGCGATGGTGAACGAAAAAGGCGTGCTCGGCCGCAAGATGGAGCTCGTCACCGAGGACGACCAGACCACCAATCCCGGTGCCGTCCTGGCCTTCAGCCGCCTCTCCGGCCAGGCCGACATCTCCGCCTTCATCGGCTCCATCCGCAGCACCCAGGTCGAGGCGATGGCGCCCGACGTGCTCAAGGTCGGCAAGCCGATGATGATCGGCGGCACCTCGCCGACGCTCACGCACCAGGGCAACAAGTGGCTGTTCCGTTGCCGCCCCAATGACAGCTACTCCGGCAAAGTCATCGCCGAATATGGCGTGACCGATCTCAAGAAGCAGAAATGGGCGGTCGTCTATTCGACCGACGCGTTCGGCACCAACGGCTCGAAGGCACTGGAAGCGGCACTGAAGGACAAGGGCGTGACCCCCGTATTGATGCAGGGCTACACCAACCAGGCCTCCGACTACACCGCGGTCGTGCTCGCCGTGCGGCAGTCGGGCGCCGACATCCTTGGCAGCTACTTCACCTTCGAAAGCGATCTCGGCATCTTCGCCCGCCAGGTGCGGCAGCTCGGCGTGCGCATTCCCTGGGTCGGCTCGCCGTCGATCGTCAACACGACCGCGCTCAACCTCGCCGGCCCGGCGCTCTACGGCACCTATGGCGTGGCCGACTATGCGGTCGACGCTACCCCGGCCAGCAAGGACTTCGCGGCCAAATACCAGGCTGCCTACAAGAACGCCCCGGACAACCAGTCCTCCTGGACGTTCGACGCCGTCAACCTGCTCGGCCAGGCCATCAACATGGCGGGCAGCACCGACCCGGAGAAGATCCGCGCCGCCCTGGCCGGCATCAAGGGCTACGACGGCGCCGAGGGCACCTACGCCTTCGACGCCAACGGTGACGGCCTGCGCGGCTACAACATCGTCCGCAACGAGAGCGGCAAGGTCGTCTTCGACCGCCGCATCGACGTGCAGGAGTGATGAAGGCGTCGACAAAGCCCTCTCCCGCTTGCGCGAGAGGGTTGGGTGAGGGCTCGAAGGCCACACAGCCCTCAACCACCCGCGCCCTAGCCCTCTCCCGCGAGCGGGAGAGGGAGCGCTCGTGCTAGACCTCGTCCCCCAGCTGCTGTTCACCGGGCTCGGCATCGGCGCGATCTATGCGCTGGTGGCCCTGGGCTTCGTGCTGCTCATCCGCGCCGCCAACGTCGTGAACTTCGCCCAGGGCGAGTTCAGCATGTTGGGCGCCTACCTAATGGTGATCCTGCTTAACGGCCTCGGCTTGCCCTATCTCGTGTCGATGCCCATCGCGATCGTTGTGATGGCCGGGTTCGGGTTGCTTTTTGCCGGCGCCACCTACTGGCCGCTGCGCCACCGCGGCCAGCTGCCCGTCATTATCAGCACCATCGGCGCCAGCATCTTCCTCTCCAACATCGTGCTTGCCCTCTACGGCCCGGCGCCGCAGGTCCTGCCCAACCTGTTCGACAACCCCGGCTACGAGCTCGGCGGCGTCTTCATGGACAGCCAATACCTCACCATCATCGTCGTCGCGACGATCATGGTCGTGCTGCAATATCTGATCTTCGAGAAGACCCTGCTCGGCAAGAAGCTGCAGGCGACCAGCCAGGACAAGGAGATGGCGAGCCTGCTCGGCATCCCGGTCGCGGTCATGATCCTCATCACCTTCGGCTACAGCGCCGCCCTCGGCGGTCTCGCCGGGGTGCTGGTCGCGCCGGTGTTGTTCGTCAGCGTCGGCATGGGCGCGCTGATCTCGCTCAAAGCCTTCGCCGCCAACATCATCGGCGGCTTCGGCAGCATCCCAGGCGCCATCCTGGGCGGACTCTCCCTCGGCGTGGTCGAGACGTTCGGCGCCTCCTTCATCTCCGTGCCCTACAAGGACGCGATCGCCTTCGCGCTCCTGCTGACGTTCCTGCTGATCCGGCCGCAGGGCCTGTTCGGCGAGCGCATCGCCGAGAAGGCATGAGCACGTCCGTCGCCACGATCGGCGCCGCGCCGCTCGCCGTGCCGCAGGCCCGCGGCTGGCGCGGCCTGCCGACCCTCGCGGTGGCCATCGTCGCCGTCCTTGCCGCGTCGACCCTGGCGCCGCAGTCCGGCTACATCCTCAACATCGTCATGCAGGCGGCCACCTACGCGATCGGCGTCGCCGGGCTGGTCGTCGTGCTGGGCTATTGCGGGCAGATCTCGCTCGCCCAGGCCGCTTTCTTCGGCCTCGGCGCCTACGGCGTCGGCCTCGGCGCCACCGATTTCGGCCTCCCGTTCGTCGTCGCTCTGGCCGCCGGCATCGTCGTCGCGGTCGTGTTCGGCGTCGCCCTCGGCCTCGCCTCGCTCCGCCTGGGCGGCCACTATCTCGCCATGGTCACGATCAGCTTCCAGCAGATCCTCACGCTGGTGCTGAACAACTGGATCGGCCTCACCCATGGGCCGGACGGGGTGAAGTCCATTCCCCGGCCCGACATCCCCGGCCTCGACCTTGCCCGCGGCGACCACTATTTGGCGCTCTGCCTCGTCGTGCTGGTGTGCGTGACGTGGTACGCCTGGCGCTTAAAGACCAGCCGGCTCGGACGGCAGATGCAGGCCGTCCGCGACAACGAGATCGCCGCCAGCACCTGCGGCATCGATATCTTCCGCACCAAGGTCCTGGCCTTCGCCATCAGCGCCGCACTGGGCGGCCTCGGCGGCGGTCTGTTCGCCGGCGCCTTCGCCTATATCAGCCCGGACCAGTTCACCTTCGGCGAGAGCATCGTCCTGCTCACCATGGCGCTGCTCGGTGGCGTGCAGTCGCCGTTCGGTGCGCTGCTCGGCACCACCGTGCTCGTGCTGCTGCCGGAATACCTCCGGGTCATTCAGCGTTTCTACCTCGCCATCTACGGCGGCGCCGTCATCCTCATCATGGTGTTCCTGCCCGACGGGCTCTGGGGCTTCGTCGCCAACCGGCTGCGCCGCGCCAAGCCCATCGCCGGCCAGGTCACCCCGTTGCCGCTGCTGAGCCAGACGGGTGCGGCCTCGGATGAGATCGCCCTCGCCATCACGGGCTTGGCGAAGCATTTCGGCGGCCTGAAGGCGCTGGATGGCATCGACATGGCCGTCCGCCGCGGCACCGTGCACGCGCTCATCGGGCCCAACGGCTCGGGCAAGAGCACGTTCATCAACGTGACCACCGGGCTGTATCGGCCGACCGCGGGCCGCATCGTATTAGCCGGGCAGGACGTGACCGGCACCGCCCCGCACGAGCGCACCCGCCGCGGCCTGGCTCGCACCTACCAGAACATCCGCGTGTTCAAGGGCATGACCGTGCTCGACAACGTCATGGTCGGCGCCGAGCGCCCCGGCAACGACATCGCGGAGGACCCGGCCAAGGTCGTCGCCCGATCTCTCGCCGCGCTCGACTTCGTCGGCCTGCGTGACTCCGCGAACCGGCTCGTCGGCACCCTCTCCTACGGCCATCAGCGTTATGTCGAGATCGCCCGCGCGCTTGCCGGCAGCCCGCACGTCGTGCTGCTCGATGAACCCGCGGCCGGCCTGAACATGACAGAGAAGCACGAGCTCGGCCTCCTGCTGCGCCGCCTGAAGGGACACGGGTTGACCATCCTCATCGTCGACCACGACATGAACCTGGTGGAGCAGGTCGCCGACCACATCACCGTGCTGAACTTCGGCCGTCGCATCGCCGATGGCGCGCCGCGCGACGTGCTGTCCCACCCCGACGTCATCGCCGCCTATCTGGGGGAGCCGAGGCAAGATGCAGCCGCTGCTTGAACTGGGCGACCTACACGCCCGCTACGGCGCCGGCGAGGTGCTGAAGGGCCTCACGCTCCAGGTGTACGAGGGCGAGATCGTGGCCCTGCTGGGCAGCAACGGGGCGGGCAAGTCCACTACGCTGCGCTCGATCAGCGGCCTCGTGCCCAACGTCGCCGGCCGCCTCACCTTTGCCGGCAAATCGCTGATCGGCATGAAGCCGGAGGCGATCGTCCGCCTCGGTGTCGCCCACGTGCCCGAGGGCCGCCGCGTGTTCCCGGGCCTCACGGTGCGCGAGAACATCCTGCTCGGCGCGAGCAACCGCCGCGGCGTTGCCCGGCGGCAGCTCAACAGTGAAACCGACGGCATGTTCGAGTTCTTCCCCGATCTGAAGCGCCTCGAACACGCGCTCGGCTGGACCTTGTCCGGCGGGCAACTGCAGATGGTCGCCGTCGCGCGCGGCATGATGGCCCAGCCACGCCTGCTACTGCTCGACGAGCCGAGCCTCGGCCTCGCGCCGCTGATCGTGCAGCAGGTGTTCCGCATCATCGCCGACATCCGCGCCCGCGGCACGACGGTGCTGCTGGTGGAGCAGAACGCGCACATGGCGCTCAGCGTCGCCGACCGCGGGTACGTGCTGGAAACCGGCTCCCTGCTCGTCAGCGGCAAGCCGGCCGAGCTGTGGAGCAACCCGGACGTGCGCGCGGCCTATCTGGGCGGCAAGACCGTCGCCGCCGCGCTCGCGTGATCACCGCTGGGCGTGGCTGACCTTGGTCAGCGCGCCGTTCACGCCCGCCTCCGCCATCGCCCGCATCGTCGCGTTCGGCGCCTTCGCAGCCGCCAGCCTATACCAGCGCACCGCCTCCGACATGTCGGCGCCGATGCCGATGCCATGCTCGTAGCAATAGCCCAGATCGTATTGCGCGAGTGGGTTGCCGCCGTCGGCTGCTTGCCGGAACAGCGCCGCAGCCCGCTGCGTTGCGGCCGGGTCGCGGGCCAGCAGCAGGCGTTGCGCCTGGTCGAAGGCCTGCATGCCCCCGTCGTCGCGCGGAGCATCCCGCCGTGCCGCCTCAGGTATGCCGCCGGGCGATGCCACCCCAAGTTGCGCCAAGTGGAACCGGGCCGCCGCGATGCCGTGCCCAGCCGCTGCCTGATACAGCCGGATCGCCCGGGCGCGGTCCTTCGTCACGCCGGATCCGGCCTCGCACATCAGCGCCAGATTGTACTCGGCCCGCCCGAAGCCCTTCGCCGCCGCCCGCGCATACCAGCGTGCCGCCTCGGCCGGCTCTTGCGCGGCGCCCCGCCCGGCGTCGTACATGATGCCGGCGTTGAACATGCCCACGACGTTGCCCGCCTCGGCCGCCCGCCGATACCAGTCGAGCGCCCGTGCGTAGTCCTGCGGCACACCCTGCCCCGTATCGAACGCAGCGCCCAGGTATAGCGCTGCCGCGGCGTCCCCAGCCGCCGCAGCGTCCTCCCAAGATTGCACCGCCTCGGCAAACCGCCCGGCCTGGAACGCCGTCAGTCCCGGCTGCGCGTCGGCCCAAGCCGGCGCGGCCGCACCAAAGGCCAGGGCCAGCCCGACCGCGACTTGATAGCAGGCTCTGGACATCGCGCGACGACCCGGTCCACCCCGGCACAGGCCCTGTTCTTGGCGCAAAATCTGTGTTCCTCTCTAAAAGTTGTCCTTCATGGCCGCCCGGAAAGCTCGCCGGGCATAGCGGCCGTATCACGGACGGAACCGAGTTTGTCACGGGAAGACATGCGATGACCGTTTACACCCCAACCCTCGCCCTCGCCGCCGGACTGCTCGCCCTGGCAGGCTGCGCCCAGCCGTCGACGCCGCAGCCGCCGCTCGCCAGCCAACCGACTGTCGGACAGGAAGTCGGGGCGGTCGCCAACAACAAGGTGCAGATCATTTTCCCGACCGGCGGAACGCGGCTCACGCCCGAAGCCCAGGCGCAGCTCGACCTGGCGGCCCGGCTGTTCCGTGACGTGAACCCCGTCGAGATGTTCTCGATCGGCTACACCGACCCGGCCGGGACGGAGTTCGGCAACATCCTGCTCTCCGCCCGCCGCGCAGAAGCGGTGAAGCAGGGCATGGTTGCCCGCGGCATCCCCGCCGATCGCGTGAAGGTTCAGGCGCTCGGCTCCTCCGACCTCGTCAACCCGAGCGACCCGTCGGCCGCCGAGAACCGCCGCGTGGTGATCCAGTGGCGCATCATCTGACCGAGCGCTGAGGCCGGTAGCCCACCACCCGGCTGGCCGACGTCGCACCACGGTCATTGGTGCCGCCAGCCGCCGGGCGGTGTCGGGAAGACCAGCACCACGCCCGGCCGCACCGGCGTCGGATTGGCATCCGCGACCTCCTGGAACGGGGGTGGGCGCACGCCATTGTAAACGGACCGGTAGAGCCGTTGCAGCGTGTCCCCCTGCCGCGCGACCAGCAACAATCCCTGGACCGGCGGCGCCGCCGGTGGCGTGCCGATCGAAGCCGACGCAACAGCCGGGTTGGCGGCGGGGGGCAACCCACCATCTGGCGGCGTGACCGCGTTCGGCGCCACCGGCGGTGCAATGTGCGGCTCCGCTGGAAACACCGCGACCACAGCCGGCCTCGGCTCCTCGGCAGGGATCGATGGCGGGCGGGTTTCGGCTGGCTCGGGCCGTGCCGCAACCGGCGGGTCCACGACAGCGATCGCGGACGGCGCCTCCGGCGGGCTCAGGGTCGGCGGGTTCAAGCCCGGCAAGGTCACGGGCGGGCTCGGGGGCGGCTCCTCCGAGGCAACGGCTGGTCCACTCGCCGGTGAGGCCACAACCTCTGGCGTTGCGGCGGGCGCTACCGTGGCGGGCGCCGGAGAGGCGACGACGATACGGGGGGGAACCGCGTCTGCAATGACGGGCGGTGCCTCGACTGGCAAGTCTGGCACCGTCGGTGCCGCAGCCTGCAGCGTCACGGGCGGGCCGGCCGCCGGCTCAGCGACCGAACGCCCGGTGTCAGCCGCCTGCGGCGCGGCGGGTCCACGCAAGTCGCTCTCAAGCGCCGGCGGTGGCGCGACAGCCTCCGCGGCGGGGGGCGCGAGCGCGAGCACGGTCGGCGAGGGCTCGGGCGGCGCGGGATGGCTCGGCTCCGGCGCGAGCGGCGCGTCGGCCACGGGCGCAGGACGCACGGCTTCGGGCGGGGCTGGTCCGAACAGGACCGGCGCCGTCTCGAGCGGCAACGGCGTCGGTTGCGACACGGCAGCAGCCGGCACGCCAGCCGTCCGCGCGATCCGGACAGGCGTTACGCGGGGCGCCATCACCGCTTGGATTGCACGGGGCGCGCCCAAGACCACCCCGGCTGTCGCGACCGTCGTGAACCCGAACACCAGTCCGGCCGCGACCCGCGAGGGCCGAGCAGCGAGGGCTTGCTTCGCCACCGGCGACTTGAGCTTGACATGGGGCGGCAATGGGACGGGCACGAACCCGGGGGCGGCAGCGCGCGCCTGCGGAAAGCCGTCCGGCGTCACGAGCGAGTCCCGCACCTCCGACCCATCGTCGGAGAGCTGTCCCAGCCGATCGGCCGCACCCGCAAGCGGAAGCCGCCCCTGCCCACGCCCGCTCATACCCGCCCGCCCGCCATTGATCGCACCCCTTCGGGCGCGCGGCCGGGTGGCCTTTGGCCTAGAACGTCACTCTCATGGGCAAGGCATGCTGGCGGCAGGGTCCACCTCTTTGTGACCGGAACCGGACACTTAACAAGTCGTGACGCCGGCGTGAAACTTCAACGCCACCTCCCAGCGCCGGTTCCCCGGCGCCCGCTCAGTTGCCATGGGCACTGGCCGGATGCCGCGCATACGCGATGAAGAACAAGGACGCCAGCGACGCCGAAAGCGCCACGACCACGCCCCGCGCCGCCGCCAGGAGGATTAGCGCGACGGGCAGCGGCAGCGCCGCGAGAGGCAGCCCGAGGATCGCGACCACGATTGCAAGGCCCAGCATGGGTGCCCCGGTGATCACGAACGTCAGCAGCATCCAGGCCGCATGCCCTCGCGTCATGCCCCAAGCCCCCCTCAGCATCGCGGTTCCGCCGGAGCCCGTCAGCGCGATCGTGGGCGACAGCAGGGCCAGCCGCATTGCCAGGATCGCACCGGCCAGCAGCACAGCGGCATCCGCAAGCAGCCCGGTTGGCCCATCCCCGGCCCGGTCCATCAGCATCCCGGCCGCATCCCAAAGCACGCCGGACGCCACCAGCCATCCCATGAGCACAAGGTGCGTCCGCATCGCACGCCATGGCGGGGATGATTGCCGCTCCTCCAGGATGACGGCACGGCACACGGCGATCGTCAGCGCCGCGACGAGGCTCAGCTCGACCAAGCTCGGCAGCAAGTCACCCAGCACCATCCCGCGCGGTCCGTCATCCAGCCCCACGTTGACCTGCAGCCACTCCATCGCTGCGGTCAGCACGACGTACACGCCCGCCAGCCCCGGGCGATCCGCCAGCGCGCGGCCCGCCAGCAGCCACGCGTCGCCGCCCAGGCGGGACGTTGGCGCCTCGCCCGGCGCAGCCATTCAGCCGATCCGCGGCTGCCCGTTGGAGGCGCCAAGTCCGCCATCGACCGGCAGGTTCACGCCACTCACGAAGCGGGCGTCGTCGCTCGCCAGGAACGCGATCACGTCCGCCACCTCCTCCGGCGCGGCGCCGCGGCCGAGCGGAATGCGGTCGGCGAATTTCGCCATCAGCCCGGTGTCGTCCTTCATGCCCGCCGTCATCTCCGTCATGGTAAGGCTCGGATTGACCGCATTCACCCGCACGCCCCTGGACCCGTACTCGAGCGCCAGGGCGCGGGTCAGGTTCGTCACCGCCCCTTTGGCGGCATTGTAGAACGCGAGCCCCCAGTCGCCGCCCAGGCCCGAGACGGACGAGACGTTCACGACGTTGCCGCGCCGGGCCAGCAGGTGGGGCAAGGCGGCGCGGGTCATGAAAACTACGCCGTCCACGTCGATCGACATCACCCGGTGCCATTCCTCGATCGGCAGCGCCTCGAACCCGCCCATGACGGCGATGCCCGCGTTGTTGACCAGGACGTCCAGCCCGCCGAAGCGGCTTATCGCCGCTGCGAGCAACGCCTCGACCTCGGCCGGCTTCGACACGTCCGCGGCGTGCACCAGCGTTCGTCCGGCGTCCATCTGGCCAGCGACCTCCTGGAGCTTGTCCAGCCGGCGCCCGCACAGCACCACCGCCGCCCCATCCCGCCCGAAGCGCCGTGCCGTTGCCGCCCCGATCCCAGACCCGGCACCGGTGACGATCACCACCTTGTTCAAGAACCGATCCGTCATCCCCCGCTCCCTTCGCCGGCAGCACCCGGCCAGTCATCCAGCACGCCGCGCACCTCTGCGCGCAGTGCCGGTAGAACGTCGGCCGCGAACCACGGGTTCTTCGTCTCCCAGATACCGGTCCGCCAGCTCGGGTGCGGCAGCGGGAAGTAGCGCGGGAGGTGCTGCTGGAACGCGCGCACCCGGTCCGTCATGCGGCCCGGACCCAGCGCGTCCGCCTGCGCGTAGCTGCCGACCAGCAGGATCAGGCGCAGTTGCGGCATCGCGTCCAGCAGGCGCCGGCGCCAAAGCGGCGCGCATTCCGGCCGTGGCGGCAGATCACCCCCCTGGGCATAGCGTCCCGGGTAACACAGGCCCATCGGCAGGATCGCGATCCGGGCGCCGTCGTAGAATTCTTCCGGCGACATCCCGAGCCAGTTTCGCAGCCGGACCCCGCTCGCATCGGTCCACGGCGTTCCGCTCACATGCACCTTGGTCCCCGGCGCCTGGCTGGCGATCAGGATCGTCGCGGTCCCGCTCACGCGGAAGATCGGCCGCGGCCCGAGCGGCAGGTCGGCACACGCCGTGCATCCCCGCGCCTCTGCCGCCAGCGCATCGAGCGCGGTCACGCCGGCGCTCATGAGAGCCCCGGCAGCCCGTCCTGCTCGGACAAGGCCGCGGCGCCTCCCGTCAGGCTGTACTCGACTTCCGGACAATACGCCGCCTGCTCCTTGCCCAGCCGAGAGCTGAACAGCGTGAAATGCTCCACCGCGACCGGCGTGCTGCGGAACAGATTGTGCGACTGCACCCAGCCCGCAACCTTCGCCTCCGGCACGCCATCGCCGCGCGGGCCGCCCAGCCGCGCGATCGTCACGTGCGGCACGAAGCGCCGGCGCTCGCCTTCGATCCCGGCATGCTGCAAGGCCCGCTCGACCTTCGCCTGCAGATGCTCCAGCGCCGGGTTCCGCTCCACGCCGACATACAGCGCGCTCACCCGGCCCGCCTTGTCGAAGGCGCCCACCCCGGCCAGCTGCAGCAGGAAACCAGGCGCCCGGATCTTGGCCAGCGCATGGTCCACCTCCTCCGCCCGCCAGTTCGGCAACTCGCCGATGAAGCGCAGCGTCACGTGGAGGTTCTCCGGCGGCACCCAGCGCACACCCGGCAACCCGCCGCAAAGGAAGGACAGCCGGGTCCGTAGCGCGCTTGGCAGGTCGAGTGCCACGAACAGGCGCATTCACGTCACCTTCGAGAGCAGCGTCTCCATGACCGGCACCAGCCGCCGCACCTCGATCTTGACGCCCGCCGGGTTTGGATGGATGCCGTCGGCCTGGTTCAGGGCACGGTCGGCCGCGACGCCCTGCAGGAAGAACGGGTCGAAGATCACGCCCGGGCGTAGCGCCAGGCGCTGGAACACGGCCTGGAACGCCGCGCCATATTCAGCGCCCAGGTTCGGGATCGCCTCCATGCCGGACAGCAGCACCGGGATGTGCTTGGCAGCCAGCGTGTCCAGGATCGCCGTCAGGTTCGCCTCCACCTCGCTCACCGGCACGCCACGCAGCATGTCGTTGGCGCCCAGCTCGACGAACGCCGCATCCACCCCGTCGCCCAGCGCCCAGTCCAGCCGGGCGCGCCCCCCGGCCGTGGTGTCGCCCGACACGGCGGCGTCCACCAGCGCCACGTCGTGCCCACGCGCCTTCAGCGCCGCCGCCATCTGCGCCTGGAACCCGTCTGGCGCCGATAGGCCATAACCCGCCGTCAAGCTGTCGCCCAATATGAGCACCCGGACCGCCCGAGCCTGCGCGCCGGCCGTCGCCATCATCATGATCACCAGAAACGCGGCAATGTTGGTGCGCCGCAACTGCGCGCCATATGGGGCCATCATGGACATCGCAACTGCCCCCAAGTTCACACCCCAAACCGATGCCGCCCCAGCATCTCGGGGAAACATCGTCGAGGTTCGCGGCCTCACCCTGACGGTGCCCTCCGCGGCCGGGCCGGTCAACATCCTCGGCGGGATCGACCTCACCGTTGCGGCCGGCGAGGCGATCGGCATCGTCGGCCCGTCGGGATCGGGCAAGACGAGCCTGCTGATGGTGCTCGCCGGGCTCGAGGCCGCGACCGCCGGTCGCGTGGTCGTGGCTGGCCAGGACATCACGCGGCTCAACGAGGACGCGCTGGCACGGTTTCGCCGCGGCACCGTCGGCATCGTGTTCCAGGCCTTCCACCTTATCCCGACCATGACCGCACTGGAGAACGTCAGCGTGCCGATGGAGTTGGCGGGCGCGCCCGACGCGGCCGACCGGGCCGCCGAGTCGCTGGCCGCGGTCGGGCTCGGCCACCGCCTCTCGCACCTGCCCGGCCAGCTCTCCGGCGGCGAGCAGCAGCGGGTCGCACTCGCCCGCGCCTTCGCCGTGCGTCCGCGCCTGCTGCTTGCCGACGAACCCACCGGCAACCTCGACGCCGCCACCGGCGCCGCCGTCATGGACCTGCTGTTCGGCCTGCGCGAGAGCCACGGCACCACCCTGCTGCTCATCACCCACGACCCGTCGCTCGCCGCCCGCTGCGGCCGCCAGGTCCGCATCGCCGACGGCAAGGTCGCCGCCTCCTCGCCGCTCCCTGCAAGGGAGGGGCCGGGGGTGGGTGGAGCGAGTACGAACCGATCCCACGAAACGCCCGAATGATCGCCCTCACCCTCGCCCGCCGTGAACTCCGCGGCGGCGTCCGCGGCCTGCGGATCGTGCTCGCCTGCCTGGCGCTGGGCGTCGCCGCCATTGCGGCCGTCGGCAACCTTCGCGCCGGCATCGAGCAGGGCCTGGCCGAGAACGGCCGCACCCTGCTGGGTGGCGACATCGAGGTGCAATCCGGCGCCCAGCCTTTGCCCGACGCGCTGCGCACCTGGTTCCACGACCGCGGCGCCACGACATCCGGGATCGTCCAGATGCGCGCCATGCTCATCGCGTCCTCCGGCGAGCGCCAGCTGGTCGAACTCAAGGTCGTCGACACCCCCTACCCGCTGCTCGGCACCGCCACGCTTGACCCGCCCGGTGACTTGCAGCGGGCCCTGGCCGACGACGGATTGGTGGCCGAGCCGATCGTCCTCGACCGCCTCGGCCTCAAGCCCGGCGCGACCGTGCGCCTCGGAAGCGCCACCTTGACCGTCCGCGGCGCCCTTGCCGCCGAGCCCGACCGCGTCGCCGGCCCGGCCCTACTCGGCCCACGCGCCATGATCGCCGCCGCCGCCCTCCCCGCGACCGAGCTGGTCAAGCCCGGCTCCCTGCTCAACTACGACCTGCGCGCCGTCCTCCGGCCCGGCGACACGCCCGCCGCCGCCGCCGCCGACCTGCGCGCCGCCTTCGCCGACCAGGGCTGGCGCATCCGCCTCGCCGGCGACGCGGCCCCGGGCGTCGGCCGGTTCATCGACCAGACCGGCCTATTCCTCACCCTCGTCGGCCTCACCGCGCTGCTCGTCGGCGGAATCGGCGTCGCGACGGGCGTGCGCGCCTGGCTCGAGGCGCGGGCCCGCTCCATCGCGACCCTGCGCTGCCTTGGCGCCTCCATCCGGACCGTGTTCGCGACCTATCTGATCCAGGTCGGCGCACTCTGCGGCGCCGGGATCGTGCTCGGCGTGCTGGCCGGCACGCTGCTCACCTGGGCCGGCATCACCGCCTTCGCCGGCGTGCTGCCCGTGCCGGCCCATTTCGCCTTCTATCCGGCGCCCATGCTGCTCGCCGTCGCCTACGGCCTGCTGGTTGCGGCCGCCTTCGCCCTCTGGCCGCTGGCGCGCGCGGCCCAGATCCCCGGGGCGGCACTGTTCCGCGACGACGTCTCGCCGCGCCCCTTGCGGGCCCGCCCGGCCTGGCTGCTGGCCAACGCCGCGATCATCGCCGCGCTCGTCGGCCTGCTCGTCGCCGCCTCGCCCGACCATCGCTTCGCGCTCTGGTTCAGCGCCGCCGCCGCCGCCACGCTCCTGCTGTTCCGGGCCGGCGGCGCCGCGCTGATGCTCCTCGCCCGGCAAGCGCCACGGCTGCGCGGCACCTTCCTGGCGCGGCCCTGGGCCCGGCTGGGCCTCGCCAACCTCCACCGACCCGGCGCAACCACGCCGCTCATGCTGGTCGCCCTCGGCCTCGGCCTGTCCACCCTCGCCGCCGTCGCGCTGATCGAAGGCAACATCCGCAACCAAGTGCTCGACCAGCTCCCGGCCGAGGCGCCGACATTCTTCTTCATCGATATCCAAAACGACCAGATGGCCCAGTTCTCGTCCATCCTGAAGCAGCAGGGCGTCGACAACCTCGACGAGGTGCCCAGCCTCCGCGCCCGCCTGGTCAGCGTGAAAGGCGTGCCCGCCGACGAGGTCAAGGCGACCCCCGACACGCAATGGGCCCTGCGCGGCGATCGCGGCCTCACCTACAGCCGTACTGTGCCCGCCGGCTCCCGCATCACCGCCGGGCAGTGGTGGCCGGCAGACTACAGCGGCCCGCCGCTCGTGAGCTTCGACGCGGGCCTCGCCAAAGGCTGGGGCGTCGGGATCGGCGACACGATCCGGGTCAACGTGCTCGGCCGCGACATCGACCTCCGCATCGCCAGCCTGCGCGACATCGCCTGGCGCTCGCTGAGCCTGAACTTCACCATGGTCGCCTCCCCCGGTATCCTGGAACACGCTCCCCACAGCCATATCGCGACCGTCCGCACGGCTCCGGGGCAGGAGGCGCCGGTGCTGCGCGCCGTGACCGACACGCTGCCGAACGTGTCCGGCATCCGCGTCGCCGACGTGCTGGGAGCGGTCGCCGATATCGTCGGCAAGATCGCCGCCGCACTCACCGCGACGGGGTCGGTGACGCTCCTGGCCGGCGCATTGGTATTGGTTGGCGCCGTTGCCGCCGGCCAGCGCCGCCGCACCGCCGACGCCGTCGTGCTGAAGGCGATCGGTGCCACCGCCGGACAGATCCGCGCCGCCTGGCTGACCGAGTTCGGCGTGATCGGCGCCACGGCAGGCATCATGGCGGCTGCCATCGGCACGCTGGCGAGCTGGGCGGTGGTGCGCTTCGTCCTGCACTCGGAGTGGGCGTTCCTGCCCGCCACCCTGGCCGAGACGATCCTGGGCTGCACGGCCATGATGCTGGCGTTCGGCTACCTCGGCACGTCGGCCGCGCTGCGGGCCCGGGCCGCCCCGCTGCTGCGGAATGAATGATGCGTAACCTTGCCCGCCCGCGACCGATTTCGCTTGATCCAGCAAGGGTTGTGACCAACATACGTCGCAAGCCGGCATCCCGCCGGCACCACTAGGGAATCGTCACCATGGCCTTCGTCCCCGAGACTAGGACCTACGCGCCCGGTGCAGCCACCGCCGGCGCCGTCATCGACACTGGCCTGCGCGCATACATGCTGCGGGTCTATAACTGGATGGCCTCCGGCCTTCTGCTCACGGGCATCGTCAGCTACGCCGTCGCGAACACCAGCCTGATCGACCTGTTCTACCATCAGGTTGCCACCCCGCGCGGCATCGCGATCCAGCCGACGATCCTCGGCTATGCCGCGGTCTTCGCGCCGCTGGCCTTCGTGATGGCCATCAGCTTCGGCATCAACCGCATGTCGAAGACGACGGTGCAGGGGCTGTTCTGGCTGTTCGCCGCGGCCATGGGCGCCTCGCTCGCCAACATTTTCCTGATCTACAGCGGCGCGTCGATCGCCCGGGTGTTCTTCATCACCGCCGGCACGTTCGGCGCCATGAGCCTCTACGGCTACACCACGAAGTCCGACCTCAGCCGCTTCGGCAGCTTCCTCATGATGGGCCTCATCGGCGTCATCATCGCCAGCGTCGTCAACATGTTCGTCGCCAGCACGGCGCTGCAGTTCGCGATCAGCATCGTCGGCGTGCTCGTCTTCGTGGGCCTCACCGCCTACGATACGCAGCGGATCAAGGGCGACTACGTGCAGTTCGCCTACGCCGAAGGGTCAGACCTCGCCGCCAAGCGCAGCGTGTTCGACGCCCTCCAGCTCTATCTCAACTTCATCAACCTGTTCATGCTGCTCCTGCAGCTCTTCGGCGGCCGCAACAGCAACAACTGAACCAGTCCAATCACTGAAAAGGCCCCGGCGCGAAAGCCACGGGGCCTTTTTTTGTCTCCCTCTCCCGCTTGCGGGAGAGGGCCGGGGTGAGGGTAAAACAACTCGCCGCCGCCGCCGGCAACAACCCTACTCGTCGACCTCCTCGATCTCCGGCTCCGCAGCGGCCCCGGTCTTAGTGATCGTCTTCAGGTAGTCCGCCAGCTTCTGCGCCGCGGTCGCCTTGTCGGTCTTGTCCAGCGCCGCCAGCTCGGCCGCCAGACGGTCCATCGCCGCCTCGTAGATCTGCCGCTCCGAAAAGCTCTGATCCGGCTGCCCGGCGTTGCGATGCAGGTCACGCACGACCTCCGCGATCGACATCGGGTCGCCCGAGTTGATCTTCGCGTCATATTCCTGCGCCCGGCGCGACCACATCGTCCGTTTGATCCGCGCCCGTCCCTTCAGCAACGCCAGCGCCTCGTCGAACGTCTTGCGGGTCGCGAGCTTGCGCAGCCCCGCCGTCCGCGCCTTCGCGACCGGCACACGCAGCGTCATCCGGTTCTCTTCGAACGTGATGTGGATCAGCTCGAGCTTGTGGCCCGCGATCTCCTCCGTCGCGATGCGCTCGACCTTCCCTACCCCATGCGTCGGATAGACGACGTAGTCGCCCTCGACGAACGTCTCCTTCGCTGCCATGGCGCGGGGCGCGATCTGCGGCCGTCCATGCATGCCCGGCATGTGGCCGGGCATCTTCGTCTGTTGGCGCATGTTCGGGTCGTAGGCGGGCGGCTTCGCCGCAACGGCCTCGACCGGGGCGGCAGGCGGCGCAGCCGGGGGGTCAGACATGGACACGGTCACGGGCGGCGGCGCCTTGGCAGGGCCGGCCTTGGCAGCGATGGTTTTGCTCGGCACGGGTTGGTTTGCTCCTGGCCCGCCGTCAGGCGGGCTGCTCATCGGTCGAGACTGACACGCGGCAGCGGCCGGAATAGTCGCCCCGTCAGTCTTCGTTGAGCACTGTCATATCAGGTTTTTGCCAATTTGTCACACGTGCTGGACCAATCCTATCCCGGCCCCGAGTCGAACAGCGCTTCCTTGCCCGGCTTGTCCTTCCAAGCGTCGGCGTCCTCGGGCGGTGTCCCCTTGCGCACGATGTTCGGCCACTGTGCCGAGAAGATCCGGTTGCGTTCCGCCCAGGCCGTGGCCCGCCCGTCGCTGTCCGGCAAGATCGCTTCGGCCGGGCACTCAGGCTCACATACGCCGCAGTCGATGCACTCGTCCGGATGGATCACCAGCATGTTCGCGCCGACATAGAAGCAGTCGACGGGGCAGACCTCCACGCAATCCATGTATTTGCACTTGATACAGTTTTCGGTGACCACGTAGGTCATCGCGTACTCCTCGGTCGGGCGGCTGCGGATATGCAGTCGTTCTAGCCAGTGCGCAAGCCGAGCACGTCGCCATTACGGTCCTCGTCCGGCGTCCCGCTCGGCAGTTCGAGGACTTCATAGAGCAGTCGCGCCTCGGCCGCCGGACCGCGTCGGGCCGCCAGCGCCAGCACGCGCACCACCAGCACGTCCCCGCGCAGGGGCAAGGTCAAGATATTGCCGGGCCGGAGGCGGGCATGCGCCTTGTCGGTCGGCTGGCGGTTGATGCGAACCATCCCGCCCTCGACGAGCCGGGCGCAGTCGGCGCGTGCCTTCATGAACCGCGCGCACCACAGCCACTTGTCCAGCCGCTGCCACAGGTCGCCGTCCGATGTGCCGGCGTCCGTTCGGTCCTCCGCCCCGTGGTCGGCGACGCCGCTCAATCCCCTTACCGCCGCAACGCCGCCAGTGCGGCAAACGGGTTGTCGGGCCGCGGCGCGGCAGCCGGCGCAGGTGCGGCCGCCCGCGCCGGACGTCGCGGCAGGACCATCGGCGGCGCCGGCGGACCGTACTGGTCGGGGGGCAGCACCGCCATCGGGGTCACGCGCAGGCCGAGCCCGTTCAGCACCGCCGGCAGCGCCGACACGGGCACCGCCAACCTGGACGCCAGCGCCGACGGAACCGCGACCCCGGCCCGCCGCGATGCGAAGGCCAGCTCGGCCGCGACCCGCTCGGCGATGTCCAGCCGCACCAGCACCGGCCCTGCCCGCACCCATCCGATCGCCGCCGCGAACCCGCCCGGCCATCCCGGCGGCGGGGCGCACGACACCAGGCCCGGCGCCGGCAGCCCGGGCGTCGGCACCGCATGCCGCAGGGCCCAAAGGCTCGCCCGCATAGCCGCCGCCCGTGGCTTCAATGCGCCTGGCAGGAACAGCGCGAACCGCCCTGCCCGGATCCCTGCCGCCTTCAGCGGCCCGCGCAGCCCGGCAGCGACGTCCGCCTCCGTCGCTCCGGCGACGACGCCGCCCGCCTCCAGCACCCGGTGCATCGGCCCGCGCAAGGCCGGGTCGGCCGCCGTCGCCTGCTGTGCCGCGAACAACGGCGACAGATCCGCGGCGACGCGCGCCCGCACGAACCGGTCGAGCCGCGCCCGCACCCGCTCGCGGGACGCGCCGTCCAGATACTCGCTCGCCAGCACCTCCACCAACGGCTGCAGGAACGATGGACCGGGCCGCAACCGCCCGATCGGCACGGCGTCGCTCCCTTGCATCCCGCCCCGCGACCAAGTCAGCCGGTGTTCCGCCGTCCAGCCGAACGCGGCGTCGTTCGCCGCCTCCACGGCCGCCACCCGCCCCGGCATCCAGGCCAGCAGCGCCCGCCGTGCCGCACGCAGCACCATGCGCTTCTCCGTCCCCTCGGCCACCGGGTCCGGCACGAACTGGAAACCCTCGACATGCCCCACCGCATGCCCCTCGACCACGACCTCGTTCCGCGCCGTCACCGCCGACAGCAGCGCCTCCCCGTCCCGCTCGTCCAACCGACGCAGCAGATGCGCCGCGCGCCGGTCCACGAACCGCGCCGTCAGCCGCTCGTGCAGCGCATCCGACAGGAGGTCTTCCACGTCCCGCGTGCGCGCCTGCCAGGCTGGGGCGTCCTGCACCCAGTCCGTCCGCGCAGCGATGTAGCTCCAGACCCGCACGCCCGACAGCCGGGCCATCAGGGTGTCTATGTCGCCTTCCGTCTTCGACAGGCCGGCGATCCCGGCATCCAGCCACTCCGTCGGCACGCGCCCCGGGTGGCCCCCGCGCGGCCCCGCGAGGTGGCTGAACACCCGCGCGCAAAAGCGCAGGTGCGTGTCGTCCGCCAGCTTCCTGAAGTCCGGGATGCCGCACACCTCCCACAGCAGCCGAACCTGCCGCCGGCCACGCGCCAGGTCCTGGATGTCGGTTTCCCGCGACAGCGCCATCAGCGTCTCCAAGTCTGTCGCGTCCGGCCCGCGCACCAGGCCTGACCGCGGCGGCCCGGCCTGCAGGCTCGCCAGCAGCGCATCCACACTGTCGAGGTTCAACGCCGCGTTGCGCCAATACAGCTCTTCCAGCGGGTCGAAATTATGACCCTCCACGGCGCGCACCAGGTCGTCTTCCAGAGGCGGGCACGTGCCCGTGGTGCCGAACGTGCCGTCGCGCATGCCGCGCCCGGCCCGGCCGGCGATCTGTGCGATCTCCGGCGCGGTCAGCCGCCGCGGCCGTCGCCCATCGAACTTCTTCAGGTTCGCAAACGCGACATGGTCGACGTCCATGTTCAGCCCCATCCCGATCGCGTCCGTCGCGACCAGGAAATCGACCTCCTTGTCCTGGTATAGCTTCACCTGCGCGTTGCGCGTCCGTGGGCTGAGCCGCCCCATGACCACCGCACAGCCGCCCCGCCGCCGCCGGATCAACTCGGCGATCGCATAGACCTCGGCCGCACTGAACGCGACCACCGCGCTTCGCGGCGGCAGGCGCACCAGCTTGGCTGCCCCCGCATAGGTCAGCTGCGACAGGCGCGGCCGCGTGTCGATCTCGGCCTGCGGCACCAGCCGTTGCAGCAGCGGGCGGATCGTCTCGGCGCCCAGGAACATCGTCTCGACCAGCCCGCGCGCGTGCAGCAGCCGCTCCGTGAAAACGTGCCCCCGGTCTGGATCGGCGCACAGCTGGATCTCGTCCACCGCGACGAACTCCGCCGGGTGATCGAGCGGCATCGCCTCGACCGTGCAGGAGAACCACCGTGCCCCCGGCGGCACGATCTTCTCCTCCCCCGTGATCAGCGCGACGTTCCGCACGCCCTTGCTGGCCACCATGCGGTCGTAGTTCTCGCGCGCCAGCAACCGCAGGGGAAAGCCGATGATGCCCGACGCGTGGGCGAGCATGCGCTCGATCGCAAGATGCGTCTTGCCGGTGTTGGTCGGCCCGAGCACGGCCTTGACCCGCGAAGGTAAACCCAGCATGGCCCAATGCTTGGGCGGCCCGGCCTGGAATGCAAGCCATAAACCCTGCCGGACGCACATCCGAATTGTGTTGCGCCGGAGCTGTATGCCCGGAGCATGGAGGCCGAATGGATCCTGTGCAAACCGAGTCGTCCGTGCCCCCCCGCGCTCCGTATGCGTTCGATCGGGCGCCGGAGGGCCTTGCCGACGCGGCCGGCACCGGCCATGGCGCGCCTTTGCCGGTGCACGCCTGGCGGCCGGGCGAGCTGGCGGCCGGGCTCGACGGGCTGGACCCGGCCCAAGCCGCGTTCCTCCGCGCGTCCGGGTTCACGGCCGCGGCCGGCCAGATCTTGTTGCTGCCCGGCAGCCCAGGCGGGGTGGTCGGGGCAGTCCTGGGCTTGGGAGAGGACCGCTCGCCCTACACCCACGCGGCCCTGCCACTGGCCCTGCCGGAGCACACGACCTGGCGGATCGCGCCCGGCGACTACGATCCCGCGGACGCCCTGCTCGGCTGGTGCCTCGGCAGCTACCGGTTCGGCCGCCTGTCCAAGGCGCGCCGCACCCCCGCCCGCCTCGTCCCACCGCAGGGCGGCGATGCGGCGATCGCGATGGCGCGGGCGACCTGCTTCGCGCGTGACCTGATCAACACGCCCGCGAACCTGCTGGGGCCGCTTGACCTTGCCGAGGCGGCGATGGCTCTGGCCAACCGGTTCGGAGCGGCGGCCACGCTGCTGGACGGTCCTGCCCTGTCGGCGGCCTATCCGGCTCTGGCGGCTGTGGGCGCCGGATCGGACCGCCCGCCAGCCGTCGTCCGGTTCACGTGGTCCGGCCCCGGCGCCGGCCCCGATGCGCCGCTCGTGTCGTTGTGCGGCAAAGGCGTCGTGTTCGATTCGGGCGGGTACGATCTCAAGCCGAGCGCCGGCATGCTGCGCATGAAGAAGGACATGGGCGGCGCGGCGCTGATGCTCGGGCTGGCGATGGCGGTGATGGAGGCGGGACTGCCGCTCCGGCTCGACGTTCGGATCGGCTGCGTCGAGAATATGGTGTCCGGCGGGGCCATGCGCCCGCTGGACGTTCTGACCACCCGGCAGGGCCTGACCGTCGAGGTCGGCAACACCGACGCCGAGGGGCGGCTCGTGCTCTGCGATCTGCTGACCGAGGCGTGCGAGGCGGATCCGGCCCTGCTCGTCGATGCAGCTACCCTGACGGGGGCGGCCCGGGTCGCGCTTGGGCCGGACTTGCCGGCGCTGTTCTGCAACGATGACGGGGTCGCGGACGCGGTTCTCGCCGCCGGATCGTTGCGATACGATCCGCTCTGGCGGCTTCCGTTGCATTCGGGATACGATCCCTGGCTGGCGAGCACCGTCGCGGACCTGTCGAACGTTGCTGGAAAGCCGATGGCGGGCGCGGTCGTGGCAGCATTGTTTCTTCAACGTTTCGTGAAACCAGGGGTTAAATGGCTGCACCTCGATACATACGCCTGGAACGATCAGACCCGTCCCGGACGCCCGGAAGGCGGCGAAGCGCTCGGGCTTCGCGCAGTTTTCCGGATGATCGAGACATTAAATGTGTTTAATCTCTAAGGTTTTCACCAATCCATCGGACGTCACGCCTCATATGTTGGCGACGGACAGACGATCCAGCCTAGCAACCTTTTCACTCATGCCCACTTAGCGCTCAGGCACGGACCCCGACGCCGCAGACGACTTCCTGAAAGGACCTGTTAATGCCCACCTCAACTGCAACCGATCACCAGGTCGGCATCCTCCGCGACACCATCGTTTCCCTCGTGCGCCGTGACGGGCCGGACCTGTCGGCCCGCCAACTCGGCGTATTTCTGACCTGTTACCTGCAGGATGGGGCCCATACCGTTCGCGGCCTTGCGGCCGACTTGAACGTTTCGAAGCCGGCAATCACCCGTGCGCTTGACCGGCTTGGCGAGCTCGATCTGGCCCGGCGCAAGATCGATCCGATGGACCGCCGCAGCGTGCTCGTTCAACGCACCCTAAAGGGTCAGGCGTTCTTGCGCGACCTTCGGTCCATCATGACCGAGGCCGGAACGACCGCCAAGAAGACCGGCGCCGCCGCGGCAGTCGTCGTGGATCATGCGCCACGCCGAGCCGCTCGCGCCTAGTGCCAGGCAGGCTGCCCCTTGGAGGGCAGCCTGCCTGCTCGGTCCCTACTTCACGCCGCCTGCCGTAAGCCCGGCGACAATTTCCCGCTGCATCAGCATCGTCAGCAGCAGGACTGGCAAGGTGACCAGCAGGGCGGCGGCGGCAAGCGGCCCCCAGCTGACCTGCTCGAATGTGAGCACGTTGTAGACCGCGACGGGCAAGGTGCGCGTCTCGCGACCCGCGAGTACGACGCCGAAGATGAAGTTGTTCCAGCTGAAGATGAACGCCAGGATCAGCGCCACCGTGATCCCCGGCCGGGCCAGCGGCATCGCGACATAACGGAACGCTTGCCAAATCGTGGCCCCGTCCACCAGGGCCGCCTCCTCCAGTTCCGCCGGGAGGCCCTCGAAGAACCCGATCATGATCCAAACCACGATCGGGACCGTGATGACCAGGTGCGTGAGCACGATCGGTAAAAGAGTGCCCGTGAGCTCGAGCCATTGGAACAGCAGGAACAGCGGGATCAGGTAGGACAGCCCCGGCGTGATCCGCGCGATCAGGATCAGCACGGCCGCTCGCGTCGCCCGAGCCTTCGCGATGCCATAGCCGGCCGGCACGCCGATCAGCAACGCGAGGCCTGTCGCGCTGAACGACACGATGACCGAGTTGAGCGTGTAGGTGACGAAGTCGTTTTTTTCGAACACGTCGACGAAGTTGCTCAGCGTCGGCGGGTTTGGGATGAACACGGGCGGAAAGGCCGTATTGTCGACCTCGCTCTTCAGGCTGAGCGACAGCATCCATAAGAACACAAGCGATGCCGGCGAGATCAGCAGCAAAACACTGAAGTAGAGCCCGATACGCCCTGGCAGGCGCCGCCATTGCCGCCGGGTCAAACCAGCCGTCCCTTTTGCCGGAACGCGAGCATGAGCAGCGTCAGAAGCAGGATCAACACGAAGAAAACGACCACGATCGCCGATGCATATCCCATGTCGTAGAAGCTGAATCCCTCGAGATAGAGGAGGATGTTCAACGTCTCGCTCGACGTGCCGGGCCCGCCGTTGCTGATGACGAAGATCGTGTCGAACGCCTTCAGCGCATCGACG
The DNA here is from genome assembly GCA_965213855.1 of Acetobacteraceae bacterium. GTDB lineage: Bacteria > Pseudomonadota > Alphaproteobacteria > Acetobacterales > Acetobacteraceae > JBBROS01. The sequence continues at coordinate 749,347 of CBDCAA010000008.1, read as the reverse complement.
CCACGGATCACCGCGGCGACCAATACGAACGGCCAGACCAGTGGCAGGGTGACGTGCCAGAACACCTGCAACGGGTTCGCCCCGTCCAGCGCCGCCGCCTCGTATGGATCGTTCGGTAGGCTGGCCAGGCCGCCAAGCACGATCAGCATCACAAGCGGCGACCACTGCCAGGTCTCGACCATGACCAGGGTCGGGATCACCGTGCTGCTCTCGTATACCCAGCTGGACGGCGGCAGGCCGACGCTGGTCAGCAGGTAATTGAGCACGCCGAGCTGAGGATGGAACATCATCGTCCACACGAGCGCGATCGCCACCGGCGTCGCCATCATGGGCATGATGAAGATCGTCCGCGCGAGACCTCGGCCCGGGAAATTGCGATGGAAGCAGACGGCCGCCGCGACCCCGATGATCACCGGGAAGACCACGCTGAGCACGGTGAAGTAGAGCGTCCGCACGGCGGCCCAGCCGAACCGCTCGTCGGTGAACAGACGTGCGTAGTTCTGCAAGCCGATGAAGGCCCGGTCGCCGCCGATGTGCCAGTCGTGCACGGACATGAACAGCGTGAACAACCAGGGAAACAGGATGATGGCGAACACGACGACGCCGGCCGGCACGATGAACGGCCAGTATTGCCGTGCATAGTTCCGGCGCCTGACCGCAGCCGCGCTGCGGGACGCACTCTGCGCGAGCGTGACGCCCATCGCTCCCCCCCTTGTTGCCGCACCCTACCGCGCGGGCCGCCCCGAAGGGAACCGCTACCCGCGACGGACGCACGAACGGCCGGCAGTTTGCCCGCGTCCACGTTCGTGCCATAGCGGCACGATGCGTCCGATCGGCAGCGCCTATCTCGCGCCAGCAACCCTCGCGCCGGCCGTGGAGACCTGGCTGCGTCGGCGCGGCGCCAGCGTCGCCGCTTGGCACGGCCAGCTCGCGCTCTCGCCCGACCCGCCACTCGATTGCCCGTGGTCGCAGGATACGTGGACGGCGCCGATCGAGTATGCGGCCCCATCGGTCAAGGCCGCGGCAGACCTGCTGCGGGCGCGGCAGCGCAACTGGTGCGCCTATGCCGCCGGGCAACACCGCCGGATGGCACTGATCGAGGCGCGTCTGCCGCCCGTCAAGGCAGCGCCGTTGACGTTCCCTGCCTTGGCGCCGTCCAGCCATCTCGGCGCCTGGACCCTGCTCGCACCCGACCGGCTGCTCGCCAGCGACACGAAGACCACCCCGTTCGCCAATGGCGAGTGCCGCTTCGTCGAGGACCGGGTCGGCCCGCCCAGCCGCGCATATCTGAAATTGTGGGAGGCGCTGACCCGCCTCGGCGCTTGGCCCGGCCCGGGGGATGAGTGCCTCGATCTCGGCGCCGCGCCTGGCGGCTGGACATGGGTGCTCGCCCACCTCGGCGCAAACGTCACCGCCGTCGACAAGGCCCCGCTCGATCCGGCCGTCGCCGCCCTGCCCGGCGTGACCCAGGCGATCGACAGCGCCTTCGCGCTCGCGCCACGGCCGGTCGACTGGCTGGTTTGCGATGTCATTGCCTACCCTGCCCGCACCTTGGCCCTGCTCGAGCGCTGGCTGCCCTTCGCCCGGCATCTCGTCTGCACCGTCAAGTTCCAGGGCGACACCGACCACGACACCGCCGACCGCATCGGCGCGCTGCCCGGGGTGCACATGCTCCATCTATCGAGCAACAAGCATGAGCTGACCGTCCTGCATCGGCAGGACGTCACGATAGCGCCAGCAACGGTTGTGGGCTGCCCACCGTGACAAACAACGAGCCGTTGCTTGCGGTCGGCGGCGCGACCGTGAACGCGAAGCTGCTGCTTCCGCCTGCAGCAAGGTGGGCGGCCGCCGCCGGATAATGGACGCCGGCCGCGTCGATCGCATCGACGTAGAGGGCCCGGTTGGCGCCGGCGCTCGCCTGGAGGCCGTTCAGGATCGTGACGGTCGCGGTATGCGGCCCGGGCGCCAAATCGGCCTGGAGGTCGACCAATTGGGTTTGCCCCGCCGCGTGCGAGGCCGTAACCGTCCGCACACCGCCCTGCACCACCCCGTCGAGGCTGATGAACGCGAGTGCATCACCGTGCCAGGCGTCCTCCGACAGCTGGAAGCTCACCACCGTCGCGACCGTGATCGGTGCCGTCTCGATCAGGACGCTGCCGTTCGCAGTCAGCGCCGCCGCGATCCCCAAATCCTGCCCATTGTACTGGGCTCCGTCGAGGAACAAGGCCCGTCCGCTCGGCCCGGCGCCGAGGCTGCTGCCGAACGTGGCCACCACGGCGTGCGCGCCCGCCGCGAATGTTCCGGCGATCGTGATCGTCTGTGTCTGCCCGGCGGCATGTGACGCCGTAGCGGCGAGCGTGCCGCCAGTTGCCACCCCGTCGATGGTCAGCGTGAACGTCGGATCGCCCTGCCAGGCCCGGGCCGATACATCGAGAACCAAAATCCCCCGTTCCGCCTCGGCCACGCCACCCGCCGACGACGCTGCTGCCGGCTCGACCGTTGCCGTCGCGGCAGCCGTTGCGACCGGGGTTTCGGCGCTGCCCAGGCCGGGCCGGGTCGTGACCACGCTCGTCCCGGACACGGACGCCACGCCGGTCGCCGCCGTCGCTACCCCATACAAGACGTTCGAGGCGACTGTCGCGCTCGTACTTGAACCGTTCTGAAGCAGGATCGCCCCCGGCCGATCGCTCGCCACGGTGTTGCCGCTGATGGCCAATGCACCCCCGGCCTGCACCGTCTCGCCTCCATAGCGCACGATCACAGCGTTCGTGCTCGCGGCCCCTTTCTCGATCGCGTCGCCCTGCAGGCTCGCCACGCCGCCGCTGGGCAGATCGACCGAGACGGAGGCAGCAGCCCCCTCGTCCTCGATTCGGGTACCGGTAATCGTCGTCGTGGCCGCCGAGCTCCGCACCTCGTCACCGCCCTGCGCCGCATGGACGAAACTGCTGCTCACGGTCAGCGACTTGATCGCCCCAACGGCGATATTGGCCCCGGCTAGACTGCCAGTGCCGTTGCCGGAGAACTCGGACCCGACGATCGTGACGGAGGTCGCCGCATTGGCCGTCGCGAGCAGGCCGGTCTGGTTGCCGGTGAACCGGCTCCGCTCGATCGTCACGGCCCCACCCTGGACCAGAACGCCCGCCCCGGTGCCCGCCAGCGTATGCAGACCTGAGAAGGTGAAGCCGTCGACCGTCGCATCGGTCGTGATGGTCAGCAGCGCGGGATGCAGCGCGGCCGTGGACGTCGACAGCATCGTCACCGCGCCGTCCACAGCCTCCAGATCGATCCGCGTCCGAATGGTCGCAAAGTCGTTCACATACGTGCCGGCCTCGACGTCGACCGTGTCGCCGTCGTGCGCGGCCGCCGTCGCGGCAGCGATGGTCGCAAACCGCTTCCCGGTTCCCACGGTCAAGATGGCCATCACCGCTGCTCCCCACCTCCGGCCGGGCCGGCTGCGCCAGGGTAGCGATGGATGCTTAACAGCCGGTTAATGGATAGGTAGGTGGTCCTGGGCGGCCAGGTGGGCGCGCCAGCCACCCAAGGCCGTGATCTCCAAAGCGCCGGCCACGCCCGCCTCCTCTGCCAGGAACCCGAGGCACGGCCCATCCTCCAGCACGACCGTCCCGAACCCCAGCGGCGCCGCGACGTGCGCCAGCAGCGCCCCGATCGCGGCGGTCGGCAATGCCCAGACCTCGCCGGCGATCGCCGCCCCGGCCTCAGCCGCAATCAGGCCAGGCCGAACGCCGAGCGCGAACAACCGATAGCGCGGTTCCGTGCGCGCCTCGCGGAGGAACCGGCCGCCCAGCGCCGTCACCTGATGATTGAGCGGCAACCCGGCCATGTGCGCGCCGACGCAGAACAGCGCCGTCTCGGCTGCCGCCAGCGGCTCCGCCCCCGCGGCCGCCGGCAGCGCCGCCTGCGTCGCCCCCACCCGGTCCGTCGCCTGCCGATGGATTGCGTCGGCCAACGCCGCCAGCCGCCCCTCGGACCAGGCCGGCCCCACCAGCGTGACCCCAACCGGTGCCCCCTCCGCCGTGAAGCCCGCCGGCACCGCGATCGCGGCCAGGTCGCACAGGTTCACGAAGTTGGTGTAGGTGCCGAGCCGGCTGTTCGGCCCGATCGGATCGGCGGCCAGTTCGGCCAGACTCGGCCAGCACGGCGCCGTCGGCAGCAGCAGCACGTCCGCCGTCGCGAACAACGCCTCCGCCTGCCGCCGCACCCGCGCCTGCACATCGAACGCATCGAACGCGTCCGCCGCCATCCGCGACAGCCCGCCTTCGAGGATCGCCCGCGTCACCGGATGCAGCGCCCGCCCCAGCATCGGCCGCAGCGCCGCCGTCCGCTCCGCGACCCAAGGCCCGTCATACAGCAGCCGTGCCAACCCCAGGAACGCGGAGATGTCGACCGCCGCCGCCCCCAGCCGGTCCGCCACGCCCCGCACGACAGCCTCGATCGCCGGGTCACACGCGGAAAAATCGCCCGGCGCGACCACGCGCAGCCCGCCCGCGAGCGCCCCCCGTCGCAAGTAGCCCGGCGGCGCCTGCCGGCTGTACGGGTCCGCAGCCTCGTACCCCGCGATCACCCTCACCACCGCAAGCGCCTCGTCCACCGTCCGCGCAAAAACCGAGATCGTGTCGATCGACCGGCATGCCGGCACCATCCCCAGCGACGGCACGGCGCCCACTGTCGGCTTCAGCCCCACGACGTTGCCGAACATCGCCGGCACCCGCCCGGACCCGGCCGTGTCCGTCCCCAGCGCTACCGGCACGATCCCGGCCGCCACCGCCACGCCCGACCCCGACGACGACCCGCCCGGTACCCGCCCCGCATCGAACGGCGCCCGCGGCACGCCATACGGGCTTCGCACCCCCACCAACCCGGTCGCGAACTGGTCCAGGTTGGTCTTGCCCATCACGATAGCGCCCGCCGCCAGCAGCCGCGCCACCGCCAGCGCGTCACGCTCCGGAGGGTAGGAGAAGTCCGGGCACGCCGCCGTCGTCGGCATCCCGGCCACGTCGATGTTGTCCTTCACCGCCACCGGCACGCCCCACAGCGCCCGCCCGCGTGGTCCCTCGGCCTCCAGCGCCGCTGCCCGCGCCAGCAGCGCCGCATCCGCCACGCGGTGGATCCACAGCGCCGGGTCGGCATAGGTCGCGTCGGCCGCGATCGCCGCCCGCATTTGGCCGGTCGGCGTCACACCAGGTCGAGCAGCGCGCGCGTCAACCGCCCGTCCTTGCGGCGCAGGCTCTGCACGATCGTGAAATGGTCGTCCCCCGGCCCGGGGATCAACGCCCCCGCCGCATGCGCCGCCGAACGTCGCGCGTGCAGCGCCCGGCTGTCGCCCACCAGCGGTGGCAGCTCGGCCGAACCATACGCGATCGACATCGGCTTTGGCACCACCGGATGCCGCAGCGGCGACAGCGTCTCGATCTCCCCGTCCGTGATCCGCGCCTTCTCGTTCAGGTAGGTGTCGCGCACCGGCCCCAGCTCGAAGATCCCGCTGATCGCCAGCCCGGCATGCACCGCCGCGTGCCCCAGCACCATCGCCGTCAGATGGCCCCCGGCCGACCAGCCGGACACGATGATCGGCCCGCTGACCTGCCCCCGCGTCCAGTCCAGCGCCGCCCGCATCTCGTCGACGATGTTCGTCATCGTCCCGTCCGGCGTCAGCGTGTAGCTGGGCATCGCGACGGACCAGCCATGCGCCCGCACGCCCTCGCCCAGCACGGAGAACCCCTCGCGGCTGTTGCGCTGCCAGTAGCCGCCATGGATGAAGAACAGGCACGGCGCGCCCCGATCGGTGGCCGGGAACAGGTCGATCTTCCGCCGCTCCGTCATCCCATACGCCTGGTCCAGCCCGGCCGGGCTGGCTGCCCGAACCACGGCCGACGCCTCCCGCATCTCCGCCACCAGTGCCACGCTGTTCGCCACCGCCTCGCTATTGTTGTAGCGGCTGTCCCGCTGCGCCTGTGTCAACATGCCCCAATCGTGCACTATGTCTCTCCTCCAGGCAGCGCGATCCCTGCCAACGCCTCCCACACCCGGATCACGAACGCGTCGTCCCGCGTGCCATGCCCGAGCGCCGCGGCGCCCAGGAAAAGCTGGTGTGCCGCCGCTGCTAGCGGCAGCGGAAAGCCCAGCGTCCGCGCCTGATCCAGCACGATCCCCAAATCCTTGACGAAGATGTTCACCGCCGAATGCGGCGTGTCGTCGCCCGCCAGCACGTGAGGCACCCGGTTCTGGAACATCCACGAGTTCCCGGCCGATGTCGTGATCACGTCATACACCGTTTGCGGGTCCGCCCCGGCCCGGATCGCCAGCGCCATCGCCTCCCCGCTGACGGCGATATGCACGCCTGCCAGCAGCTGGTTGATCATCTTCACCGTGCTGCCCGCCCCGGCCGCGTCGCCCAGCCGCCACACCTTGCCCGCCACCGCGTCCAGCACCGGCTGCGCCCGCGCGAACGCCGCGGCGGACCCCGACCCCATGACCGTCATGCTGCCCGCCCGCGCGCCCGTCGAGCCGCCCGAAACCGGCGCATCCAGGAACAGCAACCCGGCCGCCTCGACCCGCGCCGCCAGGCTCCGCGCCACGTCCGGCGCCACCGTCGTGCAGCACAGCACGACGCCGCCCGGTGCGACGCGCGGGATCGCGCCCTCGGCCCCGAACAGCACCGCCTCGGCCTGCGCCGCGTTCACCACGAACACGACCAGCGCATCGAGCCCGTCCGGCAGCGATGCCGGGCTGCCGACGAACTGCCCGCCCGCCGCCTCGAGCTCCGCGCCGGCGGCTGGCCGCACGTCGCAGCCCAACGCCGTGTGCCCCTTCGCCGCGAGGTTCAAGGCCGCGCCCAAGCCCATCGAGCCCAATCCGATCACCCCAACCTTCACCGGCAGCCCTCCCCTATCGAACCGAAGCATGCACAGGACCGAGCGGCGCGATAGCCCTCCGCGGGAAATCGAGCCTATCCAAGGTGTCGGGCTTAACGCGTGAGTTTCACGCTAACGCGTGTGCCGGAACCGCTCCACCGCGGACACCAGCGCCCGCCGCACCCCCGGCTCCAGTGCCGAATGCCCGGCATCCGGGATCACCGTCAGCCGCGCAGAAGGCCATGCTGCCGCCAGCTCGAACGCGGTTCGCGCCGGGCAGACCATGTCGTAGCGCCCCTGCACGATCTCGGCCGGCAGGTGGCCGATCCGGTGCATCCCCGCCAATAGTCCACCCTCGGGCAGGAACAGGTCGTGCGCGAAGTAATGCGCCTCGATCCGCGCCAGCCCCAGTGCCGTCCGGTCCTGCGCGAAACTGCTGACCGTGTCCGGGCTCGGCAGCAGCGTGCTGCACGACCCCTCATAGACCGACCACGCCCGCGCTGCCGCCATGTGCACCGACGGATCCGGGTGCGTCAGCCGCTTGAGATACGCGCCGAGCACATCCTGCCGCTCCTCTGGCGTGAGATGGCTGACGAATGCCGCGTGCGCGTCCGGGAACACCGCCGCCAGTCCGTGCAGGAACCAGGCGACCTCCTCTGGCCGGCCCAGGAACACGCCGCGCAGCACCAGGCCGCGCACCCGCTCCGCATTCGCCTGCGCATAGGCCAGCGCCAGCGTGCTGCCCCACGACCCGCCGAACAGCAGCCAGCGCTCGATCCCGAGGTGCTGACGCAGGGTCTCGATGTCCTGCACCAGGTCCGGCGTCGTGTTCTGCGCCAGGCTGCCGAGCGGGCGCGACCGGCCGGCCCCGCGCTGGTCGAAGATGATCACGCGCCAGAAATGCGGGTCGAAGAACCGGCGGTGCACCGCCCCCGCCCCCGCGCCCGGTCCGCCATGCAGGAACAGCACCGGCTGCCCCCGGGGATTGCCGACCTGCTCCCAATACATCACATGACCGCCCGGCAGCGGCATGTAGCCGGTCTCGAACGGTCCGATGTCGGGAAACAGGTCGCCGCGGGGCATACCCTGGTTTTACACCCACCCGGCCCGGGGCGAAACCGGCGCGAACGACAGCAGGAGCGGGATCATGCAGGTTTTCAGGCTCTGGCTCGCCGCGGGCGCGCTGCTGGGCGCTCTCGCGGTTGCCGCCGCCGCCTATGCCGCCCATGCGCCCGTCGATCCAACCCGCGCCCGCGCCCTGGCCAGCGCCGTCCAGATGCAGGGCTGGCACGCACTGGCGCTGGTAGCCGTCGGCCTGTTCGGCCTGATGCTCCCGGGCGGCGGTACGGTCCTGCACGCGGCCGGGGCGCTGTTCCTGCTCGGCGTGCTGCTGTTTTGCGGCGCTGTCTACGTGCCGCTGTTCGGCGGCCCGTCGCTCGGCATGACCGCCCCGGTCGGCGGCACCATGCTGATCCTCGGCTGGCTCGCCCTCGCGCTGGCAGCCCTGCGGGCCGTCACGGCACCCGCAGGTCCGTGATGGTGCACAGATTCAGCCGTCGCCGCTCGACCGCCTTGCCATCCGCGAACACCACCCGCACGTCATAGCTGCAACTGCCGCGCGGCATCCGGATGATGCGCGTCGCGCCCGCCGCGATCACGTCGTCGCCCAGCCGGTCGCGCCCCCAATCGTCATCCCCGGTCGGGCTCACATACACCTCATCCAGCTCGCTCCGGCCGCGGTTGATCAGCCGGAACGACGGATCGTCCGCCCCAGCTGGCGCCGGCGGGGCGGTCCCGGCCCGGCCACCGGGGAACACCACCTGGTCGACCTGGCACACGTTGACCGCCCGACGCTCCTCCGGCTTGCCGTCGGCATAGACCACGCGGATGTCGTAGATGCAGTTTCCGTCCGGGGGCAGGCGCAACGGGAACGCCTGCCCGGCCGGCAGCAGGAACCGGGCCAGCCGGTCCGTCCCCCACCGGTCCACCCCCGCCGGCGTCGCATACAACTCGTTGATCGCCTGCTGCGACCGGTTCACCAGGTTGACCGACGGATTCTCGATCTCCGCGCCCGAGGCGGCAACGGGAAGAAGAAAGGCGAACAAACAGCCATAGGCACGCATCGGCAGCCCCGTTCCGGTACGATCTCACATCGTACATGGGAACACCCGGGCCTGCCACCACTCACCGCATGTCAGGCGCCCGCCACCCGGCGCCGAAGAACCGCCGCGGCCACAACCACGCTGCCGGCCCCGAGTACGAGCATGCCCGTCGGCGGCTCGGGCACCAGCACCTCCGCCTCGATCGCGTTGGCCATGATCGCATGCACCGCCGTCGTCTTGTGCGCCGTATCCCAGAACACGTAGCTCGACGCGACCGTCAGGTCGTTCGCGCAGGCCGGGGTGGTGATGCAAATGTCCGTCGGTGCCGTATGGGTGAACCCCGCCTGCACGCCGTTCGTGATCAGGTTTGCGATCAGGCTGTAGTCGTCGAACGCCACCACGTTGCCGCCGACGTCGAAGCCCGGCATCGCCGCCGCGATCGCCGCATTGAGAGCGATCCCGTTCAGGTTGTCCTGGCTGGCCAGGTCGGTTCGCGGCGTGCGGTTCGCAACCACGATGGTCTTCGCCCCCGCCGCCGTCAGGTCGCCGATTGCCGTGCCGATATTGCCGATCGCGGTGCTGATCCGCGAAGCCAGCAGCGCCGGGTCGGAGCCCACGCCAAGCAGGTCGTTCGACCCGGCCCAATAGACATACAGCGCCTTCGGGTCGATCACCCCGGTCTTGGCGCCCACATAGCTCGTCACCTGCGTCAGTGTGTTGGTGACGAAGCCGTACGAGGAACCCGTCCCTGTGGTCGCGCCGCTGAACGCTCGATCGTCAAGGGAAACACCGAGGTTGTTCGCCAGATACTCAACGACAACCGGGCCGTTATTGTTGCGGCCGCCATAGTTCGGCGGCGGGTTGAGGACCACGCCGATCTTGGCCGCCGCGGCCGCGGCATTGCCGTTATCGACGTTGCTGTCGCCGAACACCACGACCTGATCGAACGGGCTCGCCCAAGCCGGCAGGCTCGCCGTTATAAGCAGCAGCCCCAACGTCAAACCACGAACGCGCATCCCGGACCTCCCCGTATTTGTTAGGAACAGGTAGATTGCTGGGCGGGGAGCGTGTCAAGCCAAGCTCACGCAACGCGACACGCAGGAGGGGACGCTCTCGCGTCCCACCAACAACGAGCACTCCCGCCGTCACCACCGCCCGACCGGATGCCGGCCGGTGCGCCGCACCACGTACGCCGTCCATACGAGCTGCGGCGGCACCACCAGCAACGGCGCCGCCGCCTTCGCCCAGCCCTCCGCGCCCAGGAACAGCCAGCAGCACGCGCCGCCCCACAGCACGAACCCCCACTCCAGCAGCGTCACCGCCGGCACACTCAGCCCCGAGCGCTGCGCCAGTTGATACAGGTGCCCTCGATGCGCCTCCGTCACCCGCTCCCGCGCCAGCGCCCGGCGCACCAAAGTGAAGGCAACGTCGTACAGCACCCCGAACAGCAGCATCGGCACCAGCAGCACCGACAGCTCCGCGCCCTGGAAGCGCCCGGCCGCCACCGCCAGCACCGCCAGCACGAAGCCGCAGAACTGGCTTCCCACGTCGCCCATGAAGATGCGCGCCCGGGGGAAGTTGAACGGCAGGAACCCCGCCAGCCCCGCCACCAGCAACAGGCTCGCGAAATACACGAACCACCCGCCATACGCCGCCGCGATCACCGCCAGGATCGCCGCCGCCAGCGCCGACACGCCCGACGCCAGGCCGTTCAGCCCGTCGATGAAGTTCATCGCATTGGTCGCGAACAGGATCCAGGCGAGCGTCCCCACGGCGCCCACCCAGCCCAGCTCCACCCCGCCCACCCCCGGCAGGTTCAGCCGCGACACATACAGCCCGCTGCCGACCGCCAGCAGCGCCGCGACGATCTGCCCCGCCAGCTTCACCCAGAACGGCCACACCCGCGTGTCGTCCAGGTAGGCGACCGCCGCGATCGCCACCGCCGCCAGGATCACGCCACGGAAATACCCGTCCGCCAGCCGCGAGAACGACGCGAACGCATACAGCACCACGATCCCCACCAGGAACGCCGCCACCACCCCCACGCCGCCGCCCTTCGGCACCGGCCGCAGATGCACCTTCCGCGCGTCCGGCGTGTCCATCACCCCCACCCCGATCATTCCCCGCACCACCCCGGCCGACAGCAGCGCCAGCGCCGCCGCAAACACCAGGTGCATCAGCAAGGCGTGCGCAGTCACGAGACTCCAGGGGATCAGGGGGTGGGGTGCGAAGCGGGGCGAAGGCGGCTATAGGGTCAGCGTGATGGCCCTGCAACGCCCCCGGATGGTCAACCGGATTCTCCTGAACGTGCTCATGGACGGCGTGCTGGCCGCACTCGCCACGCCCGTCGCCCGCTACGTGGCCGACCCGGGCGGCGGCCTGCTGCATCCGTTATGGTTCATCGCCGGCGGCGCCATCACTCTGCTGGTGGCCGGGCTGCCGTTCCGCATGCCGCAGCAGTACTGGCGCTTCTCCGGCATCGCCGACCTGCTCGCCGTCGCCGGCGGCAGCGTCGCCAGCGCCGTCCTGTTCGCGCTCCTGCTCACCGGCGCCGGCTTCCCGCTGCCCACCCCCACCTTCCCCATCGTCCACGCGCTCGTGCTCATCGTCGCCCTTGGCGCCCCGCGTGTCCTCTACCGGCTCCGCCCCAACCTTCGCCCGAGCCTCCGCGGCGCCCGCGCCTCGCCCGACGCCCAGCTCGTGCTCCTCGCCGGCGCCGGCGAGGGTGCGGACCTGTTCCTCCGCGCGCTCGACTATCGCGAGGGCCGGCGCAAGTTCCGCGTCGTCGGCCTGCTGTCGCGCAACGAGGGCCAGGTCGCCCGCCGCATCCACGGTCAGCCCATCCTCGGCAGCATCGGCCAGACCGCATCCGTCCTCGCCCGCCTCCGCGCCGAGGACCGCCTGCCGCACGCCGTCGTCGTCACCGACGCCGACCTGCCCGGCCCGGTCCTCGCGGCCCTGCTCGCCCAGGCCGACGCCGAAGGCGTGCCCGTCCGCCGCGCACCCCGACCGACCGCGCTGCAGCTGGCACCCGGGCCCGGCGCCGCGCCGGGGCTGGAACTCGCCCCCGTCGCCATCGAGGACCTGCTCAACCGCCCGCAGGTGCCACTCGACCGTGAGGGCATGGCCAAGCTGGTCCACGGCCGCCGCGTGCTCGTCACCGGCGCCGGCGGCACCATCGGCGCCGAGCTCGCCCGCCAGGTCGCCGCCCTCGGCCCGTCCGAGCTGGTGCTGCTCGACAACGGCGAGTTCGCGCTCTGGCAGATCGACCTCGAACTGGCCGAGTCCCACCCCACTCTGCCGCGCCAGGCCAGCATCGCCGACATCCGCGACGAAGCCCGCATCCGCGCCATCTTCGACGGCTTCCGCCCCGACCTCGTCTTCCACGCCGCCGCGCTGAAGCACGTGCCGATCGTCGAGGCCAACGCCGGGGAGGGCCTGCTCACCAACGCCTGCGGCACCCGCCATGTCGCGGACGCCGCCCGCGCCGCCGGCGCCAGCGCGATGGTGTTCATCAGCACCGACAAGGCCGTCAACCCCAGCAGCGTCATGGGCGCCAGCAAGCGGCTGGCCGAGATGTACGCCCAGGCCCTCGACGTCGCCGCGCTCGGCCATAGCGGCATGCGGTGCATCACCGTCCGCTTCGGCAACGTGCTCGGCAGCACCGGCTCCGTCGTGCCGCTGTTCCGCCGCCAGCTCGCCCATGGCGGCCCGCTCACCGTCACCCACCCTGACATGCAGCGCTATTTCATGACCGTGCGCGAGGCGGTCGGCCTGGTGCTGCAGGCCAGCGTCGTCGGCCTCGCAGGCCTCGCCCTACCCGCCGCACGGCAGGGCGGCATCTTCGTGCTCGACATGGGCGAGCCGGTGCGCATCGTCGACCTCGCCCGCCAGATGATCCGCCTCGCCGGCCTCAAGTTCGCCGAAACGGACGAGCCCGGCGCCATCCGCATCGCCTATACCGGCCTGCGCCCCGGCGAGAAGCTGTTCGAAGAGTTGTTCCACGGCACCGAGGCGCCGGTTCCCACCGGCCACCCCGGCCTGCTCATGGCCGCGCCGCGCACCGCCGATGCCGCCATCGTGGGCCGCGCCATCGACGAGATCGGCGCACTCTGCCGCACCGGACAGCAGCTGGCCGCGCTCGGCCAGCTCAGCCGTCTGGTCCCGGAATTCGAACATAACCCGGCCGGACTCGTCCGCGCCCTGCCCGGATCCGCCCGATGAGCGCTGCGACCCCAATTTCCTTCCTAGACCTCAAGGCGCAGCAAGCTCGCCTGGCCGGAAACCTCAAGCCCCGCATCGACGCCGTGCTGGCCCACTGCCAGTTCGTGCTCGGCCCGGAAGTCGCGGAGCTGGAAGGCCGCCTTGCCGCCTACTGCGGCGCGCGCCACTGCGTCGGCGTCAGCTCCGGCACCGACGCGCTGCAGATCGCCATGATGGCCGAAGGCATCGGCCCCGGCGACGCCGTGTTCCTGCCCGCCTTCACCTACACCGCCACCGCCGAAGTCCCGCTCCTCCTCGGCGCCACCCCTGTCTTCGTCGACGTCGACCCCCGCACCTTCCAGATCGACCCGGCCCATCTCGAGGCCCGCATCGCCGCGACGCACGCCGCAGGCCGCCTCCGCCCCCGCGCCCTCATCGGCGTCGACCTGTTCGGCCAGCCCGCCGACTGGCCGGCGTTGAATGCGATCGCCGCCCGGCACGGCCTGTTCACCATCGACGACCTCGCCCAGAGCTTCGGCGCGTCCCTGCACGGCGCCAAGCTCGGCACCCAAGCCATGGCGACCGCGACCAGCTTCTTTCCCAGCAAGCCGCTCGGCGCCTACGGCGACGGCGGTGCGCTGTTCACCGACGACCCCGACCGCGCCGACCTGTTCCGCTCGCTCCGCACCCACGGCGAAGGGAAGACCCGCTACGAGGTGCTCCGCACCGGCATGAACGGCCGCCTCGACACCATGCAGGCCGCCATCCTGCTGGCCAAGCTGGACGTGTTCGACCAGGAGCTGGCGCGCCGAGAGCAGGTCGCGCAAGCCTACGACCGCCGCCTCGGCAACCTCGTCCACATCCCCACCCGTGTCCCCGGGGCCACCAGCGCCTGGGCCATCTACGCCATCCTGCTGCCCGACGACGCCACCCGCACCCGGGTCCAGTCCGTCATGAAGGACCACGGCGTGCCCAGCGCCATCTACTATCCGCGCCCGCTGCACCGACAGCCTGCCTATGCCCAGCACCACGACGGCGCCGCCCTGCCCGTCAGCGAGGACCTCGCCACCCGCATCCTCGCCTTGCCGATCCACCCGGACCTGTCCGACGCCGACGCGGAAAGCGTCTGCGACGCCGTGGCTGCCGGGTTGGCCTGAAACCAGCCCTGCCCCGGCCCGTTCAACCCTGCATGAACGAGCCACAGAAGCCTGCCGACCCGCCTGTACAAGGCGCCCCCTCCGACGCCGACCCGGCCGGCAAGTCCCCGAACGGCATCCCCGACGGCATCGACGAGCACGAGCCCAAGGGCACCCCGACCAGCGACCGCCACGGCACGGAAACGGCACCGACCACCTGACCTGAGCCCATGTCGACGGACCGCGGCGATGCCGGATTGGCTGCTCGACCTTGATGAGCCCATCGCCCTGGCGGTCGCCTTGGGCGTGGTCGCCGTGGCGGTGCTGTTCGGGATCGTTGCGCACGAGGCCGGGCACGCGCTGATGGCGGAGGCGCTTGGTCTCGGGCCCAGGCGGATCGAGATCGGCAGCGGACCGTTGCTCCTTCGTGTCCGGATCGGTCGATGCTGGGCCCTGTGGCGTCTATGGCCCGTCCGGGGCGGCGTCCAGAGGCTCCCCTACCCGCCGGCGCGTCCCACAGCGGTGTTCCTCGTCACGATCGCCGGCGCACTCGGCAATGCCGTCGGCGCCGCGCTCATGGCGATCCCCGCCGCCCTCTATCCGGAGGGCGCCGATCTGTTGGCCCCGCTATGGGGCGTTCAGGTCGGATACGCCGTCCTGAACCTGGTGCCGCTGCCCAACAGGCGCGCTGGGGGCAGCGACGGCATGAAAGCGCTCCGTCTGTTGCAGGGCCGCGAGCCTGACTGGTTCACCGATAATTATGCGACGCTGGTCCGCTCCATCATTCCTGTGGGCGCCCCGGTCCCGCCACCCTCGGCCGACGCTCCGGAACTGCTCTATCAATGCGCCCGGCGCGATCGTCCTGGCGAGACCTGGGCCAACCGCGACGCCGCCTTGTCGATTGCCGCGCTGCTCGGGCAGGGCCGTCTCACGCCAACCGAGCAGTCCGTCGCACGCGCGAACCTGGCCGCACGCCGCCGTCTTACCCCACAAGCGCCGCCGTGACCCGCCGCGCGAAGGCCGCCGGGTCGGTCGGCAGATCGCCGTCCTGCACCCGCGCCACGTCCAGGATCAAGTGCGCGGCGTCCGCGACATCCTCCCCGGCGTCCGCCCGCTCCGCCAGGCGCCGGATCAGCGCATGGCGCGGGTTGATCTCCAAGGTCGGCGGCATCGCGAACTGGCTGCGCCCGTGCCGCTTCAGGATGCGCTGCATCTGCAGGTCCGGCCCGAACCCGGCCGCCGCCAGCACCACCGCGCTGTCCACCAGCCGGTCCGTCGGGCGCACGTCGCCCACCTCGTCGCCCAGCGCCGCCTTCAGCGCCTCGACCAGCTTCGCCACATCCGCCGCCTCGCCGTCACCCGTCGCGCCATCCAGCGGGAACTTCACAAGATCCGCCGACCCCTGCGTCACCGACTTCAGGCTCTTTCCTTCGAACGCCGCCAGCCGCTCCGGCCAGAACGCGTCCACCTGGTCCGTCAACAACAGCGCCTCCACCCCCCGCGCCCGGAACCCCTCCAGCTGCGGCGACTTCGCCAGCGCCTCCGCCTCGTCGCCGGCAAGGAAATAGATCGCCTCCTGCTCTGGCTTCATCCGCGCCACATAGTCCGCAAGCCCGGTCCAACCATCGACCGCTGAAGACTTGAACCGCATCAGCGGTGCCAGCTCCTGCCGGTACTCCGCATCGTCCCAGACTCCTTCCTTCAGCACGGCACCGAACGCCTCCCAGAACCTGGCATAGATGTCCGCATCCTTCGCCCGGGACTTCAGTTCGCTCAACACCCGCCCGGTCACGGCCTTGCGGATCCGCGCCAGCACCGGGGTCGCCTGTAGCATCTCGCGGCTGACGTTCAGCGGCAGGTCCTCGGTATCGACCACCCCCTGCACGAACCGCGCCCAGGGCGGCAGCAACGCCGCCTCGTCGGTAATGAACATGCGCCGCACATGCAGCCGCACCCGGCTCTCGCGCGGCCCCTCCACCGGCTCGAACGGCCGCATCCCCGGCACGAACAACAGCGCCGTGAACTCGAGAGCGCCCTCTGCCCGCCAATGCAGCGTCGCCCACGGATCGTCGAACGCATGCGCCACGTGGTGATAGAACGCCTTGTATTGCTCCTCCGTCACCTCCGACTTCGACTTGCGCCACAGCGCCGTGCCCTCGTTGGCCGCTTTGTCGCTCGGCTCCCCATCGGCCTGCGCGACCAGGATCGGCACCGTGATGTGGTCCGCCCACTTGCGGATGATCGTCTCGAGCCGGATCGGCTCCAGGAACTCGTCCGCGTCGGCCTTCACGTGCAGCACGATAGTCGACCCGGCCTCGGCACGGTCCGCCGGGGTCAGCGTGAATGCGCCACCCCCCTCGCTCGCCCAGGTCCATGCCTCGTCGCTCCCGGCGCGGCGGCTCGTCACCTCGACCCGGTCCGCCACCATGAACGCCGAGTAGAACCCGACCCCGAACTGCCCGATCAGACTCGGCTTGTCCGCCGCGTCCACGCCCGCCCCAGCCGCCGCGGCCTCTTGCCCGAACAGCCGCGTGCCGGATCTCGCGATCGTGCCCAGGTTCTGTGCAAGCTCCGCCTTGCTCATCCCGACGCCGGTATCGGCGATCGTGATCGTCCGGGCCGTCTTGTCCGGCGCGATGCGGATCGCTGGATCGGTCGAAGCGGTCAGCTCAGGCTTCGTGAGCGCCTCGAACCGGCGCCGGTCCGTCGCGTCCGCCGCGTTGGCGACCAGCTCGCGCAGGAAGATCTCGCGGTCGGAGTAAAGGGAATGGACGACCAGATCGAGCAGCCGCCCGACCTCCGCACTGAACGCATGCCGTTCGACAGTCCCCTCGGTCCCGCTCTCGTCGCTCATTCGCCCCTCGTGGTCCAACACGCGCGATATGCCGCGGACACAGCCGCGTTTCAACTGGCGAGCGAGCCGACTGGCTAGCGGTGATTCAGGGCTGGTTCAACGAATGGTCGGACCGGACCCATCCCGGACCGCTTGCACCGACTGGCGCATGAGCGGCGCCCCCATGAAGAGTGGCACGGTGCCTGTGGTGCGCGGATTAATCCGGTCGAGCTCACACTGGTTCAGCGCGGCCGTTGTGTTCGGCTGGCACACGGGCCGCGGCACGACGGAGCCGGGAGCACCACCCGCCACAGTCGCCGCGAGGGCAGCGGGCAAGAGCCACGCCCAATCGGTGCTGGTCATCCTGGCACCACGCGCGAGCACCGTGGCCGCCCGGTCAGTGTATTTCGAGCAGCGGCCGCCGGCTGGCTATCGCCAACCGGCGGCCTTGAGTCAGTCAGGTGTGGTTGCCCGCGGCCGTTTGCGGCGTCGGCGTTCCGGCTGGCGTGTTCTGCGGAACGATCGGCGAAGCCGTCACCGTCGGCGGCGGCGCGAACTGCACCATCGATCCCGACTGGTTCTCGGCACCATAGGAGAACTGCGTCTTCGCCGTTTGGCCGCTCGTCACCCCATCGCCGTTGCCCAGCCCATAAGCGCGCTGATAAACTGGCTGAGGGCCAGAATAACTCACGCCATCGCCATTGCCGGCCCCGTAGGCCCACGAGACCTGTGCCGGCGCCGGTTGCTGCATCGAGCAGCCGGCCGCCAACAACACCGTTCCGACCAAAAGCACGTTGCGCATTGCGGACTCTCCTATTCTTATCGGACCAGTGCCCGGGTCCGCCAAAGGTCCCGAGCCATCCCAGACATGAGTCACGCGATTTCCCAATTCCAATGATTCCTCGTCAGCCCCCTTATGAAGCGCGCTCATCCCGGGCCGATGCACCACGAGTGCGGCAACCCCTGAAGCTCGCGACGCTGGACCTCAACCTGTTGCGGGTGTTCGACGCGCTGCACGAGGAGCGGAGCACGACCCGCGCCGGCCTCCGGCTCGGTGTAACCCAATCCGCGATCAGCCACGCGCTCCACCGCCTGCGCGAGCTGCTCGGCGACGATCTCTTCCACCGCACGCCGGACGGGATGACGCCGACCACGAAGGCGCGGGAGATCGGCCCGCGGTTGCGCGCCGCATTGGCCAACCTTATGGCCGCCCTCGCCGACACCAGCTTCGACCCGGCGACCGCCGAAAGCCGGTTCAGCCTCGCGGCCGACCCCTATGCCCGCGCCATTCTGCTGCCACGCGTCATCGCCCAGGTCCGGTTGCGCGCGCCCTCGGTCGAGCTGAGCGTCAAACCCGGAGTCGCCGGCGTCACCGACGCGTTGGATACCAACCGCCTGGACCTCGTCATCGCCAGTTATCGTCGCATCCCCGAGCGGTTCGCCGTGCACGATCTCCTGCATGAGCGGCATGTCTGGGCGATGCGGACAGACCAGGCCGCCAAAGGGCCGCTCACCCTCGAGCGCCTCGCAAGCCTGCCGCACCTGACCCGCTTGCTATCCGACGACGAAGCGAATGAGACCGACTTGCCGACAGCCGGCCGCGGGCTCGACCGGCGCGCGATCCAGGACGACGACGGCGCCCTGGCCCGCGCGATGGCGACCATGGGCGCCTCGCCCCCTGTCCGGCTGACGATCCCCGACACTTATGCCGCGATGGCCGTTGCCAGCGAGAGCGACCTGGCCGCGCTGGTGCCAGAGCGGATGGCCCGCACCTTTGCCGACCATTTCGGCCTCACCTTGTTCGACCCGCCCTATGAGTCGCCGGCTGTGCCGATCTCGATGGTCTGGCACCGCGGCCACGGCGCGACAGCCGGGGCCGAGTGGCTGCGCGGCCTCATTATCGAGGTCGCCGAACTGCTCTGATGCCGCACCGATCCATGCTGACCGACGTGTCCGTCGACCCGTGGCGATGGGCTGGAGGCCACCCGACGACCCTGTCAGCGGTGCGAGGTGGGCCGGGCTTCAGCGACGAGCCGGGATCAAAGCCCGCTTGCTATCAGCCAGCCGCCCGAACAGCCGCGACGAATGCCCGGATCAGCTCGGGATCCTTGATGCCCCGGGCTCGCTCCACCCCCGACGAGACGTCGACTGCCAAGGCACACGTCTGCCGGATGGCATCGCCCACCGTCCCGGGCGTCAGCCCCCCGGCAAGGACCCACGGCGCCGGCGCCGGCCAGCCGCGTAGCACCGACCAGTCGAACGCCTCGGCATTCCCTCCCGGCAGTGCGGCGCCGGGCGGGGCCTTCCGGTCCAGCAACAGGCGCGACACGCCTGCCGCAGCCGACGGCAGGTCTGCCGCCGCCGCAACTCCGACCGCATGCCAGACCGGCACGCTGAATCGCGCCTGTATGGCGGCGGCACGGTCGAGCGATGCATGCACCTGCAACCCGGCAAGCGGTATAGCGGCAAGGGCCGCAGCGACATCGTCATCCGACGGATCGACCAGGAGCACAACGGGCCGGGGGCCGTCGGGATGGCGGCCCGAAAGCGCCGCCGCGACAGCATGCGTCACAAACCGCGGCGACGGCGGGAAGAAGTTGAACCCCACCCACTCGGCCCCCGACTCCGCGACAGCGTCCATACCAGGCGCATCGGTCACGCCGCAGATCTTGACCTCTGTCACAACCGTGCGGTCAGCCCGGTGGCAGCAGCGCCACGCTCCGCCCGTCCGCACCCAGCCCGGGCGCACCCAGCCTGTCCGCACCCAGGCCGGGCGCCGGCCGCTGCATTTGCCGGTACGTATCGACCTGCGCCCGCAGGTCACGCGCCTGGCGCTCCGCCCGCCGCGCCCGCGTCCGCTGCGCCACCACCGTCGTCCAGGTCATGAACGCGCCGACCACGAAGAACACGGCCGCCGCCACCAGCACCGCCACGGACAGCGGCACATCCACGAGGATGTCGGTCGGCCAGATGCCTAGCCTGACCGGCTGCTGGTTCGACAGCGCGAACGCAATCAGCACCACGATCAACGGGATCGCAATCAAAGTCCGGATCATGGCGCTCGCCCTATGCGCTCGCCCGCTCGGGCCGCGCCGCCGCGCGGCCCGACTTCACCGGGCCGCGGTTCACTCGTTCGCGCAGGTCCTTGCCGGCCTTGAAGAACGGCACCGCCTTCTCGTCGACCGGAACCGCCTCGCCGGTGCGCGGATTGCGCCCCGTGCGCGCATCGCGGCGCTTGACGGTGAAGGCGCCGAACCCCCGCAACTCGACCCGAGCGCCGCGCGCCAAGGCAGCCGTAATCTCGTCGAAGATGGTCCCGACGATCAGCTCGACATCCCGACTCGTCAGGTGTGGATTGGCCGCAGCGAGTTCAGAAATCAGCTCTGACTTTGTCATTGTTTCGTCTTCGCTGATCTTCGCAGTTGTTCCAGCAGAATGCCCCCGCCCCGCCCAGTGCGTCAAGGAACCCGCGCCCGGCCCTGGGGCGACCGCCTGCCCTGGAGTCAGACACGCCTCAACGGGCGCTGCCACCTTGCCAGATCGCCCAAGCGCCGGACCGCACGGTCTCGCCCGAAAACATGACCGCAACACGGTCCAGCAAACCGCCCATGGCCGCCCCGGTCGCTCGCTCCACGAACGAACCCGGGCGCACGTCCCGGATCGGCAAGCCGTCGGAGACCTGCTTCTCCTTGGCAAGCCACGCCCGCGCATCCGCCTCGCCGCCGATCTGGTCCACCAGGCCCAGCGCCAGTGCCTGACGCCCGGTATAGGCCCGCCCATCCGCCAATTCGCGCACCCGCGCCTTCTCCATGTGCCGGCCATCGGCCACCATCGTCACGAACTGGTCGAACAGGTCGTCCACCAGCCCATGCAGGTAAGCCCGGCCCTCGTCGGTCAATGGCCGCGTGGCGCTCGGCTGGTCCTTCAGCGGCCCGGACGTGATCGCGTCCGCGCTCACCCCCAACTTGCCCAGCAGCCCCGAGACTTCGCCCGTTTGCAGGATGACACCGATCGAGCCCGTCAGCGTCGCGTCCCGCGCGAAGATCCGGGCCGCCGGCAGTGCGATCATGTAGCCCGCCGACGCCGCCGTCCCCTCCATGACCGTCACCACAGGCTTCTGCGCCGCGACCCGAAGCAACGCCGCCCGCAGGCTCTCGCCGCCCGCCACCGAGCCGCCGGGGCTGTCGATTGCGACCACCACCGCCCGCACGCTGCCGTCCCGCCCGAGCCGCTCGACGGCATCGAGCAGCCTGTGATCCTCGGTGATCACGCCGCGGACGTTCAGCCGCGCCACGTGTGGCCCGCCGCCGCGTACGCCCGGCACGGCCGCCACCAGCAACGCGGCAACGAACGCCAGCACCGCCAGCACCCGCCAAAAGTTCAGGCGGCGCTTGAGGCGCCGCCTGTCCAGCAGAAGGTCGGTTTCCAGCGACACTATTCGGACTGCTGGTTCCGCCGCCGGATCGCCGCCCCCAGGATGTCGCCCAGGCTGGCCCCGCTATCGGCCGTCCCGAAGTCCTGGATCGCCTGCTTGTCCTCTTCCATCTCGCGGCCCTTGATCGTGAGACTCAGCTTCCGCGCCGCCCGGTCGATCGCCGTCACCTTGGCGTCGACCTTCTCGCCCACCGCGAACCGGTCCGGACGCTGCTCGCTCTTGTCGCGCGCCAGCTCGGCCCGGCGGATGAAGCCCGTCAGGATGTCGTCGACCTTCACCTCGATGCCGTTCGCCTGGACCGCGGTCACGATGCACGTCACCACGTCGTTCTTCTTCACGCGGCTGAGTACGTCGGCCGCCGGGTCATCGTGCAGCTGCTTGATGCCGAGGCTGATGCGCTCCTTCTCCGGATCGATGTCGAGCACCTTGGCGCGCACCATCGCGCCCTTCTCATACTTCGCGATCGCCAGCTCGCCCTGTTCGTCCCACGACAGGTCGGACATGTGGACCATGCCGTCGATGTCCGCCGTGAGCCCGATGAACAGCCCGAACTCGGTGATGTTGCGCACCTCGCCCTCGACCTCGCTGCCGACCGGGTGTTCGTCCTGGAACTGCTCCCACGGGTTGCGCTGCACCTGCTTCAAGCCGAGCGAGATCCGCCGCTTGCTGCTGTCCACGTCCAGCACAAGCACGTCCACTTCCTGACTGGTCGCGACGATCTTGCCCGGATGCACGTTCTTCTTGGTCCAGCTCATCTCGCTGACATGCACCAGGCCTTCGACGCCCGGCTCCAGCTCCACGAAGGCGCCGTAGTCGGTGATGTTCGTCACGCGGCCCGAATACTTCGCCCCCGGCGGATACTTCGCCGCCACACCCTCCCACGGATCGGCTTCGAGCTGCTTCATGCCGAGGCTGATGCGCTGCGTCTCGCTGTTGAAGCGGATCACCTGCACCCGCACGGCCTGGCCGATCTGCAGCGCCTCGCTCGGGTGGTTGATCCGGCGCCAGGCGATGTCGGTCACGTGCAGCAGGCCATCGACGCCGCCCAGGTCCACGAAGGCACCGTAGTCGGTGATGTTCTTGACCACGCCGTCGAGGATCATGCCCTCCTTCAGGCCCTGGATCAGTTCGCTGCGCTGCTCGGCGCGCGTCTCTTCCAGCACGGCCCGGCGCGACACCACGATGTTGCCGCGCGCGCGGTCCATCTTCAGGATCTGAAACGGCTGCGGCGTGCCCATCAGCGGCCCGACGTCGCGCACCGGCCGGATATCGACCTGGCTGCCCGGCAGGAAGGCGATCGCGCCGCCAAGATCGACCGTGAAGCCACCCTTCACGCGCCCATAGATCGTGCCGTTGACGCGCTGCTGCGCCTCGAACGCCTTCTCCAGGTTCGTCCACGCCTCTTCGCGCCGGGCCTTCTCGCGGCTGAGCACGATCGAGCCGTCGCGGTCCTCGTAGCGCTCGACGAACAGGTCGATGTTGTCGCCCGGCTTGACCTCGGGCGGCTGCCCGGGGGCGCCGAACTCCTTCAGCGCCACGCGGCCTTCGCTTTTGAGGCCGACGTCGACGATGGCGTATTCTTCAGTCAGCCGGATGACCCGCCCGGTGACGACAGAGCCCTCGAAGCCGCTGTCGCGGCCCATGCTTTCGTCGAGGAGCGAGGCGAAGTCTTCCATGCCGTGGCTGGAAGCCCCATGCGGGGCGGTCACGTGAGACGAGGGGCGGTCGAGGAGTGCGGAGGCGGATGCCATGTGGTGGGTTGGTTCCTGTGAACGAGGCCGGCAGGACCGGCTGCATCGAAATGCGCGCCCAAACCCCACGATCACCCGATCAGGGCCGGAAGCGGCTACCCTGCCCCACCCAGGCGATCTCCCGGCAGGCGCAAGGCGGTTAAACGAACGAACGCCCCGGCCAGACAGGCCGCGGCGTTGACGGCACACATACGACCCGGCGCGGCGGAGTCAAGCAGAACCGGTCCGCTCCCGCACAATTCGGTACGCCTGCGCGAACGCGCCGTCCGCATCCAGCGCCGTCGTGTCGAGCAGCACCGCATCTGCGGCCGCCCGAAGCGGCGCGGTGGCCCGCCCCGCA
The DNA here is from genome assembly GCA_965213855.1 of Acetobacteraceae bacterium. Taxonomy (GTDB): domain Bacteria; phylum Pseudomonadota; class Alphaproteobacteria; order Acetobacterales; family Acetobacteraceae; genus JBBROS01. The sequence goes on along the minus strand of CBDCAA010000008.1, from coordinate 725,678 downwards.
TCCTGCGCGTCCCGCATCCGCATCTCCGCCTCCACGACAGCGAGCGGTGTCGGGTCGCCCCTCCCTTGCAACTCCAACCAGCGGCGGCGCGCCCGCGCCGCAAGGTCCGCCGTCACGAACAGCTTCACGTCCGCCTCTGGGCACACCACCGTGCCGATGTCCCGCCCATCCAGCACAGCACCCTCGGCCGCGACCCGGCGCTGGAACGCCAGCAACGCCGCCCGCACCGCCGGAACCCTCGCCACCAAGCTCGACGCCCGGTCCGCCTCCGGCCCGCGCAGATCCGTCCGCGCTAGGTCCTCGGCCACCAGCGCCGCCGCCGCCCGCGCCGCCGCGTCCGCGTCCGCCGGGTCCGCCCCCGCATCCAGCACAAGCCGGCCCGTCGCCCGGTACAGCAACCCGGTATCCAGGTGCCGCAACCCAAGCGCGACCGCCAACCGCCGCGCCAGCGTCCCCTTCCCAGCCGAAGCCGGCCCGTCGATAGCGACGATCACGTCCTGCTTCTCCCCTCCCTGCAACGGCGGGGCCGGGGGTGGGTCAAGACCAGCAGCATCAACGACGTCTCACCCGATCCCCGCCCCCAATCCCTGCATCAACCCGGCAAACCCCGGGAAACTCGTCTCGATGAACGACGCGTCGTCCACCGTCACCGCCGCATCGGCCGCCTGACCCAGCACCAGCGCACTCATCGCGATCCGGTGGTCCATATGCGTCGCGACCGTCGCCCCACCCGCAACCCGCCCCCCCTCGACGAACAGGTCATCTCCCTCCACCGCAACCTGCACGCCGTTCACCTGCAGCAGCGCCGCCGTCGCGGCCAAGCGGTCGCTTTCTTTCACCCGCAACTCCCGCAGCCCCCGCATCGCCGTCCGCCCGCTCGCAACCGCCGCCGCGACCGACAGCACCGGATATTCGTCGATCATGCTCGGCGCCCGCTCGGCCGGGACCTCGACCCCGTGCAACGGCCCATGCCGCACCGTCACGTCCCCGACCGGCTCGCCCCCCTCGATCCGCTCGCCCGACACCACCAGGTCCGCCCCCATCTCCCGCAGCGTCGCGAACAGCCCCGTCCGCGCCGGGTTCAGCCCGACCCCGGTGATCGTCACGGCCGACCCCGGCACCACCAGGGCCGCCACGATCGGGAACGCCGCCGACGACGGGTCCCCCGGCACCACCACGTCCGCAGCAAGCAGTTCCGGCTGCCCCAGCAATCGTACGATACGCCCGCGCCCGGCCGGCTCGACCACCACCTCCGCCCCGAAATGCCGCAACATCCGCTCGCTGTGATCGCGGGTCGGTTCCGGCTCCTCGATCGTCGTCCACCCCCGCGCGTTCAACCCCGCCAGCAGCAGCGCCGACTTCACCTGCGCCGACGCCACCGGCAGCACATACTCGATCGGCAGCGCCTCCCGCGCGCCCCGCACCGCCAGCGGCAGCCGCCCGCCCTCCCGCGCCCAGAACACCGCGCCGCACGCCGCCAGCGGCTCCGTCACTCGCCGCATCGGCCGCCCTCGCAGGCTCGCGTCCCCCGTCATGACCGCGAACAGGTCATGGCTCGCGAGGATCCCGCACAGCAGGCGCGCCGCCGTCCCGGAATTGCCCATGTCCAGCACGTCGGACGGTTCCACCAACCCGCCGATCCCGCGGCCCGCGACCCGCCATCGGCCGGGGCCGTCCTGCACCACCTCGACTCCGAGCGCCCGCATGGCCGCGGCCGTCCGCAGCACGTCCTCGCCCTCCAGCAAGCCCGAAATCTGCGTCTCGCCCACTGCCAACGCCGCGAACATCAGCGCCCGATGGCTGATGCTCTTGTCGCCGGGCACGCCGATCATGCCGGATAACGGGGCAGCGGGGCGGCGGGATGCGAGCGGGTTGGGCGTGTGGGTCATCAGGCGCGCCGCTTACCACGGGCCATCCCTGTTTGACAGAACCCGCCATGGATGGCATGGGCCGCGCCCTTCGATCGCACTGCACGCGTCAGCTCTTAGATGAGGTCCGATGGCCAAGCCTGAACTCGGCACGAAACGCGTCTGCGTCTCGTGCGGCACGAAATTCTACGACCTCGCCAAGGTTCCCGCCGTCTGCCCCAAGTGCGGCACCGAGCAGCCCCAGGACGTGCCGCGCCCCCGTCGCGGCGGTGGCAACGTCGAGGAGAAGGCCCGCGTTAAGAAGCCGCCCGCACCCGGCCTCGAGGACGCCGACCCCGACGTCGAGGTCGAGGCCGCCGAGGACGAGGCGGAGGAGGACGTGCTGGAAGACACCAGCGACCTCGAAGACGACGCCGACCCGCTCGGTGCCGACATCGAAGTGGAACCCGAGACCGACGAAAAAGACATCTGACGGCCCGATCAGGCTGTTAAGTCCTGGCCCCCCTCTAGGCGAGAGGGGGGCCAAACCGGCCGGTCAGCGCGGCGCGGCGACCGCCTCCGGATTGAACCGCACGCCCGGCGCCGCGAACCCGCCCCCGAGCCCGATCGCCGTCCCGTCCGCGCGCCAGCACGCCGCCCCCGCCAGCACGCCGCCGCCGTCAACGGCCAGTTCGGGCCCGAACCCGATCCCGTTCATCCCGCCGCCCACCGCCAGAACCGGCATGATCGCGTGCCCCATGCCGCGCAGCGCCTCGGCCGCCCCCATCAGCCCCGGTTCCAGTTCCAGCGCGCCGCCATTCGTCCACAGCCGCGGCGCCTCCACCGCCTCCTGCAGCGTCATCCCGTGGTCGATCAGGCACAGCATCGCCTGCATCACGCTGCCGAAGATGCGCAAACCCCCGGGCAGACCCAACGCGAACAGCGGCGCCCCGTCCCGCAGCACGAAGCTCGGCGCCATCGAGGTCGTCACCCGCTTGCCCGGCGCGATCGACAGGGCCCGCCCGGGCCGCGGGTCGAACAGGAACATATTGTTGTTCCCGATCAGCCCGGTCCCCGGGACCATCATGCGCGCGCCGAACAGGCTGTTGATCGTCTGCGTGCTCGCCACCACCAGCCCGCTGCGGTCCGCCACCGTCAGATGCGTCGTGTGCACCTCGCCCGGCGACACCGCCGCCGCCCAGGCCTGCGCCCGCGCCGGGTCGATCGCCGCCCGCCGCCGCGCCGCATAGGCCTTGTCGGTGATCGCCGCCACCGGCACCTGCACGAAGTCCGGGTCGGCCGTCGCCGCCGCGCGGTCCGCGAACGCGATCTTCAGCGCCTCGGCCAGCAGATGCAGCCGCGCCGGGTCCGCATGGCCCATCGCCGCCATGTCGACTCCTTCGAGGATGTTGAGCATCTGCACGATATGCACGCCCGAGGACGCCGGCGGCGGCGGCGCGACGATCTCGTGGCCGCGATATGTCCCGCGGACCGGCGCCCGCTCCCGCACCGCATAACCCGCCAGGTCGTCGAGCCGAAGCGAGCCGCCCGCCTGCTGGATATGCGCGGCCACGATCCGCCCCAGCGCGCCGCCATGCAGCACTGCCGGTCCCTCCTGCGCGATCGCCCGCAGCGACTCCGCCGCCGCGCCTTGCACGAGCCGGTCCCCGGGCCGGATCGCCGCGCCATCGGTCATGAACAGCGCCGTCAGCCCGGCGTCCCGGGCCAGATCCTCCAGCACCGTCCCGGTGCATTCGCTGAAATAGCTCGAAACCCGATAACCCCGCGCCGCATGCCGGATGGCCGGCGCCATCACGTCGGCCAGCGCCATCGTCCCGAACCGCTCCAGCAGCGCGCACCAGCCCGGCAGGGCCCCCGCCGTCGCGACCGCCGCCGCACCCACCGCGTTGCGGCTGCCCTCCGTCTCGAACCCACTCGCCCCCGGCAGCGGCACGAAATCATCCGCCCGCGCCCGCGCCGGGGCCGCCGACAGCCCATCGAGCACCACATGCGCCCCGTCGGGCGTGCGCACGTGCGACAGCCCGCCGCCCAGCAGGCCCACCATCATCGGCTCGACCACCGTCAAGGTGAACAGCGCCGCGACCGCCGCATCGGCCGCATTGCCGCCCGCCGCCAGCATCTCCGCCCCCGCCGCCGACGCCAGCGGATGGTTGGTCGCGACCATGCCCCATTCGCCCGTGGCCGGCTGCTTGACCGTCATGGTGCCTCCATTCCCCGCGCCCGCAACGCCGCCGCGGCCGCCGGGCCCGACAGGAGCGCCAGCACTTGCGCCGCCGCCTCCGGTGCCCGGCTGCCGGCCGGCACGGCCCCCGCATAGACGGTGTAGCTCTGGATCGAGCCCGGCAGCGCCCCCACCACCTCCACCCCTTCGATGCCCGTCAGCTCGCTCAGCTGCTGGAACCCCAGGTCCGCCCGACCGTCCCGCAAGCTGTCCGCGACCAGCCCGCCCTTGGCCAGCACCGCCCGCGACGCCAAGGCCTCCGCGATCCCCCAGGACCGCCACAGCCCGGCCAGGTAGATCCCGCTCGACCCGCCGGCCGCCGGGTCGATCCAGGCCGGCGCCCGCGCCGCCAGCACGCTCGCCCGCACCGCCTCCGGCGTCGAGATGTCCGGCCGTGGCGCACCCGCCCGCACCGCCACCCCGATGCCGACCTTTGCCAACGGTCGTAGCGGCCCCAGCAACGCCCCCAGCCCCTCCCCCGCCGCCGGCGGCAGCACCACCAGATCCAGCGCCGCCCCAGCCCGCACCGCGTCGGCCACCGCCCCGCTCGTCCCGTTGCGGATCACCAGATGCTGCCCGGTCTCGCGCTCGATCTCCGGCGCGACGTCTTGCAGCACCGCCCGGAACGCGCCCGCCGTCATCACCATGACGTCCGCCGCCAGCGCTGGCGCAGCGGGCCGCAGCAGCAAGGCCACGGCCAGCGCGCCCGCCAGCCGCCAACGCCTCATCCGACCGCCTTCAGCAACGCCAGCAGCCGCCGGTCCCGCTCCGCCGCCAGCTCCGGCACCGACCGCCCGCCCGCCTCCGCGTTCACGCCCTCGATCAGCGCACGCTTGAACCCGTCCGTCATCGCTGGCGTCCCCAGGCTCGGCCACAGCCCGGCCACCGGGATATGCTCCATCAGGTATTCGAGCCCGCCTGCCCCGCCGGCCAGGTGGAACGTCAGGATCGGCCCCATGAGTGCCCAGCGCAGCCCCGGCCCCATCGACACCGCCGCATCCACGTCGGCCACGTCCACCACCCCCTGCTCCACCAGGTACGCCGCCTCCCGCCACAGCGCCGATTGCAGCCGGTTGCTCACATGCCCCGGCATCTCCTTGTTCAGCCGGATCGGATGCTTGCCGACCGCCTTGTAGAACGTCATCGCCCGTTCCACCGCCTCGGCCGACGTCCGCTCCCCCCCGCACACCTCGACCAGCGGGATCAGATGCGGCGGGTTGAACGGATGCCCCAGCAACAGCCGCTCCGGATGCGCGCACCTGGCCGCCATCGCCGTCGGCAACAGCGTCGACGAGCTGCTCGCAATGATCGCCTCGGGCGGCAGCGCCTGGCTCACCTGCTCGAACAGCGCCACCTTCAGCGCGATCCGCTCAGGCCCGTTCTCCTGCACGAACCCGGCCCCCTCGACCGCGGCGACCGGATCCGCCTCGAACCGCAGCCGCCCCCGATCGGCCCCCGCCGCCAGCCCCAGCGCCTCCAGGGTCGGCCACGCATTGTCCACGAACCTCCGCAGGAAATCCTCCGCCCCCGGCGCCGGGTCGCTGGCCGTCACGCTCAGGCCCTGCGCTAGGAAGTTCGCCGCCCAACTCGCCCCGATCGTGCCCGTCCCCAGTACCGCCACTCTCTCGATCGCGTCCGGCATTCTCCGCCCCCTCGCCTTCGACTGGCGAGACAGTGCCCGAGTTCACCCGCCCTTGGCCATCGGCGTGCGTGCATGTAAACCCAGACTTGTTCGATCCTTTTCCGGAGGACCATCGTGAGCCCGTTGGACGTGCCGATCGCTGACCAGTTAACGATCGGCGACGTGCTCGTGTTTGTGGACGACCGCCCGCGTTACACACCCGTGGCCCTTAGCGACCGCGAGCTGCGCGAGGCGTTTCAGGACAGGGTCCTGATCGAGGCGACTGACCTGCGGGTTCGCGCCATCGCTGACGAAGCGCTTCATAATGATGCAAAAGCACTCCCGCCAACGAAAAGCGCTGCCGTCCTCGGCACGTGGTTGCACCTCTTTTTTAAAGCGCGATTGATCGTGCGAGGCTTCCCGGTGTTGCGACGGAGCAGTCGTTCTTGGGCGGCCGAGATGCAGCTTACGGCGAGGCGGGATCGCTTCGGACGGATGTGGTACTACGTCGCATCGGCATGCCATCCCGCGTCATCGCTGTGTGGGACTTCAAGACCGGCACGAACCCGACGATAAGTTCCTCCAGAGTCCTGGCATTCCAGGCTGCTATTTCGGCGGAGTATGGTTCAGCGATTCCCGTGTCAATCATCCATGTTCCGTTTTACAGATCACCTCTCCCCAGATGAGTAAGACAAAACATATACTCAGGAGAGTGAGCAGGCGCCTGCCGCTTTCTCTTGAGATAAATAGAAGTGTGGTTTATAAGGCGGACTTCATATATTTCGCCAGAGGGTTACTGCTTGAGCAGACGCCCTACAAGGACATCGTTCGACTTCGCCGCTTCTTGCTCCCATTTTTTGGCTATCTCGGCTTTGCGCACGTGACCTACAGCCCCAGGGTTTCGTTGCTTGGCATCGGCGAGACCGACGATATTGTCGGCTCGCCGGACGAAGTCGGCGATCAGATCGTCGCCTGGATCGAGCGTGAGAACTTCATATCCTGGCTTACGTCTCCCTACACCCCTTCGTCGTTTCTGCCCTCCCATCGGAGCAAAGAGCCGTTCGACCCGGAGGACCTCTACGAGCTTGGGCGAATGAACACGTTCCTTGTGTTCGACCTCTTGGCTGCAGCGTGGCTTGCGCGAGAGACGGGGTTTGCGCGTACGTGCCTCCAAGTATGTGACGATCACCTCGTTCGACACGCCGCGGTGCGTCGACCTGACGATCCTTTTCCAAGAGAACTTCAAGCCTTTCACGCTGCCCTCGACCAGGGCCTCCCCGAGCTGGACGCCCATCTGCGGCGCGTCTGCCACGACAACGCGGTTGCGCTCGGCTTCAAACCGGCGCCGCTCGACCCGCCCCCGCCCAAGTAAGCCTTATGTGTTAACCCGCTCCCGCGCCGCCTTGAACCCCGCCACGAAGCGGGCCAGCGTGTCGCTCGTCTGCCCGCGCGGCAGCATCACCTCGATCAGCTGGAACCGCCCCCGCGTCGCCTGCGCCCGCGACAGCGCCGCCGCCAGCTCGGCCCGCGTCCGCACCCGCATCCCGTCGCCGCCCAACGGCCCCGCCATGTCGGCGAACCGCCAGTCATCGAGGTCGTTGAACCGGCTCTCCGGCTGGAACACCCGCAGCATCTCCCAGCTGCTGTTGTTGAACACCACCACGATCGGGTCCCACCCGTAGCGGCGGCAGTTGCCCAGCTCGAACCCCGTCATCTGGAATGCGCCGTCGCCCACCAGGATCAACGGCCGCGCCCCCGCCGCGACGCACGCGCCCAGCCCCGCCGGCACGCCATAGCCCATGCCCGCGTAATAACCCGGCGCGACCAGCCCCGTGTCCACGATCTCCATCGCCGTGAACAGGCAGTCCCCCATGTCGGCCGCGATCGGCATCGGCCCATGCGCGCGGAACAGGTCGTTGATCGCCGCCGCGATGTCGCTCGGCCGCACCGCCGCGTCGTCGGCCACCATCCCGTGCGGGAACGCCGGCTGCGGCAGCCGGCTCGGCGCCGCCGACGCGCCCCGCCCCACCCGGTCCAGCAGCGCGTGCACCAGCCGGTCCAACGGGATGCCGGCATACGCGTGATGCCCGATCTGCACCGCCCGGTCGATCGCCAGGATCGCCCGCCGCATGTCGATCTTGCGCTCGCTCACGGCGAAGTTCGTGTCCGACAGGATCACGCCCAGCAGCAACAGCCCGTCGGAGTGCTCCACCAGGTCCGTCACCGCCTTTTGCCCGGCGGCGCCCATGTACACGCCGCGCACCAGCTCCGCATGCTCCGACAGCAGGCCACGCCCCATGAACGTCGTCACCACCGGGATGCCGAGCCGCCCGGCCAGGTCGGCCACCGCCGCCTCCACCCCGTAACGCCGAACCTCCACGTCCACCATGATGCACGGCGCCTGCGCGCCCCGCAGCCGCTCCAGGATCTCGTCGGCCGCTTCGCCCAGCGCCTCCTCCAGCACCGGGCTCGGCGGCAGCGGCGGCACGGCCGTGGCCGGCGCCCCCACCAGGTCCCGCGGCAGCTCCAGATACACCGGCAGCGAATGCTCCCGCGCGCTCCGCAGCACCCGCGCGATGTCGCCCGGCGCGCGCGCCGGGTCGTCCAGCACGGCGCTGTCGCACGTGATCTCGTTGAAGATCCGCGTCTGCGTGTCGATCTGCCGCGACATGTGGTGCAGCCGCCACCCGGCATGCCGCTCCTGCACCCCTGGGGCGCCGCTGATCACCACCACCGGCACCCGCTCGGCATACGCGCCCGCGATCGGGTTCACCAGGTTGAACGCCCCGGCCCCCCACGTCACCACCGCCGCCGACAGCCCGCCATGAAACCGCGCCGCCGCATCGGCCGCGAACCCCACCGCCGGCTCGTGGCTGAGCGTATAGAACGGCAGCGTCCCGCTCTCCTCGATCACCTTGAAGAACGGCAGCACGAAATCGCCCGGGATCCCGAACAACTCCCGCACCCCGTGCGCCGCCAACGCCTCCAGCAGCACGGTCCCGAGCGTGGACGGTCCGGCGAACGACGGACCGGTCGGTTCAGGCGCTTGGGCCACGGGCTACGTCTCCATTGACGCCCGCACTCTGCCCAATCCCGCCGACCACGCCAACTCCGCCCGATCAGGCCCAACTGTCACCGCGCCCAGGGGTCACCGCCCCCGCGGATCCAGCCCCGCCTGCACCCCATCCACCACCGCATTCGCCACCACCACCAGTGCCGCCCCATACAGCACGCACGCCATCACCATCGCCAAGTCCAGCGTCCGCAGCGCGTCATACGTCAGCCGCCCGATCCCATGCAGCCCGAACACCACCTCGATCAGCACCGTCCCCCCGCCCAGCAGCGCGCCAAGGTCGAGCCCCAGCAGCGCCAGCACCGGCGCCGCCGCGTTCGGCAGTGCATGCCCCAGCGCCACCCGCACCGGGCCCAGCCCCTTCGCCCGCGCCGTCCGTACATAATCCTCGCGCATAGCTGCGATCAGCCCGTCCCGCAGCACCCGTCCATAGATCCCGGCATAAAGCACCGCCAGCGTCACCCACGGCAGCACCATGCCGCGCACCCACCCGCCAATCCCGTCCGGCGGCACTCCCGGCGCCGGCACCCACGCGAACCACGTCCCGTGCAGCGGCCCCTGCGCCACCAGCATCACCACCTCGCCCAGCCAGAACGCCGGGATCGACACCCCCAGCAGCCCGGCCGCCACCACCAGCCGCCCCGCCCTCCCCTGACCACCCCGTCGGGGCCCGCCACCAGCCGCCGCGACCAGCCCGATCCCCAGCCCCGCCAGCAGCCACAGCGCCGCTGCGCCTGCCACCAGCCCGAGCGTCACCGGCGCCGCCCGCAGCACCGCCGGCACCACCAGCTGCCCACGGTTGACGAAGCTCGGCAGGTCCCGCGTCAGGAACAGCCGCCGCATCAGCGCCGCGTACTGCACCGGCATCGGCCGATCCAGCCCGTACTCCGCCCGCACCTGCGCCACCGTCTCCGGTGACGCGCCCCGCCCCGCCAGCCGCGCTGCCGGGTCGGCCCCTGGCGTTGCGAAGAAGATCAGGAACACCATTACGCTGATCCCGAACAGGATCAGCACCCCCCGCGCCACCCGCCGCAGCGCCGCCTCAACCGTCCCCACGCAACCCGTCCGCGACCGCGTTCAGCGCCAGCACCGTCGCCGCCACCGCCACGCCCGGCGCGATCGCCACCACCGGCCGCTGGTGCAGCAGCCCCTGCCCGTCCGCGATCAGGGTCCCCCAGCTCGCCCCCGGCGCCTGCACCCCCAGCCCCAACACCGACAGCGCCGCCTCCGTCAGCAGCATCAGCGCCGCCACGATCGGCGCCAGCCCCGCCAGCAGCGGCCCGAGCTGCGGCAGCAGGTGCCGGCGCAGCACGTGCCACCAGCCCCCGCCCGTCGCCCGCGCCGCCTCGATGAAAAGTGCCCCCCGCAACGCCACCAGCGCCGCCCGCACCGGCCGCGCCACATACGGCGCGTACACCACCCCCAGGATCAGCACCGGCAACACGACGCTATCCTCGGCGATCGACACCGGACCGAGCCTCAACGGCCCCGACAGCAGCACCAACGACAACGAGATCGCCAGCAGCGTCACCGGAAACGCCCAGAGCAGGTCGATGGCGCCCGACAGCACGCCGTCCACCCAGCCCCCGGCCGCCCCCGCCATCACCCCCGCCGACCCGCCCAGCAACAGGCACAGGGCCGTCGCCGCCGCGGCCACCAGCAAAGACGTCCGCCCGCCATACAGCAGCCGCGCCGCCACGTCCCGCCCCAGCGTGTCCGCCCCCAGCAGATACGCCCCGCGCCAGCCCGGCCCGATCGGCAGCGTCCCCAGCCCGGCCGGATCCTCCGCCAGCACGTCCTGCCCCGCCACCACGCCCAGCACGTTGCTGCGGAACGGGTCCGTCCGCGACACCGCGGCCGCATACACCGGCGCAAGCAGGCACGCGCACACGATCAGCGCCAACATGAGCAGCGCGGCCCTCATCGGACATACGCCCGCTGCATCAGCCACCGGAACGTCTCGTGATACGAATACCCGCCCACCCGCGGCGCCAGCACGTCGATGAAGCGCGGGCTCGCCAGCACCACCGCCGGCGCCTGGTCCGTGATCGCCCGGTCCACCGCCGCGATGTCGTCAGCCCCGCCCTGCTCCAACCGCCGGTCGAGCGCCGGGTCGCAGAACCCCGGAATGTTGGTCGAGTTGTCCGACCCGGGCCGGAAGGCCGCGCAGCCGAAATTCCCGGCTATTATCGGCGCCGCCGACGGATAGTCCGCGTACCAGCTCGTCAGACTCGCCTGGACGCGGTTGTTGCTGTTCTGGATGTAGCTGAACTGCACGTTCGCCGACAGGCTCTGCAGCCGGGCCCGGTACCCGAGATCGCCCAGCACCTCCACCAGGTAGGTCCCAATCGCGCGCGATACCGCCCCGTCATCCGTCACCAGCGTCACGGCCATGCCCGTCGTCCCGCTTTCGGCCACCAGCCGCCGCGCCGCCGCCAGGTCGTGCAGGTACGGGCAATAGGCCACGTAGCCCACCATTCCCGGCGGCACCGTCTGGCACAGCGGCGCCGCCATCCGGGCACCCCCTAGCAGCCGCACCACCGCCGCGCGGTCGACCGCCATGCTGAACGCCCGCCGCGCCCGCACGTCGTCGAACGGCGGCAGGTGCACGTTCAGCGGCACGAACAGCAACGCATCCGCCGGGTCGATGTGCACCTGGTCCGCATGCGCCGCCAGCTCGCCGAGCCGATCCGGGGGCGGCGTGTCGAACATCCAGTCCGCCTGGCCGTTCAGCACCGACGTCACCTGCGCCTCCGCCTCCAGACCGAACTCATATCGGACCCCGTCCGCCAGCGCCTCGGGCTGCGCGTCGCCGTTCCACAGCCGGAAGTATGGATTGCGCTGCAGCACCAGCGCCTCGTTCGGGTCGTACTGCGCGATCCGCCACGGCCCCGTCCCCGGCAGCGGCACCGTTCCGCTGTCATGCCCAGGCGCGTCCGCCGGCAACACGCTCGCATGCGGCAACGCCAGCTTCTGCAGGAACTCCGGGTCCGGCCGGGTCAGCGTGATCGTGACCGTGTCCGCCTCCGCCCGGACGCCCGGCAACGTGCAGCGGTCCGGCGCCTTGAGACAGTCAGGAGCACCTTCGATGCCACCGTAGTACGTCTCACCCGTCGGGCTGCCGACCCGGAACAGCCGCCGGAACGACGCGGCCACGTCCTCCGCCCGCACGGGGCTGCCATCCGAGAAACGGATGCCGGGCCGAAGGTGGAACCGATACACCAGTCCCTTTTCTGGCGAAGGGACGGCATCGGCCAGGTCCGGCACGATCGTCGTGCCTCCCGGCCCCGCAACCTTCCGAAACGCGACCAGCCCGTCATACGTCGCCGCATACACCTGCCAGAACTGCGCCGTGTAGTTGATCTGCGGATCGATCGACCCGGCCGCCGTGCTCGCCAGCAACCGCAGCACGCCTCCCTGACGCGCCTCCCCCGCCGAAGCTGGGGCCGCCATCGCGCACATCGCGAGCAACAGCCTGATCATGCGGGCCTCACCGGGCCAGCACGAACGCCGTCCCGTCCCACAGCCGAAACGGCCGCGTCCCGTCGACCAGCACGCGGCTTCCTGTTTCGGCCGCCCACTCGGCCGCCTCCGCCCGGTCCGCCCCCATGTCCTCGCGGTAGGACAGGTTCAGGACGCATAACGCTCCCCCCGGCCGGAGCGCCCGCATTGCCCCGCGCACATGCCGGAGCGCCGTCCCACCCCCGGCCTGGACGATGTAGGGAAAGCTGTCCACCGCCAGCACCAGATCAAGCGTTCCGGCGCCGAGCCAGTCCAGATCCTCGCCGCCCGTGCGCCGCACCACCACGTGCGGCAGCGCGGCCAGCCGCCGCGACGCCTCCGCGACCATCCCAGCAGACACGTCGATGGCCAGCACGGACGCGCAATGCGGTGCAAGCGCGGCCGACACCCGTCCGATTCCGCAGCCGAGATCGAGCACGTCCGCCCCCTCCCGCAATAGCCGCTGGGCCGAGAGCCAGGCGACGATCTCCGCCGTTGCCGCCGCCAGGATCGCCGGGTCGCCGAGCGAGTACAGCCCCACGCTCGCCTCGGGCGAATGCTGCACGGCCCGGTCGAAGAACGCCGCGATGGCCGCGACGCCCTCGGCTGGGGTCGCCGCCGCGGCGCTATGCTGGGCCGCCGTCGCCCGGACCTCGGCCGCAAGCGCATCGAGCGCCTCGCCCCGTCCCACCACTAGCGCCCGCATCTCCGCCACCGCGGCACTGCCCGGCCGCCGATCCAGGGCAGCCATGATCCCCGACCGATCCAGCCCGGCGAACAGCAGTTGCGCGATCGCCACCTGAGGCGAGATCTCATCGGCTTCGCAGGCCTCGATCGCAGTCAAGTGTCGTCCATCCAGCCCAGCGAGCGCAGCCGGTCCGCCTCGCCCAGCCGCACCCGCTCGCCGATGTCGGCGCGATAGCGCAGGTCGGGGATGCAGACGCTCCGGGCTCGCCGCAGCGCCTCCGCCTGCGCGCCCTCGATCGCCTCGGCGACCCCCGTCACCACCATCGCGTAGCCCGTCCGCCGCCCCGCGAACAACTGCCCCCGCTCGAGCCGCATGTCCGAGAAATGATAATGCGCCGGGTCATCCATGGGCGCGTGGAACAGCACCGGGGGGTCGTTCGCCGGGTCAGCGCCCGGCCGCTCCTCCGGAAAGGGTGGGATCGTCAGCACGATCCCCGCACACCATCCCGGCGCCGTCGGCACGATCCCGCGCTCGGCCTCGAGCATGCGCCGGAACAGATCGCCCCATCCGGCCGTCTGCAGCGGCGCGAGGATCGCGTAGCCGGGGTTGCCGAACCGGCACGTGAACTCCAGCGGCCAAATCCCCCGCTCGTTCACGATCATGTTCAGGTTCACGTAACCCACATGCCCGGCCGCCGCGAATAGCGGCGCCAGTCGCTTCAGCGTCGCCGAGAAGATCGGCCCGGCGCCCCGATATGAGAGCAGGGTCCCCATCTCACCGGTCATCTCGCCAATCTCGCCGGGGAAGAAGCGCTTGTGCTCGAAATCGATGCAGGCCGGCTCCAGGAAGCGCTGGCCATCGAAGTAGGCGCCGACCCCGACCTCCACCCCCTCCAGTCGCGGCATCAGCAAGACGGCTCCCGCCGGCGCCCGCCCGAGTTGGTACAGCACGTCGTGCCCCAGCCCATGGTCGCCCACGAAGGTTGCCCGCGCATTGTTGAAGTGCTTTAGCACGAACCGCCCGGGATAGGCCCGCAGCCACGCCGCCGCCTCGGCCGCACCGGGGAACTCGAAGGCGGGCGCCGTCTGAAGCCCGATGTCCCGCAGCGCCTGCTGTCCGAACGCCCGGTCGTATTCCAGCCGGTCGCCGAGCGCGCTGCCGCCGATCACCCGGTAGCCCTCGGCCCGCAGCGCGTCCTGCACCGCGCCCTGCCCCACCTTCTCGAACAGCACCAGCCCGTCCTGCCCGACCCAGGGCAGCGCCGCCCGCCACTCCGGCACCCGTTGGACCAGGCCATCGAAGCTCGCCGCGTAGGCCGGGTCGCTCGCATGCACCTGCACCTCGTGCCCCTCCCGCATCAAGGTCCGGTAAAGGTCGCCAAGATCGACCCGGGCCCCGACTCCCAGGATCCGCAACGGCCTACTCCTCTGCTTCGAGGGCAGCGATGTCGTCGTCGCTGAACCCGAAATGGTGCGCGATCTCATGGATCAGCACCGTCCGCACCAGCCGGAACAGGTCCTCCCCGGTCTCGATCCACTCCAGCAGGATCGGCTCCCGGTACAGGATGATCATATCGGGCGCCTGCCGGACCGCCCCGCTCGCTTGCCCGAACGGAATGCCACGATAGATCCCGGTAAGCTCCCAAGCGTTCTCCAGCCCGAGCTCGGTCATCGTCTCGTCGTCCGCCGCATCCTCGACCAGGATCGAGATGCCCCGCACCTTCGCCCGCAGCCGGGCCGGGATGGCGCCCAGCGCCCGTTCCCCTAGTTCCGCGATGTCCTCGATGGCGGGCGGCAGTGTATAATCAGGCATGCCGGCAGTCCGCCGGGAACCGTCGCGAAGGTCAAGCCCGCATGCAGCCCCTCACGCCCGCCGAGCGCGCCCAGCTTCCGACCCTGCTTCCGCACTGGCACGGCCTGGACGGCCGAGACGCGATCGAGCGGCAGCTTCGGTTCCAGAACTTCTCCGAAGCCTGGGCTTTCCTGACCCGCGTCGCCCTGTTGGCTGAGGCGCAGGACCACCACCCGGAATGGTCGAACGTTTACGACAAGGTCTCGATCACGCTCACCACCCATGATGCCGGCGGCTTGACCGACCGGGACCTTCGGCTCGCACACGCAATCGACCTGATCGCCGACAACACCTTCACCGCGGTTGCCTGACGCCGCCCCTCAACCGGCGGTGGCCACCCGGGCCTGGAGCGTGGACGCCAACCCCGCCAGCGTCGTCGCCTCCAGAGCGGCGTGCATCGCACGCTCCACGTTTGCGAACACGTCGCCCAGCACGCCCGGGATCTGTTGGCCCACGGCGCAATCCTGGCTGGGGCACGCATGGACCGGCAGCATCGGCCCGGCCGGTCCCGGATGCATCGCCATCCAAACGTCCAGCAACGTAATCAGGTCCGGCGCCCGCGTCAGTTCTGCCCCGCCCGGCCCGCGCCGCACCCGCACCAAGCCGGCCCGCGCCAACTGCCCGGTGATCCGCCGCACCACCACCGGGTTCGTGTTCACGCTCTCGGCGATCAGATGGCTGGTCGCTCGCCCGCACCGCTCGCCGCACGCGAGCAGCAGGAGGATGTGGATCGCGACGGCAAATCGCGTTGCAACCATCCTGACTCAAAGCTTTGACGCAGCCAGAGTTCCGTTTGCGACAGCTTCGTTACACACGGTTGGCAACGCCGGGCAGCGAGAGTACAAAACGTGAATGCTCTCCGCGCAAGACCGTGCATCCGGACCCCTTTGCGCGCCCCTGCCCAAACTTGCCTCGACCGAGCCTACCCCGCCCGAACGCACCCTTGCCGTCCGTCGCGCGGCCGCCCGGCTCTGCCTCCGGCTCGGCTGGTCGCCCATGCACGAGATGCCGCTGCCGAACGGCCGCCGCGCCGACATCCTCGCCCTCCGTCCAGACGGCGGCTTCGCCTGCATCGAGGTGAAGTCGTGTGCCCGCGACTTCCTCGCCGACGCCAAATGGCCCGAATACCGCGCCTTCGCCGACGCGCTCTACTTCGCGGTCGACGACGAGTTTCCCGCCACCCTGTTGCCCGAAGACGCCGGCCTCATCGTCGCCTGCGGGCCGGACGCGGCGCTCGTCCGGGACGCACCGGCCCATCCGCTGGCGCCAGCCCGGCGCCGTGCGCTCCTGCACCGGTTCGCCGTGCTGGCCGCCCAGCGCCTGGCGATGGCCGAGGACCCGGCCGGGATGGCTGAAATCCGCGCCGCCCTCTGCGCCGAATAGGATCAGCTGGCCGTTCGCGCCGTCATGCGTTCCACGGTGGCCGTGGTCGAGTATCCCGGCAGCAGCTCCGCAAGCCAGACAACGCCACCCCAGCCCTGCACCATCTCCGCCCCAACAACCCGGTCGATCGTATAATCGGCGCCCTTCACCAGCATGTCCGGCCGCAGCAGCTCGAGCGTCTCCTCCGGCGTGTCCTCGTCGAAGATCACCACCAGGTCGACTGCCGCGACGCTCGCCAGCACCGCTGCCCGGTCCGCCTCCGCCTGCACCGGACGCGTCGGCCCCTTCAACCGCCGCACGCTCGCATCCGAGTTCAACCCGACCACCAGCCGGTCGCACTGCCCCCGGGCCTGCTCCAGCAAGTGGATGTGCCCCGGATGCAGCAGGTCGAAGCAGCCGTTGGTGAAGCTCGTCTTCCAGCCCTTCCGACGCCAACGCTCCACTTGCTCCACGGCCACGTCGCGGGTGACGACCTTCCGCTTCGCCCCGCCCTGCGGCGACAGCGCGCCTAACAGATCCGCCTCCCGCGCGACCGCCGTGCCCACCTTGCCCACCACGATGCCCGCGGCCAGGTTGGCGATCCGCGCCGCGACCTTCAGTTCCAATCCCGCCGCGAGCCCGGCCGCCAGCGCGGCCACGACCGTGTCGCCGGCGCCCGACACATCGAACACGTCCGCCGCCTCGGCCGGAAAATGATGCGCGCCCTCCGCGTCCACCAAGGTCATGCCATCCTCGGCCCGCGTCACCAGCACCGCCCCGAACCCGTGTGCCCGCCGCAACACCGTCGCTGCGGCGACGATCGCCGCCTCGCTATCGACCGGCATGTCGGTCGCCTCCGCCAGCTCCCGGCGGTTCGGCGTCACCACGTCCGCCCCGGCATACCGCTCATAGCCCGGACCTTTCGGGTCGACCACGACCTGCCGCCCCGCCTGCTTCGCCGCTGCGATCAGCTGCGCCGGCACCGTGCCCGCCAGAACGCCCTTCCGATAATCCGACAGCACCGCGACCGACGTCGCCGCCATCGTGTCTCCGGCGATCCGCAGCATCCGCTCGGCCAGCTTCGCCGGGATCGGCCCTGTCTCCTCGTGGTCGGCGCGCAGCAGCTGCTGCCCGTTCGACACGTACCGCGTCTTGACGGTCGTCGCCCGTCCGCTCTGCACCAGCAGCCACGGCTCGACCCCCGGCTGCACGCCCACCAGCCCCGTCAGGTCGCTCCCCGCCTGGTCGTCGCCCACCACGCTCACGAACGCGACCGCGGCGCCCAGCGCCGTCAGGTTCCGCACCACGTTGCCGGCGCCGCCGGGCATCGCCCGCTCGCTCTCCACCGCCAGGATCGGGATCGGCGCCTCGGGGCTGATCCGCTCTACCAGCCCGTAGATGTAGCGGTCGAGCATGACGTCGCCGATCACCATCACGCTCGTGCGTGACAGGCGCCGCACCGCGCGCGCCAGTGCGGCGACATCGGGCGGAAGGTCTGCGTCGGGCGGCGCCGCCGACGACTCCAAGGGCCCGGGCGGAACACCGCCCGGCGTCATGCTGTCCATTGCAGCACCGCTAACCGCCATGACCCACAATGGCAAGCGCAAGCGGTCGCCGGGACCGCGCCCGTACCCGGCCAGCCTCGACTCGGCTCCGTCCCAAAGGGTCCCTCCGGCCCGGTTGCCCGGACCGGAGCGTTGCCCGACCGCCGTGCCCGCTTGCCCATGCCGGCTTCTCCACAGGCGGCCGCGCCAGCATCGCTGGCACAGGCCGTCGGCTAATCCCGCCCCACCTCCAGCAGTTGCACGTCATCCCCCTCCAGTATCGCGCACGTCAGCGGCCCGCCCCGTCCGGCGCCGGTGTCGAGCCCGATCCGGTTCGGTTTCACCACCGCCGCGTCGCCCGGCGTGTGCCCATGCACCACCACCACCGCCGGCGCCTCCGGCAGCATCACCCCGTCCCACCCCAGGAAGCTCTCCCGGATCCACAGCAGGTCCGTCCGCCGCTGCTTCTTCAGCGCCACCCCCGGCCGCACCCCCGCATGCACGAACAGGTAGCCGCCGTCCCGGTGCCACAGCCCCAGGTCCCGCATCAGCACCAGGCTTCGCGGCGGGACGGCAGCCAGCCACTCGCGCGGCCTCGTGGTCGACTTGAGCCCCCAGCTCGCCAGCGTCGCGTCGCCGCCATTGTCGAGCCAGCGGTCGATATCGTCGCCCTTGCCGCCCAGCGCCTCGAGCAGCATCCACTCATGGTTGCCCATCAGGTTGATCGTCGGCATGCCGCGTATCGGGGGTCCGTTTGCCAGCAGCGCAACGCATCCGGCCGAATCCGGTCCTCGGTCGATCAGGTCACCCAGATGGACCAGCGACGGCCGCTCCGCCGGGCGGCGGGCCAGGTCCGCGCGGATCAAGCCGTGCATCCGCTCGAGCATTGCGCGGTGCCCATGCACGTCGCCGATCACATAGACCCGCTGGCCAGCCGTTAACCGTTTATCAAGCATACGCCGCTCACACTACCCGGCGATGAGCTGGACGACGACATCCAAACGAACGGACCTGCCGCCGTCGCCTACCAAGGCGGCGCAGTCTGCGATGCATGCCGCCCGTCTTTTGCTCGAGGCGCTCGAGCGGATCGTCCGCGCGTCACCCGCACGCCAGGCCGGCTGGGCGCTGCTCGCCTTGCACTTGTCCCGTATCCCGCCGCCCGGCGTGCGCGCCCACCATCGGCGCGTCGCCGCCGCCGTGCTGGACGACGCGGCCGCCCGGGCTGCCGGCCAGGTCTTCGCCATGGCCAACGGCGATCTCGTCCTCCTGTTCCAGCCCGCCGACGGCGGCGCCGCGCTGCTCGCCGCCCTCGCCCGCCTGTTCAAGGCAGACTTCGCCGACACCGCAATCCTCCGCAGCGTCTGGCCGCTGGGCGACTCCGCCTCGCTCGCCCTCGCCTACGTCATGGCGCGCGTGAGCGAGGGGGATCGCGCCACCCCCGCGCCTGAACCCGCATCGAGCACCGGTGCGATTGCCGCCATGGATGACATCGTCCAGACCGGCATCCTATCCGATCTGATGCACCGGCAGACTGCCGTCCTGCTCCGCCCCGGCCGGGCGCTCGCCGTCGTTCCGCTGTTCCGGGAGGTTGCGATCTCCACCGCCGTGCTCGAGGCGCGGATCGCCGGCAGCCACGCCACCGCCGATCCATTCCTCTTCAACCATCTCGCGGCCCGGCTCGACCACCGCATGCTGACCGAATTGCGCAACGACGTCCCCGGTGGAGGCCTGCTCTCGATGGGACTGGGCGCGGCGGCGCTTCACATCAACATGACCGTCGCGGGGATCCTCTCCCAAGACTTCGCCAACTTCGCCAACGCCTGCCCCCCAGCCCTCGCCGCCGGCCTCCGCATCGGGGTCGAGGTGCAGTTCGTCGAAGCCTTCGCCGACATCAAGGCATTCATCCTCGCCCGCGAACGGCTCCGCCTGGCCAAGCTGCATTTGGTCCTGGACGGCGTTTCGGCCGACACCCTGCTGCTGACGGACCCCGGTGTGCTGCGGCCCTCGCTCGTGAAGTTGAGCTGGTCGGCGGCCATGCAAACCGCCGGGCCAGAGCTTGCGGCGGCGATCACCCGCCTGGGTGCCGACCGCATCGTGATGCACCGGACCGAGAACGATGCGGCTGTCGTCTGGGGCATGGCCCGCGGGATCACCCGCTTTCAAGGCCGCTACGTCGACGCGATGCTTGCCGCCGAGCGGATGCGGGCCTGTGCGCAAGCCAAGGCCTGCACGGTCCGGCAGTGCACCGAACGCGCCTCCGCGACCGGGCGGGCCGGCCGGACCGGCTGCCTCAACCTCCCGCTGCTCGACCTCGGCGCCCCCGTCGGTGCTGCCGACCGTCCCGCGCGCTCGGCCGCGCCCGCGGCCGCCGCCCATGTCTGACCGCTCCGGCTTCACCGAGCTCACGACCCTCGTGCGAAGCTGCTCCGTCTCCGGCGTCGAACGCCGCGTCCTCCTGATCCGGACCGACCTGCTTCCCGCGCGGCTAAGCCATCCGCATCATCTCCGTCTGGCCCATGAGGCGCTGGAGCCGCTGATCGGCGCCGACAGGGCTCAGCGGCTGCAGCTCGACCATGCTCGGATCGCGGTCGCGTGGCGCGGGGAGGCCGCCGACCGGCTGCGGCAGACGCTCGAAGGCCTCGCCCACCTGCTGGTCGATTCAGCCATGGACGCCCCGACCATGCCGGAGCTGGCCCGCCTGTTCGACCTGCCGCGCGACGGTGCCGCCCTGCTCGCCGTCGCCGGCGCGCCACCAAACGCAACGCCCGATCCGGCTGCCACTGCCGCCCTCGCCCGGCGCCGGGCAAAGCCGGTTCTCCCGCCGCTCGACCTGCCGACGCTTCAGGCCGCCGAACACCGGCTCGCCGCCGCAGATGTGTCGCGCTATGCCCGCCGCCGCGTCGTCTGCCGCCTCGACGGACCCGCCTTCACCCCCGCCTGGGACATCCGCTTCCTCGCCATTCAGGAGCTCGCAGCCGACCTCTGCCCCAACCAGAACGCCTTCGCCGAGCCCTGGCTATTTCGCCGCCTCACGCGCGTGCTGGACCGGCGCATGCTCGTGCTGCTGGCAGCACCGCCCGAACTGCGCGACGCCGGCCCGTTCGGCCTCGACCTCAACGTCGGCGGCGTTCTCTCGCCCGAGTTCCTCCGATTCGATGGCGCGCTCCCGGCCCGGCTGCGCGGCCACGTCGTCGTCAACCTCCAGCCCGCCGACGTCATGGCCGACCTCGCGTCCTTTCGCTTCGCCAGCGCCTTCGCCCGGGCCCGCGGCTACCGCATCCTGCTCCGCGCGATGGTCCCCGCGCTCCTGCCCGTGCTGAACCTCGCCGCCCTCGAGCTCGACTTCGTCGAACTGCGCTGGTCCCCCCAGCTTCAAGGCCTCGACCCGACCACCCTCCGGGCCGGCTCCGCCCGCTGGCTGCTCGCCCGCGCCGACTCGCCCGAGGCGGTCCGATGGGCCCGCGCCGTCGGCATGGGACTGTTCCAGGGCGATATGGCCCGCCCGCACGCCAACGCGCCCGGCCCCCCACCGGACCTTCAACCAGGACCTGGACTCGCCACCGTTCGCTCGGCAGCCTGATCGCGCCCCGGATGCAGGACCACCTCGATGCTCAACGGCCTCCTCATGCTGCTCGCCTGCCAGTTGGCCGGCGAGGCGCTCACCCGCGCCACCGGCATCGCCATTCCCGGCCCGGTCCTCGGCATGGCGCTGCTGGCCGGCCTCCTGCTGCTCCGCCCCACCCTGCATGGCACCGTGGGCCCGGTCGCCGGCACGCTGCTCGCCAATTTGTCGCTCTTGTTCATCCCGGCCGCGGTCGGCGTGGTCGAGGTCCTGCCGCTCCTCGCCCGCGAGGGCCTCGCGATCGCGGCCGCGATCCTTGTCTCGACGCTCGCCTCCCTCGTCGTCACCGCCCTCACCTTCCGCGGCGTCCTGAAGCTCACCGGCGGCTGACGAATGGACGCCGTCGTCACCCTCTGGGTTTACCTCAGCGCCTCGCCCCTTCTCTGGCTGACCGCAACGCTCGCTGCCTATGTCGCGGCCGACAACCTGCAGCGCCGCCTGAACCGCCACCCGCTCGCCAACCCCGTCTTGTTCGCCGTCATCCTGCTGGTCACCATCCTGCACGTCAGCGGAACGCCGTACCGGACCTACTTCCAGGGCGCGCAGTTCGTCCATTTCATGCTCGGCCCGGCGACCGTCGCCCTCGGCGTCCCGCTCGCCGCCAAGGCGCGGGAGCTGCGGCGCATCTTCCTTCCCATGGCCGCCGCTGTGGTCGCCGGGTCGGCCACCGCAATGGGCGCTGCCGCCGGCGTCGGCTGGCTGCTCGGCGCCAGCCGAACCACCCTGCTCTCGCTAATTCCAAAATCCGTCACGACCCCGATCGCGATGGCCATCTCGGAGCAGATCGGCGGCTTGCCGGGCCTGACCGCCGTGCTGGTCATCCTCACCGGCATCACCGGCGCCGTCATCGTCACCCCATTGATGAACGCGATGGGGCTGAAGGACTACGCCGCCCGGGGCCTTGCCGCCGGCGTCGCCAGCCACGGCATCGGCACCGCCCGCGCCTTCCAGGTCAGCGAGCTCGCGGGCACCCTCGCCGGCCTCGGCCTTGCCCTCAACGGCCTCGTGACCGCCATCCTCGCGCCCCTCCTCATCCACCTTTGGTCCAGCTGGTGGTGAGCGTGACCCGCGCCATGTATGTCACCAGCCATACAGGATCCGATGAATGATTGCCCGCCGCCTCCTCTTGCTCCTGATCTTCGGCACCGCCACCATCGCCCACGCGCAACCCACCACCACAGGACTGAGAATGACCGACCACCAGATCGGCACCGGCGCCGAAGCCATCCCCGGCAAGACCGTCGCCGTTCACTACACCGGCTGGCTGTTCGACCCGGACGCCCCCGACAACAAGGGCAAGAAGTTCGACAGTTCGCGCGACCGCGGCGACGCCTTCCGCTTCCCGCTCGGCGGCGGCCGCGTCATTGCCGGCTGGGACCAGGGCGTCGCCGGAATGAAGGTCGGCGGCCAGCGCACGCTGATCATCCCGCCCGAACTCGGCTACGGGGCCCGCGGCGCCGGCGCCGTCATTCCGCCGAATGCAACGCTGGTGTTCGACGTCGAATTGCTGGCCGTCGAGTAGGACGGGCATGGGCTGGTGGAGCTGAGCGGGATCGAACCGCTGACCTCCTCATTGCGAACGAGGCGCTCTCCCAACTGAGCTACAGCCCCAACCCTTCCGCCTCCCGGCAGGCGGCGGACAATGCTGATGCGACCCCCCTTCGTCAACCCCGCCCTTTCCTCTTCTCTTCCTTCCTGGAAAGGAGGGGCCGGGCAGGTCGAAGCTCCGGACCCGCCCCGGCCGCCCCGGCCCTATCCCGACGCCAACCGCCACACACCCCCGTGTTGCGCCCGCCCCGGCCCCTGTCTAGGGTCCGCCCGATTGCTGGAGTGACGAGCCTTGATCCCCGCCATCTTCGAGCTGCTCAACTACGTCATCACCCTGTTTGTCTGGGCGCTGATCCTCGCCGCCGTCTTCAGCATGCTCGCCAGCTTCGGCGTCATCGACACGCGCAACCGCCTCGTCTGGTCGATCGGCGACTTCCTCTACCGCGTCACCGAACCCGTTCTGCGGCCCGTCCGCAACGCCCTGCCCAGCTTCGGCAACATCGACCTCAGCCCGCTCGTCGTCATCCTGCTGCTGCAATACATCGCCCGCCCGCTGCTCGCGACGCTCTACATGGGCATCGCCTACGGCCGCTGGTCGCTTCTCTGACCCCATGCCCGCGCGCATCCTCGACGGCAAGGCCATCGCCGCCGCCCTCCGCGCCTCCGTCGCCGCCCGCGCCGCCGCCCTTCCGTTCCAGCCCACCCTCGTCGTCGTCCTCGTCGGCGACAACCCCGCCAGCGCCGTCTACGTCCGCAACAAGGACCGCGCCGCCAACGAGGCCGGCCTCCGCGCCACCACGATCCGCCTTCCCGCCGACATCCCCCAGCAACACCTGCTCGACACCATCGGCCGCCTCAACGCCGACGACGCGGTCGACGGCATCCTCGTCCAGCTCCCGCTCCCACCGCACCACCTTCCCCGCGCCGTCATCGAAGCCATCGACCCGGCCAAGGACGTCGACGGCTTCCACCCCATCAATGTCGGCCGCCTCCAGGACGGTCTCGACGTGCTCGCCCCCTGCACTCCCACCGGCGTCATGCGCCTGCTCGCCGCCGCCGCCATCCCAGTCAGCGGCGCCGAAGCCGTCGTCCTCGGCCGCTCCGCCATCGTCGGCAAGCCCATGGCCGCTCTCCTCCTCGCCGCAGACGCAACCGTCACCATCGCCCACTCCCGCACGTCGGACATCGCCGCCGCCTGCCGCCGCGCCGACATCCTCGTCGCCGCCGTCGGCCGCCCCAGCATGGTCCGCGGCGACTGGATCAAGCCCGGCGCCACCATCATCGACGTGGGCATCAACCGCCTGCCCGACGGCGGCCTGGTCGGCGACTGCGCCTATGCGGAATGCGCCGAAATCGCCGGCGCCATCACGCCGGTCCCCGGCGGCGTCGGCCCCATGACGATCGCCTGCCTGCTCGAGAACACGCTCACGGCGGCGATCCGGCGACGCGCCTGATGCGCCCGGCGACAGTGGCCACCGCCGCGCTGGCCGCCGCCGCCATGGCCGCCGCCCTGCTTGCCGGCTGCACGGCGATCGATACGCCGGAAGCCTGCCGCCTCACCCCCGTCGCCACCGCCCCGATCGTGCTCTCGCACAACCAGCCCCTCCTCGACCTGGCGATCGACGGCAAACCCGTCCGCCTCATGCTCGACACCGGCGCGCAGGTCACCGTGCTCGGTGAGCCCGCCGCCGCGCGGCTCCAGATCGGGCGCGACTACACGTCCTTCAACTACATTCGTGGCCTCGGTGCCGCCGGCGCCACCTGGCCCACCCAGAAAGCGACCATCACACTCGCCGCCCTGGACCTCGACCCGGAACCGCTGGCCGTCGCGAAGTTCAGCGCCACGACGCCCTTCGACGGCGTGCTCGGCCTGCGCACCCTGGCCAAATACGACCTCGACATCGACATGCCGGCTCGCAAGCTCACCCTCTACACCGCCCGCCACTGCCCGGGCGGCCCGCCACCGTTCACACCCTCGACCACTCTTCCCGCCACCAGCCCGGCCCCCAGCCGTGTCGTCATCCCCGTCACGATCGACGAGACCGTCCACCCCATGCTGGTCGACACCGGCGCCTCGCGAACCCTCATCGACCGCACCCGCGCCGGCCTCTCAAACGCCGACCTGGCCGCCGACACCGAAAGCCGCACCATCACCGTCGACCCGGTCGGCCTCGGCGTCCACACCCATCGCTTCAAGCGCCTGCTGCTCGGCGCCGACGCCGTCGCCAACCCGGCCCTCCTCGTCGGCGACGTCCCTGCCACCGGCTATGACGGCCTCGCCGGCGCCGACCTCTGGCGATCCCGCCGCCTCTGGCTCTCCCCCACGAGCCAAACCGTCACCATCGCTCCCCGCCGGACGGCAGCCGAGCGGCCACCCGCACCCGCATCGTCGCCGGAGACCGTCGCCCGATAGCCGCGCCCCGCCGTTCTGGCGAGCTCCGATTGACCTAACCCGCGATCACCCGCGCCCGCACCGTCCCCGGCACTTCCAGCAAGGCCGACAGCACGGCCCCCGCCGCCACCCCCGCCCCTTCCGCATCCACCACGACATACCCCGTGTCCCCATCCGTCTGCAGGTGCTGCGCCACCACGTTCAGCCCGGCCTGCGACAGCGCCGCGTTCACACCCCCCAGCACCCCCGGCACGTTCCGGTGCACGTGTGCGAACCGCATCGCACCCCGGTTCAACGGCGACGGCTGCACTTGCGGGAAGTTCACCGAGCCCACCGTCGCCGCGAACAGCGCATGGTCCACCAGCTTGCGGGCCACCTCGGCCCCGATCCGCTCCTGCGCCTCCTCGGTCGACCCGCCCACATGCGGCGTCAGGATCACGTTGTCGATCCCCTGCAGCGGCGTCGCGAACACGTCCTTGTTGGACTTCGGCTCTACCGGGAACACGTCCACCGCCGCCCCGGCCAGATGCCCCGACCGCAACGCCGATGCCAACGCATCGAGGTCGACGACCGACCCGCGGCTGTTGTTGATCAGGTAGGCGCCGGGCTTCATCGCCGCGATCGCGGCCGCCCCCATCATCCCCGCCGTCTCGGCCGTGTCCGGCACGTGCAAGGTCACGATGTCGCTTGCCGCCAATAGCGCGCCCAGGCTTGCCGCCGGCTCGGAATTGCCGTGCCGCAGCTTGTCCGTCCGGTCGTGATAAAGCACCCGCATGCCCATCGCCTCGGCGAGCGTGCTCAGCTGGCTGCCGATGTTGCCGTACCCGACGATGCCCAGCGTCTTCCCCCGCACCTCCCGCGAGCCGATCGCCGACTTCATCCACGCCCCCACATGCGCCCCGTTCGACCGCGGCACGATCTGCCGAAGCAGCATCACGATCTCGCCAATCACCAGCTCGGCCACGCTGCGCGTGTTGCTGAACGGCGCATTGAACACCGGCAGCCCCGACGCCCGCGCCGCGACCAGGTCCACCTGGTCGGTCCCGACCGAGAAACACCCGACCGACAACAGGCCGCCCCCCGCCGCCCGCAACGCCGCCGCATCCAGCTGCGACCGCGACCGGATCCCCAAGAGATTGACCCCGCCCGCCAACGCCTCCGCCAGCCCCGCCGAGTCCATCGCCCCCGGCAGCCGGGTCACCTCGAACCCCTGCCGCCGCATCAGCTCGACCGCGCTGTCGCTGATGCCCTCCAGCAACAACGCCCGAAGCGGATAGGAAAGGTCGGCCATGCACGCTCCATCAAACGACTGCCGCGCTGCCTACCAAGCACCACCGCAGCACGCCAGCCCAGGCCCGAAATCGATCGCGACCCCCTCACACGCCCACCCGCACCACCGCATCCCCCAGCCGCACCGTCCCGCTCTCCACCACCCGCGCCGTCAGCCCGCCATGCCCCCGCACGGCGTTGTATCCACCAACCCCCAACTCCTCCTCCATCCGCGAGCACGGATGGCACTGCCCCGTCACCTGCAGCACCGCGCGTCCCACGCGCAGCACCCCGTCGCGCACCGCCAAAAGGTTCAGCCCGCTCACCACCAGGTTCCGCCGCAACCGCTCCGCCCCAGCCGCCCCCTCGCCCAGATATGCGCCGATCGCCGCCAGGTGTTCCGCCTGGATCAGCGTCACCTGCCGCGTCCCGGTCCGCCCCGCATACCGGTCCCCCACCACGCCTTGCTCCACATCCAGCACGGCCTCGTCCACCGCCTCGATCCGCCCCCGCCGCGCCAGCCGCAGCCCGATCCACTCCAACTGCCCGGCCCGCATCGGCGCCCCAAGCAGGCGCGCGATGACCGACGCCGGGTCGATCAAGCCAGCGCCGCGATGACCGCATCCGCGAACGCCGCCGTCCCCGCCGTCCCGCCCAGGTCCCGCGTCCGCACCCCCGCCACCAGCAACGCATGGTCGATCGCCCGGCGCAGCCGCCCCGCCAGCTCGGGCAGCGCGCAATGGTCCAGCATCAGCGTGCACGCCATCAGCACCGCCAGCGGATTTGCCACGCCCTGCCCGGCGATGTCCGGCGCCGACCCGTGCACCGCCTCGAAGATCGCCGCATGCGCACCGATATTCGCCCCCGGCGCCGTCCCCAGCCCGCCCACCAGCCCGGCCACCAGATCGCTCAGGATGTCGCCGAACAGGTTCGTGGTCACGATCACGTCGAACTGCCACGGGTTCAGCACCAATTGCATCGCGCACGCATCCACGATCCGGTCATCGACCGTGATCCCAGGATACCCCCGCCCCACCTCCTGCGCCGTCTCCAGGAAGATGCCCGTCAGCGCCTTCAGCACGTTCGCCTTGTGCACCAGCGTGACCTTCTTGCGCCCGTTCCGCACCGCATACTCGAACGCATACCGCGCGATCCGCCGCGACCCCTCCCGCGTGTTCACCCCCGACGACAGCGCAACCCCATGCGGGTCGTCGCCAACCGGGATGTAGTGCTCGAACCCGACATAGAGCCCCTCCAGGTTCTCCCGCACCACGACGATGTCGATATCCTCGTAGCGCCCGCCCGGGATCATCGTCCGGTTCGGCCGCAGGTTGGCGAACAGCTGGAATTCTTCCCGCAGCCGCACGTTCACCGACCGGAAGCCGCCCCCCACCGGCGTCGTCAACGGCCCCTTCAGCGCCAGCTTCGTGCGCCGGATGCTGTCCAGCAGCGCCGGCGGCAACGGATCGCCCGCCGTGGCGATCGCCGCCATCCCGCCCGCCTGCACGTCCCAGGCGAACGGCCGCCCGAGCGCGTCCAGCACACGCACCACCGCCTCCATGATCTCCGGCCCGACCCCGTCCCCCGGGATCAACGTCGCTGGAATTGGTGTAGCGCTCATGCCTGCGGTATCCCTCAATGCTGCGCCGCGGCATACCACAGGGCTGGCCCGCCCGGCGATTTCCGTTACGGTGCGCGCCAGCCAGCAGGAATCTCGCGATGACCATCTACGGCGGCCCGGTGTTCGACATGGCCCGGAACCAGTTCGAGACCATCGCCGACTACATCGAATTGCCCCAGGACGAGCGCGGCCGCCTGCTCTATCCAAAGCGCGCCATGACCGTCGCCTGCCCCATCCACCTCGATGACGGCAGCACCGCCGTGTTCCACGGCTACCGCGTCCAGCACCACCTCTCCCTCGGCCCCACCAAGGGCGGCACCCGATTCTCCCTCAGCGTCGACATGGGCGAGGTCGCCGCCCTGGCGATCTGGATGAGCTGGAAGTGCGCCCTCGCCGGCCTTCCCTA
This sequence comes from Acetobacteraceae bacterium, assembly GCA_965213855.1. Classification (GTDB taxonomy): domain Bacteria; phylum Pseudomonadota; class Alphaproteobacteria; order Acetobacterales; family Acetobacteraceae; genus JBBROS01. The sequence continues at coordinate 697,091 of CBDCAA010000008.1, read as the reverse complement.
CGGCGGCGCCAAGGGCGGCATTACCGTCGACCCGACCAGCCTCAGCCTGCGTGAGCTCGAAGCCCTGTCGCGCCGCTACATGCAGGAGATGATCCCTTTCGTCGGCCCGCAGATCGACGTCATGGCGCCTGACATGGGCACCAACGAGCAGGTCATGGCCTGGTTCATGGACACCTACTCCATGTATCAGGGCAAGACCGTCACCGAGATCGTCACCGGCAAGCCCGTCGCCTCCGGCGGCACCGTCGGCCGGCGCGAGGCGACGGGCCGCGGCGTTGTCCACTGCGCCATGCGCGCCGCTGACCGCCTCGGCATCGCCCCACTCGGCGCCACCGCCATCGTCCAAGGCTTCGGCAACGTCGGCAGCGTGTCGGCAACCGAACTGGCCGAGCGCGGCGTGAAGGTGCTCGGCGTCAGCGACCATACCGCCTGCTACTTCGACGCCCGCGGCCTCGACGTCCCCAGCCTCGTCGCCTACGCCGCCAAGAACCGCTCGCTGGCGGGCTACAGCAACGAGCTCGCCGCCGACCCGGCCACGCTCTTGGCCCAAAAATGCGACATCCTCGTCCCCGCCGCCATGGAACGCGTCATCGACGCCGACATGGCCGGCCGCCTGCAGTGCCGCATCGTCGCCGAGGGCGCCAACGGCCCCACAACGCCCGACGCCGACCGCGTGCTCGAACAGCGGCGCGACATCACCGTCATCCCCGACATCCTCTGCAACGCCGGCGGCGTTATCGTCAGCTACTTCGAATGGGTCCAGGATCTGCAGCAGTTCTTCTGGGAGGAGGACGAGGTCAACACGAAGCTCCGCCAGGTCCTGGACAAGGCGTTCGACCGCACCTTCAAGCGCGTCGAGAAGGATGGCGTCAGCGAGCGGACCGCCGCGATGGCCATCGGCGTCGAACGAGTGCGTGATGCCAAGGCCACGCGCGGCCTGTTTCCATAGAACCGGCCGCCGTTCCTCCCGTAAGGTCCGATCTCAACATTTGGATCGCGCATGGCCAAGGACCCGCCCCCGCCGAAAGACCCTCCGACGGCCCCGCCTCAAGCAACCCCGACGGCTCGCGACCCCGCCGCTCGATCCACGGTCGAAAGCCTGCCCAGCCATCGCGGCGACATCTCCGCGCTCGCGAGCGCAAACGCCCCCTTCCTCTACTTCGACGGCGCCCCAAACTTCGGCTTCCACAACGGCATCGTGAACGTCACCCTCGAAGCCGTCCGCTTCAGCGCCGTCGAACATGAGATCATCCCCGACCGCGTCATCGTCGCCCACCTCCGGATGGGCGTCACCGCCGCGCAAGCCCTGAAGAACGCCCTGGAACGCGCGCTCTTGCTCGCCGCCCCCGTCCCCAACGGCCAAAAGAACTGACGCGAGCGCGTGGCCGCGACGATCAGGCCGCCCGGACGAGTTCCGTCAGCATATCCGCGCCCAACGCCCGGACCGCCGCCCGTGTGAAGCGCCGCAAGTCCGTGAGCGTCGTCGCCCCGAAGCCCTGAACCCCCGGCAGGCCGTCAGCACCCATGATGGCGGGAGCGTGGAACCAGGCAACCCGGTCGACCAAATTGTCCCGAAGCAGGGAGGCCGCGACCTGGGCGCCGCCCTCGACCAGGAGGCGAGTGAGGCCAGCCGCGGCAAGGGCGCGCAGCGCGTCCGCGGCGTTGGCTGCGGCAATCAGCCGGACCCCGGCGGCGGTGAGTGCGGCGGCACGCGCCGCGCTTACGCCGGGTCGGTGCACGACCCAGGTCGGCGCGTCTTGGGCGGTTTGCACCAGGCGTGCGGTCTCGGGGATGCGGAGCGTGCCGTCCAGGATGACGCGGACCACCTGCGACTGGCGAAAGCCGGGAATGCGGCAGGTCAGCGCCGGATCGTCGGCGAGGACCGTGCCGATGCCCGCGAGCACCGCGTCGTGCGTGCCGCGTAAGCAATGGGCCGCGCGGCGCGCTTCGGGACCGGTAATCCATTGGCTCTCGCCCGACGCAGTCGCGATCCGGCCGTCCAGCGTCGTCGCCAGCTTCAGCGTGACCATCGGGCGGCCCTCGCGGACGCGGGTCAGGAACCCGGCCTGCAGCGCCTCGGCCTCGGCCGCCAGCACGCCCTCATGCACCGCGATCCCGGCGGCGCGGAGCCGGGCGACGCCGGCGCCGTTCACGCGCGGGTCGGGATCGGCGGCGGCCACGACCACGCGCGCGACTCCGGCGGCGACCAGCGCGTCGGCGCAGGGCGGGGTGCGGCCGTGATGGCTGCAGGGCTCCAAGGTGACGTATGCGGTGGCGCCGCGCGCGGCATTCCCGGCGACGGCCAGTGCCAGGACCTCGGCGTGCGGACGGCCACCCGGCGCAGTGACGCCGCGGCCGACGACCCGTCCCTCGCGCACCAGCACGCAGCCCACGCTCGGGTTGGGCCAGGTCTGGCCAAGATTGCGCCGGGACAGCGCAAGGGCGGCGCGCATATGGGCGACGTCCGCGGCGTCCGGGCCAGGCGTGGCGCTCACGCCGCCGGTTCGTCGAGCGAGCCCAGGAAGGCCTCGAAGTCCCGCGCCTCGCGGAAGTCGCGATAGACGCTGGCGAACCGGACGTAGGCGACCGCATCGACGTCGCGCAGCACCTCCATCACCGCCTCGCCAAGCTGCTTGCTCGGGATGTCGCTCTCGCCCGACGCCTCGAGCTGGCGCACGATGCCGTTCACGATCTGCTCGACCTGCTGCTCCTGCACCGGGCGCTTGCGGAGCGCGATGCGGATCGAGCGCGCCAGCTTGTCGCGATCGAACGGGACCCGGCGGCCGTCGGCCTTCAGCACCGTGAGCTCACGAAGCTGCACGCGCTCGATGGTCGTGAAGCGCTGGTTGCAGCCGGTGCACTGTCGGCGTCGCCGGATGCTGAAGGAGTCGTCGCTGGGGCGGCTGTCCTTCACCTGCGTGTCGTCATTGCCGCAGAACGGGCAGCGCATCGATCAGGGCAATCAGCGTGTGAGGTTCGCGCCTTCATACATTGGGAACCGTGCGCACAGCGCCATGACCCGCTCCCCCACCTCACGCTCGACGGCGGCGTTGCCGTCATCGGTATTGGACGATTGCAGGCCTTCGAGCACTTCGTTGATCATGAGGCCGACCTGGCGAAATTCGGCCGTGCCAAAGCCCCGCGTGGTCGCGGCCGGGCTGCCGAGGCGGATGCCGGAGGTGATGGCGGGCTTGGCCGGGTCGAACGGGATGGCGTTCTTGTTGGCGGTGATGTGGGCGCGCTCGAGGCTCCCTTCGGCGGCCTTGCCGGTGGTGCGCTTGGGGCGGAGGTCGACGAGCATCAAATGGCTGTCTGTGCCGCCGGTGACGATGTCGCAGCCCTGCTCCATGAGCGTTTCGGCCAGCATGCGGGCGTTGTCGACGACCGCGCGCTGATACAGCTTGAACTCCGGGCGCAGCGCCTCCCCAAACGCGACCGCCTTGCCAGCGATGACGTGCATCAGCGGTCCGCCCTGCAGGCCGGGGAAGACGGCGGAGTTGAACTTCTTGCCCAGGTCGAGGTCGTTGGACAGGATCATGCCGCCGCGCGGGCCGCGTAGGGTCTTGTGGGTGGTCGTCGTGGTGACGTGCGCGTGGGCGAGCGGACTGGGATAGACCCCGGCGGCGACGAGCCCGGCGAAGTGGGCCATATCCACCATGAACCAGGCGCCGACCTCGTCGGCTACGCGGCGGATGCGGGCGAAGTCGATCGTGCGCGGATAGGCCGAGCCGCCGGCGATGATCAGCTTCGGGCGCTCGCTGCGGGCCAGCGCCTCGAGCTGGTCGTAGTCGAGCAGACCATCGGCCTCGCGCACGCCATACTGGACCGCGCGGAACCACTTGCCCGACAGGTTGGGCGCGGCGCCATGGGTAAGGTGCCCGCCCGCGGCGAGGCTCATGCCGAGGATGGTGTCGCCGGGCTGGATGAGTGCCAGGAACACGGCCTGGTTGGCCTGCGCGCCGGAGTGGGGCTGCACGTTGGCGTATTCGCAGCCGAACAGCTGCTTGGCGCGGTCGATGGCGAGCTGCTCGGCACGGTCGACCTCGAAGCAGCCGCCATAGTAGCGGCGCCCGGGATACCCCTCGGCATACTTGTTGGTGAGCACCGAGCCCTGCGCCTCCAGCACGGCGGCGCTGACGACGTTCTCGCTGGCGATCAGCTCGATCCCGTCCTGCTGGCGCCGCAGCTCGGCGCCGATCGCGGCGGCGAGCGCCGGGTCGGTTTCATGCAGCGGGGCGGAGAAGAAGCGCGCCCGGCTGGCGGCGGGGGTCTGTTCGTTCATGGCGGAGGCCCTTTCGTGCAGGGGGGCATGACATGGTCTGGGCGAGGCGGCTGCGGGGAGCGATTGCCAGTGTCTACGGCGAGACCGTCGAGACGCGCAAACTCCCGGACGGTCCGAGTGACCGAAAACGGCGATCCATTCATGCATCCTACCGCAGGGCAGGCAACGCCGCGATCCACGCCGGGACGTCGCGCAACGCGGCCTCGCGGGCGGCTGGATTGGTCCCGGTGTGGGCAACGCCGTCGCCGTGGGCGGTGAAGGCGAGGCCGGTGCGGGTGACGACCGGGCGGTTGGGCGCATCGAAATCGTGGTAGGCGCCGGGGAACAGCACCAGCTTGATGCGGTCCGGGAACCGGGCGGCCAGACGGCGGCAGGGCTCCGCCGGGGTCCAGTCGTCGTCCTCGCCCATGACGATCAGCAGCGGCGCCGACGGCGCCCACTCCGGCTTCTGCGCATACAGGCGGCAGCCCGGATAGAAGGCCACGAAGCCACGCACCAAGCCCGCGGGCATGACGCCCTGGGCCGCGGCGGCGAGCACCGTGCTGCCGCCGTTCGACCAGCCCATCACGAGCACGCCGCCCGGGGGCGTGCCGGGTTGCTCGGCCAGCCACTCGGCCGCGGCAACGGTGTCGGCCCGGCGCTTGCCGTTCGGGCTGATGCCGCGCGACGGGTTCTTGCACTGCGAGCCGAGGTTGCGCGAGCCGAAGCTGTCGGGCAGCAACACCGGGTGCCCGGCCGCGACCAGCAGGTCCCGCCACTGATTGTCCCGCGCCGGGAACGGACCTCCACAGCCATGCAGCGCTACGACCGCGGGCGCGACGGCGGGCCCGGGCGGGACGACATAGGGCGCGAACAGCGGCACGTCGGGCGTCTGAATCGTCACGCCCTCACTCCGGCCGCCCGACGCGGTGGCGCAGCCGGCGAGCAGCAGCAGGACGACCAGACGTCGCATCATACGGTCCCGTTGCCGCGTAAGGCGGCGATCCGCGCCGCGTCGTAGCCGAGTATGGTGCGCAGCACCTCGTCCGTATGCTGCCCCAGCATGGGCGGCGGCCGGCGATAGTCGGCCGGCGTCTCACTCAGGCGGACCGGGTTGGCGATGACCTTGACGCCCTGCGGGGTCGCGGCATGGGGCATGTCCACGACGACGCGGCGCGCCTGCACGTGCGGGTCGGCGAAGACCTTGTCGAGCGTGTTGATCGGCCCGCAGCCGATCTTGAGCGCCTCGAGCGTGTCGACCCACTGGTCGGTCGTGTGCTGCTGCATCACCGGCGTCAGGGTGTCGGTCACGAGCTGCCGGTGCGTGACCCGGGCGGCGTTGGTCGCGAACCGCTCGTCGGTCAGCAGGTGCGACAGGCCGGTGTTGTCGCAGAAGCGCTTGAAGGTCGGGTCGTTGCCGATCGACAGCACGATGAAGCCGTCCCTTGTGGGAAAGACCTGGTAGGGCACGATGTTCGGATGGTCGTTGCCCAGCCGCGCCGGGTTCTCACCGGTGGCGAGGTAGTTCATGCCCTGGTTGGCGAGCCAGGCGACATGGGTGTCGAGCATGCCGATGTCGACCTGCTGCCCTTGCCCAGTCGCCTCGCGGTGCCGGAGTGCCGCGAGAATGCCGATGCAGCCATACAGCCCGGCGAAGAGATCGGCGACGGGAATGCCGACCTTCATGGGCGTGCCGCCGGGCTCGCCGGTCAGGCTCATCACGCCGCCCATGGCCTGCACCAGGCCGTCATAGCCCGGCCGCGGCGCATAGGGGCCGGTCTGCCCGAAGCCGGTGATGCTGCAGTAGATCAGGCCGGGGTGCTTAGCGTGGAGCTGATCGTAGCCGAGACCGTACTTGGCCAGCGCGCCAACCTTGAAGTTCTCGACCAGGATGTCGCATCGGGCGATCAGGTCGAGCGCGACGGCTTGGCCCTCCGGCGTCCCGATATCGAGCGTCACGCTGCGCTTGTTTCGGTTCACGCCAACGAAGTAGGCGCTTTCCTTCGTGTCGGGCATGAACGGCGGCGCGAAGCCGCGAGTGTCGTCGCCGGCGCCGGGCCGCTCGATCTTGACGACGTCGGCACCCATGTCGCCGAGCATCTGCGCACAGGTCGGCCCGGCCAGGACGCGGGTGAGATCGAAGACGCGCAGGCCGTTGAGCGGGCCGGTGGGGGTAGGATCGGGCATCGGCGGCAAAGGTCCTTGCGATCTTTCTCAAAGCCGCAACTCTTGGCAGTCCGGGACGACGCCGGCAAGCGAGGGCACGCGCGTTCCGGTTGCGCGGCGGTAGGCGCCGCCCGCCGTGCTGCATCCTTGCTGGCCGTGCCGGCCTGGCCCATCTTCCGCCGACCAGGAACGAAACACGAGGCAAGGCTTCCATGCTGGACCGACCGCACGCCACCCCCGACGCCCCCACCCTCGACCAGCAGGCGCTCGCCACCGCCCTCTCCGGCAAGCACCTGATCGGCGGCCGGTTCGTCCCCGCCCGGTCCGGCACCACCTTCCCCGTCGTCAACCCGGCAACCGGCATCGAAGTCGGCCAGGCGGCCGAGGGGGATGCGGCGGACGTGGACGCGGCGGTGCAGGACGCCGACCGCGCCCAGAAGGCCTGGGCCAAGATGCCGTCCCGCAAGCGTGGCGCGCTCGTCGCCCAATGCGCCGCCCTGCTGAAGGAGCACGTCGAGGAGCTCGCCCGCCTCATCGCGCTCGAGACCGGCAAGGCGCTGCGCACCGAAAGCCGGGTCGAGGCCAATGCGGTCGCCGACATCTTCGAGATGTACGGCGGCCTCGGCGGCGAGCTGAAAGGCGAGACCGTCCCCTTCGCCCCCAACGTGCTGAGCGTCACCGTCCGCGAGCCGCTCGGCGTCGTCGGCGCCATCATCCCCTGGAACGTGCCGATGCTGCTGATGGCGCTGAAGGTCGCGCCCGCCCTGGTGGCCGGCAACACCGTCGTGGTGAAATCCGCCGAGGAGGCGCCGCTCACGGTGCTGCGCATCTGCGAGTTGATGAACCGCATCCTGCCGCCGGGCTGCTTCAACATGCTGAGCGGGTTCGGCCCCGCCTGCGGCGCCCCCCTCGTCGCGCACCCGCTGGTGAAGAAGGTGACGTTCACCGGCAGCGTCGAGGTCGGCCGGATCGTCAGCAAGGCGGCGGCCGAGAAGCTGATCCCGGTGACGCTGGAGCTCGGCGGCAAGAGCCCGATGGTGGTGTTCGCCGACTGCGACTTCGAGAAGACCGTCATGGGCGCCGTCACCTCGATGCGCTTCACCCGGCAAGGCCAGAGCTGCACCGCTGCGAGCCGGATCTACGTCGAGCGCCCCATCTACGACCGCTTCGTCGACGCGCTCGCCGCCAAGGTGAACGCGATGGTGATGGGCGACCCGCTCGACGAGGCGACCGACATCGGCACCATCATCAGCCACGACCAGTTCGACAAGGTCGCGGCCTTCATCGACGAAGGCCTTGCCACCGCCGGCGCCACCGGCCGTGCCTGCTCCGCCATGCCCACCGACCCGGCGTTGACGAAGGGCCTGTTCATCCGCCCGCACATCTTCACCGGCCTCCCCAACGAGAGCCGCCTGGTGCAGGAAGAGATCTTCGGCCCCGTCACCGTCGTCTTCCCGTTCGACGACGCCGAAACGGTGCTGGCCCAGGCCAACGGCACCGAATATGGCCTCGCGGCGTCGCTCTGGACCAACAATTTGAAGGTGGGCCTTGATCTGGCACACCGGATGGAGGCCGGGCTGATACAAATCAACCAGAACCTGGTGGTGCAGGCGAACCTATCCTATGGCGGCGTAAAGTCGAGCGGCCTCGGCAAGGAGGCGAGCCTGGAATCGATGCTCGAGCACTTCATGCACAAGAAAACGATCATGGTGAACTACGCGCCGTAGCGCGTTGGAACATGACCTCCCAGGACATCATAGGGCCGATCGAGCCGATGCGAAGCCGGATGCGCACCCTTCGGTAACGCCAGCGGCCGCGACCTTGTCCGCGCGACCGCCCCGGTCCATCTTCCGGGCGCTAGAACAAGAGAGCCGTCCCGTATGCTGGACCGTCCCCAAGCCACTCTCGACGCCGTGATCCACCTAACCGGCATTGTGGCCATGCATGCCCCCGCTGGCCGCGCAGCGCTTCGAGCGCCGCCACACGTTCGTCACGTTCGCGGCCTAGATGAGGCCATGACGACGACTGGACCATGATGGCGAAGAGCAACCCGAACATCCCGCCGGCGCTGCATCCCAAGCCGGGCGATTACCGCTTCGACTTGGACCAGGCGCTGCGCTCCATCGTCGCATTGCGGGCGACCGTGCCCGACGACGCCTTCACGGCGACAACGCTGGGAACGGAGCGGGCGGGCAGCGCCGTGCACATCCGGCCCGGCGTGTTCCTGACGATCGGCTATCTGATAACCGAGGCGGACACCGTCTGGCTGTCGACATCGGACGGGCGCGCGGTGCCGGGCCATGCGATGGCCTACGATCAGGAGACGGGGTTCGGGCTGGTGCAGGCGCTGGGCCGGCTTGAGCTGCCGGTGATGCCGCTGGGCGACAGCACCGGCGCCCGGCTGGGCGAGCCCGTGGTGTTCGCGGCCGCGGGCGGGCGGCGGCAGGCGGTCGCGGCAAAGGTCGCGGGGCGGCAGGAGTTCGCGGGCTACTGGGAGTACCTGCTGGACGATGCGATCTTCACGACGCCGGCGCATCCGTTCTGGGGCGGCGCCGCGCTGATCGGGCAGGATGGGGCGCTGCTCGGCATCGGGTCGCTGGTGCTGCAGCAGGGCGGCGAGGGCCGGCGCCAGGACATGAACATGGTCGTGCCGATCGAGCTGCTGGTGCCAATCCTCGACGAGTTGATGTCGTTCGGGCGGGCCACGCGGCCGCCGCGGCCCTGGCTCGGCCTGTATGCGATGGAGGACGACGAGGCGCTGGTGGTGGGCGGGCTCGCAGATAACGGGCCGGCCGACAAGGCGGGCGTGCGCGCAGGCGACCGGATCCTGGCGGTGAACGGTACCGAGGTGCCGGACCTGGCCGGGCTGTGGCGGGCGGTGTGGGCGACCGGGCCGGCTGGCGCGCCGGTACAGGTCAGCCTGGGCCGTGGCAACCGCAGCACGGCCGTGACGATCGCCTCAAAGGACCGGCTGAGCATCCTCAAAGCGCCCCACATCCACTAATGCGGTTGCGGTGCTGAGGCTGCTGCGCCGGGCGCTGGTCGGACTGGGCATCCTGGTTCTCGCCGCCGCGGCAACCGTCTACGGGCTGATGTGGTGGTCGCTGCCGGGGCGGAGGGTGGTGGCGGCGGTCCCGGGGCTGTCGGCGCCGGTGCACATCGATCTGGACGCGGACGGGATTCCGCGGATCACGGCAGCGACCGCGCGCGATGGAGCGGCGGCACTCGGGTACATGCATGCGCGCGACCGCATGTTCCAGATGGACCTGACCCGGCGGGTGGCGTCCGGCCGGTTGTCGGAGGTGGCAGGGTCGCCGACGCTGCGGATCGACCGAACGATGCGCATCCTGGGCCTGCGGCGGCGGGCGGAGGCGGACTTGGCCGGGCTGCAGCCGGAGACGCGGGGGCTGCTGGACGCCTATGCCACCGGGGTGAATGCTTGGATCGCTGCGACGGGGCGGTTCGCGGCACCCGAGTTCATCGCATTGGGGCGGCCCGAGCCGTGGACGCCGGTCGACAGCCTTCTGTGGGGCAAGACGATGGCCCTCTATCTGTCCGGGAACTGGCAGCAGGAGCTGCGGCTTGCGGCGCTGCTGCCGAAGCTGCCGGCCGAGCAGGTGCGCGCGCTGTGGCCCGCGCAGGACACGACGCCGGGGCCGGCCGCGGCGCTGGAGCGGGCACGGCTGGGCGAGGCGGCGGAGCGGCTGGCCGGGTTGGTGCCGAGCTTCCCGGAGCCGTTCACGCTGCCGTCGTCGGCCAGCAACGAGTGGGCCGTGGACGGGGCGCATAGCTCGACCGGCGCGCCGCTGCTGGCAGGCGACCCGCACCTTGGCTACGGGATGCCGGCGATCTGGTATCTGGCGCGCATCCAGACGCCGGAGGGTATACTGGCGGGGGCGACGGCGCCGGGCGTGCCGTTCCTGGTGCTAGGGCATAACGGCCACGTCGCGTGGACGTTCACGACCACCGGGGCGGACACGCAGGACGTTTTCATCGAGACGGTAGCAGGCAATGGCCTCTATGCGACCCCTGACGGCCCGCGGCCGTTCGAGACGCGGGACGAGGTCATCCACGTGCTGTTCGGCGCCGACGAGACCGTGCGCGTGCGGGAGACGCGGCATGGGCCGGTGCTGAGCGACCTCGACCCGAGCGCGCCGGGCGGCGCCGGTTCGCCGTTATTCGCGGTGGCGATGACGAGCCTGGCGGCGCACGACACGGCTGCCGACGGGCTTGTGGCGCTGAGCCACGCCACGACCGTCGAGGACGTGCGCCGGGCAGCCCCTATGATCAGCGCGCCGGTGCAGAACCTGCTGGCCGCGGACCGGGAACGCATCGGACAGTTCACGACCGGACGGGTGCCGGTGCGGCGCGCGGGGGACGGCACCCTGCCGGTGCAGGGCGCCGATGGAGCGCATGACTGGGTCGGCACGGCGGAGGGTGACGCATTGCCGCACCAAGTCGATCCGCCGGGCGGCCACTTGCTGAATGCCAACGAGCGCGTGGCCGGACCGGACTTCCCGGTGTTCATGGGCGAGTACTGGTTCGGCGACTGGCGGGCACAGCGCATCCGCGCTCTCCTCGCGACGCGGAGCGCGCACACCGTCGCGAGCTTCGCCGAGATGCAGGCCGACAGCACGAGCACGTTCGCTCAGGCGATCTTGCCGCGGCTGCTGCGCACGCCGGCGGCCGATGGCGCGTCGCGCCAGGCGTTGGCTTCGCTGCGGCGCTGGGACGGGACCATGCGCGTGGACTGGTGGCAGCCGCTGCTGTTCAACGATTGGATGGCGCGGTTCGAGGTGGCGCTGCTGCGCAAGGACCATGTCGACGCATTCATCGAGGGGGCGCCGTCGGACATGGTGGCGCGCGCGCTGGGGCCAGAGGAGGCGCGCTGGTGCGGTGCCGGCTGCGACGCGCTGCTCCGCGACACGCTGGCGCCGGCGGCAGCGGCGCACGCGATCGACGACCATTGGGGCCCGGTGCACGAGGCGATGTTCCAGCACCCGCTCCTGGGCCGCATTCCGGTGCTGGGGCGGCTGTTCACCTGGCGGGTCGAACAACCGGGCGACGACACGACGCTGTTCCGGGGCAGCCCGCGAGGGTCGGGCGAGGATTGGACGGCGGTGCACGGGCCGGCGTTCCGAGGCGTCTACGACCTGGCCGACCTGGACCGCAGCGTGTTCGCGCTGGCGCCAGGGCAGTCCGGCCATCCGCTGTCGCCACAGGCCGACAGCCTGATGCATATGTGGCGGGCGCCGGCGTCCATCCGGCTCGGTCCGGTGGGCAAGGTGGCCGACACGGTCGAGCTGCATCCATGAGCGGACACCCGCACCGTGTCGGCGGTCGCAGCTCGGCCGGCCTGCCCGGGGCGCGGACGCCGGCAGGCCGACGAGAGGCGTTGACCGGTTCCGGCGGTTTCGCGAACATAGGGTTGGAATGAGCTACAAACCGCCCCGGCGACCGCAATTCTTCTACACCACGGCTCCGCTGCCGTGTCCGTATGTCAGTGGCCGGACCGAGCGCAAGGTCGTCACCGAAATCACCGGGCCGGAGGCGGAAAGCCTGCACGACCGGCTGTCGCGCGCGGGATTCCGGCGTAGCCACAACATCGCCTACGCGCCAGTCTGCCCGTCGTGCCAGTCCTGCGTGCCGATCCGGATCCCGGTGGCGGCGTTCGTGGCGGACCGCGGCTTGCGGCGGATCCTGCGGGCCAACGAGGGGGTCGAGGGGTACGACGTGCCGCCGCGCGCGACAGCGGAGCAGTTCCAGCTCTTCCAGCGCTATCAGCAAACGCGCCACCATGACGGCGACATGGCCACGATGAGCTTCTACGACTTCCGCGCGATGGTCGAGGACACGCCGATCGACACGATCATCACCGAATTCCGCATGGACGGACGGCTGATCGGCGGGTGCCTGACCGATCGGCTGGGTGACGGGCTCTCGGCGGTCTACAGCTTCTACGCGCCGGACCTCGACCGCCAGTCGCTCGGAACATACGCGATCCTGTGGATGATCGAGCGGGCCAAGGCGGAGAACCTGCCCTACGTCTATCTCGGATACTGGGTGCCGGAGAGCCGGAAGATGGCCTACAAAGCGCGGTTCCGGCCATGCGAGGTGCTGGTCGGCGGCACCTGGCGGATGCTGACCGACGCGGAGATCCAAGATGGGCAAGGTGCCGAGCCGGCGATGGTGAGCGAGATCGCAGTCAAGGCTTCGGCGACCGCGTAAGCCAGGGCGCGCACGGCCGTCCCCACCGCGCCATTCAGCCGGCGCAGAGCTCCGCCTGGATGGCTTGATCCAACTCATGCGTGCGGAACGGCTTCTGCAAGAACCGGCGCTGCACTTTCTGGGGTGTGAAGTAGCCCGACATCAAGATGATCTTCAGTGTCTTGCGAAGGTCGCGAGCGCGTTCCGACAGCTCGAAACCGGACATTCCCGGCATCCGGATATCGGTGACCATCACTTCGAGGTCGGGGCGGCGATCGATGATCTCGAGCGCCTGCTCGCCGCTCGAGGCCTGGATGACCTGGTATCCAAGCTCTCCCAACATGTCGGCCGAGGTCTCGCGAACGTCGTCGTCATCGTCGACCAGAAGTATCATGTGCGCACGATCGGCCAGCCGGCCCTCCGTTCCACCGGGTTGACGGCGCCTGCCGCCGCTCCCTGTTTGTATGACAAGGAACAGCTTTCCCTCTCATAACAAAGGCGTGGGCTTAGCGGTGGGCCCGGATGAACCGGGCGAAGGCGGCAAGCGTGGCGTCAGAGACGTAATGCTCGATCCCCTCGCCGTCGGCTTCGGCATCTTCGTGCGGGACACCGACCGCGAGCAGCAACTCGACCACGAGGCGGTGACGGGCGCGGACGCGGTCCGCCAAAGCCTGCCCGGCCTCGGTGAGGAAAACGCCGCGATACGGCTGGGCGGTGACAAGTCCCTCGCGCTTGAGACGGCCGATGGTCTTGACGGCGGTCGCGTGCGCAACACCCATGCGCCGGGCGATGTCGACCGTGCGGGCCTCGCCGCCGGTGGCGAGGAGGTCGGCGATCAGCTCGGCGTAGTCCTCGAGCATGGTGTTGGAGCGGGCGCGGCGGGCCTTGCCGAAGCGCGTGGCCTGCGCCGGGCCATGCGGCATGGTTGCGGGCGGCGCTACGGGACCAGGCACATTCACGCGGGATCGGGCCATCACCCGCCTGCCATCGTGATCAGCCGCAATCGTTCCATCGAACCCCCGCCCCGGACCGCTCCCGGCGTTTGATGCGTTCGCGGCCTTGTTCCGTCAAGCTTTTGGCAGAAGCCGGTGACATGAGTTACAGCCAAGGCTATATCTTCCCGGCAGGAGTCACGGCATGTCGCAGATCCAGGCCAGGCCGGGCGTTCACCGGACATCGAGCGATCGCACGACGAGCGATATCCGCGAGGTGTTGGCCGGCCGGCGGCGCGGGCTGCGGGCGCTGCTGCCGTTCGCGGGCCCGGCCTTCATCTGCTCGGTCGCGTATACCGACCCGGGCAACTTCGCCACCAACATACAGGCGGGCGCGCACTACAACTACGAACTGCTGTGGGTCGTGCTGCTGGCCAACGCGGTCGCGATGCTGTTCCAGGGTTTGTCGGCGCGGGTGGGGATCGTCACCAACCGGAACCTGGCCGAGCTGTGCCGCCTCCACTTCCCGCGCCCCGCCGTGCTGGCGATGTGGGCCGTGAGCGAGGTAGCGGCGATGGCGACCGACCTGGCCGAGTTCCTCGGCGGTGCGATCGGGCTGTCGCTGCTGTTCCACATGCCGCTGCTGGGCGGCATGGTGGTCACCGCCATCGTCACGTATTCGCTGCTGGCCGTGCAGGGCCGCGGCTACCGGCCGATCGAGCTGATCATCGGCGCGCTCGTGGCCGCGATCAGCATCAGCTACGTGGCGGAGCTGGTGCTGGCGCCGCCGGACTGGGGCGCTTCGCTCCTCGGGACGGTCTGGCCGCGCCTGCCGGACGAGGGGGCGCTGACGCTGGCGGTGGGAATGGTGGGCGCGACGGTGATGCCGCATGCTATCTACCTGCATTCGAGCCTGACGCAGGATCGGGCGCCCGCCCGCAACGAGCCGGAGCGGCGCGCCCTGCTGCGCTACACGACGTTCGAGGTCGTGGTCGCGCTTGGCATCGCCGGGCTGGTCAACATGGCGATGGTGATGATGGCCGCGGCTGCGTTCCACGCGGGCCACGCGGACGTTGCGGAGATCGAGACGGCGTATCACACGCTGGTGCCACTGTTCGGGGCGGCCGCCGCAGGGATCTTCCTCGTGTCGCTGATCGCCTCGGGGCTGAGCAGCTCGGCGGTCGGCACGATGGCCGGGCAGGTCATCATGCAGGGGTTTGTTCGTGTCCGCATCCCGCTCTGGGTGCGCCGGGTAGTGACGATGGCGCCGGCATTCGCCGTCGTCGCGTGGGGCGTGAACCCGACGGAGGCGCTGGTGCTGAGCCAGGTGGTGCTGAGCCTGGCCTTGCCGGTGCCGATGGTCGCACTCCTCCTCCTGATCCGCCGGACCGACGTCATGGGTCAGTATGCAGCCCGCACCAACATGATGGTGCTGGCAGGCGCCTCGACCTTGGTGGTGCTGACGTTGAATGCGCTCCTCGTGCTGCAGCTCCTGGGCGTGGCCATACCGGGCATAAGCTGATTCAAGAAGCGTCGATCGGGATCATGGCGCGTTGGAGCTGGCATGAATGTGTCTGCCGCCCCCGTCCTGGCCGTGCTCGCGGGCCTGCTGTTGATCGCCGCCGTCATGCAGGACGCGTTCGAGGTGATGCTGCTGCCGCGGCGGGTGCAGCGGCGGGTTCGGATCGTCGGTGTGTGGTTCCGCTTCGCATGGCACGCTTGGCGAAAGGCTGGCGGGCGGTTCGAGGACGGGCCGCGGCGGGAGGCGTTCCTCGGTCCGTTCGGGCCATTGTCGATGCTGCTGCTGTTCGGGCTCTGGGCCGGCGGGCTGATCACCGGCTACGGACTGCTCGAGTGGGCGCTGCAGCCTGCCCCGCACGCCTCGCCCGTTTGGGAGCAGTTCTACATGAGCGGCGTGACGTTCTTCACGCTCGGGTATGGCGACGTGGTGCCGCACACCGGGCTGGGCCGGATGGTGGCGGTGATCGAGGCAGGCAACGGCATCGGGTTCATCGCCGTCGTGATCGGCTACCTGCCGGTGCTTTATCAGTTCTTCAGCCGGCGGGAGGCGCATGTCATCCAGCTCGATGGCCGGGCCGGCTCGCCGCCGACCGCGGGGGCGCTGCTGATGCGGCACGCCCAGGCAGGCGGGCTCGATCAGCTCGATATGCTCCTGCGGGATTGGGAAATCTGGGCGTCGGAACTGCTCGAATCCCATCTGTCATACCCAATGCTGGCCTACTACCGTAGCCAGCACGACAACGAGAGCTGGCTGGCGGCGCTCGGGTGCGTCATGGACACGTGCGCGCTGGTGCTGGTGGGTGTGCAGGACGTGCAGCCGTTGCAGGCGCGGATGACCTTCACGATGACCCGGCAGGTGCTGGTCGAAATGGCCCGCTCGTTCCGGGTTCAGCCGTCCCGCTACAGCGGGGGCGACCGGCTGGACGCAGCCGCCCATATCCGGCTCGAGGAGCACTTGGTCGAGGCCGGAGTGGATTGGCAGCCCGGGCCGGAAGGCCGGCAGACGCTCGCGGCACTCCGCGCCACGTACGAGCCGCTGCTGGACGGATTGTCGAGCTACCTGCTGCTGCGGGTCCCGGGCTGGCTGCCGGGCGAGGACGCGAGCGACAATTGGATGCAAGGGCCCCGTGGCCTGATCGCGGGACGACTGGTCCAGGAGCTCTCGACGCGGTCGGCGCCGGCCGGAGCAGATCCGCAAGCGGTCGACGAACCTGGTGTTGGCGGCCCGAGAGAGGCTGACACGCCGGAAGGCTGGGCCGGGCCGGCGAGTGGGGTACGGCTCGGTTGGCGGCGGTTGCGGCAGCAGCTGAAAACGGCGCCACCCCCCTGACCGCGGCTGGGCAAGGTGCCGGGGCTGCATCCGGCGCGGGATCGGTGCAGATTGCGCGTCCGCCGGCCGGACGGCGCGGCGCCGAACTGACGGGAGGGCCGTAGGCTGATGCTGCCGGACGTGCCACAGGCGGCCGGGGGCGCCGCGACTGGCAAGAGCGGGGCGACCGCAGACTGGACCGAAGCCGAGCGGCTGGCGGCGCTGGCGACCTACGACGTGCTCGATTCAGCGCCCGAGCGAGCCTTCGACGACATCGTGGCCCTGATCGCCGGCATCACGAGCGCGCCGATTTCGGTGGTGAACCTCATCGCGGGGGACCGGCAATGGTTCAAGGCGGAGGTTGGGCTCGGGGTGCGGGAAACGTCGCTCGACGTGTCGATCTGCGCCCGAGTGATGATGCAGCCGGGGCTGACGGTGATCCCGGATCTGCGCCAGGACCCGCGGTTCGCCCACAACCCGCTGATCACGGCACAGTCCGGACTGCGCTTCTATGCAGGAACGGCGATCATCACCCCGGCGGGCCTGCCGCTCGGAACGTTGTGCGTCCTGGACCGGTCGCCGCGGCCGGCTGGCCTGACCGCGGCACAGGCGTCGGCGCTGGAGGCGCTGGCGCGCCAGGTCATGCACCTGCTGGAACTGCGGCGGCGCATCGCCGAGAGCCGCGCGGCCCAAGCAGCGCACCGCGACAGCGAGGCGCGGTTGGCAGCGATGTTCGCGCAGGCGACCGTCGGGCTGTGCGAGATCGACCCGGCCGGGCGTTTCATCCGCCTGAACCTTGAGTTCTGCCGGCTGCTCGGGCGAACAGAGGCGGCGCTGCAGGCCGGGACGGTGTTCGACGTGACGGTGGCCGAAGACGTCGCGATCAGCGAGCGGGCGATGCAACAGGTGTTGGCGGGGGGGCCCCCGTCGCGGCTGGAGAAGCGGTATCGCCGGCCCGACGGCACGGTCGTATGGGCAGAGATCGGGCTCACGCGGCTCGATGACGCGGAGGGCCGGCCGCGGTCTATCCTCACGGTCGCGGTCGACCTGACCGAACGGATCGCGGCGACAGATCGGCTGGCGCTGAGCGAGGAGACGTTGCGGCTCGCGACCGGTGCGGCCGAGGTCGGCACCTGGGACCTGAACCTGGTGACGGACGAGCTGACGTGGTCCGGGCGCACGAGGGCGATGTTCGGGATCACGGACGCGCGGCCCGTCAGTATGGCCGATTTCTATGCGGCCCTGCATCCGGACGACTTGGGGCGGACGACGGCGGCGTTCCTGTCGACGCTCGATCCTGCATCGCGCCTGGCGTACGACGTCGAGTATCGCACGATCGGGCTCGAGGATGGCGTGACGCGCTGGGTCGCCGCACGGGGCCGCGGTTTGTTCGAGGATGGCCGGTGCGTCCGCGCGATCGGCACCGCGATCGACATCACCGCCCGAAAGCAGGACGACGAGCGCCTTCGCCGGAGCGAGGCGATGCTGGCCGACAGCGAGGCGAAGTTCCGCGCGATCACCGACAGCATCGATCAGATGGTCTGGTCGAACCGGCCCGATGGGGTGGACGACTTCTACAATCAGCGCTGGTACGACTACACGGGCCTGCCGCCCGGTTCGACCCATGGCGGCGCCTGGAGGGGCCTGTTCCACGCGGAGGACGAGGCGCGCGCGGCTGCGGCCTGGCAGACGAGCCTGAAGAGCGGGGCGCCATACCGGGCCGAATACCGGTTGCGGCACCGCACCGGCCAGTATCGGTGGGTGCTGGCGCGGGCGCAGGCGGTGCATGACGCAACCGGCCGGGTCGTCCGCTGGTACGGGACCTGCACCGAGATCGAAGAGATCGTGCAAGCACGCGACGTCCTGGCACGCTCGCGGCGCGAACTCGAGCGGGAGGTGACGCAGCGGACGGCCGAGCGCGACCAGGTCTGGCGCAACGTCCAGGACCTGCTGTTGGTGACGACGGCCGATGGGACCGTGTTGTCGGCCAACCCGGCCTGGCTCACGACGCTCGGGTGGCGCCCCGAGGAGCTGGTCGGGACCCGCATCGCCAGCCTGGTCGACCCCGAGCTGGCCGCGGCGAGCGCCACGGCGTGGGCCGATGCGATGGCCGGGCAACACAGCAGCGGCGAAATCCGCATCCGCCACCGAAACGGCGAATATCGGACGATCTCATGGTTGCTCGGCTATCATGACGGCCGGATCTATGCCGGCGGGCGGGACATCACGGAGCAGCGGCAAGCGGCTGCGGCGCTGGCCGCGACGCAGGAGCAACTCCGGCAAGCGCAGAAGATGGAAGCGGTCGGGCAGCTTACGGGCGGCATCGCGCACGATTTCAACAACATGTTGACCGTCGTGATCGGCTCGCTCGACCTGCTTGGGCGGCGGCTCGGGCCCGGGGCGACGCGGGAGCACCGCTACGTCGATTCGGCGCTCGACGGGGCGCGGCGGGCGGCGTTGCTGACCCAGCGCCTGCTCGCCTTCGCGCGGCAGCAACCGCTGCAGCCGGCAGCGGTGGACGTGAACGCGCTCCTGGACGGGATGGCGGAGCTGTTGCGGCACTCGCTTGGCGTGGCGGTCAGCCTGGAGCTGCGCCTGGCCCGGAGCCTTTGGGCGGTGCACGTCGATCCGAACCAGTTGGAGAACGTGATCCTCAACCTGGCCGTGAACGGGCGCGATGCGATGGCGGACAAGCCGAGTGGCGCGGACGCCTGCCTGACGATCGCGACGGAGAACCTGCTCGTCGGCCCGGGAGGCGCCCCGGCGCATCCGGATTTGCAGCCGGGCGAATATGTCGTCGTCGCGGTCACCGACACCGGGCGTGGCATGACGGACGCGGTGGCCGCGCGTGCCTTCGACCCGTTCTTCACGACGAAGGATGTCGGGCACGGCACCGGGCTGGGCCTGTCCCAGGTGTACGGCTTCGTGACCCAGTCTGGCGGGACGGTGCGGCTCTCCTCGTCGGCCGGGCACGGGACGACGGTCCGGATCTGCCTGCCGCGCCTGGTGGCCGGAGTGCAGGCCGCCGATCCGCCCACGCCGAAGGAGACCGTCCGAGCGGTGACCGGCACGACGGTGCTGGTCGTCGAGGACGACGAGGCGGTGCGGCGGTTCAGCGTCGAGGCCCTGTCGACGCTGGGCTATCGCGTGTTGGAGGCGAACGGGGCGGCGGCGGGTTTGGAAATGCTGGACGGGGCGGACGTGACGCTGCTGTTTACCGACGTCGTGATGCCCGACGTGAACGGCCGGCAGTTGGCCGAGGAGGCGGTGCGGCGGCATCCGGGGCTGAAACTGTTGTTCACCACCGGCTACAGCCGCGACCCCAGTGAGGGGAGCGACCCTCGGCCAAGCGCGCCCGTGTTGACCAAGCCGTTCACCGTCGCCGACCTGGCTTCGAAGGTGCGCGCCGTGCTGGACGCCTGACCGGCTGGCCCAGGCGATCAGAAGGTGATCTGGGTTCGCAGGCCAAGCACCGCCGCATCGGGCAATCGCCTGGCCGGCATCGCCGGATTGGGCACGCCGCCATTGACGTTGAACACATACTGCGCCGTGGGCTGCACCTGCCACCAGGGTGCGACCTGGGCCTGGTAGGTCAGCTCCAGCACGGACTCGTGGCGCCGGACCGGGTAGGCGGTTCCGGTCGCCGCCGCGATGTCGGCGTCGAGGGCTGACGCCGTGTCGCTGATCCGGGCATAGCCGAAGGCAAGGCCCAAGGTGTCGCTGTCGCGTCCAGGCAGCGCGCCTTTCCAGGTGACGCCGGCATCGGCGTAGACATTGACGAGGTTGCGGTCGCCCGGGGCGCCCATCGCCCGCAGGAACACGCCCACGCCGCCGTCCTTCTCCCCTGGCTTGCGCCAGACGAGTTGGTCGGCGACGGCATAGAGGCTGTAGTCGCCCCGCCGGTTGCGGCCGAGCGTCGCCATCGTCAGCGGATAGGCGATGGACTGGCCGCTGGCGTTGCGGCGCTGGTCGGCGAAGTTGGCGGTGCTGTACCAGCCGCCCAGCTTGTAGGTGCCCGGCCGTGCGGTCGCGGCCTCGCTTTGGTTCAAGGCATACTGCGCCTCCGCGATCACGAACACGCCGTCCTGCAGGCGGAACGCGGTGCCGGACGCGTCGCGGACCTGCGGCGCGCCGCTGCCAGGGCCCGCCGGGTTGCCGTTCAGGACGGCGCCCAGCACGGTCACGTCGCTACGCGGGAACCAGCGGAGGCGGACGCCCGGGGTCGCCAGCGGATAGGCGGGTCCGCCGGACGGCAGGTCGGCGCTGGGCTGCGTCGACCAGCCGAAGGTGTGGTTGAGGAACAGCCCGGCATACTGGCTGATCATGAACTCCTGGTCGGCGGCAAGCTGGCCCACGCGGACCTGCAGCGTCTTGTCGAACAACCCCTGCTCGTACCAAAGCTCGAACAGCAGGGTGCCGCGGTCGGCCTCGATGCTGCTGACGGTGTGGAGGTTGTTGCCGAGGTCGTTGAGGCTGAGGCCACGGCCGTGGATCTGGAAGCCACTGACGTTAAAGGTGCCGCCCTGCCAAAGCCCGGCCTTCTCCGTATCGACGCCGATCCCGAACTGCGTCAGCCCTTCGTAGACCACGCCGCGCCGCGTGCCGCCGGATGGGTTGCCGAGGAGCTCGTCGATCTCGCTCAGGCCGAAGGTCAGCCCGTGGGCGGCAAGGTTGGTCCGGACACCGCCGACGTCGGGAAGCAACGTGGCGCGCTCAAACAGCGGTTTGGCGCCCTCTTCCTCGGGCTTGACCCCGCTTTGGCCGCCGCCGCCGGTCGATGACCGGTTTTCGGGCGCAGCGGGCAAGGTCGCCTCCCCCGGCTGGCCCGGCGTCACGTCCGTTTGGGCGCGCGCAGGACATGCGAGGCACAGGGCCATGAGCGCCATGGCCGGAAAGGAGCGGTGCGTCATGAGGGTCATCCGATCGGGCCGGCGGGACCGGACCACAGGTCAGGCCCTGTGCTTTCACGCGGGCTATCCCGCGCTGGCAAGTGTGAAATGGCCCATGATTGACGGGCCGTGCGGGTTCCACGGCGCCGCTGTGTTCACGAGGACACAACCCGCACGCGGCATGACAGAACCATGACCGTTCATGCACGACGGATCGACCCAGCATGCGGGGTGCAAAGCGAAAGCGCTTAGGCCTGGCGCCACATCTTGCTACAAACGGCGCATGCGGTTCCGCTTCCTGCTGCTGCTCGCCATGCTCACGCTGCCGGCAGCGGCGCGGGCGCAAAGCGTGCTGGACCTGGTGCGGGCCGGCCAATGGGCGCAAGCGGACGCGATGGCGGCAGGCGAAGCCGATCCGCTGGTGCGCAAGTTGGTCCTGTACTACCGCGTGCTGACCCCGGGCGCCGCGCGCGCGGCCGACATCGCCGCCTTCATGGCCGACAATCCCGACTGGCCGAACCAGGCGCTGCTGAGCCGGCGGCTGCAGGACGCGCTGCTCGTCGATCGCGACGACAAGACGGTGCTGGAGATCTGCCAGCGCCGTCCGCCGACCGCGGTGCCGTCGATGCTGCGATGCGCCGAGGTGGCAAGCAAGGCGGGGGCGGCCGAGGCCGACAGCCCGGCACGCCCCGCCTGGCTG
Organism: Acetobacteraceae bacterium; assembly: GCA_965213855.1. Classification (GTDB taxonomy): domain Bacteria; phylum Pseudomonadota; class Alphaproteobacteria; order Acetobacterales; family Acetobacteraceae; genus JBBROS01. The sequence continues at coordinate 675,106 of CBDCAA010000008.1, read as the reverse complement.
ACGGGCATCACGGACCAGGCTGGCGAGGCCGCCTTCCTGAAGCGCTGGGGCACGCAGGTCACGGCGGAGGACCAGTGGCGGCGGTTCGACCGCCTGGCCTGGACCGAACCGGCCGGCCCGGGAAGTGCCGCCGCCCGCCAGGCCCTCCGACTGCCGCCGGGATTGCGCGCGGAGGCGGAGGTGCGGCTCGCGCTGAAGCGGGACGACGCGACCGCCCCTGCTTTGTTCAACACGCTCGACCCGGCGCGGCGGATCGAGCCGACGCTGCTGATCGAGTTGGCGCGCTGGTATCGGCGCGCCGGGCTGGACCGGGATGCGGCGCTCGTCTGGACGGGGCCGGGTGTCGCGGCGGAGGCCGCAGCGCCCCAGGATCGGCGGGCGGCCTTCTGGGACGAACGCAACCTGCTGGCACGGCGGCTGCTGCGGGTGAACGAGGCGGCACTGGCGTTCGCCGTGGTGGCCGCCCCCGCAGCGAGCCCCGATGGAGCGCTCGACCAGGCGTTCCTGGCGGGCTGGATCGCGCTGCGCCGGCTGGATGACCCGGCCACGGCGCTTCGCCTGTTCGCGACCTTGGCGGCCGGGTCGCACGCTGCGATCACCCAAGCGCGGGCGCATTACTGGCTCGGGCGTACCCATGCCGCGGCAGGGCGCGCTGCCGAGTCGCGGGCGGAGTACCGCCTGGCGGCAGCCTGGCCCACGACCTACTACGGCCAGCTCGCGGCGATGGCCGGCGGCGACGGGACAGGGCTGGCGGCGCACGTCGCCGCGGCGCAGGACCCGGTCTGGGATGAGCGGCATGCCTTGCTGTTCCTGGCCCAGGACCCGGCGCGGGCCGCGGTGCTGCTGGCAGCCTGGGGCGAGCCGCGGCGGGCCAAGGCCTTCCTCGCCAGGCTGGACGAACTGGCGGACGACCCGACCGAGCGCGCCCTGGCCGCGCGGCTGGCGCTCGGCCTCGGCCTGCCCGAGCAGGCGGTCGCGATCGCGCGGCGGGCCGGGCGCGACGGCGTGATGCTGCCGGCTGCGGGTTGGCCGGCCCCGGTGACGCCACCGCAGGGGCCGGTCGAGCAGGCGGTCGTGCTGGGGCTGATCCGGCAGGAGAGCAGCTTCGACGTGCAGGCGCTGAGCCCGGTCGGCGCGCGCGGCCTGATGCAGCTGATGCCGGCGACCGCGGCGGGGGTCGCGCGGCGGCTGGGCGTGGCGGCCGATGCGGGCGCGCTGACGACGGACGCCGCCTACAACATGCGGCTGGGAACGACCTACCTGCAGAGCCTGCTGACCCAGTTCGGCGGCGCGCTGCCGCTTGCGATCGCTGGCTACAATGCGGGACCGAGCCGGGTTCAGGACTGGCTGGTCGCGGCCGACCCAGCGGCCGGACCGCTGGAGATGATCGACTGGATCGAGCTGATCCCGTTCAGCGAGACCCGCAACTACGTCCAGCGGGTGATCGAGAACATCGTCGTCTATCGGGCAAGGCTGGGCACCGCGGGCCCGCACCCGGTGGAGACCCGGGCGGTGCAGGAGTGAGCCGGGCCTGGGCGCGGGCCGTGAGCAGCTTCGGTGGCGCCGGGTTCGCGCCGGCGGCACCGGGGACGGCGGGATCGATCGTGGCGCTGGCGCTTGGCGCTTGGGCGATGCAGGGGCCGGGCTGGCTGTTGCCGGCGCTGGCTGCCGCGGCGACGGCGGCGGGGCTGGCGGTGGTGCCTGCGGCCGTGGCCGACCGGACGGCTGACCCGGGCTGGGTGGTGATCGACGAAGTCGCGGGGCAGTGGATCGCGATGCTGGGCCTGGCGCACGCGACCCCGGCCGGGCTCCTGGCGGCCTTCGTGCTGTTTCGCGCGCTGGACATCTGGAAGCCGGGGCCGGTCGGCTGGGCAGACCGGCGGCACGGCGCGGTCGGGATCATGCTCGATGACGTCGTGGCGGGCGCGATCGCGGCCGCCGTGCTGCTTGTGGTGCGTGGAATAGGAGCATTGCCATGACGGAGTTGGATGCGGCGGCACGGGAGGTGCTGGAGGCGATGCGGCAGCGGCGCTGGATGGTGGCGACGGCCGAGAGCTGCACCGGCGGGCTGATCGCGGGGGCACTGACCGAGATCGCGGGCTCCTCGGACGTCGTCGACCGTGGTTTCGTGACGTACTCGAACGCGGCCAAGACGGCGATGCTGGGGGTCGATCCGGCCGTGATCAAGGCCCACGGGGCGGTGAGCGAGGCCGTGGCGGCAGCGATGGCCGCGGGCGCGCTCGAGCGGTCCGACGCGCATGTCACGGTGGCAGTGACGGGCGTGGCCGGGCCCGGCGGCGGCACGGTCGAGAAGCCGGTCGGCACGGTCTGGTTCGGCCTGGCTGTAACAGGGCTCGAGCCGGTCGCCGAGCGGGTGGTTTTCCCCGGCGACCGCGCGGCCGTGCGTCAGGCGACCGTGCTGCACGCGCTCGGGCTGCTGCAGGCTGCCGCGGCCGCCTGACGCGACAAGGTGCTCCCCGTGTCGCCGACGGCACGAGCGGCGCTGGCGGCAAACGGCTTCCGCAGAACCCGAAGCTATCGCGAGTGATCCCGGGGGGCTCCCTGATCAGCCCGGTCGCCCCGGCGGGACCGGGATGACCGCTTCGACCACGTCCGGCTCCTCCGGGAGGCGGCGGATGGTGGCGCCCATCTTGCGCATGAAGGCCAGCATCGGCGCGTTCTCGGCCAGGACCTCGCCGATGATCTCCGTCATCCCCGTGCTGCTGGCCCAGTCGATCAGGTCCTGCATCAGGCGGCGGGCGAGGCCCCTGCCCTTCATCGCGGCGTCGACGACGATGGCGAACTCGCCATGCGATGTTCCCGCCTCGTGGATCAGCCGAGCGACGCCGACCGTCTCCCCGGTCGCTTCGCGCACCGCGACGAAGGCCATCTCGCGCTCGTAGTCGATCTGGGTCATGCGGGCGATCTGCTCGGCTGGAAGCTCGCGCAGGACGTTGAAGAAGCGATAGCGGATGTCCTCGGGGCTGAGCCGGCGGAACAGGGCGGCGTGGGCCTCGGCGTCCTCCGGACGGATCGGGCGGATCAACAGGGCCTCTGGCGCGCCGGAGCGGCCCTGTGCGGCGAAGGGCCGGGCCAGCTCCTGCGGGTAGGCGGCGATGGCAAGCTCTGCGTGCTCGCCGGGCGCGCGCAGGCCGATCCAGGCGTCGGCGGCGGACACGCCTTCGGCGTCGGCAAACAGCGGGTTGACATCGATGGCCGCGATCTCAGGATGATCGAGCACGAGCTGGCTGATGCGGACCAGCGCGTCCGCGACCGCGTCCTCATCGGCGGCGGCCTGGTCCCGTAGCGGCCGCAGCAGCCCGGCTGCCCGGGTCCGCGCCATCAGCCCGCGGGCGAGAACCAGGTTCAGGGGCGGCAGCTCGAACGCGACGTCGTCCAGCAGGTCGGCGGCGGTTCCGCCGAGGCCGAAGCCGATCGCCGGGCCGAACAACGTGTCGTCGCCGACGGTGATCCGCAGCTCCCGCGCGCGGCCGGCCTGGCGCTGCACCAGGAAGCCCAACTCGGCGGGCGTCATCCGCTCCGCGTTGCGGCGCACGGCGTCGGGATCAGGCAGGCCGATGACGATGCCGCCGGGGCCGCGCCCATCCGGCCGCGCGGTGCGGCGGCGCTTCAAGACCACGGGGAAGCCCAGCATCGCCGCGGCGGCCGCGGCGTCCTCGGCCGTCTGCACCGCACGGCTGGGCAGCACCGGCAGGCCATACGCCGACAGCACCGCGAGCGCCTCGTCCTGCGCCAGGCCGGTGCGGCCGTCGGCCCGCACCTGCGAGAGGATGCGGGCGACGGCGGCATGGTCGGGCGCCAGGCGGAGCACGCGGCGGGGCGGCAGTTCGGCCGCGGCCAGGCGGGCACGGCGCTGCTCGACAAGCTGGGCGAAAGCGCGCACGGCGGATTCAGGGGTCGCGAACACCGGCAGGCCGGCGTCGGCCAGCGTGCGGCGGTGTGGCGCGCCGGTGGTTTCGCCCAGCACGCAGGCAAGCAGGGGCACGCGCAGGCTGGGGCGGGCGGCCGCAAGTGCCTCGACCGCCGCCGTGTCGGCCGGGCCGGTCGGCGCGAGCACCGCGACGATGCCGCCGACCTCCTTCAGCCCGGCCAGCATCGCGACCGCGTCGGCCACGCGGGTCGGGCGCTCGGCCCCGGTCCAGACGATGCCGGGGTCGCTGGGCCCCTCCGGCAGGTGCAGGCCGAGCAGCGTGCGCGCGACGGCGTCCAGCTGCAGCAGGGGTACGCCGGCGGTCAGCGCGGCGTCGGCGGCCATGCGGCCGGGGCCGATGGCGTTGGTTGCGATCGCCAGCGTGTCCGTTCGCGGCGGGCGGGCGCGGGTGAGCACCTCGGCGGCACCCAGGAAGTTCGCGAGCCCGGTCACGCGGAGCACGCCGGCACGGCGCAGCGCCGCGTCGAACACGGCGTCCGCCCGGCCGGTCGGGTCCGTCAGCCGGCCGCCCGCGCGGATCGCGACCACGGGCCGCAGCCGGGCCGCGGCGCGGGCGGCGGCGATGAACGACCGGCGGTCGCGGATGGTGCGGATGTCGAGCAGGATGGCGCCGGTCCCGGGATCGCGCGACAGCCAGTCGAGCACCATGGAAAAGCCGGTCAGCGCGTTGCCGCCGGTGCCGACCACGTGGCTGAAGCCGACCCCGTTCGGCGCCGCCCAGTCCAACACCGCCCGGCACAGCGCCGCGGACTGCGACACCAGCGCCACCTTGCCCGGCAGCACCGGGACATGGGCCGTGGACGCGTTCAGCCCCAGGGCGGGCACGATGATCCCGAACGACGCCGGCCCCAGCACCCTTACCCCGGCCGCCTGCGCGGCCTCGGCCAATCCAGTCGTTGGCGTTACGCAAATGGCGGCGCAGATGCCCGCGCGTCCGAGCGCCGCCAGTGCGTCTGCCACCTGCTCCGGCGAGCAGGCCAGCACCGCCAGGTCGGCCGGCGGGAACGGGTTGGCGTCCAGCTCGGCAGTGTGGAGCGTCCCGTTGAAGCCGGCCATGTTCGCCGCGATCGCCTGGCCCAGCGCCGTCGCGGCGCCGAGCAGCAGCACGCTCCGGGGCTTGAACAGCGCCTCCGCACGGAACCCGCCAGTCTGGGCTTGTCGGAACACGATATCTCCTTCGGTCGGCTGGCCCTACCAGGCGCGGCGTATAGTCGCATGAACAGCGCAACACCGCGCGCCACGCGTACGGGCAGGGCGGCCCGGATCGCCTCGATGTCGACGGCGGGCGGGAGCTGGATGTTGGACAGGCCCTGCGAGCGCCCAACTTGGCTTCGGCGACGTCACCTGCGGCGGCCCTTGACGGATGAGACGGCCGGCCGCATTCCTGAACGTATGCGTTTAGGAACAGTAAAAGGGGTCGGGTGATGGCGTTCAGGGGACAATGCCCATGCGGGGCCGTGCACTGCCGGCCGAGTGGGCCGCCGGTTTTCGCCAGCCCCTCGGACAGCGGCCAGAGCGAGCCGACCGCCGGCCAGACGGCCTATCCCGGCTTGGCGCTGCCGATGCCGGCCTGATCGGAGATGAGGAGACGCCCTGCCTACGGCCTCGATGCCCCTTGGGTCGTGGCCGGGTTCCTTGGTGGATCCCTCGTCTTGGTCGCCACGGCCACCGCCGTGTTGGCCATGATCGACGGCCCGATACGTCTGGTCGCTTGGCCGCTGTCCGTCGCCGCCGCCGTGCTCCTCGCGCTCGGAAGCTCGATGCTGCTCTATTCCTTCCTCGGCAAGCAGCGCCTGCGCGACCACCTGCTCCGCCAACGCGATTGGGGCGGCGACGAGGTCGTCCTCGACATCGGCGCCGGCCGCGGGCTGATGGCGCTCGGCGCGGCCCACCGCGTGCCGGCCGGCCGGGTCATCGCACTCGATCTCTGGAGCGGCAAGGACCTGACAGGCAACACGCCAGACCGGCTTCATAGCAATGCCCGCATCGAGCGGGTGGCCGAACGGGTGCAGGTCGTCACCGGCGACGCCCGCACCCTCAACCTGGCCGACGCCAGCATCGATGCCGTTCTCAGCGTGCTCTGCCTCCACAACATCGAGCCGACGGCCGACCGCCACGCCGCCTGCCGGGAGATCGCCCGCGTGCTCAAGCCCGGCGGCGCCGCGATGGTCGCCGACTTCCCGGGTGTGGCCACCTACGTCGAGGTGTTCCGCGCCGCTGGTCTCGACGTCGCCGGGCCGTTCCGCGCCGAGGCGATCGCGCTGGGCATCGCGGGATATCTCGTCGCGACGAAGCCCGGTGTCGCGGCAGTCCGCGATACCTGAGGCAACGCGAGCAACCCGATGCCGCCGACACCGCGGACCGGCTGAGGGTATCGCTTGCCTCCGGTCAGCCGCCAGGGCTACATGCTGTAGCATAGACAGGGCCATGCACCATGAGCAGCTCGAAGCCTGACCTCGGCGAGTTGGAACTGGAGGTCATGCAGCTCGTGTGGGAGATGGGCGAGGTCACGGCCGACCAGGTCCGGGAGCGCTTGGTCCGCAAGCCGAAAGAGTCAACGGTGCGCACCGTTCTCCGACGCCTGGAGAGCAAGGGGTATGTCACCCACACCGTCGATGGCCGGACCTTCATGTTCCGCGCTGCCGAGGCCCGCCAGGACGTCGCCGCCAAAGCCGTGAAGCGCATCGTCGCCTGGTTCTGCAACGGCTCTGTGGAGGAAGTGCTCGTCGGCATGGCCGATGCGCGCATGCTCGATCCGCAAACGCTTAAGCTGCTGGCCGAGCGGATCGAGACCGCGAAAGGCGGCAAGTGATGCTCGAGGTCGTGGGACAGGCGGCGCTCCGGACCTTGATCCTGGCTGCCGTCGTCCAGCTCGGCCTCGGGTTCCTCCGCATCAAGCGGCCGCAGCTGCGTCTGCTCGCATGGACGGTCGTCCTTGGCGCGTCGCTCGCCATGCCGGCCCTCCAATGGGCGACCCCGCTCCGGTTGGCCGTCCTGCCAAGTGTTCCCGCGGCCGCGTCGATCGAGGCCGCCCACCCACGGCGGCAAGGACCCGTGCCGCAGGCGCTCACGCCCGCAGGCATCGACGACGCGCAGACGCCCGTTGATATCGTCCCCTGGCTCGAAGCCGCATACCTGCTGATCGGCGCGATCCTGCTGCTCCGGATTGCCGTCGGGATCGTCCTGTCCTTGAGGGTGCTGGGAAAGGCGACGCCCGTCCATGCGGACTGGGCAGCGGCCACCCGGGTCCGGATCAGCAACGAGATCGCGGCACCTGTGACGATCGCCAATGTCGTCCTGCTGCCCGCGGATGTCGCGGACTGGCCGTCGGCCATGCGGCGGGCCGTCATCGCCCATGAGCGTGCACACATCGCACGCGGGGATTTTGCGATGCTGTTGGTGTCTCAAGTCAACCGGGCGGTGTTCTGGTTCAGCCCGCTGTCATGGTGGCTGCATCGCCGGCTGGCGGCGCTTGCCGAACTGGCCAGCGACGACCAGGCAATGGCGGCCACCGGGGATCGCCCTGGCTACGCCGAGGTTTTGCTCGAAATGGGCCGTCGCTCGGGTCCGCTGTTGCGGGGGCTGGCGATGGCGCGCCCGGCGACGTTGACCGGCCGGATCGAACGGATCCTTTCGGATCGCTGGACGACGAGCCCCGCAGGCCCAGTCCAGCAATGGCTCCTCGCCGTTGGAGCGGCGGGCCTTGCGATCGTCGCTGCCAGCTCGGGTCCGAACGCCGTGCCGCCGCTGGCACCGGTCCTGTCAGCCGAGCAGGGATCGCCGACGGCTGCGGCCCTTACCGCCCCGCACTCCGCGCCGCCGGCGGTCGAGCGGCCCGAACCACGGTTTGAAGAAGTCTCTCTGACCGAAGCCGCGTTCCAGGCACTGCCGCCTCCCGTGCCGGCCCGGGCAGCGATGCCACCGGTCGCCCCGGCGCTGCGGGCGGCGGCACCGTCGACTGCGCGTCCGACGATCAGGAACCCGCTCGCTTCGCCCCCGTCGCGCGCCATGGTGCAGCCGATACGCACTTCACGGGACCAGGGCGGCCATGAGAGCTCGTTCAAAGCTGCCGGGCTGACCGCCGCAAGCCCGGCGCCGCGCGGCACCAATGGGCGGGGCGCCGCGAACGGCTTTGGCGCGACAGCCGGCGCCGACGGTCCGCCCGCCTCCCCAGGAACGGGCCAACCGTCCGCCGGCGAAGCGGCTCTGGCCAGCCGAGCCGAGGAACCGTCCTGCACAGGGGTCTACCTGCCACGGCCGGAAGGCCTTCACCCCGATGGATCGATCGACTTCGTCCAGGCAAAATACTTCCAGGAGGCGGATGGCACGCCTTGGCTGAAGCTGTTCCTCGGTGCGCGAACCCGAGCGACGCTGAGTGGCTTACAAGTCGAGCGGATCTCTGTTCGGACCACCGTCGTGACAACGCTGCCGCGAGGCATGACCCACATGACCGGCACGACCCACGGCACCTATGGAACCATCGATTTCGAATGCGGTAGGCCAAGCGCGTCCCTCTAGACCAAGGGGCGATCAAGGCGCTTGGCCGCTTGATGGAGCGAGATGTCGCCCAGTCCAGTTCAGTCGTTTCCAGACGGCAGCCAAAGATTGTCCGTGCGCCTGCGCCGGCGGGAAACGCTGGGATGGCAGGTCTTGCTCTCGATGGCCTTGCACCTGACCCTTTTCGTGTCCTTGCTCAGGATACCGTCGACGCCGCTTGCAACGATCGACGCGGCGCCGCCCTCGATGGATTTCATCGCGGTCGAAGCGCCAGAGCCGGCGCCGGAGCGGCCTGCCTCGCCCGAGGCGGTGGCGACACCGATCGCGCCGGACGCTCCCGTACGACAAGCCACGATGCCACCCGCGAGTTCGGAGCCCGTGCCGGACGACACGGCCTCACCGGTCCAGCAAGCCGAGATGCCGCCCCCGCCGCCAACGCCGGCACTCGACAGCCCGCCACCCGCGCCGGCGATAGCAGCGCCGCCAACGCCTGAAATCACGCCCGCAGCCGACGCCTCGTTACCGCAGCCGGTCCAGCGACCCCCGCCACCGCCGCAAACGCCGGCATCTGTGCCGAAACCTCCGCCGCCCGCTCCACGGGCGATCCAGGCGCACCCGCCGCAGCCGCCCGTGCACGCGGCCGCGCGGCCTCCGGCACCCCGCGCCCTGGTCGACCCGGCAGGAGCGCCAGCACACGCGAGCGATCTGCAGAATACCCCGAGCCCCGCGAGTGCAGCGAGTAACGGTGCGGCCTGGATGGGCAAGCTGAAGCTGTGGTGGGACCAGCGCTCCTTCTACCCAAAAGAGGCGTCGCAGACCAACGAGGGGGGCAACGTAAGGGTCCATATCAACATCGCGGTCGACGGCCAGGTCACATCGATCGAGGTCGTGCAAGGCTCCGGATCGAGCGTGCTCGACGCGGCGGCGTTGGCCGTGTTCCGCAACGCCCATCTGCCGCCGTTTCCACCGGGCACCCTCGCGGGACCGGCCGATGTCGTCGTGACGCTGCACTACCGCCCAGCGAATACCGGCGGGTGACTCTGCCGCCGCAAAAACGACTCGACACTCCGTCTATCCTCCGTAATGCTACAAGGCGTAACACGTTCTGCGGCAGAAGGCTCGTCGCACCTTGAACGATGGAGATAGCTCGATGAGGGTGTCGATCGTTTCAGCCGCAGCGGCCGTGGCGTTCGTCTTGGCCCCGGCTGCGGCCGGCTACACGCCGGCCTGGTCCCAAGACTTCAGCATCACGAACCCGGCGGAGCCGCCGAACGCAGGCCGCCGCGACCTCCTGAAACAGCTGCAGGCCTGGTGGGACGTGCACGCGTTCTATCCGAGGAGCGCGGCCAATCGCGGCGAGGACGGGACCGTCACGGTCCACCTGGTGGTCAAACCTGACGGCAATATCGCGATGGCCGATTTGGTCGACAGTTCGGGATCACGCGCGATCGATACCGCGGGCACGGCGGTGTTCCGCAGCGGCTTCGTGCGGCCGTTCCCGGCGGGCGCACCGGGCGCCGAACTCGACGTCGCGCTCCATTACGTCCTGCGGCATGGGCACGATCCGCTGGCGGGGGCTGCATACACGCCCGCGCCGCCCAAAAACCCTTTCACGATCACGAACGATCCAAGCAAGTCGCTTATCCTCCAGACCATGCTGCAACGGACCTGCACCGGAACGGTCGTGAAGGAGGGGATCCGAAACCATCCGATGTACGGGGTGAGTTTCTGGGCGCAGGCGATCTTCTTCCGCAAGCCCGACGCCACGCCGTGGGTCAAGTTCTACGAAGGAGGCTACCCGATCCTCGCTCCCGTGACGGAAGTCGGCAAGTCAGTGAAGTGGACCGGCCGAGAGGAACACATGAAGTACGGGACGAGTAAGTTCACCCAATACACGCTATGGCCTGACGGAGAGAACAACCTGGTCGGCTACATCGACGTGTTCAACACGTACCATGATCCTGATACCGAGGACGGTATCAATCATGGCGGCACGGCCGACTTCACCTGCGCAAACGACGTCGTGCCTGCGATTACGTGGAGCGCACTGTCGGTCACGCCCGGGCAAAGTCCGCAAGACGATCGTCCCTGACACGACGTTGTTCGTGCCCAACACCATGGGAGACCTCTCGATGCGGGTGCTCGTCTCGGCCGCCCTCGCCGCGGCCTTCGTTTTGGCGCCGCCCGTCGCCGGCCTTGCGCCCGCCCGGTCCCAGGACTTCAGCATAACGAACCCGGTGGAGCCGCCGAGTGCGGGGCACCGCGACGTCATGAGGCAGTTGCAGGCATGGTGGGACGTGCACGCCTACTATCCCAGGCGCGCGTCGCAGAACAACGAGGGCGGGACCGCCAAGGTCCATCTGGTGATCCGCCCTGATGGCGTCATCTGGAGGGCCGAACTGGTCGACAGCTCAGGATCGAGCTCGCTCGACGCAGCCGCGACCTCCGCATTCCGTGGAGGATTCGTGGCGCCGTTCCCACCGGGCGAGCCGGACGCCGCACTCGACATCCCGCTGCACTATCTGATCGCACATCGGCCGGACCAGCCGGTGTTGGCCGGTTACGGGCCCGTCCCGTCCAGAGGGCCCTTCACGATCACGAACGAGCCGGTCAAGTCGCCTATCCTCGAAACGATGCTGCAGAGGACCTGCACCGGAACGGTCGTGAAAGAGGGGATCAGGAACCATCCGATGTACGGGGGGCGTCACTGGGCGCAGGCGATCTTCTTCCGCAAGCCCGACGGTACGCCGTGGGTCAGGTTCAATGAGGGGGGCGTGCCCCTGATCGCTCCGGTGACGGAGGCAGGCAAGCTTGTGCAGTGGACGGGTCGGGCAGAGCACCCGAGAAGAGACGTCGAGTTCTACTACCAGTATACAGTCTGGACCGACGGCGGAGACGGCCTCAATGGCAACATAGAGGCCTACTTCTATACTGGCTCACCGCATGGAATGAATACGGGCGGGACCGTCGATCTCACATGCGCCACAGAGACCGTGCCCGCAATCACGTGGAGTGCCCTGTTCGTCAATACCTATCAGGCCCCGTCCGCCGATCCACCGTGACCGCTATCGGCCGACACACCATGTCTCGCGCCGCGAGCTTACCCGTCCAACTCCGCCCCCAGCACCTCCCTTACCCACCGGAACGCCGCATTCCCGGCCGGGACGCCCGCATACACGGCGCATTGGATCAGCAGCGACCGCAGCTCCTGCACCGTCACCCCGTTCTGCAGCGCCGGGCGGACGTGGAGCTTGAACTCCTCCTCGCGCCCCAGGGCCACCATCAGCGCGAGCGTCACCGTCGAGCGCGTCGTCCAGGGGATGGTCTCGTCGCCCCATACCTCGCCCCAGGCCATGCGGGTGATGAAGTCCTGCCATGGCCCGGCGAACGAGCCGGCACCGGCCAGGGAGCGCGCGACGTGGTCGGCGCCGAGGACGCTCTTGCGGTTGGCGAGGCCGACGATGAAGGGGACGCCGCCGAGTTCAGGGGTCGCGGCGGGGCCGAGGGCGCCGAGGAAGCCGGCCAGGTGGCGGTTGACGGCCGCGGCCTGCTCGATGTTCAGGATGTGGGCGGCCCGTGGCAGGACCAGCAGCTCGGCGCCGGCGATACGGGTGCGGATGTCCTCGCCCATGGCAGGCGGGGTGGCCGGGTCGTCGGCGCCCATGACGATCAGGGTCGGCGCGGTGATCGATGCATTGGACGGCCGAAGGTCCATCTCGGCGATCACCCCGCAGCAGACGGCGTAGCCGCGCGGGTCGACGCCGAGGAACCGCTGCCGCAGCGCTCCCGCCTCGGGCGCAGCGTGGAAGGCGGGCGTGAACCAGCGCGTCATCACCGCGTCCACGATCGCCGCCATGCCGCCGGCGCGTACCGTTTCGGCCCGCGCCGTCCAACCGCCGGGCAGATAGGCGGAGGTGGCCATCAGCACCAGCCCGTGCACACGGTGCGGATGCGCCGCCGCGAACGCCTGCGCCGTCATGCCGCCGAGCGACAGGCCGACGACGTGGGCGCGCGCGATCCCGAGCGCGTCGAGCAGCCCGGCCAGGTCGGCGGCCAGCGTGTCGATGGTGGCGGGTGCGTCGATGACCGGGGAGCGGCCATGCCCGCGCGCGTCGTAGCGCAGCACGCGATACTGTCCGGCGAGCGCCCGGGCCTGCGCATCCCACATCTCGACCGTCGTGCCGATCGAGTTGATGAACACGACCGCCGGCGCGCCCGGCGGCGCCTCGGACAGGTCGTAGAACAGCTCTGTGCCATTGGCGTCGATCAGCGGCATCGCTCATTGCTCCTGCAAGAGGCGTCGCACCCGCCGCGCCTCGGTCACGGCGCGGTCCACCCAAGGGCCGGCGGCGGCGATGGCGGGGGCGAGATCGAAGGCGGGCGCGGTGTCCACGTCCGGATGGGTGTGGGCCAGCAGCTCGGACAGGTGCGCGCCCGAGCGCCGCACCTCGGCCGCGGCGTCCTCGACCGCCGCATGCGCCGCGGCCCGGCCCAGCGACGGCGTCAGCAGCGCCGCCGCCGCATCGGCGAACAGCAGGCCGCGCGTCAGGCCGAGGTTGGCGTGCATGCGGCCGGCGTCGACCTCCAATCCCTCGGCGAGCGCCCGGGCCTCGTGCAGCGCGCCGGAGGCGAGGCCGAACAGGGCCGGCAGCGCGTGCCACTCCGCATGCCAGGCCCCGGCCGGCCGTTCATGCGCGGCGGCCATCGCGCCGAGCAGGGTCGCGGCTAGGCCGGGTGCGGCGCCATGGGCGGCGAGGATGACGGTGCACGACACCGGGTTGCGCTTGTGCGGCATCGCCGAGGAGCCGCCGCGGCCGGGCACGTAGGGTTCGGCCACCTCGCCGACCTCGGTCGAGGCCAGGTTCGCCACGTCCGTCGCCATCTTCGCCAGCGCGCCGATGAGGCCCGCCAGCCAGGCACCCGCCGCCGCGACCCGGCCGCGGCGCGCATGCCACGCGATCGGGTCCGCCCGCAGCCCAAGCGCGGCCGCGAAGCCCTCCAGCACCGCCGGCCCCTGCCCCTGCAGCGCCGCCAACGTTCCCGCGGGCCCGGCCAGCGATGCCGCGCCCAACCGTCCGCGCACGTCCGGCAGCTGTCCCGCCGCCTCGCTCAGGCCCCCGAGCCAGACCGACACCTTGAACCCGAACGTCACCGGCGCCGCGTGCTGGCCGTAGGTCCGTCCGGCGCAGGCCGTGTCGGCGTGGGCGAGCGCCAGGGCGACGAGCGCGTCGATGGTGGCGGCCAGATCAGTGGCGAGCAGCCCGAAGGCGTCGCGGCATTGCAGGACCAAGGCGGTGTCGAGGATGTCCTGGGTCGTGGCGCCGCGGTGGAAGGCGCGCTCCAGCTCCGGCGGCAGGAGCGCCTGGATCGCCTTCACGAAGGGGATGGTGGGCACGCCCGCGAGCGCCGTTTCGCGGCCGATGGCGTCGGCGTCGAGCCGGGCCGGGTCGATCGCGTCGATCGCCGCCGCCAGTCCCCCGGGCACGAGGTCCAGCGCCGCCTCCGCCCGGGCCAGCGCCGCCTCGGCCCGCAGCATGGCCGCGAGCCGGGCCGTGTCGGCGAAGCAGGCCCGCATGCCGGCGGTCGCCAGCAACGGGCCGGTCAATGCGGAATCGAGCGGCGAGAAGGTCAACGGGCCGCCTGGTCCTGCGTCTGGCCCGTGTACCAGTCCAGTATCTCGGCCCCGTTCATGAACAGCACACCCTCGTGCTGCCGGCAGTAGTCGTACACCTGCTCCAGATATTTGATCCGGTGCGGCTGGCCGGAGATGTAGGGGTGGATGGCGATGGCCATGATCTTGGCCCGCTCGGCGCCCTCCATGTGCAGGCGGTCGAACATGTCCTGGCAGCGGGTCGCCCAGTAGGGGCTCTCGTGGTGCTGCACGATCATGGTGGGAATATCGTTCAGCTCGACCGTGTAGGGCAGCGTCACCAGCGGACCGTGGCGCGTGGCGATCGTGCTCGGCTCGTCGTCCCACACCCAGTCGCCGATGTATTTCACCCCGGCCTCGGCCAGCAGGTCCGGCGTGTCGAAGGTCTGGGTCAGTCCCGGGCCCAGCCAGCCGACCGGGCGGGTGCCGGTGAACCGCTCCAGGATATCCATCGAGCGGTGGATCGTGCCGCGTTGGTCGGCCATCTTGTGAATGGGCCCTTGTTCATAGGCATGGGCCATGAACTCCCACCCGGCGTCGCGCGCCTTGGCGGCCACCCGCTCGTAATCCTCGGTCACGCGGGCGTTGATCGACAAGGTCGGGCGGATGCCGAGCCGGTCGAACAGCTTGAAGAAGCGCCAGACGCCGACGCGCATGCCGTACTCGTGCCAGGACCAGTTCGGCACATCCGGCAGCAGCGGCACGCCGGTGGGCGCCGGCAGGATCTGCCGGGCCATTGGGGCCCCGATGTCCCACACTTCGAGGTTGACGATCGTCCAGACGACGATGCGGGCGCCGCCCGGCAGGCGCAGCGGCGGGCGGTCGACGATGGCGGAGAACGGGGCGCGGTCGCGGGGCAGCGTCATGACGGCTCCTGCAGAGCCTGGCTGGCGGTCGGCTCCCGTCCTACTGGAACACCCAGCGCAGCGTGCGCGCAATCCCGAGCGTCCCGGCGCGGACCAGCGGCCGGCCAAGCGCCGGGTCCGGGAAGCCGTGCATGCGGCGTGCCCATGCCGGGCAGCAGGTCCAGCCCCGCCTGCAAGCGTCAGCGCCTGCAGCGGCTCGGCCAGCCGGGTCTTGGCCGGCTGGGTCATGACGATCCGCGCGACCTCCCGCGTGCGGGGGTCGGCACAGCATCTGCGGGCGCATCGCCTCGATCAGCCGCCGCGCCTCCGCCCGGCTGGTCGGCGCCGGGTCGGCGCCCAGCGCGCGGGCCACCACGGCCATCTCGGCGAAGTAGCGGTCCTGGTCGGCGCCGGCCATGCCCGGTTCGCCGTAGCGCAGCCAGCCCTGGAGGAAACTGGTCGCCTCCGTCACATTCACCCAGGCAAGCAGCGCCGGGTCGTTCGCCCAGTAGGGGGTGCCGTCGGGCAGCGTGCCGCGGACCTGGTCGTGGATACGGCGCACGCGGCCGATCACAGCCTCCGCTTCGGCCTGGCCGCCATAGGTCGTCAGCGCGATGAACCGCGCCGTGCGCCGCAGCCGGCCGTGCATGTCGGCGCGGAAGTTCGAATGGTCCCACACGCCGGCCAGCACGGCGGGGTGCAGCATCTGCAGCATCAGCCCGGCTACCCCGCCGACCATCATCGACGTCACGTCCCCATGCACGCGCCAGACGACCGAGCGGGGGCCGAACAGGCCATCCTTCTGCCGAACGACCGGCCGCTCGCCGCGGGACGGATCGTTGAACAGGGCGACGACCTCCTTCGCGATCGCCCGTTTGACGGGCCGGGCGAAGCTGTCAAGCGAGAGCGGGGGGGCGCCGGCGGTTTGCCGATATGCCATCAGGGCATGACCAATCTGGTGTCCATGTTATACGAAAGTGGCTCATGCGGGCGGAAAGCCAAGCCCGCTCCAGTTCGACCGCCCCAGTTCGATCGCCCCAGTTCGACCGCCCCAGTTCGATCGCCCCCGGTTGACCGCCCTGGTCTGCCCACCCCTCACTGCCGCTCGGAGCCGCCCCATGCCCGACCTTCCGCACTTCGCGCTCTATGCCTACTGGCGCACCTCCGCCGGCTATCGGGTGCGGGTCGCGCTGAACCTCAAGGAGATCGTGGCCGAGGAGCGCACCATCAGCATCGACGACGGCGAGCATCGCAGCGCCGCATTTCTCGCCATCAATCCCATGGGCGCCATTCCCGCGCTGGTCGAGGACGGGCAGCCGGCGTTGACGCAGTCGTTGGCGATCATGGAATTCCTCGACGAGCTCGTGCCCACGCCGCCGCTCCTGCCCAAAGATGCGCGCGGGCGCGCCCGGGTCCGCTCGCTGTGTTCGATGCTGGCCGCGGACACGCATCCGCTGGTCACGCCGCGCATCCGCGGCTACCTCACGGCCCATGCCGGGTTTGATGCCGCGCAGTGGAAGGCCTGGCAGACGA
Organism: Acetobacteraceae bacterium; assembly: GCA_965213855.1. Taxonomy (GTDB): domain Bacteria; phylum Pseudomonadota; class Alphaproteobacteria; order Acetobacterales; family Acetobacteraceae; genus JBBROS01. The sequence goes on along the minus strand of CBDCAA010000008.1, from coordinate 658,629 downwards.
ACTGGTTTACGACCGGCCTGCAAGCGATGGAGCAGCGCTTGTCGAGAGAGGCAGAGACGGGCGAGTACTGCCACGGGGACCAAGTGACGATGGCCGACATCGTGCTGGCCAGCGTTCCGGCCGTGATGCAGGTGTTCAAGATCGAGGTGCCTGGCATCCCGACCGTCGACCGCATCGTCGCGCGCTGCAACGCGCTCCCGGCGTTCGCCAAGGCCGATCCCTATTCCCAGGCTGGAGCGCCGGCGCGGTAGCGGGCCAGGCCGCCGGGGCGGTGCTCTATCCACGCGCGTGAAATCATGTTTAAGCGCGCCATGGATGCACGACCGCCCTGCCCCGCCTGCGCCAGCCGCTACTCAGCCTACGTGCAGGACGTCATCGGCCGGCGCACTCAGCTGCACTATCCGCAATTCGTTTGCCTGGACTGCCACACCTTCCATCATCGCTCCGCCTACCGGGAGACGGACGAGCAGAAGCGGTTCGATTTCGAGTTCCTGTTCAACGAGCGGGACCACCATGACAAGCTGCAGAACCAGCTGTTCCTCGAGATCAAGACGCGGGTGCCGCACATCCGTACGGTATGCGAGGTCGGGCACGGACTCGGCTTGTTCCTGAAGGCGGCGCGGGACTACGGCTGCGACGGCTACGGATTCGAGGTCAATGCCCTGTGTCACGAGTTCGCCCGCGACCAGTTGGGCCTGTCCTGCGAATTGGGCCTGTTCGGGCCGGAGCATGATCGGCGCTACGACCTGATCGCCTCGGTGATGGTGTTCGAGCATCTGGAAGCGCCGCGCGACCTGTTTGCCGCGATGCGCGACCATTTGAACCCGGACGGGGCGATCTACCTCAGCGTTCCGTTCATCCACCGGAACGAGTGGCCATATCTCTGGACCGCAGGAACCGGCCCCGGCGAGATGCCGCCAGACGTGTTCTACGACAACGACGTGCACATCACCCACTTCAGTGTGGACGGCATGAAAGCGATGGGCCTGGGTCTCGGCGCCCGATTCGCCGACCAGTTCGTGTCGGTCGACACGGCGCACCGGTCGCCAGGTGCTTATCACGGCGTGTTGTTCCGGTTCTGACGTTGGGGCACAACCGTCCCGGGGTTAGAGCAAGCCGCCGCTACCGCCACTTCACCGCAAAGGCAAAAGAGCTCGGCATGGCGCCAGAAGGAGATGCGAAGTTGGGAGGGGCCGGGGCGACGTCGGACATGGGCGCCGGTTCGCAGGCCGGGCTGTTCGTGTCGCACGCGCAAAACTTCGAGGACGTCATGCTCCGCCGCGCGCTGCGCGGCGTCGAACACGGCTTCTACATCGACGTCGGGGCCGCCGAGCCCGACGCGGACTCGGTCACGCTGGCGTTCTACGAGCGTGGCTGGCGCGGCATCAACATCGAGCCCTTGCCCGGACCGTACGGGCGTTTGGTCGCTGCGCGGCCGCGGGACGTCAACCTCAACGTCGCCGTCGGCGGGTCCGCAACCGAGGCGTGCCTGTATGTCGTGGGCAACGAAAACGGGTTGAGCACGCTCGACCCGGCTCTGGCCGCCCAGCACAGGGCCGATGGATGGGCGGTCCAGGAGCAGCGTGTCCCCGTCACGACCTTGGCCGCGATCTGCGCCGCGCATGTCGACGGAGACATCCACTTCCTGAAGATCGATGCCGAGGGCGGCGAGGGCTATGTCCTGCGCGGCGCCGATCTCGGCCGGTGGCGGCCCTGGATCATCGTGCTGGAGTCACGCGACGCACGCGAGCACCTGCCAGTCCACGACGCATGGGAGCACGAGCTCACGTCGGCGAGATACGCCTTTGTCTATGACGATGGCCTGAACCGGTTCTACGTCGCCGCGGAACGCGAACGGGAGCTTCGCCCTGCGTTCCAGCTCCCACCCAACGTGTTCGACAATTTCAAGAGCGCTGCGGAGGTCAAAGCGCTGCGGCAAGCCGGGACGGACCCGGCGCACCTGGCCGAGCTGAACCAGCTGTTGCATGCCGCCCAAGACCGGGCGGACTACGCGCAAAGCCGGCTGCATGCGGCGCAGGTGGCCGTCGACGCGGAACAGTCCCGCGTGGCCGCCGCCGAGGCCCGCGCCGATCACGCGCAGGGGGTGGCCCATGCGGCCCAGACCGCCATCGAGGGCGAGCGCAACCGGGCCGACGATGCAACCCGGCAGGCCACGGCCGCGCGCGCGGCCGCGGCGGCGGCAGACGCCGAACGCGCCAGCCTCGCCGTTCAGGTCGCCACGCTTCGCGAGCAGGCCGCCCGCGCCAACTTCGAGCGCGACGGCTGGGCGCAGGAATTGTTCGAATCGAACCGGCATGCGGCCGAGCTGGTCGTCGTGCGCCAGACACTGACCGAGCAATTGACCCGCCTCCAGGAACATGAGCGCTGGCGGGTGACGGAGTCCGAGGAGCGCGATGCGAGGGAGGCGGACCTGCGGGCACAGCTGGCGGCGCTCCAGTCGTCGCGGGACGCCGCGGTCTCATTGCATGAACATGCCGCCGCAGCCCACGCGGCGGCGATGCGCGAGGCGCGCCATCATCAGGAGTGGCACGACGCGGTGCGACGCAGCACCTCGTGGCGGCTTACCCGGCCGCTGCGCGTCCTGGTCCGGATGCTCGAGCGTCGGGCTTAACCATGTTCGATTTCAGCAATGGCGGCGCCGAGATCTGCGTCGTCGGCCGAACCTCGTTCCAGTCGGGGATCGGCTCGATCGGCTACGCCACGGCCGAGCTGCTGGCCCGGAACTACGCCGTCAGCTTCTTGCCGACCGAACCGCACCAGCGGGCACTGGACAGCATCGTACTGCCGAACGGGCGGCGGCTGCCGGTGTGCAAGGACCCGGCACGGATCAAGGCAAGCGTGTTCTGCGACGTGCTTTGGAACGGCGTCGACGATTTCAACTACACCCTGGTGCCGCCCGACAGCCTAAAATACGCGTGGCTAGTCTACGACTCCGACAAGCTGCCCCCACGGTGGGCGACGTTGCTGAACGAGCATTTCGACCTCGTTCTGGCCGCCAGCCCGCATCTGTTGGAGACCGCGCGTGCCAACGACGTGACCACGCCGATCGCCTGCATGCCGATCCCGGTCGACCTCGACGCGCTGCTCGCCCGACCGCTCGCGGTCCGGAATGCCCTGACCCGGTTCGGCTGCGTCGCCGCGTTCCACCCCCGCAAGGGCGTCGAGGTGCTGGCCGAGGCGTTCCTCAGCCGCTACGCCGACCGACCCGATGTCGAGCTGGTGCTGCACAGCAACCTGGCGATCGGGCGGACGCTGGAGCGGGTGCGCGCCTTGGCCGAGCGGCGGGGCGCGACCAACATCCGCATCTCCCATGGCGCGCTGGATGACGCCGAGAAGAATGCGCTGATCGACAGCTTTGACGTGTTCGTCAATTGCTCGCACGGCGAGGGCTACAGCATCGGCCCGCGTGAGGCGATGGCGATGGGCAAGGTGGTGGTCGCCTCCGACGTGGGCGGCCATCAGGACCTGGTTGGACCGCCCGGGGTGTTCCTGGTGCGGCCGGACATCGCGGTGCCGGCCCGTTATCCGGAAATCGACAATCTGGCCTTCGGCGAACAGCCCGCTGTCAGCGCCTCGGCCGTTGCGGACGCACTGGAAACGGCGTTGTCGTTCCTGGCGGCCGATCCCTTCAACATGACGGCGCAGGCGCGGCGGGACCGCGCACGAAATTGGTCGTTTTCGCGCCTGACCGCCTCCGTCGGCGCGCTGATCGACCCCAGCATCGCCCGGTTCCGGGCCGGTCCGAAGCCGATCCACGTGCAGGTGCCGCCAGCGTTCGAGGCGGTGGTCGAGTCGCGGCTGGGGCGGCGCGCCGATGTGATCGACGGCATTCGCCGGCACGTGTGCGCAGCCTACGACGCCGGGTTCTTCTCCATTTTCAACGCATTCATCAGCCATCTGGTCTGGCAGCAGCGGGAGGACCGCTGCCATGCCGTCCTGCCCGACTGGGACGTCGACCGGCTGAACGAACGGATCGGCGGCAAGGCGACCAGCTTCTGCTATGGCCAGCCCGGCGACGGCAATCTTTGGCTGAAGCTGTTCCAGCCGCTGTTCGGCGCCACCGAAGCCGAGATGCAGGACCCGGCCTGGCTGTGGCGGCATGCGGAAGCGCCGTTCTTTCGGCACAACGAGAACCGCGAGCCGCTGATGACGTACGTGCACGCATACAAGCTGTATCAAAGCGCCGAGTTCACGGCCTTCCGCCGCCAATACTACCGCGCCTTCCGCGAGCACGTGCACCTGCGCCCCGAGCTATCGGCCGAGATCGAGGCCTTTGCGGCCCGGCATTTGGGTGCACCCTGCCTCATCGGCGCCCACGTCCGTCACCCGAGCCACACGGTCGAGCAACCCGGCGCCGTCATCGCCCATACCGAGGCCTACATCACCGCCATCCACGACCAGGTGCGCGCCCGCGGCGTGGATATCGACGGCCCGGACTGGGCGGTGTTCCTGGCCACCGACCAGGAAAAGGTGGTCCGCCGCTTCCGCGCGGCGTTCGGCGACCGGGTGTGCTGTTACGACGACGTGCGCCGCACCCGCGCCGACGAGGACGCGGCGTTCGACGCGCTGAGCGCCGACGAGAAGAATAGCGAAGGGCACCAGCTTCAGCACCTCGTCGCCGCCGACCCGCGCCACTGGTCGTCGCGCATGGCGTGGGAGGTCGTACGCGACGCCTACACCATGGCCCGGTGCGAGTGCCTGCTGCACGTCGTCAGCAACGTGTCCACCGCCGTCGCCTACATGAACCCTTCGATGGACATGGTGTTCTGCTCCGCCTAGAGCATCATCCGACCGGTCGGGGTCACCCGTCGGATGAAGATGCTTGCATCACTGCAACGCTGGTGCCCATTCCGATCGACTTCGATCGGCTTGGGCACCAGAGCATCGCGTGAGACCGGGGAAGGCGTCGGATGGAGCGAGTGTTGGTGACCGGGGCCACCGGGCTGATGGGGATGGCGCTGGTGCAGGAGCTGCGCGAGGCCGGGCTGGAGGTCTTCCCGCTCAGCAGCAAGGACGTGAACCTGACCGATTTCGCTGCGACCTGCGCGCTGTTCCAGCGCCACGCGCCGACGATCGTCTATCACCTCGCTGCCCGGGTCAGCGGCATCATGGGCAACATGCGCGCCCAGGGGCAGGCCTACCTGGACAACATCCAGATGAACACGAATACCGTGGAAGCCGCCCGGCTGGCGGGCGCCCGCAAAGTGGTCGCGATGGGGTCGGCGGCGATCTACTCCGACATGGTCGGCCTGCCGATGAAGGAGGAGGAGGTCTGGATCGGGCCGCCCCACGCGTCCGAGGCCGGCTACGCGCACGCCAAGCGGGCGATGCTGGCGCAGCTCGAGACCTATCGGGACCAATGGGGGCTGGACTTCGCCTACTGCATCAGCACCAACCTGTTCGGCCCCTACGACAAGTTCGATGAGAAGCACGGCCACGTCATCCCGTCCCTGATCAGCAAGTTCCACCGCGCGGTGCAGGAGGATGGCGTCGTCACGGTCTGGGGCACCGGCACGCCGCACCGCGACTTCCTCTATGTGAAGGATGCCGCCCGGGCGATGCGCATGATCGGTGGATCGTTCAGCGGCCCGATCAACCTCGCGACCGGCAGCGCGGTCTCGATCCGCGACGCGGTCGAGACGATCCGCGACGTCTCCGGCTACCGGCGCCCGATCGACTGGGACCGCACGAAGCCGGATGGCCAGAAACTCCGCGCCTACGAGGTCAGCAAGCTACGAGAGCTGGGATTTCAGCCGCGCTACACCTTGCGCGAGGCGCTGGCCGAGACCTTCGCCTGGTTCGACGCGCAGGCGGGCGGCATCCGGCGCTGAACCGGGCGCGACGGTCAGCCCTGCAACGCGCGCTCGTCGGCCTGGGACCAGGCCAGGCGGCTTGCGGCGCCGGGCTCGACGGGTGAGCTGTCGAACGCGTGGTCTGGCAGGACGGACGAGACCTCCTCGCCCGCGGCGGTGCGCAACGCGATCCGGACCACGGCGCCCTGGTATTCGACGGCGATGACCTGGACGGGAAGACCCTCGGCGCCGAGGCGGCAGCGGTCGGCCCGGACGGCGATCGGGCCGGAGGGGCCGTCGAGCACGTTGTGGCCGCCGATGAAGCGGGCGATGAAGCGGTTGGCCGGGCGGTCGAACACCTCGCGCGGCGTGCCGGCCTGGCTGATGCGGCCGCCATCCATCACCACCATCTGGTCGGCGAGCGCCATCGCCTCGTCCTGGCTGTGCGTCACGTGGATGAAGCTGATGCCCAGCTCGCGCTGCAGCCGCTTCAGCTCCTCCCGCACCTTCGTGCGCAGGAACGGATCGAGTGCCGAGAGCGGCTCGTCCAGCAGCAGGACCTGGGGGCGCATGATGAGCGCCCGGGCCAGCGCCACCCGCTGCTGCTGGCCGCCGGAGAGCTGCGCCGGCAAGCGGTCGGCGAAAGGCGCCATCTGCACCAAATCGAGGAACTCGCGCGCGCGGGCCTCTCGCTCGCGCCGGGCCACGCCGCGCATCTTCTGGCTGAACGCGACGTTGTCGAGGCAGTTCAGGTGCGGGAACAAGGCATAGCTCTGGAACATCATGGCCGTGCCGCGCTTCACCGGCGGCTCTCCGGTCACGTTCCGGCCGTCGATCAGCACGTCGCCCGCCGTGATCGCCTCGTGCCCGGCGATCATACGCAGCGTGCTGGTCTTGCCGCAGCCGGACGGGCCGAGCAGGCAGCAGTAGCTGGCCTTCGGCACCCGCAACGAGATGCCGTCGACCGCGACGGTGCCGCCATATTGCTTGACGACGTCGACCAGCTCCACATCGTAGCGCGCGTCCATCATTCCCCCCTGAGGCTCAGCCGGCGCGCCGGCGCTGCATCCGCAGCACGGCGGCCATCGTCAGGCCGATCAGCACGAACGAGACCGCCGTCGTGACCGTGCCGATCGCGAACAGCACCGGCGTGCTGTCGCTCGAGATCAACGCATAGATCTCGAGCGGCAGCGTGTTCCGGCTGCCGATGGTCAAGGTCGTGCGCGCATACTCGTCGTAGGACAGCGTGAACGCGCCGACGGCGACGCCGATGATCCCGGGTGCCAGGATCGGCAAGGTCACGAAGCGCAGCCGCTGCCAGGGCGAGGCGCCGAGGTCGGTCGCGGCCTCCTCGTAGCTGCGGTTGAAGCGGGCGACGACGGCGAACATCGTCAACAGCCCGAACGGCAAGGTCCAGGTAAGCTGGGCGCCGAGCGCCGATGTCCACAGCCCCTGCGGCAGGCCGAACAGTTGGAAGCCGAGGCCGATGCCGAACCCCACCAGCAGGCTCGGCATGACCAGGCTGGCGATCGCCACGTAGAACAGCAGCCCCGCCCCCGGGAAACGACGCCGGAAGCCGAGCCCGGCGGCGACCGAGATGACTACCGTGAGCGCACTGACCACGAGCGCAAGCGCCACGGACCGGCCGAACGAGACGGGGATGTTGGCCATCTGCCCCGGTTTCAGGATGTCCTGGAACCACTTGGTCGACACGCCCACCATCGGGAACGTGACACCCCCGGTCGGTCCCTGGAACGACAGCAGGTAGATGATCAGCATCGGGCCGTACAGGAACAGCAGGAACAGGCCCATCAACCCGGCGAGCAGGTAGAAGGTGAACGGACGCGCCTCCCGCACCGGCGCCCGCGAAATGGCGCTCAACTGACCAGCTCCTTCCGCACGTCGACCACCCGCATCATCACCGCGACCACCACCGCGACGAACAGCACGAGCACGACCGCACTGGCGGACGCGGGGGGGAATTGCATCGCCTGGATCTCGGTCGACAGCGCCGAGACGATCGAGGCGCTCTGCCCGCCGCTCATGCGCTTGACGACGAAGTAGTCGCCGATGACCTGGGTGAACACCAGGATCGACCCCAACGCGATGCCGGTGCGCGACAGCGGGATGACGACGTGGCGGAGCGTCTGCAGCCGGCTGGCCCCGGCGTCGCGCGCGGCCTCGATCAGCGCGCGGTCGATCTTGGACATGGAGTTGGCGATCGGGCCGATCATCAGCAGCGTGTTCAAGTGGACGTAGGTGACGATCACCGAAAAGTCCGAGAACAGCAGGAACTCGAGCGGGTGATCGGTGACGTGTAGATCCATCAGCAGCGTGTTGAAGGCGCCGTTGCGGCCGAGGAAGGGGATCCAGGCGATCGTGCGGATGATGCCCGAGGTCCAGAATGGGATGGCGCAGGCGAGGAACAGCAGCATGCGCATGGCGGCCGAGCGGACGTGGAACACCAGGAACTGGGCGATGTTGAAGCCCAAGAACAAGGTGATCGCCCAAACGATGACGGCAAAGCGCAGGCTGCTGACGTAGATGCGCCAGGTCGCGGGGGTGGTCAGCAGGTCGTGGTAGTTGTCGAGCAAGAAGGCCGGGTAGATGCCGACGCGGTCGTAGTCCCAGAAGCTGATCACGAGGAACAGGACCGTGGGCGCGACGAACAGGACGCCGAGGATGAGCGCGAGCGGGGCGACCTGGACCCAGGACACGAGCCAGGGCTTCGCACCGGGGCGCCGGGCGGCCGGCGCGGCCTGGACCGGGCCGGCCGCCTCCATGGCGCTCACGGCCACGGGCGCCATCGCGTTTCGCGGCGGCATCAGACGCTGATGAATTCGTTCCAGCGCCGGGTCAGGTAGCGGTCCTCGTCCATGACGGAGTTCCAGACCGCGATGTTGCCGATCCGCTCGTCGAACGAGCCGCCGTCGCGCGAACGGCCGGCCTTCTCCATCAGCCGGCCGAACGGGTCTTTCATGTCTTCGGCGGCCGGCTCGCCGCCATACCAGTAGTCCCACTCGGCTTCGGTCATGAACTTCTTCGCGTTCATCGGTTGGGCCGAGTAGTAACCCTCCCGCGCGATGATCGCGCCCGCATGCCCGGCGGTGTACCAGTTCAGGTATTCATAGGCGCAGTCGAGCTGCAGACCCGTGAGATGCTTCATGAACCCCATCATGTAGCCCCAGCCTCGGTAGCCTTCCTTCAGCGGCTGGAACACGCAGGGGATGCCGCGGCTGCGGACGGCGGTGACGGCGGGCGACCACATCGACTGGATGACGACCTCGCCCGAGGCCATCAGGTTCACCGACTGGTCGAACGAGCCCCAGAAGCTGCGGAACTGGCCCGACTTCTTGGTGTCGATCATGAGGGCGATCGTCTTGTCGATCTCCTCCTTGGTCATGTTGCCCTTGTCGGCATACTTGATGTCGCCGCGCGCCTCGAGCGCCATCGCGACGTCGATCACGCCGATCGTCGGGTTGTCCTGCAGCGCCGCCTTGCCCTTGAACTCCGGGCTGAGCAGGTCCGACCAGCTCGTGATCGGGCGGCCCGTCAGGTCCGGGCGGATGCCGAGCGTGTCGCCATTTGTGATCGTCGGCACGCCGTTCAGGAACTCGGTCGGCACGGGCGCGGCCTTCGAGCCGCTCGCGTCCGTCGCATACATGACCTTATAGGGCGCGATCCCCTGCGTGCTCGCCTTGCGTCCGTCAGGATAGACGCTTTTCGTGAACAGCGGCAGGGTCGAGTCCCAGTTCTTGAACTTCTCGACCGGGATCGTCTGCAGGATGTTGCGGCCGATCAGATACTTCATGTAGGCGAGGCTCACGTCGCCCACGTCGATGTTGGCGGACTGCGTCAGGTAGCGGTTGATCAGGTCGGCGTTCTCGGACGCCTGCATCGTCACCTTGAAGCCCAAATCCTTGGTCGCCTGATCGCCGATCTGGGTCAACACCGTCACCGGTTGCCCGGCGTGCCGGATCTCCACGTCCTTGATGTTCTGCGCCCAGATGGTCGGAAAGCCAGTAATCGCCCCTGACCCTGCCGCCGCGCCCACCGCGGCCGACAACACGCCGCGCCTGCTGATCCTCTTAATCGTCATGATCACGCCCCCTATGCTGCGACCTGCAGATTGCTCCGGCACTTCATCAGCGGCTGGATGCGCGTGCCGAACTGCTCCATGCCGATGACGAAGTCATCGAACGTCATCATCGCCCCCTGCACCCCCGGGACCTCCGAAAGCTCGTCGAGCAGGGCTGCCACCTTCGCATAGGAACCGACCAGCACGCCCTGGTTGGTCGGCAGCTTCTTCATCGTCGACAGGCTGAACCGTCCGGCGACCGATTGCGGATCCTTGACCGTGTCATTGTTGGCCTGACCGTCTCGCCAGGCCAGCGCTTCATAGTCCGTTCCGGCCTTGTAGTGCTCCCACTTGGCCTCGGCCGCCGCATCGGTCTCATCGGCGATGATCATGATCAGCACGAGAGCGCCGCAGGTGCGGCCGGTGCGCTGGTTCTCCAGCACCAGCCGGTCGACGATCTTCGCGACATTGCCGGGCGCGTTGAGCCCGTTGCTGGCGATGAAGTTGTAATCGGCATACTCCGACGCGAACTTGACGCCCCGGTCGCTCTGGCCGGCACAGACGATGGTGATCGGCGCGGTTGGCAGCGGACTGCAGCGGCAATCGTCCATCTTGAAGAACTCGCCCTTGAAGTCGGAGTGGCCGGTCGCCCACAGCTCCTTCATGATCGAGACATATTCTTCGCAGTATTCGTAGCGCTTCTGGTAGTGCTCATCGCCGGGCCAGATGCCCATTTGCGAGTACTCTTTCTCCTGCCAGCCGGAGATGATGTTGATGCCGAACCGGCCATGGCTGATGCTGTCGATGGTCACGGCCATGCGCGCCACGATCGGCGCCGGCATTGTCAGCACGCCGATGGTGGCGAACAGCTTGATGCGGGTGGTCACCGCCGCGAGGCCGGCCATGAGGGTGAACGATTCGAGGTTGTGGTCCCAGAATTCCGAGGGGCCGCCGAAGCCGCGCAGCTTGATCATCGACAGGGCGAAGTCGAAGCCGAACCGCTCGGCCTTCTCGACGATCGTCTTGTTCAGGTCGAAGCTCGGCATGTATTGCGGCGACGTCGTCGAGATCAGCCAGCCGTTGTTGCCGATGGGGATGAAAACGCCGAGTTGCATGATGCGGTCCCTTTACAGGCTGCGGCCGGACGTCGCGGATCGATTGGGAGCGGTCGGGTTTGGCACGGGTCGCCTTCAACGGTCGGGCCGTCCGACGTGGATGGCACCAGGGTCGGGTCGCTCCACCCTATTGGTCGCCGCGAGCCGCGGCCGGGTCTATCGCCCGCGCCTGGCAGTAGAGTGCGCCGACACAAGCCGGTCAACGACGGACGGCATGGGACGGCCCCGTATCTGCAGCAATGCACCCGTCTCTGCCCGGTGTACGCCCACACGACCCTCGCGCTGCCGCCGAGAGAGGCAGCTTCCGGACGGGCTGCACGACGGCGTCGGACGGCAGGGGGCCTGCACGCTTACGACAGGCTGGTCGCCAGACCAGTCCGCCGATGAAGCAGGTCACCGAACGCGCTGAACACGCGCCTCATCTGCGCCGGCTTGTAGGGGAAGACGTCCGGGGCATCCATGGCGTGGATGATGGCCGCGGTATCCGCCTCGAACACCACCAGGCGCTCGTCCGGCAACTCGCCGCAATCGATCGAGAACACATCCAGGTCGAGCCGGTCGCAGAGGGCGGCGAAGCCGGCCTGATGGCGGTGCGCGAACCCCGCCTCGAACCCGGCCATGGCTTCAGCCTCCATCGCGCGCTTGGATGCGCAGTCGGTCATTCCCGCATTGAGATAATGCACCATCCAGTGCGCCGAGACCGCCAGATGGCAAAGGTAAGGGGTGCGATCGATGAACATCACCCGGTACTTGCGATACCAGCCGTCGGTCGAGCGGTAATCCACGAACGGCGTGACGCAGGCGGTGGCGGGGGCATGCGGAAGATGCCGGGCGAGAGCGGGCGCATCATCCAGCCGAACCAGGCCGGCCCCGGCGTGCGACCCGGCCGGGCGGACCAAGATCGGGAATTCGGCCGATGGCAGCAGGTCCTGCAGGACGCGTGGGTCCTGGGCCATGGCCCGCAAGTGGGAAAGGTTCACCTCGACCGCCGGGGGGCAATACAGGCCCGGTACGTCGGCCAGCAGACCGGGCAGCCGGGTCCGCGCGAGGGCTGGAAGTGCCACCGGATGGTTCAGGATCGGGCGGGGCCATAGCGCGCAAAGATGTCGCAGGCGCAGCAGCATGGCCGGGTCCGCCTCGCTGATGGCCATGAACGCGATGTCATGGTCGGGAAGCACCGCGGGCAGCGGCCGGCCGGGCACCAGGAACAGGATGTCCAGCTGGACGTCGAGATGGGTCGTGATGAAGTCCAGGGGTGTGTTCACCATCAAGTCGCCGGGCGCCATGATGGCCAGAAGCCGGATCTCCGCGCGCCGTGCGGCGTCGACCCGGAACAGCACCGAGCGGTCGAGCGCGATGCGCTGCAAGCCCATCGCATCCTCCGGGTGGCGCGCCAACTGGCGCAAGATCGACTGATCGAACGATCGTGCGGCCGGATGACGGTCCACGTCGACGATGAGCCGCCCGAGTTCGTCCAGGGGCACGCCGCGATAGGCGGCTGCGGTCAACATCGCTGTTCCCAACACCGAGGGCGGGACGAGGCCGTCGCTGAGCACCGAGGAAAACCGTGTCTGCCCGTTCATTGCCGGCCCCGTTTCTCTACGTCCCCTCGATGATGAGGGAAGAAGGTTAACAAAACGTTTCGCCCGGGCCGCCTTCCCCGATGCTCCACCGAAAGAAAGCCGACAGAAGACACGAGCCTGTGAGGCAACCCGAGCGCTTGGCGCAGACACGAAACTCAAATCACGCCCTGTTGAGCTAACCATACGTCGAGTTAATGTTGGCGTCATTACCTGTGGGTTTTACGCCACAGCTCGCTATTGTTGTCAGGATTCGATAGAACGTGCACTGGAACTTTGGTGGTGTCGTCCGTTCATACGTCGTCGTCCGTGCTGCAGTGCGACACGGCCGTTTGCCGACGAATGAACGAGGATCAATGATGAAATTACGACCCATGCTGCTCGCTGCGACCGTTCTGGCCGCCCCGTTCGCTGCGTTGGCAGCGGCGCATGCCGAGACGATCACCGGCCTGTATGTCGGTGGGCTGGCCGGCGCCAACTTCGAGCAGGACTCGGAGGTCAACCGCGTGCGCCTCGGCAACACCGCGATCAACCTGGGCAACACGCGGGAGCGCTACGACACCGGGTTCCGCACGGGGGCCTATGTTGGCTACGGCTTCGGCAACGGCTTCCGGGCCGAGCTGGAGGGCACGTATTTCGACAATAACCTGTCGCGCGTCGGGTCGCTGACGAACCGCAACGCCTTTGGCGGCGGCACCTTCACGCCGTCCAGCACGACCGTGACCGGTGAACGGCAGAAATACGGCGGCTTCCTCAACGTCCTCTACGACGTCGACCTCGCGCGTTTCGGCGTCGACACGCCGATCACGCCCTACGTCGGCATCGGCGCCGGCTATCTGCAGGCTGTGAACCACAACGTCAATTTCGTGACCGGAAACCAGTCGCTGCTGCGGAGCACCGGCACGGACGGCAACTTCGCCTACCAGGCGATCATCGGCCTCGCCTATCCGATCGCGGCCGTCCCCGGCCTCGCCGCCACGCTCGACTACCGCTTCAGCAGCGTCCCGGGCCCGCTGGTGTTCAAGGGCCAGTACTTCGCCGGCAACACCGTCACCAGCGCGCGCATCCGCGAGAACGCCGACTACAACCACACCGTCTCGGTCGGCCTGCGGTATGCGTTCAACGCCGCCCCGCCGCCCGTCGAGGTCGCGCCCGCCCCGGTCCCGCAAGCCGAAAGCGCCCGCACCTACCTGGTGTTCTTCGATTGGGACCGGAGCGACCTGACCGATCGGGCGCGCCAGATCATCGCACAGGCCGCACAGGCCACGACGCGGGTCGCGGTCACGCGCATCATGGTTTCGGGCCACACCGACACGACCGGCACGGCCCGCTACAATCAGGGCCTCTCGGTCCGCCGGGCGCAGAACGTGGCGGCCGAGCTGGTGCGGCTCGGCGTGCCGCAGGCGGCGATCACCACCCAGGGGTTCGGCTTCAGCCGGCCGCTGGTCGCGACGGGTCCGGGCGTGCGCGAACCGCAGAACCGCCGGGTGGAGATCGTCCTCCAGTAACGGCCAAGGCCCCTTCCGCCTGGCGGGAAGGGTGTCTTGCCGGGCTAGATCAGTGGAATGGCTTGGTGATCGGCAGCGGCACGACCGCGTCGGGGGGCAAATCGGGCCCATCCGGCGCGGCCGCCAGGTTGCGCAACTGCTCCGGCGTGTAGCCCGTCAAGGCCAGTTGCGGACCGAGATAGGCGACCATATCGGACGGCAGCGCCACGGTGCGGCCTCCGGTGCTCAGGCCGGTCCCGAGGATGCTGCCCAGCATGACGATCACCGTGACCGCCCCATCGGGGCCTTGCCGCACGGCCTGGATGTGGCCGAGCACCGGCTGCGCCTCGACCGGCTGCAGCAAATCCTGGCCGATGATGCTGCCCACCCGGATCGGCTGCGGGTAGCGCTTCGGCATGGGTGCGGCCTGGGGCACCGCCGGCCCCTGGGCCAGCGCGCCCCCCGCGCCGCAGGCGACGACGCAGGCAATCAGCAAATGCCGGATTTGGACCACTCCTCTAGCTCCCCCCGCAGCCGGTGTTGCCGACCACCCCGCCCTCGTTGTCGAACGTCGCGCCATTGTTCGGCGACCCGGCGTTCAGCGGCTTGATCACCACGTCGTTGCACGTGCTGGTCGTGATGTTGCGCAGCCGCATGTAGGTCGGCTTGGCCGCGGTGATGTGCACATGGTTCAGCGTCAGGTTGTAGATCGGCGATTCCGGCAAGCCCAGCACCAGCCCGCCGGTCGTCGACGTGGCCCGCACGGTCCCGGGATTGGTCGCGGTCAGGTTGGTGATGGTGATGTCGTGCGTGAACGGCTCCGCGGTCGTCGTCTGCGGGATGTCGCCCTGGGTCGCGGTCGGCACCGTCGGGTAGTAGTCGCTGAGCGAGAGCGGGACCGGCACGTCGACCATCGTCAGGTTGGTCATGACGATGTCGAAGATCTGGTTGCCCCGGTCCCGCCCGGTCTTGATGCGGAAGCCGTTATCGGTGCCGGCGAAGCTGATGTTGGTCGCGCGGATATGCTGGATGCCGTTGACCGTCTCGCTGCCGACCGAGAGCCCGTGGCCGCTGCCGAACTTGCCGTTCACGATCGTTACCCCGCTGGTCGGGATCCGCGGCAGGTTGTAGGGCGCCGCGTAGTAGGAGCCGGCCGGCACACCCGGCAGGCCGGATTTGATCGCCACATTGTCGTCGCCGGTCGCGATCGTCAGCCCCGCCATCGTCACGGTCTGCGACCCGACCAGGTCCACGCCGTCCGTGTTGGGCGACGTCGACGACGTGTTGACGGTGTAGTTCGCGAGCGTCACGCCCGTGCAGTAGCGCAGGCCGAGGTGCCACATCGGCGAGTTCGTCAGGGTGACATTCCGCACCTGCACGTTCGTCGAGTTGTAGAACTCCACCAGCCATGGGCGCGGCAGGCCGTTGCTGGTCGGGATGTCGGGGAAGCCCGGGTAGCTCGTGGGGTTCGCCGCCTTCGTGTTGTTGGCCAGCGTCCACCAGCTGAGCTGCTGCGGGTTGTCGGGGGTTGCCGACGTGGCCGGGTCGTTGCCGCTGCCGTCGATGGTGCCGGGCCCGAACAGGCCGACGTCATCGGCGCCGTTGGCCGAGATCATCGCCTCGGGCAGGCCCGGCAGCGTGGGGCCGGTGCCGGTCACCGCCGGGTCGTTCTGGAATTGGAAGGGATAGCCGATGAAGGCCGGCTGGTATCGGCTGTGGTCGGCGATGTTCTTCAGCGTCGTCCCGCCGTCCACCTGCAGGTGGATGTGGCTGCGCAGCATGATCGGGCCCGTGAGGTAAACGCCGCCACCGCTGATAGGCACGATCCCGCCGCCGCCGGCCGCGCAGTCGTCGATCGCGTCCTGGATCATGACCGTGTTGTCGGTCACGCCGTCGTTGGCTGCGCCATACACGCGCGGGTCGCACGCGTTCTGGGCATGGGCGGGGTGGGCGATGGCCGCCGCGGCAGCGGAGGCGAGCAGCGCGGTGCGCAAGCCGATGGTGATTCGCATGGACATTCCCCGATCTCCGGTCAGGCGCGGCGGCGGCGTACGGCGAACCCGATCGCGCCTGCCAGCAAGACGAGCGATCCCGGCTCCGGCACGGCGAGCGCAATGCTGGAGGGGGTCGCGGAAAAGCTCGTGTCGATGCCGGTGTCGCTGACCGCAAACTGCACCATCCCGCCGTTCAGCCCGGCGTCGGCCGGCCGGGCCGTGTAGCTGAACGGGCGGTACAGGTTGACCGGGAACGCAGGGCCGGCCGCCTGCAGCGCCACGGTCGCGCTCAGCGACTCGGTCGCGCTGCCGTTGTCGCCGACGTTGGACGAGAACAGCTCGAACGGGGTCTCCTCGATGTAGGAGGAGAACGACTCGACGAACGGCGCCGTGAACGTCACCCCACCCACGGTCACGGTGACGCGGCCGGTGCTGGTGCCCGTGTTCGTCGTGTCGGACGGGCTATTGAAGCTGCTGCTGCCGGGCTGGTCGAAGGCGAGCACCTCGGAGAAGCCCAGCCCGGCGAGGTTGCCGTTCGCCGCGCCGAACAGGCCGCTCGTGTCGAGCCCGCTGTCGATCGTGCCTGCGGCGGAGACGGTGAAGGTCGCGGCCCGGGCGCAGGGCCCGGCCAGTAGGATCGCGGCGGCGCAAGCGGCCCCCGCCAGATGACGCCGATCGATCAAGGACAGTCCTCCCGAATGCGGTCGCCCCGGACCCGGGTCGGGTGGGGCGGCCTGTTCTTGGCGGATAATTCAGCGGAGAACCCCGGCCGCGGCAAGCCCCAGCTGCCGCGCGGCCCGCGCCATCAATGCTCGAGCGTCAGCCCCCGCCGGATGCGGCGCTGCGGGTCCTCGGACCCGCTCGGGCGCGCCGGGTTCAGCTCTTGCGGCACCCGGGCGGCGTTGATCAGCTGGTCGCGCAGATCTTCGGTCAGCGCCCGCGCGTCCCGCTGGTCGTGCACGACATGCGGCGTGATCAGCACCAGCAGCTCCGTCCGCGCCCGCGTGTTCGACTGGCTGCCCGCCAGGAAGCCCAGCACCGGGATGTCCTTCAGCCATGGGATGCCGCTGTTGACCCGCGACGAGCTGTCCCGGATCAGCCCGGCCAGCCCGACCGTCTGCCCGTCCTGCACCACCACGCGCGAGCTGACGTGCCGCTCGAGGAAGGTCGGCGACTGGATCGCGCTGTTCTGGGTTGCGGCGGTGTCGATGTCGCTCACCTCCTGCGAGATGTCGAGCGTGACCAGTCCGCCGCTGTTCACCCGCGGCGTCACCTCCATGATGACCCCGGTCTCGCGGTAGTCGATCGAGTTCACGACCGGCGCGTTCGACGTGATCTGGCTCTGCGAGCTGCTGGTGAGGTAGGGCACCAGATTGCCGACCTGCAGCCGCGCCGGTTCGTTGTCCAGCACCAGCACCTGCGGCGAGGACAGCACGTTCACCTTGGTGACGGACTGCAGCGCGTTCAGCGCGGCGTTGCCGTTGTTGGGCCCGCTGAGCACGAAGCCGGGAAAACCGGAGGCGAACGCGCCGGCTGCGGTGCCGGCCGGGCTGAAGTTGAGCGCGCCGTTGATGCCGCCTGCCTTGAAGAAGAATTGCGTGCCGTAGGACAGGTTGTCGTTCAGGTCGACCTCAGCGATCGTCGCGTCGATCCGGACTTGCAGCGGCAGGATGTCGATCTTGCGCAGCATCGCCTCGATCGTGTCCTTCTCCTGCGGCGTGGCATAGATCAGCACGGCGTTGTTCTGCAGGTTCGGGATAATCTTGATGCTGTTGGCATCGTCCGCTCCTGCCGGGCCCGCCGCAGAGGTCGGGTCAAGGCCGCCGAGCAACGGGTTGGCCGGGTTCTGCGACGGATCCGCCTGACCGATACCCGTCTGCTGCGCGCCGCCGCCCAGCCCGCCGCCGCCCAGCCCACCGCCGCCCAGGCTGCCGGCACCGCCCTGGCCACCGCCGCCCAGGCTGCCACCGCCCAGGCTGCCACCGCCCAGGCCGCCACCGCCACCGCCCAGACCGGCCGAGCCTCCGCCGTTGCTGCCCTGGTTGAACCCCGACGAGCTGCTGCCCCGGCCGGGCGCCGTCGAGCCGACGCGCCGCGGCGTGGGCGTCGCAGTCACGTGGTTCGGCGTGAACGCCTGCTGCAACGTGTAGGCGATATCGTTGCTGCGGCTGTTCTGCAGATAGTAGACGTTCCAGGCCCGCACGGTCTGCCGCCGCTGCCGCTCGATCAGCGCATAAACTCGGCGCGCATCGTCGATGTAGCGCGGCTGCGAGGACGTGATCAGCACGGAGTTGATCCGTTCCATCGGCACCACCCGGACCACGCCGGACAGCGACCCGCCATTGCCGCTGCGGAACGCGTCGGACAGCGCGGTCGCGAAGTCCTTGGCGCCGCCGGACGTCACCGGCAGCAGCGCGTAGGATTGCCCGGCCAGCACGTCCACGTCGAACGCCTGCACCAACGAGACGAGCGCGTCCCGTGTCGCCGCGTCGCCGCCGATCAACACGGCGTTGCTGCCCGCATCGGCGAGCACTCGCCCGTTCGGCGCCGCATAGGGCTGCAGCAGCTTGGCCAGCTCGGTGGCCGAGGCGTAACGGAGCGGGATCAGCGTGCCCTGCCCCGCCGCGCCGGCCGCGGCAGCGCTGGGCACGACCCGATACAGGCCGGCCGATTGGGTGATCGCGGCCCCGTTCTGCGCCAAGACGGCATTCAGCGCCGGCAGCACCTGCGCCCGGCTGACCGGGTTCACCGTCCGCAGTGTCGCGGTCCCGCGGATCGACGGGTCGATCGTAAAGTTCACGTGCAGCACGGTGCCGAGCACCTGCGCCACCACCTCGCGGATGTCGGTGTCGACGAAGTTCAGCGTGATGTCGCCGCCGCCCGAGGGCGCGTCCGGCGGCAGTGCGATATTGCGGCCCTGGCCGATCGAGACCTGGGCCGGAGTGACGCTGTCGGTGCTACCGACCGGCCCGTTCACGCGCGGAGTCGCGACGGCGCCGATCGGCAGCTCCGGCAGCGCCTCGAGCGCCGGCGTCTCGACCTTCTCGCACCCGGCCAGCGCCACCAGGGCCAGCACGGCCGCGCCGGACAGGGCCTTCGTCGCCAGGACTGCGGTTCGTGCCGGTGCGCGCATGGCGCCGTCATCCACGGGTTCGGGCCGCAACTCAAGCCCTGCCGCATGGACGGTAGGGCGATCGCTCGAAGCCGGCGCCTCTCTTCTCCCCTCCCTGGAACGGAGGGGCCCGGGGTGCGTCGAGGCCATCAGAGCGGAACTGCGGGGTTTGGGCGCTCGCGGCGCCGCAGAAACCGGCTCCCGCCGGAACGGCCCTCCCTGTCCCATTTGGTGCAAGCGGGCGCGCCGGGGTAGACGGCGACGCGCCGTAGGGATCTACCATGGCCTGGCCCGAGACTCCGCCCACCTGGCTGCTCCTGCTGCTGGCGCCCTTCATCGGCAGCTTCGCGGGCGTCCTCGTGCGCCGGCTCCCAGCAGGGCGTCCTGTCGTGGCGGTCCGGTCGGTCTGCGAGGCATGCGGCGCGCCGCTGCGCGCCATCGAACTCGTGCCGTTGCTCAGCTACGCCATCCAGCGGGGCCGATGCCGACGCTGCACGGCGCCGATCGCCGCGTTCCATTGGCAGGTCGAGGTCGCAGCGGTCGCGGTCGCGGCCTGGGCCGTCTGGGCCGACCCGGACCGGGCCTGGTCCGA
This sequence comes from Acetobacteraceae bacterium, assembly GCA_965213855.1. Classification (GTDB taxonomy): domain Bacteria; phylum Pseudomonadota; class Alphaproteobacteria; order Acetobacterales; family Acetobacteraceae; genus JBBROS01. The sequence continues at coordinate 638,858 of CBDCAA010000008.1, read as the reverse complement.
TTGCGCGCTCGGCTGGACCTTGCTGACGCTAGGCTGGATCGACGCGCTCAGCTTCCGCCTGCCGGACGTGCTGACCCTGCCGCTGATCCCTGCCGGGCTCATCCTGGCCTGGCATGACGAGCCGGCTGTCGCGACCGACCACGCCCTGGCGGCGGTCGCGGGTTATGCGGCATTCGCGGCTGTGGCTCTGGTCTACCGGCGCCTGCGCGGGCGCGATGGGCTGGGCGAGGGCGATGCGAAGCTGCTTGCCGCCCTGGGTGCGTGGACCGGCCTGGCCGGCCTCGGCCCGATCGTGCTGGACGCCGCCATCGCCGGCCTGGCCGCCGCGTGCGTCCTGTCGTTCATGGGCCGGAAAGTCACGGCGGCCCTGGCCCTGCCGTTCGGCCCCTACCTCGCGCTCGCCGGATGGATCGTGCGCCTTTATAGCTAGGCCCGCTCACCCGGAGCCGACATGCACCCGAACCGCGCCATATCACCCTTTGCCCTGCTGGCAGTCCTTGCCGCCCTGCCCGCCTGCGCCGCAGACCCTGGCCGCGGCCCGGTATGCGCTCGGCCGGAGGTGCTGCGCCTTGTGTCCGACCGGCTCGAGCAGGCCGGCGTTCCGCCCCGGCTGGAGCCACAGGCCATCGGCCAAGCCCCCGGGCCGGCGCCCAACCTCGTCGCCTGCGCGGTCTGGGTGCGCCGGGCGGTGTATGACACGCCGGTTTTGGGGGCCGCCCCGGCCGAAACGCGATTCGTCTATCGCTACACCCTCCAGCTCCGCGAGAACGCGGCCTTCCTGCTGGCCGAGCCAGTCAGGCCGGGGTTGCGATGATGTCGATGTGGTCGGTTCCGCGCCGCGTGTAGGCGCCCATCACCGCATTCACGTCCTGCCCGGCCGGGTCCGGCGGGCCATCGGTCCGGATCACCGACAGCGTGTAGCCCAGGCCGACGATCCAGCGCAGGTACCCCGGCCCGTCGATGCCGGAGATGCCGGGCATCAGGTCGGGGCTGAACTCGCTGACGAGGATCGGCCGGTCGCGCCTGATCAGGCCCTCGGCGCCCAGCAACGCATTGTACTCCGCACCCTCGACGTCGATCTTGATCAGCCCGACCGGTGGCGACCGCCACCCGCCGACCAGGGTGTCCACCGGCACGCACGGCACGGTGTTGGCGGCGAGCAGCTGGTCCTGGTCCGCCCCGGGCTCGGCCGTCGTGCCGTTGCTATGGGTCGTGTTGAGCATCAGCAGGCCGATCGCCCGCCCGGCCGCGACCTGCGCCGGCGTCACGTGATCGAACCCGTTCAGCCGCCGACTGGCTTCCATCAGCCGCGCATTGGCCGGGTTCGGCTCGATCGCGAGCACGGCGCCGGACGGCCCGACCAGCGCGGCCGAGAGCATCGTGAAGAAGCCGATGTTGGCGCCGATATCGACCACCGCCATCCCCGGGCGCAGCACGGCGCGGAACACGGCCTCGACCTCCGGCTCGTAGGCGCCCGTCAGCACGTGGCGGCCGATCTGCAGATCTTCGGGGTCGGCGAAGATGCGGAAGCCGGGGAACTCGGCCACGCGGGGCGCCCGCGCCGGGTCCGGGCGCATCAGGCCGCGGCGCGCGAACTCCAGGCTGTTGACGTAGCCGGCGACGACGGCGGCGAGATCGTGGCCCGATTGCGCGCTGTGCCCGGCCCACTCCTCGGGATTCGGCTCGCGCCCGAGAATCAGGCGGAAGCACATCCGGACGTCGAGTTCGGTCGTTAAAGGTCCGGTGGGGAATGCCGCGGTCCCGGCACTCGGCGGGGCGGGCGGCTCCCCAGCTGGCCTGCGCATCAATCGGTTGAGAAGCCCGGTCATCGCCCGGTGCTAACCTGGCCGGGCAACCTGGGCAAGCGCGCCGGCATCGTTGTAGAAGGCTCGCCCATGACGTTCGTGTCCTACGCCCAGAACTTCGAGGACGTGCTTCTGTGGCGAGCGTTGGGCCATCTGCCGACCGGGTTCTACATCGATATCGGCGCCTCCCATCCGGATACCGACTCCGTCACCCGCGCCTTCTACGACCGCGGCTGGCGCGGCATCAACGTGGAGCCGACCGCGGCCGCGCACCAGCGCCTGGCCGCCGCACGGCCGCGCGACATGAACCTGCAGCTCGCCTTGGGGGCCACCGCCGGGGAGCTGACCTTCTATAGCCTCGACGGCACGAATGCTGGCCTGTCCACCCTCGACCCTGCCGCGGTCGCGCGCTACCGGGCGCGGGGCATGGCCGTGCAGGCCATGACGGTTCCGACCGAGACACTTGCCACACTCTGCCGAACTCATGCCCCGCCCGAGATCCACTTCCTGAAGATCGACGTCGAGGGGGCCGAGCGCGACGTGCTGGCGGGTGCCGACTTCGCGGCGTTCCGACCGTGGATCGTGCTGGCGGAAGCGACCGCGCCGATGTCGACCGAGGAGACGCATGCCGAGTGGGAGCCGATCCTGCTCGACGCCGGCTACGTCTTCCTGTGGTTCGACGGGCTGAACCGCTACTATGCCGCGCGCGAGCGCCATGCCGAGCTGGCGCCGCACTTCCGCACTCCACCCAACGTGTTCGACAACTTCCTCCGCGTCGCAGACACGGAATGGACCCGGCGCCTGGCCGAGGCCGAGTCGCGCGCCGCCGCGGTGCTCGATCGCGCGACCGCGGCCGAGCTCCGGGCCGGCATCGCCGAGAACCGGGCCGAAGCCGCGAACCTCCGCCTGCTGCGGACCGGCAACGAGGCCACCCGCCTTCGGGAGGTCGCGGCCGCCCGCGCCGAGGTCGTCGCCCGGTTGGAACAGGAGAATGCCGCCACCGCGGAGGACGGGGCGCGCGCGACCCGCCGCGCGACCGAGGCCGAAGCGCAGGCCCGGGAGGCCGAGGCGACCCGCGCCCTCTCGGAATCCTGGCTCCAAGCGATGCGCGCCAGCACGTCGTGGCGCGTCACCGCTCCGCTGCGCCGGGTCGCGGGATGGCGCGCCACTGCGGCCGAAGTGGCGGTGGCCGCAGCCCCCGAAACGGACGTCATCGCCGAGCCGGCGACGATCGCGCCGCCGCCGCCCGCCCCACCCCGGCCGCCGGCGCCGCCCCGCCGCGCGGTGCACCAGTTCCATTCCGGCACCGCCGTCGGCGACGCCATCACCAACGCCATGTTCCTCACCCGCCGTATCCTTCGAGAGCTCGGCTACGACAGCCGCATCTTCGCCGAGCACCGCGACCCTGGCCTCGGCAACGAGATCCACCCGCTCGCCGACCTGCCCGACCACGACCGCTACGTGCTGCTGCTCCGCCACTCGATGGGGCACGACGCGTTGGACCGCGTGCTGGCGCTGCCTGCGCCGAAGGTGCTGATCTACCACAATATCACGCCTCCGGAGCTGCTCGACGGCAATCCGTTCATGCAGCGCTACGCCCGGATCGGCTTGGATCAGTTGGCGGCGATCCAGCCCGCCGTGAAGGCCGTCCTGGCCGATAGCGAGTTCAGCGCGCTCGAGTTGCGGCAGGCCGGCTACACCGACGTGGCCGCCTGCCCGATGCTGTTCGACCTCGCCGCCTTGATGGCGCCTGCTCCGGCCCCGTCCGCTTGCGCGGCAGCGTCGCGCGATCCCGCGCTGACGTTTTTGTTCGTCGGCCGGGTCACGGCAGCCAAGGGCCAGATGGACCTGGTCGAGGCCTACGCCCAGTTCCGCGCGCTGCACCACGGCCCGAGCCGGCTCGTCCTGGTCGGCCGCTGTGACGACGAGCCGTTTGTCCAGGCGCTGTTCGCCGCCATTCGCCGCCTGGGGCTGCAGCACGGCGAAGTCGAGGTCACCGGCCTCGTCGACGACGCCGCACTGCGCCGGCACTATGCCGATGCCGACCTGTACGTCTCCATGAGCCGGCACGAGGGGTTCGGCGTGCCCCTGGTGGAGGCGATCGCGAAAGGCGTTCCCGTGCTCGCCACCGCGACTGGCGCCGTTCCCTACACGATCGGGCCCGATCCGGCCGGCCTTGCCGACGGCAGCGCCGCCGGAGTGGCGGCCAAGATGCTGGCCCTGGCCGGGCCAGCTGCCCGAGCCGCCCTGCTGGCCCGGCAGCGCTCCGGGCTCGACCGCTTCCGGCTCGATCGGCACATCCCGACCCTCGTGCTCGCGCTGGCGCAGGCCGGCGCCGCGCGTCCGGTCGACGCGGCCGCGCACCAGGCGCTCGCCGCCAATGCCCACTTCACCGTCACGGGCCATGTGAACGGCACTTACAGCCTCGCCGAGATCAATCGGTCGCTCGCCGCCGCGCTCGAGTTGGAACGGCCGGGCAGCGTGCGGCTGATCCCGGTCGAGGGCGACGTCACGGCCGAGGTCGGCGGTGTTCCGCCGGCGCAGCGTTCGGCCGTTGCCGCCCTGGTGGCCCGCCCCCCACCTGCCACGGCGCCCGAGATCGTCGTAAGCCAGCACTATCCCATCTGGGTTCCGCTCGACCGTGGCGATCTGGCCCTTGCCTATGTCTTCTGGGAAGAGTCGGTGCTGCCGGCGCCGATGGCCGCGCAGCTCAACGACGGCTTCGACGGCGTGCTGGCCCCCACGGCCGTCGTGGCGAAGGCACTCGTCGAGTCTGGCGTCACGGTCCCGGTCCGCGTCGTGTCCCCGGCCCCACGGCTCGACGCGTTCCGCCGTCTGCGCGCCGAGCGCGGAGCCCGGCCATCCCGCCCCTTCACCTTCCTTCACGTGTCCTCCTGCTTTCCGCGCAAGGGGGTCGACGTGCTGCTGGCGGCCTATGCCCGGGCATTTCGCGCCGGCGACGACGTGCGGCTTGTCATCAAGGGTTTCCCCAACCCCCACAATACGGTTGCGGCCGACCTCGCTCGCCTGCAGGCCTCCGACTCCGGGATCGCGCCCGTCACGCTCGTCGATGCCGACATCGAGGAGGACGCCTTGCATGCGCTGTTCCGCGACGCCGACGCGATGGTCTTGCCGACCCGCGGCGAGGGCTACAACCTGCCCGCAGCCGAGGCGCTGGCCGCCGGCTTGCCGGTGATCACCACGGGCTGGGGCGGCCACATGGACTTCGTCCCAGGCGCTTCGCCCGGCGCCGTCCGCCTGCTGCGCTACTGCTTCGCGCCTTCGGCCACGCACCTGGCGACCCCGTTCTCGCTCTGGGCCGAGCCGGACGTCGACGACCTGGTGCTCGCCTTGCAGGAGCTCGCCGCACGGCCGCCCGCCACCCCCGGTCCCGAGTTTCTGACCAAGCCACGCCCGATCGCGGGCGCGATCGCCGACTTCGCCGCGCAACTGCTGCTGCGGCCGCCGGCGCCGTCGCTGCCCCGGGTCGGCTGGATCACGACCTGGGATGTCCGCTGCGGCATCGCCGAATACTCCCGCCGGCTGGTCGGCGCCGTTCCGGTCCCGGCCCTGGTGCTGGCCGACGAGCGCACCGGCGTGGCCGAACCCTCGCCCGAGCTATCGCCCGAGCTATCGCCGGGTCCCGCTCCCGTCATCAGTCCGAGCTGGCGCGTGGGCGACGAGGACAGCCACGCGGGCCTGGCGGGCGCCATCCTCCGCCACGACCCCCAGGCCGTCGTGCTGCAACACCAGCCCGGCCTCGTGTCCTGGACCACGCTGCCCGGCCTGCTCGATCACCCGGCGCTGCACGGCCGGGTCTGCTGCGTCACGCTGCACAACGCGCAGGACCTGGCCGACGCGCCGCCGCCGGTGCGCATGGCGGTCACGCGCGCGCTCGGCCGCATGTCGCGCGTCGTCGTCCATTCGGTGCGCGACGTGAACATCCTCGCGGCTCTCGGGCTCGCGGCCAATACCGTGCTCATCCCGCATGGCGCCGCCGCGTCCGCCCCGCCGAAGCCGCCGCGCGCCCTCGCGTTCGGCGATGCGGTCCTGCTCGGCTGCTACGGCTTCTTCTTGCCCGGCAAGGGCATTCCGCAGCTCATCGACGCCATTGGCCTGCTGCGCCCGGCCTGGCCGAACCTCGCTTTGCGCCTGGTCAACGCCGAATACCCGCTGCCGCAATCGGCCGAGGAGATCACTGCGTGCCGCGCACGGGTGGCCACGGCCGGGCTGGACGCGGCCGTGACGTTCGAGACGGGGTTCCTGGCCCACGAAGAGTCCGCCGCCCTGCTCGCGCCCTGCGACCTGCTCGTGCTGCCGTACCAGCACTCGAAGGAAGGATCGAGCGCGGCCCTGCGCAGCGCGCTGCAGACCGGCGTCCCCGTCGCGACCACGCCGCTGCCGCTGTTCGAGGAGGCCGGGTCAGCCGCCCTCACCCTGCCCGGCATCGCCGCCGCCTCGATCGCCCGCGGCATCGACGGCGCGCTCCGCGACCAGGCGGCCCGCGCCACCGCGGTCGCGTCGGCCGCCACCTGGCTGGCCGACCGCAACTGGACCACCGTCGGCGGACGCTGGGGCGCCATGCTGCAGGGCCTCGCCGCCAGCGGCGTCGTGGTGCAGGCGCCCGAGGCTGTGCCGCCCGAAGCTGCCATCCCTTGAGCGGGCGCATCCGGTTCGCCAACCAGCTCCGCGGCGTGGCCGCGCTCTCGGTGGCACTCAGCCACTTGGTCGGCGTCTACTGGCTGTTGCCCGAGGTCGTCAGCAACGTGACGTTCTCCCCGCCGCAGTCCGGGCCGCCCCCCTCGGCGCTGCTGGCCGTCGTTGCCTACCCATGGATCAATTTCGGCCCGTTCGGCGTCGGCATCTTCTTCCTCATCAGCGGGTTCGTGATCCCCTTCTCGCTTCAGCAGCGCGCGGCCGAGAAACACGGACGCCTGACCTTCGCCGCAGCCCGGCTGCTGCGCATCTACCCCACCTACATCTTGGCGCTGCTGCTCGAACTGTTGATCCTCTACGCGGCATCGTGGGCCTGGCAGCGCCCCTTCACCTTCAGCACGCGCAGCGTGTTAGCCAACGCGCTGCTCGGCTACGACCTGGTCGGCGAACCGAGCATCGACCTCGTCAACTGGACCCTCTCGGTCGAGCTGAAGTTCTACCTGCTCGCGATCCTGCTGCTGCCGGCCATCCTGCACGGCCGCGCCTGGGCGCTGCTGGCTGCCGGCACCGCCGTGCTCGCGCTCAACTGGCTCATGTCGGCCGGCGTCGTGCTCGACATCGGCGCCATCCCGAGCACGCCCAGCTACACGATCAGCAGCCATTCGGTCTGCTTGTGCTACATGCTCATCGGCGTCGCCTTCAACTTCCACCACCGCCGGCTGTTGTCCGGCCGGGCCCTGCTGCTCACCGCTGGGGTGTTGCTGGCGCTGTTCGTCTCGGCGTGGCGCTTCAGTGTCTGGAGTGCGCAATATCCTGTCGTCACGTTGAACTATTTCTACGCTGTGGCGGTGTTCGGCCTGCTCTATGCCGTCCGCCGCCACATACCTGCCAACCCGGTGCTGGACGGCATGGCCGCGATCAGCTTCCCGTTCTACATCGTGCACTCGCTGATGGGCTACACGCTGCTTCGCGCGTTCATGGTCGGCGCCGGGCTCGGCTATTACCCCGCCGCCGCGCTGACACTCCCGCTGCTGCTGGCCATGGCAACCGGCCTGCACTGGGGCATCGAACGCCCCAGCGCACGCATCGGGCAGCGGCTCGGCCGTGCACCGCGATCCGCCCCCCTCATCGACCTGGCGCCCGCTGGAACAGCCGGGTCGCCGAGCGGAGCACGCGCGCCTGGTAGTCGAGACTGAGCAGCGGCGTATGCGAGTGGTAGAACCCGACCGCCTGCAGCAGGTCGCCCTTCGCCTCGTCCAGGTAGGTCCGCATGATCAACCCGGCCGCGGCGATGTTGAAGCAGGGGCGCGCCAGCAGCCGCTCCCGCACCTCTGCCGCCGCCAGCCGCGTGTACGCCGTCAACGGACGCAGCCAGACGGTATTGACCTGCATCACGCCCAGATCCTCGCTGCCGTTGGCGTTCAGGTGCGCGACGCCGGGCTGCCCGCCCTCGACCGCCTGGATCGATGGCAGCACCCGCGGCGGCAGGCTGTAGAGGTTGGCCACGAGCGCCATGCATGCCAGGAACGGCACCGCCATGAGCGGTCACTCCTTGATGTTCCGCACCCGACCTAGCAGAAAGCCCTCCGTCATGCAGCGACCCGATCCGACGCTTCCCGAACCGCGCACCGACGCCGGGTTCACCCTGCTGGAGATCCTGGTCGTGATCGCGATCCTCGGCCTGCTGATCGGCCTCGTCGCCCCGGCTGCGCTGCGCCAACTCGGCAACGCCCGCGGTTCCGTGGCCAAGCAGTCGATCGAGCGCATCGCCGGCATCCTCGACATCTACAAGCTCGACGTGGGCGGCTACCCGCCGACCGACCCGGGGCTGCAGGCGCTGAACAGCCGGCCCAGCGACGCGCCGGGCTGGAACGGCCCCTACCTCAAGGGCGACGGCCAGCTCATGGACGCCTGGAACCATCCCTACGTCTACACCAACCCCTCGACCCGGCCCGGCCACGATTACGACCTGTGTTCCCGCGGGCCCAACGGCGCCTCGCCCCAGGACACGTCCAGCCTGATCTGCAACTGATCCGCCAGCGCGACGCGGGTCAGGCCGCGGTGCGGTAGCCCTCCGAGTGCCGCTCGCGCCAGGCCGCCGCCGTGCGCACGATGTCGTCCAGCCCGGGATAGGCCGGGGTCCAGCCTGTCTCGGCGCGGATCAGCGCCGACGATGCCACCAGCACCGCCGGGTCGCCCGCCCGCCGCCCGCCCATCGTGACCGGCACCGGGCGGCCCAGCACCCGGCCGACCGACGATAGCACCTGCTGCACCGAATGCCCGGCACCGTTGCCCAGGTTGTAGGTGACGCTCCTTGTATCCAGTTGCCGCAGCGCGAGCAGATGCGCCTGGGCCAGGTCGGCCACATGCACGTAGTCGCGGATGCAGGTTCCGTCCGGCGTCGGATAGTCCTGCCCGAACACCACCAGCGGCGGCCGGCGCCCCAGCGCCGCATCGATCGCCAACGGGATCAGGTGCGTCTCCGGGTCGTGGTCCTCGCCCAGACGCCCGTCCGGGTCGGCCCCGGCGGCGTTGAAGTAGCGCAGGCAGGCTGACCGCAAACCATGCACCTGGCCGGCCCAGAACAACGCCCGCTCGATCATCAGCTTGCTCTCGCCGTAGGGGGATGACGGGCTGAGCCGGGCCGTCTCGTCGATCGGGATCACCTCGGGCTCCCCGAACAGGTTCGCCGTGGAGCTGAGCACGAAGCGGGGCACCCCATGCCGCACGCAGGCGTCGATCAGCTTGAACCCGACGCCGCCATTCTCGAAGCAGTAGCGCATCGGCTCCCGCATGCTCTCGCCCACCAGCGACAGGGCGGCGAAATGCAGCACCGCGTCCCACGGGCCGTCAGATAGCACCGCGTCGAGCGCGGCGGCGTCCGCCAGGTCCGCCTGGACGAAGCGCACGCCTTCCGGCACCGCTGCGCGGTGGCCCTGCCGCAGGTTGTCGAGCACGACCACGTCGGCCCCCTGCTCCAACAGAGCGAGCACGACGTGGCTGCCGACATACCCGGCGCCCCCGGTCACAAGGCAGCGCTGGCGGGCTGGCGTGGCGCTCATGGAGTCCTCCGTGCGGCATGTCCGCTGCGGGTCAATACCGGCGGTGCCGGTTGCACCGCAACACATCCCGCGCGATGATCGAACACGTCCAAGGAACCCTCGTGACCGCTGCCCCCGCTGGCCCGCTGCGTATCCTGATCCCGCTCGTCGTCGCCGCGGGTTTCCTGATGGAGCAGCTGGACCAGACGATCATCACGACCGCGATCCCCGACATCGCCGCCAGCCTGCAGGAGACGCCGCTGCGGCTGAACCTGGCCATCACCAGCTACGTGCTCAGCCTGGCGATCTTCATCCCCATCAGCGGGTGGATCGCCGACCGGTTCGGCATGCGCAACGTGATCTGCGCGGCCTTCGCGCTGTTCACCGCCGGCTCGATGCTGTGCGGGCTGGCGACAAGCCTGCCGGTGCTGGTGGCGTGCCGCGTGCTGCAGGGGCTGGGCGGCGCGATGATGAACCCGGTCGGCCGGCTGATCCTGTTCCGCTCCTTCCCGAAATCTGAGCTGATCCGCGCCATGAGCTACGTCGCGATCCCGTCCATGCTCGGCCCGACCCTGGGGCCGCTGCTGGGTGGCGTCATCACAACCTATGCCAACTGGCGCTGGATCTTCCTCGTCAACATCCCGTTCGGCTTGCTCGCGATCGGCATCGCCTGGGGCACCGTGCCGAACGCCCGCGGCGCGCCGCCCCGGTTCGACCTGCCGGGCTTCCTGCTGGTCGGCGCCGGGCTCGTGCTGCTGCAGGCGGTGCTGGAGACGGCGGGGCGCGGCCAGGTGCCCTGGGCGATACAATGCGCCATCCTGCTGGCGGGGGCCGCACTGCTCGCGCTATTCGTCTGGTACGGGCGGCAGCGGGCGGCGCCGGTGCTGGACCTGAAGCTCTTCCGCATCCGCACCTTCCGCATCGGCTCGCTCGCCGGCGGGTTCAGCCGGATCGGCATCAACGCGCCGCCCTTCCTGCTGCCGCTGCTGTTCCAGCTCGGCTTCGGGCTCAGCCCGGTCAGCAGCGGGAGCCTGACCTTCGTCATCAGCATCGCCGCCATCTTCATCCGCCCGCTCACGGCCCGCATGATGCGTGCGTTCGGGTTCCGCCGCATGCTGCTGCTCAACTCCGCGCTCTCGGCCGCCATCATCGCCGTGTTCGCCGCGTTCGACGCCGCGACCCCGCATGTCGTCCTGATCGTGGTGATGATGCTGTTCGGCGTCGTGCGCAGCACGCAATTCAATGCCATCCAGATGCTCAGCTACGTCGACATCCCCGGGCCCCGGCTGAGCCAGGCGACCAGCCTAGGCAGCGTCGTGCAGCAACTCACGATGGGCCTCGGCGTCTCGCTCAGCGCAGCCCTGCTCGGCATGCTCGCCACCGGCGACGCGGCCCCCACCGTGCCGCAATTCCAGCACGTGTTTCTCTTGATCGCGATCCTGCCGTTGCTCGGCATCCCCGGCTTCCTCGCTCTCCGACCCAGCGACGGCGCGGAGGTCAGCGGCCGCGCGACCTAACCCGCGACGGCCCGTACCAGCGCCCCCGCCGCCGCGACGACGCCCAGGGTCGCCGGCACGCCGAGCCGCATGCGGAACAGGCAGGCGCCTGCCAAAACGGTCAGCGCCACCGCGGCCCCGTCGAGGCTCGACAGCACCGGCGCATCCACCTGGAACCACCCCAGCGCGACCGGCCGCAGCACCCGGAACAGGATCCGCAGCGCGAACCAGGCGGCAAGGTTCGCGACCACCCCCACCACCGCCGCCGTCACCGCCGCCAACGCCGCGGCCAGCGCCCGCCGCCCCTGCAGGCGCTCGATCACCGGCGCGCCCAGGAACACGAACGCGAAGCAGGGCACGAACGTCACCCATAGCGTCAGCACTGTCCCGGCGACGCCGCCCGCCAACCCGGTCAGCGGCCCGGGCGCGCGGTACCCGGCCAAGAAGCCGACGAACTGCAGCACCAGGATCAGCGGCCCCGGCGTCGTCTCCGCCAAACCGAGCCCGGCCAGCATCTCCGGCGCCGCCAGCCAGTGGTAGGACTGCACCGCGTCCTGCGCCACGTAGGCGAGCACGGCATACGCGCCGCCCAGGGTCACGACCGCCATCTTGGAGAAGAACCAGGCCACGTCTGCCCAAACGCCGCCGACGAGCGTCAGCAGCAGCACCGGCGCCAGCCACAGAACCAGCGCCACCAGCCCGGCCCGGCGCGCCGCCTCCGCCTGCCGCGCCGGGCGCCCCGGATCGGCCGCCAGCAGCGCATCGATCAATGCCGGAGCCTCGGTGCTGGCCGCCGCAGCGGTGCCGGCCGCGAACCAGGCCGGCCGCGCGAACCCCGCCGCGGCCGCGGCGATGACCACGACGGGGAACGGCACCGCGAACGCGAACAGCGCGACGAATGCGGCCCCGGCCAGCACCCATGCCGGCCGACCCGTCAACGCCCGCCGCCCGATCCGCAGCACCGCCTGCACCACGATCACCAGCACGGCGCATTTCAAGCCGAAGAACAGCGCGTCGACCCACGGCACCGCCCCGAGCGTCGCGTAGACGATCGACAGCCCGAGCATCACCACCGCGCCCGGCAGCACGAACAGCGCGCCCGCCGCCACACCGCCCGGCACGCCATGCATCAGCCAGCCGATATAGGTCGCCAGCTGCGTCGCCTCCGGTCCCGGCAGCAGGGTGCAGAAGTTCAGCGCCTGCAGGAACCGCCGCTCGCCGATCCAGCGCCGCTCCTCCACCACCTCCCGGTGCATCAGCGCGATCTGCCCCGCCGGGCCGCCGAACGACAGGAGGCCGATCCGCAGCCAAACGCGAAGCGCAGCCTTGAAGTCCGGCATCGGCACGGCCGCCACGATCGTCTCGCCCATCCGCCCCCCGGCCGGTTGCCCGCGGACGTTGGCACAGGATGACGCGGCCGGGCAGGGCCGATCGCGCGGGCTGACATCCCCGGTGGGATCGGGCAGGGTCTCGGCAACCGCGGCGCACACGGCGCCCATGCCCGGGAGGCCCAATGAACGTTTCGCCGTATCTGGTCGTATCCGCCGTGATAGTGTCGCTGGCGACCCCTGTCTTTGCCGCGCCCACCGACTTCCAGGCCCTGGAAGCGCCGCAGAACGCCGCCAACGCCAAGCCCGGCCCGCGCAGCGTGCCCGCACGCGTGATCCCGGTCCCGCAAGAAGAAGGCCTGAGCCCGGCGGCGCAGGCCCTGGTCGCGGCGCCCTATCGCGGCCCCGCTTGGAACGTGAACCCGGCCGATGCCGACGGCTGGCGCGCCATCGTCGCCAAGCTGGCCGACGCATCGCTCCCCGGCCTCGCGGCGGCGCGGCAAACGCTGGGCGTCACGATGGAGCCGGCCACGATCGCCGGCGTGAAGTGCTTCGTCTTCACCCCCAAGGACATCCCGGAGGCGCACCGCAACCAGCTGGTCGTGAACGTCCACGGCGGCGGCTACGTCTATGGTCCCGGCGTCTCCGGCACCGCAGAGGCCATGCTCATGGCGGCGTATGGCGGCTACAAGGTGATCGAGTTCGACTACCGCATGCCGCCCGACTTCCCCTACCCGGCGGCCATGGACGACGCGATGGCGGTGTGGAAGGCGGCGGTCGCGATGCAGGACCCGAGCCGCATCGCCATCGTCGGTACCTCGACCGGGGGCGGCATGACCCTGGCGATGATCCTGCGCGCCAAGGCCGAGGGCCTTCCCCTGCCCGCCGCCATCGCCCCCGGCACGCCTTGGGCCGACCTGACCGAGACCGGCGACAGCTACAAGACCAACGAATGGGTCGACAACGTGCTGGTCAGCTACAGCGGCTACCTGTCCCACGCCGCGCTGCTCTACGCGAACGGCCACGACCTGAAGGACCCGCAGCTCTCCCCCATCTACGGCGACTTTCACGGCTTCCCACCCGCCATCCTGACGACCGGCACCCGCGACCTGTTCCTCAGCAACACCGTCCGCACCCAGCACAAGCTGCGCCAAGCCGGGGTGGAGACCGAATTGCAGGTGTTCGAAGGCTTCTCCCACGCGCAATACCTGTTCGATCCGACGGCGCCGGAAACCAAGGAGGCGTTCACCGAGATCGCCAGCTTCTTCGACAAGCATCTGGCCAAGTAACGCGCCGCCGGGGCTGTCAGTAGACGTCCTCGGCGATCCGCCGACCCGTCGCGATGCGTTCGTATGCGAACGGCTCCAGATCGACCGTCGTGGCGCGGCCATCAATCAGGAGCTCGCTCACGCCCTGCCCCGCCGCCGGCGCGTGCATCATGCCGTGTCCGCTGAAGCCATTCGCGAACACCAGGTTCGCCAGCCCCGGGCATGGCCCCAGAATCGCGCTGTGATCGAAGGTGTTGAATTCGTAGAGCCCGGCCCAGGCTCGCACGAGGCGAAGACGCTCGAATGCCGGAATGCGGGCCGCCAGCGCGGGCCAGATGCGATCCTCGAATAGCGCGTGATCGACCGCCAGCCCGAAATCGTCGTCCGCGTTCTCCTCTGCCGGCGTGATGCCGCAGAGGTAATGCCGCCCCTCTGGCCGCAGCCAGAACCCGCTCGGGTCGATGACGAACGGCATGGGGCCGAGCTCCGCCGGGCAATCCAGCACGAACACGCAACGCTTCCGCGGCACCACCGGCAGCACGATGCCCGCCAGCGCGGCCAGCGCCCCGGCCCGTGCGCCGGCCGCGTTCACCAGCGTGCCGCAGCCGATCCGCTCGCCAGCCTCCAGCACGACGCCCTCCACTCGGGCGGCCGTCCTCTCGATCGCCACCACCTCCGCCGCGACATACTTGACGCCCTGCGCCCGCGCCTTGCGCCGGAACGCCTGCGCCAGGCTGGGTCCGTCGAACCAGCCCTCGTCGCTTACACCGAACGACGCGATGCCGAGCCCGTCGGTGCACAGCCACGGATGCCGCGCTGCCAGCGTCTCGGGCCCGATCAGCTCGACCGCCACATCGCACGTCCGCTGGATCGCATGCTTGGCCGCGAAGGACGCCGCATCGGCCGGCCGGCCGAGCACCAGGTATCCGGGCTCGCGCAGGCCGATATCGACCGCCGGCTCGCCCTCGATCCCGAGCTGGGCGGCCACGTCGCGCAGGAACCGGATCCCGAACTGCGACATTTGGATGTTCGCCGCCGTGCCGAACTGCTGCCGGATCGAGCTGGCCGAAAGCGACGAGGATGAAGCAGCATAGAGCGGGTCGCGTTCCACGACGGCCACCGTGCCGCCGAAGCCGCGGTTCGCGCTCAGGAAGCAGGCGATCGCACTGCCGATCACCCCGCCGCCGACGATGACGACGTCGAACGTCCGCCGCGTCACCCTTCGGGCGCCGACATCGGCTCGATCACCCCCGCCCGCTCCGTGATCGGGCCGTACGCGCCGGGCCGGCGGTGCGCTGCGAAGTCGAACATCTTCTCCTTGCCTTGCCGGCACAGGTCCAGGTCGCACTCCGCCATCACCACCTCGTCGGCCAGCGTTCTCGCCTCCGCCACGATCCGTCCGTTCGGGTCGACGATGCAACTGCCGCCGATCAGGCCGGACCCGTCCTCCACGCCCGCCTTGGCCACCGCCACCGCCCAGGTCGCGTTCATGTAGGCGTTGGCCTGCACCACCAATTGCGCGTGGAACGTCCGCAGCCCGGCGTCCTCGGTCGTACCCCCGTTCGGGTCGTAGGCGGCCGAGTTATAGCCGACGCACACCACCTCCACCCCCTGCAGCCCCAGCACGCGCCACGCCTCCGGCCAGCGACGGTCGTTGCAGATCATCATGCCCATGATCATGCCATGCCATGCCGGCCCGGCGCGGAATGCGGGAAAGCCCAGGTCGCCATGCGCGAAGTAGCGCTTCTCGAGCTGCTGGAACCGGGCGCCGGGCCGCGGCTCGACCGAGCCCGGCAGGTGGACCTTGCGGTAGCGGCCCAGGATCCCGCCATCCGGGGCCACCAGGATCGCGCTGTTGAACCGCTCGCCTGCCGGCGTCAGCTCGGCATAACCGACCTGAAACCCGACGCCGAGCGCGCGTGCCCGGTCGAACAGCATGTGCACGCCAGGGTTCGGCATCGCCGTCTCGAAGTATCCATCGAGCGTCGGCTCGTCGAGCAGCCAGCGCGGGAAGAAGGTCGTGAACGCAAGCTCGGGGAAGACGACCAGCTGTGCCCCGCTGGCGGCCGCCTGGTCCAGCAGGCGGACCATCCGGGCCAGGGTGCGTGCGCGGCTATCGGCGCGCTGCGTCGGCCCCATCTGTGCGGCGGCGATGCGAAGGACTCGCGGCATTGCTTCCTCCCGTCCGGGCGGTCGACCACACAATTGCCGCGTGTCCGGCATCGCAGCGGCTCATATCCTCGATCGGGTGTTGTAACAATAGCGCCGGCAGGCGGCCCGGCCCGCACCGAGGCGGCTACGTCCCGTCCTAGGCCACCGGCACGGCAGCCTCTGCCATCGCATCCCGCCGCGCGCCGCTGGCCCCGTCGAACACGTGCAGCGCGGCACTCGGCAGCGCCACGTGCAGCGTCTCGCCCACCGGCATCGCGCCCGCCTGCTTGACCATCAACGCCGTGCCATCGGCCAGCCGGCCGTGCACCAGCGTCTCCGAGCCGAGCGGTTCGACCAGGTCGACCGCGACCGCCAAGCCGTTCGCATCCGGCTCAACCGCCTCCGGCCGGATGCCGATCGTCACCGCGCCGGCCCCGAACCGCCCCGGCAGCCGCAGCAGCGGCCCGGCCGCCAGCCGCGCCGCGCGCCCGTCCGCCTCCAGCACCGCCGGCAGGAAGTTCATCGCCGGGGCGCCGATGAAGCCCGCCACATAGGCCGTCGCCGGCCGCTCGAACACCGCCATCGGCGGCGCGAACTGCACCGGCACGCCTTGGTGCAGCACCAGCAGCCGGTCGCCCAGGGTCATCGCTTCGACCTGATCGTGCGTCACATACAGGCTGGTGGTGCCCAGCCGCCGCTGCAGCCGGCGGATCTCCGCCCGCATCTGCACCCGCAGCGCCGCATCGAGGTTCGACAACGGCTCGTCGAACAGGAACAGCTTCGGCTCGCGCACGATCGCGCGGCCCATCGCCACGCGCTGCCGCTGCCCGCCCGACAGCTCGCGCGGCCGCCTGGCCAGCAGCGCGCTGAGCCCGAGCAGGTCCGCGCTGTCCTGAACCCGCTTCGCGATGGCTGCTTTGGACAGGCCGCGGATGCGCAGCCCATAGGCCATGTTCTCCTGCACCGTCATGTGCGGATAGAGCGCGTAGTTCTGGAACACCATCGCGATGTCGCGGGCCGACGGGTCCAGTTTGGCGATGTCGCGCCCGTCCAGCAGGATCCGCCCGGCCGTCGGCGTCTCCAGCCCCGCCACCAGCCGCAGCAGCGTGGACTTGCCGCAGCCGGACGCGCCGACGATCACCAGCATCTCCCCGTCCGCCAGCGACAGGTCCACGCCCTTCAGGATGTGCGTGCCCCCGAAGCTCTTGCGCAGCCCTTCCAACCGCAGCGTCGCCATCCTACCGCTCACCCTCCGTCAACCCGGCCACGAACCAGCGCTGCATCAGCAGCACCACCGCCACCGGCGGCAGCAGCGCCAGCACCGAGGCCGCCATCACCTCGTTCCACTCCACCTGGCTTTCGGTCCCGATCATCTTCACGATGCCGATCACCACCGTGTCCAGCTTCGGGTCGGTCGCGACCAGCAGCGGCCACAGGTATTGGTTCCAGCCATACACGAACAGGATCACGAACAGCGCCGCGATGTTCGCCGCCGACAGCGGCAGCAGGATGTCGCGCAGGAACCGCCACGGCCCGGCGCCGTCCATGCGCGCCGCCTCCACCATCTCGTCGGGCACGGCGATGAACACTTGCCGGAACAGCAGCGTCGCCGTCGCCGACGCCATCAGCGGCACGGTCAAGCCCCCGAACGTGTTGATCATCCCGAAGTCGGACATCACCGCAAAGGTCGGGATGATCCGCACCTCGACCGGCAGCATGAGCGTGAGGAAGATGACCCAGAACGCCACGCTCCGCAGCGGCCAGCGGAAGAACGTCACCGCGAACGCCGACAGGACCGAGATGGCGATCTTGCCCCCGGCGATCGTCAGCGCCATCCCGAACGACACCAGCAGCATGCGCCACACCGGCTGCGCGCCCGCGCCGCCCGCCGCCAGCACGTCGCCATAGACCGAAAGCCCCGCCGGGTCCGGCCACAGCGACAGCCCCCCGCGCGCGATGGCGCCCGTCTCCTGGGTCGACCCGGCCAGCAGCAGCCAGATCGGCAGCGCGAACAGCAGTACGCCCAGCAACAGCACCCCATGCGTCAAGACGCGCCCAGGGTTCATGCCGGCCGTCGCCCCATGAACCGGAACTGCACCGCCGTCAGCACGATCACCCCGGCCATCAGCACCACCGACTGCGCCGAGGACGAGCCGAGGTCCTGGTTCACCACCCCGTCCCGGAACACCTTCAGCAGCAGCGTTTCCGTCGACTTGCCCGGCCCGCCATGCGTCAGCGGCCACACCGTCCCGAAGCTGTCGAACGCCGCATAGACCAGGTTCACCACGATCAGGAAGACCGTCGTCGGCATCAGCAGCGGCAGCGTGATCGTCCGGAAGCGATGCCAGCCCCGCGCGCCATCCATGCGCGCCGCCTCCAGCACCGTCCGCGGGATCGACTGCAGCCCGGCGACGAAGAAGATGAAGTTGTAGCTCACCTGCTTCCAGGCGCTCGCGACGACCACCATCGTCATCGCCTGCCAGCCGACCAGCGCGTAATCCCACCCGAGCAGCCGGTTCATGCCCCGCCCCATGAGCCCGATCTGCGGATGCAGCAGAAACAGCCAGATCACCGCCGAGACGGCCGGCGCCACCGCATAGGGCCAGATCAGCATCGTCCGGTAGAACCCGCGCCCCCGCACGACTCCCTCCACCAGCACCGCCAGCAGCAGCGCCGTGCCCATCGACACCGCGCACACCGCCGCCATGAACCCGGCCGTGCGCCACACGCTGTCGACGTAAAGCGGGTCGGCAAACAGGTCGGTGAAGTTCTCGAGCCCGACGAACATCGACGCCAGGCCGAACGGGTCCGTTCGGGACAGGCTGAACCAAACGGCCTCCCCCGCCGGCAGCAGGAAGAACACCGCCGTGAGCAGCAACTGCGGCAGCACCAGCAGCATCGGCAGCGCAACCCCGGGGAAGATGGTCCGCCGCATGCCGTCCGCCTGCGGCCTGCCCGTTCAGGTCCGGACGGACTTCTGGAAGTCCCGCAACACCCGGTTGCCGCGCGCGGCCGCGCTCGCCAGCGCCGCCTCGGCCGTCTGCTGGCCTTGGAACGCTTTCTCGACCTCCTCGTACAGCACGTTCCGGATCTCCGGCAGGCGGCCCAGCCGCAGGCCGCGGCTGTTCGCCGTCACCGTCCCGCGCGTGAGCTGCTGCACCGGCAGCTCGGTCCCCGGATTGCTCGCGTAGTAGCCCTGGGTCTTGGACAGCTCGTAACCCGCGTTCGTGACCGGCACGTAGCCGGTGTGCTGGTGCCACGCCGCCGCCGTCTCGGGCTGCGCCAGGAAGGCGAGGAACGCCGCCGCGGCCTTGTATTCCTGCGCCGGGCGGTTCGGCGCCGTCATGCACCACAGGCTCGCGCCGCCGATGATGGAGTTGATCGGCGACGTCGTCAGCGCCGGGTCATACGGCAGCAGCGCCGCAGCCCATTTGAATTTGGCGCTCTTGATCAGGTCGCCGCGCTCGCCCGAGCTGTTGAACCCCATCGCAGACTGGCCCGACAACAGGATCCCGTCGGCCGCGCTGTCCCGGCCGCCATACTTGAACAGCCCGTCCTTCTGCCAGTCCATGAAGCGCTGGAGCTGCTGCACGAAGGCCGGCTTGTCGACCTGCAGCTCTGCGCCGAGCCCGTCGAACCCGTCGCCCTCGCTGGCGAAGGCGAGGTTGTGGATCGCGGCGAACTCTTCGAACTGGATCCACGAGAACCAGCTGCTCGAGATCGGGATCTCGGCGCCCGACTTCGCCTTGATCTGCTGCGCCGCCTTGGCCACGTCGTCATACGTGGCCGGCGGATGCGCCGGGTCGAGCCCGGCCTTCTCGAACGCGTCCGCGTTGATCCACATCACAGCCGTCGACGAGTTGAACGGCACCGAGGCGAGCCGCCCGTCGGCGAAGCTGTAGTAGCCGCGCACCGCCGGAATGTAATCCGTCGCCTTGATCGGCGCGCCCGTCTCCTCGATCAGCTGCCATGCCGGCTTCACCGCAGCACCCGCCGCCAGCATCGTCCCGGTGCCGACCTCGAACACCTGCACCAGATGCGGCGCCTGCCCGGCCCGGAACGCCGCGATCGCGGCGGTCAGCGTCTCCGGATAGGTGCCCTTGAACACCGCCTGCACCTCGTATTCAGCCTGCGACGCGTTGAACGCGGCCGCCAGCCGGTTCACTTCCTCGCCGAGCGCCGCCGTCATCGCATGCCAGAACACGATGCTCGTCTTCCCGGCCTGCGCACGGGCTCGGTCCGGGGCGGTGACGAACGCGGTCGCGGCAGCGGCGCCCAGGAGGTGGCGGCGATCGATCTGCATGTCATCCATCCAAGGTCGGGCGCACCGATGCGGGCACCGATCGATCCCCACACTGCCAGACCGGCCGCCGATCACCAATGCCGCGGCCGCCCCTGACACGGAACCTTCTTCATCGCTTGACCGCCGGCCGCTTCCGCCCCGTGATGCCCCGATGACCGAGACCAACCCCCTCCTCGACGCCTGGCACACCCCCTTCGGCATCCCGCCTTTCGACAGCATCCGCCCGGAGCACTTCGCCCCGGCCTTTGCCGCCGCCATGGCCGAGCACCTCGCCGAGATCGCCGCCATCGGCGCCGACCCGGCCGCCCCGGACTTCGCCAACACCATCGAGGCCCTGCAGCGCAGCGGCCGCGCCCTCACGCGTATCGGGTCCGTGTTCTCCAACCTCGTCGCCAGCCTCGGCGGCGACCCGCTCGAGGCGGTCGAGCGCGACATGTCGCCCCTGCTCGCCCAGCACGGCATGCGCGTGGCGCTCGACCCGGCCGTCTTCGCCCGCGTCGACGCGCTGCACGCCCGCCGGGACGCGCTCGCCCTCGCCGAAGACCAGCGCCGGCTGCTCGACCGCACCCATCTCGGCTTCGTCCGCAGCGGCGCCGCCCTCGACGCCCCCGCCCGCGAACGCCTGACCGCCATCTCCGAACGCCTCGCCGTGCTCCACACCGCCTTCGGCCAGAACGTCGTCCATGACGAGAAGGACTGGCATCTCGCGCTGTCCGAGGCGGACCTCGACGGCCTGCCCGGTTTCGTGCGCGACGGCGCCGCGCAGGCCGCGGCCGAACTCGGCGTCCAGGGCCACGCCGTCACGCTGTCCCGCTCGCTGATCGAGCCGTTCCTGACGTTCTCCGCCCGCCGCGACCTGCGCCAGACCGCGTTCCAGGCCTGGATCGCCCGCGGCACCCACCCCGGCCCGCACGACAACCGCACGCTCGTCCCCGAGATCCTCGCGCTCCGCCGCGAACGCGCTGGCCTGCTCGGCTATGCCAGCTTCGCCGATTTCCGCCTCGCCGACACCATGGCCGGCGACACCCACGCCGTCGACCGCCTGCTGGCCGAAGTGTGGGAGCCGGCCAAGGCCCGCGCCGCCGCCGAACGCGACCGCCTGCTTGCCGCCGCCCGCACCACCGGCTTCAACGACGCGTTGGCGCCCTGGGACTGGCGCTACTACGCCGAGAAGGTGCGCCAGGCCGACTACGACCTGGATGAGACCGAGCTGAAACCGTACTTCGTGCTGGACAGCATCCAGCAGGCCGCCTTCGACACCGCGACGCGGCTGTTCGGGCTGACCTTCGCGCTCATCCCCGACGCGCCAGCCTACCATCCGGATGTCCGCGCCTACGAGGTGCGTGACGCGGCCGGGCACGTCGGCGTGTTCCTGGCCGACAACTACGCCCGCCCCGGCAAGCGCTCAGGCGCCTGGATGAGCAGCTACCGCGACCAGGAAACGATGGACGGCCCGATCTCGGCCATCATCGTCAACAACAACAACTTCGCCCGGTCCACGCCCGCGCTGCTCAGCTTGGACGACGCCGAGACGCTGTTCCACGAGTTCGGCCACGCCCTGCACGGCCTGCTCAGCCACGTTCGCTATCCTGCCCAGTCCGGCACCTGCGTGCGCCGCGACTTTGTGGAGCTGCCGTCGCAGATCTACGAACACTGGCTCGCCTTGCCCGAGACGCTGCGCCGCTACGCCGTCCACCATGAAACCGGGGAGCCGTTGCCCGAAGCGCTCGTCAGCCGCCTGCTCGCCGCCCGCGGCTTCAACCAAGGCTTCGGGACGGTCGAGTACACCGCCGCCGCACTCATCGACCTCGCGCTCCATACCCACCCCGAGCCCGGCGCCATCGACCTCGACGCATTCGAGGCGGCGACCCTGGCCCGCATCGGCATGCCGCCGGAGGTGGCGATCCGCCACCGCCCCGCACACTTCCAGCACCTGTTCGCCGGCGGCGGCTACGCAGCCGGGTACTACTCCTACATGTGGGCCGAAGTGCTCGACGCCGATGGCTTCGAGGCGTTCACCGAGGCCCAGGACCCGTTCGACCCCTCCCTCGCCGCCCGCCTCCGCACCCTCCTCGCCGCCGGCGACACCAGGGACCCGATGGACCTCTACACCGCCTTTCGCGGCCGCCCCCCCAGCACCGCCGCCCTCCTCCGAAGCCGCGGGCTGGTTTCGGCCTGATGGTCCCTCTCCCGCACGCGGGGGAGGACTTGCCGGGCTTCTCAGTGCAGCTTCACCCGCGGCTCCCCCCGGCGTGAGAACCCCCGCGCCAGCGTGTCGAGCGCCACCTTCACGGGGCCATGCAGCGCGTGCTCGTGCATCTTGTACAGCGAGCGATACATCAGCCGCGCGACCATCCCCTCGATGAAGAAGTTGCGTCCGACCAGGCCGCCCATCAGGTTGCCCACCGTGCTGCGGTCCCCCAACGACACCAACGAGCCGAAATCGCGGTAGCGGAACGGCGCCATCGGCCGGCCATCCAGCCGCCGCGCCAGCTGCTTGACCAGGTGTGCCGCCTGCTGGTGCGCTGCCTGCGCCCGCGGCGGCACCGGCGCCGTGTGCCCCTCCCGCGGCGCGGCCGCGCAGTCGCCCACCGCGAACACGTCCGGGTCCCGCGTCGTCTGCAGGGTGGACGTCACAACCAGTTGGTTCGCCCGGTTCACCTCCAACCCGTCGAGCTGGGCGAGGAAATCCGGCCCCTTCACCCCGGCCGACCACACGACCAGCTCCGACGCGATGAACGTGCCGTCGGCGAGCATCACCCCGTCCGCGCGCACCTCGCTCACCCGAGCCGTCGTCCGCACCTCCACGCCGATCTCGGCCAGCATCCGCGCCGCCCGCTCCGAGATCCGCGGCGACAGCGCCGGCAGCACCCGGTCTGCCGCCTCGATCAGCACGATCCGCACGTCCCGCTCCGGCCGCACCCGGTTCAGCCCCTGCGCCAGCACCTCGCGCACCGTATGGTGCAGCTCCGCCGCCAGCTCCGTCCCCGTCGCCCCGGCGCCGATGATCGCCACATGCAGTTGCCCCGGCCGCACCGGCTCGGCCTGCTCATGCGCGCGCAGGCACGCATTGACCAGGCGCCGGTTGAACCGCCGCGCCTGCGCAGCCGTCTCCAGCGGGACCGCGAACTGCGCCGCGCCGGGCGTGCCGAAATCGTTGGTGACGCTCCCCACCGCGATCAGCAGCGTGTCGTAGCGCACATGCCGCGCGGGCGTGATCTCGCGGCCCTCGTCGTCGATCGCGGCCGAGAGGTGCGCCTCGCGCGCCGTCCGGTCCAGCCCGACCAGCTCACCGAGGCGGTAGTTGAACCGGTGCTTGTGGGCATGGGCGAGGTAGTTCAGCTCGTGCGCGCCCGGGTCCATGCTGCCCGCCGCGACCGCGTGCAGCAGCGGCTTCCATAGATGCGTCCGCGCCCGCTCGACCAGCGTGATCTCCGCCCGGCCACGCCGCCCGAGCGTGTTGCCGAGCCCGGTCACCAGCTGCAGCCCCGCCGCGCCGCCGCCGACCACGACGATGTGCGGCGGCCCGCCCGCACGGGAACCGGCAGGAAACGGCGCCAGCATCTCGGCCACGTCCTCGATCGGCGCATGATCGTCCGGCATGCTCAGCCCTCCTGCCCGGGCGCGAGGCCGCGCCGAAGGACGGTTGCGCCGTCGCCGCCATCCTGGGTCGCGCCATCCTGGGTGCTGACCGGCCCGCGATGCAACCCCAACGGGCGTAGCGGACCACCGACCAGCCCGCTCACCATCATCGCCTGGACCCAGGCGGCCGGGCGCACCCCGATCAGCGCGCCGATCACTTGGTCGCGCACAAACGGGAGCACGCGACCGTCGCTCTGATAGGCGGGCGTGAACAGCGTGCTCATGAGCTGATAGAGCTGGACGTGCCGCCGCCGCAGGCTGATAGCGCGTGCCGGGCCATCCCTTGCTGGCGCCTCCCTTAACGCGAGCGCCAGCGCATAGGCGTCGAGCAACGCCATGTTCGCGCCCTGACCGAGCTGCGGGCTTGCCGAGTGCCAGGCGTCGCCGATCTGCACGACGCCGGCCGCCGCCGGCCGCCGCACCGTCCGGTGCGCATAGCGGGCGAACGTCAGTTGCTCTGGCGCGGTGATCGCGTCCAGCAGCGGCGCCGTCTCCGGCCACAACGCCCGCACGTCGTCCTTCCACGGCGCCAGCCCGGCCGCGCGCCAGGCCCCGAGCTGATCGACCCGCAGCGACCAGAAGAACGCTGCCCGCCCGGCCCCGATCGGCAGCACGCCGACCATCCGGCTGGCCCGCACGTAGCGCTGCTCGAGCGCGGCCGGGTCGAACCCGGCGCCGGGCCAGTCGAGCGTCGCCCACAGCGCGCCATAGGGCAGCGTGCGCCCGCACGGCGCCGGCAGCGGCGACCCGGTGCCGAGCGCGTCCACCACCAGGTCGAACGGCCCCACCCGGCCCAGCCCGGCCACACGCAGCCAACGGCCACCGGCACCACCCTCGATTCCCTCGATCGCATGCCCGGTCCGGATCGGGATACCCTCCGCCAGCACCGCCCCGTGCAGCGCATCGAACAAAGCCGCCCGGTGGATCCCCACCCCGAACGCCTGTGCCTGTCGCGGCGCATGCCGAGGCCCCAGCGCCGCGTAGCGGACATCCAGCACCGTCCGCCCGGACGGCATCGCCCGGCCGAACAGCCGATCGATCCGCGCCCCACCCCGCACGATCGCGCCATCCAGCCCAAGAGCCTGTAGCACCGCGAGCCCCGTCGGTTGGATCATGAGCCCCGAGCCCACCGGCCGCGGCGCATCGAACCGCTCGAACAGCGTCACGCCATGCCCGTCGCGCGCCAGCAGCAGCGCCGCCGCCAGCCCCGCCGGCCCGCACCCCGCGACGGCGATCCGCCCCGGCCTTGCCCTCGGCACCGTCATCACCCGCGCTCGATGTTCCAGAACACCGGCGCTCCGGGCAGGATGCCGCGCAGGTCGGCGCGGTAGGCGGTCTGTTGGAACTGCTGGCCCAGTGGGACATACGGCACGTCGACGAAGGCTTGCGCCTGGATCATGGACGCGAGCGGCGCCTGGTCCGCAGCGTCAGCCTCCAACCATAGGGAGCGCAGCCGTTCGATCTCAGGGCTCATCGCCCAGCCCGGCGCCGCCCCGCGGCCGTTGCCGCGCAGGAACACGTGCCCGGCCGGCGTCGCATGGTCCGTGCCGGACCAACTCGTCTGGAACACGCTCCAGCCGCCCCGCTCCACCGTCTCCATGTTCGTCCGCCGCTGCACCGCCGTGCCCCAATCCATCGCCTGTGCATCGAGGTTCAGGCCCAGCTTACGGAACAGCTCAGCCGACACCTCGGCCAACGCGGCCACGCTCGGGATGTCGCTCGGCATCATCAGCATCACCCGCTCGCCCTGATAGCCCGCTGCCTCCAGGGCGCGCCGGCTTCGGTCCAGGTCGCGCGGCGCCGTCAGCGCCTCCATCCCCGTGGCGCTCGCCATCGGCGTGCCTGGGCAGAAGAACCCGACCGCATCCGCCCACAGCGCGCGATCCGGCCCGCTCACGGCTTGCATGTGGTCCGCCTGCGTGACGGCGCCCAGGATCGCGCGGCGGATCGCCGGGTTGTCGAACGGCGGGTGCAATTGGTTGAACCGCATCGTCGCGATGATGCCCGCCGGGTCCTGCGTCCGCACCACCAGGCCCTTGTCCTGCCGCAGCACGGGCAGCAGGTCCGTGTTGGCCGCCAGCCACCAATCCACCTCGCCCCGCTGCAGCGCTGCCGACGCTGTCGCCGCATCCGGGATGATCAGCCACTCCACGCGGTCGAACGACGCCCGCTTCGGCCCGGCCGTGCGCGACGGCGTGCCCGACGCGCGCGACACATAGCCATCGAACCGCGCATAGGCCACCCGGGCGCCGGGCACCCGCTCGTCCGCCAGGAACCGGTAGGGGCCGCTGCCGACCATCTCGGCCACCTGCGTGAACGGGTCGGTCTGCGCCAGCCGCTCCGGCATGATCACGCAGGCGCTGGGCGACGTCTTGGCGAGCGCGTCCGGCAGCAGGGGGAACGGCCGCTTCAGCCGGAACACGATCGTGCGGTCGTCGGCTGCCGACAGGTCGTCGGTCGCCGACAGCAGCGCCTGCCCGAAGCTGTCGCGGGCGCCCCAGCGGCGGATGCTGGCCACCGCATCGGAGGCGAGCACCGGCGTCGTGTCATGGAAGCGCAGCCCGTCCCGCAGCGTCAGGCGCCAGACCAGGCCGCCTGCCTCGGTCGCTGCCGCCTCGAGCATCTGCAGCTGGGGCGCGAAGTGCTCGTCCTGCCCGAACAGCGTGTCGAACACCAGGAAGGCGTGGTCGCGCGACTGATAGGCGGTGGTCCACACCGGGTCGAGCACGGCCAGGTCGGCCTGCGGCACGAAGCGCAGCACCCGCCTCTCCGCGGCGCGCCCGACGGACGGCGTTGCCAAAGCCGCCGTGCCTGCCAGAACAC
The DNA here is from genome assembly GCA_965213855.1 of Acetobacteraceae bacterium. Lineage (GTDB taxonomy): Bacteria > Pseudomonadota > Alphaproteobacteria > Acetobacterales > Acetobacteraceae > JBBROS01. The sequence continues at coordinate 612,345 of CBDCAA010000008.1, read as the reverse complement.
CCCCGACAAAACCCCGTCGCTGCATGACCGTCCCTTCTGCCCAGCGCCCCCATGCTGCCCCAAACCAGCCCCGTTCCCAACCCGGCCCCGAAGCGGTAAGGGACTGCCATGGAAGACGACGACAACGGCTCCCCGCCCGAGCGGCCCGAAAGCCTCCTGCCATATGACGCCTGGACCGAGGAGGCGCTGCGCCACGTCGTCGTCCGCGCGCTTGCCTATGCCGGCGCGCACGGCCTGCCCGGCGAGCACCATTTCTACGTCAGCTTTCGCACGGACCGTGCCGGCGTCGTCGTCCCCGCTCGCCTAAAAACGCAGTACCCGCACGAGATGACGATCGTGATGCAGCACCAGTTCTGGGACTTGCAGATCGACGAGCCGGCCGGCTGGTTCAGCATCGGCCTCAGCTTTGGCGGCATCCCCACCACGCTGACGATCCCGTTCAGCGCCGTCACCGCCTTCGCCGACCCGCACGTGCAGTTCGGCCTCCGCTTCCGCCCGCAAGGCGAGGAGGCCGCGAACGACACCGAGCAGGACCCCCCGGCGGACAAGCCGGAGCCGGAACCGGAACCCGAGCCCGCCAGTGAGCCGACGCAGGTCGTCAGCCTGGACGCGTTCCGCAAGCGCACGCCTCCCTCGACTGCCGGCAAGGAGTAGGCGATGGACGTCGACAGCCCTGTCATTCCCGCCACCAATCGCGCCAAGGAATTCCTGTATTCGCCGATGTTCCCGCTCGGCGAACGCGACGTCGCCTGGCGCAAGCTCGACATCGCCGGCGTGAGCACGACGGCCTGCGACGGCCAGACCGTGCTGCGCGTAACGGCCGATGCGCTGAGCGAGCTTGCCTTCCAGGCCTTTCGCGACGTGAGCCACCTGCTGCGCCCGAGCCACCTCGCCCAGCTGCGCGCCATCCTCGATGACCCGGAGGCGTCGGCCAACGACCGCTTTGTGGCACTCGACCTACTCAAGAACGCCAACATCGCCGCCGGCGGCGTGCTGCCGATGTGCCAGGACACCGGCACCGCGCTGGTGTTCGGCAAGAAGGGCCAGCGCGTCTGGGTCGACGGCGACGAGGAGGAGGCGCTGAGCTGGGGCGTCCACCGCACCTATACCGAAACCAACCTGCGCTACTCGCAGATGGCGCCGCTCTCGATGTTCGAGGAGCGCAACACCGGCAACAACCTGCCGGTCCAGTTCGACATCGCGGCCGCCCCCGGCGAGCACCACGCCGACGAGATGAGCCTGATGTTCATCGCCAAGGGCGGCGGCTCGGCCAACAAGAGCTTCCTGTTCCAGGAGACCCGGGCGATCCTGAACCCCACGAAGCTGCTCGCCTACCTCGACACCAAAATCCGCACGCTCGGCACGTCGGCCTGCCCGCCCTATCACCTCGCCATCGTCATCGGCGGCACGTCGGCCGAGCTCTGCCTGAAGACGGTCAAGCTCGCGAGCACCAAATACCTCGACACGCTGCCGACCGAGGGCAGCATGGCCGGGCACGCCTTCCGCGACGTCGAGATGGAGCGACAGGTGCTCGAACTCACCCGGCAGAACGGCATCGGCGCCCAGTTCGGCGGCAAGTACTTCTGTCACGACGTGCGCGTCATCCGCCTGCCCCGGCACGGCGCCAGCCTGCCCGTCGGCATTGGTGTCTCCTGCAGCGCGGACCGCCAGATCCTCGCCAAGGTCACACCCGAGGGCGTGTTCCTCGAGCAGCTCGAGACCGATCCCTCGAGATACCTGCCCGAGGCGACCGAGGAGAAACTGAGCGAGGACGTCGTCCGCATCGACCTCAACCAACCCATGGACGCGATCCGCCGCACCCTCAGCCAATATACGGTGAAAACCCGTGTGATGCTGAACGGCACCATCGTTGTCGCCCGCGACATCGCCCACGCGAAGCTCAAGGAGCGGCTCGACCGCGGCGACGGCCTGCCGCAATACATCAAGGACCATCCCGTCTATTACGCCGGCCCCGCCAAGACGCCTGCCGGCATGGCGACGGGCAGCTTCGGCCCCACCACCGCCGGCCGCATGGACAGCTACGTCGCCGAGTTCCAGCGCGCCGGCGGCAGCCTGGTCATGCTCGCGAAGGGCAACCGATCCCGGGCCGTCCGCGACGCCTGCAAGGCCTATGGCGGGTTCTATCTGGGCTCCGTCGGTGGCCCGGCGGCCCGCCTCGCGCAGGACTGCATCCGCAAGGTCGAGGTGCTCGAATATCCGGAACTCGGCATGGAGGCGGTCTGGCGCATCGAGGTCGAGGACTTCCCCGCCTTCATCGTCACCGACGACAAGGGTCACGATTTCTACGACGAGGTCGAATAGATGCGCTTCACCGTCGACCGTCTCGACCACCTGGTCGTCAACTGCCGCGATATCGAGATCACCGCCTCCTGGTATCAGCGCGTGCTGGGCATGGAGCGGGAGGATTTCGGACCCGACAACCGCACCGCGCTGAAGTTCGGCGGCCAGAAGATCAACCTTCGCCCGCACGACTACGACAAGCACAAATGGATCACCGGCGCCGTCGTCGAACCCGGCTCGGACGACCTCTGCTTCATCACCGCCGTCGGCCCCGACGAGGTTGTCGACCACCTCAACCAGTGCGGCATCGCCATCGAAGCCGGCCCCGTCTCCCGCACCGGCGCCCTCGGCGTCATCCAATCCGTCTACTGCCGCGACCCCGACGGCAACCTCATCGAGATCGCGTCCTACCTCGACCGCTGACCGATCAAATCCCTCCATTGGTGAAGGCGAGCCCACCAACCTGCCGTTCCCCTGAGGGAGGGGGGAAGACAGAACTGCACCCCTTCGACTTCGACCTGCCGCCCGACCGGATCGCCAATACCCCCGCACGCCCCCGCGACAGCGCGCGCTTGCTCCACGTCTCCGACACCCTCGAAGACCACCGCATCCCCGACCTCCCGACCCTCCTTCGCCCCGGGGACGTCCTCGTCGCCAACGATACCCGCGTCATCCCCGCACAGCTCGCCGCCCGCCGGGGCGACGCCCGCATCGGCCTCACCCTCGACCAGCCCCGCGGCGACAACGTCTGGCATGCCCTGGCCCGCAATGCCCGCCGCCTTCGCCCCGGCGACACCCTCACCTTCGACGCCGCACCGGAGCTTACCGCCGAAGTCCTAACCAAAGACGAAGACGGCAGCGTCACCCTCCGCTTCAACGACGCGTTCGACGCGGCACTCCCCCGCGCCGGCGCACTCGCCCTGCCGCCCTACATCGACCGCCCCCACGGCCCCACGCCCGAGGACGCCGCCGACTACCAGACCGTGTTCGCCCGCCACGACGGCGCCGTCGCCGCCCCCACCGCCGGCCTGCATTTCACCCCGGCCGTCCTCGCCGCGCTCGACGCCGCCGGCATCCCCCGCGTCACCATCACCCTCCACGTCGGCGCCGGCACCTTCCTCCCCGTCCGCGACGACCCGGCCCGCCACCGCATCCACGCCGAACGCGGCCGCATCACCCCGGATGCCGCTGCCGCCATCAACGCCGCCCGCCGGGTCGTCGCGATCGGCACCACCAGCCTCCGCCTCATCGAAGCCGCCGCCGACGACAACGGCCGCGTCCACCCCTTCGACGGCGACACCACCCTGTTCATCACCCCCGGCTACCGCTTCCGCCGGGTCGGCGCTCTGGTCACCAACTTCCACCTGCCCCGCTCCACTCTCTTCATGCTCGTCTGCGCCTTCGCCGGCACCACCCGCATGCGCGCCGCCTACGCCCACGCGATCGCCCACAACTACCGCTTCTACTCCTACGGCGACTCCTCCCTGGTCGAGCCGGAAGCCCTCTCCCCCCGAGAGTGGGTTGAATGAGGGCCCTCGACGCCAGCGCCACGTTCCACCACACCGTCGAGGCCACCGATGGCCCGGCCCGCGCCGGCCTGCTCACGACCGGCCACGGCACCGTCGAAACGCCCGTCTTCATGCCCGTCGGCACCGCCGGCACCGTGAAAGCCATGACTGCCGACCAGGTGCGCGCCACCGGGGCCTGCATTGTGCTGGGCAACACCTACCACCTCATGCTCCGCCCCGGCGCAGATCGCGTCGAAGCCCTCGGTGGCCTGCACCGCTTCATGGACTGGCCCGGCCCGATCCTGACCGATAGCGGCGGCTTTCAGGTCATGTCCCTCGCCGGCCTCCGCCGCATGGACGAGGACGGCGTCACCTTCCAATCTCACCTCGACGGCAGCCGTCACCGCCTTACCCCCGAGCGCTCGACCCAAATACAACACCAGCTCGACAGCACCATCACCATGGCGCTCGACGAGTGCACCCCCTTTCCCGCCACCCACGACCAGGCGACCGCCAGCATGGCGCTGTCGATGCGCTGGGCCGCCCGCTCCCGCGCCGCCTTCGTCCCCCGCCCCGGCTACGCCCAGTTCGGCATCGTCCAGGGCGGCATCTATCCGGATCTGCGGGCCGAGAGCGCCGCCGCCCTGGCGGCCATCGGCTTCGAGGGCTACGCCGTCGGCGGCCTCGCCGTCGGCGAAGGCCAGCCGATGATGCTCGACGTCCTCGACGCCACCGTCCCGCTATTGCCGCCCGACCGCCCCCGCTACCTCATGGGCGTCGGCACCCCCGACGACCTGCTTGCCGCCGTCGCCCGTGGCGTCGACATGTTCGACTGCGTCATGCCCACCCGCGCCGGCCGCACCGCCCGCGCCTACACCAGCCAGGGCGTCCTCAACCTCCGCAACGCCCGCCACGCGCCCGACCCGGCCCCGCTCGACCCAGCCTGCCCCTGCACCGCCTGCACCCGGCACAGCCGCGCCTACCTGCACCATCTCTTCCGCGCCGACGAAATCCTCGGCCCGATGCTACTGACCCAGCACAACATCACCTATTATCAACGGCTGATGCAGGGCATGCGCCGGGCCATCCTGGACCGCCGCCTCGCCGCCCACGCCGCCACCATCCGCGAAGCCTGGATCCCCCGATGACGCTCACCCAGCTCGGCCACCCCGCCCCCATCCCCGCCACCCCCGACGACGCCGTCATCGAACGCGTCCCCAAACCCGCAGCCCGGCCAGGACTACCTCGTCCGCTTCACCGCGCCCGAGTTCACCAGCCTGTGCCCGATGACCGCCCAGCCCGACTTCGCCCACATCGTCATCGACTACGTGCCCGAGGACTGGCTGGTGGAAAGCAAGTCGCTCAAGCTGTTCCTCACCAGTTTCCGCAATCACGGCGCCTTCCACGAAGCGTGCACGATGCTGATCGCCCACCGCCTCGTCGACCTGCTCACCCCCCGTTGGCTCCGCATCGGCGCCTACTGGTATCCCCGCGGCGGCATCCCCATCGACGTGTTCTGGCAAACCGGCGCCCCACCTGCCGCCCTCTGGCTCCCCGACCAAGGCGTGCCCCCCTATCGTGGCCGCGGCTGACAAAAGGCGCTCCGACACAAAGCGTACGGCAGGGGGCATGGTCCACGTGGGATTGCCGCCTGGCCGTCAACGAAGGCCGATCCGCCGCCCGACCCAGTCCGGCCGCGCGGTCGAGGCATGGGCCTCCTGCGCAGCCGCGAGCGACGCAAAGGTGTCCGCCGGCCACGGCACGCTGCGCCGTGTTCCGAGGTCCACAGTGAGATACATCAGCTCCTGCCGGGCCGCGACGGCGCCATCCCGGTCGCGCCACAGTTCATGGGCGATATGCAGCCGCTTGCGGTCGGCTGCGAGGACGAGCGAGTGCGCGATGGTCCCGTCGCCGTCGAGCAATTCGGCTAGATAAAGCGTGTGCGTCTCGACGGCGAAGGTGCCGAGGCCGGTCCGGGCGCGGTAGGCGTCGCCGAGGCCCAGCACGGTCCAGAGCGCGTCGGTCGCCTCGTCGAACAGCACGATGTAGTAGGCGAGGTTGAGGTGGCCGTTATGGTCGATCCACTCGGGGCGCACCCGCCCCGGGCGCGAGACGAACGGGACCGGCAGCGCGGGTTCTATCGCCGGTCCCGTCCCGCGTTCGTCCACCGCAGGTCGTCAGGTGTTCTGGTCGAAGCCGCCGGAGTCAAAGCCGCCGCCGCCGCTGTCGAAGCTGCCGCCCGTGTCGGCGCTGCTGGCCTGGTCCCAGGTGCCGGGGTCGGCGCTGCCTTGGCCGAACACGTCGCGGTCGGGCGTGCCGCCGCCGCCGAACGGATCGCTTGATGCGGCACCGAAGCCGGCTGTCGGGTCCGTCGGCACGACGCCGGCGCCGCCGAACGGATCGCCGCCGGCGGCCGCACCCCAGGGCGAGCCAGACGCGCCGCCGCCGAAGCCGCTGTCATGGTGGCCCTCGAAGGCGTTCATGAGCGCGTTGCCGACGACCATGCCGCCGGCGACGCCGGCCGCGGTCGTGAGGGCCGAGCCCAGGAAGCCGGAACCGCCCTGCTGGAACATGCCGGGCTGGTAGCCGGGCGCGTATTGCGGCTGCGGCGGCGGTGACGTGGGCTGGTAGCCGCCGCCCCACGCGGCCTGCCCCCCTGGCTGACCATAGCCCGGCCGCTGTTGCTGCCCGCCGCCGCCGAACAGGCTGCTGAAGAAGCCCTTCTGCTGCCCGCCACCCCCCTGCTGCATCGCCTGCTGGGCGGCGTTGCGGGTCTGCTCCAGCTCCCACTGCAGGCGCTGGATACGGTTCTGCGCCTCAGCCAGCGCCGCCTCGGTCACGATCGCGGTCTGGGTGATGCGGTAGCGCGCTTCCGGGTATTGCTGGAATTGCTGGACGATGAGCGCATCGGCATCGCGGTCAATGGGCGGGAGCGCCGGGGTGGTGCCGGGCACGCTTCCCGTGCCGGCGATGAAGCCGCCCTGCTGCGGCACGCCGCCGACGCGGGCGATGAACCGGGTGATCAGGTCGCGTTCCTCGTTGGTCATGCGTTGGGTTCCGCTGAGGTTGGGCCGCGCCGGGCATCGGCCGCGGTCGTTGAGCAACTGGTTCGTAACGAGGCGGGGTTCAAGGGCCGTCGACCCGGGGGCTGCCGACCCGGGCGGGCAGGTTCAGGCGGGACCATTCGATGGCCGGGCACCGGTCCATGACGACGTTCAGGCCGGCGGCCTGGGCGCGGGCGGCGGCGTCCGGATCGACGACGCCGAGCTGCATCCAGACGGTGCGTGCGCCGAGGCGGATGGCGTCGTCGACGACGGCGCCGGCCTGGTCAGAGGCGCGGAAGATGTCGACCATGTCGAGCGGCGTCGCCTGTTCGAGTGCTGCGACGACCGGCCGGCCCAGCAGGCCCTGCCCGGCGAGCCCCGGGTTGACGCCCACGACGTCGTAGCCGCGGGCGACCAGGAAGGCGAAGATGGCGTGACTGGGGCGGGCCGGGTTGGCGGAGACGCCGACGACGGCGATGCGCCGGGTCCCTGTCAGGATGGCGCGGATGTCGGATGCGTCTGGCATGATTGCATAACGCATCGGCGACCGTATGGTGCCGCCCGATGAGCAAGCCGCCGAGTTTCCAGGAGGTGATCCTTCGCCTGCACGCCTTCTGGGCGGCGCAGGGGTGCGTGATATTGCAGCCGTACGACGTCGAGATGGGCGCCGGCACCTTCCATCCCGCCACCACCTTGCGGGCGCTCGGCCCGAAACCCTGGCGCGCGGCCTACGTGCAGCCGTCCCGGCGGCCATCGGACGGGCGGTATGGGCAGAATCCCAACCGGCTGGTGCAGCACCACCAATACCAAGCCATCCTGAAGCCGAGCCCGGACAACAGCCAGGAGCTGCTGATGGACTGCTACCGGGCGATCGGGCTCGATCCGCTGCTGCACGATATCAGGTTCGTCGAAGACGACTGGGAAAGCCCGACCTTGGGCGCTTGGGGGCTCGGGTGGGAGGTGTGGTGCGATGGCATGGAGGTGACGCAGTTCACCTATTTCCAGCAAGTCGGCGGCCTGGCGGTCGCAACGCCCAGTGTCGAGTTCACGATCGGGCTCGAGCGGTTGGCGATGTACATCCAGGACGTCGAGAACGTCTATGACCTCGACTATAATGGCGCCGGGATGACCTACGGCGACGTGTTCCTGCGGAACGAGCGGGAGTTCAGCGCCTATAGTCTGGATCGAGCCGACACGGCCATGCTGGCCCGGCATTTCATGGACGCGGAGACGGAGTGCGCGTCATTGCTGGCGGCCGACCTGCCATTGCCGGCCTATGACCAGTGCGTCAAGGCGAGCCACCTGTTCAACCTGCTCGACGCCCGCGGCGTGATCTCGGTCGCCGAGCGGGCCGCCTATATCGGGCGGGTGCGGGCGCTGGCGAAGGGCTGCTGCGAGGGGTACTTGGCGGACGAGGCCGTTGCGGCAGAGGTGGCTGCGGAATAGATTGCGCGCATGGGACACCAGGTTACCATCGAGAGCGACGAGACATTGACGCTGGCCAGCGAGCTCGCATCGTTGACGGGCGAGAGCCCGGCGGCCGCGGTGGCAGGCGCGCTTCGACTGCGCATGGAGTCTGAAAACAGGCGCACGGTCGAGATGGAGAGAGCGCGAAGGGCTGTGCTGGCTTTCGCACGATCTTTTCGGAACACCCGCGGCCAGTCTCGGACCATGGCTGGCTGTATGATGACGAGACCGGGCTGCCGATTTGACGGTCGACACCTCTGCCCTGCTGGCCATCCTGTTCAAGGAGCCGGACTGGGAGGTGTTGTTCAACGCTCTGAACGGCGCCCCGATGCGGATCATGGCTGCGCCAAACTGGCTCGAAGCTTGCCTGGTCTTTGACAACCGCGACGGTCGTGACAGCGAGTATGCGTTCAAGCGCCTCGACCTGACAGTGGCGGCGATGCGGGTCGACATCGTGCCTTTCGACGCCCGTATGGCCGAAGTCGCTCGGTTCGCTCATCGTCAATACGGCCGAGGCCGCGACCATCCAGCTCGGCTCAATTTCGGCGACTGCATCGCGTATGCCCTGTCCAAAGTCACCGGCGAGCCTCTCCTGTTCAAAGGGAGCGATTTCGCCCACACCGACATCGTCGCGGCGCTCGCCTGATGCCTGAACTCCTGCTCGAACTGTTCAGCGAGGAGGTTCCCGCCCGCATGCAGGCCGGGGCTGCCGCGAACCTGGCGCGGCTGGTCGGGGAGGCGATGGCCCCGCTGGCGCCCACCGCCATGCGCACCTTCCACGGCCCCCGCCGCATCGCCCTGGCGGCGACCGTCGGCGCCGCAGTTCCCGCCAGCAGCACCGTCGAGCGTGGCCCCCGCGCCTCGGCCCCGCCGCAGGCGCTCGAGGGTTTCCTCCGCAAGCACGGCGCCACGCGCGACCAACTCACGGATGAGGCCGGCCACTGGGTCCTGACCCGCACCGCCGCCGAGCAGCCCGCCGCGTCCCTGATCGCCGGCGCCCTGCCCGGCCTGCTCCGCCGCTTTCCCTGGCCCAAGAGCATGCGCTGGGGCAACGGCAGCGTCTTCACCTGGATCCGGCCCCTGCGCCGCATCCTCTGCATCCTCGACGGCGCCGTGGTGCCGTTCAGCCTTGCCGAAGCCGCGGGCCCTGGTGCTGATGACGGGCACGGCCTGATGAGCAGCGACCAGACCGAGGGCCACCGCTTCCTCGCCCCGGGCGGCTTCGCCGTGCACTCGGCCCAGGCGTGGGAGGACGGGCTGCTGTCGCGCAAGGTCATCCCCGACGCCGCCGAACGCCGCCGGCGCATTGCCAAGGGTATCGAGCGCCTTGCCGTGGCCGAGGACCTGTCCGTCGTCCCGGACGACGGGCTGTTGGACGAGGTGGCCGGCCTGGTGGAATGGCCGGTGCCGCTGCTCGGCCGGATCGACGCGGCCTACATGGACCTGCCGCCCGAGGTGATGCAGGTCAGCATGCGGGTGAATCAGCGGTATTTCGCGCTGCGGACCGCGGACGGGGCCGCGGCGCCGCGCTTCGCCTTCGCAGCCAATATCGAGGCAACGGATGGGGGCGCGGCGATCGTCGCCGGCAACGAGCGCGTGTTGCGGGCCCGGTTCAGCGACGCGCGGCATTTCTGGGACCTGGACCGGCGCACGCGGCTGCAGGATCGGGTGGCGGCGCTGGAGGGGATCACCTTCCATGCCAAGGTGGGCACGCAGGGTGCCCGCGTCCGGCGGATCGAGGCGCTGGCCCGTCACCTCGCGCCGCTCGTCGGCGCCGACCCGGCGCTGGCCGGCCGCGCCGCACGGTTGGCAAAGGCGGACCTGACGACCGGCATGGTGGGCGAGTTCCCGGAGTTGCAGGGCGTGATGGGCGGCTATTATGCGGCGCATGACGGCGAGGACGCGTCCGTCGCCGAAGCCGTCCGCGAGCACTACGCGCCGCGCGGACCCACCGATCCGGTGCCGGCGGCGGCGGTCGCGATCACGGTGGCGCTCGCCGACAAGATCGATCAGTTGGCCGCGTTCTTCGCGGCGGGCGAGGCGCCGACCGGGTCGGGCGATCCTTATGCGCTGCGGCGGGCTGCGCTGGGCGTGATCCGCATCATTCGCGAGAACGGGCTTCGGCTGCCGTTGCGGGCCGCTTTTGCCGCGGCGTCTGGCGATGCGCCGATCGAGGCGTTGATGGCCTTCGTCGCCGATCGCCTGCGCGTCCAGCTCCGCGGCGAGGGTGCCCGGCACGACGTGCTGTCCGCCGTCTTCGCCGCAGGCGCCGATGACGACCTGGTTCGGCTGCTGGCGCGGACCGACGCGGTCGCGGCGTTCCTCGTCACGGCGGACGGGCGGGACCTGCTGGCTGGGGCGCGCCGGGCGGCGAACATCGTGCGGATCGAGGACAAGAAGGATGGCCCGCACGAGGGCGCGACCGACCCGGCACTCCTGACTTCCCCAGCTGAAATCGAGCTTGACCGCGAGCTGGGCAAGGCGGACGTCGCGTTGCGACAGATGATTGCCGAGGAGCAGTTCGGCGTGGGAATGGGTCTGCTTGCCCGCCTGCGCCCCACGCTCGACGCCTTCTTCGACGCCGTCACCGTCAACGACCCCAACCCCGATCTCCGCCGCAATCGACTGCGCCTGCTTGCCCGAGTAGGGCGCGCCATGGCACTTGCGGCGGACTTCTCCCGCATCGAAGGCTGAAACCATGTCCGAGACCAAGACCAAGTGGGTGTACAGCTTCGGCGCCGGCCATGACGAGGGCCGCGCGGACATGCGCAACCTGCTGGGCGGGAAGGGCGCCAACCTTGCCGAGATGGCCACGATCGGCCTGCCCGTACCGCCCGGCTTCACCATCACGACCGAGGTCTGCACCGCCTACTACGACAACGACCGCCACTACCCGGCCGAGCTGAAGGAGCAGGTCCAGGCTGCCCTCGCCCTCGTCGAGGGATCGGTCGGCCTCCGCTTCGGCGACCCGCAGAAGCCGCTGCTGGTCTCGGTCCGCTCCGGCGCGCGGGTGTCGATGCCGGGCATGATGGACACGGTGCTGAACCTCGGCCTCAACGACGAGACCGTGCGCGGCCTCGAGGCCGCCAGCGGCGACAGCCGGTTCGCCTGGGACAGCTATCGCCGCTTCATCCAGATGTACGGCTCGGTCGTCCTCGGCGTCGACCACCACCGCTTCGAGGACATCATCGAGACGGCGAAGTTCGACGCCGGCGTGACGGAGGACACCGCACTCTCGCCGTCCGACTGGCAGCGCGTCGTGACCGAATACAAGGAGATGGTCCACCAGGAGCGCGGCCAGCCATTCCCGATGGATCCGCACGAGCAGCTGTGGGGCGCGATCGGCGCCGTATTCGGCTCTTGGATGAACCCCCGCGCCAACACCTACCGCCGCCTGCACGAGATCCCAGCAAGCTGGGGCACCGCGGTGAACGTGCAGGCGATGGTGTTTGGCAACATGGGGGCGGACTGCGCCACCGGCGTCTGCTTCACGCGGGACCCGTCGACCGGCGAGAACATCTTCTACGGCGAGTTCCTGGTCAACGCGCAGGGCGAAGACGTCGTGGCCGGCATCAGAACGCCGCAGCCATTGTCGAAACTTCGCGCCAACCCCGGCGAGGTCAGCATGGAGGAGGCGCTGCCCAGCGCCTACGCCGACCTGGTCGCCGTGCGCGAGAAGCTCGAGCAGCACTACCTCGACATGCAGGACATCGAGTTCACGGTGCAGCAGAACAAGCTGTATATGCTGCAAACCCGCAACGGCAAGCGGACCGCGGCAGCGAGCTTGCGGATCGCGGTGGAGATGGCGAACGCCGGGCTGATCGACCGGACGGAGGCGATCAAGCGCGTCGCCCCGTCCTCCTTGGACCAGCTGCTGCACCCGACGCTGGACCCGAAGGCCAAGCGCACCCTGCTCAGCAAGGGCCTGCCGGCAAGCCCGGGGGCGGCCAGCGGCGCGGTGGTGTTCAGCGCCGACGAGGCCGAGAGCCGGGCCGCGAAGGGCGAGGCGGTGATCCTGGTGCGGATCGAGACCAGCCCCGAGGACATCCACGGCATGCACGCCGCCCGCGGCATCCTGACGACCCGCGGCGGCATGACCAGCCACGCCGCCGTCGTCGCCCGCGGCATGGGCCGGCCCTGCGTCGCCGGGGCCGGCGGGGTCAGCGTCGACTACGGCGCCCAAACCCTCCAGTCCGGCGGCCAGACCGTCCGCGGCGGCGACATCGTGACGCTCGACGGTGCCACCGGGGAGGTGTTCCTCGGTGCCGTCGCGATGATCGAGCCGAGCCTGTCGGGCGATTTCGGCACGCTGATGGCCTGGGCCGACGACGTGCGCCGCATGCGGGTGCGGACCAATGCCGAAACGCCGCTCGATGCCGAGACCGCGCGCAAGTTCGGCGCCGAGGGCATCGGCCTGTCGCGCACCGAGCACATGTTCTTCGATCCGGCGCGCATCGGCGCCGTGCGGCAGATGATCATGGCCAACGACACGGCCGGCCGCCGGGCCGCGTTGGACAAGCTGCTGCCGTTCCAGCGCCAGGACTTCACCGACCTGTTCCGCATCATGGCCGGGCTGCCGGTCACGATCCGCCTGCTCGATCCGCCGCTGCACGAGTTCCTGCCGCATCGCGACGAGGAGCTGCAGGACGTCGCGGACGCGACCGGGCAGGACATGGACACCATCCGCCGCCGTGCCGCCGAACTGTCGGAGGCCAACCCGATGCTGGGCCACCGCGGCTGCCGCCTCGGCATCTCTTATCCCGAGATCTACGAGATGCAGGCCCGCGCCATTTTCGAGGGCGCCATCGCGGCGGCCAAGGAGACCGGCGAGGCACCGGTGCCCGAGATCATGATCCCGCTGGTCTCGACGCGGCGGGAGCTGGAGATCACCCGCGCGCAGGTCGACAACGTCGCCAAGGCCGTGTTCGCCGAGCAGGGCCAGAGTATCGAGTACCTGGTCGGCACCATGATCGAGCTGCCGCGCGCGGCGATCGTCGCCGACAAGATCGCCGAGATCGCCGACTTCTTCAGCTTCGGCACCAACGACCTGACCCAGACCGTGTTCGGCCTGTCGCGCGACGACGCCGGCCGCTTCCTGCCGGACTACGTGAGCCAGGGGGTGCTGCCGAAGGACCCCTTCGTCAGCATCGACGTGGAGGGCGTGGGCGAGATGGTCCGCATCGCCGCCGAGAAGGGCCGCCGCACCAAGAACGGCCTCAAGATGGGCATCTGCGGCGAGCATGGCGGCGACCCGGCCAGCATCGCCTTCTGCGAGGAAGTCGGCCTCGACTACGTCAGCTGCAGCCCCTACCGCGTCCCCGTCGCCCGGCTGGCCGCGGCGCAGGCAGCTCTGGGGATCGGCGTGGACCGGACGGCGTAAGGATCGCGGCCATCCAGGTGTTGCCGTCGGGGCCGAGTAGCCGGCGCACCTCGATGCCGGCGCTTAGATCCCCGTCAGCGTTCCGGCATAGACCACCGGCCCGGTCGGGCCGGCACTGGGCGAGCCGCCCGCGGGTTCCTGGCTGACCAGGAGCTGGGTGCCGTTCTGCACCGGGATCGTCAACTGGGCCCGCCCCGACGCCGGCAGCAGCCCCATGCTGACCGGCGCCGCCGTGCCGGCCACCGCCCAGAGCTGGAGGGCGCGGCCGGCCGGGACCGCTGTGTTTCCGACCGCAACGACCGTCGCGTCCCCGTTGGCGCCGACCCGCACCAGATACGTGGCACCCGGGCCGCCATAGGGGGACAGCGCCGCCACGAGCGGCGCCGCCGGGACCGGGCGGTTGATCAGCAGGAACCCGAACGAGGCTGCAAGCGCCATCGCCGCGGCGGTCGCCGCCTGCCACGGCCAGGTTCGGCGCACGGGGCGCTCGCGCGTCCGCACCGGAGCGCGGATCACTGAATCGATCCCGGTTGCGAGCGCCAGCCGCTGCCACAACACCCCGGGCGGGTCGCGCGGATCCACGAGCGCGGCCATCGGCGCCAGCCGCGTCTCCCAGGCGGCAATGCTGTCGGCCATCGTCAGGTCGTGCAGCGCCAACGCCTCCACCGCCCGCGCCTCGGGCACGGCCAGCAGGCCCATGACGTACTCGGCGGCCTTCAGATCCTGCTCGTCGTCGGGCGACAGGCGCTCGATGTCGTCGCTCACGACACCACCTTCGCCAGGCAGATCTTGAGGGCGAGCAAGGCGCGTCGGATGTTCGACTTCACGGTGCCAAGCGGCTGCGACACCCGGGCGGCCACCTCCGCATGGCTCAGCCCCTCCACGAAGGCGAGCAACACAAGGTTGCGCCGGGCCGGCTCCACGCCGTCGAGGCACTGCCGCAGCGCCTCGCCCTCGCGGCTCGACTGCAGCCGGTCGAGCGGCAACGGCTCAGGGTCGACCGTCTCCTCGTGTTCGGCCCGCAGCACTTCGCGCTTCGTCCGCCCAATCATGTCCAGCGCGCGGTAGCGCACCAGGCTCACCAGCCAAGCCCGCGCATTGCCGCGGCTCGGGTCGAAGCGGGCGGCGTTGCGCCAGACCTGAAGCAGCGCATCGTGCACCGCGTCGGCGGCCAGCGATGGATCGCGCGTGATCCGGTAGGCCACGCCATATAGCCGGCTGGACTGGCTGTCATACAAACGGCGGAAGGCCGCGTCGTCGGAACGGGCACACTGGGCGAGCAGCATAGCAACCTCGTCGTTTGCACCGGGAATCGACGTCGCTGCCTCAACCATGGGCGACATATGCCACAGGGCCGGGGCGGAGCAAGACCGATCGCCAAACGCCCGGCGGGCTATGCAGCCCGCCGGACGGAGCCGTCAGGCTGTTCAGGCCGGCAGCAGCACGTGGTCGACCACGTGGATGACGCCGTTGCTCTGCTTCACGTCACCGATCGTCACATGGGCCATGTCGCCCTTGCTGTCCGAGACGGTCAGCACGGTCCCGATCTGGGTGATGGTGAGGGTCTCGCCCTCGGCCGTCTTCAGCTTGGCCATGCCCTTGCCGGCCTTGACGAGCTTCATCAGCGCGGCGGCGTCGTAGTTGCCCGGGACCACGTGGAAGGTCAGGACCTTCGTCAGCATCGGCTTGTTCTCGGGCTTCAGCAGCGTGTCGACCGTGCCGGCCGGCAAGGCCGCGAACGCCGCGTTGGTCGGCGCGAACACGGTGAACGGGCCCTTGCCCTTCAACGTGTCAACCAGCCCGGCCGCCTTCACGGCCGCGACCAACGTCGTGTGGTCCTGGGAGTTGACGGCGTTGTCGATGATGTCTTTGTTGGGATACATCGGTGCGCCGCCCACCGTTACCTCGGCGAATGCGGTAGTCGTGATCGCAGGCACGCTGGCAACGATAGCGAGCGCAATGATCGCGCCGCGGAAACGAATGGTCATGATGACTCCTGCCGTTCTGATGATTGTCCTGGGGACGTTGCGGCACTTGCCGATGCACTCCCGTCAATCATACGAACTATCGAGCACTTTGGATGCGATGCGGCAGGTCACGGCGGAATGACGGCAATGGCCGGTTCGAACGCGGCCGCGGCGCCGGCCCGCGCGTTCGCGCGCCATGCCGCAAGCGTGCTGCTCGTCCGGCACGCGCCGTCTGGCCCGGAGGTCCTGATGGGGGTCCGCGCTGCCGGCCACCGCTTCGTGCCGAATCGGCTGGTGTTCCCCGGCGGCGCCGTCGACCCGGCCGACCGCACGGCCCAGGCCGCCGCGGAACCCCGGCCCGACGTGCTGGCGATGCTGGGCCTGGCCGCCCCGCCCCGTCTCGCCCGCGCGATCGTCATGGCGGCCGCTCGCGAGCTGCACGAGGAAACGGGCCTGTCCTTCGGCACGCCCCCGAATCTCGACGGCTTCGACTACCTTTGCCGGGCCATCACGCCGCCCCGGCAGCCGATCCGGTTCAACGCCCGCTTCCTGGTCGCCGACGCCGCGCTCGCACAGGGCGAGCCCGGCGACACGCGTGAGCTGCAGGACGTGCGGTTCGTCGGCCTGCGGCACACGGCCGATCTCGACATGATGCACGTCACCCGCTGGGCGTTGGGCTGCCTGGCGTCGTGGCTCGCCTTGGCGGCCGAGCACCGCCACGACACGGCGCGGCTTCGCGCCTTCCGCAACGAACGCGACCAGCCCGATCGGCCCCGCATCCGCCATAGGACGAAGCGTTAGCGGCCTGCCAGACCGGCCTCACTGTTCGAGCGCCGCGAAAAGCGCATCGGTCTCCTCATCCGTCAGCGAATATTCCTGCACGCCACTCGGCGCGACCCGGTCGTCGTTCGGCAGCAACACCACCGACTCCTGCCGGCATAGCGCTGCCAGCCGAAGCTGGATCTGGTTCGGACAGCGGATGAACCCGGTCCGCAGCCCCGGCGGTGCAAAGACCGAGCTGTGCAGCGCCGAACCGTACTCGCCGACCAGGTGCGACGCCGACCGGAACAGCGCGATCTGCTCCGCAAAGCCCATGGTCTCGGGCCGGACGATCTCGAAGCCCGCGGCCACCGCACGCGCCTCGAACCTGGCCCGCGTCGCGAACAGCTTCTGCACGCCGTGCGTTGCTCCCTCGAACCCGACGCGCGAGATGCACAGTCGCCGGCTGGCGCCGGACGCAGGTGCGCCAACCGCGTCGTAGAGGCCCGCTACCCAAGGGTGGAAATGGTAGTCGGTGTGGCCGTAGGCCGGGATGCAGGCCTGCTCGATCGCGAGGCGTTCCACGCCGCGATCGTAGAACACGCACTGCGAAGCGGTCACGCCGACGAACGTCTCGAGCATCGTCAAGGCCCATTTCGGCGTGTCGTGCGGCAGCGCGACCTTCGCCTCGGCGAAACGCAGGCCCAGCGCCGCTTTCGCGATGGCAAAGCGCGGCATGAAGTCCACCAGCCAGTGGCCGTAGATCAGGTGCCCCGGACCGGTCGCCAGCACGCACAACTCCCGCACGAACGTCTCCCGCGCGGGCGACGTCGCAAGCGGGCTGTCCGGCATCGGGCGGACCAGCCACTGGGCGGCGACGTCGGACAGATGGGACCCGTCGGTCACCAAAGCCTCGCCGTGGAACACATATCCCGAGCCGGACACGGTCACGTCCCGAACGAACGAGCAGGTCAGGGCGCCGGTCTGCGCCCGTTCCTCGTTGACGCTGCGCAGCGCGGGTTGCTCGGCTGGCCGGCCGATGATCGTCAGCGGTCCTGCGGGCGGCGAGGGCGCAGCGGGCTCGACGACGATCGGCGGCGCAACCACGCCAAGGCTGACGTGCAACCGCGCCAGGTGCGCCAGACCGACGGTCGACAACGCTAGCTTCGGGCCGGGCAACCCTGGGCCGGTCTCTTCGATACGCAACCTTCGCGGCCTCCCGGCGGTTTCAGCGAACATAGGGTATCGCGCTCGCGTCGGTAACTCGCAATTCACGCACATCACGTTCTGCGTGCAGTCACCCTCGCCGCTACTGCCGTTGCGCGTTGCCCCGCCCGGCTGTAGGCAATCGGAGGCATGGCGCGGCAGAGCCGCCGCGCGCACCGCAGCGCTCGCGACCGAGGACCGCCAATGGCCACAATCGACTATCCGCTGAACCTCGAGCAAGCGGGCCCGGTCTGGTCATGGTTCGACGCCGAGCTCTATGCGCGCAACGACGCGAAGTCCGCGCGTGCAGCCCGCATCGGCGCCGCGGCGGCGCTGACCGACTATCTCGAGCGGGGCAGCGCCCTGCTATTCGCCCCGAACCGCTTTTTCGACCCGCGCTTCTATGTCGACCGTCACGCCGATGTGGCCGAAGGGCTCCGCCTGGGCGAACTGACGTCCGCGTACGACCACTACGCCGCCCGCGGCTGGCGTGACCGCGACCGCGACCCGCACTGGCTGTTCAGCACCGACCTGTATTGCAGCATGCATTCGGACCTGACGGATACGGCCGTGCAGCCGCTGGGCGGGCACTATGGCCACTACCTGCTGCGCGGCAACGCCGAGGGCCGGATCGCCCACCGCTTCTTCGATCCGCGCTACTATCTGGCGAACCTGTCTCCCGACATCCGCGAGGAGGCGCAGCAGGGCCCGTTCGCTTCCTATCTCCGGTCGGCCGGCTCGACCGGGCCGGAACGCCGCACCACGCCCTATTTCGACCCGAGCTGGTATGTCGCCACCTACCCCGCGGCCGCAGCCGCGTTGGCGGCGGAGGACAGCCCATGCGCGCTTCACTACTACCTCGTCCATGGCAGCCGCGCCGGGCACGATCCGATCTGCGACTTTTCCCAGGCGGACTATTTTGCGCTCTATCCGGACGTGGCCGTGGCCGTGCACCACAAGCAGTTCAGCAACGGATTCCATCACTTCATTGAGCATGGCGTCAACGATCCGCGGTCGCCGTCCCGCACGATCGATCTCGCCTTCTACAATGACTTGCACCGCGTTCGCCGGGATATGGGCACCGGGCGGTTTGCCAATGTGTTCGAACACCTGCTGCTGGTCGGGCTGGAGGCCGGGTTGCCGCTGCAGCCGCCCGTCCCGCCGGATTTCGCGCCGGAGGAGGCCGACACGCGCAAAGCCTTCATCGCCCAGGCCAGCCGCGCCCTGCCCGACTTCGGCCGCCATCCCCTAGACTTCGCGCGCCCGCCTGCAACGGCCGCGGACGTCGGCGTGATCATGGTGCTGCGCAACCAGTTCGCGCTGACGATGCAGACCCTGGCCAGCCTGCGCAGCACCTTTCCGGGCGCGATCGAGTTGGTCATCGTCGACAACGCCAGCAGCGACGGCACGACGACCATCGAGGACGTGGTGCACGGTGCCACGATCCTCCGCAACGACACGAACGTCGGTTTCCTGCGCGCCTGCAACCAGGCGCTTGGGCACGTGACCGCGCCCGCCGTGCTGTATCTGAATAACGACGTCGTTCTGCATTCCGGTGCCGTCGCGCGGGCACTGGCGCGGCTCTGGAGCGACCCGGCGATCGGCGCCGTCGGCGGCAAGATCGTCCGCACCCACGGCCTGTTGCAGGAGGCTGGGTGCATCCTCTGGCGCGATGCCGCGGCCGAGGGTTGGCTCCGCGACGCGCCCCCGGACGCACCGGAGGCGAATTACGTCCGCGACGTCGACTTCTGCTCGGGCTGCTTCCTGCTGGTCCGACAGGACCTGTTGAATCGGCTGGGCGGCTTCGACGATGCCTTCGCACCTGCCTACTACGAGGAGGCAGACCTTTGCCTTCGCATCCAGCGCGAGGGGTTCCGTGTCGTCTATGACCCGTCCGTCTCGCTGACCCACCTGGAGTATGCGTCGTCCCGCAGTGTGCGGGCGGCGACCAGCCTGATGGTCGTCAACCGCGGCGTCCTGCGTCGCCACCATGCCGAGGCACTGCGGCGCCGCCCGGCGGACCGCCGGGCGCGTGCGGAAGCGGCCGGCTTCGCCTCACGCGGGCGCCGCATCCTGTTCATCGAGGACACGGTGCCGCTGCACCGGCTCGGCTCCGGCTATGGCCGCGCCGCCGATGTCCTCGGGGGGCTGGTCGCCATGGGCTGGCAGGCGACGGTGTTCCCGATGATCCCGGTGGCCACGCCGGCCTATCGGATCACCGCCACGCTGCCCGACACGGTCGAGGTGCTCTGGGACCGCGACCGGGGCTCCCTGAAGGACCTGCTGACCGAGCGGCGCGGCTTCTACGACCTGATCTGGGTCAGCCGCGCACATAACCTCCGCCAGTTGATCGACATCCTGGGCGCATCCAGCGACGGACTCGGCCATGCCCGGGTCGTGCTGGATACCGAGGCGGTATTCAGCGTGCGCGACCGCGCGCTGGCACACCTGAACGACCTGCCCTTCGACATGACCCGGGCCCTGGGGCGGGAGCTCGACAACTCCTGGCTGTGCGACCACATCGTCGCCGTCAATCGCTACGAGGCGGACCTGATCTCGGGCCATACCGGGCGACCGGTCGGCATCGTCGGCTTCCGGCAGGCGTTGCGGGTCCAGCCCGAGGGGCACGCGTCCCGGCGCGGGCTGCTCCATGTCGGCGCGCTCACGGCCGACGCCAGCCCCAACGTCGACGCGCTGCGCTGGTATCTGAACCATGTGCAGCCGATCCTGGAGCTGATGCTGGGCAGCGATGACGCGCGGCTGACGGTCGTCGGGCACACGACCGACGGCGTGGACCTGACCTGGCTCGCCGACCACCCGAACGTCGATCTGCTGGGACCGGTCACCGACCTTGCCCCGCTCTATGCGCAGCATCGCGTGTTCGTCGCACCCACCCGATACGGCGCCGGCATCCCGGTGAAAGTGCTGGAGGCGACCTCCTACGGCCTGCCGGTGGCCTGCACGGACCTGCTGCGCAACCAGCTCGGTTGGGAGAACAAGGTCTCGATCATGTCCGCGTCCGGGACCGATCCGGACGCGTTCGCGCAGGCGGTCGCGACCTTGTACGACGACGCCGGGCTTTGGCAGCACATCCGCGACGGCGCCATCGCGCGCCTGAGTGAGGACGCCAGCCCGGCGCGGTTCGCCAGCCAGCTGGAGGTCGCCGTGGTTGCGGCCGGTGTGACCCGGCCCGGCACCTTGCCTGACACGCCGGCCGCCGCCCGCATCGACGACCGCACCACCGACCGCACCCCGGCGTCGGACACCTCCGTCGTACCGCGGCCTGCCGTTCCGCCAAAAGCAGGCGTTGGCGCCGCACCGGTGAAGGTCAAGGAACGAACGGCCATGAACGGCGCGGCAGCCCACGTGGCCCCGCCGGCGCGCTTGCCACCGGCAGCCGACGGACCGAGACCCGATCGCGCCGCTGAGCCGCGGGTTTCCCGCGCCCCCTCGAAGCCCGCCGCACTCCCACGCCGCACGGCGAAGGCGCCCTCGTGAGCGCGGGCGCAACCGGGGCCGGGGCTCACCGTTCTAGCCGAACACAAAGCAAGGCACACGCATGCATCGCCGTTTCACAATCCTGTTCCTGTCGCTTGTCGCCGGCCCATCCCTCGCCCAGACCGACCTGACGGCGATGGCCCGGCAATCCGCCGCAAATCAGCTTGGCTTGCTGCAATACTGTCAGGCGCAGGGCGCGGTGGGCGATGACGCGGTAAAGGCGGAGCGGGACATGATCGCAGGCATGCCGGCCGCTGCCACAACGAGCCCGGCCGCGTCGGATCAGGCCGAAGCCCTCGGCAAGCAGGGCACCATGTCGATGCCGAACGGCCAGACCACGACGCTGGCCGGCATGGCGTCCACCCACAACATGACCGTCTCGGCACTCTGCCAGCAACTGGGAAGCGGCGCGGTCCAGAGTGCGGCAGCGCTCCGCCAAAACGGCATGACCGCCGGCGCTAGTGCCGGTATGCCCGCTATGCCGGGCAGCCTGACAGGCATCCCCGGCTTGCCGCCCGGCATGACGGTGCCTGGCATGCCCTCCGGAGCCGGGATGACGGCCATCCCCGGGCTTCCTGCCATGCCGGGACTGAGTCGCGGAAACTGAGCACGCGGCGGGGGACGCGAAGCGTCCTTTCCTCCGCTGCGCTACTTGTCGAGGCCGAGCACCTCACGCGTATGCGACGCGATCGTCGCTTCCTCGTCCGTCGGGATCATTCGGATGTCGAGCGCGCCGAACCAGGCCAGCCGCTTCGTCACCGCCGCGCGAACGGCCGCCGAGTGCTCGCCGATACCGGCGGTGAACACGAACCCATCGAGGCCGCCCATCGAGGATGCCAGGGCCGCCGTCTCCCGCCCAACCCGGTATGCGAACAAATCGATCGCCTCGCGGGAATGCGGGTCATCGCTGACCTCGAGCGTCCGCACGTCGCTGGACAGCCCTGAGACACCCAGCAGGCCGGACTCCTTGTAGAGCACATGCTCGATCGACGCCGCATCGAGCCCCTGCTCCTGCAGCATATACAGCACCACCCCGGGGTCGAGCGCGCCGCAGCGCGTGCCCATGACCAGCCCGTCGAGGGCCGTGAAACCCATCGTGGTGTCCATGCTCCGCCCGTTCTGCATCGCGCACAGGCTGGCGCCGTTGCCGAGATGCGCGACCACAACCCTGCCGTCGGCGAGCGCCGGGGCCGTTTCCCGCAAGCGCCGGGCGATGAACTCGTAGGAGAGGCCATGGAAGCCGTAACGCCGCACCCCCGCGTCGGCGTAGGACCGCGGGAGCGCATAGGCGGTGGCCACCGGCGGCATCGTGTGGTGGAACGCCGTGTCGAAGCAGGCGACTTGCGGTAGGTCCGGCTGGAGGGCGGTGATCGCCCGGACCGGCGCCAGGCTGTGCGGCTGGTGCAGCGGCGCCAGCGGCGTCAGCCGGTCGAGCGCGTCGACGATGTCGGGCGTGAGTCGGACGGGCGCGGTGAAATCCTGCCCGCCATGGACAACGCGGTGTCCGACGGCGGCCAGCGTA
Organism: Acetobacteraceae bacterium; assembly: GCA_965213855.1. Lineage (GTDB taxonomy): Bacteria > Pseudomonadota > Alphaproteobacteria > Acetobacterales > Acetobacteraceae > JBBROS01. Next base: position 589,693 of record CBDCAA010000008.1, on the reverse strand, counting down.
TCGGCGCCCAGATGGGCCTTCACCCAGTCGAGCAGCCACCCGACCAGCGCGTCATGCCCGGGGTCCTCGGACCAGCGCCGGTCGAGCACCGACGCGCCATCCGCGTTCGTTGCGACCGCATGCGGCGCCGCGCCAAGCCCCTCGACCTCGCCGCGGACCGTCGCGGAGAGGCCGTTACCGCCCAGCTCGAACAGCGCGAACTTGACGCTCGACGACCCGGCGTTCAGCGCGAGGATCGCGTCAGTCATCGCCCCCTCCGGCCTGCAGCACGTCCGAGCATGAAGCCATCACCGCCTCCGTCGATGACGACAGGTTAGCACGGGCCCACGCCCGCCGCAGCGTCGCTGTCACGGGCGCTCCCGCCGCAGCGCGAACGCCAGCACGAAGGTGGCCGCGAGCAGGCCGATGTTGCAACTGAATGCCGCCGCCAACGCCGCGTCGTAGCCGGCCGGCGAGCCGGTGCCGAGCGCCGAAAAGAACACGCCGCCGATCACGGCCACGCCGAGTGCCAACGACACTTGCTGCACCATCGCGAACACGCCGGACGCCGACCCGGCATCGGCAGCGGGGATCCGGCTGCTGCCCACCACGATCGCGACCAGCGAGGGCAGTGCGAGCCCTTGGCCGCAGCCATAGACCAGCATCGCCGCCGCCAGCAGGCCCGGGTTCATCGCCGCGCCCGCGTCCACCCGCGCCATGCCCACGAGCGATGCCAGCGCGGCACCCATCAGCACGGTGCCAAGATTGATGATCAGCGGCCCGATCCGGCCCGCGATCACCGACGACAGGCGTGACGCCGCGACGAACCCGATCCCGAAGGCGACGAACGTGAGCCCGGTGCGCATCGGGCTCAGCCCGAACCCCTGCTGCAGGAACAGCGTCATGGTCATGAAGAATGCCGACAGACCGCCGAAGAAGGTCACCGCCATCACCAGGCCGACCGAGAACCCCCGATCGCGGAACAGCCGCAGGTTCACCAGCGGCACCCGGCGCCGGTGCATGACATGCATCTCGTACAGCACGAATGCGGCGAGGGCCGGCACCGACGCTGCCAACGCGGCGAACGCCCAGGCGGGCCACCCCGCCTCCCGCCCCTCCACCAACGGGTAGGCCAGCAGCAGCAACGCGGCGGTGCCGATCACGATGCCGCCCGGGTCGAGTCCGTGGCCGCCCGCCGACCTCGATTCGCGCAGCACGCGCCACGATGCCGGGATGGCGACCAGGCCGATCGGCACGTTGACCAGGAAGATCGGCCGCCAGCCAAGGTGCCACAGATCGGCCTCGATCAAGGCACCGCCGATTACCTGGGCGGCGATCGATGCGGCACCCAGTGTCATGCCGAAATAGCCGATCGCCCGGGCCCGCTCTGCCGCCGGGAACGTGACGCGGATGATCGCCAGCACCTGCGGATTCATGGTCGCGGCCGTGAGCCCCTGGAACACCCGCGCCACGATCAGTTCGTTTGCGGTCGTCGCCAGGCCGCACAGCGCCGATGCGATCGTGAAGCCCGCCATCCCGATCAGGAACAGCCGCTTTCGCCCGAACAGGTCTCCGAGGCGGCCGCCCGTGACCAGCAGGACCGCGAAGGCCAGCCCATACCCGGCGACCACGAACTCGATCTGCGCCGGTCGCGCGCCGAGATCGGTCCGCATCGCGGCCAGCGCGACGTTGACGACGAAGAAGTCGAACGACGTCAGGAACGACGCCGTCAGGATCAGCACCAGGCCAAGCCAGCGCCGCGGATCCGGCGGCGCCTCGGGCGCGGCGACGGTTGCTGGCGCGGGCAGGGCTGTGTCCATGCGCCACTCTCGTAGGCGGGCACACCAACCGCGGCAACACATGCCTCGGGCCCCACCAAATCGGCTATTCGATCGAGGGCGGCGCCATCAGCCCGCCATTGCTCCAGCTGTCGTTTGCCCCGGGCGGCAGACCGAGCGGCGACTCGTCGCCCAGCGCATGGCGATGCAGGGCGGCGTAGCTGCCGAGCGCGCGCACCCGCGCCTGCCAGTCCCGGTCCAGCCCAAGCGCAGCACCCGGAATGTCCAAGGGCTGCGGTCCACCATTCGCGAGTACCGTCTGCACCACCCACCCGACGACGACGGACCATCGCGGATCGTCGATCGGGGTCGCGGCCATCACCGGATACGTCGCGATCGCCTCCGGCAGCAGCCGGGCGGGGTGGCCCTGCAGCGTGGCCCCGATGCGCAGCGCCGCCAGCGCCGTCGTTTCGCCCACCACGGCCGGGCAGCGTCCGACGGCGAACGCGTCCATCATCTCCTCCAGCTCCATCCAGGGCGAGAGGCTCGCGGTCCAGTGCCGGGCATCGGCATACGCGTGCAGCGCGTTGTCGGGGCTGGTGCCCGGCTCGCCGCAGACCATGGTCGGTCCGAGGTCGCCGACATGCCGGACCGGGCTCGTGTCCCACACCAGGATCGAGATCGTCTGCTGATACACGGCCGGGCCCGGAAGCACCGCGCCGAGCAGCTCGTTCCCGAACAGCTCGGTCGCGGTCAGGAACGCGACGTCGTCATGCGGCAGCACTCCGGCAGCGATGCGGCCGAAATCCTGGCGCTGCCCATAGCCATGGAACTCGATGCGGTCGGCGTTCCCCAGCACGGCAGCCGCGATCGCACGGCAGACGTCGACTTCCAGCCCATACCAGGCGTGATCCTCGCCCGGGAACGCCAAACCCGGCCTGATCGCACCTCCACACCGCACGACGCTCTCGGCCCGGATATGGCCGAGCGTCGGGCTCTCCCCCGCAGCGCGCCGGCCCCCGAGGCTGACGCCCGATACGACGGCGAGGACGGCAAGGATCGGGCGCATGACGGCCAAGCGCGGTGCGGGACCGGGGTGCCCCTAATGCGCCTCCGCCGTCGACGCGCCGATGCCAGTCTCCGCGCGCACGTATTGCTGCTCGAACAGCATCTGCTCGCGCCGCCCCCGTGCACTCTGGTCGAGTTTCGAGAACAGGTAGATGCCGATGAACGCGATCGGCACCGAGAAGATGGCCGGGTTGCTGTAAGGCACCATGGGCGGCGTCGCCATATGCAGCGCGTCGGTCCAGACTGCCTTGCTGAGCACGATCAGCACGACCGCGGTGATGAGCCCGATGAACCCGCCCAGGAGCGCGCCCGTCGTGGTCGTGCCCCGCCACAGCACCGACATCACCAGCACCGGGAAGTTGCAGCTTGCCGCGACCGAGAAGGCGAGGCCCACCATGAAGGCCACGTTCTCGTTCTCGAACGAGTAGCCGAGCACGATGGCGACAAGCCCGATCACGACCGCCGCGGCCTTGGACACCGCGACTTCGCGGCCGCCGGTCGCGCGGCCCCGGGCGATGACCGAGGCGTACAGGTCGTGGCTGACGGCCGACGCACCGGCCAGTGTCAGCCCCGCCACGACCGCCAGGATCGTTGCGAACGCCACGGCCGAGATGAAGCCGAAAAGCACGTCGCCCCCGACCGCCTGGGCCAGGTTGATGGCCGCCATGTTGGCCGCCCCGCCCACCAGGTCGGCGATCTTGTTGTAGCTGCCGTTGGCGCCGACCTTGTAGTAGGCCGGGTTGTTCATCAGGAAGCTGATCGCGCCGAACCCGATCACGAAGGTGAGCACGTAGAAGTAACCGATCAGCCCGGTCGCCCATAGGACCGACTTGCGGGCCGCCTTCGCGTCGCGGACGGTGAAGAAGCGCATCAGGATATGCGGCAGTCCTGCCGTCCCGAAGATCAGCGCGATGCCGAGCGAGATGGTCGACACCGGGTCGGCCACGAAGGCGCCCGGGGCCATGATCTTGTCGCCGCCCGGGTGGGTGGCGACGGCGGCCGCAAACATGGCATCCGGGTTGAAGCCGAACTTCAGCAGCACGAGCACAGCCATCAACGTTGCGCCGCCCAGCAGCAGGCACGCCTTGATGATCTGCACCCAGGTCGTCGCCTTCATGCCGCCGAACGCGACATAGACGATCATCAGCACGCCCACGATCCCGACGGCGTAGCTGTAAGGGAGCCCGAACAGCAGTTGGATCAGCTTGCCCGCGCCCACCATCTGGGCGATGAGGTAGAAGGCGACCACCGTGAGCGTGCCGACAGCCGACAGCAGCCGGATCGACGTCTGGTCCAGCCGGAACGAGGCGACGTCGGCAAAGGTGAACTTGCCGAGGTTGCGCAGCCGCTCGGCGATCAAGAACAACACCAGCGGCCAACCGACCAGGAAGCCGATGGAATAGATTAGCCCGTCGAAACCATTCGTGAAGACCAGGCCAGAAATACCCAGAAACGACGCCGCGGACATGTAGTCGCCCGCGATCGCCAGGCCGTTTTGCCCGGCCGAGATCCCGCCCCCGGCCGCATAGAAATCGGCGGCCGACTTGGTCGTCCGCGCCGCGCGATAGGTGATGAACAGTGTCAGCAGCACGAAAGCGAAGAAAATCCCGATTGCCAGGTACTTCGTGCTCTGCTGCTCAACCGGTCCGCTGATCCCCTCGGCGGCGAGCGCCATCGGCGTTCCCGCGAGCAACGCCGCCGTCACGAGCCCGGCAATCGCGCGTACGCGGCTCAATGCCCATACTCCCGCACAAGCTGCTCCGTCAGCGCGTCGAACCGGCCGTTGGCTCGCACGACGTAGATCGCCGTCAGGACGAAAGCCGCCACGATCACCACCAGCCCGAACACGATCCCGACCGACGTGGTGCCACCCCCGACCTTCGTGGCCAACAACGGCTTGTCGAACGCGACGAGGCCGATGAATAGGGAGTAGATGGCCAAGGTCACGATCGACAAGGTCACGGCGAGGCCGTTGCGCTTCTTGACGAGCTCCTGGAACTTCGGGTCACGCACCAGCAACGCCTGGTCGCCGTCGCTTACTCCCGTGGCACTCAAGCGCCTGTCCAGACCGTCGGCTATACTCGCCATGCCACTCATGAAGCCGTTTCCTCCAAGAAATTCGGTCGATGCCGATTACTTGTCTTGTAGCGGTGCGACGTGCCCCGGTGTCAACCCTCTTCATGCGACGAGGGGGCGTAACCTGGCCTTTGCGCTCCGGGTCTACGCCGCCAGTTGCGCCATCACTTCGGCAGGCGGCAAGTGCACGAGCGCTTCGTAAGCCCGCACCAGCGTCTCGGTCATCCGCCCGGGCGTGTAGGCTCGGCCCGCGATCTCGCGCACTGGCGTCACCTCCGCGGCCGTCCCGGCCAGGAACACCTCGGTCGCCCGCGCCAAGTCCGCCTCGGGAATGGGCCGCTCCAGGACCGTCATCCCATGGCGGCGGGCGAGCGCCATCACGGTCCGCCGGGTAATCCCGTCGAGGAAGCAGTCGGGCACCGGCGTGTGCAGCGCCCCGTCGATCACCAGGAACACGTTGGCCCCCGTCGCCTCGGACACCTGGCCGCGCCAGTCCAGCATCAACGCGTCGTCGTAGCCCGCCGCCTCCGCGACGTGGCGCGAGAGCGTGCCAATCATATAGAGCCCGGCCGCCTTGCTCGCCGTCGGCGCGGTCGAGGGATGCGGACGCCGCCACGGCGCCATGTCCAGACGCACGCCGGCCATCCGGTCCTCGCCGAACAGGTTGGGCCAGGCCCAGGCGGCGATGGCGAGGTGGATTCGGCTATTCGGTGCCGACACGCTCAACTGCTCCGACCCGCGCCAGGCAATCGGCCGCACATAGCCGTCGGACAGGCCGTTGGCGGCCAGCACTGCCCGGCACGCCGCATCGATCGTGTCCGCACGATAGGGAATGGTGAAGCCCAGGATCGCCGCCGAGGCGATCAACCGCTCGGTATGCTCGCGGAGTTTGAAGACATGGCCCGAATAAGCCCTCTCGCCTTCGAACACGCCGCTGGCATAGTGCAAACCATGCGACAGCACGTGCAGCTTCGCCTCTCGCCAGGGCACCATGACGCCGTCCAGCCAAATCGTGCCATCCCGGTCATTGAAAGGAATAAGCGTCATAAGGCCTCCCCAGGTTATATTGATGCTCGGACTTCAGCAAAGTTAGAACGATCGACAAAAACAAGTCAACAAGACTGACCTATCATCCCGGAACCCCAGCCATGCAGAATCGCAGCGTCAGCCTTTCGCGCCCTACCCTGCCCGACCACAAGCAGGCTGCTGGCATCGACCACCTGTTCCTGCGCGAGGAGCAGATGCGACACGCGCAGGACCTGCTGTTCTTCGCCTACCGCGACTTCACCGCTGCTGCCGACCTGATCCTCGAGGAGCTCGGCCTGGGCCGCGCTCACCACCGCGCGATCCATTTCATCGGGCGCCAGCCCGGCATTACCGTCGGCGACCTGCTCGGCATCCTGCGGATCACCAAGCAGAGCCTTGCCCGCGTATTGTCCACCCTGGTCGAGCAGGGCCTTGTGGCGCAGGCGCCAGGCCGCACCGACCGCCGACAGCGCCTGCTCAGCCTGACCGATGCGGGCCGCTTGTTGGAGCGCCGCCTGTTCGAACGCCAGCGCGAGCGGCTTGCGGCCGCGTATCGCGAGGCAGGCGGCCCCGCCGTCGACGGCTTCCGCCGGGTCATGCGCTGCATCATGGACCAGGGTGCGCGCGCTGCGCTGGACAAGACCTTGCCCCCCAGCGCGCCCTGAGCACGAGATGAGCACCCGATGAGCACGGTCGAGCCCGGCGCGCATATCCTGGTGGTCGACGACGATGCCCGCCTCCGCGGACTGCTGTCCCGCTATTTGGCCGAACAGGGATTCCGCGTCACCACCGCCGCCCACGCGACCGACGCGCGCGATAAGCTGCGGTTCATGCAGCCGGACGCCCTCGTGCTCGATGTCATGATGCCGGGCGAAACCGGCCTCGACCTCACCGCCAGCCTGCGCCGCGACCGCCAGGACCTGCCGGTCCTGTTGCTGACCGCCCGCGGCGCGCCGGAAGATCGGATTGCGGGCTTCGAATCCGGCGCCGACGACTACCTCGGCAAGCCCTTCGAACCGTATGAACTGGTGCTCCGCCTCCGCGCCATGCTCCGCCGCGCCGTCCCGGCCGCGGCCGTGCCCGAGCCCGCCGGACCGGTCCGGCTCGGGCCGTTGACGTTCGACGTCGAGCGCGCGGAACTGCAGGACGGGCACGGCGCCGTCGTCTATCTTACAGGCAGCGAGAGCGCCCTGTTGCAGGCCCTCGCCCGCAAGCCGGGCGAAACGCTGTCCCGCGAGGCGATTGCCGAAACGCTCGAAATGGATGAGACCGGCGAACGCGCCATCGACGTGCAGGTCACCCGCCTGCGCCGAAAGATCGAGGCCGACCCACGCGAACCCCGCTTCCTCCACACCGTCCGCGGCCGCGGCTACGTCCTGAAGCCCGGCATATGAGACCGCCATCGCTTCTCCGCTCCCTTCCAGGCAGGCGCCGGGAGTGCGTCAAGCACGGCCCCTTCCCCCGTCACGGGACACCTCCATGATCCGCCCGCTCAAGCGGCTGCTTCCGCGCGGGCTGCTGGGCCGCAGCCTGCTCATCGTCCTGGTGCCGCTCGTGCTGCTGCAGGCGGTCGCGTTCACCTATTTCTACGGCGTCCACCTCGACCTCGTGTCCCGCCGCCTGGCCGGGGCCATCGCCGGCGAGATCGCCCAGACAATCGATCTTCTGCGGCGCTTCCCGGACGAGCAGGACAGCCTGCTGCGCAGCGCCTGGCTGCAGTTCGAGATCCCCATGCGGATTCTGCCCGGCGCGATGCTGCCGCCCGACACGCACACCAACCAACTCGGCCCGATGGACGACGATCTGGCTGCCGCGCTGGTCGCCAAGGTGCATCGGCCATTCGTCATGGATTGGTCGTCAGACCCGCGCGCGGTCATCGTCCGCGTCCAACTCGACACCAGCGTGCTCGAGCTGGAGGCGCCGCGGAAGCGCCTCTATGCCAGCACGATCTACATCTTCGTCATCTGGGTGGTCGGCACCGCCCTGATCGTGTTCGGCATCGCAGCGCTGTTTCTACGCAACCAAGTTCGCGCAATCCGCCGCCTGGCCGACGCCGCCGAGGCGTTCGGGATGGGCCGCGACCGCGACCCGATCAAGCCGGAGGGTGCGACGGAGGTGCGCCAGGCCGCCGCCGCGTTCAACCGCATGCAGGCCCGCATCCTCCGCTTCCTTGCCCAGCGGACGGAGATGCTGGCCGGCGTCTCCCATGACCTCCGCACGCCGCTCACCCGCTTGCGCCTCGCCCTGGCGGTGCTGCCCGCCACCGCCGAGCTGCGCGACGACATCGCCGACATGACCGCCGATGTGGCCGAGATGGAGCGCATGGTGGGCGGCTATCTGGCGTTCGCGCGGGGCGAGGGCGCCGAGCAGGCACAGCCGGTGAACCTGGCGAAGATGCTGGAAGAGGTTGCCAGCGGTGCACGCAGGGCCGGCGCCGACATCTCACTCGATACCCCGCCTGGCCTGGTCGTGAACTTGCGTCCCGATGCGGCGCGCCGCGCCATGACGAACCTTGTCGACAACGCCCGCCGCTATGGCCAGCGCATCCATGTGACCGTCGAGCCGCAAGGCCGCGCCGTCCAACTGACGGTCGACGACGACGGCCCCGGCATCGCGCCCGACCGCCGCGAGAGCGTGTTCCGCCCGTTCGAGAGCGGCTCGGGCGGCGGCACCGGCCTTGGTCTCACGATCGCCCGCGACATCGTCCGCGCCCACGGTGGCGAGATCATGCTGGAAGAAAGCCCGATGGGCGGATTGCGGGCCCGCCTTCGGCTGCCGACGTGACCTTGGTCCTCTCCCGCTTGCGGGGCAGGGTCGGGGTGAGGGGTCGGGCAAGCGCGGACCTTGCCCACCCCCGGACCCTCATGCAACCGTCCCACGAAACGCCGGGACAACGCCCATGCACCGCCCGCTCGCCACGCTTCTGACCGTCGCCACACTCGCCGGCGCGCACGCCCAAGGCCTTGCCCCGCGGGAGGAACCCGCCAAGTCCATCCCCGTCCCCGCCACCATCAGCGCGGCCATGCAGGCCGTGGTGGCGCAGCCGCTCCGGAGCGGCTGGGACCACCCGCCCACCACGCCCGAGGGCTGGACCGAGCTGGTCAAGCAGCTCGAGCAGGCCACGGCCCCCACCGTGGCACCCATGGCGGAGCGGATGCACGTGACGCTCGAGAACACGACGATCGACGGCGTCCGGGTCTATATCCTCACCCCGGACGACATCCCCAGCCAGAACCGCAACCGCCTGCTCGTCCACGTCCATGGCGGCTGCTATGTGTTGAACCAGCACCTGGCCGCGCTGCCCGAGGCGATCCTGGTGGCCGGGTTCAGCCACATCAAGACCATCGCCGTCGACTACCGCATGCCGCCCGACGCCTATTTCCCGGCCGCGCTCGACGACGCGATGACGGTCTATCGGGCTGCCACCGCGCTCGTGCCGCCCGCCAACCTCGGCGTGTTCGGCAGCTCCGCGGGCGGCGCGCTCACGCTCGAGATGATGCTGCGCGCCAAGGCCGCGAACCTCCCCATGCCGGGGGCGATCGCGCCCGGTACGCCCATGGCCGACGCCACCCAGCAGGGCGACACCTTCACCACCAATGCGATGGTGGACAACGTCCTGGTGTCCCCAGCCGGGTTCTGCGACGCCGCGACCCGCTTCTATGCGCAGGGCCATGACCTGGCAGACCCCATGCTGTCCCCCATCAACGGCGACCTGCACGGCTTTCCGCCGACCATCCTCACCTCCGGCACGCGCGACCTCCTGCTCAGCAACACCGTGCGGACCAACGCCAAGTTGCGCGCCGCCGGCGTCGAGACGACCCTTCAGGTGTTCGAGGCGCAGTCCCACGCACAATTCTACCGCGACGACCGCATCCCCGAAGTGCAGCAAGCAATGACCGAGATCGCCGGCTTCTTCGACCGGCACCTGGGCCAGGGCGGCGGCCCCGGCGGCGCCAAATAGCACTGGGCGGCGCCCGATCGAGGAGCGGCGTGACGTTCGCTGACACTTCCCTACTGTTCAGCGACTTACAAGCACGCTCGCTGCTGCGAGACTCGTCGCGCGGCAGGAAGCGAGGGCATTGGACGTGGTCGTTCTGCACAATGCTCGGCAAGAGGGCCGTCAACCCGTCCTGAAATCGGCCAAGATTGCGTTCGGTAATTCGGTCGTCGACTGCCTGGTCATCAACCTATCCAGGACGGGCATACGCGCCAGCACAGAAGGGTTTATCGAATTTCCCGAGATGGTGACCATCGAACTGCGGAGTGGCGGCCTGTGGCATGCCCGCCGCTGCTGGCAGCGCGGATGTGATACCGGGTTCGAACTCACCCGCTTTGCCGGGCTGAGCGTTACGGCGGGCGTGACCGCGACCATGTTGTGGGAGCGTCTGGTCAATTCGAGTGTCAAGCCGGTCGCCCGCGACCTCGCCGCGGCCTCGTGGTTCGAGTACCCGCCCCTGGAAGCCGCCGCCCTCGCCTTGGAACTGGCCCTCTCCAACCTGGCGTGCGAGCTGGAGACGGTGGCCGGGATCACTGTAGCAGCCTCCCGAACCAACACGGCGCCAGTCTAGAAGGTTTTCTAGGCGGCCAGGGAGGCGTCCCAGGCGGGCGCGAACGCCGGCTTCACGAACCGCTCCGTTTTCGGCAGCGCCGCGATCACGGCGCGGTCCGCATCGTCCAGCGCGAGCTTCAGCGCATCGAGGTTTGCCTGCTGACTCTCCCGCCGCGACGCCTTCGGGATCGCCGCCACGCCCTCTTGGTCCAGCAGCCATTTCAGCGCCACCTGCGCCGGCGAGACGCCATGCTTCTCCGCAATCCCCCGCAGCGCCGGATAGTCCGCAAGGCGCCCTTGCGCCAGCGGGCAGTAGGCCACCAATGGCACGCCCAGCTCACGCATCGCCGCGAGCAGCCGGTCTTGGCCCAGCAGCACGTGATACTCGACCTGGTTGCACGCGATCGGCGCCAGCCCGACCGCCTGGTCCAGCAGCGCGGTCGTGAAGTTCGCGACCCCGATGGCCCGCGCCCGCCCGCTTTCCTTGATGGCGAACAGCGCCTTCATGACCGCCGGCAGGTCCATCCCCGCCGCCGGCCAGTGCACCAGATAGAGGTCCACGAACGGCGTCTTCAGCTTGCCCAGGCTCGTGTCCATCGCCCGGTCCATCGCGCCAGGCGCCAAATGCTCCCACCACACCTTCGTCGTCACGTGGATGTCCTCGCGCGGCACCGGGCTCGCCTGCAGCGCGGCGCCGATCTCGGCCTCGTTGCCATACATCTCCGCCGTGTCGATGTGGCGGTAGCCCAGCTCGAGCGCCTGCTCCACGCCTTGCGTGCACGCCTCCCCCTGCATGCGGAACGTTCCCAGCCCGAGCTTGTCCATCCGCATGCCCTGCGCCGTGATCTGCTCCATCGTCGTCATCCCTATCGCTGCCCCAGGTCCATCAACGCCGCGAACCCGGTTTCGGTGCCGACGGCAAGCCGCCTTCCGTCCAACGACCATGCGAGGGCCGACACCGCGCCGCGGCCCGGCCCCATCATCGGCAGGATTCGCTCCGTGCCCACATCCGCGACCACCACCAGCCCGTCCTGGAAGCCTGCCGCCACCATCTCGTCCCGGGGATGGAACGCGACCCGGGTGCACCGCATATCGTCCCCGCCCGCCAGCTCCGTCGGCGCCTTCCCCATCGGGCCGCCGCCGAAGAACGGCCACAGCACGACGCTTTCGGCCCCCGACGACGCCAGCCACTTGCCGGTGCGGGAAAAGCTGAGGCTTTCGGTTTTGGACGGGTAGCCGCTCATGCGCATGTGCTGCCCGTCTGCCAGGCGCCAGCCGTGCAAGGCGTTCTCCTGCATTGCCGTCACCACCGCGTCGTTCGCGGGATGAATGGCAACGCCGACATGACTGCCCTTCCACTCCAGCACGCGCGCCTTGTCCTCACGCGCAGCCACGAACCACAAGGATACCCCGTTATAGTGCGCCACGGCGACGCGCTTGCCTTTCGCGTCGAACGCGATCCCTCCCACCGACGCCGGGTGCATCAGCTCCTTCAGCTTCACACCGTCGGCGCCGAAGACGTGCACCGCCTTGCCCACGCCACACGCCGCAAGACTGGTTTTCCCGTCGCTCCAACCCGCCACCTGCTCCACCCATTTCGAGCCGAACGACCCCAGGTCCCGGGTCGTCCCGTCGGCATCCACCCGGCAGAACCGCCCGTCATCGCCGCCCGTGACCCAGCTGCCGCCCATGGCAGCCATCGCCAGGATGCCGCCCCGGTGCGCCTCGACCGCCGACCAGGCGCCGGCCGGGCTCACGACCCGCACGGTGCCGTCGCCCAGCCCGAACGCCGCCGCGCCGCCGGCCGCGAACCCGGCGCCGACCACGAACTCCTGGAACTGCTCGCTCGCGCCCCGGTCCTTCAGGACAAAATCGAGGTCCTGCAGCGCCATTCAGGCGGCCACCTGGCAGCTCTCGAAGCCACGCCGAAGCTGCGGGCGGTTCAGGTTGCGGCCGATGAACACCAGCTTGCTCCGCCGTTCCCCCTCCGGCCACGGGCCGACGAAATCGCCATCCGCCATCATGTGCACCGCCTGGAACGCGAAGCGCCGCGTCTCTCCCGGGTAGGACAGGATGCCCTTGGTCCGCAGCATGTCGCCGCCCTTCTCCGCCAGCAGCGCCCCGATCCACTGCTGGAACTTCTCGGGGTCGACCGGCCGCGAGACCTCGAAGCTCATGCTGGCAACTTCGTCGCTGTGCTCGTGCGCGTCGCTCTCGAGGAAGTCGGGCTCCCGCTCCAGCACCCGCTCCAGGTCGAACGCGCCCTGGTCCAGCACCTGGTCGATCGCCACCGCCGACCGCGTGGTGCGGTGGATCCGGGCGAACTTGTTGATGGTGCGGATGCGCGCCTCGACCGCGTCCAGCTCGTCTTGTGTGGCCAGGTCCACCTTGTTCAGCACGATCACGTCCGCGAACGCCACCTGCTCGACCGCCTCGTGGCTGTCCTCCAGCCGGGCCAGCAGGTTCTTGGCATCCACCACGGTCACGATCGCGTCGAGACGGGTGCGGGCCCGGACGGTGTCGTCGACGAAGAACGTCTGCGCGACCGGCGCCGGGTCGGCCAGGCCGGTCGTCTCGATGATGATGCCGTCGAACTGGGCGCGGCGCTTCATCAGCCCGCCGACGATGCGGATCAGGTCGCCGCGCACGGTGCAGCAGATGCAGCCGTTGTTCATCTCGAACACCTCCTCGTCGGTGTCCACCACGAGGTCGTTGTCGACGCCCAGCTCGCCGAACTCGTTGATCACGACCGCGTACTTCTTGCCGTGGTTCTCGCTCAGGATCCGGTTCAGCAGAGTCGTCTTCCCCGCCCCCAGATACCCCGTCAAGACCGTCACCGGAATCTGCGTTTCACCCATCACCAAGACCCCTGATCAATGCGGCGCCTGATATAGTGTATCACCCACCCCACCCCCAAGAGCGTCTGCCCCCTCTCCCGCCTGCGGGAGAGGGTCGGGGTGAGGGTGAGCAGGCCAGCACCGCGACCCGCCACGCCACCAGCCGCGCCGCCGCCGCCGCCGCCCCGAACCCCTCCGCCCGCGCGCGCCCCGCCGCTGCCAGCGCCGCCCGCCGCCCCTCATCTTGTGCCAACGCGACCAGCGCCTCGGTAAACCCGGCATCCGGGTCCACATACACGGCCGCCTCGCCCGCCACCTCCGGCAGCCCGCCCCGCGCGGAACACATCAGCGCCGCCCCCTGCGCCATCGCCTCCGCCGCCACCAGCCCGAACGGCTCGTCCCACCGGCTCGGCATGACGACGATCGCGGCCCGGCGCATCGCGTCCAGCACCACCGCGTTCGGCTGATGCCCCCTCAGCACGACGCCCGCCGCCGCCGCCGCCGGGCGCAGGGCGGCCACGAACGGCGTCTCCGGGCTGTCCGCCCGGAACCGGTCCGCCCCGATCATCTCCGCCCGCCAGCCCAGCAGCCGCGGCAGCGCCCCGGCACATGCCGCCACGAATGCATCCGCCCCCTTGTCCGACACCAACCGCCCGGCGAACAGGATCAGCCGCTCGCGCTCGGCGGGCGGGGCCGGCGGCAGGTCGATGCAGTTGTGCAGAACGACGGGCGGCCGTTCCACGTCGCCCACACCCTCCATCAATCGCCCCCGCAGCCAGGCCGACGACGTCGCCACGCCCGCCAGCCGCCTGAGCAGCGCCTTGCGTTCCCTCGACGTCCGGGCGCCCCGCATCCCCTGCGGGTCGTTGTTCAGGATCAACGTGACCGGCCGCCCGGTCCGCAGCAGCCGCAGCGCGACTTCCGGGCGATTATGCACCTCGATCAGACCGGCGCCGATCGAGGCCGCCGCGCGCGCGACTCCGGCCGCATACCGCCCGGCTCGCGTCCAGCCGAACCCGTCTCGCACGCCGACGAATCGCACGCCCGCAAACGGGTCATCGACCGGCCGGCCCAGCACCGCCCCCGGCGCCCCCGCCCGCACCAGCCGCTCCACCAGCAGCCCGATCGCCCCCACCGACGCCCGCGAGAACCCCTCCTTCGGCGGCAAGACGATCGCGACCTCTGGCTGCGACCTAGGTGAAGACAACCGCAGCCCCGCCAGCGATCGCCGGCGCGGCCATCCACCCCCCGGGAACCTGCGCCAGCGTCGCCAAAACGCGCACGGTTGCTGCCGCGTCCTCCGTCCGCACCACCAACCCGGCCATGAACGGCAGCACCGGTGGCACCACGCCCGGCAGGACCACCCCCAGCGCCTCAACCGTCAAGATGCGGACCTGGCCCCGACCCAATTCCAGCAAGAACCCGCCCGCCGGGTCCGGCGTCACCGGCCGCCCCGTCAGCCGCGAGAACCGCGCCGCGCTTTCGGCCGGTTCGGCCGCGGCGACGATCACTGCATCGAGCGCCACCGCCCGGTTCGCGTGCCCCATGAACCGCTCCTGCCAGACCGCCTCGGGCGTCAGATGGTGGATCAACTGGAGCCGCCCCTCCGGCGCGTTCGGCAGCGGCAGGCGGGCGAACCGCGCCTGTGGCCCGTCCGGGTCGGCGCTGTCCACCGGCCGCTCCAGGTGCAGCACGCCCGCGATGTCCACCCCCGCCCGACGCAACCGGGCCAGCGCCGCCGCCTCGTCGTCGATCGAGAACGCCAGGATGTGCATCCCCGGGCACTTCGCCAAGAACCCGTCCAACCCGTTCAACGGCGCCGCCGGGTCGACCACGCCGAGCAACTCGATGTACCCTTCGCGCAGCATCGCGCACCGGTTCGCCGTGCCCCACTGCACCAACGGCCCGTTATGGGCCAATCGCCCCGACTGCCGGGCCAGCGGCGTCAGCGTGAACCCAAGCGCCGCATACGCGTCATGCAGCCGCCCGATGTCGTTCCCCATCAGCCCCGCATGGTCCAGCCGGACGTCCTCGGCTCCCTTCACGCCGCAGTCTCGTAGTGCGCCAGCCGCCACTCGGCCGGCTCTGCCGCCGCGAGCCGATACCACTCCTCCATCAGCGGGTGGGCGCGCACCGCCGCGCAGTACGCCGCCGTGTCCGCCGCGATCTCGGGCCGCCACGTCAGGAATCGGGTCACCACCGGTGCGAACATCGCATCGGCCGCCCCGAACCCGGCCCCGAACAGATACGGTCCCCCCGCCCCGAACGCCGACCGCGTCTCCCGCCACACCGCCTCGATCCGCGCGATATCCGCCAGCGCCGCGTCAGTCCGCCCCAGCCCGCCCTTGTCTACGCCCAGGATCATCGGCATTGCCGACCGCAGCCCACGGAACCCCGCATGCATCTCCGCCGCGATCACCCGCGCCTGCGTCCGCGCCGCCATCCCCTCCGGCCACAGTTCCGGCGCCAGGTCCGCGCAATACTCGCAGATCGCCAGGGTCTCCCAAACGCGCAGCCCCCGGTGCTCCAGATACGGCACCAGCCCGCTCGGGCTCGTCCGCGACACCAGGCTGCCCGGCTGCCCGCCATCCAACGGGATCACGACGTCCTCGACATCGAGCCCGGCCAGCCGCACCCCCAGCCATCCCCGCAACGACCATGACGAGTAACGCCGCGTCCCGATGAACAACCGCCCGTCCGACACCCGCGCCTCCGACCAATGCCGCCCAACCATGCCACGCTTGCACCACGCCCGCCAAAGCCGGCACACTTGGCCCCATGAACGACATCAGCCGGCCCAACAACCTCGACGCCCTATGGATGCCGTTCACGGCCAACCGCGCCTTCAAGCAGGCCCCGCGCATGCTGGCCCGCGCCGAGGGCATGTTCTACTATACCAACGACAACCGCGAGATCCTCGACGGCACCGCCGGCCTCTGGTGTGTCAATGCAGGCCATGGCCGCCGCGAGATCGTCGAGGCCATCCAGCGCCAGGCCGCCATCCTCGATTTCGCGCCCAGCTTCCAGATGGGCCACCCGATCGCCTTCCAGGCCGCCGCCCGCCTCGCCGAGATCCTCCCCGCCCCGCTCGACCGCGTCTTCTGGACCAACTCCGGCAGCGAATCGGCCGACACGGCGCTCAAGATCGCCCTCGCCTACCATCGCGCCCGGGGCGAGGCGCAGCGCGTCCGCCTGGTCGGGCGCGAACGCGGCTACCATGGCGTCGGCTTCGGCGGCATCTCGGTCGGCGGCATCGGCCCCAACCGCAAGCAGTTCGGCGCCATGCTGCCCTACGCCGACCACCTCCCCCACACCCACGACCTCGGGCGCGCCTTCACGCAGGGCCAACCCGAACACGGCGCCCACCTGGCCGACGCGCTCGAAAACCTCGTCGCCCTGCACGGCGGCGACACGATCGCCGCCGTCATGGTCGAGCCCGTCGCGGGCAGCACCGGCGTGCTGGTCCCGCCCGCCGGCTACCTCGACCGGCTCCGCGCCCTCTGCACCAAGTACGGCATCCTGCTCATCTTCGACGAGGTCATCACAGGGTTCGGCCGCATGGGCACCAACTTCGGCGCCGAACGGCTTGGCGTCGTCCCCGACATCATGACCATGGCCAAGGGCCTCACCAACGCCGCCGTCCCGATGGGCGCCGTCGCCACCACCAGCCAGGTCTATGCCACCATCGTCGACGGCAGCCCGGCCGGCATCGAGCTTTTCCACGGCTACACCTATAGCGGCCATCCGCTCGCCGCCGCCGCCGCCATCGCCAGCATGGACCTTCAGCAGGCCGAAGACCTGCCCGGCCGCGCCGCCGCCATCGAGCCCTATTGGCAGCACGCGATCCATAGCCTCCGCGGCCTTCCCACCGTCATCGACATCCGCAACCTGGGCCTCGTCGCCGGCATCGAGCTCACCCCGCGCCCCGGCGCGCCCACCCAGCGCGCCGTCCGCATCTTCGAACGCTGCTTCGACAACGGCCTGCTGACCCGCACCACCGGCGACACCATCGCGCTCAGCCCCCCGCTCATCCTCGAGCGCCCCCACATCGACCGCATCGTCGAAACCCTCACCACCGCGATCACGGCCGAAGCGGCCTAAAGACAGCCGTCTCCCTCCACATCCTCGGGAAAGGGTTTTGGATGGGGGTTCAAAGGCAAGGACACTCCCAGGTGCCATCACCTCTCGCCCCCTCCGGCACACTCCAGGCCGGCGTTGTCCAGGCCCCCACCGCAGGCGTCTTCTTCGTCGCCCTCGACGCCGATCAACAGCCCCATGGCGTCACCGTCGACCTGCTCTCCGCCCTCGCCCGCGAACACGGCCTCCCGCTCGCGCTGCGCGTGTTCCCCAACAGCGGCGAATGCACCGACGCCGTCGCCGCCGCCGAAATCGACGTCGCCTTCATGCCCGTCGACCCGGCGCGTGCCGCCCGCGTCGCCTTCGGCCCAGCCTACTACCTGCTCGAAAGCACCTACCTCGTCAGCGCCGCCTCCAGCCTCGAGACCCTCCAGGACGTCGACCGCCCGCATGTCCGCGTCATCGGCATCGCCGACACCACCACCATCCGCGCCGCCGCGCGCACACTCCTTCGCACGACCCCCGTCGCCGTCCGCGGCGTCGACGAAGCGATCGCCATGCTGCGCGAGGGGCGGGCCGACGCACTCGCCCTCAGCCGTGACAGCCTCAACCAGGTCGCCCCCACCATCCCCGGCAGCCGCATCACCCCGGGCGGCTTCCAGCAGACCACCATCTCCATCGCGCTCCCGCCCGGCCGCCCGGACGCACTCGCCCTCGCCGCCGACTTCCTCACCCGCGCCAAACGGACCGGCCAAGTCCGCCAAGCCCTCGACGCCGTCGGCCTCCCCCACGAACAAGTCGCGCCCTGAAGCCCTCTCCCGCCTGCGGCAGAGGGCCGGGGTGAGGGTCCAAAGGCCAGAGTCGCCCTTGCTCCCAGAACCGCGCCCGTCCACCCTCCCCTCAAGACGCACCAAAGCGCCCCCGGGAGAAAACGACCATGGACCGCCGCGACCTCTTTCTCGCGCCCCTACTCGCGAGCCTTGCCCCCCTGCTCGCAACGACCGCCCAGGCCAGCCCGCTCGACCCGGCCCAGACCATCATCCGCCCCCCGGCCGACCTCGCCTGGATCCCAAACAAGGGATACCCCGAACGCAGCGTCGACATGTGCCCGCTGGTGGGCGACATCAACGCCGAGGGCATTTACTACACCCTTGTGCGCTGGTGGCCCGGCTACATGAGCGCCCCGCACACCTACACGTCCGACCGCCTCTGCGTCGTCGTCTCGGGCACGTGGTGGTGCAACAGCGGCCCGGATTTCGACCCTGCCCGATGCGTCCCCGTTCCGGCCGGCAGCTTCGTGCGCCGGGTCGCGACGACGCCGCACTATGACGGCGTGATCCGCACGCACCCGGAACCCGCGGTCATCGCGATCTGCGGCATCGGCCCCGTCAACTACAAGCTGACCGACCCGTCCCAACCCGGCTGGCGCGCCGTCTGACCGGTTTGGCTACGAGTCGGCCATCTCCCAGATCATCGACAGCACCCGCTCCCGCTCCGTCACGAAATCCGGCCGGGACTTGACCGACCGGATCCCCTCGGCGGCATGGTCGCGCGCGAACGGCATCGGCAGCCGGGCGACGATCCGGCCGGGACGCGGCGACATGACCACCACCTCTGTCCCCAGATAAACCGCCTCCTCCACGGAATGCGTGATGAACACCACCGTCATGCCGGCCCGCCGCCAAACGGCGTGCAGCTCCTCCTGCATCCGCTCCCGCGTGAGCGCATCGAGCGCGCCGAACGGCTCGTCCATCAGCAACACCTTCGGCTCGTTGCACAGCGCCCGCGCGATCGCCAGCCGCTGCTGCATGCCGCCGCTCAGCTCATACGGGTAACGGTCCCGGAACTCCCACAGCCCCGTCGTTCGCAGCCACTGCTCCACCCGCGCCGCCGCCACGCCCCGCGCCTCATGCCGCATCCGCGGCCCGAATCCGGCATTGCGCTCGACCGTCATCCACGGGAACAGCGCCGGCTGCTGGAACACCACGCCCCGCTCCGGCCCCGGGCCCGTCACCACCACGCCGTCCAGCCGCACCACGCCCGTCGTGGGCGCCAGGAACCCCGCCAGCGTCTGCATCATCGTCGTCTTGCCGCAGCCCGACGGACCGACGATGCAGACGAAGTCCCCCCGCTCGAACGCCAGGTCCGCCCGCTCCAGCGCCCGGACCGCCGACGCCCCGGTCCCGTAGGTGACCGAGACGTCGTCGAACCGGACGAAGCTCAACCCACCGCCTGCTTCAGGTACGACGTGTTGATCGCCTTATGGAACGTCTCGATCGGCGGCGAGCTCTTGATGCTCCGTTGCTCGACCAGGAACTCCGACGTGCCCTTCAGCACGGTGGCGAACTTGCCGGCCTGGCCGGGTTCGCCGAGCCAGGCTGCGGTCGCCTGCTCCTTCAGCGGCACGAAGTCATACTCCTTCATGTCTGCCGTCGCGACCTCCGGGGTCACGCCAGCCTGCTTGGCGACGATCATCGCGGCGTCGACCGGCTTCGTCTGCCAAAGCGTGAGTGCCCGGTCGTAGGCCTTGAGGAACCCGACCACCGCGTCCGGGTACTGCTCGGCGAACGCCGTGCGCACGATGATCAGGTCCGCGATCACATACCCGGCCTTGTCCAGCGCCTGCCACGTCGGATAGGGCGTGCCGCCGTCCGCCGCGATCTTGCTGCGCGCCGGCGGCCACACATACGCCGCATCGATCTCGCCCCGCGACCACGCCGCCTGGATGGCGCCGGCCTTCATGTCCAGCACCGTCACGTCCTTCTGCGTGAGGCCGTTCGTCTTCAGAAAGCCCAGCAGCCGGAAATGGCTGGTCGACCCGAAGGGCGTCGCGACCTTCTTGCCCTTGAAGTCCGCCGGCGTCTTGATGTTGGCCGCGGTCCGGACGGTCATGTCCTCGCCGGGCCCGATGTTGTCGACGATGCCGATGAGCTGGTAGGGCAGCCCTGGCTGATCCCGGCCGACGTCGCGACGGACCCGGTCGCCAGCCCGATGTCGCAGCTCCCCGCCGTCATCGCCGTGTTGATGTCGGCGCCGCTGCCCATCTCGGTCCAGGCGATCTTCGCGCCCACCCCGTCCTCGAACCACCCTTCGCCCTTGGCGATCATCGTCGGCTTCGTCTCGGTGAAGAACCCGAGGTTCACCGCCGACGGTGCCGCCGCCCGTGCCCGCCCGATCGCGAACGTCGCTGCACCGGCACCCACCACCAAGCCACGCCGTGTCAAACCAACCATTTCAACCCTCCATAAGACAGACACCGACTTCCTCTCCCGCCCGCAAGAAAGGGTCGGGGTAAGGGTTCGAAGCAACAGCGCTCACCGACCCGCCCAATGCACAACGCGCCGCTCCAGCAGGACCAGCAGCCGGTCGATCGCCACGCCCGCAAGCCCGATCATGAGGATGCCGGCGAACACGTAATCCGAGCGCAGGAACCGCCCCGCGTCCAGGATCATCCAGCCGATCCCGTTGGCGCCGGCGATGATCTCGGCCGCAATCAAGGTCCCATAGACGATGCCCGCGGCCAGCCGGGCGCCCACAAGCACTTCGGGCAAGGCCGACGGCAACACCACGCCGGTAAAGACCTGCCACTCGCTCGCGCCCAGAGCGCGCGCCACCAACAGCCGCTCCGGCGGCACGTTCCGCACCCCATCCCGCGCCGCGATCGCCGACACCGGAAGTGCGGCCAGGAACAGCATGGTAATCTTGCTGGTTTCCCCGATGCCCAGCCAGATGATCAGCAGGATCAAGTAGGCCAGCTGCGGCAACGGGCGCAGGAACTCGACGAACGGCCCGGCCGCCGCATCGATCCGCTTCCAGTAGCCCATCGCCAACCCCAGCGCCGTCCCGACGGCCGCGCCGGTCATGAAGCCCACCCCCACCCGCATCAGGCTGACGCCCATATGCTCGAGCAGCGTACGCCCCTTGTAACCCTCGTCGACCAGCTCTCGCAGCCCATCCCACACGTCCATCGGCCCCGGCAGGAACAGGTCCCGCACCAACCCTCCGCTCGTCACCCCCACCCAGACCGCCACCACGGCTGTCACACTCACCAGCGTGACCGCCCAAGACGGCAGTCGTCTTCCCCTCCCCGAGATCAGGGAGGGGACGGGAGTGGGTTCGTCCCGCCCACCCGCGACCGTTACCCGGCCCAAAACACCCTCAACTATCCCGCCCCCGCCAATGCACGAGCCGCCGGTCCAGCAGCCGCAGTGCCCAAGCGAGCGTCACCCCCAACCCACCGAGCACGAGAATCACCAGCATGATGATGTCGTTCCGCAGGAAGGCGCTGGCCGAAATCACCATCCACCCCAGCCCGTCCGTCGCCGCAAGCAGCTCCGCCGACACCACCGTCGAGAACGCCGCCGCCAGCGCCACTTGCAGCCCCGTCATCACCATCGGCGCCGCCGAGGGGAGCACCACGGTCCAGAACACCTGGCCCCCGCTCGCCCCGAGCGCCTGGGCCGCTTGGATCCGCTGCCGCTTCACCCCGCGCACCCCGGCTGCGCTGGAGGCGACGATGATCGGGAACGCCGTCAGGAACAGCAGCGCTGCCTTCGACCCGTTCCCCGTCCCGAGCCACAGGATCAGCAGGATCATGTAGCTGAGCGGCGGCAGCGGCCGCATGAACTGCACGATCCAGTCGAGCGCCGCCGATACCACCCGGTCTGATCCCATCCACAGCCCGAGCGGCACCCCGATCCCGACCGCCAGTCCGAACCCGGCGCCCAGCCGCCCCATGGTCGACGCCGCATTGCCCCACAGCGTCGTCCCGCGATAGCCGTCCCGGACCACTTCGACGCCCGACTCCAACACGTCGGCCGGTGACGGCAGCAACTCGCGAGAGACCAGCCCGGAGAGCGAGAGGATCCACCACGCCGCTAGCATGGCCCCGATCGACAACCAGCCCCAGGCAGAGGATGGCAGCATGGCGCGCCGCCGCCATCCGGAAGCAGGGTCCAGCTTTGCCGACCGGGTTGAAACAGCGCCGTCCATGACCGACCCCCAGCAACGCCCATGCCACGCCCGCTCGCGCCTGCCGTGAACGGGCAGGATCGGACGCTACAGTGGATCGTCGGCCCGACACGCGCGATCGGTCGCAATCAAGCAAGCCCTCGCCGGCAGGGCCGTTTGCCGCTGCGTTGGCTCAGACCGGCGGTGTTCGAGCTCCGGCTTGGCTTTTTGGACGCACGGACCACCAGAATCTAAAAAATAACGCTGCCGACCCATCAACATTGTTGTTTTTTGTTGGCCAATCGTTAATGAGTGTCATAGGAATTCGATACGCGAGCCGGATGGTCCGGCGGGTGTGGGCAGGAGCACATGATGAAGATGGGACGATTGGCGGCGACGGTGGTCGCACTCAGCCTCGGTTCGGCGGCGGCTAACGCCGTGCCGATGTTGACGAACGGGGATTTTACCGCCTCGAGCTACACATCAAACAATCAGTTCGGAACCGGATACGGTGGGGAGGGCGTGACCGGCTGGTCCGGAAACGGCGGCTATAACCTCTATTTCACGAGCCCGGCTGCTGCGACCACGGTCGGTGCGAACACGCAGTATGGCGGCAGCGCCGAGAAGCTGTGGGCCGACACGGCGAGCCCGACTGGCGGTGCGTTCGTCGGACTCGATGGTGACCCGCAAGTTGAGGGCGGTATCTCGCAAACCGTCGGCGGTCTGGTCGTCGGACAGAACTACACCCTGACCTTCAGCTGGGCCGCCGGCCAATTGCAGAGCCGGTTTGGGCAGACGACCGAGCAGCTGCAGGCGACGCTCGGGATGCAGGCGTTCTCGACGGCCGTGGTCACCGACCCGAGCCGAGGGTTCACGGGCTGGTTCACGAACTCGTTCACCTACACGGCGACGGCCACGAGCGAGGTCCTCTCGTTCCTGTCTATCGGCACGCCGAGTGGTCTGCCGCCCATCGCGCTGCTGGACGGCGTCTCGCTGACCGCGTCCGTGCCGGAGCCGGCGAGCCTCGCCTTGCTCGGACTGCCGATGATCGGCGCGTCACTGCTGTGGCGCCGCCGCAACCAGGGCTAAACCTCCTGGTAAGATGGCCGTCTTTCCTCGCTGTAAACGCAGGAGGAAAGGCGGCCGCCTTTGGTCGGTCCAAAATACTGGGGACTGTAGTCCTGGCGGCGTCATACCGGCATGCCAGCTCCCCGCACCTCCCCATCGCTACGGCTCGGCCGCGTTCACCGGATACGCAAGGATCAGCCGCGAATCCACGGCCACCTCGGCGCCGAACCCGGCCGCGACCCTCACCTGATACCCCGGATCAAAAACCCCTGTCTCACGTCTTGCTGGGTGATTGGACCTGGGGCAGTCCGCCCGCGGCCGGGCCACTGCCTCCTAAGCCAAGCTTGCGCCGACCCTGCCGCGATGCGACGGTCCGCATGACAGGAGCCCGTCTTTGAACCTCGCCCAGTTCCCCCGCGTCAAGCTCTGCCAGGCCCCGACGCCCCTTGAGCATCTGCCGAACCTCACCAAGGCGCTCGGCGGGCCCGAGATCTGGATGAAGCGCGACGACCTGACGGGCATGGGCGGTGGCGGCAACAAGGTGCGGAAGCTCGAATACCTGGCCGGCGACGCCCTGGCCAAGGGCGCTGACCATCTCGTGACGCAGGGCGCCGTGCAGTCCAACCATGTCCGCCAGACCGCCGCCGTCGCCGCCAAGCTCGGCCTGCGCTGCACGGCCGTGCTGGAGCATCGCATCCAGACCAACGATGCCAATTACCTCAACTCCGGCAACGTCCTGCTGGACCACCTCATGGGCATCGGCATCGAGTACCGCCCCGGCGGCACCGACATGCAGGCCGCCATCGAGGACGTCGGCGCCAAGCTCCAAGCCGAAGGCGCCAAGCCCTACCTCATTCCCGGCGGCGGCTCGAACCCGATTGGCGCCCTCGGCTATGTCCACGTGGCCGCCGAACTCGTCGCGCAGTTGAACGAGTTGGGCCTGAGCGTCGATCGGCTGGTTCATGCGACCGGAAGCGCCGGCACCCAGGCCGGGCTCGTCGCCGGGCTCCACGCGCTGAACAGCCCGCTGCGCACCCTCGGCATCGGCGTCCGCAATCCCCGGGACAAGCAGGAGGCAAACGTCCGCAAGCTGGCTGAGGCCACGCTGGCGCATATCGGCATCAAGGCCCCGCTGCCGCCTGAGGCCGTCGACGCCAACTGCGACTACGTCGGTGCCGGCTATGGCATTCCCACCCCCGGCATGATCGAGGCCGTGCAGATACTCGCCCGCACCGAGGGCATCTTCCTCGACCCGGTCTACTCCGGCAAAGGCATGGCCGGCCTCGTCGACCTCATCCGCACCGGCCATTTCCACAAGGGCCAGACCGTCATCTTCCTCCACACCGGCGGCAGCACCGGCCTATTCGGCTACACCGAGGCCCTGAGCGCCTGACAGACGCTCCCTGTTTCACTGCGAGAGCAGCGGGCGAGGGCTCGACCCGACCTCGAATTCGGTCGCCAACCCCCACATCGACCGGATGCCCGCCAGAACCCTGACCCCGCTCCTCTCCGGCCTGCTCCTCGGCGCGTGCTCCGTCGTCGGCATCCGCGACGGCACCGAAACGCCGACCGTACCAGGTGATCGGCCATGTCGGCACCGTCGAGATCCGTGAGTACGGACCCCGCACCGCGGCCGAGACCACGGTGCAGGACGATGAGGTCGCGGCCCGCGGCGACGGCTTCCGCCGGCTCGCGGCCTATATCTTCGGGGCCAACACCGCCAAGCAATCGATCGCGATGACGGCGCCGGTCGCCCAATCGAGCGAGACGATCGCGATGACGGCCCCCGTGGACCAGCGCCGCGACGCGGCTGGCGCCTGGACCATCCGGTTCTTCATGCCCGCACAGTTCACGCTCGACACCCTGCCCAAGCCTAACGACCCCAGCGTCCGCCTGGTCTCCGTCCCGCCGCAAACCTACGCCGTCCTCCGCTTCACCGGCAGC
Source organism: Acetobacteraceae bacterium (assembly GCA_965213855.1). GTDB lineage: Bacteria > Pseudomonadota > Alphaproteobacteria > Acetobacterales > Acetobacteraceae > JBBROS01. The sequence continues at coordinate 564,341 of CBDCAA010000008.1, read as the reverse complement.
ACCGCCCCCGACGCCGTCGCCGCCCGCACGTCCGAGCTGCTGCAAACGCTCGCGCAAGGGCCCTGGCACACGACCGGCCCAACGCTGGCCTGGTTCTACGACCCGCCCTGGACGCTTCCCTTCCTCCGCCGCAACGAGGTCGCCGTCCCGGTCGGCCGCTGAATGGTGGGCCCGGTGGGGATCGAACCCACGACAATCCGATTAAAAGTCGGACGCTCTACCAACTGAGCTACAGGCCCGCAAAGCCGCTCCCTCTCCCGCCTGCGGGAGAGGGTTGGGGTGAGGGTTCGCGCCGCACGCCCCCGCCGCACCATGGCGACGGCTCATAGACTATTTGGCGTCGGCCGCCACCTGCAACTTGATGATCTTGTCCGGGTTCGACACGGTCCCGCTGCCGCCGGACCCGCGCTTGATCTTGTCGACCACGTCCATGCCGCTCACGACCTGGCCCCAGATTGTGTACTGGCCGTCCAGATGCGGCGCAGGGGCGAACATGATGTAAAACTGGCTGTTGGCGCTGTTCGGATCCCCGGTCCGGGCCGAGCCGATCGTGCCGCGCAGGAAGTGAACCTTGTTCGTGAACTCCGCCGGCAGGTTCGGCAACTTGCTGCCCCCGGTGCCTGTCCCGGTCGGGTCGCCACCTTGCGCCATGAAGCCTTCGATCACGCGATGGAACGGCGTCCCGTTGTAGAACCCCTCCCGCGTCAACTGCTTCACCCGCTCGACCGCCTTCGGCGCCAGGTCCGGACGCAGCTTGATGACCACGCGGCCATCTTTGAGGTCCATGAACAGCGTGTTCTCGGGGTCATCGACCCCGGTCGTCTGGGCCTGCACGTCAGACATCATCATTCCAATCAAACTCGTGGCACAAAGCATCGACAACAGCGTTCGCCGTAGCATCCTGTTCCTCCCTAACCGCGGCCCACCTTCGCCAGCGTCCGCGCAAGCGTCAGGGGCGGAACGAAGCTGGTCACATCGCCGCCCAAGGTCGCGATCTCCTTCACGAACCGAGACGAGATGAACTGGTGGTGCTCGCTCGCCATCAGGAACACCGTCTCGACCGCGCTGTCGAGCCGGTAGTTCATCCCCGCCATCTGGAACTCGTAGTCGAAATCCGACACCGCGCGCAGCCCGCGCACGATCACCCCTGCGTGGACCGAGCGCGCGAAATCGATCAGCAGGCCGGAAAAGCCGCGCACCTCGATCTCCGTCCCGGTGCGCGCCGCGATCACGTCCACCTCCGCCCGCACCAGCTCCACCCGCTCGGGCAGCGGAAACAGCGGCCCCTTGCCGGCATTCTCCGCGACCCCCACCACCAGCCGATGGAACATGCGCGCGGCGCGGGCGATGATGTCGATATGCCCGTTCGTCACCGGGTCGAACGTGCCAGGATACATGCCCACGTGCGCCCTTTTTTCCCCTCCCTGCAAGGAAGCGGCCGGGGGTGGGTCACGGTCGAGCAAGACGCACCTCAGCCATCGATCCCCTCCGGCACCACGATCCCGTCCTCGCTCTCCCCGGCCGCATCCTCCAGGATCGGGAACACGCTCGTCACCCGCTCTCCGTCCGAAACCCGCAACAGGCGAACGCCCATGCTGGCCCGCCCCGTCACCCGCACCTGATCCGACGGCACGCGGATCAATTGCCCGGCATCCGTCACCAGCATCACCCCATCGCCGGGCCGCACCGGGAAGCTCGCGACGACGCCCGACCCGGTTCGCCCGCCGACGGTGATGTTGGCGATCCCCTGCCCACCACGGCCCGTGACCCTGTAGTGGAACGACGAGGACCGCTTGCCGAACCCGGTATCGGTCACGCTCAGCAGCACCTCCTCCGCGTCCAGTGCCGCCTCCATCCGGGGATCGGCGTCCACCGGCGCCGCCTCGGCCGCACCCTCCCCATTATCGGTCTCGGCCGACGCGTCCACCTCCTCACCCAAGGACCGGCGGCGGGCCGAGCTCGCGCGCAGCAGCCCGGCCCGCTCTGCGCTGTTGGCCTCAAGGTGACGCAGGATCGACAGCCCGATCACCTCGTCCCCGCCCACCAGCCGGATGCCACGCACGCCGGAGCTGTCGCGCCCCGAAAACACCCGCAGCGTGTCGTCGGTGATCTGGAAGCGGATGCACCGGCCGAGCCGGGTCGCGAGAAAGACGTCGTCCCCATCCCGGCACGTCGCCACGCCGATCAGGTGGTCGCCGTCATCAAGCTTCATGGCAATGATTCCGGACGACCGGATGCGCCCGAAATCCGACAGCTTGTTTCGCCGCACCCCGCCGCTCGCCGTCGCGAACACCAGGTGCAGGTTCTCCCACAGGCTCTCGTCCTGCGGCAACGGCAGCACCGCCGTGATCCCGTCGCCGCCCAGTTCCGGCAGCAGGTTCACCAACGCCCGGCCCTTCGCCGTCGGGCTCGCCTCCGGCAGCCGCCACACCTTCTCCCGGAAGGCCTTGCCGCCCGTGCTGAAGAACAGCACCCATTGATGCGTGTGCGCGTTGAAGCTCCGGGTGACGATGTCGTCGCCCCGAGTCGACGCGCCGGAGCGCCCGCGACCGCCCCGGTTCTGCTGCCGATACATCTCCAGCGGCGTGCGCTTGATGAAGCCGTCGCGCGTGATGGTCACGACCATCTGCCCGGGCTCGATCAGGCTCTCGTCATCCTGGTCCGCCGCCGCATCGACGATCGACGTCATCCGCGGCGACTTGATCGCCTCCCGGCACGCCAGCAACTCGTCCCGCATCACCTCCAGCCGCCGCGGCCGGCTGTCCAGGATCAGCAGCAGTTCGCGGATACGGGTCGACACCTCGGCCAGCTCGCCCTGGATCTTCTCGCGCTCGAGACCCGTCAGCCGGGCCAGCCGAAGCTCCAGGATGCCGCGCGCCTGCGCGTCCGTCAGCCGCACCTGCCCAGCCACGATCTGGTTGCCGTGGTCGTCGATCAGGTCCAGCAGCGGCTGGATGTCCGTCGCCGGCCAGTCTCGCCCCATCAGCGCGCTCCGCGCCGTGGCCGCGTCCGGGCTGCTACGGATCAGCTGGATCACGTCGTCGATGTTCGCCACCGCGATCGCGAGACCCACCAACAAGTGCGCCCGCTCGCGGGCTTTATCCAGCTCGAACCGGGCCCGCCGCAGGATGACGTCCTCGCGGAACGTCATGAACACCTGCAGCGCGTCCTTCAACCCCATCAGCCGCGGCCGGCCGCCATCGAGCGCCAGGAAGTTCACGCCGAAGCTCGTCTGCAGTTGCGTGAACCGGTACAGGTGGTTCAGCACCACCTCCGGCGTCGCCTCGCGCTTCAATTCCAGTACGATCCGCATCCCGTCGCGGTCGCTCTCGTCGCGCATGTCGCTGATGCCCTCGATCGTCTTCGACCGGATCAGCTCGGCGATCTTCTCCAGCAGCGTCGTCTTGTTCACCTGGTAGGGGATCTCCGTCACCACGATCGATGTCCGGTTCCCGCGCATCTCTTCGAATTCGGCCTTGGCCCGCACCACCAGGCTGCCCCGCCCCGCCTCGAACGCGCTCCTGATACCCGCCCGCCCCAGGATCATCCCACCGGTCGGGAAGTCCGGACCCGGCACGATCGCCATCAGGTCGTCGAGCGTCGCCTCAGGATGCTCGATCAGATGCAAGGTCGCGTCGATGATCTCGGTCGGGTTGTGCGGCGGAATGTTCGTCGCCATACCCACCGCGATGCCGTTGGCGCCGTTGACCAGCAGGTTCGGGTAGCGCGCCGGGAGTACGCGCGGCTCCTTGTCGCTCTCGTCGTAGGTCGGCTGGAAGTCGACCGTGTCCTTGTCGAAGTCTTCCAGCAGGTAGGTCGCCGATTTCGCCAGCCGGATCTCGGTGTAGCGCATCGCCGCCGGCGGGTCCCCGTCGACGCTGCCGAAATTGCCCTGCCCGTCCACCAGCGGCACACGCATGCTGAACGACTGCGCCATCCGCACGAGCGCGTCGTAGATGGCGCTGTCGCCGTGCGGGTGGAAGTTGCCCATGACCTCGCCGACCACCTTGGCCGACTTGCGATACGGCTTGTCGGCCGTGTAGCCGCCCACCTGCATCGCATAGAGGATGCGGCGATGCACCGGCTTCAACCCGTCCCGCGCATCCGGCAGCGCCCGGCTGACGATGACGGACATCGCATAGTCGAGATACGACCGCCGCATCTCCTCTTCGAGCGTCACCGGTGGCGAAACCGGCCCCCCTCCATCCGGCGTGGGCGTCTCAGGCGTATCGCTCAAAGCATATTCCTAACGAACACCTCTCCCGCGTGCGGGAGAGGGGACCCAGCCCTTCGGGCTGAGAGTGTGGGGGCGCTTACTAAGCCCTAAAATGGGATCTCGTCATCCAGATCGCCACCACCACTCTTCGGACTGTCCCACGACGGACCCCCAGCGCCACCCCCCGACGACCGCGCGGGGGTCGACCGCGCCGCCGGCCGTCCTCCGCCGCCCTCGTACCCGCCCCCGCCGCCACCCATCGAGTCCGCGTCCCGCCCGCCAAGCATCGTCATCTCGCCCCGGAACGGCCCCACGATGACCTCGGTCGTGTATTTGTCCTGTCCCGACTGGTCCTGCCATTTGCGGGTTTCGAGTGATCCCTCGATATAGACTGTTGCACCTTTCTTGAGATACTTCTCAGCGACCTCGGCCGTCTTCTCGTTCTTGATCACGACGTTGTGCCACTGCGTCTTCTCTTTCCGTTCGCCCGACGCCCGGTCCGTCCAGGTCTCGCTCGTCGCCAAGGTCATGTTCACGACCTTGCCGCCGTTTTGGAAGCTCCGGACCTCCGGGTCTTTGCCCAACCGGCCCACCAGGATCACCTTGTTCACAGTTCCGGCCATCACGCGCCCCCATTCTGTCGAGCACCATAGCGAAGTTTTTCCGCTGGCTGAACAGAGAGAGTGGCACGAGGATGGTTAACAACCCGTAAAGCGGCTGCCCGCTACCGGCCCACCCCCAGCCATCCCCCGTCGGCCACCACCTCTCCCCCGGTCATGAACGTCGATTCGTCGCTCGCCAGGAACAGCACCGGGCCGGCGATCTCCTCCGGCCGCCCGAACCGCCCCATCGGCACCTTGCCTTTGATGCCCTCAGCCATGCCGGCCATCACGTCGGCCGGCAGCCCGGTCTTGCCGAAGATCGGCGTCTCGACCGGGCCCGGCGCCACCGCGTTCACCCGGATGCCCCGGCCCACCAGCTCCACCGCAAAGCTCCGCACCAGCGAGCGCGCCGCCGCTTTGGATGCGCTGTAAACCGATGCCCCCTCCATTCCCAACGATGCGTTGATCGACGTGTTCACGATCACGCTCGACCCCTCGCCAAGCAACGGCAACGCCTTCTGGATCGTGAAGAACGCCCCCATCACGTTGACGCCGAACACCGCGGCGAAATCCGCCTCCGTGACGGCCTCCGCCATTCCCGGCCGGAACACCCCGGCATTGACGAACAACACGTCCAGCCGGCCGCCGAATGCCGCGCCAGCCGCGGCCATCAACGCCTCGATATCGGAGAGTTGCCCGGCATCGCAGCGGATCGCTTGCACGCCCATCTCTCGCCCGGCCGCCTCCACGCGGGCCGCATCCTGCCCAGAGACCGCCACCCGCGCCCCCTCGCGCTTGAACGCCTCCGCCGCGGCCCGCCCGATCCCGGTCGTCCCGCCCGTCACCAACGCCGTCTTGCCTGCCAACCGCGCCATGGATGTAACCCCTGCTGTTACGTCACCTCACCATAGCGACTGTCTGCGCGGCAATCCCGGCCATTTGTCCGATACCCCGGCGTCCAATCACCGGCGTGGCGATGCGTCGAGGCCGGCCCAACGTCAGACCAGCAGCATCAGGTCCGTATCGCCCGTCCGCTCGCCCGCAGCCGTCAGCATCGCATGCACCTGGCCGCGATGATGGGTTTGATGGTTGAAGAAGTGCGGCACCAGCAGCCCGAGCGGACGGCTCATCGTGCGGCCGGCCGCCCCGCTCCACCATGTGAGCTCACCATCCAGCCATCCCTGGGTCATGCGCCCCGCCCAGTCCTCGATCCGGGCATCCGCAGCCACGCGATCCGCATGCAGCGCGGTGAAGGGGCGCCGATCGTCCCCGCTTTCAGCCAGAGCACGCTCGTTCTTTGCCCAACCGTCAAACCGGCTCATCCACTGCACGTCGCCCCAGAGCAGGTGCGCCAGTGTTTCATGGATCGAGCGCCAGAAAGCGCCCCGATCGGCAAGCCGCGCAGTCTCGTCAAGCCGTTCGGCCGCAGCATAGAGCCGCCGATTCATCTCGGAATTGTAGGCCGCCATCAGCCGCACAAACCCGGTCGAGATCATAGGACCGCCACTCCTGCCAACGCTCGAACGCCCGCACTGTTTGCCCGCAATTCCCCGGCATGGCATCGTCCGTTCGGATGAGACAAGGTTCCACGAGCCGGCTGTCGATGCGAAGGTTTTCTGCGTGAACGTCCTCCGGCAGCCTGCCACGCCCGCTCCTGCCGTTTCGGGCCCTGGTCCGGTCTACCTGTTCGATGAATTCCAGCTCGACGCGCACGCCCGCATCTTGACCCGGGACGGGCTGCCGGTCGGGCTAGGCTCGCGCGCCGTCCAGCTCTTGGTCGCGCTGATCGAGAACCGCGACCGGGTCGTCGCCAAGCAGGAGCTGATCCGGACCGCCTGGCCGCGCAGTACCGTCGTCGAGAACAGCCTGTCGGTCGCGATCTGCACGCTGCGCCAGGCCTTCGGCGGCCGCTTCTACATCCGCAACGAGTACGGCAAGGGCTACCGGTTCGTCGCGCCCGTCGCCCTCGCCAGCGACAGCCCCAACCCTGCCAGTCGCCATGGGTCGCCCGCACCCATTCCGGTTATCGTACCCGCGTCGGAACCGCCGAGCATCGCCGTCCTGCCGTTCATCGATGCCGGGGGCGATCCCGACGCCGGGTTGTTCGGCGAGGGCATCTCGGAGGACATCATCGGCGCCTTGTCCCGCAACCGATGGCTTCGGGTCATCGCCCGGAATTCCTCGTTTTCCTATAAGCCCGGCGCCGCCAGAGTCGGCGAGATCGCGCAGCAACTCCGGGTTCGGTACGTGCTCGAGGGCAGCATCCGCCACTCCGGCGACCGCGTGCGCGTCATCGCGCACCTCACCGATGCCGTCACCCAGACCCATCTCGTCACCGAACGCCATGACCGCGTGCTGGCGGATATTTTCACGGTCCAGGACGAGATCGCTGCCCGCATCGCCCAGGCCGTCCGTCCGGTGCTGCTCGAGGCCGAGCAGGACCGCTCGTTTTGCACGCACCCGGACAGCGTCGATGCATGGCTCGCCTACCAGCGCGGCGTCTGGTTCCTCAGCCAACGCGATCCCGATCAGCTGCGGACGTCGATGGACTGGTTCCAACGCGCGATCAGCCTCGCGCCCCGATACGCGCCGGGCTATTACGGCCTCGCTCGGCTGCTCTGCCGCGCCGGCACCGGCTACAGCCCGGCGGCGCCGCCCGACTGGCAGGGCCAAGCCGAACGGCTCGCCCAGCAGGCCGTCCAACTCGACAGCCGCGACTCCAGCGCACACGCCACGCTCGGCTACGCCCGTTACGCGCGGGGAGACCACGCTGGCGCCATGACCGCAGCAGACTCGGCGCTGAGACTTAATCCCAGCGACGCCAGCGCTTATGCGACGCTGGGTGCCGCGCAAGTCTTCGGCGGCGCCCCCGCGGAAGGGATCGACGCGCTGCACGCCAGCATCGACCTCGATCCGCGCGACCCGCGCGTCAGGGTCCGCCAGATGCAGCTCGGGCTCGGCTTCTATTTCCTTCGCGATTTGCAGGCCGCCGAGGCGCATGCGGCGATGATGCTGCGTGCATGGCCCGAGTATTTCGGTTCCCACCGGCTGATGGCCATGATCCTGGCCGAGACCGGCCGTGCCGTCGAGGCCCGCCCCTTTCTTTCGGAGTCTCGAGCCCTGGAGCCGGAGGCGTTCGCCAACTTCACCCGCTCACGCGTGCCGTGGTACCGGGCAGAGGATTTTCGCCGCGTGCTGGCCGCCTTCCGCGCGGCTGGATGGCAACCGTCAACCGGCGATGCGTTCTCCTGACGCGCACCTCAAAATCTTAAGAGTCTTACCCGTTGGTTTAACAACTGCCCCGCCCCCCATCGGCGTAAGTCGCATCCGTGACACCGAACCATCATTCCGCGGCGGCCAGGCAAGACAGCGGTCGTCTTGGAGACCACGACTTCCCCAAAGCCCTCGGCGCGATCTTCGCCACGCCCGAGCGGCCCGGCCTGGCCCGGCCCCATCTGAGCAGCCTGAGCCGGCGGGAGCGGAACTGTCTTCATCTGGTTGCCGCCGGAAAGTCGAACGCCGAAATCGCGGTCCAGCTCGGGCTCTCGATCCCCACCATCGCAACCCACGTCAACAATGCGCGGGCCAAGCTGCAGGCCAAGACCCGGGCCCAGGCTGTCGCCCACTACATCCTGGCATCGCTCCTGTAGCCAACGCGGCCGTTCCCGCCCGCCTTGTCTCTGGCTAAGCTCCCGCCACAGGGAGACCGTTTGCGCCATGGCCGATCACGATGTGCTGCTTCGCCACGACCAGGACGGGGTCGCGTGGTTGACGATGAACCGCCCCGAAGCCCGGAACGCCCTGTCCGTCGCGCTGATGACGGCATTCGAGCAGGCGCTCGCGGCGATCGAGGCCGACCATGCGATCCGCGTCGTCGTCATCGCTGGTGCCGGCCCGGCCTTCTGTGCCGGGCATGATCTGAAGGAGGTCCGGGCCGCGACGCCCGCCGCCCTGCAATCCTTGTTTGCCCAATGCAGCCGGCTGATGCAGCGCATCACCACGCTCCGCGCGCCGGTCATCGCCCGGGTCCACGGGATTGCCACGGCCGCCGGGTGCCAGTTGGTTGCCACTGCCGACCTTGCGATCGCGGCCGACACGGCGCGGTTCGCGACCCCCGGCGTCAACATCGGCCTATTCTGTTCGACCCCGATGGTCGCCCTTAGCCGGGCTGTCGGCCGCAAGGCGGCGATGGAAATGTTGCTGCTGGGCGACTTGATCGACGCCGAGACCGCCGTCCGCTCCGGCCTTGTCAACCGTGCCGTGCCCGAAGCCGGCCTTGACGACGCGGTCCGAGGCATGGCCGCCCGGATCGCCGCAAAAAGCCGGCGCGTGGTGGCCTTGGGCAAGCCCGCCTTCTATGCCCAGGCCGAGCTGACGCTCTCCGACGCATACGATTACGCTGCGGCGGTCATGGTGCGGAACATGGCCGAGCCCGACGCCGCGGAGGGGATCGACGCCTTCCTGCACAAGCGCGACCCGGTCTGGGCGAACGGTCAGTGAAGGCCTTGGCAGAATAGCACGATCCGCTCGCACGCCGCTTCCAGCGCCGCATCGCCGGTGGCGTAGGAGATGCGGAGATAGGGCGACATGCCGAACGCCCGGCCATGGACGACGGCGACGTGCTGTTCCTCGAGGAGTGCCAGGGCGAAATCCTCGTCGGTTTCGAGCCGCCGGCCGCCGGCCGTGGTCTTGCCCAGGCAACCGGCGACGCTCGGGTAGACATAGAACGCGCCGGCCGGGCGATGGCACTGCATGCCGGGCGCACGGTTCAACGCCGCCACGACCAGGTCGCGCCGCCGCCGATAGGCTGCCTGCATGCCCGCGACCGCGTCCTGCGGGCCGTCCAATGCCGCGGCCGCGGCGGCTTGCCCGACGGTGGAGACGCCTGCCGAGACATGGCCCTGCATCGTCACCATCGCCTTGACAAGGTCCCGCGGGCCGCCCGCGAAACCGATCCGCCAGCCCGTCATGGCATAGGTCTTGGACACGCCTGAAATCGTCAGCACCCGGCTGCGCAGGGCCGGAACGACGGCCGCCATCGTCGGGCGGGGGCCAGCGTCCTCGTGGTCGAACACGAGGTGTTCGTACATGTCGTCCGACATGATCCAGACGTGGGGGTGGCGCAGCAGCACCTCCCCGAGCGCGCGCAGCTCATCCGCTGTCAGGACCGACCCGGTCGGGTTGTTGGGGGAGTTCAGGATCACCCACTTCGTCCGCGGCGTGATGGCCGCGTCGATGTCGTCGGGCCGGGGCTTGAAGCCGTTGTTCTGCGGGCAGGCGACGATGACCGGTTCGCCGCCCACCACCTGCGTCATCAGCGGATAGGCGCCCCAGTATGGCGCCGGCACGACGACCTCGTCCCCCGCATCCATCGTCGCCATCAGCGCGTCGAAGATCACCTGCTTGCCGCCGTTGGCGACCATGATCTCGTCCAGCGCGAACTCGAGCCCGGAGTCGCGCTTGAACTTCCGGGCGATCGCCTGCTTGAGCGCCGGGACGCCGTCCTGGGGCGGGTACTTCGTCTCGCCGCGCAGCGCGGCTGCATGCGCGGCTTCGATCGCATGGGGCGGGCTGTCGAAATCCGGTTCGCCGATCGTCAATGCGATGACCTCGACGCCCGCCGCGCGCATGGCGCGGGCCTTGATGGTCATCTGCACGGTCGCTGCCATGGGCACGCGGCCGAGCCGCTCCGCCAAGGCGGGCATCAGCGCAGGCCTTGGCAGAAACGTTGGATGCGCACGCAGGCCTCACGCAGGCTTTCGGTGTCGGTGGCGTAGCTGATGCGGAAGTGCCCCGGGTACATGAACGCCGCCCCGTGCACCGCGGCGACCCCCTCCTCCTCCAGCAATGCCACGACGAAGTCCTCGTCGGACCCGATCGATGCGCCGGCCGCCGAGGCCTTGCCGATGCAGCCGTGCATGCTCGGGAACACGTAGAACGCCCCCTCCGGCTTGGGGCATTGCAGGCCCGGCGCCTCGTTCAGCATGCCCACGACCATGTCACGCCGGGCCTGGTACGCCGCAACCATGGTGTCGATGAAGCCCTGCGGACCTTCCAGCGCCTCCAGCGCCGCCGCCTGGCTCACGCTCGATGGGTTGCTCGTGCTCTGGCTTTGCAGCTTGTCCATCGCACGGACCAGCGCCCGGGGCGCGCCGGCAAAGCCGATCCGCCAGCCGGTCATCGCGTAGGCCTTGCTGCAGCCGTTCATCGTGACGGTCCGGTCCCGCAGCCGTGGCTCGACCTGCACCACCGTCGCCGTCTCGAACCCGTCATAGACGAGCTTGTCGTAGATATCGTCCGTGAACACCCAGACATGCGGGTGGTGCAGCAGCACGTCGCAGATCGCGCGCATCTCGGCCCCTGAGTAGGCGGCGCCGGTCGGGTTGCAGGGCGAGTTGAGCATGAGCCATTTGGTCTTGGGCGTGATCGCCGCGGCGAGCGCCTCGGGGCGCATCTTGAAGCCGTTGTTCTGCTCGCAGCGGACGAAGACCGGGCTGCCGTCGGCAAGGCTGACGATGTCCGGGTAGCTGACCCAGCAGGGCGTGGGAATGATCGCCTCGTCGCCGGCGTCCATCGTCGCGACCATGGCGTTGAAGATGACCTGCTTGCCCCCGGTCGAGACGATGATCTCATCGGCGGCATAGTCGAGCCCGCTGTCGCGACGGAACTTGGCCGCGATCGCCTGGCGCAGGGCCAGTGTGCCGGCCACGTCGGTGTACTTTGTCTCGCCGGCGTTGATCGCCCGGATCGCGGCCTGCTTCACGTTCTCGGGCGTGTCAAAGTCCGGTTCCCCGGCCGAGAGGCTGATGATGTCGCGGCCCGCAGCACTCAGCTCGCGCGCCTTGCTGGTGATGGCGATCGTCTGACTGGGGCTGATCTTGTCGAGGCGGGCGGCGATAAGCGACATCGAACGGGCTTTCGGGTTGCTTCGGAGGCGCGAAAACTAGGCTGCCGGTTTGCATCGCACAACGCCGGCCGGCCTGCCGGGCTGCTGGCCCGGGATGGCCGACGCAAGCGCCGACGGGACGAAGTCCTACATCAAGAACACGCCCTTTCCCCCCGACTGCTTGTCGAACTCGGCATAAGCCTCCGCCGCCTGGTCCAACCGCCACCGGTCCGTGAACAGCCCGTCCACGTCCACCTTGCGCTCGACGATGAACCGCGCGCACTCCGCCTGCCCGATCGTCGAGAACGTCCAGCTCCCCACCACCGTCAGCTGCCGGCGCAGCAGGTCCGGGCTCACGTCGATCCGCACATCCCCGCCCTCCCCCACGCACACCATCGTGCCCCACACCTTCGACGCCCGGATCGCCGCGATCCGCGCCTCCGGCGAACTGGATGTATCGAGCGCCGCATCAACACCGCGCCCCTCCGTCAGCTCCCGGATTTCCGCCGCCGCGTCGTTCGACCGCGGGTCCACCAGTGCCCACGCGCCGAACGCGCCCGCCCGCGCCAGCCGCTCCGGGCTCGTGTCGAGCGCGATCACCCGCGCGCCCATCGCCACCGCCAACTGCGTCGCCGACAGCCCCACCGGCCCCTGCCCGAAGATCGCGATCGTGTCGTTGCCCGACAGGTTGGCCCGGCGCAGCGCCCCATACGCCGTCCCCGTCCCGCACGCGATCGCCGCCCCCGCCGCGAACGACAACGCGTCCGCCAGGGGCAGCACCGTATTCGCCGGCACCTTCAGATACTGCGCGTGCCCGCCATGGGCGTTGTTGCCGTACACCTTGATCGGCACCTCCTGGCACAGCTGCGTCCAGCCCGACCGGCAATGGTTGCAGCAATTGCACCCCTGGTAATGGTGGATCATCACCCGCTGCCCCACTTGCGCCAGCCGTGGCTCCACGCCCGCCCCCACCGCCGCGATCACGCCCGCCGGCTCGTGCCCGACGATCACCGGCTCCGGATTCACCGGCAGCCCGGTCGACGCGGCCCCACCCCCCTTCTTTCGCCGGTACTGGTGCAGGTCGCTCCCGCACATGCCCGAGGCGCGCATCTCGACCACCACCTCGCCCGCGCCCGGCGCCGGATCGGGGAAGTCCATCAGCTCGACCTCGCGCTCCCCATGGAACACCACCCCTCGCATCGCCGCCTCCCTGTCCGTGCCTGTCCCGGCATGTCCAGCGACGATGCACCCCGCCGCCGCTGCCGCCAAGCGGGCCGGCGCCCATCGGCCGGGAAAGCAGGGCGTCCCGCCACGATCGGGCGGGGCCTGCGCACTCGGGTTGTCAATCGCCCGTTTCCGGACCAGCCTTGCGCCCGGACGGAGCCCGCGCGGCATCCCGGCAGACCCACCGCCGCCCGGCCCAGGAAGGATCGCCATGCCGCACCTGTTCGACCTCACCGGCCGCACCGCGCTCGTTACCGGCTCGTCGCGCGGGCTCGGCCACGCCATGGCCGAGGGCCTCGCCGAGGCCGGCGCCAGCCTCGTGCTCAACGGCTCCGACCCGGCCCGCCTCGCGACCGCTGCCGAAGCCCTCCGCGCCAAGGGCCATACCGTCCACGAGGCCGCCTTCGACGTCACCGACGAGGCCGGCGTCACCGCCGCCTTCCATCGCCTGGGTGAACAGGGCATTGCGGTCGAAATCCTGTTCAACAATGCCGGCATCAACCTGCGCGGCCCCATCGTCGACTGCACCGCCGCCACCTGGCACAAGGTGCTCGATACCAACCTCACCAGCGCCTTCCTGGTCGGGCGCGAAGCCGCCCGCCGCATGATTGCGCGCGGGCGCGGAGGGAAGATCGTCAACACCGGCTCGCTCATGTGCTCGCTCGCGCGCGCGACCGTCGCCCCCTACACGGCGGCCAAGGGCGGCATCAAGATGCTGACGCAGGCCATGACCGCCGAATGGGCCGAGCACGGCATCCAGGTCAACGCCATCGGCCCCGGCTACATGCTCACGGAAATGACCCAGCCACTGGCCGACGACCCGAAGTTCGACGCCTTCGTCAAGGGCCGCACCCCGTCCCGCCGCTGGGGCCTGCCGCACGACCTCGTCGGCGTCGCCGTCTTCCTCGCCTCGTCCGCGTCCGACTACGTCAACGGCCAGACCATCTACGTCGATGGCGGCATGACAGCGGTGCTGTAGCGATGAGGGCCGCCACCATCCACGCCGCGCACGACCTCCGCATCGCCGAGGCCGAGCCGCAGGCGCCCGGGCCGCACGAGGTCCAGGTGCGCATCCGCGCCGGCGGCATCTGCGGGTCGGACCTGCACTACTACCAGCATGGCGGCTTCGGCACCGTCCGCATCCGCGAGCCACTGATCCCCGGCCACGAGATCGCCGGCACCGTCAGCGCCATCGGCCCCGGGGTCACGCGCGTGGCGCCGGGCCAGGCCGTCGCGGTCGACCCCAGCAACCCGTGCCGCCACTGCATCTACTGCCTCGAGGGCAAGCCCCGCCACTGCCTCGACATGCGCTTCTTCGGCAGCGCCATGCGCTTCCCCCACGTCCAGGGCGGGTTCCGCGAGCTCCTGGTCTGCACCGAAGCCCAAGCCGTTCCCATCCCGGATGGCACCCTGCTCGAACACGCCGTGTTTGCCGAACCCCTCGCCGTCTGCCTGCATGCCGCCACGCAAGCCGGCCCGCTGCTCGGCAAGCGCGTCCTCGTCACCGGCACCGGCCCGATCGGCGCCCTCGCCCTCCTCGTCGCCCGCCACGCCGGCGCCCGCGAGGTCGTCTGCACCGACCTGTCCGACACCCCGCTCGCCCTCGCCCGCCGCATCGGCGCCGACCACACCGTCAACATGCGGACCGACCCGGCCGGCCTCGACGGGTTCCATCGGGACAAAGGCTGGTTCGACGTCGTCTTGGAGGCCTCCGGCAGCGGCTCCGCCCTCGCCGCCGCCATCCCAGCCGCCCGGCCCGGCGCCACCATCGTCCAGCTCGGCCTCGGCGGCGATGCGACGGTCCCGCTCAACACCCTCGTCGCCAAGGAAATCCGCCTCGTCGGCACGTTCCGCTTCGACGCCGAGTTCGCCTGGGCGGTCGGCTTCATCGCCGCCGGCGCCATCGACGTGGCCCCCCTGCTGACCGAGATCATCCCGCTCGACGACGCCGTCCGCGCCTTCGACCTTGCCGGCGACCGCTCGCGCGCGATGAAGGTACAGTTGGCGCTATGATCCCACACCGTGAGGCGCGCCCTCCGTCTCAGATGCTCGCACTCCTGATCGCGGCGTCGCCAGCCTCATCGTAAAAAGTGTTCAACTAGTCATAGAGGCGGTTTGACCGCTTCCAAGAACAGGAGAGAAACCGCCCCATGTCCCTGACCCTGCCGCAGCAATCCGCCATGGATGGCGCCGTCCGCTATCTCACCAGCAACTACAACCCCAAGGGCAACAAGATCGGCTGGCTCATGATGGCCTCGATCCTGGTCGAGGCCTGGGACCTCTACTCCATCGCCTTCGTCCTCGTCTTCATCAAGGAACAGTACAACCCCGACCCGCTCATGCTCGGCCTCGCCGCCGCCGGCACCCAGGGCGGCGCGCTCGTCGGCGCCCTGGTCGGCGGCTGGCTGTCGGACAAGATCGGCCGCCGCATCATGTTTCTCGCGACGATGATCATGTTCATCATCCTCGCCGTGCTCCAGGCCTTCGTCACCGACGTGTTCTGGCTCGTCGTCGTCCGGTTCTTCCTCGGCGTCCCGCTCGGGAGCGACATCTCCAACGGCTACACCTACATCATGGAATCGATGCCCAAGGGCGAGCGCGAGGTCATGGGCAACCGCTGGCAGTTCATGTTCGCCGTCGGCGAGGTCATGACCCTCGCCGTCATCGCCGTCCTGATTTTCGCCAACCTCAACCACGAGCTTATCTGGCGCGTCACCCTCGGCCTCGGCGCCGTCCCCGCCCTCGTCATCCTGCTCATGCGGCACGACCTGCCCGAGACCGCCGTCTGGCTCGTCCGCCACGGCCGCTTCCGCGAGGCCAAGCAGGTCGCGATGTCGCTCTACAACGACAACCTCGACATGCTCCCCAACGAGGACATCGTCGTCGAGAAGCCCCGGCCCTCCGCCTTCCTCGCCGACATGCGACAGGATCCCATCCGCTGGCGCGCCACCCTCTACGGCTGGATCGCCTGCTTCGCACAGGCGGCGGAATTCTCGACGTTTGCCTTCTACCTGCCGGTCCTGTTCGTCATGGTCGGCGTCTCCTCGCTGCTCGGCATCGATCTCGTCACCATGGCGCTCTATGTCGTCGCCGCCATATCCGGCTGGATCGGCCCTATGATCACGCCGAAGATCGGTCAGCGCGGCATCGCCATCGCCGGCTTCTCGATCGTGCTGGTTTCGCTGCTCGCGGCGGCTTGGGCGCTCTACACCGGCAACACCGCCATCCTACCCTATGTCGCGGCGGCGATGCTCTGGGGCCATTACTGGGACGCGTCGAACTGCATGACGATCCCGACAGTCGTCGCCAAACCCGAATACCGCGGCACCGCCAGCGGCTTTGCCTACATGTTCGTCAAACTTCCCTCGTTCCTCGCCATCTTCCTGTTCCCCAGCCTGTTCGCGGCCATCGGCCAAGCCGGCGCCACCCTCTTTGTGGCCATCTTCCCCCTGATCGGCCTCCTCGCCGCGATCTTCATTCTCCGCGAAATCTACGGCTTCGAACACGACTGACGCCGGAAGCCCTCTCCCTCCGGGAGAGGGTTGGGTGAGGGTCTGGCCGCCAGTGCAGCGTCACCCCCGCTCGTGGTGCCGCCGTGGTTAGCTTCAGCCTGACCAGCAAGCATAAGTCAGCTCATGGGCCGCTGGTCTCAGTGGCTGATCATCCACGGCCGCGCCGCCGGAAAGCTCTTCGCTCCCCCGACCGCCTCCGCCGTCCGCTTGGCCGGCCGGCAGCACCCGCATGACGCCGGGTGCCGCGTCGCCCGCGTCGGCGCGTGCGCACTCCGCTCATTCGTCGCATTTGCCCGCCGCGCCGCGCCGTCCATCCCCGAGAACGCCGGCGCCGTCAACATCGCCCGTCGCGCCGAGGCCCCGCACCCCGCGCAGGGATGCGGCTCCTGGAACGCCGCCATCGGCCGCACCGCCGAAAACGGCCCACACGCGTCGCACAGATAGTCGTAGACCGGCACGGCTACAGGTCCGGCGCCAACGGCATGTCGACACCCCCCTTGATCCCGCCCGACGGCCCCGACGCACCCGGGTTGATGTCGAAATCGAAGATCTCGGTCGGCAGCCACAAGGTCGCGCAGCTGTTCGGGATGTCCACCACGCCGCTGATGTGCCCCTGCACCGGCGCCGTGCCGAGGATCGAATAGGCCTGCGCCCCCGAATACCCGAACTTCTTCATGTATTCGATCGCGTTCAGGCAGGCCTGACGATATGCGACGTTCACATCCAGGTAGTGCTGCTCCCCGCTCTCATCGACGGAAATGCCTTCGAAGATCAGGTAGTCCGTGTAGTTCGGCTTGATCACGCTCGGCTTGAAGATCGGGTTCTTGATCCCGTACTTCGCCATGCCGCCCTTGATCAGGTCCACCTTCAGGTGGATCCAGCCCGGCATCTCGATCGCCCCGCAGAACGTGATCTCGCCATCGCCCTGGCTGAAGTGCAGGTCGCCCATCGACAGCCCGGCGCCGGGCACATAGACCGGGAAATAGACCTTCGCCCCGCGCGACAGGTCCTTGATGTCGCAGTTCCCGCCATGCTCCCGCGGCGGCACCGTCCGCGCCCCTGTCGCCGCCGCGGCGGCCTTCGCGTCGCCCTTCAGCCGCCCCATATGCGCCGTCGCCGGGAACGGCGCGTTCGCCAGCGGCGGCACCCGCGTCGGGTTCGTCGCGATCAGCCCCGTCTCCCGCTTGTTCCACGTCTCCAGCAGCTTCGGGTCGGGCAGGCATCCGATCAGCCCCGGATGGATCAGCCCGGCGAAGTTCACCCCCGGTACGTGCCGCGACGTCGTGAACATGCCGTGGAAGTCCCAGATCGACTTCTGCGCCTGCGGGAAGTGCTCCGTCAGGAACCCGCCGCCGTTCTTCTTCGAGAAGAACCCGTTGAACCCCCACGCATTATGCGGGAACGCGCCGATGTCGAGGAAGTCCACCACCAGCAGGTCGCCCGGTTCCGCACCCTCCACGCCCACCGGGCCGCTCAGGAAATGCACGATGCTCAGATCGATGTCGCGCACATCGGCCGCGCTGTCGTCGTTCTTGATGAACCCGCCGGTCCAGTCATAGCACTCGATGATGAAGTCCTGCCCCGGCTTCACCGTCGCCACCATCGGGATTTCGGGGTGCCACCGGTTGTGGATCGAGTCGTTCTCGTACGCGGACTGCGACAGGTCGACCTTGATGAGTGTGTCCGTCATCGCTCTCTCCCTCGGATTGTTCAAACGGCCAAGTAACGGGCCACCTGCGCCTCATCGACGTCCGCCCGCGCGTCTTCGTGCACGATGCGTCCGCCCTCCAGCACGATCACCCGGTCGGCGATGTCCAGCGCGAAGCTCAGCACCTGCTCCGAACACACGATGCTCAGGCCCCGCTCGTCGCGGATCCGCCGCAGCGTCCGCCCCAGCTCCAGGATGATCGACGGCTGGATGCCCTCGGTCGGCTCGTCCAGCAGCAGTACGCTCGGGTTGGTCGCCAGCGCCCGCGCGATCGCCAGTTGCTGCTGCTGCCCGCCCGACAGATTGCCGCCCCGCCGCGACCGCATCTCCTGCAGCACCGGGAATAGCGTGTACAGGTCCGGCGGCACCCGCTTCTGCTTGTGCACGAACAGCCCGGTCTCGATGTTCTCCTGCACCGTCATCGCCGGGAAGATCATGCGGCCCTGCGGCACATACGCGAGCCCGCGCGCCACCCGTTGATACGTCTTCAGATGCGCCAGGTCCGTCCCGTCCAGCTCGATCGTTCCGCCCTTCGTCGGGATCAGCCCCACAAGCGTCTTCATCAGCGTGCTCTTGCCCATGCCGTTCCGGCCGAGCACCACGACGATCTCCGCGGCACCGACCGAGAAATCGAGCGCGTGCAGCACCTCGCTCTGCCCATACCCCGCCTTCAGGCCATGGACGGCCAGGCGTCGCTCAGTGGCCAAGATAGACCTCCACCACCTTCGGGTCCGCCTTCACCCGCGCCACCGACCCCTCGGACAACACCTTGCCCTGGTGCAGCACCGTCACCTTGTGGGCGATCTCCTCGACGAACCCCATGTCGTGCTCGATCACCAGCACCGACCGGTCTTTCAGCACGCGGTGGAGCAGCTCGGCCGTCTTGGTCCGCTCGCTCACGCTCATGCCGGCCACCGGCTCGTCGAGCATCAGCAGCGCCGGGTCCTGGATCAGCAGCATCCCGATCTCGAGCCACTGCTTCTGCCCATGGCTCAGATACTCGGCCATGTCGTCCAGGTGGTCGTGCAGGAAGATGTCCCGCGCCACCTGCTCCACACGCTCCTGCACCGCCCGGTCCCGCTTGAACGCCAGGGCGCCGAACACCGACCGGCCGCGCGGGTAGCTGATCTCCAGGTTCTCGAACACCGTCAGGTCCTCGTAGATCGACGGCGTCTGGAACTTCCGCCCGACCCCGGCACGGACGATCTCGTGTTCGCGCATCTTGGTCAGCTCGTGGCCCTTGAAGCTGACGGAGCCGGCCGTGGCGCGGGTGCGGCCGCAGATCAGGTCCAGCACGGTCGTCTTGCCGGCGCCGTTGGGGCCGATGATGACCCGGATCTCGTTGCGGTCCAGGTAGAACGACAGGTCATCGACCGCCCGGAACCCGTCGAACGACACCGTCAGGCCCTCGACGGCCAGCAGGTAGTCGGTCTTGCTGTTCACCGCCGCCATCACTCGGTCACCGGCGCGGCATGGGCCGGGCTCTCGACGGAGGCGATGGTCGGCGCACGCCCGCGCGCCTTCGGCAGCACGCGGTCCAGCAACGGGTCGATGTGCGCGCGATAGATGCCCGCGAGCCCGTTCGGGAATGCGACGACCACGATGATGAACAACGACCCGAGCCCGAACAACCACAGCTCCGGCGCCGCCTCGGACAGGCTCGACCGCGCCGCATTCACAAGGACGGCGCCGTAGATCGCCCCCAGCAGAGACGTCCGGCCGCCGACGGCGCAGTAGATCACCATCTCGATCGACGGGACGGTCCCGACGAAGGACGGCGACATGAAGCCGACCTGCAATGTGAACATCGCGCCGCCCACCCCGGCCAAGGCGGCGGCAAAGCAGAACACGAAGACCTTGAAGTGGGCGACGTCGTAGCCGGAGAAGCGGACGCGGTCTTCCTTGTCGCGCATCGCCACCAGGATGCGGCCGAGCTTGCTCCGCCGCACGAACTGGCTCAGCAGCACCGCGCCCAGCAGCAGGCCGGCGTTGACGAAATACAGGATGTCCTTGGCGTGGTCGGTCCGAATATCCCACCCGAGCAGCGAGCGCAGATCGGTGATCCCGTTCACGCCGCCGGTGTAACCTTGCTGGCCGATGATCAGGATGGTCATGATCGCGGCGATCGCCTGCGTGATGATGGCGAAATACGTGCCGCCGACCCGGCGCGTGAACATCGCCATGCCAATGACGAAGGCGAGGATGACCGGCACCAGCACGACCGCCGCCAGGCTGAACCCCAGGCTGTGGAACGGCTGCCAGAACCACGGCAGCTCCGTGATCTGGTTCCAGTCCATGAAGTCCGGGATCCCCGGCGTGCTCTGGATCTTGGTCGCCTCCGGCGTCGACGATTCCAGCTTCAGGAACATCGCCATGCAGTAGCCGCCGAGCCCGAAGAACACGCCCTGCCCCAGGCTCAGGATCCCCGCATCGCCCCAGCACAGCACCAGCCCGAGCACCACGAACCCGTAGGTCAGGTACTTGCCGAACAGGTTCAGCCGGAACGTCCCCAGCGTCATCGGGAACACCACCAGCAGCACCAGCGCCAGTATCGCGATCCACAGCACGTCCTTGCGATTGAGGAAGTTCATGCGGGCCCCCTCAGCGCCGGACTTTGAGCGTGAACAGGCCCTGCGGCCGGATCATCAGGATGCCGATCACCGCAAGCAGCACGATCACCTGCGCCATCGACCCGCTGAGGAAGAACTCCAGCGTCGACCGGGCCTGGCTGATCGTGAAGGCCGACGCGATCGTGCCGGCCAGGCTCGCCGCGCCGCCGAACACGACGATCAGGAACGTGTCGACGATGTAGAGCTGCCCGGCCGTGGGGCTCGTCGAGCCGATCATGGTGAACGCGCTGCCCGCGACGCCCGCGATCCCGCATCCCAGCCCGAACGTGATCAGGTCCACACGCTCGGTGTTGATGCCGACGGCGCCGGCCATCGCCCGGTTCGACATCACGGCCCGCACCTGCTTGCCCCAACCCAGCCGGAAGATCAGCAGGTAGACGAAGATCGTGATCACCGTCGTCAGCACCATCACGATCAGCCCATTGATCGGGATCTGGATCGTGTCGGTCAGGTCGGTGGCGCCCATCATCCAGTCCGGCTGGTCGACACCCACCTCCCGCGCCCCGAACACGGACCGGAACACCTGCTGCAGGATCAGGCTCAGCCCCCAGGTCGCGAGCAGCGTGTCGAGCGGCCGCTTATACAGCCGCCGGATCAGCACCCACTCGACCGCCATGCCGAGCGCCCCCGACGCAAGGAACGCCAGCACGATCGCGACGAAGAAGTAGCCCGCGAACACGCCGGGCAGGTAGGTCGTGAACAGCTTCGACGTCAGGAACGTCACGTAGGCGCCGAGGATCATGAACTCCCCGTGCGCCATGTTGATGACGCCCATCTGCCCGAAGATCACCGCCAGGCCGAGCGCCATCAGCACGAACACCGAGAACAGGATCAGCCCGGCGAACCCCTGCATGGCCATGATGGAGCCGATGTCGCCCAGCGAATATCCGGCAAACATGCTGACCTCCTGTTCCCGACGACCCGGGGGTTACTGATAGCCTTTCGGGAACGGGTCCGGCTCGACCAGGTCCGCCGTCTCGAACACGACCTCGTACTGGCCGTCGACCAGCGCCTTCCCCACCCGCGTCTTGCTCCACAGATGATGGTTCTCGTGGATCCGGACGTAGCCCTCGGGCGCCCCCTTGAACTCGATCCCCGGCGACGCCGCGGCGATCTTGTCGATATCGAAGCTGCCCGCCTTCTCCGCCGTCAGCTTCCATAGCCACGGCCCCAGATACGCCGCCTGCGTCACGTCGCCGATCACCGTCTTCGGCCCCCACATCTTCTGGAAGGCCGGCACGAACTTCTCGTTGTTCGGGTTCTTCAGGCTCTCGAAATATTTCATGCAGGCGAACGCGCCGGCGATGTTCTCGCCGCCGATCCCCTCGATCTCGTCCTCGGTGACGGAGATCGTCAGCAACGTCTGCTTGCTGAGATCGACGCCCGCCGCCTTCAGCTGCTTGTAGAACGCAACGTTCGATCCGCCGACGATGATGGCGTAGATCACGTCCGGCTTGCTCAGCTTGATCTTGTTGATCACCGAGTTGAACTGCGTGTGCCCGAGCGGGAAGTAGTCCTCGCCCACCACCTTGCACCCGGTCAGGTGCCCCTCGATGTGCTTGCGCGCGATCTTGTTCGACGTACGCGGCCAGATGTAGTCCGACCCGAGCAGGTAGAACGACTTGCTGCCCTTCGTCTTGTTCACCCAGTCCAGCCCGGCCAGGATCTGCTGCGTCGCCTCCTGCCCGGTGTAGATCACGTTCTTCGACTGCTCGAGACCCTCGTAGAACGTCGGGTAGTAGAGCATCCCGTTATACTGCTCGAACACCGGCAGCACCGCCTTGCGCGACGCCGACGTCCAGCAGCCGAACACCGCCGCGCAGTGGTCGCTCGCCAGCAGCTTCTTCGCCTTCTCGGCGAAGTTCGGCCAGTCGCTGGCGCCGTCCTCCTGGATCACCTTGATCTGTCGCCCGAGCACTCCGCCCGACTCGTTGATCTGCGCGATCGCCAGCTTCTCCGCCTCGACCGACCCGGTTTCGCTGATCGCCATCGTCCCGGTGATCGAATGCAGGATCCCGACCGTCACCGCATCGTCCGTCACCGCCAGCCCGGTCGTGTTCACCGCCGACGTCGCCGGGCCCGCCGCCAGCGCCGCACGCGGCAGCATCGCAGCCGCCGGCAGCGCAGCCAGCCCCTGCAGCACCCGGCGGCGGTTCGGCGTGAACGTTGCGCCCCGTGCGTCGCCCATTGCGTCGTCGGTCATGGTTCGAACCCCCAAGGTTTCTTGACAGTTCCCGACGCTGGGTCACCCGGGGCGGTCCGGGGAATACGTCAAATGACGTATGGCGCCGCAGCGATGATGCAGCGCACGATCATCTCCCACGTGGTCAGCGGGGCCTTCCACCCGCCAGGGAGTCACCACGGCATCGATGGCAGCGCGACAACGAATCGTTCGCGTCCGGCGCGAGTATAACCAGTGGGTTGCGAACCAGACCCTGGAAGACTACGCCCTCCGCTTCACCGCCAAAGCCGCCCGGCGCTGGTCCGGCTTCCGCGTCGCCAACACCGCGCTCGGCGGCATCTCGTTCCTGGCGCTCGAAGCGATCGGCGGCACCATCACCATCGGCTACGGCTTCAGCAATGCCGTCCCCGCCATCTTGCTCGTCTCCGCCCTCATCTTCGCCACCGCCTTGCCGATCAGCTTCTACGCCGCCCGCGACGGCGTCGACATCGACCTGCTCACCCGCGGCGCCGGTTTCGGCTACATCGGCTCCACCATCACCTCGCTGATCTACGCCTCCTTCACCTTCATCTTCTTCGCCATCGAGGCGGTGATCCTCGCCACCATGCTGGAAGCATGCTTCGGCATCCCGCCCCCGCTCGGCTACGTGCTCTGCTCCATCGCCATCGTCCCCCTCGTCACCCACGGCATCACCTTCATCAGCCGGGTGCAGCTCTGGTCGCAGCCCGTGTGGATCGTGCTGCAAATCCTTCCCTTCGCCGTCATCGCGCTCACGATGGGCGACGCCATCCAGGATTGGACCCTCTACCCCGGCACCGCCCTCGGGGCCGACGGGTCGTTCCATGTCGCCTTGTTCGGCGCCGCCGCCTCGGTTGTCTTCTCGCTCGTCGCCCAAGTTGGCGAGCAGGTCGACTACCTGCGCTTCCTCAAGCCACGGCCACCCGGTCACAGCCTTGGCGACGCGCTCGGCTGGTGGGCCGCGATGGTCGCAGGCGGTCCCGGCTGGATCACCATCGGCGCACTCAAGCTGCTCGGCGGCTCGTTCCTGGCGTGCCTTGCCGTCGCCTCGGGCGCCACGCCCAGCCTCGCCCAGGCACCCAACACGATGTACCTGGTCGCGTTCGAGCACGTCATCCACTCCCCGGCCGGCGCCCTGGCGCTCACGGCGTGCTTCGTCGTGGTGTCGCAGCTCAAGATCAACATGACCAACGCCTATGCCGGGTCGATCGGTTGGTCGAACTTCTTCTCCCGACTCACCCACAGCCACCCTGGCCGCGTCGTCTGGCTGGTGTTCAACATCGCCATCGCGCTCCTGCTGATGGAGCTGGGGATCTATCAGGCGATCGAGCATACCCTCGTGCTCTACTCCGCCGTCGCCGCCGCCTGGGTCGGCGCGCTGGTCGCGGACCTGGTCGTCAACAAGCCGCTCGGCTTCAGCCCCGCGCATATCGAGTTCAAGCGCGCCCATCTCTATGACATCAACCCGGTCGGCTGCGGAGCGATGGTCCTCGCGGTGGCAGCCGGCGCCCTCGCCTATGGCGGTGCTTTCGGGGACAACGTCGAGGCGTTCACCCCGTTCATCGCCTTCGCCACCGCGTTCGCCGCCGCGCCTGCCATCGCGTGGGCGACGGACGGCCGCTACTACCTTGCCCGCAAGCCCCGGGCCCATTGGGCCCGCCAAGCCACCATCACCTGCACCATCTGCGAAAACCCGTTCGAGCCGGAGGACACCGCATTCTGCCCCGCCTATGCCGGCCCGATCTGCTCGCTATGCTGCTCGCTCGACGCCCGCTGCCACGACCTTTGCAAGCCGCACGCCCGCCTCTCCCAGCAGATCCTCGGCTGGGCGGAGGCCTGGATGCCCCGCCCGCTGCGCAAGCATCTAGCCGGTCCGCTCGGCCGCTGGGCCGGCATGGTGGCCCTCCTCGGCGTCGTCATCGGCACGGTGCTGGTGGCCATCGAGGGCCACATGGCCGCATTGATCCCGGGCGAGCGGGTCGCGCTGGCCCAAGCCCTCTGGACCGCCTTCCTCATTCTCATGCCCGTCGCCGGCGTGCTCGCCTGGCTGCTCACCCTCGGCCATGAGAGCCGCCAGGTCGCGCAGGAGGAGACCCGCCGACAGACCGACCTGCTGCTGCACGAGATTGACGCCCACCAACGCACCGACGCCAAGCTGCAGCGCGCCAAGGAGGCCGCCGAGGCCGCCAACCTCGCCAAAAGCCGCTACGTCGTCGGCATCAGCCACGAGCTGCGGAGCCCGCTCAACGCCATCCTCGGCTATGCCCAACTGCTGGAGCGCGACCTCAACATCAGCCCGGCGCGCCGCGAGCACGTCCGCATCATCCGTCACAGCGGCGACCACATGGCCGGTCTCATCGAAGGCCTGCTCGACATCTCCAAGATCGAAGCCGGCCGCATCGAAATCTACCGCGACCAGGTCCGGCTCGGCGACTTCCTCCAGCACCTGGCCGACATGTTCCGCATCCAGGCCGAGGCCCGCGGCATCGGCTTCTTTTTCAACAGCCCCGGCCGCATGCCCGAGATCGTCTATACCGACGAGCGGCGGCTGCGTCAGATCCTGATCAACCTGCTGTCCAACGCCGTGAAGTTCACCCATACCGGCGAGGTCCGGCTGGCGCTCCGCTGGCGCAGCGAGGTCGCCGAGTTCGAGGTCTCCGATACGGGCATCGGCATCGCGCCCGAAGACACGTCCCGCATCTTCGAGCCGTTCGAGCGGGTCGACTCCGGCCGCCGGCTCGACACCTCGGGCATCGGCCTCGGCCTGACGATCACCAAGCTGCTCACCCAGATCATGGGCGGGGAGCTCACCGTCGCGAGCATCCCCGGCGAAGGCAGCCGCTTCACCGTCCGCCTCCGCCTGTCCGAGGCGCTGCACCCGCAGAACCCGGCGCCGCCCTATTTGTCCATGGCCGAAAGCCGCGTTCTCGGCTACGCCGGGCGCCGCCTGACCGTTTTGGTTGCCGACGACGACCCCATCCACCGCGGCTTGCTGCAGGACCTGCTCTCCCCGCTCGGCTTCGTCGTCTTCACCGCAACCGACGGCGACGCCTGCCTCAGCGTCGCCGCCGAATGCCGCCCGGACCTCCTGCTGATCGACATCTCCATGCCGGGCCTGGACGGCTGGACCGTCGCCGAACGCCTCCGCCGGCAGGGCTTTGACAGCCTGGTCATCATCGTCATCTCCGCCAACGCTGCCGAGCTCAAGCTGTCGCCTGGCGCAAATCGCTTCCACGATGACGTGCTCGCCAAGCCGATCGGCATCGCCGACCTGCTGCAGCGCATCGGCAGCCTGCTGCAGATCGAGTGGGCCGCGCCTGCCTCCCGCGACGAAGCGCACGGCGCGCCCGAGGCGGCGCTACCTGGTCCCCTCGCCGCCGCCGACACCCAGGCCCTGCTGGAGCTTGGCGCCATCGGCTACGTCCGCGCCATCCACGCGCGCCTGGACGCGATCGAGGCCGCCACCCCCGGCGATCGGCCCACCGTGGCCCACCTGCGCCGCATGATCTCGCGGTTCCAGATCAAGCAGTTCATGGACGCCCTCGGCCCGGCGCGCGTCACACGGCCACCGCCCGGCCCCGAGGCATGAACGCCATCGCCCTCTCGCGGGAGGTCGTGCTCGTCGTCGACGACAGCCCGGCCACGCTCGGCCTGCTGAACGAGGCGCTCGAGGCGGCCGGCTACACCGTCCTCGTCGCACAGTCCGGCGCCGACGCGCTGGAGTTGATGCAGCGCATCTCCCCCGACATCGTCCTCATGGATGCCGTCATGCCCGGTCTCGACGGGTTCGAGACCTGCCGCCGCATGAAGCAAGGCCCCACCGCCGGCATCCCCGTCGTGTTCATGACCGGCCTGACCGAGACCCAGCACGTCATCCGCGGGCTCGAGGCCGGGGGCGTCGACTACGTCGCAAAGCCCGTCGCTCCGGACGAGGTCGTCGCCCGCGTCACCGTCCACCTCGCCTCCGCACGCCTCACCCGCAGCGCCCGTGCCGCCCTCGACACCACCGGCCGTTACCTGCTCGCCGTCAGCGAGGATGGCGCCATCCGATGGTCGACGCCTCAGGCCAGCCGCTTGGTCGGCCAAGCCGTCCAGGGCCCGGCCGCGCTCGGCCCGCCTGCACGCCTGCCCACGGACGCGCAACTGTGGCTGCAGGCCTGCCTCGACCGGCCGGGACCGCACGCCGACGTCACCGTCGCGTTCGGCCCCGGCACGGAGCACCTGCGCATCGCGTTCCTGGGCCTGGTCGGCCCCGATGAGGTCCTGCTCCGCCTGGCGCCGGGCCATAGCGACGAGGCGTTGCTGAGTGACCGGCTCGGCCTCACCTACCGGGAGGCGGAGGTCCTGGTATGGCTGAGCCGGGGCAAGAGCAACCGCGACATCGCCACCATCCTGGGGCTCAGCCCGCGCACCGTGAACAAGCACCTGGAACAGGTCTTCGACAAGCTGCAAGTCGAAAACCGCGCGTCGGCCACCGCCATCGCCGTCCGCGCGCTCCAGGAAACCCGGTAGCCCGGCGGCCACGCCCACCCACTGGACAAGCGGCCCCGGACCGGGACAACACGGCGCATAAGCGGAGCGTCACGCCATTCTTCTGCTCATCATCGGCGCCAATGTCGGCATCTACGTGCTCATGGCCGTCAGCACCGGCCGCACCAGCTGGGGCGCCCGCACCTTATTCGACTGGGGCGGCAACCTCGGCGAGCTCAGCCTGCATGGCGAGCCGTGGCGCCTGCTCAGCGGCACCTTCCTGCATGCCAGCCCGGGCCATATCCTGGGCAACATGGTGCTGCTCGCCATCACCGGCAGCTACCTGCAGCGCCGGCTCGGCCCGGCGCCGTTCCTCGCCGCCTACCTTGCCTGCGGCGTGCTGGCCAGCCTGCTCAGCGCCTACGCCCACCCCGACGTCGTCGGCATCGGCGCCTCGGGCGCCATCGCCGGCCTGCTCGGCCTGATGGTCGCATTGTATCTGGCCGGCCGCGCCCAGGACGTGAGCGGCAGCTGGATCGTCCAGACCGTCGGCATCAACGCCCTCTACAGCTTCGCACCGAACGTCGACTGGACCGCCCACCTCGGCGGCTTCGTCGCCGGCCTCCTGATCGGCGGTGCAGTCAGTCGCCGGCTCGCGTAGATCACACGAACCCAGCTATCAGCGAGGAACAATCGGCCTTGCAGCGTCCCCTGCCCTGCTACGATGACCAGGCCCGACGGAGACAGCGCATGAACAGGTATCAGCTCGGCCCCATGCCCGCCCAGATCAGCGCCGAGGTCGTGGCGCTCCTCGAACAGACCGAGACGGCGACCGTGGGCCATTGGCGGCACTGGGGGTTCTGCAACCGCGCCATCCAGCCACTGCTGCGCCGCCGCCGGGTCGCCGGCACGGCCGTCACCGTCGCCATCCCCGGTCCGGACAGCACCCTGCTGCACCACGCCCTCGGCCTGCTCCGCCCCGGCGACATCCTCGTCGTCGACCGGCTCGGCGACGACCGCCATGCCTGCTGGGGCGGCGGCGTCACCGTCGCGGCCAAGGCGTCCGGCGCCAAGGCCGGCGTGGTCGACGGCCCCTGCACCGACATGGAGGAGATCGAGGCCTCGGACTTCCCCATGTGGTGCCGCGGCATGGCGCCGATCACCACCCGCATCTACGACCTGGGCGGCCTGCTCAACCATCCCGTCTGCATCGGCGGCGCCGTCGTCATGCCCGGCGACGCCGTGCTGTGCGACGACACCGGCGTGCTGATCCTGCCGCCGCACGAGGCGGAGGCGGAGGCGCGCCGGGCCATCGACAAGCAGGCGTCCGGCCTGCAGTCGCAGGACCGGGTCGCGGCCGGCGCCAAGCTCGGCGACCTTAGCGGCGCCAGCGGCAAGGTGCTTGCATCGTCCTGATCCCCCGCCCGGAGCAGACCCATGCGAACCACCTTGATCATCCTGGCAGTCCTGGCCGCGTCCCCGGCGCAGGCCGAGACGGCCACGCTGATGAGCTACTCCGACGGCCCGTTCCAGGACAACTACACCGCGGCCGTGCTGGCGCCTTACAACAAGCAGGGCGGCGCCGACCAGGTCGACTTCTTCGGCAGCATCTCGTCCGCCACCATGCTCGGCCAGCTCCGCACCCAGAAGACCAACCCACAGACCGACGTCGTCATCCTCGACACCACCATCGCCGCCATCGCCTGCGCCGAGGGCCTGATCGAGAAGATCACGCCCGACATGCTGCCCGCGCTGCCTGACCTCGACCCGCAGGCGATCGACAAGAACGGCTGCGGACCCGGCGTCACCTTCGACCACCTCGTCATCGCCTATGACGGCAAGACCGTGACGCCGCCGCCCACCTCGCTCTCCATCCTTGCGGACCCGAGATACAAGGGCCGCACCAGCCTCGCCGCCCCGCCCAACATCCAGGCGCTCGCGCTCACCGCCATCCTCGCCCACAACGACGGCGGCGACTGGCACAAGGCCGACGGCGCGTTCCGCACCCTCGCCGGCATGGCGCCCAATGTGCAGACGTTCGACCCGCAGCCCGACGGCTACACGCTGATCCTGAACGGCACGCTGGATTTCGCGACCGGCTGGAACGCCCGCGCCCAGCTATTCCACGACCGCTCCGACGGACGCCTCGGCGTCATGCTGGCCAAGGAGGGGACGGTGCTGCAGATCAACGCCATCAACCTGGTCAAGGGCGCGCCGCACCGGGACGCAGCCCTGGCCTTCATGCGCTACGCCCTCTCGGCCCCGGCGCAGAAGGCCTTCACCGAGCGCATGTTCTACGGCCCGACCAACCTGAAGGCCGACATCCGTCCCGAAATCGCCGCCCGCACCAGCGCCGGCGCCGACAACAAGCCGCTGGTGATCCCCGTCGACTGGAACGAGATGGTGAAGCTCCGCGACGCCTGGACCCAGCGCTGGCGCCGCGAGGTGATCGCCGCAGGCGCGCGCTGACCTGGGGCGCGCTGACCTGACCTATCTTGTGCTCGAGCGCCTCGGCCGCGCCTATGGCGGAGTCGCGGCGGTCCAGGACGTCTCGCTGTCGGTGCCGCGCGGCGCGCTGATCGCGCTGCTGGGCCCGTCGGGCTGCGGCAAGACGACCACGCTCCGCATGATCGCCGGCCTCGAGCGGCCCGACGCCGGGCGCATCCTGCTCGACGGCCGCGACGTGACCGCGCTGCCGCCTTACGCCCGGCGGATGGGCGTCGTCTTCCAGTCCTATGCCCTGTTCCCGCATCTCTCGGTGGCGGCCAACGTCGGCTTCGGCCTGCGCATGCAGCGCGTGCCCGGCGCCGAGCGGGCCCGGCGCGCCGCCGCCGCACTCGCGCTGGTCGGGCTCGCCGACCTGTCCGCCCGGCGTCCGCGCCAGCTCTCTGGCGGCCAGCAGCAGCGGGTGGCGCTGGCTCGGGCGCTCGCGATCGAGCCGGACGTGCTGCTGCTCGACGAGCCGCTCTCGGCCCTCGATGCCAAGCTGCGGGAGGAGCTGCGGGTCGAGATGCGCATCCTGCAGCGCCGGGTGGGCGCGACGGCCGTGTTCGTGACGCACGACCAGGCGGAGGCGCTGGCGCTGGCGGACCTGGTCGCCGTCATGCACCAGGGCCGCGTCGCCCAGATCGGCCCGCCCGAGGAGGTGTTCGAGCGCCCGGCAACGCCCTTCGTCGCCGACTTCGTCGGCCGCAGCGCCAAGCTGCACGGCTTGGCGGAAGCCAACGGCGTCCGCTGCGGCCCGGCCCACCTCCGCGCCACCAACGCGCCCACCAGCGGCGCCGTGCAGGTGTTCGTCCGCCCCCACCGCATCACGCTGCTCGGGCCCGGTCAGATGGCGGACAACACCCTCGAAGGAACGGTCGCCGCGATCGACTACACCGGCGAGACGGTGCAGGTCGTTGTCGACACCGCGTCCGGCCGCGTCCCGGTCGATCTGTCCACCACGGCGACCGGCTGGCGCGCGCTCCAGCCCGGCGCACCCGCCCGGGTGGGCTGGGCCGCGGCCGACACGCTATGCTTCCCTGCATGAGCGTCGCGTGGCGCATGACACGGCCGGGGCCGATCCTGGTGGCACCGGCGCTCGCCGTGTTGGCGCTCGGGTTCCTCTGGCCGCTGCTGGTGCTGCTGCGCATGAGCCTCAACCGCACCGAGGAAGACGGCGCGCTGGTCCCGGCATTCAGCGCCGACACCTACGCGAGGCTCGCCGCCGACGGCTTCACCTGGACCATGACCGGCGACAGCCTGCGCCTGGCTGCCATCGCCGCGACCGTCGCGCTGCTGCTGGCCTACCCGATGGCGCTGGTGCTGTTCCGCAGCCGCAGCCGCTTCCGCGGCCTGCTCGCCGTCGCCGCGGTGGCGCCGCTGCTCGTCTCGGGCACCGCGCGGGTCATCGGCTGGCTCGCCATCCTCGGCGACACCGGCCTCGTCAACGCCGCCCTCGCCGCCCTCGGCCTGCCGCGGCAGGCGCTGATCAACAACTGGACCGGCGTGCAGATCGGCCTCGCCGAGAGCGTCATGCCCTATGCCGTGCTGGCGCTGCTCGCCGGGTTCGGCCGGCTCGACTCCCGGCTCGAAGAGGCGGCCGCCACCCTCGGCGCCCGCCCGCTCGCGACGTTCTGGACCGTCACGCTTCCGCTCACCTGGCCCGCCGCCGCCGGCGCCTGGCTGCTCGCCTTCGTGCTCGGCGTCTCCGCCTTCATCACGCCGAAGCTGATGGGCGGCGGCCGCGTATTCACGCTCGCGACCGAGATCTACGACGCCGCGACCCAGACGCTCGACTGGCCGGCAGCCTCGGCGCTGTCCGTCTACGTGCTGGTCCTCCTGGCGCTGCTGCTGGCAATGCAGGCCGGGTTCGCACGCCGGGGCCCGCCGTGACGAGCAGCATGACGACGGGCCCGGTCGCGCGGGGGCTGGCCGCCTGCGGCTACGCCTTCTTGCTGGCGCCGCTGCTGGTCGTGGCCGTCCTCAGCTTCACCGCCGGGAACTACCTGGCGTTCCCGCCGCCCGGCCTGTCGCTGCGCTGGTACGGTGCGCTGGCGGGCAATGCCGAGCTGCTGCGGGCCGCGCTCAACAGCCTCATCCTCGGCGCGATCGTCACCGCGGCGGCGCTGCTGGCGGGCTTGCCGGCCGCACTCGCCGTCGCGCGGCACCAGGCGCCGTCCTGGGTCGCGGCTGCGCTGTCGCTGCCGCTGCTGCTGCCCACCCTGGTGATCGGCCTCGGCCTGCTGATGGTGCTGCAGCCGCTGGGGCTGCTCGCCACCTGGCCGGGCCTGGCGCTCGGGCATTTGATGGTCGTGCTGCCCTTCGTCGTGCGCCTGATGGCCAGCGCGTTCGCCAACCTGCCGCCGCATCTGGAGGAGGCCGCCGCCACGCTCGGCGCCCGGCCGCTCGCCGCCTTCCTGCTCGTCACGCTCCCGCTCGCCGCCCCCGGCGCGCTGGCCGCGGCGACGCTCTCGTTCCTGCTCAGCTTCGACGAGACGGTCATCAGCCTGTTCCTGGTCGGCCCGCGCCTGACCACCCTGCCCGTCGCGCTGTTCCACTACGCCGAGGCCCGGGTCGACCCGCTGCTCGCAGCGCTCGCCGTCGTGCTGATCGTGCTCGCGTTGGCCATCGTGCTGCTCGTCGACCGCCTGGTCGGCGTCACCCGCGCCATCGGCCGCTGACCCTGGAGAGCTTCTTGGAAACGATCGTCGTCCTCGACCCCATCACCGAACAGACCGCCGCGAAGCTCCGCACCCTGCTGCCGCCGGGCTTCGTCCTCACCCACGGCACCGCCCGCGACGAGGCGCACCTGCAGTCGATCATCGCCGACGCAGACTACGCCATCACCGGCCAGATCGCCGTGCCAGGCGCCGTGCTGGGCGCGGCGCGGCGCCTCAAGCTGCTGCACAAATGGGGCGTCGGCGTCGACAACATCGACCTCGAGGCCGCCGCCCGCCTCGGCATCCCCGTCGCCCGCACCACCGGCAGCAACGCCGTCCCCGTCGCCGAGCTGACCGTCGCCCTCATGATCGCCTGCCTGCGCGACCTGGTCCCGGCCGCATCCGAGCTCGCGGCCGGCCGCTGGGTCGGCGGCAACTTCGCCCGCCCCGCCCTGCTCCTCTCCGGCAAGACCGTCGGCCTGGTCGGCTTCGGCGCCATCGGCCAGACCGTCGCCAAGCTCCTCGCCGGCTTCGGCTGCCCCATCCTCTACGCCAAACCCGGCCGCGCCGACCCGGCCGCCGAACACGGTGCCCGCCACACCCCCCTGCCGGACCTGCTCGCCCAGTCCGACGTCGTCTCCCTCCACTGCCCCCTCACCCCGGCCACCGCCGGCCTGATCGACCGCGCCGCCCTGTCGTCGATGAAGCCGACCGCCGTCCTGGTCAACGTCGCCCGTGGCGGCGTGGTGGTCGAACCCGACCTGGTCTGGGCGCTGCGGACCAAGGTCATCAAGGCTGCCGCCATGGACGTGTTCGAAACCGAACCCCTCCCCGCCCACAGCCCGCTGATCGGCATCGACACCCTGATCCTCACCCCCCACATCGCCGCCAGCTCCGCCGAAACCTTCGACAGCGCCGTGCGGCACATGTTCACCAACATCCAGCACGTCAGCCGCGGCGACCCCCTGCCCGCCCGCGACGCCGTCGCGCCACGCGCGCCCTAGCGGTCCGCCCGACCGACCCGGGTCCGTCCGGTCGACGCGAAGGTGTCATAGCCGATGCTCGTCCCTTTCGGTGCTGGGGCTGCTGACGGTCGCAGCGCGGAACCGTGACCGTCGCCAACAACGGCACGCTCAACGCAACCGCGATGCTGTCCAGCCCGAACAGCAACGTCCTCGACAGCGCGAACGAAGTCGATGGCACCCTGAACATCACCACCGGTGCCGTGGCCGACTTCAGCGGCCTGTCCTCGAACAACGGCACGATCTCGGTCTCAGGCGGCACCCTCAACGTCAGCAACGCGTTCAACCCGCCATGTTGAACATCGCCGGCGGCGGTGTCGTCCGTAATACCGGCAGCATGGTCGTACATACCTTGATCGGCACCGTAAGCGTCGTCGGTGTCGGTTCTGTCGGCAGTCTCGACAGCCGGCCGATCGTCTAGGCCCGAACGCCGGCCACGAACGCCCTGACGCGAAGCTCCTTGCCGCCGCTCCCTCATCCGGGTCTATGATCGGTTAACGATACAAACCGGGAGCGGCCGTCATGACGAACAGGATCCGTGCCTCGCGCCGCGGCTTCATTGGCGCTGCCGTGCTTGCAGGGGCCGCGGTCGTCACCGGCGGCGCCGCCGACCTGCCAGCCCCCGAAGCGCCCGCCGGCATCTGGGCCGCCAGCTATTGGGCCACGAAGCAGCGCGATGCCGAAGCCATCCAGCTCGCCGTCTACCGCAAGCGCGCCGGCGAACCTTTGGCGGGCGAGGCGCCGCGGCCCGTGCTGCTGCTCGTGCACGGCTCCTCGCCGGCGGCACTCGCGAGCTTCGACTTGGCCGTGTTGGGGCATGGCCCGGCCGACGACTATTCCCTGATGAACGTGTTCGCCCGGCTCGGCTACGACGTCTGGACGCTCGACCACGAGGGCTATGGACGGTCCAGCCGGACGGAGGCGAACTCGGACATCGCGAGCGGCGTGCAGGACCTGGTCGTCGCGACCGACCTGATCGCGCGCGAAACCGGGCAGACGGTGGTCCACATGCTGGGCGAGTCGTCCGGGGCGCTGCGGGCCGGGGCGTTCGCGATGGTGCATCCGGAGCGGATGGGCCGCCTGGTGCTGACGGCGTTCACCTATACCGGCGCCGGGTCGCCGACGCTGGGCAAGCGCGCCGAGGGGCTCGACTACTACCGCACCCACAACCGCCGCCCGCGCGACCGCGCCATGCTGGAGAGCATCTTTACCCGCGACCACCCCGGCACCAGCGACCCGGACGTGGTCCGCGCCTTCGTCGAGAAGGAGATCGTCAACGGCGACAGCGTGCCGACCGGCACCTACCTCGACATGACCTCCAACCTTCCCGTCGTCGACCCGGCCCGCGTGCTGTGCCCGGTGCTGCTGGTGAAGGGCGAGTATGACGGCATCTCGACGCTGGAAGACCTGCAGGCGTTCTTCGCCAAGCTGCCCAACGGCGACCGGCAGATCACGGTGGTCGCCGGGGCGGCGCATTCCGTCGTGCTCAGCCGTGGCCACAAGGCAGTGCAGCACGTCGTCCAGGCGTTTTTGACCGTGCCGAACAGCCCCGTCGCGGGCTGACGATAAACAAAAGGGAACTCCGATGATCCTGTTGAGCGAAAAAGAACTGCGGAACCTGCGGCCGGCGGAGACGGAGTCGTTCCCCTCGCCGATCCCGATGCAGATCGTCAGCAGCGAGGAATACGTCCCCTCGCCACAAAGCCCGGCGCAGCGCGAGGTGCAGGCGCGGCTGACGACGATGGCCGACGAGCTGGCCAGGAAGCAGGGCCTGTCGCGCCGCCGCTTCTTCCAGACCGCCGCGGGCATGGCCGCCTCGTTCGTCGCCATGAACGAGGTCTATGGCAACGTCTTCGCCGCCAGCCGGGCCGAGGCGGCCGAGCCGGAGCGGGCCGACGCCCGGGCCGCCGCGCTCAAGGGCCAGTTCATCATGGACATGCATACGCATTTCCTGCGCGACGACACCCGCATCAACACCTTCGTGCTGCAGCGCACCGCCGTCGGCAATGCCGGGTGGAACCCGCAGCTGGCGGGCAAGAAGCAGACGATCGAGGACCTGAAATACGACAACTACTTCAAGGAAATATACCTCGACAGCGACACGAAGGTGGCCCTGATCTCGTCGGCGCCGTCGGACGTGCCCGAGGACTGGTTCCTCACCAACGAGATGACCGCCACCGCCCGTGCCAAGGTGAACGCGGCCGCCGGCATGCGGCGCATGATGTCGCACGCCGTGTTCACCCCCGGCCAGCCCGGCTGGCTGGAACAGATCGACCAGGCGATCGAGGTGCTGAAGCCCGACAGCTTCAAGGGCTACACGATCGGCGACAACACGCACCAGAACACCAGCCGCTACCCATGGCGGCTCGATGACGAGAAGCTCGTCTATCCCGCGTTCGAGAAGTTCCAGAAGGCCGGGCTTCGCAACGTGTGCGTCCACAAGGGCCTGTTCCCGCCGTCGCATGAGGCCGACTACCCGAACCTGCGCCGCCATGTGGACGTAAGCGACGTCGGCCAAGCCGCCAAGGACTGGCCCGGCCTCAACTTCGTCATCTACCACAGCGGCTACCGCCATGCCGGCGGCGGGGACCCGGCCTTCGCGATGGCCGAGTTCGACCGCACCGGCCGCAGCGAGTGGGTGAGCGACCTGGCCGACATCCCTGCGAAGTACGGCGTGACCAACGTCTATGGCGATCTCGGCCAGCTCTTCGCCAACAGCACCGTGGCCCAGCCGCGCCTGGCGGCCGGGCTGATGGGCACCCTCGTCAAGGGCCTTGGCGTCCGCAACGTCGTCTGGGGCACGGACGCCGTCTGGACCGGCTCGCCGCAATGGCAGATCGAAGGGCTGCGCCGGCTGGAAATCCCGGAAGATATGCAGAAGAAGTTCGGCTACGCCCCGCTCGGCGACGCCGACGGCCCGGTCAAGACCGCGATCTTCGGCGACAACAACGCTCGCCTCTACAACTACGAACGCCACGCCTCGCTGGGCGTGGACGACCGGTTCACCATCCTCAAGGCCGAATACGACGCGGCCGGCGGCGACCGCAGCAACCTACGCTACGGCTACGTCGTCCACGCCTAACCAGGAGAGCCCTCTCCCGCCTGCGGGAGAGGGTTGGGTGAGGGCTCGATCAACGCGCCGTAGCACTTAGGATGGGTGCAACCCACCACGACCGGCTACTTCCCCGGCACGATCCCGGCGTCCTGCACGACCTTGCGGTAGGTCACGAGCTGCCGCTCGATCGTCGCCCGCAACTCGGCCGGCGGGGTTCCGCGGACGGTGAAGCCCTGCGCCATCAGCTTCGCCTGCACGCCCGGATCGGCCAGCGCTCGCACCACCTCGTCATGCAGCCGGTCCACGATCGGCTGCGGCGTGCGGGCCGGCGCCACCACGCCGAACCAGGTGCTGAACGCAAAGCCCGGCTCCCCGGAGGCGGCAATGGTCGGCGCGTCCGGGAACTGCCCGAGCGGCGCCGGGGACGCGACGCCGAGCAGCTTTATCTGGCCGCCGCGCACCAGCCCGGCGACCGCCGGCAGCCCCTGGAACCCCACGTCCACCTGGCCGCCCGCGACGTCGGTCGCGGCCTGGGTCGCCCCGCGATACGGGATGTGCCGCAGCGTGATGCCCGCGGCCTCGGCGAACATCACCATCGCGATGTGCTGCGGGCTGCCGATGCCGCCGGAGCCATAGGTGATGCTGTCCGGCGCCTGCTTGGCCGCCGCGATCAGCCCGGCGGCGTCGGCGTAAGGCGCGGCAGGAGCGGCGACGAGCCCGAACTCGATCGTGCCGACCAGCGAGACGGGCGCGAAGTCCCGCACCGGGTCCCACGGCACCTTCGCTAGCGTCACCGGCACCATCGTCAGGATGCTGTCGTTGAAGCCGCCGATCGTGTAGCCGTCCGGCACCGCGCGCGCGACCTGGTCGGCGCCGATCACGCCGGATGCGCCGGGCTGGTTCAGGATCACGATCTGCTGGCCCATGTTCTCGGCCATCTTCTGCGTCACGATCCGCGCCGCATTGTCGACCGAGCTGGCGGCGGCGAGCGGCACGATCATGCGGATCGGCCGGTCCGGATACCCGTCCTGCGCTCGCGCCGCCCCCGGCAGCAGGCAGAGCGCCAGCAACAGCCATTGCGCCAGCAGCAGCCAGCGCATCACAGCCACCCCGGCGCCGCGATCCCGAGCTCGGTGGCGACGGCGCGCAGCTCGGCCCGCAGCGCGGGTGGCAGCGGGATGCCGGTGCGCAGGCGTTCGTCGCGCAGCGCCTGGCTGCGCTCGCCGGGCATGCGGATCTCGTTGAACCCGGGAAGCAGCGGCGAGGATTTCATGTCCCGCACCACGGTATCGACCCGGCGGCGGAACGCACCCGAGTCGCCGAACGCCTCGAGATTGAGGGCGACGACGAACTGGCCGGTGTTGGTGACACTGCTGCTGTCGGCGTTGAAGTCGACGACGTCGCGGCCAAAGGCGGCGCCGTTGAGGGTGCCCGCGAGCAGGCCGAACACCAGCGCCAGGCCGAACCCCTTGGGGCCGCCGATCGGCAGCAGGAAACCCTCGGCCGCGCGGAGCGGGTCGGTCAGCGGGCGGCCCTCGCGGTCGACCATCCAGCCCTCGGGCATGGCCTCGCCCCGCTGCGCCGCGAGCTTCACCTTGCCGTAGGCGGCGACCGTGGTCGCCATGTCGAGCAAGACGGGCCGCTCCTCCTCGGCGGGGATGGCCACGGCGATCGGGTTGGTGCTGAGCAGCATCTCCGACCCGCCCCAGGGCGGCAGATGGTTGGCGCTGCCGACGGCCACGTACAGGCCGATCATCCCGGCCTCGAGCGGGATCATGGCATACGGGGCGGCGGCGCCAGCATGGTTGCTGTGATGCGCGCCGACCCAGCCGACGCCCTGCTCGCGCGCGATCTCGACGGCCAAATGGGCGGCGCGCTGCATCACCAGCTGACCCATGCCGTTGTCGCCGTCCAGCACGGCCATCGCACCCATGCGCCGCTCGACGCGGATTTGGGCGCGCGGGTTGACCCCGCCGGCGCGGATGCGGGCGACGTATTTCGGCAGCCGGAACACCCCATGCCCATCGGCGCCGAGCAGGTCCGTCCGCGCCATCATCGCCCCGGCGCTGGCCGCGTCGTCCGGCGGCAAGCCTACCGCGCCGAGTGCCGCGGCGATGAAGCCGGCGATGGCGTCGGCCGGCACGTGCGTGATGGCGTCCCCGTCCGGCATGGCGCGTGTCCCCCGTCGTTTGTCGCACGATGCGGGACGGGTGATGGGAGGGCAAGGGACGGGTCCCGTGTCCTTCTCGCCTCCCTGGAAGGGAGGGGCCGGGGGTGGGTTCGTGCCGGCGGTCTCTTTCGAGGGGAAAAGGCAGCGCGAGGTTCTCCTTGACACCCGGCCACCCGCTCGTTGACCGTCTTGATCAATAAGGAATGACCGGGGGCTTCGCTTCCCTGGCGTGAAAAGGGGCGTGATGTTCGAGGTTCTCGACCAGCGGGCGCATCTGACCGGCAACCAGAAACGCATCGTCGTCGCCGCCGTGCTGGGCGACATGCTCGAGTTCTTCGACTACTTCCTGATCGGCTTCGTGCTCGCCTTCGTGATCGGGCCCTGGCACCTGACGTTCGGGCAGTCGGCCGTGATCCTACTGTCTTCGGGCATCGGCGCCATGCTCGGCGCCGCGTTCTGGGGCTGGATGGCGGACCGCATCGGGCGGCGGCCGGTGTTCCTGCTGACGATCGTGAACTTCTCCGTAGCAACCGGCATCCTGGCCTTCACGCCCGAGGGTGCGTGGGGCTTCATGAGCGTGTTCCGGCTCATCGTCGGCTTCGGCGTCGGCGGGCTCTATTGCGTCGACCTGCCGCTGGTGCAGGAGTTCATGCCCGCCCGCAAGCGCGGCGTGGTGAGCGGGCTGGTCACGGCGTGCATCCCGGTCGGCGTCATGCTCGGCTCCGTGTTCGGCGCCTATCTGTCACCGTCCTTGGGTTGGCGGGGGCTGTTCGCGGCCGGGCTGCTGCCGGCGCTTCTGACGTTGCTGGTGCGGGCCTGGGTGCCGGAATCGCCGCGCTGGCTGATGCGCCAGGGCCGGGTGGCGGACGCACGGCGCTCACTGGCCTGGGCGCTCGAGGTCGATCCGGCTTCGCTGCCCGCGCCGACGCCCCTGGAACTGACCGTCGAGAAGCCCGCCTGGCGGGCGCTGTTCCAGCATCCGCGCAGCATGGCCGTGTCGTGGCTGAGCAACCTCGGCGCGCAGACCGGAGTCTACGGCGTGACGCTCTGGGCGCCGACGCTGTTCGTGCTGCTGCTGCATGTGTCGCCCGCGCAGGCATCGTTCCTGATGATCTTCGTCACCCTCGGCGGGCTTGCTGGCCGGGTGTCGTTCGCGTTCCTGTCCGAGGCGATCGGGCGTCGGCCGTCGGGCGTGCTGCTGGGGTTTGGTGCGGCGCTGTTCCTGACTCTCGCGGGCGTCTATCACGACGCCAGCATCGGCGGCGCATCGGCGTTCTGGCTGCTGCTGATCGTCGCGTTCTTCTTCGCCGATGGCGGCTTCGCGATCATCGGGCCGTATGCGGCCGAGGTGTGGCCCGCCGCGCTGCGGACGAGCGGGATGGGCTCGGCCTACGGCTTCGGCGGGATCGGCAAGATCATCGGGCCGCTCGGGCTGGCGCTGGTGGTCGGCAGCTCGAACGTGATCAAGCCGGAGGCGTCGGTGGACCATATCGTGCCGGCGTTCCTGTATCTCGCGGCCTGGTATGTCGTCGCCGGCGGCGCGTTCCTGCTGTTCGGGATCGAGACGAAGGGCCGGTCGATCGAGCAGATCGACGCGGCGCTCGCGACGTCGCCCTTGTATCCGGAACCGGCGTTGACCGCAGGGGTAGCCCGATGAACGTCGCCGTCGATCTGCGGGCAACGACCGGGCAGAGCCCGCTCGCCCGGGCCGCTTCCGTCGCCCCGCTGGTCGCGGCGATGGCGGACGAGGTCGAGGCCGGGCGTGGCCTGCCGCCCGCCCTGCTCGATGCGCTGCACGGGGCCGGGCTGTTCCGCAGCCTGCTGCCGCTCGCCTATGGCGGCGACGAGTCCGACCCGGCGACCCACATGCAGATGCTCGAGACGATCGCCCGCGAGGACGCCAGCACCGCCTGGTGCCTGAGCCAGGCCGCCGGCTGCTCGATGGCCGCCGCGTACGTCGAGCCGGCGGTCGCGCGGGAGATCTGGGGCGACGATCCGCGCGCCGTGCTGGCCTGGGGCGCCGGGCCGCAGGGTGTCGCGACCGTGGTGCCCGGCGGCTACCGCGTGACCGGCACTTGGGGGTTCGCCAGCGGCAGCCGGCATTCGAGCTGGATCGGCGGGCACTGCCGGGTGAAGGAACTGGACGGCGCGTTCCGCGTGGGGGCGAACGGCGCGAAGATCGAACGGACCATGCTGTTCCCGCGCGACCGGGCGCAATGGACCGACGACTGGCAGGTGATGGGCCTGCGCGGGACCGGCAGCGACAGCTACACCGTCGACGACCTGTTCGTGCCGGACGCCTATTCGGTCGAGCGCGACACGGATGACGAGCGCCGGATCGACAGCCCGCTCTACGCCTTCACCACGACCCACTGCTACGCGTCCGGCTTCGCCGGCGTGGCGCTCGGCATCGCCCGGGGCGCACTGGACGCGCTGATCGCGCTCGCTCGTGACAAGACTCCCGCCCTGAGCGGCCGGGCCATGCGCGACAACCCGGTCGTGCAGAGCGCGGTCGCGCAGGCGGAGTGCAAGCTGCGCGCCGCCCGGACGCTGCTGCTCACCACCTTGCAGGAGGCATGGGCGAGCGCCGTCGCGACCGGCAGCCTCACCCTCGATCAGAAGATGGCGATCCGCATGGCCTCGACGTGGGCGATCCAGCAGGCGCGTGAGGTGACGGCCACCGCCTATCAGGAAGCCGGGTCCACCGCGGTGTTCGCCAGCGGCCCGTTCGAGCGGCGGTTCCGCGACGCCAACAGCGTCTCGCAGCAGGTGCAGGGGCGGCCGGCGCATTTCGAGACGGTCGGGCAGCACATCCTCGGGCTGCCGGCCAACCATCGCTTCATCTGACGGAGAGCACGAATGGCGTTGCAGGGCCTGCACCACTACACAATCCGCCCGGCGGATCTCGAGGCGACCAAGGACTTCTATGTCGACGTGCTCGGCCTCGAGATCGGCGACCGGCCGCCGCTGACGTTCCCCGGCTATTGGCTGTATTCGGCCGGAGAGCCGACGGTGCACCTGATCGGGCCGCGCGAGTCCGAGGCGGGGCTGCCGCCGCGCCAGCCCGCCGCCACCGGACTGCTGGACCACGTCGCGTTCTCGGCCGCGGGCTTGCCGGCGATGAAGGCCCGGCTCGCCGAGCGCGCGCTGGCCTACGAGGAGCGCATCGTGCCGCGCGACCGCCAGACCCAGCTGTTCCTGCGCGACCCCGACGGCATCATGGTCGAGCTGAACTACCCGACCGACGAGACCGCTCCCGCATGATGCTGCGGGCCCTGGCCCTCGCGGCCTGCTTTGCGCTCCCGGCAGCGGCGCAGCCGAAGATCGGCGACCCGCCCGAGGCGTCCAACATGCGCCTGGTGGGCATGGACCCGCTGCAAGCCCGGTCCGCCTACCAGCCCACCATCCACCACCAGGGGGACCGCTGGATCGCCTATATCGGCCACCACGGCGGCACGGAAGACATCCCGAACCCGGTCAACCCGATGACCGGCGTCGCCGAACCGAACGGCACCAGCATCGTCGACGTCACCGACCCGGCGCACCCCAGGTATCTCCGCCACATCCCGGGGCAGCCCGGCACGTACGAGAGCGGCGGCGGCCAGATGGTCCGCGTCTGCGACGGCGCCCAGCTGCCGCACGGGGACAAGTCGGCCGTCTACATGCTCCGTACCTTCGGGTCCGAGGCGCACGAGATCTGGAACGTCGCCGACCCGGCCAACCCGGTCCTCATCACCCGCATCGGCGGCCTGAAGGACACGCATAAGAGCTTCTGGGAGTGCGACACGGGCATCGCCTACCTCGTCTCGGGCGCGCCGGACTGGCGGGTGCGGCGCATGACGCAGGTCTACGACCTCGGCAACCCCGCCGACCCCGTGAAGATCCGCGACTTCGGCCTGCCGGGGCAGGAGCCGGGGTCGACCGGGCCCGTGCCGACCGAGCTGCATGGCATGATCTCGACCGGCCCACGCGGCAACCGCATCTATTTCGGCTACGGCACCAACAAGGGCGGCATCCTGCAGATCGTCGACCGCTCCAAGCTGCTGGGCGGCCCGGCGGAGCCGACAGCGGCGAACCTGCGCGCCCCCGAGGTCGGCCGCCTGGTCATGACGTCCAGCAACGGCGCCCACACGACGTTCCCGATGCTGCAGA
The DNA here is from genome assembly GCA_965213855.1 of Acetobacteraceae bacterium. Lineage (GTDB taxonomy): Bacteria > Pseudomonadota > Alphaproteobacteria > Acetobacterales > Acetobacteraceae > JBBROS01. The sequence continues at coordinate 521,350 of CBDCAA010000008.1, read as the reverse complement.
TGCCGATCCCCGAGTTCGCGTCCGACAAGGAGGGCAGCCGCCGCGACATCGCGATGATCGTCGACGAGGCGATCCTCAACGAATGCAACGAGCCGCGGCAGATGGTCTGGTTCGCCGACCTCACCATCGAGACCCGGCCCATGATGGTGTCGAACTACACCGTCCCCGAAACCAGCGGCCACTTCTGCAGCCGGGGCGGCCGCTTCGGCTCGCACTCCTCCAACGAGAGCATGGACCCGATCTTTTACAAGAAGATGGCGTTCATCGCCTTCTTCAACGCCGGCGTCCGCGCGCTCGACATCCGCGACCCCTACAACCCGCACGAGGTCGGCTACTTCATCCCCTCGATCACCGCCGCGACCGACAAGCGCTGCGTCACGGTCGGGGACGCACCGCGCTGCAAGGTCGCGATCCAGACCAACAACGTCGAGACCGACGCGCGGGGCTACATCTACATCGTCGATCGCGCGAACACCGGCCTGCACATCCTCGAACTGACCGGCCCGGCGCGCGCCATCGCCGGCCTGCCGTGAGGGCGGCGCTGCTGGGCCTCGGCGTGGCGGTGATGGCGGGCGGGGCGTTCGCGATGCGGGCGGAGCCGCCCCGCGATGGCTGGTCCGAAATCGCATGGCCGTTCCCGCGGGACGCTTGGCCCGCCGGCAGGGCCTTCCGCTGCGACGGCGCCGGCTGCGGCGGGGCGATGGAGACGTATGTCCGGCCGAAGCTCGGCTTCTGCAACTGCGCCACCGGGGTGAGCGGCGATGCGGAGGTGGACGGCGTCAGCGATCTGGACATGGTTGGCATCGACTTCGTCCCGCGCGCGGCTGGCGCGGCGGTCGCATCCGGCGGCCTGCGCGGGCGGGCGCGGGCCTACGATCTGACGACGCCCGATGGCCAGAGCCATCCCGCCGCCGGCTTGGCGCTGTCGGCAAGGTGCGACCTCGTGGCGGTCGCGAGCGTCGGCCCGGCGGCGGCGTCGGATGCCGCGCGCGCCAGCGTGCTGCGGCTGCTCGAACAGGCGCCGTTGCGCGCATGGCTGCGCTCGAAGCTCGGCGGCGCGTAGGGCGGGTTGCAACCCAACATCCTCGATCCGGCACTGGCCCCTGGTGTCCTGAACTTCACCCGACGAGGAGCATCGGGCTTACGGGATCACTGCAACAGCCCGGCGGCGTGCAGCTTGCTGATCTCGCTGGCGACCCGGTCGATCCCACCGGTCGCATAGAGGATCTGGATGCGTTCTGCAGAGAGGTGGGCGAGCACCGGGTTGCGATAGGCGGTGTTGTAGGTGGTCGCGTCCGCAGGGTCGTAGCCGTATTTGGGGGCGAGCGTGCGGAGGAACAGCTCGCTTTGCGGGATCGCGGTGCCGGTGAAGGTGTAGTCGGCGTCGGACAAGTTGTGCAGCACATACTCGTACAGCAGGTTCGGCTGGCCCGGCGCACCGGCCCCGATATCGACCGAGCCGAGCCTCCGCACCGGCGGCAGGCGCAGGTGCCCGGACCCGTCCAGCATCAGATAGCCGCGCTCGACCGGGTCGATCCCCGTCATGATGGCGGCCGTGCGCAGCCAGTTCACCACGCTGAACTCGTTGCCCATGTTCGGCGCACCATGCGCCGAGGCCTGTGTGATGACGAAGATCGGCGGCAGGCCACGGGCCATGCTCTCGGCGACGCCGATCAGATGGTGACCGCCGGTCTTGCTGGTGCCGGCGGTGCCCCAGGCGTCGGTGCGGCCGTTGCCGCCGAAGTTCATCTCCGTGTACTCCGAGCCGTCGGCGTTCCACTGGAACACGATCATCTTCGCCCAGTCGTGCCAGATCGGCGCGGCAATGACGATGTCCTGGTCGATGAACAGGTCCGCGTCGGCCGTCTGGCCGGAAATCTCGCCCGCCCCGCCACGCACGACCGGCAGGCCCTTGGCGTCGAGCGTGCCGAAGACCTTGCGGTAGGTGTCCGCGAGATTCAGGGCGCTGGTGAGGTTCACCGCGACGTGCATCGACAGCCCGCCCGGCTGCGAGTGGTGACCGCCGAACACGCTGCCGGGCGCGGCGATGTAGGGCATCGGCAGCTTCGGGCACGCCGTGCCATCCTCGCGCACGCCCGGGAACACGCCGGCAACGAGGCCGCCGGGGATGCGGCTGGCCTCCTTGGGGTCGACCAGGCCCTCCGCGACCAACTGGTCGACGATCTGCTGCTTGCGCTCCTCGGTCAGGTTGGCGCGGCTGCGGATGCAGGTCTCGGGGTTGAACACCGCATCCTCGGTCTCGCGATGAAGCGCCGGGTCCTTGATGGCGGCGGCCTGGTCCTTGATGTAGGCCATGGCGCTGGTGGCCAGCGCGGAGCGTTGCGCGAGCGCAGCCGCGGCGGCGTTCCAGGGCCCGAGCCCGGTCTGGTCGGCGCGGGCGGCGCAGGGAACACTGGCCAGCAGAACGACCGCCGCACCCAACAGCCGAGACTTTGCCGCCGTCGCCATCCGCCTTCTCCCGGCCCGTTCGGATACGAGCGTTGCCGATCCGGCGATGCGGCGACAGTGACGTTTTGACACGGGACGGTCCTCCGCGCGCCGGTCCGGGACGATCGCCGTCCAGGGGCGTTGATCCGCCGGCGAAATATCCGCAAGCTTGCGGGCGCGCCGCGGGTGCGAGTGCAGACCGGGCAAACCGGCATTCGGGGAGGAAGAGCTCATGCGGACGGATCTCGTCGTGGCGCTGCTGGGGGCCATCGCGGCCGGAACGGGGATCGCGGCGGCCCAGCCCGCGCCGAACCCGCTCGACGTGATCCCTGACACGATGCCGTTCGACGTGCCCTACGGCCCGCCGATCGGGATCGATCGCGCGCAATCGGTGATCGCCGCGGCGGCGGCCGAGGCGAAACGGCACAACTGGAAGATGGACATCGCCGTGGTGGATGCGGGCGGCAACCTGGTCGCGTTCGCGCGGATGGATGGGGCGCAGCTCGCGTCGATCAGCATCGCCGAGCACAAGGCGCGGGTGGCTGCGACCTTCCGGCGCGAGACGAAGCTGTTCGAGAACGGGATGCAGTCCGGGCTCATCTACCAGCTCTCGCTCGATGGCGTGATCGGCTCGCGCGGCGGCATCCCGCTGGTCGAGGACGGCAAGCTCATCGGCGCGATCGGCTGCTCGGGCGGGGCCGGGTCGCAGGACGAGGTGTCGGCCAAGGCGGGGGCCGCCGTCGTGAACAAGTAGGCGGCCGCGATCAGGACGGCTTCGAGCGCGGCATCGGGCCGTCCCGATGCAGGCCGTGCCAACCGAGCACGCTGTCGATCAGGAACGCGATCAGGGCGCAGACGGTGCAGCCGAGCGCACCGCCGAACAGCACGACGAGCGAGGTCGCCACCTCGGCGTCGCGCAGCCCGCCCAGGAACAGCACGAAGGCGGCGCCGCAGGTCGCCGCACCGCCCATCGCCGCCAGCGCGATCGCCGTGTCGAGGAACAGGCGCCGCCGATACAGGCGGCGCAGGTGGGTGAGCAGCTTGGCGTATTTCGCGCCGTCGACCTCGTTGTCCAGCATCTCGGCCAGGTGCTCGGTGTGATCTGACACCCGGCTCAGCCGCATGTTGAACATGTTGAGCAACGTGCCGATGCCCGAGAGCAGGAACACCGGCGTGAGCGCGACCTGGATGACGTGGGTGACGGCCTCGATGCTGGTGATGGTGGCGGATAGTGGATCGGACATGGCCGATGCCTGCCGCAACTTTTTGGCCAAGTCCACACCCGTGGCGCGTCAGGCCATTACTGGTTCCTTGCTGTCGCCGAACAGGAACTCGACGTCGTCGATCTCGAGCCCGTCCAGCTCGCCCTCGCCGCCGAGCGCGATCCGGGCGAGGTCCGCCTTGTGCTGCTGCAATTCGACGATGCGATCCTCGACCGTGTCGGCGGCGATCAGCTTGTAGACGAACACGGACTTTGTCTGGCCAATGCGGTGGGCGCGGTCGCTGGCCTGGTCCTCGGCAGCCGGGTTCCACCACGGGTCGTAGTGGATGACGGTGTCGGCGGAGGTGAGGTTGAGCCCCCTCCCCCCGGCCTTCAGGCTGATCAGGAACAGCGGCACCTCGCCACCCTCGAACGCCTGCACCGGGGCGGAGCGGTCGCGCGTGTCGCCGCGCAGTTCGGCAAAGCCAATGCCGGCGTCGGCCAGGCGCGGCTTGATCAGGTCGAGCATCGACGTGAACTGCGAGAACAGCAGGATCCGCCGCCCCTCGGCGACCATCTCGGTCACCATCTCCATCAGCTCCTCGAGCTTGCTGGATGTCTCCACCAGGCGGGCCGACGGGAGCTTCACCAGCCGCGGGTCGCAGCAGACCTGGCGCAGTTTCAGCAGCGCGTCGAGCATGACGATGCGGCCCTGGGCGGCGCTCAGCCCGGCCATCTGCTCGCGGACGGTGTCGTGCAGGGTGCCGCGGATGGTCTCGTACAGCTCCCGCTGCTCGGGCGCGAGGTTCACGCGGCGCAGGATGGTGTGCTTGGGCGGCAGGTCGGGGGCGACCTCGGCCTTCGTGCGGCGCAGCAGGAACGGCTTGATGCGTCGGATCAGCTGCACCCGGCGCACCGCGTCGTTGTTCTTCTCGATCGGCGTACGGAAGCGCTTGGCGAACCCCTTGCGGTCGCCCAGCAGCCCCGGCATCAGGAACGCGAACTCCGACCACATCTCCTGCAGGTTGTTCTCGATCGGCGTGCCCGAGAGGCACAACCGGTGCCGCGTGTCGAGCTGGCAGACGGCCTTGGTCGCCTTCGCGTCCGGGCTCTTGATCACCTGCGCCTCATCGAGGACCACGAGGTGCCACGGAAGCTGGGTCATTTCCTCGATATCGCGGGCGAGCACGGTGTAGGTGGTGATGGCGACGTGCACGCCGTCCAGCTCCGCGCGTCGGGCGTGGCGCTCGAGGCCGTGCAACACGACGAGCCGGAGGTGGGGCGCGAACTTGGCCAGCTCGGCGGACCAGTTGGCGACGAGGCTGGTGGGGACGACGACGAGGGCCGGACGGTCGAGCCGGCCTTCGGCGTGCTCGATGACGATGTGGGCGATGGTCTGGGCCGTCTTGCCGAGGCCCATGTCGTCGGCGAGGAAGCCGCCGAGACCGTGCGCGCGCAGGTGCTGCAGCCAGTCGACGCCGTGCTGCTGGTAGGGGCGCAAGGTGGCCTTGAAGCTGGCCGGGACTGTGACCGGCGCGATCTCGGGCGCCTCGCGCAGGCGGGCGACGTAGGACTCGATCTCGGCGGCGTTGTCCCACCGGGTCGGCAGCAGGTCCTCGAGGTCGAGCACGCTCCCGGCCTCGCCGGCGGCGAGCACCATGCCGCCGTCCGGTGTCCGGCGGGCGGCGTCGATCAGGTCCGCCATGACCGTCAGCAATCGGCGGATGCGCTCGGCCGGAAGCTTCAGGATGCGGCCGTCGTCGAGGCTGGTGATCACCTCGCCATCGACGATCAGCGCCTCGTCCATGCCGCCGCGGTCGAGCAGCCGGGTCAGGATCGGCAGCAGCGGCATCCGCGTGCCGTCGATCTCGATGCCGAAATCGAGCGAGAAGCTGCCTGCGCCGGCGTTGGCGGCATCGGCCACGCGGACGTCGTATTCGCCGACGGACTGGACCGTGCGGGGGCCGAACTCCTTGTCGATCAGGCTGCGCCAGCCGAGTGCCAGCAGGATCGGCATTCGGTCGGCCATGAAGCCCTGCCAGCGCTCGGAGGCGTCGCGGCCGCGGAACAGGTGGACGATGCGGCCCTTGGCGCGCGCCGGGTCGGGAACGCGCATTTGGTTGAAGCCGTCCTGGCGGAGGGTGTCGGCGACGGCGGCCTCGGCGGCGGTGTCGCGGCGGACGAAGCTGGTGTGTCCTGCGACGTCCCCGGGGCGAGCGACGCGGACGAACTGCCGCTCGTCGTCGGAGGGGACGAGCGTGTTCTCGTAGTCGAACTCGATGGTGAGCGCGTCGGTCGCGACCAGGCGGCCGGAGTCGTCGGGGCATTCGACCCGGCGCAGCTGCAGCACCGGGACGGGCGGGCGCTCGAGGATCACGGGTTCGGGCTCGGCCGCGACCGGCTCGGGCCGGCGGATGGGGCGCGCCACCGGGCGGGCGACGGAGCGCGAAGCGGTCCGGGGCGCGGCGGCGGCCTGGCCGGGGCGGCGGAGTGGCGGTGGCGCGGGACGCTTCGGCGCGACCGCGACGGCAGCGCGGGTTGGCGCAGGGGCAGGGACAGGGGCGGGCGCCGGGCGGGGTGGAAGGGGCGCGCCCTGGCGCAGACGGACGCGGCCCATCTGCCCGGTCGCGGCGTCCACATACCAGGGGCCGGCGTCGCCCAGGATGACCGCCGAGCGCGGCGGCAGGTCCGGCGGAACGTTGGCCTGGAAGATGCGGTCGGGCCCAAGGGCGAGCACCTTGCCGGTCGCGTGCCAGCGCGCCTTGCCGAGCCGGGCAAGCAGGCCGAGCACCGACTGGACCGCGGCGGGAGCAACGAGCACGCGGCTTTCGCCGCCGCTGCCGAGCATCTTGGCGAGCAGCCGGACGCTCTCTGGCGCAGCCGGGTCAGCCAGGATCGCCGCGGGCGTGGTCGGCGCCTGCCGGCCCGAACGCGCGCCGAGCAGCAAGGTCGTGACCGCGCAGGCGGCGGGCGGCTCGGCGGTCGACAGCTCGAACACCAGCACCTGGCGTTCGACGCCCCGATCCTCTTGCGCCAGCTTGTCGAGGAAGTCCTGCTGCCCGGCCCGGCGCAGGGCGGGGAAGCGGTCCAGCGCGGCCAGGCTGCCAGCGGCCAGGTGCGCGCAGGCAAGCTGTCCACAGCTGCATTCGTTGAAGAACACGACGCGGTCCTGCAGCAGCGCCGGGTGGATCGTTGCGGTGTGCACCTGGTCCATGTGCTCGACGGTTACGGCGATCACCGGGTCTTGCAGCGTGACCGCGACTTCGGCGACCAGGATGAGGGTGCGGCCCTTGGTGAGCGTACGAGCGTCGAAGACGCGGCCAAGGTCTTCGGACGAGAACGGCGTCAGCATCGGGTCGGTGCGGCTTCCAGAGGGGACCGCACCGTATGGTGCGTTGCGGCGGAGAAGTCGAGAGCGGGTCTGTCGCGCGGGCTGTTTACCGGCCCCGACGGCGACCCACCCCCACCCTCCGTGGGCATCCAAGGCGAAGGCGCCGTGGAACCTTGCCTGCTCCGCCCCTCCCTCACAGTGAGGGGCAATGAGGTTACCGGTATTCGGGCGGGACAGGGAGGTTGTTGGCGGGATTGCTGTCGTGCCGGGTCATGCGGGTGACGACGGGGCCGCCGGCAAGGGGGCGGAGATCGGCCTCGAGCGCATCGGCCGCGGCCTTGGGGTAGACCTCCTGGCCATCGACGTGGAGCGAGAAGGTGCGGACATGCTTGGCGCGCTGCTCCGGGTTCTCGACTGTCGCCTTGGTCCATTTATAGAGCGGATAGCCCTCGGGCCCGCACCGCTCGGCCTCCGCGACGTAGCCCTCGAACGCGTCCCACTGGCTGACGAGGGTGGCTTGATGCCGGTCGAGCACCTCGGTCAGCGGCTGCAACGCTGCCGCACGGCGGTCGCGCCGGGCCAATTCCGCCAGAGCGTCGTCCAGGTAGACGCGGAGTTGATACTGCCACTCGTCGCTCATGTCCGTCTCCACTTCGAATTCCAGGGACGTGAGGCCGTCGCGGCGATTGTCACCCCGGCGGGTGGCCGCGCCCCATCCGCGACACGCTGACGACGGCGCCGAGCGCTGCGAATCCGGCCCCGGCCCATAGGCAAAGGACCGCGCCATCGCCGCCGCGCAGGCCGAAGATGAGCGCCACGATCGCCGCGCCGAGCGACCAGCCGACCGTGCGCGCGACGGCCACCATGCCGCTGGCAGCGCCGCTCCGCTCCGGCGGGCCGGCCGTCATCAGGGTGAGATTGTTCGGTGTCTGGTAGAAGCCGAAGCCGACGCCGCACAGCCCCATGCGCCACGCCACATCCCAGTCGGCCGGAAGGGCCGGCATCGTCGCCAGCAGCACGAGGCCGGTCGCGAGCACGGCGAGCCCGGCGCTGCCGAGGATGGCGGCCGGGTAGCGCGCGGACAGGCGACCGGCGACCGGCGCGGCGACGGCGACAAGCAACGGCCAGGGCGTGACCAGCAGGCCGGTCGCGACGGCGGTGCGGTGCATGACGGTCTGGAACAGGAAGGGCAGCGCGATGTAGGCGAGGATCTGGGCCGAGTAGGAGCAGATCGAGGTGCCGACCGAGAGCGCGAATAGCGGGATACGCAGCAGGTCGAGCGGCAGCAGCGGCACCGGCCGGCGCATCTGCTGGCGCACCAGCAGCGCGCCGCAGACGAGCCCCGCGGCCAGCTCGCCGATCGCGACGGTGCGCCCGGCGCCGCCGAGGCCGTCGACGCCGGTGACGATCAGCCCCAGCGTGGCCGCGTTCAGCAGCGCTCCGACGCCGTCGAACGGACGGAAGCGGGGCCGGCCGGGCGGTGCGACGGCGAGGAAGAGCGGCACCGCGACGACGCCGAGCGGCACGTTGACCAAGAACAGCCAGGGCCAGCTGGCGACGGAGAGAATGAGGGCGGCGATGGTCGGGCCCAGGGCCGCCGAGATCGCAACGGCCAGCGCGATCGATGCGAACCCTTGGCCGAGCAGCCGGCGCGGGTAGATCGCGCGGATCAGCGCGCCGCCCAAGGCCGCCATGCAGGCGCCGCCGACGCCCTGCGCGAGCCGTGCGGCGACGAGGACGCCGAGGGTGGGCGACAGCGCGCACGCCAGCGAGGCGGCGGTGAACAGTGCCAGGCCGAAGCCATACACCTTCCGCAGCCCCAGCGTTTCGCCGAGCGAGGCGGCCGGCAGCAGGCAGACGGTGACGGCGAGCTGGTAGCTGTTGACCACCCACACCGTCGCCGCGTCGGTGGAGGACAGCTCCCGCGCGATCGTCGGGAGGGCGATGTTGGCGATGGCGCTGTCGAGCCCGGCGAGCACGACGCCGAGCAGCGCGCAGCCCATCACCCAGCGCCGCTGCGGTGCAGGCAGGCCGTCCGAATCGTCCATGCCGGTCCTCTGTCAAATCCAGGCAAGCAGGTCTGTCAGGGCACTTATGCCGAACGCCGTGGCATCAAGCCATGCCCTGCGTGCGGAGCTGGACGATGCGGGGGCGCGCGGCCACAACTACCTCAGCGTTACGGAGACCGTCATGCCCGAGCCCGACCTGCCGCCCACTCTGCATGCCGAGCAGCATGGGCCCGTCGCCGTGCTCCGGTTGTCGCGGCCGGACAAACGCAACGCGCTCGATCCGGCGACGATCGAGGGGATCGGGCGATTCTTCGCCGATCCGCCGGCGGACGCGCGAGCGGTCGTGCTGCATGGCGAGGGCAAGCATTTCTGCGCCGGGCTCGACCTGGGCACGGTGACGGAGACGGATGCGACGGCGGGCCTGTTCCACTCCCAGCATTGGCATGCGGCGTTCGAGCGGATCGAGGGCGGGCGGCTACCCGTGGTCGCGGCGCTGCATGGCGCGGTCGTGGGCGGCGGGCTGGAGCTGGCGATGGCCTGCCACATCCGGGTCGCGGACCGCAGCGCCTACTACGCCTTGCCCGAGGGACAGCGCGGCATCTTCGTCGGTGGGGGCGCCGCGGTCCGGCTGCCGCGGCTGGTGGGGGTGGCGCGGATGCAGGACATGATGCTCACGGGCCGCACCTACGGCGCCGAGGAGGGCGAGCGGGCCGGGTTCTCGCAATATGTGGTGGACGAGGGCCAGGCGCTGGCCCGCGCGATCGAGATCGCGCAACGGGCAGCGGAAACGGCGCCGCTGACGACCTTCGCCGTGCTGCATGCGCTGCCGCGGATCGCCGAGGCGGACCCGCGGATCGGCGGGCTGATGGAGAGCCTGATGGCGGCAATCGCGGTCGCCGACGGGGACGCGAAGGCGAGGCTGCGCGCCTTCCTGGACGGCCGGGCCGTGAAGGCGACCCACCGGCCCGGGACATGACAGCGACGCCGAATCAGGCGCCAGTTCGCCCGGTCAACGTCAGCGTCCCGACCGCTTCCTTCACGTGGCGCGCCGACGGCAGCCTGCTGGTGGTGCCGAAAAAGCCGCTCGGCCCCTATCCGGCCCGGTTCACGGCGCATCTGGAGCACTGGGCGCTTGCCCGGCCCGGTGCTGCGCCGGTGCTGGAACGCGGGCCGGATGGCGCATGGCAAGGCCCGACCTATCCGGAGGTGCTCGCCGCGGCGCGGGCGATCGGCCAGGCGCTGCTCGATCGCGGGCTCGGGCCGGAGCGCCCTGTGGCGCTGCTGTGCGGCAACGGGGTGAAGCACCTGCTGCTGCTGCTCGGCGCGCTGCATGTCGGCGTGCCGGTATCCCCCATCTCGACCGCGTATTCGCGCGGCGCCGGGCCGTTCGGCAAGCTGCGCCACTGCATGGCCGTGCTGCAGCCCGGCCTGGTCGTCATCGACGGGCCGATACACGCGCGGGCCGTGTTCGAGACGGTGGCGCCCGGGACGGACGTGGTGACACTGGACGGCAGCACGCTCGAGGATTGGCCGAGCACGCCCTATGCGGAGTTGCTACGGACCGTACCGACCGCGGCGGTCGATCGGGCAACGGCAGCCGTGGATGCGGACACGGTGGCGAAGGTCCTGTTCACCTCGGGCTCGACCGGGTCGCCGAAGGGCGTCATCACGACGCACGGCATGCTGTCGAGCAACCAGCAGATGATCTTGCAGGCGTTCCCGATGATGGCGGACGCGCCGCCGGTGCTGGTGGACTGGCTGCCGTGGAATCACACGTTCGGCGGCAACCACAATCTGGGCCTGGTGCTCGCCAATGGCGGCACGCTGCACGTGGACGAGGGGCGGCCGGCACCTGGCGCATTCGACGCGACGGCGGCCAACCTGCGCGACGTCGCGCCGACGATGTATTTCAACGTGCCGCTCGGCTACCAGCAGCTCGCGGACCGGCTGGACTCGGATAGGGCGCTGCGGGAGCGGTTCTTCAGCCGGCTCGGGCTGTTGTTCTATGCAGCGGCCAGCTTGCCGCAGCCGCTCTGGGACCGGCTGGACGCGCTCGCGGTGCAAACGATCGGGCAGCGCATCCAGTGGCTGACGGGGATGGGGAGCACGGAGACGGCGCCGTTCTGCCTGACGTCCCGGCCGGACACGGGCGCCGGGGTCGTCGGCCTGCCGGCGGCAGGCGTCGAGCTTAAGTTGACGCCGCTGGAAGGAAAGATGGAGGCGCGGGTGCGCGGGCCGAACGTGACGCCGGGCTACTGGCGCGACCCGTCGCAGACGGCCAAGCTGTTCGACGACGAGGGCTATCTGTGCCTGGGCGACGCGCTGGTCCCGGCCGATCCCGGGAATTACGACCTGGGGTTCCGGTTCGACGGCCGGGTCGCGGAAGACTTTAAGCTGCTGTCGGGCACGTGGGTGTCGGTCGGGCCGCTGCGGCTGAGGCTGCTGGAGGCGCTGTCGCCGCACGTGAAGGACGTCGTGATCGCCGGCGCGGACCGCGACCATCTGGGCGTGCTCGCCATCCCGCATGGTCCCGCTGCGGCCGAGGACGCGGCCGTGCGGGCCGCGGTCGAGGCGGCGCTCGCCCGGCATGCCGAGGGTGCGCCCTCGTCGGCACGGATCGCCCGGCTGATATGGCTTACGGCGCCGCTGTCGATCGAGGCTGGGGAGCTGACAGACAAGGGCTCGGTGAACCAACGCGGCGTGCTGCGCAACCATGCGGCGCTGGTGGACCTGCTATACAGCGGCCACCAGGACGTGATCCGCGTCCTGCAAGGATAGACAGACGATGGGGAACCCGATGCTCGGTCGCCGGACGGTGCTTGCCATGACTGCCGCCGCTATCGTGCCCAGGGTGGCACGGGCGGCCGACAAGCCGCTGCGGGTCGGCGTGCTGAACGACATGAACGGCGTGTTCGCCGACTACCAGGGCCGGGGCTCGGTCGTGGCGGCGCAACTGGCGGTCGAAGATGCGGCGGCCCTTGCGGGGCGGCCGGTCGAGCTGGTTTCGGCCGACCATCAGAACAAGCCCGACATCGGCATGGCCATCGCCCGGCGCTGGTTCGACGAGGACGGGGTGGACGTGATCCTGGACGTGCCGAACTCGGCGATCGCGCTCGCGGTCGCGGGGCTGGCGCAGGAGCGGAACAAGGTGTTCATCGGCACGGGCGCGGGGATCGCGGACCTGACCGGGACGCGGTGCGCGCCGACGACGGTGCACTGGACCTACGACACGTGGGAGGTGGGCCACGCGCTGGGCCGGGCGCTGACGGAGCGCGGGGGCAAGACCTGGTTCACGGTCACGGCGGACTACTCGTTCGGCGCCGACCTGGACCGCAACGTCACCGAGGCGGTGGTGCAGGCGGGCGGCCGGGTGCTGGGCGGGGTGAAGCACCCGTTCCCGAATAGCGACTTCAGCTCCGCGCTGTTGGCCGCCGGGTCGAGCGGGGCGCAGGTGCTGTGCCTCAACAACGCAGGTGACGATCAGACGACATGCCTGAAGCAGGCGGCCGAGTTCGGGCTGACGCAGCGGATGCAGGTGACAGGGCCGGTGTACAACGTGAACATGGTGCACGGGGTGGGCCTGGCAGTGGGGCAAGGCGTGCTGGGCGTGACGCCGTTCTATTGGGACATGACGGACGCGACCCGGGCGTTCGCCAAGCGGTTCCAGGCGCGCGACGCCCGGCACGCGATGCCGAACGACATGCAGGCGGGCTGCTACGCGGCGCTGGTGCACCTGTTCAAGGCGGTGGCGAAGGCGGGGACCGGCAGCGACGGGCGCGCCGTCGTGGACGCGATGAAGGCGATCCCGACCGACGATCCGCTGTTCGGCCAGGGGCGCATCCGGGCGGACGGGCGCAAGCTGCATCCGGTGTTCCTGGTGCAGACCAAGACGCCGGCCGAGAGCGGCGGCGACTGGGATTTCTTCAACGTGCTGGGCACCGTGCCGGCCGACCAGGCGTTCCGGCCGATGACGCCGGGGCTGTGCGCGCTGATCCCGGCATGACGCCAACCCGAACCGTCGCCGTGATCGGCACCGGGGTCATCGGCGCGAGCTGGGCGGCGCTGTTCCTCGCCCGGGGGCTCCAGGTGACGGCGTTCGACCCGGCGCCAGGGGCGGAGGCGGCGCTGCGCCGGCAGGTCGAGGCATTCTGGCCGGCGGTGATGGCGCAGGACCCGGTGGAGGGGGCCAGCACGGACGGCCTGCTGTTCGCCGCAAGCGCCGCGGACGCTGTGAGTGCGGCCGACTTCGTGCAGGAGAACGGGCCCGAGCGGCTGGACGTGAAGCAAGCGCTGTTCGCGGCGCTGGATGCAGCGGCGGCGCCCGGGACGGTGATCGCGACCAGCTCCAGCACACTGCTGGTCAGCGACGTGCAGGCGGGGTGCGCGCATCCCGGGCGGGTCGTGCTGGGGCACCCGTTCAACCCCCCGCACCTGATCCCGCTGGTGGAGGTCGTGGGCGGCCGGCAGACCGAGGACTGGGCGATCGAGCGGGCGATGGCGTTCTACGCCGGCATCGGCAAGCACCCGATCCGGCTGCGGCGGGAGTCGAAGGGGCACGTCGCCAACCGGCTGCAGGCGGCGCTGTGGCAGGAGGCGTTCCATCTGGTGCGGGAGGGGATCGCGACGGTCGAGGACGTCGATGCGGCGATCGCGCATGGGCCGGGCCTGCGCTGGGCGCTGCTGGGGCCGTTCCTGAACCTGCATCTGTCGGGGGGCGCCGGCGGAATGGCGCACAACCTCGCACATCTGGGTCCGGCCACCGAAGCGATGTGGCGCGACCTGGGGACGGTGCACCTGGATGTTGGGCTGACTGCGACGATCTGCGCCGGCGTCGATGCGGCGCTGGCCGGGCACGACCTGCCGGACGTCGTGGCGGCGCGCGACCGGACATTGCTGGCGCTATTGGCGCAGAAGCGCGGGTCGGCGCTGCCGTAGCGTCTGTCCTCGTCCCGCAGACAGGGAAGGCGCCGGTAATCCGAACAAACCGTTGCGTAACCGGAAGGTAACCGCTACGAAGTCGAACCGACCTCTTGAGGTTGGCAGCACGGCGGAGGAACGGTCATGGATGCCGGTTTGGGCGAGGTTCCGGCTTCCCGGGTGGATTGGGCCCGGGTGCGGCTGCCGTGGCGCGTTCTGAAGTGGGTGGGGGTGGCGTTCGGGGGCGCCCTCCTGCTGGCCGGCCTCGGGGCGCTCACGTGGTGGAGCATGCGGCCGGCGGCGCCGGCGGAGATGACCGACATCGCCTCGGACTGGAATGCCACCGTGCGCCGGCTGGGCATCGAGCCGATCTATCCGCCGCAGGAAGACTTCCAGGTCGGCGACATCTATGCGTCGGCATTCGGCGCGATCGACGACGCGCCGACCTTGGCCGGGCGCGCGGTCAAGATCTACCATTACGACATGCGGCCCGACCTGGAGCGGGTGCAGAGCCAGCTGATCGCGTTTCCGGCGACGATGCCGCGGCCGGCCGACAACGGCGCCGTCTGGCCCCAGCCCCACTCCGATGATTCGCCCTTCGGCAACGCCGCGACGCCGCCGAAGGGATTGTCATTGGCCGTGTTCCCGGGCTTCACCCTAGGGCACGTCCGGCATAGCGGGTCGGACGTGGGCGGGCTGTTCCGCGGTGTGAGCACGGCGATCACCCAGAGCGGCGAGAGCGACGACGATGTCGAGCTGCGGATCCCGTTCGCCGAGACGTATGGCGTGCCGAGCCTGGTCGCGACGGGGCGGTTGGACATGTTCTGCGAGGACGAGACGACGAGGGACGCGTGTTCGGATGACTTCTTGCGCCGACAGCTTTCGATGGTCGCGGGGAAGGCCGTGTTCGAGCCGGGCGTCTCGGTCGAGTTGATCCTGGTCAGCCGGGTTTATCTGGCACGCGCGATCGAGCAGGTGCATTCATCCACGAGCGCGGCGGGCGCGAACGTGCGGATCGCGGCGAAGCTGCGGGACGTCTCGGCCGCGGCCGCTGACGTGCCCACGCCCCCGCCCACGCCCGACCAGGCCCAGAGCCTCGAAGCTGCGAAAGCCCTCGCGGGGACGATCAGCCGGCAGCGCCAGCAGCTCGATGCCTTGGCGCAGGACATCGGCAACGGACGGAACGGTCTCGGCGCGACGGTCCAGGCGGCCGAAAGCGGGCGGATCGCGATCACGCAGACCTTCGAACGGCCGGTCGCGTTCGGCTACCGCGCCGTGCGCCGGTCATTCGCCCCCGAACCCGGCAGTCCGGCGGCCAGCGATGCGCCAAAGTAGCGGCATGCAGCTGCACCCGGTCCGGACCGGCCTGCTCGCTTTGGCTCTCGCGATGGGCCCCGCCGGTCCATGCCGGGCGGCATGCGACGCGCAGGACCCGATCTGCCGCGGTGCCAAGAGCACGGACAAGTCGGATTTCTCCGGAATACGGAACGGGACCGTCCAGGCGGCGCCCTCCCGTCAGGCCCCCACCCCTTCGCCGCCCCGGCCCCCGGTTCCGTCTCCACTCCCGACTGCGCCCCCGTCTGCGCCGAAGCCGTCAGGCTAATGGCCGGCATCTTTGATTGAGCGAGCTCACGGCCGGTGCTCGGACAGGAACGCCAGCAGCGCCGTGTTGAAGGCGT
Organism: Acetobacteraceae bacterium; assembly: GCA_965213855.1. GTDB lineage: Bacteria > Pseudomonadota > Alphaproteobacteria > Acetobacterales > Acetobacteraceae > JBBROS01. The sequence continues at coordinate 505,765 of CBDCAA010000008.1, read as the reverse complement.
CCGGCTCGGTCACGGTAAAGGCGTGGCCGCCTTCCGGCACGACCCAGAGGCGCGCGTCCGGCACCCCTTCGGCCAAGGCCTGCGATGCGGTCCAGGGGACCAGGAGGTCGTCGCGGGAGGCAGAGACCAGGACCGGACAGCGGATCTCCGGCAGACGGTCCGACACGTCGAAGGCGCGCAGGGCGGCGATGCGGGCGAGCAGCGTGTCGGTGCCCTGGAAATGGGCGAGGGCTTGGACGTGCTCGGCCTCGATGCGGTCGGCGTTGGCGGAAAGCCAGGGCGCCGGAAAGAGGAACAGCGGCTGGGCGCGGACATAGGCCTCCGGACCCACGTGCCGCAGCAGGTCGAGCCGGATGTCGAAGCAGCGGAGCGTGTGCCGGTCGGCGCGCGCCCACGCGTTGACCAGGGTGAGGGTCTGGACCCGGGCCGGGGCCTGCAGCGCGAGTTCGAGGCCGACGAGGCCGCCGAGGGCGTGGCCGACGAAGTGGCATTGCGCGATGCCCTGCATGTCCATGACCTCGATGACGTCGGCTGCCATGTTCCCGATCGCATAGGGCGTCGGCAGCCGTCCGGGGCTGCGGCCGGTGCCGCGCTGGTCGTAGGCGACGACCCGGTAATCCCGGCCCAGCGCATCGAGCTGCGGGGCCCAGAATGCCGCGGCGCCGCCCAGGCCGGAGGACAGCAGGACCGTGCCGCCGCCGCGGTCCTCGCCCGTGACCTCGGCGTGGATGTCAGACAGGCGTGCCGCCGGCCGCCGCGAGCGGGCCGAGATGCGCGACGGTCGCGATCTCCACCAAAGCGCCGGGCTTCACCAGGCCGCACTGGATGCAGTAGCGGGCCGGCTTGTCCCCCGGGAAGTACTCGGCATAGACGGTGTTGATCGCGCCGTAATGGGCCCAGTCGGTGAGGAAGATCGAGTTGAAGGTCACGTCCGCCATGGTGCCGCCGGCGGCAGCGATGACGGATTTGATGAGGTCCAGCACATGCCTGGTTTGGGCCGCCGGGTCATTCAGGTGGACGACGTCGTTGTTCTTGTCGAAGGGCAGCGTGCCGGAGACGTAGACGACCCCGTCGGCCATGACGCCGGGCGAGTAGGGCGCGAGCGGCTTGCCGCTGCCGGGGGGAATGATCGCGGTCATGGGCATGGCGGCGTCCGTTCAGGCTTGAAGTTCGGGCGATTGCAGGATCGAGCCGCAGAAGTCGGCGACGGTGGAGACCCAGCCGAAGAACGTCTCGATGTTGTACAGCGCCGCTTCCTGCGCGGGCGGCGGCCCGGCGGCGTGGGTCGCGTCCGCCAGGACGATGCCGAAGTATTCGAGGTGGAACGCGTCGCGCAACGACGATTCGACGCAGACGTTGGTGGCGATGCCGGTGAAGACCAGGTTGCGGACGCCGCGGGCGCGCAGCACGCTGTCGATGTTGGTATTGAAGAACACGCTGTAGCGGGTCTTGGGGATGACGATGTCGCCCGGCAGCGGGGTGAGCGCGTCGACGATGGCGTAGTCCCAGCCGCCCTTGGCGAGGAACCGGCCGTGCAGCTCGGGCCGGCGGCGCATCGTCTTCATGGCGTTGGACTTGTGCCAGTTGGGTGAGCCCGGCCCGCCGGCTTCGGCATAGGCCGGGTCCCACCCGTTCTGCAGGAAGATGACCGGAATGCCGGCGCTGCGGGCTGCCTGCACCGCGGCCGCGGTCCGCTCGATGGCGGCGGCCGCGCCCGAGACGTCGAAGCCAGCGATGTCGAGATAGCCGCCGGGCGACGCGTAGGCGTTCTGCATGTCGACCACGATCAACGCGGTGCGCGCCGGCTCGATCCGGATCGGCTCGGGGCGCGCGGGCAGCACGACCGCCGGGCCGGTGGCGGTCAGGCCGGCCGGTTCCACGGCGGTCTCCGTCACGCGGCCTCCAGCGCTGCGGTCACGTGGCGGCGGGACTGCATGAGCGGCTGGATGCGCTGGCCGAACGCTTCGGTGCCGGTGACGAAATCGTCGAAGGTCAGCAGTACGCCGCCGCAGCCAGGCACGATGGCGACCTCGTCGAGCATCGCGGCGACGCTCGCGTAAGAGCCGACCAGCGTGCCCATGTTGATGTTCACGCCCGATTCCGCCTGCGCCATCTGCCGCACGTTGGTGTCGGCGCCAGAGGACTTGTCGACGCCGGCCTGGACCCCGAGCCACTCCAGCGCCTCGGTGTCGGCGCCAGACTTGATGTGCTCCCACCGCGCCATCGCGAGCGCGTCGGTCTCGTCGGCGATGATCATGAACAGTGCGAACGTCTCGACGCTGCGGCCTATCCGGGTCGTGGCCGCGAGCAGCCGGGCAGTGGTCGACGCAAAGGCCGCCGGGGTGTTGAGCCCCTTGCCGAAGCAGAAGTTATAGTCGGCGTGGCGGGCGGTGAAGGCCATGCCGGCCTCGCTCTGCCCGGCGCAGATGATCTTCATCGGCGCCGACGGGCGGGGGCTGAGCCGGCAGTCGTCCATTGTGAAGAAGCGGCCCTTGAGGTCGGACCGGCCCGTCTCCCACAACTCGCGCAGCACGGTGACGTATTCGGCGAGCCATTCGTAGCGGTGGCTGAAGAACTCGTCGCCGGGCCATATGCCCATCTGGTCGTATTCCGGGCGCTGCCAGCCGGTGATGACGTTCAAGCCGAAGCGGCCGTGGGAGATGGAATCGATCGTGGACGCCATGCGGGCGACGATCGCGGGCGGCATCGCGAGGGTGGCGGCGGTGGCATACAGGCGGATGCGCGACGTGGTGGCGGCCAGGCCGGCCATGAGGGTGAACGATTCGAGCGCGTGCTCCCAGAACTCGGTCTTGCCGCCGAAGCCGCGCAGCTTGATCATCGACAGTGCGAAGTCCATCCCATAGCGCTCGGCGGCCTGGGTGACGGCGTTGTTAAGGTCGAAGCTGGGCATGTATTGCGGCGCGGTGGTGGAGATCAGCCAGCCATTATTGGCGATCGGGATGAACACGCCGACTTGCATGACCTGCCTGCCTCCTGCTGCGGCGCAACGAAGGAACAACGTAAGGGTGGGGCCGGCGGCAACGCAACACTCCGTTGCCTTTCCTGCCCCGGCGCCCGCTATCCAGCGACGATCCTCCATGCCAGAGTTGCTTGAACGGGAGATGCCATGCGCCATCGGTCGGTCGTCGTCGGTTGGTCGCTCCTTGGCATCGGCCTGCTTGTCGGCTCCGGCGCCGCACGGGCGGCCGGCATTGATTGCAGCCGGGCGCGGCTGCCCACCGAGAAGGCGATCTGCGCCAGCCCTGCCCTGCTGTCGCTGGACCGGTCGATCGCGGATGCCTACGACGCGAAGCTGGCGGGCCAGCCGGAGCAGCGCGACCAGGCGCGGCTGGAGCTGCTGGCCTGGCTGAAGCGGCGCGACAGTGTTTGCAACGTGGCCGCGGCGGCGATCGGCCAGTGCCTTTCGGCGCAGATGACGGCGCGGCTGGCCGCGCTGGCGCCGCCCCCGGTGGCAACGGCGGCCCCGCCCGCGGTGCCATCGGGCGCGCCGGCACCATCCCTGCCGCAAGTCGCCGCGGCGCCCCCGGTGCACGAGCCAGCTGTCCCGGCGGGGTCGAACCCCGCGCCGCCGGCTGCGGCGCTGGACAGCGCGACCGTCCCCGCGAGCGAGCAGGCCGCAACCCTGCTGCACGTCACGTCGCCCGGCCGGTTCACCATCGCCGCAAAAAGCCCGAGCGGGGCGGCGCTGCAGCTGGTGGACATGCTGGCCGGCCCGGGCGAGGTGGCAGGTGCGGCGGGCACGCAGGATGGCCGGTTGGACCCGCTGCTCGACGTGGGCACCTACAAGCTGCGGGTGACGTCGGCCAAGGCGGCAACGGGGTCGGTGGCGCTGACGGTGACGCCGTTCGTGGATGCGGCGCCACCGCGGGCGCTGCCGGCGCCCGGCGTGCCGTTCGACGCCGAGTTGCGCGACGGGCAACAGCGGGCGTTCTGGCTGCTGGTACCGGCCTCGGGCGCGGTGCGGATCGAGGCAGCCGGGCGCACGCTCGCCGATCTGCGCCTGTGGCGCGACGGGCGGGACCTGGTGGCGCTCGACCCGGATGCGCGGCTGGTCGAGCCAGTGCCGGGGCATGGGCTGAACGACCTGCGGCTGGTGGGCAAGGTCGAACCCGGCACCTACCTGGTCGTCGCCTACGGCGGGGAGGCATTGCGCTGGACCGACAACGATCCGTCGCAGCCGTTCCACCTGCGGGCCGGGGGCGCCGGCGCGCTGGCCGAGGGCTGGGCGTATGGCACGATCGGGCCGTTCGGCAGCGAGGTGCTCACCCTGCCCGCCTCGGCCCAGCGCGTGCGGTTGGACGTGCCGTCGCCCGAGGCGGTGACACTCGCGGCCGGGACCGCGAGCGTTGCGCTGGCGCGGAACAGCCGCGAGGCATCGGCCACGCTGTTCGTGCCGGCTGCGCGCCCCGAGGTGGTCGAGGTCTCGGGCAAGTTCGGCCAACCCTATAAGCTGCAGGCGCTGGCGATCCCGTCGACGATGTCGGTCAGCCGGCCCGGGAGCTATTTCGTGACCGCGGTCACGGCGGGCGCCGGCGCCGACGAGGTGCCGCCGAGCGTGCTGCTGGAGCGGACGGAGCTGCGGACCGCCGCCGGGCCGCAGCCGCCGCGGGTGGTCGCCTCGGTGATGCCGACGCTGTCGGCCGGCGCCGGATGGCGCGGGCAGTTCAATCTGCGCGGGCCGACGACGCTGCTGTTCCAGAACGCCACCGGCGGGCCGGTGGCGGCGCGGGCCGCAGGGGTCGCGACGAACACGGGCCGGGGCCGGGCGAGCGAGCTGCCGGCCGATGTGTATGCGCTCGACCTGGTGCCCGCGCCCGGCACGCAGGGCGTGGTGGACCTGGTCGTCGGCGCGCCGGGCGTGAACCCGGCGCCCACGCCGCCGCTGCCGGCCAACCCGGTGCTCCCGCTGGGGCTGCAGGACCTCGCACCGGGGCAGTCGTTGCAGCTCTCGGCGTTCACGGCACCGGGCGTGTCGGTCGGTTTATCGGCGCGGCGGACGCCGGTTGCGCTCGCCGAAGGGGCGCTGAGCGCGACCATGGTGGCGGGCAGCACGCTCAGCGTTCCGGTCCAGGTGGCGCCGGGGGGTACGCTGGCGGTGAGCGAGGGCGGCGGCGGGCCGGTGCCCTACACGATGCAGGGGAACGCGGTCGTGGTCGCTGCGGCGGACCGGGCGCGCACCGTGGTGCTGGCCTGGCGCCGGGCCGAGCCGCAGCGGCCCGACATCCCGCCGCCGCCGCCGCTCGCGAGCCTGGCGGGATTGCAGGCCGGGCGGCCCGCCCACCTCGATCTTCGCGCAGACGAGCAGCGGGGGTTCAGCCTGGTGGTGCCCGAGGGTGGGCTGTTCCGGGTCGAAACAACGGGCCGGCTGCACACCAAAGGCCGGCTGGCGACGCCGTTCATCCCGGTGCTCGGCGCGGGGGACGGCAACGGCGCCGGGCAGAACATGCTGATGCAGTCGCTGCTGCGGGCCGGCCGCTACCGCGTGGACGTGACCGCGCTTGAGTCGTCGGGGCACCTGGGCCTGACAGCCACGCCGGCACCGCTGCTGACCGGGGCGACGTTGCTGCCTGGCGGCAGCGTGCGCGCGACGCTGCCGGGCGGCACGGGCGTGCGGTTTCCGGTGGAGGTCGGCGACGAGGCTGGACGTCGGGCCGGCAGCGAGGAGAAGCGCTACCGGTTGGACGTGGCCGGGCTGGGCGCCGCGTGGACGGGCCGGGTGGACGACGCGGAGGGCTGGCCGATCACCGCTCCGGGCCCGCTGGACGGCACTGAGCTGGCGTTGAGGCCCGGGCGGTATAGCGTGCTGGTGATCCCGGATGACGTCGCGCGGCAGGTGGTGGCGCGGCTCAGCCCGATCATGGCCGCGCCGGAGATCGCCGGGCACGGGCCGCATCCGCTGGCGTTCGACACGCCGGCGCAGCTCGTGTGGCGTGAGCCGGACGGGCGCGACCAGCCGCGCACGCCCGACACCTGGACGTTCGGGCTGGAGGGCCCGGCGGACGTGACGCTCACGCTCGGCGACGGCATGACGGGCGAGCTGAAGCGGGAGGGCGCGGCAGACCCGGTCGCGCGGGTCACGAACACGTTCACCGGCCCGCTCGAGGCCGGGCAGTATCGGCTGGAGACGACCAGCCTGGGCCGCAACGACCGTCTGGCCTACACGGTCGCGCTGACGAGCCCCGCGCTGCAGCCGGACGTCGTGCGCCATGTGGCCGTGCCGGTCAGCGTGCCGTTCGCGATCGCGCAGGCGCGGGTGGTGAGCCTGACGACGTTCGGCACGATCCCGCTGAAGGGCGTGCTGCGCCGGGCGGACGGCAGCACCGTCGTCCGGCTCGGGCCGCGCGCCGACGACTGGACGGTGGCCGCGTCGCGTCCGTTGCCGGCGGGGCGCTACACGCTCGACCTGGCGGCCGCATCGCCGCCGGACACGACGGCGACGTCCAGCCCGGCGTCGACGATCGACCGCAGCGACGACGATGCTGACAGCAACAGCGGCGACGACCAGACGGCCCAGACCTCGGCGACGCAAACTGTGGCGGCCAAGCCGGCCGCGGCGGCGGCCACGACCCCGGACGCCGCGCCGGATGCCGCGCCGGATGCCGACCAGCCGGAGCATGGCGGCTCGGGCGACGAGGCATCGGCACCGTCGACGGTCGAACTTCGCCTATCACTCCCGGAGGCGTTGCCCGCGGCGGCCGCGCCGGCCGCGCTTGCGGCGCTGCCCGGGCGAGGCGTCCATGTGCTGACCTTGCCGCAGCCCGCGGCAGGCAGCCTGGTGGTCGCGCAGGCGCGGTCCAGCGCGGCCGTCGTGCTGAGCCTGGAGCGGCAAGACGGCGCGGCGTGGCGGGTGGTCGCGCTCGACCAGGGTCTCACGCCGCTGGTCGGCAGCCCGGCGGATGCGGATGGGGCGGCGTGGCGGGTGCAGGCTTGGACGGTCGATGGCGGGCCGGAGCCAGTCGAGGCGGCGGCGCGCGCCTATGACGTGGCCGCGCAGGCGCCAGGCCTGATCACACTGGCCGGGCTCGACGGCGCGCCGGACCGCGGGCTGACCGTGGCCCGGGTGCAGCTGCCGGCGGCGGGGATCGTGGGGCTGGAGGGGACGCCGCCCGGGCTGCTGGCCGGCGGCTGGCCCGGCCACGCGCTGGCCGCGGCCGAGGGGAACACGGTGTTGCCGCAGGGCGACGAGATCTGGCTGCTGGGGCGGGCGCCGGGGCGGTTGACCGTGACGCCGCAGGCAATGGCGGCCGGGCAGACCCTCGCTTTGGCGCTGCCGGCCGGGCTGACGGCGACGCTGCCGCGGAGCGAGCCGGCGGCGGGACATGTCGCGCTGTGGCGGGCGGCGAGCGGGCTGGGGCTACCGGGACTTGGGGCCGCGATGGGGGTTGCGGCCGGCGATACGCTCGCGATGGCGGACCAGGCGCTGCCGCTCCGCAACGCGACAGGGGAGGACGCACTCCGCCTGCGGCTGACACGGCTGGAGCCGGCGCTGTTGCCGGCGCGCGCGCTGACGGGCGCCTTGCAGACGACGCTGGCGCCGGGCACGGCATTGCCATTGATCTTGCCGGGCGGCGACAAGCTGGTGCGGACCGACCTGGCGCCCGGCGTCGCCGCGGTCGCCGGATGGCGGAGCCCGGGCGCGAGCGTGGTGTGGACCGGTGCGGCCCCAGTCAGCCGGGCCTTATCGGGCACGTGGACGGAGGTCCTGTTGGTCAACAGCGGCGACTTGCCTGCACCCGCAAGCCTATCGTGGCAGCCGGCGCCCGCAGCCGAGGCGCTGCGGCCGGGGTCGGTTGTGAAGCGGTTCTTTGGCGCCGACGGCTCGTTCGAGACCACCGCGGAGCCGGCGCCGGGTGCCCACCTGATGACGGCGGGGAATGCGACGCTGACGGTGGTGACGCCGGACGGACGGGTCGCGGCCGGGCGCGACGTGGCACTGCCGTCGGCGGGGCCGGCCCGGGTGATCGTCGAGACGAAGGCGGGTGCGATGGCCATCTGGGAGGCGGCGGACGGCGCCTCGCCCTGGCCCGTCGCCACCGCCCAGCCGAGCACGCTTCCGGCCCGGCTCGCGCTGTCCGGCCCGGCGATGGCGGTCGCGCTGGCGCCGGACGGGCCGGTGCTGCTGCATGCGCGGACCACGGCGCCGGTCCTGGTCGGCCTGGCGCAGGCGGGACATGAGGCCGTCCCCGAGCTGTTCGCCGCCGGAGCCGAGTTCCACCGCATGCTCGCGGGTGCGGCCGAGCTGCGGCTGTATTCGCCGCATGACGGCCCGCTATCGGGCACGCTCGAACTGTCCGCGGACCCGGTCACGCCCGCGACCGAGGGGCTCGGCGCCGAGGTCAGCCTGGCGCCGGGCGGGACGGCTGTGTTCGGGTTCAGCCTGGCGAAGGCGGCGACGGTCGGCGTGGGCATCCGCGCGGTGCCGGACCAGGTTTCGGTGCGGCTGCTGGATGCGACGGGGACCGCTCTGGGCGAGGGGATCGCGCAGCTGCGGGCGCTGCCGGCGGGGCGATATGCGATCGAGGCGCGGGTGCCGCCGGGCGCGATGACGACGACGCTGCGCCCCGCCGTCGTGGGGATCACGCCGCGCGGCAACGGTCCGCCGCCGGACGTGGCGCAGGGCTATCTGGAGTTGGTGGGCATGAAGCCGACGAGGACCGCGCCATGACGTTGCGCCGCTTGCTCCTCGCGGTCGGCACCTTGGTCCTGATGGGCCAGGCGCCACGGCCACAAACCCCGGCAGCGCCATCCGATCCGGTCACGTTGGATCGGCTGCAGCGGGCCGACGGCGCACACGTCGTACCGGACCGCTTCCTGCGCCGGTGGGACGCGGTCACCGTCCTGTTCGATGCCGATACCGGCCCGGCCAACGGCGGCCCCGAGGACGACCCGGCCCGCCTCGTCACGTTGGCGCCCGCCAAGCCCGGCGCCTGGACCTGGATCGGGCCGCGCACCCTGCAGTTCCGCCCGACCGAGCCGTGGGAGCCGCTGCGGCGCGTGGCCGTCACGGTCAGCGGCGTCACGACCCGGCTGGTCCCGCTGCTGCCGGCGCCTTCGGCCACCGGCCCGTCCGACAGCAGCAACGGGGCCGCGAACCTCGACACCGTCGCGCTGACGTTCGACCAGCCGGTCGACCAGGCCGCGCTGGCGCGGCTGCTGACTATCGAGCTCGCGCCGCAGCCGGGGATCACTGGCGTCGGCATGCAGACGCTAACCGCGCAGGACTTCGACCTGCGCCCGGTGGAGCGGACCGCGCGAAGCGACAAGCAGACCTACCTGGTCGTGCTGCGCAGCCCCGTGCCGGACGGCCGGATCGCCACGCTGCGCCTGCGTTTGTCGGACGAGCCCGGCCTCGATGACCCGACCTTCGCGCTGCCGCTGCACTCGGCGACGCCGTTCGGTGTCACGGACGCCTATTGCGGGTCCGGCTACGACCACACGCTGACGGACGGCGTGACGACGTGCGCGCCGTCCTATGGCGACGCGCCGCGGGCGCGTCGGGCGGTGCTGCAGTTCTCGGCGATGCCGGCGCCGCTCGACATCGTGCACGCCCGCGATGCGCTGCGCTTCACGCCGCCGGTGGACGACCTCGACGTGACGATGGGCGGCGAGAACGAGATGACGATCGCTGGCAAGTTCGCGGCCGACCAGGTGTATGACGTGGCGATCGCGCCAGGGGCGCTGAAGGACACAGGCGGGCGCCTGCTGGCGAATGCGGTCGCGCGGCGGTTCAGCTTTTCGACCGGCGCCCCGGCGCTCGCCTGGGACGTGCCGCAAGGGATCGTGGAGGCGCGCGGGCCGCAGATGGTCCCGCTGCGGGGGCATGGCTACGACCGGGCCGACGTGCGGATCTACCCGATCGACCCGCTGTCGCGCGATTTCTGGCCCTTCCCGAAAAAGGGCCTGGTCACCAGCGACGACCGCGCGCCGCCGCTGCCGGGCAACGAGCCCAAGCACTACGTCGAGGCCGACCCGATCAGCGGCGACGACATGGCGGTGCGGATCCTGGCGCTCGGCTCGCCGGCCACCAGCGAACTGATGAATCTGCCGATCCGCCGCGGCGGCGTGGACGCGAAGTTCGGGGTCGACCTCGGACCCAGCCTGACGCGGATCGCCGGTGCGCGTGCGCCCGGCGCCTATCTGGTGGGCCTGCGCACGGTCGACGGCAGCACGCGGCAGTGGGCGCGGCTGCAGGTGACGGACCTGTCGCTGGCGACGGTGGAGGAAGCCGGGCGGGTGCGCTTCGTCGTCACTTCGCTGGCCACCGCGCAGCCCGTGGCGGGCGCCGAGGTGCGGCTCGACGGGATGCGTGACGGCGCGTTCACCATCCTGGCACGCGGCACGACCGATGCGGCCGGCGCGTGGACGCTGCCGGCGCCGGTCGCAAAGGGGCGGGACGGCGAGGAGTCCGACATCCGGCGCATCGTGGTGGTGAAGGCGACCGACACGCTGGTGCTGGAGCCGGGCCGCGGACCGCAGCAATATGCCAACGAGAACTGGACCAAGCCGGACCCGGTCTGGCTCGGCTGGACCACGGGCGACTTGAAGGAGCGGGCCGAGAAGGCGCAGACGCTGTGCCACGTGTTCACGGAGCGGCCGATCTACCGCCCGGAGGAGCCGATCCTGATCGCCGGGATGATCCGCCGCTATGCCCGGGGCGGGCTGTCGTATGCGGCCGGGTCGGGCCAGGTGGTGATCACCGCGCCGGGCGACCAGGAGTGGCGCCTGCCGGTGACGCTCGACGAGGTCGGCGGCTTCCACGTGAGGTTCGACCAGAAGACCGAGGCGACCGGCGACTACACGATCGCCTACCAGCCCGGCGGGGGCGACGCCTGCGGCGGCTTCACGGTCAAGAAGGAGGCCTATCGCCTGCCGACCTTCGAGGTCGTGCTGAACGGCCCGGAGCACGCGCCGCTCGACGCGCCGTTCAACGTGGACCTGCTCGCGCGCTTCTTCGCCGGCGGCATGCTGTCCGAGCGGCCGATCACCTGGCGGGTGACGCAATTTCCTTACGTCTGGACCCCTCCTGGACGCGACGGCTTCCTGTTCTCGTCGGACAGCCGCTTCTCCGGCGACAGCACCTTCCGCTCCACCCCGGTGCTGAACCGGACCGCCAAGACCGACGCCGGCGGATCCGCGCAACTCACGCTCGACCCGACGATCGAGCCGACGGCGCAGCCGCGGCAGTACCAGGTCGAGGCGACCGTCACCGGCGACGACGACCTGCAGGTGCGCAGCACGCAGCGGGTGATCGCGCTGCCGCCGTTCGTGCTGGGGGTGAAGGTGCCGCGCTTTCTGCCGCAGGTGGGTTCGATCGATCCGGAAGTGGTGGCGCTCGACGGCGAGGGCCACGAGATCGCCGGGCTGGCGATGACGGTGAAGCTCGTGCATCGGCAATGGAACTCGGTGCTGCAGGCCAGCGACTTCGCCCAGGGCTCGGCCAAGTATCAGACGCAAGTGATCGACGAGACGGTCGAGTCGCGCCAGGTGACGAGCACCACAGCAGCGCAACCGGTGCATTTCGGCGCGTCCGAGGCGGGCGTCTACCTCGTGCAGGTGACGGCGGCGGACAAGGTCGGGCGCACGCAGACGGTGACGGTGGACTTGTTCATGGCGGGCGACACGCCCGTGACCTGGGTGCAGCCGCCGGCGCAGACCGTGACGGTGACGACCGAGCACACCGAGTACGACCCCGGCCAGACCGCGACGCTGGTGATCCAGAGCCCGTTCCAGACCGCTCGCGCGCTCGCGATCGTCGAGGAGCCGGAGGGCCGGTTCCGCTATGACTGGGTGGACATCGCCAACGGCTTCGGCCGCTACGACGTGCCGATCCGCAAGCAACAGACGCCGCGGCTGGCGGTGCACTTCCTGCTGATGCGGGGCCGCCTGCCCGGGCCGCCGACGCCGAACGCGCCGTTCGACCAGGGCAAGCCGGTGACGCTGGCGGCGACCAAATGGGTCACGGTGACGCCGGTCGACAACCAGGTGAAGGTCAGCTTCGACGCGCCGGCCACCGCCCGCCCGGCGCAGGAGTTCGACCTGGTCGTGCACCTCGCCGACCCGGCGGGGCACCCGCTGGCGGGCGAGGCGACGGTCTGGATGGTGGACCAGGCCGTGCTGTCGCTGGCCAAGGAACGGCCGCTCGACCCGCTGCCGGCCTTCATCGTCAAGCGCCCGACCCGGATGGTGGCGCGCGACACCCGCAACATGGCGTTCGGCGTGATCCCGCTGTCCGAGACGCCCGGCGGCGACGAGGCCGGCGATTTCGGGATGGAGAACATCTCCGTCCGCAAGAACTTCACCCCCGTGCCGTTCTATGAGCCGCGGCTGAAGATCGGGCCGAGCGGGACGGCGACCGTGCATGTGAAGCTGCCGGACACGCTGACGGTGTTCATGATCCGCGCGAAGGCGGTCAGCGGCCCGGACCGGTTCGGGTTCGGCACCGGGCAGATGCGGGTGCGCCAGCCGGTGGTGGCGCAACCGTCGCTGCCGCGCTTCGTGCGGCCGGGCGACACGTTCACCGCCGGGCTGATCGGCCGCATCGTCGAGGGGCCGGGCGGCGCCGGGCGGGCCGCGATCTCGACCGAGGGCCTGACGCTCCAGGGCCCGGCGGAGCAGGCGGTGACGTGGGACGGGCAGCGGCCGGCCCGGATCGACACCACCGTGAGCGTGCCCGAGCCGGCGCCTGGCACGACCGCGGCGCGGGTCCGCTACTTGCTGCAGCGCACGGCGGACCGGGCCAGCGACGCGATCCAGGTCGATCTGCCCATCAAGCCCGACCGGCCCGTGGTTCACAGGCGCGACCTGCTGGCGGTCGGCGCCGGCAATGCGGTCGACGTGCCCGCGCTGACCGACCCGGCGCGGCCGGCGAGCTATCTGCGCACGGTGACGGTCGCGACCGACCCGGTCGTCACGCGGCTGATCGCCGGGCTCGGGTTCCTGGTGCGGCCTGCGGTCGGCGGCACGGTGCAGCGGATGGACCTGGCGCTCGCCGAGTTGGCGTTGCTGCCGTTCACGCCGTTGCTGGACGCGGCGGGGTTGCGCGACCGGATTTCGGCCGACGTCGCGACGGCCCTGGCCGCTATCAAGCAGGGGACCGACGACGACGGCCTGGTCGCCTTCTTCCCGACCGGGCGCGGCAGCGTCTGGCTGACGGGTGAATCCTATATGGTCATGGTCCGGGCGGCGCGCGCCGGCCTGCCGGTGGACAAGCCGACGATGGAGCGGGTCGCCAAGGTGCTGACCGCCTCCTTGCGCAGCGACTACCCGCATTTGATCCGCGGGGACGAACTGTTCGAGCGGACGGTGGCATTGTACGCGCTGGCTGACGGCGGGCAGCTCTCGCAGGACTATGCGGCAGAGCTGGCGCGCCGGTCCGGCGACCTGTCGAGCGGCGGGCTGGCGGAGGTCGCGGCCGTGCTCGCGCGGTTGCCGAACGGGGATCGCCGGCTGCTGTCGGGCGTGCTCGATGCGATGTGGGGGCGTGTGAACATCCTCAACCGGGACGGCCGGCCGGTCTATGCCGGGCTGGCCGACCAGGGCGGCGGGGCACAGATCCTGCCGTCGGAGACCCGAAGCCTGGCGGACATCACGGGCGCGGTCGCTACCGCGACGCCGGAGGACCCGCGCCTGGCCGTCCTGCGCGCCGGGCTGGTCGGGCTGTCCGATGGGCAGGGCTGGGGCAACACGCACGCAACCTCGGCGGCGTTGCAAGCGCTGGCCGCTGCCTGGCAGCCGCCGCCGCGCGCGGTCCCGGCAACGATCGGCCTGCCGAGCGGCCCGGTCCAGGGCACGCTCGATACCGCGCACCCGCTGTTGCAGGGCCGCACCACGGCGGCCGGGGCGGTGCGCGTGCAGGCCGCAGCCGGGCTGGTCGTGCTCGCGGCGACCGACTACGTGCCCACCGCCCCGGGAGCGAGCGCGGCGGCGGACCAGCATGGCTTCGTGATCACCCGCACGCTGTTCCGGGTACCGCCGACCCAAGCGGGGTCGGGCGTGGTGGCGCCGCCCTTGACCAAGCTCGAGCCCGGCGCCGACGGGCTGCTGCACCTGGCCGCGGGCGACGTGGTCGAGGAGGTGGACGAGGTCGTCACGCCCGAGGACCGGGCGCAGGTCGCGTTGCGCCTGCCCATCGCGGCCGGCCTCGAACCGCTGAACCCGGCCCTGGCGAGTGCCACCGCGGATGCGGCCCCGTCGGCCGGGCCGACCTTGGCGCCGTCTTGGGCCTCGTATGGCGATGACGAGGTCGTCGCCGTGTGGCTGCAGCTGGCCCGTGGCACCTACACGATCCGCACGCGGCTGCGCGCGACCACGCCGGGCAGCTTCACGCAGCCACCGGGGACGGCGGAGATGCTGTACCAGCCGAGCGTGAACGGCGCCTCCGCCGGGCAGCGGATCGTCGTGGAGCGGTGACCCGGCGGCGCCTGGCGTGGCTGGCCGCGTCCGTCCTGTTGGCGTGCGGCCTGGGCGCCTATGCGTCGGTCGTGGCGGACGAGGCGCGGCTTGCCGGGCCGTCGGCGACCGCGATCGTGACGGACGCGCATGGCACGTTCCTGACCCAGGCCGGCCACCGCAGCGCGCGACCAGGCGGCGGCCTGCAGGTCGATTACGGCTACTGGCCCGTCGACCCGCCGGAGCGGGTCGTCCGCGCCACCCTGGCCCTGGAGGACGGGCGGTTCTGGTCGCATCCGGGCGTCGATCCGCTGGCCGTGCTGCGCGCGGCTTGGCAGCATGTGCTGGGCCGGGGCGGCTCCGGCGCGTCGACCATCGCCATGCAGGTGGCGCGGATGCAGCACCCGCGCCCGCGCACGCTGTGGGCCAAGGCGGTCGAGGCCGGGGTCGCGCTGGCGCTGACCGCGCGCTACGGCCATGCCGCCGTGCTGGCGCAGTATCTTCGGCTGGCACCGTATGGCGAAGGCAGCCACGGCATCGGGCATGCGGCACAATGGTATTTCGACCAGCCCGCGGCGGACCTGAGCTGGGCTCAGGCGGCGCTGCTGAGCGCGATCCCGCAGGCGCCCGGGCTGATGGCGCTGCGGCACGGCGGGTTGCCACGGGCCATGCTGCGGGCGGCACGGGCGGTGCGGGCCATGGAACTGCCGGCCGAGGCGACCGCGGCTGCGCTGGCGGAGCTGGATCGGGTCGCGGTCGTGCCGGCGCCGCGGCGGCCCGCTGACCTGCTGCTGTCGTTGCGGCTGGAGCGGATGGCGCGCGAGGCGGACGCGGCCCCGCGCGGAGGGCCGATGCGCGCGACGATCGACCTGCCGCTGCAGCGGTGGGTGGGGCAGATGGCGCGTGCCGAGTTGGCGACCTGGCGGCCGGCCGGGGCGCAGCAGGTGGCCGTCATGGTCGTCCGCCGTCACAGCCGCACGGTGCTGGCCGACGTCGCCTCGGCCGGGTATGCGAGCCGCCCGGCCGGGGCGATCGACTTCAGCGCGGCGCTGCGGTCGCCCGGCAGCACGCTGAAGCCCTTCCTCTATGCGCTTGGGCTCGACCGCGGCCTGATCGTGCCGCAAGACGTGCTGCAGGACCTGCCCGAGGGGGCGGCCGGCGTGTCGAACGCGGACAGGGACTTCCTGGGCCCGCTGCTGCCGCGGCAGGCGCTGGCGAATTCGCGCAACGTGCCGGCCACCAACCTGCTGCGCCGGATCGGGCTGGACGCCGGGTTCGGGTTCCTGCGCACGCTGGGTCTGCACCAGCTCGACGGCCCGGCCACGCGCTACGGGCTGTCGATGGCGATCGGCGCGCTGCCGACCAGCCTCGAGCGGCTGATGCGGGCCTATGCGACCTTGGCGGAGGACGGGATCGACGACCGGCTCGTGTGGCTGGACGGCCAGGCGGGTGCGCCGCGGCGCCTGATCTCGAGCGACGCCGCACGGCTGGTGGCGGACTTCCTGAGCGACCCGCTGGCGCGGCTGCCGAGCTTTCCGCGGTATGGCTCGTCCGAGTTTCCGATGGCGGTCGCGCTGAAGACCGGGACGTCGCAGGGCTACCGGGATGCATGGACGGTCGCCTGGTCACGCGAGTACCTGGTGGGCGTGTGGGTGGGGCGGGCGGATGCGGGGCCGATGACGCGGCTGAGCGGCGCGCGTGCGGCCGCCGGGCTGGCGCAATCGGTGCTGCTGCGCCTGCACGGGCTGACCCGGAGCGACCTCGTGGCGGGCACGTTCCCGGCGCCGGCGGGCCGCGAGCAGGCCGAGCTGTGCACCGGCACCGGCGTGGTCGCGCCTACGGCGACCCCGGCCGGCTGCGGGCAGCGCCTGACGGAGTGGGTAGGCGGCCGCCCGGGCGCGGTGAAGGAGGGGGCGCCGCATCCGGCATCGACGCCTGCGCCGCCGTCCGGGCCGCAGCTTGCCATCATCCAGCCCGACCCCGACACGCATGTGTGGCGCAATCCCGAGGCGCCGGCCGCGCTGAACCGGCTCGTGTTTCGCGCGGCGGTGCAGCCGGCGGTGCCGCAGATCGTCTGGCTCGTGGACGGTGCGCCGGTCGCGGTCGCCGGGCCGGATGCGCCGCTTTACTGGACGATGACGCCGGGGCGGCACCGCTTCCAGATCCGCCTGCCGCTGCAGGACGACGCGTCGCGGCCGGTGACGGTGGTCGTCGAGTAGCCGGCGTCAGGTTGGGCGTGCTGGGGCGAGCGCCCCCTCCAACGCGGCCAGTCGCTCTTCGAGGACGGCCCGTGCCTCCTGCTCCATTGCCCGATAGCTCTCGACCAGGCCGGCGCCGAACGTCGTCAGGTCGGCGCCGCCGCCCCCTGCCCCGCCCTCCCGCGTGCGGACCACGGGCAGACGGAACGTCTGGTTCATGGCGTCGACCAGCAGCCAGGCGCGGCGATAGCTCATGCCCATCGCCCGCCCGGCGCCGGAGATGGAGCCGGTCTCGCCCACCAGCTCCAGCAGACGGACCTTGCCGGGCCCCACCGCCCGGGTCTTGTCGAAGTCGATCCGAAGGACCAGCCGGGTCATGTCAAGCTGCCTTGATCCTGACCCGCTGGTGGCCTGAAGCCACCCTGCTTCGCACAATCAACGGAGTCGGAGGGTGAACTCCAGCCCACCGCCACAGGTCGACGGATAGGCCGTTTTGTCTCACTCGGCTGCCGCGTCGACCTGTGAGGGCTCGCGGAAGCGGGTGCGCAGCGCATCCCACTCGTCGGACCCGAACCGGCGGAAGCGGTCGGCGATGCGCATCTGCCCGGCGCTGGCGGGCGGGCGGTCCGTGTTGCGGACGGTCTGCAGAATGGCGTCGCAGGCGGCCATGACCGCGCTGAGCAGAAGGCTTGGCATGATCGCGACGCGGTAGCCCATCGCCTCGGCGTCGGCCAGGCCGATGTCGGGCGTCTTGCCGGCGACGACGATGTTGAGCAGGCATGGGCCGTGCACCCGTTTCGGGATCGCCGCGACCTCCTCCAGCGTCGCCGCCGCCTCGACGAAGGCGAGGTCGGCGCCGGCCGCCATGGCGGCGTTGGCGCGCGCGACGGCCTCGTCCAGCCCGGCGACGGCGCGGGCGTCGGTGCGGGCGATGACGACGAAGTCCGGATCGCGCCGGGCGGCGACGGCGGCGCGGATCTTGGCCACGAACTCCTCCCGCGGCACTAACTCCTTGCCGTCGAGGTGACCGCAGCGCTTGGGGGAGACCTGGTCCTCGATGTGCAGCCCGGCCACGCCGCCTCGCTCGTACTCCATAACCGTCCGGGTGACGTTCAGCTCGTTGCCATAGCCGGTGTCCGCATCGGCGATGACGGGCACGCCGGCGGCGCGGGCGATCATGGACGCGTTGGCCGCCATCTCGGTCAGCGTCAGCAAGCCGAGATCGGGATAGCCGCGGGCCATCGCGGTGCCGGCGCCGGTCATATACAGGCAGGGGAACCCGGCCTGCTCGGCCAGGCGCGCGGTGAGGCCGTCGTACACGCCGGGCGCGCGCACCATCGTTCCGGCGCCCAGCAATTGGCGCAGCATTCGGGTGGGTGTCATGGGTTTGGCTCCTCCCTGTCAGCGGGCGCGGCCGCCTGCCGATCACACATAGACCCGGCAGTCGGACGATGTCACCGCATCGTGGTGGCTGGGCCGACCAGCCTTAACCTTTGAGTAATCAGCTCGGTTTACCATTAGGGGAGACAAATGACCGACCTTCCGATCGGCCAGGAGCATCCGATGACGTCCTTCTTGAGCCGGCTGACCGTCCGGGCGAAATTCACACTGCTGCTGGGTTTGTCCACCGTTGCGATGGTGTCGATCGCGGCCAGCGGCGCGACGACGCTGCACCGGCGCATGCTGGACGACCGGGCAGACAAGCTGCAGGCGATGACGAGCGCGGCCGTGACGATCGCGGCCTCGCTCGCGGCAAGGGTCGATGCGCACGAGATGACGAAGGACCAGGCGCTGGATGCATTGCATGGGGTGTTCCGGGCGATCCGGTTCGACAACGGGACCGGCTACATCGTGGCGATCGACGCCACCACGGGCGAGACATTGATGCATGGCGCCAACCCGGCCCTGGAGAACAAGGCGTTGCCCGTGGACGTGGCCACCGGGCAATCGATCGGGGCGATCCTGCTGGCGGCGGTGCGGACGAGCGACACCGGCGTGACGAGTTATATGTTCCCCAAGCCCGGCCAGACGGAGCCGCTGCGGAAAGTCGCCGCGGTGGCGCGCTTCACGCCATGGAACATGGACATCCTCACCGGCGCCTACACGGAGGACCTGGACGCTGCCTATGCCGCATCCCTATGGCAAACCGGGGCGGTGGGTGGCGGCATCCTGCTACTCACGGGCCTGGTCTCATGGGCCGTCAGCCGGGACCTGACCGGCTCGCTGCGCGCCTTGAAGCGGGCGATGGAGCAGCTTGCCGCGGGCAATCTGACGACCGAGATCCCTGGGGTGGGACGCCGGGACGAGGTGGGCGGCATGGCCGCGGCGGCCGTCGTGTTCAAGGACACCATGATCCTTGCCGACCAGCTCGGCGCCGAGCGGGAGCGGACGAAGGCGGCGGCCGCGGTCGCGCAGAAGATGGCGGTGAACCAGACGGCCGACGCGTTCGAGAGCAAGGTCGGCAGCCTGGTCGCGATGCTGTCCTCGGCCGCGGCGGAGTTGCAGGGCACTGCGCAGTCGATGTCGTCCAGCGCAACGCACGCAAACGGACATGCCGCGACGGTGGTGGCCGCGGCCGAGGAGGCGAACACAGGCGTGCAGACGCTTGCGGCGGCGGCCGAACAGCTTGCCTCCTCGATTACCGAGATCAGCCGCCAGGTGTCGCAGTCGTCGGCGATCACCGGCCAGGCGGTCGCCGACGCGCAGCGCACGAACGGCATCGTGCAGGCACTCGCCGAGGGGGCGGAGCGGATCGGCCACGTCGTCGGGCTGATCACCAATATCGCGAGCCAGACGAACCTGCTGGCGCTGAACGCGACGATCGAGGCGGCGCGGACGGGCGAGGCGGGCAAGGGCTTCGCGGTGGTCGCCAGCGAGGTGAAGAACCTGGCAAGCCAGACGGCCAAGGCGACCGACGAGATCGCGACGCAAATCGCGCAAATCCAGGTTGCCACAAAGGAAGCCGTGTCCGCGATCCAGGGCATCCGCAGCACGATCGAGGAGGTCAGCTCCATCTCCATGACCATCGCCGCCGCCGTTGAGGAGCAGGGCGCCGCCACGGCCGAGATAGCCCGCAGCGTCCAGATGACCGCCGCCTCCACGCAGGACGTGACCGCCAACATCACGGGCATGAGCCAAGCGGCGACGCAGACCAGGGGCGCCGCCAACCAGGTGCTGGGCGCGGCCGACAGCCTGTCCCGCCAGGCCGAGCAGCTCACGACTGAGGTCGGCAGCTTCATCGCCGAGGTGCGCGCGGCCGCCTGACCGCGTTCGGGCGCCATTGTCAGACGGTCCGAACTGTTCGATAGCGCGGCATGGCGAACTCTGGCTTTGAACGGTGGCACGACTTCTACGCGCTGACGGGATCGGCATCGGCAACGCTGGTGGGGCTGATGTTCGTCGCGGCCTCCGTCGGCACGGGCGTGTTCACCAGCGACCGTCAGGTCGGCTTGCGTACGTTTCTGTCGCCCACGGTGGTGGCGTTCAGCGTCGTGCTCGGCACCAGCCTCGTCGCTCTCTCTCCGCTGGCCGACGGACGTGCGGCCGCCCTCTTGCTCTCGGGCACCGGGCTGCTGGGGATGCTCTACTCGTGGCGGGTCTGGCGACGCATGGTCCAGGGCGGGATCGTTGCCTCGATCGATCTCGAGGACCGGGTCTGGTACGCGACGGTCCCCGCGGCCGCGCATGCGCTGCTTGCGGTCGCGGGCGGCACGCTGCTCGCCCGGCCTGACACGGGCGGCACGCTCGTTGCGGGCAGCATCGCGCTGCTGCTGATCGGCGGCATCCGGAATGCCTGGGACATGACGACCTGGGTGGTCCTGCGCCGACGCGATTGATGACGCCCCGGGCCGGGCGTTACGCGGCCGGGCTGGACTGCCGGCCGGGGAGGGCCGGACGCCGAGGCGGAAGGCTCCGGCCCGCCGGGGCGAGCTCTGCCGCCCCGAACAGCGCCGCCACCCAGTCGACGAAGATGCGCAGCCGCGTGCTCAGGTGCCGGTTGGGCGGATAGACCACGTGCAGCGCCAGCGGCGGCACCTCCCAGTCCGGAAGGACTGCCTGGAGTGCGCCGCTCGCGAGGTGCTCGCGCACCAAGACGTAGGGCGCCTGGATGACGCCATGCCCGGCCAACGCGACCGCCAGGTAGGTGGCTGCCTCGTTCACCGCCGCCTGATACTGGCCCGTGACCGCGAGGGTCTCCGCCCCGCGGATGAACGACATCGGCAGCGCCTCCGCCAACCCCGATTTCAGGAAGCCGACGATGCGAGGGGCCTGGCCCGGCCCCGACGCGGTTGCCTCGGCCGAAACCAGGGCCGACGGATGGCCCGGCACGCCGTGAGCCTGCAAGTAGGCCGGCGCCGCGCAGGTCATCATATGCAACTCGCCGATCCGCCGCGCGACCAGCGACAGGTCGCCGATGGCGCCGGCCCTGATGACGCAGTCGACGTTCTCAGCAACCAGGTCCGCCGGCCGGTCAGAGGTGCCGAGGTGGAGCTGAATGTCCGGGTAGCGCTCGAAGAACCCGGCCAGTGCCGGCACGATGATCTGCTGCGCGAGGGTCGATGACACATCGACCCGCAATCGCCCCTTCGGCCGTGCCTGGGAGGCGCTGATGCTCCCGTCGAGTTCCTCCAGATCGGCCAGCAGCCGCATGGCGCGCTCGTAATAAGCGGCGCCGTCGGAGGTGACCGCAAGGCGCCGGGTCGTGCGGATCAGCAGCCTGGTCCTCAGATGGGCTTCGAGTTGCTGCACCAACTTGCTGACCGTCGGCTTGGGAGTGTTTAGCGAGAGCGCAGCCTGGGTGAAACTGCCGGTCTCGACGATGCGCGTGAACGCGCGAAGTGCGGCGATCTGGTCCATGGCCGGCCTATTGTACACGAGTGTGAACAATGTAATGCAAAACGGGCCCTTTATGCCAGTCCTGCGGCGGCCCATACCGCTGTGCATGCACCACATCGCGGCCACAACGGCCAAAGTCACAACTCACGTGCTGGATGTAGGCAGCGGCGCGGCTACGATCGCGGCCCAGGTCTATCGCACACCCTCATCGTGCCCGGGGCCGCTCGTGCTGCATCTGCCCGGCGGCACGTTCGTCGACATTGCCCATCATCGCCCGTCGGCCGCGTTGCTGGCCGAGGCGGGGTCGACCGTGGTTTCGGCTGTCTACCCAGTTGGGCCGGACCACCCCTTCCCCGACGCGGTCGAGGCCATGTACGCGTTGCTTTGGCATCTGTATGACCGCCGTGCCGACTGGGCCAGGCGCGCATCGCGGCTGATCGTCGCGGGGGACGAGGCGGGCGGGAACCTGGCCGCCGCGCTTGCGCTCATGGCGCGGGACCGTCTCGGGCCGCCGCTGGCCGGCCAGGTGCTGCTCTCGCCCATGCTGGATGCAGGCATGGCGACGTGTTCCATTCGCGACGCCGAGGCCGGGCCTGTCGGCTGCAAATGGGCTGATGGCTGGTCGGCCTATCTCGGCGCGCCGGACAAGGCGGCGCACCCGTATGCGGCGCCGTCCGGCGCCTCCCGGCTGCACGGCCTCGCGCCGGCGCTGATCGTCACGACCACCGACGACCCGATGCGGGACGAGGCGCTGGAATATGCGAGGCGCTTGCGCCATGCCGGGGTGGGGCTGCATGTGCGCGCGCTCAAGGCCGATGACTGGCCGGATGCGCTGACCCGCCGGGCGCCGGCTGGGCGTGGGCCCGAGCACTGGCCGGCCCAGCTCCGCACCGCCTTCACTGAGTTCTTCGCCGCTGTGTCGCCAGGCCTGGTCGCGGCGCCGGCCACTTCAGGGAGCCATCGATGATCGACTACAACCCTGCCAATGCCGCCGCCCCCGCGCCGAACGCGACCGCCGTGCGCACGGGCCGCCGCCGCGGCCTGGTGCTCGGCGTGGCCATCGCCGCGCTGCTCGCGGGTGGCGCCTCCTACCGGTGGCTGCCGCACACCGTTGCCGCGCCGCCGCCCCCGGCGGCTGCCGCAGCTGCCGCGATCCCGGTCTCGGTGGCGACCGTCCAACAGAAGGACACGGCGATCTGGAACGACTTCTCCGGCCGCGTGGAGGCGGTCGGGCGTGTCGAGATCCGGCCTCGGGCGGCGGGCGCGATCGTCGCCGCGCATTTCCGCGAGGGCGCGATGGTCAAGCAAGGCGATCTGCTGTTCACGATCGACCCCTCCCCGTATGCGGTCGAGGTGCAGGGCGCGGAGGCCCAGCTCGCCTCCGCCCAGGCCCGCCTGGTCTTGGCCGCGAAGGAGCAGCAGCGGGCCCAGCAGCTCGTCGGCAGCGGCTTCACCCCGCAACGCGACGTGGACCAGCGCGTAAACGAGCAGCGGGCCGCGGAGGCAAACGTGCGGGCAATGCAGGCGGCGCTCGACACCGCACGCCTGAACCTTGGCTACACGGAGGTGCGCGCGCCGATCGCCGGGCGCGTCGGCCGGATCGAGGTGACCGCGGGCAACCTGGTGCCGGCCGGGCCATCGGCTCCCGTACTGACCACGCTCGTGTCGGTCGATCCGATTTACGCCAGCTTCGAGGCCGACGAACAGTCGCTCGCGCGCGCGCTCGCCAGTCTTCCTGCCGGCGGCGAGTTGGTCGCGGACATCGGGCGCATCCCGGTGCGGATGGGAACGCTCGGCACGGCCGGCACGCCGCATGAAGGCAAGCTGCAGCTGGTGGACAACGTCGTCGACTCCCGCACCGGCACCGTCCGGCTGCGCGCCGCCTTCGCCAACCCAGATGGCAAGCTGATGCCAGGGCAGTTCGCCCGCCTCAGCCTCGGCCTTGCGCACACCGAGCCGGCGATCGCCATCGACGAGCGCGCGATCGGCACGGACCAGGATCGCCGGTTCGTCATGGTCGTCGGCGCCGACAACACGGTCCTCTATCGCCAGGTCGCGTTGGGCGGCACGGCCGACGGCCTTCGCCTCGTCACCTCGGGCCTCAAGCCCGGCGAGCGGATCGTCGTCAACGGCTTGCAGCGCATCCGGCCCGGCGCCGCCGTCGCCCCGCAGCCGGTCGCGATGAGCGCGTCCGGCGCGCTGGCCGCTCGCTGAGACCTCAACCGGACGTCTGCCATGAACATCTCGAAATTCTTCATCGACCGCCCGGTGTTCGCCGGCGTGCTGTCGGTGCTAATCTTTGTCTCGGGCCTGCTCGCGCTCCGCGCGCTGCCGATCTCGGAATATCCGGAGGTCGTGCCGCCGCAGATCGTCGTTCGCGCGAACTATCCCGGCGCCAGCCCGAAGGTGATCGCCGAGACGGTCGCGACGCCGATCGAGGAGCAGATCAACGGCGTCGAGGGCATGCTGTACATGGCCAGCCAGGCCACGACCGACGGCCTGATGACCTTGACGGTCACATTCAAGCTGGGCACCGACCCGGACAAGGCGCAGCAACTGGTGCAGAACCGGGTGAGCCAGGCCGAGCCGCGGCTGCCGGACGCCGTCCGCACCCTGGGCATCACGACGATCAAGAGCTCGCCCGACCTCATGATGGTCGTACACATCCTGTCGCCGAACAACAAGTACGACATCACCTACCTCCGCAACTACGCGGTGCTGAACGTGAAGGATCGGCTCGCCCGCATCACCGGGGTGGGTGACGTGCAGCTGTTCGGCTCCGGCGACTACGCCATGCGCGTCTGGCTCGACCCGCAGAAGGTGGCCGAGCACGGTCTCTCGGCCGGGGACGTGGTGGCCGAGATCCGGGCGCAGAACGTGCAGGCGGCCGCCGGCGTGGTCGGGTCGTCGCCGAACGTCCCGGGTCTCGGGCTGCAATTGTCGGTCAATGCGCAGGGCCGGCTGCAGTCGCCCGACGAATTCGGCGACATCGTCGTGAAAACCGCGCCGGGGGGTGCGGTGACCCGGTTGCGCGACGTGGCCCGGATCGAGCTGGGCGCGGCCGACTACTCGCTGCGCTCGCTGCTGAACAACAAGTCCGCGGTCGCCGTGCCCGTGTTCCAGGCGCCGGGCTCGAACGCGATCCAGATCGCCGACGCGGTGCGGGCGACGATGGAGGAGATCAAGCAGAACATGCCCGAGGGCGTGGACTACGCGGTCGTCTATGACACGACGCAGTTCGTCCGCGCCTCGATCGAGGCCGTCATCCACACGCTGCTGGAGGCGGTGGTCCTGGTGGTGATCGTTGTCGTGTTGTTTCTGCAGACGTGGCGGGCCTCGATCATCCCGCTGGTCGCGGTGCCGGTGTCGATCATTGGCACGTTCGGCGTGATGCACCTGTTCGGCTTCTCGATCAACGCGCTCAGCCTGTTCGGGCTGGTGCTGGCGATCGGCATCGTGGTCGACGACGCGATCGTGGTGGTGGAGAACGTGGAGCGGAACATCGAGCAGGGCCTGTCGCCGATCCAGGCAAGCTACCGCGCCATGTCCGAGGTGTCGGGCCCGATCATCGCCATCGCCCTGGTGCTGATCGCGGTGTTCGTACCGTTGGCCTTCATCAGCGGGCTGACCGGGCAGTTCTACCGCCAGTTCGCGCTGACGATCGCCATCTCGACCGTGATCTCCGCGGTCAACTCGCTGACGCTCTCGCCCGCGCTCGCGGCCCTGCTGCTTCGCGGGCACGATGCGCCGAAGGACCTGCTGACGCGGGTGCTGGACCGTCTGTTGGGGTGGTTCTTCCGCGGCTTCAACCGCTTCTTCGCGGCAGGCTCCCGCGCGTATGGCGGCGGCGTGACCCGGGTGATCGGGCGAAAGTCGTCGATGATGGTCGTCTATCTCGGCCTGGTCGGGCTGGCCGCCGTGCTGTTCCAGGCGGTGCCGGGCGGCTTCGTGCCGGCACAGGACAAGCAGTATCTGGTCGGCTTCGCGCAGCTTCCGGACGGCGCCAGCCTCGACCGCAGCGAGGGCGTGATCCAGCGCATGGGCGACATCGCCGCCAAGCAGCCCGGCGCGGTGAACAACATCGCCTTCCCCGGCCTGTCCATCAACGGCTTCACGAACAGCTCCAACTCCGGGATCGTGTTCGTCTCGCTGGACGAATTCGAGCGGCGGGCGACGCCGAACCTGTCGGCAGGCGCCATCGCGGGGTCGTTGAACCAGCAGTTCGGTGCCATCCAGGACGCGTTCATCGCCGTGTTCCCGCCGCCCCCGGTGCAGGGTCTCGGCACGATCGGCGGGTTCAAGCTGCAGGTGGAGGACCGTGCCGGCCTCGGCTACGACGCGCTGAACGAGGCGACGACCGCCTTCGTCACCGCGGCGCGGAAGGCGCCGGAGCTGACCGGCGTGTTCAGTGGCCTGCGGGTCGACGTGCCGCAACTCTATGCGGACATCGACCGCGTGCGGGCCCGGCAGCTTGGCGTGGCCGTGACGGACGTGTTCGACACGCTGCAGATCTATCTCGGGTCGTTGTACGTGAACGACTTCAACGCGTTCGGCCGCACCTACTCGGTTCGGGTGCAGGCGGACGCGCCGTTCCGCGCGCGCGCCGAGGATATCGGGAGGCTGAAGGTGCGGTCCGCGTCGGGCGAGATGGTCCCGCTGGCGGCCGTATTGACGATCAATGGCAGCGCAGGGCCGGAGCGGGCGATGCGCTACAACGGGTTCCTGTCGGCCGACGTGAACGGCGCCGCGGCCCCGGGCTATTCGACCGGCCAGGCGCAGGACGCTATCGCCCGCATTGCCAAGGACACCTTGCCCAAGGGCTTCGCGTACGAGTGGACGGAGCTGACGTACCAGCAGATCATCGCCGGCAACTCCGGTGTGCTGATCTTCCCGCTGGCCTTGCTGCTGGTGTTCCTGGTGCTGGCAGCGCAATACGAGAGCCTGGTTTTGCCGCTGGCGATCATCATGATCGTGCCGATGGGGTTGCTCGCGGCCATGACGGGCGTCTGGCTGACCCATGGGGACAACAACGTGTTCACCCAAATTGGCCTGATCGTGCTGGTTGGGCTGTCGGCCAAGAACGCGATCCTGATCGTGGAATTTGCGCGCGAGCTGGAGTTCGCCGGCCGCACGCCGCTCGCCGCCGCGATCGAATCGAGTCGACTGCGGTTGCGCCCGATCCTGATGACGTCGCTGGCCTTCATCATGGGCGTGCTGCCGCTGGTGCTCTCGACCGGCGCGGGCGCGGAGATGCGGCATGCCATGGGCGTCGCGGTCTTCGCGGGCATGATCGGCGTGACCGCGTTCGGGCTGTTCCTGACGCCGGTGTTCTACGTCGTGCTGCGCCGGCTGTCGGGGAACCGGCCGCTGAAGCAGCACGGCACGCCCCTGCCCGCGCCCACCCCGGCGCCAGCTGGCCCGCGTGCGGCGCTGCCGACCTGACCGCTAAACGTCCTCGATGCGCGACGCCCGTTTGGTGTCGCGCATCGTCGCGTAGATCGCCAGCGACGCCGCGACCAGGATCGTGATGTACCAGTAGAACCAGGTCTCGTGCCCGTACTCCTTGAACTGGAGCCCGACCAGCGGCGCCGTACCGCCGAACACGCTTGCCGCGACCGCGTAGGGCAGCCCGACGCCCAGCGCCCGAACGCCCGCCGGGAACAGCTCCGCCTTCACCACCGCATTGATGCTGGTGTAGCCCGATACGATCAGCAGGGCGAACACCAGCAACGCCAGGATGGTCCAGAAGTCCTTGGTCGCCGCCATGGACGTCATGATCCAATACGTGAACAGCGTCCCCATGATGCCGAACCAAAGCAGCACCGGCTTGCGCCCGACGCGGTCGCTGATCGCGCCCAGCACCGGCTGCATCGCGGCGAACGCAAACAGCGTCAGGAAGCTCAGCGTGCCGACCTGCTCGCGCGGCAGCTTTACCGTGTTGGTCAGGAAGGTGGGCATGTAGGTGCTGAAGGTATAGAAGGCCGCGGTCCCGCCCATCGTCAGGCCGAACACCAGCAGCAGCTCCCTCGGGTGCCGCCAGACGCCGCGCAGCGGGCTCTCCGTCCGCGTCCGCGCCGCGGTCAGGAACTCCTGGCTCTCCTCCAGGTTGCGGCGCAGGTAAAAGCCATAGGTCGCGCACAACGCCCCCAGCGCGAACGGCACCCGCCAGCCCCAAGCCTCCAGCTCGGCCGGCGAGAGCAGCCGCTGCATCACCAACAGCACGAGTGCCGCGAGGACCTGGCCGCCGATCAGGGTCACGTATTGGAACGAGCTGTAGAAGCCGCGATGCCGGCTGCCTGCGATCTCTGACAGGTAAGTGGCGCTGGTCGCATACTCGCCGCCGAGGCTCAGCCCTTGCAGCAACCGTGCGAGTGCCAGAACCCAGGGCGCCCAGATCCCGATCGTTTGGTAGGTCGGCATCACCGCGATCGCCAGCGAGCCGGCACACATCAGCATCACCGACGCCGTCAACGCCGCGCGCCGCCCCCGCTTGTCGGCATACTGCCCCAGCAACAAGCCGCCAATGGGCCGCGCGAAGAACCCCACCGCGTAGATCAGGAAGATCTGCAGGAACTGCGCATTGGCGTCGGCCGTGCTCGGGCTGAATTGCTTGGCGAAATACAATGCGAACGAGTTGTAGACATAGAAGTCATACCACTCGATCAGGTTGCCGATCGAACCGCCGAAGATGTTCTTGATCCGGCTGCGCATCACGGCCGCGGTGTTGTCGGCGAGCGGATCGACGCTGGACTGACTCAACGGACGTTCCCCGGTTCGGCTGAAATCCTGCATAAAACGTCCGTGACCACCACGCAATCAGCGCCGCGGGACGGGACGGCGCGCGTGATCCGCCCGGCACATAGCCCAACCGGCAGCCGCGCGTTACAATGGCGCGATGCCATCCCCAAGCGCCCCCGCCATGGACCGGCCGACCATGGCCCACGGCGCCACGCCGACCATTGCCCACGGCGCCACGCCGACTATGGCGCAGTGGTTCCAGCTCAAGGCCGAACACCCGGATGCGTTGCTGTTCCTCCGCATGGGCGACTTCTACGAGCTGTTCTTCACCGACGCAGAGGCGGCCGCGGCGGCGCTCGACATCGCGCTCACACGGCGCGGCGAGCACCAGGGCGCGCCGATCCCGATGTGCGGCGTGCCGGTCCATGCCGCCGAGGCCTATCTTGCGCGCCTGATCCGCCGCGGCTTCCGCGTCGCGGTTGCCGAGCAGATGGAAGATCCCAAGGCCCGTACCGGCAAGGGGCCGTTGAAGCGCGGCATCGTCCGCCTGGTCACCCCCGGGACACTGACCGAGGACAGCCTGCTCGAGCCGCATCGGCCGAATATCCTTCTCGCTTTGTGCCCGGTCGGCCTCAGCCTCGGGGCCGCCTGGCTCGACGTCTCGACCGGCCTGTTCGAGACGGCGGCGACGTCCATGGCCGAGTTGCCGGCTTTGCTCGGGCGGTTGGAGCCGGCCGAAATCCTCACCGCCCCGGCTCTCCCCCTCGGTGAGTGGCAGGACCGCCGCGGCCCCGAATGCGTCGCGTCCACCGCAGGAGCCGCCCGTGCGCAGTTGGCGGCCGGCTTCGGCGTTGCCTCGATCGACGCGTTCGGCATGTTCACGGACGCGGAGGCTGTCGCGGCCGCGCTGGCGCTCGACTACGTGCGCACGACCGCCGCGGGGCAGTTGCCGCGCCTGTCGCGGCCCACCCCCGCCGGGTTCTCGGGTCAGATGATGCTCGACGCCGCCACCCGGGCCAGCCTGGAGATCACCCGCGCCCGCGACGGCGGCAGCAAACACACGCTGCTTGGGGCCACCTCCCGCACGCTGAGCGCGGCCGGCGCGCGGCTGCTGGCTGCGTGGCTCGCCGGACCGCTGCTCGACCCCGCCGCCATCGCTGCGCGCCAGGATGGCTGGAGCTGGCTGCTGCTCCAACCCGGGCCGCTGGCCCGGCTGCGGGACGCGCTGCGCGGCCTGCCCGACCTGCCGCGCGCCTTGGGCCGCCTGGCGCTCGGCCGCGCGGCGCCGCGCGACCTCGGCGCAATCCGCGCCGCTCTCCGCGCCGCAGCACTCGCGGACGACGCGCTCGCAGGCGGTCCGTTCGCGCCGACGCTCGACGGCGTCGACCCGGCGCTCGGGCCCCGTCTGGCCAGTGCCCTGTCCGACCCGCTCCCGGCGCGGCTGGACGATGGCGGGGCCGTCGCGGCGGGCTTCGATGGCCAGCTCGACGCGCAGCGGGGGCTGCGTGACGACAGCCGCCGGGTCATCGCCGGCCTGACGCTCGACTATGCCCAGCGCTACGGCGTCGCCGCGCTGAAGATCCGGCACCACGCCCAGCTCGGCTACGTGATCGAGGCGCCGGCCGCGGCGGTGGAAAGCCTGCGCGCGCATCGGGATCTGACGATGCGCCAGGCGATGACGAACGGCGCCCGCTTCAGCAACCCGGAACTGGCCGCGCTCGACGCCCGGATCAGCGAAGCCGCCGAGGCTGCGGCCAGCCGGGAACGCGTCGTGTTCCAGTATCTGGTTGAGAGCGTCCTGGACGCGGCGCCGGCCCTGCAGGAAGCGGCGGACCGCCTGGCCCGGCTCGACGTGCTGCAATCCTGCGCGCGCCTTGCCGAGGGCGGACGGTGGTGCCGGCCGCTGGTCACGGACAGCGATGCGTTCTGCGTCCAGGCTGGCCGCCATCCGGTGGTGGAGGCTGCGCTGGACGGCGCCGCCGCCTTCGTGCCCAACACGACCGACCTGTCCCCGGGCCGCCGCGTGCTGCTGCTGACGGGGCCGAACATGGCCGGCAAGAGCACCTACCTGCGCCAGAACGCGCTCTTCGCCATTCTGGCCCAGGCCGGTCTGCCGCTGCCGGCCGAGCGGGCGGAGATCGGGGTCGTGGACCGGCTGTTCAGCCGGGTGGGCGCGGCCGACGACCTGGCCCGTGGCCGCAGCACGTTCATGGTGGAGATGACGGAGACGGCCGCCATCCTCAATCAGGCCGGGCCGCGCAGCCTGGTCGTGGTGGACGAGATCGGCCGTGGCACCAGCACGCTCGATGGCCTGGCGATCGCCTGGGCGGTGCTGGAAGCGCTGCATGGTGCGATCCGCTGCCGCACGATCTTCGCAACCCATTTCCACGAACTCGCGCGCCTCGCCCCCAGCATGCCGCGGCTCTGCCTGCACACGATGCGGGTCAAGGAATGGCGCGGCGCGGTCGTGTTCCTGCACGAGGTCGCGGAGGGTTCCGCCGGCCGCAGCTGGGGCGTGCACGTGGCCGCACTGGCCGGCGTCCCGGCCGCGACCGTTCGCCGGGCCGGCGCACTGCTGACCGCGTTGGAGCGCCAGGGCCATGGTGCGCCCGCCGAACTGCCGCTGCTCGCCGGGCTCGACCCGCCCGACGAGCCGGGGTCCGATCTCACGCTTTCCGAGCCCGACCCGCTGCACGCCGCGGTCGATGCGATCGAGCCCGACACGATGTCCCCCCGCGACGCGCTGCAGGCCGTGTATCGATTGAAATCAATCCTGGCTGTATCCCGCGGCGATACCCCGGTAAGCTGAGCCGGATGTTCGACCCATCTTCTTGGCCCGACCGGCCCGAGGACGCGACCGAAGTGCTGTCCGCCGCGCTGGAGGGCTTGCGCGTCCCGGGCCGCCCGGTGGCCCGCGAAGCTGCCCTGGGCTTCTTCCGTCGCCACCTCGTGCGCGCCCAGCAACACGTGCAGGACCACTTCGAATCGGGCGCGCTGACCGGCTTGCAGTCTGGCCGCCTGCTGGGCCGGCTGCTCGACGGCGTGATCGCCGCGCTGCACGACCTGGCCGTCACGCAGACGCAGGCGGCCGGGGCCGAGGCGCTCGCCATCGCGGCCACGGGCGGCTACGGCCGCGGCGTGCTCGCCCCGTTCAGCGACATCGACCTGCTGTTCATCACCCGCGACCAGCCGTCGGCCGGAACGCTCGCGACCGTCGAGTACATGCTGTATTTCCTGTGGGACCTTGGGCTGAAGGTCGGCCATGCGACCCGTTCGGTCGAGGAGTGCATCGCGGAAGCCGGGCGGGACCTCACCACACGCACCAGCATGATCGATGCCCGGCGGCTGACAGGCGATGCGGAGCTGTTCGACGTCTTCCGGGAGGCGTTCCTGGCCTCGTGCGAGCAAGGCGGGGCCGGCCCGTTCATCGCCGCCAAGCAGGCCGAGCGCGACGCCCGCCACCACCGCTATGGCGAGAGCCCGTTCCTGGTCGAGCCTAACATCAAGGAGGGCCGCGGCGGCCTGCGCGACCTGCAGACGCTGTATTGGATGACGCGCTACGTGTTTGGCGTGCAGGTCATGGGCGAGCTCGTCGGCCCCGACAGTCCCGGCGGCGGTATCCTGACCCATCTGGAGGCCAAGCACGCCCGCCGCTCCTGGGATTTCTTGTGGACGGTCCGCTTCCACCTGCACTACGTCGCCGGCCGCGCCGAGGACCGGCTGACGTTCGACATGCAGCCGGTCGTGGGCGCGCGAATGGGGTACACCCGCCACGGCCGGCAGGACGGCGTCGAGCGGTTCATGCGCCACTACTTCCTGACCGCGCGCGAGATCACCCGGATCACCGCCGTGCTCGAGCCCGCGATCGTGCGGGCCGCCCTCGGGCCGCCGGCGCTCGAGCCGACGACCGATCCGACCTTGCTCGAGCAGGGCTTCGTGCTGGCCGACGGCCATCTGCTCTGTGCACCCGGACACGATTTCGAGGACCGGCCCATCCTGATGCTGCGGATCCTGCAAGTCGCGCGCGACCGCGGGCTGAAGCTGCATCCGTTGACGATCCGCGCCTTCATCCGGCACGAGCGCCAGGCCATCCGGCTTCGCAGCGATCCGGCCGCCGCCAGCCTGTTCCAGAACCTCCTCGCCGGAGACCCCACCGGAAGCCACGATCGCGCGGACGGGGCGCGATGGATGGCGGTGCTGAATGAGACGGGGTTCCTCGGCCGCTACATCCCGGATTGGGCCCGGATCGTCGGTCAGATGCAGTTCGACACCTACCACGTGTTCACGGTGGACGAGCACACGATCGAGGCCGTCCGCGTGCTCGATGCGCTGGAACGCGGCGAACTGGCGGAGATCGCGCCGATCGCCAGCGGCCTGATGGAAGACCTGCAGTCGCGCCGCGCGCTGTACACGGCGACGCTGCTGCACGACATCGCCAAGGGGCGTGGCGGCGACCACTCCGAACTCGGCGCGGAGCTCGCTGTCGAGGTCGGGCCCAGCATCGGCCTTTCCGCCGAGGAGACGGAGACGGTCAGCTGGCTCGTGCTGCACCACCTGCTGCTCAGCCAGACGGCGTTCAAGCGCGACATCGACGACCCCAAGACGATCATGGATCTGGCCGACACGATCCAATCGCCCGAGCGGCTCAAGCTGCTGCTCGTGCTCACGGTGGCCGACATGCGGGCGGTCAGCTCGAAGGTGTGGAACGGCTGGAAAGCCACGCTGCTGCGGGAGCTCTACTCCCGGGTCGCGGACGTGCTCGCCGGCGGGCTCGCCACGACCGAGCGGGATGTGCGCGTCGCCCGCGCCAAGCAGGCGGTCGCGGCCGAACTCGGCGACTGGCCGGCCGCGGACCGGGCGTTCTTCCTCGGCCTGGGCTACCCTGCCTACTGGCTCAGCTTCGACCCCGAGACCCACGCCCGCCACGCACGGCTGGTGCGCGACGCCGAAGCCCGGGGGGCGCCGCTTACGGTCGACACGCAACCGCTGCCCGCCCGCGCCGTGACGGAGGTGACGGTGTACACCGCCGACCACGCCGGGCTGTTCAGCCGGATCGCGGGCGCGCTGGCCGTTGCCGGGGCGAGCATCGTCGACGCCCGCATCCATACGCTCACCAACGGCAGCGCGCTCGACACGTTCTGGATCCAGGACGCGGCGGGCGGCACGTTCGACGCCCCGCATCGGCTGGCGCGCCTGCACGTGCTGGTCGACCAGGCGCTGTCTGGCCGGCTGGGCCTCGAGAGCGAGATCCGCCGGGCGTCCGGCAACCTGATCGGGCGGCGCATGCGGGCGATCCACGTGCCGCCGCGTGTGGTGATCGACAACCGCGCGAGCAACACGCACACGGTGCTGGAGGTGAATGGCCGCGACCGCCCCGGGCTGCTGCACGATGTGACGGCGGCGATCAGCGAGCAGGGGCTGCAGATCGCCTCCGCCCACGTGACCACCTACGGCGTGCGCGCCGTCGACGTGTTCTATGTGAAGGATGTGTTCGGCCTGAAGGTGGAGAACGAGCGCAAGCTGGCGACCTTGCGTCTGGCGCTGCTGTCTGCGCTGCAGCCGCCGGAGGATGACGCGCTGCCCCCACTGCGCCGGGCCGCGGCGGCCTAAGCCGATGGCGGCCGGCTGCTCACTCGAGCAAGCCCGGGGCGGAAACGATGACCCAGAACAGCCCAGCCATCGCTGCACTTCCGATCACGGACTGCAAGGCTTCGGCAATCCGGCGCCAGGGCAGCGGCGCCGCTTGCGGGCTGAACGGGGCGTAGGCAAGGGCGGCGCTGCTCATGGTCTCGTCCTGTTCCGGGTGGGATTAATCTTCTGTTCGGCATTTGTTCCATAGAGCGGGCGAGAGCGCAAGCGTGTTCGCAACCCTTCATTCGTGGCACTTAGTCCCACACCAGCACCTTCCACCCGCCTTTGTCTGACGCGGCCCCGATCCGAACGATTGCGTGGCGGTGAGCGCGGCTGCCGCCCGGCGCTTCCGCGTCCACGTCCACGATGACGGTGCCGGTTGGCGGCCCGCTTGTCTGCGTTGCCGCCCCGTCGGCGATGAGGCCACGCTCGCGCAGGATGGTCCGGACCACCGGGTCGGCCAAGCGCGGGTCCGGATCGCCGTCGTGGTAGATCGTCACGTGCGGCCCCAGGCGCTGCAACAGCCCGGGCGTCATCCCCAGCACGGCGCCCAACTCGGCGACCGACTGGAACGGGGCGGCCGGCGGCGTGTAGTCCAGGCCGGCCTGCAGATAGGCCCGGCGCCGCTCTTCCGTCTGCGCCGACGGGAAGCGCCAGAGCACGATGTCGACGGCGAGCTGCTGCGCCTCGCTTGCGCCGGCACCGATCCCGCGCAGCAGGCGCGCGAGCACGTCGACCGGGACGGAGTTCAGGTCGAACTTCCCGTCCTCGCTGCCGAGCCGGACGGTCGCGACGGCACCGGGCACGCGCCAGGTGCGGGGTGCCGGGTCGGGCGGCCACGGCAGGACGCCGGCGAGGATCTGCTCGATGGCTTGGTAGACGCAGCCGTCGGCCGCCGCCTGTGCAACCGCGGCTCCGCGCAGGTTGCTGGCCAGCCGCACCTCCGCCCGGCCGGTCGAGGTGAGCTGGGTTGCGACCAGTGTCAGCAGCACCAGCGCCCACAGCACGATGATCAGCGCGAAGCCGCTTGGCCGTCGAGGGGAAGAGAACACCACAGCCGCTCCGTGCCAGCCTTTCATCCGTCGCGAAACCTTAACAGGCGGTCTCGCCGATCACGTTATAACGCCCGTCACTGTAAGCTTCTGTGAGGTTGACTTGACCAGACTCGCTTTCCTGGCCGCCGGCGCGCTCGTCGCGTGCAGCCCCGCGCACGCCGCCATCGTGAACCAGTGGGTGCAGTTCGCCCCCAACGACACGGCACTTATTCGCGCGATCGAGGACACGCCCGCCAATGGCTGCCCGGTCGCAAGCCTGGACGGCGTCGCGTTGCCGCTGCAGCAGCGTGGCCCGGTCACGACGGCGGCCCAAGCGCCGCAGACCTATTTCCAGGTGCTGATGTGCGAGGCCTCCGTCCCCGCCTTCGGCCACACCGCGGTCACGGTCGGCGCCGTGACGCTGAAGATGCCGGTCGCCAACCCGCAGCGCATCCTGATCGTCGGCGACACCGGCTGCCGCGTCACATCGGCCGTCAGCGGCACGCAGGCCTGCAACGACCCGACGCAGTTCCCGCTGCAATTCCTTGCCAACTATGCCGCGACGTTCAAGCCCGACCTGATCGTCCATGTCGGCGACTTCTTCTATCGCGAGCAGCCCTGCCCGACCGGCTTCAGCGGTTGCACCAGCAACCCGGTGTTCGACAACTGGGACGCCTGGAACGCCGACTGGTTCGCCCCGGCCGCGAACCTGCTGGCCGCCGCCCCGCTCGCCATCTCGCGCGGCAACCACGAGAGCTGCAACCGCGGCGCCCATGGCTGGTTCCGCATGTTGGACGCGCACCCGTACGACCAGCAGGCCGTCGACTGCACCGGCCCCTATGTGCCGATGCTGGGCGCGCCCGGCGCCAAGGGGCCGCTGACGGCGTATGACTACACCGACCCCTATGTGGTGCATGCCGGGGCGTCGACGATCGTCATGTTCGACAGCAGCGACTCCAACACGACCGCGCCCGACAAGACGACGCTTGCGAACAACAGCGCCCAGCCGCAGCTGCCGCAGGCCACCAACGGCATGACCCTGTCGCAGATCTACGCCGCCCAGCTCAGCGCCGTGCTGTCGCCTCTGGCCAGCGCGAACGTCATCTACGTGACCCACAAGGCCAGCTACGACATCCGCCTGGCCAAGCTCGGCGCCAACCTGGTCGGCGGCGACGCCACCCAGCAATCCGTGTTCGACAGCCTGACGCCTGGCGCCGTGCCGGCCCAGGTGAAGCTGCTGGTCTCGGGCCACGACCACCAGTTCCAGGTCGTGGATTTCGCCAACCCGAACTACGCGCCGCAGCTCGTGGTCGGCAATTCGGGCACCCTGCTCGACAACAACACCGGCGCGCAGCCGCAGACCTTCGTGCCCGACACGACCGGCAAAAACACCGGCGCCAGCTACGCCCTGCCCGGCGTCGCGAGCACGCCGACCATCGCCATCCAAGCCACCGCCGACCGCTCCGAGTACGGCTTCACCGTGCTCGACGCGACCGCCAGCGGGTATGTGGTCAACGCCTACAACCTGTCCTCGAACAAGCTCGCCCGGTGCGCCATCAGCCTCAGCCCACGGTCGATGCTGTGCGCGCAGTAGCGCCGGCGCTGGGCGGCCGGCACGGGAGACCGGACCGATGGCGGCACACGTCCGGCCCGCACGGACCCGTGGGCGCTTCGGGCTAGGGAGTCGCGCGGACTGCGTGGCATGCTGCCGGACCGATTGAAGGTAGGCCAGTGAACGCGCTCCATCCTCACCTCACGACCGAGCGTGATGCCGGGTCGCTGGCCTGGCCGGATGCGGCCGGGGCAGATCGGCTGGTTCGACGGTTGTGCGTGTTCTACCTGCTGGCCGTTCTGGCGCTGCTGGCGTTGCTGCGACTTCCGCATCCCGCCCTGCTCGACCTGCACGATAGCGGGCTGGGCGGCGTCGCGGTGGCGGCGCTGCTGCTGCCGCTGGCGGGGCTGCTCGCGACGGCGCCGCTGACGGCGATGCGGGTCCGGGCCGGCGCGGCCCAGCCGGTGCGCGGCCCGGTCCCGCCGCGCTGGAACCGCCTCGGCCGCCGCCGCCTTGCGCGGGACCGCGGCCCGGCGCTGCTCCGCCTCGGGCATCTCGCCCGGCGACCCCAGGGCGTGATCGTCCCCGCGCTCGCCCTGTGCGCCGGTGCGATGGTCTGGTTCTGGCGTCCGGCCCTGTTCGACCCCTCCCCCGCCGCCGTCATCACCGGCGCAGCCGCGATCGTCGGCGCGTTCCCCCTGCTGGTCGCCGAGCGCATCATGGCCGCCACGCCCCGGACGAGCCTGACAGAGGCGGACGGACTGCAGGCGCTGCTGTTCGTGCCGGTGGTGGCGATCCCGCTCGCTGGCCTGCTCGAGGTTGGGTCCGGCGTCGGCCTGCCATGGATGGGCACCGCGATCGGCCTGGTCGGCGCCTATCTGGGCCTGGTCGCCGCCGAGCTGGCCGCCCGCGGCCTCGCCAACTGGTTCTTGCCGCCCCCGCCCGGTAGCGAGGCCCGCGCCGCCGTAACCAGCGTCGCCGCCATGCTTCTCCAGCCCCGCCGCATGGCGCCGGACGGGCTCGCCTCACCGATCCGCACCCATCTCGGCATCGACTTTTCCCGAAGCTGGGCACTGCGCTACATGCGCGCCGCCGCCCTCCCCATGCTGGCCGTCCTCGGCCTCATCGCCTGGGGCCTGACCGGGGTGAGCCTGATCGAACTGGACCGGCGGGGCATCTACGAACGCTTCGGCGAGCCGGTCGCGGTGTGGGCGCCCGGGACCCATCTGGGGCTGCCCTGGCCGCTGGGGCGGGTGCGCCAGGTCGACCTCGGCACCGTCCACGCCGTCTTGCTGGGCGGCATGGCGTCGGCGCCCGAGCGGTCCGCCGCCGAAGCGCCCGCCCCGGCCTCGGCCGATCGCCTGTGGGACGGCGCGCACCCGGCCGAGGTGTCCTATCTGATCGCGAGCCGCGAGAGCGACGGCCGCCAAGCGTTTCAGGCGGTCAGCGTCGACCTGCGCGTGCTGTATCGCGTCGGGCTCGACGACCGGTCCGCGCGGCTGGCGGCTTATGGCCCCACCGATCCGGATGCGGTCGTGCGGTCCGAGGCCGGGCAGCTGATGGCGCGGTTCTTCGCCGGCCAGGTGCTGACGGATGTGCTGGGCGAAGGCCAGGCGCGAATGGGC
This sequence comes from Acetobacteraceae bacterium, assembly GCA_965213855.1. GTDB lineage: Bacteria > Pseudomonadota > Alphaproteobacteria > Acetobacterales > Acetobacteraceae > JBBROS01. The sequence goes on along the minus strand of CBDCAA010000008.1, from coordinate 467,742 downwards.
GAGGCGCTGCGCGCTGGGCTGCAGGCCGAGCTGGATCGGGCGGGTAGCGGGATCGAGCTGGTGGGCATGGTCGTCGAGGCCATCCACCCCCCGCCCGGCGCCGCCGAGGCCTACCACAACGTCCAGGCCGCCGAGATCGTCGCCAACACCGCCATCGCGACCGAACGCGGCCGCGCCCAGGCCACCGCGGCGCGGGCCCGGCAGACCATGACCGAGCTGGTCGACGGCGCGCAGGGTGGCGCGGCCGATACGGTTGGACAGGCCAAGGCCGGCGCCCGCACCTTCACCGCCGACCAGGACGCAGCGGGGGTGGGCGGGGCGTCGTTCCTGCTGGAGCGTTACTTCGCCAACCTGTCGGCCGCGCTCGCCAAGTCGCCGCTGGTGATCGTTGACCATCGGCTGGGCGGCGCCGACGCGCCCGTGCTCGACCTGCGCCCGTTCGGCGCACCCCCTGCCCGCCCCGGCGAAGACGACTAGGACCCCGCGCCATGTTCCACAGCCACGCGCACGACGACCACGACCATGGCCATCACCACGGGCACAACCATGACCACGGGCCGGAGACCGGCAGCGCCGGCCTGCGCCGGATGCGCCTTGGCCTGCGCTTTGCTGCAGCCGGGCTGATCGCCGCGGCGGCCGTGTTCGCGTCCGCCTCCGTCATGGTCGGCGCCGGCCAGGCGACCGTCATCACCCGCTTCGGCGACCTGTCGCGCGTGCTGACCGAGCCGGGCCTGGCCTGGAAGCTGCCGACGCCGATCGAGAGCGTCATCCCGGTCGACCTGCGCCTCCGCACGACGTCGACCGGGCTGCAGGACGTCGGCACCAAGGACGGGCTTCGCATCCTGGTGCAGGCCTACGTCGCCTGGCAGGTGCCGGGCGAGCCTGGACCCATCCGCCAGTTCGTGCGCGCCGTCCGCAACGACCCGGACGAGGCCGCCCGGCAGATCCGCAGCCTGGTCGGCTCCGCCCTGCAGGTCACCGCCAGCAGCTTCGAACTGGCCGACCTGGTCGACACCGACCCGGCCCGCCAGCGTCTGCCCGAATTCGAGACGCACCTCCGCGACCAGGTCGAGCGCCAGCTGCTCGAGGTCTATGGCATCCATGTGCTGCAGGTGGGCGTCGAGCGGCTGAGCCTGCCGGACGCGACGCTGGCGGCGACGGTCGCGCGGATGCGCGCCGAGCGCGAGACCGTGGCCGCCGCGCGCACCGCCGAGGGGCTCCGCGCCGCTGCCGAGCTCCGCGCCGAGGCCGCGCGCGACGCCCGGATCACGGTCGCCGGCGCGCGGACCCGGGCCGCCGAGATCGAGGCCGCGTCCCGCCGCGAGGCCGCCGCGATCCAGGCCGGCGCCTACCAGGCCGACCCCGGCCTCTATGCCCTGCTGCGGTCCATGGACACGCTCGGCAGCGTCGTCGGGCCGAACACGCGCATGGTGCTGCGGACCGACGCGGCCCCATTCAACATGCTGGTCCAGGGGCCCACGGCCGCCGTGCCGGAGGCGCCCAAGCCGTGACCGGGGCTGCCAAGCCGGACGACGGGCCGATCGTCCAGTCGATCTCAATCGGCTTCCGCGTGCTCTACCTTGCCATCGCCGTCCTGGGCTGTGCCTGGATCGCGTCGAACTGGCAGCCGGTGCCGGCCGACAGCCAGGCCGTCGTGTCCCGCTTCGGCCGGATCGTCGGCGTGCAGCCGGCCGGTCTGACGGTGTCGTGGCCACGGCCGGTTGGCCAGGTGGCGCTGGTGCCGGGGCCGGAGCGGCTGCTGACGGTGCGCACGCTGACCACGGCGCATCTTGCCGGGCTGCAGGACGCGTTCACCGACGCGAACGGCGTGCGCGTGCCGGACGGCGCCGGCAGCTACCTGACCGGCGATGGCGGCGTCGTGCTGCTCGCGGCCACCATCGCCTACCAGGTCGGCGACGGCGCCGCCTATGTCCTGGCGCAGACGCATGTGGAGCCGGCGCTGCGCCGGTTGTTCGAAGCGAGCGCCGTCAGCCTGGCGGCGTCCCGCAACCTCGACGACTTCCTGGTCGCCCGGCCCGACCAGGTCGGCGTGGCCGCGGGGCTCGAGGCGCGGCGGCAGGCGGTGCGCGGCGACCTGGTGCGGGAGATGAACCGGCGCCTGCAGGAGCTGGCCGGCCGTGGCGGCGCGATGGGGGTCACGGTCAGCCGCGTCGACCTCGACGCCGCGCTGCCGCCGGCCGCCAAGATCGCGTTCGACGGCGTGCTGGTCGCGGTGCAGCTTTCTGAACAGGGCATCGCCGGCGCGCGGACCGAGGCGACGCGGACGGCGCAGCAGGCCGACCGCGAGCGCGACCAGATCCTGACCGCGGCCAATGCCAGCGCCGCCGAACGGGTGGGCGAGGCGCGCAACCGCACCTCGCCGATCGCCGCGATCGAGGCGGGCATGACGCCCGCGACCCGGGCGGCCGTGCTGGACCAGCTCTATCGCGACCAGCTCGCCATCGTGCTGCACAAGGTTGGCCGCCTTACCGCGGTCGACGCCCGTGGCGGCGCACGCGTGATCCTGCCGGCAACACTGACGGGCACGCCGCCATGAGCGCCACGACTGCGACGATGCCGCACCCGCTGGTGGGGCTGCTGGAGCGCGGCAAGCTCGGCCTGCAGATGACGCTGGCGATGCTTGCGGCCGGGCTGCTGGTGCTCGCCGTGTTGTGGCAGGTCGCGTTCCCGGAGCAGCGCGCGCTGTCGGACCTGGTGGCGGGCGTTGCGGCACTGCTCGTCGCCATCCCCGTGCTGGCGTCCGCCTGGGACAGCCTGCGCCACCCGAGCCTGCATGGCGTGACCGACCGGCTGATCTCGGTGGCGCTGGTGGCCGCCTGGGCCAGCGGCGACCTGATGACCGCGGCCGTGCTGCCGATCATCATGATCCTCGGCCACGTGCTGGAGGAGCGCAGCCTGCTCGGCTCCCGCGAGGCGATCCAGGCGCTCACCCGGTTGACCGAAACCCACTCCCGCCGCCTGAACCCGGACGGCTCGGTCGACGTCGTCGCCACCGCGCAGCTTCGCGTCGGTGACCGGATCGAGCTGCTGCCGGGGGGGCGCGTCCCGGCCGACGGCCTGGTGCGGAGCGGGGAAGCCGGGCTCGACATGGCGTCCCTGACCGGCGAGAGCATTCCGGTCGACGTCGGACCCGGCGACGCGGCCCTTGCCGGGTCGATCAACACCAACGGCCGGCTCGAGCTGGAAGTGACCCGGCTCGGCGCCGAGACGACGCTGGGCAAGATCATCGCCCTGATGCGGACCGCCGAGCGTGCGAAGCCGCCGGTGGCCCGGCTGCTGGAGCGCTACGCCGGGCACTACATGGCGCTGGTGCTGCTGATCGCCGCCGGCACCTGGTTCGCGACCGGCAATACGCCGGCGACGCTGGCCGTGCTCGTCGCCTCCTGCCCCTGTGCGCTCGTGCTCGCTGCACCCGCCACGTCGATCGCCGCCATCTCGGTCGCGGCCCGGCACGGCATCCTGATCAAGGGCGCCGCCTTCCTCGAGCAGCTCGCCGAGGTGAACGCCGTGGTGTTCGACAAGACCGGCACGCTGACCACCGGCGAGCTGTCGCTCGACGCCTTCCGCCCGACGCCCGGCGCCGATCCGGACGCCGATGCGAACGCCGATCCGAACTGGGCGCTCGCGCTGGCCGCCGCGCTTGGGGCGGCTAGCAGCCACCCCGTCAGCCGGGCGGCGGCACGCGCGGTTGCGGCCGCGGACCGCCCGACGCTGTCGCACGTGCGCGAGATCGGCGGCTCCGGCGTGACTGCGGAGGTGGATGGGCGGCTGGCCGCGCTGGGCCGGCCCGACCTGTTCCGCGACCTCGGTATCGCCGCCCCGGCCCCGCCGCCGCATGACGGGCCGATCGCCGGCGTCGGTTACGACGGCGCGTTCCTCGGCTGGCTGCTGTTCGCCGACCATGCCCGCCCGGAGTCGCGCGCCGCGATCGGCGACCTGCATGCGCTCGGCCTGGTGCGTCAGGTGCTGCTGACCGGGGACCGCCAGGCGGTCGCGACCCGGATCGGCGCGGAGCTGGGCATCGACGACGTCGCGGCCGAGATGCTGCCGGAACAGAAGATGCGCCGGGTGATGACGGAGATCGACGCCGGATACCGCCCGATGGTGGTCGGCGACGGCATCAACGACAGCCTGGCGCTGAAGGTCGGCGCCGTGGGCGTCGCGATGGGCGCGCAGGGCACGGACGTGGCGCTGGCCTCGGCGGACCTGGTGCTGATGACGAGCGACCTGCGCCGGCTCGCGACCGCGATCCGGCTCAGCCGCCGCTGCCGCCGCACCATCCACGTCAACGTCGGCATCGGGCTCGGCTGGACGGTGGCGCTCGTGGCGTTGGCGGCGGCCGGCGTGCTGGGCGCCGAGGGCGCCATCATCGCCGCGCTGTTGCACAACTTCAGCACCTTCCTCGGCCTTGGCAATGCCGGCCGGCTGCTGCTGTTCGACGAGATCGGCGCAAGGCCGCCCGGTGTCCCGCCCCGGCCGGCCTGACGCCAGACCCTTCACCACCCCAGGAGGACACCATGGTTTCCAAGACGCTTCTGCTCGCCGCCACGATCGCCCTCACCGCCCCGGCGGCGATGGCCGGCACACTCACGACCAGTCTCGCCACCTTCCAGGCGTCCACGGCGGGGCAGCCGGTCGTAAGCACCACCACGTTCCCGGGCTTCGACCCGACCGCGCTCTCGGTCACGACGAACGCGATCCCGCTCCCGGGCGGCTCGCTCGGCCTGTCCAACACGGCGGCGGTGACGCAGGCGATGAACACGCCTTACGGGTATTTTCCCTACGCCCTGCCGGACGGCTTTACCGGCGAGCTGTTCGTGCCGAACGATGCGAATGGCTCTGACGTCTCGAGCGAGACGATCACCATCAGCAACGGCATCAGCGCGCTCGGCTTCGAGGTGGCACCCTATGGCGACGCGGTCGGCGCGCCCTATAGCGGTGCCAAAGGCGGGCCGTACACCGTCACCGTCACGCTCGACAACGGCCAGAGCGCGGCCGTCAGCCTGCCCGGCGGCAGTTTCAGCACGGGCGTCACCGCGTCGCAGTTCTTCGGCTTCACCGGCGGCGGCGTGAACGCACTGACGATCACCGTGACCTCGGCCACGGCCGGCACGGGGGACCCGAACGGGCTGGCGTTCGGCAATTTCGTGAGCGTGCCGGAGCCCGCGACCGCCGCCCTGCTGCTGGGCGGGATTGTGCTAACGGCGGCCCGCCGCCGCCAGGCCGCGTAGTCGGATCAGACGCCGCCAGTGCGCGCCCTGGCCGCCCTGGCGGCGCTGGAGGCCGGTCTCGTCGTGCTCGGGCTCGCCCGGCCCAGCGCGCCCGGCCCGGCGCCGGCGGCCTCGACAGCGGAGTTCGTCGACGCACCGGCGATCGCCTCGCACCACTCCGCTGCGGCCATCGCCGACCGTTTGCTGGCCCGCCCACTGTTCGCCTCCGGCCGCCGCCCGATGTCAGCGGCGCCGGCCGCCGGCCCGCCGCCGCCCGCGCCGCCGCCCCGGCTGGCCGGCCTGCTGCTGATGGACGGCGTCCGGCGCGCCATCTTCGCAGGCGCCGACACCGCACCCATTTCGCTGGCCGAAGGCGGCCGGGTCGGCCTATTCCAGGTGATCGCAATCGGCGCCGACCAGGTCGAGCTGGACGGCCCGTCCGGCCACTGGACGCTCCGCCCCGGCGCCGATCCCAACCTTCGCATCCGTCTCGCCTGGGCGTCGCCCCTCCGCCCGCTCATCGACCCGGACCGCCGCGAGGCAGAGACCGAAACCGACCAGTAGCGCCAAGCCAGCCAGCGAACGGCCGCTGCCTCTCCCGTTGGGAGAGGGTTGGGGTGAGGGCCCAAGGCTCGCACGGCACGCCCCTCTGGCAGCGAGCCCTCACCCAACCCTCTCCCGGGGGGAGAGGGCTCTGTCCGAACAGCCGCTCCCTCCCTCTCCCGGGGGGAGGCCTCTTCGGCAAGGAGGGAGAGGGTTTTGTCTTTGTCGTGCGAAGGTTGCGGCTACCCCAGCTTAGCCTTGATCGCCTCGTTGACCAGCGCCGGGTTGCCCTTGCCGGCCATGGCTTTCATCACCTGGCCGACGAAGAAGCCGAACAGCTTTTCCTTGCCGGCCTTGTATTCGGCGACCTTGTCGGGGTTTGCCGCCAGCACCGAAGCGACGGCGCCGTCGATGGCGCCGGTGTCGACCACCTGGCGCAGGCCGCGGGCCTCGACGATCGCGGCCGGGCCGTCGCCGGTCTCGACCATCGCCTCGAACACCTCCTTGGCGATGCGGCCGTTGATGGTCTTGTCGGCCATGAGGTCGAGCAGCTGGCCCATTGAGGCCGCGCTCACCGGGCTGTCGGCGATGGTGCGGCCGGTGCGGTTCAGGGCGGCAAAGAAGTCGCCCATCGTCCAGTTCGCCGCCTGCTTCGGGTCGCGCCCGTGCGCCACCGTCTCGTAGAAGGCCGCCGTCTCCTGGTCGGCCACCAGGACGGCTGCGTCGTACGGCGGGAGTCCGTACTCGGCGACGAAGCGGGCGCGCTTGGCGTCCGGCAGTTCGGGCAGAGCGGCCTTCAGGCCGTCGACGTAGGACTGTTCCAGCACCAGCGGCAGCAGGTCCGGCTCCGGGAAGTAGCGGTAGTCGTGCGCGTCCTCCTTCGACCGCAGGCTGCGGGTCTCGTTGCGGGCCGGGTCGAACAGGCGGGTTTCCTGCACCACCTCGCCGCCGCGCTCCCAGACTTCCACCTGCCGCGCCGCCTCGGCCTCGATCGCCTGCATCACGAAGCGGACGGAGTTCACGTTCTTCACCTCGCACCGCGTCCGGAACCCCTCGCCGGCATGCCGCACGCTGACGTTCACGTCGGCGCGCATGGACCCCTCCTCCATGTTGCCGTCGCAGGTGCCGAGGTAGCGCAGGATCGTGCGCAGCTTGCGCAGGTAGGCGCCGGCCTCCTCGGGGGAGCGGATATCGGGCTCGCTGACGATCTCCATCAGCGCGACGCCGGAGCGGTTGAGGTCGATGAAGCTCTTCGTCGGGCTCTGGTCATGGAGCGACTTGCCCGCGTCCTGCTCCAGGTGCAGGCGGGTGACGCCGATCTGCCGGGTGCTGCCGTCGGCGAGTTCGATCTCAATCTCACCCTTGCCGACAACGGGATGCGCGAACTGGCTGATTTGATAGCCTTGTGGCAGGTCGGCGTAGAAGTAGTTCTTGCGGTCGAACCGGCTGACCAGGTTGATCTCGGCCTTGAGACCCAGCCCGGTGCGGACGGCCTGGGCGACGCATTCGCGGTTGATCACCGGCAGCATGCCTGGGAAGGCGGCGTCGACGAAGCTCACATGGGTGTTCGGCTCGCCGCCATAGGTGGCCGAGGCACCGCTGAACAGTTTGGCCTGGCTGACGACCTGGGCGTGCACCTCGAGGCCGACGACGATCTCCCACGTGCCCGTGGCGCCCTGCAGCGTGTAGCTCATGCGTGGAACTCCGGCGCCGCGCGGAACCCGGCGGCGCGCTCGATCGCGGCGCCGACGGCGAACACCGTCTCCTCATCGAAGGGTTTGCCCAGCACCTGCAACCCGAGCGGGAGACCGTCCTGGTTCAGCCCGGCCGGCACCGACAGGCCGGGCAGGCCGGCCATGTTGGCCGGGACGGTGAAGAGGTCGTTCAGGTACATGGTCACCGGGTCGTCCATCTTCTCGCCCTGCGGGAAGGCGGCGGTGGGCGTGGTGGGCGTCACGATCGCGTCCACGGTCGCGAACACGTCGGTGAAGTCCTTCAGCATCAATGCCCTGACCTTCTGCGCCTTGAGGTAGTAGGCGTCGTAGTAGCCGGCGCTGAGCACGTAGGTGCCGATCATGATGCGCCGCTTGACCTCCTCGCCGAAGCCTTCGCCGCGGGTGCGCTCGTACAGCTCCAGCAGGTCCGCGCCATCGACCCGCGCGCCGTAGCGCACGCCGTCGTAGCGGGCGAGGTTGGACGACGCCTCGGCCGGCGCCACGATGTAGTAGGTCGCGAGCCCGAACTGCGTGTGTGGCAGGGAGCAGTCCACCATGACCGCTCCGGCATCGCGCAACCAGGCCAGGCCCTGTTCCCACAATGCGGCGATCTCCGGCGCCATGCCGTCGCTGCGATACTCGCGCGGGACGCCGATCCGCAGGCCCTTGACGCCGCGCGCGCAGGCGGCGGCGAAGTCCGGCACTGCCAGATCGGCGCTGGTCGAGTCCTTCGGGTCGAACCCGGACATGCTGCCCAGCAGCACGGCGCAGTCCTCGACCGTGCGGGCCATCGGACCGGCCTGGTCGAGCGAGCTGGCGAAGGCGACGATCCCCCAGCGGGAGCAGCGGCCATAGGTCGGCTTGAGGCCGGCGATGCCGCAGAACGCCGCCGGCTGGCGGATGGAGCCGCCGGTGTCGGTCGCGGTCGCGCCGAGGCACAGGCTGGCCGCGACGGCCGCCGCGGACCCGCCGGAGGAGCCGCCCGGCACGAGCCGCGCATTGCCGCGTGACCATGGGTTCGTCACCGGCCCGAATGCCGACGTCATGTTCGACGAGCCCATCGCGAACTCGTCGAGGTTGGTCTTGCCCAGGAAGACGGCGCCGTCCCGCAGGAGGTTGGCGGTGACGGTGCTCTCGTAGGGCGGCACGAACGGCGACAGGATGCGGCTGCCGGCCGTGGTGCGGACGCCCTCGGTGCAGAACAGGTCCTTGTTGGCGATCGGCAGGCCCAGAAGCGGCGCGTCGTCGCCTTCGGCCCGGCGCCGGTCGGCGTCGCGGGCCTGGTCCATCGCCTGTTCGGCGGTGACGGTGATGTAGGCGTTGAGCGCCGGGTTGAGGCGTTCGATGGCGTCCAGGTGCGACCGGGTCAGCTCGACCGCGCTGATCGCCTTGGCCCGGAGGGCAACCCGGGCGGAGCAGAGGGTGAACGCCGTCATTCGACCACCTTCGGGACGCCGTAGAATGCGCCTTCGCGGTCCGGCGCGTTCGACAGGACGGCCTCCCGCAGGTTCCCGTCCGTCACGACATCGTCGCGCATGCGCATCGCCATCGCCGCGGCGCCGGTCAGCGGCTCGACACCGTCGACGTCGACCGCGTTCAGCTGCTCGATCCAGCCGAGGATGCCGTTCAGCTCCTGCTGCAGGCGCGGCACGTCGGCCTCGTCGAGGTGCAGGCGGGCGAGTTTCGCGATTCGCCGAACGGTCGCGGGGTCGAGCGACATGCAGGTCCTAGTCGTGCGGGTTGAAGCCGTGTGATACCGGCCCCCATGCCCTTGATCAACATGGCGGCGCTGCGGGCCGCGCTGCCCCGGCAGCACCGGCTGATCGGGCTCGACCCCGGCAGCAAGACGGTCGGCGTCGCGCTCTCCGACGTCGGGCTCATGCTCGCCTCCCCCTGGGGCGGCCTGCCCCGCGGCAAGCTCGGTGCCCTCGCGGCCCGTCTGATGGGCCTCGCCCGCACCGAGCAGGCGGGCGGGTTCGTCGTCGGCTATCCCCTGTCGATGGACGGCACCGCCGGACCCGCTGCCCAAGCTGCCCGCGACTGGGCGCTCGCGCTCTCCGACCTGACGGGCCTTCCAGCCGCCCTTTGGGACGAACGCCTCTCGAGCGCCGCCGTGAACCGCATGCTCATTTCCGAGCTGGACATGAGCCGAAAGAAGCGGGCGGCCATGGTCGATGGCATGGCGGCCGCCTACACGTTACAGGCGGCGCTCGACGCCTCGAAACCGCCCTGAGCGCGGCGCTCCGGCCAGCGACGCTCAACCGAGCCTCGGCAGCTTGGCCCGCCCGATCCCGCCGACCCCATGCACGCGCGCGACCAACGTGTAGCTGACCAGCACGAGCAGATACCACGCCCCGAGCTTGCCCGGGCCAACCGGCGCCCACCCATGGTCCTGGTTGGGATAGACCCAAGCCCGTGCGTAGGTGCCCGCATTCTCCGCGAGCCAGATGAACAGCGTGACGAGCACCAGGCCGAGCAGCAGCGGCATGCGCCGGTATGCCCGGCGAATGCGATAGTAAATCCAGCCCTGTCCCAACAGCACCACGGACGCGACGAAAAGAAGCGGCCGAACGTCCCAGATGAAATGATGCGTGAAGAAGTTCAGGTAAACCGCGCCTGCCAGCAGTCATGGCCGCCAGCGACGGATGTCCCGAAAATCGGAACGCGAACACGCGCCATGCACGGGCGATGTAGCTGCCAACACAGGCGTACATGAAGCCGGTGAACAGCGGCACGCCGCCGACGCGCAGCACGCTCGGCTCCGGATAGACCCAGGAACCGGCGGCGGTCTTGAACACTTCCATCACCGTCCCGGCCAGGTGGAACAGCAGGATCACGCGCACTTCCTCGCGGGTTTCCAGCCCGGTCGCCAGCATGCCCAGCTGCACCAGCAGGGCCGCGATGGTCAGGAAATCATACCGCGCCAACCATGCGCCGGGCGGATACCAGACGTGAGTACCCAACAGCAGCGCCAGCATGATCCCGCCGAACAGGCATGCCCACGCCTGCTTCACCCCGAACCGGACGAACTCGTGCACGAACACCGTCCAGGCGCGGCGCTCCGCCCATCGGCCAATCTGGCGTTCCCACGCCACCATCGCCCGTAGCGCCGGCCATGTGTCGGCCGCACTCGCCGCCGGTGGACGGTCGTCCCTCAATCTCGACATCGCGCGCTTGGCAAACCGCTCGACCCTAGGCGACCGCCCGGGGCCGCGACAACCCGGCCTGCGGTCCACGGAGGCCCGGGTAGAGCGCGCCGGTGCCGCAGGTCAGCCGCGCATGGCGTAGACGGATGCGGCGCCGGCAGCGAACGATGCGAGCACCTCGCCCGCTGGCGCGGGCTCGTCCCGTCCAACCTCCAGCAGCAGCAGCGCGCCGGGCGCGATCCATCCCGCCGCCTGCAGCACGGCCAGGGCGGGCGCGGCCAGGCCCTGGCCGTATGGCGGATCGAGGAACACCAGCCCGCAAGGCACCCCCGGCGGCGGCCGCAGCACGTCAGCGGGCAGCACGCGGCACCGCGCCGCCCCACCGCACGCGGCAACGTTCGCCCGCAGCGCCGCAAGCGCCGCGCGGTCGCGCTCGATGAAGACGGCCGCCGCCGCGCCGCGGGAGAGCGCCTCCAGCCCGAGCGCACCGGTGCCGGCGAATGCGTCCAGTACGTGCGCGCCCTCGACGGCGGCGCGACCGGCCCAGGGCGCGTGCCACAAGCGGTCGAACAGCGCCTGCCGCACGCGGTCGGCGGTCGGGCGGGTCCCCTCCCCGGGCGGCGCCTCCAGCCGTCGGCCGCGCCAGGCGCCGGCGACGATGCGCATCAGCGACGCCTTATGTGACCGATGGCAGCTGCTCCCGCAGCACCTTCCCCGGCACCTCGTCGACGGCGCCGCGGGCCAGGTGGCCGAGCTGGAACGGGCCGTAGGCGACGCGGATGAGCCGGCTCACCTGCAGCCCGAGATGCGCGAGCACCCGCCGGACTTCGCGGTTGCGCCCCTCCTTCAGCGCGACGGCGATCCAGACGTTTTCGCCCTTGCGAACCTCCAAGGTCGCCTCGATCGGGCCGTAGCGCACGCCCTCGATGGTGAGGCCATCGGCGAGGCGGGCGAGCGCCGAGGGCTCGACCAGACCCCAGGCGCGGGCGCGGTAGCGGCGGATCCAACCATTGGCGGGCAATTCGAGCCGCCGCGCCAGAGCGCCGTCGTTGGTCAGCAGCAGCAGCCCTTCGCTGCCGAGATCGAGCCGCCCGACGCTCACAACCCGGGGCAGCCCGGGCGGAAGCTTCTGGAAAACCGTGGGCCGTTCCTCCGGGTCGCGGTGCGTCGTCACCAGCCCTTCCGGCTTATGGTAGCGCCACAGCCGCGTGCGGTCCGGTGCGGCCACCGGCTTTCCGCCCACCAGGACCGTGTCGCCGGGCTGGACGAAGGTCGCCGGGTGTTCGATGCGGTGGCCGTTCACGACCACCTTGCCCTCCGTCAGCAGCTTCTCCGCATCGCGTCGGCTCGCCACCCCGGCGCGCGCCAGCCACTTGGCGATGCGCTCGCCGCGGCGGCCGGGCCCGACTTCAGGCCCGGCCTCAAGCTCGGCTTCAGGCTCGGCGCTGGGCTCCGCGTCGCTCACCCGCCGGCGGCCGCGACGAAGGCCTGGAAGATGCGCGCGTCTGCCGGGTCGATCAGGAACTCCGGATGCCACTGCACGCCCAGCGCGAAGCCGTAGCGCGGGTCTTCGATGCCTTCGACGACCCCGTCCGGCGCCACCGCGTTCACCACGGCGAAGCGTCCCGCCTCGCGCACCGCCTGATGGTGCGCCGAGTTCACCCGCATCGTGTCCGCCCCGGCGATCCGGGCGAGCAGGGTGCCCGGCGCAATGGCGATGTCATGGCTGGCCTGGTCGCGCGGGGTCGTCTGCTCGTGCTCCAGCGCGTTCTCGACGCTGTCCGGGATGTGCTGCAGCAGCGTGCCGCCAAGGGCCACCGCGAGCAGCTGCTGGCCGCCGCAGATCCCCAGGACCGGCATGTCGCGCGCCAGCGCGCCGCGCACAAGCGCCAATTCGGCTGCGGTCCGCTCCTCCTTCAGGGTCACGGTCGCGTGACGGTCGGCGACGCCATAGAGGGAGGGATCGACGTCGAACGCGCCGCCCGTGACGACCAGAGCGTCGATCCGGTCCAGCAGCAGCGGTGCCAGCCCGACCGTATGCGGGAGCGCCACCGCGAGGCCGCCCGCTGCCTCGATCGCATGGACGTAGTTGGCGCGGAGCGCGTACCAAGGGTATTTGGAGTATCCACCGGGCGGTTCGGCGTCGAGGGTGACTCCGATCAGCGGCTTGATGCGCGAGCTCATGGGCCGGTCAGTAGCCCCGCGGCGGCCCGGAGGGCAAGCAGTGCCCGCCAGGGCGGTTCAGGATGGCGGTTCAGGGAATGGCGGTTCGGATGACTGCGACGGCTGAGGCGATGGACTTGGCGCTGCAGGAAGCCGGGGCGGCCGCGGCGCGGGGCGAGGTGCCGGTCGGCGCGGTGGTGCTGGACGCCGGTGGCGCGGTGCTCGCCGCATGCGGCAACCGGGTCGAGGGTGGGTGCGACGCCAGCGCCCACGCCGAGCTGCTGGCGTTGCGGGCGGCCGCGGCCCGGCTTGGCACGTCTCGCCTGCCCGGCTGCACCCTCGTCGTGACGCTCGAGCCGTGCCCCATGTGCGCCGCCGCCGCCGTTCATTTCCGCATCGCCCGGGTCGTGTTCGGCGCCTACGACCCGAAGGGCGGGGGCGTCGACCATGGGCCGCGCGTGTTCGAGCAGCCTGGCTGCCTGCACCGTCCGGACGTGATGGGCGGCCTGCGCGAGGGCGAGTGCGGTGCGTTGCTGCGCTCGTTCTTCGCAGGCCTTCGATGACCCGCGGTCAGCCGGGCGCCGGCCGGAAGAATGCCGCCACCGTCGTGTTGAACGCCTCCGGCGCATCCGCGTGCAGCCAGTGCCCGGCGTTGCGCAAGGTCGCGAAATGCGCGTTTGGGAACAGCGCCCGGAACGCCGGCCGGTGTTCCGGCTGGACATAGCCGGAGCGTTCGCCGCGCAGTACCAGGACCGGACCGGGATAGGTCTCGCCGTCAGGCCCCCCTGACACGCCCTGGGCGATTGCGGGCAGCCCGGCGGCGATCTCGGCCAGGCCGTTGCGCCAACGCGGCGGCTGATCCGGCGTCGCGCCGAAGCGCAGGTTCTGCAGCACGAAGGACCGCACGCCCGGGTCGGGTTCGGCCGGGGCGAGCAGCGCGTTCGCCTCGGCGCGGGTCAGCCCCGGGCGGAGCGGGACCGCCAGCATGGCACCCACGAGCGCGCGGAAGTGGACAGCATACGGAACGGGCGCGATGTCGGCGACGATCAGCCGTGTGACCCGCTGCGGCGCCCGCAACGCCATCGTCATCGCCGTCTTGCCGCCCATCGAGTGGCCGAGCACCGCGGCCGCGGAGACCCCCTGCGCGTCCAGCGTGTCCAGCACGTCGGTGGCCATGGTGGGATAATCGAACGTCGGATCATGCGCACTGGCGCCGTGGTTGCGCGCGTCCATCGCCAGCACGCTGTGCTCCGGCGCGAGGATTCGCTGCACCCGGCCCCAGTTGCTGGCGGCACCGAACAGCCCGTGCAGGAGGACCACGGGCGGTCCCTCGCCCATCCGGACGGTGTTGAGGATCATGCGACCAGGCTCGCATACAGGACCGGGTCGGTCGCACCCTCGGTGTTGAACAGCAGCACCCGGCTGTCCGCTCCAAGCCCAAGCGCCGACCGGGCAGCCGGCGCCCCTGCCGCGAGCAGCAACCCGGCGAGCCCGGCCCCGCCCGACTCCCCCGACACCACGCCTAGCCCGGCCAGCAGCCGCATCGCTTCGATCGCCGCCGCATCGGGGATGGCGAGGAACGCGGAGGCCGACCGATCCAGCTCCTGCCAGGCGAGCAGGCTCGGCTCGCCGCAGGCCAGGCCAGCCATCACCGTCTCGAGCGCGCCTGGCGCCACGGTCGCCGCCCCGGCCTCGGCGCTCAGCAGCAGGCAGGCGGCCCGGTCCGGCTCGACGATCGCCAGCATCGGCGTTTTCGGCAGGCGTGACCGGGCATGGACCGCCACGGCCGCCGCAACGCCGCCAACGCCCGCCTGGATGACGATATGCGTGGGCGGATCTGGCACCTGGTCCAGCGCCTCGTCGACCATCAGCCGGTAACCCTGCATCACCTCGCGCGGGATTTCGGTGTAGCCCGGCCAGGAGGTGTCGGAAACGGTGGTCCAGCCTTCCCGCTCGGCGGCCTCGGCGGCGGCACGGACCGCGTCGTCATAGGTGCCAGGCACGCGGCGGATCTCGGCGCCATAGGCGGCGATGGCGTCTGCCCGGCTCTGGCTCACCGCGGCGTTCACAAAGACCACGCACCGGGCGCCGAACCGCTGCGCGCCCCACGCGACGCTGCGGCCATGGTTGCCGTCGGTCGCGCAGCAGACCGTCACCGCGCGCGCCGCCGCGGCGTGGGCGCCGGCCTCGAGCGCGGCCGCGGTGGCGTGAGCCGGGCCGCCGGCTCGCGCCAGCGCGGCGCGGAGCACGCCCAGCACCGCATACGCGCCGCCGAGCGCCTTGAAGCTGCCGAGCCCGAACCGGCCCGACTCGTCCTTCATGTGGATCGCCGCCACGCCTGCCTGGGCGGCGACCGCGGGCAGCGCAACCAGCCGTGTCGGCGCGTAGCCCGGCCAGGCGGTGATCTCCGCGACGGCACGACGGAAGCCGGCAGCGTTGAGGGTGACCACGCCCGGGACCCCGTGCCGGGCATTCATGAGCAAGCGAAAGGGTTGGTCGAACGGCATGGCGCAGATTTGCGCGGCGGCGGGCCGGGCGATAGTGCTGAGTGCGTCGCGAACGCGGGAGCAGCCATGCACATCACGATCCTGGGCGGGGCCGGGTTCCTGGGCCGGAAGGTCGCCGCGCGCCTCGCCGCCGGCGGCACGCTCGGCGCGGCGCCGGTCAGCAGCCTGACCCTGTTCGACTTGCAGCCGCCACCCGTGCCCGATGCCCCGTTCCCGGTGCGCTCCCTGGGCGGCGATCTCACGACCCTGCCGACAAGCGCCATCCCGCCGCAGACCGACGTGGTGTTCCACCTGGCCGCCGTGGTCAGCGCGGCTGCGGAGGCGGACTACGCGCTGGGGCGGGCCGTGAACGTGCGCGGGACGGACGCGGTGATCGATGCGTGCCGCGCGTTGCCGACGCCGCCGCGCGTCGTGTTCACCAGCTCGGTCGCGAGCTTCGGCGGCGGGCAGGACGCGGTGCTGGACGACGACGCGCGGCAGGTTCCCACCAACTCCTACGGCGCGCAGAAGGCCGCCGCCGAGTTGTTCCTGGCCGATGCGACCCGGCGCGGGTTCCTGGACGCGGTCATGATCCGGCTGCCGACGGTCGTGATTCGCCCCGGGCGGCCGAACAAGGCCGCCAGCAGCTTCGTGAGCGCCATCCTGCGCGAGCCGCTGCTCGGCCTCTCGACGGAGCTGCCGGTGCCGGACGGCTTCAAGGTCTGGATCTGCAGTCCGCGCCGGGCGGTCGACTGGCTGCTCCATGCGGCGACGATGGATACGGCGCCGATGGGATCCGACCGAGGGGTCAACCCGCCGGGCCTGTGTGTCGCCGTCGGCGAGATGCTGGCGGCACTCGACCGCGCGCGGCCGGGCGCCTCCGCCCTCGTTCGCCGCGCGCCCGACCCGGCGGTCGCGGGGATCGTTGGCGGCTGGCCTGCGGCGTTCGCGCCGAAGCGGGCGCAGGCGCTCGGCTTCAGTGCGCACGAGGACCTCGACGCGTTGGTCGCAGCGTTCATCGAGGATGATCTCGAGGCGACCCGCCAGGACCGGGAACCACCGCCGAACGCTGACCAACACAAAGTTACAGTTTATTCACGTTTCACCCGTCCCAGCGCATTGATCGCCAGGGCCGGCGGCCGCATGAATGGGGCTTCCAGTCCGACACGGCCCACCGCCACATGCCGCCTCCGTCGTTGAGCAGCGCCCCCATTGCCCCGGTCTCGTCGGTGGCGGCTGCGGCGCGCGCGCGGCGCCCCATCAAGCAGGCTGTGGCCCATGTTCCCCAGGCGCTGCGGGCCATGGTGCGGGCGGACGAGATTTGGCTCGTCCTGCTGGCCGCCGCGATCGGCCTGCTCTCGGGATTGACGGTGGTTGCAATGCAGGAGGGGGCGCAGCTGATGCACCAGCTGCTGTTCCGGTTCGATGCCGGGCAGTTCCTGTCGGCGTTGACGACGGTGCCCTGGCAGCTCGCGCTGGCCGTCCCCTGCGTCGGCGGCCTCGTCCTGGGCGTGTCGACCTGGGCGCTGAACCGGTGGCGGCCCGGCCGTGTGATCGACCCGATCGAGGCGAACGCGCTATATGGCGGGCGCGTTTCCTTGAAAGACAGCCTGATCGTCGTCGCGCAGACGCTGTGGTCGAACGGCGTCGGCGCATCGGTCGGGCTCGAGGCCGGCTACACCCAGATCGGCTCCGCCCTCGCGTCGCGGCTCGGCTTCGCCTTCCGGCTTCGCCGCAACGACCAGCGGTTGCTGGTGGGCTGCGGCGCCGCGGGCGCGATCGCGGCGGCGTTCAACGCCCCGCTCACCGGCGCCTTCTATGCGTTCGAGCTGGTGATCGGCACCTACTCGCTGGCGACGCTCGCGCCGGTGGTGATGTCGGCCATCTGCGCGGTCTCGGTCATGCGCGTGCTCGTCGGCGGCAGCGAGTTCGACATCCGGGTGCCCTCCTCGATCGAGGCGATCGACTACGTGCCGATCCTTGCCCTTGGCATGCTGGCCGCCCTTGGCGGGATCGCGATCATGCGCGGCGTGACCTTGGTGGAGGAGCTGTTTCGCCGCAGCCGGGTGCCGGGCTGGCTGCGCCCGGGGATGGGGGGCCTGGCGGTGGGCGCGATGGCGCTGGTGACCCCGGCCGTGCTGTCGTCCGGGCACAGCGCGTTGCGGGTCGCGTTCGACGCGCCCTATGGGCTGCAGCATATCGCGGTGCTGATCGTTCTGAAGTCAGTGGCCTCGGCGGTCAGTATCGGCTCCGGGTTCCGCGGCGGGCTGTTTTTCGCGTCGCTGCTGCTCGGCGCGCTGCTGGGCAAGCTGTTCGCCGGGCTGCTCGCGCTGGTGCTGGTGGTGCAGGCGCTGCCGGCGATCGTCTGCGCCCTGGTGGGCATGAGCGCGTTCGCGACGGCCGTGGTCGGCGGTCCGCTGACCATGTCGCTGCTGGCACTGGAGAGCACCGGATCCCTGCCGATGACGGTCGCGGTGCTGACGGCAAGCGTCGTCTCCGCGATCACGGTGCGGCGCACGTTCGGCTATAGTTTCGCCACGTGGCGCTTCCACCTGCGCGGCGAGGCGATCCGCAGCGCCGTCGACGTCGGCTGGATGCGAAACCTGACGGTTGGCCGCATGATGCGCCGCGAATTCCGCCGGGTGCCGCTCGACATGTCGCTCGAGACGTTTCGGCGCAGCTTCGCCCTCGGCAGCGTCGCCCGCGTGGTCGCGACCGACCAGGCGGATCGCTACGCCGGCATCCTCGCCACCAGCGAGGCGCACTCGGCCCCGGACGAGGCGGTGTCGCTCGCCGACATCGTGCACCACCGCAAGACCGTGCTGTTGCCGCAGATGAGTATCAAGGAGGCCGTGCAGATGTTCGAAACGGCCGAGAGCGACGCGCTCGCGGTAGTCGACAGCGCAGAGACGATGCGGGTGATCGGCGTGCTGACCGAGCAGTATGCGCTCCGCCGATACAGCGAGGAGCTGGAGAAGCGGCGCCGGGACCTGTCGGGCGAGTAGCGGGCGGGCGTGCCGGGACTGGTCCGTCCCTTTAACCTTTTGACAATGTGTTCTCCCTAAGTTCTGTCTATGCGGCTGAAGCTTTTCCGTGCGGCCACCGTTGCCGCCGCCATGGCGCAGATCAGGGCCGAACTTGGCGCCGACTGCTTGATCCTGGCGACCCGCCGGGTTGCCGGCGGGGTGGAAGTGACGGCTGCACTGGAGCCGGCCCAGGCTGCCCTGCCGCGGCCCGACCCGGCGGTGCTGGACCGGCTGCGATGGCATGGCGTGCCCGGGGCGCTCGCGTCGCAGATCGCGGCGCATCCGGGGGCGGACGCGATGGCCGCGGCGCTCTCGGCCACCATCCGGTTCGCCTTGATCGATACCGGGCCGCTGGGCCCGCCGCTCCTCCTGGCCGGTGCGCCGGGAGCTGGAAAGACGCTCACAGTCGCACGGCTGGCCACACGGCTCGTGCTGCAAGGAACGACACCGATGGTGATTACGACGGATGGGGACCGGGCCGGGGCGGCGGAGCAGCTGGCAGCGTTCACGCGCCTGCTGGGTGTGATGCTGATCGTGGCGCCCGACGCGCTCACCCTGTCCCGCGCGCTGTGCCGCCGACCCGGGGGCGCCCCGGTGCTGATCGACGCGCCGGGGATCGATCCGTTCTCCCCCAGCCAGCAGGCGCAGATCGCGAGCCTCGCGGCCACGGCCGGCGCGTCGACGGCGCTGGTCCTGCCAGCCGGACTCGACGCGGCGGAGGCGGCCGACACCGCTGCCGCGTTCAAGGCCGCCGGTGCCGTCTTCCTGGTCGCGACCCGGCTGGACGTGTCGCGCCGGCTGGGCGGGGTTCTGGCCGCCGCCGCGTCTGGCCTGGCGTTGGCCGAGGCTGGCATCGGCCCGGGTGCCGCGGACGGGCTGACCCCCGCGACTCCGGGGTTGATCGCCAACCGCCTCGCTGCCGCGCCGCAACAGAAGGCCGCCTGATGGGCGCGTCCGCCCTCGCCGGCGCCGCGCCGCGCCGCTTTCTCGCCATCGCGTCCGGCAAGGGCGGTGTCGGCAAGACCTGGTTCGCGATCACGCTCGCGCATGCGCTCTCCCGGCGGGGCCGCCGCGTCCTGCTGTTCGATGCCGATTTCGGCCTCGCCAACGTCGACATCCAGCTCGGCCTCGCGACCCGGCATGACCTGGGCCACGTGCTGGCAGGCGGTGTCTCGTTCGACGATGCGATCCATCGGTTCGAGCCGGGCGAGTTCGACGTGCTGGCCGGGCGTAGCGGATCGGGCGCCCTCGCGTCGCTCGATGCGTCCACGCTCGAGCGTGTGCTGGGCCTGCTCGGCAGTCAGGCGGCACGCTACGATCACGTCCTGCTGGACCTTGGCGCCGGGCTGGATGGCGCGGTCCGGCAGACGGCGGCCTGGGCGGACGTGCTGCTGGTGCTCGCGACCGACGAGCCCACCAGCATGACCGATGCCTACGCCACGCTGAAGCTGCATGCAGCCGACCGCCCGGGCGGGGACGTCCGCCTGGTCGTGAACCAGGCAGCGACCGCGGCGGCGGCGGACCGCACGGCGACCGTCCTCGCCCGGGTCTGCACGAGCTTTCTTGGCGCCGCGCCGGCCTTCCTCGGCGGCATCCGGCGCGACCCCCGCGTGCCGGCCACCATCCGCCACCAGGCGCTGCTGCTGACGCGGCACCCGACGACACAGGCGGCGCTCGATGTGGAACGGATCGCCGCGACCCTTTGATCTCGCCGAGAGAGACCATATGTCAGCCGTCGCGTTCGATGCGGGAGGCTGCGGTGATCCAGAGCGGCCCCAATCGTGACCTACGGGTCGACTTTTTCCGCGGCCTGGCGCTGTGGTGGATCTTCATGGACCACATTCCCGGCAACTGGGTCGCCCAGTTCTCGCTGCGGAACTTCGCACTATGCGACGCGACCGAGATCTTCGTGCTGCTGGCTGGCTATGCGGCCGCGATCGCCTATGGCGGCAGCTACGACCGCAACGGCTGGCTGTTCGCGGGCGCCGACGTGCTTCGCCGCGCCTGGACGCTGTATATCGCGCATATCTTCCTGTTCGTCGTCTTCTCTGCCCAAGTCTCCTACTCGGCCACGGCGCTGGACCGTGCCGACTACCTCGATGAGATCCATCTCGACGTGCTTGCCGATGCGCCGTACCGCGCCCTGCTGCAGGCGTTGCTCCTGACGTTCCAGCCTGCCTACCTCAACATTCTGCCCATGTACGTCATGCTGCTGGCGTTCTTCTCGCTCCTGCTGCCGTTGCTGCGGTGGCCTTGGGTCATGGGCGGGTTGTCGTTCGCGTTGTATGTGGCGGCGCGCACGTTCGGCTGGAACCTGCCGTCGTGGACCGACGACGGCTGGTACTTCAACCCGCTCTGCTGGCAGTTCCTGTTTGTGCTGGGCGCGCTGCTGTCCCGCCACAGCCTGCGCCCGCCCTTGCCGACCTGGGTGATCGACCTCGGCGCGGGGCTGGTCATCGCGTTCGGCCTGGCGCTGGTCTGGCTGATCTGGCCCAGCGACGACGTGAGCGCCCGCGTGCCGCGCGTCCTGGCCCGGGCACTGCTGCTGGTGGACAAGGAAGGCATGCACCCGATGCGGCTGCTGTCGATCCTGGCGTTGATGTGGGGGGTGGTGCGCCTGGTGCCGTTCGACGCGCACTGGCTGCGCACGCGGTGGGCGGCGGCGTTCGTGATCTGCGGCCAGCACTCCCTGCCGGTGTTCTGCTCCGGGATCTTCCTGTCATTCCTCGGTCGGCTGGTGATGGAGGAGCAGGGCGGCTGGCTTGGCCAGGCCGTCGTGAACCTCGCCGGCCCGGTGGCGCTCGTGGGCGTCGCGGCGCTGACGGCATGGTATCGCGAGAAGGGCCGGTCTGGCGCACGGCCACTTACCGCGCACAAAGAGGAACGAGTGGCGACGACAGTTGACTTGCCGGAGATGACGCATGCTGGTAACGCGAAGGTGACATGACCGTGCGACGTTTCTTCTTGGGTGCTTTGGTCATGCTTGCCGTTGGGGTTGGCGCGGGGAAGACGCAAGCGACCGCAGCGGTGGACCCATGTCAGGCCGATGAGGATGTGGCCGGGCCGATCTCGGCGTTGCCGAGCGTCTCACCCGTGCTGAAGCCCGATGGGGTATTGCGTGTGCTGGCTGTCGGCTCGGCGACGATGTTCGGGCCGGACGCATCGCTGCAGCAAGGCACGCTGACGAACCAAGCGCTGACCCGCGTCCCCGCCGCGACGATTCCGCCGGCCCAAGAGCTGAGCGCGCAGGGCAGCGAAGCCGCTTTCCCGCGCCAGATGGCGAACGCATTGCAGGCCGCGGTGCCCGGGCTGAAGGTTGAGGTCGTGCTGCGCGGCGGGCGCGGGCTATCGGCCGTCGAGATGCTCGATGCCATGCGCAACGAACTCAAAGCGGGCAGCTTCCAACTGGTCCTGTGGCAAACCGGCACCGTGGAAGCGGTGCGGAACACCCCGCCGGGCGAGTTCGGGCAGACATTGTCCGCGGGCGCCGAGGCGGTCGAGGCAGCCGGCGCCGACCTCGTTCTGATCGATCCGCAATACAGCCGCTTCCTGCAGACGAACAGCAACTTAGACCCCTACACTCAGGCGCTGCAGCAGACGGCATCGCTTCCAGGTGTGCTCCTGTTCCACCGGTTCGACCTGATGCACAGCTGGGTCAACGATGGCCAGATCGACCTCGAGCGCACAGCGCGGTCCGACCGGCGCAAAATGGTCGAACAGCTGCACCGCTGCCTGGGCCTGCATTTGGCACGCATGGTGATGGCGGGCGCTCGGTCATAGGGCACGGTCGGCGATCACGGTTGCACATGGCTGCCCCCCGCTGGACCTTGGTCGCAACTCCGGGCGTCGGGCAGCATTATGACGTGTATGGATTGGGCATTTGCATCGCCGCACGCGAACGCGCTTTTGGACACGCAGCCGTTCGAGGCGTGGCTGACGGCAGACCTCCGCAATCGCTTCGGGGAGCCGGAGCGGCTCCCGGAGGAGTGGGTGCGGCTTGTCCAGGCGGTCGACAGCCAGACCTGATCTGGCGATTGCCCACCGGCAGGGCTATGACGGCGCTTTTGGGGTAGTCAGGCGGATGCGGATCGATGGCGAGGCCTACCGGTCGGTCTGGGTCGACGAGGCCGATCGTTGGACGGTCAAGATCATCGACCAGACCAGGTTGCCTTGGTCGCTGGAGATCGTTCGCCTGACCGGACTATCGTCGGCCGCGCACGCGATCCGGTCCATGCAGGTGCGGGGTGCGCCGCTTATCGGCGCCGTCGCGGCGTATGGGCTCGCGCTGGCCATTCGTGAGGACAGTGCGACCGCCGCGATGGAGGCGGCGGCCCTCACTCTCGGGGCGACCCGGCCCACCGCCGTGAACCTGCAATGGGCGTTGGACCGCATGCTGACCCGCCTGCGCAACACCCCGCCCGGTCAGCGCGTGGCGGTGGCCTATGCCGAAGCCGGGCTGATCGCCGAGGAGGATGTCGCACAGTGCGAGCAGATCGGCGAGCACGGCCAGGTCCTCATCGAGAGGGTCGCAGCCCGGAAGAGCGGTCCCGTCAACGTCCTGACGCATTGCAACGCCGGCTGGCTCGCGACCGTCGACTGGGGCACGGCCCTTGCGCCAATCTACAAGGCGCACAACGCCGGGGTGCCGGTGCACGTCTGGGTCGACGAAACCCGCCCGCGCAACCAGGGCGCCTTTCTGACGGCTTGGGAGCTGGGCAAGCACGGCGTGCCCCATACCGTGATCTCGGACAATGCAGGCGGTCACTTGATGCAGCACGGCCAGGTGGACCTCGCCATCGTCGGCACTGACCGCGTGACCCGGACCGGCGATGTGGCGAACAAGATCGGCACCTACCTCAAGGCGCTTGCGGCCCGCGACAACGACGTGCCGTTCTGGGTCGCATCCCCCTCCAGTACGATCGACTGGACGGTGTCGGACGGCGTACGCGAGATCCCGATCGAGGAGCGCGACACAGCCGAGGTGACCACGATTGCCGGGCGCGCGCCGGACGGCGAGGTCTTGACGGTGCAACTCGCCCCGCCCGGCAGCCCGGCCGCGAACCCGGCATTCGACGTGACCCCGGCGCGCTTGGTGACCGGGCTGATCACGGAACGCGGCCGGTGCGACGCGACGGCGTCGGGCCTGCGGCACCTATTCCCCGAGCGCGCCTGAGCCGAGTGGCGCCACAGGCCACAGCATGAGGATGATGAGCCTCGCGTCGCTGCTGGCCCTGGGCGGCTGTGCGGCGCAGACGCAGCAGTCGCCGGCGCCGCAGCCGGCCGGACTCGTCGCGATCGACCCGCATCTGCCGCCCTATGTTCGCAGCCCGCCGGAACCGTTCAGCCGCTTGAACGCCATCGCCATCGCGCAGCGCGAATGGCGAGCATGGGGCAACCTGGTCGATGACAATCCGCCCGGTGGCGCCGAGCCGAAGGAGCTACGGGCGGACCAGCAGCCGGGCCTTTGGCAGCGCGTGGCCGACTACTGGTGGACGGGCCAGGAGTACGGCGCCCAGGAGGGAGGGTGGAGCAGCCGCTACACGGAGAGCGGCACCCCGTATTCCCGCACCGGGCCCGCTTGGTCGGCCGCCTTCATCAGCTACGTCATGCGGGTGTCCGGCGCCGGCAGCCGGTTTCCCTACACGCCGCTGCACGCCGACTACATCAACGCCGCCGCCCGAAACGAGGGCGTGCTGGATGCGGAACGCCCCGAGACCTACCCACCCCAGCCCGGGGATCTGATCTGTCTGGGCCGCGCCGGCGCCGAAGCGATGCGGTTCGACAATCTCCCCTCCCCCCGCTTCTTCGGGCATTGCGACCTGGTCGTCACCGCCGGGCCCGGGCAGTTGTCGGTGATCGGCGGCAACGTCTCTGCCGGGGTCACGATGAAGCACGTGCCGGTCACACCGACCGGCACGCTGGCAGACCCGGCCGGGATCGTCGTGGATGGACGCTACCCGTGGTTCGTCGTCCTGCACGTGAAATACGACATGTAGCGGTCAGCGTTGGCGCCAGGGCAGTCCGTCCGCCTTCCAGCCCGCGACGGTGCCACGGTGCCCATCGCCGTCAGGCGGGCCTTCGAAGCCATCGGCGATGTTGAATGCGTGCGGGAAGCCAGCAGCCTGTGCAGCCTGCGCCGCCGCGGTGCTGCGGACACCGCTGCGGCACAGGAAGTAGATCTTGTGCTCCGGCGTGAGGCCCGCCTGTTGCATGTGCGACAGGAATTCCGTGTTGACCTGCATCGTCGGGAACATCTGCCATGGGATGAGCACCGGGTCCTGCCCGGCCTCGGTCAGGTCGGGCAGGCCGACATAGGCCCATTCCGCGTTCGTCCGCACGTCCACCAAACGTGCGGACGGGTCTGTCCGCAGAACCTCCCAGGCCTCGGGCGGGGCCACGTTCTCGACCATCGTCGTCATCCTCGGTGCAATTGCCGGCGCAAGGTGCCCCAGCCCTGACCGCGGCACAAACCTACCCCCGCGCGTCGATCACATGGCGGATCAGCGCGCGGTATGCGGAGAGATAGCGGGCCATGCCGAAATTGGCCTCGGCCGAGGCTTTGGCGCCGTCCCGCAAGCGCCGGGCCAGCGCCGGGTCGTCCAGCACCTCCGCGACGCCGGCGGCCAGCGCGGCGGGATCGGGAAAGTCGACCAGCCGCGCGTTCTCGCCGTCGGAGATAAACTCGCGCACGGGCGCGGTCCTGCTCGCCACGATGGCGCAGCCGCATGCGAGCGCCTCGCGCAGGCTCCAGCCCAGCACGAACGGATAGGTCAGATAGACGTGCACGTCGGACCGCTGCAGCAGCGCCAGGAACTGGTCGTACGGAACACGCCCGGGAAAATGCACCCGGGCATGATCGATGACGCCGCCAACCTCCTGCAGCAAGAGCTCGCGCCACGTCGCGCCCTCCGGCAATCGCCCGCCATAGCTCACGCCGTCGCCACCGACCATGACGACTTTCACGTCCCCGCGCAGGCGCTGGATGCGGGGCAGCGCCCGCATCATGGTATGGAAGCCGCGATACGGCTCGAGGTCACGCGCGACGTAGGTGATGAGCGTGTCGGTCGGCTCGATCCGGAACCCTGCAAGGTCCAGCGGCCGGCGGCGCGCGGCGGGCTTCGGCCGGCAGACCGCCAGGTCCACCCCCTCGGGCAGCACGGTGATGCGCTCCCGTGCCCAGGCTGGGTAGGTCGAGTGCTGGAACCGCGTCGGCGTTTGCCCGTGGCCGGGATTGCTGAGCGCCAAAAGGTTCGTCGCGTTCTTGACCCGAACCCGCGAGAGGCTGCCGGGCCGCACCGGGAACTCAGGGTCGAAGCCTGTGTCGACCCCGCTGTCGTGGTAGAAGAACTCGAAGTAGCCAAGCACCGGCACGCCCGGCCAGACGTCCTTCAGGTTCAGCATCTCTCCCCAGCCGTGGTGCCCGATGATGATGTCCGGCACGTAGCCGAGGGCCAGCAGCTGCTGCCCGACCAGTTCGACGGCGCGGGCCCGGCGGGCCATCATCTCGAACTCCACGGCATCGTCAAGGATGCCGGGGCTCGGCTGCGGCTTGGGGTAGCAGAAGATGCGCACGCCGGGGATGCGGTTGTCGTTCGGCGTGGTGATGAAGACGACGTGGTTGTCGGCCGATTTCACCAGCGACTTGATGAGATGGAGGAACTGGCCAGGGAAGTTCTGGTGGACAAACAAATAGTTCAACGCCGCGGCCGCCTTTTGCGGGTTCCGCCTATCGCGAACGCTTGGGCGCCGGAGCCGGTTTTTGTTTTGCAGCCCTTGCCGGTGCGGCCTTCTCTGCCGGCGGCGGGATCGTCGCCACCATGGCCTTCGCCTTGGCCAGGGTCGTCGATCGGGACGCCTTGACGGGGGCTGGCGGCACCGTCTTGCCGCCCCGCTTGGCTCCGGCCGGCGGCGATGCGGCCGGCACCGAGCGGCGGGCGGCAGCCTTGGGCGCTGTCGACGCTCCGGCAACGGGCTCGAACGCCAGATGGAACGCCTCCAAGGCGGCCAGGCTTGCCGCCTCGCACGGGTCGCCATCCGAGACGGGGCCAACCTCGGACCCGTCCACGAATGTCGCCGAGAGCACGACCCGGTGCGTTTCGGCCGACGCGCCGCGCAGGCGGACGCGCAGGCCAAGGATTGGCAAGGCCATGCTCCGGCTGCCGCAGAACTGTCCGCCCGCAGACCATGGGCTCAGCCAGCCACGCCCCAGCACGGCCTGGTATTCGAGGTCGGCCGGCGGCACGCCGCCCACCGGCGCCACCGCGAAGCCCTCGATCCAGCGCTTGCTGCCGCGTTCGCCCATCCAGGCGCCCAGGTCGCCGCCCACGTCGCCCAGACCGTAGATGTGGGCGACGACGTTGACGTTCTTCGGCGTGCGCGGCTGGGCCGGAACCGCCAGGCTGACCGCCGGGCCCGGCACCTGCGCCGGCTCGCCCGCGGCAGGGGCGACCGCCTCTCCGGACAGGCGGACGACCTGGATTTGTGGCGCGTCGGCCCGGCTGTCCTTGGCCTGGTACACGGTCACGAGCACGTTCGACCGCGCGTCCTCGACCCGGATGAGCGTCGCCGACTCTGGCCCGATCCATCCATCCTCGTGCAGGCCGACGATATCGACCCGGCCCGTGGCCCGGCCCGGCCCGGCCCCGATGCGCACCGCGGGCAGCCCGGTCTCGGCCGACTGGGCCGCGCTGCCGGGCGGGCTGAACACGCAATACAGGCCCGGCTCGAGCGCCATGGTGTGGCCGGAGACCTTGAGCTCAGCGATCAGGTTGTTCAGCTTCGATACGTCGCTGTCGGGCATGCGAATCTCGTGCAGGTCAGTCGGTTAGGGCGCCGGACATTGCGACGCGGGCCGGCTGGGCGCAAGCCGGAGCAAGGTGTCGTTCAACGGCCGAGCCGGGAGGCCGAACGGCAACACCCAGCCGCGCCCGGTTCGGCGCACCCGCGCGGCGGGCGCGCCGAGATCGAACACCGCCGCGGGCAGGCCGGCCTGCCATGCGCGGCTGAGCGCGAAGCACCATGTCTCGGGCCAGATGGAGGGGAGGAAGGCGATCTGGGCCTGCTGCGCGCGGATGAGTTCGGTCGCCTCCGTCTCCGCATACTTGCCGGTGATATGGACCGGGCCGGACGCCAAAAGCCGCTTGTCATCGCAGGTGTAGCCTGCGACGACGAACTCGATCGGCAGGCTGCGCGCCCGCGCGTCTCGCGCGCAGGCGAGCAGGACCTCGAAGCCCTTCTCGATCCCGATGGCGCCGACGACGACGATCCGGACGGGGCCGCGCCGGGGCGCGGGCGCCAGCGGGGGCAGGCGCGCGTCATCCTCCCACGGCAGCGTTTCGGGTAGGAGGCCGGGGAAGTGCCGCCCGATGCGGGTCGCCGCATCGTCGGACGGTGCCAGTACCCGGTCGGCGCCGCGCAGTTCGCTTGCTGACCGGGCGATCAGGTCGGGCACGGACGTATCGTCTTCGAGCAGGCTGCCGAGGTCGGCGATGCAGGCCTCGCAGCCGGTCACGTCAGGCTCGCCACAGTATCGGCTTTCAGCGCCGACCAGGGCGATCCGGGCACAGAAGCGCGCGTAATCGTGGACGACGCTGACGGCCTCCACGCGGAGTAGCCGAGCGAGCCCGGCGACGGCGGGGTGGTGCCCGAGAAGATGATGCAATTCGACCGTGCGGGGACGATCGGCGCGCAGCAGGCGGACGAGGGCAGGCAGGCCGGCCGGCATGTCGAACCGCAGGTTTGGGAACGGTTCGCCGCCGGGCGCCTCCACGCGAAGGCCGCCCGGTGCGGGACGGAGAACGATGGGGCGCAGGCCATCGCGGGCAACCGCGGCGGCACGCTCGTGCACGACCCGCTCGACGCCGCCGCCTCTGCCGTGCGTGACCAGGATGACGGCCCCTGCCCGCCGCGCGGCGGCCCAGCGCAGGAGGTCGATGCGCCGCCGGGCTGAGTGGAGCGGATCATTCGCGACGGTACGGTCGATGAGCGCCCCATACCCGGGATGCAGACGCTCGAGGATCGAGGCGTTGCGGCGGGCCAGGTGCTCGCGGGCGCCGCCGAACGAAGTCGCGCCGGCATGGGCGACGAACACGTCGAGCGCGGCGATATGGTGGAACCCGTGATGGCGTGCCCGCAGGCAGAAATCGTTCTCCTCACCGTAGCCTTGGGCGAACAGGTCCTCACGCAGCGGGCCGGCGGCATCCAGCGCGGCCCGGCGGATATAAAGGCAGAACCCAACCCCGACCGGGACCTCGGCCGTCTGCCCCGCATTGGCCCGCTGCACCAACCGGTCCAGCGCAATGGTGGCGGCGAGGCCGGGCATCGGGTTTGGACCACCCGGATCCGGGTAGCCGAGGATCGTGCCGTCGTTGGTGAGCGGCGTCACGGTTGCGACGGCAGGCGCGCCGTAGGCCGCATTGCGGAGACGGTCGAGCCAGCCGGGCGGCACGAGCGTGTCGCTGTTGAGCAGCACCGCATCCTGTCCGGCGCAAGCCAGGAGACCGGCGTTGGCCGCACCTGGAAAGCCGCGATTGTGCGGCAACCGGATCAGGGTGATGCGGCCGCGGCGGGCAAGGCGATCGAGTGCGGCAGCGAGCGCGCGGTCAGGTGATGCGTCATCCACGACGACGATCCGGACACCGCGGGGCGTGCCGGCGAGGACGGACGCGATGCACGCGAGCGTCTCGGCGGCGCCACGATAGACGGGGATCACGACGGACGCCGCCGGCCGGCCGTCGAGCCGCTGCGTCGGTGGCGGGACGACGACGTCGGCCCAGACGGGGGAGAAGCGCGCGCGGTCGACTCCTCCGGCTGCACGCGCTTCGAGGCCCGGCTCGAGCGGGCTGCCGAGGAGGTCGCGGCCATCCGGACCGGTTAAGGACACCGGTTCGCCAAGTGCCGCGACGTCGGCGGCCGTGAGCATGAGACGGCAGGGCCGGGCCAGGGGCCGCAGGAGCTGGACGTCCGTCGCTGGGGTGGTGAGGAGCACCATGCGCTGGCTCAGCGGACCGGTGGCCGTTACGCGCGGGGTGCGGCTGGGGTCGGCCGGGTACCAGGCCCAGCCGGCGATGCCCCCGGCCCGGGCTTCGGCCAGGCCTTCGAGCACGGTGAATGGGCGGACCGGCAGCGGGCTGCCGAGCATGGGACCCGACTCGCCGTACACTGCCAACTCACCCGCGGTGCGCCAGGTTGGGGGCAAGCTGATCCGGCGGGCATTGCGCCGGGCTGGGAGCGGGACGCCATCCAACGCCACCTTGATGGCTGGCGCGCTCAGGATCAGCACGCCATCGGTGGTCAGGCCGCACCACGCGTCTGCGACCGCATCGGCGAGGGTGATGAGGGCGGTTTGGGGAACGCTGCACCGGAGTGCCGCCGCGGCGCTATGGCGGGCCTCCTGCGTTCGGCCGAGCCGGTGCGCGCAAGTGCCGAGGCCGACCCAGGCTTCGGGCGAGCCGGTGCGCTCGGCAACCTGCTGGAACAAGGCGGCCGCGGCAGCGAAAGCGCCAGCCTGCAATCGCGCACTGGCGAGGGCGAGCGCGATGGCCGCGTCGTTCGGGGCCAGGCGGTGCGCACGGTCCAGCCATGTCAGCGCGATTGCCGGGTCCGGCTCGGTCCGGCCGCGGCGGAAGGCCTGGTGAACGAGGGCCTCCGCGGGGTGCGTGCCCGCCAACACGGGTTTGCGATTCCTCAGGGGCCGGATGAGGGAGCGGCCAGCTTACGCCGCGGGCACGGGCTGCCCGGTCGGGCGCGCCAGCGCGTGCACGGGCGGGGGGACGGCGCGTGCGGCAAGCATCTGATCGAGCGCGGCGAGGTCCCCGGCGGCTTCGGCCAGGCCGGCCTTTTGCGCGCCGAGCAGCGCCGCCCGGCCGCGGGCGAAATCCTGCGTGCCGCCCAGGTTACGGACCAGGTAGCGTCCGAGCATCAACAAGGCGAACGGATGGTTCTTGGCCGCCGCCTTCTCGAACCAGGTTTGCGCTGCCGGCCGATCCTGCGGCACGTCATGGCCGCCGCCCAGCAGCGCGCCCATGGCGAACTGCGCGCCGGTATGGTCCTTCTGCGCCGCCTTCTCGAATAACGAGAGCGCGCCGGCATGGTCGCGCGGCCCGCCCCGGCCGTTCACCATCATCTCACCCAGCATCACCTGGGCATCGGGCATACCGGCTTCGGCCGCGCGCTGGATCCAGTGCCGGCCCTCGACGGCGTTCGCGTCGACGCCGCGGCCCTCGGCAAGCATACGGCCATACCAGAACTGGGCGTTGACAACCCCATCGGCGGCACGGCGCAGCCATTCGGCCGCCATTGCCTCGTCCCTCTCGACGCCCACGCCTTCAGCGAGGCACACGCCGAAATTGAAGGCAGCAACCAGATCGCCCCGTCGCGCCGCCTCTTCGAACCATTCCCGGGTGCGGACTCGGTCCTCCTCCTTCCCGGCCCCCCGCAGCACGAGTTGGGCCAGGCTGCCGCGCGCCTCGGCGTCACCCCGTTCGGCCGAGATCCGGAACCATTTCGCCGCCTCGTCGGGGTCACGCGCGAGTCCGGCGCCGGTCAAATACAGCATGGCGAGCGCCCGGGCAGCCATGGCGTGGCCCTCCTCGGCCGCGCGAGTGTACCACAGCGCCGCCTCGGCATAGTTGGGCGGCAGGTCCCCCCCCTTGGTGTAGAGGTCGCCGACCATCGCCGCAGCTTCCGCATCGCCGGCCAGCGCGGCTTTTCGCAACCAACTCTCACCCTTGACGACGTCCTTTGGAACGCCGCGCCCCTCCAGCATCGCCAAGCCCCAACGCGCGGCACCCTGGCGCAGGCCCATGCCGGCCGCACGTTCATACAGCCGCGAGGCGCCGGCGACGTCACGCTCGATCCCGATGCCGCTCTCCTTCATGGTGCCGAGCAGATAGATGCCGAGCGGCAGGCCGGCGTCGGCCGCTTTGGTCATCTCGATCGCGGCAGGCGCTCGCTCCGTTTCATCTTTCGCGTCTCGGAGTATCGCCAGGGCGTAGCCCATCGAGCCCTGTGGGCAACCGGCGGCGGCAGACCTGCGATACCAATCGAGGGCCGCCGGGATGTCACGCATGCTTTCCGGGCCAGAGGTGAGCAGGTAGCCGACCAGCGCCTGCGCGTCGCCCGAGCCGGCCCGGGCGGCCGGCAGGGCCCAGCGGTACGCCTCCCCGAAGTCGGGTTCCGACCGCCCGCCGTCTGCGAACACCGAGACGGTCCCGGTCGCCTCCCCCTTGGCAGCCCCGGTCAGGAACAAGGCCGCCAGCACTGCCATGGCCTCGGTGTCGTTCGCGGCCGCGGCACGGTGCAGCCATTGCATCGCCGACACCCGGCTTTGTGGGACGCCGCGGCCTTCGAGATAGGCCTTCCCGACCCAGAACTGAGCCCGCACATTTCCCTTCTTGGC
Source organism: Acetobacteraceae bacterium (assembly GCA_965213855.1). Taxonomy (GTDB): domain Bacteria; phylum Pseudomonadota; class Alphaproteobacteria; order Acetobacterales; family Acetobacteraceae; genus JBBROS01. The sequence goes on along the minus strand of CBDCAA010000008.1, from coordinate 436,033 downwards.
GGCTTTCGCGAGGGAGGGGAACGCCTCGTTCAGCTTGCCATGGGTAGCGTCGGACAGCGCGCGCCGAAGCGCGCGGCCGGGCAAGAGCGCATCGCCAAAGCGAGTGATCAGCCCGGCCATAGCCGACTCCGCGCCCGCTGTGGCCGCATCAGGGTTCGCGCATCCCATCCATGGCCACGGGCAGCACGTGGCCGAGCATGTAGTCCAAGACGGTCCGTTTGCCGACCTTCACGTCCAAGGTCGCCGGCATGCCGGGCTGGAGGCGGAACCCGGGCGGGGTATCATGCAGGCTCGTCTCTTCGATCGTCACCCGGCCGATGAAGAAGGTCGGGCCGGATTGCGGGCCGCCAGGTGTCACGCCCCGCTTTTTGTCGTCCGGGCTAGTGGTAAAGCTGTCCGGGCTGACGATCCGGACCGTACCGCTCGCCCCGCCATACTGGGTGTAAGGGAATGCATCGAGCTTGATCGTGACCGGATCGCCCTGGCGGACGAACCCGGCATCGGCCCCCGGAATGTTCACCTCGACCTCCAGCGGCGAGTCGGCCGGGGTCAGCGACATGAGCTGCTCGCCAGACTGCAGGACCGATCCCGGCGACACCTTGGCCACGTTCAAGACGATCGAGTCCTGCTCGGCCCGCATCTCCACGAGCCTTCGGCGAAGAACGGCCTTGTTGAGGTTCTCCCGCGCGTCGCTCAGCTTTCGGGTGGCGTCCGTCAGGTCCTTGCCGATCGCCGATTGCTGGTTCTGCACATACCCGTCCCGCTCGGCCTGCATCGCGGCGAGGTCACGCGCACCCTGAACGGCCTGCGCCTTCGCGCCCTCCATACCGCGCATCACCTCGAGCTTGCTGTCGGTCGCGGACAGGCGGTTGAGCGCGCTGCCGACTTTGTCCTTCTCGAGTTCGATCCGCTTGGACTCGACCTCGGTCGCGATCTGCAGCCGGCCACTATAGGCGGTGACGTCCGACATCGCGCGCTGGATCTGGGACTGGATGCTTGCGATCTTCTGGGCGTAGTTCTGCAGCTTGAACTCGGTTTCGGCCTTGCGCTGGGCGAAGATCGCCGACTGCATGAGCGTATTCTGGTTGGTCACGCTGGGGCGGTAAGGGTGGCTGCCGGCCTCCGCGTTCAGCCGGTCCACCTCGGACTGGTAGCTGTCGACCTGGGCCTCCAGCGCCCCCGCGTCGGCGGTGGCGAAGGTCGGGTCGAGGCGGGCGAGCAGATCGCCCCGTTTGACGAGTTGGCCCTCGCGCACGTCGATGCTCCGCACGATCGCCGTCTCGAGTGGCTGGATGACGCTCGTCGGGTTCTCCGCGATCACTTTGCCCTGCGCCGTCACGACCTTGTCGATCGGGATCAGCCCGGCCGCGGCAAAGCAGGCCGCGACCAGCGAGCAGACCACCCACGTCGTGCCGCGCGCAGCGAACAGGACCGGCGCCACGCCAAGCGCGCCGGTCGGCGAGTGGAAATCCAGCAGGGACGGGAGGGCGGCGGCATCGTCTCGAGCCGCGACCTGCCGACCACCACGCACGGTCAATCCGGCCATCATCGGTCTCCGTTTCGCGCGAGCGGCGGCGTATCGCAGCCTGGGTTGGGATCGTGTTGCAGAAGGACGAGCTCCACCACCGGGCTAGTCGCCTTGCGCTGAAACGGGGACGAGAGACGCCGACGGACGGCCATGGTCCATGTGGCGGTTCTGTTGCGCCCATAACGTGCGGTAGATCGAGCAGCGTTCCAGCAGCACACGGTGTGGCGCCATGTCCACGACTGAGCCCTTGTCCATCACCAGGATCTGGTCGCAATCGATCAGCGAGGACAGGCGGTGGGAAACGATCACCATGGTGCGTCCCTTGCCCAGCCGGGTCAGGTTCGCGTTGACGAGGGCCTCGCTCTCGGGGTCCAGCGCGCTGGTCGCTTCGTCCAGGATCATGAGCTTGGGATTGGCGATCACCGCCCGCGCGATCGCAAGGCGCTGGCGCTGGCCGCCCGACAGGTTTGCCGACCCTTCCTCGATGAAGGTGTCGTAGCCGGCTGGCAGCCGCTCGATGAATTCTTCGGCTCCGGCCAGGCGCGCGGCCGTGACGACGTCATCCAGCGTCAGGCCCGGCCGGCCCGCCGTGATATTGTCCCGCACGGTGCCGCGAAACAGGAAATTGTCCTGCAGTACGACGCCGAAACTGCGGCGGAGATGGGTTAGATTGATCTCCTTCAGCTCGACACCGTCGATCTTGAGGAAGCCGGTGTACTCGCGGTTGATGCCCTGGAGCAGCCGGGTGAGCGTGCTCTTGCCCGAGCCGCTCCGGCCGACGACACCCAGCATCGTGCCAGCCGGGATCTTGACGCTGACCTTGTCGAGCGCCGGCAGTTTCGAGCCCGGATAGGTGAAATTGAGGCCGTCGAACTCGACCTCGCCCTGGATCCGGGTCCGCATGCCACTCTGCATCGCGGCCGTCTCGGTCGGATTGTTCAGCACGTTGCCGACCTGGGCGATCGAGGCGCGCACGTCCTCGAAATCTTCGATCAGGCGCGCAAGGCCAACCAGCGGCTGGCTGACCCGCGACCCGAGCATCATGAACGCGATCAGCCCGCCCACCGCGATCCCGGTCTGGTCTGACAGGGCTATATAGGCGCCGACCAGGATGACGCCGCGCTGGATGAACATCTCGAGCGGCGTGATGATCGTCTGCGGCCAGTTCGCAAGCCGGCCCGCCTGCAGCTTGTATGTGCCAGCGATCGCCACCCGCTCGTCCCACTCCGCCTTCCGTTGCGGTTCGAGTGCAAGCGATTTGATCGTCCGGATGCCGTGCACGGTCTCGACCATCGCCGTGCCCTTGTTGCTCTCGGCGACGACTTGCAGACCGATAATACGCCGGAGCGCCGGCAGGAATGCCAGGATGACGACAGCGATCAGCCCGGCGCAGACCAGCACGATCCAGGCCAAGGTCGCGTCCATCCAGAACAGGATCGGCAGCAGGAACACCAGCGTGAACATGTCCAGGAACGTGCCCATCAACTTACCGGTCAGGAACTCGCGGATCTTCCAGATCTGGCTGAGCTGATAGTTGATCTGACCCGCCGGGTGCTTCTCGAAATAGTCGAGCGGCAGGCCGAGGAGGCGGTTGAAGATGTGCAGGTTCAACTTCGCGTCGACCCGGGTGGATACCACTTGCACGATCTCCCGCCGTGCAAAGCCGAGCAGCGTCTCGTAGGCGGTCGTGATCACGAGGATGGTGCCGAGCAGCACGAGGGTATTGAGGCTGTGGTGACTGACGACGCGGTCGACCACCGTCATGACCAGCAGCGGCGGGATGATCGCCAGCGCGCTGAGGCTGATGGAGCCGATGCACACGTCGCGCATCGAACGCTTCTCCAGCACGACCAGGCCCATGAGCCAGGCGAGAGTGAACGGCTTGTCGGCTTCGTTCATGGCGCGCGCGGCGCGGATCAGCAGCACCTCTCCGCCCCACGCCTCCTGCAGGCGCAGCTCGTCGATCGGCACCGGGTCGCTCGCGGCGTCCACGGCGGGGTTTCGGAGCCAGACGACATTGCGCGCGGCGTCGCAGGCGACCATGAGCGCCGCCGAGCCGTCCTTCATGAGGATGACGATGGGTGGTGGCGGGTTCGATGCGCCCTGCAGCTTGAACAGGGCGCGCCAGCGGATGTGGTCCGCCTTCGCATAAAGACCGCTTTCGCGCGCCCAACGGGCAAGCGAAGCGGGGGATGGAACGTCTTCGCCGACCGTCTGACGATACTCGTTGGCGCTCAGCTCGACCCCATGATGCCGGGCCACGGCGACCACGGCGAGGATACGGGCGCTTGCCACTGGTCCACCGGCGCCGATCGTCGACGGATCGAGCCGTGGGACGATCACGGTGTCGGCGCCTGTGCTGGTTTGGTCCACTGACAATCCTCTTTCGACAAGCACCGACGGGCGGCGTTCAACCGTTCGACGACGCGGCTCCTATAGCACGACGATACGGGATGCACCCTGAAAACGGAGTTAACAACAGTCGGTGCCCGGCAAAGAAACATGACAAAATGACGTCGCGGCAGCCGCTCGTACAAGCCTTCAGCCGGCCACAAGGCTTGTCGCGAGACCCCTCACGACTTATGAGCATCGTATGGAAATCCGTCATTCCACCCCTGCGGACCTGCCGGAGATCCAGGCGATCTACGCGCATCACGTGCTGCATGGGGTCGGCACATTCGAGGAGACTCCGCCAAGTATCGAGGAGATGGCGGAGCGTCATGCAGCCATCACGTCGAAGGGGTGGGCCTACATCGTGGCGACCGATAGTACGGGCGTGATCGGGTATGCCTATTACTCGCAGATACGCGACCGCTCCGCATACAAGTATTGCGCCGAGGACAGCATCTACGTGCGCGACGACGTGCGGGGCCAGGGTGTCGGCAAAGCGCTGGTGCAACGGCTGCTGCAGGAGGCCGAACAGGCCGGGTTTCGCCAGATGATCGCGGTGATCGGCGACAGCGACAATGTGGGATCGATCGGGGTGCACGCGACGCTCGGCTTCCAGCGCGTGGGCGTGCTCCGCGCCTGCGGTTTCAAGTTTGGGCGCTGGGTCGATGCCGTCTACATGCAGCGCGGGCTGGGCCGGGGCGACGCCGACGTCCCGGCCTGACGGCTTGGCCCTGTGAGGCGGTAGCGCGCGCTGACCACCGGGTCCGACGCAAGCGCATCTCGGACCGCCGCCTCGCCTGCGGCACTGACGACGGCGAGAACGCTCGCGAATGCCGCGCCGGGCGTGACCGCGCGGGTCCGGAACAGTCCGGCCAGGGCCGCTGCCGCTGCCGTCTGCGGCCGGCAGCAGGCGCACCCCGCTGGGTGGTCCATCTCTCTGACCGAAAACTGCGCGCTCGGGCCGTCCATGGAACCAGCGGACCCGTCGGTCAGCACTGCGTCGGTAGTCGTGCGGTCGGCAAGGTTGCCGAAACGAAGAGGGATACGCGCATCGATCAGCATGGTCGAGTGGACATAAGGATAAGTTTATGTCATATGCAAGCCCATGGAGAGCCTTCTCACCGCCCTGCGTGCCTGCGCCGAACCAACGCGTCTGCGTCTGCTCGCCCTGGCGGCACGGGGCGCCTTCTGCGTATCCGAGCTGACCGAAATCTTGGGACAGTCGCAGCCCCGGTTGTCCCGCCACCTCCGGCTCCTGTGCGACGCGGACGTGCTCGAGCGGGTGCGCGAGGGCGCGAATGTCTGGTTCGGCCTGCCGCACGACGCGGCGCTGGTGCAAGACATCCTTTCGCACCTCCCCGAAGATGACCCGGTGCTTGCGGCCGATCGGCGCGCAGCGACCCGGGTCTTGGCCGAGCGTGCGCGCGTCGCGTCGGAGAGCTTCCGCCGCAAGGGTTCGGACTGGGACGAAATGCGGGCGCTCGGCCTGCCGGCCGCAGAGATCGAGCAGGCAGTTTTGACCTTGCTGCCGGGACCGCGGCTCGGGCGCGTCCTGGACATCGGCACCGGGACGGGGCGCATGCTGGAGCTGCTGGCGCCCCGTGTGCAGTCGGCCCTGGGCGTGGATGCGAGCCGGGCGATGCTGGCGTTGGCGCGGGCCCGGCTGGCCCGAACCGGGCTCGGTCATGTCGCGGTCCGGCAGGGGGACATGTATCGCCTGTCGCTCGCCGGCGACTTCGATGTCGTGCTGCTGCAGATGGTGTTGCACCATGCCGAGGATCCGGCCGCGGTGCTCGCGGAGGCGGCGCGGATGCTGGCCCCGGATGGGCGGTTGATCGTGGTCGACCTGGCTGCGACCGCTGCACCGGCGGACACCGCCCGGCTGGCCCTGCGCTGGCCCGGCTTCACCGATGAGACGATGGCAGCCTTGCTGACCGGCGCCGGCCTGGCGCCCGGGCCGTCGACCACGGTGCCCGGGGCGTCCGACGTAAGGCTATGGCCCGCGCAGCCTGTGCTGGCCGAAGCCGCCCGCACCCCAGACCTCGAGACACAGGACGCTTGATGACCCGACCCCATTTGCTCGATGCCCTGCGCGACCGGGTGCTGCTGTGCGATGGCGGGATGGGCAGCCGCGTCCAGGCGCTCACGCTGGATGTCGAGCGCGACTACTGGAACCAGGAGAACTGCACCGAGGTGCTGAACCTGTCGCGGCCCGACCTGGTGCGCGAAATCCATCGCGGCTATTTCGCGGCTGGGGCGGACATGGTCGAGACCAACACGTTCGGCGGCAGCACGATCACGCTGGGCGAGTTCGGATTGCAGGACCGGACCCACGAGATCAACAAGGTCGCGGCCGAGTTGGCGCGGGAGGCGGCCGAAAGCTTCTCGGACGGGCGGCACCGCTACGTGCTCGGCAGCATCGGGCCGGGCACGAAGCTGCCGACGCTCGGCAACATCGCCTACGATCCGCTCGAGGCGGCGATCGCCGAGCAGTGCCGCGGGCTGATCGCCGGCGGGGTCGACGCGATCCTTATCGAGACGTGCCAGGACACGCTGCAGATCAAGGCGGCCGTGAACGCCGTGAAGCTGGCGCGGCGCGAGGCAGGGACGGACACGCCGGTGTTCGTGCAGGTGACGGTCGAGACGACGGGCACCCTGCTCGTCGGGCCGGACATCGCCGCGGCCGCGACGGTGATCCACGCGCTGGACGTGCCGCTGATCGGGCTGAACTGCGCGACCGGGCCGCAGGAGATGGCCGAGCACGTGCGCTGGCTGGCGGCGAACTGGCCGGGCCTGATCTCGATCCAGCCCAATGCCGGCCTGCCGGAGCTGGTGGATGGCAAGACGCACTACCCGCTCGACCCGGCGTCCATGGCGTCCTGGGTCGAGCGGTTCGTGACCGAGGACGGGCTCAACCTCGTCGGCGGCTGCTGCGGCACGTCGACCCCGCATATCGAGGCGCTGGACGCGATGCTGCGGCGGCTGGGCAGCGACCGCCCTGCCCCGGTGTTGCGCAAGCCGGTTTGGATCCCGAGCGTCGCCAGCCTGTATGGACAGACCCCGCTGCGGCAGGAGAACAGCTACTTCTCGATCGGCGAGCGCTGCAACGCCAATGGCTCGAAGAAGTGGCGCGAGCTGCAGGAACGCGGTGACTGGGACGGCTGCGTGACCGTCGCGCGGGAGCAGGTGGCCGAGGGGTCGAACAGCCTGGACGTGTGCACCGCCTTTGTTGGGCGGGACGAGGTGCGCGAGATGAACGAGGTCATCACGCGGTTCACCAGCAGCGTGAACGCGCCGCTGGTGATCGACAGCACCGAGACGAACGTGATTGAGGCGGCGCTGAAGCTGCACGGCGGCAAGCCGATTATCAACTCGATCAACTTCGAGGACGGCGAGCAGGCCGCGGCCGACCGGCTTATGTTGGCGAAGAAGTTCGGCGCCGCGGTGATCGCGTTGACGATCGACGAGGAGGGCATGGCCAAGACGCCGGAGGCCAAGCTGGCCATCGCCCGGCGGCTGGTTGAGTTCGCGTGCGACAAACATGGCCTGCCGCAATCGGACTTGCTGATCGACCCCCTCACCTTCACCGTTGCGACCGGCAACGAGGATGACCGCAAGCTCGGCCAATGGACGCTGGAGGGGATCAAGCTGATCCGGGACGCGTTCCCGGACATCCAGATCATCCTGGGGCTGTCGAACATCTCGTTCGGCCTGAACGCGGCGGCCCGCGCCGTGCTCAATTCGGTGTTCCTGGACCATGCGGTAAAGGCCGGCATGTCGGGGCGATCGTGCATGTCAGCAAGATCAGGCCATTGCACCTGATTCCTCCGGCGGAAGTCGGAGTCATGGAGGATCTGATCTTCGACCGGCGGCGGGACGGCTACGACCCGTTGCAGAAGCTGCTCGAGATGTTCGCCGAGCGAAAGGCGGCTGACGCGGTGAAGAAGGTACGGTCGGAGACGGTCGAGGGCCGGCTGAAGGACCGGATCGTCGACGGCGACCGCAAGGGTCTCGGCGACGAGCTGGACGAGGCGATGCGCACGCACCCGCCGCTCGCCATCATCAACGACATCCTGCTCGATGGCATGAAGGTCGTCGGCGAGCTGTTCGGCGCCGGCAAGATGCAGCTGCCGTTCGTGCTGCAATCGGCCGAGACGATGAAGGCGGCCGTCGCCCACCTGGAGCCGCACATGGAGCGGGTCGAGGGGCAGGAGAAGGGCACGATCGTGCTCGCGACGGTGAAGGGGGATGTGCATGATATCGGCAAGAACCTCGTCGATATCATCCTGACCAATAATGGTTACCGGGTGGTTAACCTTGGGATCAAAGTCACACTTGCCGACATGGTTGCCGCTGCAAAGCAGCACCGGGCCCATGCGATCGGCATGTCCGGGCTGCTGGTGAAATCGACGGTGGTGATGCGCGAGAACCTGGAGGAGATGAGCCGGCAGGGGCTGGAGATCCCGGTGATGCTGGGGGGCGCCGCGCTGACGCGGAACTATGTCGAGGATGATTGCGTGCAGGCCTATGCGTGCGGCCGGGTCGCGTATGCGCGCGATGCGTTCGACGGGCTGCATCTGATGGACCGGGTCACCGGCAACGGCTTCGACGACTATCTTGCGGCGCTGCAGTCGAAGCGTTCGGGCAAGGCGCGGAACACCAAGCGCACGCTGGGCCAGGCCGACACCAAGGCCTTCCAGCCGGTCGACGTACTGGCGGTGCAGCAGCGGCGGCGGCGGCGGACGGCGGACGTGCCGGTGGCGGCGCCGCCGTTCTGGGGCCCGCGTGTGATCGAGGCGCCGACCAAGGCGGTGATCCCGTTCCTGAACGAGCGCAGCCTGTATCAATTCCAATGGGGGTTCCGCAAGCAAGGCAAGACCTTGGAGGACTTTCTTGGCTGGGCGAAGCAGGAGCTGCGGCCGGTGATGCGCCGCATGCTGGCGATCACCGAGGAGCAGGACATCCTGAAGCCGCAGGCGATCTACGGCTACTGGAAGGCCGCCGGCCAAGGCAACGACCTGATCGTGTTCGAGCAGGACGGCACGACCGAACTGTGCCGCTTCGCGCTGCCGCGGCAGCCCAAAGAGGACGGCGAGTGCATCGCCGACTTCTTCCGCGACGTCGACGACGCCGAGCGCGACGTGATCGGCCTGCAGGTCGTCACCGTCGGCCAGAAGGCCAGCGACACCGCGCGGGTCTGGTTCGAGGACAACCGCTACCAGGATTACCTTTATCTGCACGGCCTCTCGGTCGAGGTTGCCGAGGCGATGGCGGAATACACGCACAAGCGGATCCGCGCCGAACTCGGCTTTGCCGGGGAGGACGATCGCGACATGGAGAAGATGCTGTCCCAACACTATCGCGGCAGCCGCTACTCCTTCGGCTACCCGGCCTGCCCCAAGCTCGAGGACCAGGCGCCGTTGTTGCGGCTGCTGGACGCCGAGCGGATCGGCGTGAGCCTGTCCGACGAGTGGCAGCTACATCCGGAGCAGTCGACCAGCGCGATCGTGGTGCTGAACCCGAAGGCGAAGTATTTTTCGGTCTGACCATCGCCAATTCGGAACATCTTCAGCGTTCCTTCAGGACCTCCTCGGCCCCTCCCGCCACTTTGTGCGCCTCGGGACGACGCGGCGCGGCGTCGATCGCTGCCGGGCCAGCACCATCCCGGGGTGCGCCACGCGAGGGAGGGACGAATGTCGAACGACGGTACGGTGTTGATCCAAAAGCCGGACGAGATGTGCCGCATGCTGCAGACCGTGTGCCGCGACCAGGCGGCGGCGTTCGCGAGGGCGCAGCACGACAAGGCACGCTGGACCGACGACAACCCACGCGCCCGGTTCTGGCACGATGTGACGGTCCTGCTGGCGGAGGAGCACGAAATGCGCGCGCCGCGCACTGGCCCGACAGCGGCGGCATGCGCGCGCCACTGGACGGTCGCGCCGGTGGGATGCGGGCGCGGGTGCGTCCGGCTTCCGGTGAGGTCCTGGTCGCATGACCAGCCCGCCAATACCTGCCTACGGGGGTTGGAGGGGAGCACGGTGCCGGCCGGAACTGGCCAGAAGCGGACTAGGCGCTTTGGAGCGGGAGGCAGCAGCAAGCTAACAATCGCTACTAGCTGCCGGTTGGCGGCTTTCGGCAGAACTCCGCCATTTACAGACTGCAAAAACTGGACGTCATTCCGGCTCGGCGTCCTCGAAATAGTCGAGGTCGATGCGCTTGATCTCGACAGTTCGGGCGATGCGCACGCCGACGCCGAAGCGAAGCATCAGCTTCGTGAGCTCGTTGCCGTCGATCAGAACCAAGCGCAGGTGCCCGGACTGGCCTGCGACCGTGATCGCGGCCCTGGAGAAGGTCGAGGTTGTGATCAGGACGCCCTTCTGCGCGCCCTTGCTGACCAGAGCACCCATGAAGGCCTGAACCGCCTCGCTACCGACGGCGTTGCCCGGCTGGTAGCGCTTGGCCTGAAGGTAGACGCGATCCAGGCCGAGCTGGTCCTCGCGAATGACACCGTCGACGCCGCCGTCACCTGTGCCGCCCAGCTGCTCGCCAGCATCAGCTCGGGATCCACCGTAGCCCATTGCCAGCAGCAGATCGACGATCAGCTTCTCGAAGAATGTCGGGTTGCTCTCCAGCACGCGCGCCAGCAGCGCGTCGCGAAGCGACTCATTCAGCGTCAGCGACGCTGATGCAATCTGCTCTTCCGGCGTGTTGATGGTCTCAGAGATAGGAACTGCGAGCGGCCCGGGCGCGGCGAGGGTCACCGTTACCGGGGGCGCCGGGACTTCGTCGGACTTCGTCCGGCTCAGGAAATCGCGGAATTCAGCAAATCCTTGAAGCAGTGCGGCGTCGATCTTCGCCGGATTTCGTGCCAACACTTCGCGTCCACGCGCGCTGACCTGGACATGCGCCCGCTTCGGTTGCTCAACCAGCCCCGCCTGCTTCAGGTAGGTCTTCGCCCAATGGACCCGACTGGTGATGACCGTCATGGTGCCGCTTGGGATCATCTGCTCCCGCTCCAACTGGGGGAGGCCGAGGTCGTCGGCAACACGGGCAACCAGGTCGCGCATTACCCACAGCTTCTCGGCACACAGCCGTAGCACGGGCAGCATCAGCACGTCGTAGGTCGGGATTGGCAATGCATCTCCAGTCGGACGCGGCGCAACGATGGCCAACGACTGGCGATCTCGCCAGAAACAGGGCAGGCGTGCAATGAGACCGTAGGCGAATACGGAGATGGATCGTGGATGACGAGCCGCCGGCTGGCGGGTTAAGCCCGGAGAAGGCGGACGAATTACGCAAGCTTCTGCCGGTGCTGGAAAGCCGCATCAAAGATTTCCATTGCAATCCCAGCTTCGACGACATCGCGCAGGAGGTTCGCGACCTCCGCAAAGCGGTGGACGACGCCAACAAGCCAAATGCGCTACAGGAGGTTACCAAATCCATCCGCAGCATCTGCGAGGGCGTCATAGGCGGCATAATCGTCGAGTTGATCCCGGAGAACATCAAGGGGTGGATGAGGGAGCATATGGGACTATCGGACAACACCAAGTCTGGACACAAACTGGCCGATGACCGGCTGCTCATTGTCAAGCTGGGGCTGGTCGAGGGGGTCCGCACCATCGACATAATCTTGGAGCAGGAAGTGCCTGCTTTTCTAACCTTTTCGCCGCCATATATGCGAGTTTGGTGTCAGTCCCGAATGGCAGTGTTCCTGCGGCTCGCGCTCAACCGCTCCTGGATAGAGCATCCGACGGCACACGAAGTCGAGGAGATGAAGAATGCGCGCTTCGAGCGCCTGACGCCGGCCAGCGCGCAGGAGCTGAAGAAGGCTGTCTCCGCGCTCGCACACGAAGTCGAGCAACGCCACCTGCCTCAGCGCCACCGCGGCCCGGATCGTCACCCGGGAGCGCTTAGACATGGGCCCTAACATGGCCCGGGGAGTCGCAGGCGAGTAGAGCCGTACCAGCCGCCCACACAGATGCCCGCCATCACGCTGTCGACGAGGTCCTGAAAAGGGCCGCAACAGGAGAAATTTGGGATCAAAAACACCAGCGTCTGCTTTTTTGGAACTCTTGCGAGACGTCTCAACATCACGATTGGCGCAAACCGGCCATCAAGCAACTCTCGGCCTAACTACGGCCACCACAACAAAAGCAGAGCGGATCAGCGCAGCGTGACGGCGGCGACATTGTGGCCAGCGTTTGGAAGCTGGCGATGCTCTCGACCACGAAAGCCTTGTTCGTGCCTCTCGCACAAGCTCTCCCGATGCGATCGGCGCCGTCGTTTTCGCACCGGCCAAGAGATAGAATCGACACTCCACTTCGCAGCGGTGTGATCGCCGACGTTGTGCTCGGGGTTGGCGCATGGAGCTGCGCTGGTACGCCCGACGTCGGGTCGGGCTGGGCAATCGTTGGACGTCCGTCATCGCCCCGCACCATCTCCAGCCCGCCCCGGCCAGGCGCATCGCGGGCCGGGGATGACGGGGTGGGGGTGGGCGGGGTAAACCCGCTGGCGGCACGGGTAGGGCGGGTTGTGGAGCGGATACAGCGGATCGCGATGGGGACGATCGTCGTCGGTTTGGCCGTGCTGGCGATGAAGGCGGCTGCCTGGTGGCTGACCGGCAGCGCGGCGCTGTATTCTGATGCGTTGGAGAGCGTGGTCAACGTCGTCGCCAGCCTGATCGCGTTCGGCGCGCTCCGCCTGGCGGCCAAGCCGGCCGACGCAAATCATCCGTATGGGCACGAGAAGGCCGAGTTCTTCTCCGCCGTCATCGAGGGCGGGCTCATCATCGTCGCCGCGGTCTCCATCCTGCAGCACGCCTGGGTCACCTGGACCGACCCGGTCACCCTGTCCGAGCCCTGGGTCGCGCTGGCGCTCACCGCGTCGTCGACCGGGATCAACGGCGGCTGGGCCGCGCTGCTCAGCCGGGTGGGCCAGCGGGAACGGTCCGCAGCGCTGACGGCGGACGCCAGGCATCTGTGGTCCGATGTCGTGACTTCGGTCGGCATCCTGGCCGGGCTCGGGGTCGTGCTGCTGACCGGGCTGCGTTGGCTCGACCCGGTGCTGGCGGTCGGCACCGCGGCGCACGTGCTCTGGTCCGGGCTGGGCGTGGTGCGCAGCTCGGTGGGTGGGCTGATGGACGAGGCGCCGGACAGCGGCACGATGACCCGCATCCGCCGGCTGGTGAACATGCACGCCGAGGGCGCGCTGGAGGCGCATGACCTCCGCACCCGGCATGCGGGCCGGCTGACCTACCTGGAGTTCCACCTGGTCGTGCCCGGCGCCATGCGGGTCGATGAGGCGCATGCCATCTGCGACCGGGTGGAGGCCGCGTTGAAGCAGGAGGTGGCCGGGCTGGTGGTGACGATCCATGTCGAGCCGGAGGGCAAGGCGAAGCATCAAGGCGTCCTGGTTCTTTGACTGTCCGGGCCCCGCTGGCGCCGGCCCGTCGGGTGGGCCGCGGCGGCGTGGCGCTGGGCGCGGGGGCCGCGCTGCTGCTGCATGCCGGGTTGGCCTGGATGCTGCTGCCGCACGGCAGCAAGCGCCCGGGCATCGAGGCGGCGCCGACGTTCGAAGTCGAGCTGGTGGACCAGGGGCCGAAACAGGCCGGGGCGCCAGCCCCGCCCCCGGCCTCGCCTCCGCCCCCGGCCTCGCCCCAGGCCCAGGCCACGCCGCCCGCCCGCCCGCCGCAGCCGCCCTCCCCGCCCGGCTCGGCTGTGCCGTCGCCGCCACTGCCCGTCCAGACCGGGCCGGAGGCGCCGGAGCCGGCGCCGTCCCATCAGGAGGCGGCCGAGCCCAGGCCGCCGGCAACCAGCCCATCCCCGCCGCCGCAGGCGGCCAGCATTCAACCGCCGCCGCAGGCGGCCAGCATTCAACCGCCGCCGCAGGCGGCCAGCGTCCACCTCACCGCAGGGGACGACATGGACCAGGAGGGCCTGGTCGTGACCGGACCCAACGTGGTGCCGGCCCGGCCCGATGCGCTGTTCCACAACAAGCCGCCCGGCTATCCGTTGGATGCGGTCCGCCGCCATGCGGAGGGACGGGTGACGTTGCAGATCCACGTCACCGAGGCCGGCACGCCCGGATGGGTCGAGGTGCTGGAGAGCAGCAACGACCCAAGCCTCGACCGCGCGGCACAGGAGGCGGTCGCGCTGTGGCATTTCCAGCCGGCGCGGAACCACGGTGTGCCGGTTCCGTTCGACATCCCATACAGCTTCCGGTTCAGCATCGCCCGGCCGGTCGCGGGCGGCCCGGGCCGCGTGTTGCCGTGAGGGGTCGCGGCCCGCAGAATGGCGTCGCCAGCGTGGCACAGGAGACAGCATGGTTCGCATCGACCGGGTGGTCACGAGGGGCGGCGACAGCGGGCAGACGTCCTTGGGCGACGGCACGCGCGTGGCCAAGGACGACGTCCGGGTCGAGGCGTACGGCACGGTCGACGAGGCGAACGCGGCGATCGGCCTGATGCGCCTGCATGCCGCCGGCGATGCGGAGACGGACGCGATGCTGGCGCGGATCCAGAACGACCTGTTCGACGTCGGCGCCGATCTGTGCGTGCCGGGCGCGGCAGGGGATCGGCTGCGCCTGACCGACACGCCCAGCCTGCGGCTCGAGGCGGAGGTGGCGGCGATGAACGCGGCATTGCCGGCGCTGACCAGCTTCATCCTGCCGGGCGGCACGCCGGCGGCGGCGCATGCGCACCTGGCCCGCACCCTGGTCCGCCGGGCGGAGCGCAGGACGGTGGAGCTTGGGCGGCAACAGCCGGTCAATCCGTGCGTGCTGCGGTTCCTGAACCGGCTGTCGGACCACCTGTTCGTGCTCGGGCGTAAGCTGAACCCGGGCGGGGACGTGTTGTGGACCCCCGGAGCGAACCGTTGAACGCGCTCGACAAGCCCGTCCCCGACCAGGCGGCCGGCCACGGGCTGAACGATACGCGCACCTTGGGCGAGGCGGCGGACATGCCGCTGCCGCACGACTGGAAGACGATCTGGCTCGGCGGCCTGTTCATATTGGCCGCGCTGGTGGTGATGAACGTCGCCCAGGAGGTGATCCTGCCGATCGTCATCGCGGTGGTGCTCAAGCTGCTGCTGCAGCCGCTCGTGCGCGTGCTGGAGCGGATCCGGCTTCCGAAGGCGCTGGGCGCGCTGGTTGCCGTGCTGGCGCTGCTTGGCGTGTTCGCGGTGCTGGGCGCGGTCTTGTCGGGCCCCGCATCGAAGATGGTGAGCGACTTTCCGTCGCTGATGGCCAAGGCGCAGGAGCGGTTCGGCGCGGTGCAGGGCCTGATGCAGCGGTTGCAGCCGATCATGGAGCGGCTCGGTATCCAGGGGCAGAACCCGATGGACCTGCTCCACTTCAACCCGGGCGGGCTTGCCGGGTCGGTGGCGGGCGGCGCCAGCGGGTTCGCCTCTCACCTGCTCGAGACGTTGCTGATCCTGTTCTACATGCTGGTGTTCGGCGAGACGTTCATGCGCCGCCTGGTGGAGGTGCTGCCGAACTTCGGCGACAAGAAGCAGGCCGTCGAGATCAGCGACGCGGTCGAGCGCGATATCTCGGCCTATCTGCTGACGATCACCGTCATCAACGCCATCGTCGGCGTGTTGGCGGGCACGGTCATGTGGCTGTTCGGCGTGCCCGGGCCGGCGCTGTGGGGGGTGCTCGCGTTCTGCTTCAACTACGTGCCGATCCTGGGGCCGATCACCGGGGTCGCACTGTTCGCGATCATTGGCCTCGCGACGCTCGGGGCGAGTTGGGCGGCGTTGCTTCCTGCGGCCGGCTATCTCGCGATCCATTTCGCTGAGGGCGAGATGATCACGCCCATGGTGCTGGCGCGACGGTTCACCCTGAACCCGATCGGGGTCATGCTGTCGTTGATCTTCTGGTATTGGATGTGGGGCATCCAGGGCGCCATCCTCTCGGTCCCGCTGCTCGCGATCGCCAAGATCGTCAGCGACCGGATCCGGCCGCTGCGCGCGCTCGGCCACTTGCTCGAAGGCTAGCGCCCCGGACGGCGAAGCGTTGTCCGATCAAGCGGTGCCCGCGCCGATCGCGTCGCGCTAGCCCGGGCGCGGCCCGTCCGGCAGACGCGCCTTGCGGCTTAGGAAGCTGTCCGGCACGGGGTGATGGCCCGAGCCGTCGCGCGTCCGCGCCGGGGGGAGCTGGGCTGGCGGCTCGCCCGGTGCGGGCGCGGCGGGCACCGGCTGCAGCGTCAGCCACGTGTCTCCGTGCGAGAGCACGACAGCGCGGTCCGTGATCCGCTCGATGCGCCACTGATCGACAATCGACCCCTCCTGCAGCGCCACCGTGGCGCCGGCGTCCTGCGGGGCGGTGAAGATCGCGCGCCGGCCGCCGGACCATAGCAGCAGGCCATTGAGGCGGGGCGGCTCGGCGACTTGGGCGAGCGGGGCCGTTGCGCCAGGGGGCCGCCGGGTGGGCGAGAACAGGGGGCGGGCGAGGATCGCCGGCACGAGCGGCGCCGGGCCGGGCCGAGGCATGGGCTGCTCCGGGGCCTGCGGCTCGTTGCTGCGGGCGGCGGCCGGCGCCTCGTGCGGTTCCGGGCCGGCGAGCTCGGCGGCAAGCACGAGGGCGCAGCAGGCCGCAAGCGCTGGCCACGGTCGATTCATTTCAGTTTGCCCCGTATCAAAATTGATCCTATCGTTCTCTGATGAAAACGAGCTTCTGTCGAATCGCCCTGACCCTGGCCGCATGCCTGCTCTCGGCACAGGCGGCTTTTGCTGCCGGGGCGGTGTCGCCGTGTCCGCGCCCGCCCGCCGGCTCACCCTTGGTGCGGCCGCCCGACCTCGTCAGCCGCAACGGCCTGCTCAGCGTCGTGCTGGACTACCGCACCGCGGTCGACGAGGCCGGACGCACGTTGTTCTGCCTTGTCACCCCCGATGGGCTGCAGTCGCCGACTCTGCACGTCTCGCCCGGCGACACGCTGGACGTCACGGTCAGGAACCAGGTGCCGGCGCTGCCACCCGGCTCACCGACGGAGATCATCTCCGACGCGTTCGACGTCTGCGGCGACCGGACCATGACGGAGACGTCCGTGAACCTGCATTTCCATGGGACCAACACGTCCCCGGCGTGCCACGGCGACGACGTGGTGCATACCATCATCAACTCGGGCCAAGCGTTCAGATACACGCTGCGCTTCCCGGCCGACGAACCGCCCGGCGTTTACTGGTATCACCCGCACGTCCACGGCATCGCCGAGGCCGCCGTCTTGGGCGGCGCATCGGGCGCGATCATCGTCGATGGGATCGAGACACTGCAGCCGGCGGTCGCCGGGGTGCCGGAGCGCGTGCTGATCGTTCGCGACCAAACGGTGGGCGCGGCACCCGTTGCCGGCGGGCCGCCGATTCCGGCCTGGGACGTGTCGCTGAACGACGTGCCGATCTCTTATCCTGCCTATCTGGCGCCGACGCTCGATATCCAGCCGAACCGGCGCGAGTTCTGGCGGGTCGTGAACGCGTCAGCCGACACCATCATCGACCTCGCGCTGCGGTTCGACGGCCATGCGCAACCGCTCGAGCTGGTCGCACTCGATGGCGTGCCGGTCTCGTCGCAAGATGGCACGCGCCACGGCCGCCGCCTGCCGGTCGACCATGCGTTGCTGCCACCGGGGGCACGGGCGGAGTTCATCATCCCGGCGATCCCGGCCGACGCAAAGTCGGTCAAGCTGGTCACCCGGGCGATCGACACCGGGCCGGACGGCGACTCCGATCCGGAGCGGCCGCTGCTCGTCCTGCACGCGGCGCCCGGTGCGCCTGCGGCCCCTGCCCTGCCGGATGGCCCGGCGGCACCCTGGCAACAGCGCTTCGAGGGGCTGGCCGCCGCGCCCGTCTCGGCCCGGCGCACGCTCTACTTCTCCGAAGTCGTCTCGGACCCGAGCAACCCGGCCAGCCCGACAAACTTCTTCGTCACCGTCGACGGCGCCACGCCGCGCCTGTTCGATCCGACCAACCCGCCCGCCATCACCACGCGGCAGGGCGCCGTCGAAGAGTGGACGATCGAGAATCGCAGCCAAGAGAACCACGAGTTCCACATCCACCAGATCCACTTCCAGTTGCTCGGCCAGAACTTCGCGCCCGCCTCGCCCTATGTCGGCCAGTTCCTCGACACCATCCAGGTCCCCTATTGGACCGGGACTGGCCCGTATCCGCACGTAACGGTGCGGATGGACTTCCGCGGCCCGGTCGTGGGGGACTTCGTCTATCATTGCCACATCCTGGGCCATGAGGATAACGGCATGATGGCGATCATCCGCGTCCTGCCGCGGGGGTGACTGCCGGGAACAGCCCCGGCTTGCGGCAGCGGCGATGGGCCGCCTTGCCCACCGGATTCGCCCTCCTTACGGCGGCCGCCCTGATGGTGTCGTTGACGGCTGCGTATGCCTTGGGGCGCTTGCCGGCACGCCCCTTCGCCGACGCCGAGGACGCGGCGGCCGTGGCCAGGGGTCGCCATGTCTATGCCGAACGATGCGCGTCCTGCCACGGCCGCTTCCTCCAAGGGCAGCCGCTATGGCGACTCGATGCCGCAGGTCCGGGCCGCCGAGCTCCAGCGCTCGACCGGACCGGACCGGTCCCGCAACGCTCCGACGCAGAGCTGCTCGACAGCATCAGCCGGGGCGGATCCGCCGGCCCAGGGACAGGTCAGCCTGCCATGCCGGCCTTCGCGGCGGTACTGGGCGAGAGCGACGTGCAGGCCGTGACGGCGTTCCTGAAACGACGGCTGCCGATCAGCCTCCGGGTCGTCCAGGCCAGCCGAAACTCGGGCGCTGCGGGACTGCCGCCCGGGGCAAGCGCAGACGACTGGGTGTTCGCGCCCGATTGCGACGACCTGCATCCATCGGCCGGCCGCACCCGCTAGGCCGTCAGAACCGTCGGCCCGGCTCAGCGCTTCCGTACGACCATCAGCAGCGTGCCAAGGGCTGCAATCTCGAACAGGCCGAACCCGAGGCCGTTGCGATGGCGCACGCTGTGGGCGACGATGTTCTGCACCGCGGTCTGCGGCGTCTGCGGCACCGGTGCCGCGCCACTATCGGTGTTGCGTGCCGCGAACGCCTCTTCGCTGCCATGGTGACTCGCCCAGACCTTCGTGAACTCGGCGCCCAGCAGGAAGATCTGCGACGAGTAATAAATCCACACCAGGATGATCACCAGCGCGCTCGCCGCGCCATAGCTCGACCCCATGCTGCTGCTGCCGATGTAGATGCCGATGACCGTCTTGCCGACCGTGAACAGGAATGCCGTCGCGATGGCGCCGACGCCCACGTCCTTCCAACTCAGCTGCCGGTCCGGCAGGATCTTGTAGACGGCCGCGAACAACGCCGACACGATCAGAAACGACACCACCAGGTTGGCGACCTGCAGCAGGACCGCGGCGCCCGGCAGGAAGCCGTTCAAGTAAGCTCCCAGTGCGTGCAGCGCGGCGCTGACCACCAGCGAGACCAGGAGCAGGAACCCGAGAGTGGCCACCAGGCCGAGGCTTGCCGCCCGCGCCTTGATCATCGCACCCACGCCGGCCTTCGGCTGCACCTTCCAGATGTAGTTCAGCGTCGCCTGCAGCTCGCCGAACGCGCCGGTCGCGGTCAGCAGCAGCGTGACGATGCCGATGATGGTGGCGATGATACCGCTGGACTTGTTGCTGGCGCTCTTGATCGCGGTCTGGATGATCTCCGCCGCCTGGTCGCCCATGAGCCCCTGCAGTTGACCCACGATCGCGCCCTGCGCGGCCTCCTGCCCGAACACCAGGCCCGCGACGGCGATACAGATCACCAGCAGCGGGCCGATCGACAGCACTGTGTAGTACGCGATCGCCGCCCCGCGGCTGAGCGCGTTGTCGTCGATGTAATCGACGAACGTCTCCTTCGTCATCGTCCAGATCGTCTTCAGCATCAGTCCTGCCCCGTTTGGCCGCCGGCGCGGCCTTCTCTGGACGTGCAACGGTGCGTCCCTGGCTCAGGTTCCGGCTACGTGTTGCGCGCGCCCCAGAACACCGGATAGGGCGCGGGGACGACGTCCGCCAGCGTGTCGCGCGTGGCTGTCGCGAGAAAGCGTTGGCCGACGGGATAGAACGGCACCGTGTCGAATGCGTGGACCTGCATGCGCTCGCAGATCGCGCGCTGTGCCGCCTCGTCCGGCGCGTCGAACCATTCGTCGCGCATCGCCTCCATGGGCGCGTCGGTCGGCCAGCCGAACCAGCCGTCGGGGCCGTTGCCGCGCATTGGCAGGTGCGTCGCCGGGTTGGCGACGCTGGTGCCCTCGTAGGTGGTGCAGAACATCCCCCACCCGCCCT
Source organism: Acetobacteraceae bacterium (assembly GCA_965213855.1). Taxonomy (GTDB): domain Bacteria; phylum Pseudomonadota; class Alphaproteobacteria; order Acetobacterales; family Acetobacteraceae; genus JBBROS01. The sequence goes on along the minus strand of CBDCAA010000008.1, from coordinate 415,821 downwards.
TGTCCGGCGGCTCGCGGCTGGCGCGGCGCTGCACCAGCGTGCCCCAATCCATGCTGACGTAGTCGACCTTGATGCCGAGTTGGACCATCAGGTCGCGGATCACCTGGCTGAAGGCTTGCTGGTCCGGATAGTCCGACGGCGACATCAGCACCACCGGCTCGCCCGCGTACCCGCTTTCGGCGACCAGCCGCTTGGCGAGCGCCGCATCGCGCGGCCGGGTGAGGGCTTCGAGCCCGGCGGTGTTCGCCATCGGCAGGCCCGGCGTGAACACACCCACCCCGGTGCGGTATAGCGCCGTCTCGTCGCCATAGGCCGCCTCCATGAAGGCTTGCTGGTCGATCGCCGGCAGCAGCGCGCGCCGCAGCTTCGGGTTGTCGAACGGCGGATGCAGGTGGTTGATCGCCACCATGGCGACGGCGCCGATATGGTCGTTGGTCAGCACGCGCACGCCCTTGGCCGCCCGCAGCTGCGGAAGCAGGTCGAACAGCGGGTTCTCGACCCAGTCCACCTCGCCGGCCTGCAGCGCGGCCGCGGCGGTCGCCGGGTCGGGGACGATGCGCCACTCGACGCGGTCGAAATGGGCGACCTTGCCGCCGGAAGCGGCGTCGGGCGGCTCCTGCCGCGGCACATACCGCTCGTTGCGGGCATAGATGGCCTGGCTGCCGCTGATCCACTCGTCACGGACGAACCGGAACGGGCCGCTGCCGGTGTAGTCGGTGATCTGCTCGAACGCGCTGGTCTTCGCGACCCGCTCGGGCATGACGAAGCAGGAATCGGACAGCGCCTCGCGCATCAGCGGAAACGGCCGGGTCATGCGGATCTCGAACACCCGGTCGGACACGGCGCGCAGCTCGGCCGTCTGCGCCAGGAAGCGCTGGCCGAAGCCGCGGCGCTTGCCCCAGCGCTGGATGCTGGCGATGCAGTCGGTGCCGCGGACCGGTTCGCGGTCGTGGAAGGCGAGCCCGTCGCGCAGGGTGAAGCGCCACGTGCGGCCGTCGTCGAGCACCTCGTCGCCCTCGACCATCTGCGGTCGCGGCTCGAGCCGGCTGGTGACGGCGTACAGCGTGTCCCAGATCATCAGGCCGTGGTTGCGGGCGATGGTCGTGGTCGTCCAGACCGGGTCCGGGTTGTTCAGGTTGCCCTGTGGGACGAAGCGCAGCACCGACGCCGGCTGCGCGATGGCCGGCCGGGCCAGGACGGTCGCCGTGGAGGCAACGAGGGCAGCGCGTCGGGTGATCATGCGGGAAACCTAGCCGGGCGCGCCAGCCTCCGCCATCATCGTCGCATGACCATCGACACCGTCCTCGACCAGATCGACTCCAGCCTCGATGCCGCGCGGGAGCGGTGGTTCGAGTTCCTGCGCATCCCGAGCGTGAGCGCGCAGCCCGGCCACGCCAGAGACTGCCTGCGCGCGGCCGAATGGGTGCGCAGCCAGCTCGCCGGGCTGGGCTTCACGGCCGACGTCAGGCCAACGGCCGGACTGCCTGCGGTTCTGGCGCATCACCCCGGCCCCGGTCCTGGGGCCCCGCACGTGCTGTTCTACGGCCATTACGACGTGCAGCCGGCCGAGCCGCTCGACCTCTGGAGCGCCGACCCGTTCGACCCGAAGCTGACGGACGGCCCGCATGGCCCGCGCGTGGTGGCGCGCGGCGCCGTCGACGACAAAGGCCAGGTGATGCTCTGGCTGGAGGCGTTGCGCGCCTGGCATGCCGCGACCGGCACCATCCCGGTGCAGGTTTCTGTGCTGGTGGAGGGCGAGGAGGAGGTCGGCAGCCCGAACCTGGAGCCGTTCCTGGCCGCGCATCGGGAGGCGCTACGCGCCGATGTGTGCGTGATCAGCGACACCAACATGTGGGACATCGACACGCCAGCGCTGACGACCCGGCTGCGCGGGATGGCCTACGTCCAGCTGGCGATCAAGGCTGCCAACCGAGACCTGCATTCCGGGCTGTTCGGCGGCTCGGCCCACAACCCCATCAATGTGCTCACGCGCATCCTCGGTGAATTGCAGGACCGCGACGGGCGCATCCAACTGCCGGGCTTCTACGACGGGGTGGCGGAGGTATCGGCGCCGCTGGCGGCAGAGTGGCAGGCGCTGGGCTTCGACGAGGGCGCGTTCCTGGGCGGCGTTGGGCTCACTGCGCCGGCCGGGGAGCGCGGGCGGCCGGCGCTGGATCGGTTGTGGGCACGCCCGACTGCGGACGTGAACGGCATCTGGGGCGGCTACCAGGGACCAGGCGGCAAGACGGTGATCGCGGCGGAGGCGGGCGCGAAGGTGTCGTTCCGGCTCGTGCCCGGGCAGGACCCGGCTGCCGTCGCGGCCGCGTTCCGCACCTTCGTCGATGCGCGGCTGCCGCCGGGTGTGCACGCCGGCATCGAGGTGCTGGCTTCCGCACCGGGGGTGGAGATTCCGTCCGGCAGCCGCTTCGTGCAGGCGGCCCGGGCGGCGCTCGCGGCGGAATATGGCCGGCCGGCTGTGCTGGTGGGCAGCGGCGGCAGCATCCCCGTCGTCGAGAGCCTCAAGCGCTTGCTGGGGCTGGACAGCCTGCTGATGGGCTTCGGTCTCGAAGACGACCAGGTTCACTCGCCCAACGAGAAGTTCGAGTGGCGCTGCTTCGTGCACGGCATCCGCGCGCATGCCCGGCTATTGGGGACGCTGAGCTAGCCCGCGAGCGCGGCGACGATCCGGGTCCATTCGGCGTCGAGCGGGCCGGTTTCGGCCGGATGGTCGGCGCGGGCATACCAGTAGCGGGCATTGTCCATGTCGCCCTCGACCCGGTGCAGGTAGGCATGGACCCAGTCCGTCTCCTTGTCGCTGACCGACTGCGCGGCTTCGTGCGCACGATCCCATTCCCCGCGGGCGGCCCACCACAGCGCAGCCTGGGCAGGCGGCAGGCCATCGGCGTCGGGACGGGCGCGGAAATCCTCGGGGGTCATGGCGGCTCCTGGTTCAGCCTGCAGGCGCGGGCGATGTGACGAATGCCCGGAAGCTGGGTGCAACCGGTGTCGTGTCCATCCAAAACCGGGTGCGCATCATATCGACCAACTGCACCGAACTCACCAGTGTGGCAACGATGACGCCCGCGCTGACTGCCGTGGCCGCGACAGAACCGAATGGGAACTTCGGCAGCAGCGACGCGAGCACTGGAAGCAATGGCAGGAAGTAGCGGCCTTGGACGCCGTCGACGTAGTCCGCATCGAGCTCCGTGTATTGCATATACAGCAGCAACAGAACCGCGCACACCACCGAGAGCGAAACGGCGAGTGCAAGCGCCAACTCTGACCGACAGAGACGCGCCCGCGCGCTGCCAACGAGCGCCGCCGCAACGAGCATGACCCACGCCACGACGGAAACCGGCCGCGGTACCTTCGCAAGCGTCGAGCCGAGATTCCCGCCCACCATCTCCTTCAAGTAGTCACGGCCCGAGAGCGCGATCGTATGCTCGACGATCGTGAAGCTTCGGAGCGGCTCGCGCATGAGGTGGCGGAGCTGGCCGTAAACGTCCACCGGCACGTCATGCCGGATGGTGAACACGTATGGCTTGATCGCGGCCATCCACGCCGCCCAGATCCCAACCGCGAGGAGCGCCGAGGCTGCCAACAGGATCGCCGGAGCCGACACACGCCGCTTTGCGAGAAGCTCGACCAGGGTGGGCAGCACGACCAGCGGAACATATGCGATTTTAAAGACGCCGATGACGATCGTGCAGCCGGCGAGCCCGGCATAAAGCTTCGTTGGAAGCTGGCCGGCGCGGGCCAACCGGCCGAGAAGCGAGGCGAATACGGCCGAAACCGGCAGCAGCAGCGCGTCCGGCGACAACGACGCGGTCGCGAACAGTGTGCGCGGCAGCAGTGCGAAGACGAGGATGAAGAGCGCCGCGTCCGGCATGATCATGATCGACAGGCAATACAGCCCGATCGCCACGCCCGCGTTCGCCGCGCGTGCCGCGTAGTTCCAGGCCAGTGGCGGCGCGCCTGCCGCGCGCAACCCGGCCGTGACGGCCGCGGGGATGGCATGCGCCAGAGGAAAGTAGATGACTGTGTTGCTGAATTCCGAGAACGTGGCGGCTCCTGCAAGCGGCGTCGTCCAGGCCTCGGCAAAGTCTACCCGCGCTTCCCCGAACGGCTCAATGTAACGGTCGTAGAACCGCGCGGTGTAGAACTGGCCCAGCCGCTGCACCGTGAGGTCTAGGGTGTCGCCGGCCGCGTCTCCGGCCGGCCCGAGCCGAGGCATGAACCGGCCCTCCGAGAGCTGGACCGACCGGTCGAAGTTAGCCGCTTCGTCAGGCGTCTGGAACGGCCCGTCCCACGTCACCAGCCCGGCCAGGGCTGGCCCCCCGATCAGCAGCAGCGCGTAGATGCAGGTCCGTGCCCGGGTGAGATCCAGCGCGCGGATGGCGGCGAACCAAGGCGCGCGCTCGGCCGTGACAGACATGACGCTCTTGCTCCGCCCGTATTGCGATGCAGCATGGCGGGTTCCGGCGCGACCACAAGATGTCTGAGAGTGTCATGCGCGTTCCGGCCCGAACGAACGTCACGCCGCGCCGGAGCGCGCGAGCGCCGAAACCGGAGGTCCTGCCCCGAGCCATCCTCACGCCATCGTTCTTCTCCCCTGAAAACCGCGTGCGGCAGCGTCGCACCGTCTCGACACCGGGGCAAAGGGCAGTATGACAGCCGCACAATCGAAGGAGACGTGCCTGATGGATCGGATCGAGGTCGCTACCCTGAAGGTCGCACCCGTGCTGCATGCCTTCATCGCAGAGGCGCTCGAGGGCACCGGGGTCGGCGCCGACACGTTCTGGACCGGTCTCGCCCAGCTTGTCGTGGACCTCGCACCCGTGAACGCCGCGCTTCTGGCCCGGCGCGACGAGCTGCAGCGCCACATCGACCATTGGCACGCCGAGCACGCCGCCCGGCCGATTGACGCGGCCGCCTACGAGGCCTTCCTGCGCGGGATCGGCTACCTGCTGCCCGAACCCGAGCCGTTCACGGTCGAGACGGCGAACGTCGACCCCGAGATCGCCGCCATCGCCGGGCCGCAGCTCGTTGTCCCGGTCATGAACGCCCGCTATGCGCTGAATGCGGCCAATGCCCGCTGGGGCAGCCTGTATGACGCGTTGTATGGCACCGACGCGCTGCCGGAGACGGGCGGCGCCACCCGCGGCGGCGCCTACAACCCCAAGCGCGGCGCCCTGGTCGTCGCCCGTGCCAAGCAGGTGCTGGACGAGGTCGCCCCGCTCGCCCAGGGCAGCCATGCCGACGCGACCGGCTACAGCGTCAACAACGGCCATCTCGTCGTCGGCACCAGCGCGCTGCGCGACCCCGGGCAGTTCGTCGGCTACACCGGCGACCCCGCGGCGCCCACCGGCGTCCTGCTGCGCCACCACGGCATCCACCTCGAGATCAGGATCGATCGCAGCCACCCGATCGGCCAGACCGACCCGGCCGGCATGTCCGACCTGATCCTCGAAAGCGCGATCACCACCATCCAGGACTGCGAGGACAGCGTCGCTGCCGTGGATGCCGCCGACAAGGTCGTGGTGTATCGCAACTGGCTCGGTCTGATGGCCGGCACGCTCGAGGCCAATCTGGAGAAGAACGGCCGCACCCTCGTGCGCCGCCTCAACCCCGACCGCAGCTACGTCGCGCCGGATTTCAGCCCCGTGACCTTGCCGGGCCGCAGCCTGATGCTGATCCGCAACGTCGGCCACCACATGTATACCGACGCCGTGCTCAACGCCGACGGGGCCGAGATCCCCGAGGGCCTGCTGGACGCGCTCGTGACGTCGATGATCGCCATCCATGACATCGGTCAGGGACGGACGGGCGGCAAGCGGCTCAACAGCCGGGCCGGCTCGGTCTACATCGTCAAGCCGAAGATGCATGGGCCGGACGAGGTGGCCTTCGCCGAGCGGCTGTTCAGCCAGGTCGAGGACGTGCTCCGCCTGCCGCGCAACACGCTGAAGATGGGCATCATGGACGAGGAGCGGCGCACGAGCGCGAACCTGGCCGCCTGCATCCACGCTGCGCGCGAACGGGTCGTGTTCATAAACACGGGCTTCCTCGACCGCACCGGGGACGAGATGCACACCTCGATGGAAGCGGGCGCGATGATCCGCAAGAACGAGATGAAGGGCACCGACTGGATCCGCGCCTACGAGGACCGCAACGTCGATATCGGGCTTGCCTGCGGCCTGCGCGGCCGTGCCCAGATCGGCAAGGGCATGTGGGCGGCGCCCGACCGGATGGCCGAGATGCTGGACCAGAAGATCGGCCACCCGCGGGCCGGCGCCAACACCGCTTGGGTGCCCTCGCCCACCGCCGCCACGCTGCATGCGCTGCACTACCACATGGTCGACGTCGCGGCCCGGCAGGCTGAACTCGCCGGCCATCCGCGGGGCACGCCCGCCGACTCGCTCCGCGCCCTGCTGACGATCCCGGTCGCCGACCGTCCCAACTGGGCCCCGGCCGACGTGCAACAGGAGCTCGACAACAACGCCCAGGGTATCCTCGGCTATGTCGTCCGCTGGATCGACCAGGGGGTTGGCTGCTCGAAGGTGCCTGACATCCACGACGTCGGGCTGATGGAGGACCGCGCGACGCTCCGGATCAGCAGCCAGCACATCGCCAACTGGCTGCACCATGGCATCGTCACGCAGGACCAGGTGATGGAGACGCTGCGCCGCATGGCCCAGGTGGTCGACCGGCAGAACGCCGGCGACGCCGCCTATGCCCCCATGGCCGGCAACGAGAACGGCCCGGCCTTCCAGGCCGCCTGTGACCTGGTGCTGCAAGGCCGCGCCCAGCCGAACGGCTACACCGAGTTCATCCTCCACCGCCGCCGCCGCGAAGCCAAGGCCGCCTGATTACGCGACGCCCTACACCTCCCCTCCCTGCAAGGGAGGGGCCGGAGGTGGGTGGCCGCAAGCGCTAGCCAGCGCCCGATCAGATAGCAATCCCCAGCAACTCCGCGATCCTCGGCGTCGCCTTCAGCCCCGTTCCCGTCAACACCACCACGGTCGTCTCCGCTGCCGCGATCTGCCCCGCCGCCAGCAACCGCCCGAACGCCGCCGCCGCCTGCGCGCAGGTCGGCTCCACATAGAGGCCCAGCCGCGCCAGGTGTAGCACCTCCGCCGCGATCTCCGCCTCGGTCAACGCCAGCGCCCCACCCCCCGACTCCCGCAGCGCCGCGACCACCTCCGGCAGCCGGATCGGCGCCGCGATCGCCGTCCCCTCCGCCAACGTCGGCCGCACCGGCTCCGCCTCGACGCCCAGCGCCGCCGCCGCAATCGGCCCGCAATGCACGGGCTGGACCGCCCACAACCGCGGCATGCGCGTGATCGCGCCCGCCCGCAGCAGCTCCGAGAAGCCGATCCAGCAGCCCAGCACGTTCGATCCGGCGCCGCACGGCACGACGACGTTGTCGGGCGCCGCGAAGCCAAGGTCCTCCCAAAGCTCATACGCAAGGGTCTTGGTGCCTTCGAGGAAGAACGGGTGCCAGTTATGGCTGGCGTAGAACAGGGTCGCGGCGCGCGCCTCGGCGGCGGCGCTCGTGTCCTGCCGGGTGCCCGGGATCAGCTCCACGGCGGCGCCATGCGCCCGCATCTGCACCGTCTTGGCCGGGCTCGTGCTCGCGGGCGCCATGATGGTCGCCTCCATCCCGCCCGCCGCGGCATAGGCGCTGACGGCCGCGCCGCCGTTGCCGCTGCTGTCCTCCAAGACCGCGCGCACCCCCTGCGCCCGCAACAGGCTGAGCATCACGCTGGCGCCTCGGTCCTTGAAGCTGCCGGTCGGCATGAACCACTCGCATTTGAGGTGCGCCACCCCGCCGTGCAGCGCGCGGCGGAGCAAGGGCGTGCAGCCCTCGCCCATCGTGATCGGTTCCTCGACGGCGAACGGCAATGCGGCCCGGTATCGCCAGAGGCTGCGCACGCCGGGATCGACCTGCCGCCGCCCGATCCCCGGGCCTGGCGTCAGCAGGAGCGGCTGGCCCGCATCGCCGCACCAGCGCGGGATCTGTAAAGGCCAGGTTGCACCGGACCGCGGGTCTACATACTTCACCATGCAGCGCCAGCCTTGCGCGCCCGGTTTCCGGGTGCAAGAGGTTGGACGCATGGTGGGATGAGTGCCGATGGACAACCCGACCCGCGTCGTCGCGACCCTCGCCCAGGACCTGGTCCGGATCGACAGCCGGAGCAGCGTGCCGAACCTGCGCCTTTCGGAACGGATCGAGCGTGAGCTGTCGGGCTTCGACGTCGAGCGGCTGGCGTTCACCGACGACAACGGCCTCGATAAGGTCGTCCTGGTCGCCACCCGCGGGCAAGGCGGCCTGGCGTTCAGCGGGCACATGGACACCGTACCCGACACGGGGTGGCTGACGGACCCTTGGTCCGGGCGGATCGAGGGCGACGCGCTGTATGGCCTGGGTGCGGCCGACATGAAGGGGCCGCTCGCCGCGCTGATCGTGGCCGCCCGTAGCCTGCCGGCCCGCATCCCGGTTGCCCTGCTGCTCAGCACCGACGAAGAGACCACCAAGCAAGGCGCCCGCATGATCCTTGACAGCGCCCTTGCCCGGCGGTTCGCGCCCCGGGGGATCCTTGTCGCCGAGCCGACCCGGTTGATCCCGGTCCGCGGCCACCGCGCGCATATCGAGTTCACCGCGACCGCCACGGGCAGCCAGGCGCATAGCAGCACCGGCCGCGGCCGCAACGCGAACTGGGACCTGATCCCGTTCCTGACTGCGCTGCGGGCGATCCACGAGCGGCTCCGCACCGATCCCGCGATGCAGGATCCGGCCTACGACCCGACGTTCAGCGACTTCAACCTCGTGATCGACAACCATGGCGCCGCGGTCAACGTGACCGTCCCGCGCGCCACCGTGCGGGTGAAGTTCCGCTACAGCGCCAACATCGACCCGGCCCCGATCGTCGCGGCCGTCCGCGACGCGGCCGAAGCTGCCCACCTGAGGCTGACGGAACGCCGGGAGGGCGCGGCACCCGAGCTGCCGCCGGACCACCCGCTGATCCGCACCGCGGCCGAACTGACCGGCAACGCCGCCCGCACCGCGCCCTACGGCACCGACGCCTCCGAGCTGCAGGCGTTGGCCCCGTGCGTGGTGCTCGGCCCCGGCGACATCGCCGACGCCCACTCCCCGCACGAGGTCGTCAGCGTCGCCGCGCTCGCGCGTGCCGTGCCGCTGTTCCAGCGTATGGCGGAGCTGACGGCGCACGGCTGAGCGCGGCACCGAGGCGAACCCGTTCCCGCGCCGCCCGTTCTGCCACGACCGAGTTCGCGGCACGGAGGCGCCCCATGACCATCCACCACCTCAATTGCGGCGCCATGCAGCCCTATGGCGGCGCGCTGATGGACGGGCAGACGCGCGGCCTCGCGCCCGCAACGATGGCCTGCCACTGCCTCCTGCTCGAGACGGAGGACGGGCTCGCGCTGATCGACACTGGCACCGTCTCGACCGACCCCGATGGCGACCGCGCCCGGCTCGACCCGGCGTTCCTCGCGCTCAACCGTGTGCGCCTGCACGCTGACGAGGCAGCCGCGAACCAGGTCCGCGCGCTCGGCCATGACCCGGCCGACGTCCGGCACATCGTCATGACGCATCTCGACTTCGACCATGCCGGCGGCCTGCTCGACTTCCCGCGCGCGACGGTGCACCTCTCGGCCGCGGAGGCCTATGCGGCGCGCCACCCCGCTGGGCCCAAGGCGCGCCGCCGCTACTGTCCGGGCCAATGGGGCGACATCGGGCGCTGGCGCCGCACGGCGGATTTCGACGGCGACTGGTTCGGCATTCCCGCCGCCGAGGTCCTCCCGGGCGTGAGCCTGGTTTGGCTGCCGGGCCATTCGCTGGGCCATTGCGGCGTCGCGATCCGCGACGGCGACCGCTGGCTGCTCCATGCGGCTGACGCCGTGTTCAACCACGCGGAACTCGACGTGCTAAACCCGCGCATGCCGACGGGCGCACGCCTGTATCAATGGATGATGGAGACCAGCCAGAGCAAGCGCCGCCGGTCGCTGCACGATGTCCGGCGCGTCGTGCGCGAGCACGGGGACGAGGTCAGCGTGATCTGCACCCATGACCCGGCGCTGCTGCCGCACGCGGCCTGATACGGGCGGCGAACGTCTCGCCGCGCCCGGGGCGGCGTGGTAGTGTCGCGAAAACGTCAGGGGAGTTTCGATGATCCCGCCCCGTCAGGCCGAGTTCCGCGCCGCCTACCGCGCCCAGATCGCGCCGGCTTATGACGGCCTCGCGCACGTCGCTCTCATCTACCTCATCGGCGGTGCGACGATCTGGTATGCTGCGCGCCACATCCATGCGCCGGGGCTTGCCGACTGGCTCGTCGTGCCGGCGACCATGCTGTTCGCCAACGTGTTCGAGTGGTTTCTGCACCGCGAGGTCATGCATAAGCCCCGCCCGGGCCTGATGGGCATCTACAGGCGCCACACCCTTGCCCACCACGTGTTCTTCACGCAGCACGAGCCGTGCCACGACACGACGAAGGACTACCGGATCGTGTTCTTCCCGCCCTATGCGCTGCTCGCCTTCCTGGTCATGGCGTCTGCGGCGGGCGCGGTGCTGGCGGCGCTCTGGTCGACGAACGCCGCATGGCTGCTCGTGGCGGCCTCGGCCGGCATGTACCTGAACTACGAATTCTTCCACTGGTGCTGTCACGTCCGTGACGACCGGCTCATCCGGCACATGCCCTTCGTCAACACCATCCGCCGGCACCACATCGCCCACCATGACACGGCCATCATGATGACGCGCAACATGAACCTGACCTACCCGGTCGCGGACTGGCTGTTCGGCACCAGCGACCTCGACCGCGGCCTGCTCGGCCATGTGTTCAACGGCTACGACACGCGCCACCGGCGGCCCGGCCTCGCGAGCGCTGCCGCGGCTGATCCGGCAGAGTAGCATGCCGGTCACAGTCCGCGACACGCGCCACGAAGCGCCCCCGCGGCAACGAAACGTCGCCTCGTTGGTCGGCGGCTACGTGATCGGGTTCGGCTGCTTTACCCTCTGCCTGCTGGTCGCGTCGGAGCTGATGGCGTTGCGCTGGCCGGTCGTGCTCGTAGCAGCCGCGGTGTCCGCCGCAGTCGGCGTCTGGACCCGCGTCGCCGACCTGTGAGCGTGGCCGAGGCAGGCTGGCCGGGTCCGGCACGAACTTCCTCGGTGCCGGCCGTCAGAAGAACGCGATGAGGACGATTGCACCCGTCATCAGCACGCCGCCCACGACCCGCCAGGTGGTCAGGCTGTGCTGCTCGATCCCGAACAGGCCGAAATGGTCGATCGCCAGCGACATCAGGATGTTCGCCGTGATGGTCAGCCCGGCGAACGGACCGGCACCGATCTTATCGACGAACAGCAGGCCCATGACGACCGCGAAGGCGCCGAGCAGGCCGCCAAGAGGCGCCCACCATGGCATGCCGGCGATGCTCTTCGTGGCGGGCAGCGGGTTCGGCAGACAGACGAATAGGACCAGCAGGAACGCCACGATCGGCAGGAACGAGATCATGCTCGCGAGCCAGGGGTTCTCCAGCGATCTGCGGAGCGCGCCGTTCATCGGCGGTCCCTAGCCTTGCAGCGCGCCCGCGAGCAGGATGAGCGGATAGAGCCAGACCGAGCTGATGTTCTGCATTCCGTGGTCTCCAACAAGGGTCAGCCGAACGCGACGGCGCCGGCGATCGCGAGGATGAGGGCTGGCGGCATGACCAGCATGCCGAGCTTGAGGAAGGCCCATGCGCTCACGCTCAGGCCTTCGCGCCGCAATGCGGTCAGCCAGAGGATGGTGGCCAATGAACCCGTCACCGACAGGTTCGGCCCCAGGTCGACCCCGATCAGCACCGCGCTGCGCACCTGCTCGGGGACGTGCGCCATCTCGCCCACGCGGCCGGCGACCAGGCCGGCCGGGAGGTTATTGACCAGGTTGCAGCCGATCGCGAGCATGCTGCCCCACGCCCAGGCCGCCAGCGTTGCCGAGTGTTGGATCGATTGCTGCGACAGGCGCGACAGCTCGCGCGTCACACCAGTCGCCTCGAGCGCCTCCACGAGCACGAACAGCCCGGCCACGAGCGGCAGCACGCCCCACGAAATGTTTCTCGCAAGGTCGACCGCGCCGCGCTTTGAGCGCGGCAGTACTAGCACCGCCGTGCCGAGGGCCGCGAGGACCGTGGGCAGCCCGAGCTGGAGATCCAAGCCCGACGAGATCAGCAGCACGGTTGCGGTCGCGGCGATGCCGAGCGCCGCCATCCTGCCGGCCGCCGACAGCCCGGGACTGTCGATAGCGGCCGATATCGCCTGCCGCAGGTCGGCACGCTGGCTCCAACGCAGCACGGCGTAGGTGGCGAGGATGGAGAGGAGCGACGGCAGCGCATAACGCGGTAGCCATTGCAGCAACGGCGGCATATGGCTGCCGTAGATCACCAGGTTCGCCGGGTTGGAGATGGGCAGCACGAAGCTGGCCGCGTTGGCGATGAAGGCGCAGGCGAACAAGTAGGGCAGCGGCTTGTCCGCCTTTGCGGCGCGTGCGATGGCGGCGACCGCCGGGGTGAGCACGACCGCGGTCGCGTCGTTCGACAGGAACACGGTGACCGCCGTACCCACGCCGAAGACGAGCGTGAACAGGCGCGCGGCGGACCCCTTCGCCAGCGCAGCGGCGCGCGCGGCCAGCCACTCGAACAGACCTTCTTGCCGCGCCAGTTCGGACAGCAGCATCATGCCGGTCAGGAACAGGTAGACGTCGGTGCCCTTGGCCGCGCCCGACATCGCGTCGGCCGGGCTCAGCAGGCCGAGCGCCACCAGCAGCGCAGCGCCGCCCACGGCCCAGACGAACTCCGGCCATGAGAACGGCCGGACGATGACCCCGGCCGTGGCGGCGCCAGCGATGCCCCAGGTGATCCAGGATGAGCCGGGCAGAGCGGCCGTCATTGCACAAATCCGTCGCGGTTCTGACAGAAGGTGGTGTCGATCGTATCCCGCGGCCGGCCAGGACAACGAGCCGGCGGGTTGTCCCTCGGCCCCGGACCGTTCGCGCAGGACCGAAGCCGGCCTTGCGGCCGCGCCGGCCACTCAGCGCCCTCCGGCAATCGGCGGCGCTCGCTCAGTGAGAGATCTGCTCCAGCTCCAGGTCGTTTGTCCGCGGGCCGAAGATGCCGATGGACAGCACGACCATCAGCATCGCAAGCCCGATCAGCCCGAACACGCCGGCCGTCCCCTCCCGCTGCAGGATCCATCCGATGATGAACGCGGCGAACACCGTGCTGATCCGGCTGAACGAGTACGTGAACCCCACCGCCCGGGCCCGCACACGGGTCGGGAACAGCTCCGTCTGGTAGCCATGGAAGGTGTTGGACAGGATGTTGTTACACAGCGTGATCAGCACGCCGAAGACGATCAGCAGCGGGATCGTGGTCTGCATCGAGAACAGCAGCCCGAACACGCCCACCCCGATCGCAGCGCCCACCAGCTGCCACTTGCGCTCGAACCGGTCGGCAAAGCTCATCGCCAGCAACGGGCCGAACGGGTTGGCGATCGCGATGATGAACGAGTACTGCAGAGTCTGGCTGAGGTTGATGCCGGTCTGCTTTTCGATCAGCGTCGGAACCCAAGCGGCAAAGCCGTAGAAGCCGAATGTCTGGAAGAACTGGAACACCATCAGCATGATGGTTCGCGTGCGGTACGGCGCCACCCAGATTTCGGCGAAGCGCCCGCCCGTCTCGCCCTTCTCGACGGCATGGGTCGCCGGGGGCGGGAGCGCGCGGCCGCCTCGGTCGGCAAGCACCCGCGCCTCGATCGCGGCCGTGATCGTGTCCGCCTCCGCAAGCCGGCCTTGCTGGATCAACCAGCGCGGGCTCTCCGGCACGCCAAGCCGCAGGAACCACACGAACAGCGCGCCGACCGACCCGATGCCCACCACCCAGCGCCAGCCGTCGAACCCGAACGGCGCCGTCGGCACCAGCACATAGGCCAGGAACGCGACCACCGGCACGACGGCGAACTGGATCACCTGGTTGTAGGCGAAGGCCCGGCCGCGCACGTGCTTCGGCACCAGTTCGGCGATGTAGGTGTCGATGGTCACCAGCTCGACCCCGATGCCGATCGCCGCAATCAGCCGCCACAGGCAGACCGCGAAGCCGCTGTTCTGGAACGCCATCACGAGCGTCGCGGCACAGTAGAACAGCAGCGAATAGGTGAAGATGGACCGCCGGCCGAACCGGTCGGCCACGAACCCGAACACGAACGTGCCGATGAACAGCCCGGTGAAGGTGGAGGCCACGAACACGGCCGGGCCACTGAAGATGCCGACCGCGATCCCGGTCAGCAGCCCCGCCTTGACGAGGCCCGGGATGACGTAGCCGGTCATGAACAGGTCGTAGAACTCGAACATGCCGCCCAGGGAAAGCAGCGTCACCAACGTCCAGATCGTCCGCGACGCCGGCAATCGGTCCAGTCGCGCGAGGATCGCGGCAGCTGATTGCTGGCCCCTGCCTGTGCTCATGATGGCGTCTGGCATGCGCTCTCGCTCCCCGGTCCGCGCAGGTCCACGCCTGCTTCGGCGGCCAGCCTACCCTGGAACGAGGCCGCCGCGGAACCCCGTCCCGGGCCAGTCCATCGTCTCCGTCGAACGATCCGACCCGCCAGGTGTCTCTCGCGGGATCGCCATACTAGTCACCCCCGAGCCGCGCCGCTTCCGGAAAGAACAGGTCCTCGATCCCGCCAGGCGCCTGCTTGATCGACCCGACCTTCGCCATGAACAACGCCGTCGCCAACACCTTCGCCGGCACCAGCGTGTAGGCATAGTCCTTGTCGGCGATCATCATCGTGACGTCGGCCTCGCTGCTGTGCTTGTCGCCCGACATCTCGAGATACAGCCGTGCCGCCGCCGGCTTGTCGCGGTTGATCGTCTCGATCGCCTCGGCCAGCCCGTCGTAGAAGGCGCGATAGACCTTCGGGTTCGCCTCGCGGAACTTGGCGCTCGCCGAAAGGATCAGCGCGGTCGCCGGGCCGCCGAGGATGCCGTAGTTGGTCGTCACCAGATGCGCACCCGGCGCCTTGATCTCCTGCTCGTAAAACGGCGAGGAGCTGAAATGCGCGTTCACCCCGGCGCTGTTGGTGATGAACGCCGCCGCCGCATCCGGGTGCGCCAGCGAGATCGTCAGCGGGTCGAGCCGCTGATACTCGGCGTCCCCGAACGCCTGCGCCGCCGCGATCTGCAGCATGATCGCCTGCGTCGAGATCTTGACCGACGGGACTGCGATCTTGTCCGCCGCCGTGAAATCCTTGATCGTGTGCACTGCGGGGTCGCGCGTGATCAGATACAGCGGGTAGGTCGTGATCGCGGCCACGCCCTTCACCCCGGCGTTTCGCCGCGTCCGGTCCCACAGCGTGATCATCGACGGCGCGCCCTGTGCGGCGAACTGCAATGCTCCCGACACCAGCCCATCATTCATCACGCTCGGCCCGGCCACGTTCGCGTAATTGACCGTCAACGGCGGCAGCCCGGCCGCCGCCGCATGTTTCTCCGCCAAGTGGTCGTGCTGCATCACCATCAGCGGCAGCATCGCCACCCCGTACTGCTCGGCGACGTTGATCTCGGCCATCTCCGCGCGAGCCGGCCCGGCCCATACCAGCAGCAGCAGGGCGGCGATCGTCCTCATGGCTCCCTCCGATAGGCCGGCAAGCGCGCGACGAGCGGGTCAGGCACGTCGATCTCGAGGCTCAGCACCCGGAACGAGTGCGTCTTGCCATGGATGTCGAGGTTGAGGCTGGCATTCACCCCACCCTCCAGCACCGCGTCGATGACGAAGTTCAGCGCCCGCAAGTTCGGCAGCGCATACCGCGCCACCGCCGTCGCGCCCCGGTGCCGGAACAGGTCGTGCACCCGCGCCGACGTGACCTGATCGAGCACGAACGGCCACAGGTCGGGATGGTAGGCGATGACGCTCACGTTCAGCCGGTTGCCCTTGTCGCCCGCCCGGGCGTGCGCGATGTCGTGCAACAGCACGCGGGTCATGGAAACACGACCTGCGGGCTCACCCGGTTGCGCGGCACGAGGCACGACAGCGTGCGCACCCGATTGCGCACCTGCGACCGCATCCCGCCGCCCCCGGCCGGGCCGCAGCACAGCAGCGCCAGCACTTCCTGCACCGCCTGGTCCACCGGCGGCCTTGTCGCACCTGACACCGCAAGCCGCATCCGCACCTCCGACGGCTCCGCCACCGCGTTCGCTGACCCGTGCGCCGCGGCCAGCTGGCCCCGGTCGTCGTCGAACACGCTTTGCGTGCCGATCAGGTCCAGCCGCCGCCGCAGATCGAGCCCGCGCCCGTCCAGCCGCTTGCCGATCACGTCTGCCGCCAACCGCGCGCGGGCGAGCGCGTTGGGCCCGGCATAGGAGATCTCCGCCTCGCCGATCCAGTCGCCCTCGAACGACACCGTCGCCTTCAGGCTCGGCGGCGCCGGATGCCCCCGCGCCCCCTCAACCCGCACCCGGTCCGGCCCGTCTTGCCGCAGCCGCAGCCCCGTCACGTCCAGAGTGACATCGGGGGTCAGGTAGGCCGCCGGGTCGTGCACCTCGTACAGCACCTGCTCGGTCACCGTCCGCACCGTCACGCAGCCCCCCGTGCCCGGCGCCTTGGTGATCGTGCACGACCCGTCCGCGTCGACCTCCGCGATCGGGAAACCGATCGCCTCGGGCCGCGGCACATCTTTGAACCCGGGATCGGCGAAGTATCCGCCTGTCACCTGGCTGCCGCACTCCAGCAGGTGCCCCACGAGCGTGCCTGCCGCCAACCGGTCCCAATCGTCCCATGACCAGCCGAAATGCGCGACGAGCGGCCCAAGCGCCAAGGACGGGTCTGCCACCCGGCCCGTCACCACCACCTGCGCCCCCGACCGCAACGCATCGGCGATCGGGCGCGCGCCCAGATAGACGTTGGCGGCGATCAGCCCATCGAGGTTGCGCGACAGGCTCGCGTCGCCCTCCCACACCTCCAGGTCCGAAACGGTGATCTGCTCGGCGACGTCGTCGCCCTCGATCACCGCGATCCGCAGCTTCCCAAGCCCCGCCGTTTCCGCCAGCCCCTGCAGCAGCGCCGCGGCCGCCGCCGGGTTCGCGTTGCCGAAATTACCCACGATCGGGATGCCCGCCCGGATGCACGACGGCAGCACCGGCCCGACCAGCTCGGCCAGGAGCGGCTCGTAGCCGAGCGCCGGGTCCGCCCGGCGCGCGACATGCCCCAACGCCAGCGTCCGCTCCGCCAACGTCTCGAACATGATCGCTCCCGGCCCGCCAGCCCGCGCGATCGCCTCGACGACCGAAACCGGCGCATCCACCCGGTCCCCCGAGAACCCGGCCCCACACCCCATCAGGAACGGCCGCGAAGCCATTTACGCCATCTCCGCTGCTTCTCCCCTCCCTTCCAGGGAGGGGCCGGGGGTGGGTTGGGGCCAGACCAGACCCGCCGCGTCCCTCAGAACCCCAGGATCGCCTTGGCCACGATATTGCGCTGGATCTCGTTGGACCCGCCATAGATCGAGATCTTGCGCCAATTGAAGTAGGTCGGCGCCGCCTCGGCCGCGAACTCCGGCCCGACCGGCGGCTCGTTGCTCCCCTCCTCGGGGTCGCCATACGGCAGCACATACGGCCCCACCACGTCCATCAGCAGCTCCGTCGTCGCCTGCTGCAGCTCGCTGCCCTTCAGCTTCAGGATGGAGCTGGCCGGGTTGGGCCGGCCCGCGTCCCGGTGCCGCTCATCAGCCACCACCCGCAACTGCGTCATTTCCAGCGCCTTCAGTTCGATCTCCACCTGCGCCAGCTTCTCCCGGAAGTGCGGCTCCTCCAGCAGCGGCCGGTCGCCGACCCGCTCCAGCGCCGCCAGCTGCTTGATCCGCCGCACCCGCGCCTTGCTCACGCCCACCCGGGCGATCCCGGTGCGCTCGTTGCCCAGCAGGAACTTGGCGTAGTCCCAGCCCTTGTTCTCCTCGCCCACCAGGTTCTCCGCCGGCACCCGCACGTCGTCGAACCACACCTCGTTCACCTCGCGCGATCCGTCGATCGTCACGATCGGCCGGACCGTGATCCCGGGCGTCTTCATGTCGATCAGCAGGAAGCTGATCCCTTGCTGCTTCTTGGCCGCCGGATCGGTCCGCACCAGGCAGAAGATCCAGTCCGCATACTGGGCGAGCGTCGTCCAGGTCTTCTGCCCGTTCACCACGAAGTGGTCGCCGTCCCGCACCGCGCTCGTCCGCAACGACGCCAGGTCCGACCCGGCGCCCGGCTCGGAGAAGCCTTGGCACCACCAGATGTCCAGGTTCGCCGTCGCCGGCAGGAACTGCTTCTTGTGCGCCTCGCTCCCGAACTGCGCGATCACCGGCCCCACCATGTTGGCGTTGAACCCCAGCGGCGGCGGCACGCAAGCCTGCTGCATCTCGTCCTGGTAGATATACAGCTGCACCGGCGACCACCCCTGCCCGCCCCACTCCACGGGCCAGTGCGGCACCGCCAGCCCATGCGCGTTCATGATCCGCTGCGCCGTCACCTGGCTCTCCCGCGGCACATGCTCGCCCCGCTTCACCTGTTCGGTGATCGCTGCCGGGATCTCCGTCGCAAAGAACGCCCGCATCCGCTCCCGGAACGCCGTTTCTTCAGGGGTGAAGTTCAGGTCCATCGCATGTCTCCCTCAGCTCGGCTTGTCGCGGCCTTGCGGTGAAGGTGCACTGTATTCGGGATGAGGCAAGGGTCGGGGTATGCGGCAGGATCATAGGGCCGATACCGGAGCGCTCTCGATCCGCGCTGCCGCGCGCACGAACCGCTTGTCTAACGTGAGCAACCCCTCGCAGTGGTGCGCGGCCGCGAGGTGCATGGCGTCCGCAAAGTCCATGCCGACGTCGGCCCACGCCATTGCGCGGGCCGTCATCGCCGAGTCTTCTATGGTGACCGTCGAGAGGCCGGCGAGACCGCGAAGAGCAGACAACACGGCCGGCAGCGCAAACGCATAGACGCGCCGCAGAACCCACTCGGTTTCGAGCAGCACCGTCCGGGAGATAAAGACCGGTTCATGCTCGACAACTGCGCGCGCTTTTGCCGCCTGGCCCGGGTCGTCGCCGGTCAGGAAGCGGACGAGGACGTTAGTATCGACCGCGCGCATGCCGCGCCTTAAGTTCGGCAGTGATCCCGGCGTCCATCTCCTCGATCGACTTTGGCGGGCCTGTGTAGACCAGACGACCAAACACATCCTCCGGCCGGGTCGGCGCGAAGTCAGGCACTGCCCGCTTCAGCATCACACCTTCCGCCGTGAGCTCGACAAGCAGCCGCGTTCCCGCCTCCCACTGAAGCTGGTCCCGGACGGGCTTGGGTAGGATGACCTGACCCTTGGTCGACACGACTGTGGTGTTCTCGGACGATACCATCGTGAGCCTCGGTAAGATACGGTAAGATGGTCGGCGGGTGACGCGCATGCAAGCTCAATCGAGTTCACACTTGGAAAGCTTGCCCATGCCCGGGTCAACTGCGCGCGCCGAACTGCTGGGCCAGGTATCGGTCCAGGATGGGCCCCCATCGCTGTGAACCGCCGGTGCTCCTGAAGCTCCCGTGACCGTCGAAACCAGACAGGCCGGTTTCCACGAACTCGGCTTTGCCGCCCGCGGCCGTGAAGGCCTGGTGCATGGCGCGGCCCAGGTCCGGCGAAAAGAACTGGTCGTTGGTGGCGTAGAGCCACAGCATGGGCGTCGACCCTGCCGTGCTGCCGAACCGGCCGGCAGCCTCCACGAGGCGCTCCGGGTGGCATACGTTGCCGATGTTGCCGCCCACCCTGCCGCCACGGCCACCGGCGAAATTCACGAGCGCTGCGACCTTCGGATGCGGCTGGCTGGCATAGGCGATGGTGCCGTAACCGCCGGTGCTCTGCCCCACCACGATCGCACCGTCCGGCCGGGCTTCAGGGAGCGCCGTCGCGAATTCGACAGCGGCGGCAATGTCGCGCGCAGTCTCGATCGCTTGGCGATACGGGTCCACGCCGTCGCAACCAGGCCCACGCCGGGCCAGGTCTTCCCCCCAGGCACCGCCGGTGACGCCGAAGCCCCGCCTGATCGGCGCCACGATCAAAAGGTTGCGGCGCAAGAACCAACCTGCTGCCTCGCTGTCGCAGGCGACAGGCTGCAAGACGGGACGGTCGGGACCGGTGCCATGATTGAGCACGACGACGCGGAAGGGGCCGCTCCCCTCGGGACGGCAGACCTGGGCATAGATGAGCCGCGGCGTGCCGTCGCTGTCTTGGGCGGCCAGCCAATACCCCTGCTCCCGCCATCGCCCGCTCGGCGCCGCGACCGGACCTGGCACGGCCGGCCGCTCTAGCGGCGCAGCGCATCCGATCGGTAGGACCGCTGCCAAGAACGCCACGATATGTCTGGCAACCATACTGCGAACCCCGAGCTCTTGATCCCTCGAACCTGACGACACCGTTTACGATGCGGACTGGACGCACGGCCGCGGACGTCAGCCTCTGTGATAGCCCGACCGCCGAGACCGTAGTTCGGGCGACATCCGTCTGATCAAGCCCACACGGACGGCGCGCCCATCTACTCCAGTTCCCGCTTCGCCAGCTTTCCCACCGGCGTGTGCGGCAGGCTCTCTCGCACCTCCAGCAGCGCCGGCAGCTCGTGGCGCCCCAGCCGCTCCGCCAGGAACGCGCGCAGCGCCTCCAAGGTCAGCGCCTCCGTCCCGTCCCGCATCACGACGAACGCCTTCGCCGCCTGGCCTCGATACGCGTCCGCCACCCCGATCACAGCCGCCTCCCGCACGTCTGGGTGCTCGTGGATCGCGTCCTCGATCGCGCGCGGATACACGTTGAAGCCGCCGCTGATGATCATGTCCTTCTTCCGGTCCACCAGCACGAACCGGCCGTCCGGCTCCATCCGCCCCACGTCGCCGGTCAGGAACCAGCCGTCGACGAATGCCGCCGCGTTCTCCTCCGCCCGGTTCCAATAGCCCCGCGTCACGTTCGGCCCGCGCACGCGCAGCTCGCCCACCTCGCCGTCCGGCACTCGCCGCCCCGTGTCGTCCAACGCCACGACCTCCAACTCCACCCCCGGCAGCGGCACCCCGATCTCGCCGGGCATCGCCGCCCGGTCCGGCAGCAGGTTCGTCCCCGCGGGCGACGTCTCCGTCATGCCCCACCCGCCGCCCAGCCGCAGCCCGGTCAGCGCATGGAACCGCTCCCCCACCTCGTGCGGCAGCGCGGCGCCGCCGGAGCTCACCACACGCAGGCTCGACAGATCGCGCCGTTCGATCCCCGGTGCCCCCGTCAGCGCGATCCACATCGTCGGCACCCCGTTCAGGTGCGTGCACCGCCCTCGCTCGATCGCGTCCAGCACCGCATCGCGGTCGAACCGCCCGTGCAGAACCATCTCCACCCCGTTGGCGACCGCGCGCAGCAGCACCGCCGTCAGGGCGTAGATATGGAACAGCGGCAGCACGCACAGCATCCGGTCGCCGGGCCGGAAGCGCCGCCCCTGCCCGTTGTTCCAGGCATCGTAGATCGCCACCGCCGCCGTCAGGTTCGCATGCGTCAACTGCGCCGCCCGCGGCTGCCCGGTGGTCCCGCCCGTGTACTGCAGCAGCGCGACCTCGTCCGGGTCGGCATCCGGCCAAGCCACCGCAGGCCCGTCCAGCGCCGAGAGTGCCAACACGCCCCCCGGCATCGGTGCCGCGTCCGGCGACGGCCCCCATTCGCCGTCATCGGCCACCACCAGCCGCACGCCGTCCGCCGCCAGAGCCTGGGGCAGCACGCCGGGCAGGTTGGTCGTGATCAGCGTGCCGGCACCGCTATCGGCCAGCTTGCGCGCCACCGCCCGCGCCGGGTCGAGCGGGGACAGGTGCACCACGCGGGCGCCCAGCCGCAGCGCCGCAAAGAACGCGACCGGATGGGCCGGGCTGTTCGGCAGCAGCAGCGCCACCGCATCGCCGGCCCGCACGCCCATCCCGTGCAGCCCCCGCGCCAGCCGCTCCACCCGCGCGCCCAGCGCGGCATACGTCATCGTCCGGTCCCGGAACGTGATCGCGGGCCGCGCCCCCATGCGCGGCGACCGCCGCGTCCAGCAGCGAAGGCAGCGTCGTCGGATCGAGTGGCACGTCCCACCGCACCCCTGGCGGATACGTCGCCTCCCACGCGAACGGGCGCCCGGGCATGCTCCGGCTCACGCCGCCTGCTTCGTGCCCCCAGCCAAGAAGCCGTGCCCCTCGGCGGCCAGCCGCGCCAGCAGCGGCGCCGGCTGCAGCGTCGCGTCCCCGGTCGCAGCCGCGAACTCCATCAGCCGGCTCGCGATCCGCCGTGCGCCGACCAGGTCCGCATGGAAGATCGGCCCGCCGCGCCAGGCCGGCCAATTATAGCCGTGCAGCCAGATCGCATCGATGTCACCCGGCCGCTCCGCGATCCCCTCCTCCAGGATCCGCGCCCCCTCGTTGATCATCGGGTAGACCAGACGCTCGATGATCTCTGTCTCACCGATGGCGCGCCGCGTGATGCCCAGCTTCGCCGCCTGGTCCGCGATGATCGCGTCCACCGCCGGATCCGGCGTCGCCGTCCGGCCCGCGTAGACGTAATACCCGCTCCCGGTCTTCTGCCCATACCGCCCGGCGTCGCACAACGCGTCCGCCACCGCCGCCCGCTTGCCGAACGCCTTGCGGATGCGCATCCCGATATCGAGCCCGGCCAGGTCCGCCATCGCGAACGGCCCCATCTTGAAGCCGAACGCCGTCAACGCACCGTCCACCTCCTGCGGGCTCGCGCCGTCCAGCAGCAGCCGCTCGGCCGCCTCCGTACGCCGCGCCAGCATGCGGTTGCCGACGAAGCCGAAGCAGTTGCCCACCACGATCGACACCTTGCCCAGCCGCTTGCCCACCGCCTGCGCCGTCGCGATCACCGCCGGGCTCGTCTGCCCGCCCCGCACGATCTCAAGCAGCCGCATCACGTTCGCCGGGCTGAAGAAGTGCATCCCGAGCACGTCCCCGGGCCGGCTGGTCGCGGACGCGATCTGGTCGATGTCGAGATAGCTCGTGTTGGTTGCCAGCACCGCGCCCGGCTTGGCGAGCGCATCGAGCGTGCGGAATACCGCCTGCTTGACACCCATCTCCTCGAACACCGCCTCCACCACGATGTCGGCCCCGTGCAGGTCCGTAAGCCCCACCTGGCCCGTGATCCGCGCCCCGCGCGCGGCCGCTTCGGCCGCCGTGATGCTGCCGCGCTTGGCGCTGCCGGCATACAGCTCCTGGATGCGCGCCAGCCCGCGGTCCAGTGCGGCCTGCTCGGTCTCGATCACCACCACCGGGATGCCGGCGTTGGCGAAGCACATCGCGATCCCGCCGCCCATCGTGCCGGCGCCGATCACCGCCGCCCGCTCGATCGGCCGGGCCTGCGTCCCCGCCGGCAGGCTCGCCTTCTGCGCCTCCCGCTCGGCAAAGAATGCGTGCCGCTGCGCCCGGCTCTCGTCGCCCGCCATCAGCGCCTCGAACAGCCGCCGCTCGTTCGCCAGGCCCTCGTCGAATGGCAGCGTGACCGCCCCGCGCACCGCCTCGACGCACTGACGCGGCGCCTCGGCGCCCGACGCCTTCAGCAGCGGCGCCGCCACGCGGTCGATCAGGCCTGCATCGTCGCGCGCCGGCTGCAGCGCCTCGTCCCGGTCGCGCACCCGCCGCTTCGGCACATCCCCGGCCGCCCACGCGATCGCGGCGGCGGGGAATTCGCCCTCGAGCACCGCGTCCAACAGCCCCATCGCCAGCGCGTCGGCCGCCCCCACCGGCGTGCCGGTCACGATCATCGCCAGCGCGCGCTCTACCCCCGCGATCCGCGGCAGCCGCTGCGTGCCGCCGCCGCCCGGCAACAGTCCGAGCTTCACCTCAGGCAGCCCAAGCTTCGCACCCGGCCCGGCGACCCGCGCGTGGCACCCCAACGCCAGCTCCAGCCCGCCGCCCAGCGCCACGCCCTCGATCGCCGCGATCACCGGCACCGGCCCGTCCTCGATCGCCGCGATCACCGCCCGCAGGCTTGGCTCCCGCCCCGGCTTGCCGAACTCCGTGATGTCCGCCCCGCCGCTGAACGCCCGCGCGGTCCCATGCAGCACGACCGCCCGCGTCCCGGCCGGCACGCGCCGCAGCGCATCCATCAGCCCCTCCCGCAACGCGATGCCGAGCGCGTTCACGGGCGGGCTGTCCATCGCGATGACGGCGATGTCGCCATGCTGGCTGAGGGTCACGATGCTCATGGACAGTCTCCTCTTCCCCTCTCCCTCCGGGACGCGCCCGTGGCGAGGGTCTTGGCCCGCTTGGGGCGACAGCGGGCAACGCAGGCCCTCCCTCAACCCTCCGCCAGAGAGAGGGGGCTTTCAAGAGGCAGGTTGCTGGCGCAGTCTCTGCCCATGTCCCTGCCCGCCTTGCTGCAACGGCTCCGCATCCCCGTCATCGCGTCGCCGCTGTTCATCATCAGCAACCCCGACTTGGTCATCGCCCAATGCACGGCCGGCGTCGTCGGCAGCTTCCCCGCCCTCAACGCCCGCCCCGCCGACCAGCTCGGCGCGTGGATCCGCCGCATCCAGGACGCGCTCGCCGACTGGGATGCGCACCACCCGGACCGGCCCGCAGCGCCCTTCGCCGTGAACCAGATCGTCCATCGCAGCAATGCCAGGCTCGAGGCCGACCTGCAGGTCTGCACCGATCATCGCGTGCCCCTCTACATCACCTCGCTCGGCGCCCGGCCCGAGGTGAACCAGGCCGCCCACGCCACCGGTGCCCTTGTGCTGCACGACGTCATCGACGACCGCTTCGCCCGCAAGGCCATCGAAAAGGGCGCCGACGGGCTGATCGCCGTCGCCGCAGGGGCCGGTGGCCACGCCGGGACCCTGTCGCCCTTCGCCCTGATGCAGGAGATCCGCGCCTGGTTCGACGGGCCGGTCGCCCTCTCCGGCAGCATCGCGACCGGCGCCGCCATCCTCGCCGCCCGCGCCATGGGCGCCGACCTCGCCTATGTCGGCTCCGCTTTCATCGCCACGGCCGAGGCCAACGCCGATGGCGCCTACAAGCAGGCCATCGTCGACGGCACCGCATCAAGCATCGTGTACACCGACGTTGTCAGCGGCGTTCACGGCAACTACCTCCGCCCGAGCCTGATCGCCGCCGGCCTGGACCCCGACAACCTGCCGCGCTCGGACCCGTCGGCCATGAACTTCGGCGACAAGCGCGTCCGTGCCTGGAAGGACATTTGGGGGTCCGGCCAGGGCATCGGCGCCGTGCATGGCGTCGTGCCCGCGGCCGCGCTGGTCGACCGCCTCGCGTCCGAGTACGGCCGCGCCCGCCAGCACCTGCTCGGAACGTGAGCGCGACCCGCTTGTCGCATTTGCTGCACTGCACCATCTTCGTGGGACGATTGCAGGAACGCCGCCCATGCCCGGTCTCGCCGAAAACGTCCTCAACCTCGCCGGACTCCGAAAATCCCGGGACGAGGCCCTCGCCAACCTGGCCGAACCCCTGCGCCTGACCCTCGCCGCACCCAACGGGCCGAACCCCGGCGCGTTGCGGATGCTCACCTACGTGCCGCCCGGCCTCCCGCCCGGCGCCCCCCTCGTCGTTGTCCTGCACGGCTGCACCCAGAACGCCGCCGCCTACGATTACGGCTCCGGTTGGTCGACCCTCGCCGAACGCCACGGCTTCGCCCTCCTGTTCCCCGAACAGGTCCGCGCCAACAATGCGAACCTCTGCTTCAACTGGTTCAACCCGGAGGACGTCGGCCGCCGCCAGGGGGAGGCCGAGTCGATCCGGCAGATGACGTTGCAGATGGTCGCGACCCACTTGCTCGATCCGCGCCGGGTCTTCGTCACCGGCCTTTCCGCGGGCGGCGCCATGACGGCCGCGATGCTCGCCACCGCCCCCGAGCTGTTCGCCGGCGGCGCCATCATCGCCGGCCTGCCCTACGGCGCCGCCCACTCCGTGATGGACGCGCTGGGCGCCATGCGGACCGTCCGCGCGCGCTCCGGCGCCGAATGGGCCGGCCTCGTCCGCGCCGCCTCCCCGCACGCCGGGCCGTGGCCGACGGTCCAGGTGTGGCACGGCGCCGATGACGACACCGTCTCGCCCGCCAACGCCGAGGCTCTCGTCCAGCAATGGGCCGGGGTCCTCGGCCTCGCGCTGCGGCCCGACGCCGAAGATGTCGTGGACGGCGCCCGGCACGAGACCTGGCGCCGCGCCGGCCACCCGGTGCTCGAACGATGGACGGTTCCCCGCCTTGGCCACGGCACCCCGATCCTCGCCGATCCGGCTGATCCCGACCGTGGCGTTGGCATCCCGGGCCCGCACATGCTCGCCGCCGGCATCTCGTCCACCTGGCACCTCGCCCGCAGTTGGGGCCTGCTCACGCAGCCCGCCCGGACCGCTGTCTCGCGGCCTCAGTCCACGCGGCCAGGCCCCGCGGTCACGCCACTCGTCACCCCCGTCCTCACAGCCGCCTCGACCGTCGTCGCCAAGCCGCTCGCCGCCGCGTCCGCCGTCATCGACAAGGCCATGCGCGCCGCCGGCCTGGTCAAGTAACGGCCGCCTAAAGCCTCGCCAACACCTCCGCCAGCCCGTCCAAGGTCCGCACCACTGCTGCCGCTTCGCCCGCCCCGGGCCAGCGCGCGTGGATGATCCCCCACGGCCCGCGCGCCAGCAGGATCGGCGCCATGCCTGCTGCCCGGGCCGGCAGCACGTCGTTGTCGACCCGATCGCCCACATACGCGATCTGCTCCGGCGGCAGCCCGCACGCCTCGGCCACGCGCACGAAGAACAACGGGTCGGGCTTGCTGACCCGCCAGCCGGCCGATGTCGCCAAATGGTGCGCGTCGAGCCCGCACGCCAGCAGCGCCGCCTCCGCCTCCGCCGGTTGGTTGCCCGCGATCCCCACCACCAGCCCCGCCGCCTTGCATGCGGCGATGCACCCCGCCGCGTCCGGATACAGGTCCCGTTTTTCGATCACGAACTGCGCGTTGGCGGCCGCGCGCGCCAGCCGCGCTGCAGCCATATCGACATGCGGCGCCACGATCTCGAACACGTGCGCATGCGGTTCTCTCGCCGCGATCGTCGCCCCGACCGCGGCGAAGAACTCCGTGCGGCTCACCCCGAGCAGGTCCGCCCACCCGATGAACATGCGCGTCTCGTCCACCAGCGTCCCGCCCACGTCGAAGAATACCGCCCGGATCGCCATTGCAGATATTTCTCCCATGTGGCCGTGGCGACACGCTTCGTAACACCCTGTTGCCAATCCCGGTGCTACCACGGGTCATGGACACGCTCACAGCCCAAGCCCTGATCCGCTTCGGCCTCGGCCGCCGGGGTGAGGAGGCGCTGCCGACCGAACCGGTCCGCTGGCTGCAGCAGCAGATCGAGGCGGACGATACGGCCGCGTTCGACCCCAAGCTGCCGACCACCGCCGACGGCCTGACGGTGCTGCGCGAGCAATACAAGCTCAACCTTCCGCCCGGCGAGTCGACCGTCAAACCCCTCTACAATGCCGACGTGGCCGCCCAGACCCACCAGCTCCTCACCACCGACGCGCCCTTCCGCGAGCGGCTGGTCTGGTTCTGGGCCAACCACTTCACCGTCAGCATCCGCCAGGGCGGCACCGACGCCACCATCGGCCCCTACATCCGCGAGGCTATCCGGCCCAACGTGACCGGCCCGTTCTTCGCCATGCTGCTGTCGGTCATGCGGCATCCGGCCATGCTCATGTATCTCGACAACAACAGCTCCGTCGGCCCCAACAGCCCTGTCGGCAAGAGCCAGCATCGCGGCCTGAACGAGAACCTCGCCCGCGAGTGCCTCGAGCTGCACACGCTCAGCCCCGCCTCCGGCTACACCCAGGCCGACGTTACCGAGTTCGCCAAAGGTCATCACCGGGTGGTCGGTCGAGCTGAACCGCCTGTATCCCGGCTATCAGTTCCGCGAGGGCACGCATGAGCCGGGCGCCAAGACGGTCCTGGGCCGGCATTTCCCGCCGGGCGAGGCGGGCGGGATCGCCGCACTCGACTTCCTCGCCCACCACCCCGCCACCTACCGTCATCTCGCCACCCAGCTCGTCCGCCACTTCGTGGCCGACACGCCGCCCGACGCCGCCGTGGAGACGATCGCCGGCGTGCTGCACGACACGGACGGGGACCTCGGCGCGGCCAGCATCGCCCTGCTCCACCTCGATCAGGCCTGGGTTCCGCTCGCCAAGCTGCGGACGCCGCTCGACTTCTCCGTCGCCACCCTCCGCGCGCTCGACCTGCCGGCCGATAAGCAGGTCCCGCTCCAGGGCGTCCTCGGCAGCCTCGGGCAGCCGCTCTGGACGGCGCCGCTGCCCAATGGCTGGGCCGACGTCGCGACGGATTGGGCCGCCCCGGAAGCCATGATGCGCCGCGTCGACTGGACGTACAGCATCGCGGGCCGCGCCGGCGATCGCGACCCGCACGACATCGCCGAAAGCGTTCTCGGCCCGCTGCTCAAGCCGCGCACCGCCGAAGCCATGAAACACGCCGGCTCCCGCCGCGACGCGTTGACGTTGCTGCTGACGTCCCCCGAATTCCAGAGGCGCTGACCATGCTCCTGTCCCGACGCACCGCCCTGCTGGGCCTCACCGCCGCCTGGACCACCACCGGTCTCGGCAGCCCAGCCTCCTTCGCGCTCGCCAACGCGCCCGGCGAGAAGCGCCTCGTCGTCGTCCTGCTCCGCGGCGCGCTCGACGGCATGGCCGCCGTCGTCCCCTACGGCGACCCCGACCTTGTCCGCCTGCGCGGCGCCCTGCTGCCGCCCGAGCCCGGCAAACCCGGCGGCCTGCTCGACCTCGGCGGCTTCTACGGCCTGCATCCCGCGCTGGAGGGCATGCATGAGCTGTATGCCGCCGGGCAGCTCCAGCCCATCCACGCCGTCGCCGGCCCCTACCGCAGCCGCAGCCATTTCGACGCCCAGGACTACCTTGAAAGCGGCGCCGACCAGCGCCTTTCCAGCGGCTGGCTCAACCGCGCCGTGGAGGCGATGCCCGGCCACAAGGCCAACACCGCCCTGTCCGTCGGCGTCACCGTCCCGCTTTTGCTGCGCGGCCCGGCCGAGGTCGGCAGCTACGCGCCCACCGGCTACCAAGCCCTCGCCCCCGAGCTGTATGCCCGCATCGCTGACCTCGCGCATGACGACGCCCTTCTAGGCCCGGTCATCATCGAGGGCCTGAAGGATCGCGGCTTCTCCGCGTCGACTCTTGCCGGCCTGCAGCAGACCGGCGACCGCAACGCCGTCACCGCCGTCGCCCAGGCCGCCGGCAAGCTCCTCGCCGCCCCCGATGGTCCCCGCGTCGCCGCGGTCGAGGCGGGCGGCTGGGACACCCATGCCGGCCAGGCCCAACGCCTCACTGCCCCCCTCAAACAGCTCGACGCCGGCCTGACGGCCTTGAAGCAGTCCATGGGTCCCGCCTGGGACCACACCGCCGTGCTGGTGATGACGGAGTTTGGCCGCACCGTCCGCGTCAACGGCACCGGCGGTACTGACCACGGCACCGCGACCGTGGCCTTCGTCGCCGGCGGCGCCGTGGCCGGCGGCAAGGTCGCTGGCACCTGGCCCGGCCTGAAGGAGTCGAACCTGTTCGAGAACCGCGACCTTGCTCCCACCACCGACCTGCGTGCGATCGCGATGGCCCTGCTCACAGACCACCTCGGCATCCCGGCCGCCGCGATGCCCGCCATCTTCCCTGGCCACGACGGACTGTCACACCAGGGCGGGCTGTTGCGGGTGTGATGCCCGGGCGGCGGAACGGTTTGCAACGCCCGGGCCGCCCGCGCGCTGTGCCTCCTCGCCGCCCTGGAACACAGCCTTGCCCCTCGACAACCCCGACGTCTCGGCCACCCTTCCCGACGCGGCCCTTGCCCTCGCGCTGACCGAGGCCGCTGCCACCGGCACCGTCCTGTTCGTCGACGCCACCGGCGCCCGCATCGACCGCCTCGCCGCCATGGCCGCCCGGTTCGCGCCGGAACTCGAGATCCTGCTGCTGCCCGCCTGGGACACCCTCCCCTACGATCGCACCCCGCCCTCGCCGTCCGTCATGGGCCAGCGGGTGCACGCCCTTGCGCGCATGGCCGAGGCGCCCGAGGCCACACGCCTGGTGCTGACCAGTGCGCGCGCGCTGCTGCAGCGCGTCCCTGCCCCGGCGCACTGGAACGAGGCCGTGCTGCGCCTCGCCACGGGCGACACGCTGGAGTCGGACGCCGTGCTGACCCGCCTGGCCGAGTTCGGCTACCATGTCGACGAAACGGTCGACCGTGTGGGCGAAGTCGCGATGCGGGGGCACGTGATCGACCTGTTCCCTGGCAACGCGGCACTGCCTGTCCGGATCGAGCTCGAGGACGGGCGCATCGAGCACCTCCATATCTTCGATCCGCGGACCCAGCGATCCGTCGACCGCATCGGGCAACTCGTGCTGCGTCCGGTCGTCGAGGCCGAGCCGCCGCCCGAGCAGATCATCGCCGAGGCGGACCGGATCGCCAATCCCGGCCTGGCCCAGGCCGACACCGAGGCAGTGCCGGACGTGGAAGCCGTGCCGGCTGACCCGGCCAAGCTCCAGGCCAGCCTGTTCGACTACCTTCGCGAGCCCATGGCGCTGGTCCACCCCGAGGCGCTTCAACGCCTGGCCGACATCGAGGAGGAGGTCGCCGGCGCCTATGATGCCGCCCTGACAGCCGCCCGCGCGGCCGGCCGCGGCGCCAGCCTGCCGAAACCCGCGCGGCTCTACCTCTCCGCCCGCAGCGCCGGCACCCGCCTCGACCTGCTGGCCGATGCCGCCCGCCCCATCGTCGCCCGCCTCGCCGCCGCGCAACCGCTGCCGCCCGCCCGCGACCTTGCCGGCCTCGCCGCGCAGTTGAACGAGCCGGGCCAGGCCGTGGTCGCTGCCGGCCCGCATGGCCGGGCTATCGCCGCCGCCCTCAAGCGCCGCGGCACTACGGTCACGATGGCGCCAGACTGGCCCGCCGCCCTGGCCAGCACCCCATCCTGCCTCGACCTCGACATCCCGGAGGGCTTCGTCCGCGATGGCCTGCGCGTGCTGGCCGCCCCGCCCGCCCTCGTCCGCGCGCCAGGCGCCGGTCCCAGCGCCAGCCTCCCGCTCGAGGAGCCGCCACGGCTGTCCGACATCGTCGTCCACGGCGAGCACGGCGTTTGCCGCCTGGCCGGCCTGCGCCGCGTTGGCGAGGAGGAACGCCTGGCGCTCGCCTTCCACGAAGGGACCGAGCTGCTGGTGCCGATCGGCGACCTGGCCCAGCTCTGGCGTTACGGCAGCGAGGCGGGGCACGTGTCGCTGGACCGCTTGCATGGCGAGGCGTGGCACCGCCGCCGTGCCGAGATCGAAGCCGAGATCACCGCGACCGCCGAGTCTCTCGCCGCCGCGGCAGCCGCGCGTGCCCGCACCAAGGCGCCCGCGATCAAGCCGGCCGCCGGCTACGCCCGCGTCGTCGAGCGCTTCGCCTTCGCCCTCTCGCCCGACCAGGCCGCCGCGATCGACGCCGTGCTGGCCGACTTGGCCGCCGGCCGCCCGATGGACCGGCTCGTCTGCGGCGACGTCGGCTTCGGCAAGACGGAAGTGGCCTTGCGCGCCGCCGCCGCGACCGCGCTGGCCGGCCATCAGGTCGCGATTGTCGCACCCACCAGCGTGCTCGCGCGCCAGCACCTCGAAACCTTCCGCCGCCGCCTTTCCGGGACCGGCATACGCGTCGAGCCGCTGCTGCGTGGCGCGACCGGCGCGGCGGCTAAGCCGATCCGCGACGGCCTGGCCGATGGCAGCATCGGCATCGTCGTGGGCACCCAGGCGGTCGCTTCCGACAAGGTACGCTTCGCCAAGCTCGGCCTTGTGGTGATCGATGAGGAGCAGCGCTTCGGCGACGCCGATAAGCGGAAGCTGGCCACGCTGCGCGCCGGCCAGGGCGTTCATGTCCTGGTGATGAGCGCGACTCCTATTCCCCGCACGCTGCAGGCTGCGATGGTCGGTCTGCGCGACATCAGCGTCATCGCCACCCCGCCGGTGCGCCGCCAGCCGACCCGCACCTTCGTCTTGCCGTTCACCGAGGCCGTGGTCCGCGAGGCTTTGCTCCGCGAGCATGGCCGTGGCGGGCAGACCTTCGTCGTCGCGCCGCGGATCGAGGACCTGGCGCCATTGGAGGCCGCGCTTGGTTCTTGGCTACCGAAACTGTCCGTCGCCATGGCGCACGGCCGGCTGAAGCCCGAGGTGCTGGAGCAGCGGGTTGCCGGGTTCGCCGCCGGGGAGACGGACATCCTGCTCGCGACCAACATCATCGAGGCCGGGCTCGACATCCCGCGCGCCAACACGATCCTCATCACCGGTCCGCACCGCTTCGGCCTCGCGCAACTGCACCAGATGCGGGGCCGGGTGGGCCGCGGCACCCGGCGCGGGCTTGCCTACGTGCTCACCGATCCGGGCGTTGCCTTCGCCCCGCCCACCGCGCGCCGCCTCCGCACGCTCGAGACGATCGAGGGCCTCGGCGCCGGCGTCGCCATCGCAGCCGCGGACATGGACTCCCGCGGCGCGGGCGAGCTGTTCGGCGACAAGCAAGCCGGCCATGTCCACGCGATCGGCACCGAGCTGTATCAAAGCCTCCTCGCCCGTGAGCTCGCCCGCATCGAAGGGTGCCCAGCGGAGCCGCCGCGGCCCGAGCTGCATCTCGAGCTCGAGGGCCGCATCCCGGAAGAATACGTTCCCGAGAGCAATCTCCGTCTCGACCTGTATCGCCGGCTCTCGCGCCTCGGCACCGCGGCCGAGGCCGACGACTTCGCCGCCGAACTCGAAGACCGCTTCGGCGACATCCCGCCGGCCCTCGCGGCGCTGCTCGACGAGGCTCGGCTACGCGCCTGGTGCCGCGACCACGCCGTCCTTCGCGTGGACGCCGGCCCCAAGGCGATCGCCCTCACCGCCGCGCACGACTCCGCCCCCCTCGCCGCCCAGCTCGGCGGCGAAGCCAAGAACGACCGCGTCATCCTGCACCCGAACGGCACCACCCCCGCCAGCCGGCTCTCCGCCCTCCTCGACGTCCTGGCCCGCTCGCGAACGAGTGGTGGTTGACAGCGGAGGCCGTCCGCGGCCTCCGCCGATCACTCCCACTCGATCGTCCCCGGCGGTTTGCTCGTGATGTCGAAGGTCACCCGGTTGATTCCGCGCACTTCGTTCACGATCCGCGTCGCCGTGCGCGTCAGGAAGCCCATGTCGAACGGATAGACCTCCGCCGTCATGCCATCGACGCTCGTCACGGCCCGTAGGGCGCAGGCGTTGTCGTAGGTGCGCCCGTCCCCCATCACACCCACGGTCCGCACCGGCAGGAGCACCGCGAAGGCCTGCCAGATCGCGTCGTACAGTCCGGCCGCCCGAATCTCCTCGAGAAACACCGCATCCGCCCGCCGCAGGATCGCCAGCCGCTCTTCCGTCACCTCGCCGGGGATGCGGATCGCCAAACCCGGCCCGGGGAACGGGTGCCGGCCCACGATGTGCTCCGGCACGCCCAGCTCTCGCCCCAGCACCCGCACCTCGTCCTTGAACAGCTCCCGCAGCGGCTCGACCAACTGCATCCGCATGTGCGCCGGAAGGCCCCCCACATTGTGGTGGCTCTTGATCGTCGCACTCGGCCCGCCATGCGCGCTGATACTCTCGATCACGTCCGGATAGAGCGTTCCCTGCGCGAGGAAGTCGGCGCCGCCGAGCTTGGCCGCCTCTTCGTCGAACACCTCGATGAACACGCGGCCGATGATCTTCCGCTTCGTCTCGGGGTCCGTAACACCCGCCAGTTGGCCCAGGAACAAGGCCGCCGCGTCGCGATGCACCAGGGTGATGTTGAACCGGTCCCTGAACGTGCGGACGACCTCCTCCGCCTCGCCCTGCCGCAGCAGACCCGAGTCGACGAAGATACAGGTCAACTGATCGCCGACCGCCTCATGGATCAGCGCCGCAGCGACCGAGCTGTCCACCCCGCCCGACAGGCCGCAGATCACCCGCCCCGTGCCCACCTGCGCCCGTATGCGCGTCCTCTGCGCTTCGCGGAACCCGGCCATCGACCAATCCCCGCGCAGCCCGGCGACCCCGTGCGTGAAGTTGTGCAGCAACTGGCGCCCGTGCGGCGTGTGCACGACCTCCGGATGGAACTGAACCCCGTAATAGCGCCTGGCATCGTCCGCGATGGCCGCGTATGGCGCGCCAGGGCTGCTCGCGACCGGGCGGAACCCTTGCGGCAGCGCCGTGACGTGATCGCCGTGGCTCATCCACACCTGCTCCCGCCCGCCGACGTCCCAGGCGCCATGAAACAGCGCGCAGTCATCCGTGACCGTCAGCGTGGCATGGCCGAACTCGTGCTGCGCCCCGAGTTGGACCACGCCGCCGAGCTGATCGCACATCGCCTGCTGGCCATAGCAAATCCCCAGCACCGGCAGCTTGCTGTCGAACACCGCCTGCGGCACGCGGGGCGCCGTCGCTTCCAGCACGCTTGCCGGGCCGCCCGACAGGATCCACGCGGCTGGGCCGAACGCCAGCATCCGCTCCGGCGCCGCATCGGCCGGCATGATCTCGCAGTAGATGCCCGACTCGCGGACCCGGCGCGCGATGAGTTGGGTGAACTGGCTGCCGAAATCCAGGATCAGCACGCGGTCCCGGGCCGGGAGGAGGCTGTCAGGCGGCGTCGCGATCGGGCTCATAGGCCAGCTTGCACCATGGCCGCGCGGCCCGTGCAACTAGCTTTTCGCGGCCGTCGCGGTCAGCAGCGCGATCGGGTCCCAGACATAGGCCTGCTGTGCGAACCGCCGGCCCGCCACCCCGGTCATCGACGTCATCGCCGGCCGGCCGCCCAGGCGCTCATAGAACCAGCGGCTCGGGTTGTCCTGCAGCACCCACAGGAACGCGCTGGCGCAGCCCCGCCGTTCGAGCTGCGCCGCGCCTGCTTGCAACAGGCGGCGCCCCAGGCCCTGCTCGCGCCAGTCGTCGAGCACATACAGCGTCTCGACCTCCCCATCGCCCAAACCCTTCGTCCGTGCCCGGCCCACGGTGCAGAACCCGACCACCTCCGCCCCCTCGCGCGCCACGATGACCCCCCGGCCCGCAGCGATCGCCGCATGATGCTGGGCTGCATGCCGAACCAATGACAGCCCGGCCAGGTAATCCGCCGGCAGCAGGTTGGCATAGGCGCTGCGCCACGCCGCGACGTATACCGCGGCGATCCCGGTCGCATCGCCGAGCCGGGCCGGGCCGACGATCACGCCGCCCGCCGCTCCAGGACGGCGGCAAAGAACCCGTCCGTCCCGTTCTGCAGCGGCGTCAGCGACAGCCAGGGGCCGGGCCCTGGAACCGTGTGCTCCAACGTCCATGCCTCCGCCAAGGGCACGGGCGCGAATGCCGGATGGCGTTGCAGGAACGTGTCGACCTGCGCCTCGTTCTCCGCCGGCAGCAACGAGCACGTCGCGTACACCAGGCGTCCGCCCACGCGCACCAGCCGCGCCGCTGCGTCCAGGATCATCGCCTGCTTCGGAACCAACTCCGCCAGATCCTGCTCCCGCAGCCGAAGGCGCGCGTCCGGGTTCCGGCGCCACGTGCCCGTGCCGGTGCAGGGCGCGTCCACCAGCACCCTGTCGAAGGTGCCGCCCCGCCGCTTCGCCCACTTGTCCCCGGGCGCCACCAAGTGCCGTTCGCAGTTCTGGACCCCCGCCCGGCGCAGTCGCCGCACCGCCCCCTCCAGCCGCGGCGCCGACACGTCGCACGCCACCAAGTGCCCCCGGTTCTGCATCAGCATCGCGATCGCCAGCGTCTTTCCCCCCGCGCCGGCGCACCAGTCCACCACCCGCATCTCCGGCGCCGCACCCAGCAACGCCGCAACGAGCTGGCTGCCCTCGTCCTGGATCTCGACCAAGCCGCCCTGGAACGCCGCCCCGGCAGTTACGGGCCGCCGCCCCTCGACCCGCAACCCCCATGGGCTGTATGGGGTCGGCGCCGCGGCGATCCCCTCCGCTGCCAGCGCCGCCTGCGCCTCCGCCCGCGTGCCGCGCAGCAGGTTCACCCGCAGATCCAACGGCGCCGGCCCGAATGCCGCCTCCATCTCCGCATGCAGGTTCTCCCCGAACCGCGCTGCCAGCGCCGGTTCGATCCAGTCCGGCATCTCGAGCCGCACGGCGACGGGCATCTCAGGGTGGTGCAGCGTATGGCCCTCCAGCGCCCGCAAGGCCGTCACCTCCGGCTGCAGCAGCGGCGCCGGACCATACTGGCCACCGGAGTACGACTGCGCGACCCCGCCAAGCGTCCAGCCCTCCAGGACCAAGGACCCGGCCACCAGCAGCCGCGCGGTGCCCGCGCCGCCGCCCCGCGCCAGCCACCAGCCCAGCCGCCGCTGCGCCCGCAGCACGTGCCACACCCGCTCCGATACCGCGCGCCGGTCGCCGGAGCCGATGAACCGCCGCGCTCGGAAGAAGTCGTTGGCCACCGCATCGGCGGGGCGGCGGGGGTGCTCGGCGATTTCAGCCAGCAGTGTGATGCTCTCGGCCAGGCGGGCGGCGGGGGTCATGGGCGGGCTATGGCAATCATCCCGCAAGCTGATAGCACTGCACGATCATCCCCGGCAGCCTGCACGCCATGCCACAGCGACGCCTGCGCCGATCGATGCCAAGCCGCCGGGCCCGGGTGCTGCGCTGGTTCGGCACAGCACTCGGCCTCTACTTCGCCGCCGTTGCGGCCTGGGGTCTCGCGGCCCGGCCACGCCCAAGCGACCTTGCCGTCGTCTTCGGCAACGCCGTCCTGCCCGACGGCACCCCCGCCCCACGCCTTCGCGCCCGCCTCGATACGGCGCTCGCGCTCTATCGGGACGGCGGAGCCCTGCGCATCCTCGTCAGCGGCGGCATCGAGCCGGGCGGCCAGGACGAGGCGGCCGTGATGGCGGCCTATCTCACCGCAAACGGTGTGCCCGATTCGGCCATCGTGACCGACGCGGCCGGCACTGACAGCTTCGAGACGGCCCGCCATGCCAGCGCCCTCCTGCCCGTCGGCGGGGGCGTGACCGTCGTCACCCAATGGTTCCACGTGCCTCGCGCCGAGCTGGCCATGCACCGCTTCGGCGTCGCGGCCGTCTCGGGCGCCTGGCCGCACTGGATCGAGCTGCGAGACGCCTACTCGTTCCTGCGCGAGGCCGCTGCCCTGCCTTACTACGCCGTCCGCCCGCTTGACCGCACAGCGCGCCCCGCAGCGTCAGCCCAATAGACCGTCCAACTCCCGCAATCCGCCCATGACCGTCGCGCTCGATCCCAGCCCGTATTCCTCCGGCTGTCCCACCCGGTTGCACCAGAACACGCGGAAGCCTGCTGCCCCCGCGGCTTGTGCGTCCCACGCGTTGGACGAGACGAAGCCCATCTGCGGCAACGAGAAGCCCAGCGTGGACGCGGCAAGGCCATAGACCCGGGGGTGGGGCTTGAACACGCCCACCTCCTCCACGCTCAGCACGGCGTCCAGCAGAGGCGCCAGGCCCGCTGTCTCGACCGCCTCGGCCAGCATGCCCGGCTCGCCGTTCGACAGGATCGCCGTCCGGATGCCGCGCGCCCGCAGCGCCGTCAGGACCGGCGCCGCGTCCGGATAGGCCGGCAACTGCCGATAGGCCGAGAGCAGCGCGGCCAGCACCGCCGGGTCGGTGATGCGGTGCCGGGCTGCGACGAAGTGCAGGCTGTCCTGCGTGATTTGCCAGAAGTCGCGGTGCTGCTGCGGTCCGGTCAGGGTATGGATCCAGGTGTACTCGAGCTGCTTCTGCCGCCACTCCGCGCTGATCCGCTCCCAGTCCGGCGGCAGACGCTCGGCATGGCGCGCCATGGCGCCGTGGACGTCCAGCAGCGTCCCGTACGCATCGAACACGACCGCCTTCACGGGCGTGCCGCTCATAGCTGCTCTTGGCGGTAGTTCGGCGCCTCCCGCGTGACGGCCACGTCGTGCACGTGGCTTTCGCGCAGACCGGCGCCGGTGATGCGCCGGAACCGCGCATTGCGCTGCAGCTCCTCGATATCGGCGCTGCCGGTGTAGCCCATGCCGGCCCGCAACCCGCCGACAAGCTGGTGCACGACCGCCGCGACCGGGCCCTTGTAGCCGACCCGGCCCTCGATCCCCTCCGGCACCAGCTTCAGTGTGTCCTTGATCTCCTGCTGGAAATACCGGTCCGCCGACCCCCGCGCCATCGCCCCGATGCTGCCCATGCCGCGATACGACTTGTAGGACCGGCCCTGATACAGGAACACCTCGCCCGGTGCCTCGTCGGTGCCGGCAAGCAGGCTGCCGATCATCACCGCATCCGCCCCGGCCCCGATCGCCTTGACCATGTCGCCCGACGTCCGGATGCCGCCGTCGGCGATCGCCGGAACACCGCGCGCCCGGCACGCCGCCGCCGTCTCCAGCACTGCCGTGAACTGCGGCACCCCGACCCCGGCCACCACCCGCGTCGTGCAAATGCTGCCGGGCCCGATCCCGATCTTCACCGCATCGGCCCCGGCGTCGATCAGCGCCCGCGCGCCCTCCGCCGTGGCGACGTTGCCCGCAATGATCTGCACCGCGTTCGACAGCCGCTTCACGCGGGTGACGGCGCCGAGCACGCCGGCCGAGTGCCCGTGCGCCGTGTCGATCACGATCACGTCCGCCTCGGCCGCCACGAGCGCTTCGGCCCGGGCATAGCCGTCATCGCCGACGCCCGTCGCCGCCGCGACGCGCAGCCGGCCCAACGCATCCTTGTTGGCCAGCGGGTGGGCACGGGCCTTGTCCATGTCCTTGACCGTGATCAGCCCGACGCAGCGGTAGGCGTCGTCGACCACGATCAGCTTCTCGATCCGGTGCCGGTGCAGCAGGCGCCGGGCCTCGTCATGATCGACCTCGCCGGTCACCGTGATCAGGTTCTCCCGGGTCATCAGCTCGTACACCCGCGTGCCCGGGTCGGTGGCGAACCGGACGTCGCGGTTGGTCAGGATGCCCACCAGCCGTCCCGTGTCCCGCTCCACCACCGGGAAGCCGCTGATGTTGTGCTGGCTCATGAGCGCCCGCGCCTCGGCCAGGGTCTGGTCCGGCCCGATCGTCAGCGGGTTAACCACCATGCCCGATTCGTATTTCTTGACCCGGCGCACCTGCGCCGCCTGCTCAGCAATGTCCAAGTTCTTGTGGATCACGCCGATCCCGCCGAGCTGCGCCATGGCGATCGCCATCGCCGCCTCCGTCACGGTGTCCATCGCCGACGACACCAACGGGATATGAAGCGCAATTTCCCGCGTCAGCTGCGTTCGCGTGCTGACGGTGTTGGGCAGGACTTCCGAGTAGTTCGGGACCACTAGCACGTCGTCGAACGCCAGGGCTTCGGAAACGCGGTCCATCGGTCTGGACTGCGCCGGCTCGGGCGGGACGGGGTTCGTGTCGGGCGCCATGGGGGACCTTTCGATCGGGGCGCGCGCGGGCGCTCGATGGTGCGGGCGAACCGTCCGCCGGTCCCCTGCCTTGGCCAGTTCACATAAGCCCCGTGTTGCGGCTCCGCAAGCATCGAAGGGTGACCATCCGGCGTCGCAGGCCGGGTGGTTGGGATGCGGGAAGCGTGCGACCCTGCCGCCATGCAAATCGCGATCGTTGGGGCCGGGCTCGCCGGCTTGGCCTGCGCCACCTGCCTCCAAGCCGGCGGCCATGCCACCACCCTGTTCGACAAGGGCCGCGGACCCGGGGGCCGCATGTCCGCCCGCCGCGTCGCAACGCCCCTCGGCGAGGTGACGTTCGACCATGGCGCCCAATACTTCACGGCGCGCGATCCGGGGTTCATGGCGCAGGTAAGGGACTGGGCGGCGTCGGGCGTCGCCGCCCGCTGGCCCGCGGCCGGGCCCGATGCCTGGGTCGGCGTGCCCGCGATGAACGCGCCCGTAAAAGCGCTCGCGGCCGGACTCGACGTGCACTGGGGCACGACCGTCACGGCGTTGTCGCAGGTCGATGCGGGATGGCGGATCACGGCCGACGGCATCGAGCCGGCCGCCTACGACGTGGCGCTCGTCGCCATACCTGCCGAACAGGCCGGCCCCTTGCTGGCCGGGGCTAAGCCCGATTGGAGCCGCCGCGCCGCCGCCCATCCCGCTGCCCCGTGCTGGACCGTGATGGCCGCCTTTGCCGGCCGCATCCCGGTGGGGCAAGACGTCATGACCGAGGACGGCCCGGTTGGCTGGGCCGCCCGCAACTCGGCCAAGCCGGGGCGCGCCGGCCCGGAGGCCTGGGTGATCCAGGCGGGGCCGGACTGGTCGCGCTCGCACCTGGAACAGACCCCCGACGCTATCGTGCCCGAGCTGCTGGCGGCGTTCGGCGACCGGGTCGGCGCCGCCCTTGGGCCCGTGCTGACCGCCTCCGCCCACCGCTGGCGTTACGCAAAGTCAGGCCGCGAGGGCAGCGGCGCACTCTGGGATCCGGCGCTTCGCCTCGGCGCCTGCGGCGATTGGCTGCTCGGCCCCCGCGTCGAATGTGCCTGGCTGTCAGGCGTCCGCCTGGCCGCGATGGTGTGCGCGTCAGCCGGGCCGGAACCCGGTCGCGACCACGTAGAGTTCGCTTGATTCCTTTCGGCTCGCCGGCGGCTTGGCATGCCGCACGCTGGAGAAGTGCCGCTTCATCCGCTCCAGGATCTGCCGCTCGGACCCACCCTGGAAGACCTTGGCCACGAACACGCCACCGGGCTCGAGCTGCTCGATGGCGAACTGCAACGCCAGCTCGGCCAGCCCCATGATCCGGATGTGGTCGGTCATGGTGTGCCCGGTCGTGTTCGGCGCCATGTCCGACAGCACCAGATCCGCTTTGCCCCCGAGCACGTGCTTCAGCCGGGCGTCCATCGCCTCATCGGTGAAGTCGCCCTGGATCAGGGTGGCCCCGGCGATCGGCTCGATCGGCAGCAGGTCGATGCCCACCACCTGCCGCGCGCCTTTCTTGACGGCAACCTGGCTCCAGCCGCCCGGTGCGGCGCCGAGGTCGACAACGCGGGCGCCGCGGCGGATCAGATGGAACCGCTCGTCCAACTCCAGCAGCTTGAATGCGGCCCGCGACCGCCAGCCTTGCTCTTGCGCCGCCCTTACGTAGGGGTCGTTCAACTGACGCTGCAGCCACTTCTGCTGCCCCGTCGTGCGCCCCAGCGCCGTCTTGAGCGTCACGTGCACGCCACGCGACGGGCCGGGCGGTTTCTTGCCCGCCATCAGGCCGGCAATGCGGGAACGAGCCGCAGCCGGGCCGGGCGCACCGGCGCGTCCCGCATCATCTGTAACAGCATGCCCTCCCGCAGCCCCCGATCCGCGACCGTCACCTCGGCCATCGGCCACGTGTCGATCAGCGCCTGGAACACCGCGCAGCCCGGCAGCACGAGATCGGCCCGGTCGGCGCCGACGCAGGGATGCAGGACCAGGCCATCCCGCCCCAGCGCCCGCAACACGGCCAATGCCTTCGCTCCCGCCTCGGCCGACAGCGTCGTCCCGTCGACGAGTGGCCGGCGATAGCGGGCCAGGTTCATCGCGACCCCGGCCAGCGTCGTCACCGTCCCACTCGTTCCCACCAACTGCACGCCGCCCTGCAGCACTTCCCGCCCGATGCAGTGCACGTGCTCGAAGGCGGCGAACGGTGCGCGGGCTTCCGCGACCATCCCCGCAAACCCGGTGTCGGTAAACCCGGCAGCGCCATACCGCTCTGCCAGGGTCACGACCCCGAATGGCAGGCTCGCATAGCCGATCAGCTCCGGTCGTTCCCGGCTGTTCGATGGGTTTAAGCGGACCCAGGCCAGCTCCGTCGACCCGCCGCCGATGTCGAACAGCAGCGCCCGCCGTGCGGCTGGAGCAAGCAGCGGCGTGCAGCTTTCAAGCGCCAGGAGCGCCTCGGTGCGCGGACTGATCACGTCGAAGCGCAACCCGGTCTCGACCCAAACGCGCTCGATGAACGCCGCCCCGTTATCGGCCTGTCGGCATGCCTCCGTCGCGATCGCCCGCACCGCCCGCGGCGGGCGACGCGCCAGCCGTGCCGCACAGGCCTGCAGCGCGTGGACCGCCCGGTCCATCGCGGCCTCGCTCAGCCGTCCGGTGGACTGCAGGCCCTCGCCCAGCCGCACCGTCCGGCTGAAACTGTCGACGACCCGGAACCCGTCCCGCGCCGGCACCCCGGCAAGCATCCGGCAATTGTTTGTCCCCAAATCCAGCGCCGCGTAGGTCACCGGATCGGCCGGACGGTGCGCACGAGCCCCAACCACGAAGGTCATGGTCGGCGCTGCCGATGGGACAACAGGATCATCCGGCATTGTGTTTGCGTTCGCGCCCGCCGCGCAAGCGCTCTCTGCACCGGCAACGTCCACGATGTTGCCGCCTTCCAAATCACATGATATTCCCCCGATCCTCTCGTGTCGGCGCGTGTTCCGTCCACGATGGGGGATAGTTTAGCGGTAGAACTTCCGACTCTGACTCGGAAAGCCTTGGTTCGAATCCAGGTCCCCCAGCCAACCAGTCGTGCCCTTTCCGGTATATGCGCGTAAGCGTGCCAGAACGCCCGCACGTGGCGGCTTCTGCGCTCAGCAAGCGAACTACCATCTTCTCTACGGCCGCGTTTGCCCCGCCGTCACGCGACCGTTTCTCCGTTGCCGAAATCGGCAGTTCGCTTGCGAGTTTCCGATGCTCGACGGGAGGTGAAGCAGGCCTTTCGGCTGGCGTCTTTTGCGCCAATCGAGCGCGTTGACGTCAGCCGAAATGGTCGGCGTGCGCGCTCCAGCGCAGCGGCAGCGGCCGCGCTGCTTAATCCGGGGCACCTCACCTGTCGATCAAGGCAACGTGGTTCCGTGTTGGCCCGATCTCGCTCTGAACCGTTCGAGTTCGCTGAACTGCGTGGGCTGAACCGTGCATTTCGACCACTCCAGTTCGGCCTTGGAAGAGATCGGGCGCCTTCGGACTGTGGCTTCAAGGGCGGCAATCTTGGGGTCGTTGATGTTCATCAGCATGCCGGAGCGTAGGGGGCTGTCAGTGCCAGTTTCGCCACGCCAGTCCGAC
This sequence comes from Acetobacteraceae bacterium, assembly GCA_965213855.1. Taxonomy (GTDB): domain Bacteria; phylum Pseudomonadota; class Alphaproteobacteria; order Acetobacterales; family Acetobacteraceae; genus JBBROS01. The sequence goes on along the minus strand of CBDCAA010000008.1, from coordinate 372,745 downwards.
CGCGAGCAAGGCCACCCACCACACCCATGCGGGGATGGACTGCAGTCCTCCCGGACGCGCGGCAGGAGGGGAGGCCATCAGGGTAGGGCGGGCGGCAAGGTCGTCTATCCTGGCGGCCAGCGCAGACGCCCATGCTGGCTCGGGTTGGTCGCCTGTCATCATGTCGTGGCGCTGGGACAGGATTTCCGTCGTCTCGTTGGATGGCTCGGCATCCCGGAACCATTCGGGATTCTCCCGTGCCCTACGTCTGAGGTGCCCCTGAAACGTGTTGGGCATCATCATGTCGTGGCGGCGGTCCGGGGCGGACCAGCAGAGAGAGCGCAACTCCTGCCGAGTGGCCTCCGTCTGCCATAGGCGCTCATTCCACATGGCGTGTGTGAGCGCATCCTGTGCGTCGTTCTCGTCCTCCGTCATGAACACGTGGCGCATGCTGTCCACCCATTCAGGGTGCTGCCTTGGGTCAAAGCGTTTCCAGAACGACAGGCGCACAGCCCGGTCTTCAGACCCTAGGAGTGCAGCGTCTGGTTTTAACAAATCGGCCAACCTCGTCCGCAGATAGAAGCTCGGGCCTGGGCTGTAGTATTTCTCGTCGGGCACCCGCTCCCTGTCGATGCGCCAGCGGCTAACTATGCCTTCCGCTTGCTCACCCATACCAGTAGGCAGTCGGCAGGATTGGAGCACCTGGCTCAGCAACGCCGCCCAATCCTGGGTCGCTGGAAGACTGGCGGCCAATCCCCAAACCTCGGTGAAGACCTTGTTGTGGGTATACTCTGCGTAGCCATCCATGGGTCGGTCGGGGCCGTATTCCTCCTTGAGCCTGGGATTCTGTGCCAACCCTCGCATGCAAGTCACCCATCGCCGGTCGGTGACCTCGGTGAATGCTCCCTTTCTGCCGACCATGGCGGACAGCACGCTTTCCCCGAGCGCCGGATTTGCGGCCATGGTCGCCAACTCGTCGTCGTGCCCGCGGGCTACTAGGAGCGCAATGTCGCGCTCGTTCGCCCACATCCCAGCCATGAGGGACGACCCCGACGCACCCACGTTCGACCACGCCGCAATGCGGCAAGTTGCATCGCCCCGCATGTAGGCGCGCCGAACCGCACGCTCGGTCTGCGCGAAGCGGGCCAGTCCCAGGTCAATCAGCCGGTCGCGCCTGCGCAGCAGGATGTACTCGGCCAAGTCGGCGTTTTGGTTCCAGATGCTCCGGGAGTCCCTGGCTTCGACAGAGGTTTTAGGAGCACGCCCTTCAAGCCAGTCGTAAGCTGCCTGAGGCGAGCAGGGGGCGAGGTAGCCAGCCTGAACCTTCTGCTCGGCGGTGGACGGGGCAATGTAAGCCAATGTCTTCCTCTCTCGTCAGAAGGGGATGTCGTCGTCCATCGATGCTGCCTTCGCCATTAACGCCTTCACCGGCAACGGCACGTTGTTGACGATATACAGGTTGATGATGTCGTCTCGGTCCATGAACAGGATTTGGCTGCGCCTGTTCGCGTCCAGCGACTCTGCGATGAAGTGTCGAGCGGCCTTCGTAATCTCCCCGCCAGCAGCGATGATGGCGTGGTCAACCAGCACCTTCCGGTTCAGTTCCGGGTCGAATATCTGATGGGCCAGCATCATCATGGCCTGGTTGAGGATTTCCGCCATGTTCGCATTGCCGGGCTTCGTGACACCTGCTGAGTCCAACTTCCCCTTTTTCGCCTGGATGCCGAAGTACAAGACGTGTTGCGTGGGGAGTTGGTATCGCATCCACACGTCCTTACCGAACTCCAGAGCCTTGTCCTTGTGCCCGCCGCTGGTGATACGGTGGAAGCCCACCTGCCGCAGCATGGGCAGGAGCACATCGCCGATGAACTCGTCTTCCGACGCGGCATCCAGATAAGCGGAGAGTTGGGATTTCCGCACCTCCTCTTGCTTGCTGAACGGACGGTGGGGATTGCCCGACGAGGCAACCACGGCTTTCGTCGCGACGTGCCGCAGGTAGCACTGGTTGTCGTCTGCGTAGAACGCCTCGAACCCCTCCCTGTTCAGGGGCACGTTGAGGAGCCTGAGCGCCCCTGACCTCTTATCGTCGTCGTGTGTGGTCTTGTCCCCTATGTCCATCAGCCGGGTTATCACCCGAAGGAAGGAATCTGGTGGGGTTTTCCCGTCAGGGTGCGGCTCGTCGAGTATCTCGATGAGCGCGCATCCGACCCATGCCGCTCGGGTGCTGCCGTCATGCTTATAGTCGGTGTCCGCGTCGCGGAAGAACCTCGTCAGGCCGCTGCTGGAGCGATACTGGAACATCGTCGAAGACTGGTCGTAGTTGCCGCATATCATGTCGGCCAGTTCGTCGATGCTTCGCTCTTTCCACTTCATGCATCCACGCTACCAGCATCGGACACGGATTGCTCGGCCACCTGAAACGCCCCGACTTTGGTGATGAGCTACTCTAGATCGTCGGCCACGAAGACGGTGGCTCGGTCAGGAAACTCTATACCTACGGTCTTCCGCTTGCCCTCAAGGCGGAGGCGGTCTCGGCGATCGATTACAAGATCGACCTTTCTCATGTCCTGTCCTGGACCGCCGTCGGAAGGTCGGTCAACGATTAACTTGCCTGCTTCTCGTGAACGGCTTCATGACTCCTGTCGCGTAAGGGGGCATTTTCACTCCATAACAGGGTCCGTTTCCACGCCGAAACACATCGCCTCTAGCCGAGGGGCCGCCATTGTCCCAGTCTTGCCGGCGGCCCCGCCCCATACACCCCACCGCGCGCCGCTGAGATCGCCAAGGAGCGCTCCGGCACTTTTGGGTGCGGCTTGCCCATTCAAGCGTGCCCGTGCTGGTCGAGGTAGCGGCTTATCCGCTCCGCGAGTTCGTCGGTCGCGGGGTTGTAGACGACCATCCCCAGTTCCGGCCTGCCATCGACGGCAAAGACGGAGAACTCCAGTTCCAGAAGCCCGAGGTCCGGGTGGTGCAGGCGCTTCAGCCCTCCCCCGTGTGCCACGACGTTGTTGTCGCGCCATAATGCTTCGAATTCAGGGCTCGACCGAGAAAGCTCCTCGACGAGTTTCGTGGTCTCGGCGCTCGCGCCCGCGCGGGCCGCATCCGCTCGAAAGGCGCCGACGACGAAATGGGCGACGCTCTCCCAGTCTTCCTGCCGGGCACGCACCCCGGAATCAGCGAAGATGAGCTTCAGGATGTTGCGCTGCTCACGAGGCAACTTCGCATAGTCGGTCAGCAGCGCCGCGGCGGCCCGGTTCCAGGCAATGACGTCCCAAGTCGCCGTCTTGATGATCGCCGGGCTGACCTTGAGCGCATCGAGCAGACGCTGAAGCCGTGGAGTGACACCATCGACGGGCTTGTAGCGGACCTCGGGTGGGCGCCCGAGACCGAGCATGAACAGATGCTCGCGCTCGGGATCCGTCAACATCAGCCCGCTCGCGATCCGGTTGAGCACGTCGGCCGACGGCGAGCCGCCACGGCCCTGTTCCAACCAAGTATACCAGGTCGGGCTGATGTTCGCGCGCTGGGCGACCTCCTCTCGACGTAACCCGGGCGTCCGCCGGCGGCTCGGGCTGAAGCCGAACGCGACGGGATCAAGCCGGGTGCGGCGGTCCCGGAGGTAGGTTCCAAGAAGGCTCGAAGTCTCGGCGGGCATGGCGATCCTATTGCGGCCTATACCAGGATAACCTCACTACTTTAACATGACGCAGAGTGGGCCGAAATGGGCTTGCGACAACATCGGAGACCCCCGAATGCGTGTGTTCCTTACCGGAGCCACTGGCTTTATCGGCTCGCGGATCGTGCCCGAACTGATTTGCGCCGGGCACCAGGTACTCGGTTTGACCCGGTCCGACGCCGGCGCGTGCTGGCTGGCGCAGGCCGGCGCCGAGGCCCATCGCGGCGCCTTGGACGACCCGGACACCCTCGCCAGCGGCGCAGCCCAAGCGGACGCGGTGATCCACACCGCTTTCGACCATGACTTCTCGCGCTTCGTGGAGAATTGCGAGAACGACAGCCGGGTCATCAAGGCCATGGCGAGCGCACTCGCAGGCTCGGACCGGCCGCTCGTCATCACCTCCGGCACGGGCATGGGAAGCTCCAAGCCCGGTCAACTCGCGATGGAGGGCGTGTTCGATCGCGACAGTCCCATCCCCCGGCGACTGTCGGAGCTGGCCGGTGAAGAGGCGGCACGGCATGGCGTCTCGGTCGCGGTCGTGCGTTTGCCGCAGGTGCACGACACGGTGAAGCAGGGGCTGATCTCGCCGGCGATCGAGATCGCCCGTCAGACCGGGTTGTCGGCCTATGTCGGGAACGGCGCCAACCGCTGGCCCGCGGCACACGTGACGGACGTGGCCCGGCTTTACCGGCTCGCGTTGGACAACCACAAGGCTGGAGCGTGCTGGCATGCCGTCGCCGAGGAAGGCGTGTCCGTCCGTGAGATCGCCGAGGTGATCGGCGTCGGGTTGGGCGTGCCGGTCCGCTCGCTCACGGCTGAGGAAGCGGCGGCGCATTTCGGCTGGCTTGGCGCATTCGCGGGGCTGGACTTTCCTGCGTCCAGCGCCCTCACGCGCGAACAGCTCGGCTGGCGCCCCAAGGGACCCGGCCTGCTCGAGGATCTACGAAATATGGACTACAGATCGGCCGCCACCGGACATGGAGCCTCATGATGACCAGCAAAGCTCTTTCCACCCTTCCGCGCGAAGCCAAGGGCCGGCTTGCCCCGCCCCCCGAACTCGACGGACCGCTCCGGGTTGTCGCAGAGGCGGTCGCTTCCTGGCCCGAGGTTCAATCCACGACGCACTGGCATCTCTGCGACAAAGACCGGGTCGACGGGATCGACTTCTACGTCGGTCAGGATGAACTCGGCCACATCCACCTCGACGGTTCTATCCACCTCGCCACCACACGCGAGCTCGGGGCGAAGCTGGTGGCCGAAGGACTTGGGCGACCCTTCCCCTACGCCCAGGGATGGACCATGGCGTCCGTCAGCCAACTCGGCGTTGCCGCCGCCGTGTCGCTCTTCCGGCGCAACTATGACCTGCTTCGGCCACCTTGCGGCGGACCGGACGGAACGCGGGCCTAATCGGACCGAAGATCGTCAGGAGTGTCCATGACCACTCGCGCCGAACAGCTGGACGGCATCGACCCGGCCGCCTACGCCCCTTATGCCGACCCGCGTGACTACATCACGAGCTGGACCGACAAGATCTGGATCAGCCGCGGCCTCGGTCACCTCCGCGACCACTACGCACCGCAGGTGAAGGTGCACACCGCCTACGGCGAGACCTACGGGTTCGATCACGTCATGCGCAATTCGATCCAGCGCATGTCCGCTTTCCACAACCGCGGCGGCGGGCATGACGATGTCGTCTGGGAGCAGCGGGGGAGCGATGGCTTTGTCAGTAGCCACCGCGTGCTGAACACCGCCACTCACAACGGCTTCTGGACCTATGGCCCGCCGACGGGAAAGCAGTGGGTCAACCGCGGCACCGCGCACTGCCTGGTGCGGGGTGGCAAGGTGGTGGAGGAGTGGGTGATGCGCGACGAGTTCGCCGTGCTGCAGGATTTGGGCCTGGACCCGTTCGCGGTCGCCGCGCAGCTCGCCCGCGCCTCCCCCGTGCTGGGCGAAGCGATGGGCGACGGTGAGGCGGGGGCATTCGCCGGCTCGTTTGCCGACCCGGTGCGCGTCGGCATGTCCGGCGAGCGCCCAGCCCGAAACGACGAGGAATGCCGGGCGGTGGCGGAGATGTTCGACCGGGTCTGGAACCAGCGATACCTGGACGAGGTGACGCGGTTCTGCGCCGACACCATCGCCGTGGTCAGTGTGCGGATGCGCCGCGCCATGGGCATCGCTTGCTACCAGAACGAACTCATAGACTTGCTGGCGGTGGTGCCGGATGGGCATGTGACGATCCGCGACTTCGCCACGCACTGGTCGCCCGACCTCGGGCTTCGCGTCGCCGCGATCTGGCTGATGCGCGGCACGTACTCGGGCGTCCCGGTCTACGGGCCCACAAACAAGGCGCCCGTTGCGATCCTCGGCTCGTCGCACTTCGAGTTCCGCCGCGGGAAGATCATACGCGAATGGCGGATGTTCGATGAGATCGCACTGATTGCACAGGTCCTCCGGGCACAGGCCTGACGCCGCGCCCGGTGCTCCCCAAACCCAGGTGACGAGCGCAACGTGGCGACAGGCGCCACGTGTCAGCCCTGCGATCGCGACCAGCCCATGAACGCATGCCGCAAGCGCGGCTCGATCACGTGAGGACCGCTCCGAAAGCGGACATTGCGGCGGCGGGCTTTTAAGCTGGCATCGTTCGACGTTGCCGATCGTCGTCCCTGACGCACTCCGCAGTCGAGCGAGCAACCGGGGTGTGGACGTGCGAATGTACGATCAGCAGCCGATCGCCCCGCCAGCCTTCGTTGATGGACAGGGTAGCAAGCCTCCCTTGTGTCACTGAACAAGGGGCTGTTAGCGTAAGGCAGGCTCGGTCGGAGCCTCCGTGTCCGCGGAGAGGGCAGCGCCCGCGACGAGAAAACAGTGATCCGGTCGAGCACCGCTCACCCTTTCCTGTCTGGCAGGCGGACACAGACGGAGGGAAAGGAATCCGTCGTGACCGATCATCCGGCACAAACACGTTCCGCTGCGATCGGTCCAATCGGAGGTTCGCCGTTCCGGCTGAACCTCGAACGGCAGCGAAAGCGCGCCAAGGATCTGCTGAAGGAGTTGCGCGCGGGCGATGCCGACGCGCTTTCCAGGTTCCGCAAGCATCATCCTGACGGGATCGAGCTCGATCCGTCAGCGGAGCCGGGGCGTCTCGCCCGCTTGAGCGAGGCGCAGTTGGTGATCGCCCGCGAACTCAGGTTTCCGAGCTGGCCGAAGCTGAAGGTGCATATCCAAGCGATGCAGCAGGCTCGCGACCGTATCACGGCCGGTGCTGAAAGCCCGGATGGCGACGCCAGGACGTTGCACATACGGTGCGGGTCCGACCTGACGACCCTTCTCAAGCAAGCCGGGTTCTCGGGAGACGTCCTGGAGTACTCGGATGCGCTTTGCCAAGGACCCGTCCTGGCGGACGACACCTGGCTGACGCACCGTGCCGCCTTTCTGGTGCGCGCCTATGGTGCCGAAACGGGACAGGACATTGGCCAGGTCGCCGAACGGCTCCGCTATGCCGAGGAAAGCCTGCAGTCTGCCGCCCAGCGTTACGAGCGCGTCGTGATCTGGGTTGAGCATGACAGCTACGACCAGTTGGTTCTGGCGCGCTGCCTTGCGCAGTTCGCGGCGGTAGCGCCGGCCCGTCTCGACCTGATTTCGGTCGAGCGCTTCCCCGGTGATGCGCGCTTCATCGGCCTTGGACAGCTGCCGTTTGAGGCGCTTCGCCTCTTGTGGGACGAACGGACCCCGGTGTCCGCCCAGCAGTTGGAGGCGGGACGCGCCCTTTGGGCCAACGTGCGCCGCGACGACCCCACTCCGCTGGCGCTCGCCGCGCGGTCCGGCATACCCGGTCTCGAGCAGATGGCGGGGGCGATCCAGCGGCACTGCCAGGAGCTGCCGTGGCTGCGGGATGGGCTGAGCCTGACCGAACGGCTGGTGATGCAGTTGCTCGCGGAAGGTCCGAAAACCGTTGGTGACATCTACGCCGCGTTGATGCGGGAGCGGGAGCCGCTGCCCTGGCTGGGCGACATCATGCTGTCGTTCATATTGGATAGTATGAAAAGGGCGAGTGAGCCGGTGTTCACAGGCGCCTTCGAGGGCAAGCATCGGCGGTGGCCGGATGAGCGGCTCACCATCACGGACCTGGGTCGGGCGGTGCTGGCCGGGGACGTCGATTGGCTGTCATTGTCGCCACCGGATCGGTGGTTGGGCGGGGTTTGCATCTCGGCAGCGTGCCCGTGCTGGCGCTGGGACGAGCAATCCGCAACGACCGTCTTGCGATGAATCTCGCTCTATCGAAGTGCACCGACACGCGGCGCTTAACCGTTACCGCCTGGTTTCATTCTCCGGGCGAGGCAGTCGGTCAGATGGTCTGGGTGGAACGGCTTGGTGCAGGCGACCCAGTTTGGGCGATCCTTCGGCAAGGCTGCCTGCCCGTAGCCCGTCACGAACAGAAAGGGCACGCCCCGCTCGTCCAGCACGTGCGCGACCGGGAACACGCTCTCGCCCGCGATATTCACGTCCAGTAGCGCGGCATCGACCGGCTCGATCCGGGCGGCAGCCAGCGCCTCCGGCAAGCGGGAGAATGGCCCGACAACGATGCAGCCCGCTGCGGCCAACACGTCTTCGACCAGCAACGCCACCAACAGCTCATCCTCGACGACCAGCACGCGCTTGCCGGCCAGCTCGGGATGTCTCACGGCACGGGTGCAGATGGTTTGGGCTGACCGGCTGTCTCGCTGCGCAGCGGGGCACGGAGGGTTGCCCGCACCCCCTCCGGCAAGAACTGCACGTTTGCTTCTCCGAACAGGTCGTGCGCAAGGCCACGTTCGATCAGCACGGTGCCGAAGCCCCGTTTGTCAGGGGGCGTGACAGGCGGTCCGTTCTGCTCGACCCAGTCCAGAACGAGGCTGCCTTCATCTCCTTTGCGCTCCACGGCCCACGTCACGGCGACATCCCCCTCTGACACCGACAACGCGCCATACTTGGCCGCGTTCGTCGCCAGCTCGTGGATCGCCATGCCGAGCGCAAGCGCGCCGCGAGGGTCGAGCGGCACGGCAGGCCCGGCAATCCGGATGTTGATGCGGTCGCTCGCCATGAACGGCCTCAGCTCCTCGGCCACGATCTCCTGCAACGATACGCTGGACCAGCTCTCGCGGCTGAGCAGAGCGTAGGCCGCCGTCAGCGCGTGGACCCGGCCAAGGAACACACCGGAGAACTCCTCCAGCGTGCCGGCCCGCTTCAGGGTTTGCGTCGCCAGCGAGATCACCACCGCAAGCATGTTCTTGACCCGGTGGTTCAACTCATCCACCAGCAGCCGCTGGTGCTGCTCGGCTTGCACGATCCGGGTCACGTCCACGAACGTCACCAGCGACCCATCCACCTTGCTGTCCGGCGTCCGGTAAGGCAGCACGCGCAGCAGGTAATGCGCGGTGCCGTCCTCGCGCGACACCCGCCGCTCCAGCGGCTCCAGCGAGTGCAGGACCTGGAGCACGTCCTCGCGCAGCCCGTCATAGTCCAACCGGCTCACGATGTCGGTCAGCGGGCGGCCGCGGTCGCTCGGGATAAGGTTGTAGATTCCGGCCACCTCGGGCGTGAACGCGCGTATGATCAGGTGCTGGTCGAGGAAGACCGTGGCGACGCGAGTGCTCTCGAATAGGTTGCGCAGATCGCTGTTGGCCCGGTCCAGTTCGTCGACCTTGCTGGAGAGCTGGGCGTTGACGGTGTGCAGCTCCTCATTGACGGACTGGATCTCCTCCTTCGAGGTCTCGAGTTCCTCGTTGCTGGACTGCAGCTCCTCGTTGACGGAGTGCAGCTCCTCGTTCGAGCTGCGCAGCTCCTCCAAGGCGGTCTCGTGCTCCTCGTTGAGCAACTGCAACTGCTCCCGGGTGTCGCGCAGCTCGCGGTCCAGCTCCGAGGCTAAACCCTTCGAAGCAGGACTGATTTGCGCAGGCCCGACCTTGCCGTCGGCGCCTTTGAACACGATCAGGTAGAACCGGTTCGGCTCTTGCCCCGGCAGTGGCTCCACCACCAGCGTGACCGTCTCCACGCCACCGCCGTCCCCATCGAGCTGGACAGCCTGCTCCGCGCCGCGCCCGGTCTCGATCGCAGCGCGCAGGGCGGTGCGCAGCCCATGGCGCAGGCCAAGTCGGGCCATGTCGAAGACGCTGCGGCTGGGTGGCCCGAGCGCCGGCTGTAGCATGTCGCCAACATGGCTTGAGTAGTGGACGACGCTGCCGTCCTCGGTCACGATCACGAAGGGTGCCGAGAACCGCTCCAGCACCCGGCTGTTGGCAGCCGCCAGCGATCGCGCCCAATTGGTCCGGCCCTCCCGCGCCGCTGTTGCTGGCGGGCTGGGCGACGCGGACCCGTTCGTCTGCCGTCGAACACTGATCGGGGGGCTTGGCCCATCCCGCCGCAGGAAGATGCGGTGCTCCTTCTCCAGCGGCGCGAACAGCCCTTCATGCCGCGCGACGCTTTCGGCGCTGCCGAGCAGCAGCACGCCACCGGGCAGCAGCGAGTAGTGGAACGAGGGGATGACCGTCGCTTGCAGGTCGACGTCCATGTAGATCAGCAGGTTGCGGCAGGACACCAGGTTCATGCGGCTGAATGGCGGGTCACGCACGAGGCTGTGGGCCGAGAAGGTGCAGAGATCGCGCACCTCCTTCGTCACGACGTAGCTGTTCTCGTGGCGGCTGAAGAAGCGCTCCCGCCGCTTCGGCGACAGGCCGTCGAGAAGAGTGGCCGGATAGCGCCCGGCGCGGGCGGTCGCGACGGCTAGCTCGTCGATGTCGGTGGCGAACACCTGCACCTTGGGTGGGTCGGTCAGCCCGTCCATGTGCTCCCGCAGCAGGATGGCCATCGAATAGGCCTCCTCACCGGTCGCGCAGCCAGGCACCCAGACGCGGACATGGTCGAGGGCGGTCTTGCCATTGAAGAGCCGGGGTAGGACCACAGACTGCACGGCCTCGAACGCACCGGCGTCCCGAAAGAAGGTCGTCACGCCGATCAGCAGATCGCGGAACAGCAGCATCGCCTCCCCGCGGTCCTTCTCCAGGCGGGCGACATAGGCGGGCAGCTCCGCAATGCCCAGCACCTGCATGCGCCGTTGCACCCGGCGGAGGAACGTCTTGTCTTTATACTGGCTGAAATCGTGGCCCAGCCTCGCGCGCAGGATGTCGCAGATGCTGAGCCGTGCCGCGTCGGTCTGCTGGGCCGACGCTGCCGCCTGGGGTGCGTGTCGCGCGGCCTGGGCGGCCAGCAGCACCCGAGGCATGTCCTCAACGGGGACAATCATGTCCACCGCTCCGGTTGCAATGGCGCTGTGGGGCATGCCGTCGTGCTGCGGCGCGGTGCCGTTGCTACCCTGGGCCAGGGTCATGCCGCCGCGAGCCTTGATCGCCTTGAGGCCGAGCGCCCCGTCATGTCCGGTTCCGGAGAGGACAATGCCGATGGCGTCCTCGCCTAGGTCGGTGGCGAGGCTGTCGAAGAACTCGTCGATCGGTGCCGCCTCGCGCGGGACGTTGGGCGCCAGGGGCCGCAGATGCAGCCGTCCCTTCTGAAACGTCGCGCTGCAGCCGGGCGGGATCACGTAGACCTGGTTCGGTTCGACATGATCCTGGTCCGCCGCCTCCGCCACCGGCATCGCGGTCCAGCGCGCGATGATCTCGGCCAGCTGGCTCTTGCGGTCGGCGGATAGGTGCAACACGACGACGAAGCCTAAGCCGCTGTCTGCCGACATGCTCTCGAAGAACTGGCGGAACGCTTCTATCCCGCCAGCAGAGGCGCCGATCGCTGCAATCTGCATAGGGTCAGCCCCGAACGGGATTGGGAGGGTGGCTGGCCTGGCTCCACGGCACGGGCCGCGCATCGGACCCTGCTCGGCGCCGCTCATCATCCTCCAGCAGACGTAACGCTGCCCGGACGACCTCGCTTGCGCTGCCGAAGCGCCCGGAGGCGACCCGTTCGGTGATGAACGCCTCGTTCTCGGGGGTGAGCGATACGTTGCGTGTCTTGACGTTCAGGGCCACCGCCGGATTGTTGGGCTATCACGGCCTTTGTCAATCCTTGCCAAGGAACCATCCAGAGCCTCGCATTCGTCCGAGGACGGACGAGTGCACAGCAAGGCGATAGCGGGCTCCCATGGTGATCGGAGAGAAGACAGGGCCACGTCATCACGGAGCCCGGGTCGGTGATCCCCTGCGCCACGGGCGAAATGATCCGACAACAAGGATCAGCGATAGCGAGTGAGTATTTTCCGAGCCTACCGATGGCCTGGCTTAAAACCCATGTTCATGCCGCAATTGCGACTGGCAGCTGCTGAGTACGGTCGTCGTCGTGCGCGTGTGTTGTCCGAGATTCCCGGAGGAAATATGATGTCCATTCGTCATGCAAAAACACCGGCCGCAGCTCCTCCGATGACCCTCTGGGGCTTGAGGCCGATCGCCGGGTTGTTGCTTGCAGCGAGCCTCGCCCTGCTCGCCGGTTGCGTCCAAGAGCGCCCGCAGTCGACGCAGACGCCAGGTCTCGACACCGGCATCACGGCAAGCACCGGCGGCGGTATGACGAATGGGTCGCGCGCGCTCGGTCGCCCGACGCTCGTCCCGTAACCGTCTTGTCGCGGAGGACAGCGACGAGAACGCCCATGTGTCGCGCGAGCAGGAGCGCCACATTCTTGTTACCATCACGCTGTCGAACTTGGCCGAGACGAGATTTAGGTCCCGCTGACGTCAGTCCGGGTGCGTCTTAAGCCAATCGTCCTGGCCAGATCGGAACGACGCTTGGAGTAGTTCGGCGCGACCATCGGGTAATTCTCTGGTAAGTTCCATTTCAGTCTATATTCGGCCGGAGAAAGATTGTATTTGCTCCTGAGATGCCCTTTGAGGACCTTGAACTCCTTCCCATCTTCGAGACATATGAGGAAGTCGGGAAATATAGACCTCTTTGCTGGCACAGCCGGTACGGGCCGTTTCGAGAGTGGTGGGTCTTCGCTCGCATTGGCAAGCGACTGATAGACGGCTCGGATCAGCGGGTCGATCCGACCTGCTGCGACCTTGTTGCGGGTAAAATGGGCGACGACGATCTTCGCGGTCAGCCCAAGAACATCGGCGTGCAGGTCATCCGACATCGGCTAGATTCCTCCGTGGCGTAGGGAAGGCGACGAGGGGCACCGGATCTCGACAGCGTTTGCTGGACGCACCGGACGAAGCAGGTATGACAGATCGGGGCAGCCACGTTACCGTTGCCTGTCGTTGCATGCGGGAAACTTTGTCCTCCCGATGCGCGGCCTCCATGCTTGCTACAGCCCCCAAGGCAGTCGAAAGCGCTGCGAAGTTGCCAAGGTCGATGCCCGTCGCGCAGCTGCAGACACAGACACGGCCGCCATACCGCGTGATGCCCCAAGACGCCCACCGCAAATCGTCTTGATAGACTGCAAGGAATTCACTGGTCGCTGCGATGCCGGCCACTCGAGTGACATGCAGGACGGCCCGAAGGCCAATCGCCCGCCACATCAGGTGATCGCAACGATCTTGGTCGGTGAAGCGAAAGTCCTGCGGCGAATGAGCAGCGCTATCGACTATTCGGAGCTTATTCGCGGCCATCATGGAACGATCATCCCCTCGCGTCGATTGGCGGAAGACGAGGTGTTACCAACGGAGATGGTCCGAACACAGGCTGGCAATTCGGGATAGGCCCTCAGGATCTGCCGTATCCGCAACGCCGCAACCGGACCAGCGATTGGTCGCTCTTGCCACGCTTGAAGGAAGGCCAAGTCCTCCGCGACTCGAAGTCGCTCTCGATGCGACATAAGTCGAGCGAGCAATGCATGGCACTGAGATCGAACAGGACCGGAGCCGCAGGAGCAGTCCGGCTCGTCAGTCTTCGTCGCCGGCTCAGCGACAGGCATTTGATGCTTGGACATCGTCTCGTGTTGACTCGCCTTTCAGTGCTCGACGCGGCTTTTGTCCTTGGTCAGGTCAATGTTTCCGGGCCGCGTATCGCGATCCGGCGGCTATGCACCTACTCGGACGTTAATCGGAACCCACCTAGCCGTATTGAGTGTTTGATGTGTCCGCAGCACGCGGGCCAGCCGACGGTGCCGCCGTCGACGTCATCGTGTTGCGCGCCAGTCTGCTCGAGACAAGGATAAAGCCGCTGGCTGCAGCGACGGCGTTTCGAGCCGAGCCGCGCATGTAGTCGGCCTGAATGTCAAACGCATCCTTCATCGATCCGGCTCGAGCCATCGCGTGGCAGGCCGATACTGTCTGGTCGAAGTGACTGTTGACGGTCCCGGCAAGCACCTCGCCAAATTCCTTCCAAGCAACCGACATCATCCGGTTACCCGCCCAGACGGTCGCAGCAGCGCTTCCGACCGGGGTGACCGAGGCCGGGGCTGTCATCGGGTCGGAGACGGCGAGAGTGTCCATCCGGATAGGTCCTTCTGAAGCAATTCTGTTCGACCCAAGGTTTCTCTCGCCTCGCTGTGGGAGAGAGCCGCCTTCCTTGCAGTTGAGGGCAAAGAAGGCGACAGCAATGTCAGGACGTTTCGCCTCTAGGGTTGGCCGCCATTTCTTGGCGTTCGCGAGGAGTTCCCAGCAACGTGTCGCAGACAAGGTGACGCGCCAACCCTCGGAATCTACCTACGCCGGTGCCGGCGCGTCGGTCGGCGGCCTGCGCAAGCTCCGCCTGGCGCCGGCCGGCGATGAATACGGAGTGGAAGACGGCATGCCACCGAGCGGCTACATTCCGGCGCCCCCGGAAACAAGCAGCGACTCCCCCGTGATCCAACTTGCGTCGTCGGAGGCCAGGAAGGCAACCGAGGCCGCGATGTCCTCGGGTTGGCCGGGGCGCCCGAGCGGGGTATTGGCGACGGCGTACGCCTCGAACTCGCCACCGGCCATGCCAGCGGAATGCGTCCCTTCGGTGACCACGAAACCAGGCCTGACGCAGTTGACCCTTATCCTTCGTGGCGCGAGCTCCTTCGCCAAGGACTTGGTGATCGAGTCGACCGCGCCCTTTGTGCCGACATATATCGCAGCCGCAGGCGGCGCGAGCGTGCTCACCACCGAACTGACGTTGACGATGCTGCCGCCCGTGGGCGGAAACAGTCTGAGCGAGGCCTTTGTCACCAACAGCAGACCCAGCACATTGGTATCGAAGTGCCGATGGAACGCAGAGATCGAAAGGCTCTCGATCGGTTTCGGGTCATAGACCCCGGCATTGTTGATCAGCACGTCGACACGGCCGAACTCCTTGCCGACGTCTTCGAACAACCGGGTGACCTCGTCCTCGTTGGACACGCTTGCAGCGATGGCCATGGCCTTGCCCCCAGCCTGCACGATGTCCTCCACGATCCGGTTCGCGCCGGCTTTACTTGACGCGTAGTTGACGACGACCGACGCACCTTCCGACGCGAGCCGTTTTGCGATGCCCGCACCGATGCCCTTCGAAGCACCGGTGATGACCGCGATTTTGTCGGTGAATCTTGCCATGATGGCGTGTTCCTTTGGTTGCCGTCTGGAGCGAGGGTTTCATAGACTTGCAGGCAGCGCGTACCTGCAACCCGACAGTCACGAGACGTCAGTGTATCGCCGCCCCGCCGGCTCCTCCGGTTGCCTTACGGGCGAACAGCAGCGAGATCGCGCCGATCCATGCAAAGCATGTTCGAGAGACCGGAGGCTGCGGCCGCCTCACTGGCCGCTGAGCCGGACAGCGTATCGAGCCGGCTCAGAGGATGGTCACGACGGCAAGAAGGCGAGCAGATCGACGTTCAACCTGTCCTTCTGCGTGATGAGCAGGCCGTGCGAGCCGCCGTCATAGGCCAGCAGCCGGGCGTGCTTTACGATGCTTGCCGTAAGCTTGCCGGAGATTTCGATCGGGACGATCTGGTCGTCCGTCCCGTGGATGACCAGGGTCGGCACGCTGACCTTCGCCAGGTCACCCCTGAAGTCCGTCTCGGAGAAGGCGGTGATCGCGTGGGTCGCGGCCAGCAGTCCGGTCGCCATGGCCTGGCGCCAGTAGTCGTCGCGGACCCCCTCCGACACTTGGGCGCCGGGTCGGTTGTAGCTGTAGTAGGGCATCGTCACGTCCTTGTTCCACTGCGACCGATCGGCCTGCACGGCCGCACGCATGCCGGCGAACACCTCCGCCGGAGCGCCATGCGGATTGGTGTCGGTCTGAAGCAAGAATGGCGTGACGGAGGCGACGAACGCCGCCTTCGACACACGCTGTTCGCCATACCGTCCAATATAGCGGGCGACTTCTCCGCCGCCCATGGAGTGACCGACAAGTGTAACATCGTTCAGGTCCAGCGCGTCGATCAAGGCGGCCAAGTCGTCCGCGAAGGTGTCGTAGTCATATCCTTGACCCGGCTGGCTGGAGCGACCGAAGCCGCGCCGATCGTGGGCGATCACACGGAAGCCGTTCTGGGCCAAGAACATCATCTGGTATTCCCAGGCGTCGGACGACAACGGATAGCCGTGGCTGAAGACCACCGCCGGGCCGCTTCCCCAGTCCTTGTAGTAAAGCACGGTGCCGTCGTTCGTCGTGAGGGTGTTCGAGGTCAGCTTCCCGGCCAGGGCGGATGTGGCCGGAGCGATGTCGGTCGGCTTGTTGATGTACATGGGATGGACCCGTTCAGTTTGGGGGGTGAAGCGAGACACGAGGATGCAATCCGATAGGATTCGGCGGGATTGGCAGGCGCCGATCACCTTGCTCGGGCGGCCGATCTCACGCCGCGTTTCGCAACGGGAGTCCGTATCGTGCGGCGGGCGCGGCATGCGACAGATCGGGCGCGAGGTTTCGGCGGGCGGCCTCGAAGCGGTCCCAGGCGGCAATTTCGGGCAGCGCGGGAATTGTCACCAGCTCGCCCTGGTCGAGGCCCGCGAGCGCCGCATCCACCATGTCTTCGGCCGACATGACGATGGTCGGCGGCAGGTTCGACAGCGGGTAGCCGGAGACGTCCCAGAACTCGGTCGCGGTCGCGCCCGGTAGAACCGCCTGGACGCGAATGCCCTTGCCGCCGAGCTCGTGCTGCAGCGACTGGCTGAACGCGAGCACGAACGCTTTGCTGCCGCCATACACGCCGTTGAGCACCTCGGGCGCGACGGCGACGATCGAGGCGATGTTGACGACCGTCCCCGCACCGCGTGCGACGAAGCCAGGGACCACGGCATAGGTCAGGCGGGTCACCGCACCGACGTTGAGCGCGATCATGTCGCTCATCTTGTTCACGTCGGAGATGACCAGGGGGCCGGCTGCCCCTACGCCCGCGTTGTTCACCAGCATCGTGATGCTGGCATCGGTGCGAAGGACGTGCTCGACCCGGCCCAGCTCGGCCGCGTCCGTCAGATCAGCCACGATCGTCTCGACGGCACGGCCCGTCGCGTCGCTGAGTGTCGCGGCAAGCCCCCGAAGCCGGTCGCCGTTCCTGGCGACGAGGATCAGGTCGTGTCCCCGCCGGGCGAGCCGGTCGGCATAGATCGCGCCAATACCCGACGATGCGCCGGTGATCATGGCAGTGCCCTCATGGCGGCCGTTATTCATGTGAGGTGTTCCGTTCCACCGACCGGATGCCAGTGTTCAAGAGCGTAGATATGCCCGCTCGCATCCGGCTCAAATGTCGTATATACCACCTTTTCAGACAGAGGAGTGGGCGCGGATGCTCCGTATCGGCTATCTGATCGGCCCTGGCTTCCAGGTGATGGGGTTCGGCGCCCTGTCCGTGTTCGAGTTCGCCAACCTGGCTGCGGCAACGTCCTTCTACGACGTGCATGTCCTGTCGGAGACGGGCAGTTCAGTCCGAAGCTCACTCGGACTGGCCATCGAGACCGAGCCATTCGACGACACTTACTTCGATACGATCATCGTCGGCGGCAGCACGGGCTTGGCCGCAGTGTCACCCCGGCTGATTGCCTATTTGCAAGGTGCTGCTTCGAAATCTCGTCGGCTCGCATCCGTCTGCACGGGCGCTTTCGTGCTCGCGGAAGCGGGCCTGCTCGATGGCCGCCGCGCGACGACGCACTGGGCGCATGCGCGAGCGCTCCAGAAGCTCTTCCCTCTGGTGAAGGTCGAAGAGGACCGCATCTTCATCGTCGATGGGCCGGTGTGGACATCGGCCGGCATGTCCGCCGGGATCGACCTTGCGCTGAGCATGGTCGAGAAGGATCTCGGTGCCGACATCGCCCGCATGGTGAGCAAGTCGCTGGTCATCCACCATCGCCGCGCCGGCGGCCAGTCGCAGCATTCGGCGCTGCTCGAGCTCGACGCCAAGTCGGATCGCATCCAGACCGCCCTGGACTATGCAAAACGCAATCTGCGCTCGCCGCTGTCGGTCGAGCAGCTCGCCGATGCCGCGCATTTGAGCCCGCGGCAGTTCAGCCGGGCGTTCCAGGCCGAGACGGGTCAATCGCCGGCGAAGGCAGTGGAGAACATGCGTGTCGAAGCGGCGCGCGTGATGATGGAGCAGGGACGGCATCCGATGGACGTGGTCGCGAACGAGACCGGCTTCGCCGATCGGGAGCGCATGCGACGGGCGTTTCTGCGGGCCTATGGCCAGCCACCGCAAACGATGCGCCGCAATGCGCGCGAGGGAGCGCATGTCTGATCAGGCAATGATCGGAGCGACGTTGGCCTATCTCGCATTGGTCGAGGTGGCCAAAAGCCTGTTCTTTCGCGCATGGCCACCGTCGCGCACGGGTGAATGAACCTGATACCCAGATCGCCCACGCGCTGGAGAAGGGTAGTGGTGCCCGCACGTCGTCGTCCACGTCGCGACGGGCATTGCCATCGCTGTTCAACGGGAGGGCACAGAGCGGCCGAGGCTCGCGGCCACGGGAAGGTGCGTGGCCATCGCCTCCAGCACGGTTGCCGGCGTAGTGCCGGCGTGCGTGGCCCAGGCATCAAGCTGCTCCGGCTTGAACACTGCCTGCAACTCTGCAGGCGTGACGGGCAGGACCTCACCATGGCCCATCCACGACCGGACGCGCTCCGCTAATCCTCCATTCTCCAACTGCGCCAGGATCACCGGCAATGTGCCGGCTGATGCCCCCTCGATCAAGCCCAGCACCTGTGGCAGCGAGCCGAGCAACCCACCGGAGCTCACGATACGAAATCCAGCACGACACGGGATGGGACCCGCCCCTGTTCCAGCCGCCGGAACACGTCGTTGATCGCCGAGAGCGGCTGAAGTTCGATATCGGCATGCACATGGCCGTCCACTGCGAAGGCCAGCGTTTCCGCCATGTCCTCGCGCGTGCCGACGAATGAGCCGCGGACGGTGATGCAGTTCGCCACGACGTCGAACAGCGGCAATGGCACATGGCCCGGCGGGAGGCCGACGAGCACGCAGGTGCCTCGCTTGCGCGTCATGGCGATCGCCTGCGTGAAGGCTGGCAGCGACACCGCCGTGACCAGCACACCATGCGCCCCGCCGCCGGTCGCGGCGCGTACGGCCTCGGCCGGGTCACCGTGCATCGCGTTCACCACCGCATCGGCGCCGAGCGTGGTCGCATGGGCCAGCTTGCCGTCATTGATGTCGACCGCGCACACCTGCAGTCCCATTGCCTTTGCGTATTGGATGGCGAGGTGGCCAAGTCCTCCGGCACCCGAGATAGCGATCCACTCGCCGGGTCGCGCCTCCGTCTGCTTGATGCCTTTGTAGGTTGTCACCCCGGCGCAGATCAGCGGTGCCGCCTGCCGGGCAGTCAAGCCCTTCGGGATCCGGGCGACGTAGTTCGGGTCGGCGATGATGTAGTCCGCGAAACCGCCGTTCCTGGTGTAGCCGCCGAACTCGGCCTTGGCGCACACGGTCTCCCACGCGCTCAGGCAGTATTCACAATGGCCGCACGCCGAAAACAACCACGGCACGCCCACCCGGTCGCCCTCCTTGGCCGCCGTCACCCCGGCGCCGATCGCTGCAACCAAGCCGATGCCCTCATGCCCCGGCGTGAACGGCGGCACCGGCTTCACCGGCCAGTCGCCGTTGGCGGCGTGCAGGTCCGTGTGGCAGACGCCACAGGCCTCCGTCTTGACCAGGATCTCTCCTGGGCCTGGCGTTGGGATCGCGAGCTCGCGGAGCTCAAGCGGCTTGCCGAAGGCAACGACGACGGCGGCGATCATGCTGGCCATGCTGGCTCCCGTGTTATGCCAACCCTAATCGCAGCAGCAGGCTCGGCCAGGGCCGGAAACTACTCACGCCAGATACGTTCTGCCTGCCGTGCGCACTGCCTAAGCCAACCGGATCAGCAGACGGCGTGCCGGGCGCGTGGCAACGCCGCGGTCGCACCCTGCGCGCGAGCGTGGTAGCGTCGTCTGGGTTCGACCGCGAACGCAGGGGACCGCAGGCTCATGCCGAAACATGCCTCCTCTCTCGTGCGGCCGATGATGGTCGTGGGCATCGGCGCCTCTGCGGGCGGGCTCGATGCCATAACGCGTCTTGTCAAAACCCTGCCGTCCACCAGTCCGATGGCACTCTTGCTCGTGCAACATCTCGAGCCGTTCCAGCCCAGCCTGATGGTGGAGCTGCTGCAGCCGCACGCAGCGATCCCGGTGCGACAGGCGGCTGACGGGCTCGCGCTGCAGCCCGGCCATCTCTACGTCACCCCGCCGGGCACCATCCTCCGGGTCGCCGATGGCCGGATGCACGTGTCGCGCAACGGACTGCATGAAGGGTCGCACGGCGCGCGCCTACCCTTCGACGCCTTGCTGCAATCCATGGCCGCCTCCTACGCCGAGCGAGCAGCCTGCATCGTCCTCTCGGGCACCGGCGCCGATGGCAGCGCTGGGGCGAAAACGATCGCGCAAGGCGGCGGCCTGGTCATCGCACAGGATCCGCTGGACGCCGCCCATGAGGGCATGCCCCGCAACGCCATTCATACTGGCGCGGTCGACCTCATACTGCCCGTTGACGCAATGACCGCCGCCCTTTTCCGCTTCGAGCGCCAGATGGTCCGGCTGCACGCCGCATCGATGCAAGCGCCCCCTGCCACGCCCGAGCAGGACCCGCTACCCGACATCGTCGAGCTGCTGCGCGCCAAGACGGCGCACGACTTCAGTCTCTACAAGCGCGGCACGCTGCAACGCCGAATCGAACGCCGGATGGCTATGGCGACCATCGAAGCACATGGCATGGACGACTACCTCGACGTCCTCCGCCGTGACCCCGCCGAGCTCGACGTCCTCGCCAACAGCCTGTTGATCAACGTCACCAGCTTCTTCCGCAACCCGGGCGTGTTCGACACCCTTGCCGAACGCATCGTCCCTGACATCGTGAGCGGCCACGCTCTGGACCAGCCGGTCCGCATCTGGGTGGCCGGATGCAGCTCCGGCGAGGAAACCTACTCTCTCGCTATGGTTTTTCTGGAGCAGATTGCCGCCCACCAGGCAGGCGTGCGCTTGCAGGTCTTCGCCTCCGACGTTGATCCAGGTGCAGTCGCCGCCGCGCGCGAAGGCCTATACCCCTCGTCGATCGAGACCGAGGTCTCGTCCGCCCGGTTGAGGCGCTTCTTCACCAACGAGGACGGACGCTACCGCGTCTCGCCGGAGCTGCGCGCATGCGTGGTCTTCACCGTGCAGGACGTGCTGGCTGACCCGCCGTTTTCCCGCCTCGACCTCGTCTCGTGCCGCAACCTGCTGATCTATCTTCAGCCAGAAGCTCAGATCAAAGTCATCTCGTTGTTCCACTTCGCCCTCCGTGAGGGCGGTATCCTGCTGCTGGGCAATTCGGAAACCGTCGGCGCTGGAGACGACCGCTTCGAGGTGATCGCCAAACCCGAGCGCCTCTATCGCCATGTCGGGCGCAGCCGGCCGGGTGAATTCGGCTTCCTGATGCGGGGGGCGGACGGCATGCGCGTCAAGGCCATGGACATGCCTGGCAAGTCCCCGGTCCGCCAGGCTGGGCTGGCGGAGCTCAGCCGCCGCCTGGTGCTGGAGGCTCACGGACCCGCCGCTGTGCTCATCAATCGGCAGATCGAGTGGCTGTATTCCATGGGCCCCATCGGCCGTTACCTGCAGATTGCAGCTGGCCACCCGACCCATGACCTGCTGGCGATGATCCGACCCGGCCTGCGCGCCACCCTCCGCGCCGCGATCAGGCGTGCGATCGACGAGGGGACGCGGATCGTCACTCCCTGCGGCCGCACGAAGGAGGGCACGCCGTTCGACGTCGACGTCCTGCCCGTCGCCCGCACAGAAGCTCGCTTCGCGGACGACCTGCTGCTGATCTGTTTCATCGACCGGCCCACCGCTGCGCAACCAGGTGCGATGTCGCAGCCCGGCATGCCGGCTGCCTCCCCGCCGCTCAGGACGCTGGAACTCGAACAGGAGCTGGAGACCACCCGCGGCGAGCTGCAAAGCGCCATCCGCGACCTCGAGATTTCTACCGAGGAGCAGAAGGCGATCAACGAGGAAGCCCTCTCGGTCAACGAGGAATACCAGTCCACAAACGAGGAGCTGCTGACATCCAAAGAAGAGCTTCAATCATTGAACGAAGAACTCACCGCCCTCAACAGTCAGCTCCAGGAAACTCTGGAACGCCAGCGTACCGCATCCGATGATCTGCAAAACGTGCTCTACAGCACCGACGTCGCAACGCTGTTCCTCGACCCGAGCCTCGCGATCCGTTTCTTTACACCAGCCACGCGGGCATTGTTCAACCTCATCCCCGGCGACATCGGCCGCCCGCTGACCGACCTGCATTCGCTCTCGACCGACACCTCGCTCATGACCGATGCACGGGCCGTGCTGAGCGGTACTGCGGCCCCGGACCGAGAGATCGACACCGGAAACGGCGCGAGCTTCATGCGCCGCATCCTGCCCTATCGCTCCCGGTTGAACGGCCCCGAGGGTGTGGTGATCACCTTCATCGACGTCAGCGAGCGCAACCGCGTGCGCCAGGAGCTCCGTGGAGCCGTGCGCCAGGCCGAGCAGGCCAATGCCGCAAAGTCGCGCTTCCTGGCATCGGCTAGCCACGACCTGCGCCAGCCGCTCCAGACACTCACCCTGATCAACGGCCTCCTCGCCCCGCTCGTCGTCGGCGTCCGCGCGCAACAGCTCGTGGCCCGCTTCGACAGGACGCTCGGCTCGATGACTGGCATGCTGGACACGCTGCTGGACATCAACCAGATCGACTCCGGCTCGGTCCGAGTAGAAATCGTCGATCTTCCGGTCGGCCCGCTGTTGCAGCGCCTCCGAGACGAGTTCGCGCTCCACGCCGAGGCGAAGGGCTTGACGTTTCACGTGGTGGCCTCCACCCGCATCGTGCGCTCGGATTTGGCGTTGCTCGAGCAGATCCTGCGCAACCTCATTTCGAACGCGCTCAAGTACACCACCAAGGGATCCGTTTTGCTGGGCTGTCGGCACGATCGTGGCAAGCTGCGGATCGAGGTCTGGGACACCGGTATCGGCATTCAGGCCGACAAGATCGACGACGTGTTCGAGGAATATCGCCAAATCGACAATGCGGCGGGGGAGCGAAACCGCGGGCTGGGTCTCGGCCTGGCCATCGTTCGCCGCCTTGGCGCCCTCCTCGGCCATCCCATCCGTGTCCAGTCCTGGTTCCGGCACGGTTCGGTCTTTTCGGTCGAGGTGCCGGTCGTCGAATCTCCGACGCGACCGGACCAGACACGGCCCGCACCCGAACCGGCGCTAGGCGGCCTCGTCGCAGAAGCGCCGGCCCAGCGAACCGGGGCAATACTTCTGGTCGAGGACGAGCTCGATCTGGCCGCGTTGCTGGCAGAGTATTTGACCAGTCTTGGCCATCACGTCGTGACGGCCGAGAACGGCGCCGCAGCGCTTGCCCTCATGGCCGAAGGTGCCATCCGTCCGGATCTGGTGTTGGCTGACTACAAACTCCCGGGGCTGATGAACGGGTTGCAGCTCGGCACGGCGCTGCGGACGACCTTGGGCGTTGGCCTGCCGATCGTCATCCTGACCGGCGATATCTCCACCGATACACTGGCCGACGTCGCGGCCGGACGATGCGTGAAACTCAACAAGCCGGTTCAGCTCGACGCCTTGGCGAGCCTCATCCAGCAATTGCTGCCGGCCCACGACGTCCCGCACGATCTCGCGGGAGTCGTGCATGTCGTCGACGACGATCAGCATGTGCGGGAGGCAATCGCCGCGCTTCTCGCACAGGAAGGGCGGCGCTGCGTTACCTATGCAAGCTGCGAGACGTTCCTCACGGCGTTCCAGCCGGCGCCGGGTCAATGCCTCGTCGTCGACGCAAACCTGCCCGGCCTGTGCGGCCTTGATTTGATCCGGCAACTCCGTGCCGCCGGACATGACGTGCCATCCATTTTAATGACGGGCAGCGGCGACATAACCCGCGTCGTCGAGGCGATGACGGCCGGCGCATCGGACTTCCTCGAAAAGCCGATCGCCGGCGCGGACTTGTTGGCAAGCATCACCCGCGCACTCGGCTTGGGACGCGGAAGCGATGCCCGACTTGCATGGGAGCGCCAGGCGACGGCCCAGCTCGCTTCGCTGACGTCGCGCCAGCGCCAGATCATGACACTGGTGCTTGACGGCCAGCCGAGTAAGAACATTGCGGCAGACCTGAATATCAGCCAGCGGACGGTGGAAAATCACCGGGCCGCAATCATGCACAAGACCGGGTCCGCCTCTCTGCCAGCCCTCGCACGTCTAGCAATGGCCGCCGCCAGCACGACCGGCACTGGGCGCCCGGGGAGCGCGGCCGTGGACGCTGCCCAAACGCTGACGACTGCACCGCGTCGGACGGAACCCGAGCACGCTTGACCGGGCGCCGTCCGTAGAACGCCCGCTTCAGGTAATGCGAATGTCGTTCTCGACATAGACCGTCCCGGGAGCAGCCCAGGCGATGGCGGCGACGGCGTCGCGTTCATGCGGCGTGTGAACGTTGCCGGTCAGCCGGACCGACCCGCCGGAGGCGGTGACGTGCACGGCCTTCGGGTCGAAGAACCACGACCGATGCAGGGCATGGACAATGGTGTCCGATAGCTGAAGCGTATCGACCCGCGGCTTGATCGTCACGCCGTTGCTGATGCCGACGACCCCGACCAACGGCCGGATCACCGCCTGTGCCGCCTCCTTCTCGTAATACCAATCTACCGTGCCGTTCAACGTCACCCAACCCGCCTGCACCGTGACGAAGATCGCATCGCGCGGAATGGTCACATCCCACGACAGCCGCTCGATCGCTGCCGCCGCGATCGCTTCGTCCGACCGCGCGCTGTCACCGGGCAACCGGACCTCGATCTCGTCAGCGACCGCCAACACGCCCTTGACCCGCCGCACCGCCATCTCTGCCGCATGCTTCTGCGGATAGGTATCGACGTGCCCGGTCAAGGCGACGACACCGTCCTTCGCCGTCACGCCGATGTGGGCTGCGACCACACTCGGCTCCCAATCCAGCTCGGCCAGAACCGCCCGCTGCAGCTTACTATCCCTTGGCATGCGTTTCCCCGTTCGCGTTGCGGAGGAAAACCCTGCTTCCCCCGATAGGCTTCGACGATGGCAGGCCACGGTCCGGGTCGGTAGGATCGGAAACTACGCAGGGTCTCATTTGGCAGCGACATGCGCAGAGCTTCGTGCTGCCTTCGCCCGACTCATTTGGGCGCCCTGCACGACCTTCGCCTATGAAACTGTGAAGCCCTGCTTACCCCTACACCGAATACTCGGCTGGTTCGGTCTGCAGGAACTCCGCATGGTACTCATCAGCCAGGGATCGAGCGATCCTCCCAACTGCCGCGTAGTCATACTCGTTTAAATTGGCGAGCGATGCGCGGGCGGAAGGGTGCAGCGTGCCGAACCCCTTGCCCGGCAGGAGGACGACGCCGCCCTCGTCGGCGAGGCGGAACAGCATGGCAAGCGGCTCCTTTTTGGCCAGCATCCAGCGCGCGAAGTCGGCGCCGAACAGCGCCGTCGCAACGGCTTCCAAGTCGAGCAGGGTGTAGTAGTCCGCACCGTTGGCGTCTTGCGGCGCCGGCACGCCCAGTTCCCGGTATAGGGCCGCCTGGCGCCGCCGCAGGATACGCTTCATGGCCGCCTTGTAGGCACCGGCCTCGTCCATCAGCGCAAACAGCGCAAACAGCGCCATCTGGACCTGCTGCGGGGTCGACAGGCCGGCGGTATGGTTGAGGCATACGGCGCGGCTGTCGGCGACGAGGCGGTCGATGAACTTCAGGCCGCGCGTGTCGACGACAAGCGAGCTGAACCGCTTGTCCAGCGCCTTCTGCTTCGGCTCCGAGAGCGCCGCGATCTGCCGGTCGAGAATGGTGTCCTTGTGGGTGGCGATGACGCCGAGGCGCCAGCCGGTCGCGCCGAAGTATTTCGAGAACGAATACACCAGGATCGTATTACGCGGGCAGATCGCGAACAGCGAGAGGAAGTCGTCGGCAAACGTGCCGTAGACGTCGTCGGTGAGCATGATGAGATCGGGGCGTTTCTCGACGATCCCGGCGATATGGCGCAGGCTCGCCGCGTCGATCTTCACCGAGGGCGGATTGCTGGGATTGATGACGAAGAAAGCCTTCACGCCGGGATCGAGCAGCTTGTCGAGTTCGGCCGGCGGGTATTGCCAACCATCGGCGGCCTCCGCGTTCACGCCGATCTCGACCAACTCGTAGTCGTCGAGATGAGGGATATCGATGTAGGGGGTGAAGACGGGAAGGCCGATGGCGATCTTGTCGCCCGGGGACAGCAGGCCGTTCTCGCGAAGAGAGTTGAAGATGTAGGTGATGGCTGCGGTGCCGCCCTCCGTCGCAAACAGGTCCATGCTGGCCGAGGGCATCGCACCGCCCGCCATCTCCTGGACCAGGTAGTGGCCGACAACGGTTTCCAACTGGGTCAGCATGCGCGGCGGGGTCGGGTAGGTGCAGGCGAGGATGCCGCCGACGAGTTCATGGAGGAACGCCGGTGCCGACATCCCGAGCTGGTCGCGCACGTAGCAGACGGCGGCCTTGAGGAACGCGACCCCTGGAGCCGCGGCATTCGCGTGCACGTGGGAATCGAACCGGGCTTCGATGCCTCCGAGTTCGGGCAGGCCGCCAACGCCTTCCGGCATGTAGGAGAAGAAACGTTCAGACTCCGACATCGCGAACAGACCGAGCTGGAAGAAGCCATGGCGCGGGATCGTGGCGAGGAAGTTGGGGTTGCCGCGGCCGGCGTTGAGCATCATGCGCTCCGCGTGGCTGGAGGCCAGGCTCATGAGCTGGTCCTTGAGCTCGAACGGGCTGAGTTTGCCGAGGGCGCTGTAGTCGACGTTCGTGTCCATGGCATGCGTTCTCCGGAACGGGTTTTCAGGCCAGGAGCATGACGATGACCATGCCCCAGATGGTCAGCAGCGTGTTCCCCACGGCGTAGGTGACGGTGTAGCCAAGGGCGGGGATCTGGCTTTTGGCGGTCTCGCAGACCATGCCGAGCGCCGCAGTGGTCGTCCGCGCGCCGGCCAGCGCGCCGAACAGGATCGCGGGGTGGAAACGGAACACGTAGCGGCCGATGAACATGCCGAGCACGAGCGGCAGCGTGGTGGCCAGCAGGCCCCAGAGGAACAGGCTGATGCCAAGCAGCTTGAGGCCCGCGACGAAGCCGGGTCCGGCCGTGATGCCGACGACGGCGATGAACACGTTCAGGCCGACCGAGTTCATGAACCATACGGCTGGCGCGGGGATGCGGCCGAAGGTCGGGTGCACCGAGCGCAGCCAGCCGCACACGAGCCCGGCGATCAGCGCACCCCCGGCGGTGGACAGCGTCAGCGGGACCGACCCCACGTTGAACGTAAGCGCCCCCACCAGCGCGCCCACGGCGATACCGGCGCCGATGAACGCCACGTCGGACGCGGAGCTGGGCCGATCCGCAAAGCCGATCGCCCTCGCTGCCGCCGTCGTGTCCTGTACCCGCCCGCTCAGGCTCAGTATGTCGCCCCGGTGCACCTGGGTCATCGACAGGATCGGGATGTCGGTCGCCGTGGCGCCGCGGGTGATCTTGCGAAGGAACACGCCATGCGATGACATGTCGCGGCCCATCTCCGCGACCGTCTTGCCGTCGAACCGCTTCTGCGTGACGTAGACGTCCACGCTCTCGAACGGCACCGACAACAGGCCGACGTCTTCCCGCTCCAGCGCGGCATGCTCGACCACGTTGACCAGCGTGTCCCGCTTGCCGGCCACCGCCATCACGTCGTCCATTTGCAACACGGTGGCCGACGTCACCTCCTGGATGTCGCCGCCCCGGCGCAGCCGCTCGATGAACAGGCGTGCGCCGCCCATCATGCCCTCGGCGCCCGCTGCGGACTGGCCGATCAACGGGCTGCCGGACTGGATCTGGAAGGCCCGCAGGTCGAACTGGTGCCAGGCGCTGCCCTCCTCGTCGCCGGGCCCGGCTCCGCCCATCGACAAGGCATAGGCCTTGCACTCGGCCACGAGGTCGACCCGCATCAGCTTCGGGCCCAGCACGCCCAGGATCAGGGCGGAGCCGACCGTCCCGAAGATGTAGGTGACGGCGTAGGCGACCGGGATGCCATCCAGCATGCGCTTGGTCTGATCCGCCGGGAGCCCCATGCGGTTGATCGCGTCGGTTGCCAGCCCCATCGAGGCCGACAGCGTCTGCGACCCGGCGAACAGCCCGGCCCCCGATCCCGCGTCATACCCCGCCAAGTGGGCACACAGAAACGCAGAGCCAAGGCACAGCAGGCAGATGACGACGGCGAACAACGCCTGCGGCAGCCCGTCCTTGGCGATCCCGCGGACGAATTGCGGCCCAACGCCGAACCCGACCGCGAACAGGAAGATCAGGAAGAACACCGACTTCACGTCGGGGGAAATCGTGATGCCGAGCTGGCCGATGACGACAGCCGCGATGAGCGTCGACGTGACCGCGCCGAGGCCGAAGCCTTTCCAGCTCTTGCCGCCGACCCAGTAGCCGATGGCGAGCGCGATGAAGACGGCGATCTCGGGATGGGCACGCAACGTGGTCGTGATCCAGGACACGGTCATACCCGATCGAAAGGGGTTGCTGGGCCCGGCCGCTCCGAGGCGGCCGGGAGCGCGGCTTGTTCAGGCGGGAACGGGGGCCTTGGCAGGCTTGTGCGCGGACGCCGCCGGGGGCGGAGCAAGCTTCACCTTCGGCAAGGCGTGGTGGGTGAAGGTCGTGCCCTCCGCCGCCGTCTGCTTGACCGAGGGCTTGTGGGCCAGTAGCCAGGCCACCGAGCGCTTGACGTCCTCCAGCAGCATGTCGGCCATATCGCGGCTGAAGCCGTGGCGAACCAGGACGCGCATGACGACGACATCCTGGATGTTCGGCGGCATCGTGTAGGCCGCCACCTGCCAGCCGCGGACGCGCAGCCGGTCGGAGAGGTCGAACAGGGAGTATCCGGGATCGGCGCCGTCCTTGATCACCCAGGAGATGGCGGGCAGGCCCTTCTTGCTGTCGCCGTCGAAGAACAACTCGAACGGCCCGAGCTTCTGGATCTCGCGGCCGATGTACTGGCCGTTGTCGTAGCCGGTCTGGATGACCCGCTTGTAGCCGGCGTGGCCGAGACGGAGGAACAAATAGTATTGGCTGATGATCTGCCCGGCCGGACGGGAGAAGTTGAGCGCGAATGTGGGCATGTTGCCGCCCAGGTAGTTCACGTTGAAAATCAGTTCCTCCGGCAGGTCCGTCTTGTCGCGCCACACCACCCAGCCCACGCCCAGGGGCGCCATGCCGTACTTGTGGCCGGAGGCGTTGATCGAGCGGACACGCGGCAGGCGGAAGTCCCAGAGCAGGCCGGGCTCCACGAACGGGGCAGTGAAGCCGCCTGAGGCGGCATCGACGTGCATCGGGATGTCGAGCTGCTTCGTCGCCGCAAGCACGTCGAGTGCGGCGGCGACCTCCGCCACCGGTTCATAGTGGCAGGTGAAGGTGACCCCGAACGTGGGCATCACGCCGATCGTGTTCTCGTCGGTTCGCTTCAGCACTTCCTCGGCCGTCATGCCGAGGCGGCCGCGTTCCAGCGGGATCTCGCGCAGTTCCACGTCGAAGTAGCGCGCGAACTTGTGCCAGCAGACCTGGACCGGGCCGGTGATGAGGTTGGGTTTGCCGGTCGGACGACCGGCAGCTTCCATGCGCAGACGCCATTTCCACTTCAGCGCCAGGCCGCCCAGCATGCAGGCTTCGCTGGAGCCGGTGGTGGAGCAGCCGATCGTGTCGGCAGCCGAGGGCGAGTTCCAGAGGTCGGCAAGGATGTGGACGCAGCGGTTCTCGAGCTCGGCCGTCGCCGGGTATTCATCCTTGTCGATCATGTTCTTGTCGATCGACAGGTCCATCAGCGAATGGATCTCCGGGTCCATCCAGGTCTGGCAGAAGGTCGCCAGGTTCTGCCGGGCGTTCCCATCGAGGAACAGCTCGTCGCGGACGAGCGCGTGGGCCACGTCGGCGCGCATCTCGCCTTTGGGAAGCTTGAACTTCGGCACGGAGACATCGGCGGCGGTGGTGCCGTAGATGTCGGCGTCCTCGGTCGCGCGGATCGTCGCGCGGTGATGGAGGGGCATTGGCAACTCCTTCTGTGATCGGTGCCGTTTCGACGGCGTCGGCACAACAGCGCCGCGTCGGTCGCGCCGGCGCTTGCGCTGACGACCCGGACGTTAGCCGCCGCCGCTGCATGGACGGCAGGATCGGAAACTACCCATGGACCGGGTGGCTGCGCGCCACGGCTGAGTGGTTTCCGAATGATGGGCATGGATGATCCGCGCGTGGCCGAGCCGTCGGCCGTCGCGACCACAAACCCGGCCATCCGCTCGACGCCGCGGTGCTCTGTACGATTGTGGCGCTAAGGATAGACGCCGACGGTGACGTGCTTGACCGCCCCGTCCTGTTCACCATCAAAGCTCAGAGTGGACATGCGGATCGCGCTTCGTCTCAGGGCGAGAGCGGGATCAATGGCGCGCGCACCGTCGCGAGGCTGCGCCAAGGCCGGTGCGGGCCGCCGGCTTGGCGACTCCGACCGGCTTCTCGCCCCTGGCCGCTGAGGAGGGCTACAGGTCCTCGACCGACTTGATCACCCGGTGGCAGAGGCCATAGGCGATCGCCTCGTCCGCGTTCATCCAGTAGTTGCGGTCGGTGTCGGTCGAGACCTTCTCCAGCGGCTGGCCGGTCTCGTGCGCAATGATCCGGTTGATGCGTTCGCGCATCTTCACGATCTCTCGCGCCTCGATGTCGATGTCGGTCGCCGGGCCACGGACACCACCCATCGGCTGGTGCAGCAGGAAGCGCGTGTTCGGCAGGCACATACGGTGCTTCTTACGCCCGGCTAGGAAGATCAACGCCCCGGCGCTTGCAACCCAGCCGGTGCCGATGATGCGCACCGGCGCCACGCCGTCGACGAAGCGGATCATGTCGTGAATGGTGTCGCCGCTCTCCACGTGGCCGCCAGGCGAGTTCACATACACGTCGATCGGATCGTCGCCCTCGCTGGCCAGGGTCAGCAGCCGGGCCGTCACGTCGCGCGCGACCTTGTCGTTGATCGCGCCGAAGATGAGCACTTTGCGCTGCTTCAGCAGCCTGCTTTCCAGCTCGTTGATCGGCGCGTTGAGCGTGCGGTTCTCGCCGGGCTCTTTGACGTCGGGGCCAAGCGGCTCCGGCACGTCCGGATCGTCCGGGGTCTCGGGCTCGTCGTTGGAACGGATCATCTGTGCTCCTCGCCTCGTTCAGGCCGCCGGCTGCAGCGGCAGTGAGATCGTCGCAATCACGGCGGCGTCGACCGTGCCGGCCACACCATGCGAAGCCGCTCGCAGGCGCTAGCCGGTATTTCGTCCAGGTCCCTCCGATGCGGGCCGGCAACCTTACCGTGTCGGCCCCTGCCCGGTCCGCGCCGCCCTGATGACAGCCCCAGACTTGATGCCGGGAGGAACGTCCGACCACCCACCCTACCGGTGACGGCCGCCGCCCCGTAGCAGCGGAAACTACCCAGAGCGAGCCGGGTCCGCTGCCGCCTGAGTATTTTCCGAAGCTGCTCCGCGGCCGGCACGAGGGTCACGATGACTTTGGGCCGATCCAAGCGCCTGAAGGAATGTCTGTGATGGCCAGCACGATGCATGCCGCCGCGGTCGAACAGCTCGGCCAGCCGCTGATGCTGCGAAGGGCGGCGATCCCGTCACCAGGCGCCGGGCAGAACTTGGTCAAGACCGAGGCGTGCGGACGCCTGGAGCGCCTGGACGCGCCCTCGCCCGTCGTGATCGATCTTGCGGGTGGGGCATGACCGGAGCGCTGACACTCACGGCCGGGGACGTCATGACCCGTGACGTGGCGACGGTGTTGGCCGACTCACCGGTGCAGGCGGCGATCCGGCTCATGTTGGGCCGCCATGTCAGCGGCCTGCCGGTGCTGGACGGCACCGGCGCGGTGATCGGCATGCTGACGGAAGGGGATCTGCTGCGCCGGGTCGAGCTGGGGACGGAGGAGCACCGGTCCGGCTGGCGGGCGTTCATGCTCGGGCCAGAGCGCCAGGCCGCCGACTACGTGGCCACGCACAGCCGCGTGGTGCGAGACGTGATGACGCCGGCGCTACTGAGCGTCGATGCGGCGGCGCCGTTGGCCGAGGTCGTGTCGATCATGCAGGGCAAGCGCGTCAAGCGCGTCCCCGTGCTGGCGGGCCACACCCTGGTCGGGATCGTCAGCCGCTCGGACCTGCTGCGGCGGCTGGCCAAGAGCTTCCCGGAGGCCGCAGCGACCGGCCCCAGCGACGCGGCCATCCACGACGACATCCTGGCGGAATTCCGCCGTCAGTCCTGGGCGCTGGAGGGCATCAAGGTCGTGGTGAGCGGCGGCGTCGTCGACCTGGAGGGCATCATCTTCGAAGCCAGCCAGCGCGCCGCCATCCGCGTCGCCGTCGAGAATGTGCCCGGTGTCGCCTCGATGCGCGACCACACCACCTGGGTCGAGCCCTATTCCGGCATGACCGACACGCCTTGATCACCTCCCTTTCGCAATAGGCGCCCTGACCCGATGCATCTCGACCCCGTGTTTCTGTCGCGCCTGCAGTTCACCTGGTTGATCGCCTTCCACATCCTGCTGCCCGCCTTCACGGTGGGCACGGCCAGCTACATCGCGTTCATGGAGGGCATGCACCTGGCGACGGGCCGCGCGGTGTATGGCCGGATCTCGGCGTTCTGGATCAAGATCTTCTCGGTCGCGTTCGGAATGGGCGTCGTGTCGGGCATCGTCATGCCGTTCCAGTTCGGCACCAACTGGAGCCGCTTCTCCGACGCCACCGCCAACGTCATCTCGCCACTGCTGGCGTACGAGGGGCTGACGGCGTTCTTCCTCGAGGCGACGTTCCTCGGCGTGCTGCTGTTCGGCCGCCGCCTGGTGCCGCGCTGGGTGCACTTCGTCGCGGCGCTGGCCGTCGCCGGCGGAACGCTGTCGTCGACGTTCTGGATCCTGGCCGCGAACAGCTGGATGCAGACGCCGGCGGGGTTCGAGGTGGTCGATGGCCGGTTCTTCCCGACGGATTGGTGGCAGGTGATCTTCAACCCGTCCTTCCCGTACCGGCTCGCGCATGCCGTGACCGGGTTCTACATCACGACCGGCCTGGTGGTCCTCGGCGTTGCCGCCTGGTTCGTGCGCAGCGGCCGCTTCCTGGACGAGGGGCGGCAGATGATCTCGGTCACGCTGTGGATGCTGCTGGCGCTGGTGCCGCTGCAGATCGTGCTGGGGGACCTGCACGGGCTCAACACGCTGGCGCATCAGCCGGCCAAGATCGCCGCGCTCGAGGGCCGCTACGACACCGCCGCCCCGGCCCCGCTGACGCTGTTCGGCATCCCCGACAGCGCCGCCGGCGTCATGCGCTACGAGGTCGCGGTGCCGGTTCTGGGCAGCCTGGTGCTGACGCACACGATCGACGGCGAGATCAAAGGGCTCAACGACTTTCCGCCCGATCGCCGGCCGCCCGTGGGGCCGCCGTTCTTCGCGTTCCGGATCATGGTGGGCGCCGGGCTGCTGATGCTGGCGCTGGTCGTGGCCGGGACGGTGCTGCGGCGAGGCGACCGGTTCATGCAGTCGGCCTGGTTCCTTCGCGCGTGCCAATGGGCGGCGCCGCTGGGCTTCGTGGCCGTCGTCGCAGGATGGGTCACGACCGAGGTCGGACGCCAGCCCTGGACGGTTTATGGGCTGCTCCGGACGGCGGACTCCGTGTCGCCCTCGTTGACCGGGCGCGACGTCCTGCTGTCGTTCGTCGCCTATGCCGTCGTCTACGCCATCATTTTCCCGGGCGGTTTCTTCGTCCTGCGCCGCATCGTCCGGCAGGGGCCGCAGGAGCAGGCGGCCGACGGCCCGGTGCAGAGCGGACGGCCGGTGGGCCCGATCGTCGCGCTGCCCGCCGTCGCCTTGCCCGGGATCGGGGCGGTCGCGCCATGATGGCCGCGCTGACGCTCGACTTCGTGCCGATCTGGACCGTGATCCTGGCCGTCGGCGTGTTCCTGTACGTGCTGCTGGACGGGTTCGACCTCGGCGTCGGCATCCTGTACGGGTTGGCGCCCGACACCGCATCGCGCAACACGTTGATGAACAGCGTCGCGCCGGTGTGGGACGGGAACGAGACGTGGTTGATCCTGGGCGGCGTCGGCCTGCTGGTGGCGTTCCCGCTGGCGTTCGCGATCATCATCCCCGCCGTCTACTTCCCGGTGCTGATCATGCTGCTGGCGCTGATCTTCCGCGGCGTCGCGTTCGAGTTCCGCTACCGCGACGCCGTGCACCGCACGTTCTGGGACCACGGTTTCGCCTATGGCTCGATGCTCGCGACATTCGCGCAAGGGGTGGTGCTGGGCGCGTTCATCCAGGGATTCGACGTGCGGGGCCGCGAATTCACGGGCGGCAGCTTCGACTGCTTCACCCCGTTCTCCACCCTCACCGGCGTCGCGCTGGTGTTCGGATACGCGCTGCTGGGCGCCGGGTGGCTTGTCATCAAGACCGAGGGCGCGCTGCAGGCGCGGATGCGGCGGCAGGGCAGGATGTGCCTCGCCGGCGTCGTCGCCTGCGTCGCGATCGTGAGCGTCTGGACACCGATCCTGGACCCCGACATCGCCGCGCGCTGGCTGTCCTGGCCGAACATGGCCGTGCTGGCGCCCGTCCCGATCGTCACGGCGGGCATCGCCTGGTGGACCTGGCGGGCGCTCGGCACCCCAGCGTCCGAAACGGGCCCTTTCCTGGGCGGGGTCGGGCTGTTCCTGATGTCCTATATCGGCATCGCCATCAGCCTGTGGCCGATGATCGTGCCGCACCACTACAGCCTGTGGGAGGCGGCGTCCTCGCCGAAGACGCAGGCTTTCCTGCTGGCGGGCACGCTGTTCCTGCTGCCGACCGTGCTGCTCTACACGGCGTGGTCGTACTGGGTGTTCCGCGGCAAGGTCCGCGCCGACATGGGGTATCATTGATCAGCGGAGCGATCCCGGCCGATGACGCCGATCGACCCTGGCTTCCGGCCCGGCCGGCTGCTCCTGCAACGCAGAAAAGACCTGACCGCAAAGAGGGTTGTTCGTAGGCCCCTGAACGGCTAGCCTCGCCAGAATATCAATAATTGATTGATGATGGGAGGCATCGCTGAGATTTGGCCGGGGTGTCGCGCGGACAGTCGATTCTCCAAACGCTGCGGCGCCGCATCGTTCTGAACGACCTGCGGCCCGGCACGGTGCTGACCGAATTGGCGTTAGCGACCGAGCTCTGCAGCAGCCAGGGGGCGGTGCGCGAGGCGTTGTTGCGGCTGGAAGGCGAAGGTCTCGTGACGCGCTCCGGCCACCAGGGCACGTCGGTCACGGATCTTGGCCCGGTGGAAGCGGCTGAGATGCTCCGACTGCGCCGACAAATGGAGGGCCGGGCCGCCCCGGCGGCAGCCGCTGCGTTGAGCCGCGGGGCCGAGGCACTGCTGAGGGAGCACTTCGCGGCCATGCAGGCGGCCGCCAATGCCGGGTCGCAGTGGGACATGATCGTCGCCGACACATCGTTCCACCTGACCCTGTTCCGTGCTGCGGGCCTGGTTGCGATGGAGCCGATCCTGTCGCGCTGCATCCTGCACACCCACCGCTCGCGCCTGTGGGCGCCCGGGCACGAGCGGCCGCTGCGGCAAACGGCCGAGCGGCATGCCGGCATTCTGTCCGCGGCGCTGGCACGCGACGGGCGAGCCCTGCGCCGGGCGCTCGAGCGGCACATCGACACCATCGTCGCGAACGCGGGCGTCGCGGAGGGAACACGATCGGGCGTCGACCCGGGGGGCGGGCATTGACCCTGCATCCCGCCATGGCAGCGATCCTCGCCGCGGCCGAAGCCGCCGCCGTGCCAGCCCCGGACACGGTGCCGCTGGAGGTTGCCAGGGCCAATTTCATCACCGTCAACGCTGCCTGGAACACGCCCGTGGCCGCCGTTGACGGGCAGGACTTGATGGTCGGCGGGATCGCTTGCCGGCTGCTCCATCCTGCAGACCGGCGCCCGGGCACGGTCGTGTTCGTGCATGGCGGGGGCTGGACGCTCGGCACGCCTGCCACGCATGAGCGGTTCGCCTCCCTATTGGCGAGCGCGACCCGGCGTGCGGTGCTGGTGCCGGACTACCGGCTCGCGCCCGAGCACCCGGCGCCTGCGGCCATCGACGACGTGCTGGCGGTGCTGGCAGGCTGGGATGCGCCGGGAGACGTGGTGCTGGCGGGTGATTCAGCGGGCGCCAACATCGCCATGGCGGCTGCGCTCAGCCGGCCGCACCGGACGCCGGCGTTCCTGTCGCTGCTCTATGGCTGCTTCGCGCCCGACTTCGACACGCCCAGCCACGCCCGGAACGGCACCGGCTACGGCCTCACCACGGCCCGCATGCGCTGGTATTGGCGCAACTGGCTAGGCCCGGGCGCGGACCCGCGCGGGATGCCGGGGCGGGCGCACGACCTGTCCGGCCTGCCGGGGTGCCACCTGCTCGCTGCCGGTCTCGACCCGCTGCTGGACGACAGCGTCCGGCTGGCCGGGCGACTGGCCGCCGCAGGCGTGCCCGTCGAGCTCGACGTCGTGCCCGGCGTGGTCCACGGGTTTCTCCAGATGACATCCCGGCTCCCGCCGGCCGTGACGGCGACGCGCAAGATCGCCGCCGCGATCGCCGACGCTTTCGACAGCAACACGGAAAGAAACGCCCCATGACGCTTCCCCGCCGCACGCTGCTGACCGCCCTGCCTGCCCTGGCAGCGCCCGCTATCCTCGCCTCCCCCGTGCTTGCACCGGCCGCCCACGCCCAGAAGCCGGCCACCGTGCGATGGTGGTACCACTTTGACGATCCAAGGGCCTCGCCGGCCGCGCTGATCCAGGCGTTCGAGGCGGCGAACCCGGGCATCCGCATCCAGGCGGAAAGCATTCCCTGGGGCGGCGGCGGCGACTACGACACGCGGCTGTATACCGCGCTGATCGCCGGGAACGGCCCGGACGCGGCCATGGTGAAGTTCCAAAACATGCCGCGCCTGATGGAGATGGAGGCGCTGTTGCCGCTCGACAGCCGCATTGCCGGGTGGGCGGACAAGGCCGACATCTCCGACGACCTGTGGACATTGCACCGTGCGCCGGACGGCAAGCAGTACTACGTCCCGCTGCAATACGTGGTGCTGTACTTGTATGTCAGGCAGGACTGGTTCGCCGAGAAAACCCTGCCGATGCCCACCAGCTTCGACATGTTCCTGTCGAGCGCCCAGGCGCTGACCGGTGGCGACCGCTGGGGCTTCGGGCTGCGCGGCGGCTCGGGCGGGCACGATTTCTGGGCGACCTTCGTGCTGGGCGGCGGCGCGACGCTCGCGAAGGGCGGCCTGGTCAGCCCGGCGGCGTTGGCGGCCAATCGCTGGTTCATCGACCTCCACCGCACCCACCACGTGACGCCGCCCTCCGCACCCACCGACGGGTTCCTTCAGACCATCAACAACATGAAGGCCGGGCGGACGGCGATGACCATCCACCACATCGGCTCCGCCAACGACCTGACGGCGGCCCTTGGCGACAAGGTCACGGCGATCCCGGTTCCGCGTAGCCCCGGCCAGGATCCGTGGACGACCTACGGCGACGGATCAAGCGCCGTGTTCTCCGCGAGCACCAACCCGGATGCAGCGTGGAAATGGGTGTCGTTCCTCTCCACGGGGGCAAGCAACGCGGCCTTCGCCAAGCTGTCGGCGCAGCTGCCGGTCACCACCTCCAGCCTCGCGAGCTGGGCCGAGCAGCCGCGCCGCTTCATCGACGCCTCGAAACAGTCCCTACCGATGGCCCGCGTGCTGCCGCCCACGACCCAAACCGCCGACTTCACCCGCACCGTGTGGCCACAGACGACGCAGAAGGCGCTGCTGGGCCAAGTCTCGCCAGACGACATGATGACCACCTTCGAGACGTTGTATTTCGGCTGAGGCACCGGGCGATGAAGCGCGGCGCTGCCACCCCCTGGCTGCTCGTGGCGCCGGCGCTGCTGCTGACAGCGGCTCTGGTCCTGTTCCCGGCGGTGCAGACGGTGTGGATGTCGTTGCACGACGTGGTGCTGTTCCGCCCCCGCTTCCGGCCGTTCATCGGCCTGGCCAACTACACGCGCGCTTTGGCCGACCCGGTGTTCTGGAGCAGCCTAGGCCTTTCGTTCGTTTGGGTCGTGGTGTCGGTCGGGCTGCAGTTCGCGCTCGGGCTCGCGACGGCGCTGCTGCTCAACCGCCGCTTTGCCTGGCGCGGAGCGGCCCGAGCGCTGATGGTCGTGCCCTGGGCGCTGCCGTCCGTGATCATCGGCCTGGTCTGGACCTGGATGCTGGACTTCAACCTGGGCCTGGTGAACGCGGTCGGATTGCGGCTGCACTTGCTATCGGAGCCGGTGGCCTGGTTGTCGCAGCCGGGAACGGCGCTCGGGGCCGTCATCCTGGCCGTCGTGTGGCAGGGTTTCCCGTTCTTCGCGGTGACGCTGCTGGCCGGGCTGCAGGCCATTCCCGACGAGCTGTACGAGGCGGCCGCGTTGGACGGCGCCGGGGCGTGGCACAGTTTCTTCCATGTCACGCTGCCCGGCCTGTTTGCGGTCATCACCACGGCCCTCCTGCTGCGCATGATCTGGGTCGCCAACTCGCTCGACCTCATCCTGGTCATGACGGGCGGCGGCCCGGGCACGGCGACGCAGACCTTGCCGCTGCATGCGTTCCTCACCGCCTGGTCGGGCGGCAATTACGGCCAGG
Organism: Acetobacteraceae bacterium; assembly: GCA_965213855.1. Lineage (GTDB taxonomy): Bacteria > Pseudomonadota > Alphaproteobacteria > Acetobacterales > Acetobacteraceae > JBBROS01. Next base: position 333,946 of record CBDCAA010000008.1, on the reverse strand, counting down.
GCTCGGCGCTGGCGGTAATGCTGACGATCCTGCTGCTGGGGGTCGTGGTGGCCTACCTTGTCCGGAGCCGCCCATCATGAGCCGGCGCCTCCGCCTGCTGCTCGGCACGGAGCTGCCGGTGGCGGCCATCCTGCTGTTCGCGTTGGTTCCGTGGGCCTGGATGGTGCTGTCGTCATTCCGTCCGGAGGGCGACCTCACGCAATCGCCGGTGCGCATCCTGCCTGACACACTCACGCTTGCGAACCACATCGAACTGCTGGCCCGCACGTCGTTCGCGGAGAACCTGCGTGACAGCTTCGTGGTGGCGGCCGGCGCGGTGCTGCTGGGCCTGGCGCTGTCACTGCCGGCCGCCTACGCGTTCTCGCGTTTCCGGTTCCCCGGCCGGCGCGCGCTCCTGGTGCAGTTCCTTGCGATCAACATGTTTCCGGTGGTGCTGCTGATCTTGCCGCTGTTCGTGCTGTTCCGGCAGTTCGGGCTGCTGGATACCTACCTCGCGCTGATCGCCGGGCACGCGACCTTCACGCTGCCGTTCGCCATCTGGCTCATGACGAGCTACATGGACGGCATTCCGGCCGATCTGGACGGCGCGGCGGCCATCGATGGTGCCACGCGCTGGCAAACCATGCGGTTCGTGGTGTTGCCGCTCACGGTGCCGGGCCTGGTTGCGACGGGGATCTACCTCTTCATCGCCTCATGGAACGAGTATCTGTTCGCGCTGATGCTCGCTGGTCAGCACGTCCGTACCGTCACGGTCGCGCTGCAAAGCTTCATCGGCGAGAACCAGGTGCAATGGGGCCTGCTGATGGCCGGCGGCACGCTGGTCGCCTTGCCGGCCACGATCCTGTTCCTGCTGACGCAGAATCGCCTCGTCGGCGGGATGACCGGCGGGGCCGTGAAAGGATGACCATGACCAAGCCCTGGGCACCGCCGATCGGCGTCATCTCCATGACCTACGCCAGGCCGATCACCGCGGCCGAGCTGCCGTTGTTCCGGCGCATGAGGGCCGCCGGCATGGAGTTCTGCGAGCTGCTCGTCCCGGAGGGCGACGAGGTCGATCCGGCCAGGGCCGGCGCGGCCGCGCGGGAGGCCGGGCTGGGCTTGGTCCTGGCCGCCCGGGTCAACGTGGACCGGGACCTGGCCAGCGACGACCCGGTCTCCCGCGCAGCCGGCGTCGCCTACATCCGCCGATGCGTCGACGTGGCGGTGGCGTGCGGCGCGACGCTGGTGGGCGGGCCGCTTTACGGCACACCGCTGGTGTTCGCCGGCCGCCCGCCCCGCCCGCTCGACCCCGGCCAGCGCCGGGAGCGGGTCGACCGCGTGGTCGCCGGGCTCAAGGAGGGTGGGGCCTACGCCGCGGCACATGGCATCCGGCTGGCGGTGGAGCCGCTCAACCGGTTCGAGACGGATTTCTGCAACACCGGGCGACAGGCCTGCGTCCTGGCCGACCTGGTCGGCAGCCCGGCTGTCGGCGTGATGCTCGACACCTTCCACATGAACATGGAGGAGAATGACCTGCCGGACGCGATCCGCCAGGCGGCGCCGCATCTGATGCACTTCCAGGCCAACGAGAACCACCGCGGCTTTCTCGGCACCGGCCACATCGACTGGCTGCCGATCTGCCGGGCGCTGTTCGCGATCGGCTACGAGGGCGCGGTCACGCTGGAGCCGTTCCGCCGGCTGCACCACGAGCTGTCGATCCCGCTCGCGCAATGGAAGCCGCCATCTCGCGACGAGGACGAGGATCTGCGGCACAGCGGCGCGTTCCTGCGTGCGGCCCTGCACGCGGTGGCACGGTCATGATCCAGGTCGGCTGGATCGGCTGCGGCAACCATGCAGCCGAAATGTTGCTGCCGCAGCTGTCGCATCTGCCGGTGACGATCGCCGCACTGTGCGACGCCAATCCGGAGCGCCTGGCGGTCGTCGGCAACCGGTATGGCGTCGTTGCCCGATACGCGGACGCCGACGCCATGCTGGCGCATCCTGGGCTGGACGCGGTCGGCATGGCCGTCGGCCCGGCCGTGCATGCCCGTTTCGGGGCGGCGGCGATGGAGCGCGGCCTGCCGGTGTTCATGGAAAAACCGCCCGCAGCCACGGCCGCGGCGGCCCAGGCGCTGGCGGAGGTTTCGGCCCGCACCGGGCAGCCCTGTGTGGTGGGCTTCATGAAGCGCTACGCCACCGCCAACCGCATCGCCGGCAACATCCTGCGCGACCCCGGTTTTGGCGTGCGGGCCAGCCTGCTGGGCGAATACATGACGGCGCCGGGTTACTTCGTTGGCAACCCTGACTACACGGGGTTCCTCCTGCACCACTGTGTCCATGCCATGGACCTGGTGCCCTGGCTGATGAGCGAGCCGGTGCGCGACGTGACGACCCGGCGTTTCGAGATGGAGCCCGGCAAGCTCCTGCTCCACATCGGCTACGGCTTCGCGTCCGGCGCGCTGGCGACGGTGGTGGTCGGAACCCACCAGTCGCGGGGCACGCCGATGGAGTGGTGGCAGGTGATGGGCGACCATAAGCGCGTCGAGGTGCGGAACGTGCACGAGGTCAGGTTCTATCGTTCGCCTCCGTTCAAGGCGGGCGACCCCGCTGCGACGCTGGACCCGGCGCAGGACGCGCTGGTCTGGGAGCCGAACCACACCGCCGCCGCCAACGAGGACCACAAGGGCTATCACGCGCTGCTGGCCGCGTGGCTGCGCCGGGTCCGGGGCGAGGAGTCGGACGCGCCCGACATCGCCGATGGCGTGTGCGCCATGCGGGTGCTGGAAGCGGCGGTGCGCTCCGCCGAGACGGGCCGGACCGAGGCCGTGGCGTGAATGATGCCGTGGATGGGACCGCAAGGCGCCTGTCCGCCGTCACCCGTCATGCGCTGCCGCCCAGGGTGGCCGGCCCGGGATACGACCGCGATGCCCTGACACCCGGCATCGTCCACCTCGGGTTGGGTGCCTTCGTCCGCGCCCATCTCGCGCTCTATACCGAGGATGTGCTGACACCGAACGGGGGACCGTGGGGCATCGTCGGCGTCAGCCTCCGGCGGCCGGACCAACGCGACCTGCTCCAACCGCAGGACGGCCTCTATACCACCCTGTGCCGGAACGGCGCCGCCACGGACGCGCGCGTGGTCGGATGCCTGACACGTCTGGCCGTGGCGCCGGAAGCCCCGGCCGAGGTGGTCGCCCTGATGGCCGATCCGGCGTGCCGCATCGTGAGCCTGACGGTCACGGAGAAGGGCTACTGCCATGACCCGGCCAGCGGGCAGCTCGACGGGGGGCACCCGGACATCGTCCACGACCTCCGCCATCCGGCCGCGCCCCGCTCTGCCATCGGTCTGCTGGTGGCCTCGCTCGCGACGCGGCGCGCGGCCGGGGTACCGCCGTTCACTGTCCTGTGCTGCGACAACCTGCCGCAGAACGGCCGCGTGCTGGCCGCTCTGACGCACGATCTCGCCGCCATGCGGGACCGGGCGCTGGCCGGGTGGATCGCGGAGCATGTCTGCTTTCCGTGCACGATGGTTGATCGGATCGTACCCGCCGTGACCGATACGGACCTGCGGGACGCGCAGGCTGCCACTGGGCTCATGGATGCGGCGCCGGTCTGCCACGAGCCTTTCCGGCAATGGGTGATCGAGGACCGCTTCGGCCCGCTGGGCCGCCCGAGCTGGGAGCGGGCCGGTGCCGAGTTCGTGGCGGACGTCGCGCCGTTCGAGCACATGAAGCTGCGCATGCTGAACGGCGCGCATTCGGCGCTGGCCTATCTCGGCTTCCTGGCCGGGCACGGGACGATTGCCGATACGGTGGCGGACCCATCGTTCCGGTCATACGTGCTTGCGCTGTGGGAGGAGGTCATTCCTGTCGTTCCGGTCCCGGCAGGCTTGGACATCCGCGCCTATGCGGACGCGTTGCTGGCGCGCTTCGCCAACACCGCTGTGCGGCACCAGACATGGCAGATCGCGATGGACGGGTCGCAAAAGCTGCCGCACAGGCTGCTGTCCAGCATGCGGCATCGCCTGAAACTCGGCTTTCCCATGCCCTGCCTGGCGCTGGCCGTTGCGGGCTGGATCCGTTACGTCGGCGGGAAGGATGAGGCTGGCCGACCGATCGACGTGCGCGACCCGATGGCCGCCGTTCTTCGCGCGACGCTGGACGGCGCGGGGCTCCGCCCGGCCGACCACGTCGCCGCCCTATTGGACGTCGAAGCCGTGTTCGGTGCCGACCTGCGCCATGAGCCGACTTTCGTCACGATCGTCACGGAAGCCTATGTCACCCTCGTCTCGCGTGGCAGCCGGGCTTCTGTTGCGTCCGTCATACCCGCCTAGGCGGTGCACCTCGCCCTCGAAACCGAGCAATGGCCCACGGCTTTGCTGGCCGAGGGTCTCGACCACTGAGCGACGGACGTTGTGTCAGGCACGCCCTGGTCTCGCTCGCGCTTACTCCGTGTTGCGCGCGCGCCACCTGTTCGGTGTCGAGCCGGTCTCGCGGCGAAAGGCCGTCGTGAATTGCGACTGCCCTGAGAAGCCGACGGCCAGACTGATCTCAGCGATCGGTAGCAGCGAGCCGGTCAAGAGCTGCTTCGCCCTGTCGATCCGCGCAGCCTGCCGCCACCGGTGGGGTGTCGTTCCCGTCGACTGTTTGAACGCGCGGCATAGATGCGTCGGCGACAGGCTCGTCAAAGCAGCCAGATCGTTGAGCGAAACGTCCTTGGCCATGCAGTCCAACAGATAGTCGGTCACTCGCTGGAGGTGGATCGCGGCCATGCCGCCTCGATGAACCCGTGTCTCGCGCTCGCCGTTCGCTCGCGACCTGCGCTGCACCGTCAGAAGAAGCATCAGCGCCGCCTGTTCGGCGTAAAGACGTGGCGGCGGTGCGGCATCGCCGGCGGCCGGTATGAGGGTCCGCAGGATGGCGGTGACCAACTCGTCTTCCAGAGCTGCCACCGGTTCCAGATTTCGGACGGCGGCCTCGCCGACAAGGAGCTTGTCTGCCAGACCAGGGTCGATCTCGACCGTGAGGTAGGTCAGGCGTGACGCGCGAGTGACCTCGTTGAGGATCGCTGTCCCCGGAGGATAGTACGAGCTGGTGCCGGCTTGCTGCGCCAGGGGAACCGGCAGGGCATTCCCCAGGGCCGTGGTGCTTCCGGCCCCAAACGTGCCGGACACGCCCAGACGGAAGACGTGATCGGGCAGGAGGAACCGCTGCTGCACCTCAGCGGCGCGCTCTCTGCGAATGAGGGTGGCGCGCACCTCACCCCAATCCGCCGCCGTTTTCGTGAGCATGGGGGCGCCGTAGCTCCGCACGAACACAGGCGAGGATGCTGCGGTGACCATAGGCTCTCCGCCAAATCGGCTCATGGCCAGGAAATTTCGCCCGGAAAGCCCTGCTAGGGTGATTTCTGCGAAAGCCTGGATCAACTCGATCAATACGGGGTCGGTGAAGGCTTGCAAGGGTCGCGGGTGCGGGAAGGCTCATCAGGGTCACGCGTCCATGTCAGCAGAGCTGGCTTTGAACCTCTGCCAAAGGATCCCAACCATGTCCGTCGACACGCGCTACCACGAGTTCCTGACGGCCGAGAACTGTGCCCTCCTGATGATCGACCATCAGACCGGCACGATGCTGGGCGTCCAGGACATCCGCCTCGACCAGTTCCGCTCCAACGTGCTGGCGCTGGCCGCGATCGGCAAGGTCCACAACCTTCCGACCGTGCTGACGGCGAGCTTCGCCGACGGCCCGAACGGGCCGCTGATGCCGGAGCTGGTCGAGATGCACCCGAACGCGCCCAACATCTCGCGCCCCGGCTGGATCAACGCCTGGGAGGATCCGAACTTCAAGGCCGCGGTGGAGGCGACCGGGCGTCGCAAGCTCATCATGGCCGGGGTCACGACCGATGTGTGCCTCTACTACCCGGTCATCTCGGCCCTCGCCGAAGGTTACGACGTCTATGCCGTCTATGACGCGTCCGGCTGCTGGGACATGATGAGCGAGCTGACGTCGTGCATGCGGCTGACCCAGGCCGGGGCGATCGTCTGCAATTGGGCGGTGATCGCGGCGATGCTGCAGTGGGATTGGCGCCGTCCGACGGCGGAAGGGACGCTCAAGCATGTGTTCGGCGGGCATTTGCCGTTCTACGAGTGGCTGTCGGACAACCAGAGCTACACCAAGGCTGCGTCCCGGTCCGGCGCGTCTGGCTGACCCGCCCGCGATGGGCGCTCCGCTGCTCCGGATGCTGGCCCTCTGCGCCGGCCTGTATGCCCTGCCGGGCGCCGCCCTGGCGCAGGGGGCGATGCCGCCGATGGACACCGGGCCGGGGATCCGGCCGGTGGACGGCACCGGGCCCTCCCCGCCGGCCTGCCCGGCGCGGGGCACGGTCGTGCAGCGCGGCGTGCTGCCGCCTATCGAGTACGGCGGCCTCGCCGGCGCCGACCCGGCGCTCTGCCTGGTGCGGGTGGCGGGCGCCGAGTTCCCCATGTTCTACGGGATCTGGGCCGAAGCCTGGCCGGGCTCGGCGGCGGCGAACGGCGCCCTCGCCCATGTGATCCGTGGCCCCACCGGCACGACGGTGGCGTTCGATACCCGGATGGCCCCCGGCGCGCAGTGGCACGACGTGCTGCGCAACGAGGGCATGGAGATGCTCAACGTGTTCGGCCAGGTTCGCGCGACGTTGAAGATCGCGCACTACCGGGAGGGGTTCGAGGGCAACAGCTACCGCTCGGTCACGACCGGGTGGAAGGACATGCGGAGCGGCGCGATGATTTATGTGACATACCGCCACATCTCGGGCCGGCCCGAGGCGGGAACGGCCTGGGACGCGACCGGGCTGGTGGAGCCGTGACGGGCGCGGCGCTTGCGGCCGGGGACGCCGATGCCCTCGCGCGCCTGGTCGCGGCGCTGGCCGAGACCTGGAACAGGATGGACGGCGACGCCTTTGCGGACCTGTTCGCCGAAGACGCCGTGTTCGTCGACATCAAGGCCAACCGCGACAACGGCCGGGACGCGATCGCGGAGCGGCACCGCTGGCTGTTCGAGGGCGTGTTCCGCGGCACGTCGATCGGCTACGACCTGGTCGATGCGCGCATGATCGGCTCCGGCCTCGCGCTGGGGCACATCCGCGCGCATGTCGACACCGGCGGCGGCACGCTGGAGACGCTGGCCACGTGCGTCTTTCGCGAGGCGGGCGGCGCCTGGCTGCTGCTAGCGTTCCACAATACCGAAATCAGCCATTTCGGCGCGTAAACCCGACCCCGTCGATCGAAAGGAATGCTCACCATGGATCCGCGCACCAACGCCTCGTTCCGCTCCAGCCGCGACGAGGCACCGGCCTATTGGATGTACAACATCCTCTGGGTCCCGCTGATCGAGGGACACCAGACCGGCGGAAGCTACTCCGTCATCGAGCAATGGATGCGCGAGGGGTCCGGCGCGCTCGTCCCACACGTCCACAATTTCTGCGACGAATGGTTCTACGTTCAGGACGGAACGCTGGACTTCACGGTGTCGGGGGACGTGGTCAAGGCCAAGGCGGGCGACAGCGTCTGGGTCGCGCGGGGGACGGTGCACAGCTTCGTCGTGACCAGCGATGTCTGCCACGTGCTCAACGGCTATACGCCGGGGGGCTTCGAGCAGGTCATCAAGCACCTTGCGGTCCCGGCGACGAAGCGGGAGCTGCCGCCGGCCGACCTGCCGCCGCCCGACGAGCGGACGTTGCGGCTCATCTTCAACAATTATTGGACCTGCGAAGCCGGGGCAGGTTGGGAGCAGACCAAGGACGACCCGCGCCGTTGAGGGGTGTGCGGCACGTCATCGACGGTCGAGGCAGAGCGCTTTCGTCTCCTCGATCGATGACCCGACAAGGCCGAGCTGGCGGACGATGACCGACCGGATGTGAGCACGGCGTCGACGATCGAGAGCTGATCAGCAGGCGCAAGCGGGCGGCGCTGGCGGCAGCCAAGGCGCGTGGCGCGGCGATCGCGGCAACCCGGCCATAGCGGCGCCACGCAGCACGGCTGGTGGCGACGGCGGCGCCATACAATGGCCAGGCGAGTTGACGCTGGAGAAGGCGAACGCCGCCAACTTCTAGATGGCGTGGTCCGTCCGGCCACTTTCAACAACAATTCGGAACTCCTTCAGGACGCCGGTCCTGCACTTGGCCGATCAAACGGCACAGGAGCTGCCAACCCGGCAGGTCGAAGCAGGAGACCGCGATGCCCGCTGGCAGCACGTTCCTTCGTGAACGCACGCCACGCGGCGCGTCTCGAGCCTGGCAAGGCAAGGAGGCCGCATGCTCACCGCTCTCATAGCTGGCACGACGCTCGGCCTGTCAGTGGCACTTCCGTTCGGCCCGGTCTCACTCCTCTGCGTGCAACGGAGCATCATCTACGGCCGCCGGCTGGGCTTGGCCGTGGGTGCCGGCGCCGCGTCCGCGCAGGGCATCTACGCTGCCGCCGCCCTCGTCGGGCACAGCGCCATACCCGCCGAACTCGCAACGTGGACAGGGCCGCTCCGCTGGTGCTCGGCCGCGGTGCTCGTCCTGCTCGGGCTGCGCACGTTGCGGCGCCATCGCGTGCCACGGCCCGTGACGCCGCCAGCCGGCACGCGCGTCGTTTACGGGTCAACCCTGGCGTTGGCGTTGTCCAACCCGATGACCGCTCTACCCTACCTCGCCATCGCATCGGGCAGCCAACCTGCGGAAATCGGGGACGCATTGTTTTCGTCCTGGTCCGTGCCCGGCGTCGTGGCCGGTTCGGGCGCATGGTACGCATTGCTTGTCGCTGGTGCATCGCTCCTGCGCGCCGGGGTGCCCGGCTTGTTCTTGCGGCATCTCAACCTCCTGGCCGGAAGCACGCTGATCGTCCTCGGCCTGTGGATCGGCCTGCGGTAACGTATCGGCGGGTTACCTCGAAACTTGCAGCCGTTGCGGCCTCTCGCGGGACATCGGATGTCCCCGACCATCCAGCGCAAAGCTGTCGATGCAAGAAAGTATCATTGCTGCGCTGCAAACCGTGTGGCGGCCAGTCAAGGCCCTCGTTAGGCTTAAACTTGCCGTGGGATGGGACATGAAAGTCTCATACCTCATCGGTGCAAGGGAGGCTGCGCCGCGTGACGCCCGATCTGGAGATGGTGCGTATCCCAAACGACACCTCGTTCAAGGTGTGGTCCCATGGCTATCCGTTCCGCACCGTACGCTGGCACTTCCACCCGGAGTACGAGCTGCATCTCGTCACCAGCACGCAGGGCAATCGCTACGTCGGCGATCACATCGCGCCATTCGGCCCGGGCGACCTCGTCCTTATCGGTCCCAACCTCCCGCATAACTGGATCAGCGACCTGCACGGGCTTGAAACGGTTTCCGAACGCTGCCTCGTCTTGCAGTTCACCGAGGCCTTCATAGCCGGTTGTATGGATCACCTCCCAGAACTCCGAAGCCTGAGCCCCATGCTGGCCGCAACCCCTCGCGGCCTGCTGTTTGAGCCCGGCGTCGCTGCGCGTGTCGCTCCCCTGATGCGCGAGTTGCTCGTGGCGTCCGCTGCACGGCGGATCGCACTGTTTATGGAGATCCTCGACATCATCGGGACCGCGACCGCCACGCCGCTCGCGAGCATCGGCTTCCGGCCGGACGCGACAACATACCGCTCGACCGCAATCAACCTCGCCATCGAACATATAGCGCAGAACTTCACCTTGGAGCTGAACGAGACCGAAATGGCCGCCCTCTGCTGCCAGAGCGTCAGCACCTTCTCGCGTTCGTTCCTTCGTCATACCGGGTTGAACTTCGTGCAATACGTCAACGCGCTCCGGCTCGAGCTCGCTTGCCAGCATCTCAGCCTCGACGAGTCGAGCATCACCGACATCTGCTACGAGGTCGGCTTTCGCAACGTGTCCAACTTCAATCGCCAGTTCCTGGCCGTGAAGGGCATGTCACCCTCACGCTTTCGCGCCCTGCAGCGGGCGGCCCGAACACTGGCGATCGCTGCCTAGCAACGAGACTTGGGGAAACAGTCATGATCCTTAACACCACCACGTTCGCCACTCTGCTCGGCAGCACCCTGCTCAGTGTCGCCGCCTCCGCTGCGCCACTCGAGAACACCACGGTCGCGTTCCTCATGCCCGACCAAAGCTCGACGCGCTATGAGGAGCACGACCATCCGGGCTTCGTCGCCGAGATGAAGAAGCTCTGCCCGACGTGCAAGATCATCTACCAGAACGCAAACGGTGACGCGTCGCGCCAACAGCAGCAGTTCAACGCCGCCGTTTCGCAGGGCGCCAAGGCAATCGTGCTCGATCCGGTCGATAGCGCTGCCGCGGCTGGGCTCGTGAAGGCCGCGCAGGCGCAGGGGATCAAGGTGATCGCATACGACCGGCCGATCCCGTCGACGCCGGCCAATTTCTACGTTTCGTTCGACAACGAGGCGATCGGCAAGATGATCGCCAAGTCGCTGGTCGATCACCTGAAGGCGGGCAAGGTGCCGACGGCCGATATAGGGCTGCTCGAGATCAATGGCTCGCCGACCGATGCGGCAGCCGGGTTGATCAAGAAGGGCATCCACGACGGCATCACGGAGGGCGGCTACACCGTGCTCGCCGAATACGACACGCCGGAGTGGGCGCCGGCCAAGGCGCAGCAATGGGCAAGCGGCCAGATCACGCGGTTCGGCAAGAAGATCGTCGGCGTGGTTGCGGCGAACGACGGCACGGCCGGCGGTGCCGTCGCCGCCTTCAAGGCCGCTGGTGTTAACCCGGTGCCGCCCGTCACCGGCAACGACGCGACGATCGCCGGGCTGCAGCTGATCATCGCGGGCGACCAGTACAACACGATCTCGAAGCCCAGCGAAGTCGTCGCCTCGGCGGCCGCGGACGTGGCCGTGGCTCTATTGCAGGGCGAAACGCCGAAGTCCGACACGACCCTGTTCGGCACGCCGACCCGGTTGTTCACGCCTGCGCTCGTCACGTCCGACAACCTCAAGAGCGAGATCGTCGACAAGATGGTCGACGGTAAGCCGATCACCCCTGCGTCCGCTCTCTGCACCGGACGGTATGATGCCGACTGCAAGAAACTCGGCATCGGCAAGTAGGAAGCCCGGTCATTCCAGAGACCGTTCTGAGCCTGCGCGGCATCACCAAGCAGTTCGGCGCGGTCTCCGCCCTGAGCGGGATCGACCTCGACGTGCAAGCCGGTGAGGTCGTCGCCCTGGTCGGCGACAACGGAGCCGGTAAGTCAACGCTCGTCAAAGTGCTCGCAGGCGTGTTTCAGCCGACGAGCGGCGATATGGCGTTCCGCGGCAAGCCGGTCTCCCTTGCGGGACCGGGCGATGCCATCGCACTCGGTATTGCGACCGTCTTCCAGGACCTCGCGCTGTGCGAGAACCTCGACGTCGTTGCCAATATCTTTCTCGGCCGCGAGATGGGAGGCTTTGCGCTCGACGAGGTTGCGATGGAGTTGCGCTCCTGGACGCTGCTGAACGAGCTCGCTGCCCGGATCCCGTCCGTGCGTGAGCCGGTCGCGTCGCTCTCGGGCGGGCAGCGGCAGACGGTGGCGATCGCTCGTTCCCTCCTCTCGGAGCCCAGGCTGATCATGCTTGACGAGCCGACGGCGGCGTTGGGCGTGGCACAAACGGCGGAGGTGCTGAACCTGATCGAGCGCGTCCGCGACCGCGGCCTCGGCGTGATCATGATCAGCCACAACATGGAGGATGTCCGTGCCGTGGCCGACCGGATCGTGGTGCTCCGCTTGGGCCGCAACAACGGCGTGTTCGGCCCGGAAGCCTCCAACCAGGAGCTGATCAGCGCCATCACCGGCGCCGCCGACAACTCCGTCTCGCGCCGGGCTGGACGACGCGCGAGCGAAGCGGAAGCCCCCCTATGAGCAGCGAGCCCGCCGTCGACCGGAGCGATGTCCGCGTCCGCCACGATTCGGGTCTCAGCGGCGCGATCCGCGGCTTCATCGACCGCCTACGCTCGGGCGACCTGGGTGCGCTGCCCGTCGTCGTCGGCCTGGCCGTGATCTGGACCGTGTTCCAGACCCTCAACCCGGTATTCCTCTCGGCCAACAACTTGGTCAACCTGCTGTTCGACTGCTCGACCGTGGGCGTCATTGCGCTCGGCATCGTCTGCGTTTTGATGGTCGGCGAGATCGATCTGTCGGTGGGCTCCGTCTCCGGCTTGGCCTCCGCCGTGGTGGGCGTGCTCTGGGTGAATGCAGACTGGCCGGTGCCGATCGCGATCCTCGTCGCGGTGTCGGCAGGAGCGGCGATCGGCGCCGTCTACGCCGTGTTGTTCAACCGGTTGAGCATGCCGAGCTTCGTCTCGACCTTGGCCGGGCTGCTCGCGATCCTCGGCCTGCAACTCTACATCCTGGGCGCCAGCGGCTCGATCAACCTTCCCTACGGCTCGCCACTGGTCAGCCTCGGTCAGACCTACGTCATGCCGCCCGTGGTCGCCTATGCCTTGGCGCTGGTAGCGGGCGGCGGGATGCTCCTCACCGGCTATCGGACGGCCGCGCGCCGGAAGCGCGCCGGGCTCACCCCGGGCTCGCTAAGCGGGCTTGCGGCCAGGGCTTCGCTGCTGACGGCCGGGCTGCTGATACTGACGTGGTACCTGAACACCGACCGCGGCGTGCCGTGGATGTTCGGCCTATTCGGAGGGCTCGTCGTCGCACTGGACTACGCGCTCAAGCGCACCAGATGGGGCCGCTCCATAGCTGCCGTCGGCGGCAACCGCGAGGCAGCCCGGCGCGCCGGCATCAACGTGCGCGGCATCTACATGAGCGCGTTCATGCTCTGCGCCACGCTGGCCGCGCTTGGCGGCGTCGTGTCGGCGGCCCGGCTCGCTTCGGCCAGCCAACAGGCCGGGACCGGGGACGTGAACCTCAACGCCATCGCGGCGGCGGTGATCGGCGGCACGAGCCTGTTCGGCGGGCGCGGCAGTGCCTACTCCGCACTGCTCGGCATCATCGTCATCCAGTCGATCGCCAGCGGGCTGACGCTGCTCGATCTTTCCTCGTCTCTTCGATACATGATCACCGGCGCGGTGCTCGCCATCGCCGTCATCGTCGACTCGCTCGCCCGCCGCTCGCGCATGTCGCACGGCCGCGCATAAGGATACGATCATGCCTCAAGACCTTACCGGGAAGGTCGCGGCCATCACGGGCGCGGCGTCCGGCATCGGCCTCGAATGCGCCCGCATTATGCGCGAGGCCGGCGCGCGCGTCGTACTGGTCGATCGCGCAGCCGACCGCCTCGCCACGCTCTGCGCCGAACTCGGGGCGGAGTCGGTCGTGGTCGATCTGCTCGACAAGGCGAGCGTGGCCGGCATGATGCCGGCGATCCTCGACAAGATGGGTCGCTTGGACATCTTCCACGCCAATGCCGGCGCCTATGTCGGCGGCGACGTCCATGGCGGCGACCCCGACGCCTGGGACCGCATGCTGAGCCTCAACGTCAACGCCGTGTTCCGGACCATCCACGCCGTGCTGCCGCACATGATCGAGCGTGCCAGCGGCGACATCATCGTCACGAGCTCGGTCGCTGGTCTCGTCCCGGTCGTCGTCGAGCCGATCTATACCGCCTCCAAACACGCCGTGCAGGCCTTCGTGCACACGCTGCGGCGGCAGGTGATGCGGCACGGCATCCGTGTCGGCGAGGTCGCGCCGGGTCCGGTCGTGACCGCGTTGCTCGATGACTGGCCTCCGGAGAAGATGGCCGACGCGCTCGCCAAGGGTAGCCTGATGCAGCCGCGCGAGGTTGCCGAGGCCGTCCTGTTCATGCTGACCCGGCCCCGCAACGTCACCATCCGCGATCTCGTGATCCTGCCGCAGAGCCTTGATCTGTAGCATGCCCACGGTCATCGGCATCGACATCGGCACCCAGAGCACGAAGGCGGTCCTGGTCTCGGCCGACGGCACCATCCTCGCCCGATCGCAACACGGCTACGCCCCCGACACGCCGCGCCCCAACTGGGCCGAACAGCACGCCAGCGTATGGCTTGATGCGGTGGAGCGCTGCATCGCCGAGGTCGCGTGCGGGCGGGATGACGTCCAAGCGTTGTGTGTCTCGAGCCTTTATGGCGGGTCCGGCATTCCGGTCGACGCCGACATGGAGCCGCTCCACCCATGCCTGATCTGGATGGACCGCCGCGCCGACGCACAGGTCGAGTGGGTGCAGGCCCATGTCGATCTCGAGCGGCTCGGCGCAATCACCGGGAACCTGGTCGATAGCTACTACGGCTTTACGAAGATGATGTGGCTGCGCGACGAACGCCCGGATGTCTGGGCCAAGACGGCGCTGCTGTTGCCGCCCAACGCCTTCGTCATCCAGCGCCTGACCGGCGAGATCGCAGTCGACCACTCCTCGGCCGGCAATATCGGCGGCATCTACGACCTGAAGGCCCGCAGCTGGTCTGACGAGATGCTGGGCGCACTCGGCCTCCCCGCCGCCCTGATGCCGGCCCGGCTGGTCGACCCTACCGACACGGTCGGCGGAATCACGCCGGGCGTCGCCAACCGGCTTGGCCTGCGCGCCGGCACGCCGGTGATGGCCGGGGGCGTCGATGCCGCCATCGCCACCTTCGCCGCCGGGGTGACGGTGCCGGGTCAGCACGTGGCGATGATCGGCACCTCGATGTGCTGGGGCTACATCGCTCCGGCCACCGACGCCGCGGACCGCCTTGTCGCGTTTCCCTATGTCGTCGGCACGGCCGAGGAGCTCTATGTGTTCGGCGGAGCCGCCACGGCGGGGGCCGCGGTCTCGTGGTTTCGTGACCAATTCTGCCAGGCCGAGATCATCGCCGCCCTCGAGCGGGGGATCGATGCCCTGCAGTTGCTTGACGAAGCCGCTGCCGGGATTGCTCCCGGCGCGGACGGCATCGTGTTCCTGCCGTATCTGATGGGCGAACGCTCCCCCGTTTGGGACAGCCGCGCGTCCGGCGCCTTTGTCGGCCTCAATCTCTTCCACACGCGCGCGCATCTTTATCGGGCTGTGCTGGAGGGGGTGACCTTCGCATTGCGCCACAACATGGAAGCCGTTGCGAAGAGCTCGGCCCGGCTCGAACCGCGCCTCGTCGTCGTGGGCGGGGCCGCCAAATCGGACCTTTGGATGCAGATCGTCGCCGACGTGACCGGCTATCCGATTTGGACCATTCGCGAGGACGTCGAAGCCGCGATCGGCGCCGCCCGACTTGCCGCCGTCGGCTGTGGGCTGATCGGCCAGGACGATGCCGGTTGGATCACCCTGGTCGAGCGGGCGCGTCCCAACCCGGCAAGCTGCGCCCGCTATGACGACGTGTTCGCCATCTATGCCGGTCTATACCCGGCGCTGGCAGGTTCGATGCACGCACTTTCGAGGATGCGCCGCTGATCTTTTCCAAAAAGCAGTCTGGCCGTGCCTCCAGCCGCTCGTGGGCCGTGAGCCTGCCCTGGCGCCGGAGCACGGCGCCTCGCGCGACCGGCCGGTCGTAGCCGGGATCGCGGTCAGTCACTTCCACGTGCGTAAGTGCCTCGTGGTCGAGCCGGTGGGGGGGCCGCGGTTGCCGCCGGCAGGCCCTGCGTCTGTGCCGTGTCACAAACGTGTCGAGGCCCTCTGTAAGCGGCCTTTCGATCCCCTCGCGATCCAATACTACTTAATGTGACAATTTCAAACATACACCGGGCTTCAGTGTTGTATGCTGCAAACGATGGTCGAACGTTGCGCGCTGAGTGGATCAAACACCTGATCCGTGAGTCAGACGAAGTCATTGAACTTGACCTCGCCAGACTTGGCGTGTCTGCTTACCTGGACGCAACAGTATAGGTGCTCGACTTGTTTCGCGTCTAAGACAACCGATGACGTGGGTAGAGGCTATGGACTATCTCATTGATGGACCGGAGACGTTCTCGAACGTTCGATCGAGCGCGGTGGATTGTCCACCGCGAGAGATCGACCGTAACGCCGTCCTCGATCACGCGAGCGAGTTGCGCAGCCTGGGCCGCTGCGACGAGGCCGACGACATTCTCAAGCCGCTGCTCCAGCCCTTTCCCGCCCACTCCGACGTCTTGGTCCAGTATGCCCGGAACGCGGCGGCGCGGCAGGATTGGCAAGAGGCAATCCGTCGATGGGACGCGGTCGCGACCGCACATCCGGATCTGCGTTATGAGGCCGATCTCAACACGGTACTCCACTTGCGCGATCTCAAGCTGGTCGATGACGCCGACATGCTGATCTCCAGGCTCAAGCAAGCGTTGCCGGACGACGTCGAGATCATGCGGCAATGGTGTCTGAACCCCCACTACAGTCATAGTTGGTCGATCGCCGCCGATCGCTGGGAGGCTTTCCGTGCGCGCTGGCCGGACAATCCGGCCGGCTATTCCTGGGGCAGCGGGGCATTGAGGGAACTTGGTCGGCTTGATGAGGCATCAACCCTCCAGGACACCGTCAGGGACCGCTTTGACGAAGACATCCATTTCGGGATGGAAAGCGCGCTCCTTCTAGGCCGGCGCGGCCACTGGACCGAGGCGCTGCAGCGGTGGGACGCGTTGCATGCCGCACACCCGGCCGTCACGGACATCGTTGCGCTTCGCGAGCGGGCCCGTCTTCTCGCAAGCTATGCCCGTGCTGACGAGGGCGCCTCGGCGCCGGATCTCGGGATTGCGTCCGTCACGACGCTCCAGCCTGCCCCGGCCGCACGGCGGCAGCGCATGTCGATCCTGTTCAAGCCGAGTGCGCTGCTTCTTGAGTTCGAGAGCCTCGGCAGCGATTGCGAGGTCGGCCTCCTGCAGCGCCTGCACGGCGGAGAGCCCCTCGGCCTGTTTCGGTGGGGCGGCCCCGTCATCGACAACCTGATTACCGGCCTGCAGCGAGAATTCGCGGATCTCGGCACGCCAGGCACGTTCCGACTCGAATCGCGGGGCAGCGAATACCTGATGTATGACGATATCTACAAGTTCGTGATGCACACTTATATTCCCGTCGATCCGTCCAGAGAGGAAAGAATCTCCCAGCAACTCGGGCGCCGCATGGCTTACCTTAGACGGCTTCTGATTGCTCAGATTGCCGCCGCAAACCGGATCTTCGTGTTCAAGGATGTTCTTTCTTCGGGATTGCCAACGATCAGGGTCTTGCACCAGCACATGCGTCGTTTTGGGCCGTCGAATTTGCTCGTCGTGCAAGCGGCACGAGCCGGCACTCGTGCGACCGACGTCGAGCAGATCGACGACGGATTATTCATCGGATACGTCTCGGCATTCGGCAACATGCCGGCCAACCCCGACGGTAGCTGGAACATTCCTGTCCAGGAGTGGATCACCTTGTTCCGGGTTGTCTATTCTGCCGTGAATTAGTTGTCGTCGGAACGAGCCTTGCCGGCGAGAAAACCTGACCAGCGACCAAACTCGGAGAGCCGATGGGCGAGCATGACGCCTATGGTCTGTTGACGACGATCCTTCGCGACGTGTTCGAGCGCAACGACATTATGGCGACCCCGGCGCTTGATGCGCGCGATATCGTCGGCTGGGATTCGTTCAAGCATGTCGAGGTCCTGCTCGCGATGGAGAACGCGCTCGGTGTCGAATTTCAGCCGGACGAGATACCGCCGATCGGCAGTGTCGGCGATCTCGCCCGCCTCATGCTGCCGCACGCGGGGCCCGAGCGGTGACCTTGTAGGAGCGGATCGTGCTTCCAAGGCCGCCTGATCATGAGGACTTGGCTTCCCTGACAGTGGCGAAGTCTTCGTCTCGAGCGATTGAAAGACGTGATTATGATACATGGTAAGAACATCTTTGCGCACGATGCCGACAAGGCCGTGTCGCGTCTGCAAAGCGTGGAAGCCGGATGGTGCGTCGCGTTTGGCCACTGTCGCGAGAGCGCCGGATCCGAGCGACTGGTGGTGGTCGTCGAACGGCCCGACTAGCACCGGCCAGACAAGCCGATCGGAGAATGCGCGGCGGTATGAGGCGACGCGCACCGTGTGATCGGGCCGGTGGGCCGCTACCACGACATCACACGCTCAGCGGCCGCGCGGCACAGTTTGGTCGGGCGGAGCCGGCCGGGCCGATGGATCGGTATCGTCGATGGGCCGAGCCGGGGACGGGACCGCCCGTCCGGCAGCTTCAAGTCCGGGCGCCGGCACCGGTGTGATCGCGACGGAAGCGCCAAGGTCGGTCTGCTCACGCCCGGCGTCCGCGTGCTCGAGCTGCGACTGGCGTATCTGATCCAGCGCCAGCAGCCCGATCAATCCGATCGCGGCCCCGCACAGGACCCCGGCGCAGGCGGCATTCACGAGTCCGGAGAAGCGGGGGCGACGGGCGTTGTCGGCGGCGTACGACGGCCGTTCGGCCGATTGCTCCATAAGCCCGGCATTCCCCGGCATCGGTCCGGTCGGACCCTTGCGCGACATGCCGCCAGGATCCAGGCCCGCCCACGGCCTGTCCTCGATCGCAGGAGCGGGCCCGGCGGGCGGGACATCGCTTGCCTGTGCCGTCCCCCCGAGGTCGCCGCGAGCGTCCGGAAGGGTTGACCGGCGCGCTGCATCGTCGATCTCGCGGGCCGAGACCTGGGTCTCCGGTTGCAAGCTTGCGCGCAGGATCGACTGGCTCAGCAGCGACGCGAGCCGCCCGGGATTGCCGCGCGAAAGTTCGATCACCCTGACGAGGGCGTCACTCGCCAACAAGTCCGGCCTGTAACCGCCATGGGCCAACCAGGCGGCAACGAACTGGACGCTCGCGGTCACCGACAAGGGCGACAGGTGGATTTGCGCCTTCGCCGCCGGGACGCTTTCGGCGAGCGTTCCAGGCCCCGCAAGGACGACCGTGACGTTCTTCAGCAATCCGATGCGTGCCGCCTGAGACAGGCTGACCTGGCTGGCGTCGTCGATCAGCACGGCGAGCGGGACAGCGTCGTCTGCCCGCGCTTCGGTGTCGGCGGGGAGCAGACGATCTGCTCTGGGGTCTGTGATGACCTGCCACCCGGCCGAGCGCAACACTCTCGCGACTTCCCGCATAAGTAACGTCTTGCCCGTGCCTGCGTCGCCGGTGACGATCACTGGACTGCGCGCATCGAACAGTTCGGCAAGGACTTGGTCCCGCGCCTCGCGGAAGGTCGGGTGAAGGATCGGCGACGATGTCATGCGGCTACGGAGCGATCACGATGGGTCAACCTCGGTTGTTCGACCTCGACCGTTTGGGCGCACCTTAGCAGAACACCGGCCCCAGCGGCGGATTGTGTTCAGGTCGTAAGAAACACGGCTGGATTTGCCGACCAGCTCTCGCCGGAGGTGCTTTGGGTCTGATTGCCGCGCCAATTGCGCGAGAGAGGGCGGATTTGGAGCCGCCATTGCGCTTTTTTTCGTGCTCGATTGACGCTCTATTCCAACAAACCTGACTGTCGCGGAAGGCGCAATAACAATTGGTTAATGGAACTTTCCCGATTTTATAAGGCAGAGTTTGATCCGAACGGATCATGAGGCTCGATCGGATCATCCTAAAGACTGTTCGGAATCCACCGTTGGGCGCTGCTAATTTTAACTTGTGTCAATAATTGATCGCACGGCGTGCGATCGCCTGACGCCAACAAGAAGCAAGTTCTGGGAACATGGTAACCTGCTTACAAGCGGAGCCGAATTTTATGGCTGCTCGGATTGCTATTGTCACCGACTATTCTGGTCAACGCACCGCCTCGATTCTTGCCGACCTCCAGGAGTGGCACGCAACACTCGATGCTCGGGTCATCAGCCCGTTGCGCCGTCGCCATCCCTCGCGAGCAGCCGCTAGACCCGGTCCCGCCAGCGTCCTTGGGGCCCTGCTCGGCTATCGGCCGCATCTCGTTATCTGCGAGACTGCCGGGTGGACCGGCTTACAAGCCGCCATGTATCGGCAGGCTTCGCGGCGTTCACGGCTCCTTCTTGCCTTTGCCGGCACGTCCGGCGAGACCGGTCCTGCCGATCCCCTCGACGCGGCGGGGGATGTCGGCTGGGTGAGCCGGTCGATCACCCGGGCCTCCGATGGATGGTGGGGCGAGGACGGCGCGGTCGCACAGGCGATCGAGCGGCTTCGCCTGCCAGCGTCTCCCGCCGCGCCGGTCACGGCCGAACTCGATCCGTTTTTCGCCTGCGCCCGCAGCCGATCCGAAGCGGAAGCCCGGCGCATCGTGTTCGCCGGCGAACTGTCGCCGCAATCCGGCGCGGCCGACCTGCTGGTCGCCGTCGCGGGTTGGGCCGAACAGAACCAGCGCCGCCCCGTGGACCTGTGGTGGGTCGGCGAGGGCGATCTCGCCGGCGTGCTCGATGCGCAGCCGCTGCCATCGGGCATGACCCAGCGCTTCCTTGGCCGACAGGAGCCGGACGCGATGGCAAGGATCTTTGCACAGTGCGGCCTTCTCGCAGTGCCGTCCTTGGTCGATGACCGGCGGGCGGCCGTGGCCGAGGGCCTCGCGGCTGGCCTGCCGATCATTGGCAGCCGGCGAGACCGCAACGTGCGGCGCTGGGTTCGCGACGACGTGAACGGCTGGCTGTTCGACGCGCTGCGCCCCGAAGAGATGGCAGGCGCGCTCGGCCGGGCGCTCGATACGCCACTCGGGACGCTCGAGCAGATGCGCGACCGTGCACAGGCCGCGGTCCGGCCGGCGGCGAAAGGCGGGCTGACGGAACGGCTCGCCCGCGCACTTGCCGCGGTTCCGGCCGAGTTCCCGGCCAAGGCTCTTGCGGACGCCGCCCCATGAGCCGGGTTCAGTGATGGCCAACCACGCGCCCGCCGCATTCACCTGGACCGCCGCGCAAGCCGGCGCCCGCGCATTCTCGCCAGTGCGCGACCCGCTCAAATTGCTGGGCGGCGCCATGGCCGCGGCCGACCTCGCAGTGGTCGGCGTCGCCTCCTACGGTGCCTTCCTGCTGCGGCATGGGCTGATATTGCCCACCACCGGTGTTGCGGCGGTGACCCTGCTTGGGGCCGTGCTGTCGTTCAACTCGATGCGGGTGGCGGGGTGCTACGCCAAACACCTGCTCGCCTCGCGCGCCGTCCAGATCGGACGCGCCGCGCAGAGCTGGACGATGGTGCTCGTCGGCCTGCTCATGCTGGCGTACCTCACCAAAACGTCCGAGGAGTTCTCACGCTTCTGGGCCGTCGCCTGGTACGGCAGCGGGCTCGTCGGGCTCGGGTCCGTCCGGCTGGTCGCCCACGCGAAGGTCAGCCGCTGGCGGAAACAGGGCAAGCTGTCGCGCACCGTCGCGGTCGTGGACCTGGCCGGCACGGGCGAGGATGTCGCGCGGCGGCTGCTGCGGGGCGGCGCCGGAACGATGCGCCTTGTCGGCGTGTTCGGGCCCGATCGGTCCGAGGGGCGCAAGAACGGCGTGGCGGACCTCATCACGCTTGCGCGCCTGTTCCAAATCGACGAAGTCGTCGTGACCGTCAGCGGACGCCGGGATGGCGCCGTCGATGCCGTGATCCGCAAGCTGGGCACCATTCCCGCGAACGTCCGGCTTTGCCCCGACATCCCCGAGCTCGCGCTTCCGCCGCGTGAGGTGGGATTGCTGTTCGGCCAGCCCGTCCTCACCGTCTACCACCGCCCGCTCACAGGCTGGAACTCGGTCGCCAAGCGGACCGAGGACCTTGTCCTCTGCTCGCTCGGCCTCGTGTTCATCGCACCGCTGATGTTGCTCATCGCGGCGGTGATCAAACTCGACAGCCCGGGCCCGATTCTGTTCCGGCAGAAGCGGCCCGGCTTCAACAACAACGTCATCACCGTCTACAAATTCCGCACCATGATCCATCAGGACACGCCCGAGACGGCGGTCCCGCAGGCACGGCGAAACGACCCGCGCATCACCCGGTCCGGCCGCTTCCTGCGTCGCACCAGCCTGGACGAGCTGCCGCAGCTGTTCAATGTCTTGCAGGGCGACATGTCGCTGGTCGGGCCGCGGCCCCACGCCATCGCCCATAACGACCAGTATGCCGCGCTGATCGACGACTATCTCGGCCGCCATCGGGTGCAGCCCGGCATCACCGGCTGGGCTCAGGTGAACGGGCTGCGCGGCGAGACCGAGACGCTCGACAAGATGCAGCGCCGGGTCGAACACGACCTGGCCTACATCGACAACTGGTCGTTGCTGCTGGACCTGCGGATCCTGTTCCTCACCGTGTTCCTAACCGCGTTCGACCGCAATGCCTACTAAGCCCGCCCCCGGCCGCCTTCGGCCTGCCGCGCCCTTCCGATGGAGCGTTCGATGAAGGTCGCGCTGGTCTGCGACACGATGTCGGCCTATGGCGGGGCGGAGCGCGTCATCGAGCAGATCCTGGCGCTGTACCCAGCGGCGGACCTGTTCACGGTGCTGGATGCCGTGCCGGACGGCCAGCGTCAGTTCCTTGGCGGCCGCAAGATCAACGCGTCGTTCCTGCAGAAGCTTCCTCGGGTGCGCCGCTACTACCGCAAGCTGCTGCACATCTGGCCGCTCGCCGTCGAGCAGCTCGACGTGATGGCATACGACCTCGTCATCTCGACCCACCACAGCGTCGCCTATGGCGTCCTGACCCGGCCAGGGCAGGTCCACGTCTCGTACGTGTTCTCCCCGGCCCGATACGCGTGGGACCTGCAGCACGAATACCTGCGCGAGGCCGGGCTCGACCGCGGGCTGCTGAGCCTGGTGGCCCGATACACGCTGCATAAGATCAGGCTGTGGGACTACGCCGCGGCGCAGCGGCCCGACGCGATGGCAGCATGCTCGCGTTTCGTTTCGGACCGGATGTGGCGGGTGCACCGGCGGCAGACGGACGTGATCTACCCGCCGGTGCCGTCGATCGCCCGGCCGCCGGGCATAGAGCGGGGCGACTACTACCTCTCGGTCGGGCGGCTGGTGCCCTATAAGCGGATCGACCTGCTCGCACGCGCGTTCTCGGCCATGCCCGGCCGGCGCCTCAAGATCGTGGGCACCGGACCGGACCAGAAGAAGATCGCCGCGGCGTGCGGCCCCAACGTCGAGCTGCTCGGCTTCAGGTCCAATGACGAGGTGAAGGCCCTGATGGCTGGCGCGAGGGCCTTCATGTACGCAGGAGTGGAGGATTTCGGCATCACCCCGGTCGAGGCGCAGGCGCTCGGAACGCCCGTGATCGCGTTTGCCGATGGCGGCCTGCGGGAAACGGTGGTCGGCGCGCCCGCCCCATCGCCCACGGGCGTGTTCTTCCGCGAACAGTCTGCGCCGTCGATCATCGAAGCCGTGGACGCGTTCGAGAGCATGATCGAGCGGTTCACGCCGGAGGCTTGCATCGCCAACGCCAAGCGCTTCTCGGAGCAGGCGTTCCGGAGCGCGTTCCGGACCTTCGTCGACCGTGCCGTCCGCGCGGAACGCGGCGCGAATCGCTCGTTCGCCGGGCAGGACGACCCGGACTCCGGCCCCTTGGCCGCTGCGATGCCGTCGCGCGTGCCCGCGGCGACGCTGCCATGAGCGGGGCCGTGCAGCCCGGCGGGCAGCAGCCGGATCAGCGGCATTGGCACAGCCTGGATTCGCTGCGCGGGATCGCGGCCCTGCTGGTCCTCACCTTCCATTGCGCGCAGCTTTCAGCCGGTTTCGCCGCCCATGTCAGTCCGTTCAGCCCGAAAGCATGGCTCGAGCCCTGGACCTGGCTCAAGCTGACGCCCTTGCGCCTGCTGGTCAGCAGCGGTCCGCCGGCGGTCGTGTTGTTCTTCGTGCTCAGCGGTTTCGTGCTCACCCTGCCGTTCCTGCGAACCGGCGGCCGCCCGGGCTACGCCGAGTTCTCGATCAAGCGGATCTGCCGCATCTATCCGCCGTTCGCCGCCGCCGTCCTGTTATCGGCCGCACTGTATGCGGTCGTGCAGCCGTCCCCCATCCCAGGCGCGAGCGAGTGGTTCGAGACCGTGCTTTGGGACCAACCGCTGTCGGGCGACTACGTGGCACGGAACCTCCTTCTGACCGGGCTGCGCCCGGACATGACACTCGATTTGGTAATGTGGAGCCTGGTGCACGAGCTGCGGATTTCGCTCGTGTTTCCGCTTCTGCTGCTGCTCACCCGCCGTTACCCGCGCAACGCCGTGGGCCTCAGCCTCGTTGCCGCTGTGGTCTGCACCCGCGCGCTTGCGGGCCATGAACCCGAGACCCTGGCCGCCTCGCTCGTGGACACGATCCGGTTCATACCGATGTTCGTCGCCGGCATCCTCATCGCCAGCAATGTCGCGGCGCTTCGCGGCAACCTCGCCCGGCTGTCCGGCCCGGTGCGGGCCGGGCTTTGGATTGGCGCGTTCTTGCTGCTGATGTTCCCCGGCCAGAGCGTGTCCGACTACTACGACTTCGTGTGGGGCGCGGGTGCCGTGCTCCTGCTGGTGCTCACGATCACCTCCGGCGTTGCCGAGCGCGCTTTGTCGGTGGCGCCGCTGCGTTGGCTCGGGCGGGTGTCCTACAGCCTCTACCTCGTCCACGTGCCGTTGCTGGTCGCGACCGTTTACCTGACCCATCGCTGGATGCCGCTCTGGCTCGTGCCCGTTTGCGTGATCCCGCTCTCCCTGGCCGCGGCCGAGATGGCGTATCGGACAGTCGAGGCGCCTTCGATCCGGCTCGGCCGCCGGCTCGCCCGGATGGTCCGTGCGCGTCCGCGGACAGCGGTCGCGCCAAGACCCGCCCTTGCGTCCCCCGCGGCGGACGGGCCCCGATGAGTGCGGCGCTCGGCCGGTTGCGGCTCGACCAGGTGGTAATGGAGTTCAGCCTTCGTGGCGGGATCGAGGCGGTCGCGTTCGAATTGCAGCGTGCGTTCCGGTCCATGGGCGTCGACTGCCGGGTCGTGACCAGCGTTTCGGACGATGTCTCGCCGGACGTCACCCGGATCGCGCCCCTGGTCTCACGCATCGGCACGCGGGGCCGCTGGCGGCATATCGGGCGGGCGCTTGCGGTGCCGATGTTCACGCTTGCCGCTACCGGTTTCATCAGGGCGGCCCGCCGGTGCCCGGATCGCCTGGTGATCAGCCACGGCGACACGCTCGCCGGCGACGTCTGCGTGGTGCATGCCGTCAACCGCGCCAATATCGACGCGAAACGCGCGTCCGGCAATTGGCGATGGATGCTCAATCCCATGCACCACTGGGTGTCGGCGCGCGATCGATACATGATCGGCGGATTGCGATTCCGGCGTTACGTGGCGCTGTCGGAACGGGTGGTCGCGGACCTGCAGCGCTACTACGGCGTACCGCGGGAGCGGATCGCGCTGATCCCCAACGGGGTCAATCTCGAGCGGTTCCGCCCCGATCCGGACGACCGCGCCACGACCCGCGCGGCCCTCGGCCTGCCGGACGGCGGGACGATGCTGCTGTTCGTCGGGCACGAGTTCGACCGCAAGGGCCTGGTCCACGTCATCGACGCGCTTGCCGCACTCGGACCGCCGGTCGTGCTCGTCGTCGTGGGCTCGGGCCATGCAGCGCCCTTCGAACAGCAGGCAGCCCGGCTCGGTGTGCGGGGGCGCGTGGTGTTCACGGGACCGCGGCAGGACCTGCCGGAGCTCTACCGGGCTGCCGACGCGTTCGTGTTCCCCACATCCTACGAATCGTTCTCGCTCACCTGCATGGAAGCCATGGCGTGCGGCCTGCCGGTGTTCGCAACAGCGGTCGGGGGGATCGAGGACTACCTGCAGGACGGCGTCAACGGCCGGGTCATCCAGCCGAACGGCGCGGCGATCGCCGCCGCGCTTCGGCCGGTCCTGCAGCGGCCCTCCATGCTTGCCCCCTTGCGGGAGGGCGCCTTGCGGACCGCCGCAGGCTATGCGTGGCCCACGATCGCGGAGCGCTACCGGCTGCTGCTGGAGGAGGTCCGTCGCGAGATGTCCGCCCCGGCCGCCCATGCCGGCCCGCTCCGTCCGACCCGATTTGAACCGGCACCCGAAAGAGCAGCCCCATGCAACTGACCCTCGATCACGACGCGGCGGCGGTGGGATCCGGGACGAGCCTGCTGGCACGGCTGGGCCGGCGCAAGGCTTGGTTCCTGTTGGGCTTCGCGCTCACCGCCGCGGCGATCTGCACCGTGTTCTCCGCTCTGCCGCGCACCTATCGCGCATCGGCGGCGCTGATGGTCGCCAGCAACGAGGCCGTCCTTCGCAGCGGCACCTCCACGGCCGAAGCACAGCGGCTCGGCGACCCGGCCGATATCGAGAGCCAGATGCTGATGCTGCGCTCGCCGCGCCTGGCCCGGATGATCCTGCAAGACCCGAAGGTGGTCGACGCTCTGATCCAGGACTGCCAGGCGGCGCGCGACGGCACCTGGGCGACACGGCTGATGGCGCAGGCGACGAAGCCGTCCGACTGCGACAGCTTGCAGACGGACACGCAGGCGGGCCTGCAGCGGCTGGAGGGCGCGTTCTCGATCAGCCCGACCGGGCGCTCGCGGGTGATCGAAGTCTCCGTGGTCTCGCCGGTGCCGGAAACGGCGGTGCTGGTGGCGAACGCCCTCGTCGACGCCTACCTGCACGACGACAAGGAGCGGAAGGTCGACACCCACGACAACGCCATCAACTGGCTGACGGCCGAGATCGACCGCTCCGGACGGGAGTTGCGCAACGCGGAGCTGGACGTCGAGACCTACCGGACCGACCATGGCATCGTGCGCGGGCAGAACGCGTCGATCAGCTCCGAGCGGCTGTCGTCGCTGAGCCAGGCGCTGGCGGTGGCGCAGGCGGCGGACGCTCAGGCGCAAGCGCGGCTGGCGCAATTCGTCGGCGGCGGCGCCGATGCACAGGAGGTCCTCAACAGCCGGACGATCTCCGACCTCAAGCAGCTTTCGTCGCAGCTCGGCATCCAACTGGCCGACATGCGGCAGCGCTATAAGGACAACTACCCGGGGTTGATCAACACGATCGAGCAGAAGCGGGACGTCGACCGGCGGCTCGACCAGGAGAGCCGGCTCGTCGGCGTCAGCTTGAAGCGGGACGCCGCCGCCTCCTCGGCCCGGGTGGCCGAGCTGCGGTCCCAGTTCGACAGCCTCAAGCGGGAGGTGGGCACGGCTGGCGGGGCCGAGGCCGGTATCGCGATCATGGTCCGCGACGTCGAGGCGCGACGCGAGATCTACGTCGACCAGCTCAAGAAGGTGAACGCGCTGCAGACGGAACGGCGCCTGCTGACCGGTGACGCCCGCCTTGTGCACTACGCCGAGCTGCCCGATCGTCCGTGGTTCCCGAAGCGGCTGCCCTTCGTCGCTGTCGGCTTCGTCCTCTCCTCCGCATGCGGCGCGGCGCTCGGCCTGTTGCGCGATCGTGGCGACCACACGCTGCGCAGCACGGCCAACCTTCCCCGCGTGTCGGGCATTCCGATCGCGGGCTACATCCCATGGGTTCGCGCCCGGCGTGGCGGGCCGGCGCGTCAGGTCCTCACCCCTTCCCCGCTGCAAGAGGCCGTCCGCGCCCTGTTCGGCCGGTGCTTCCTGGTGTCGGGCGATGCGCCGCGGACGCTCATGGTCGGGTCGTCCGATGTCGGCGAGGGCAAGACGTTCCTGACCCTTGCGATGGCGATGTTTGCCGCGACGACCGGGCGGCGCGTGCTGGTGATCGAGGCCGACATGCGCCGTCCATCGTTCTGCACCGTGCTCGGCCTGGCGGAATGCGATGGGCTGAGCGAGTTCCTGTCCGACACCGCGCCCATTCGCGGCGCCGGGACGGTGGGGCAGATCACCGTGCTGCACGATGGCCTCCACGTCATCACCGCGGGCAGACCCGTCGTGTCGAGCACCGAGTTGCTGAGCAGCGGCCGGTTCGACGCCCTGATGAGCATCGCGCGGGCGAACTACGACCTGGTCGTCGTCGACAGCCCGCCCACCCTCCTGTTGATGGACGCCCAGGTGCTCGCACGCCGGATGGACGGGATCGTCTACTGCGCGTCATACGGGCGGTCGCAGCTGGATCGGGTCCTGGTCGGCATCCGCGCGCTGACCGGCGCCGGGGGCCGCGTCCTCGGCATGGTCGTGGGCGGCGTCCGCAGTGGCGAGGTCCTCGACTATGGGGTCGTCGCGCTGCCGCCGCCCTACCGACCTTCCCTGGCCGCGTGATGCTCTCGTCGTTGACCCGGCCGAAGGTGGCCGATGCCGAGCGGGCGCCCGCGCTCCGCGTGGTGTCGATCTCGCATTCGGCGGTGCGGGCCGGGGCGGCGCGGATGCGCTACGAGGCGCTGGCGTCCGACCCCGACATCGACCTCACCTTGGTCGTACCGGCACTCTGGCACGAATACGGACAGCCGGAGGCCGCCGATCCGTCCCAGACCCGGCTCAAGGTCGACGTCCAGCCGGTTCGTTTGACCCGTGGCGGGCCGGCGAAGTGGTATCTGCACCACTATCCCAGGCTGCGCCGGCTGCTATCGGCCATTCGTCCCGACGTGATCCATCTCTGGGAGGAGCCCTGGAGCCTCGTGGCGCTGCAGGCCGTGCGGCTTCGCGACAGCCTGCTGCCCGGTGCCGCCGTTCTGCTCGAGACGGACCAGAACATCCGGCGGCGGCTGCCGCTCGGTTTCGAGCAGATCCGCCGCTACACGCTCGCCCGCACGGACCTGCTGGTCGCACGCGGCGAGGAGGCGCTGGCCGTCTCGCGACAGTCCGGCTATCGCGGGCCGCACGAGATCGTGGAGTATGCGATCAACGAGGCGGTCTTCTACCCGCGCGACCGGGCGGCGCTCCGGTCGGCGCATGGGCCGCAGCTTCGGCTCGGCTACGTGGGCCGGCTCGTGCCGGAGAAGGGGTTGGACGACGTGCTGCAGGCGATGGCCCGTTGCCCGGTTCCGGTCGACGTGTCGCTGCTGGGCACCGGTCCGGACAAGCCCAGGCTGCTGGCGCGGGCGCAGGCGCTCGGACTTGCGGACCGGGTCCACCTTCTCGATCCCACGACGCCCGAGGGCGTTGCGGCGTTCATCTCCTCGCTCGATGCCCTTGTGCTGATGTCCCGGACGACCCGCACCTGGAAGGAGCAGTTCGGCCGTGTCATCATGGAGGCGCACGCGTGCGCCATACCGGTCATCGGCTCGAGCTCTGGCTCGATCCCGGCCGTGATCGGGCGCGGCGGGTGGGTCGTGCCGGAGGGCGACCCCGATGCGCTGGCGGCGCTGCTCTCGCGTCTCGACTGCTCGCGCGGGCAGTTCCTGCTCATGGGCGAACGCGGGCGGGCCGAGGCGATGGGCCGGTTCAGCAACACGGCCGTTTCGGGCAGCCTGCGCAGTGCCTGGATCCGGGCGGCAGACGCGCGGTCGGCCGGGCAGCGGACGAAGCCGGGCCCGGTATGAGCCTTCGGCTTGCCGCGCCCCTGATCAGCGGCGCCCTGCTCGGCAAGGTGCTGGGGTTTGCGCGTGAGATGGAGATGGCGCGCCTGCTCGGGGCCAACCTCATCGCCGACAGCTTCCGCGGCGCGCTCACGGCGGTGCTGCTGCCGGTCGCGCCGATCCAGAGTGACATGCTGCCTTCGGTGCTGATCCCGCTGCACCGTATCTGGCGGGACGAGGGTGACGCCGCCCCCCGGTCGACGGCCCTGGCCATCCTGCTGACGGCCGTCGCGGTCCTCGTCGCCGCGCTCGTGGCCCTGGTCGCGGCGCCCTGGGTCGGGCTTCTCGTCGGCGGCTTCGACGCCGAGGCGCAGGCCACGACCGTCACGTTCGTCCGGGTGATGGCGCTCGCGATCCCCGCATCCGTCCTGTCCGCAATGCTGAGCGCGGTGGAGATCGCCACCGGAACCTCGCGCATCGCAGCCATCCGCGCCTCCGTCCAGAACGTGGGCATGATGGGCGGCATCGCGATCATGGCATGGAGCCGCCAGCCGCTCGCCATTCCCTGGAGCTTCGTGCTCGCGTTCAACCTCGTGGCGCTCTACGGCGCCGTCGCGCTGTCGCGCGCGGGCACGCTCGGCCTGCGCGGGGTCAACGCGGGCCTCGTCGTCAGTGTGGGGCTGACGTTCTTCCGCCGCTTCCGCCCGTTGCTGGCCGTTCCCCTCGCCGACCAGGGCAACATCGTGCTCGAGCGCCTGCTGGCCTCCGGCGTGGCCGTCGGCGCGGTCGCTTCGCTTGATTACGCCCGCACCTTGACCGAGACGACGTTCTACCTCGTCAGCCAGCCGATCGGTTACGTCGTCCTCACCCGTGCGCTCGGCGACCCCGGCCAACTGCGCGTCAACGTGCGGCGGACCACGCAGCGGCTGCTCGCGATCGGCCTGCCAGCCTCGGTGTTCATCGCCGTGTTCGCGTCCGACATCGTCCGGGTCGTGTTCGCCCGCGGCGCCTTCGATGCGCATGCGGTGCTCCTCACGGCCGGGGCGTTGCAGGGCATCTCGGTCGGGCTCTGGGCGGCGATGCTGGGCTGGGTGCTGGTCCGAATGGTCAACGCCTCGGGACGCAATGGCACGGCGGCGCTCATCATCATCGGCGCTTATGCGGCGAATGCGCTGGTGAACGTCATCGCGGTGCCTTGGCTCGGCACGTTGGGCTTGGGGCTGGGCGAGGCCATCCGCGGCCTGGCACTCCTTGGCGGAACCGCGGCAGCACTCGCCTGCGGCGGCCTGATCCTGCGCTGCGTGGCGTCCGCGGCGCTCGGCGCGGTGGCGCTGGCCTGCGTGGGCGCGGGGATCTGCGCTGCGATCGATGCACCGTTCGCTCGGCTGGCCGTCGCCGGGCCGGTGTTCGGCCTTGCCACCGCCGGCTGGCTGGCGGCAACCATGCCGGACCAGGCCCGGCAGCT
Source organism: Acetobacteraceae bacterium (assembly GCA_965213855.1). Taxonomy (GTDB): domain Bacteria; phylum Pseudomonadota; class Alphaproteobacteria; order Acetobacterales; family Acetobacteraceae; genus JBBROS01. The sequence continues at coordinate 303,311 of CBDCAA010000008.1, read as the reverse complement.
GCTCCGCCTTCTCGACCGCCCCCGCAGGCTCGTGGCGCCGGGTCCACAGCAATGACCTTCGTCGGGCCCCGCCCTTGCGCATCCGAACTGCCCACGACGACGACAGGGCCGCAGCGGCCCACCATCCTGTTCGTCTCGCCGGTGGCCGACCTCAAGGGCGGCGCCGAGCGGGTCCTGCTCGACCTGCTCGCCAACCCCTCCATCAACCCGGCGTTGGCCGTGCCCGGCGACGGCGAACTCGCGGCGCTGGCAGGGGCGCGCGGCATCCCGGTCCGGCTTTTCGACCTGGGCGCCGTGGCGACCGTGCGGCGGCCGCCCCGCCCGCACGAGCTTGCCCAGGCGGTCAGCGGTGCGTGGCGCTGTGCCCGCCAATTGGCGGCCGCCGCGGCCGAGACCGGGGCGTCCCTGATCCATACGAACGGACTGAAGGTCCACGTGATCGGCGGCCTGACGCGGTTGCTGCACGGCGTGCCGGTGCTCGCGCATGTGCACGACATTCCATTCACGCGCCTGGAAAAGCTGATCTGGCGCGGCGTGGGCGCCGGCGCGACACGAACCGTGGTCGTGTCCAGGCCCTGCTATCCCGGCCGCCGGCATAACGCGGCCCTGCCTGGACGGGTCGCGGTCGTCGCCAACGGCGTGCGCCCGCTTCAGGCCCCCCTGCCCGTCCGGGTTGCGCCGAACGGGCCGACGATCGGCTTCGTCGGGCGGTTCCACCCGTTCAAGGGCCTCCACGTCCTGCTCGATTGGTTCGAGCACGCGAGCCATGCTCGGCCGGATCTTCGCCTGCTCATCCGGGGTCGCTGGGACGCCGAGGGCGCAGCCTATTGGCACTCGTTGGCTGGCCGTATCGCGCCACTGGTGGAGCAGGGCCGGTGCCAGGTGCTGGGCTGGGCCGGGCCGGGCGAGGACCCCTATGGCGGGATCGACATCCTCGCCGTGCCGTCGCAGACCCCTGATCCTGCGCCGCTCGTCATCCTCGAGGCGATGCAGCGCGGCATCCCCTGCATCGGCTATCCGGCGGGCGGCATTCCGGGGTTGATCGGCGGGCCGAAACACGGCGCCCTCGCCGACAGCGCAGCGGCGTTCACGGCAGCGCTCGACCGGCTGCTCGACCCGGCCGTCTACGGCGCAACGAGTGCCGCCGCGGCCGCGCGCGTCAGGACCACGTTCACGCTCGAGCACTTCTGGAGCGCGATCGACGCGCAATACGCCCTGGCCGGCGTACCGATGGGCGATCACTCCTTCGGACAGAGACTGTGACCAGGCTGGCGCTGCCGCCGCCGCTCGCAGTGCCGCGACCCGGTCGGAGCCAACCCGCGGCAGCCCCCCTTCAGGGCGCGCTGTTCCGCTCGACGGCGCGGCTCGCCCTGCTCGGGCTGCTGCTCGGCACGGTGGGCTTGGCGCTGGTCGCACCGGGCCTGGCCCGGCCGATGTTCATCGCCGGCTCGGCCGCGGTCGGTTGGCTGGCCTGGCGGGAGGGATGCGCGCAGAGCATCGAGGTCGCACTGTCGCTTTACGTGTTCGCGCCATTCCTGCGCCGGCTTGTGGACGTCGCGATCGGGTTCGATCCGTCCGGCGTCATGCTGGTCGGCCCGGTCCTGGCGATCGCGATCCCGACCGTCGAGCTACGGCACCTCCTCCATCGCCGAGAGCCCGACGACGAGGCGCTCCTGCCACTCGTCCTCGTCGGCCTGTGCATCACCTATGGCATGCTGCTGTCGGCCTTCAGGGGAGAGTTCGGGCCGCTCGGCACGGCGGCGCTGAAGATGTACACGCCCCTGCTCTACGGCGCATGGGTGATGCGCAAGGCCCGGCACGACCCCACGGCGCTCGAAGCGGCAACGCGCACCTTCTTCGTGCTCGCGCCCATCATCGGGGTTTACGGCATCTGGCAGTACGTGAGCCCGCCGGACTGGGACCGCTACTGGATGGAGAGCGTGGCGGGCACGATCTCGGTGCTGGGCCGGCCTGAGCCGTACCAGGTCCGCGTGTTCAGCATGATGAACTCCCCGGCCTCGTTCGGGACCTACGCCGCATGCGGCGTGCTGCTGTTCGGCTTCTGCCGCAAAGGCTGGCTGGCGCCGTTCATGGCGATGGTGATCGGCCTTGGCCTGATGTTCACGTTCTACCGGACGGCGTGGATCGCGGTGGTCCTGGGTCTCGTCTACTGCGCCCTGTTCGGACGCACCCGCGAGCGTGCCGGGCTGATCAGCGTGCTGATCGTGGTCGCGATCATCCTGGCCGCCGGCAGTGCCGACTTCGGCGACGCCATCATGGATCGCCTGGAGACGTTCACCGGGTCGGTGTCGGACGATGGGAGCGGCAAGGCGCGGCTCGGCCAGTTGTTCGAAGCGTATCGCTTGGTGGACGAGTTGGGATTTGGACTGGGCTTCTCCCGGCTGGCGACCCCGTTCAACGGGCTCGATGCCGTGGACGGAGAGATCGTGACCGCGATCGTCACGATGGGTGTCGTGGTGGGCACCATCTACATCGTCGGCCTGTGCTGGGCCGCGCTGCAGGGTCTGGGCCGGATCAGGGGCAGCACGGACAAGCGGCTCATCGTGACCGGCGCGGTGATCGTCGGGATGATCGTGTCGATCCCGCTGACGAGTGTCACGAGCGGCGAGATCGGTCTTCTGCTTTGGCTGTTCATCGCGCTCGCGACGGCCCGGCCGGCCCCGCCCACCCAGCACTCATTCCGGGCATGACGTGTCCGGCCGCCGCCCGTTGACGGCCGCCGATCGGGCGTGACGCGATGACCCGCGCCGACCGGACCATGTCCGAGCCGTCAGCAATCATCAGGAAAAGGAGTGTCCTGTTCCTCCCAGCGGCCCTGCTGCTGGTCGCCCTCGGTGTTTTGGTGTTCATCGTCATGCCGGCCAGGCACCAAAAGGGGAGCGGCATGCGGACAGGCGACTTTATCGACACGATCGGCGTGAACACGCATATCGGCTCCAACCCCTACAACAACCCGGCGCAGCTCTCGTCGCTGCTGGCCTACCTCGGCGTCGACAACGTCCGGCAGAGTTCGCCGATCGATGCGGCGTCGATGGCCAATATCGCAGCGCTGGGCAAGCTCGGCGCCAAGATCGACCTGATCGTCAATGGCGGCGGACCCGTGAACCTTGCGGGCGCGATGGCCAACGTCAACCAGTTGGCGCCCTATCTCAATGCGGTCGAGGGCCCGAACGAGGTGGCGATCTACCCGATCCAGTATGGCGGGCTCAGCGGCGTCGATGCGGCGGTCGCGCTGCAGAAGGACCTCTATGCAGCCGTCAGGGCCAACCCGGCGCTCGCCCAGGCGTCCGTCTATCTGTTCACGCTCGGCGGCGCGGACCCGTCGGCCTTTCCATCGATCGGCGATCTGTCCGCCTATACCGACGACGCGAACATCCATTCCTATCCGCCGCACGGGCTGCGGCCGATCTTCGTCATCCACGCGGCGATCTCTGGCGGCCAGACCGACGCGCCCTCGAAACCGGTCGTGCTCACCGAGACGGGGTTCTACACCCTGACCAACGGCGTGGGCTGGGGCGGCGTGCCCCAGTCGCTGCAGGCCAGCTACTTGTTGGACGAGGTGCTCGACGAGGCGGTGGCGGGTGTCCAACGCACCTACCTGTATGACCTGATGGATGACGGCGTGGACCCGAACGGCGCCAACCAGGAGTTCCACTTCGGCCTGTTCAACAACGATGGCACGCCGAAACTGGCCGCGACTGCGTTCCACAATCTCACGACCATCCTCGCTGATTCTGGCGCCAGCAGCCGGACGTTCACGCCCGACAGCTTCGCCTTCACCGCGACCGGGGTGCCCTACAACTACACCGGCAACACGACCTCGTTCGAGAAGAGCGACGGCACGCACGTCATCGCTGTCTGGAACGAGGAGCAGCTCTGGAACACCGACACGCAGACTGCGATCGCGGCGCAGGCTTACCCGGTCACGGTGGACCTGCAGAAAACTTATGCCACCGTCCTGGTCATCGACCCGCTCCTCGGCACCGGTCCGATCCAGACGCTGCAAAACGTCTCGACCGTCAGCCTGTCCATCTCGGACCATCCGCTTCTGATCGTGATCCCTCCGGCGAGTTCCGGCGGCAGCACGGCAACCAACCCCGCTCCCCCGAGCGGACTCGTGTTGAACGTCTCCGAAGACGCCTGGATGGGGGACGCCCAGTTTGTCGTCCATCTCGACGGCCAGCAGGTTGGCGGCGTCTACACCGCGACCGCCTTGCATGCGGCCGGACAGTCGCAGGCGGTCGTCCTGGCCGGCACGGTCCCGGACGGCACCCACCAGGTCTCGGTCACGTTCGTCAACGACGCCTATGGCGGATCGACGAGTATGGACAGGAACCTGTATGTGGACGGCGCAAGCTACAACGGCCAGGCGATCGCCGGCAGCACGGCGAGCCTGCTTGCGAACGGCACCGACACCTTTGCCGCAGCGATCGGCACGCCCGTTTCCGTGCCCGCACCCACGAGCAACGGCCTCGTCGTCACCGTCGCAGAGGACGCTTGGCAGGGCGACGCCCAGTTCACGGTAACCTTGGACGGCGCACAGGTCGGCGGACTCTATACGGCAACGGCATCGCACGCGGCAGGGCAGACCCAGGCCATCACCATCGCAAGCCCGTTTGCGGCCGGCGTGCACCACGTCGGCATCGCCTTTGTCAATGACGCCTATGGCGGCTCATCGAGCATGGACCGCAACCTCTACGTGGCCGGCGCAAGCGACAACGGCACGCCGATCGCGGGTGCGGCGGCGTCGCTCTATGCCAACGGGACGGACTACTTCTCGGCCGGCGCCGCGCTGACGAGCACGGCCGTCCTCCACGTGTCCGAAGATGCCTGGCTTGGGGACGCCCAGTTCACGGTCGCCGTGGACGGCCAACAGCAGGGCGGCATCTACACGGCGACCGCGTCGCATGCGGGCGGCCAGTCGCAGGCGATAACCGTCTCCGGACTCCCGGAGACCTTTTCCGCCCACGATCTCGCGGTCACGTTCCTGAACGACGCCTATGGCGGCTCGCCGTCGATGGACCGCAACCTCTACGTCGATGCCGTGCAGTTCGACGGGCAGCCAGTCGCCGGCGCACCGGCCATCCTGTTCGGCAACGGCACCACACACTTCGCGATGTCTGCGCCCCCGAACTGGGCGGGCAGCTAAACACGCAATGGCGGCGCCACGTCCAAGCCCTCAGCCGGATGGCGCCCGCCGCGCTGCTTTGCACGGAGGGCGGTGCCGTTGCGGGACGCCCTGACCTTCGTGACCGACTTTGCCGACCAGGCCGTGATCCTGCCGCTGCTGGCCGCGGTCGCCGCCGTGCTTGCCGTACAGCGCCGGTGGCGGCTGAGCGGCGCTTGGCTGGTCTCGGTGTGCGGGGTGCTGGCCACGACCCTAATGCTGAAGGTCGCCCTGTACGCTTGTGGCTGGCTGATCCCCTCGCTTGGTCATCACCAACTCGCGCTGATCAGTCCCAGCGGACACACGGCGTCCGCGGCGGTCGAATATGGTGGGTTGGCCGCGCTGCTGTCGGCACGATCACCGCCGGTCCGGTGGGGGCCGTTGGGCAGAGCCGCGCTGGCCGGGCTGTCGACCGCTGCCGTGGTGGGGTTCACCCGGATCGAGCTCGGTGCGCACACCGTGGCCGAGGTGATCGTCGCCGCAGCCGTCGGGCTGCTGGGTACGGCCGCGTTCGTCTTGCTGGCAGGACCGGCAATGGTCGGGAAGTCGGCCCTGCCCGCGATCCTCGCCGGAGGCTTGGTACTGGGCGTGTTCCACGGCCGGCATCTGCCGGCCGAGGTGCTCATCCAGAGCCGGGCGGCTGCGGTGATGCGGCAACTCGCACCGTTCTGCACCTTGCAGCCGGAGCGTGAGGGCAAGGTCCTGGCCCCCGGAGATATGGCGGCTCCCGGCGAACCGGTCGCTATCCGCCCGAAGGCGGAGGGGTTGTTTACGCGGCCGGTCGGGTTTGGCTGAGAGCCCAGATCGCGGCCTGGGTCCGGTTGCTGACCCGTATCTTTCGCAGCAGCCCCTTCACATGGGCCTTGACCGTCGGTTCCGTGACGAGGAGTTGCCGGGCGATGCTCTTGTTCGACGACCCACTCACCAGGCAGTTCAGGATCTGAACCTCCCGATCCGTCAGGCCTGCCTCGCTGACCGCCTCCGCCGAGGCAACCGAGGACGGCAGGGGCGCCGCCGGCAAGCCGGCCTCACTCGCCACGGCTGCCGCGGCCACCTGCGCGACGACGGCCGGAAACACCTGCTGCCCCATGAGCACGATGTCGAGCATGCGCGGGAAGACCTCGCTCGGCGTGCCGTAAGATAGGATCGCATCGACCCCCAACGCAGCCAACCGACACACGACAGGGGCGTCGAGCGTGTCCAGCAAGGCCACTAGGCGAGCTGATGGCGTCAACGACAGCAGCGTGCGCGCGTGAGCGATCTCCGCCTCGAGATCGTCCGTGGTGCCCGGGCTCCAGATCACGAGATCGATGAGCATCCCGTCGCGAACCGGGGCAACGCGACAGAGTGCGGGCGCATCCGCGACGATCTCGTATGTCGTGTCGTCCAACAGACGTCGAACGCCCTCTCGCAGGAACAAATTCGGCGAGATAACGATCACACGAACCTTTGCCATCGGGGCCGTTAACGGCAACACGCCGCGAGAACCGCACGGCAGCGTTGGAGGGCGCCCCTGGTTCCGGATGGCGACGCTGAGATGGGCTCTACCTTGGCGCACAACATGAGGCACGTCTCCTCGCCGCCCTGGCGATCGTAACTAAACAAATAGCAGTTCGATGATGCAAGTTTCATGCTAATTCGCGAAAAGCGCATGGTCCCGTCAGCGCGCCGACGCAGGCTGTTTGAGGTCGCTGATGACCGCGTTTGACCGCCTCGTTCCGACCAAACTCCGTTAGACGCAGGCGGGCCGAAACGGCGGAGGAGCGGCGTCGACGTTGAAGCATAACCTGTCGATCAGGCCTATGTTCCACCCCGAGCTTGTAAGGCGACACACTCAGGCTAAGGTCCCAGTGATGAGATGTAGTACCACCACCGACGGAGCTCGTCAGGCTCATCGCGCGCTCTGACAGTTGTCGAGCACCCGGACTGGGGAGCGAAGGCAACTACATATCCTGGCCTAGCTTGTTATGTTCGGCATGAGCTTGCCCATCAACCGGCGGTGATTCATGGGGCCGCGGACCGCCTGATGAGGCTTTGACCATGGAATATGGCGGCAAGATCCCGGCCAATTCCGCCGGGCATCACATGCACGTCCGCTCGCTGCGCGTCGTCCTGCTCAAACCCCAAGCCGTCGTTTAGGGACCGTTACGATCAAGCTCAACCGCATTTGGACCCGAAACGGCGATGACTTGTTGCAAAATCAGTGATGCAAATCCGAATTTGTTGGCGTGTTCAAAAGACCTCGGACGGACGACACTCAGACTTATATTTGGTGGTGCGGGCGGTCGGAATCGAACCGACACTCCTCTCGGAACCGGATTTTGAATCCGGCGCGTCTACCAGTTCCACCACGCCCGCATCCGGCCACTTGGCCATGCCGAGGCTCGTAGCTTATTTCCAGCCGTCTGTGGAGCCCTCAATCCGCCGGCTTCGTCGACCGTCGACGGACCCACGCCCCCATAACCCGCCACAGCAGCCGCACTGCCCCGAACCGGGCCAGCGGCACCGCCTGACCCGTCAACCGCGCCTGCAGGGTCGCCGCGAATGCCGTTGCGATCTCGTCCGCGACCAGCGCGACGACCCGGGTTTTCGCCAGCGGCGCCAGCGGCCCGCTCAGGGTGAAGGCGATGTCCAACGCCAGCGTCGACCCGGCCCCGTCCGCCTCTACCCGGAACGGCGCCGACGCCGACAGCCGCGTGCCTCCACCCCCCCTCGCGCCGACGACATCGTTCCCCCCGCCTTGCACGACACCCGACCGCGACGTGTCGTCGTAGGAGACCGTCGCCCGCCCCGAGAACCGCACCCGCACCGGCCCGAGCGCCAGGGCCATCTCCCCCATGACCACATCGCCCGCCACGCCGGTCAGCACGGCGCCGGGCACGCACGACACGATCGCCGCCGGGTCCCGCACCGCCGCCCAAAGCACGTCCGGCGGCACGTCGAATCGCAGCCTCTGCCGCAGCCCGTTCCCATCCGGCTCCGCTCTCGGCGCAACCGAAGCCGGCATCTCGGCCGCCCCGCCGCCGAACCGCGTCCCCGCAACCGCGTCCCCGCGTGCGAACCCCGTCTCCAGCCGCTCCTCCAGCACCTGTCGGATCGCCCGCACGATGCCGTTGTAACCGGTGCATCGGCAGAGATTGCCCGACAGCTCCAGCCGCACGACGTCATCCGTCGCATCCGGCAGCCGCCGCACGATGTCGCGCGCCGCAACCAGCATCCCCGGCGTGCAATACCCGCACTGGAGCGCGTGGTGCGCCGTGAACGCCGCCCGCAGGCGGGTGGCGACAAGGTCGTCCTCCAGCCCCTCGATCGTCCGCACGGCGGCCCCGTCACAGGCCGCCGCATAGGTGATGCAGGACCGGACCGGCTCGTCGTCCAGCAGCAGCGTGCAGGCGCCGCACACGCCATGCTCGCACCCCAGATGCGTGCCCGTCAGCAGCAGCCGCTCGCGCACGAAATCCGCCAGGTGCAGCCGGGGCGGCACCTCCTCCGTTACCGCCCGCCCATTGACGGTCAGGCTGACCATCGTCACCCACCCGCCTCCGCCAGCGCCCGCGCGACCGCCTCGATCAGCATCCGCCGCTCGACCGCGCCCAGGAACCCCAGTGCCCCCTCCGCCCCGGCCACACAGGCCCGCTCATCCGTCAGCAGCTGCGGCGGCCCGCCGAGCGCGCCGATCGCCAGCCGCCGCCCGCCCGGCCAGGCCAGCGCCGCAGCCATCGCATGCGCGAACTCCCCGGGCTTGCGGCACAGCTTCGCATAGCCCCAGCCGAACCCTGCCGCCGGCCGCGGCACCCGCACCGCCCGCACGATCTCGCCCGGGGCCAGCACCGTCCGGTACGGCCCGGTGACGAACCCGGGCAATGCCACCGCCCGCCGCGTCGTCAGCACCACCGCCCCCAGCGCCGTCAACGTCGTCAACCAGTCTGCCGCCGGGTCCGCATGGCAGAGACTGCCGCCGATCGTCCCGCGGTTGCGCACCGCCCGATACGCGATCCCGGCCGCCACCCGCGCCAGCACGCCGCCCGCCAGGTCCGGCGTCCGCCCATCCGCGATCGCCGCATGCGTCACCGCCGCCCCGAGCGTGACCGCGTCCGCCGTCTCCTCCGCCCCGCGCAGACCGGCCAGCCCGGCCAGCGGCACCACCATCGCCGGCCGCACCACCCGCAGGTTCAGCATCGGCCCGAGCGACTGCCCGCCCGACATCGCCCGGCTGTCCTCATCGGCTAACAGAGCCGCAGCCTGCTCCAGCCCATCCGGTACCGTCCACCCGAACGCACTCGCCTTCATGCACCCGCCGCGATCAGAGCCTCGAGCACCCGCGCGGCTGTGATCGGCAGCCGGTCCACGCGCGCGCCGAGCCCCGCCAGCGCGTCGTTCACCGCATTCGCGATCGCCGCCGGCGGCCCGATCGCGCCTCCCTCGCCGATCCCCTTCTGCCCGAACCGCGTGTAGGGGGACGGCGTCTCCATGTGCTCGATCCGCAGCACCGGCACCTCAGTCGCCCCCGGCAACGAATAGTCCGCCAAGGTCGCCGCTGACGGCTGTCCCGCCGCGTCGAACCCCATCTCCTCATACAGCGCCGTCCCGATGCCCTGCGCCACGCCCCCGATCACCTGGCCATCGACGATCATCGGGTTCACCAGCACGCCGCCATCCTCGCACACCGCATAATCGAGGATCGCAACCGCGCCCGACCGCGTGTCGACCGACACCGTGCAGGCATGCGCCGCATAGCTGAACGTGCCGCTGTCCCGCACCGCCCGGTAGCCCGCCGTCACCTCCAGCCCGCCGCCATCGACCCCTTCCGGCAAGTCCTGCGGCCGGCGATAGAAGGTGTGCGCCACCTCGGCGATGTCCACGCTGCCCACCGGGCCCCGTACCGCGCCCGCCTCCACCACCACGTCCCGCACGTCCGCCTGCAGCAGGTGCGCCCCGATGGCCGCGATCCGCGCCGCCAGCTCGGTGCACGCCGCCGCCACCGCGCCGCCGGCCATCACCATGCAGCGCGAGCCCCAGGTCCCGGTCGAATACGGCGTCGTCCCGGTGTCGCCATGCACCACCCGCACCCGCGCCACCGGCACGCCCAGCACCTCGTGCGCCACCTGCGCCAGCGTCGTCTCCAGCCCCTGCCCGTGCGACTGGATCCCCACCCGGATCTCCAGCCCGCCATCCGGCGTCAGCCGCGCCGCCGCCTGCTCGTGCCCCGGCACCATCGGGATCCCCCACCCCGCATACACCGACGTCCCATGCGCCGCCTGCTCGCAGAAGATCGCCATCCCCAACCCAAGCCGCACCGGACCGGTCGCGGCGCGCTGCCGCGCCCGGAACCCCGGCACGTCGATCGCCGCGACCACCCGCCGCAGGCACTCGGGGTAGTCGCCGGAATCGAAATGCTTGGCCGTGATATTGTCGAACGGCATCGCCTCGGCCGGGACCAGGTTGCGCAGCCGCACCTCGTGCGGCTCGATCCCCGCCTCCCGCGCCACCGCATCGATCATCGTCTCCATCGCGTAGGCGACGCCCGCCCGCGCCACCCCGCGATACGGCAGGATCGGCGGCTTGTTCGTCGCCACCGACCAGGTGCTGCAGCGGTAGGCCGGGAAGTCGTAGGGACCCGGAAGGATGCTGGCCACCTGCGCCGCCTCCAGGCAGGCCGAGAACGGATACGCCGAATACGCCCCCGCATCGACCGTCGCCAGCGCGTCCAGCGCGAGCAGCCGCCCATCCGCCGTTGCATAAGCCACCAGCTCGTAATGATGCTCGCGGCAGTTCGCGTTGCCCGTCAGCGACTCGCGCCGGTCCTCGATCCACCGCACCGGGTGCCCCAGCCGCCGGGCCAGGAACCCGGCGACCACCTCCTCCGGCAACAGGATGCCCTTGTAGCCGAACCCGCCCCCCACGTCGGGCGCGATCACCCGCACGGCCTCCTGCGGCAGGTTCAGGCACTCCGCCAGCCCGGTCCGTACGATATGCGGCATCTGGGTCGACGTGTGCAGCACCAGCTGCTCCAGCCGGCGGTCCCATTCCGCCACCACGCCCCGCCCCTCGATCGGCGCCATATGCTGCCGCGCCGTCTGCAGCGTGCGCCGCACCACGATCGGCGCGCCATGGCGCACCCCCGCGTCGCCGACGTCGACATGCGTCGCCAAGAACACGTTGTCCCCCCAGCCGGCATGCAGCGGCGCCGACCCGGCCGACTGCGCCGCCAGCATGTCGCTCACCGCCGGCTGCTCCGCCCACTCGACCTCGACCTGCTCGGCCAGGTCCTCCGCCTCCGCCCGGCTCGCGGCCACGCACACCGCCACCGCCTCCCCCACATGCCGCACCGTCGTCGCCAGCACCTCCTGCGCGGACGGCTTGAACCCTGGCAGGCCCGACACTGCCGTGATCGGTCGCACGCCCGCCAGGTCCGCCGCCGTGAACACCGAAGCCTCGAACCCCACCGGCTTCGTGATCGACACGACCCGCGCGTGCGCCACCGGGCTGCGCACGAAGGCCAGGTCGCGCGTGCCGGCCGGCCGGATATCGGCGATGAACTGGCCCCGCCCGCGCAGGTAACGGTCGTCCTCCTTGCGCGGCACCGACCGGCCCACGCCCTCGCCGCCCCGACGCCCGCCATCCATGCCCGATCGTCTCCCAACACGCGACGTTCGTTGCGCCGGACCCTGGACCTGCGCACACTGGTCCGCACGTTAGGACGGGAGCATCGCGGTGGACCAGCAGTTCGACACAATCCTTCGCGGCGGCCGCGTCATCGACCCGGCCCAGGCACTCGACGCCATCGCCGACGTCGCCATCACCGGCGCCCGGATCGCCGCCGTCGGCCCGAACCTGCCCGCCGGCCCCGCCACCCGCGTGATCGACGTCGCCGGCCAGGTCGTCATCGCCGGCATGATCGACACCCACGCCCATGTCTACCAGCACGTCACCGGCAAGTTCGGCCTGGACGCCGACATGGTGGGCCTGCAATCCGGCGTCACCACCGTGCTCGACCAGGGCGGCCCCAGCTGCATGACCCTCCCGGGCTTCCGCAAATTCATCGTCGAGCCCGCCGAAACCCGCGTGCTCTGCTTCCTCTCCGCCTACCTCGTCGGCGGGTTGGAGGGCCATCTCTATCCGGAGCTGTATGGCCCCGACCAGGTCAACGTCGAAGCCACTGTCAAGGCCGCCCGCGACAACAAGGACCTGGTCCGCGGTATCAAGGCCCATGCCGAGATCGGCGGCGCCTCCCGCTGGGGCCTCGACGTCATCCGCCTTGGCAAGCAAATCGCCTCAGAGGCCGGGCTACCCCTCTATATCCACCTCGGCCAGCTCTGGCCCACCAAGGACTCCACCACCGTCGACCCCGACGAGGTCGTCCGCGCCCTCATCCCGTTGATGGAGCCGGGCGACGTCCTCGCCCACCCCTTCACGCGCCACCCCGGCGGCTTCATCAGCGCCGAAACCGGCGAGGTCCATCCGGTCGTTTGGGAAGCGCTCAGCCGCGGCGTCACCGTCGACGTCGGCCACGGCAGCCATTTCAGCTTCGACATGGCCCGCCGCACCATCGCCGCCGGCATCCGCCCCACCACCCTCGGCGCGGACATGCACGGCTATAACGTGCGGATTCCGGACGCCGCAGCCGAAGTCAGCGCCAACCCGTTCTTCGGCGTCGCCCCCTTCAACCTCACCAACGCCATGACCAAGCTGCTCGCCCTCGGCCTGCCCCTGCCCGAGATTATCGCCACCGTGACCAGCAATCCCGCGATCATGATCGGCCTCTCCGACCGCATCGGCGCATTGAAGCCCGGCATGGAAGCGGATGTCAGTGTGCTGGACGTGATCGACGGCCGCTTCGAGCTGCGCGATAACAGCGGCGAAGTCGTCGTCGCCCCACAGATGCTCATGCCCGCCTTTGCGCTGAAGGCCGGCCATCGCCACGAGGTCGTCAGCCCCCTCGTTCCCCCAGCAACCCAACTCGCCGCCTGAAGGTCTCGCCGCGCGCGCGGAGATGTTGCCGCGAGCCCGCGAGACGATCCAGCCGTGGTGGAACGCGACGCCTTTGCGTTACAGGTCGAGCGTCAACGAGCTCAGTCGGTGCGCGTAGCGGATGCAGTCGCGTAGACGCTTGCATGCGTTGCCACCTGCCCGTCCAATCTAGCTCAGATTATGCGCAATAAGTTCAGTATTGGTGAATTCCGATCGAAGGACACCACGATGCTTCTCCACTTCTCGTCAGCGGTTCCAAGCACACCTACTACTACATCGCCTGATAGTGCATTTTCATAAGCTACCATTTCCCAATTCAGCGCGAGTCCATATTGGGTCTTTACTGAGTTGGCAGCATGGTACAGTCTCTTCAAACCAGTCTCCAGCTCTAGGCGCTGTTTCCGCGTCAAGATCATCAGCGCCCAGCTACTCTTGGATAAGAATACTAAACTTTTAACAATGTCGGTGTTTGTAATTTGGTACAAACCAACAGCTCTGATATTTCCATCATCTATGTAGTCGCGGTCTACTGACTCTAACGGATCTATGCCGCATTTTCGCAATGCGCTTACCAGTGCGAAATTCTTATACGAAGCTCTCTTATCAATGAGAGGTTGGCGCCGGCGAGCATCAGCCAAGGGAAATAACCTTGCTCAAAAAGCTCGTCGATGCTCGAACTTAGCCTAGTCCAGCAGCTTATGATCATATCGTCATAGTTTGTCTCTGTTGGCTGGATTTTAGCGGTGACCAGAAGTGTTGCCAACTGCCCGTTGAGCTCGGTCGCCGTCACAGAGCCAACATAGTCTGTTAGGTCGATGTAGCCATGGGATGTTTGCATACTGTGCTCCTTGCTGACCGTTTTACTTCCTTAGTACATCGAATGGCTGTCCCGGACCAGCGTAGTTCGTTTTTGGATTTTTGCGCTCGGTTGTCCGGCTTATGGTCGTTTGCAAAGCCGTTGTCTTTTCTCAGCTTTCCTAGAGCTTCGTCTCTTGTTACCTTTATGGGAGCCATACTCGGCGGGCGGGTATTTGCCGCTGGTGGACAGCTTGGACAAGTCGCCGTCGGCGTACCCTGTTCCTTGCCCGCCTCGTGCTTGGCGTCGTCGGATTGCTGTGCGGGGCTGATGGTTGGACCCGACGGCGTGCCGACCGTGTGCTGCCACACCCAACCGAATGCGGCAATGGCGGGCGAACCCAAATACATCAGGCCTCGAAGCGCCAGCCCACTCACTCAATGCATCTCCCGCAGCAGGTCGGTTCGCATGTCATACAAGTGCCGCAGCCGCGGTTCACCGATCGGACCCGTGTCTCGGATCAGCCATGAAGTGCGTCACATCAGGCTCTTGCGATAGATCCCCGGTGCTCATCACCCGCAGGAATGACCACATGAACGTCTCGCGGTCCTGACGTATGCCAAGCGCCAACGCCTCCTGCTGGTGTCGTCCGGCCAGCGCCTGCAGCTCCGCGTCCGACAACTTGGCGACATGGCCCGGGGCAACCCGGCGCACATAGGCGGCCTGGCGCCCGGTCGCCAGCGACGCTTGGGTTAGGCTATCTACACGTCCTCCTCCTCGTCCTCCTCAGTTGGCCACCTGTCAGGTTTGCTTGGGAGTGGAGACATCTCTTTAGTAGCGTTGTCCCAATGGCCACGCCTGAAACAACCAAAGCCTTTGTTGCTGTCATTGAGATGATAAAAGCCAGAAAAGCTTATACCAAGCTTCAAAGAGACTACGATTCCATAATACTCGCCGAGCATATGGCAATCTAGTTCAATGAGTCTTTCGATCACACTATGCTGGTTCTCGCTGAAGACAAACAAGCCATCAAACACGAGATCTTTGCACTCTCGATGGAAACTTATTTCTACAAGTCCATCTTGGGTGTAATCGAGAGTCGGATAGGTTACGTCTGCTCTGTACTCCCGTAAATGCAAACGTTCATTAGAGTAGGTGCTTTCCGGCTCACCAACGAATGTCGCAACGGTCGATGGAGACATCCCAAATAGTAGATTTCCAGCACCGATGTAACTATTTATTTGCCAAATCAAGGTTGGTTTCCCTTCTTGTCTTGTATCGGTTGCACTCGGTTCTTTTCGACGCACTCTGCATAGTCTTGAGCTTCCTTGATCGCCTCATCATACCGGCCCGGGTCGCCCGCGTAGCGAGCGACTCGTCTGACATCCGCAGCATCGTTGTCAAACGCCTCCATGTATCGGCCGCGTTTAATCAAATCGGTCTGCATACGTTGAAAGTCTCTGGCCATCTCGCTGCTTCCGCTACTCAGCGTTTTTTTTGATCGGTCTTAAGCATTTGGATTGCTGGTCCGCTGCCTCGTGGCAACCTGCCTTCAAGCGCCTCCTGTGAAGCAGCATCGCTTGGCATGTGGTGTGAACACCGGACCCGGCATCCGCGACACCACCGCGGCAAGCCTGGCCGGGAGATCCGCAGGCGGCGGCCGGGTCACCGCGGGCTCGTGCGGCTCGGGCTCAGCCACGCTCAGTTCCGCACGAACGGTGCGCCTGACAGGGCCATTTGCTTGAGGCACATGGCTGGGGGGAGTGGCGAGGCGCCTGGCACGAGTGCCGGGGTGTAGAGGACTGGGCCCGGCCCCACCGTCAGCTGCGCCGCGGCTCCCTTGATCAGCACCGTCACCGCGCCTTCGATGGCGACCGTACCCATCTTGTCCAGTTCGAGCCGGGTCTGCCCGACCGTGACCGAAAACCGCTCGCCCACCCGGATGTCGAACGTCTGGCCGACGTCGATCGTCATGGCTTGCTGCACCTCGGTGCTCGACGTCGTGCCCACCGAAAGCGAATACGTCTGCCCGACCTGCGTCGTGATCGACTGCCCGACCTGCGTCGCCAACGACACGCCCACGTTGACGACCTTCGCGACGCCGACCTGTTCGGCGCTGGCGACGCCCACCGTGTCGGACTTGTAGGCGCCGACCACCGTGTTCATCACGCCAGACATCCCGAACAGCCCGGCGACGGCGCTGGCGAGCCCGCTGCCGGCGCCAGCCAGATTCTGCCCGGCGTCCGCGCGCGGGCTCGGCCCAGCCACCACGCCCTGCCGCGCCGCAAGCCCGTCCCCGCCGAGGAATCCCAGCGCCATCGCCCCCACGCTTGGCGCAAACCCGCCCCCGCCCGCCTGCCCAAGCAACCCGGCCGTGGCACCCGCCAACGCCGCAGCCCCCGCCGCGACCATCGGCGCCGCCGCCCCTGTGCCCCCAACGGTGAGGTTCATCGACCCGCCCACCTCGTGCTTCTGGTTGCCCCCGACCTCCACGCTGCGGCTGCCGCCCACCGACTGCACCTGGTGCGCGTCGACCCGCTGGGTGTGGTTGTTGCCGACCTTCTCGGTGTGGTCGTGCTGGGCGTGCAGGTGCAGCCGCTCGACGCCAGTCTGGTCCTCCATGGCCAGTTCGTTGAAGCCCTCGCCCTTGTAGGTTTGGCTGCGAAAGACCATCCGGGTGCGGTTGCCGGGCAGGTCGTAGGGCACGGGAGTGTTCGCGTTGGGCATGGCGCCGATGATCATCGGCTGGTCCGGGTCGCCCTCGAGAAAGCCGACCAGCACCTCCATCCCCACGCGGGGGATGGTCTGGCCGCCGTAGCCCTTGCCGGCCCAGGGCTGCGCGACCCGCAGCCAGCAACTGCTGCTCTCGTTGTTCTGGCCGCGGCGGTCCCAGTGGAACTGGACTTTCACCCGGCCGTAGCGGTCTGTGTAGATCTCTTCACCGGCCGGGCCGGTGACGACCGCGCTCTGAATGCCGGGGATGACCGGCTTCTCGGTACGCTGTTCCGGCACGAAGTCGACCTTGGACGGCAGGCAGGTGAAGGTGTTCTGGTATTTGGGCGCGCCCTTGCCGACGCTGTCGAAGGTCGGGTCGCTGGCGTGGTGGACGATGGAGACGATGGCGTAGCTCTGGTTCTCGGCCGCGACCGGGTGGCCTTCGAGGGTGAAGCGGTTGCCGGGCGAGAGGGTGCGGGCGCGGCTGGCCGACGAGATGGTATCCTGGCCTTTCTCGTGGCCGGCCATGAGGCGGCGGCTGACGCCCTCGCCGCGATCGCGCTGGCCGTAGCGGCCGGGGAAGTCGAAGATCTCGAACTGCTCGGCCGAGGGCACGGGCGAGGTGCCGCTGGTGCTGGTCAGCAGCGAATTATTCGGGTTCTGGAAGTTGTAGTCGGTCGTCGTGGTCTTGCCGGACCGGAACGCCTGGTGGTGGGTCCAGCCGGTGACGCTGTTCTTGAAGATGTTGGGCGGGTTGTAGGGCAGGCTGCCGGTCGGCACGTCGCGCCAGGCGTGGGTGCCATCGGCCAGCATGAGGGTATGTCTCCCCTGCTCATGCTTGAACCAATAGAAGATGCCGTCTTCCTCAAAGAGACGGGAGACGAAATTGTAGTCCGTTTCGCGATACTGGACACAGTAGATGCGCGGCTTGTAGGCCTGCGCGAGGCCGGAGGTGTCGTAGTCGCGGAAGCCGAGTTCGTCGAAGATGGTGGTGGCGATTTCGACGACCGTCTGGTTCTGGAACACCCGGCTGTCCTGCCGGTGCTGCAGGAACCAGAGCCACGGCACGATCGTGAGCTGGAAGGAGCGCTGGCCGCGGCTCATGGCCTCGCCGCCGGAAAAGGTGGCGACGCGGCCGTTGAAGGGGCGCCACTCGTCGTGCTCGACGCGGAGCTGCCAGTCGATGGGTTTGGTGATGAGCTGGGCCGGGTCGACGCTGTCGGTGAAGGCGCGGACGCGGAGGGAGTAGGCAAACAGCGAGGAAAGCGATTCGGAGCCGTCCATGCCTTCGAGCAGCAGCATGTCGGGGCCGAGCGGCGTCTGGATCGCGAGCTGGCGATGCACTTGCGAGTAGGCGGGCGTGTCCATGCTGAGGGCCGTTATTGGAGGAGGGGGCGATCGGCGGTCATAGGGGCGCAAACTCGCCTGTTTGCAGGCCGAACACCAGACGGTCCAACTGGCCTTCCACGATGTTGGCGGCGGCGATGTGGTCGCCGACATGCTTCAGGAGTGCGCGGGCAACAGGCGCTACCAGCTCAGGCGTGGGGTGCCGACGGTGGCCGTTCGAGCCAAGCCCCGCGCCGCGGTTGACCTTGCCGCGGGGCTGGAGCGGCAGCCAGCCGCGCTGGCCTTGCCGGGCCGATGCGCTGCCGGCCTGCTGGGTCGCGTCGCTGCGGACGACGTAGATGCCCCGGCCGGGCATCCGCCCGGCGACGCCTTGCGGCTCCTGGCTGAGGAGCAGGCCGGTGCCGAGGGCGCCACTGTCGGCGGGCTCGTTCGGGTCGTGGTCATCGAAGATCTCGGTGATGACGTGGATGTCCCCGGCGCCGCGGTCGGGCGGGGGAAGCATTGTGACGACGCCGACCGGCGTCACGGCTAGGGCAGAGGCATCGACGAAGGCAGGCGCCGCGTCGGACGCAGCGGCGGCGGCACCACCGGGCAGGCCGATCCCGCCGGGCGCTTGCGGTCGGAGGGTCAGCTCGAGGATCACGGCGGCGTCGAGGCCGACGGGGATGTCGCGGAGCGGCTGTTCGGACAGCGTGGTCCCGCCGCGTTTCAGGATGGCAAAGACGCCGCCGCCGTAATGTCCGTGCAACGTTGCCTGGAACGCGTCATCGATCGTGGCGAGGATGAGTTGTGCGTCCGCCTCGGACAAGCGGGTCAGAGCGCCTGCGGGTGTGTCAGCCATGGCGACGGGCAAGCGCACGAACGGCGGAACGAGCCGGCAGGGCGCCGGATCGGAACGCCCTGCCGCGCATCGTCAGCTCGCTTCGGATCAGCTCGCCTGGGCCGTGACCTGGCTGTACATGGCGCGCGAGACGGTCGGGTTCCCCGAGGCGTCTTCCTTGGTGTAGTTCACGTTCTTCTGGGTGAAGTTCAGCGTGATGATCTCGGCCGGACGGTCGCCGTCCGACTTGCTCTGGAAGCCCGAGACGAGGGCATTCTGCAGCACGTACTGGCAGTAGACCTTACCCGGGTTGCCGGTGTTGACGAGGTCGATCGTCGCAGTCATCGGCTGCTTGCCCGTGGTGGCGGCCTGATAGAGCGCCGCGTGGGAGCTGTCGCTGGTCTTGGTCAGCGTGACTTCGCTGAGGTTCGGCTCGGAGGCTTCACGGTTCGCCGCGGCGCCGACAGTGGTGCTGACGTTGCGGCTGACGGACCAATGGAGCGAGGTGATGTCCATCCAGCCCTGGTGTTCTGTCTGCGTCGCGTCGCCCGTGATGGGCTGTTCGCCGCCTTCGAGTTTCAGATAGATCGGCATCCGCTGCTCCCTTATCGCCCAATGAATCGGTCAAGACACGCGAGGTCGCCGGCTGACCGGTTCTCCCGGCACCTGTAGCCAAGCAACCACGCGGCAACAACGCAAAGCGGACGAAGTGGTTCACTGGCGATGCAATCCGGTGGGCTGTATTCTAAGGTCCTGCGTGATCGAACCAGGGTTATGCACGTAATGACGTGGACTGGCGAAAGTGGTCACGAAAGTTTCTTTATCGCGGCAATGCTCCTAATCGGCGTCGGGCCGCATTTGAGGCGCTTATCACAGGATTGTGAGCGATCGTTTGTCCACCATCGGCGTTGTTCGCCGGGGATATGCTGAAAAGGATTCCGGCGTGAGCGGCTCATTGACGTCTGACCGAAGGGTTCTGTCTCATCTCAAGCCGGCAAACCTGCAGATCTGGTTTGAAGATGCCGACATGTTCAACGTCGGCCATTACCGGTTCCTGGTCGGCCTGTCCGACCTGGACGGCGCGATCGTGTACAACACCATGACCGCCCCGTTCGGGAGCATGAAGCCGTTGGGCGACAATGGCGCCGTGGTGTTCCCGCGCGTGATGGCCGATATACGCGGCGGCGCCATGACGCTGGTTGCGACGCTCGTCAATGAGGCGTCGGGTCCCCGGCCCATCATGATACGCCACACGTGCCGCTACGGGGCGGTACCGAATGCCCACATCATCTTCAAGGCGTCCGTGGTGCGAGCGACGGAAACGGACACATCGACCGCGGCATCCGACAAGACGACCGTCGGCGGCAAGGTCGGCGCATCCTACGGTATCGCCAGCGGCGAGCTCAGCGGATCGCGGGAGCATCAGGGCGAAGGCGGCTCGGTCGCATCGTCGTACGCCAGCGTGCTGAAGGACATCACCGTCGTGTGGTCGCCGAAGTAGAATGGCGGTCGCCGCTGCCGCTTTTCGCCCCGCTGCCGCCGGAGCGACCCGCTCTATGCCAAGCACAGTTCGGGTTTCGAGACCGCTCGGCCGTGATGGCGCCCGTGTTCGGCGCCGAGCGGTCGCCGTGAGACTGGCCATTGCGGGCCTCGTCGCTCTAGGGACTGCCCCGGCCATCGGCCAGACGCATGCCGGCGCCCCCGCCGAAATCTCCGGCGATTGGACGATCGGTGAGGTGATCGGGGCGCCGCCGATGTTCCTGGAGGTGCCCGGGATGGAAGCGCTTCTAGGACGGAAGGTCCTCATAGGCGACACGCTCCAATTATGGGACGTGTTCTCGGGGAAGATCACGTCAGCTCAAAAGAAGACGGTGTTGTTGCGCGACTATATCGCGTTGCCGATCGGTGCATTCCCGCGGGAGATCGCCGAGGCGGATCATCGGTTCGACATCTTTGAACTCGGGACGACTGAGTGCCAGTCGCATGGGAAGAAGTTGGATGGATGTCCCGTGATCGCGATCGGGCATGACCTGGATGCCGACCAGATTGGACTGATCACGGTCCCGTTCGGGTTTGCCGCGTTCGAGCCGAAGACGACCGGGCTGAAGGGGCGCTCCGAACCGTTCAAATGATGTCCAGCAGCGGACGCAACCGTGTTTGACCTCGACAAGCTTCTCGCACCGATCCCGGGCGAGGCGCCGTGCGGGACCGACGTCCGCCAGGACGGCGAGGGGGCGGCCGTCTACTACGGCTTAAAGGACGCCCGCGCCGCCGCCCGGCTGGCGGAGCGGCGGGCCGAAGCGGAAGCGGAAGGGGCGCCTTTGTCGCCGGAGTGGCGGCAGATCATGGCGCTCGCCGAAGACGTGCTCGCCCACCGCAGCAAGGATTTGGAGGTTGCGGTCTGGCTGACCGAGGCTGCGCTGCGCCTGCACGGATATGCCGGGCTGCGGTATGGGTTCGCCCTGATCGACGGATTGATCGAGCGCTACTGGGATGGTTTGCACTCGCTCGACCCTGAGGACATCAGCGCCAAGGTCGCGCCGTTGGCTGGGCTGAACGGCGTGGGCGCGGAGGGCGCCTTGATCCAGCCATTGCGTTTGGCGCCGATCACGGCGCCGGGTTCGGGCGAGCCGGCCGGGCTATGGCACTACATGGTCATGCGCAAGCGCGGGACGAAGGCGAAGGAATCGGCGCTGCTGGAGCAGGCCGTGAAGGCGACGTCCGCGGCGGACTTCAAGGCGATCTATGCCGAGCTCGCCAGCGCGGCGTCGGCCTTCACCGACCTGTCCCACCGGTTGGACGCGCTGTGCGGCGAGGCGTCCCCGCCGTCGTCGACAATCGCCAACACGCTAATGGAAGCCCAGGATGCGCTGCGCGACATCTCGGGCCTCAGCATCGACCTGCTGACCGGAGAGCCGGTGGCGGCTGCCGCGGCGGCCCCGTCCATCGTGCCTGAAGCGGCTTCGGTCGAGTCCGCGTCCGCGCTTGCGCCCACGCCGGCGCCGTCCGGCCCGGCGCCGCTCAATACGCGCGAGGACGCCCTGCGCGAACTGGCCCGGGTCGCCGCCTTCTTCCGCGAGCACGAACCGAACTCGACGACGGCCTATACGCTCGAGACGCTGATCCGCAGGGCCCGCTTGTCATTGCCAGAACTGCTGGCAGAGTTGATCCCGGACGAGACGGTGCGGCGGACCTATTTGACCGTGGCGGGGATCTGGCCCGAAACTCCGGGCCGGGGATGAACTTCCGGAACGGTTCGACGCTTATGCCAATAACGTGTCCTGGAGGTCGTGATCATGCCAAGCATCCATGAAAAGCTCGAACGCGTCCGCCGCCCCCGGGTCCACATCAAGTACGAGGTCGAGACCGAAGGTGCGCAGGTCGAGAAAGAGCTGCCGTTCGTGGTCGGCGTGCTTGGCGATTTCTCGGGGCATCCGACCGAGCCGCTGAAGCCGTTGAAGGACCGCAAGTTTGTCCAGATCGACCGCGACAACTTCGACGACGTGCTGGCGCGGATGACGCCCGGGCTGCAGTTCCGGGTCAAGAACACGCTGCGCGGGGACGAGAGCGAGTTCGGCGTCCAATTGAAGTTCCGCACGATGGAGGATTTCGAGCCCGCGCGTGTGGCCGACCAGATCCCTGCGCTCAAGAACCTGCTTGCCAAGCGCAACCAGCTGCGCGACTTGCTGGCCAAGGCGGACCGCTCCGAGGAGCTGGAAGTGCTGCTCGAGCAAATCCTTCAGAGCGACGAGGAGATGAAGCGGCTTTCGGCCGAGCTGTCCGGCCGACAGACGACCGCCCCGGCCGGGGACGCACCATGAGCGATCATCAGACCGCTCCGGCGGCCGCCGCGACGCCGGCGGCAGCTGCGTCCGAGCCGAGCCTGCTCGACCGCGCGATCGCAGCCACGAAGCAGACCGAGCCGGACCGGGCCGAGCTGCTGCTGCGCACGCTGACCGAGGAGGCGCTGTCCGGCACGGTCAGCTACAGCCGCAACCTGACGATCACCATCAACCAAGCGATTGCGGCGCTGGACGCGAAGGTCTCGGCGCAACTCGCAGCCGTCATGCACCACCCGGACTTCGTGAAGCTCGAGGGGAGCTGGCGCGGGCTGAAGCACTTGGTGATGAACAGCGAGACCTCGGCGAACCTCAAGATCCGGGTGCTGAACGCGACCAAGCGGGAGCTGGGCCGCGACCTGGCGAAGGCGACCGAGTTCGATCAGAGCCAAATCTTCAAGAGCGTCTACGAGAATGAGTTCGGCACGCCCGGCGGCGAGCCGTACGGCGCCCTGATCGGCGACTACGAGTTCAGCCGCGGGTATGAGGACGTGGAACTGCTGCGCGGCATGGCCAGCGTTGCGGCGGCCGGGTTCTGCCCGTTCATCTCGGCGGCGAGCCCGAACCTGTTCGGGTTCCAGAACTTCTCCGAGCTGGCGCGGCCGCGCGACCTGGAGAAGATCTTCGACACGATCGAGTATGCGAATTGGCGGAGCTTCCGCGAAAGCGAGGACAGCCGGTTCGTCACGCTGACGATGCCGCGGGTGCTGGCGCGCCTGCCATACGGGCGGCAGACGGTGCCGATCGAGGAGTTCGACTACGAGGAGGGCGCGCTCGGCACGAACGGCGCGGTCGAGGCGCTGCCGCACGACGAGTATTGCTGGATGAACGCGGCGTTCGTGATGGGCGCGCGGCTGACGGACGCATTCGCCAAGAACGGCTGGTGCACGGCCATTCGCGGGGCCGAGAACGGCGGCAAGGTCGAGGCGCTGCCGATGCACGTGTTCAGCAGCGACGACGGCGACAGCGACCTGAAGTGCCCGACCGAGGTCGGCATCACCGACCGGCGGGACAATGAGCTCGCTCGGCTCGGCTTCCTGCCGCTGTGCCATTACAAGAACACTGACTATGCGGTGTTCTTCGGCGCGCAGACGACGCACAAGCCGAAAAAATATGACAGGCCGGAAGCAACCGACAACGAGGCAATCTCCGCCCGCCTGCCCTATCTTATGGCGACGTCGCGCTTCGCCCACTACCTCAAGGTGATCGGCCGTGACAAGATCGGGTCGTTCATGGAGGCGACAGAGTGCGAGGACTGGCTGAACCGCTGGATCCAGAACTACGCCAACTCGAACCAGAACCCGGGCCAGGCAATGAAGCTGCAGTATCCGCTCCGGGAGGCGAAGGTGACGGTGCGCGAGATCCCAGGCCGCCCCGGCTCCTACAACGCCGTCGCCTGGTTGCGCCCGTGGCTGCAGCTGGAAGAGCTGACGACGTCCATGCGCCTGGTCGCCCGCATCCCGAAGGCGGGTTGATCGCGGCGCAGCGGCAGTTGCTGACGCCGTCGCAGGCCCGGCCGTGCCATGCCTGACGTGATGTCGATCGACACCGTGCGCCCGTCCGACACCGGGCGCACGGTGTCGCACATCGAGCGGCTGATCGCCGCCATCGACGCCGCGGTGTCATGCCAGGTCGACGCCGTGCTGCACGCGCCACCGTTCCAGGCGCTGGAGGCGTCTTGGCGCGGGCTCTTGCTGCTGCTGGGCGTGGTGGGGCAGACGCGGCAAGTGCGGCTGCGCCTGCTGGACCTGACATGGCCCGAGGTGTGCCGGGACTTCGACCAGGCAGTCGAGTTCGACCAGAGCAATCTGTTTCGCCTGATCTACAGCGAGGAGATCGGATCGCCCGGCGGGTATCCGCTGGGGCTGCTGATGGCGGACTTCGCCATCGCGCACCGGCCGGGGCGCGGCAAGCCAACCGACGATATCGCGGCGCTGCAGGGTCTGGCCGCGGTGGGCGCCGCCGCCTTCTGCCCGGTGCTGCTGGGCGCCGCGCCACGGCTGCTGGGCCTCGATGGGTTCGGGACCATGGGCGGGCTCGACCTGGCGGCGTCGCTGGACGGGCCGGAGCACCTGCGTTGGCGCACGCTGCGGCAGCGGGAGGATACGCGGTTCCTCGGCGTGGTGCTGCCGCGCGTGCTGCTGCGCCGGCCGTATCAGCCCGACGACCGGCGGCGCTATGACGGGTTCCGCTATGCCGAAGACCTTGGGGCCGCCGGCGAGGGGCTGCTCTGGGGCAATGCCGCCTTCGTGTTTGCCGTCGCCATCATCCGTCGCTTCGACCAGAGCGGCTGGTTCGCCGACCTGCGCGGCGTGCCGCAGGACCGCGTCGCCGGCGGCCTCGTGACCGAGCTTCCCGCCTACGTCTTCACCACGGACGCGCACGGCATCGCTGCCCAGCCCCCGCTCGAGATCCGCGTGAGCGGCGTCCAGGAGCAGCAGTTGAGCGATCTCGGGATCGTGCCCGTCACGGCGGCGCCCTACTCCACGGCGCTGCTGTTCAACAGCAACGCCTCGCTGCACCAGCCGGCGCGCTACGACCGCGACGAGGCGACCTGGAACGCGCGCATCTCGTCGATGCTGCAATACGTGCTATGCGTGTCGCGCTTCTCGCACTACCTGCTGGTCATGATCCGCGACCGGGTCGGCGGCTACGTGGGCGCCAAGGACGTCGAGCGGCAGCTCAACGCCTGGCTGAACCAGTATTGCCTCGGTTCCGACGGCGCCACCGACGAGATGCGGGCGCGCTTCCCGCTGCGCGAGGCGTCGATCGACGTGCGTGAGATCGCCGGCCGCCCCGGCGCGCTCGGCTGCACCATCCGGCTGCAACCCCATTTCCAGCTCGACAGCATCGCCACCAGCTTCCGCCTGGTGACCGACCTGGCGAGCGAACGCCGCTGAGGAAACATTCGATGTCGCCGCCTGCCGAGGATGTCCCCGCCGCCATCCGCGCCGCCTTGGCCGAGGGTCGGCTCGGCGACGCGACCGCCCAGCTGCTTGCCCGCGTCCGCGCCAACCCGACCGACGCTGCGGCGCGCTCGACGCTCGCCGAGCTGCTCTGCCTTGCGGGCGCGTTCGACCGGGCGGAGGCGCAGCTCGCCGTCGTCGCGCAACAGACCGTCGACCGCCCGGTGGCGCTGGCCCGCATGCGCCACCTGATCCGTGCAGCTGTGGCGCGCGAAGCGTGGTTCGAGGCCGCGGCCGTCCCGGCCCTGCTGGCCGAACCAAGCGCTGCCGAGCGGGCCGCCTTGGCGCTCGCGCTCGCACTGCGGGCAGGCGACGGCCCTGCGACCGCAGCGGCGCTGGAGGCCGCAGAGAACGCCCGCCCGCATCTTGCAGGAACCATGGACGGAACCCCGTTCGACGACATCCGCGACGTCGACGACCGCTGCGCCTGGTTCTGGGAGATCCTGACCCACGACGGCCACTACATGTGGACCGATCTGGCGAAGGTGGAAGCGGTCGCCTTCTCGCCGCCGCAGCGGCCGATCGATCTGCTCTGGCGGGAGGCGCGGCTGACGCTTTGGGATGGCCGGGTCGCTGACATCGTCGTGCCCGCGCAGTACGTCGACCCGGGCGCCGACGAACGCCAGCGGCTGGCGATGTCGACCGACTGGCGGGAGGCGCCGGGCGGGGCCGCGACGGGGGTTGGCCAGCGCGTGCTGTTGCTGGGCGAGGAGGCCAGGCCGATCCTCGAGATCACCGACATCCGATTCGACCGATCGCCTGCCGTGTCATGAGCGGCGTCGCGCTGAGCGCGCCCTCGGTGCTCGATCGCCTGCTGGACAACGCCCCCGATCTGCTCGTCGACCCGCCGCGCACGCGCCAGTCGCAGACGCGCGACGCGCTCGAAAGCCTGTGCCGCGACCTCGAAGCGCTGCTCAATGCCCGGCGCTGCCACGTCACCCCGCCACCCGGGCTGCGGCAGCTCCGCACGTCCCTGCTCAGCTATGGTGTGGCCGACTTCATCGGCGCCAACCTGGCCACGCGCGAGCAGCGGCAGGTGTTCGCGGCCAAAGTCGAGGAGGCGGTGCGGACGTTCGAGCCGCGGCTGCGCAACGTCAGCGTCTCCGTGCTCGACCCGCGGGAGAGCGCCGAGCGCGTGCTGCGGCTGCGGATCGAGGCGACGGTCGTGCTGTTGGTGGGGCCGACGCCGGTGCTGTTCGCCTCCTCGATCAACCCGACCACCCTGCGCTTCAGCGTCGCCGAGGCGAGCGATGTCTGACCAGCTGCTGCCGCTATACGACCAGGAGCTGGCTTACCTGCGGAACCTGGCAGGCGAGTTCGCCGACGCGCATCCGAAGATCGCCGGGCGGCTGCGGCTGAGTGCCGACGCGGTCGACGACCCGCATGTGGCCAGGCTGATCGAGGCGTTCGCGCTCGTCGCTGCGCGCATCCGCCAGAAGCTGGACGACGAGTTCCCGGAGCTGACGGCAAGCCTGCTCGGCGCGCTCTATCCGCACACGTTGGCACCGTTCCCGTCCGCCTCGATTGCCTGCTTCGCGCCACTGGAAGACATGGACGGAAGCTATCGCGTGCCGCGGCACACGCCATTGGAAATGGAGCCGGTGGAGGGCGAGGCGTGCCGCTACCGGACGACGCAGGACCTCGAGCTGTGGCCGGTCGCGGTACGGACGGCGTCGATCGGCGTGCGTCCGCTGGTCGCGCCGGCTGGGCCGTTCTCGGACCGGGCGGCCTGCAGCCTGCGCGTGGTGCTCGAATGCCTCTCGCCCGGGATGACCTTCGAGACGCTCGGCCTCGATCGTCTGCGGTTCTATCTTGGCGGGCTGCCGCAGCATGGCAGCGCGCTGTACGAGCTGTTGTGCAACAACCTGGTCGGCGTTGCGGTCGGGGACCATCCGGAGGATCAGCGAGCGGTGTTCCTCGGGCGGCAGGCCGTGTCGCCGGCGGGGTTCGAGCCGGATGAGGGCTTGTTGCCCTACTCGCCGCGGTCGTTCGCCGGCTACCGTCTGCTGCACGAGTACTTTGGCTTTCCAGCGAAGTTCATGTTCGTCGACCTGGCCGGCCTCAGCGCCAAGACGCTGCGGAGCGGCGGGCGCCGGATCGAGCTGTTCTTCTACTTCGATCGTGCCGTGCCGGAGCTGGAGCGCCATGTCGGCCCGGACAGCCTGGTGCTCGGTTGCACGCCGATCGTCAACCTGTTCAGCCAGCGCGCCGAACCGGTCGCGCTGTCGCACGAGACGGCCGAGTACACGGTCGTGCCCGATGCCCGCCGCCACGCGACGCGCGAAGTGTTCGCGATCGAGTCGGTGACGCTGAGCGAGGCCGGGCGCCAGACCCGCCCGGTACTGCCGTTCTTTGCCAGCCACCATGCCCCGGACCCGGCACGGCAGACGCTGTACTACACGACGCAGCGGCGGCGGCTGACGGAGGGCGACGACAGCACGGACGTGACGATCGCCATCGTCGATGGCGAGCTCGGTCCCAATTCGCCGACCGACGGCATCCTGGCGGTCGCGACGACGTGCCTCAACCGCGATTTGCCGCGGCACCTGCCCTATGGCGGCAGCCGCCCGCGCGTGTCGATGATGGACGGCGCGGCGGAGGTGACGTCGGTTCGGTGCCTGACGCCGCCCACGCGCACGCTGCGGCCACCACAGGGGCGGCGCATGGCGTGGGGGCTGATCTCACAACTGTCGCTGAACCACCTGTCGCTGACCGACGATCTGGAGGGCGCCGAGGCGCTGCGCGCGATCCTGCAGCTGCACGACCCGCGCGACATCCCGGAGACCCGGGCGGCGTTGGACGCGGTACGGTCGATCAGCAGCCGCCGCGGCACGGCCCGCCTGCCCGGCAGCGGGGCGATCTGCCGGGGGGTGGATGTGATGCTCGAGCTCGACGCCGGGCGGTTGGAGGGGAGCGGCGCCTACGTGTTCGCGAGCGTGATCGACCGGTTCCTGGGCCTTTACACCAGCATCAACAGCTTTTCCCGCCTGACCGTGCGGCTGCAGGGGCGCGGCGACGCGCTGTGCACGTTTCCCGCGCGCGCGGGGGAGCGACCGCTGCTGTGACCGCGCTGCACCGCACCGTGGCGGACCGGCTGCAGACGGCCCCGCACCGCTTCGAAGGGTTGCAGGCGCTGCGGCTGGCCGAGCTCGGCCCGGCGCCGGCCGAGAACGAGCCGGCGGGCGCAGCAATCGGCCCGATCCAGATCCTGGCCGAACGTGGGCTGGCATTCGCGCCGGCACCGGTCGCCGCCGTGCGGCCCGGGCCAGGCGGCACGCGCGTCCACAGCGCATTCCTGGGCCTGACCGGTCCGCTCGGCGTGTTGCCGCAGGCCTACAGCGAGCTGGTGCAGCGCGCCGACCGGTTGCGGAACGTGTCGCTTCCGGCGTTCCTGGATCTGTTCAATCACCGTCTGTCGACGCTGTTCCTGCAAGCCTCGGAGAAGTATCGGCTCTCGTTGCAGGTGCAGCGGGCCGCGACCGGCTGGCCAGCCGAGCGCTCGCCCAAGCGCGACGGCGGCGGGGTGGCTGGACAGGCGCCCGCTGCGGCGCGGATCGGAACCGATCCGGTCAGCCGGGCGATGCTGGCGCTGGCCGGCTTGGGCACGCCGCATCTGCGCGAGCGGATGGCGGTGCCGGACGAGGTGGTGTTGTATTACGCCGGGCTGTTCAGCGGGCGTACGCGGCCGGCCAGCGCGCTGCAGGCGATGCTTGCCGACTATCTGGGCATGCCGGTCGCGATCGAGCAGTTTTCCGGCCGGTGGCTGCCGGTTGCCGCCGCCGAGCAGAGCCGCCTGCCCCGGCCCGGCGAACCGGCGCAGTATTGCGCGCTGGGCGTCGATGCGGTGGCGGGGGCGCGGGTGTGGGATGTGCAGAGCGCCTTCCGGGTGGTGATCGGCCCGGTGCACCGGCCGGAGATGCTGGACCTGATGCCCGACCAGCCGCTGCTCCGCCGCGTGGTGGACCTGGTGCGGGTGTATGCCGGGGCCGACCTGCTGTTCGACGTGCAGGTGATCCTGCACCGGGACGCGGTTCCGGACTTGGTCATGGACGGCTCGGCGGGACAGACAGCGCCCAAGCTCGGGTGGAACACGTGGGCCAAGAGCCTGCCGGCGCTGGACCACAAGCGGGACATCATCCTGGATCCGGAGGTGGTCATGACCAGGCGCATCCGGGTTCCGCAAGCGGCGCCGGCCCCGGTGGAGCCGGGCTTTGCAGCAGGAGAGTCGGCGCACAAACCTTTGGCCGGATCGGCAACCCGCCCAGCCGTCCCGGTGTTTGACACGGCAACGGCAGCCGTGAGCAACGCGGCGCCCACCGCGAGGCACACGAGATGATCTTGACACTTCGGATGACGGCCGATCATGGAGGCCCGCCCGAGGAGCGCCGGCTCGAACGTGGCACGATGATGATCGGCCGGGGCGCCGAGAACGATTGGGTTATGTCCGATGCGGAGCGGACGCTGTCGAAGACGCATTGCCGGATCGACCAGTCGGGCGACGGCTTCCTCCTGACGGAT
The DNA here is from genome assembly GCA_965213855.1 of Acetobacteraceae bacterium. GTDB lineage: Bacteria > Pseudomonadota > Alphaproteobacteria > Acetobacterales > Acetobacteraceae > JBBROS01. The sequence continues at coordinate 273,151 of CBDCAA010000008.1, read as the reverse complement.
CTGAGCACGAACGGCGTGTTCATCAACGAGGAGACGCTGCCGGTCGGCCGCGGCCGGTCCCGCAGCCTTGCGGACGAGGACGTGATCGTGTTGGGCCCGTTCCACCTGGTCGCCAGCATCGCCGCGGGCGGGCCGGCGCCTGACCTCGATGAGGCCGTGCGCCCGGCGCCGCCGCCATCGCTGTTCACCGGGGTCCAGCACACGGCAGGCTCGCCGATCGTGCCACCCGCCGAACCGTGGCTGGACGAAATTCCCGCCGGGGAGTTCGGCCCTGACCGGCACGTGCTCACCCAGAGCTGGGACGCGCCGATCGACCCGGCGGAGTATTCGGCGCACGACGCGCGGCAGGCCGAGCACCCTCTGGACGGGCCGGCGACGTTCAGCACCGAGAGCGAGCACGCGAGCCCGATCGCGACCGTGATGAAGCTGCCGGCCACGCAATCGGTGCTGCCGACCGACTGGAACGACGCCGATCCGCTTGCAGCGCTCGAGCTGGCGCCCTCCCCGTTCGATATCGCGCCGGCACGGCCCACGGAACCGTCGGGCAGTGCGCCCGACCCGGCGCGGATCCCGATCCCGAACGAGGAGCTGCTCGCCGCACTGGCCCCTGCCGTGCCCGTTCGTGCCGCCTCTCCCGAGATCGGCGCGGGGGCGCTCGATGCGGCGGTGCTGGAGGAGGTTGCGCCCGCCCGCTCCGCGCCCACCCAGATTCCGGCGGCGGCGGAGGCGCATGCCGCGTCTGCGGAGCGGTCCAGCGTGATCGACGCATTCCTGGAAGGGGCCGGCCTGCCGCCCGAGGCGCTGGGCGGAATGACGCCCGAGGAGACGGCGCGCGACCTCGGGCGCCTCGTACGGGCCGCCGTCGAGGGGGCGCGGGAAATCCTGGCGACCCGGGCGATGGTGAAGGCGGAGCTGCGGGTCGATCAGACGATCATCCAGGCCGTATCCAACAATCCGATGAAGTTCGCACCGGACGTACAGCGCTGCCTGGCGGCGATGGTGGGACAGCCGCCGCCGGGCTTCCTGGCGGGCTCGGCGGCGATGACGCAGAGCATGGACGACATCCAGCGTCATGAACTGGCGCTGGTGGCGGCCCTGAACGGAGTGTTCGGCAACTTGACCGAGAGGCTCGACCCGGAGGCCATCATGACGAAGGTCCGGGCCGAGAGCAGCCTGAACACGATCCTGCCCTATGCGCGGGAGGCGCGGTGCTGGGCCCTGTACGTGGAGCAATATCAGGCGCTGCAGGCGACCGACGCGGACAACACCGGCGGTTCGCTGCTGGCGCCGCTGGCGGCCGCCTATGCCCGGCAACTGAGGCGGGCGGAATGAGGCGCATGACATCCGGCCCGCTCGCGCTGGCGGCGCTGCTTCTGCTTTCCGCCTGCGCGGACGGAAGGCCGGGCTCCGTCCATCTCACGATGGCGGCGGCCCCCGACCTCAATCCCGGTCCGGGCGGCGGGGCGAACCCCGCGCAGGTGCGGGTGTATCTGCTGAAGGCACCGGAGCGGTTCAACAACGCCGACTATTTCCAGCTGGCCGACAAGGACCGGACCGTGCTGGGCGACGACCTGGTCGGGCGGGAGGATCTGATCCTTCGGCCGGGGGAGACGCGCACCGTCGATAGCGGGGTGCAGCCGGGGCAGCGCTATATCGGCATCACGGTGGCGTACCGGAACATCGACCATGCCACCTGGCGCGTCGTCACGCCGATCCGCAGCCAGGTGAAGGCGACGCTCGGCGCCGAGCGCGTGGTGCTCGAAAAGTGACACGGCGAACGAAAGTGACAGGACGAACGAAAGTGACAGGGCGAACGATGGCGCCCCTGGGCCCGATGGTGTTCCCCGCCTGCAGACTGGCCTGGATACCGGCCTGATGCAGGCCGGGAACCGCGTCGTCTGGACCGAGGGCATGTTCCTCCGGGTCCAGCACTTCCAGCAGGCCGACCGCTGGACCGAGGCGCTCGTGCAGGGGGCCGTGCGCGACATCGAGCCGCACCGGTGGGGGGTGAGCGACATCGCGTTCGACCGGGACCTGCTCCATATCGGCAAGTTCGCACTTACGCGCTGCCGCGGCACGATGCCGGACGGAACGCCGTTCTCGATCCCCGAGGACACCGACCATCCGCCGCCCCTGGAGCTGACCGGCAACGAGCGCGGCACGGTGGTGTACCTGGCCATGCCGTTGCGGCAGCAAGGCGCCTTCGAGACCGGAACGGAGCGGCGGGACGACAGCGGCACGCGCTACCGGCGCAGCGCATACGACGCACCGGACGCCAATAGCGGCAGCTTCGCGACGGCGTCGCTGGAGGTGGGACGGCCGCGGATGACCTACCTGCTGCAGGGCGGGCCGACGGCGGGCTACGCGCTGCTGCCGGTTGCGACGATCGTCGAGGTCAGAGCCGACCTGTCGGTGGTACTGGACGAGAAGTCCATCGCACCATGCCTGAACTGCGCGTCCCAGCCGATGCTGGCGGGGTTCCTGGCGGAGTTGCAGGGGCTGGTGACGCATCGGGCGGAGGCGATCGCGGCGCGCATGCAGGACCCGTCGGTGCGGGGGACGGCAGAGATCGCCGACTTCCTCCTGCTGCAGGCGATGAACCGGGCGGAGCCGTTGCTGCGGCACCTGCTGCAATCCGCCGCCGTGCTGCATCCGGAGGCGTTCTACCGCGCCTGTATCGCGCTGGCAGGCGAGCTTGCCACCTACACCGCGCAGAGCAAGCGGGCGACGGTATTCCCGCCCTATCGCCACGAGGACCTGTTCGCGACGTTCGCGCCGGTGTTTGCGGACCTGCGGTCGTCGCTGTCGAGCGTGCTCGAGCAGACGGCGGTGATCATCCCGTTGCAGGAACGGCGGCATGGCGTGCGGGTGGGCGTGGTGGCCGACCGGACGCTGCTGCTCGCCTCGACGTTCGTGCTGTCCGTGCATGCCGATGTCCCGGCCGAGACGCTGCGGCGCATGTTCCCGAACCAGATCAAGATCGGGCCGGTGGAGCAGATCGCGCAGCTGGTGAACATCGCGCTGCCGGGCATCCCGATCCGGCCTTTGCCGGTGGCGCCACGGCAGCTCCCGTATCGCGCCGGGTCGGTCTACTTCGAGCTGGACCGCAATGCGCCGTTCTGGAAGCAGCTTGAGACGTCGGGTGCGATCGCGCTGCATCTGGCGGGCTCGTTCCCGCAGATCGAGATGGAACTCTGGGCGATCAAGGATTGAACCATGGCCTTCGAACCACTCGACGAGCCGACCGACGAACGAACGATCGTCAAGCCGACGCCGGGTGGGCTGAAGCGCCCTGCGGCTGCGCCCGCGCCGCAGCCCCTCGCCGCGCCGGCGCAGACGGTGGCGTTCGACTTCGCCCTGCTGGCCAACAGCAGCTTCAACGTGGTGGTGGGCGCGGCGGCGCAACTGCTCAATCTCGGGCGGCGGCTGCGCGGCAGCGTGGGAAACCGCGACGTGGCCGCTTTGCGCAACCGGGCGGTCGCCGAGATCAAGACGTTCGAGCGGACCGTCATGGCGGCGGGGATCGCCCCGGAGCAGGCGCGGGCGGCGCATTACGCGCTATGCGCGACGCTGGACGACATCGTGCTCAACACGCCCTGGGGCGCCTACAGCGAGTGGTCGCGCAACAGCCTGGTGAGCACGTTCCATGGCGACGTAAGCGGCGGCGAGCGGTTCTTCGACCTGCTGACGCACCTGCACAAGGACCCCGGCACGAACCGCGACGTGCTGGCGCTGATGTATTTGTGCCTGTCGATCGGGTTTGAAGGACGGCTTCGGGTGATCGAGCACGGTGCGCTCGAGCTGAGCCGCATCCGCGAAAGCCTGTATCGGACGCTGCGGCAGGTCTACGGCGACTTCGAACGCGAGCTGTCCCCGCACTGGCGCGGTGTGGAGGCGCGGCACCGGCCGATCCGGTCAGCCATCGCGCTCTGGACGATCGCGGCCGCCACTCTGGCCGTGCTCATCCTCGGGTATTTCTTGTTTTCCTACCTCCTCAACAGCGACTCCGACCGCACCCTGCAGGCCCTTGCGGCGGCGCCGCCGCAAGGGCCGGTCAGCCTGGCGGTCGAGCGTGCGGCGCCGGTGCCGCACGTGTCCCAGAGCGCGGTCGACACCTTGAAGGCGGCGCTGAAGGACGACATCGCCGCACACCGGCTGGACGTGGCCGCGGATGGCAAGAACATCGTGGTTCGCATCCACAACGCCGGCATGTTCGCCTCGGGCAGTGCCGACATCCAGGACAAGTTCCGGCCGATCATCCAAGGGATCGCCAAGGCGGTCGGCGCCGAGAGCGGTCACGGGCCGATCCAGGTGCTCGGTCATACGGACAACCAGGCGATCCACACGGCCCGGTTCCCCTCCAACTTCGAGTTGTCGACCGCGCGCGCACAGGCGGTGGCCGACATCATGACCGACAGCTTGCCGCGCGACCGGCTCCGCGTGCTGGGCAAGAGCGACACGGTGCCGATCGGGCCGAACACGACCCCGGCCGGGCGGGAGACGAACCGCCGCACCGAGATCGTCATCCCCGACGTCGACACGACCGGCGGCCCGGCCGCCACCGCGACGGGAACCGCCACGCCATGATGTTCTTCCAGAGCTTCATCGCGCAGGCGTCCGGGCTGGCCGGGCCATTGCTGCGCTATGTGCGCCGGCGCTGGCTGCGGACGCTGATCTGGGCCGCGGCCGCGTGCCTGGTGGTGTTCTTCTACGGCGACGCGGTCCGGCTCGGCCGGTGGGAGCCGCTGGCCGGCGAGACGCGGCGCGACCTCGCTTGCGCGGCGATCCTGGCGGGCTGGGCGCTCTACAACGTCGTGATGCTCGTTCGCGACCGGCGCACGAACAAGACGATGATCGACGCGCTGGTCAAGGACGGCCAGCCCAGCAAGGACGACCTTTCGGCCCAGGAGGTGGACAAGCTCCGGACTCGGCTGCAGGAGGCGATGACGCAGCTGCGGCGGATGGTGGGGGGCCGGCGCGGCTACCTGTATCAACTGCCTTGGTACATCATGATCGGGCCGCCTGGGTCGGGCAAGACGACGGCGCTGCTCAACTCGGGCCTGAAGTTCCCGCTGGCCGAGACGCTTGGCCGCGACCCGTTGCAGGGCGTGGGCGGGACGCGGAACTGCGACTGGTGGTTCACCGAGGAGGCGATCCTGCTGGACACGGCGGGCCGCTACACGACGCAGGACAGCGACCCGGAGGTGGACCAGAAGGGGTGGACGGGCTTCCTCGGGCTGCTGAAGCAATATCGGCCGCTACAGCCGATCAACGGCGTGATCGTCGCGCTGAGCATCGAGGACGTGGCAAGCGCCAATCCGCAGGAGCGGCTGGCCAACGCGCAGGCTATCCGCGCCCGGCTGGGCGAGCTGACCCGCACCTTCGCAAGCCGCTTCCCGATCTACGTCCTGCTGACAAAGGCGGATTTGCTGGCCGGGTTCGTCCAGTTCTTCGACGCGTACAGCCGTGGCGACCGCGAGCAGGTCTGGGGCATGACCTTCCCCCTCGACGACGGCAAGCCCGAGACGCAGGCCGCGGCGTCGCGTTTCGACATCGAGTTCGACCAGTTGCTGACGCGAATGAACGCGATCGTGCTGGAGCGGCTGCAACAGGAGAGCGACATCCAGCGTCGGGGGCTGATCTACGGCTTCCCGATCCAGGTCGCGACGTTGAAGGAGCCGATCCACGAGGTGCTGGAGGAGATCTTCACCGTCTCGAAGTTCGACCAGCGGCCGTTGCTTCGGGGCGTGTACTTCGCGTCCGGCACGCAGTCGGGGGTGCCGATCGACCGCATGATGCATGCGATGGCGGCGACGTTCGGGATGGATGCGCCCCGGCTGCCGGTATTTAGCGGGCAGGAGAAGAGCTATTTCCTGACCAAGCTGCTGAACGCCGTGGTGTTCGCGGAGGCGAACGTGGTGGCGGCCGACCCGAAGCTGCGGCGGCGTATGGCGCGGACGCGGGCGATCGCGGGGGCGGTCGCGGGCGTGCTGGTGGTGGGCCTGCTGGGTGCCTGGGCCGCGGCGTATGCCAAGAACAAGATCCTCGTCGCCCGGGCCAACGACCAGATCGCCGCCTATACCCACGGCGTCGACGGAATTCCCACGACCGAGGTGGGCGACACCGACTTTCCGCGGATCGTCCCGCCGCTGAACCAACTGCGCGACGGCCCGGCCGAGCTGGCGCGGGATTCAGGGTCGGCCTGGTTCCATGCCGGGCTCGACCAGACGGCCAAGCTCCAATCGCAATATGCCGACGTGTATCAACGGGCCCTGAACGAGCTGTTGCTGCCGCGCGTGCTGGTGTTGCTGCAGAACCGCATGCGCAACGGCCGGGACGACGATGACGACGACAAGGTTGGCGCACTGAGGCTGTATCTGAGCCTGGGCGGGGCCGGACCGGTCGACAAGCCTTCGGCGCGGGCGTGGATGGCGTCCGCATGGGCGCAGCTCTACCCGGACCCGGACCGCGCCGTGCTGCGCCGCGATCTCGACCAGCATTTCGCAGCCCTGCTCGACAACCCGCTGCAGGCGGTCGCGCTGGATGCGACGCTGATCACGGCGGTGCGCCGGCAGATCCAGAAGGCGCCGCTCGCGGCACGGGCCTACAACGTGCTGAAGGCGTCGCAGAAGGCGAAGGAGGCGCCGAGCTGGTCGATCGAGGATGCGGCCGGCGCCGGGGCCGACGTCGCGTTCCGCCGCGTGTCGCCGGCGCGGCTCGCCGACGGGGTGCCCGGCCTCTACACGCGCAAGGGATACTTCGACGTGTTCCTGCCCGGGCTGCACGACGCCGTCGCCCAAGCCGGCACGGAGCGCTGGGTGTATGGCGAGGACGGCGGCAGCCAGAGCGAATCGGCGGTCACCGCGCAGGCGGTGACGCTGTACCGCGCCGACTTCGAGGCGAAATGGACCGAGCTGCTGAACGACGTCCGGGTCAACCCGATGCCGGACATCGGTGCGGCCGTGAAGGTGATGAACGTGCTGTCCGGGCCGGAGTCTGTCCTGACGAAGCTCATCAACGGCGTCGTGGCGACGACCGACCTGTCGCCCCCAGGGCCCGACGCGAAGGATGCGGAGTCCGAGCGGATGCGGACGTTGGTCTCGACCCTCGTGCCCGGCGCGGTCGCGAACAGGCCGCCTTTCGCGCCGCTGCGGGCGGCGACGGTGGCGAGCAACGGGCAGTCCTCGCAGTTGGCCGACCTGATGCGCACGGTACAGACCGTCTACGAACAGGTGAGCGCGTCGAGGGACACGCCGCATACGGCAACCGGCGGCGCCCCGAACACGGCGCTGCTGGACGCGACGACCAAGCTGGGCGCGCAGGTGCGGCAGATGCCGCCGCCGGTGCGCAACTGGCTCGACTCGATCTCGCCCGACGTGATCTCCAGCGGCAGCGACGAGGATGCAAGGCGCATCCGTGACGCCTGGACCGGGTCGGGACAGAAGCTGTGCACCCAGGCGACCGGCAACCGCTATCCGTTCGCACGCCGCGCCAGCGCGGACATCTCGGTCGACGACTTCAGCCATCTGTTCGGCAGCGGCGGCGCGATGGACTCGTTCTTCCAGCAAAACCTGAAGCAGTACGTGAACACGTCGCACCACCCCTGGACGCTCGAGAACAACAGCCGGGCGATCAGCCCCGACTTCCTGGTGCAGTTCGAGCATGCCGACACGATCAAACAGGCGTTCTTCGGCGGCAGCAGCGCCCAATTCCATTACGAGATAACGCCGGACTATCTCGCGCCCGTGTTCAATCAGATGACGCTGGACGTGGGCGGGCAGACGCTGACCTATGCGCACGGGCCGGTGCGGCCGATCACGATGGTCTGGCCTGCCCCGGGGGACGGCGGCGCGCGGCTCGACCTCGAACCCTCCACGGCCGGCAGTTCGCCGATCGAGATGCCCGGAGTATGGGGCATCTTCCGCCTGATCGACAGCGGGAGCACCTACAACGCCACCCGGGACAGCTTCACCGTTTCGATCCAGTACGGCGGGCAGAAGACGTCGTTCGTCATCAAATCCGACTCGGTGCTCAACCCGTTCACGCTCCGCGACCTACGGCTGTTCCATTGCCCCAGCACGTGAGCCAGCCGGCGCCCCTGCAGCAGGCCGGGCCGCCGCAGCCCGGCTTCTTCGGCAAGCTGCCGGCGCGGGGCGACTTCGTCGGCCGCCGGCTTGACGAGGCATTCCGCCACGGCTTCGACACCTGGCTCCAGAGATCCATCGCGACCAGCCGGCGCCAACTGGGCGACGGGTGGCTGCCAGCCTACCTGAACACGCCGATCTGGCGCTTCGTGCTCGGCCCGGGCCTGTGCGGCGCCCACCCGAGCGCGGGCGTGATGATCCCCAGCGTGGACCGCGTGGGCCGCTACTTCCCGTTGGTCCTGGCGGCGCAACTGCCGGGCTGCCTTTCGCCCGGCACCCTGTTCCACAGCGCGCGCGACTGGTTCGACGCGGCCGAGCGGCTGATCCTGACGTCACTCGATGACGGGTTCGATTTCGACCGGTTCGATCGCCAGGTCCTCGACATCGGCGTGCCGCCCTATGCCCGGGCGGGCTCGAAGGCGCCGGCCAATGCCGTCCGGATGGACCTGACCGAGACCGGCGACATGTCCGCGACCTATGCGCAGATCCTCGACCGCGTGCTGATGGGCAACAACGTCGAGTTCAGCCTGTGGTGGACGGTGGGTTCGGAGCGGGTGCGCGCGTCCGTCCTGCTGGGCACGGGAATGCCGTCGCCGGCGAATTTCGCGGCCTTCCTCGACGGCAACTGGTCCGCCTGGGGGTGGGAGCGGCCAGACGGGCCGGCCGCCACGCTGGACGACCTGCCGCTGCTGTTCCTGAAGCCCGCGATGACGCTCCCGGCCGCCGGGCGCACCCATCCCGGCACCCGCCGCAAGCACAACGAGGATGCGATGCTGCTGCGCCCGGACGTCGGGCTGTGGGCCGTCGCCGACGGGGTCGGCGGGCACCAGGCCGCGCAGGAGGCAAGCCGGACCGTGGTCGAGCACCTCGGCACGTTGCTGCCCCCGCTCAGCTATCGCAGCCTGATCGACGATGTGACGACCCTGCTGCAGGACGCCAACGCTGCGCTGCGCGCCCGGGCGGCGACCATCGCCGACGACGCCGTGGTCGCCTCCACCGTCGTTGTGCTGGTGACCTATGCCGGGCAGTACTGTGTGCTGTGGTCCGGGGACAGCCGCGCCTACTTGTGGCGCCGCGGCCGGCTGGAGCGGCTGACCCAGGATCATGCGGCCTCGGTCGGCGGGATGGTCACGCATGCCATGGGCGCGGCCGAACAGGCCTTCGTCGACCGCGTGAACGGCCAGGTCGAAGCCGGGGACATCTTCCTGCTTTGCAGCGACGGCATCATCAAGGCGCTCGACGACGAAGAGCTGGCTTTGCACCTTAACGGGACCAATCCCGCCAGCATGGTCGAGGGCCTGATGCAGGACAGCCTGGTCGCCGGCGCACTCGACAACATCACCGCCGTCGTCGTCCGCGCGCCTGCATGACGTCCGACGACCGCTTGGACGCCGCACCCGAGGACGTGACCACCGTCGTCCCCGCGACGGCTGCGGCCGGGTTGCCGCACGAGCATGGCGACGAGTTGCGCCGGCTCCACGCCCTCTCGGGCGACGCGTTCCCAGGGGCGGCCGCCCGCAGCTGGTTCGACGACCGCCTGCATGCCTTCCTCGGCGCGATCGCCTTCGACGCCGACCACCGGCCGCGGCCACCGCTGGAACAGCGTGCGCTCGCGACCGCCGCGCGGGACATGATCGAACGCCTCTCGCTCCGTACGCCGGGGGAAGCCTCGCCCGACTGGCCCGGCGCCGCCGTGCTGCAGCCGAACCAGTTGCTCGCCAACACCTACATCGTACGCGCAATGGTCGCCCGCGGCGGCATCGGCGAGATCTACCGCGCCCGCCACCGCGACCTGCGGACCGACCACGCCGTCAAGATCCTGCTGCCGCAGCACACGCTCGACATGACCTTGGCGACGATGCTGCAGGAGGAGGCACGCCACCTCTCCCGCGTGCGCCACGCCGGCGTGGTCGGCTGCCAGGGCCTGCTGCGCGATGCGGACGGCCGCCTGCTGCTGGTGATGGACTACGTGCGCGGCGCGACCCTTTCGGCCCGGCTGCGCGAGGGGCCCATGGCGGTGGGCGACCTGGTGGCGATGACGCATGGCCTCGCGGCCGCCCTCGGCGCCGTGCACGCGGCCGGGATCGTCCACAACGACCTCTCGCCCGACAACATCATCCTCGCCGACGACCATTGCGCGACGCCGGTCATCGTCGACTTCGGCGTCGCGCGCCCGATGGTCGAGCCGGATGACGTGCAGCTCCTGGTGGATTTCGCGGGCAAGTACTCGTGGATCTCGCCCGAACAGCTTGGCCCGGCGGCGGGCGCGCCGCCCGACCCGCGGTCGGACCTGTACAGCCTGGGCCTGGTCCTTGCTGCGGCAGCGCTGGGCCGGAAATTGGATATGGGGAGCGATGCCGAAACGGCGCGAGCCGCTCGGCGGACCGTGCCACCGCTGGAGGGCGTGCCAGAGAAGCTGGCCCGGTTGGCGGCTGCCCTGCTCGCACCCGACCTAGCGGACCGTCCGGCCTCGGCGGCAGCGGCCCTTGCTCTGCTGGACGGCGCGCCGGCGCGGCCGGGCCTGCTCGACCGGCTTCGCAGGATCGGCCGAGGAGGTTAGCTGGGCTCGTTGGCAGCCCTGGCGCATTGCCCGGGCGCGGCTTGATGCGCTACCGGGCCAGGCCGGGGCCGGGGGGAAGCGAGGGTAGGCCCGGGAGGCCGGGAATACCGGTCAGGCCTTGGAACGCCGGGGCCGGGGCGGGCCGGCTGGCCGGGGCGGGCGCGGCCTGGTCGAAGGTGGGGTGAAGCACGCGCGGGCCATCCGGGCCGAGCAGGGTGACCTGACCGTCCTCGATCGATTGCACGCGGAAGCCGTTCACCTCGCCGCCGACGTTCAGCACGACCGGTCTCACGCCCTCGGCGGTGGCGAAGATGACGCTGCGTTGGCTGCCGTCCATGAGGATGCCGGCGACCCGCGGCAGGGATGGCGGCGGCGCATCCGGCGCGGCGACCCCGGCGGCGGGAGGGCGACGGTTGGGCGAGAACAGGGGGCGTGACAAGATGCCCTGTATCTCGGACTGGCTAGGCCCAGGGTCCAGCGCCGGGTCCGGCGCCTGCTGGGCCGCCGGGCCCGGTGCGCCCGGTGCGGCGCCCGGATCGACGGTCGGACCGGACGCCAGCTCCAGCCCGACGGTGCCGGCAAGCAGCAGGCCCAACGCGAACAGCAGAACGACGCGCAGGCCGGCGGCGGTCACGGGCCGGCGGTCCCGGCGCGGAACCCCATGACGGTGAACGACGCGTCCAGCGGCGCATCGCTGCGGCGGATATACCCGGCCTGTCCATGCAGCTGGAGGTCGTCGACCAGCAGTTGCGGCTTCGACTCGTCGACGCGCCGGAGCATCTCGACCAGATTGGGCCAGGGCGCGTTGACCGCGACCCGCACGGCGATCAGGCGGTAGGCGCCGAGCTGCTGCGGCGGCAGCGACTCCGTGCTCGAAAGCGCCGTCCCGGACTGGGCGGCCATCTCCTGCAGCGCCTGTTGCAGGGCGGCGCCTGCGACAGCATCGGACGCGCCGGCGAGCAGTGCGACCGGGCGCGGGCCGGCCCCGGCAGCGTTGGCGGCCCGGGCTTCCAAGCGGGGCAGGTCGGCGGCGATCTGCGCCATTCGCCGGGCGAGCGTCTCGCGCCGGTCCAGGGCGTCGGACCGCTCGGCATACCGGTCCAGCAGCGGTGCAGCCGCAACGGTCCAGGCGAGGGCCGCGACGAGCAGCACGAGCAGGACCGCCAGGACCTGGCCGGGCCGACCGGTCGGCAAGCTGCCGGCGCCGCTGGCCATTCTCAGCGCCGGGTCACGGCGGCGACGGCCTCGGCGGGCGAGGCGGCGGTCGCGCGGATCGAGAACCCGTCGATGTGCATCGTCTCGTTGCGGGTCACGGGGGCGGTGAAGGCCGGGTCGCGCAGCACGGGTTCGGCGGCGAGCGCCGGGATCAGGCGGGCGGCGGTGGCGGACTGGCCGCTCATCGTGATGACGCGCTGGCGCAGGCTGAAGTCGGTCAGGACCGTGTCGTCGGGCAGGATGTCGGTCAGGGTCGCGAGGATGGCGAGCGGGTCACCCACCTTCGCGCGCTGGGCTGCGACCACGTCGACGCCGGCGGCAGCGGCGGCCATGCTGCGGCGCACCGCCTCCGCGCGATCGACGGCCGGACGATACTGCGCGATCTGGCGCTCGATCCGGTCTGACGCGCGCGACTGCTGCCAGAAGGGCACGACGACGGCAGCGACGGCCAAGCCGGCGCACAGGGCGACGAGGACAGCCGTGCCGCGGCGGCGCCACGGGCCCGGCCTCACCGCGTCGAGCCGGATCAGCGTTTCGGCGCCGTCGGCCTGCGCGCCGAGCGCGGCGGGGCGAAGGCCGGCGCGGCCGAGCATGTCGAGCGCGCCGGACACCTGCTGCCGCAGCACCATCCACAGCCGCACATGGAGCTGCGACCGCGCCCGGTCGCGCCGCTCGACGGCGTAGGTCCAATGCAGCTCGTCGGCCGAGAACGGGGTCAGCCGGTTCATCTCGTATCGGAGCACGCCATCCAGCTCCCGCTCGGCGGCAAGCGGGAGGGTGACGCGATGGTCGAGCATCATGCCCGGGGGCAGGCGCAGTTCGGCCGGGCCGCGCCGGCCGCCGAGGGCGGTGGAGAGGGCCGCCATACCGTTCTCCGTGAGCGGAAACACGCCGAGCGTGCCGGTCCGCCGGCCACGGCGCAGCGTGACGGCGACCGCATCGGGGCGCAGCGCCAGGAGCACGGCGTCGCCGCGCCGGGCCGCGGCGCGGTCAGGCCAGAGCGAGAGGAGCTGCTGGGCCCACCAAGTCAGGAAGACGCGGATCATGGGCGTTCATGTAGTGCATCCGCCTTGCCTTGGGCAGATGGTCAGGCCGGGCGTTGACGGACCGGCGCGGCGACGATGTCGGGCCAGTGCCGGGGGTCGTCCGGCGGAAAGACGATGCGCAGCCGGATCAGGGCCGGCAGGTTCGCCTGGGTCCAACCCGTCTTCCAGCCGTCCTGCCAGTAGGCGAGGTCGATATGGTCGACGCCGCGGAGCAGCTCCGCCTCCTGCGGCGCGGCCGGCGGCCCGGTGCGCAGCGCATGACGGTGCAACGACCAGCGGAGGACCAGGCGATGGGCGCCGTCCACCGTGAGGCCGAGGTCGGCGTTCTGCTCCTGGGCGCCGGCGAGCGCCGCAGGCAGTGCGGAGACGAACACGATGCGGGCGGGGCCGCCCTGGAGGGTGGGCCCATCGTGGGCGTTGCCGGGGTCGGCCTGGGTGAGCAGGCGCCGGAGGGTGCGGTCGACGGCGTCGAGCTCGCTGCGGCCGTCGACCAGGCGGGTCTGCGCCTCCGACGCGCGCAGGCCGAAGCGGACGCCCTGGGTGAGCCCGGCAAGGATGAAGCCGAGCACGACAAGGCCGACCAGCAGCTCCAGAAGGGTGAACCCGGCAGGCTGGCGGCGCACCGTGGCGGTCATGGCCCGTCGGGCGCGGCGAGGCCGAGGCGCTGGCTGCGGAGCGTGACCTGGCGCGGGCCGCCATCGAGCTGCCAGAGGATGGACACGTCGACGGTATAAAGGACCAATCGGGGCGCGGCAGCGTCCGGCGGTTCGCGGGCCGCGGCGCCGGGCGGCTGGGCGCCGCGTGCCGGAGAACGGGCGGACACGGGCGCGGCGGCGCTGTCGCCGGCCCGGACCAGCACACGCCAGGTGAAACCGCCGCCATCGTCGCCGCGCTGCTCGCCGGGCTGGAACGACTGGAGCAAGGCCAGCCGGGATTGCGCCCGGGACAAGGCTTCCTCGTAGTGTGCAGCCGCCTGAGCGCCCTGCAGCCCGCCGGACGCGCCCTGCAGCAGGGCGGCGATGCCCAGGGCGGCGATGATGAAGGCGATGAGGACTTCGAGGAGGGTGAAGCCCGTTGCCGCCCCCGAGCCGGCAACCGGGCCCTCAGCGTCCATCGGCGACGCTGATGCGGCCGGTGAGCCAGTCGACGCCGATCTGAGCGGCGCGGCCGGCGCCCGCGAGATCGACGGTGCCGCCGGTGGAGCTGCCGTCCGGGAGGAACACGATCGTGAGCCCCTGCCCGGCCGCGACCGTCACGGCGACCGCGAGGCCGCGCGGCAGGGTGCGCCAGCGCTCGTCGGCGACGCGGAGACGGCCCGCGCCGGTGTCGAACAGCACGCCCACCGGGGCGTTGCCAGCGATCGCGCGCGCGCGGGCGCCGCGCAGGGCGGAGCCGACGGCCGCCGCCGCCTGCCGCATGTCAAGCGCGGCGCTGTGCGGCGGGCCGCGCGAGAGGACCAGGCCGGCGACAAGCCCGATGATGGCAAGGACGACGACCATCTCGAGCAACGTGAACCCGCGCTCGGTCTTATTGGGCGGCAAGGTCGTTCAGCCCGAGCATCGCGAGCAGCAGCGAGGAGACGATGCCCGCGATGGCCGCACCCATGACGATGGTGATCACGGGCACCAGCAGGGCGACCAGGCGCTGGACGCCGAGCCGGGTCGCCTCCTCATGGATTTCGGCCGCGCGAAGGGCCATGGCGCCAAGCTGCGCCGTTTCCTCTCCCAGGCGGAGCAGGTGGATCGTGCGGGGCGGGAACACGCCCGCCTGCGAGAGCGGGCGGGAGAGGCCGGCGCCGCCCTTCGCGTCGATGGTCGCGCGCTCGATCGCGCGGACGGCGACCTGGTTGCCGACGGCGTCCTGGACGATGCCGAGCGTGCCGATGAGCGGGACGCCGTTGATCAGCAGCGTGCCGAGCGTGCGGGTGAAGCGCGCCGCCAGCACCTCCCGCAGCAGGCCACCGACGACCGGGAGACGCAGCAGCAGGCGGTCCAAGACCAGGCGCGGGCCGGGGCGGCGCAACGCCTGACGCAGGGCCAGGCCGGCGGCCGCCAGGCCGAGCAGCAGGTAAAGGCCGTACTCGCCGAGCACGTCGCCGGCCGCGATCATGATCCGCGTCGGCCGCGGCAGCACGGCGCCGTTCTCCTCGAACAGCGGCACGAATTGCGGCAGCACCTGGGTGAGCAGCAGGGTGATCGAGCCGATGGCGGCCAGGGTGAGCAGCGCCGGATAGATCAAGGCCGACCGGACGCTGCTGACGAGGCTGCGTTCGCGCTCCATCAGGGTCGCAAGGCGCTCGAGCGTCTGGGCGAGGGTGCCGCCCGCCTCCCCGGCACGGACCAGCCCGACGTAGAGTTTCGGGAAGCTGCCAGGATGTTCGGCCAGGGCGGTGGCGAGCGCGCCGCCATCCCGCACGCGGCGGCGCAGCGCCTCGGTGGTGGCGAGCACGCGCTTGTTGGGCGCCGTCTCGACTAGGAAACGCAGCGAGCGGTCCAGGTCCTGGCCGGCCGCGAGCATGACGGCGAGCTCGCGGGTGAAGTTCGTGACATCCTGCCGGCCCATGCCGCGGCGGCCGATCTCCCGGTTCAGCAAGCCGCCGAGGGCCCCGCCGGCGCGGTCCACCCGCATGGGGATGCTGCCCTGGCGCTGCAGACGGGCGACGACCTCGGCCTCGCTGCCGGCCTCGATGGTTGCGCGCTGGGTCACGCCGGCGGCATCGATGGCGACGGTGCGGAACGACGGCACGCTCAGCCCTCGGCGCGGATGCTGCGGACGACTTCCTCGACCGTGGTGTCGCCGGCCAGCGCCGCGTCGAGCCCGGCGTCGAACATCGTGACCATGCCGGATGCGACGGCGGCGCGCTCGATCTCGTTGTGGTCGGCGCGACCGAAGATGAGGCGCTCGATCTCCGGCGTGGGCTGCAGGAACTCGGCGATGGCGAGCCGGCCGCGGTAGCCGGTGCCACGGCATTGCGGGCAGCCGACGGGGTGCCACAGGCGCACCGGGCCGGGGTGGCGGCGGCCGAGCCCGAACCGCTCGACCAGTTCCGGCGCCGCCGCCGACTCGTGCCGGCAATGGATGCAGAGGCGCCGCACGAGGCGCTGCGCCAGCACGCCGCGCAGCACGGCGGTCATGAGATAGTCTTCGAGCCCCATGTCGCGGAGGCGGGAGATGGTCGCGGCGGCGGAGTTGGTGTGGACGGTGCTCAGCACGAGATGGCCGGTCAGTGCCGCCTGGACGGCGATCTGCGCCGTCTCGAGGTCGCGGATCTCGCCGACCATGATGACGTCCGGATCCTGCCGCAGGATGGACCGAAGGAGCGTTGCGAAGCTGAGCCCGATCTGCGGCTTGACCTGGATCTGGTTCACGCCGGTGAGCTGGTACTCGATCGGGTCCTCGACGGTCACGACCTTTCGGGCCACCGAGTTGAGCGAGAGCAGGCCGGTGTAGAGCGTCGTGGTCTTGCCGCTGCCGGTCGGGCCGGTGACGAGGACGATCCCGTTGGGCAGGTTGAGCGCGGCCCCGAGCCGGGCGATGACCGGGGCCGGCAGGCCGAGCTTGGCGTAGTCGAAGGCGACGGTGCTGCGGTCCAGCACGCGGAGCACGACCGTCTCGCCATAGAGCGAGGGGATCGTGGAGACGCGGAAGTCGACCTCCTGCCCGCGGACGGCAAGCTTGATGCGGCCATCCTGCGGCAGCCTGCGCTCGGCGATGTCGAGCCGGGCCATGATCTTGATCCGCGAGGTGATGGCGGCAGTCAGGCGAGGGGGCGGGCTGTCAGCCTCGTGCAACACCCCGTCGTAGCGGTAGCGGACGCGGAGGCGGTCCTCGAACGGCTCGATGTGGATGTCGGACGCTTGAGTTTCGACGGCTCGGGCGATGATGCCGCTGACCAGGCGGATGACCGGTGCTTCGCTGGCCAGGTCTTTCAGTCGTTCGGCGTCGTCCTCGCTGGGCGCGTCCGTGGCTTCCGGCGCGGCGGCGCGGTCCGGGTCCGGAAAGAGGCGGTCGAGTGCGGCGTCGAGTTCGATCGGCACGCCGACCAGCAGCTCGACCCGGCGGCCGGTTGCGGCGGCGATGGCGGCCGGGGTGAAGCGGTCGAGCGGGTCTGCGACGGCGACCACAAGGCGGGCGCCGTCATCGGCGACCGGCACGGCGCGGGCGTTCCGGAGGAAACGGGCGGTGAGGCGCTCGGCGAACGGCGCCTCCTCGGCCGGATAGCGGGCGGCCTCGACCAAAGGCAGGCCAAGCAGGGCGGCGAAGGTCTCGGCCAGGCCGCGCTCGCTGACCAGGCCGAGCTGGAGGAGCACCTTGTCCAGCCGCTGCCCCGTCTCGTCCGCGACCCGGCGGCCGCGCTCGATCGTCCGTGCGTCGCAGTGCCCGCCCGAGATTAGCAGCGCCGCCAGGGCCTCGACCGGATCGGCCGGGGTTTCTAGATTGGCGCCATGAGAGTCCATTGCAGCCACCGAGTGTTGGTCCGAAGCGCGCACCATACATGGGGCGCCGCCGGACGGGGAGTAGCGGGGGCCGCCGGGTGACGCCGCCGCGTGTCGCATGCGTGGGCGAGTGCATGGTGGAGCTGCGGGAGGCTGCGGACGGCGTGCTGCGGCGCAGCCATGGCGGGGACACGCTGAACACGGCCGTCTACCTCGCCCGGCTGGGTGTAGCCGTGGATTACGTGACGGCGCTGGGCGACGACGGCTGGAGCGACGAGATGGTCGCGCAGTGGCGAGCGGAGGGGGTCGGCACCGGGCTGGTGCGGCGCGTGCCGGGGCGGCTCCCCGGCTTGTACATCATCCAGACCGATGCGGCCGGAGAGCGGCGGTTCCTCTACTGGCGGGACAGCGCGGCGGCGCGCCTGCTGTTCGAGTTGCCGGACCGAGAGGCGCTGATGCGCGCCTTGGCGAGGTATGATCTCGTGTATTGGTCGGGCATCACGCTGTCGATCTATGCCGCCGCCGGGCGGGACGCGCTGTTCGCGGCGTTGCGCTCGGTGCGCGCGCGTGGCGGGCGGGTGGCGTTCGACACGAACGTCCGGGCACGTGGCTGGCCAGACCTGGCCGTGGCTGCCCAGCTGTTCCGGACCGCCTTCGCATTGGCCGACATCGTGTTCGCCTCGGAGGAGGACTTGGCGCAAGTGTTCGGGGCGGATGGGGAGAGCGAGCTTGGGCGCCATGCCGGCAAGGCCGAGCGGATCGTGAAATTGCGCCGCCCCGCGGTAAGGGTGACGCATGCGGGAGAGGAGCGCCTGATCGAGGCGGCGCCGGTGGCACGGATCGTGGACACGACCGCGGCGGGGGACAGTTTCGCGGCGGCATACCTGGCCCGGCGCCTGGCCGGGGACGGGCCGGAGGCGGCGGCGCAGGCCGGCCATCGCCTGGCAGGCGCCGTGGTCGGCCATTCCGGCGCGATCATCCCGCGGGACGCGATGCCCGAGGCCGTGAGGATGGGGGGAATGACACGTTGAGCCAAGCCGGGCGCCTGCGAGAGCTGCTCTCGATGTCCCGCGTGATCCCGGTGATCACGATCGAGCGGGTCGAGGATGCGGTGCCGCTGGCCCGGGCGCTGGCCGCTGGTGGGCTGCGGCTGCTGGAGATCACTTTGCGGACGCCGGCTGGCCTGGCCGCGGCAGCGGCGATCGCCGCTTCGGTGCCGGAGGTGGTGGTCGGGGTCGGCACGGTCCTGACGCCGCAGGACCTGGACCGCGCCATCGCGTCGGGCGCGCAGTTCGCCCTCAGCCCCGGGGCGACGCCGTCCCTGCTCGACGCTGCGGCACGGGCGCCCATCCCCCTCCTGCCAGGGGTTGCGACCGCGTCCGAGCTGATGGCGGCGATGGCGCGCGGGTTCGACGTGGTCAAGTTCTTCCCGGCGACGGCGGCGGGCGGGATGCCGGCGGTGCGGGCGCTGGGCGGGCCGTTTCCGGAGGCCCGGTTCTGCCCGACGGGGGGGATCACCGAGGACAACGCGGCGGAGTGGATGGCGCTGCCGAACGTGGTCGCGCTCGGCGGCTCCTGGCTCAGTCCGCAATCCGATGTCGCGGCCGGTCGGTGGGACGCGATCAGGGAGCGTGCGGCGCGGATCGTGGCCCGGCTGGCGTAGGTCAGGCGACACAGGCAGCCATCGACGACCGGTATGCGGGCGCCTCGTCGTGGGGGATCAGGCAGGTGGCATTGCCGGTTCGCTGCAGGTAGGCGCCGACGGTACCAGGCTCGTTCCACATCAGGACGTCCAGGATCGAGAGGTTCGGGACGGCGTCGAGCCCGGGCGTTCGGTATGTCAGCGGCGGCGGATCGAGATAGGCCAGGGCCACGCCATGCTCGCGGAACGTCGCGGGATCGAACAAGGGAGCGCCGCCGATCGGGTTCACGTAGTCCGACGCCCCCAAGCTGGCGCAGATCGCCGGGGCCCAGTCGCCCGGCCCGGGATCCCGCGGCAGCGCGAGCCGGAGCGACGATGCGAGCCGGGCTTCGAACGGGAGGCCGAGATAGCGGCAGACGGCCGCGAGCGCGGCCAGGTTGAGCTGCACCAAGGATTGCGGCTCACCGGCGAACGCTTCCTCGACCAAGGCGATGACGTGCGGGTAGAAGGGCGCGTAACGCCGGTAATGGCTGAGCTTTCCGAGCACGGAAAGCCGGGCCGCCCGGGCCGACACCAGGGTTGCCTGCCATGTCTGATGTGGATCGAGCCGTTTGAGAGCGGGACGGTGACGTACTGCGTACCCCCCGCCGGGTGAAGGACGCGGTTGCGGTTCATCCAAGTCCGTGGGGTGTATTGGCTGAGATCGAACACGACCCAGACGTCGCAGGCTGCAATCAGGCTGAAATGCCCGGCATAGGGAAAGAAGTAGGGCTGCATGATCGCGGCGCGCACGTCAGCCAGCCATCGCGGGCGCGTTGAGGGCGTTCCGAAGCCGGGCTTCGGTCGGTGCAGCCATCGTGAGCAGGATGGCTCGTGCGGCGAAGTCGGCGGCGTTGCGGCACGACCGTGCGCCCTCGGGAAGGGCGGACGGACGGCACGCGGGATGGGCCTCGGACAGCAAGGCAGCCAGCACCGTCTCGCGCTCGGCGGCGCTCTCCATGATCACCGCCATCGCCGGGCCGAAGCGCCGGTTGGGGCGGCCGCTGAGCTGCGGCGGCACTGCTTCGAGGCAGGGTCGAACGGGATCGATCGATTGCAGTAAGGCCAGGCCTGCCTGGACCTCCGACAAGCGGCCATTCGCGGTGCGGCGGACCGGCACGGGCGGGCCGGCACCGTAGCTGCTGCGAACGTTGCGGAGCCGCGCAGCAAAGCCGTCGTCGTCGGCCAGGATGCAGGCCGAGCTTGGACCGTCGCGCAGACCGGGCAGGATGGCGAGCGCGGGATGGGCGCGGGGCAGCGTGGTCCCGTCCACGATGCAGGCGAGGCCGCACGCGGCTGCACTTGCCGCGAACGCCGCATCGGCCCCGTCGTACTCGGGTGCGAGCAGGATTGCGCCGGCAGACTGGCCGCGAGCCGCGGCGGGAAGCGAGCGCCAGCAGAACAGGTCGTCCACGTCGCAGAACTCGGGCGTCGACCCGGTGCAGGAGATCGCCTGCAGGCAGCGCGGCGGCGCCAGCGCCGAGACGAGGACCGGGCCGGGCGCCCCGGCTGCTTCGAGCATCATCGTCAAGCCGATGACCGGGTTCGTGACCGCGATCGCGTGCCTTGCCTCGTGCCGGTCGGCGGCCGCGTGCTCGAGCGCCTGGGCAAGCGGACCGTGGTTCGTGTAGACGCGGCGCGCCAGGATGCCGTCGATCATCTCCTCCACGGCCTGCCAGTGCAGGGATGCAGGGGGCCGCCTCATTCGGCCAGCGCGCGAAGGGCGCCGATGACGGTCCAGACGTCGTCGAGGCTGACATGGTGGCCACAAGGGAGCAGCATGAACCGCAAACCGAGGCGGTCGGTGACGGGCAGGGCCGCAGCACGATGAGGATAGGCCATCGGCCTCGCATGAAGGGGCGGGTGGTAGTAGGCGCGGGCCAGGATGTTGGCCTCGTTCAGCCGCATGACGGTCATGTCCCGGCTGAGCCGCCAATCATCCGTCAACTCGACAACGATCGTCTTGTAACTCGTCGGAGACCCTCCCGGAAATGGCACGACCTCGATCCCGGGCAGCGTCGAAAGGCCGGAACGATAGGCCTCGTAGCAGGCCCGATTACGGACGATCTGGGCGTCGACTTCGTCGAGCCCCGCCAGGGCCATAGCCGCGTGCAGCGGTTCGAGCCGCAGGTCCATTCCGTCCGGCGCGGTGCCGTCCCGCAGCTGCCGCAGTCGGTCGGCCAGGGCGTCGTCGTCGGTCGTGACATACCCGCCCTCGAACCCGTTCAGCAGCTTGCTGGCGTGCAGGGAAAAGCATTCGGTGCCGAATGAGCCGACCTTCTTGCCGCCGGCGTGCTCGAACACGCTTTCGACCGAATCGAACAGCAGCGGACAGCCGAGCGCCTCCGACAACGCCACGAGACCTGGCGCGTCGCAGCAGCCGACGATCGGGTGCACGGCAAGGAGCAGTGCCACGGCTGGGGTGTAACCGGCGCGCATCGTCGCCGGGGAGCAGGCCAGGGTATCCGCGTCGACCTCGCAGAACCGGGGATGAAGGCCTGACCAGGAGGCGACGTCGGCCATGCGGCGATAGGTGAGCGATGGCATCAGCAGGTCGGACCGGCCCGGCCGGGCCAGCAGGCGGATCGCCAGGACCAGCGCCCAGAAGCCGCTGCACAGGGTGATGCAGTGGGGTGTGCGGTGAAACCGCGACAGCCTGGTCTCGAGCAGCGCGACGACCGGGGCACCGTCGTACGCGTCCCTGGCATAGCGCATGATCGATGCGCGGCTGGGCTGGACCAGGTTCGACGTCGAGAGCGGCCGGTCCAAGGGGGCGAGCGCGCCCATCAGGCCAGGACCAGTGCGTCCGCGCCGGACCGGGCGTGCCGGCGGACCACGGTGCAGACGTGCTCGACCTGGGCAGGCGTGAGGTCCCTCCAGAACGGCAGACCGATGCACGCGCGAGCCAGCCGGTCGGTCACGGGCAGTGGCTCGGCCAGGCAGTCGCGATAGGCGGGCTGAGCGTGGCAGCCCGCACCCCACCAACGCAGGCTCGCGACACCGGCCCCGGCAAGATGTGCGCTGCCCTCCGACGCGTCGCCCGGCCAGAGAACGGGCAACGTGGACGAAACCCAGCCCTGCCCGAAGCCTGGCGGCAAGGTGACGCCGGCGGGGCCGAGTTGCGCGTGATAGGCCCGCGTCAGGCCGGCCCATCGGGCCCGCGTGGCGCGCCAGGCGTCGAGGCTCGCGAGGCCCACCGCGGCAGCATATTCGGACATCTTGCCGTTCAGGCCGGGGGCGGCCGCCTCTCGGTTACCGAGGAAGCCGAAGTTGCTCAGGCGCCGCATCCGTTCCACCCACGCCTCGTCACGGGACAGCACGGCCCCGCCCTCGCCGATCCCGAATACCTTGGTGGCGTGCAGGCTGACGACGACCGGGTTGCGGCCGGGCCGCATCGGGCCGTCGTGCCGCAGCGTATCGAATGCGGCCGCGGCGTCGATCACGACGGGACAGCCGGCCAGGCGCGATACCGTGTCCCATGCGTCCAGGTCGAGCGGAGCGCCGAATGGCGCGACGACCAGGATTGCACCGACCCCGCCACGTCGAGCCAACGGGAGCATGGCGGCCGGATCAAGCGCCCAGGTCCTGGCATCGACATCCACGAAGTGGGGGCGAAGCCCGGCGGCGCGCACCCCGCCGGCGCTTGCGGCAAAGGTCCAGGACGGCATCAGACAGCGGGAGCCCGATGCCACGCCACTCGCGAGCAAGGCGAGGGTGATCGCAACGGTCCCGCTGGCCAGTACGGTGAGTTCGGTCGCCCGAACGCCGAAATGGTTGGCCAGCCGCGCCTGGAACCGATGCGTCAGGGGCCCGAAGTTCGAGTACCAGCCGTTCGCATCGATCTCCGCAAGGTAGGGCATTATCCGGGCCGCCGCGGGCAGCCGCGGGCGCGCGACGGGAATGACCGGGTTCATGCGGCCTCCAACCCGTAGCAAGCCATCGTCTGGGTGAGCCGAACGATGTCGGCGAGCCGGCGCATACCGCTGACGAGCGCGTCGGGCGGATGCTTCGCCTCCACGTAAGCCTGCGCCGCATCCAGCCGGTCGTCGAAGGGCGTGTCGTCGTGGAATATCGCGGCCAGGCGATCCGCAAGGTCCGGATCGTTCCATTCGACCCCGGCGTAGCTCGGAAGCACGAGCAGATGCTGGCGGGCATGGTCATTGTTGTCCGACACGATGCGGCACCGGGACGCGAAGCCCCGCAGCACGCGTTCATGCGTTCCGGCGGCGAAGTTGGGGTTCGCGTTCACGAGCACCTGGGTGTCCGCGTACAACGCCTCGAGCGCCCCGGCGTCGATCGGGGGATGGAACCGCGCGCGGCCCTCGTCGCGGCTGATATGCCCCCATCCGCTGCCGACGATGTCGACCGGTAGCGGCAACAGCGCCGTCGCGATCGCGGTGCTGCGCAGGTTTCGCATGTAGGTGTCGAGCTCATGCAGGAGGCCGAACAGCAATGGCTTGGCGCCGTCCAACACGAGGGAGTGGGCGCGTAGGGCGACATCCACATCCGGGCAGATCGGGCCGGTGCCCTTCGCGGCGAGGCTGTCGGCGCAATCGTTCAGGACGGCGCACAAGGCGGCCGGCCAGCGGTGCCAGCGGTTCCGTTGAACCACCGGGTCACCGCCCGACTTCACGAACACCATACGCCGCCCGCGCTGGCGCCACGGCGCTCTTGCATCGGGGTTCGGCAGGACGCTGGTCGGCAGCAACGCCGAGACCTGCGCGGAGCGGACCGTTGTCTGCTGGATGTCGAGCCAGTCCCGGTAGGCGTAGGCGTTGACGACGTAGTCCGACGCGACATCGTGATTGCGAGGCATCATGTAGGGCGGGTCGAACAGCGCCGAGACGAACGGGACGCCCGTTTCTTGCCAGAGGCTCCGGCCGTCAATCGTCAATCGCGACCCGACCCCGGCGTAGCCCCAGGCGAACAATACGCCGCCCGACAGAAGCGATGCGAGTGTCGACTCGAAGTCGTTGGCGTGAACGCTGAGCACATGGCCAACAAGGCCCTGCGAGGCGATTTGGTCCATAAACCGCCGGCTCTGGCGCTCTAGGATGTTATTGGCGTTTTCACCGGTAATGGCGATGACGTTTCTGGTCACGCTCGGACACGCTCCAAAGAGTGGCTGGAGCATGACCCTAGGTATTGAAGATTTCGTTAACGACGCGGCGTTTGCAATCTCTTAACCACGATGCAGGCAGGATGGCTCTCGCCCCACCTGACCGGGGCGGGAGAGTTCCATTTCTCATCACGCACACAGTCCCGCGCGACAGGCGCTCACGGACCGGAGGCAGTCTCCGGCCGGGGCGATCGCGGCCGCGCGGCACGGGCTCGCCGCGTTGGCCGCCGGGCAATATCAACAGGCGCTCGGCCTGCTGGCCGAGGCGCAGCGACGTCATCCAGGGGACGCCAGGCTCGTTCACCTGACGGGGCTCGCGCTGTTCAAGCTTCAGCTCGTCGCACAAGCGATCGGCGCGTTCTATCATGCGCTCGAGCTGTCGCCGGACGATCCGAACATCCACACCAGCCTTGCCGGCGCCCTGGTGGCTGACGGCCATCCGGAGGACGCGCTCCGGCACGCGCAGCTTGCCTACCGGCAGGCGCCGACAGCGATGAACGCTGCCACGCTGAGCTGCGCGCTGATCGAAGCCGGGCAGCTCGGGCCGGCGCTGTCGCTCACCGAGGCGTGGGCGGCGGGCGGGCAGCCGGGGGCCGAGGTGCTCGTGAACCGGTCCATCGCGCTGGAGGGGCTCGGGCAACCCGAGGACGCCGTCGCCTCGGCCCGTGCGGCCGCCGCCCTCTCGCCGACACCGGTCATCCGGCACCATCTGGCAGCGCTTCTCCTCAGCCAGGGGCATCTGACGCCTGAAGCGTGGGCGCTGTATGAGGCCCGCCTCCAATCCGAGGCCGGGCGGCGATGGCCTGATGCGCGGCGCCGGTGGAACGGCGAGCCGCTTCACGGCAACACGCTGCTGCTGCATGCCGAGCAAGGTCTTGGCGACACGCTGCAGTTCGTGCGTTACGTCCCGCTCGCCGCCGCGCGCGGGGCCTCGGTTGTCCTCGTCGTGCAGCCGGCTCTCAAGCGGTTGCTGCAACGCACCCCGGGCGCGGTCGACGTGGTGGCCGTCAACGATGCGCTGCCCGCGTTCGACGCTTACGTGCCGCTGCTCAGCCTGCCGGGAGTGTTCGGGACAACGCTCGAGACGGTGCCGCCCGCCCTGCCCTACCAGCTTCCCCGCGTGCAGCGCCACCGCGGGCCGTTGCGGATCGGGCTGGTCTGGGCGGGCAGCCGGTCCTTCATCGAGGACAGGAAGCGCTCGGTTGCCGCGGAGGCGCTATGGCATGTGGGCCGGGATTTGCCCGCCGAGCTGTTCAGCCTCCAGCTGCCGCGCGGCGCGCTGCCGCCCACGGTCACCGACCTTATGGACGACGTCACCGACATGGCGGACACCGCCGACCGGCTGGCAACGATCGATCTGCTGATCACCGTCGACACGGCGGTCGCCCATTTGGCGGGAACGATGGGCAAGCCGGTCTGGCTGCTCTCCCGCTTCCGCGGCTGCTGGCGCTGGCTCGACCGGGGAACGGTCACGCCCTGGTATCCCAGCATGACGATCTATCGGCAGCCCCGACCCGGCGACTGGACAGCCGTGCTCGATGCGGTGCGTGCGGACCTCGTGCGGCTATGCCGGTCTTAGCGCCAGGCTTGCAGCCGGGCGGCCGCGTCCCGCATGTCGGCCTCCGGGCCACAATAGCTGAACCGCATCGTCCGGTGGCCGCGCGTGCGGTCAAAATCCAGCCCGGCGCTCGCGGCGATCCCGGCCTCGGCCAGCATGCGCGCGCAGAAGGCGGTGCTGTCGTTCGTGCGGCCGGCCAGATCGGCATAGAGGTAGAACGCCCCGTCCGCGGCAGCGACGGAAGAGAAGCCGGCGCCGGGCAAGGCGGCAAGCAGGTGATCACGAGAGCGGCGATACCGGGCGACGTTCGTGTCCAGCTCGGCGGCGCAATCGAACGCCGCCTCCGCCGCAACCTGGCTGATGTATGGCGCGCTGATGAACATATTCTGCGCCAGGCACTCCACCGGACGCACGAGGTCGTCCGGCAGCACCATCCAGCCGACCCGCCAGCCGGTCATGGAAAAATACTTCGAGAAGCTGTTGATCACGATCGCACTCTCGCTGCAGGCCACCGCCGTTGCGATCGGGAGCGTGTAGTTGAGGCCGTGATAGATCTCGTCGGAGATCAGGCGCACGCCGCGCGCAGAACACCAGCCGGCGATCGCACGCAGTTCCTCGGGCGACAGCATGGTGCCGGCCGGGTTGCAGGGGCTGGCGACGATCAGCCCGTCAGGCGCCGGGTCGAGCCGGTCGAGCAAGGCGGGCGTCGGCTGATACCTTGTGTCCGGCCCGGTCTCGATGACCATTGGCTGGAGGCCGAGTGCGGACAGAATGTTGAGGTAAGGCGGATAGAAGGGGGACGCGAGCGCGACGCGGTCGCCAGGGTCGAATGCGGCAAGGAAGGCCAGCGGAAAGGCGCCGCTGGCGCCAAACGTGACCGCGACGCGGCCGGCTTGGAGCGGCAGCGCATACCAGTCCTGGTAATGGCGGGCGATCCGGGCCCGAAGCGTCGGGCGGCCGAGCGCCTCCGTGTATCCCATCGGGTCTCCCCGTCCAAGCGCGGCTTCGGCGGCCGCGCGGGCGCCGGCCGGGGCGCCGGTGCCGGGCTGGCCGACCTCCATATGGATGACCGGTGGGGCGCCGGGCGGCAGGGCAGCCGCGCGGGCGTTGGCAGCCGAGATGACGTCCATGACCATGAACGGCGGCGCCGATGCGCCCCGGCCGACCTTCAGCATCACTGGTTCACCGGCTTAGCTACTGGCTTAGTTACTGGCCGCCGCCAGCCCGGCGCCGCGCGGGTCCGTGGCCCAGCTGCAGGAGCCGTCGCTATCCGGCAGGTAGCGGGTGCAAGCGATGGCATTTGCCCGCCCGGGCTCCGGCACCGGGGCGGGCATGGCCTGGTTCGCATGCAAGGCGTTGTTCAACCCGGCGGCCACCGCGAGCGCGGCTCCGTCCTGGCCCGAGCCGCCGACCATGGCGCGGAAGGCGCGAATGTTCGCGTTCCAGACGATTCCGGCCGAGAGAAGGGGCAAGCCCGCGGTGGCGGGCGAGGCCGCGAGCAGGATGCCGGTGCCCGGCGCGATCCGGCCGGTGCCGAACAGGTTGTCCATCGTGAGCACGCAGGTGACAGCTACGCCGTTTCGATCGAGCACGGCGAAGCTCGTGCTGGCCGGCAGGATCGGCAAAGCCCCGCCTGTCGCGCCGGACGCGAGAACGGTCCGTGGATCGCCGCCGCCGGTCCGCCAGCGCAGCGCCGTGCCGATCGCCCGGGCCTGTGCGGCACCAAGGTTGCCGGAGTCCTGAAGGACCTGAAAGGCAGCCGCGGCAGCCAGTCCGCCATCGGCGGGCGGCGGCAGGAAAGCCGCGAGGTCCCGCCCGGCCGGGATGACGATCGGCCCGCCGACGCGGGGCAGCGCAGCCCGCAGGCTGTCAAGGGCGAGAGGCCCGCCGGCCAAGCGCGATGCCGCCTCGAGCCGGCGGGCCAGCGCGCCCTGATACAGATCGCCCACGCCGGCCGTGCGCAATTGCGACAGCGTGGCGCCCAGATCAGGCTGCTGCAGCGTCGCACCCTCGGCCAGCGGCACGCCGCTGGGGGCAAAGACGGCCCGCGCATTCGGGTCCTGCAGCAACGGGCCGGCAACGACAGCGAGGTCCCGGACGAACGCGCGCGAAGCGGGAACGCCGAAGCGTGCGAGCTGCTCTGCAGGGGCAATGAGTTCCTCGAACGTCTTGCTGCCATAGCGAGCGTGCAGGGCGAACAAGCCTCGAGGGAGCATCGGCACCGCCGCGGGCCGGTCCGCTCCGGCGGGCACGCCGGGAGGAGCGGTGGGCGGGAAAACGATCGCCTCCGGCGAGCCTTGGCCCGGCCCGTCGCGGCTGGGGTTGAAGGCCAGGCACGCGCCACCCGAGGCCAGACCAGCGCGAGACGGGTATGTCACGGCGAGCGTGAAGCCGACCGCAACGGCGGCATCGGCGGCGTTTCCACCCAGCGCGAGCACGCGCCGCCCGGCGAGCGCAGCTTCCGGCTCGTCGGCCACGGCGGCACCGATGAAACCGGAGAGGCGCTCTGGCTCGGTCGCTGCGGCACCGCCGCCGCCAAGGAACTCGTTCTTGATCGAGCTCAGCGTGGAGCAGGCGGTCGTGAGTTGGACCGCCAACAGGGCGGCCAGGCCGATCGCGCCCTTTGCAGCTTTCGGGGCAAACCTGACCACACCGCTGCTCTGAACCAAACGCATCCTCCACCCCACCCGCACGCTGCCATAGCGGCGTTCGCCGCATGCTTCAACCGGGCGCTCCTGCGGTGCTATGCCGGACGAAACCGGTCAAGGCTCCGTCATGCGCGTGCTGCTCATTCTCCTGGTCCTCGTCATCACGGCATCTTCCGCCCGCGGCGATAGCTTCTCGCCGCAACAACGGCAGGACATCGTCGAGATCATCAAGGCTGCCTTACGCAGCGATCCGGGGATCCTGCGGGACGCGCTTGCGGCACTTCAGGCCGACGATGAAGGCCGGCACGAGCAGGTGACGCAAGATGTTCTCACGAGGCTCGCGCCGAAGCTCGTCGATCCGGCCGACCCGATCGCCGGCAACCCGGCCGGCGACGTGACGGTGGTGGAGTTCTACGACACGCGCTGCCCGTATTGCCGCGGCATGCTGCCGGTGATGGCGGCGCTGCTGCGGGCCGACCCGAACGTCCGGCTGGTGATGAAGGACATGCCTATCCTGGGTGCCGCGAGCCAGCTCGAGAGCCGGGCGCTGCTCGCCGCACAGGCGCAGGGCGGGTATTTCAAGCTGCAGGAGCCGGTGATGAAGGCATCGGCGCCGCCAACGCGCGACACGCTGCAGGCGGAAGCCGACCGGCAAGGGCTCGATGGCGGCCGGCTCCTGCGGGAAATGGACGACGCCGCGATCACGTCACGGCTGCAGGCCAACATCGAGCTGGCGCGGCAGATTGGGATCGACGGCACGCCCGCCTTCGTGATTGGCACGCGGCTGGTCTCGGGGGCGGTCGAGGTGGCGGAGCTGCAACGGGCCGTCTTGCAGGCGCGAACGCGTCCGTTCCCTTAATGTTCGGCTAAGGAATGGATGGCATAGTGACCGGGTCCAAAATGGAGTGCAGCGATGTCGGACACGCGTCTGGGCAGCAAGGTCGTCGCCCGGCTGATCGGCGAGGACTATGACCGCCACGTGCGTTCGATGGCGCCGGACGATTTCTGGGGCCAGGTGCGGCGCCACGTGTTCGGCCGACCGGTCGGCGAAGATCAGATCGAGCTGATCGTCGCGGCAATCCACCGCGCCTTGGTGCCCCGGCAGGATGATGTCCTGCTCGACTTGGCGTGCGGCAACGGAGCGCTGTCGCACCGGCTTGCCCCTCGCTATGCCGGGCTGCACGGCGTGGATGTGTCGCAGGGCCTCATCGCGGTCGCGACGACCTATTTCGAGGAGCCGCCCCACCGGACGTTCGCGGTCGCTGACGTCGCCGAGTATGTCGAGCAGGCGACGGACCCGCAGCGGTTCACGACTGCCTTGTGCTACGGCAGCTTTCCATACCTGACGCGCCACAGCGCGTTCCGGATGCTCGAGACGCTCGCATCGCGCTTCACCAATATCCGGACGGTGTTCCTGGGCAACTTGCCCGACCTCGACCGGGTCGAGCAGTTCTACCCTGGCCGAGACCCGGCAGACCCGGATCTCGTTAATCCCCTCGCTGAGATCGGTATCTGGCGCTCTCCGGCGGAGGTCATGGACTTGGCGCGGGTGACCGGTTGGCGTGCGACCGTGTCGAACATGCCGGCCGGGTTCTACGCCGCACACTACCGGTTCGACGCTACGCTCAGTCGGCTGCCGGCGGGTGACCGGAGCAGCGGTGTACGCCGTTGAGCGCGGAACCGGTCAGCGAATATACACCCGGACCTCCCTGGGCGGGGCAGCCGCGTCAGGGCGGGCGTCGAGACGGACCTGAACCGGCGGAACCCCTGCAGCGACGATTGCACGGGCGACCTCGGTCGCTTCGGCGCCGAAGCCTGCATCCGCATCCGCAACGGCGTTGGGCGGCTGCATCTCGACGACGTCGAACACCACGCCGGACTTGCGCGCCCTGGCGCTGGCGACCGCCTTGCGAAGCGGCTCGGCGTAGTCGGCAGATCGAGCGCCCGGTGAGATCAGCAGCAGCGGCGGCGGGCCAGCCGGCATCGGCGTGGTGGCGGTGGGCGCGGGTGGGTGCGGGATGGCCGGGGCGGTGCTGGCGTCGGCGTAGAAGGTGTTCTGGTCCACCAAAGTGCAGCCGGACAGCACGCCGATCAGGAGCAAGGCCGGGAGAGGCCGGATCACTGGCGGTAGTCCGGCGCGTCCCGGTCCAACGTGCGCTTGATGCTCTCGAGATGGAGGGCTGCGCTGGCGCCGTCGGCGCCGCGCATCTGTCGAGCGGTCGCGTCCGCGATGTCGGCGGGAACGGGCCGCAGCGGCCGGCCGGTCGACAAGGCGAGGCGCTGCACCTCGCAGGCCCGTTCCAGGTAATAAAGGTCGTCCCAGGCAGCCGCGATCGTGGGGCCAGTGACCATCACGCCATGGTTGCGCATGAACACCACGTCGGCATCGCCCATGCTGGCCGCGATCCGATCGCCCTCCGCCTCGTCAAGTGCCAGGCCGTTATAGTCTTCGTCCACCACCGTGCGCCCCAGAAACTTCAGCGCAGTCTGCCCGGCCCATATCAGCGGCGGCCCATCCAGCATGGTCATCGCAGTCGCATTCGGCATGTGCGTGTGGAAGGCGGCCCGGGCGCGCGGCCGGGCCTTGTGGACCCGGGCGTGGATGTAAAATGCCGTCGCCTCGGGCTGCCCGTCTCCCGCGACCACGCGGCCGGCGAAGTCGCACACCAGGAGACGCGAGGCGGTGATCTCGTGGAAGCCCCAGCCATAAGGGTTGACCAGGAACAGCGCTTCCGAGCCCGGCACCATGGCCGACAAGTGGTTGCAGATGCCCTCGTGAAGGCCGAGCCGGCTGGCCATGCGGAAGCAGGCAGCCAGGTCGACGCGGGCCTGCCACACGGCCGGGTCATCGAGAGCGCCGTGCGCGAGGGTGGCGGGAGCAGGCGGCGGGACGGCTTGCGCCATGGTGAGGCTCCAAACTTGCGGGCTGGTGCGGAGGCGATAGTTTGCGGCGGAACATCGAAGGCGGCAACGAACAGCCTATGAGCGACGCACGGACCAACCAGCGTATCGACGGGCGGCGGCTCTGGGACAGCCTGATGCAGATGGCGACGATCGGCGCGACGCCGAAAGGGGGCGTGCGCCGCCTGGCGCTCGGCCCGGTCGACAAGCAGGGGCGCGACCACTTCCGGACTCTGTGCCAGGAGCTTGGCCTGGCGGTCCGGATCGATGCCATGGGGAACATGTTCGCACGCCGGCCAGGCCGCGACCCGGGCCGGTTGCCGGTGCTGTTCGGCAGCCATCTCGACAGCCAGCCCTCGGGCGGCAAGTTCGACGGCGCCCTCGGCGTGATGGCAGGGCTCGAGGTGATGCGCAGCCTGAACGACCTCGGCATCACGACCGAGGCGCCCGTGGAGCTGGTCAACTGGACCGACGAGGAGGGGAGCCGGTTCGGCACGAGCTTGATGGGCTCTGGCGTGTGGGCCGGCGTCTTCGCCCAAGCCGAGATGGAAGCGCTCTCGGACCTCGATGGGCAGACGGTCGGCGCTTCGCTGACCGCGATCGGCTACCGTGGTGCGGAGCCGGCCCGGCCTTTCCCGGCCGATGCGTACTTCGAACTGCATATCGAGCAGGGGCCGATCCTGGAGCGGGACGGGAGACAGATTGGGATCGTGACCGGCGCACAGGCACAGGTCTGGTACAACGCTGTCGCGATCGGCCAGGATAGCCATGCCGGGACGACGCCGCCCAGCGCGCGGCGCGACGCCCTGGTGTGCGCGGCGCGGGTGGTGGACCTGGTGGATCGGATGATGCGGGCGCGCGGCGAGGATGGGCGGGGGACGGTCGGGCGCTTCGTCGTCTCGCCCAACAGCAGCAACGTCATTCCCGGCGAAGTCCGTTTCAGCGTCGAGTTCCGGAATCCGGTCGAGGCCGAGCTCGACCGTCTGGCGGCACAGTTTCCCCGCGAAGCCGGATTCATCGCCCGGGATTGCGGGGTGGAGCTGCATGTCACCGAGCTGTTCCGGATCCCCGCCCAGCCGTTCGATCCGGCGTGCGTCGACCTCGTCCGGCAAGCGGCGGGCCGGTCGGCGTATTCGACGCGGGAGATCGTGTCGGGTGCCGCCCATGACGCGGTGTACGTGGCACGCCACGTGCCCACCGCGATGATCTTCACGCCATGCAAGGATGGTCTGAGCCACAACGAGGCCGAGAGCATCGAGCCGGCGGAGGCGGAGGCGGGCGCGCAGGTGCTGTTCGACGCCGTAGTGGCGCGCGCAAACCGCTCTTTGTAGCTGGTCCTGGGCCGAAGCAGGGAGGGAGACAGCGTGAATGGCACGGAAAAGCGGCCACATTTTATCGTTCTGGCCCCCTGCAAACTCTGGCATTGAGGCCAGCCAATCAGGTACACTGCTCCTTCAACCGTTGCTGACAAGGGATCGCGTGCGCCAGAATCGCATCGACGCTCATCGCCTGGCTGCCCTCCTGGCGCTGTCCAGCATCTGGTTGCACGGCGCTGCTGCACAGACGCCCAGTGTGCCGGTGACCGTCGCGGTCGCGCAGAAACAGGACGTGCCCGTCGAGGAGCGGGCGATCGGCACGGTGCAGGCGTTCCAGTCTGTGCTGATGCGGGCCCGCGTGGATGGAACGCTGGACCGGGTCTTGTTCACCGAAGGTCAGATGGTCAAGCCGGGCGACCTGCTCGCGCAACTCGATCCTCGGCCTTATCAGGCGATGCTCGACCAGGCACAGGCCAAGAAGGCGTCCGACGAGGCCAGCCTGGTGGCGGTCCGGTCCGACCTTGTGCGCTACAACGACCTTGCGGCGAGCCAGGTCGCCTCGCGACAGAAGCTCGAGCAGACGAAGGCGGCGGTCGCCTCGGCCGAGGCGGCGGTCCGCGGCGACGCGGCGCAGATCGCGGCCGCGCAGCTCAACCTGGACTTTACGCACATCACGTCGCCGGTCGAGGGCCGGGTCGGGCTGCGGCTGGTCGATGCCGGCAATTACATCCGCGCCGCCGACACCAACAGCCCCGGCCTGGTGACGATCGCCCAGATCCAGCCGATCGCGCTCACGTTCACGCTGCCGCAGGACCAGCTGCCGGCGGTTCAGGCGGCGATGGAGCGGGGCAAGCTCACCGTGGCCGCCTATAGCAGCGACGACAAGCAGAAGCTGAGCGAGGGCGAGTTGCTGACGATCGACAGCACGATCGACGCCTCGAACGGGACGATCAAGCTGAAGGCGGTATTCGGCAACCAGGACAACCATCTCTGGCCCGGCCAGTTCGTCAACGTCCGGCTGCGGATCGACACGCGGAAGGGCGCGACGACGATCCCGACGGTGGCGGTCCAGCGCGGGCCGAACGGGCTGTACGTGTTCGTGGTCAAACCGGACAACACGGCGGCGGTGCAGGCGGTCGATGTGGCGCAGGACGATGGGCAGTCGGCCGTGATCGCAAAGGGCGTCGCGCCGGGCGACAAGGTCGTGACAACCGGGCAGTCGCGCCTGACGACTGGCACGCAGGTTGCGGCCGCAAGCGCGAAACCCGCGATATGACGGCACAGGACGGACGCGCATGAGCATCTCCACGCCCTTCATCCGCAAACCGATCGCGACGTCGCTGATCATGGCGGCGATCCTTCTCGTCGGCATCGCCGCCTACCCGTTGCTCCCCGTGGCGCCCCTGCCCCGGGTCGAGTTCCCGACCATCCAGGTCACGGCGCAGTTCCCAGGCGCCGGGCCAGAGACGATGGCCTCGACCGTCGCGCAGCCGCTGGAGCGGCAGTTCTCGCAGATCGCGGGCGTGGCGCAGATGACCTCGGTGAGCGTCAACGGCAACACGCAGGTCGTGGTGCAGTTCGACCTCGACCGCAATATCGACGCCGCTTCGCTCGACGTGCAGGCGGCGATCAACAATGCCGGCGGCTCGTTGCCGAAGAACCTCCCGAACCCGCCGCTGTTCCGGAAGGTCAATCCCTCCGACAGCCCGATCATGATCCTCTCGGTGCAAAGCGACCTGCTGCCGCTGATCGACGTCGACGACTATGCGGACAACATCCTCAGCCAGCAGATCAGCCAGATCGGCGGCGTGAGCCAGGTCTCGATCGGGGGCGAGCAGAAGCGCGCCATCCGCGTGCAGGTCGACCCGGCGCGGCTCGCGGCGATGAACATGACGATGGAGGACGTCCGGCAATTGCTGGTGACGGCGACCGTCGACGCGCCGAAGGGCACGGTCGATGGCGTCGAACGGTCATTCGACGTGACCGACAACGACCAGCTCACCCGGTCGAAGGACATCGACACCATCATCCTCGCCTACCGCAATGGCGGCCCGGTGCGCGTGCGGGACGTGGGCCATGCGGTCGATGCGCCGGAGAACATGCGCCTGGCTGGATGGCAGAACGGGCGGCGTGGCATCCAGCTATTCATCTTCAAGCAGCCCGGCGCCAACGTCATCGACACCGTCGAGCGGGTGAAGCAGGCGCTGCCGGGGCTGCGTGCAGCGATCCCGCCGTCCATCCAGGTCGAGACGGTGGTCGACCGGACCGTCACGATCCGGGCTTCGGTGCACGAGGTGCAGTTCACCCTGATGCTGTCCATCGCCCTCGTGGTAATGGTCATCTTCGTGTTCCTGCGCAATTTCTGGGCGACGGTGATCCCCAGCATCACCGTTCCGCTGGCGTTGGTGGGCACGTTCGCGGTGATGTACATGTTCGGCTACAGCCTGAACAACCTCACGCTCATGGCGCTCACCATCGCGGTCGGGTTCGTGGTCGACGACGCGATCGTCATGCTCGAGAACATCTACCGCCACATCGAGGACGGGATGTCGCCGACCGAGGCGGCGCTGAAGGGCGCCGGAGAGATCGGGTTTACCATCATCTCGATCAGCCTCAGCCTGGTCGCGGTTTTCATCCCGCTGTTGCTGATGGGCGGCATCGTCGGGCGGCTGTTCCGGGAGTTCGCGATGACCGTCGCGATCACCGTGCTCGTCTCGGCCTTCGTCTCGCTGACGCTTACGCCGATGATGTGCTCGCGCTTCCTCAAAAGCCATCACGGCGGCCAGCACGGGCTGTTCTACCGCATCGTCGAAGGCTTCTTCGTCGGTCTGCAGAATGGCTACCGCCGGACGTTGGACATCGCGCTGCGGTTCCAGTTCGCGACGCTGATCGTGTTCTTCGGCACGATGGCCGTCACCGGCTACCTATACGTCATCATCCCGAAGGGCTTCTTCCCGCAGCAGGATACCGGCGTGATGCTCGGCGTCACGAAGGCTGGCGAGGACGTATCCTACAGCGAGATGGCGCGGCTGCAGGTGGCGATGGCGCAGATTGTGGCCGACGACCCGGCTGTTGCGGGGTTGTCCTCCAGCATCGGCGCGGGCCTGGGCGGGCAGACGGGCAACAACGGCAAGATATGGGTGTCGTTAAAGCCGTTCGAAGAACGCGAGAACGCGCAGAAGGTGATTGCCAGGCTCCGCGAAAAGACGAAGGCGGTCGGCGGCATGGTCGTCAACTTCCAGGCAGCGCAGGATATCAACGTCGGCGGCCGGCTGTCGCAGTCGCAATTCCAATACACGCTGCAGGACGCGGACCTGGCCGAACTGTTCGATTGGGCGCCGAAGATCCTCGCGCGGATGAAGCAGCTGCCGCTGTTGCGCGACGTAGCGACCGATCAGCAGGTGTCAGGCACGACGGTCGCGCTCGCGATCGACCGGGACCGCGCGGCACGCTTCGGGATCCAGCCGCAAGTGATCGACGACACCTTGTACGACGCGTTCGGACAACGGCAGATCAGCCAGTATTTCACGCAGCTCAACACCTACCACCTCATCCTCGAGGTGCCGCCGGACATGCAGGGTGACTTGGCGACCCTCAACAAATTGTATGTCAAGTCCAAGGACGGGTCGGCGGTGCCGTTGTCGACCTTCGTCAGTATCGACACCAAACCGGTCTTGCCGCTCGCGATCAGCCACCAGAGCCAGTTTCCCGCGGTCACCCTGTCGTTCAACCTTGCCCAGGGCGCCTCGCTCGGCCAAGCGGTCGACTCGGTGAACGCGATGATGCAGGGCATGGGCGCACCGGACACGATCCGCGGGACGTTCCAGGGAACGGCACAGGCGTTCCAGTCTTCGTTGAGCTCCCAGCCCTACCTCATCGCAGCAGCGCTGATCGCGGTCTACATCATCCTCGGCATCTTGTACGAAAGCTACATCCTGCCGATCACCATCCTCTCGACTTTGCCCTCGGCCGGTGTCGGCGCATTGTTGATGCTGATCATCTTCCAGTACGACCTGTCGGTCATCGCGCTGATCGGCGTGATCCTGCTGATCGGGATCGTGAAAAAGAACGGCATCATGATGGTGGATTTCGCGATCTCGGCCGAGCGGAAGCTCGGCGCGACGCCGCACGCCGCCATCCGCGAGGCCTGTTTGCTCCGGTTCCGGCCGATCCTCATGACGACGATGGCAGCCCTGCTGGGTGGGCTGCCCTTGATCTTCGGGGACGGCGCCGGGTCCGAATTGCGCAAGCCGCTGGGCTACGCGATGGTGGGCGGCCTGATCCTGAGCCAGATCCTGACGCTCTATACGACACCCGTGGTGTATCTCTATCTGGATCGGGTCCAGCGCTGGCTGACGCCGCGGCAGCGCAAGACGCTGCCGACACTCGCGGAGACGATGGGCGCCGGCGACATGGTGGTGCAAAAGGTCGGCTCGACCGGCAACTGATGGCACCCCAGTCAGCCGAGAGTGAGCCATCCGAGGTCAGGACGTAGGCCTTGTTCGTTGAGAAGCTCGGGGACCGGATTGCCGAGATCGCGGGCCGGGCGGCCACGCTCGACGCGGCGGGCGCGTTCCCGGCCGAAGATATCGCGCTCCTTCGCAGCCTGTCGTTGCCCGCGGCGCCGCTGCCCCATGCTCTCGGCGGCGCCGGCGCAGGAACCGAACCAGCGGGATGCGCCACGATCC
The DNA here is from genome assembly GCA_965213855.1 of Acetobacteraceae bacterium. GTDB lineage: Bacteria > Pseudomonadota > Alphaproteobacteria > Acetobacterales > Acetobacteraceae > JBBROS01. Next base: position 235,839 of record CBDCAA010000008.1, on the reverse strand, counting down.
TCGGCCTGCTGCGCGCCCTCGGCGCGGGCAATCTCGCTTTGGCCCGGCTGTTCGAGGCCCATGCGAACGTCGTCCGCCTCGTCACCCGCTTCGGCACGCCGGCACAGGCCGCGCTGCTGGCCCGGCGATGCCACGACGGCGCGTTCTATGGATTATGGGTCACCGACGCGCCCGGCGCGGCGTTGCGGCTCGATGCAGGACTGCTGTCCGGGACCAAGTCGCCCTGCTCCGGCGCCGGCTCGTTGCGCCACGCGCTCGTCACCGTACAAGCAGGCGACGACGTCCGGATGGCGCTGCTCGACCTCACCGGGTCGGAGCCGGTCGTGCCGCTGGGTGTGCGGCTGCTCGGGATGCGCGCCAGCGGCAACGGCAGCGTGCAGCTGGACGGGATGCCGCTCGCGCCGGACGCCCTGGTGGGCGCGGCGGGCGATTACCTGCGTGAGCCTGATTTCTCCACCGGCGCCTGGCGCACCATGGCCGCAACCCTGGGCGGCATGGACGCGCTGGTTGCCGAGGTGCGGTCGCAACTGCGGGTGCGCGGCCACCACGAGTTCCCGCTGCAACAGGCGCGGTTCGGTGAGATGCTGATCGCGCAGGAGACGGCTGCGCTGTGGACCGGGGCCGCCGCGGACCGGGCCGAGGCCGGCGTCCGCCCGGCCGCCGACCAGGTCGCCTACGTCAACCTGGCGCGCATCGCCGTGGAGACGGCATGCCTCGACCTGATCCGCGGAGCCCAGCGTGCGCTCGGCCTTTCGGCATTGATGCAGCCCAACCCGGTCGAGCGCCTGCTACGCGACCTCATGACCTACCTCCGCCAACCCGCCCCTGACCTGGTGCTGACAGAGGCCGCCCAGCACGCGCTCCGGCCATGAGCCCTGTGCCGGCAATCACAGCCGGCGAGGCCCTCTCGGCCATGCGCCGCCTGCCGGTGCGGCCGGTCGAAGACCTCCTGCAGCAGGGGCCAATCCTCGTGCTGGCGCCGCACCCGGATGACGAGAGCCTGGGGTGCGGCGGCCTGATCGCGGCAGCCTGCGCGGCAAACTCGCCCGTCCATGTGCTCATCCTCACAGACGGCGCCGGGTCCCACCCCCGCTCGGCGGCGTTCCCGCCCGAGCGGCTCCGCCGACTGCGCGCGCAGGAAACGCGGGATGCCGTCGCGGCGCTCGGGTTGCCGCCGCACCGGCTCGGGTTCCTGGGCCTGCCGGACACGCGAAGCCCCATGGCGGGCGGGCCGCTGGAATCGGCCGCCGAGGCCGTAGCAACGCTGATCCGCCGGGAGCGCATCGCGACGGTGCTCGCACCCTGGCGGCACGACCCGCATGGCGATCACGAGTCGGCCCACCTCATCGCCGTCCTCGCCACCAGCCAGACCGGCGCACGGCACCGTGCCTACCCGGTATGGGGCTGGACGCTTCCGCCGCACGCGCCGCTGGCCGGCCCCGCACCGGCCGGTGCGCGGTTCGACGTGGCCGCGTTCCTTGGCGCGAAACGCCGGGCCATCGCAGCCCATCGCTCGCAGTATGCCGGGCTCATCACGGATGATCCCGGCGGCTTCCAGTTGCCGCCCGGTTTCCTCGCGTTGTTCGATGGACCGTACGAGACACTGCTCGACGTCGTCTGACGCAGCGGCGGTCAGGCGGGGATCGGGACACTCGCCTCGTGCCTCAGCCGGGCGAGCAGGCGACGGGCCGCCTTCATCTGCTCCGGCAGGCCCGCGACCGGCACAAGCTGCGGCGGCAGCGCGCGGTCCACCACGCCGCAGGCAGCCCACGCATCCTCGCACCCGGCAAGCGCCCCACGCTCGAGCCCGGCAGCGACGGCCACGTGCTCGAGCCGATCTGGCCGGCCCGCGGCGAACGCCCGGCGCACTGCACGGTGCAGCCGCAGCCGCCGCACCCGCCCGGCAACCGGCTCCAATGCGGCATCGAGGGTAACGTCGGGCGCGACCAGGCGGCGGCGGATCGTGTCGGCCATCCCGCCCACGGCACGGCCTAGGATGCGGCCGGAGACCACGACCTGCACCTCCGGGGCGTGGCGGATGCGCGCACCCGACCGTCGCAGCGCGTCTGCGAAAGCCCGGTCTTCACCGAGCGGCAGATCGGGAATGCCCCCGGCACGGCGATACGCCGCCCGCTGCACCGCGATGCTGGCGCCGGAATGCTCCGTGTGGCGCGGCCAGGGGTCGGCCGGATCGGGCTCGAGCCAGTGGGCGATCTCGTCGAGCGCGGCCGCGTAGGCCTGCTCGTGCGCGTCCGCCCGGTGCAGCGCGGGCGGAATGCGCGCTGCCTCGTCCGGGTCGATGATCGCGCGCCCGAACACCGCGTCGGCACCGTGGGCGAGCAATCCCAGGTTGCGGTCCAGCCAGTCCGGCGCAGCGCGGCCATCGGCGTCCGTCGTCAGCAGCGGGGTGCCTGGCGGCGCGAGACGGTCAGCGTGCTGCATCGCCAGGCGCCGCGCCGCGCCGGCCGAGGCCTCGGCGCCGGGAAAGACGTGCTCGATCGCAACGACCGGGATCGGCAGGGCGCTCGCCAAGTCGGCGACCACTGCCAGGGTGGCATCGGCCGTGTTGTTGACCAGCAGCACGACACCGGGCACGGCATCCGCGCCAACGCCTGACTGACGCCCCAGTGCGAGCAGGCAATCGGCGATCCGCTCTGCCTCGTCCCGGACTGGTATCGCAACGACGGCGGACACGGCGTGGAACGGGTCGGCGTCGGGCATTGTGGCTCAACGGAACCGGCGCGGCACGGTTCCGTGCCGGTCCGCAGGCGAACCGACTGGCGCCCGTTGCCGGCGATCGCCCGGGGTCAGAACCGGACGGAGGCTGCCAGCGATCCGAACGTGAACAGCCCGGCCTTCTGCCGGTCGAACGACGGCGTCTGCCACGTCTGGGTATAGGTCAGCCGCACGCCGTACACCATGACGGCCAGCCCACCCTCGAACTCGCCAAGGAAGGGCCGCTTGGTCACGTGCGGGCTGTTGCTGCGGAAGGTGCTGCCGTCGAGGAAGACGTCGCGGGCGATCCCCTGCCCGTCCGCGCCGGCGAACAGGTACCAGGCGAAGGGCTGGGTGGGCGTGTAGGCATCCCCGCCGCTCAGCCCGGGGCGGATGCGGGGGGCGCCGAAGTCGCTGCTCAGGCCCTGGCCGACGCGGACGCTGGCGCCCACCTGGATGTAGTCGCGAACGGTGCCGACGCCGGCCGTGAGCTCCGGCAACGCGTCGACTTCGATGCGGCCGAAATGCGTGATCGGCACCCGAAACGTCTTCTCGACCAACGCCTCGAACGCCGGCTCGTCTTGCAGCTGGTAGTGCCAGCCGCGGTTCGGGGTGTCGCCGATCAGGTTGTGGAAGCCGTTCTGCACCTGGCGGCCCAAGGAGGATGGGCCGACCACGCCCAGGCTGACCATGATCGTGCTGCGCTGGTCGTCGGTGTCGTGGATCAGGCTGCCATTCAGGGTCAGGTAGCCGGCATACGGGCGGTCGCGCGGATCGGGCGGGCTGATCTGGGTGTTGCGCGGCGTGAAGATGGACTGGCTGAGGTCGATGCTGACGCGCTGCACGCCGTCCCCCCACACGGCGCGCCCGGCATTCGTCAGCCAGTCCGGCAGCCCGGTGGTGGGCGAGACGTAGCCGAGGCGCAGGCCAGAGGTATAGTACTGGTCGGACGTGCCCTGGAGCGTGGAGGCGGCGTCGTTCTCGACCTGGAAGGTGACGATGCTGCTCGGGTCCTGCGGCGGCAAGGCGCGCGCCGGGCCGGCGGCGAGGGCGAGGGCGGCAGCCCCGAAGGCAGCGGTGCGGAGTGGGCTCATGCCGGCTCGATCCTGTGGGGCCGCCACGTGTAACGGAGTTGCCGGGGCTGCGAAAGGCTTGGCGGATGCGGACAGGCCAGGCGCCCAGCGCGCGGCGCGTATTGCCGCCAGCCGCTGTGGCGCGTTAGTGACACGCACCGGATGGGTGGCCGAGCGGTTTAAGGCAGCGGTCTTGAAAACCGCCGGGCGTGCAAGCGTCCCGTGGGTTCGAATCCCACCCCATCCGCCACCAGGCACTGGGTCCGACCCGGAGACTTGGGTGACATCGCGTTCCTAAGACATGGCCGACGACATTCGCTTCGATCCGGGTTAGCCCGTCCGCGACGGCGGGCTTGGCCAGCTCGGCCGCGAGGGCGGCGAGGGCGGCGGGTGCGGCAATCGAGGATCCCACACCGGTCGATGTTACGCGCCGGGTCAGCGTCATGACCGATTTCTCCGTGGTTATCCCTCAAACCTCGCTTTACGGTCGCTGAAGCGCCGATGCCGTGCAGCAACCGGCACGTGCCGCCGACGTAGACGACACCATACCTCATACGAGCCACAGTGCCGCGATGCCGTCCTCGTCCGACCTGCCGATCCCGCCGCACCGCCGACCGGCCTGGCTGGCGCTCGCGGCCGCGCTGGTCGGCCTCTGGGCCGCTACGCCCGCGGCGGCCGAGCTCAAGGAGCTCAAGAGGCTGGAGCTCAAGCGGCTGGTGCCCAAGCGGCTGGTGCCCAGGCGGCCGATGGCGCCCCGGAAGACGAGTGCGACCGCCTCGCCCAGCCACCGCGGCAGACCATGGGCCGCCTGCCCGCCCCCGCAGAGGGCGTCGGCTACGCATCGTTGCGTGCGACAGCGGCGCGGGCGGCGTGCGAGCGTGCCATGGCGGGCCATCCGGATGAGGTCCGGTTCATCGCCTATGCCGCACGGGCCGCCGACAAGGCAGGAGACCAGCGGGAGGCGGTGCGGCTCTACCGGCTCGCCGCCGACCGCGGCAGCCCGCTCGCGCAGAACAACCTCGGCGCGATGCTCGAGGCCGGGGAGGGCGCGCTGCCCCGCAACGAGCGGGAGGCGGAGCGGCTGTATCGGCTGGCCGCCGATCAGGACTACCCGGCCGGACAGGCCAATCTCGGCACCATGTATGCCACCGGGCATGGCGGGTTGCCGCGCAACGATCGAGAAGCCGTGCGGCTGTGGTTGCTGGCGGCCGAGCATGAGGATCCGCAAGCGCAAAACAATCTGGGCCGCATGTATGCCGAGGGCCGCGGCGGCCTGCCGCGTGACCTGCACGAGGCCGCGCGGATGTGGCGTCTTGCCGCCGACCAGGGCAGCGCCGATGCCCGGAACAACCTGCGACGGCTTGGAGCAGGGGGCTGATCGGCCCAGGGACGACGCCCAGGCCGGCCGTGCACGGACAGGACGGCGCGACCACCTCCCGCCGGGCGCCGCCAATGCTGCGCGCGATCGCTTTGGCCGCGGGCTTGTCGCTCGATACGCAGCCCGCCGCGGCGCAGGACATGCTCCGCCTGCTCCCCCAGCCGGCGGTCGCGCGCGGCGTGGCCGCTTTCCCGCGCCTGCCGTCCGGGGCGCCGCAGGCCGGCCGGATCAACCAGGCCTTGGCAGCCGCCGATGCCCGGGCCAGACGTGCGGCCCGGGCGTGCCGCGACGAGGCGGCCGGCTCGGCAAGCGGAGCTGACGCAGGCGGGCGGCAGGGTCAGGGCTGGACTCGCCGCATCACGGTCGCGATGCGCGGGCCGCGCTACCTGGCACTCGTCACGGATGACGACGCCGATTGTGGCGGCCTCTATCCCAATGCCGGACGCGTCGCCCTGGTCTATGACCTTCGAACCGGGACCCCCCCGGACTGGTCGCGGCTGCTGCCTCGATCCCTGGCCGGGACGGCCTCGGTCGAGACCGCCATGGACGGCACGCCGGTGGGCATGATCGGCTCGGAAACGCTCAAGTCCCTCTACCTGACGGCCGCACGTGCGGCGGCCGGAAAGGTCGATCCCGGGTGCGAGGAGGCGCTGCGGCAGCTTGCCGGGCCGTTCACGCTGTGGCCCGACATGGGACGGGGTGGCAAGCCAGGCGGGCTCGTGCTGCTGCCCGCGCCGCTGCCGCATGCGAGTGCCGCCTGCGGCGTGCCGGTCCTGATCGGCATGGCCACGCTGCGCCAGTTGGGCGTGCAGCAGGACATGCTTGACGCGATCGACGCGGCACGCCGGGCCAGCCAATGAACGGCCAAGGCCAAACGCGGCAGCAGCCCACCCGCTGGTCCGCGGCCGTGTTCGCCGGCAAGGTCGCCGCGCTGCAGCTTCGCCGCGGCGTCCTGGATGCGTGCGCCGGGCCAGCTCGGCTGGCGCAGTCCGGCAGGATCGGCACCGAGACCGTCGTCGCGGCCTCCCGCACGCCGCTCTGGCCCGATGCGCGCCTGGCGGAGTCCGCCCATCAGCGGGGCAAGGTCCACAACCTGCGCCGCGCGGCGCGCCTGCTGGATGGGGTCGTGATTCCCGCAGGCAGCACGTTCTCGTTCTGGCGTCAGCTCGGGCGGGCGATGCGCGCGAGGGGCTTTGTCACCGGACGCATGCTGCAGCAGGGCTGCATGGTCCCGGCAACCGGCGGCGGCCTGTGCCAGCTCTCGAATGCGCTCTATGACGTCGCGCTCCAGGCCGGGTGCGAGATCGTCGAACGGCATGCCCATTCCAGGCAGGTGCCGGGCTCGGCGGCGATGCACGGCCGCGACGCGACCGTCGCCTGGAACTACGTGGACCTACGGTTCCGCCCGGCCCGGGACGTGCGGCTGTCCGTCGCGCTGACCGGCCAGGAGCTGGTCGTGCGCCTGCACGGCGCGCCCGCTGCCCGGCCGTCTGTGCCGGACCTATTGGTGCCTGACCTGTCGGTGCCTGACCTGCCGACGCCCGACCGCCGCCCGTCCGCCCAAGCCTGCGACACGTGTGCGGCGGCGTCGTGCTTCCGCCATGCACCCGGCGTGGCCGGCCACACGGGCCGCCAGGCGATCCTGGTGGACGAGGCTTGGCCGGAGTTCATCGCGCATATCGCCGGGCTCCGCGGAGAGGATTGCGATCTCGGCCTCCCGCTCGCCGCCGCATGGATGCGCCCGGCGCGCCACGCCTGGCCCACCGACGGGTTCGCGACCGTGCGGTCGGCCCCGGCCGCTTCATGGCAGCGCAGCGTGTCGCTTCGCCTGGCCCGCCCCGGCGCCCCCAGGCGCAAGGCGGAGGCCGCCGGCGCCGCGCAGCTCGCCCGCAGCCTCGCTCCCCTGCTGACGCCGGACGTCACCAGCCTTTGGGTGGCGCAGTCGCTCCTGCCAACGCTCTGGCGCGACGGCGACCTGGGCGGCCGGCGCGTGTCCGTCCTGATGACCCGGCCGCCCATGCACCTCCTGCAGGCCCGCCTCGATGCCGCCTTCGCGGCCCACCCGGATCGCGCGACCTTGGCCGATTTCCGCGCCGACCCCGACCTGGTCGCGTGGGAGGCCGAGGCCCTGGCGCAGGCATGCTCGATCGCCACGCCGCATCCGGAGATCGCGGCGATGTTTCCCGGCCGTGCCCAGCTTCTCGACTGGATCGGGCCCAGGCCGCTGCGCATCGCCCGGTCCGGCCGCCCCTCCCGCCGCATCGCCTTCCCGGGCCCGACGCTCGCGCGAAAGGGCGCGTTCGAGGTCCGGGCGGCGGCCCGGGCGCTGGACCTCGAAGTGCTGCTGCTGGGCGCCGAGCTGGAAGGGGCTCGCTTCTGGGACGGCGTGCGCACGTCCCGCCCCGATTCCGCCGCCGGGCCGGCCGGCTGGCTCGCCGACGTGATGGCCGTGGTGCAGCCAGCCCTGGTCGAGGAGCAGCCCCGCCGCCTCCTCGCGGCCCGGGCGGCCGGTGTGCCGGTGGTGGCCACCGCAGCCTGCGGGTTGACGGGTCCGGGAGTCATCGCAATCGAACCGCTCGACGCCACAGGACTCGCCGCCGCGCTGCGGCGGTTGGCCGAAGCCTGAACGGCTGTCAGCCCCGATCCCCCAACGAACCACCCGGTTTCATGACGATTCCATCCAGCGGACCCCTTTGTCAAAATCGCCGGGTCCGCGCAGGTTGCCCACCCATATGGCATCGGTCGGTCATCCTGTCGTCGGCGTTTCCGCATCCCGCGTTGCGGATGCGCCCCGGCTCGTCGTGCCGCTCTGGGCGCTCGCCGCGCTGGCAGGCTATGCGCTCGTGCTGTTCGCGCCGCAGGTCTTGAACGACGGCGACACGTTCTCCCACATCGCGACCGGGCAATGGATCCTGGCGCATGGCGCCGTGCCGCAGACCGACCCGTTCAGCTTCACCTTCGCCGGGCGGCCATGGGTGGCCCATGAGTGGCTGTCGGAGGTCGCGATGGCGCTCGCGTTCCAGGCCGGCGGCTGGACCGGCGTGGTCGTGCTGTTCGGGGCGGCGACGGCGCTGGCGCTGGCGCTCATGGCCCGGTTCCTGCGCCGGTGGCTCGACATCGTGCCGGCCGCGATCGCGTTGATGCTCGGGGCGGCGTGCATCGGGCCCGGCTTGCTGGCCCGGCCGCATATCCTCGCACTGCCGGTGCTGGTCGCGTGGGTCACGGGCCTGCTCGGGGCACGCGAGCGTGGACGGGTGCCCTGGGGATTGCTGCCGCTGATGCTGCTCTGGGCCAACCTGCACGGCAGCTTCGTGTTCGGGATCGCGCTCGCGGCGCCGTTCGCGCTGGAGGCGGTACTGGACGCCGGTGCGGGCTGGCGGCCCGTCCTGCGGCGTTGGGGGCTGTTCGGGCTGGCCGCCGTTGGGCTCGCGATGGCCACGCCGCAGGGGTGGCGCGGGATCCTGTTCCCGTTCCAGTTGACGTCGATGCAGCAGATCAACGTCATCGACGAGTGGCGGGCACCGAACTTCCAGGAGGTGCAGCAGATCGAATTCGGGCTCATGGCAGCGTTGTTCGTGTGCCTGTCGCGCGGGGTGCGGGTGCCGGCCTGCCGGGTGCTCGTGCTGCTGGGGGTGCTGCACCTCGCGCTACAGCACGTGCGGCACGAGATGCTGGCCGGGGTGGTCGGCGCGCTGGTGCTGGCCGAGCCGATCGGCCGGGCGCTGACGCTGCGGTCCGCAGCCGCGTCCGTGTCGCGCGGCACGTCCGCAGCATTTCTCGGGGCGGCGCTGGCGCTGACCGCGGCGCGGGTCGCGTCGCCGGTGGTGCGGACGGACGGCGCCGGCGTGCCGATCCGGGCCCTGGACCACGTTCCGGCATCGCTCGCCGGCCGGCCCGTGCTCAACGATTACGGCTTCGGCGGCTATCTCATCTTCCGGGGCGTGCGGCCGTTCATTGATGGACGGGCCGATATGTTCGGCGACGCCTTCCTGGCCGAGTACCGGCACATGATGCGCCCCGACCCGGCGCTGATCGCGCGCACGATCGAGGCGCGCGGCATCGCGTGGACGCTGTTCGCCCCGAACTCGCCGGCGCTGCCGGCGCTGGACGCCCTGCCCGGCTGGCACCGCCTGTATGCGGACGCGACGGCCGTGGTGCACGTGCGGGACGGGGCGCCATGACGCGGCCGTTCACCCCGTGGCGAACCGCCCCAGGCTGAACGGCGCGTCGACGGCGAGGTCGCCGGCGGCCATGTCGGCGAGGCGCTCGCCAAGGGCTGGCGCGTGCTTGAAGCCGTGGCCGGAGCAGGCCGACGCGGTGATCACCGCGCCGCCATGGGCGTGGTCGAGCACGAAGCCGGCGTCGGGCGTGACCGTATAGAGGCAGGTGGCCGCGCGGACCAGCCGGTCGCTCAGGCCGCGCAGCCGTCCGGCGACGTGGCGTGCGTACAAGCCGCGCCACTCCTCTTCCGGCACGTTTCGGTCGACGTGATCCGGATCGATCGAGGGCCCGTAGCGTTCGCTGGCGACCTTGACCGCACGCCCGCCTGGCTGGATGGGGAAGCCGTAGAGGTAGTCCTCCTCCTGCTGGCCGTGCATCCAGATGAAGACGGGACAGCGGGCCGGGTCGAACAGGGCGGGCTCGTCGGGGTCGAACCAGAGCAGCGTCTGCCGCTGCACCCGGGCGACGCGCGCGAGGGCGCCGCCGACCAGCCCCGGCAGCCAGGCACCGGCGGCCAGGACCACCCGGGCGGCCTCGATGCGGCCGCGGCCGGTCGTCACGGCGACGCCGCTGCCATTCGGCGCGATGGCGTGCACCGTCTCGTTGGTGCGGATGACGGCGCCATGCTCGCGGGCGAGGCGCAGCTGTGTCGCGACGGCGCGTTCGGGAAAGGTGATGCCGGCGGTCGGCTCGAAGAAGCCGCGCTCGGCGTCGCGGACCTGGAATTGCGGCCAGCGGCGGCGGATGGCGGCGCTGTCGAGGACGTCGTGGGGGATCCCGTTCCGCTCGGCGACAGCGATGGTGCTGCCGAGGAAGCCGGCCTGGCCATGGCTTGGCGCGCCGTCCCCCTCGCCGATGACAAGCATCCCGATCTGCATCAGCAGGGTTTCCCCCGTTTCCGCTTCCAGCTCGCGCCAGATCTCGTGCGAGCGGCGGACGAGCGGCACGTAGGCGTCGCCCTCGGCCACCGCGAGGCGGGTGACGCGGGTTTCGCCATGGGTGGAGCCGCGGTCATGCGGGGGGTCGAACCGGTCGAGGCCGATCGCGCGGACGCCACGGCGCGCGAGGCGGTGCAGGGTGGCACTGCCGACGGCGCCGAGGCCGACGACGACCACGTCCGCGGTTTCGGTCATGGGCCGGCTCCGATACGAATGGCGGGAACGATCACCGGCAGCTCGCGCTGCGGACCGCGGCTTCGTGCACGGCTGGGTTCAGCATCACAGCCGTGTCGTCGATCTTCTCGAACGCATTCGAGACGATGCCTTGGTGGACGCCGCCGGACCGCGCGATGAAGTATCCGTCGACCCGATAGGCGCCGTGCTGAAAGCGATACGCGCCTGCCGGGAACAGGAACTCGTCGTGCCGGGTCCAGAACACGAGGCGCTTGAACCCGTCCTTCTCCTCCGTCATGGCGTCGTCGGGCCAGGCGATCGCCAGGCGCAGGCGCACGATGCGGTCGACGTTGCGGCAGGCCAGGCCGGCAAGGACGCCCACGGTCTCGGGCGCGATATCGGCCTTGAGCGACTCGACGCGGATCGTCCGCGCCGCCGCCGGTGCGGCGCAGAGGAGGGCGGATATGATGCCCGAGAGACACAACAGGCGCAGCGACAGGGTTCATGATCCACTGGATGGCGGTTCGAGCCTCGTCCGGAGACGGCGTGGGATCAAGCCGGAAGACGACCGGCAATCCGATCCGAAGGTCTGACATGCAATCTTAATGGCACGCCGGTTCGGCCCGGCCGCATGGTCGACGGAACCGTCCATGAGGCAAGCCAATGACGACGTTCCATCGCGCCCGGCAGCCCGGCGCTTCGCTGGCGCAGAAGGGCACGCCCCGCAACACCGCGTTCCAGCCGATCCCGACCGCGTTCGCCGCCGGGCGCAACGGCCCGTTCCGGATGGACCTGTCCGACGTGCTGACCGCGGACGAGATCAAGGAGATCACCGACGCCGGAAGCATGGCGTTCCATTGCATGGGAGACACGGGAGGCGTGAAGAACCCCGAGCCGCAGAAGCTGGTCGAGCGCGGGCTGGAGCAGTCACTGCATAGCGGCAACATCGCGCCCAGCCTGCGCGGGGCGGCGATGGCGCCGGCCTTTTGTTACCACCTGGGCGACGTCGTCTATTACAACGGCGAGGTATCGGAGTACTTCGCGCAGTTCTACGACCCGTACGAGCACTACCCGCTGCCGATCATCGCCATCCCCGGCAACCACGATGGCGAACCGGTCGACGCGGACGCGACCAGCCTGGAGGGCTTCTACCGCAACTTCCTGGTGCCGAAGTCCGCAACGCCGGCCTACACCGACGAGTCCCGCGACAGCGGCCGCCCGGCGATGACCCAGCCGTTCTTCTACTTTACCCTCACCACGCCGTTCGCGACCTTCGTCGGCCTGTACAGCAACGTGCCGGAGCACGGGCGGATCGATGACCGGCAGCGCGCCTGGTTCCAGGCCGAGATGGCGGCGGCCGACCCCCACAAGGCGCTGGTCGTCGCGATCCACCACCCGATCTACTCCTTCGACGACCACCACAGCGGCAGCCCGACGATGGCCAAGGAGCTGGAGGACGCGATCAACGCGTCCCGCCGGGTGCCCAACATGGTGCTGGGCGCGCACGTGCATAACTATCAGCGGATCGAGCTGCAGGCGGGTGCGCACCTGATCCCGTTCTTCGTCATCGGCAACGGCGGCTATTGGAACCTGCACCACCTGGCGGCCGCGAACGGCTACAGGGACCCCGAGACCGAGGCGCGGCTGATGGCGAGCATCGACAGCCGCCACGGCTTCATGACCTTCGATATCAGCGACTCCGTCATCAACGGCCACATGACGACGGTGCCGCGGCCGCAGGAATCCTGGACCGACGCACAGGCGTTCAATGCGAGCTTCGACGTGTTCAGCTACACTTCGCTGCCGCAGTTCCTGCAGCCCGGCGAGATGGTCACCCTGGTGCCGCCGGACGGGACCAACGTGCCGCCGCACACCGACCACACGGCGGCAACCGCCCCTGCCCGCTCGGCGGCGGCGCAACGCCGGGTGCAGGCCCGGGACGCGCACGGCGCACGGACGGCACAGCGCGCCCGAGCGCACGCGCCCGGTTGACGCCGGGTACGCCCGTTATTTACGCGGCGGTCAGCCATGGTCGAAGGCGGTCGATTTGACGAGCGCGAACACGGCTTGGCCAGGGTGTAGGCCGAGCCGTTGGATGGCGTCGCGCGTCAGCCGGGCCAGCAGCGCGGTCGGGCCGACCTGCAAGGTGACGAAAGCCTCATGCGGGCCGGCCGGCGCCACGGCCGTGACCATCGCTTGCAGGACGTTGTGGGTGCTGATCCCATGCGGCGGCGCGGTCGCGACCGCGACGTCGCGCGCGCGCAGCCGTAGGCGCAGCGCGTTACCCTCCGGCTCGGGCCGCAGCGGAACCAGCAGGTCGCCGCCGTCGAAGGCGAGCCGGGTCAGGCCACGGGTCCGGTCATGGGCGGCGACGATGCAGGCGAGCACGACGCCGGCGTCGCGCCGGCCCGCAAGCATGGGCAGGTCCGTCCGCGCCGCCAGTGCCGCAAGCGGGCCGGCCGCCTGCACGCGCCCCGCTTCCATCAGCACGAGCGTCTCCGCCAGGCGATCGACCTCGTCCAGCGCATGCGTCACATAGAGGATTGGCAGTCCGGCGACGTCCCGCAGGCGCTCCAGGAACGGCAGGATCTCGGCGCGGCGCGGGGCGTCCAGCGCCGCCAGCGGCTCATCCATCAGCAACAGGCGTGGCCGGGCCAGCAGGGCACGCCCGAGTGCGACGCGCTGCCGCTCCCCGCCGGACAGGGTCCGGGGGCGGCGGCCCAGGAGGGGTGCGATGCCCAGCAGCGCGACGACCTCCTCGAAGCCGGCCCCGGCTGCCTCGCCCCGCCCCGGCGAGGGCGCCCGCCGCGCGCCGTAGCGCAGGTTGGACGCCACCGAGAGATGTGGCAGCAGGCGCGCATCCTGGAACACGACGCCACAGCGGCGCCGCTCGGCCGCCACGTCGATCCGCGCCGCGGTGTCCAGCAGCGTCGTCCCGTCCAGCAGGATCCTGCCGGCATTCGGCCGCAGCAATCCGGCCACCGCCGCAAGCACGGTGCTCTTGCCCGATCCAGACGGACCGAACAGGGCCGTGACGCCAGGCGGCGCCTGGAACGCGACGTCGAGCGCGAAGCCGGCGAAGCGGTGGCAGACCTGGACTTCCAGCATCAGCCGAGCAGACGATGCATCCGGCGAGCGATCACCTCCGACAGCAGCAGCCCGCCGATCGCGAGCACGAACGACACGGCCGACAGCTTGGCCGCGGTCGCCTCGCCGCCTGGCACCTGGGTCGCGGCGTAGATCGCCAGCGGCAAGGTTTGCGTCTGGCCCTCGATGTTGGATGCGAAGGTGATCACCGCGCCGAACTCGCCGAGCCCGGCGGCGAACGCGACGACGGCGCCTGCGAGCACGCCGGGCGCCATCAATGGCAACGTCACGGTAAAAAAGCGATCGACCGGACCGGCGCCCAAGGTTCGCGCGGCCGCCTCCAGCCCGGGATCGACCGCCTCGAGCGAGAGGCGGATGGCGCGGACCATGAGGGGGAAGGCCATGACCCCGGTCGCGAGGGCGGCGCCGGCGCTGGTAAAGACCAGCCGCACGCCGAACCAGTGCTGCAACCAGGCGCCGGCGGGGCCACGAACGCCGAACAGCAGCAGCAGGCCCCAGCCGACGACGACCGGGGGCAGGACCAGCGGCAGGTGGACGACGGCGTCGAGCAGGGCGCGGCCGAAGAAGCGGCCACGGGCCAGCGCATAGGCGGCGAGGACGGCCAGCGGCAGGCCAAACAGCACGCTGCGGCCTGCCACCGACAGGCTGAGCCGCACCGCCTGCCACTCGGACGGGCTGAGCCAGCCGAGCGGGTTCACTCCTTCACGGAGAAGCCCAGCCGGCGATAGACCGGCGCCGCATCCGGCCCGGTCAGAAACGCCAGCAACGCCCGGGCCTGCGGCGTATCGCCGCGCCTGGTGAGCGCAAACGGATAGCTGACCGGCGGATGGGTGTCCTCGGGAAAGGTGCCCACGATGCGAACGCCCTTCGAGGCTGCGGCGTCGGTCGCGTAGACGATGCCGAGCGGCGCCTCGCCCCGCTCCACCAGCAGCAAGGCGGCACGGACGTTCTCGGCCCGCGCGATCCGCGGCGCCAGCGTGTCCCAGAGGCCGAGCGTGGTCAGCGCCGCCTGCGCATACTGGCCGACCGGCACGCTGGCCGGATCGCCGGTCGCGATGCGGCCGTCCGGCCCGAGCCGCGCCGAGAGGTCGACCCCGGGGGTGATCGCGACCGTGCCCGGCTGGTCCGCCGGAGCGATCAGCACGAGCGCGTTGCCGAGCGGGCTCGTGCGGGTGGCGTTCACCAGCAGGTCGCGCTCCTGCAGGTAGTCGGCCCAGGGCTCGTCGGCGGAGGCGAAGATGTCGGCGGGCGCGCCCTGCTCGATCTGCCGGGCCAACGCGGAGGAGGCGCCGAAGGAGAAGCGCGGCGCCGGGTTGCCCCTCGCGGCCCAGGCCTGCCCCAGCTCCTTCATCGCGTCGGTGAGGCTCGCCGCGGCCATGACCGTCACCTCCTGCGCATGCGCGAGCGCGGGCGCGACGGCGCCGAGCAGGACAAGGAGCAGCAGGTGGCGGCGGCGCATCCTCGGTCTCTCCTGCAACGGCTCGCTATGATCGCGGAGACATAGGGGAACAGGGTCCGGGGAGCAACGCACCGAACGGCCGGCCTGACATCGTCGGACCGCGACCTGCCTCCCGTTTCAACACAAGCGGGTTTGTGCTCAATGTCGGACGGTCCCGTCGCGTCGCGGGCCGTTGCAGGAGGCGTTCGCCATCGACCGGAGTGCCCCGTGACGGACCGGCCGGCATCGGCAGCCGATGCCCTGCCGCCGCGGGCGGACCGCCGCCAGCTGCAGCAGATCGTGGCGGCGT
Organism: Acetobacteraceae bacterium; assembly: GCA_965213855.1. Taxonomy (GTDB): domain Bacteria; phylum Pseudomonadota; class Alphaproteobacteria; order Acetobacterales; family Acetobacteraceae; genus JBBROS01. Next base: position 220,484 of record CBDCAA010000008.1, on the reverse strand, counting down.
TGACCGAGGGCATCATCGTCGTCGAGCTGGACGGAACCCTGGCCTGGGCCGACGAGACCGCGCTGGCGATGCATGGCGCCGCGTCACTGGCGGGGCTGGGCGGCTCGGCCGAGGGCTACACGCGGCGATTCGCGGTCGCTTATCTCGGCAGCCCCGAACTGGCCGCGGCGGACACGCCCATCATGCGGCTGCTCCGCAACGACGTGGTCGACCGTGCCGTGACCGAGGTGGTCCGCCGGTCCGACCACAAGCGATGGGTGCACGAGGTCCGCACGATGGCGATGACCGACGTGGAGGGCCGCCCGGACTGGTTCGTCATCATCCTCGACAACGAGACGGAGCGCTACAACGCCGAGGAGCGGTTCGAGCGGGCGTTCGGCGCCAACCCCGCCCCGGCCATCATCGTCCGCCTGTCAGACCTGCGGTTCGTCAAGGTCAATCGAGGCTTTCTGGAGCTGACCGGCTACGGCCAGGCCAGCGTGATCGGCCGCTCGATGCACGAGATCGACCTGCTGCGCGGCGCCGAACGGCGGGAGCTCGCGATGCAGCGGCTGCACGCGTGGGAAACCATCCCGCAGATGGAGGGCTGCCTGGCGCTTGCGGGCGGCGGCGAAAAGACGGTGCTGCTGGGCGGCCAGCCGCTTGAGATCGGCGACTCGGCCTGCATGCTGTTCACCTTCGCCGACCTGCACCCGCGCGAGCAGGCGCACCGCGCGCTGCGCCAAAGCGAGGACCGGTTCGCCAAGGCGTTCCAAATGGCCCCGGGCCCGATGGCGATGATCGCGCTGACTGGCCTGCGCGTGCTCGACGTGAACGCGGCCTTCTCGGCTGCGACCGGGTGGCGGCGCGAAGAGGTCGTCGGCCGCAACGTCGCGGGGGCCGGGGTGTGGGGCGAGGGCGAGCGGCGGGATGCGGTGGAACATCGGATCCGGCAGACCGGGCGCGTGGACGGCGTCGATGTGGAGGTGCGGTCCAAGGACGGCAGCCTGCATGACTATCTGCTGTCGGCCGACACCGTGGAGATCGACGGCGAGCGCTGCGTTCTCTGCGTCATGCTCGACATCACCGAGCGCAAGCAGACCGAGACGGAGCTGCTGGCTGCGGTGCAGTCGGCGATGCAGGACACGTCCTGGCTCGGTCAGCGCATCATCGAGAAGCTCACGGTACTGCGCCGGGGCAAGGCGGCCGCGACGGCTCCCGAGCTGAGCGCCTTGCCCGCGCGGGCACAGGAGGTGCTCGGATTCCTGGCGCAGGGGCTGGCCGACGAGCAGATCGCGCTGACACTTGGGATTAGCCGCAACACGCTGCGGAATCACATCGCGGTGATCTACAGCCGATTGGGGCTGCATCGTCGTGCGGCGGTTGTGGTGTGGGCGCGCGAGCGCGGGTTGGGGGCGCCCACCCAAGCCCATGGCAAGGGCCCGAAATCACGCCGGCGCGGTCGAGGCACCCGCAAGACGACCTAGCCGACTAGTCATTTTGCACCGGTCGACGCTGCGCGCCAACACGCCGGCCCGGGACTGGACACTAGTGCTGCGTAGTCCTTCATACCGTCGCGGCACGGCGGATCGGTGGTGCGCCAACGGCCGTGGTGCCCGTCAACCTGAAACAGGAGCACTCCATGTCCATTCTGTCTTGGCTCATCCTCGGCCTGATCGCCGGCTTCATCGGTAGCAAGGTCGTCAACAACACCGGCGAGGGCGTGCTGCTCGACATCGTCCTGGGCGTCGTGGGCGCGTTGGTCGGCGGCGCCGTGTTCTCGTTCTTCGGGGCGGCGCCCGTGTCTGGGCTGAACCTGTATAGCATGATCGTCGCCGTGGTCGGTGCCGTGATCGTGCTCTGGCTGTACCATGCCGCGATCGGCCGCCGTACGGTGTGAGCAGACCGGCTCGGCCGGGCTGGAACAAGGGGCCGCGCCGTCCTCGGAGGGACGGCGCGGTCCTCCTGGCGAGCGTATGGGACCGCTTTGCCCTTAAAATTGCCACACGGCCGGCCACATCCACGCCAAGGCCTCGAGAGCCGCCAGCGTCGCTGATCGGCCACGGCGGTCCAACATTTGCAGGGCGTGGATGCGATTTCATGTGCAACCGGGGTTTCTGCCGTTTTAGAGTTGTCGCCCTCACCTTTCCTTAACAAAAATAAGTATATTTTCATCCAGGAGGCGCGCCTACGGGCAACTAGAAGAGTCGCTTACGCAGCCAGCTCGCGTAAATTCGAATCGGTGGAGACTCCGCTTATGTATCCGACGACCGACGTGTTTTCCCTTCATGCGAGTTTGCGGGATCAGCGGCGCGAACGGGAGATGAGCCTCCCGGAGTATCTATCGGCCTGCGCCTCGGACACGACCTGCTACGCGGGTCCCGCCGAGCGGATGCTGCGCGCGATCGGCGAGCCGGAACTGGTCGACACGTCGCGGGACCCGCGACTCGGGCGCTTGTTCCTCAACCGCACCGTACGGATTTACCCGGCCTTCGCCGACTTCCATGGCATGGAGGAGACGATCGAGCGGATCGTGAGCTTCTTCCAGCATGCCGCGCAGGGCCTCGAGGAACGTAAGCAGGTCCTCTATTTGCTGGGTCCGGTGGGGGGCGGCAAGTCGTCCCTGGCCGAGCGCCTGAAGGCGCTCATGGAACAGGAGCCGATCTATGTGCTCAAGGCCGGCAACGAGCTCAGCCCGGTATTCGAAAGCCCGCTCGGCCTGTTCGACCCGGAGACGATGGGCCCGGCGCTGCTCGAGCAGTACGGCATCCCGCGCCGGCTGCTGACCGGGGTCGCAAGCCCCTGGGCGTTGAAGCGGCTCGACGAGTGGGGCGGCGACATCGAGCGGTTCCGCGTGGTGCGGCTGTATCCCTCGCGCCGCAAGCAGATCGGCATCGCTAAGACGGAGCCCGGCGACGACAACAACCAGGACATATCCGCCCTGGTCGGCAAGGTCGACATCCGCAAGCTCGAGCTGCACAGCCAGAACGATCCCGACGCATACGGCTTCTCCGGCGGCCTGAACCGGGCCAACCAGGGCATCCTCGAGTTCGTCGAGATGTTCAAGGCGCCGATTAAGATGCTGCACCCGCTGCTGACCGCGACGCAGGAGGGCAACTATCTCGGAACGGAGAACATCGGCGCGATCCCGTTCACCGGCGTGCTGCTGGCGCACTCGAACGAGGCGGAGTGGCAGACCTTCCGCAATAACCGCACCAACGAGGCCTTCCTGGACCGCGTTTCGGTCGTCAAGGTTCCGTACTGCCTTCGTGTGACGGAAGAGACGCGCATCTACGAGAAGCTGATCTCGAGCTCGACCTTGTCGGAGGCGCCTTGCGCGCCGCACACGCTCGAGATGTTGGCCCGCTTCGCTGTGCTCTCGCGCTTGAAGCCGCACGCCAACTCGCGCCCGTTCGCGAAGATGCGGGTCTATGACGGCGAGAACATCCGCGAGACCGACCCGAAGGTCCGCACGATGCAGGAATACCGGGACATGGCCGGTGTCGACGAGGGAATGGACGGCATCTCCACCCGATTCGCGTTCAAGGTGCTGTCGGCCACGTTCAACCACTCCTCGACCGAGATCGCCGCCGACCCGGTGCACCTGATGTACGTGCTCGAACAGGCCATCCGTCGCGAGCAGTTTCCCGCCGAGACCGAGCAGGCGTATCTGGCGACCATCAAGGCCGAACTCGCGACCCGCTATGCCGAGTTCATCGGCAACGAGATCCAGAAGGCCTACCTCGAAAGCTACGGCGATTACGGGCAGAACCTGTTCGACCGCTATCTGGACTACGCGGACGCTTGGATCGAGGACCAGGACTTCAAGGATCCCGATACCGGGCAGATGATGAACCGGGAGTTGCTGAACGCCGAACTGACGAAGATCGAGAAGCCGGCCGGGATCGCCAACCCGAAGGATTTCCGCAACGAGGTGGTGAAGTTCGCGCTGCGCAGCCGGGCTGCCAAGGGTGGGAAGAACCCGTCCTGGACGTCCTACGAGAAGATCCGCGACGTGATCGAGAAGCGGATGTTCTCGCAGGTCGAGGACCTGCTTCCCGTGATCAGCTTCGGCTCGAAGAAGGACGGCGAGACGGAAAAGAAGCACGATGAGTTCGTCGCACGCATGGTATCGCGCGGCTACACCGAACGGCAGGTCCGGCGGCTGGTCGAGTGGTACATGCGGGTCAAGCAATCGGCCTGACGCGCTTGGACATCATCGACAGGCGGCCGAACCCGCACGGCAAGAACCTGGAGAATCGGCAGCGTGTGATCACGCGGGCCCGCTCGGCCCTCCTCCGGGCGGCACGGTCGGCGATCGATAAGGGCACACTGCGCGAACTCGGCACCGGCGAATCAGTAACGATCCCGGCCGACGTGCTGCATGAGCCGTCGTTTCGCACCGTGTTCACCGGGGGCAAGCGGCAGATCGTGCTGTCGGGGAACAAGGAGTTCTCGGCCGGCGACACGTTGAAGCGGCCACCCAAGCAGGGCGGCGGCGGCGGCGGCCAGGGCGATGGCCAAGGCGGCGCCGAGTCGGAGGACGAGTTCCGGTTCGTGCTGACCCGCGATGAGTTTCTGGACTTGTTCTTTGACGACCTCGAACTGCCAGACCTGGTCAAGAACCAGGTGCTCGTGACGGAGACGACGGCCCCGACACGGGCCGGGATCAGCGTCGACGGCGTGCCCTCGCGCGTGGACATGTCGCGCACGATGCGCCAATCGCTCGCGCGCCGCACCGGGCTGAAGCGGCCGAAACCGCCCGAGGTGAGGGAGCTCGAGGCGGAGGTCGCCGAACTGGAAGCAAGTGGGGCGGACCCGGCGCGCCTGCACGCGCTCAAGGCCGAGCTCGAGATCGCGCTGCGCAAGCTGGCCCGGGTGCCGTGGATCGACCCGATCGACATGCGCTACCGCCGGTTCACGGCCGTGCCGAAGCCGACCGCACGCGCCGTGATGTTCTGCCTCATGGACGTGTCGGGCTCGATGTCCGAGAGCATGAAGGATCTGGCGAAGCGGTTCTTCTTGCTGCTGCACGTCTTCCTGCAGCGCCGTTACAAGCGGCTCGAGCTGGTGTTCGTGCGCCATACCGAGGTCGCCGAAGAGGTCGACGAGGAAACCTTCTTCACCGATCCCCGCACGGGCGGCACCGTCGTCTCGTCGGCGCTGGTCGAGTTCATCCGCATCCAGCGCGAACGGTATCCAGCCGATAGCTGGAACATCTACGTCGCGCAGGCGTCGGACGGCGACAATTCGGGCAGCGACACGCAGAAATCGGTCGCACTGCTGGAATCGACCGTGCTGCCGGTCGTGCAGCACTACGCCTACATCGAGGTGCCGGTCTCGGCGGCGATCATCCGCGGCGAAACCGAGCTGTGGCGCGGCTACGCTCCCTTGGCCGAGCGGTCGCCGAAGCTCGCCATGCGCCGGGTCAGCGAGCGGCGGGAGATCTTCCCGGTGTTCCGGGACCTGTTCGCGCGCCGGACGACCACCTCGTGACGACGGAGCATTTGGCCCCGGGCGGGCTGCTCTACACCGGCACGGACTGGAACTTCTCCACGCTGCGCGCCTGCTACGACGCGATCGAGCGCATCGCGCTCGATGAGCTGGGGCTGGAGCTGTTCCCGAACCGGATCGAGGTCATCACGTCCGAGCAGATGCTCGACGTCTATACCGCCCACGGCATGCCGATGACCTACCGGCACTGGTCCTACGGCAAGCGCTTCCTGCAGCACGAGGCAAGCTATCGCCGCGGCTATTCGAGCCTCGCCTACGAGGTCGTCATCAACTCCAACCCCTGCATCTCCTACCTGATGGAGGAGAACTCGGCGACGATGCAGGCGCTGGTGATCGCGCATGCGGCGTTCGGCCATAACCACTTCTTCCGCAACAACCACCTGTTCCGCCAGTGGACGGAGCCGTCCGGCATCCTCGACTACCTGGAGTTCGCGCGCAGCTACATCGCCCAGTGCGAGGACAAGCATGGTGTCGCCGCCGTCGAGCGCGTGCTCGACGCGGCGCACAGCCTGTCGCGGCACGGCGTCCACCGGCACGCCGGCAGCCGCCCGATGAACCTCAAGACGGAGGAAAAGCGCGAGCGCGAGCGGCAGGCCTACAACGAAAGCATCTACGACGACCTGTGGCGCACCCTCCCCGCCTCGACCCGCCCGGCGCCCGGCAGCGACAAGGGCGAGGAGCGCCGCCGCCGCCTCGGCCTGCCCGAAGAAAACCTGCTCTACTTCCTGGAGAAGTCTTCCCCCAGGCTGCAGCAATGGGAGCGGGAGATCATCCGCATCGTCCGGCTGATCGCGCAATACTTCTACCCGCAGCCGCAAGTGAAGGTGATGAACGAGGGCTGCGCCACCTGGGTGCACCAGCGCATCATGAGCCGCCTGCACGAAACCGGGCAGATCGACGATGCGGCCTTCCTCGAAGTGCTGCACTCGACCAGCAACGTCATCATGCAGCCCGGCTTCGATCACCCCGCCGGCGGCCCGGGGTTCAACCCCTACGCGCTTGGCTATGCCATCATGACCGACGTCGCCCGGCTGTGCGACGAGCCGACGGCCGAGGATAGGCGCTGGTTCCCGGACCTCGCCGGCAACCGCGACCCGGTCGGCACTCTGCGCCACATCTGGGCGAACTACCGAGACGAGAGCTTCCTCCTGCAGTTCCTTTCGCCCAAGGTCATGCGCGACTTCCGCATGTTCCGCCTGCTCGACGAAACGTCCGACCCGACGCTGCTGGTCGACGCGATCCACGACGACCAGGGCTATCGCGCGATCCGCCGCAGCTTGGCGCAGAGCTACGACCCCGGGGCGAACGACGCCGATGTCCAGGTCAAGGACGTCGATCTCACCGGCGACCGGAAGCTCATGCTGGAACACCGCACGGTTGCCGGCCGGCTGCTGTCGAAGGACGACGCGGCGCTGACGTTGCAACATATCGCGGCACTCTGGGGCTACGAGACGCAGTTGCTCGAGATCGACGCCGAGACCGAGGCGACGCTGGCCACGCACACGGCCCGGGTAAGGGCGTAAACGCCCTTCCCGTGGGCTCGCCGTCGCGGCCCGCGGCCGTTCGCCAGCCCTAATGGGCCGTCGGTGTGGCGCCGTTGTGGCGATAATCGAAGATGGTGCGGGACAGGGCGGCCTCCCGCGCCTCCAACTGGGCGTACGGGCCGGGCGGAATCCGTCCCCCGAACTCGGCGAGTTGGTCCAGCCGGGTCCGTTCGATCGCGGCATGTCGGCCCTGCAGCTCACGGTATTCGCCGGGCGTGAACTGACCCAGTCGGGCGCCGTCCTGGATCCGCTGCTCATCCGCGGCAAGCCGGTCGCCAACGGTTTCCGCCGCGACCGGGGGCGGGACCGCGCAGGCGGCCAGGGCGAGGATCGTGGCCGTGAGCAGAAGGCGATGAACCATTCAATGACTCCAGTTTGTGTAAGGCGAGTATCGCAGGACCGCCGTTACGGCGGTGTCGAGTTTTGCAACGAAACCATCCAACAGGATCTCACGTCAGTGCATAGGTGAACGCACCCCCCGAGCCGATCCCGACATGGACGCGGTCAACGGTGGCGGCGTCGGCGCGCCGGGCCAGGATCTCGGCCGACAGCTCCGGCAGCAGGCTGCGCGACAGGATGCTCTCGACGTTGCGGGCGCCCGACGCACTCTCGGTGCAGCGGGACGCGATCGCATCGACCACGGCCGGATCGAACTCGAACGCCGCGCCATAGACGTCCTGCACGCGGGTGCGGATGCGGCCGAGCTGGAGGGAGACGATCTGGCGGATGATCGCGTCCGGCAGCGGCGAATACGGGACCAGCGTGACGCGGCCCAGAAAGGCCGGGCGGAACGACTTCACCAGCTCCGGCTGCAGCGCTGCCGCGAGGCCGTCGGGCTCCGGCGCCGTGTCCGGGTCGGCGAACAGGCTGGTGATCAGCTCGCTGCCGGCGTTGGACGTCATGATGATGATGCAGTTCTTGAAGTCGATGTCGCGGCCCTCGCCGTCCTTCATCGTTCCCTTGTCGAACACCTGGAAGAACACGTCCTGCACGCCCGGATGCGCCTTCTCCATCTCGTCGAGCAGGATCACGCTGTAGGGGCGGCGCCGCACCGCCTCCGTCAGGATGCCGCCCTCGCCATAGCCGACGTAGCCGGGCGGGCTGCCCATCAGCAGGCTGACCTTATGCTCCTCCTTGAATTCGCTCATGTTGATGGTCGTCATGTTCTGCTCGCCGCCATAGAGCAGGTCGGCCAAGGCCAGCGCCGTCTCCGTCTTTCCCACGCCGGACGTGCCCACCATGAGGAACACGCCGACCGGCTTGCGCGGGTCCGTCAGCCCGGCGCGTGACGTGCGGATGGCCTGCGCCACCGCCTCCAGCGCGTGCGGCTGGCCGACGATGCGGCGGCCGAGCGCCTCCTGGAGCGACAGCACGGTCCGGATCTCGTTGGACTGCATGCGTCCCGTCGGGATCCCGGTCCAGCCCTGCACGACCTCGGCCACCGCCTGTCCGTCGACCACCGGATGCACCAGCGGCTGCTCGCCCTGCATCGCGCGCAGGGCCGCGGTCTGCGTGGCTAGTTCCATGCGGGCCGCGTCGACGCCGGCCGTATTCGGCGAACCCTCGATGCCGGCCCGCAGCGCGCCGATCGCGTCGACCGCGGTCCGCTCCGCCGCCCAGCGCGCGTCGAGCGCGGCCTTGTCCGCCTCTGCCTGGACCCGCTCGGCGTCAAGCGCTTCGCGCCGCCCGGCATGGTCGCCGCCCGTGGCCTGCTCGCGCCCGAGCATCGCGAGTTCGGCGTCAAGCGTCGTGATGCGCCGCTCGCGGTCTTCAATCGCCGCCGGGGTCGCCGTTTGGCTCATGGCCACGCGGGCGCACGCCGTGTCCAGCAGGCTGACCGCCTTGTCCGGCAACTGCCGGCTGGGAATGTAGCGGGCCGAAAGCCGGACGGCGGCCGTCAGCGCCTCATCCAAGATGCGGACCTTGTGGTGCTGTTCGAGCGTGGGCACGAGGCCGCGCATCATGGCGATGGCCACGGCCTCGGACGGCTCCTCGACCTTCACCACCTGGAAGCGCCGGGTGAGCGCCGCGTCCTTCTCGAAGTACTTCTTGTACTCGGCCCAGGTCGTCGCGGCGATGGTCCGCAGCTCGCCGCGGGCCAAAGCGGGCTTGAGCATGTTGGCGGCGTCGCCCTGCCCGGCTGCGGCGCCGGCGCCCACCAGGGTGTGCGCCTCGTCGATGAACAAGATGACCGGCTTGGGGCTGGCCTTCACCTCGTCGAGCACCGCCTTGAGCCGGTTCTCGAACTCGCCCTTCACGCCGGCGCCGGCCTGCAGCAGCCCGAGGTCGAGCGTGCGGACAACCACGTCGCGCAGCGCCACGGGAACGTCGTTGGCGGCAATCCGCAGAGCGAACCCCTCCACGACCGCGGTCTTGCCCACGCCGGCCTCGCCGGTGAGGATAGGGTTGTTCTGGCGCCGACGTGTCAGGATATCGATCATCTGGCGGATCTCGGCGTCACGGCCGAGGATGGGATCGATCTTGCCGGCCCGGGCCTGGGCGGTGAGGTCGATCGTGAACTGGTCGAGGGCGGCGCTGCTGCCGGCCGCACGCGCCACAGGTGCGGTCGCGCCGGCGTCACCAGCCAGGGCAGCGCCTTCGCCGCTGGCAGCCGTGGCGGCGGCGAAATCGCGCCGGAGCGTCTCCGGGTCGATCCGGGCGAGCTGCGGCGACAGCTCGCGGGCACGCCGGGCCAGGTGCTCGTCGGCCAGCATCGCCCACAGCAAGTGGGCGGAGCGAAGCCGCGTGGCCGCGTGCTCGAGCGAGGCGAGCAGCCAGCCCTGCTTGATGAGGTCGACCGTGTCCGGCGCCAAGCTCGGCGCGCGGGCGTTGCCGGTCTTCAAGCGGTCGAGCGCGCGGTCCAGGTCGGTTCGGAGCCGGCCGAGGTCGGCCTCGAAGTGCCGAAGAATGGCCGGGATGTCGCCATCGCCGTCGCACAGCTTCGCCAGCCAGTGCTCGATCTCGATGTTGTAGTGCGTGCGCGACAGCGTGAACCCGGCCGCGGCTTCCAGCGCGCGCCGCGGCACGTCGTCTAATCGGCCCACCAGGGATTTGAGATCGACGGTGGTCATCGCGGCGGTTCCTCTCGGTCGTGCGGCCTTTGTCGCAGGCCGGCCGAGCCGAAACGATCGACGGCCGTCCGGGTTGTGCCGTGCGATGGCGAAGCGTGCCTCGGACGGTATTTAGGCCGGTCGTGATGCCTCGCGGCGACAGCTTGACCGCTCACGTCTCCCTCCGTGAGTCCAGGGAGAGGCCGGAGTGGGGTTGTCACAATGGTGTCCGCGCCGCCCCGGCCCGGCCGCGCCGCTCAGCGGACGGTCTGGATCACCTCGAACCCCTCGAACTCCGGATGCCCGGCATAGAGCGGCCGGTCGCCCCGGCCCGCACTTCCTGCATTCCGGTGCGCGGCGCGGAACGACTCCGAGCGCGTCCAGGCCTCGAACGAGGCATGGTCGGCCCAGATCGTGTGGCTGGAATAGAGCACATGGTCGTCCTTGACCGGGCCGCGGAGCAGGTGGAACTCGACGAAGCCCGGGTTGCCGTGCAGGTGGGAGTCGCGGCTGGTCCACAACTCCTCGAACGCCTGCTCGGCGCCGGGCAGGACCTTGAAGCGGTTCATCGCGATATACATCCGAGGCCTTTTCGACGGGAGCACGAGGGAGCGGTGAGGATAGCACGGCTTTTGCGCGACCATGAACCGGTCCTGCACGCGAGTGGAGCCCATCAGGCCACGAAATCGACCCCTCCCGGAACACGGGTGCGGCGTCGATCGGAACGGCCTGGAGAGCCGATAGCGCGTGGTGCAACCGCGCCGACACCATCGTGTGTAGAAAACCACAGCGGCGGGCCGGCTTTCTACGCCAAGCTGAGAAGCGCGCCGGGCCGTCACCTCCAGGAAAGGTCGCCATGGGAGTCCCGTCGAGACTGGTCGCGATGCTGGTCCGCATCCTCCTGGTGTTGGGTGTCTCGGCGCAGCTCTGGGTCTTCTACGGTCTGCGGTATGACCCGCCCGTGCGCGTGGGCGGCGGCATCGGCATCACTCTGGCGGGGCTTGCCGTCTATCTCTCGCCGACACTCCTGGCCGGGGGAGGTGTGATGCTTGCAAGGCGGCTCCGCCGGCGCACGGCAGGGTGGGCGGTGCTGGCGGCAGGGCTTCCCTGCGCCGTCCTGCTGCTCGGCATCGGGTTAGGGTTGTATCTCAAGCTTAGTCCGGTCTCCTTCGACTAACGTCGGGAATGCCCGCTTCGACAATCCACCACCATCCAGACGAAAGGATCGATGTTGCCCCCCTCCACCACCCAGACACTTGCCGCCTGCCTGCTGACCGGTGCGTTGGCCTGCGCCGCAAATCCCGGAACGGCCGACGCGCAGGGCCTGCCGACAGACGCCCAAGTGCAGGCCGCGTTCGGGACAGTCTATAACCATCTGGGCCTCATGGAATATTGCGCGGCAAAGAGGTATGCCAACGCCACCGATGTCGCTCGCACCCGAGCGATGGTCGGCGCGACGATCGCGGGCATTACGGTCGTCGCCGCGGCACGGGCGCAAGAGGCCGTCGGGCGGCGCGGTGACATCGTCGGACAGCAGCTCATCGGCCTGATGGACCCGAGCAACCCGGCACACCCCGAGATGGTACCCGACGGACAAACCATGTCCCTGGCCGACAACGCGCGCGCGCAGAACACGTCGGAGCGCGCGCTATGCGGCCAGATGGCGGCCCAGGTCGCCCCTCTCCGCTAGTCCCGCTTGTCCTCGAACGGGTTGTCGGTGCCGCGGAGCAACAGCCGGATCGGCACACCAGGCAGGTCGAACTCCGCCCTGAGACTGTTGACCAGGTAGCGCTGGTAGTCGTCCGGGGTCTGCTCGGCCCGCGTGCCGAACCCGATGAAGGTCGGCGGCCGGGCCTTGGCCTGCGTCATGTAGCGCAGCTTCAGGCGCCTCCCATCGACCAGCGGCGGGGCATGCGTCTCCAGCGCGTGCTCGAACCAGCGGTTCAGCGCCCCGGTGGGCACACGGCGGTTCCACACGTCATGGGCAGCACGGACGGCCGGCAGCAGGCGGTCCACGCCGGCGCCGGTCAGGCCAGAGAGGGTGACGACCGGGATGCCCTTCACCTGCGCCATCCCGCTCTCGAGCCGCTCGGTGATCAGCTTGCGGGTGGCGTTGCGGTCGGGCACCGCGTCCCATTTCGTCAGCGCGAGCACACAGGCGCGGCCCTCGCGCTCGATCAGCCGGCCGATCTGCATATCCTGGTCGTGCAGGCCCAGCACGGCATCGATGCACAGCACGACGACCTCGGCCATCTTCAGCGCCTCGATGCTGGCGCTGACCGACATCTTTTCCAGCGGCTCGTCCACGCGTGCCTTGCGCCGCAGCCCGGCGGTGTCGACGATCTCGATCGGGCCGACCTCGTCCGCCAGGAACGACGCCACGGCGTCGCGCGTCAGGCCGGGCTCGGGCCCGGTGATCATCCGCTCCTCGCCCAGCAGGCGGTTGAGCAGCGTGCTCTTGCCGGCGTTGGGACGGCCGACGATGGCGAGCTTCAACGGACGGTCCTGCTCGTCCGCCTCGCGCTCCGCCTCCTGCTCGGGCAGCCGGTCGGCGATCTCGGTCATGAGGCTGGAGAGGCCCTCGCCGTGTTCGGCCGACATCGCCAGCGGCTCACCCAGGCCAAGACTATACGCCTCGAGCGCGGCCGCCGCCCCGCCCCGCCCCTCGGCCTTGTTGGCGACCAGCAGCACGGGCCGGTTCTGCCGCCGCAGCCAGTTGGCGAAGTGCTCGTCGGCGGGCGTGATGCCGGCCCGCACGTCGACGACGAAGACGATGAGGTCGGCCTGTGCCACGGCCGCCTCGGAGCTCGCGCGCATCCGGCCGAACAGGCTCTCCGGCGCTGCCTCCTCGAGCCCGGCGGTGTCGATCAGCCGGACGCGCTTGCCGCGCAGCAGCGCTTCGGCCTCCTTGCGGTCGCGGGTCACGCCCGGCGTGTCGGACACCAACGCGTGGCGGCGCCCGGCGAGCTTGTTGAACAGCGTGCTCTTGCCAACGTTCGGGCGGCCCGCGATCACCACGATCGGGAGTGCGGCCCCGGCGGTCACCGGAACGCCTGGATCGAACCGTCGTCGGTGGTCAGGATCAGCATGCCCGCGGCCGCGATGGGGGCCACGGCGGCCGCGTCGCGCATCTCGATCTGGCCGATCTGCTCGCCCGTCGCCGGATCGACGGACACCGCATTGCCGTTGCTGCCGGCAAGGATCAGCTTGTTGCCGGCGAGCACGGGACCGGTCCAGAACAACGGGTCCCGCCGCTTCTCCGGATTGTCGTAGTGCGGCAGGTCCAACAGCCAGCGCACCCGGCCATCGTTGCGGTTGATCGCCGCCAGCGTCTCGTCGAGCGTCTGCACGAACAGCCAGTCACCGGCGAGCCAAGGGGTCTGCACGCCCCCCACCTCCCGCTCCCACAATCGGCGCCCGGACCGAAGATCGAGCTGGACGAGCAGGCCGCCGCCGCCGATGGCATACACCCGGCCATTGTCGATCACCGGCAGGGCGCGGACGCCCGAGAGGTCGACGAGGTTGCTGCGCGCGCGTGAAGACGCAAGGCTGTCCGTCCACACCAGGGCGCCGCTTTCGGCGCGCAGCGCGGCGATGTCGCCGGAGCCGAACGCGCACACGGCGATGCCATCGGCCACGGCCGGCGCGGCCTGGCCGAACAGCGTCGTATCGGCAGTCGCGCCCTGATAGGACCACTGCCGGTCGCCGGTGCTGGCAGAGAACGCCTGGACGTGGTCGTCCAGCGTAAGGACATAGAGCCGCCCATCGGCCAGCGTGGGGCCCGACCGGGCCGGGGAGCCGAGCGGCTTGCGCCAGCGGATTGCGCCGGTCCCGGCATCGAGCGCGAGGACCTCGGCACGGCCGGTCGAGGCGAACACGGTGCCGTCACCGTAGGACACGCCGCCGCCGACATTGGTGCTGCGGTCCTCGTCCGGCTGGGTATCGGTCCGCCACACCCGCTCGCCAGAGGTGCCGTCGAATGCCGCGACGAGACCGTCGCTGTCCATGGTGACGACACGGCCGGGGATGACGATCGGCTGCGCGGTGATCTTCTGCCGGTAGCCGCCCCCCTCGCCGATCGAGGCGCGCCAGGCCGGGTTGAAGCCGGCGACGGCGACGTTGCCGACGACGTGGCTGGGCGACCCGCCCGGCTGCGGCCACTGGACGAAGGATTGCGGCGCCGGCACGGTGATCGTGCGCTTGTCGGCCGGATCGACTTGCAGGCCACGCCGGGTGGCGGAGACAGACTCGCGCTTGCCGGGAATGGGCTCCTTCGTGTCGCCGAGCAGGCTGTCGATGAAGCTGCAGCCGGTCGCACCGAGTGGTAGGAGGATGGCGGCGCGCCGGCCGATCGGCGTCATTCCCCGATCCCGCCAGCAGGACCCGCGGGCACGACAGAGGTGTCGCCCATGCGGCTGAGCAGTGCGCCCGTCCGCGCGCGGACCCCCTGGGGCGCGTTGGCGTCGCCATTGAGTTGCTTGAACAGGTCGCGCGCGCGGGCATCCTGGCCGGTGCGGAGCGCCAGGAGCGCCTGCGTCTCCTGGCCGAGGGGGCGCCAAGGATTACCCGGCGCGACGATGCCAGCCAGGTGCGCCTCCACGGACGCAGGGTCCCCGTGATCGACCTGGTTCTGCGCCCAGAGCAGCGCTGCAAGGTCCCGCAGCACGGGATCGGCCGCGCTGTCGCTGCCGATCTGGTCCCAGATGGTCAGCGCGGCCGGATCGTTGGCGGCAGCACGAAGCGCTGCCTCGCGCAGACGGGCAAGCGTCCGATAGCCCTCGGGGCCGCTTCCGGCGACGCCCGCGAAGAGCTGGGCCGCCTCGGCCCGGCCAGGTGTGTCGGTCGCCTGGGCGGCGGCGCCGGCACCGTCCGCCTTGCGCATCGCGTCGAGGAAGGTGGTCGCCGTCCTGGCCGACTGCTGGCCCTGCTGCCAGGCCCAACCCTTCCATCCGGCAACCGCGGCCACGGCAAGGACGGCCGCCAGCGCGAGCAACACGCCGTAGCGGCGCAGCATCGCCTGCGCGCGCTCTGCGCGAAGGTCGTCCCGGATCTCGTCGAAGATGTCTGCCACAGCCGCCCCACGCTACTCGGGCCGGACCATAGCGACGGCGACCGGGCAGGGCAAACTGCGCGACCTAAGACTTTGTTAATCAAACGATGCTTCCATGGAGCCATGAACGAGGGGTCGGCGGGATGGCGGCTGGGCTGGGCCGTGCTGGCATGCACGGCGCTGCTGGGTTGCTCCAGTGCGGCACCCGTTGCGGCGCTGGCTGCCGCCGAGGGCGCCACGGTAGCCGTGTTCGGCCGGGGCATCGTCGATGTCGTGGTGTCCGCGATCTCGGGCCGGGACTGCTCGGTGGTGCGGCTCGAGCAGGGCAAAACCTATTGCGACCCGATCGATCCGCCGAGGACGGAGCCGTACTGCACGCGCAGCCTCGGGGCCGTCGACTGCTGGGACCTCGCCGTCGTGTCCGCCATCCGGCGGCCAGAGGTGGGCGACACGCCGCCGCCAAATCGCGCGCAGCAGCGTTACCGCGCCGCACGCTGGCCCAAGTCGTTGACGTTCGAGTGACCGGGGGCGGGAACATCCGCCGCGCTTTCCCGTTGTGGCCCGACAGACTGCATCTGGAGACACTGATGAAGACACGTCGTTTCGCACTTTTCGCCGCCGTCGCCGCGCTGGCGGCCGGGGCAGCATCCGCGCCGCCCGCGTCCGCGCAGGCCCGCCGGGACCCGGGCGCGTCCGGGCCGGTCGCCGGCACCATCGCCATCAACGCGCAGGGCGCCGCAGCCGGGATCGGCTACACGTGGGGCGATGGCACCCTCCATTTCGGCGGCCGCACCTACCACTTCTCGGTCGACGGCGTGACGGTGGCGGATGTGGGCTACTCGCGGGTCAGCGGCCGTGGCCGGGTCTACAACCTGAAGCGCCTGCAGGACTTCAGCGGCACCTACGCCGCTGCCACTGGTGAGGCGACGGCCGGAAGCGGGTTGGGTGGCCAGGTGCTGCGCAACGGCAACGGCGTCGAAATCCGCGTCGACCAGATAACGCGGGGCGTCCGGCTGCAGGGCTCGGCAGACGGGATCAAGCTGACCCTGAAGTAATTGGCGGAGCGGGCGCGGGACTCCTTGGTCGTCCCGCGCCCGCTCACGCAAAACAGATCTACGTCATGCCCGGACTTGATCCGGGCACCCACGCCGTTCCGCCCGCACAAAACAATAAAACAAAACAATAACTCGGACAGCGTCGCATCGACGAGGACGCTGCCGAACCCTTACGCCCGGAAGCGCACCAACCTGCCAAGCGGTGCGCCCAGCACGTCGTCCGCCTGCATAACCACATTGCCTCGCACCACCGTCGCGTGCGGCCACCCCGTCACCGTCATGCCGGCAAACGGCGTCCAGCCGCACGGTGAAGCGATCCAGCTCTCCTCGATGGTGCGCTGCCGCTTCATGTCGACCACGGTGAAGTCGGCGTCATACCCCAACGCCAGACGCCCCTTGCCAATAACGCCGTACACCCGGGCCGGGCCGGCGCACATCAGGTCCACGAGCCGTCCCAGGCTGAGCCGGCCGGCGTTGACATGGTCCAGCATGACCGGCAGCAAGGTTTGCACGCCCGTCAGCCCGGCCGCGGTGTCCGGCCAGGCGCGCTCCTTCGCGGCCCGGCTGTGCGGTGCATGGTCCGAGCCGATCGTGTCCGCCGTGCCGTTCCGCACCGCCTCCCATGACGCCTCCCAGTGCCGGCGGTCGCGGATCGGCGGGTTCATGACGGCATAGCCGCCCAACGTGTCGTAGGCCTCGGGCGCAACCTGGGTCAGGTGGTTGACCAGCAACTCGACGCTCGCGACGTCGCGGTGCTGCGCAAGGTACGCCAGCTCCTCCGCTGTCGAGACATGGAGGATGTGGGCCAGGCGCCCGGTCTTGCGGGCGAGCGCCATCAGTCGGCGCGTGCCCAGGAAGGCACACTCCTCGTCGCGCCACACGGCGTGCTGGCTGGGCGGATCGCCGACCTTGAACAGGGGGCGCCTTGCCTGCAGGCGGGCTTCGTCCTCGCTGTGATACGACACCGTGCGGTGGCCGCTCTCCATTACCGCCTGCAGCGTGGCGTCGTCGGCGATGAGCAGGTCGCCCGTCGAGCTGCCGGCGAACACCTTGATCCCGCACACCCCCGGCAGCGCTTCCAAATCGCCGAGCTGGCCGACGTTGGTCCGCGTCGCGCCCACGTAGAACCCCATGTCGCACCAGGCGGCCCGCTCAACGTAGCCCTGCTTCCAGGCGACCTGGTCGGCGCTGGTGATGCTGGGGCTGGTGTTCGGCATGTCGAACACGGTCGTGACGCCGCCCAAGACGGCCGCGCGGCTGCCGGTCGGGATCGACTCGACCGCGGGGTCGCCAGGGTCCCGGAAGTGCACATGCGGGTCGATGACGCCCGGCAGGACATGCAGCCCGGACGCATCGAGCGTCGCCTCGGCCGAAGCGGAGGGCGGCAGGCCGATGGCGGCGATCCGCTCGTCGCGCACGCCCAGGTCGGCCGCCGCCTCGCCCCAGGGCAGCACGAGCGTGCCGCCGCGGATGATCAGGTCGAAGTGCAGATCGGCCGGCTGGCTCATGATGGGCTTCCCAAGACGTCGAACACGCTTCCCTGGGGCGCTCGTCCCTCGATGTGCGCCCGGTGCCACAGCGCGTAGAACAGCAGCGCCCACGCCGCAAAGCCCTCGCGCCGCCCGCCCGCCTGGCGGAACAGGCCCGCGACACGCGCCGGATGCGCGATCTCGGCCACCCCCGGCTGCGCGGCGACGAGCGGGCCGAGGCGGTCGGCCTGGCCCTCGATCCAGGCGCCGATCGGGACGGTGAAGCCCTGCTTGGCGGCGAACGGGCGCGCCTCGGGCAGTGCGCCGGCCAGCCACTCCCGCAACAGCCACTTGCCGCGCCCGTTCCGCACCTTCAGCGCATCCGGCAGCCGGAACCCGGCGCCCGCGACCGCCGGATCGAGCATGGGGGTGCGGCCCTCGACGCCATGGGCCATGAGGCACCGGTCGAGCTTGATCAGCAGATCGTGCGGCAGCCAATCGGCCATGTCGGTCGCCTGCGCGGCCATCAGCCGGGTGCGGCCCACCGTGGCAGCCTCCCCCTCGCAGAACGCAAGCCCGTCGCGCCAACCCACCGGCAGCGCCCGCAGCACGTCCACCTTGTCGAACGTGCCGCGGCCGCGCATCAGGCGTCCACCCTGCCACCACGCCCGCATGGTGCTGCGGTAGCGGCCATAGCCCGCGAATACCTCGTCGCCGCCCTCGCCGGACAGGACCACCTTCACGTCGGCGCGCGCCGTGCGGGCAAGGAACCAGCTGGGGATGATGGCGTAGTCGGCGGCCGGGTCGTCCATGCAGGCGACGATCTCCGGAAGGTGGCGCCAGACCATCGCCTCGGTGATCTCGATCGTGTGGTGGCGGGCGCCGGCGGCCTTGGCGACGGCGGCGGCCTGATCGCGTTCGTCGGCCGCTCCCGGCGCGTCGAAACCGGCCGTATAGGCCAGCACGCCAGCGTTCATGCGCGCCATGCAGGCGAGGATGGCCGCGCTGTCCACCCCGCCGGAGAGGAACATGCCATACGGCACGTCGCTGCGCTGGTGCACGCCCACGCTGTCCATGAGCGCGCGGTCGAGGCGGGCCAGCGCGGCCGTCTCGGTGATGGTCTCGGGGCCACCCTCCGGCAGGGCTTGGATGCGCGTGCGCTCGAGCACGTGGCCGTCGGCGACGTGCAGCGTCTCCCCGGGCAGCACCCGCTGAATGCCGGGGAAGATGGTGTCGGCGCCGGTGGTGAACTGCATCTGCAGCAGCTCGTTGCGGGCAGCCGGCCGCACGGCGCGGTCCACGAGGCCCGCCGCGAGCAGCGCCTGCGGCTCGGACGCGAAGGCCAGGCCGCCCTCGACCGAGGCGGTATACAGCGGCTTGATGCCGAACGGGTCGCGCGTCAGGGTCACGCTCCGGCGCGCCCGGTCATGGATCGCGATCGCGAACATGCCGCGGAGCGAGCCGGCATAGCCCGAACCGTCGCGCAGCCAGAGATGCAGCGGCGGCTCGCAGTCGCTGCCGGTGCTGAACGGCGTGTCCGGCATGTCCCGGCGCAGCGCCGGGTCGTTGTAGATCTCGCCGTTGGCCACCAGCGTCGCCGGGCCGGCGTGCAGCGGCTGGTCGCCGCCGCCGATGTCGACGATCGCGAGCCGCGTGTGCACCAGTGCGGTGCGGCCAATGACGGAGTGCCCGGCGCCGTCGGGGCCGCGATGCGCCAATGCGGCCGCGAGCGTGGCGAGCGTGGCCGCCGGGGTAGGCGGCGCGCCGGGGCCGAGCACGACGCCGGCGATGCCGCACATCAGATGCGCTCCAAGGTGGACAGGCACCTGCGCCAGCGCGCGAGCACCGGCGCCTGCGCGTGCACGGCCCTGAACTCGGCGCGGCCGCACGCGCCGAGCCGACACGCGAGCACGCGATCCTCGAGCACGGCGGACAGCGCCGCCGCCAGGTCGTCGGCCTGTTCGGGCGGCACCAGCAACCCGGTCTGGCCGGGGCGGATGAGTTCGGCCGGCCCGGGCGCGGCGGCTGCGACGACCGGCACGCCGGCCGAGAACGCCTCGATGATGACGTTGCCGAGCGGCTCCTGGCGGCTCGGGCAACACAGCACACTGGCGGCCGCGAGCAGGTTGGCCTGGTCGGTGCGCCAGCCCAGAAAATGCACCCGGCCCGCGACCCCGTCGGCCCGAGACTGCGCCTCCAGCCGCCCGCGCTCGGGGCCGTCGCCGGCGATCACGGCATGCACGCCCGGGAGCTTGCGGACGGCGTCGATCAGGATGTCGAAGGCCTTGTTGCGGTGCAGGCGCCCCAGCGCAAGCACCACCGGGGCACCAGGCGGGGCGGGCAGCGCGGCCGGGGCGGCGCCACGCAGGTCGGGCACGAAGTTCGGCAAGTGGTGCACCCGCGCGGCGGGCCAGCCCTGGCGCTCGATCCACGCGACGAGGCCGCCGGTGTTGGCGACCAGGTGATCGCAGCGGGCGAAGCGCCGCAAGTCGTAGTAGCCGCCCAGACGGCCGGCCAGCACGTAGTCGCCCCGGGGCGTGAGGGCCGCCGCGCGGCTCATCCAGGCCATCACCAGCCGGGGGGCGAAGCTCTGCAGGAGCTGCGTCAGACGGGGCCGGGTCAGCAGGTCCAGCGCGCCGCCGAACGCGAGTTGCAGCGGTTCGAGGCCGGCCTGGCGCAGCCGGCCGCTCCGCGCCGGATCGTGCCGGATGACGGGCAGGACCTCGTCCCCGGTGGCCGCCATCGCGGTGGTGAGCCGCTCGAAGAACAGCTCGGCCCCGCCCGACGGCGCCCCCGCCATGACATGGGCCAGCCTCATCGGTTCGAGTGGACCCGGTCTGCGGCCGATGGGGAACCAGCCTGGGCGGCGCAGCACCGGCAGCGCGGGAGTATGGGCAGGATTGGCATGGCGGGGGTGGCTTAGCACGGTCCGACACGGCTGGCTTGCCCGGACCACGGCGCATCGCCATGTTCCGCGGCATGACCGAGACCACGCTGCTGCCGCATCGCGCCGTCCTGGAGGTGGCCGGGGAGGACCGGGTCGCGTTCCTGCAGGGCCTCGTGTCCAACGACGTGACCGAGGCGACGCCCGGACGAGCCGTTTGGGCGGCGCTGTTGACGCCACAGGGAAAATGGCTTGCGGATTTCTTCATCGTCGCCCGGAACGAGGCGCTGTTGCTGGACGTGCAGGCGGACCAGGCGGCCATGCTGGCGCAGAAGCTGACCCGGTTTCGCCTTCGGGCCAAGGTCACGGTGGCACCGACGGCGCTGCGCGTGTTCGCCGGTTGGGGCGGGCCGGGGCCGGCAGGCTCGGTCCCGGACCCGCGGCTCGCGGCCGCCGGCTGGCGCGCGCTGACGGACCAGGGGCTGGCGGAGACCGCGACCCCCGAGGCCTATGACCGGCACCGCCTGGCGCTCGGGCTGCCGGACGGGTCGGCGGATCTGGAGGCCGAGAAGACGACGCTGCTGGAAGCGGGGTTCGACGCGCTGCATGGCGTCTCTTGGACCAAGGGCTGCTACATGGGGCAGGAGCTGACGGCACGAACGAAGTATCGGGGCTTGCTGAAGCGGCAGCTCGTGCCGGTGCGGGTCGATGGCGCCCTGCCCGCCCCGGGGACGCCGGTGCTCGCCGACGGCGCCGACGTGGGCACGATGCGCTCCGGCCGCGATGGGATCGGGCTCGCGCTGTTGCGGACCGACTCGCTCGGGCGCGCGCTGCGTTGCGGCGACGCCACGCTGACCGCCGCGCCGCCCGCCTGGCTGACGGCCGAGGCCTAGCAGGCATCGTTACACAGACACTTACCCCACGCCCAGCAGCCAGCTCCATAGCGCGGCCATTGCGGGGATCAGCGGCAAGACGACCCAAACACTCATCACCATGCGTCCAATGACCGTGCGCCCGGCACGCCGGACCAGCCGGCTCATTGCCAGGTCGTGCGGCTGGAAAGCGGCAGATCCAGGGTCGCGATCGTCAAGCCGGCTGCGCGCCCAAGCGTCAGCGTGCCGCAATGCTGTTCTGCAAGACTGTGGGCGATCCCGAGACCTTCCCCGTGCCGGCCTGTTCCGCACAGCCCCCAGCCATCGTCGCGCACCCTCATGATCACACGGTCGGCGGCCAACCGCACGTCGACGTCGATCCGGCCGACCATGCGCAGCGTCATGCCGTGCTTGACGGCGTTGCCGACCAGTTCGTGCGCGATGCGGACGAGCAGGCTGTCGAGGGTTGCGGGAACATGCCCGTCGACGGTGACGGCGGCCGTGAGAAGCTGGTCGCCGTCGGACGCAAGGCCGATCGCGGACTGGACCATCGCCTCGAGCCGTGAGGCGAGCGGGCCCGGTGCGCGCGTCAGGCCGAATAGCGCATCGGACAAGTCGGCGCTCAGCATGATACGGCGCTCGAGTTCGGCCGCGAGCGCGCGGCCGGCGCGGTCGTGGTGCAGCCCGGCATAGCCCGCGACCTGGCACAGCAGATGCTGGAGCGCGTTCTTCGAGTGGTGGCGCAGTTGGCGCATCGCGAGCTGCTCGGTCCCGTCCAGCCAAAGGACGGCAGGGGCCGCGGATTGGCTCGGTTCACACATCATCGGCGATGTCTCCGCAGAGAATGGGCAGGAACGCGACGGGTTCGCAGCTGCCAAGGTCGCCCCTAACCAGCTACTTGCACGTGGAGTGAACATTCGCACTCTCGCCCGGTGTTACGCAGCCGGGCGGCGTGCCCCACGCACCCGGCCGAGGCCTCTTACCTTTTGTTAAGCACCTGAGCGGTATGCTTTGCCCGGCGTGGTGCATCGCCAGGCTGGCGCACCGGGAGAAGGATATGGATGGATCGATCTCGGCCTTCGCGGAACCGAACGAGCAAGACGATGGCGCGGCCGACACGGGCGGGCGCAGCACCCGGCGCATGATCCGCTCGCGGCCGGGCTCCGGGCCGCCGCGCTACCCCGCGGTTGAGGCTTGGATCGAGCGTGCGGGCCCGCTCGAGGGTGCCGTGAACCTCGTGGACGCAGGGCGGGCGTCGGGCTGGGCGCGCAACCTGGGCGAGCCTGATGCGCCGGTCTGCCTGGAAGTGTCGATCGGCGGACGGGTCGTGGCCCGGACGCTCGCTGATCGATACCGGGAAGACCTTCGGCGGGCCGGGGTCGGCACCGGCGAGCATGGGTTCGAGGTGGCTTGGCCAAAGCACCTTGCCGGGACCGGCCGGCTCGAGATCAGGCGCTGGCCCGACGGCGCGGCGATCGAGGGATGGCACACCGAAACGGAGGGGCGGGCGTGGCGGCAACCGGCCGAACCGCTCGGCGAGCCGGGCGGCTTCCCGCCCGAACACGAACCCGGCCGCTGATCCCGGGCTCTCCCCTGCACGAAACCGTGGTCAGTCGTCGCGGTGGACCCGCTCCATGCGCTCGTGACGCTCCTGTGCTTCCAGCGACATGGTCGCGATCGGCCGCGCCTCCAGACGGCGCAGGCTGATCGGCTCGTCGGTTTCCTCGCAATAGCCATAGCTGCCGTTGTCGATCCGGGTGAGCGCCTGATCGATCTTGCTGACCAGCTTGCGGGCCCGGTCGCGGGTCCGTAGCTCCAGCGCGCGATCCGTCTCGACGCTGGCCCGGTCGGTCACGTCCGCCTCGTGGATGCCGCCTTCGGACAGGCTGGCGAGGGTCCCGTCGGCCTCCCGCAGCAGGTCGGCGCGCCAGCGCAGCAGCTTCTGACGAAAGAACTCGACCTGGATCGGGTTCATGAAGTCTTCGCTTTCCGAGGGCCGGTAATCGGGGGGCAGCGTGATCATCATTCGCGGCGATCCTCAGCATGTCGCACCCCGGGTCTTCTTCACCGTGGAGTGATTGCGACGGGCTTATATCGGCGCCACGCAGGCCCGCCAAGGGCTTGTAGATGCCAATAAAGGACTGACCGGCTCGGAACGGACAAGTGTCACTCGGATGCCGCAATGGCTCGGGCCGCGGCAGCCGCCTGCAGCCGGGCGCGCTGCAGCTCGACGGCCGCGCGGACGAGCACGGCGCGTTGCACGGCCGCGAGGCCGGGGTCGTCCGGCTGAGGCGTGGCGCGCACGAGGTTGGCGAGCGACTCCAGCGCGTCCACGCCGCCGCCGCCGAGCAGTGCGCGCTGCAGCCGGGCGAGCGCGTCGAGCATCGCCTTGCCATGACGGCGTGCGTCGCGGTCCTTGGCAGGCTCGCTCGACGCCTCCTGCATGGCCAGGAGCGACGGGAATTCGACCGCGGCCGGCGCGGCCGCAGCCTCGGCCGCTTCGGCCGCCTCGGCGCCAAGCGCATGGAACGCGGGGCCAAGACGCCGCCGCTGTGCGACACGCGCGCCGGTCACCGTGCCCAGACCTGTGATCATGGTCATCCCGGCCCCTCCGTTGTTTGCCGACCGGCACATCCTGCCGTGCCGAACACCCGCAATTCCGTGGGTTTGCCCTGGCACGCCCCTTGCGCTTGTCCCTGGCATGAGCCGCACTATCGCCCGCCGATGCTTAACGATCCGGAAAGTCACCCGGATATTCTTGCTCTGCGCCGCAGCCGCTGCGGCAGTCGCTGCCGCGGTCGCCCCGGCGGCCGTCGCGCAGGTGCGCATCAAGGACATCGCCGACGTCGAGGGGGTGCGGGAGAACCAGCTCGTCGGCTACGGCCTGGTCGTCGGCTTGAATGGGACGGGCGACCGGCTGGACAGCGCCGTGTTCACCCGCCAGTCGCTGATCGGCATGCTGGAGCGGCTGGGCGTGAACACGCGCGACCAGGAGTTGAAGCTGCAAACGAAGAACGTCGCCGCGGTGATGGTGACGGCAAGCCTGCCGGCCTTCGCCCGCACCGGCGGCCGCATCGACGTCAGCGTCTCGGCGCTCGGCGATGCAAAGGACCTCACGGGTGGAACCCTGCTGGTCACGCCGCTGCTGGCCGCCGATGGCGAGGTGTACGCCGTCGCCCAGGGCACGCTGGCGACGGGCGCGATCTCCGCACGCGGACAAGCCGCCTCCGTCACACGCAACATCCCGACCAGCGCGCGCATCGCCAACGGCGCCACGATCGAGCGTGAGGTGGCGTTCCAGCTCGGCTCCAAGCCGGTGCTCCGGCTGGGGCTCCGCAACCCGGACCTCACGACCGCCCGGCGGATGGCCGACGTGATCAACCGTGCCACCGGCGGCGGCGCCCGCGCGACGGACCCGCGCACGGTGACGCTGGCGCTCTCCGGCCGGGACCCGATGGACGTGCTCGCACGCATCGAGGACCTGCGGATCGAGCCCGACAGCCCGGCGACCGTGGTCATCGACGAGGCGAGCGGAACGATCGTGATGGGCGCCAACGTGCGGATCAGCACGGTCGCGATCGCCCAGGGCAACTTGACCATCCGGGTCACGGAAACGCCGCAGGTCAGCCAGCCGAACCCGCTGTCGAACGGGCAGACCGTCGTCACGCCGAACACGAACGTGCAGGTCGACACGCAGTCCGACCGCCGGCTCGGCATCCTCCAGGGCGGCGTCACGCTGCGCGACCTGGTCGGCAGCATGAACTCGCTCGGGGTCGGGCCGCGCGACATGATCAGCATCCTGCAGTCGATCAAGGCGGCGGGCGCGCTGCAGGCCGACCTGGTCGTACGATGAGCGGGCAGTTGGTGGCCTTGCCGTCGCCCAACGCTTCGTCGCTGCCCCCGGCGCAGCTGCAGAAGATCGCCGCTTCGGCGCAGCAGTTCGAGTCGATGGCGCTCGGCGCCCTGCTCGCCCCCATGTTCCAGACCGTCGACACCGCGCATGGCCTGTTCGGCGGCGGCGATGGCGAGGACGCGTGGAAACCCATGCTGGTGACAGAGATCGCCAAGCATATCGCCGCGCATGGCGGGCTCGGTTTGGCCCGGCCGGTGATGGACCAGATGATCCGTATCCAGGAGAACGCAAAATGACCTTCGAAGACGCCGCCCGCCAGCTCGCCCTCGTGCTGCGGGCCGAGAACGACGCGCTCGCGGCCGGAGCGCCCGACATCGCGACACAGCTCCTGCCGCAGAAGCAGGCGGCGACGGCGGCCCTGCAGGCGGCAGCGCCGTCGGCGACCGTGGATGCGCGGGTGGCGAACACGCTGCAGGAGCTTGCCGGGCAGAACCGGGCGCTGCTGGCCCAGGCGATCGAGGTCCAGGGCCGGATCCTGGAGATGGTGGCGCGGGCGGCCCGGCTCGCGGCGCCGGCCCCCGTCCGCTACGGCGCGCAGGGCGCGGCGCGGTCGAGCATCGGCGCAATGGCGCTCGCGCTGCGCGCCTGAGGATGGCTGGCCGGCCCGCGTGCGGTGGTGTAGGCCCGAACCATGCGGTTCGTGTTCCTCACCCCGTCGCCCGACCCGGCCGGAGGCGGCAGCCGGTTCAACGCCGGGCTGGCACCGGCGCTGCGGGCCCTCGGGCACGACGTCCTGCTGCGGCACGACGCCGAGGACCTGCCGGAGGGCGCCCGCCCCATCCTGGACGGCCTGCTGCTGCCCAAGTTGGAGCCCGCTCTCGACCGCCTGGCCGCACTTGGCGGGATCGTGGTCGTCCACCACGTCGCCGCCGCAGCAGGCCAGGACAGCGAAGCCAAGGAGGTCGTGCGCGCGATCGAACAGCGCGCCCTGCCGGCCTTCCCGCATGTCATCGCCACCAGCGCGCCCGTCGCCGAGCGGCTCGCAACCGCCTACGGGCTGGCCGATACGCCGGTCTTGATGCCGGGAGCGCCGGACCTGCCAAGGGGTGCCGGCTCCGGTGGGCCAGGGTGCCACATCCTGTCGGCGGGCGTGCTGACCCCACGGAAGGGCCATGACCGGCTCCTCCGCGCACTGGCGCGGCTGACGGACCTGGATTGGACGCTCGCGATCGCCGGCGACGCCGGGCGCGACCCGGCCCACGCCGGCGCAGTGGCGGCGACCATCGAGCAGCTCGGACTCGCCTCCCGGGTCAGGCTGCTGGCCGATCCGACGGACAGCGCGCTCGACGCGGAATGGACGCGGACCGACCTCTTTGCACTCGCGTCGAGTTGGGAAGGCTATCCGGCCAGCATCGCCGAGGCGCTGCGGCGCGGGGTGCCCGTCGTCGCCGCCGCCGTGGGCGGCGTGCCGGCGCTGGTGCCGCAAACGGCCGGGGTCCTCTACGACCCTGCCGACGCCGCCACGTTCTCGAAATGCCTGCGACGGACCATCTACGACACGGCGCTGCGGGCCGAGCTGGCCGACGGGGCCTGGCAGGCGGGGATGGCATTGCCCGGCTGGCCGCAGCAGGCGCTGGCATTCCTGCACTTGATCGGAGGCTGAGCCATGGCGTTGCTGGGTTGCATCGCGGACGACTTCACCGGCGCGACCGACCTGGCGAGCATGCTGGTCCGCAACGGGATGGACACGGTCCAACTGATCGGGGTCCCGAACCCGGCCGATCCGCCGCCCGCGGCCGCGGCGATCGTGGTCGCCTTGAAGTCGCGCACCGCCCCAGTGTGCCACGCCGTCGCCGAAAGTCTGGCCGCGCTCGCCTGGCTGCAGGCCGCCGGCTGCCGCCAGTTCCTGTTCAAGTATTGCTCGACCTTCGACAGCACCGACGAGGGGAACATCGGCCCGGTCGCCGATGCGCTGGTCGACGCGCTCGGCTGCGGCTTCGCGATCGCCTGCCCGGCCTTTCCCACCAACGGCCGGACCGTCTACCAGGGGCATCTGTTCGTCAATCAGGTGCTGCTGAACGAGAGCGGAATGCAGGACCATCCGCTGACGCCGATGCGGGACGCGAACCTGGTGCGGGTGCTCTCGCGGCAGACGTCGGGCACGGTCGGGCTGGTGCCGTTCGCGACGGTCGAGCAAGGGGCCGGCGCGACGCGGTCGGCGCTGTCGGCGCTGAAGGAGCAAGGGCGGCGCTACGCGATCGTGGACGCGGTCGCCGACCGGAACCTGCTGGCGATGGGCGAGGCCGTTGCCGGGCACGCCCTGATCACCGGCGGATCAGGGGTCGCGATGGGGCTGCCGGAGAATTTCCGCCGCGCCGGGCTGCTGCAGGCGCGGGCGGCGGGGTCGCTCCCGCCGGTCGCCGGGCATGCGGCGGTCCTGGCCGGCTCATGCTCGCGGGCGACGCTGTATCAGATCGGCGCGGCGCGGGATCGGGTCCCCACGCTCGAGTTGGACGCACTCACCACCCCCGACGCGGCGGCGCTCGCCCGGCAGGCGCTGGACTGGGCCGACGGCAAGCTGTCCGACGTGCCCGTGCTGATCGCCGCATCGGCGCCACCGGACGCGGTCGCGGCACTGCAGGCGCGCTTCGGGCGGGAAGCGGCCGGCGCACTGGTCGAGGACGCGATGGGCCGGATCGCCGTAGGCCTGGTCGCGCGCGGGGTGCGCCGGCTGGTCGTGGCCGGCGGGGAAACGAGCGGCGCCGTCTTGGGCGCACTCGGCGTGCGGCAGCTGACGATCGGGCCGGAGATCGATCCCGGCGTGCCCTGGACCTACGCGGAGGGCACCGGCGAGCCGATGCGGTTGGCGCTCAAGAGCGGCAACTTCGGCGGACGCGACTTCTTCCTGCAGGCGTTCGAGGCGGCGCCGCGATGACCGAAACGGATCTGCGCGCGCTCCTCGTCGAGCTGGCGGCGAGCCTGTTCGCCCGCGGCTACTCGGTCGGCTCGGCCGGCAACATGAGCGTGCGTCTCGAAAACGGGTTCCTGATGACGCCGACCAACTCGAGCCTCGGCCGGCTCGACCCGGCGCGCCTCAGCCTGCTCGACCCAGCGTTCCGCCACGTGGGCGGGGATGCGCCGTCGAAGGAGGTGTTCATGCACCGGGCGTTCTATCAAGCGCGGCCCGACGCGGGCGCCGTGGTCCATCTGCACTCGACGATGGCGACGGCGGTCTCGTGCCTGCGCGACGCCGACCCAACCAACCCGATCCCGCCGTTGACGCCCTACTTCGTCATGCGGGTCGGCGGGCGGCTGCCGGTGGTGCCATACTATCGGCCGGGCGACCCGGCCATGGAGCCGGCGATCCATGCGGCCGCGCAGGATGCGCGCGCGCTGCTGCTGGCCAACCACGGTCCGGTCGTGAGCGGCAAGACGCTGGTGGACGCCGTCTATGCGGCCGAGGAGCTGGAGGAGTCGGCCCGGCTGTTCATGGTGCTGCGGACCGATGCGGTCCGACATCTGACCACAGCGCAGGTCGATGCGCTGATCCAGTAGGTGGGGTGGGGCTGCACCGGAGGGTGCAGCCCATTCCCGTGGCGGGCACTCTCGCCCGCGATCGGCAGTCTCGCCCGATCAGCTCGGCCGGCCAGAGGTCGCCGCGGCGGTTTTCTTCGGCTTCGCCGCGCCGGTCTCGCCGAGCTTCTTGCCCGCATCGCTGCGCGCGGCCGGGGACTTGGCCGTCCGCATGGTCTTCGCCAGCTCGGACTTCTCGGCCGGCGAGACCGCCGCGCCCTTGGCGGCCGACTTGCGCGTGCCGGCCTTCTTCGGCTCCTCGGCCGGCGGGGCCGCTTCGGCCGCCTTGGCTTTCTCGAGCTTCTTGGCGCCGGCAGCCTTCGCCTTCGGGTTCTTCGATCCGGCCACGATCTTTTCGGCGACCGAGACCGCGGTCTCCTTGGGCGCCTTGGTGGCGGACTTGGCCGGCGCGGCCTTTGCCGCAGCCTTCGGGGCAGCAGTCTTCGGGGCAGCAGCTTTCGGGACCGCCTTTGGCGTCGTTGTCTTCGGGGCAGCTTTAGGCGCCGCCTTTGCCGCAGCCTTGGGCGCCGTCTTCGCCTTTGCCGCCGGCTTCGCGGCAGCGGCCTTCGGGGCGGCTTTCGCCTTGGCCGGGGGAGCGCTGCCGTTGCTCTTGGCGGCCGTTTTCTTCGGCGCGGCCATCGCCATGGCCTGGGCCCGCGTCGTCGTGGTGTCGTCGGTCATTTCGATGTCCTCCTTATACGATCGTGCACGTGCCGGGGGGCGCGAGTGCGAAACGGGATGGCGCGACGGTTTCTTCGTCATAACGATCGCACCGCTCCGTGGGGCACGCCGCCGCCGGCTTGATTGCCGTGCGAATCGTGATCGTGCTCACCCGTTCCGCTGTCACGCGGCGGACGCATCGCTGTCAATAAAAACCAGCAGCGAAAGTAATGAGAGACAACGAATATCTGCGAATTGGTCGTCGACGCGCCGCTTGTCGCCGCGCCGGCGGCGCGAAAGCGCGCCGCCAGGGCAGGAAGCCTACCGTTCCGAAATCGGCACGAATCGGCGATCCTCGGGACCGGTGTAGTTCGCGGCCGGACGGATCAGCTTGTTGTCGACCCGCTGTTCGATCACGTGCGCGGCCCAGCCGGAGGTGCGGCTGACGACGAAGATCGGCGTGAACATCGCCGTCGGGATCCGCATTTGGCTGTAGGTGACGGCGCTGAACCAATCGAGGTTCGCGAACATCTTCTTCAGCTCCCACATCGTCGCCTCGATGCGGTCGGCGATGGTCCAGGTCAGCGTATCGCCGGCGGCGGCGGAGAGCCGGCGCGCCACTTCTTTGATGACGACGTTGCGCGGATCGGCGACCGTATAGACCGCATGGCCGAAGCCGATGATCACCTCCTTGGCGGCGACGCGAGCACGGATGTCGGCCGCCGCCGCGTCCGGGGTCGAATAGCGGCTCTGGATTTCGAGTGCCACTTCGTTGGCGCCCCCGTGCTTGGGGCCGCGCAGGGCGCCGATGCCGGCGACGATCGCGGAGTAGATATCCGCGCCCGTGCCCGCCACCACGCGCGCGGCGAACGTGCTCGCGTTGAACTCGTGCTCGGCATACAGGATCAGGCTGGTGTGCATCGCCCGCACCCATTCCGGCGACGGCGGGCGGCCGTGCAGCAAGCGCAGGAAGTGGCCGCCGATGCTGTCGTCGTCGGTCTCGACCTCGATGCGCCGGCCGTTATGCGAGTAGTGATACCAATACAGCAGCACCGATC
The DNA here is from genome assembly GCA_965213855.1 of Acetobacteraceae bacterium. Lineage (GTDB taxonomy): Bacteria > Pseudomonadota > Alphaproteobacteria > Acetobacterales > Acetobacteraceae > JBBROS01. The sequence goes on along the minus strand of CBDCAA010000008.1, from coordinate 189,923 downwards.
CGCCCGCGGCCATGATCCGGTCCGCGATGTCCCGTGCGCCGGCGGCATTGTGGTCCTCCTTCTCCGGCAGCGCGCAGCCGAGCGCCGACAGGCCGGTGCGCATCACGTCCATCGGGTGCGTCGCGGCAGGCAGCGCTTCCAGCACCTGGCGTACGATGCCGGGCAGGCCTCGCAACGCGGCGAGCTTCGCCTTGTAGGCAGCGAGCTGGGCCATGGTGGGCAGCGTGTCGTGGACGAGAAGGTGGGCGATCTCCTCGAACTCGCACTGCTCGGCGATGTCGAGGATGTCGTAGCCGCGGTAGTGCAGGTCGTTGCCGGAGTGGCCCACCGTGCACAGTGCGGTGTTCCCGGCGGCGACGCCGGCCAGGGCGACGCCCTTCTTTGCCTTCGGTGCTGTGTCGGACATCGGTGCCTCCTGCTCCTTGGGTTCGATCTTCGCCCCTCCCTGGGTCAGGGAAAGGTTGGGGTGGGGTCGTCCACCCCAGGATGGAGCGGCGCGACCGTCTCGACCCACCCCCGGCCCCTCCCTTCCAGGGAGGGAAGAATGACGCCTTAGAAAATACCTGTGGCGCCGACGTTTACCATGCCGGACGGCATGGCGACGTGGAGGCGGTGGAGTTCGCCGGCGCCGAGGGTCGGCAACGCCTCGACCGCCTCCAGGAACCGCGTCGCCTCGGCCTCGGCGATCAGCCCATCCGTCATGGTGCGGAACTTCCGCACGTAGTCGGGCCGCTTCCAAGGGGTCGCGCCGAGCGGGTGCGCGTTGGCGACCGCCATCTCGTCCGCGATGACCCGGCCGTCCTTCATGCGGATCTCGATCCGCCCGCCGAACGCGAGCTGGTTGTGGTCCTTCGCATGATACCGCTCGGTCCATTTCGGGTCTTCGATCGTGCGGATCTTGTGCCACAACGCCACCGTGTCCGGGCGCTGCGCGCGGTCCGGCGCGTAGCTGCGGACGTGGTGCCAGGCGCCGTCCTGCAGGGCCACGGCGACGATGAACATGATGCTGTGGTCGAGCGTCTCGCGGCTCGCATGCGGGTCCATCTTCTGCGGGTCGTTGGCGCCGGTGCCGATGACGTAATGCGTGTGGTGGCTCGTCTCGATGACGATCTCATGCACGTCGTCCCAGCTCTGCACCTGCTTGCCCATCCGGAACGCCAGGTCGATCAACGCCTGGCTCTGATACTCGGCCGAGTGCTCCTTCGTGTAGCTGTCCATGATGGCGCGCTTGGCTTCCCCCGGTCCCGGCAGCGGCACCTGGTACTCGGCCGTTGGGCCGTCGAGCATCCAGGCGATCACGCTGTCCTCGCCCTCGTAGATCGGGCTCGGCGCCCCCTCCCCGCGCATCACCCGGTCCACCGCCTCGATGGCGAGCTTGCCGGCATGTGCCGGCGCGTAGGCCTTCCAGGAGCTGATCTCGCCCTTGCGGCTCTGCCGGGTCGTGAAGCTCACGTGCACCGCCTGCTGCACCGCCTGATAGATCGTGGACGTGTCCAGCTTCAGCATCGTCCCGATCCCGGCCGCTTGCGCCGGGCACAGATGCGCGATGTGGTCGATCTTGTGCTCGTGCAGGCAGATCGCGCGCACCAGGTCGATGTGGATCTCGTAGCCGGTCGCGAGCCCGCGGAGAAGCTGGGCGCCATCGCAGCCGAGCTGCTGCGCAACCGCCAGGATCGGCGGGATGTTGTCCCCGGGATGGCTGTAGTCGGCGGCCAGGAACGTGTCGTGCATGTCCAGCTCGCGCACCGCCGTGCCGTTCGCCCACGCCGCCCATTCCGGGCTCACCCGCACCGTGTCCGCCATCCCGCACACCGTCGCCCCCGCCCGGCCCGGCGCCGCCGGATGCGCCAGCGCCATGTCCCGCGCGCTCATGCACGGATGCCGGTTCACGCTGGCGATCGCGACGGCCGCATTGTCGATAATCCGGTTGGCGATCATCTCGGCCGTCTCGGCCGGCACCGCCACCGGGTCGGTCGCGACCGCCGCGATCTTCCAGGCCAGCTGGTCCTCGCGCACCAGGCGCGACTTCGACGGATGGACGCGGACGTCGTGCATCTGCATGCGGGGTCTCCTCTCGGGTTCGCCGTGTCCGCCCCGGCGCCCGGGTGGCTTGGCGCTGATTGGCTCCGGTCATAAGGTCGGCCTGCCCCTTGGGCAACCCACCGGACAGGCAGACCCGACCCCGTGATTCCGATCCCCTCCTCCCCGTTCGACCGCGTGTTCCTGGGCGACGTCGTTACGCCCGAGGCGGTGCTGGCGGACGCCTACGTCGCGGTGCGTGGCGAGGTGGTCGCGGCGATCGGGCAGGGTGAGCCGCCGCCGGCGGCCGAGATCGTCGGCCACCGCGGCAAGCTGATCCTGCCAGGCCTGGTCGACGGGCACATGCACACCGGCAGCAGCATCGGCTTCCCCGGCATCGAGGGCGCCACCCGGAGTGCCGCCGCCGGCGGCGTCACCACCTGCGTCGACATGCCGTATGACGTGCCGCACAGCATTCACTCGGCAGCCCTGCTGGACGAGAAGATCGGCTGGGTCAACGGGACGGCGCATGTCGACGTCGCGCTGTATGGCACCATCCAGAAGCATGGCGGGCTGGACGCCATCCCGGAGCTGGCGGAGGGCGGGGTCACGGCGTTCAAGCTCAGCACCTACGAATACGACCCGGTGCGCTTCCCGCGCATCGACCACCCGACGATGGTCGACGCCTTCGCCCTGATCGCCGATACCGGTCTCCCGGTCGCGGTCCACAACGAGGATCAGGAGCTGGTCGAGCGACTGACCGCCGATGCGCGCCGCGCCGGGCACACGGACGCGATCTGGCACGCCCGCACCCGCCCCCCGCTGGCCGAGACCATGGCCGACCTCGAGATCTTCGAGATCGGGCTGCAGACCGGCGCGCACGTCCACATCGCCCACTCCTCGCTCGCCCGCGGGTTCGATCTGGCGGCGGCATACCGCGGCATGGGCATGCAGGCGACCGGCGAGGCCTGCATCCAATACCTGTGCATGACGGAGGACGACCTCGTCCGGCTGGGTGGCCGCGGCAAGTGCAACCCGCCATTCCGCAAGGCGGCCGAAGTGGAGCGGATGTGGGCGGCGCTGCTGGCCGGGCGCATCAGCCACATCAGCACCGACCACGCGCCCTGGCCGCTCGACCGGAAGGCGTCGCCGGACATCTTCGCCTGCGGCGCCGGGCTGACGGGCCTGCAGACCTTCGCGCCGCTTATGTTCACGCTGCTGGAGGAACGCGGCCTGCCGGTGACGCTGATGGCCGAGTACTGCGCCCGGCGCCCGGCGGCGCTGCACGGCTTGGGGCCGCGCAAGGGTGCGATCCGGCTGGGTGCCGATGCGGACCTGCTGGTGCTGGAGCGGGCGCGCTACCGCTTCGACGAAGCCGCGATCGAGGACCGTCCGGAGATGCGCTGGTCGCCCTATCATGGGCGCGAGATGCGCGGCCGCGTGATCGAGACGGTGCTGCGGGGGCGGACGATCTGGGACGGCCGGCAGGTATGTTCGGCGCCCGGCGATGGCCGGTTCGTGCCAAGGCAGAGCCGATGAGGGCGTGCCGGCTGCTGCCCGGTGCCGCCCTGGCGATCGCGGCAGCGCTGCCCGGGTGCGCCAACCCGTATGCCTATGCGCCCGACCCGGTCGCGTTCCGCCCCCCCCTGCCCTTTGCGCCGCCGGCCGAGGAGCCGCTGCCGCCGATCGTGTTCCAGCCCAACCCGCGGCCGCTGCCGCCCCTGCCAGCCGCGCCGGAGGACGATGTGCGGCCGCTGCCGCCTCCGGTGGCAGCCGAGGTGCCGCCTGCCGCCGCCCCGGAAGCGCCGACCCCGGTGCAGGAGGTGCCGCCCGCGCCCATCCCAGCCGCCGCGACCCCGCCGGACCCGGAGAAGGGCAACGTCCCGCTGATGGGGTTCCGGCCGATGCGCGGCCAGAAAGCACCCGGCGCATGAGCCGCACGTTGGTGGCCGCCGCCGCGCAGCTCGGGCCTATCCAGCGCGCCGAAGGCCGCGACGTGGCGGTCGCGCGCATGGTCCGCCTGATGGAGCGGGCCCACGCCCGCGGCGTCGAGCTGGTCGTCTTCCCGGAGCTTGCGCTCACCACGTTCTTCCCGCGCCACTACCTCGAAGACCGCGCCGAGGCCGACCCGTGGTTCGAGGCCGCGATGCCGTCCGAGGCGACGCGGCCGCTGTTCGATGCGGCCCGGCGGCTCGGCATCGCGTTCCATCTCGGCTACGCCGAGATCGCCGAGGAGCCGGACGAGAGCGGCATGCTGCGGCGCCGTCACTTCAACACCGCCATCCTGGTCGCCCCAACCGGCGAGATCCTGCTGAAATATCGCAAGGTGCACCTTCCCGGGCACGCCGAGTTCCTGCCGCGACGCAAGGTCCAGCACCTGGAGAAACGCTACTTCGAGGTAGGCAACCTCGGCTTTCCCGTCGCGTCCGCCCCGATCGGCGGAATGGGTGCGGTGAACGTGGGGCTGATGATCTGCAACGACCGGCGCTGGCCGGAAGCGTGGCGCGTGCTGGGGCTGCAATCGGTCGAGCTGGTAATGCTGGGCTACAACACACCCAGCACCAACCAGAACGCGGCCGGGTTCGAGGCGCACCACCTCCGGGTGTTCCACAGCCACCTCAGCATCCAGTCCGGCGCCTACCAGAACAGCTGCTTCGCGATCGCGGCGGCGAAGGCAGGCACCGAGGACGGGTGCGAGCTGTTCGGCAACAGCATCATCGTCAATCCGCAGGGCGAGATCATGGCCGAGGCGACGACCTGGGACGATGAGCTGGTCACGGCCGACCTGGACTTGGCCCGCTGCGAACTGGGCCGCTCGACGATCTTCGACTTCGCAGCCCACCGGCGCCCCGAGACCTACGGGCGGATCGTGCAGCAGGTCGGCGCGACGAAGCCGGGGGCGTGACTCAGGCGGCGTTGGCAAGCGGCACGGCATCCGGTCTAATCGGCCGCGCCACGCCGAACGGCCGGTCAGGGAGGGCTCATGGCGACAACGCCCGGTGTCGAGACGGAGCCGGCCCGACGGTTGGTGTCGGTGCTGAACGGGCCGAACCTCAACCTCCTCGGCAAGCGGCAGCCGCACATCTACGGCCACGAGACCCTGGCCGACGTCGAACGCGACTGCCGGTCGCTCGCAACCGAGTTGCGGCTCGGGCTGCTATTCGGCCAGAGCAATCGCGAGTACGAGGTGATCGACTGGATTCACGAAGCGCGGGAGGAGGCCGCCGCGATCGTCATCAACCCGGCCGCCTTCACCCATACCTCGGTCGCGATCCTGGACGCTCTGAACACGTTCGAAGGGCCCGTCATCGAGGTCCATATCTCGAACGTGCATAAGCGGGAGAGCTTCCGGCATCATTCCTTCGTGTCGATGCGGGCCGACGGGGTGATCGCCGGGTTCGGCGTACAGGGCTACCTGCTCGCGCTGCGGCGCGTGGCGACGCTGCTGGACGGCGCCGCGTGATCCGCCGCACCTGCATCGCCACGGTGGCCCTCAGCGGCAACCTGGCCGACAAACTGGAGGCCGCCGCGCGCGTCGGGTTCGACGCGGTCGAGGTGATGGAGGCCGACCTGCTGGCCTATGAGGGGTCGCCCGCCGACGTGCGGCGCATCGCCGAGGACCTCGGCATCGCGATCGACCTGTATCAGCCCTTCCGCGACTTCGAGGCGATGCCGGACCCGCAGCGCACCCGCAACCTGGACCGGGCGGAGCGCAAGTTCGACATCATGCAGGCGCTCGGCACCGATATGGTCCTGGTCTGCTCCAACACGCAGGCGGCGGCACTCGCCGACGATGCGCGGGCCGCAGCCGACCTGCATGCGATGGCCGAGCGCGCCGCCCGGCGTGGCCTGCGCGTCGGCTTCGAGGCGCTCAGTTGGGGCACCCACATCCGCCTGTGGAGCCATGCCTGGCGGCTCGTGCAGCAGGCCGACCATCCGTCGCTCGGGCTGATCGTCGACAGCTTCCACACCCTCGCTCTGCGCGACGACCCGGCGGGCCTCGCCGACGTGCCGGGCGAGCGCATCTTCTTCGTCCAGCTCGCCGACGCGCCGCTGCGGGACATGGACGTGCTGTCCTGGAGCCGGCATTTCCGTAACTTTCCCGGCCAAGGCGACCTGCCGGTGGACGGCTTCGTCCGCGCGGTGCTGGCCAGCGGCTATGCCGGACCGCTCTCGCTGGAGGTGTTCAACGACCATTTCCGCGCGGCGCCGTCCAGCCAGATCGCGCGCGACGGACTGCGGTCGCTGATCCTGGCGGAAGCCAGCGCGACGACGCCCGACCCGCTGCCCCCGCTGGCCGCGACGGAAGGCATCGAGTTCCTGGAATTCGCGGTCGACGAGGACACGGGCGGCGCCCTGGCGGCGGTGCTGGAACAGCTCGGCTTCCGGCTGGCGGGCCGGCACCGCTCGAAGGCCGTCACGATGTATCGCCAAGGCGCGCTGAAGATGGTGCTGAACAGCGAGCCCGACAGCGCGGCGGCCGGGCACTTCCAGATGCACGGCCCGTCGGTTTGCGCGATCGCGCTGCGCGTCGCCGATCCGGCCTCCGTGGTGGCGCGGGCGCGGGCGCTGCTGATCGCGGATTGGAGCGAGCCGACCGGTGCGGGCGAGCGGCGGATCCCCGCCATCCGCGACCCGTCGGGCCTGCTGATCAACTTGGTGACGGCGCCGGCCAACGACCCCGGCCCGGGCTTCTGGGCCGAGGACTTCCACCTGCTGGCGGACGGCGCGGAGGGCGCGGCCGAGCTGACCGGCGTCGATCACCTGGCCGTCGCGCTGCTGCCCGGGCAGATGGACTCCTTCCTGCTGTTCTGGCGCGGGCTGTTCGGCCTGCAGCCGCAGCCAGTGGTGGACGTGCCCGACCCGTACGGGCTGGTGCAAAGCCGGGCAATGACCAATCCAGGCGGCACGCTGCGGCTGACGTTCAACGAGAGCCAGGCGCGCGGCACGGCGACGAACCGCTTCGTGTCGACGTTCTCGGGCGCCGGCGTGCACCATATCGCCTTCGCGACCGGCGACGCGGCCGCCGCGGTGCACCGCGCCCGGGCGGCCGGTCTCGGCCTGCTGCCCATCCCGCCCAACTACTACGAGGACCTGCAGGTGCGCGCAGACGTCGACGACGCGGACGCGGCCGGGATGGCGCGCCTCGGCCTGCTGTATGACCGCGACACGGGCGGCACGTTCCGGCACGCCTATACCGATGCCTTCCAGCACCGGTTTTTCTTCGAGATCGTCGAGCGCCGGGGCTACACGGGATTCGGCGCCGTCAATGCCCCGGTGCGGATGGCGGCACAGGCCCGCCACACATTGTAAACTAGGCGGATAAGACAGGCGGGCTAAGAAAGGCGGGGTCGGGTCACGCCAAGCCCGGCAGGGAGGAGCAGCCATGACGGACAGAGCCTTCGAATTCATTCAGCGCGACCGCACCCAGCAGCCGCCGGCCTTCACGCCCGACTACAAGAGCACGACCCTGCGTTCGCCACGGCTCGCGCTGTGGTCGCTGCAGAACTCGCTGTCGGAGGTGACCGGGCCGGTGTTCGGCCACGAGGAGCTGGGCGCCTTGGACAACGACCTGATCCTGAACTACGCCAAGGGCGGCGAGCCGATCGGCGAGCGGACGATCGTGCACGGGCGGGTGCTGGACGGCAACGCGCGTCCGGTGCCGGGCGCGCTGGTCGAGGTGTGGCAGGCCAATGCGGGCGGCCGTTACCGCCACCGCAACGACACCTACATCGCGCCGATCGACCCCAACTTCGGCGGCTGCGGCCGCATGGTCACGGACACAGACGGCTACTATGCGTTCCGGACCGTCAAGCCCGGCGCCTATCCGTTCCGCAATTACGTGAACTCCTGGCGGCCGGCGCACATCCACTTCTCGCTCAGCGGCCCGGGCTTCGCGCAGCGCCTGGTGACGCAGATGTATTTCGAGGGCGACCCGCTGATCCCGCGCGACGCGATCCTGAACACGATCCCGGACCCGGCGGCACGCCAACGCCTCGTGGCACCGCTGGACCTGAACCACGCCATCCCGCTCGACAGCCTGGCCTACCGGTTCGACATCGTGCTGCGCGGACGCCGCTCGACGGTGTTCGAGAACAAGCTGCACGGCAATTAGGGGAGCGCGACCATGGCCGACCTGCCGCTGATGCCGAGCCTCGTGCCGGATGCGCTGGGCTACCTGCCCGAGACCCCGTCGCAAACGGCGGGGCCGTATGTGCACATCGGGCTGATCCCGCACCAGGCCGGGTTCCACATCTTCGACAACCCGTTCGGCCACGTGATGGCCGGCGCGGACACACGCGGCGAGCGCATCCGCATCGAGGGCCGGGTGTTCGACGGGCTCGGCGACCCCTGCCGCGACGTGCTGCTGGAAATCTGGCAGGCGGACGCCGAGGGGCGCCACGCCTCCCCGGCCGACCCGCGGCAGGGATCGGGCGAGGGCGGCTTCCGCGGCTGGGGCCGGGCCGGGACCGACTTCGAGACCGGGCTGTTCGCGTTCGAAACGGTGAAGCCCGGTTCGGTGCCGGGCCGGCACGGCCGCCCGATGGCGCCCCACGTCAGCGTCTGGCTGATCTCGCGAGGCATCAACATCGGCCTGTCGACGCGGCTGTATTTCAGCGACGAGGCCGCCGCGAACGCCGCCGACCCGGTGCTGTCCATGATCGAACCCTCCCGCCGCAAGACGCTGATCGCCGAGCGGCAGGACCGCGGCGGCACCACGGCCTACGTCTTCGACATCCGCCTGCAGGGCGCCGATGAAACCGTCTTCTTCGATGTGTAGGGGGTGCCCATGAACCCAGTCGTCATCGCCGTCGCCATCACCGGGTCGGTCCCGCGCAAGAAGGACAACCCGGCCGTGCCCACCACGCCGGCCGAGCAGGTGGAGAGCACGCACGCCGCGTTCGAGGCTGGCGCCAGCCTGGTGCACATCCACGTCCGCAACCCCGACGAGAGCCCGTCGAGCGACCCGGCCCTGTTCGCACAGGTGCAGGACGGCGTGCGCCGCCACTGTCCCGGCATGATCGTGCAGTTCTCCACCGGCGGCCGCGGCCGCGACCCGGCCGCCCGCGGCAACGCGCTGGAGCTGAAGCCGGACATGGCCTCGCTCTCGACTGGTTCGGTGAACTTCCCCACGATCGTCTACGAGAACGGCGCAAGCCTCGTCTCGGACCTCGCATCCAAGATGCAGTCCAACCACGTGCGGCCGGAGATCGAGCTGTTCGACCTCAGCCACATCCACGGCGCCCGGCGCCTGGTCGACGCCGGCCTCATGGACGAGCGGCCGCACGTCCAGGTCGTCATGGGCGTCAAGAACGCGCTGCCGGCCGAGGAGCACCTGCTCGACCTCATGCTGGGCGAGATCCGGCGGCAACTGCCGCACGCGACCTGGACGGCGGCCGGCATCGGCGTGAACCAGGCGCGGGTCATGGAGTGGGTCCTGGCCCGCGGCGGCGACGGCGTGCGGACGGGGCTGGAGGACAACGTCCGCCTCGGCCGCGACCGGCTCGCGGCAAGCAATGCGGAGTTGGTGCAGCACGCCGCCGCGGCGATCGGGCGGCATGGCGCGCGGCCGGCGACCTGCGCGGAGGCGCGGGCGGCGCTGGGCCTGCCGGCGTGATCACCGGGAAGGGCAAGGTGATCGCCCACATCGGCTACCCGACCGGGTCGTTCAAGGCACCGATGATCTACAACCCGTGGTTCGAGGCCAAGGGCATCGACGCCATCGTGACGCCGCTGGGCGTGCGGGCGGAGGATTTCGCGACGGTGTTCCCCGCCCTGTTCCGGATCACGACGCTGCATGGCGCGCTGATCACGATGCCGCACAAGCTGACGGTGATAGGGCTGCTGGACGAGGTAACGGTCACGGCGGCGATCGCCGGGTCCTGCAACGCGGTGCTGAAGCGGGACGATGGGTCGCTGCTCGGCGACATGTTCGACGGCGCCGGCTTCGTGCGCGGCGTCGAGCGCAAGGGCCAGACGGTCGCGGGCGCACGGGCGCTGGTGGTGGGCGCCGGCGGCGTGGGATCGGCCATCGCCGCCTCGCTGGCGTTTGCAGGGCTGCAAGGCATCAGCCTGTTCGACATGAACGCAGACGCCGCCGAGGCGCTGGCGGGCCGGCTGCGCGCGCACTACCCGGCGCTCGAGGTCCGAACCGGCTCCCGCGACCCGGCCGGGCACGCGATCGTGGTGAACGCGACGCCGATGGGCATGAAGCCCGGCGATCCGCTGCCCGTGGACGTCGACCGCGTGGCGGCGGACGCCTTCGTGGGCGAGGTGGTGATGACCGAGGAATACACGCCGCTGCTGCAAGCGGCACGGGCGAAGGGCTGCCGCGTGCAGGTGGGCGCGGACATGCTGTTCGAGATGATCCCCGCCTACCTCGAATTCTTCGGCTTCGGCTCCAGCACCGCGGACGAGTTGCGCGCGACGGCGAGGTTGCAATACTGATTACGGCTTGATGACGGTCGCCGGGGCTGGCATCGGGGACCTGAAGTAACGCCCAGTGAACGTCGCTCGGCGGCTACTTGGCGCAAGAAACAAAAGACGGAGGAAACGATGAGCTTCACGACGCCCGGAGCGGCCGAGCCGCACGGCAATCGGCAACCGAAGAAAGCCGCCGCGAGCGGCTGGATCGGCTCCGCCCTGGAATACTACGACTTCTTCATCTACGCGACCGCCGCCTCGCTGGTGTTCCCGCAGCTGTTCTTCCCCTCGGCCGACCCGACGACGGCCATCATCGCCTCGCTCGCCACCTATGGCGTCGGCTACGTCGCCCGCCCGATCGGCGCCTTCGTGCTCGGCCACCTCGGCGACACGCATGGCCGCAAGCAGGTGCTGCTGGTGTGCATGTTCATGATGGGCGGCTCGACGATGCTCGTCGGCGTGCTGCCGACCTATGCGCAGGTGGGCGTGCTGGCGCCGGTCCTGCTGGTGCTGCTGCGGCTGGTGCAAGGGTTCGCGGTGGCCGGCGAAATCTCCGGGTCGTCGTCGATGATCCTCGAGCACGCGCCGTTCGGGCGCCGCGGGTTCCTGTCGTCGTTCACGCTGCAGGGCGTGCAGGCCGGGCAGATCCTGGCCGCCGCCGTGTTCATCCCGCTTGCCCGGCTGATGCCGCGCGAGCAGTTCATGGATTGGGGCTGGCGCATCCCGTTCCTGCTGAGCGCACTCGTGATCCTGGCCGGCTACATCATCCGGCGCGAGGTCGATGAGACGCCGGCCTTCGCCGCGGAGGGCGCGCAAGGCGGCGTTCCGCGCGCGCCCATCCCCGAAGCGTTCCGGCTGAGCTGGGACGACATGCTGCGCGTGGTGTGCATGGCGCTGATGAACGTGATCCCGGTCGTGACCACCGTGTTTGGCGCCGCCTACGCAGTGCAGCCGGCCTACGGGATCAAGTTCCAGACCGACGTGTACCTGTGGATCCCCGTCATCGGCAACATCGTGGCCGTGCTCGTGATCCCGTTCGTCGGCAGCCTGTCGGACCGGATCGGCCGCCGGCCGCCCATCATCGTCGGCGCGCTGCTGTCGGGGCTGCTGTCGTTCGGCTACCTCTATGCGATCAGCATCGCCAGCGTGCCGCTTGCGATCGCGATGTCGGTGTTGATGTGGGGCATCGTCTACCAGGGCTACAACGCCGTGTTCCCGTCCTTCTACCCGGAGCTGTTCCAGACGAGGGTGCGGGTCACGGCGATGGCGATCTCGCAGAACGTCGGCACCACCATCACGGCGCTGCTGCCGGCGCTGTTCGCGATCGTGGCCCCGCCCGGTGCGGCGAACATCCCCGTGACGATCGGCGCGATCACGCTCGGCATCACGGTCATCTCGGCCATCGCCGCGCTGAGTGCCCGCGAGACCTACCGCATGCACATCCACGACCTCGGCCACCGCGCCGCAATGCCGGTCGACAAGCTCGAATACGACCGCACCCGCGCCCAAACCCTGGCCGCCGGGATGACGTAGCCGTTCGCCTACACCTGCGCCCCGTCGGTCGCTGCCGCGGCCGGCACGGCTGGCGTCCCCGGGGCGCCAGCCACTGACGGTCGTCCCGTGATCGCTGCCGCGCCAGGGCGGCGGGCCAGCGGCCATTTCTCCACCAGGTGCCACGACAGGAACGCAGCCACCGTGGTCAGCCCGACGCAGTCGAGGATCGGATAGCGCGCGTCGGGAAAGAACTGCACCACCAGCTGCTGGATGGGAAACGCATACAGGTATAGGCCGAACGACACGTCGCCGAACCGCCCGGCCTCCCGCAGCAGCGGCAGCGACATCAGCCCCATGCTGATGACCATGTAAGGGGTCGTGAGCCATTGCAGCGGCAGGCTCCACTGGCCCACCCAGCCCGAAACCCCGTAGTTCAGCAAGAACGCGAGAAGGCAAAGATCCGCCCGGCCGAGCAGGCTGGCCCGCGGCCCGGCGAGCGCGAACAGCGAACCGACCAGGAAGAACGGCACCTCCACGAAACAGTAACGCAGGTCGACGGAGTAGGCGACGAGGCTCGGACCGGTATGGAACTCGAACAAATAGACGCCCAAACAACCGAAGAACAGCGCCCCCGCGGCAAGCAAGGCCTCCCGCCGCACGAGCGACCCGGCGCCGAGATAGGCCAGCACCGGTACGCTGACGTAGCAAGCGACCTCGGGCAGCAGGCTCCACAGCGAGCCGTTGACGGCGCCCCCGTCCTGCAGCCCCTCGAACACGCCGGGGAGGTAGAGCTGGCTATAGAGGGCGATGTTCGCGAGGTAGCGCCATGTCGCGCCGGACGCGAAGTAGTCGGCGGCCGTCAGGCGGGTCGCGAGAGGGCCGAGGACGAGGATGGTGAGCAGGACGCAGGCGATCAGGCCCGGAAGGATGCGCCGCGCCCGCTTGCGCGCGAAGGCGCCGAGGTCTGGCGTGCGCTCCCAACTGCGGGTGACGAGGAACCCGCTGATACTGAAGAAGATGTCCACGCCCACGCGGGCGAACGGCACCCCCCACAGGCCGGGCGGGACCCCGCCGGTCAACGCCCAGCCATGGCCGTGCACGACCATCAGCGCCGCGACGATCCGCAGGAAATCGAAGTTGTTGGCGCGGCCGCCGCTCATGGCGGGCTCGCCACCGCGGTCCGTGGATCGGGCTCGGCGAAGCGCTGCCCGGCGCGCAGGCGCCGCATCAGGCGGATCGCGGGCCACTCCACGCAATGCCAGGACAGGTAGCCTGCCGCCAAGGACAGGGCGGCACAGGCGGCCACCGGATAGGTCAGCCCGGGCGCCCGGGCGACGATCAACTGCTGCAACGGGAACGCGTACAGGAATAACCCGTAGGACGGATTGCCGAACCGCCCGGCCCGGCCCAGTACGGGCGCCGTAAGTCGGCCGAACGCGATGGCCATATACGGCAAGGTGACCCATTCGAGCGTCAGATCCTCGGCGCCCAGCCAGGTTGCGCACATCCAGTTGGCCGCGAACAGGACCAGGGCGAGGTCGGCCCGCCACAGGCCCGGCCAGCGCACCTCTATCTGCCGGTAGCAGGCGGCAAGCAGGAAGAACGGCGCTTCCAGCGCGATGTCGAACAGACGGTCACGCAGCGGATGGCTGGTCGGCCCGGCACCGAACACGAGCACCGCCGCCATGCAGCAGGCCGCGAGCGCCACAAGCGCGGCCGCCCGGAAGCGCACTATGCCGGACAGCGGGATGACCGCCCACAGCGCCACGCCGGCGCCCAGTGTCCAGAGCATCGGGTTCACCGTGCCGGACCATTGCTGGCCCACGAACACCCCGGGCAGCCAGAGGCTCGGGATCAGCACGATGTTCGCCAGGTAACGCAGGGTCAAGCCATTCAGCACGTAACCACGGAGCCCCAAGCTGGTGGCCAAGGGCCCCACGACCGCAATGGTGGCGCCGACGCACACGACCAGCGCCGGCAAGAGCCGAACCGCCCGGCGCATGGCGAAGCCGCGCACGCCCGGGCGCCGGAGCCAGCTGTCGAGCGCCAGGTAGCCGCTGACCGCAAACAGCAGATCGAGCCCGATGCGCGAGGTCGGCGCACCCCAGTAGGCCGTGGGCGCACCACCGGTGAGCAGGAGCCCGTTGCCATAGATGACGAGGCCGACGGCAAAGACGCGGAGGATCGTCATGTTGCCGCGTTCGGCGGCACCGGCCCTGTCGTGCGGACAGAGGTCGGTCTCCGGATTCCTCACGGTCGGCCCGCGAACACGTCCAGTGCCGCGGCCCGGGCACATCCGTCCGCCGGATCTGTGGCGGCGACGGCAGGCCGGTCGACCCGCGCGACGAGCGAGCGCGCGACCGCGGCGGGCGGCAACGCCACGTTCGCCGCCTGTCCGAACACCATCAGCAGTCCGCACAACGCGATCATCGCCGCCTGCACCAGGATGAGCACCAGCGCGACCGCGATCGTCGTCACCCAGCCCGGCGTCGCCAGGCCGAACAGCTTCAGCAGCAGCGCGACCCCGAACCCGACCAGCAGCGCCACGGCCAGCAGCCCGACCGTCAGCAGCACGCGCGTGAACGCCCGCTCGACGAACACGCCGACCGCGCTCATGCCGTGCGTGACCAGGCCCACCAGGTTCATCCGCGACCGCCCGGCGTACCGCACCCCCCGATCTGTCGGCAGGCGCAGCACGGCCAGCCGCGACCGCATCACCGTCGCCGGGATGTTCAGCCAGAGCTCGTGCATCGCGGTCAGCCGCACCGCCGCGTCCCGCCCCATGACGCTGAAATTGCCGAAATCCAGCCGCTCGCCGGTCAGCACGCGGAACAGCGCCTTGTAGACGCGATAGGACGCGACGAAGTGCCGGCTCTCCTGCCGGCGGCGGCGCGTGGCGACCACGACGCGCCCGTCTTGCCGATCGAGCGCGGCAAGCATGCCGGGCAGGTCGGCCGGGCGGTCTTCCCCGTCGCTGTCCATCACGGCGACCGCCTCGGCCTCGATCTCCTGCACCACGTAGTCGAGGCCGATGGCGATAGCCCGCTGATGGCCGACGTTGCGCGTCAGCCGAAGCACGGTCCCGGCCCCCTCGGCCGCCGTAGCACCCGGGCCGGGGCGCGACCCGTCATCCACCACCACCACCACCGGCTCCCATCCGGCCGGGGCCAGTGCCGCCTGCAACTCGCGCGACAGGCGCGACAGACACTCCCAATCGTCCAGCACCGGGATGACGATGGCGACGCGCCGGCTCACTTCGCGGACGCGTCCAGGGTGCAGAGCCGGTCGCCCGGCAGCACGAGGTAGGGGGTGGGCGTGCCCTCGCCACGGTTGTAGCCGAACCAGCCAGTGTAGCCCGGCCCGACCGTCGCCACCCAGTCGTCCAACGCGCCGCCATGGGCCAGGCCGGTGATGACGCCGCTCGCGTCCACGAGCACGACCCAGGCGGCCCAGCCAGGCGCGCGCTTGTTCCCGGCCCAGCCCTCCAGCAACGTGCCTCCGCCGCCGGGCAGGGCCGTGACGGTGCGCAGGCTTCCGGCGCATCGGCCCGGCGCCGCCGGGAAGTCCGCGGCCCGCATGCCGACCCAGTGTGCCTGCGGCCAGCCGAACACCGACCATTGCCGCTCCCGCAAGCCATCGATCACCCGCAGGAGCTGTTGGGTGTCGATCCAAATCCGCTCCTGCAGCAGCGGCCGGTCGACGACGCCGGTCAGCGCACCCGTCACCTCCCGCCAGTGATAGGCGGCCTCCCAGCGCAGGTTGCGCTCCTCCTGCCGGTTGGCGTTCAGCAGCAAGGCGGCGGCGACGGCGGCGGCCCCGGCCGGGAGGATGCGCCAGCGTGGCGGCATGCGCCGCACCGCCTCCACCCCCAACAGCACGAGACCGATCCAGAACGGGACTTCGCCGATGACGTAGCGGTATTCCAGCGCGCCGGCCTGGCCCAGCATCTCCAGCCGCGCATACGCGGTCTGAAGCGCGTTGCCGGCTACGAAGGCCGCGAGCAGCAGCGCCAGCGCCTCCGCCTCGCTCACGGGCCGCACGAGCGCCCGGATCGCCCGCCAGGCATAGACCGCCAGCGCGGCGGCCGTCAGCACCTGGCCGATCGCAAGGTTCCACGGCCCGGCGCCGACCGCCTTGCACACCGCCACGGCCGGTGCCGCGATGAACGTCAGCGCAAACAGCAGCAACCCGTCCAGCGGCGGCCGCGCGCCGCCATGGGCGAGGAACGCGAACCCGTCGGTCAGTTGGAAGTAGAGTGCCATCACCGCGGCAAAGCTCACCGCGAGCACCAGCCAGGCCCGGACGGGCCAACGCCGCATCACCCCCAGGATGGCGACCGCAGGGAAGCCGATGACGCCGTAGGCGAAGGAGAACGTCGCCACGAACAACCAGGCCGTCACGGCCAGCATGCCCCTGCCCGTCATCGGCCGGAGTGCCGCGGCGCGGCGGAACGCGACGAACAAGGCCAGGATCGACAGGTACATGTGCACCTGCTTCGGCCAGATGAGGTTCACACGGTTCATCAGCGAGAACACGAGCGCCACGGTCAGCGCCACCGCGATCGCTCCCAGCAGCCGGTCGCCGCGCGCGGCCCGGATCGCGCTCCATGCCGGGATCGCGGCGATCCCGGCCGACAGCGCCACGTTGCACGCGACCAGGAACGCCTCCTGGTCATGCAGCAAGGTGAGCTCGATCCAATACAGCGGCATGGCGAAGATCGGCCGATGCTCGTTGTCCGGCAGCAGCCAGAAGTCCCGCGCCCGGCCGAACATGTATTCGTAGTCGACCAGGATCATGTCGTAGAACGGCATATGGTCGCGATACCGGTAGACCGCGATCAACGAGGTCACGACCACCGCCGCACACGCCAGGCAGGTGACGACGGCCAGCACGAGGTTGAAGAGCCGATACGGCAGCGCCGTCGAACGCTCCGCCCCGGCGCTGAATGCCGCCTTGCCGCCTCGCTGTGATGTGGCGCCGACGAACAGCGGCTGGTCAACCGGCATCGACACTCTTTCCGCAGGTCAAATCACAGAAGGGTCGTGGAGTCTCCGACCGTCGCCAGGTCCCGCCCTGACGCCGCCGGTATGCCGGACACCCCCTGCCCGTGCAAGGGTCCGACCCGACCAGCCCGCCGATGCGCTTGCATCCCAAGACAGCCCACTAATGCTCCGGCACCGGGATCCGCGGCCCCTTGGCCTTCCACAACCACGCCGGCGGCCACGACCACCGAACCGCGATCGTCAGCCGGCGGGCGGCCGCCGCGCCCTCGAAGCCCGGCGCCGCCGCCCCGGCCTGCCAATGCACCGGCCCCACGATGTCGCGCTGCGTCCCGATCACTCGGATCCCGCTCGGCACGATGAACACCCGCATCGCGACCGCGTTGGTCATCGGCCCCACATCGTCCACCAGCGTGCTTGCGTCGAAATACGCCCCCGTGAATGGCGGCATCGGCCCGTCGAAATCGACCGCCTTCACCACCCGGCTGCCCGGCGCCTCCTTCGGCTCGAGCCGGACCCCGAGCGCCAGCGCCGTCACGGCCGCCGCGGCCGCCGCCGCCAGCCGCGGCCGACCGGGGCGGCACAGATCCCGCAGCAACAGCCCCGCCAGCAGCGCCAGCCCGGGGATCGCCCACATGAGATAATGCACGTTGAGGAACCGGAACAGCCCCGTCGGCAGCAGGTCGACATAGGCGATATACAGCAGCCCGTGCGCGGCGATCGTGGCCGCCACCATCGCCCGCGTCAGTCCCGCCGCAAACGACAGCAGCAGCCCGGCAAACCCCAGCGCCAGCCAGGGCCGGTGCTGCAACAGCCCGTGCCCGTCCTTGAACCAGGCATAGGGATCGACCAGCAGCACATACGCCTTCCAGCCGATGTCGTGCAGCGTGAAGCCGATCTGCCGCGAGCTGATCATGTAAAGGCTCGGGTGCGGACCGTAGATCGCCAGGTGCAGGCCGATCACCGGCAGGATGACGGCCGCAGCGACCAGCCCGAGCCGGAGCCAGTCGACGGCCGGGAACGGTCGGGACCGCCCTGCGCGGAAGTCGGCCCAGCAGGCGAACGCAAGCGGGATGGCGCCGATCACGGCCTCCGTGGGCCGGCACACCGCGACCAGGCCGATCATGGCCCCACCCCATAGCGGTCGGCGACGGCCCCCGATCCAGGCCGCCATCACGGCGAGCAACCCCCAGAGCAGCGCGGCGACGGGCGTCGTGTTCCAGGGCAGCGACCAGTTCCGGAATACCAGCGGATCGGACAACGTGGCCGCGCAGAACAGCACGGCCGAGACCGGGGCCGGCACCTCGAGCCGGCGGCCCACGGCCACGAAGGCCGCCAAGGCGCCGAGCAGCGAGACCAGGCCCACGATGAAGAAGGGGTGCTCGGGCGCGATCCAGTACCCCGGTATCCCAAGCAGCGCGTAGCCCAGCGGATAGTGATGCTGGCTCTGATCGAGGTTGCCGTGGGCGAGTGCCGCCACGCTGCGGAGCGTGACCGACTGGTCGAACCAGCCCAGCCAGCCGAGCGGAAACACCTTGTCGTTGCCGGGCCGGTTGGGGTCGGTGACGTATCGGAACACGTAGGCGCCGGCGAGCAGCAGGCCGGCGATCCACGGCAGCCAGCGCCCAGCCCGGCGCGCCATCGTCCACGCAAGCTTGGGCACGGGCAGGACGGCGGCGGCTTGGTCTCGCATGGGCCCGTTCTACGGCGCGGGCCGGCCAGCGCCAATTCTTGCCAAAACCGGCCAAAGCGTTAACAACACCGCGCCTCCCCCGAGACCACGCGAGAGATCACGCACATGACGACCGAGACGCGCGTGACCCAGGCCGGCCCCGGCGAGCCGGCCAGCCCAGATGCCTCTGCCGACGCCGCCGCCGACGCGACCGCGATCTGGGATCGGCGCTACGAGGCCGGTGACCATGTCGGCGCCAAGCCCGTCATGCACGGCGACCCCGTCGACTACACGCAGCACAAGTTCATGTACCAGCATGCGGTCGCGGAGCCGCTGACCGGGTCGCTCGACGGCTATCCCGTGGCGCACATGGCGCAGCAGTTCATGACCCCGGCGCCGGCCCGCGTGCTGGCGATCGGCTCGGGAATGGCGTTCACCGAGGAATACCTGGTCCAGAACGGCTTCGCGCAGCACGTGCTCGCCTACGAGATGTCGCGCACCGCGATCGAGTCGGCCAAGCAGCGCGTCGCCGGCAAGCCCTACGCCGACCGGCTCGAGCTGCGGTCGGGCGACGTCCTGCACGAGAACCTGCCCGACTCCGCCTTCGACGTCGTGTTCGTCCAGGCGGCGATCCACCACTTCGACCGCATCGACGACATGTTCGCGCTGATGCACCGGGTATTGAAACCCGGTGGCCGCTTGATCTACGACGAATACGTCGGGCCCGACCACCACATGTACGAACCCGAGGTCATGGCCGCCATGAACCGGCTCGATGCCTGCCTGGCGCCGAGATACAAGTGGGACCACCTGGCCCAGCACCAGCGGCAGCATGTCCCGATCCCCTCGCTGGAGTGGATGCTGCAGCACGACCCGTCCGAGGGGGTCCACGCGTCGCGCATCCTGCCATTGACCTACCAGTGGTTCGACGTCGTGCACCGGGCCGACTACGGCGGCTCGATCGTGCGGCCGTTCTTCACCGGCATCCTGCCGAACTTCGACTGGGACGACCCGAAGGACCAGTCGGTCGCGCGGATGATCATCCTGGCCGAGCAGATGCTCACCGAGAGCGGCGTCATCCCGCACTACAATACCAGCGTCGTCGCCCGGCGGCGCGATACGCCGCGGGCGCCACTGACCGCGGCGGAGGCAGCCCGCATCAACTACACCGGCTGGCCCGGGCTCGCAGCACCCCCCGCGCCCATGGCCCCGCCCCAGGCCCGGCCCCTGCTGCGGCGCGTGCGCGGGCGGCTCGGCCGGGCGGTCCGGACGTTGATCCACGGGTGAGCGGCACGCGCAACCAGGGCCCGGCCGATGGACGGTAGCGCGCCCGGCGCCCGCCGGCTCCCCGTCCGGGACGATCTGCTGCCCGTGCTCCGGCTGTTCCGTTCGGCGCTCGGGCGGGACCCGGTCGGGGGCGAGTTGCGGCCGTTGCTCGAGGCGCAGCGGCACGGCGCGGCACTTCTCGGCAGCGCGCACGCACTGCTGTCGACGGCGGAGGGCCGGGCCTTCCATGCCGGCCCCGGCGGCAGCGGTCCGGACGGGCCGGCCGACGACGCCTTCGTGCTGCGTGCCATCCAAGCCGCCGCAGGCGGCGCCGCAAAGGCCGGACTGGGCCTGGCGGCCGCTCTGACCGGCCCCGACCGGTCCGAGGCGCTCGCGACCTTGGCGGCCACATCGTTGTTCCAGGACGACCCGCCTGCCCTCCCGGCGCTGTTCGGCGACCGCCGGCCGGACGACCCGGAAGCCTATGCCTACTGGCAACGATGGCTGGCGCCCACGGACGCGCCCGTCGCGAAAACGGGCCTGCCGGTCGGCCTTGCCATGGCGGTCGGCGACAGCACGAGCGAACGCGCCCTCCGCACGCTGCAAAGCCTGCAGCAGCAGTCGCATGAGAATTGGCGGCTTGGCATCACGGGGACGCAGCGTTCCGCTTGGGCGCGGGCCGCGGTCGCATCGATGGCCGCGGACGCGCGTGTGCTGCTGCTGCCGCCCGTCGACGGAACCGCACCGGGGTTGCGGGAGGTGATGCGGGCGGTCGGCGGCGCTGCGTTGGGGGCGTTGGAAGCGGGCGCCACGCTGCCCGAGCATGCTCTGGCCCACCTCGTTTCCGTGCTGGAGGCCGACCCGGCGGCCAGCCTCGTGTTCAGCGACGAGGACGTGCTCGGTTCGGACGAGGGGTTTGACCGGCCACGGTTCAAGACGCTGCCGGATGCGGCCGCCATGCTGGCCGGCAACGCGATCGGGCAGCTCGCGCTCTATCGCTCGTCCCTCCTGGCGCATCCTGCGGTGCAGCCCGGCGCGGCCAGTTACGACTTAGCGCTGCAGGCGTTCCGGGCCGAGCCGGGCGGCGTGCGCCACGTCCCGCGCGTGCTCTACCATGCCGGTTCGGCGCGGGCGGACTGGCCGGTCGCGGTGTCGGCGCCACGGGAGGCGGGCGGCCTGATGGCCGCTGTAGGCCCCAAGCGGGCCGGATCGACCGTCGCCTGGCCCCGCGTGAGGGCGCCCGACGCGACCGGCGCCCTGGTCACGGTCATCGTGCTGACGCGGGATCGGCCGGACCTGCTGCGGACCGTCGCAGAGGGCGTGCTGCACCGGACGGATCATAGGCCGCTGGAGCTGCTGCTCGTCGACCACGCCAGCACCGAGCCGGAAGCGGTGGCCCTGCTCGCGGCACTGCGACAGGATGCGCGGGTCCGCGTGCTGCCCCATGCCGGGCCGTTCAACTTCGCCGCGATGAACAACCGCGCCGCGGCCGAGGCGCGAGGCGAGATCCTGCTGCTGCTCAACAACGACGTGGAGGTCCTGCATCCGGAATGGCTGTCGGAATTGGCCAGCCATGCGATGCGGCCGGAGGTCGGCCTGGTGGGTGCTCGGCTGCTGCACCGGAACGGCACCTTGCAACATGGCGGCATCGCGCTCGGCCCTGCCGGACGGGCGACCCATCTGTTCCGCGGCGCGGCCCGGGACGATCCGGGCTACCTGGGCCTGCTGGCGATCACGCGCGACGTCGCAGCCGTGACCGGCGCCTGCGTCGCGATCCGGCGGGCGGTATATGACGCGGTTGGCGGCATGGACGAGGCGTTCCCGACCACCTGGAACGACATCGACCTGTGCCAGCGCGTGCGCCGCGCCGGGCTGCGGGTGGTCTGGACCCCGCACGCCGTGCTGACCCACGTGGAGGGCGAAACCCGCGGCCATGACAGCGACCCCGCGCGCCATGCGGTCTTCCTGGCCGACGGCGCCCGCTACCGCGCGCTCTGGGGCGAGGCCGCCGACACCGACCCGTATGTCAATCCGAACCTGGTCGCGACCGATACCGAGCTGTGCCTGGCATCTCCGAGCGTGGGCGGCCGATGAGCGCGCTGACGCTGCCGCCGGCGACGACAGGGACGGACGGCAATTTCGGCATCCCGCAGGCGCCGGAACCGCTGGCCTTCACCGGGGAGCGCATGACGGGCGCCATCTCCGGCCAGATCGAATACGAGCACATGCACCGCTACTGTCTGGCGCGCGACTACTGCGCCGGGCGCGATGTGCTGGATGTCGCCTCGGGCGAGGGCTACGGCGCGGCACTGCTGGCCGGGGTCGCCCGCAGCGTCGTCGGGGTCGAGCTGGATGCCGCGAGCGTGCGGCATGCCGTGGCGAGCTATTGCGACGGCCTCCTGAACCTCGTGTTCCGCCAGGGCGATGCGCTGGCGATGCCGATCGAGGCCGCGTCGATCGACGTGGTGGTGAGCTTCGAGACGATCGAGCACCTGCCGGACGTGAGCCGCTTTCTCGACGAGATCCAGCGCGTCCTGCGGCCGGGCGGGCTGCTGCTGATCAGCACGCCGGACCGGACCGTCTATTCGGCCGCCGGCTCGGACCCGAACCCCTACCACGTGCTGGAAATGAACGCGGCCGAGTTCCGGGACACGCTCGCGGCCCGCTTCGCCAACCTGGCCGTCGCGGCGCAGCGCCCGGCGCTCGGCTCGGTCGTGGCGGCGCCGGGTCCGGCCTGGCGGAGCTTCGAACGGCGCTCGCTGGATCGCGTCGAGGCGTCGGGCGGCTTGTCGCGGCCGCCCTACTTGATCGCGATCGCCTCCGATGCGGCGTTGCCCGCGCTGCCGTCGTCCATCTACCTGGACCATCGGCGGGTCCATGACGTCGTCGAGTTGGCCGGGCAGACGCCCCGACTTCGCGACGAAAACGTGCGGCTCGAGGCGGCGTTGCAGGGGGCATGGGGCTACCAGGCGACGCTCGAGGCGGAGCGGGCCCGCCTCGTCGAGGAGCGTGCGGCGCTTGAGCGCGACCTGGCAGAGCGGGATGACCGCCTGGCGGCGCAACAGGCCGCGCTGGAGGCTGGCGAGGCGGCGCTCGCGGCGGCGCGGCGGGAGCAAGCGGCGGTCGCGCAACGGGCCGAGGCGTTGGCAACGACGGCCGATCAGCAGCGGCGCCACGTCGAGCACCTGATGGGCCTGCTGGCCGAGCGCGCGGCCGAGTGGGAGCGGGTGAACCAGGTTCTGGCCGGGCAAACCGCCGAGCTGGCACGGGTCGGCACGGCGCTGACGGTGGCGCAGCAGGAGCGGGACGCGATGTTCGCGTCGTCCTCCTGGCGCGTGAGCCGGCCGGTCCGCACCGCCGGCGCCGGCCTCCGCAAGGCCGCGCACATCGCGCGCCTGCCGCAGCGCGCGCTGCGCGGCCGGGCGCTGCGCACGCGCCGGTTGGCCGACGCAGAAGCCCTGCGCGCGACGCCGCTGTTCGACGCCGCCTGGTATCTGGACCAGGTGCCCGGGCTGCGCGCATCGGGCCAGGACCCGGCCCTGCACTTCGCCGCCGCCGGCGCCGATGCCGGGGCGATGCCGAACCCCTATTTCGACACCGCCTGGTATCGCGCCCGCTACCCGGAGGTCGCCGCGGCCGGCGAGAACCCGCTGCTGCACTGGTTGCGCACGGGCGCCGCACGGCGGCTGGACCCGAACCCGTTCTTCAAGACCGCGTGGTACGCGGACCGCCATCCGGACGCCGCCGCCGACCCGCTCCGGCACTGGATCGAGCACGGCGTCCCCGGGCAGCTCGACCCCAACCCGATGCTCGACGCCGAAGCCTACCTGCTGGAATACCCGGCCGCCCGGGACAGCGGCCTCGGCGCGCTGCTGCACTGGTGGCGGCACGGCTCGGCGGCGGGCTACGACCCGCATCCGGCATTCGACTCCGCGTTCTACCGGCAACGCCATGGCCTGCCGGCCGGAACCGACCCGCTGGCGCATTGGCTGGAGATGGGCGAGGCGCAACGCTTGGCGACGTCGCCGCTGCTGGAACGCGCCGGCGCGCCGTTGGCGCCGCTGCAGTTCACGCCCGAGCCGGACCCGGACGTCACGATCGTCATCCCGGCCTACGGGCACTACGCCGACACCTGGCGCTGCCTCTACGCCGTCATGGCCGGGTCCGGCGCCACGACCCGGTTCGAGGTGATCGTGGCCGACGACTGCCCGCAGCACCGGATCGTCCCGCTGCTGCAGCGCCGGGTGCCCGGGGTGCGGTGGCAGCAGAACCCGGAGAACATGGGCTTCCTGCGAAGCTGCAACGCGGCTGAGAAGCTCGCGGCCGGGCGCTACGTCGTGTTCCTCAACAACGACGCCGAGGTGCATCCCGGATGGCTCGACCCGTTGGTGCAGCTTGCCGAGCGGGACAAGACGGCGGGGATCGTCGGCTGCAAGCTGCTGAACCAGGATGGAACCCTGCAGGAGGCCGGTGGCGCCATCCTCGACAACGGCTGGGGCGAGCCTTACGGCAGCGGGCAGGATCCGGATCGCCCGGAATACGGCTTCGTTCGCGACGTGGACGTCGTCGTGGGGGCGTGCTTCCTCGTCCGGCGGGCGGCGTTCGACGCGCTGGGCGGGTTCGACACGCGGTATGCGCCAGCCTTCTACGAGGAGTTCGACCTCGCCTTCGGCCTGCGGCGTGCCGGGTTCCGCACGCTCTATCAGCCGGCCTCCGTGGTCACGCATCGTGGCAGCAACAGCTACGGCGCCGACGCCCGCGACCGGCAGAGCCTGATCAACCACGGCAAGTTCCGCCTGAAGTGGAAGGCCATCCTGGACACCCAGCCGGCACCCGGCGCCCCTGCCCTGCTGCGCCGGCAGCGGCCGCCGCCGGCCGGGTTCGTGCTGGTGGTCGACGACCGGGTGCTCGAATGGAACCGGCACGCCGGCGCGCTGACGATGCATCTCTATGTCGGACTGCTTCAGGCCGAGGGCTACGCCGTCACCTACGCCGCCGCGGCCGACCCGCGCCCGCTGCAGCCCTATCTGAGCGACATGCAGCAGGCCGGGATCGAGGTTTTGCTCGGGTCCGTAGCGACCCGGGCATGGCTGGCCGCGCATGGCGGGCAGCTCGCCGCCGTATGGATCGCCCGCCCCGGCGTCGCCAGCCCGTTGCTGCCGGACATTCGGGCAGCGACGAACGCCCCCGTCCTCTACTACACGCACGACCTGCACCACCTGCGCGAGCGCCGCCGATGGGAGCTGGAGGGCGACCCGGCCGCGCTGGACGAGAGCAAGCGCGTCATGCGGATCGAGCACGAGATCTTCGCCACCGTCGACCTGGTGATGACGCCGAGCGCCGCCGAAGCCGACATCATCCGTGCCGACGTGCCCGGAACGCCGGTGCACGTGATCCCGCCCTACGTCGTCGACACGGCAGCGCCGGCGCCGCGGGACGGGGCGCCCGAGCCGGACTGCGTCATGTTCGTCGGCGGGTTCGCCCATACCCCGAACGTGGACGCGGCGGTGTGGCTGCTGACGGCGATCATGCCGCGCGTCTGGGCCGTGGCGCCGAACGTCCGCGTGCTGGTCGTGGGCGAGGCACCGCCGCCAGTCCTTAGCGCGCTGTCCGGCGGGCTGGTCGACGTCACCGGCTTCGTCGAGGACCTGGCGCCGCTCTATGCTCGCGCGGCCTGCACCGTCAGCTGCCTCCGCTACGGCGCGGGCGTGAAGGGCAAGGTCATCGGCAGCATCCAGGCGGGCGTGCCGGTCGTGACCACGGCTGTCGGCAATGAGGGGATCGACCTTGTGCACGGATCGGAGGCACTGATCGGAGACACGGAGGAGCAGCTCGCCGAGGCCGTGCTGGCGCTATGGAAGCAGCCCGATCTGCGCAGCCGCCTGGCAGCCGGGGGCCTGCAGCGCATCCGCGATGGCTACAGCACCGCGGCCGCGGCCGCCGCGTTGCGCACCGCGATGCGGGCGGCGAACGCCGAAGCGGGACGCCGGGCGGCGGCATAGCACGCCCGCGAGGCCGCCCCTCACACGCCGAACGCCACCCGCCCCTCCGCCCGCCCGAACTCGACGTAGTGCAGCAGCGGATCGATCCCCGCCGCCCGCACGTCCGCATACGCCGCCAGATACTTGCTCGTGCTGAACGCCGCCGACGGGTCCCGCCCTTCCAGCCACCCGTGCTGCTCGTAGTGCAGCAGCGGGTCGATGTGCGCCGCCGCCACGTCCGGGTTGTGCGACAGGTAGTATTTCGTGTCGAACCACGCGTCCGGGTTCAAGCCCGTCTGCCACCCGCCCTGGTCATACGACCACGCCGCCTGCTGCGCCCCCGCGGCCCCGCCCGGGATCAGGGTCGCGCCCAGCTGCGCATCGTAATAGGCCGCGTTCACCAACGGGTCCGCGGCCGCGCTTCCCCCGGACAGGAACGCCACCCGCCCCTCCGCCTGCCCATGCTCGGCATAGTGCAGCAGCGGATCGAGCCCCGCCGCTGCCACGTCCGGGTTCGCCGCCAGATACTTGGTGTCCGAGAACACCAGGCTCGGCGCCCGGCCCTCGGCCCACCCATGCTGCTCGAAATGCAGCAGCGGATCGATCCCAGCCGCCGCCACGTCCGGGTTCTGCGCCAGGTAATACTTCGTGTCGAACCAGGCGTCCGGGTTGGCGCCCACCGTCCAGCCCGTCGTGTCATACCAACCGGTCGCGTCCAGCCCGGCCGCCAGCACGTCCGGCCGCGTCGCATACACGTACGCCGTGTCCACCAGCGGGTCCGCCACCGTCCCCGCCGGAGGCGTCGCGATCGCCACCCGGCCCTCTGCCTTCCCATGCTGCAGGTAGTGCAGCAGCGGGTCGATCCCCGCCGCCCGCACGTCCGGGTTCGCCGCGAGGTAGTCGTTCACGTCGAACGTGGCCGACGGGTTGCGCCCCTCGATCCACCCGTGCTGCTCGAAATGCGTCAGCGGGTCCACGCCCGCCGCCGCCACGTCCGGGTTGTGCGCGAGGTAGTAGGCGGCGTCGAACAGCGGGTCCGGGGTCGGCGTCACCGCCAGCGCCGCGGTGCCGAGGGTCGGTTGGGCCGGCGCGGCCACAAGGCTGATCGCGGTCCCCCACTGGTTGTCGCTGACGGCGACGGGGCTGCTCGTGACGAGCACGAATCCGGAATTGCCATCCGGCCGCGTTCCGATCACGGCATAGGTGCCTCGGCCGATGATCGTCTGCACCGGGTTCGCGGCGCTGGCAGCGCTCCACGGCGCGGCATTCGAGACGTCGACAGCGCTGATGGCGGCCGACTGGCTCTGATCGACGGTCGCCACGGCGGTCGAGGCTTGGGTCGGGGCCGAAGCGGGTGGGGTCGGGGCAGGCGTCGTCTTGGCCGGAGTGGGATTGACGCTGGCGGTGTGAAGGGACGGGACGGAGGACGCCTGGGTGGCCGATGATCCGTTGCCGAAGTAGGTGGCCCAGGATGCGGCCTCGAGCGGTTTCTCGCCGCCTAGGAAGCCCCAACTCCCGTCACTCTCATCGGTCGCCCAGATATTGACGTTCTGGATCGTCACCCCGTCCGACCGGGCCTGGGTGAGCGCGCCCGCCAGCCATTGTGCGAAGGCCGGGTCGTCGGTGGGACCGGTCGTGCTGCCGTTATTGCCGGCGCCGGTCTCGGACACCGACAGCGGCTTGTGGTGGGCCGCTGCCAGATCGACCGTGTCCTGGAACGACCAGCCGGACTGGCCCGTCGGCGCATACTGCGTCGCGTCGCTATACTGCCAATAATGGACCCGGTCGGCCGTCTGCGCGGCCCAGCCGGCCAGATCGGACTGCTGGAACGCGCCCCCGCCGCCCCAGTTGGTGAGGTCGTCGGGGTAGACCGGGCTGTATGCGTCCGTGCTGATGATATCGACGTACGTGTCGCCCGGGTACAGACGGGTCGGGGAGATCGCCGTCCAGTTGATATCGGCCGGATTCCACACCGTCTGGACGGTGATGCCGGAAGCCGCGCCCTGCTGGTGCACCAGGTCCGCCACATGCTGCCAGGCGGCGACGAAGTCGGCCGCGACGGTCGGGCTGCTGCTGTTGCCGGGCGCCCACGGCATGAAGTTCCCGTCGAACTCGTAGGCGATCCGCATCTGCAGCGTGGTGTAGCCTTGCCCGGCCCAACTCGAGACGATCCCCTTGTAGTCGGCGTCATACGTCCCGGCGCTGATCGCCTTGTAGAACGTGTCGGCGTTTCCCCAGCCGCCGGCGTTGCTGGCGAGCGGGACGCCGATCACCGGAACGACGCCCGATCCTGGCCCGACATAGCCGGACCCGGTCCGCGCCCAGGACCACGCCGCCCACCCGGCGTTGGACGCCCATTGGCTCGGGTCCTGGCTGAAGTCGGTGAAGGCGTTCATGTAGCCGGGCGACGCGCCCATCAGGCTGCGGAACGCGTCAAACGCATCCAGGAAACTCTGGTTGGCGGTCGGGTCGTTGCCGTTCGGGTTGCCGACGAATACGCCAAGTGGAAAAGCCGTCATCGATGGACCCGCCGTCGCCTGGTGCGAATGGATGTCCAGACCGTAGGCGACGGACAGCCCGAGAGATCGGTAAATTCGGTCTATTTGTGTCGTTAAAGACACTGATATGCGGTTTGTCTTAAGACAGTACTAATCGCGAGACCGAAACCGGATTTTTCGACGCACCTTAACGTCGACAGCGACTAGCGTTCGGCGGTGAGTCGAACGCCGCGAACGGACCCGAGCGCCGCCGGCAAGCCGCGCCGTGCCGCGCCGAACCGGGACGGCGGCACGAGGCCGAACGAGGCGAAGTCGTTCGGGGCGGCTGTCATGGTCGAGGCCCAGGCGAGCGCCAGATTGTCCGGTTGCGGCTGAAGCACGAGCCGGTGGGCGGCGCCACCGCCCATCGCCGCCGCGACCTTCTGCTGGTAGGGCAGGCCGAGATCGGGCGTGCGCGAGTGGTAGCCGGCCGCGGCCAGGTCCCAGTCCGCCAGCTGGTCATGCAGCTCGCCGAGGAAGCGGGCCGCGTAGGCGACGTTCAGCGCCGGATCGAACGCGTCCTCCAACGTGGCGAAGGCGGCCGGGTGATAGGCCAGGTTCACCTGCATGCAGCCCACGTCGATCGACACGACGCCGCGGGCGCGAAGGGCCGTCACCGCAGCGATCGCGCCATCCTTGGTCGGGAACATGCTTCCCTGGCCCTCCGCGTTGATCGTCCACGGCCAGGGCTTGACCGCTCCGTCGACCGGGTCCAACCGCCCGCTTTCGACCCGGCCGATCGCGTCCAGCAACGTGGGCGGCATCGCGTCACGGCCGGGCCGGGCGCGCGCGAGCGCCTCGCGGGCGGAAAAGGCGCGGATCGCCTGCCGGCAGGCATCGCCGTCCCGGATCGGCAACGCGGGCCCGGCCGCCGGTGTCTGCGGGCGGGCGATGGCCGGGGGTGGAGACTGGCCCAGCATCACAGCCAGGGCGACGGCACGCATGGTCCAGCCCAAACAAACACTCACGCGGCGGCGGCCCATCATATGCGGCATCACAGGCCGCGATCGGGTAGGATCGCGCCGGCAACAGCGCACAGGACCACATGACGAAGCATCGACTGGCCGGCGCATCGCTGATCGCTGTCCTCACCGTCTCCGGTCCAAGTTTCGGCCAATCGGGAACGGGACCGTCGTCCTCGACGGGCGAGATCCTGAAACGTGTTTGCAAGGCCGACTACGCCGCCCATTGCATCGGCAACGATCCGGCCCCCCCGATCGCCGCCGCTTGCCTGTCCCAGTACTACGTCAACCTGTCCACGTCGTGCCGGGCGGCGCTGGACGCCTACAATCATCCCGCCACCGACCAGTCGGACGCCGGAACGGCGCCCGGCGCCGCCGGCCCAGGGGGCCGACGACGCAATGCCGAGGGCAGGGCTCAGACGGCTCCATCCTTGGCGAGCACTGCCGGGATCGTCTTGATCAGGATCGAGAAGTCGTGCCACAGCGACCAGTTGCGGACATACCACACGTCCATCCGGACCCGCTCCTCGTAGGAGGTATTGCTCCGGCCGCTCACCTGCCACAGCCCGGTGATGCCCGGCCGGGTCTCGTAGTAGAACGAGATGTCATGCCCATAGCGCTCCACCTCGGCATCGACGATCGGTCGCGGGCCCACCAGGCTCATCTCCCGGCGCAGCACGTTGAGCAACTGCGGCAGTTCGTCGAGGCTGGTCTTGCGCAGGATCCTGCCGATCGCCGTCACCCTCGGGTCGTTGCGGAGCTTCTGCGTCGCGGCCCATTCGGCTCGCGCCCCCGCGTCGCTGTCCAGCAGCGCCTGCAAGACCGCGTCGCCATCCGTCACCATCGACCTGAACTTGAGGCATGGGAAATGCCGGCCATTCTCGCCCAGCCGCCGGTGCCCATAAAGGGCCGGACCGCCATCGGCGCGAACCAGCGCGGCAATAACCAGCAGCAGCGGCGCGAGCAGCACGAGCAGCAGCAATGCCACCGCCTGATCGAACAACGTCTTCACGACCCGGCTGATCGGCCGCGTCAGATTGTTGCCGAACTTCAGGAGCACCACGTCCGAGCACGGAAAGCATTCGCTGCTGATGTTCGACACCGGCACGGCGCCGAAGCCCGGCACGATGGCGAACGGGATTCGCTCCCGCGCCAACGCACGCACCGCCTGCGCAGCCGCCCCGGACTGGTCGACCCCGCCCGCAACGACCGCGAACTCCGCATCCGCTTGTGCCAGCAGGTTCGCACCCCAACCCGGCGCAAGGTCGGTCGTCAGGTCCTGGAACGCGATCGACCAGACCAGATCGTAGCTCAGCCGGGACTCGGAGTTGAACGCCGCGCGGACCGGCCGCACTGCCTCGGCGCTGCCGATGACCACGGTGCGCATCCGCCATAACCCGCATACGTCGAGCAGGCTCCTCGACATTTGCCGAAACAGCAGAAGCACCGGGCCGAACAGCATCCACCGGGCGACCGCCTCGAACCCGAGCACGCGGTCATAGACGGCGATGCGGATGAAGCTGTCGCACAGCATCGCGATGATCGTGCCGATGATCACCGCCTTCAGTTCCGCCCATGCCGGCATCCGCACGGTATAGTGGCCATGCGAGGCGAAGTAGGTCAGCAGGACCGCAAGGACCAGCAGCGTGCCCCAACCGTGCCAGTTCAGGCCCTGTTCGAACAATCCGGTGATGCCGAACTCCAGCCGGGGAAACGCGACCGCGACATGCAGCGCCCAGGCAGCGAACACCGCGACGAGGACAGCCGAGAGATCGCCTGCGAACAGCACCAACGGCCGGGCAGTTGCGGGCTTGACCCCGGCGAACCGCCGCGCCGACCGAACAGGTTGTGCCTGCGCACCATACATCATCCCGCGACTCCGCCGTTGGTGGCACCAGCCGCCGTTGGCTGGTCCAGGGTGTCATCGCTGTTATACCGCACTGCAGCAATTTTCGTCGTTCACTAACCGTTCATAAGCCTTGTAAAGGTAGAAAGCTTCGTCAATTTTCCGTTAAGATCGAAGTTTCTCGTTATCCTTAGACGATCCGTTCATACACGGTGACCACGTCGCCTGGTTGTACGGCCGTCCCACGCGCCGCCGCCCCCTCCACCGAATGCTGCCCATCGGCCCGCAGGATCGAGAAATGGTCGGTGATCGCCCGATAGGTGAACCCTCCGGCAATCGCGACTGCCGTCACCACTGTCATGCCCGGCTCATACTGGAACTGTCCCGGCCGGCTCACCTCGCCCAACACGAAAAACGGGCGGTACGCGACCACCTCGACCGAAACGCTGGGATTGCGGTACAGGTTGGACTTGCTCAACGCCGCCTCCACTGCCCGGTCAAGCTGCTGCGATGTCAGGCCCGCCGCATGGACGTTGCCGACCAGCGGCAGCGCGATCTCGCCCGCCGCATCGACCCGGAACTCGCCCGTCAGCTGCTGCTCGCCGAAAGTGATGATGCGGATGTGGTCGCCAGGTCCGAGCGTATAGACCCCGGCATCGGTCGCCGGCAGGCTGGGCAGGCCGTCCCATGGGTCGTTGCACCCAGCCAGCGTGAAGCCCGACATCGCAAGAAGGCCGCGTGTCACGGCGCGCCGCGACGCACGTGGTTGGCCCGGAACGCTCGACGTCACATCACTTCTCCATCCCCGTTCGGTCCGGTGCACGCGGGCGCAATGCGGGCCGGATGCCCGGCATTACGTGGCAAAGGTGCGCGATTGTCACGCGGAACGCTCGTTCCGCTCGGCCGCCCCGCTTTTCGCCCGCTTGACCTTGACCGGATATGGCCGGGCCGCGCCTATTCTTGTGCAAGTTCACTGCCAGCCGGGGATTCGTTGCCGAGACAAACGACGCGCACTGTCCGCCGCTTCCTCGGCGCCGCCGCCCTCGCGGCCGGCACCGTGCACGCCGCCTATGCCCAGCGCATCGACAGCTATCTCACGCCCGCCCTGCCCGGCTTCGATCGTGACGCCGGGGTCACGGTGCTGTCGCGGCTGCGGCCATTGTATGAGGAGCCAGGGATCCGCCTCGGCAGCTTCTCCGTGCTGCCAAGGCTCGACCAGACCATCGGCTTCGACTCCAACGTGAACGGCATCGCCAAGGGCCCCAGCAGCGCCTTCCTGCAGACCTCGCCCTCCGTCACCGCCACCTCCGACTGGTCCCGCAACCGGCTCGGCTTCACCGTCGGCGCCGACACCTACAACTATCTCGGCATCAACAACGAAAACTACACCAACGTCAGCGTCGGCATCGGCGGCGGCCTCACGATCGGGCGGCACGACCTCAATCTCGCCTATACCCACCTCGAGCAGCACGAGCGCGGCAACGATATCGGCTCGGTCGCCTCCAGCGCGCCGGTGCCGTACAGCGTCGACGTCGTGCGCAGCGACTACACGCTCGAAAGCGGGCGCTTCACCTTCTCGCCCAATTTCGACCTTCGCCGCTTCCAGTTCGGCAGCGCCGTGATTCAAGGCCAGACGGTCAGCGAGCAGTTCCGTGACCGCGACGTGGTTTCGGGCGGCGTGACCACTCGGTTCGAGCTAAGCGCCCAGCGCGGCCTCCTGCTGGTTCTGCAGGGCAGCACCTCGCAGTTCACCAACGTGCAGCCCGGCACGCCCACGCCCAACTCCGAGACGGCCACGGTGCTGGCCGGGATCGACTACCAGGCGACCGGCCCCTGGCGTTATCGCGTCCTCGTGGGCGGAGAGATCCGCCAATACCAGGCCGCGGCGTTCGGCAGCCATGCGGCGCCGGTGATCGAGGCGGACGTCATCTGGACGCCGACGGGGCTGACGACGCTGACCGGGGTCGTTCGACGCGAGATCGAAGACCCGCAATCCGAGCTGACGGCGGGATACGACTTCACCACCGTGAGCCTGACGGCCGACCACGAGTTGAAGCGCAACGTGCTGCTGCAGGGCCGCGCCGTCTACGGGGCGGCGAGCTTCCTCAACGGCGGCGGCTCGGCCAACAGCTACTCGGCCGGTGGAAGCGTGAACTGGCTGTTGAACCGCCGCGTCAGGCTCTCGTTCGACTACGACTTCACCCGGCAGGTCGGCACCAACGGCACCGCCTTCGTGAGCACCGCCGACCAGGCGGCGCTGGTGTCGCTTTCCACCTCGCAGCAGCTCAACACGCTGACGTCGGGCAGCTACAGCCGCAACGTCCTGCTGCTCGGGCTGCACCTGCGGCTCTGACCTCAATCGGCCGGGGCCAGCGCGCCCCGCATCAGGATGTAGTGCTGCAGCATCGGCTCGGCGAAGGCGTAGGTATCCGGGCCGATGCTCGGGCATCGGCGGACCATGCCGGCGTCCAACAGACGCGCCCAGACCTCGGCCGACACGCGGCGGTCAGGCGCCTGGCGTTCGCGCACCCGGTCGGACATGACGAAGCGCGCGAACCGATCCTGCTCGCCACTCGCCAGCAGCCGCAACGCCGCCACTACCGTTCGGTCGCGCTCGCCGTCGGTCACGGTCTGGTACATGGCCGCCACGCGCGGATCGATCTCCTCGATGGCCCGGCCGAGCGCCGCATGCAGATCGCGCACTTCCACCGTGGTCGAGCCGCGCAGCAGCGCCTCCGTCCCGGCGTGCAGGCCGAGCAGCTGGGCGATATACGGCACGCCCCACGCCACCAGCCCGATCGCCTCGCGGACGGAATGTGAGAACTCGACCCCCGCATCCCGCCCGCCATTGACGAGGATGTCGTCGATGTCCTCGTTGCGCAGCAACGCCAGCGGCACGCCCGCGATGTTGCGCTGGATCGAGGGATGCCGGCCCAGCAGCTCCTCCAGGCTGTCCGACACGCCGACGATCACGAAGCTGAGCGCAGCACCCCGGTCCGATGCCTGCTTGATCGTGTCGGCGAACAGGGTGCGGGTCGGCAGGTCCTCAACCCGGTCGAACTCGTCGGCGATCAGCACCAGATGGCGGCCGATCAGCCGCGTGGGCAAGGTCACGACGTCGCGGGGATGGATCCGCCCTGTCGGCAGGGCCGGCTCGCACCCTTCCAGCGTATCGTCGCCCGCGGCCGGGTTGGCGAGCATGGAGGCGGGCAGGTCGCGCACGAGCCCGCGGACGATGTCGTCGAAGGTGCTGTCCGAGGAGCAGGTGTAGCGGCCGACCATATACCCGGCATTGCGCGCCGCCGAGGCCACGAGGTTGACCAGCGACGTCTTGCCGCGCCCCCGCTCGCCATACAGCACGACATGGGCCCGTTCGAGCGCGATGGCGCGGAAGATGCGCATCAACTCGTTCTGCCGCCCGGTCAGCCGCTTGGCGGTGCGCTGCGGCCGGGTGGGCGTGAACACCTCGCGCAAGGCATATTGCCGGTCCTGCTCCCCGCCGCCCTCGGGGCCGAACGCGATGCTCCCGGCGAGTTGGTTGGCCCGCAGCTTCGGCACGGGCTTGCCGGGCGCCTTCGCGCCCTTGGGCGGCTTCGCCGCGGCCTTGCCCGGCGGCTTGCCGTCCGCGGCGCGGGCCGGTGCAGCCGCGGGCGGGTCCGCCTGGCGCTGCACATGCTGGAGAAGGCGGTCGACGAGGCTCATGACACCAGCAGACCTATACCCAAAATGTCGTGCGACAAAGCAGGCCCCCGACCCTACAACATAATCTCATGAAGCCCGGACCCGTGCGGAGCCCTCGGTGAAGATCGCCTTCGTCAACACGTTGTACCCGCCCCATGGGGCCGCCGGGGCCGAGACCACCTTGCGCCTACTAGCCGGGACGATGCAGGCAAAGGGCCATGCCTGCACCGTCATCACGCTCACGCCGGGCAGTCGGCCGGAGTCGGGCGAGGTCGACGGCATCCCGGTCCGCTACCTGCCGCTGGCCAACGTCTATTGGCCGCATGGCGCCCCACGGCCGAAACCGCTCCGGCCGCTGTTCCAGGCCATCGAGGCCAACAACCTGATCATGCGCCGCCGCCTGGCCGCCGCCCTCCTGCAAATCCGCCCGGATGTGGTAAACGCCCACAACTTGCAGGGGTTCTCCGCCAGCGCCTGGTCCGCGGCCCGGCGCGCGGGCATCCCGCTCGTTCAGACGCTGCATGACTACTACACGGCCTGTCCGCGCAGCGCGATGTGGCGCCCCGGCCGCGGCAACTGCGTCGGGCTCTGCACCGACTGCAAGACGTTCGGCGCGCCCCGGCGGCGACTCTCGCGGCTTGTGCAAAGCGTGACCTGCGTGAGCCGGCGGGTGTTCGGCCGGCTGCACGGCGCCGGCGCCTTCCCCGACGCCGGCACGCCCCGGCAGCCCGTGCGCATCATTCGGGGCAACAACGCGAGCGACGCCCTGCCCGACATACATCCCCCCGCACCGCAGAGGGCGTTGCGCCTTGGCTTCATCGGCCGGCTGGACCCGTCGAAGGGCATAGAGAACCTGATCGCGGCCGTCCGGCGCCTGCCAAGCGGCGCGGCCACGCTGCAGATCGCCGGGTCCGGACTGGCGGGGTACGCCGACGCGCTCCGGGCCGCCGCGGCCGGGTCTGCTGCGATCACGTTCCTGGGCCACGTCGCCCCGGCGGGGTTCTTCCCCGGCGTCGACCTTCTCATCATCCCGTCGGTCTGGGAAGACCCGTTCCCCCGGGTGTTCCACGAAGCGCTCGCCTATGGCGTCCCCAGCCTCGTCTCGCCGTTGGGGGGCCTGCCCGAGGCGATCGTCGATGGCCGCTCCGGCTTCATCATCCCCGGGCAAGGGGCTGACGCCCTGTTCGCGCGCCTGCAGGTCCTGGCCTCGGCCGGGTGGGACCGAGCCGCGGTTTTTGCCGCCTGTCGGGCCGCGGCCGCGGACTACGCGCCATCGCGCGTCGCCGGCCAGTATGAGGCGGTGCTGCAGGCTGCCGCGTCACGCCGCCCCGTGCCGGACGATGCGGGCGAACCCTGGCTGCGTCCGGACGCCATGGCGGGTGCGGCGTGATCGGGGCCGGCCTGCTCACGCTCTCGGCCGGGTTCGCCGTCCTCGGCGCGCATCCCTTCGTGACCTATCCGCTCAGCCTGCGCGCTCTCGCCCGGCTGCGTCCGGCCCCGCCATCCCAGGCCATCGAGCCGCCACCCCCACGCGTGGCGCTGTGCGTCTGCGCCTACAACGAGGAGCAGGTGATCCGGGCGAAGGCGGAGAACATGCTCGCCATGCGCGACAGCCTGCCGGGCCTGCAACTGCTCGTCTATGTGGACGCCGCGTCGGACGGGACGGCGGCGATCCTCGCCGAGTTCGCCGGGCAGATCGACGTCACCGTGTCCCCGGCCCGGCTCGGCAAGACGCAGGGCATGAACACGCTGGTGGCCAAGGCCGGCGCCGACATCGTCGTGTTCTCCGACGCGAATGTCATGTTTGCGCCCGACGCGATCCCGCGGCTACTCGAGCGCTTCCGCGACCCCACGGTCGGCTGCGTCTGCGGCCACCTGATCTACGTCACCGCCCAGGCCAGTGCCACCGCCGCGACAGGGTCGCTCTACTGGCGGCTCGAGGAGTCCATCAAGCAGCTCGAGTCCGAGACCGGGTCGACCATGGGCGCCGACGGCTCCATATTCGCCATCCGCCGCGCGCTGCACACGCCGCCGCCGCCCGACATCATCGACGACATGTTCGTCTCGCTGTCCATCCTGTGCGCCGGCCACCGCGTCGTGCGGGCCGGTGACG
This sequence comes from Acetobacteraceae bacterium, assembly GCA_965213855.1. GTDB lineage: Bacteria > Pseudomonadota > Alphaproteobacteria > Acetobacterales > Acetobacteraceae > JBBROS01. The sequence goes on along the minus strand of CBDCAA010000008.1, from coordinate 152,928 downwards.
CGGTCGCCTACGAAGAGACCACGTCGCGATCGGCCGACGAGTTCCGGCGCAAGGTGCGGATTTCGTGCCAGGCCTACAACGTGCACCGCTTGTTGCGGCGCAAGCTGGCGCGGTTGCCGGCGTTGGACCGCTACAAGTACGTCTCGCACAAACTGTTGCGGTGGTTCTGCATCTACGCCTTCGCCGCCTCCGCGCTCTGCTACGTGGCGGGGCTGGCGGCCCTGTCGGCGTGGCCCGTCCTGATCGCGAGCGCAGCCGTCGCGGCCGGCGCGGTCGCGGTCGCGATGCTGGCCCCGCATGGCCCGATGGGCAAGGTGCTCGATATCGGCGCTGCACTGGTGGCGACCGGGCTCGGTGTCATCCGCTCGCTGCGCGGGGACCGCTTCCAGGTCTGGACCCCGCCCGCGTCCGCACGCGCGGGGCGGTAGCCCTTAAGCGGCGTCGCTGAGCGCCATCACGGGGCGTTTCTTGATCGCCGTGGCGAGGGTCTGCACGGCCTGGCGCACCTGCTCCCGCTTGGCCTTGCGCCCGCCGACGACGAGCACCACGGTCTCGACGATCGTCGCCACGATCATCGCGTCCGATCCGGTCCCGATCGGCTGGCCGGTCATGACGACCAGGTTGTAGTCGTCCCGCGCCTCGGCAAGCAGGTTGCGAAGCTGCATCGAATCGAGCAATTGCGCGGCCCCGCGCGGCGGCGCCGAGGCGAGCAGGTAGCCGAGATTGCTGGCCGGGTCCTGCTCCACCTGGTCCTGCCAGGTCTCGCCGCCCTGCAACGAGTCGACCAGGCCGTTGCTGGCCGAAACCTTGAGGCGCCGCGCCAGCGATGGCGCCTGCAGGTCGCCTTCCAGCAGCAGCACGTGCAGCCCGTCGATCGCCGCGACCCGGGCGAACGCGGCCGCGACGTCGGCGCTGCCCTCGGCCGCCACGCTCGACAGGAACAGGATGCTGCGCGGCGCGGCGTTGCGCCCGGCGAAGCGAAGCCGGGTCCGCAGCGACCGCAGCGCCTCCGCTTCCGGCCCGGTCGGGTTCGCCGCGACGAGGTCGACCAGGGCCTGGCGCCCCGCCCGCCGCGGCAGAACCACCAGCGGCGTGATCCCGGTCGCTTGGATCACCTCGTCCGCACCCCCGAAGCCGGTGTCCCGCCGGCCCCGCGTGAGCGCGATCAGCCCGCCGAACGCGCACCCGCTCATGATGCCCAGGATCGCCGCCATCTTCGGGCGCGGGCTCGAAGGATAGGCCGGCGGCACCGCCATGCTGACGATCCGCACGCCCGTGTCCTCGGACCCGACCTTGTTGGACGCGGTCTGCGCCTCCCCCTGCAGCAACGTCTGGTAGATCGCCCGGCGCGAGTCCGCATCCTTCTCCAATTGCGTCAGCTCCGACTGCACCGCCGAAAGGCTGCCGACGGTCTTCTGCGCGTCCTCGAGCTGCCGCTTCACGTCCGCCTCGCGCGCCGTCGCCACGTCCGCCTGGGCCCCGAGCGAGGCCACCACCCGCTGCGCCTCGGACGCAAGCGCGGACCGGATCGAGCCCAGTTCCGCCTGCGCCGCACGCAGGTCGGGGTGGCCGGACCCGAGCGTCGTCGACAGCAGCGCGACCCGGCGCGCCGCCGCCGCCTCACGCTCGCGCAGCGTCCCGATCGTGCTGGACCCGATGACGGTGGCATTGTCGCTGGACACCGCGCCGGAGCGCGCCAGGGCGGACGCGCGCTGGTAGTTCGCGACCGCCTGTGCCCGGTCCGAACTCGCGCGGGTCAGCGCAGCGCTGAGATCCTCAAGCTGCTGCTGGCCGACGCTGCCGGCACGGGTCTGCACCAGGTTGTATTTTTCCCGCACGGCCGCGATCCGGGCCTCTAGGCCGTCGATCTCCGCGCGCGCATCCTTGACCCGCTGGACCAGCTCCACGTTCGCGCTGCCATTCGCGGTCGCCCGGCCCTGAACCCGGTCGTTGATATACTGGCGCACGAGGGTGTTGACGACGCGCGCGGCCACATCCGGCTCCAGCGCGGTGAACTGCGCGACGATGATCAGGCTACGGTTGTCGTTGATGATGCTGAGATCATGCTGAACGGCGCCGACCACGCTGTCCTGGATCACGTTCTCCGGAATCGGGCCATCGACCAGGGTCGTGTCCGGCAGCAGGCCGACCGAGATCAGCGGCTCGGCGACCGCGCGCGGCAGGCTGGCCGAAACGTCGCGCTTGAACGCCTCGGTCGCCGTCGGCGGCCGCAACGACCCGTTGAACTCCGGGCTGTCCCGCAGGTGCAACTCGTCGGCGACCTTCTGGATCAGCGCCCGAGACGTCAGGATCTGCACCTCGCTGCGCACCAGCGGCATCGGGTCGGACATGGTGTCCCCGTTCAACGCGCCGCGCAGGGCGGGAATGGCCACTTGCGGCTGCTGCACGGAAATGGTCGCGTTGGTCGTGAACTTCTTCGGCACGGCCGCGACCGTGTACGCGTAGCTCGCGCCGCCGAACACCGCGCCGCACAGCGATATGAACAACCAGCTCCGCCTCAACGACTGCAGCAGCTGGATCGGCGAGATCCCGAAACCATCCTGCGACGGCCGCGTGTCGGCCCCCTCGCCATACAACGACGCGTCACTCATGCAATCGGTCCTCCGCGTGTGTCCTGTATCGTGTGTCGCACAATCCGTTCAAGGGGGAAGCCACTCAGGCTACAGAGTACGCTTTGCTCGGGCTTGACCCGAGCACCCCCGCGGCCCGACGGTGGCGCGGTTCATGTCCGAACGAAACGCTTACCTCCAAGCCTGATCAAGGCCGGGCATTTCGCCCGTGCTGCAGACCCCCTGCCACCGCAGCCACGGCGGGTGCCCCGATCGCCCGCCCTGTGCTACCATTCCGTTTGCACAGGCGGAGCGGCTGGCCAGCCATGGGTTCCACCCCACGCGTCGGCACGATGATCGAACCCGCCCCGGGCCAGGGAGAACTGCGGGCGCTCACCGGCATCCGCGGCGTCGCGGCCTGTTTCGTCGTGGCATATCACTACTTCCTCTCGATGGCCGCGACCGGGCCGGTAAAGGTGGTCCTCGGCCACGGCTACATCGCGGTCGACTTGTTCTTCGTGCTCAGCGGCTTCGTCATGGCACGGACCTACGCGCCCGCCTTCCGCGAGTGGCGCGGCCTCCGCCCCTACGCCGCCTTCCTCGTCAAACGCCTCGGCCGCACCTACCCGCTGTATATCACCGTGCTGTGCCTCACGGGCGCGCTTCTCCGGACGGAGAGGAGTCCATACACAGGCCTGGAGTGGGCCAGCAATGCCGCCATGGTGCAGGCCTGGGGGCTCGCCGACAGTATCGTATCGCCAAGCTGGTCGATCAGCACGGAGCTGTTCGCGTATATCATTTTTCCCTTGCTCACCAGCGTCTTCCTGTTCGGCCAGTGGTGGCGGACGGTTCTGGCGTCGTCTGTCGCATTCGCCATTCTCGTCTTTGTCGCCACGCGGCCGAACGAGGCGCTCAATCAGCTTGTGAGCGATGCTTGGCCCGGCCGCAACGGCCCGCTCGACGTGTATGGGGCCGGCACGGCCTACCTGGTCCTGCGCTGCCTTGCCGGCTTCAGCCTCGGGCTGCTCTGCAACCGGCTCGCTGGACGAGTGCAAATTGCCGCCGCCCTGGGGCGGCCGGGTGTGGCCGACGCGTCATGGCCGTCCTCGCCGTGCTCCTGCTCGTGCCGAACAGCGATGTGGCGATGGTGCTGCTGTTCGTGCCGCTGATCATCGCCCTCTGCTCGCCCCGGTCGGTCTCGTCGAAGGTGCTCGGCGGCGGCGTGGTCTATTGGCTTGGCGTGTTGTCCTACTCGATCTACCTGGTGCACGTGCTGGTGCAGGAGCTCGCCCGCACCGCAATCGACCAGGTTTTGTTGCGGCTTCGTGTCCCGCACGCCTACACGATGTCCGGCATCTGCACCTTCGCGCTGACCCTTCTTGTCGCCGCCGTCACCTTCCACACGATCGAGAAGCCTGGGCGCACCTGGTCGCGTCGCCTGCTGACCCGGCGGCCGCCCCCGCCCATCTTGACGGAGCCCTCGGCCCCTTGACCACGATGCCGCCCATGAACGTCGCCCTCGTCGATCCCTCCCTGTTCACGCTCCCCTATGATGCCGCGCTCGCAGCCGGACTGCAGGCGGAAGGGCACCAGGTCGTGCTCCACGGACGCCGCCCGGGACCGGACGACAACGCCGCCGCCGGCGTGCCGCTTCGCGAGACCTTCTACCGGCTGGCCAGTGCCCCGCTCCTTGGCCGGGTGCCGAGCGCCCTCCGCTTGGCCGTCAAGGGCGCCGACCACCTGTGGTCCATGCGTGCCATGCTGCGCCACCTGCGCCAGCACCGGCCCGACGTCATCCATTTCCAGTGGCTGCCCTTGCCCGTCATCGACCGCCGCTTCCTCGGCGCACTCCGCAAGCTCGCGCCGCTGGTGCTCACGGTGCACGACACCAACCCCTTCAACGGCAACCCCACCGGACGCCTGCAGCGGGTCGGCGCCCACGCCGCCTTCCGCGACTTCGACCGCCTCATCGTCCATACCGAACAGGGCCAGGCCCGCCTCATCGCACACGGCGAGGCACGCGAGCGGGTGACGCTGATGCCACACGGCCTGCTCGGGCGCCTGCCGGCCCAGGCCACGCCGGACCCGATGGTCGGCGAGCTGACCTTCCTGCTGTTCGGCAAGATCAAGCCCTACAAGGGCGCCGACCTGCTGATAGAAGCCCTCGCCCGCCTCCCGCCGGCGCTCCGCGAGCAGGCGCGGGTGCAGATCGTCGGCAAGCCTTACATGGACGACGCGCCGCTCCGGGCGCTGGCCGGCCGGCTCGGCGTCACGGACCGGATCGAATGGTTGACCCGGTTCGTCGGCGACGACGAGATCGAGGCCTTCTTCGGCCCAGGAGTCGTGGCCAGCTTCCCTTATCGCGAGATCGAGGCGAGCGGCGTGCTCAGCCTCGCGATCACCTTCGGCCGCCCTCTGCTGGCAACCCGGCTCGGCGGCTTCGTCGAAGCCATCGCGCACGAGCGCCAAGGGCTGCTGGTGCCGCCCGACGACGTCGACGCGCTCTCTGCGGCCATGGCCCGGTTCATCGCCGACCGGCCATTCGCCGCCGCCTGCGCCGCGGCCGTGCAGGCCATGACGGCCACGGTGCCGAGCTGGCAGCAGATCGCCCGCCGCACCGCCGAGCTCTACAGCGCCCTACCCCGCTCCACCCCGCCCTGACGTCGAAGCACATGGCTGTGGCCGGTCGGGTAGGCCACGCCTTCGTGGATGACGCTGCGCTGATCCACCCTCCGGCGTCGGCAAAACAAGTCGGTGGATGAGCAGGTCGGCTCACTGAGGATCAGGCCTTCATGCCTTGCCGAAGGGCGTCGGCGGCCTGCGGCAGGCGCCCATCGGTCAGCTTCGCGTCGTAGTCGCCGGCGCGGTAGTTCCAGTAGCACGCATAATCCACGGGATCACCGTCCCGGAACCAGGCCAGCATGTTGCGGATGTACAATGGGTCGTCGCCGCCGCCATGCCCATCCGGGCGGGTCCCGGTGCCCCACTCCGGGAACGACCGCGGCTTGTTGTGCGCATGGGCGAAATCGCGGTGCCACAGCAGCCCGGCCGGCTGATGCAGCAGGAACTGCCACCGCCGTGCCGGGTCCGCGATGATCGGATAGGAGGAGTTGTAGACGTCGAGCCCGATGAGGTCGACGACGTCGTCGCCGGGATACGCGTCGACGGTCGGGCCCTCCACGGTCGTGGCCGACCAGTCGAACCGGAAGCGGGCGCCCGGCACACCGCGCATGGCCAGGGCGATCCGCCGCCAGCACGCCTTGAACTCGGCCGTATGCCCCCGCGCCGTCCAGGGATACCAGTCGCCGTTGAACTCCCACCCGATGCGGATCACGCTGCCGGGATACCCGCCATCGATCAGCGTCTTGGCCAGGCGGGCGTACTCGCTGTCGAACTCGCCCCGGCCGCCTTGCTCGAGCGTGGCACCGCCCTCCTTGACCAGCATCGGCACCGACACGACCAGGTTCTTGCGCCCGGCGCCGCGCCAACAGCCCGCGATCCATCCGCACGCGCCGATCATGCTGTTCCACGTCTCGTGTTCCAGGAAGTCCAGCACCACGTCGACCGGCCGCCCTAGCCACTGCTCGTACGCCGCGACCTCGGGCGCACCGGTGCAACCCGCCCCACCGTAGGTCCCGATCCGCATCGCCGGGGCGGCCGACGCGGAACCCACGGGACACGCCACGGCCGTCGCAGCGGCAGCGGCGAAGGCGCGCCGGGTCAGCGGTGGGGTCATGTTCGCTCCAGTGTGGGGGTGGACGCCTGACCGGGCTCGAGCGATCGCGGCTGCATCGGCGGCGGGTGGTGCAGCCGCCCGCGCAGCCAGACCGCGACCCGGCGTTCCAGGATCCGCTGGCTCACGTCGGCCACCAGGATCGACGGCGGCAGCGCCGCCACGAAAAACAGGAGCTGTGCCCCTTCCCCGGCAGCCTGCGCCGCGCCGAGCCGCAGGAGCAGCGTCTTCACGCCGGACATGACGATGGGGTGCCACAGGTAGAAGGAATAGCTGATCGTGCCGAAATACTGCAGCGGCCGCGTCCGCAGCACGGCGACGAAGCGCCCATGTCCCGCCGCAAGCCCCGCAAACCCGAGCGTCGCGAACAGGAACGCCGCGACCGCGATCGGCAGCCGGGCGTCAGCCGCCCAGTCCAGCATGGTCGTGGAAATGATGTGCTTCGGCAGGCTCAGCGTCTGGATCGTCCGCCAGCACCCAAGGAACAGCACGATCAGCAGCAGCGGATGGCGCGTGACCCGCACCAGCGCCGGATGCCGCGGCCAACCGAGCGCGACCAGCATGCCGGCAAGCAGGAAGAGGGCGCGCGGGTAGAACGCGAGCGCCACCAGGCCGATCGGCCCCGCGACCCAGGGCAGGACCGCCCCCAACCGACGACGCAACGCCCAGCATGCGGCGCAGAACGCATAGAAGGCCAGTTCGTAGCTGAGCGACCAGGCCGCTGGATGGATGTTGTCGAGCGGCAGCACGCCCGGCAGGCCGAGCACGTTCAGCGGCACCGTCCAGGCAAGCGTCGGCAGCTCCGACACCGAATAGCCATGCACGCCGGTCGCCAGCCCAAGGGCAACGATCGCCAGGACCGACATGCCGAGGACCGGGTAGATCCGGATGGCCCGGTCCTCGAGGAAGGCAACCGGCGACGCCGCGCGCCGGAGCGTACCGGTGATCACGTAGCCGCTGATGCAGAAGAACAGCTCGACGCCATACTCCGGCGTCCGCAGGACGAATTCCGCCATCGGCGTCCGCAGTGCCGGGACGGTCGCCAGGCCGGAGTTCACGACGTGGAACACGAACACCAGCAGGGCGAACAACCCCCGCGCGCCATGCACCCCCTTGTTGAAGCCCGGCCGCTCGCACCTGACCGCCGATCCCTCGAATGCCTGTCCGACCTGCACCATCAGCCCTTCGAAGCGCGCCCCGTGGCGCGGTGGCAATGCGCCACGCGGCATCTCATACCAGAACTCTCCGACCGCGGTCGGAGAGTTCTGCGACTGCGCGCGGGTTCGCAAGCGGCGCGGCGACACAACGACGCGAAGGGCACGGTGACGAACCCGCGACGCGTGCCGGAGTTTGACGATGACCCGCTCACCGTTCAAGCAGGCGTCCATCTGCTGAGGATTGGCCGGGCATCATGGTAGAGAGCAGCACCGCGCAGGCGCCCGCCCCCGGTGCCCCCGCGCGCGGAGCGCCCCCAGGCCGCCTCGGCTGGAAAGCCGCCGCCCGGGACCTGGCGCGCGGCCATCTCGGCTGCGAGGCACTGACCTGGATCACGCTCGTGAACTGCCTGATGCTGCAGCGCCTGGCCTTGCCGGCCGGGGGCAGCCTGAAGATCAGCCTCGCGACCCCGGTCGTGCTCGGCGCCGCCCTGTTCGCCGTGGCCAGCGGCACCGTCGTCGTGGAGCGCCGGCGCATGTCGTTGTATCTCGGCCTGGTCGCGGTGGGGCTGTGCGCCACCGCCGTGCAGATGAACGTGCCGCTGGCGATCGCGCCCCGCATGAGCCTCACGTCGCTGCTGTACTGGCTCGCGATCACCGGCTTCGCCGTCCTGCGGTTCCGGCGCCCGATGGGCGAGCAGACCTTCTTTGCCATCGTCCTCTCATGCCTCCTGGTGGTCGCAGTTGCCGGGATCGGCCAGTTCTTCCTCCAGTTCGTGGGAGTGCGCCTGTTCGAGTTCACCGGGATCGTCCCGGACCGCCTGCTGATCGAGGATCAGTACGCCGTCGTGATCCCCATGGACGCCGGCATCAACAAATCCAACGGCTTCTTCCTGATCGAGCCGTCGGTGTTCTCCCAGATCATGGCGCTCGGCATCATCCTCGAGACGCAGGCCTTCCGCCGGCCGTTCCGGCTCGCCCTGTTCTTCATCGGCCTGCTCGTCTCCGCCTCGGGCACGGGATGGCTGGTGCTCGGCTCCTATATCGTGGTGCTGGCGTTCGGGGCCGGGCTACGCGGGTTGCTCGGCGCCGTCCTGCTGGCCGGCGGGTGCGCCGTCGCCTTCGGCGCGCTGTCGCTGGTCAACTCCGACATGGCCGCCAGCATGTCGAGCCGCCTGGACGAGTTCACGCTGCCCGGCAGCAGCGGCAACGAGCGCTTCGTCACGCCGTTCATGGCGCTCGGATACGTCTGGACCGAAGTGCCCTGGGCCGCCCTGACCGGCATCGGGCCCGGCGCGTCGGAGCAGTTGACGGTGCCGTTCTTCTACCGCTTGAACACACCCGTGAAGGTCGTCATCGAATACGGCGTGTTCGGGCTGTTCTTCTACATGGCGCTGCTCATCCGCGGACACCGGACCCACAAGCAGACCCTGCTGCTGGTCCCGTGCCTCGTCTTGCTGCTGGTGGCCGGCGGCTATCACCAGTTCTCCCCGATCCTGTTCCTCGTCATCCTCCTTTGCGACACGGCGTATCTGACCCCCGATACTGCCTGACGTCGAATCCCGCGATCAGCCTCTCACAGGCCAGCCGGAACCGGCGGCGGTGGCGCGGTCTCGACCACCGGCGTGGGGCGGTGGACCGCGCGCCGGAGGACTCGGGTGAGCGGGCGCTCGACCAGGTACCAGAACACGATACCCCCGGCCGCCGACGCCACCACCCCGCCACAATAGTACACCGCCAGCGGCGCATGCCGCATCAGCCGCCACGCCCCGGCCGTCGTGAACGCGTTGACGAGGTAGATCGAGAACGACGCATTGCCGACCAGCAACAGCATCCGCGACGTGCGCACGCCGGACGCTCGTTCGACCGTCAGTGCCCCCCCGACGGTCAGCACCGCGGGACAGCCCCAAACCAGGGCCCGCCAAGGCCCGGGATCCGTGCCGAACACGAGCTGCCAGGCGGCGAGTCCGCCAAATCCTGCGATCAGCGCCGCCACGCCCCAACCGGCATGCGCCGCCCGCCCCGTTCCCCAAGCAACGCCCAGCCACAGCCCGGCGCAGAATTCCAACAGGAGCGGGCTTGTGTATGCCGCCGCCGCCGCGCCATCGACGGGCAGCAACGCGCCCACGGCCGTAAGCACGACGAGGAGAAGCGAGCACGCCCACGCCCTGCCGCGCTTCGGCACGAACAGGCACAGCGCGAACACGGCGTAGAAGAACATCTCATAGTTCAGCGTCCAACCGGACACGATCTGCGGAAACGCCGTTCCCTGCGGATCGATGTGCGGGATGAACAACGCCGACAGCACCGCGTGGCTCAGGCTCGTCTGCATGTTAGGGAACACCGCCGGGATGAAGCGCGCAGTCAGATACGTGCCGATCGTCAGCAGAACGTATGGCGGCGCGATGCGGGTGACACGGTCGACGATAAAGCTCGCCGGATCGCCGGGCCGCCCGGACGTCACCAGCCACATGATGAAGCCGCTGATGACGAAGAACAGGTCAACGCCTGCCGCGCCCACCTCGAACGACACGCCTGCATGGTTGCCGACATGGTAGACGGCCACCGTCATGGCCGCGAGCGCGCGTAGGTATTGGATCGACTGGAGCACCGGCTGCTGTCTCATCGTTTAAGGGCGGGGGCGGCCAACGCGGCGGGCCTCGGTTCTTCGAAGCCGCTCACGCTTCGATCGCCGGCCCATCCTCATAACAGCGGCGGACGGATCGTGGAACCAGGGAGTTCACCCGAGCGCCGCCCGAAGGACCGTCCCGGCCGGCCGGCCGGCGGCGCCAACAGACGCCCGAGTTGCCGGAAAGGCCACTTCATGACTGAATTGTGACCAAGCCTCTAGGGGCCGCAATCAGCGCTTGTCGCTGCTCCGGTCTCCGCAATCGGAGGCTTCGCGCACGGTAATCAGCAACAACTCACAATGTCATTCGCAAGACGCTTGAACACCGGGCCATACACGACGACGACGGACGGTATTGATGAAGGGGGGTTCGACTTGCCGGGTTGCTCTCGACCGGTTCGAACCCCGGGACGGGGCCCCGTTGTCACGTGTCGGCTGGTTTGACTGGCGTTCACGGCCCTTGGTCGGCCTGTCGCGGCAAACTGATCCGCAATCGTCTGTGTTAACGGTCCGGCAATGCTTGGCGCGAGACCGCCTCCGCCGGTGATGCCCGGCACGGGTGCTAATACACCGATGCACACGTTTCCCGCTCGACTTGCGTAAGAGTTAGTTTACCTTGCTCCAATAAGAAGACGCCCGTCTGGGGAGTTGCCGGAGCATGTTGTCCCATCCTACCCGCCGCCTGGGCTTGACCCTCGGGTTCGCGAGCGTCGCCGTGACCGTCATCACCGTGGTCCTTGCCCTCTCCGGGTCTTGGCTGAATGCGGTCCTGATCTACGCGGCCAGCGCATTGGCCTTTGCCGTCGTATTTTCGTACCTGGTTGAGAAGACCCGCGCCAACCCGGGTATGCTGGACGGCCATCCCGTCGCCCCCCGGGCCGCTCCCATGGCGGACGGCGGCTGAAACCAGAACCAATCGGCGGGTATGTCATGCTCGGACTTGATCCGAGCACCCACGCCGTTCCGCCCGCACAAGCCGCCGCGACCACTTAGGGACGGTGCCGATCCTGGATCAGGTCCAGTGCAGGCTGCCGGCGCCCACCGCACTGACACCCTGGAGCAGGACGCCGCGCGTGCTGTCCGTGCCGAACGAGATCATCAACCCGGCCCCGGACACCGACTGGTGCATCGTCGCCTGCAGGCTTGCGTCGAACTGCAGCGCGTCACCCTGGCCCGGGCTGAACCCGTTCAAAACCGCCAGCCCGGCACCCGCGTGGTAGACGATCAGATCCGCACCCGATCCGTCCGTCACCGTCACCGTCCCGGTGCCGACGATCACGCTGTTGCTGCCGCCTGCCTCGCTAACGGTATCGATGCCGGATCCGGCCGACACCGTCGTCGATCCCGTCCCGACGAACGCGAAGCTGTCCGTGCCGCTGCCGGCCTGGATGGTCGCGGCCGTGCTGCGGTTGGAGCCCGTCAGGGCCACGCTGTCGGTGCCGGTACCCAGCGTGAAGGCGAACGTGTTGGCAGCCGCGCCAGCCGATCCGCTGATGGCGTTCACCGTCACGGCGTAGTTGCCGCCATCGATCGCAATCGTGCCGCGCTGGGCGTTGCTCATCGCCAGGGTGGCGACCGCACCGGTTGCCGTCGGCCCGCCTGCGAGGTGCACCTCGGTCTCGAGGAAGTTCTGCAGCGCGTAGGAGCCGCCGGCCAGGTCCGTGAGCTGGATCTGGTCGACCAACCCGAACGACTCCGTGCTGACCGTGTCCACCCCCGCAGAGACCGATTGGTGGACGTTGTTGTTGAGCCCCGTCTGCCACGCGCCGCTATCGAGCTTGCCGGTCGCGATTGCCGCCTGCGTCAGGCTATGCCCCTGCGTGTCGGTGAAGGTCATCGAAGCCGGGGCGGCCGAGAGCGGGGCGGCTGACGGCGGGGCGGCCGCCGCGGCCGTGACCGCGGGGGCGGCCGGACCCTTGAACGCGAAGCTCTGCCCGCCGTTCGAATACTCCGCGAGCGCCGCACCCGCCACCGCGGCGCCGTCGACCGTCGCGCTCGAGACATACAGGTTGCGGTCCTGCGCCGCCGAACCGCCATAGGCGTCGTTCACGAAGCTCACGGTCGCGGTATGGCCGCCCGGGCTGAACGTGCCGAGCACGGTGACCGCCTGGGTCTGCCCGGCCGCATGCGAGGCGGTGACCGTCTGCGTACCGCCGACCTGGGCGCCATCCACCGCGACGGTGAACTGCGCATCGCCGTTCCACGCATCCTCCGAGAGCTGCAGCACAAGGCTGTCGGACCCGGCGCCCACCGTGATCGGCGGGGACGAGGCGGCCGGCACTGCGAAGCCGAACGCCTGCGCCCCGTTCGAGAGTTCCGTCAGCACGGCGCCGGGCACCGTCACGCCGTCGATCTTCGCCCCGGCGACATACAGGTTCCGGTCCTGGCTGGCCGTCCCGCCATAGGCGTCGTTGAGGAAGGCGACCGCCGCAGTGTGGCTGCCGGCGCCGAACGCGCCGAGCACGGTGAACGCCTGCGTCTGTCCCGCAGCGTGGGACGCGGTGACGGTCTGCGTCCCCCCGATTGCCTTGCCGTCGACCGCGATGGTGAACTGCGCGTCGCCGTTCCAGGCGTCTTCGGACACGAGCAGGACCAGGCTGTCGCTCCCGCTGCCGATCGTCACCGCCGCCGGCGTGGCGGCGCCGGCGCCCTGGAAGCCGAACGCCTGCGCCCCGTTCGAATACTCGGCCAGAGACGCACCGGAGACGACCGCGCCGTCCATCGTCGCCCCGCTGACATACAGGTTGCGGTCCTGGGCGTCGGAACCGCCATAGGCGTCGTTGACGAAGGTGACGGTCGCGGTGTGGTTGCCGGGGGCAAACGTGCCGAGCACCGTGAACGCCTGGGCTTGCCCGGCGGCGTGGGCCGCCGTCGTGGTCTGGGTGCCGCCGACCTGCTTGCCGTCGACGGCGATCGTGAACTGCGCGTCGCCGCTCCAGGCATCCTCCGACACTTGCAAGACCAGGCTGTCCGGGCCCGTGCCGAGGGTGACCGGGACCGGGCCGGCCGCCACGGCGGTGCCTGAGGCGGCGCCGAAATCGGCGCCCCAGGCCGCGGCCGCAAGCGGCTTCGAGCCGTTCGTGAAGTCCCAGTCGCCGTCGCTCTCCGTCGTGTCCCAGATATTCACGTTCTGGATCGTCACCCCCTGCGCCTGTGCCTGCGCCAGCGCACCCGCAAGCCACTGCGGGAACGCCGGGTCATCGGCTGGGCCGATGCTCGACGACGGGGCCGGGCCGGCCCCGGCTTCCGAAACCGAGAGTGGCTTGTTGTGCAACGATGCGAAGCTTACCGCGTCCTGGAACGACCAGCCCGGCGAGCCCAGCGCAGGCGTCAAGTTGTACTGCGTGCCGTTCGTATACTGCCAGAAGTGCGCGCGATCGACGGCGTTGGCGCCCCAGGCCGCGGGGGTCAACTGCTTGGCCGTCCCGCCCGACCAGTCCGTGTAGTCGTTGGGATACAGCGGCGAGTAGGCGTCGGTCGAGATGATGTCGACATACTTGTCGCCGGCATACAGCGTCGTCGGGTCCACGCCGTTGTTGTTGATGTCGGCCGGGTTCCAGACGACCTGGCCCTTGATGCCGTCTGCCGCCGATTCCGTGTGGATCAGCGTGGCGACGTGCTGGAACGCGGCGACGAAGTCGGCCGCCGCCGTCGGGCTGCTGCTGTTGCCAGGCGACCACGGCATGAAGCTGCCGTTGAACTCGTAGGCGATGCGGAACTGCACCGTGCCATACCCGGCCTTGGCCCAGGCATCCACGATCCCCTTGTAGTCGCCGTCATACTGCCCGGCGATGATCTGCTTGTAGAAGGTGTCGACGTTGCTCCACCCGCCGGCATTGGACGCCAGCGGGACGCCGACCACCGGCGTCATCCCGGAGCCCGGTCCCGCGAACGCGCTGCCGGTCTTCGTGAAGGTCCAGGCGCCATACTGGGCGTTGCTCGCCCATTGCGACGGATCTTGCGTGAAATCCGTGTAGGCGTCCATGAACATGGGACGAGCACCGCCCATGTCTGCAACGAAAGCACTGAATTGAGACTCGAACGCGTTTTCCTGCACAACATCGTTGCCGCCGGGATTGCCGACATAGATGCCAAGTGGAAACTTCGTCGACGCCGTCGCCATGTCAGCTTCCCCGCACTGCGTAATCCCTGACTAACACGCAGACGTGAACAATTCAATTACAGACGAACGGTATTTCCGTTGCGAGATGACGGCCAGCCATCTCGATTTCTGAACAGATATTAGCTTTTGTTAAACTCTGTATTGGCCGGACGACCATCCTGCAACGCACGGCCACTTGTCGTCGCCGCACCAAGCCCAAACGCCACGGCGCGCGACAGCCCTTGCAACACGACCAACCCCGCGTAGAACCGCCCGCAGCACCAGCCGGAGACAGCGTTTGGAACAGGCCGCCATCGATGTCGTCATCCCCGTCTACAATGCGGCCAAGACCCTGGAAGGCGCCGTCGCCTCCATCCAGGCGCAAACGGTGCAGGACATCCGCATCATCCTGGTCAATGACGGCTCGACAGACGACAGCCCGGCCATCATGCGTCGTCTGGCCGCCGCCGACGGCCGCATCACCGTGCTCGACCAAGCCAATGGCGGCATCGTCGACGCCTTGAACGCCGGACTGGCCATCTGCACCGCCGACCTCGTCGCCCGCCACGACGGCGACGACCTCGCCCGTCCCGACCGCTTCGAACGGCAGGTCGCCTGGCTGCGGGATCACCCGAACTGCGACGCGGTCGCGGGCGGCATCATCCAGATCGACGAGGCCGGCCGCGAGCTGGGGCCGCTCATGGTGCCGAGCCCGCCAGCCCTGGCCGACCCGCTCAGCTATCCGCAAAAGGAGCCTTACCTCGTCCACCCGTTCCTGATGATGCGCCGCGCCGCCGTCATGGCCGTCGGCGGCTACCGCCACGTCTACCACGCCGAGGATACGGACCTATACTGGCGGCTGCAGGAAGCCGGCGAGCTGGCGAACATGCCCGACCTGCTCGGCTACTACCGCGTCCACAACCAGAGCGTGACCGGCGCCTCGACCCTCAACGGCCGGATCTCCGCCGTGAGCTCGCAGCTCAGCGGTCTCTCCGCCATCCGCCGCCGCGCCGGCCGCCCCGACATCACCTTCCCGCGCGACGCCGTGAACGAATACAAACGTGCCGGCACGCTGGGCGCGATTGTGGCCCTCGGCAGCCGCGGGCTCGATCCCGACGAGGCGCTCCGACTGGCGGCTGCGGCGTCGGCCAAGCTGGTCGAGCTTGCGGCGTATCGTCCGTACGAGCTTGACGCGGCCGACTGCGCGTTCATCCGCGCGTCACTCGCGCGCGTGCTGCCGACGATCTTGGCCGCCGAGGACCGGGGTATGATAGTGCGGCAGGTCTCCGGAACGGTCGCGCGGCTAGCCGCCCAGGGGCACATCGCGAACGCCCTGCGGCTATGCCCGCCACAGTTCCTGCCGCAGGCGGCCGTCCGGCTCGCACTGCGGGTGGCGCTGCCGACCTCGTTGCGGCTTCGGCTGCGACGGCTCACGGGTGTTCCAACCTTCGTCAAATGAACGGCGGGGTGGTTCAGCCCGCACGGTCGGCATGGGTTCGAAAAACTTGCTTGGCCATCGCGACGCCGTCCGCAAGAGCTGTCTGCCAATCGGCTGGCTGACTAAACTCGCGGCTGTCGCTCCGGCCGAGCCGCTCCACAGCCATGAGCAGGGCGTTGCACAGACCCTCGATCGAGGGTGGCCCGGCGACAATGCCGCCTGAGATCGCTGCCAGCCGCTCCTGCGTCTTCGGCCCGAACGTGTTGGTGACGGCGATCCCGCGGCAGGCCGCCATCTCGAGCACCGGATAGCTCGTGTGCGGCGACAGCATCGGACAGAGCAGGATGTCGGACTCGCGGATCAGTCGTGCGTAGTCTTCGTAGGACAGCCACGGGGCCGGCTCGAGCCGATGGCCCTGTCCAAGGGGCGTCGGCGGGACCGTGCTGCCGATGGAAGTGAACTGCCAATCCGAGCCAGCGAAGGCGGCATGCTGAACGGCCTGCTTAAGCGCTTCGAGCCCGATGCCGAACATGTTTCGCAGGTGATTGGGCCGGGCATAGAACACCAGCCGTCGTGGGCCATCGAGCGCCTTGGCGCGAAAAAAGATCTGGCGGTCGACTGCGGGCTCGAACACCGCGCATCGATCGAGGAAGGCCGGGTCGGCAAACAGCCCGGTTCCTGTCATAATAAGGTAATCGGCTAGTAGTTGCTCGTTGATCAAGGCACGGAACGGAAGCTTATACGTCTCGAGTGCCTGGGCGTAACTCGTCGACCATGGATAGAAGCTGGGCTCGAAGTCTTGGACCAGATACAGGAACTCGGGCGCGGTCATCATCGGCATCACATCCTTCAAGCGAAACGCGGTCGTCCAAAGGGTGGCGAGGAATGTATCGTGCGCGCCCAAGCGGGCCGGGGTGTCGCCCGCGACGGTCGACGCGAACGAAATGTTCGGCGGCGTATCGCTCGCCCCTGCAAGGGCCTGTATGTGTCGGCGGAGCGGTTCCAGATCGGGCGGCAGCTTGTCGTCGACGGCGAGGATACGCACGGGCACACCTGCGCGCGACAAGCCGATGGCGACATGGATCGCGGTGTTCGGCCCGCCGGTCAGGTTGGCAGCGTTCAGCGCCGGCAGCAGCACGTTGACCGACGGCCCGTTCGCCAGTGCCGGATCGATAACGACGTGCAACGGCACCATCGGCTCGAACCGAAGCAGCCTTTCAGGATTCCGCTTGATGGCTCGGTTGGCAAAGAAGTTTTCGGGATCCCGCAGCATCCAGCGTGCATGCGACACAACTCGCCGGGGCAGCGTGACAAGGCGGCTCAACGGCATGCCGACGCTCCTTAGACGATCCGGCCTATGACGATTTGGCCCATGACGATTTGGCCTATGACGGCTTGGCCTATGACGGTTTGGCTGGGTCGGCGCACGCCCGGGCGTAGCCCCTGCATGCGGCAAATTGGCGCCTTCGATTAGGGGTCGTCGTCACGTCAGTGGTTGGTCAAGCGACGCGCCTTGTCGAGGACGCGCTTAACCCTCCAGGCAAATGCCCGATTTAGCTTGGCGAGCGGGTAGGACAATGGGCTTCCCGAAATGAAGAAGGGCTGCCGGGTCGTTACCTCGATCCAACGCGGACGCATCGCGCGCCTGTACTTTGCGACGATACGGTTCCGGGTGTCATAGAACGAGTTGTCTAATTTCCCCCCGCTTTTGTGCAGGAGATGGAAGTCGATGACGTAGGCCGTCCGGCCCAGAAGGTTGGCGATGATACAGAGATCTGCGCCGTAGAGATGGAATCCCGACATGTCGTGCGAGACGGCCAGGTTGGCGTCGCGTCTTACGACGATAAAGTTCTCATCCAACGCGACGACGCACGCAGGGAATGGGCCGCCTTCCGCATTATCCTGCACGTGAGGATCGCTGATCCGAACTGAAAGGACGCCGTTTTGTCCGGCACCCGCGTTTCCGCAAAGACCCCAGGACGGGAACCGCGTGTCGAGTTCGTGCAATCTGACGAGCAGTTCATAAAAGCCGTCCTGAAGCAGAAGTATGTCCTGATGGCACAGGATGATGTATTTCGATCTCGCTTCGACCAAAAAGATGTTATAAGCCTCGAAAGCGTCAAACTCATTGCCGTTCGAATTGTCGGCAAACGAAAAGCTCGTGTTCTCGTTTGTAAAGCCATGCTCGACAAAACTAGTCCGCATCGCGGCATACTCGTTGAGATTGGTAACGATTGTGCAAACCGTGAACAGCGGCAGACTTTCTGCGGCAGATTTTGTGATCCTGTTCGGGCTTGAGATCGCATTCATCCCGCATTGTCCCATTCTGCTGGCTTCCTCATCGTTAGAGCCGGCCGGCCGCGAAGCGTCCGAGGCGGAACCCTGACGAGTGACGGCGGGCCTACCGACTGCCACGCCGCCCTACGCCCAGCCCAAGGTTCGGCGTCCTCGTCGCACAAAGCCGCCAATCTCGTGCGCGAGCGGGTGGCCGAGCAGGTGAAGCGACAGAAGCCAAAGCAAAACTCCGCTGAGAACGGAGAGACCCGCCAGCATGATCGGCGCGTCCGGCGACCATCGATACGCTAGCATCAACGCCATGGCAGGGCCGCACGCCGCGGTCGTTACGATCGCACTGCTGCGATAGATGGGCCGATAGTCCGCCCAGCTGGTCTCGGTCATCCGTTGTATATGCGGCCGATAGATCGCGGCCGACACCAGCGAGTCCACGATCCGGCTAACCGAGACCGTTGTCAGGTTCAGCAGGCATGCGCCCGCGAACAAGACAAGGCCGATGCCCGTCCTGTAGTATTCAAGCCGGGCTTGCCGCCCAGTCTCCTGGCAAATGATGAACACTTCCCAAGTCATTGAAAGCGAGACGGCGATCATTGAGGCGACGGCCAACCCAGCAAGCGGCCACTCGGCCGTGACCCAGGCCGGACCATAGACAGCTGAGATGAACGGACCTGCCAAGATCGCCAGGCCGGCAAAGGTCGGCCAAAGGATCGCGGTCAGCACCTCGACGTAACGGAGATAGACGACGCGCAACGGGTGCCCGACACGTTGCTGTTCTGCCAGCTTCACCATCATGACGCGGCCGACGATCATGTGCAGATTGGTCCCGATCAAGTTGTTCAGATTGGACGCGCGTCCCCAAATGCCGAGTGCTTCAAGACCGAGCAGCCGGCCGAGGACGAATTCCGAACAGCGGTAAGCGATGGTGTTCACCCCCTGGATCGCGATCTGCTGCATCCCAAACCGGAGAATGGCCCGCCATGCAGTGAGCTTCAGCCGGAAACTGACATGGTCGCGGCCCATCGCCGTGACGGCGATGGCACTCGCGGCCGAACCGGCCACGCTTCCCCACGCAATGCTCATGAAGCGTTGACCCGCGAACGCAAGCGCGATCGTGACGCAGGTCGAGCTGACGGCGCGCAAGACGTTCAGGGTCGCGATCGCACGAAACCGGCCGTTTCGCTCGATCATCGCATTGGGCCGGAACTCGATGATGCCAATCAGTGGGACGATCGCAAGGACGAGCATAACGTTGCGAACGCCGGGCTCATTCAAGGCGGCCCCACCGACGACGCTGAGCAGGACGATCGCGGCCGACAGGAAGACCGAGAGCAGGATATTCATCGTGAACGCGCTGGCCAGTAGGTCGTGACTGGCTTCGGCCTCGCGGATGACGAACGAGGCGAGGCCGAAAGTTTGCAGAATGCCGATGATCCCGATCATCGCGGCCGCGACCGCGTAGACGCCCATTTCGTAGGGCGTCAGCAGGCGGGCGAGCGCGACCGACCCGGTAAATTGCAGGACAAGCAAGCCACCCTGCGAGGCAAGCATCCAGGCAAGCGAGCGTCGGACCGACATGTTAGTTCTACAGCCTCGTCAGCACGTCCGTTGTCTTCAAAATTTCGCGGTTGCTGCGCCGGACATCGTACTTAGCGAGGAGTTGCCGCCCTTCCGCGACCGCTGCATCTTTCTCATAGAGCTGCGCCACAGGACGCAAATGCCCGATCGGCGTCGCATCGACGACGCCGACCGCTAACCCGCGCCGGCGCCCGAGTTCGCCCCACAGGACATCCAGCCCCCAAGCCCAGCGCGTCTCGGGGAAGGGCAGAACATCGGAGAACACGTCCTTGTGGAAAATGGTCAACGGGCCGCACTCGACGAAATTGGTCAGGTGCACGAGGCTATTCCAGACCCGTTGCGTGATCTGCCACGTCGTGTAGGACCGGAAACGGTGTGCGGGTTGTGCGATTCGTAGCCGCGCCGTATGGCATGCGTAGACGAACCGATCGAGGAAATGGCTGGGAAAAGCGATATCGTCGTCAACCACGATCAGCCAATCGAGCGTGGACAGATCGACATCGGCCAACGCCACATTGATATTGTGGAACTTGCCCCGGTCCCCAATCGGAGCCAGCGACACAGACACGTCGTGCCTGGTGTCCTTCAACGTCGACAATACCCCGTCGAGGTCCTGCCGGCGTGCCGGCACCTCGACACTGGCGACGTGGATCCGCTGGATCGGCATCCGCGCGGCGTCGAACACAAGCTTCCGGTAGCTCGGCTTGCAGTTCAGCCACACGTCATACAAGGCGTCGCCCCGGCGGGGATGTCGGCTGATGTACCTCTCGGCGGCAAATTGCACCGTGCCATAGCCGGACAGCAACACGTCTTCGCCGTCTGTTTCGGGGCGGGTCGATGGCACGGTCAATCCGTTCGGGTCCCTTGTCGCAGAGAACGCCGCAATCCGGGTTCACCTCCCACTTATAAGTGGCGGGACGACGGCCGGCAACATAAGGCAAACGCCGTCAAGATGCGACGGCGAGAATGTCGATCACGCCGCGAATCGCTCGCGATAATCCTGCGGGCTCACAGCAAGCGCGCGGACGAAGCTGCGGCGCATCGTCTCCTCCGTGCCGAACCCGCACACATGCGCGATGCGCTTCACCGCAAGCCGGGACTCCGACAGCATTTGTCGCGCCGCCTCCACGCGCAGCCGCTCCACCGCCCGCGCCGGGGTCACGCCCGTCGCCTCCAGGTAGCGCCGGCTGAAGCTCCGCTCGCTCATGCCCGCCTTGGCGGCAAGCACCGGCAATGACAGGTCCTGCGCAAGGTGGGCGCCGATCCAGGCGTGCAACGGGCCGAACCGGTCCTCGGCCGTCTGCAACGACAGCGCGGCGCTGAACTGCGCCTGCCCGCCCGGCCGCTTGAGGAACATCACCAACCGCCGCGCGACGGCGAGCGCCATGTCCCGCCCAAGGTCCGCCTCGATCAAGGCCAGCGCCAGGTCGATGCCCGCCGTCACCCCGGCCGATGTCCAGAACGGCCCGTCGCGAACGAAGATCGGGTCCGGCTCGACCCGCAAGGCCGGGTATTGCCGGGCCAGCTCGGCACAGAACGACCAGTGCGTGGCCGCGCGCCGCCCGTCCAGCAGCCCGGTGGCCGCAAGCAGGAACGCGCCCGTGCACACCGAAGCGGTGCGCCGCGCCACCGTCCCGCGCCGCCGCAGCCACGCGACGAGCAACGGGTCGGCCGCCGCCGCCTGCACGCCCGGGCCTCCCGCAACGATCACCGTGTCGACCGGCGCGCCGGCCGGCGGCAGCGTCTCCGTCGCCAAGCCGAGCCCGGCCGAGGTGCGCACGCCCACCTGGCCCTTCGCCACTACGCGGAGCGCGTAGGGCACAGACCCTCCGCCCGCCACGGCGATCTCGTTGGCCGTCGCGAAGGCCTGCAGCGGACCGGCGACGTCGAGCAGCTGCGCGTCCGGGAACGCGACGACCTCGACCAGGCGGGCCGGGGCGGGCCGTGGTGCGGTTGGCGAGGATGGTGGGCTAATTGGCATGTCCGCCATTCATGGCCGGTCTACTGTCCGCCGTCCACCCTCCCTTGCCCCCTGGAGGCGCCCCATGATCCCCCTCGACACCCACCTCGAAATCGGTTGCCTCCTGTTCGAAGGCGTCGACCAGATCGACCTCACCGGCCCGTTCGAGGTGCTGTCCCGCATCCCGAACGCCACCTGCCGTGTCTATGGCAAGGCAACGGCGCCGGTCCGCGACGTGCACGGGCTCCAGCTCGTGGCCGACGCCGTCCTGGCCGACGCGCCCCGCCTCGACGTGCTGCTCGTCCCGGGTGGCCCCGGGCAGGAACTGCTGATGGACGACCAGGAGGTGCTCGCCTGGATCGCCGGGCGCGCGGCAGAGGCCCGCATGGTCCTCTCCGTCTGCACCGGCGCCCTGCTCTGCGGCGCGGCCGGGCTGCTTCAGGGCCGGCGAGCCACCACGCATTGGGCGTCGTTCCACCTGCTGCCGCTGTTCGGCGCCACCCCGGTCGATGCGCGGGTTGTCGTCGATGGCAACTGGGTGTTCGCGGCCGGGGTCACCGCCGGGATCGACGGCGCGCTGCGCCTCACGGCCATGCTGCGCGGCGACGCAGCGGCACAGGCGATCCAGCTGCAGATCGCCTATGCGCCGGAACCGCCGTTCGACGCCGGCACGCCAGAGTCGGCGCCACCCGCGATCCTCGCGCAGGCCCGGCGGTCCGTGTCCGGGCTAACGGCCCGGCGCGAGGCAACGGCCCGCCGCATCGCCACCCGGCTCGGCATGACGGCCGCTGCCTGACGGTCCAAGCGCAACCGATCCAACGATACCCGATGAGGAACACGGCAATGACACAGACCGAAACCAGGACGTTCGCCCGCTGCCCGGCGCCCGACTGGCTGCTCGCGTTCTGGAAGGAGATCGACGACAAGACCTTCGGCGCCGGCTTCGACTGCTTCGCCGAGGACGCGATCTGCCGCCTCGGCGTCGCCCAATGGAACGGGCGCGAGGCCATCCGCGACAACCTGCGCGCCTTCATCGACACCGGGTTCACCGCCCTGCACGACGTGGTCGAATACTGGGACGGCGGGTCACTGAAGGTGTTCCGCGGCATCGTCACGATGACGCCGGACGACCCCGGCAAGCCCGCGCTCCGGCCCGTGATGACGCACTTCTTCACTATGGACGAGGCCGATCCCACGAAAGTGCGAGCGTGGTACGGCTCGGTCGGCCCCATTGCGTTCTGACCGTGGCCGCGTTCTGACCGTGGTCGCGTTCTGACCGGGCATGCTTACCGGGACGGCCCAGCCAGCCGCCGGGCGCTGGCGGCAAGGCAGCCCAGGCTGAGCAGCATCACCGCCGCAAGATACAGGCCCGGGCTGGTAGGGTCGCCGGTGGTGGCGACGATCCAGCCCGCCACCAGCGGCGTCACGCCGCCGAACAGGGTCTGGGCCAGCACATAGGCGATCGACACGCCCGAGGTGCGGCGCCGCGCGGGGAACAGGTCCGCCAGCGCCGCCGGCACCGTCGCGTAATAGCCGCAGTAGAACACCAGCGCGATCAGCGCCTGGATCGTCACCAACGTGCCGATCGTCGGCGAGGCGATCAGCCAACGGAACAGCGGATAGATCATGACCAGCCCGAGCAAGCCGGCGGTCGCCATCACCCGCGTGCGCCCGACACGGTCCGACAGGCCGGCGAACACCGGCGGCAGAACCGTGTTCACCACCCCCGCGGCCATGGTGCCGAGCAACGCCTCGGATTGCGGCAGCCCGAGCTTCGTGAACGCGAAGGTCGGCATGTAGGTGTTCAGGAAACTGCCGCACGCGCCCGCCGCGACCAGCCCGGCCCCGAGCAGGACGCCGGCCTTGTCCCCCGCCGCGAGTTCGGCGACCGGTGACGCGGCCCGCTCGGCGCGCAGGAACTCCTCCGGCTCATCCAGGTGGCTGCGGATGTACAGCGCCGCGGGCCCGATCAGCAGGCCGGCGAAGAACGGCACCCGCCAGCCCCAGCTCGCAACCTGCTCCGGGCTCAGCAGCGCGTTGACGGCGTAGGCGGCCAGCGAAGCCAGCAGCACCGAAAAGCCGGACGCCGCCCATTGCAGGCTCGTGTAGAAGCCCCGCCGCGCCGGATCCTGCTCGGCCAGCAGCGCGGTGGCACTGCCGAACTCGCCGCCGGCCGAAAACCCCTGGATCATGCGCGCCACCAGCACCAGCAAGGGCGCCGCAAGCCCGATGCTCGCATAGGGCGGCATGACGGCGATCATCCCCGTCCCCAGCATCATCAGCCCGGCCGAGAGCACCAGGCCCGGCTTGCGCCCGGCCCGGTCCGAGTAGGCGCCGATCACGACGGCGCCGAGCGGCCGAACCAGCCACGAGATGGCGAACGCGCCGAGCGAGAGCAGCAGCGACACGTTCGGGTCCGTCGCCGGAAAGAACTGCCGCCCGAGCACGACAGCGAACAGGGCGTAGAGGACGAGGTCGAACCATTCGAGCACGGCGCCGACGTTCGCGGCGACGGCGGTGTGCAGCCGGCTAGCGGGGCGGCGCGCGACGGCAAGGCTCATGCTCGGTCCCTCGGAGCGGCACCGCCGATCATGTCGGCGCCGGCCGCGCGGGACAAGCCCTTCGGCATTGAAGCGATCAGGGTCGGGGAGGTCGCCGCGCCCAGGCGTCGGCCGCGGCCTCGATCAACTGTAGCGCCGCCGGCGCCCCTTCCGCCTCGCCCTTCTCGAAATCGCCTTCATCCTGCGCCATGCGGTTCGTCACGTGGGCGATGCACAGCACCGGGCGGTGGCGGGCCTCGGCATAAGCGTAGAGCCCGGCCGCCTCCATCTCGACCAGCAGCAGGCCACGGTCCCGATTGCGCTGCAGCGCCGCTTCGGTCTCGCGATACGGCGCGTCGGTGGTCCAGCTTCCGCCGCACAGCAGCCGCCCGGCCGCGGCGGTCAGGGCCGGCATCAGCGTCGCGACCAGGGCCGCGTCGGCTTCGGCGAAATCGGCGGACGGCAGGTAGTGGTAACTCGTACCCTCGTCGCGCAGGGCGCGGTCGATCAGCACGAAATAGGGCGGCGGACCCAGATCGACGAGCTGGCCCGCCGACGTCAGGTTGATCACCAGCTCGACGCCGGAGGCGAACAGCTGCTCGGCGACCAGCACGGCGAACGGCGCGCCGACCGTGTGCGCGATGACGCCGATGCTGCGGTCCCCGGCGGGCCAGGCCAGCAGCTCGGTGTGATAGCAGGCCCAGGCCGGAACCGGCGCCGCGCCGCGCGCGTGGCGGACGTAGCGGGCGAGGTCGCCGTCGGGGTCGAGCACCACGAGCGGCGGCAGCGCGCCGGAGGGCAAGCCTCTTTGGCGACGCGCCTCGCGCAGCAGGTTCTCGGGCTGGAACACCGACGGCGCGTCCCAGTCGCGGATGCTGGCGATGGGCGGGCCCGGCGGGTCCGCGGTCAAGCCTCCGCCTCGAGGACACCCTCGAAGGTCATCAGGATGGGGTTGTCGCCTGGGACGAGCCGGCCGGCGCCGATCGCGCCGTTCAGGTCGACGACCGCGGCTCCGATCTCGGTCGGCGGCGAAGCGTGTGCGGCACAGCGAACCGCTCCATGGCGGACCAGCAGCTCGGTCGCGAACCCCTCGATCGGCGGCGCATCGAGGAAACGCGCCTGGTTGATGCTCGCAACCCCGCCCCGCACCACCGCGCGGCGGAACCCCGCTTCGCGCCCCGCCTGTTCCAGCGCCTCGATGAGGTCCTGGTTCGGCGCCAGCCGCAGCGCCACCGCCGGCCGCGCACCGGCCGGCGGCGCCGTGCCCGTGGCCACGGGCATGAACAGGCTGAACCCGGTCTCCGCATCCGGCGTCACCACGAACCGCGCGCCGACGATCCCCGCCCCGTGCACCGCGATCGGCGCCGCGATCACCGTCTCGTCCGGCAACACATGCCCGCAGCCGCCGCGCCCATCCGCCTCGGTCCAGAGCGCGTGGCAGTGGAAGAACGGCGCCCCGTCGCGGACGCCAACGGTCACGGTCGCGATCTCCAGCCGGCTGGTCCCGGGCGGCCGGAAGGTGCCGCTGTAGAACGCCACCTGCGACCCGTCCGGCGAGAGCCCTGGAATGACGTAGCCGAACGGCCCGAAGCCGCCGCCCGTCAATGTCAGCGCCGCCGACTCAAGACGCTGTGCGTCGATCAAACACGCCAACGCGTCCAGCAATCGCCCACCCGCCGGCAGACTCGCCTCGACCGTGACGGCCCCGGCCCGCACGGCCACGATGCGCTGCGTCGCCGGCGGTCCCGGGTGCGCGGCGATCCGGCCGGTCATGCCGACGCCGTCGCCCCGCCATCGGCCCGCGCCTCCAGCTCCGCGCGGATCAGCTTCTTCGTCACCTTGCCATAGGCCGACCGCGGCAGCGCCTCCCAGAACACCACCCGGCGCGGCAGCTTGTATCGCGTCACCTGGCCCTCCAGCCACGCCAGCAGCGCCGCCTCCGTCAGGTCGGCGCCCGGCCGCAGCACGCACACCGCCATCCCCACCTCGCCCCACGTCCGGTCCGGCATGCCCAGGATCGCCACCTCGGCCACGCTCGGGTGCCGCAGCACCTTCTCCTCGATCTCCCGCGGATACACGTTCGATCCGCCCGAGATGTACATGTCCGAGGCGCGGCCGGTGATGAACACGAACCCCTCCGCGTCCTGGTGGCCCAGGTCGCCCGTGCGGAACCACCCGTCGCGGAACGCCTTCGCATTCGCCTCCGGATTGTCGTAGTAGCCCGCGAACACCGCCGGCCCGCATACGCAGATCTCTCCGGTCTCGAGCGGCGCCACCGCCCGGCCCTGCTCGTCCTGGATCGACACCTGCATCCCCGTCCGCTCATACCCGCACGTCCCGGCACGGGCCCGCGGCCCGTCCTCGGCCTCGTGCAGCTCGGGCGGAAACACGGTGATGGCGCCCGTCACCTCGCCCAGCCCGAAATACTGCACCAGCACCGGTCCGAGCTTGGCCAGCGCCACCTTCTGATCCTCCCGATACATCGGCGCCCCGGCATAGATCACGTGCCGCAAGGACCCGTGGTCGTGCCGGTCCACGGCCGGATGCTCGACCAGCATTTTCACGATCGTCGGCACCGTGAACAGGTTCGTCACCCGCCACGCCGCCACGAGCGCCCACGCCTCCTCCGGATCGAGCCGCTCCCCCGTGGGCAGGATGCTGGTCACGCCCCGCGCCACCTGCACCAGGAAATGCACCCCGGCGCCATGCGACAGCGGTGCCAGCACCAACGAGGCGTCCCGGTGGCTGATCCCCGGCATCAGGTCGGCGATGTGGTTGTTCACCACGAACGCCAGCTGCCCATGCGTCAGCACGGACGCCTTTGGCCGCCCGGTGGTGCCCGAGGTGAAGAAGAACCAGGCCGGGTCGTCTTGCTCGACCGCCGCATCGGGCCGTGCCTGCCCGTCATGCCGGGCGACCATCCCGTCCCACGGCTCGCCGAACCCGGCCGCCCCGATCGCCAGCATGACCAGCCCGGGCACCGCGTCCCGCACCGCTTCGGCATGGCCGGTGAACTCCGCGCCGCACACCAGCGCCGAGGCGCCGGCGGTCCGGGCCAGGTCGGCCACCTCGGCCGGCGTCTGGCGGAAGTTCGCCGGCACATACACGGCGCCCACCCGAAAGCAGGCGAACATCGCCTCGACCATCTGGTGGCAGTTGCGCGACTGCACCAGCACGCGGTCCCCCTTCCCCACCCCCAACGCGTCCAGCCCCGCCGCCGCCGCGTCCACCCGCCGCTCCAGCTGCGCCCAGCTCCAGCGCTCATCGCCATGCACCAGGCCGGGCGCCGAGCCGTGCCGCCGCGCACACTGCCGCAGGAAGTGCGACAGGTTCATCACCCGCCGCGACATCGGGAGAAGGCCACCCTTCGGCACAGCGGCAAGCGTCGGCATTACGGCGTCCTTCGATGGTCACGCGCCGATCATGGGCGGAAACCGGCCGCCTGAGAACCCGATCACCCCAGAGCGACGCACGGCTCGTCTCACCCCGAAACTGCTTCTCCCTGAAGGTTCGCAAGTTGCGCCGAGATCTCGATAGTCGGTCCTGCCCACGGCCTTGATCCCGTAGAGCGGCGCGACCGATGCCGTGTAGATTGGGTTGCGGCCATCGAGGCCACACCATGGAGGACGCGCCGGTGAAGATCGCCGCCATCGAAACCCTGCGCACGGCCGAGTTCGCTAACGTTCTCTGGGTCCGCATCCACACCAACGCCGGGCCCGTCGGCCTCGGGGAGACGTTCTACGGCGCCGGCGCCGTCGAGGCCCACATCCACGACACGCTCGCCCGCCGGCTCCTCGGCAAGGATCCGCTCCACATCGAGGCGCTGCACCGTGAGATGCTGAACCTGCCCATGGCGCAGTCCAGCACCGGCGTCGAATACCGCGCCGCCTCGGCAATCGACATCGCGCTGTGGGACGTGTTCGGCAAGGTCTGCGGCCAACCCGTGCACCAGATGCTCGGCGGCCTCTGCCGCCCGCGCCAGCGCATCTACAACACCTGCGCCGGCTACGGTTACGTCCGCTCGAACGACATCAAACCCGTCTCGACCTGGAACTTCGACACCGCCGCCGGCCCCTACGAAGACCTCCACGGCTTCATGACCGACGCCGGCCGCGTTGCCGAAAGCCTGCTCGAGTCCGGCATCACCGCCATGAAGATCTGGCCGTTCGACCCGGCCGCCATCGCCAATGACGGCATGGCCATCTCGCCCGCAGAACTGAACGCCGCCCTCGCCCCGTTCGAAAGCATCCGCCGCGCGGTCGGTGACCGGATGGAGATCATGGTCGAGTTCCACTGCCTGTGGAACCTGCCGATGGCCAAGAAGCTCGCGCGCATCCTCGAGCCCTATGCCCCGACCTGGTACGAAGACCCCATCCGCATGAATTCACCCCGGGCGCTCGCCGAGCTGGCCCGCTCGACCGATGTCTGGATCTGCGCGAGCGAGACCCTCGGCAGCCGCTTCCCCTACAAGGACATGCTCGACCGCGACGCGATCGGCGTGGTCATGGCGGACCTCTGCTGGACCGGCGGCCTCACCGAAGGCCGCAAGATCGCAGCCCTGGCTGATACCTACCATCGTCCCTTCGCGCCTCACGACTGCGTCGGGCCGGTCGGCTTCGTCGCCGGCGTCCACGCCTCGTTCAGCCAGCCCAACACCCTCATCCAGGAAAGCGTCCGCGCCTTCTACACGGGCTGGTACAAGGAACTCGTCACCGTCCTGCCCACGATCGTCGATGGCCACGTCCTGCCGATGGACGGCCCCGGCCTCGGCACCGAGCTGCTGCCCGCCGTGTTCGACCGGCCGGACCTCACCGTCCGGCGCTCCGAGGCCTGACGCTAGGCTGGGCCGGTCAGGTCCAGCCCATGCAGCACCGCCCTTAGCGCCGCCCAGTCCCGCTCCGGCAACGGTAGCCGCGGCGGACGCGGCGGCCCCATGTCGCGCCCGATCAGCCGCAGCGCCGCCTTCGTCCCGCTCACGTAGCGGGGGCCACCGACCCAGGGCAGCAGCGGCGACAGCCGGCGATACAGCGGCAGCGCAACCCCTCGGTCCCCCGCCGCAGCGGCATGGAACATGCGCGCCGATAGCGCCGGCGCCACGTTGCTGCACACTGCAACCCAGCCGACCGCGCCGAGCCATGCGCTCTCATACCCCAGCACGCCGGCGAACACCGCCATGCGCCCGTCGCACGCCGCCAGGACGTCGCGCACGCGGGTCACGTCGAGCGTGCTCTCCTTGACGTATCGGCATCCCTCGATGGTCGACAGCCGGGCAAGGATGTCGGGCGTGAGGTCCACGTTGGCCGTCGCGGGGTTGTTGTAGACCATGACCGGGATGCCGATGGCGTCGGCGATGGCCTTGTAATGGACATACAGCTCGTCCGCAGTCGGCACGCTGTAGAACGGCGGGATCACCAGCACCCCGGCCGCGCCCAGCCGCTCCGCCTCCCGCGCCATCGCCACCGCCTCGCGCGTGTCCTCGGCGCCGGTGCCCACCAGCACGGGCACCCGTCCGGCGGCGGCGCGGATCGTCGTCTCGATGATCGCGGTCCGCTCCTCCCGGCTGACGGACAGGAACTCGCCCGTCGAGCCCAGCGGCATCAAGCCGTCCACCCCGCCCTCGAGCTGATACGCGACGAGCCGCTCCAGCGCGCCCAGGTCGACGGCGCCGCCGTCTGGCGTAAACGGGGTGACGAGCACCGTATGGATGCCATGGAACGGTTCGGCCATGGCCCGTTCCTTGGCAGGCCGCCATGGCCCGTGCAAGCCTGCCCGCCGATGCACCCGCACGACCGCCCGCTGCCGGAACAGGTCTTGACCCCGGGCCTGCTCGTCATCGGCGGCGGTTTCGCAGGCCTGTCGGCGGCCATGGCCGCGCACGGCGCCGGCGCCGACGTGCTGCTGCTGATCGAGCCGGATCCGCTGCCGCAGCCGCACGACCACCACCTCGATCGTCTGCGAGCCCGCGCGCGCCACCTTGCCACCGTCCACGCGGTCGCATGGGGCGCCTTCCCGGGCCCGGAGATCGCCGCCGTGTCGCCCGCGGCGCGCCTGGTGCTGCGGCCGCAGCAACTGATTGTGGCGCAGCCGCCCTATGAGGCGGCCGTGCCGCTACCAGGCTGGACCCTGCCGGGCTGCACGACGGCGGCGGCCTTGCAGGACGGGATCCGCGCCGGGACCGTGCCAGCGGGCCGCGTCATGGTCGCGGGCAGTGGGCCGTCGAACCTCCTCGCCGCCGCACGGCTTGTGCGCGCCGGCGCGCATGTCGTCGCGGTGGTGGAGGCCTCTGCCGGCCGCCCCGCCGCTCCGCGCGGACCACGGCCCAGCCTCCGTGAGCGACGGCCGCCCGCCCTTGCCAGTTGGTCCGGCCTCGCCGGCGCAGCGGCGTTGGCTCGGGCTCTGGCCACGGTGCAACGGGGTGGGGTCCCGGTGCTGTGGGGTACCCGGCCGCTACAGGTGCTCGGCGAAGCCCGGGTCGAGGGCCTGCTCGTCGCCGGGCCGCGCCGCACGCACGCCATCGAGGCCGAGACGGTGGCGCTGCACTGGGGCCATCAGGCGGAGGCCGGCCTGGCGCGGGCGCTGGGAGTGCCGCACCGCCTGAACGCGGGAGCGCTGCAGGCCGTGGCCGAACCGGACGGACGCACCGCCATTCCCACGGTCTTCGTGGTGGACGAGGCCGGGCCCGAGACGGCGGTCACACGCGGCCGTGCGGCCGGGCTCGCCGCCGCCCGCGCGCTCGGCCTGGCCGCCCCGGCCGAACCGGCCGCGCTCCGCCGGGCCATCCGGCTCGGACGCGCGCTCCAGCAGGCATTCGCCGCGGCGCCGCCCGATCCGGCGGCACTGCCGGACGAAACGCCGGTCTGCCCCTGCGAACGCGTGTCCGCCGGCACGGTCCGCCGCGCCATCGCCGAAGGCGCGGCGTCGCCGGCCCTCGTCAAGCGCGCCACGCGCGCCGGCATGGGCCATTGCGGCGGCCGCCTATGCGCCGTCACCATTGGGCGCCTGTGCGGCGCGCACGACGAGGCCGGCTTCGCCGCTCCCCGACTGCCGCTGCGCCCCGTGCCGGCGTGGCAGATCATGGCCGTGCACAACGACCCGCAGGACGCGGTCCTGCCATCCCCGTCCCTCACCGGCTGGACCACGGCCCGGCCCGGCCCCCTGCCCGCCAGCGCCGAGGTCGTCATCGTCGGCGGCGGCATCGTCGGCCTCGCGACGGCGCTCTATTTGGCCCGCGACGGCGCCGACGTCCTGCTCGTCGACCGCGACGAACCGGGCATGGCCGCCAGCACCGCCAACGCCGGCAGCCTCCACATCCAGCTCGTCCCCTACGTCTATGCCGCCGGCGGCGGTGGGCCGATGGCCGATGCGCTCCCCCTCGGCCCCGCAAGCATCGCGTTGTGGCGAGAGCTGGCCCGCGACGCCAACGAGGATCTCGGCCTCCGCACCGAAGGCGGCCTGGTCCTGGCCGAAACCGCCGCCGAACTGGCGCTGCTGCGGGACAAGGTGGCGTTCGAGCGTGCCCGCGGCATCGCCTGCGAAGTGGTCGGTCCGGAGGACCTGCGCCGGATCGCCCCCAATCTGGACGCCAGTCTGGACGCCAGTCTGGACGCCAGTCTGGACGCCGGGCTTGGCGGCCGGTTCGCCGGCGCCGCGTTCTGCCCGGGCGAAGGCCAGGGCGACCCCCTGCGCGGCACCATGGCGCTGCTGGCCCTGGCCCGCCGCGCGGGGGTACGGCTCGCACCCGGCATCGAGGTGACAGGCCTCGAGCCGGCCACCCTCGGCTGGCGCGTGCTGACCGCCGCGGGAGCGATCCGAGCCCGGCACGTCGTGAACGCCGCCGGCGTCCAGGCCGGGCGCATCGGCGCCCTGGCCGGCGTGACGGTGCCGGTGCACGCGCTGGTGCAGCAGGTTGTGGCCACGGCGTCGGCGCCACCCATGCTGCGCCAGCTCGTCGCCTGGACCGGACGGCACCTCTCGCTTAAGCAGGGCGACGGCGGCCACCTGCTGGTCGGCGGCGGCTGGCCCGGCACGCAGGATGCGCGCGGCGCCGCCCAGCTCCGGCGCGACAGCATAGAAGGCAACATTGCGCTGGCCGCCCAAGCGCTGCCGGGCCTGCGCGCCATCCCGGTAGTGCGCGCCTGGACCGGCCTGGCGCCAACGCTCGGCCGCGCCCCGGTCATCACCGGGACGCCGGGCCAGCCCGGCCTCTGGCACGGCGTCACCGGCAACGGCTACACTCTCGGCCCGGTCGTCGGCCGATTGCTGGCCGACGCGGTCCTCGGCCGCAGCCCGCCACCGCCAGCCTTCAGGCTATAGCGACGGCTAGACCCGACCGCCCTCAGCAACCTCCACCCCAGCCGCCGCCACGGAAGTCAACCCAGCCAAAACAAAAAAGGTACGTCATGCCCGGACTTGATCCGGGCACCCACGCCGCGACCAAACAGTCCGCCCCCCAAAACACGCGCCCGCCCCGCCCCACGACGCCCGACCACCGCCACGCCACCCAAGGATCAAACCCGGCGCGTGTTCCCCCCCCACCGTACAGACCACGGCGGAAGATACCCCGCCCCTATCCAAGGCGTCCGCCAGAACGCGACCGAACCCGCCCACTCGGCCCGTCACGCCAGCGAAAGACCGTCCAACGCCGTCCGCAGCGCCGCCGCCTCCGCCCCGGTGACCGCGCCCGCTGGCGGACGCACCATCGCGCCGGGAAGCCTGCCCAACGCCGCCAGGCACCACTTCAGCCGCGCAGTGGCGCGGCCTGCAGGCGGCTGGCCGTAGATCGCGCCGGCCAAGGGCTCGATCCGCTCATGCAGCAGCCGCGCCGCGACCAGGTCCGACCGGCGCATGGCCGCATCGAGGGCAAGGATCTCGTCGGGCATGATCGCCGCGAGCGAGACGATGCTCCCGTCGCTGCCATGCGCCATGCAGGCGAGCAAATGCTCGTCGCCACTCGCCATCACGGCCACGTCCGGGCGCCGGGCCTTCACCTGCCGCCGCAACGCGTCGTAGCCGTTCACCTCCCAGCCACCCTCCTTGATCCCGACGATAGCTTCGATATCGAGCAGGCGGTCGATCACCCCCGGCGCATAGGCCACTCCCGCCGGATGGCTGCCCTGGAACAGGAACAGCGGCACGCCCGGCACCGCCTCGGCCACCGCACGGTGGTGCCGCTCCGCCAGCCCCGGCTCGCGCGACAGCGCGAAGCCGTTCGGCGCGAACACCATCACCGCATCGGCCCCGGCCGCCGCCGCCGCCGCCGCCTCCCGCCCGGCCTCCGCACTCCCCTCCTGGTTCACGCCGGCGATGACGATCCCGCGCCGCCCCACCACCGCGACCGTCTCGGCCACCGCCCGCCGCTTCTCCTCGGGCGCCAGCACCGTGTTCTCCCCCGCGTGCCCGTTGCACAGCACGCCCGCGATGCCCGGATGCAGGCCGCAGGCGGCGGTGTGCGCGGCATAGGCATCCCAGTCCGGCGACGAATCGCCCCGCATCGGCATCACCGTGCTGGGATAGATGCCCCCCCAGGGCGCGGGCCCACCCGGAATCAAGCGTGCTCAACCAGCGGCCCGGCCGCGACCGCCGCATAGCCCCGCCCGAACCGCCGCTCCAGCGCACGCTGCACGAAGTCCCACAGCGTCGTCAGCGCCAAGTAGTAAACGGCCGCGACGCAATACACCTCCAATACGTCGAACCGGAGCTGCATGATCATCTGGCTCCGCCGCATCAGCTCCTCCATCGAGATCACCGACGTGATGCTCGTCGCCTTCAGCAGCCCGTTCACGCTGTTGCCGAGCGGCGGGATGATGATCCGGAACGCCTGCGGCAACGTCACCAGCCAGACCGTCCGCAGCCGGCTCAGCCCCAGCGCCCGGGCCGCATCGCCTTGGCCCGGCGCCACCCCCGCGAACCCGGCCCGGATGATCTCGCTCAGATACGCCGCCTCGTTCAGCGTCAGCGCCACCACCGCCGACATCACCACGCCGAACCGCAGCCCGAGCTGCGGCAGCCCGGTATAGACGATGATCAGCTGCACCAGCAGCGGCGTCCCGCGGAACACCCACACATACGCACCCGCCGCCCGCCGCAGCACCGGGCCGCCCGCCGCCCGCATCCCGGCCAGCACCGTCCCGAGCACCAGGCCGCCCAGCAGCGACACGACCGTCAGCCCCACCGTGACCGCGACACCCTGGAGCAGGAACCCGTTATCGAGGTAGCCGATGAACGCCGGGACGTCGAACACCGGCGCCGCCGGCTATTGCGGCCCGGAACCCCGGATTGCGAACCCGCCCGGCAGCTTCGCCAGCCCGAACCGGTCGAACAGCGCATCATACGTGCCGTCCGCCCGGATCGTGGTGAACGCCTCCGCCACCGCCTCCGCCACCGAGCGGTCGCGGAAGTCGAACGTGATGTCCGTCCCGCCGAAGCCCGTCAGCAGCAACTGCATCCCGCGCTGCTTGCTGATGGCGCGCGCCGCGTCCTCGACGATCACCACCACGTCCACCTGCCCGGCCCGCAGCGCCGCTGTCGCCTCCGTCGCAGTGCTGAACGTCCGCAGGTCGACCGGCTTCAGCCCACGCTTGACCATGTCCTCGTTCGCCTCCTTGGCCTTGCGCTCCTGGTAGGTGCCGATCTCGAGCGCCGCCACCTTGCCGGCCAGGTCGTCGAACGAGTGCAGCACGAGCCCGGACGAGGCCAGGCCGAACACCCCGATCGCCTGCTGCGCGTAGGGCACCATGAACATCAGCTTCGATCGTTCCTCGGTCCAGAACATCCCGGTGTCGATCCCGTCGAACCGCCCGCCACGCAGCGCCGGCACCATGGCCGGGAAGTCCATCCGGATGAACACCGTCTCGACGCACAGCCGCTTGCCCAGCTCCCGCCCCAGCTCGACGTTCAACCCCTGCAACTCCCCCTTCTCGTCGACGAACTGCTGCGGCGGCAAGGTCGGGTTGATCGCCAGCTGCAGCTTCCCCCCCTCCACCAGCGCACTCGCCGCCACCTTCGGCGCACACTGCCCCCAAGCCGGAGCCCCCGGCCCGGCAGCAACGAGACACAACACAGCCAAGCCAATCACACGCATGCGGACCTCCGGACGAACAGGATGCTGCCAGAACCAGCAAGCGACATGCCAGCCCTTACCGGCCGTCTCGCCCCCGCCAACCCCTCCCCTCAGCCAGGGCCATCGCAAGGCGAAAGAGCCCTCTCCCGCCTGCGGGAGAGGGTTGGGTGAGGGTCCCGGCCAACAGCGCCACGACCTCGAAACCGGCAGCGCCTTCGCCGTCGCACTCGCCTTCGGGCTCCTGGACACCGACATCGTCTGCGCCTGGATAGGAATGACCCTTGGTGCATTCGACAAACGGCCACCACGCCGTGACTCACGCATCCGTGAATAATCCCTTGTTGCTTAGCGTTACCTGATCGTTAATGGTAGCAGGAGACGCGCATGAGAACACCTTTCTGGAGTGTTCTCACCTCAGGAGACAACCATGGCGAGTTCTGTCAATGCGGCATCGCAAGTTTTACATATTGATAACAATGTCGCCATTGACGTCGTCGGGGACGGCAACACGATATTCCTCGGGGTTGGCGACAGCCTCGGAGCCTACGGACGGGGCGATATCGTCTATTTTCAAGCGGGCGACTTGATCGCGATAGGCAGCACATACGGCTCGTTCACGACCCTGTTTGGGTCGAACAACCTAGTGGGCGGGACGACGGCGAACGGGCAGCCGACCGGCATCGTGCTATTCGACAACGCACAGGTGAATGTCGTTGGAAGCAACAATTCGATCACGCTGGGAAGCGGCGACAGTCTTGGCGCCTATGGGGGCGGAAATACCATCAGCACGCAGGCCGGAGACACCATCGCGATCGGCAGCACGTCCGGCTGGTTCGACGCAGTCGTCGGCAGCGGCGACGTGGCAGGGCAGGTTGCCGCGAACGGCCAGCCGACCGGCATCGTGCTATTCGACAACGCACAGGTGAATGTCGTTGGAAGCGGCAATTCGATCACGCTGGGAAGCGGCGACAGTCTCGGCGCCTATGGGGGCGGAAATACCATCAGCACGCAGGCCGGAGACACCATCGCGATCGGCAGCACGTCCGGCTGGTTCGACGCAGTCGTCGGCAGTGGCGACGCGGCAGGGCAGGCCGCCGCGAACGGCCAGCCGACCGGTATCGTGCTGTTCGACAACGCCCAAGCCAATGTCGTCGGCAGCCATGACAACGTGACCCTCGGCACCGGTGACAGCCTTGGCTTGTATGGCGGCGGCAATGCAGTCAGCACCGGAGCAGGCGACCTCGTCGCCGTCGGCAGCACGAACGGCGACTTCGACACCATCCGGGGCGACGGCGACGTGGCCGGCCAGACGGCCTCCAACGGCCAGCCAACCGGCATCGTGCTCTATGACAACGCCCAGGCCAACGTCTTCGGCAATCACGACAACGTCGCGTTGGGCACCGGCGACAGCCTCGGCGCCTATGGCGGGGGCAACGCCATCAGCACTGGCGCGGGTAACCTGGTCGCAATCGGCGGTACGAACGGTGTGTTCGACACCGTCCAGGGCAACGACGACATCGCGGGCGGCGTGGCCGCGAACGGGCAGCCGACTGGGATCGTGCTGTTCGACAACGCCCAGGCCAACGTGGACGGCACCCACGACAGCGTCACCTTGGGCACCGGCGACAGCCTGGGCGCCTATGGCGGCAACAACACCATCAGCACGCAGTCCGGCAACCTCGTCGTGGTCGGCAGCACCTTGGGCGCGTTCGACACCATCAACGGCAACGGGGACCGGGCGGGCAGCCTGACGGCGAACGGCCAGGTGACCGGGATCGTGCTGGCGAGCGGCGCGCAGGCGAACGTCGTCGGCTCCAACAACACCGCGAGCCTCGGCACCGGCGACAGCCTGGGCATCTACGGCGGCGGCAACACCATCAACACCGGGGCAGGCGACCTGGTGTACGCGACCGACACCGGCGGCAACTACGACACCGTGTATAGCTTCAACGACCTGGCCAACGCGACGGCGGCGAACGGGCAGACGGCGGGCATCATCCTGGGCGAGGGCGCCGGGGCGACAGTGATCGGCGGCGGCAACTCGATCACCGTCGGGCTCACCAGCGTCGCCGGCGTGTATGGCAACGGCAATCAGATCCTCGGCAACATCAACGACCTGCTCACCGTTGTCGGAACCGGCAACAGCGTCACCACCGGCGCCGGCAGCACGTTGAATGTCGAGGGGTCGGGCAACAGCGCCACCATCACCGGCACGGCCGTGAACGCGCTGGACGGCAACCCGATCGCGCTGACCGGCACGCCAACGAACGCCGGCCAACTCTGGACCGAGTACGCCAACAGCCCGGCCACGATCGAGAATATCGACGAGGTCTATCAGGAAGTCCTCGGCCGCTCGGTCGACACCCAAGGCCTGTCCAACGCGCAGGCGCTGCTCGCGTCCGGCGGCACGCTGGACGGGGTGCGGGCGGAGCTCGCGACGTCCTCCGAGGCATCGAGCGATCTGGCCAGCACGCTGGCCACGGTCGGCGCCGACCCGGCGAGTGCTGCCGAACTGTCGGGGTTCCAGGCGGTGCTGTCGGCCCCCTACGGTTCGACGATCGAGATCGTCAGCCACGAGGGCCAAGTACTCGCCAACACCGATGCCACGAACCTGCTGGCAGAGCTGTCCGTGCTGGAAACGCTCGACAACGGCCGCACCCTCGCGCTCGGGTTGCCTGGCGGCAACGAATTGACGTTCAAGGACACGGCGCAGTTGACGGACTTCCTCTACGCCGTCGCCGTGCAGAAATCCCAGGCCAACCAGTTTGTGACCGACACGTTCAACCAGGACATCGCCTGGCTGAACCGCGTGGACCAGCCGATGCTGGACGTCGCCAACAACCTGTCCGACCTCGCGTCGGCCAACGCCAGCAGCGGCAACGCGAACGGGGCGACGCTGGCCAACGCCGCTTCCCGGATCGCGCTGGACATCGCGGCCCAGGACCCCGGGGCGCGCACCCAGCTTTCGGAGAAGGTGAGCCTCCCGGGTCACACGACCGAGATCACCGTCTACCCGGGCACGAACGACCATTACGGCGACGTGAGATTCCACGACATCGATCCCGGTATCCTCGGCATCCTGGAGGCCGTTGGGACGGTCATCCTGAACGTTGCCGCCGCTGCGTTCCCCGAGACGGGGCTGCCTTATGCCGCTGCGGCCGTGGATGCGGCCGAGGCAGGCGAGGACTTCGCCAAAGGCAACGTCTTAGGCGGTCTGCTAAGCCTTGTGTCGGGTGCTGGGCAATTCGAGATCGGGTTGGGCAAAGTGAACGACATTGCCGGCGCGACCACGACGGGCCATGTCCTATTGACGGCCTCCCAGGCCGTGGGCGGCGTCTATGGCGCTGTCATCGGTGCGGAGAACGGCGACGCGCTCGGTGCTGTCGCGGGAACGCTAGAGGCAATCGCGGCCGTCGCCAGCGGCATCGGTCAGTATTCGACGGACGCGGACATCGTCAGCCTGGCGAACGAGGTGAGAAGTGGCCTCAACACCGTCAGCAGTGTTCTTACGACAGCGGACGCCTTTGCCAGTGGTAACCTTGCGGGCGGGCTGATCCAGAGCCTAGGCCTGATCCTGTCGAACGTCGCTGCTGACTTCAGCGGCACAGAAGGTCTGCCAGCGACCTCAAGCCAGCTTCCTTTCGGCACTGACCCGAACACAGATGGCCAAGTTATGGTTGCGGGTGACACCCCCAGTATAGCTACGGGCTTCTTAAGAGCCTTAGGCCTAATAGGGACAGATGCCCACAACACCTTGGCAGCCGAAAATAGCAGCAATCCTAACATAACCTACAACAAAGGATTTGGCGGGCTATTTGGTGGCGCCCGGCCTGACTTCGTTTATCAACCGCCCGACGGTGGCCCGCTCCAGGTCATTGAACTTAAACCAATCGGCCAGGAGCCCTTAGCGGCCTCGCAACTTGCGCGAGATTTAACTGCTGCTAACGCCAGTGACCCAAGCCATCCAGTCGCGGTGGCCGGAGACCCAAAAGTCCTATTTAATGGCTATTCCACGCTGATTGCCTCGTCGAGAGGCCTCCTGCAAGGATCGACATACTCGTATCAAGATGGAAACTTACCTGGTGTAGCAACTTACTCAACCATAGACAGGCAGAGCTCCGTATCGGCGGCGTTCAACTATCTTGGAAAGACCTCCGGACAGTCGACTATAACATTTGCGCCCCTACCAGGGCCCGGTGTTGTCCTCCCATGATCGATCGCGCTAAGTCCAACATGCGGAAAAGCACCTGCTCATTAGAAGAGCTGAGCTCTATTGCAAATGGCTGGCTCGGTATTTTTGATAGAAGCGATTTAGTTCAGAAATCCTTGATTGAAGCGTATCACTCAGTGTTCATATGCTATCAACGCTTCGTTGAGCAGTTCTCGGCGTCCGATGTTGATACTGATTTGCACAAGCAATGTTTTATCGAAGATGGCAAACGACTTGCAACGACGTCTCCGGTGTTGCTCTTTCACCATCGAGAACGCGTATCTGGAATGTACAAGTCCAAGCTTCTGCAGGACTTGCGGACTGAGTTGGCGCGTCGGGATGGCTTCAGCGACTGGGGCGAATGGAAGAAAAGGTTCAGAGACTCTGACTGGCAGCTTGAACCAGACCCGGTGATCCGTCGAAGGCTGTCTATCATGGCAAGCATCGGCCAATTAGGCGCAGAGCACTACCGGGATGAACTCAGGAACACGATCACGGCACACCTTGAAGAAGAGGCCAAGCGATACCGGAAGCCGGCTCAGGCGCCCTTTGTTCGACAGACGCGCTTGGAAGCCTTTCGCCAGATTTCAGACAAGTACCTTGGGCGGCTTGGTTTCACTCCGGTGGCGACCAGCTTGGCCGGCTATGCCTGCCTCGATCTCAAGCTTGGAACGCCTTTCAACTTGCGATGGGCGATCGGAGACAGCGACGACTTCTTCCAAATAAACAGTCCCGCTACGTTTCGGCCAACGCTAAGCTTCCGGCACCAGAGTTTGAAGACCAACCTCGATCGGGCTCCGAAGGGATCGAAATACCTTGTCTTCCCGATATCGAGGATCGTTGAAGGCTTCACAGAAGCTTACATCGAGTGCGCAAACGCTGCAGAACTCGAAGCAGCGATATCCGCCTACTCCGTCGTGATCGAAGCCTCGCTGCCGTTCATCATCGAATCAATCCATACGGTGATCGGGAAAACCTAGGGAGCGGCAGCAACAGACAAAGCAGTGCCAGAAAGCTGGAGGCAGGCGCTCTTCAATCGCCATAGACCGCGTAACCTGGCCTGGTACTCGCAAACCTATGCCTCAGGGGCTGCCGGAGACCGACAGCGTCTGCCCGGTGATGAACCCGGCATAGCCCGAAGCAAGGAACAGAACCGCATGCGCGATGTCGGCCGGCGTGCCGAACCGCCGCAGCGCCGTGCCATCCAGCAAGCCGGCCTGCTCCTGCTCGGAATAGGCGCCCCACTGCCGCTCGGAATCGGGGTTGGTGCGCATGAAGCCGGGTGCGACCGCGTTCACGGTCACGCCGAACGGCCCCAGCTCCTGCCCCAGTTGCCGCGCCAGGCCGATCTCCCCCGCCTTGGCCGCGGCATAGGCCTGGATGCCGGTCAAGGACGTGCGCAGCCCGGCGCCGCTGGCGATGAACACGATCCGGCCGCTGCCGCGCGCCTTCATGCCGGGTGCGACGGCCTGCGCGGCGAGGAACGCGCCGGTCAGGTTCACGTCCAGCACCGCGCGCCAGTCATCCTCGGTGATGGCCTCGATCGGCCGGGCCACCTGGCCCACCACGCCGCCCGCCACATAGACCAGCACGTCCGGCGCCCGGCCCGCCGCCTCGGTCGCGGCGGCCACCCAGCCCTGCAGCGCCGCACGGTCGCGCACGTCCACCTCCCGCATCGTCGCCGGCAAGCCCTGCATCGGCGCCAGCAGCCGGTCGGACGCGAACACGGTGGCGCCGGCCGCCGCGAACGCCTCCACGATGCCGCGCCCGATGCCATGCGCGGCGCCCGCCACCAGCACGCTCTGCCCCGCGAAATCGATCAGCATCGCCCAGCCTCCTCAGGCGTTCGCCTGGTCCTTGCACCACGTGGCGATGTCGGCGTGGGTCGCGAACCAGCAGCCGCCGCGGGCCTTGGCGTGCGCGATCAGCCGTTCCAGCACCGGCAGGCGGGACCGGTGGCCCGAGACGTGCGGGTGCAGCGTGAGCAGGAACAGGCCCCGCTCCTCCCACGCCGCGTCGAACTCGGCGGTGAAGATCTCGAGCACGGCGCTGGGCGGGGTGTAGGGCCGGAGGGCGCTGAACCGGACGAAGTTGTAATAGACCGCGTCGTCGCGGATCCACTCGGGCGGCAGCTCGACCACGCCGGTCGGCTCGCCGTCGGCGACCAGCTCGTACGGGTCGTCGTCGGCCATCAGCGAGCTGTCGTACAGCAGGCCGAGCTCGCGGATGATCGCCATCGTGTCCGTGGAGAAATCCCAGCTCGCCGTCCGCATGCCCACCGGGCGGCGGCCGGCGATCCGCTCCAGCGTGTCGGCGGCGCGAAACGTCAGCTCCCGCTCGATGCCGGGCGGCAGTGTCGTGTTGGCCTCGTGGATCCAGGAATGGATGCCGATCTCGTGGCCCTCGGCCGCGACGCCGCGCACCTCGTCAGGGTACAGCAGCGCGGACACGGCCGGGTAGAAGAAGCTGGCCGGAATGGCCTCGCGTTCCAGCAGCCGGCGGATGCGCGGCATCGCCTGGCGGTTGCCATACTGGCCCTGGCTGATGCGCATCGGGCTCTCGTCGCTGTCGCGCAGCGGGATGGTGTCGTGGTCGGCGTCGAACGAGATGGCGACGGCGCAGCGCGCGCCGCCGGGCCAGGCCTTGGGCGCCAGGCTGCGGCCGGCCCGGGCGCGCCCGACGATGCGGCGCCACACCGCCTCCGGCCACTGCCACGGCTCGCCATCGGGATGTTTCGGTCCGGTCATCGCGGCCTCCTCAATCCAACGGCGCGTTGGCGTATTCTTTCATGCTCAGGATCGCGATGGCGCTGAGCGCGCCGCCCGTCATCACGTAGAAGGCCGGCGTGAGCGGATTGCCGGTCAGGTCCACCAGCCAGGTCGAGACCAAGGGGGCAAAGCCGCCGAACATGACCACGGCGAACCCGTAGCTGACCGACAGCGCCGTGTAGCGCACCCGGGTCGGGAACATCTCCGCCAGGATCGACGGGATCGTGCCGGTATACAGCGCCTGGAACATGGCGTTGCACACCAGCGCCAGCAGCAGGCTCTCGAACGTGCCACCTCGCACCGCGAGCAGGAACAACGGGTAGTCGAACACCAGGTTCAGCAGCCCGCATGCAAGGATCAGCGGCCGCCGCCCGATCCGGTCGCTCAGCGCGCCGACGAACGGCGTCAGTACAACGACAACCAGCCCCGACGCGACCGCGCAGGTGAACGCGGCACCCGGCGGCAGATGCAGCGTTTTGATCGCATAGGCGACCAAGTAGACGACGAAGATGAAGTTCGCGATGCAGCCGACGATGCTGAGCCCGAACGCCTGCAGCATCCGCGGCCCGAACTCCCGCAGCGCGACCGCAAGCGGCGCCCGCTCCACGGTCTTCGTGACCACCGCGCGCTCGAACGCCGGCGTCTCCGCCACTTTCTTGCGCAGGAAGTAGCCGACCGGGCCGAGCAGAAACCCGCACAGGAACGGGATGCGCCAGCCCCAGGCGTAGAAATCCTCCTGGCTCAGATTCGACGCCAGCAGCGCCGCCGAGATCGAGCCGGTGAGCGAGCCGATCTGCGTGCTGAACTGCTGCCAGCTCCCCGTCAGCCCGCGCTTGCCCGGTGGCGCGTACTCCACCAGGAACGCCGCCGCCCCGCCCCACTCGCCGCCGGTCGAGAACCCCTGCAGCAGGCGGCACAGCACCAGCAGCAGCGGCGCCCAAGCGCCGATCGCCGCATAGGTCGGGATTAGCCCCACGGCGCCGGTGGCGCCCGCCATCAGCCCGATCGTGACCACCAACGCCGCGCGCCGCCCCATCCGGTCGCCGTAGGCGCCGAGCACGATGGCGCCGACCGGCCGCATCAGGAACGCCGCGCCGAACGCGGCATAGGTGCCATACATCGACACCCCCTCGGGGTAGAACGCCCGCGTGATCGCGACGGCGAAGAAGCCGTAGATGGTGAAGTCGAACAGCTCGAAAAAATTGCCGACCGCGCACGACAGGATGGCCCGGCGCCGCACGCTGGCCAACTGGCTCTCGCTCGCAAACCCGGGCAGGACGGCTTCGGACATGCAGTCGCTCCTGGTCCGGTGGCAGACCCGGCAAGCCTAGGGGCGGGCGGCGCACCGCAACAACGATTATTCCGCGGGCGGCGGCGCATCGCGGAACGCGGCGACGAAGGCGGCCACCAGATCGACGATATGCTCCGCGATGATCG
Organism: Acetobacteraceae bacterium; assembly: GCA_965213855.1. Classification (GTDB taxonomy): domain Bacteria; phylum Pseudomonadota; class Alphaproteobacteria; order Acetobacterales; family Acetobacteraceae; genus JBBROS01. The sequence continues at coordinate 109,458 of CBDCAA010000008.1, read as the reverse complement.
CGCCCGCCGGCGCCGAGGCCATTGCGGGGTCGCCGCCGGTGATGCCGTTCCCGGTCAGGTCGGTCACGTCGAGCGGCATGGCGATGTCGACTCCGCGGAAGCGGACCCCGGCGAAGCCCGCAGCCGGGAAACCCATGAACGCCCGCCCGGCCTGCGGCGCCTCGGCCAGGTCGTCGCGCACCAGCGCGGGGAAGAAGTGCCGATACACCGAACCCACCGGCTCCGCCCCGTGCCCGAAGCCCTGGTTGCCCGGCACGCCATAGGCCGCTTGCCAAACCTCGGCCGTCTGCAGGCGCCACAGATTGACGGAGGGCACGACGACGCCCGTTTCCGTCCGGATCGCCCGCGCGACCTGGTCGATCAGCGGCGTGTTGCCGCTATGCCCGTTCAGGATCACCAGCCGGGTCAATCCATGGTCGAGAAAGTTGTCGGCGATGTCGCGCAGCACCAGGCGGAACGTGTCCCCGCGGAGCTGGACGCCACCGGGGATCGGCCGGAAATACTCGGCGAACCCGAACGCCAAGGTGGGTGCGGCGATCGCGCCCGCACGCTCGGCGACGAGTGCCGCAAGCCGGTCGGTCAGCATGTAGTCGCCCATGGGCGAGGCCGGGCCGTGCTCCTCGATCGAGCCGAGCGGGAGCAGGATGACCGGGTTCTCCGGCAGGCGCTGCTCGAACTCGCGGAACGTCATCTCGCCCAAGCGGTGCTTCACGCGGCGTCTCCGGCCAGAATTGACGCCCTGCATCGCACGGCGCAGCGTCCTCTGCCATGGAAACGATCCGCCTGACCTATGCCGACTACGCCCGGCTCATGCCGCTCCTGTCCGGGGAGGTGAAGCCCGACGGTCTCGCGCTCGAGCTGGTGCTGGGCCGCTCCGGGTCCTGGCTCGACCGCGCCGAGATGCTGCGCCGAGCCCTGCACGACTTGGGCGTCCACGGCGGCGAGGCGTCGATGGGGGTGCACCTGAAGCGGATCGACGCCGGGGACCGTTCCTTCGTGGCGCTGCCGGTGTTCGGCCTGCGCAACTTCACAGGCCGCGACCTTTATGTTCGCCAGGGCTCGACCTTGACGGACGCAGCCAGCCTCGCCGGCAAACGCATCGGCATGTACAGCTGGACCGCGAGCGGATCCATCTGGTACCGGCATTTCCTGCAGTGGTGCGGGGTCGGGGCCGGCGCCGTCACCTGGGTCATCGGCGACGTCGACGCCGCTTTCTCGGCGCCCCGCAGCGAGCCGGATCTTCCCGGGAACGTCTCGATGGCGCCCCCCGGGCAGTCGCTCTCGGATCTGCTGGTTAGCGGCGAGTTGGACGCGATCTACAGCCCGCCGCGGCCGGCCCGCTACCACCCGGTGCATGGCCCGATCGTGCGGCTCTATCCCGACAGCCGGGAGGTCGAGACGGCCTATTTCCAGGCCACGGGCATCTTTCCGCCGCAACACCTCGTCGTGCTCCGGCGCGCCGTGTGGGAGGCCGACCCGTCCATCGCCCGCCGGCTCACCGACGCCTTCATGGCGTGCGAGGCGGCGTTCCGCAGCTCGGTCCGGTCATTCCCGTACGTGTCGCCCTGGCTCGACCAGGACCTGGAGCGGGCAGAGACGACGCTCGGGCCGAACCTGTATGCCCACGGCATCGAGGCCAACCGCGCGACGCTGGAGGCGTTTGCGGAGCAAGGCTTCAAGCTCGGCCTGACCCGCCAGCGGGTCGCAATCGAGGACTACTTCAAAGAGTTCCTGACGGCCTGAACCCCGCCACCACGCGGCGCACACTGAAAGTCGGGCGACGGCAAAGCCCATCACTCAAGGGTCGAGCAACGCACCACCGCACAAGTAAGTCGGATGGGCGTAACCCATCAGAGCATGGCGGGCGCTGGCCTCCCTTCACGCCGCAACGGCTTGGTCCGCCACCAGCGGCACCAGGTGGCAGGCCGCGCCGTGGCCGGAAGCGACCCGCATGGCCGGGCGCTCGGTGCGGCATTGGTCGAAGGCGGACGGGCAGCGCGGGTGGAAGGGGCAGCCGGCGACCTCCTGCATCGGGCTCGGCAGTTCGCCGCGCAGCGCGTCGCCGCCCTCGCGGCGGCCGACCGCCAGGGTGGGGGCGGCGCGGAGCAGGGCCTGGGTGTAGGGGTGGAGCGGATCGGCGAAGACCGCCTCTGCCGGGCCAGACTCGACCACCCGGCCCAGGTACATGACGGCCACCCGGTGCGCGAGGTGGCGGACGACCCGCAGGTCGTGCGAGATGAACAGCATCGCCAGCCCCAGCCGCTCCTGCATGTCGAGCAGCAGGTTCAGGATCTGCGCCTGCACCGAGACGTCGAGCGCGGAGACGATCTCATCGGCGATCAGCAGGTCCGGCTGCACCGCGAGCGCGCGGGCGATGGCGATCCGCTGCCGCTGCCCGCCGGAGAAGGCATGCGGGAACCGGGACGCGGCATCCGCCGGCAACCGCACCAGGTCGAGCAGTTCGGCGACCCGCGCCGGCACCCCGTCCGGCGGCACCATGCCGTGCACGCGCAGCGCCTCGCCCAGCGTCTCGCCGACGGTCATGCGCGGGTTCAAGGAGCCGTACGGATCCTGGAACACCATCTGGACCCGGCGGTTGTAGCGGCGCAGCGCGGCGCCGCGCAGCTCGGCCACGTCCTCGCCGTCGAACATGATCTGCCCGCCATCCGGCGACGTCAGCCGCACCAGCACGCGGGCGAGGGTCGACTTTCCGCAGCCGGACTCGCCGACGACGGCCAGGGTCTCGCCCCGCCGCACCTCGAGCGTGACGCCGGCCAGCGCGCGGACGCCGGGCCGGGTGCGGCGCAGCAGGTCCGACATGCCGCGCCGGGCTGGAAAGGTCAGCGTGAGGTCGTCGGCCCGCAGCAGCGCGGTCATGCGGCCCGGTCCAGCGCGCTGGCGACGGCGTCGGGCCGGATGCACGCGGTCCAGTGCCCGGGCACCCGTTCCGCCAGCGACGGCACCGCGGCGCTGCACGCCGGGAGCGCAAAGGTGCAGCGGGGCGCGAAGCGGCAGCCGGGCGGCAAGGCGAGCGGGCTGGGCGGGACGCCGGCGATGCCGGGCAGGCGCTGCCGCACCTGCGCCGCGGTGGGCAACGACCCGAGCAGGCCCAGCGTGTAGGCATGGGCGGGCCGGGCGAACAGGTCCTCGGTGCGGCCCGTCTCGACAACCGTCCCGGCATACATCACCGCCACGCGCTCGCACGTGCCGGCCACCACGCCGAGATCGTGCGTGACCAGCACGACGGCCATCGACAGCTCTCGCTGCAGGCGGAGCAGCAGGCGCAGGATCTGGTCCTGGATGGTGACGTCGAGCGCCGTGGTTGGCTCGTCGGCCAGGAGCAGCTTTGGCCCGGTCGCGAGCGCGATGGCGATCATCGCCCGCTGCCGCATGCCGCCGGAGAACTCGTGCGGGTAGGAGCCGAGGCGGCGCCGCGCGTCGGGGATGCCGACCAGGTCGAGCAGCTCGGCCGCGCGGCGCGCGGCGGCGGCGCCGTACGGCCCGCCATGCGCGGCGAGGCTCTCGGTGATCTGCAGGCCGACGGTCAGGACCGGGTTCAGCGCCGTCATCGGCTCCTGGAACACCATCGCGATGCCGTGGCCGCGGACCTGGCGCAGCGCGGGCTCCGACAGCGCGGCCATGTCCTGTCCCTGCCAAAGCACCTGGCCCTCCATGCGCGCCCCGGGCGGCAGCAGCCGCAGGATTGCGCGCAAGGTCAGGCTCTTGCCCGACCCGGACTCGCCGACGATGCCCAGGAACTCGCCCGGCATCACCTCCAGGTCCAGCCCGTCGACGGGTGCGGCGGCGCCGAAGCGCACGCGCAGCCCGCGCAGCTGCAGCAAGGGCGCCGTCATGCGCGTCGGCGAAGCCAGTCCGCCAGCCCGTCCCCGAGCAGGCTGAACCCGGCCCCGGCCGCCACGATCGCCAGGCCGGGAAAGATCGACATCCACCAGGCCGTGGTCATGAAGTTCTTGCCGTCCGCGATCAGCAGTCCCCATTCGGCCGTCGGCGGCTGTGCGCCCAGGCCGAGATAACCCAGCGACGAGCCCAGCAGCACCGCCAGCGCCATGTCGGTCATCCAGTAAACCACCAGCGGGGAGACGGCATTGGGCAGCAGGTGGCGGAAGATGATGCGGGCGTGGCTGTAGCCCATCACCCGCCCCGCGGCCGCGTAGTCGAGCCGCGTCTGCGCCCGCACCTCGGCCCGCATCAGCCTTGCGTAGATGATCCAGTTCACCGCCGAGATGGCGACGTACATGTTCGTCAGCCCCGGCCCCAGCACGGCGACGATGGCGATCACCAACACCAGGAACGGGATGGTGACGAACACGTCCATCACCCGGCGGAACACGGCATCGAGCCAGCCGCCGGTATAGCCCACCACGCAACCGACGGCGGTGCCGAACAGGGCGGCGAACAGGGTGGAGAAGATGGCGATCTGCAGGTCCGTCCGCGCCGCCCAGACCGTGCGGGAGAGGACGTCGCGGCCGAAATTGTCGGTGCCGAACCAGTGCGCCGCACTCGGCGGCGACAGGGCGGCGCGGAAGTCGAACGCGGTCGGCGAGTAAGGCGCGACCATCCCGGGCACGGCGGCACAGAGGCCGAAGGCCAGCAGCAGCAGGACGCCGAACGCGACCGGCAGGCGCAGCCGGATCGGGGCGCGGCGGGGCAGGACGGCTGCGGACGCGCTCAAGCGCCCACTCGAGGGTCCAGCATGGCTTGCACGGCGTCCACCAGCAGGAACACGACCGACACCATCACGGCCAACACCATCGTCAGCCCCTGCACCACGGCGTAGTCGCGGGAGAAGATCGCGTCGATCGTCAGCCGGCCCAGCCCGGGGATGGCGAACACCGTCTCCGTGATGACGGCACCGCCAATCAGGGTGCCGATGTGCAGGCCCAGCAAGGTCACGGTCGAGACCCACGCGTTGCGGAGCACGTGCCGCCCCAGCACCACCCGGCGACGCAACCCCTTCGCCGTCGCGAACCCGACGTAGTCGGCCGCCAGCGCCTCGATCAGCGCCTGCCGCAGGCTGCGCAGCAGCACCGCCGACAGCGACAAGGCGAGCGTGAGCGCCGGCAGGAACAGATACCACAGGTTCTGCCAGAACCCGGTCCCAATCCCACCCACCGGAAACCAGTGCAGCCCGGCCGCAAACGTGATCAGCAGCACCAGGCCGATGTAGAACACCGGCATCGACAGGCTGACCTGCGACACGATCCGGATCAGCACGTCCGCCCAGCCGCCGGGGCGCACCGCCGAGACGAACGCGAGCGGCACGGCCATGAGCAGCGCCAGCAGCACCGCGAGCCCGGTCAGGGTCAGCGTGATCGGCAGACCCTCGCGGACCAGATGGGCGACCGGCACCCGCAGGGTGATGGAGTCACCGAGGTCAAGCACGAGGGCGTGGCGCAGGAACTCCCAGAACTGCACGGCGATCGAGCGGTCGAGGCCGAGTTCGTGGTGCAGGTCCTGGATGGCGGCGTCGCTGGCCCGGTCGCCGAGCAGGGTCAGCGCCGGGTCGCCCGGCAGGAGGCGCATCAGGGCGAACACCAGCAGCGCGACAAGGACGACGGTGGCGACGATCTGCGCCAGGCGGCGGCCGAGCACGCCGAACAGGTGCAAGCCGGCCGTCCCTACTTTTCGACCGACGCCTCGACGAACAGGTTGTTGCCGAGCGGGATCTGGACGAAGCCGTGCACGGCTTTCCGCAGCGCGACCGGGTAGGGCACCTCCATCGCGAACACGATGGGTGCGGCGTCGGCGTAGCGCTGCTGGATCTCCTTGTATTCGGCGGCGCGCTTGGCTGGGTCGAGCTCTTCCTGGCTCTGGTCGAACAGCTCGTCGACGCGCTTGTCCTGCCAGCCGGAGCGGCCGGCCTGGCGGGTGGGATAGTAGGCCAGGATCGAGGTGATCTCGTTCGGGTCGTTGATGTCGTTGGTCCAGAGCGACGCGCGGATCTGGAAGTCGCCGGCGTTGAAACGCGCGAGCCGGGTGGCGCTGTCGAGTTGCTCGATCTTGAGCCGGACGCCGATCTGGGCCCAGAGCTGCTGCAGGATCGTGAGCTTGGCGGCGTCGTCGGCGCTGCCGGCCAGGGCGATGGCCGTCAGCTCGAAGCCTTGCGGATACCCGGCCTCCGTCAGCAGCGCTTTCGCCTTCGCAAGGTCGAATGGGTAAAGCTGCGCCGGGCCGTCGGCGAGCGGGGTCGACATCGGCATCAGGCTGCGTTGCAGCGTCCCGGTGCCGTAGCTGACCGCCTGGATCAGCGCGTCCTTGTCGGTGGCGTAGTTCAGCGCCTGGCGCACCCGCACGTCGGCCATCGGGTTCTTGCTGCCGTCCTTGAAGGTCGGCCGCGCATTGAGGCTGAAGTAGTTCACCTGGGCGGCCGGGAACAGGACCATGTTGAGCGCCGGGTCGGCCTTCAGCTCGGCGACGCGCGAGTAGGGAACGAACTCGGCCGCGTCGATCTCGCCGGCACGCAGCTTCAGGATACGGGTCGCGTCGTCGGGGATGATCTGCAGCCGCACGTGGTCGAGGTAGGGCAGCGGCTTCCCGTCCGCGGCCTTGCGCCAGTAGTACGGGTTGCGGACGAGCACCATCTCGGTGTTGCGGCGCCAGCTTTCGAGGGTGAACGGGCCGGAGCCGACGGGGTGGTCGGCGAACGCCTTGGTCTTGTCCTCGATGGTGGCGCCCGGGGCGGCCATCAGCAGCTTCTCCGGCATGATGCCGGCGTTGAAGGTCGAGAGCGCCTGCAGGATCACCGGGTCGGGGTGGGTCAGGTGGACCAGCACGGTGTCGGCGCCGCTCGCCTCGACCGAGGCGATGGAGGCCAGCAGGAACGCGAATTCGCCACCGCCGGGCTTGGCGCGGGCGCGGTCGAGCGACCAGGTCACGTCGCTCACCTGGAGCGGCGATCCATCGGCGAACTTCAGGTCCGGGCGCAGCTTCAGCGTGACCGTCTTGCCGTCGTCCGACACGGACCAGGTGCTCGCGAGCCCTGCCTCCACCCCGGCGCCGTCCGCAGACGGCTGCAGCAGCGTGTCGTAGATGTTGAGCGCGATCCAGATATCGGCGTTCTGCGAGGTGCGCGTCGGGTCGAGGTACTGGCTTTCGATCGAGCGCCCGAAGGTCAGGGTGCCGCCCCGTGTCTGGGCCTGCACGGCGGCCCCGGAGAGGCAGGCGGTCCCGGCGAGGAGCAAGGCGTGCAGATGGCGGCGTGTGATCATGCGCAGTCCCCGGCGATTGGCGTTGAGCGAAGCCTAGCAAGATTCGTGCGAGGTGCGACAGCTCCCGCCGCCGGTCGGCTCACAGGGTGGGACGCTCACGCAGCAGCTGCAGGCCCTCGTCGCTGGCCAGGACGGCCGCGCGTTCCTGGCGCGTGAGGCTGCCGGGGTCCTGGCCCTCGCGCAGTTTGGCGAGGCCGACGAGCAGGGCCGGGTCGAACGGCTCCCCGGGCGCCCGGGGCGGCGGCAGCATCGTGCGATGGGCGGCCAGGAGCACCGGGTCATCGAGCAGGCGACGGATCGCCGTCATGTCGGGCTGGACGAGTGCGGGCTGCAGGCGCTCCAGCTCGACCAGGACGGAGGGTGGACGCGTCTCCTCGGGCGTCTGCAGCAGGCCCAGGCGGCGGAACGCGGCGCCAGCGCCGCGGCGGCTGGTCAGCGCCGCCATCGGCGCGGCGAGGGCAAGGCCGACGACGACCGGCGACATCCACAGCAGCAGCGGCCAGGAGATCAGCCAGGAGACGACGCCGAAGGCCAGCCCGACCAGGGTATGCGGCGCGTACTGGCGAAGCGTGTCGGCGAACGGCACCCGGCCATCTTCGCGCTGCTGCGGCTGCCATCCGCTGTCGCGCCCGGCCAGGATGGTCGCGACCGAGACGGTTTGGAACAGCATCGCCACGGGGGCCAGCAGGCCGGCAAGGACCGACTCGACGAGGACGCTCAGGAACGAGCGGACGACGCCGCCGCAGCCGGTCCGGTCGTCGCGGTGCAGCATGAGCGCGAACCACGCCAGGAGCTTGGGGCCGAGCAGCATCGCCATCGTGCCGATGAACACCCACATCGACCGGACCGGGTCGATCACGGGCCAGACCGGAAACAGGCTCGGGCCGGCGGGGAAGTAGTCCGGCAGGACGAACCGGGACTGGACCGAGATCAGGATGCCGATGACCAGGAACAGCAGCCAGAGCGGGGCGGTGACGTAGCTGCCGATCCCCATCAGCAGGTGCATGCGGCTTACCCAATGGAACCCGCGGGAGAACACGATCGCCGCGTGCTGCAGGTTGCCCTGGCACCAGCGGCGGTCCCGGATGGCGACGTCGGACAGGCTCGGCGGGCTCTCCTCGTAGCTGCCGCGCAGGCCGGGGAGCATGTGGATGGCCCAGCCGGCGCGCCGGATCAGCGCGGCCTCGACGAAATCGTGGCTTAGTACGTGGCCGCCGAACGGCTTTCGGCCCGGAAGCGTCGGCAGACCGGCCGCGGCGGCGAAGGCGGCGGTCCGGATCATGGCGTTGTGACCCCAGTAATTCCCCTCCGCGCCGTGCCACCAGGCGATCCCATGCGCGATCATCGGCCCATAGACCCGGCCCGCGAACTGCTGCGCCCGGGCGAACAAGGTCTTGCCGCCGACGATGATCGGAAGGGACTGGATCAGCCCCGCCGCCGGGCTGCCCGCCATCGTCGCGGCAAGGCCGAGAATGCACTCGCCGGTCATGACGCTGTCGGCATCCAGGATCATGAATTGCGGATAGGCGCCGCCCCACCGCCGCACCCAGTCGGCGACGTTGCCGGCCTTGCGCTCGACGTTCTTGCGACGGTGCCGATAGTAGAGGTTGTCGGCACCGGTCTGCCGGCGGAGGGCCAGGAACGCCGCCTCCTCGGCGACCCAGGCGTCGGGATCGGTCGTGTCGCTGAGGATGAACAGATCGAACGTGCCGGCCGCGCCGAGCCGGGCCAGGTCGGCATGGATGACCGCGAGCGTCGCCATGATGCGGGCCGGGCGCTCGTTGTAGGCCGGCATCAGCAACGCCGTCTTGGGCAGCACCAAGCCGGGTTGCGGCGCGGCCGGGCGCCCGTGCCGCAGCAGCTCGGCAAATCCGGCGACGCCGCTGACGAGGGCCAGCGCGATCCAGGCGAACAGGAGGACGAAGACGATGATCACCGCGATCTCGAGCGGTGTCACGCCATTCGTGCCGAGCACCAGGTGCATCTCCCGAGCGGCCGCCGCGGTGAGCGCGATCGCGCTGCCAAAGATGAGCAGCCGGCGGGCCCCCATGTGGGGCGGGGAGGAGGCGGGCCGCGGGGTCCGGGGCGGCTTGTCCCCGAGCTTCTGGACCGGCATCGGCATCGGCGCCTCGGGCGGCAGGGCGGCGAACGCCGGCTCGCCTACGTCGTCCAACGATAGATCCACGTCTCGGAGAGCGGCGTCTCGGCCTGCATCAGCGTGGCGCGGAGTTCGCAGACCTTCTCGTCGCCGGGTTGCAGGACGAAGCTGAGCCGCCAGCCGCCCTCCTCCGGGTCGGGCGTGACCAGGATATCCTGGACCTTGCCCTTGTCCGTGCTGACACGCGCCTGCGGCTCGGTGTCGGCGGCGAGCGCCTTCAGCTTGGCGCCGGCTGCGCCGAGCACGAACACGCGGCCGTTCGGCGCCGCGCCGGTCCGGGTCAGGCCGAAGCGGGCGAGGTCGGACCGGTAAGGCGAAGTGGCGCACCAATGCAGGCGGTAGGTGACGCCGTGCTCGCCCTTGGCGCGGAGCGGCGCCTTGGGACGCCAGAACGCGACGATGTTGTCGTTGATCTCCTCCCGGGTCGGGATCTCGACCAGATGGACGGCGCCCTCGCCCCAGTCGCCGATCGGCTCGACCCAGAGCGAGGGACGGCGCTCGTACTGCGCCTCCAAGTCCTCGTAGTCGCGCAGCACCCGCTGGCGCTGCATCAGGCCGAAGCCGCGCGGGCTGCCGTCGACGAAGCTGCTGACCTGCAGGGTGCGCGGGTTGGCGAGCGGCCGCCACAGCTCCTCGCCCCGGCCGGTCAGCATCATGAGGCCGTCGCTGTCATGCACGGCAGCGCGCCAGTCGTCGAAGGCGAGGCGGTTGCTGGCGTCATACAGGAACATGCTCGTCCCGGTAGCGATGCCCGGCTGGTCGAGGTCGACCCGGGGGAAAAGGGTCAGCTCGACGTCCATCACCGTATCCTCGCCGGGGCGGATGGCGATGCGCATCGCGGCCGCGGTGCTCGGGCTGTCGAGCAGCCCGCTGACGACGATGCTGTTGGTGCCGGGCTGCGGCCGTTCGAGGTAGAAGGCACGGAACGCCGGGAATTCCTCGCCCGCCGGATCGGCGGTGTTCAGCGACAGGCCGCGCGAGGACAGGCCGTAGCCGAGGCTGCGGCCGACCGCGCGGAAGTAGCTGGCGCCGAGGAACACGGCGACCTCGTCGTAATAGTCGGGCCGGTTGATCGGGGCGTGCAGCCGGAAGCCGGCGAAGCCGAGATCCTTGGCGCCCGCCTCTTTCGGCGGTGGGCGGGGCAGCGGGCCGAAGTCGAACATCTCGGGCCGGTAGACGATCGGGCGGGCCTTGCCGTCCACCACCTCGAACAGGTCCACGGCCGAGGTGTAGAGCCAGCCTTGATGGAAGAACTGCGCCTCGAACGGCAGTTTGGCGCCATGCCAGAGCGCCTGGTTGGGATCGAAGCGGATGTTCCGGTAGTCGTCGTAGCCGAGCTTGGCGATCGGGTCGGGCAGCTTCGTATTCGGCGGCTTGTAGGGCGATGCGGCCAGGGCCCGGGCGAGGCTGCGGACCGTCTGCGCGTCGTAGGCCGGGTCCTCGGCGGCCTGCGCTGCCTCGGGATGCCGGATCGTCAGCGCCGCTGCCGCAGTGCTGGCCATGAACGCCCGTCGATGCACGCCTGACCCCCACCTGACCGGAACAATGTTGCACGTTCTGCCGCGCAAGGCATCTGCCGCGCGAGGCATCATGCGTGCAGCGCGTGGCCTGATTGCGGCAACCTGCTGGGACCTCGTGGGTTGCACCGTGCGTCACAGGCCGCCTACCAGGCGGGGACGAAACGACGGGAGGTTTGGGCCATGGACGTGATTGCGCCGAACAACGTGGCGGTCGTGACGGGGGCGGCCAGCGGCATCGGCCTCGCCTGCGCCACACGTTTCGCCGCGTCCGGCATGCGGGTCTGCCTCGTCGATACGGCGCCGCGTGTCGTCGAGGCGGCGGCGGCGCTCGGGGGCGGCGCGACCGGCTTCGTCGTCGACGTGAGCGACCGCGCCGCGGTCGAGCTGCTGGCCCGGCAAGTCGGCGAGCGGTTCGGCCCGGTCTCGCTGCTGATGAATAACGCCGCGGTGCATGGCGGGGCCGATGCACTGTCGCGGCCGGACGTCTGGGCGCAGGTGATCGGGATCAACTTGATGGGGGTGGTCCATGGCGTGCAGGCGTTCGTGCCGGCAATGGTCGCGGGCGGCCAGCCGGGCATGGTGATCAACACCGGCTCCAAGCAGGGCATCACGCAGCCGCCGGGCAATACCGCCTACAACGTCAGCAAGTCGGGCGTGAAGGCGCTGACCGAAGGCCTCGCGCACAGCCTGCGTGAGCAGGCCGGCGGCCGCGTATCGGCGCATCTGCTGATCCCCGGCTCCACCTACACCGGGATGACCCGATCGGCCGAGAAGCCGGCCGGCGCGTGGACGCCGGACCAGGTCGCCGGCTTCATGCTCGACCGGCTGGCCGCTGGCGACTTCTACATCCTTTGCCCCGACAACGAGACGACCCGCGCCATGGACGAGAAGCGCATGGCCTGGGCGATGGGCGACGTGATCGAGAACCGCCCCGCTCTGTCGCGCTGGCACGAGGACCACAAGGACGCCTTCGCCCGGTTCCTGGCTGCCGGCTAGCCTTCCCCGGTCAGGGTTCCTCGGATGGTCAGCTCCTTTCGGCCACGCGGCCGCCCAGGATGGCGTCAGCGGTGCGCAGGCTCAAGGCCATGATCGTCAGCGCCGGATTGGCCGGCATCGCGCTCGGGAAGACGGAGTTGTCGCAGATCCACAGATTGGGAAGGTCGAAGCTGCGGCCAGCGGGATCGACCACGGCGTGATCGCGGTCCGTGCCCATACGGCATGTGCCAATGGTGTGGGCCACGCGCGGGCAGGCCCAGATGTCCGCTGCCCCAGCCGCTTCCCATACCGCCGTCATGAACCGTACGGCATGGCGGTGGATTGCCTCCTCGTTCGGCCCATAGCTGAAGTGGATTCGCGGTTTCGGCAACCCGATTGCGTCCGTTTCGCTGGCCAGTTCGAGGAAGTTGCCGGGCTGCGGCAAGCACTCGCCGTTGATCCCGATCCCGGCGGCATGGTTGTAGCGGTCGATCTGCCCGACCAGTGCCGGGCCCCATAGCGGTCGCCCCCGGGTAAGCTGGTTGGCCCAGGTGACGGGCAGCACGCCCAGGCTTTGCACGAGATACCCGCCCGCGAAGTCCGCATCGGCGGGGCGCACCATGTCCTCCGTGATCAGCGAGGACGGATAACCCTTGTTGCAGCGCATCTCCGCCTCGAAGCTTCCCCAGACCTGGGTCGCGACATGGGCCATGTAGTTGCGCCCGACCTGGCCGCTCGAGTTGCTCAGGCCCAGATGCAGCAACAGGCGCGGCGTCTCGATGGCGCCGGCGCAGAGGACCAGCGATTCGCATGACTGCTTCCGGTCGACGCCGTCGCGGTCCCGGTAGACGACGGCACGAACACGGCCCGATCCGTCCCGCTCGATGCCGTGCACGAAGCATTCGGCCCGGATTTCGGCGCCCGCGGCCACGGCGGCCGGCAGGTAGGTCACGTCCATGCTGGTCTTGGCGCCGATGCGGCAGCCCTGGTGGCAGTGCCCGCAATTCACACAGGCCTGGCGCACGGACCCGTCCGGCTGGATCAAGTCTTGGGTCAGGACTGCGGCGGGCGCCACGCTGCTCCGGATGCCGAGTGCGTTGCAGCCTGTCTGCATCGCGAGCGCGGGGGCGTTCAGCGCCACCGGTGGAAAGCGGTAGCGCCGGACGGGATCCCACGGGTAGTCGGCCGGACCGGAGACGCCGATGAATGCCTCGACCTGTTCGAGATACGGTCGGAGCTCAGCGGGCGCGATCGGCCAGTCATGCCCGGCGCCCGTGTCGCTCCGTAGCCGCAGGTCACGCGGGTCGGGCCGCGGACAGAACGCGCCCCAATGCAGCGTCGACCCGCCGACGCCGATGCCGCTGTTGTTGCCGCCGAACGCTTGCGGGGTGCGGCCCTCGCTCAGCCGCTCATGGGGCCAGTAGAGTTCGGCCGCTGCCGTCTCATCGGCAGCGAAGTCCTCCGGCTCCCAATTGCGGCCCGCCTCGAGGGCCACCACGCGCAACCCCGCGGCAGCGAGTTTGGCCAGCAGCGGGGCGCCCCCGGCACCGGTGCCGACGACGACGGCGTCGACCATTTCGGTCGCCGCATGCCGCCGCATCCGGTCGAGCTTCAAGGACAGCCGCCCGGACCGGGTTCCCATGGTTCGCGGGCTCCGGGCGCAAGCGCCTGGAACCCCTGCTTGCGTGGACCGTCGCCGCCATAGGCGAAGCCGCCGTAGCCCATCCGCGCGAACGTGTCCGGGTGGGCGACGTAGATCTTCACGGCATCGCCGCGCACATCTTCGAACCAGTGCTGCAGCGCAGCCGGGCCAAGCCTGCCGGGCACCTCGACCTGTCCGGCTGCCACGGCCTCGAGCAGGGCGTCTTGCGCGCTGGCGTCGAGCGAGGCAAAGCCGCCGGCAATCGCCGCGGCCCGATCCAGGGCCGCCAACCCCTGTCGGTAGGCGTCCACGTCGGGCGGTAGATCGGCATAGCGCCACCCGTCGCCGGCGCCGCCCGCCAGCGCCCGATCGACCCGCTGCGCGACGTCGACCACGGTTTGCGGCAGCACACGATCGAGCACGGCCCGCAAGGTGCGGAACGCCTCGGGCGACAGCGCGGCCGGCGCATAGGCCGGATCGCCGGGGGTGGCGCGCTCCTGCAGGACGGCGCGGGTGCGCGCACTGGTGCGGTCGGACCGGATCATGTCCGGGACGGCGTCAAATCCATGGTTCTTCAACGAAGCTCCCCTTCGATCAGCGCCGCGATCCGGTCGGTGCGCTCCAGCGGCAGCAGATGCTTGGCGCGGGGCAAGTCCACATGGCGATGCGCGGCGAAATGCGGCGCCGTCAGGCGCGCCTGTCCCGCGGCACCGAGAAACGGGTCGTCGGCACCGGTCACGATCAGCGCCGGCGTCCGCAACACGCCGACCGAGCCCGACCAGTCCTCGCGGCTGCCGCGGTCCAGCCAGGCGCGCCACCGCGCCGGATCGGCTCGGAGCACGTCGTTGATCGCGGCGTCGCGCTGCACGGCGGGAAGCGGCTCCGCCGTATTGGCGTCGATGAAGCCCTCCGCCTGCTGTCGGGCCGCGGCGGCGCCGCCCATGAACCAGCCCAGCATCTCCAGGCGCTTGTCCTCGTCCATCGGCTCCGGCGACGGCGGTGACCCGGCCAGCAGCACCAGGCGATGCAGGCCGTCGAGCCCGCCCTCCCCGTCCTCGGCGCGGCGCGCCAGCACGGTCGCGACCTTCGCGCCCATGCTGTGTCCGACCAGCACGTAGCGGGACACCGACGCGGCCCGGATCGCGGCCGCGACGCCGTCCACCATCCCGGCCACGGTCTCGCCCGGCGTATCGCTCGCGTCGCCGAACCCCGGCAGATCGAGCGCGAGGCACCGGAGGCCGCCGGGCAGTCGCGTGCGCACCGGCGCCCAGCTTCGCGCGCTCCCACCCAGGAAGTGCAGGAACACAACGGTCGGCAACTCGTTCGGCGACACTCCCATGCCGATCACATGAGGACGATGCCCGCGCTGTCCATCCGTGCCGGCGAACCCACTAGAAGCGGACGACGAGCCTGTCGGCGAAGGGGCCGCGCTTGCGCAGCCGGCCATCCGGCCCCGGCTCGCGGCGCAGCCCGGGGCGGCACAGCAGGGCCTTCAGCACCAGCGGCAGCAGGGCCTGGTTGATATGGATGCCGAAGCAGGTGTGGAGGCCGTAGCCGAAATGCATGGTGTCGGTGGGCGGCCGACGCGGATTGAACAGCCTGGGGTCGCGGACACGGCGCGGGTCCATCATGGCCGACGCGAAGGAGACGAGCATGGTCGTGCCGGCCGGGATCGTCGTGGCGCGCGGCGTACCCTCGGCGACGACGTGGTCGCGTGCGGTCTGCCGGGTGAGGGCCGGGGCCAGCGGATCAAACCGGAGCGCTTCGAAGACGTAGCCGGCCAGCAGGGCGTCATCGCCGGCGTTGGCCGCCGCCTGTGCGCCGGCCAACGCTGCGGGGCGACAAAGCAGCTGCTCCAGCGCCTGCGGCACCACCATCGGCGGCTGCGGCAGGCCGCCGACGAGAAAGCCGATCAGCGCGCAGCGGATCTGGCTGTCCGAGAAGCCCGGAGCGCCCTCTGCCTGCTTGGCGAGGCACCGGCCGAGGATATCGTCCGGCACCACGCCGCCAGCGGCCTGCAGATCCGCCCGGCGCCGGTCGATCAGGCCCTGGACATGTCCGCGCAGCGCCGGCGCCATCACCGCCACGTCGTCGTGCAGCGCCTTGCTCCCGTCATCGGCGAACTGGTACTCGAACAGCCGCGTCGCCCAGACCCGCAGCGCGCCCTCCGGCGTGTCGGTGATGCCGAAGTATGGGCACAGCACGTCGAACGTCACGTTGCGCGCGAGCTGGTCCACCACCTCGATCCGTCCGCCCGACGCCGTGACGAGGGCGTCGGCCCGCGCCGCCGTGGCCTGGCAGAGGCGCCGCGGCAGGTCTTCCAGGCGCACCACGCTGCGCATGGCGCCGACGTCGCGCCGATACGCGGGCGTGTCGCCCATCCCGAGGAAGAACGGCTCGTTGCCCATGATGACATCGAGCCGCGCCTTGTAGGGGACGGGGAAGTCGGCGTCGGCCAGCAGCACCTCCCGCACGTCGTCATAGCGGGTGACGAGGGCTGTGCCGCGGAAGCGCAGGATCGGGCGAAGCCGGCGCAGAACCGCGAAGACGAACGCGACGTGGGCCAGCCCCCAGCCGACCGCCCAGGCAGTCAGGCCCGTCTTGGCCGGCCGCAGGATGTCGGTGCGAACCGGCGGGAGCGGGACGGGCGGGCTGTCGAACGCGTTCACGGCGCATTCGCCCGGGGCTCGAGCGTCTGGAGATAATCGAGCGCGAGGATGCTTGGCAGAAAGAAGTACTCGCCGCCTGCAAACCGCACGAAGGTCTTGATGGTCGGGCGAAGCCGAAACGGCGTGGCGGGGATGGTGAACCGCCCCTCCGGCCCCAGCAGCGGATCGGCCTCGTCCAGCAGCGTCCCGAAGCTGGTGTTGAGCATCCAGGTCTGCTGCACGAACTCGAACTGCCGCGCCAAGTCCGTATTGAGGCACATGAAAAGCAGGCCACGCTCCGCGCCATCGTCTGTGCGCGGGTCGGCGAGGGTCGGTCCGAACTTGCGGCCCCGGCGCAGGATGCGGTGGTTGTTGGCCGCCGTCAGCAGATCGGCCGCCGAGTCCGCGTCCGGCGCCAGGCCGTCGCGCGGGTTGGCCCGCCGCACATGCGACCCGACCGGACAGCCCAGCCCGTGCCGGTCGGCGCCGAAGAAGGTGAAGTCGTTACGCGGCTCCGCGCCGGTTGGCGCCAGGCTGCCGCCCGGAACCAGGACGTCACCGTCCATGGTGCGGCCGACGACACGGCTGGCCAGCCACTCGGCGTCGGCCGGGGTCTTTGCGCCGAGCGCCTCGTGCATCGAGGTCCAGAACGCCGCGACATCTTGCCGCAGCTCGCGCAATACCAGGTAGCTGCCGTCGAGGCCGAGGTTGCGGAACCCCTCGGGCGCGCCGTCCGCGGGCAAGGCGGCGGCGCGGCCGTCGGCAACGACGATCGGCCCGGGAGCGACTTCACCGTGCGCGTCCTGGTGGCCCATCAGCACGTCTCCCGCTGCGATGCCGTGCAGCGGATCGCGCGCCAGCGGATCGCCGGAGCGTGACACGATGGCGTCGCCGAAGGGCACTGGCTGGGACAGGCCGTCGGCGAAGCCGAAATGCTCGCGCGCCCGCTGCGTCGCGTCGTAACGAAGCGAGAGATCCAGGCGGCGGACGGCCATGACGCCGTGCGCGGCCAGGCTCGCCGTAGCGGCCTGCTCCACCGCCTCGAGGGCGGCGGGGTCGGCGGCATACAGCAGCAATGCGGCGTGCACGGTCAAGGCGGTCGGGGCGACGGGGTCGTCCGGGTCCGGAGAGGTTTCAGGCGTGTTGCCGCCCCACAGCGGCCCACCGTCGATCACGGTGCCGTTGTGCGGCAGGTCGCTCAGCCGGCGCCTGCGGTCGGTCTGGTGCATGCCTTCCTGGAACGGCGGCGAGAAGGTCGCGAGCGGCGCGGCTTCAAGGCACATGGCCTGCAGGCCGGTCCAGGTGATGGCGATCGACGCCGCCGGATCGACCTTCACGGTGGCCGGCGTGATCGGGCAGGCGTCACGCAACGCCGCCAACCAGGCGCCACCGCAGCCTCGCGGCAGCTGCAGCAGCAGCGCGCACCCCTCGGGCAGGTGTCCGAACGGGCTGACGACCAGGCCCTGCGCGATCGGCGCGTGCATCGCGTCGAGCCGCCAGCTGCCGTCCGCCGACGCCGGCATCGTGGCGATGCTCACAGGTCCATCGCCCACGCCGAGGCCTCCCGCTCATCGAGAACGGGCCGGCGCAGGCCATCGGCCAGGCGCGCCTGCCGCTCGATCTGGTTGACCGTGAAACCGATATAGGCGCTGTACCAGAACAGGCTCTCGGCCATCGAGTGCCGGGCCCAGGCCTTGAAGGCGCGACCTTGCGTCGCGCCATCGAGGACGAGGAACCGGGTGGGCGGAAAGCCGACCCCGCTGGTCCAGGCCAGCGTCAGCCCGCCATGGGCCTTCTCGATAAAGTCGTCGAGGTAGCTTTCCCAGCTGCCGTCGAAGTTGCTGAAGAACATCAGCCGCCCGCCGTTGCTGACGATGCTCCAATGCGCGAAATGGATGGTCCGCATGCTGCCGAGAAAGCCGTTGCGCGCGACGACGCGCAGCACCAGCCCCAGCGCATGCAGCGCGACCCGCACCACGGCCGCGCGCAGGATCCCGGGCTTCAGGTGGACGACGCTGCCCATGTGGTTCTGGGTGATCTGGTCCTCGCGCCGGGCCATCGCGCGAAGCATCGTCTCGTCGCGCGGCGGCGCGTCCTGCGGCGGATCGCGCCGTTCGAGCGCCCGTACCCATAGCAGCAGACCCGCGAGGGTGGGAAACAGCCCGAGCACGCCGAGCGCGACGTGGGGCAGGACGGCGGCGAACCGAGCGCCGAAATGCTCGGGGCGCCAATGGTGCATCGAGGCAAGGACGGCGATGGCAGCGGTCACGCCGAGGCCGAACACCAGCAGGGCCACGCCCGCCAGCGCCAAGGCTTCGACCATCCGGGGACCGGGCGCGGCACCTTTTGGAAGGTCCAGCCGCGCGGCCATGATCGCGCCAGCCGCCAGCAGCAACGCCGCCGCCGCCGCTCGCGGCACGACAAGCGACAGGAGCATGCCCGGCACGAGCGCCGCGAACACGGCCAGGCACACGAAGCCGGCCAGCTCGGCGTAGTCTGCGAGGCTTTGCCCCCGGGAGATCCGCGGTGCCGCGGCCTGCCCGAGATCGAACGCGGAGGACAGCGTGGTGCGGAGCGCCTGGTGCACCTGGCTGGCCGATGCGCCCGGTGCGACGATGCCGGTGTCCAGGACCCGTTGCGCCTCGGCGAACAGCTGCCCCTCTGTTTCGATCCGTCCCCGGTCGAGCCCGCGGTTGCCCTGGTGCGCGACGGAGGGGGCGACGGTCAGCGCTTCCAGCAGCGGCGCGATCGGCACGCGGGAGAAGGGGCGGGTCACGGCGGTGAAGAGGCCGCCGCGGCCGTCCCGCGGCACCTTGCCACAGCGCAGGATGGCACGCAGGTCTTCGTTGAAGGCATGCTCGAACAGCGTCCAGAACGGACCCGGGGGGCCGTCGAAGTTCACCTCGATCACCAGGATCGGATCGTACACGTCGTCGGGGAAGATGGTCACGGACATGAAGTGGAGCTGCGGGATGGCCGCCTTGATCGCGCTGTAGGCGATCGCGAGTTGCTTCTGCTGCTGCTCCATCGCCGCGATCCGCGCCCGCACCTGCGTCACGCTCGCGGGCTGCAGCTCCAGAAGGACATTGCAGGTCGTTTGCATCGCCATTTCCCCGTCCGGCGGCATTATGGAACGGGTAACGGAACGTGTCGATATCGATGCGATGTTGGAAACAGTGCTACGGAACCAGGCACGAGGCGGTTATGCTCGCGCAGACGAAGCGACGGGGTCTCCCAGCATGAAACGACGCACCCTCCTGGCCGGGCTCGGCGCCGCCCCGCTCGCACGGCCGGCCCTCGTGAGAGCGGCGTCGGCGAGCACGCTGAAGCTGATCCCCCAGGTGGACCTGTCCTTCCTCGACCCGCACTGGACCACCGCCTACATCACCCGCAACCACGGCTACATGGTGTTCGACACCCTCTATGGGCAGGACGGCAGCTTTGCGCCGCAGCCGCAGATGGTCGCGGGCCACACCGTCGACGACGACGGCAAGCTCTGGACCTTGACGCTCCGGCCCGGCCTGCTGTGGCACGACGGCAGTCCCGTGCTGGCGCGGGACTGCGTCGCCAGCATTCGCCGCTGGTCCAAGCGGGACGCCCTGGGCGACGCGCTGATGAGTGCCACGGACGATCTGTCGGCCCCCGACGACCGCACGATCCGCTTTCGCCTGAAACGGCCTTTCCCGCTGCTTCCGGCCGCGTTGGGCAAGGCAGCCTCGCCGATGCCGGCGATGATGCCGGAGCGGCTGGCCAACACCGACCCCTTCGCCCAGATCACCGAGATGACCGGCTCCGGCCCGTTCAAGTTCGTCGCCGGCGAACGGATCGTCGGCGCGCGCAACGTCTATGAGAAGAACCAGGCCTACGTGCCGCGGGAGGGTGGAACCGCGGACTGGACCGCCGGGCCGAAGGTTGTGCACTTCGACCGGGTCGAGTGGACGACCATCCCCGACTCCGCCACCGCCGCCGCCGCCCTACAGTCCGGTGAGCAGGACTGGTGGGAGTACCCGGCACTCGATCTGCTGGACCTGCTCAAGCGCGACCGCAACATCCGCGTCACCTTGCCGGACCCGACCGGGCTTGTGGAGATGATGCGCCCCAACCACCTGCAGCCGCCATTCAACAACCCGGCCATTCGCCGCGCAGTGCTGCACGCGATCGACCAGGCCAACTTCATGCAGGCGATCACACCCGACCCGGCGCTGTCGCACGTGCCACTCGGCTTCTTCGGCCCTGGCACGCCGATGGCGAGCGACGCCGGGCTGGGTCCGATCCAGGGCCCGCGGGACCTCGCCAAGGTGCGCCAGGAGCTTAAGGATGCGGGCTACAAGGGCGAGAAGGTCGTGCTGCTCGTGCCGACCGACTACGTGACCCTGAAGGCGATGGCCGACGTCGCGGCCGACACGATGAAGAGCATCGGCATGACCGTGGATTACGTCGCGACCGACTGGGGCACCATGCTCCAGCGCCGCAACAGCAAGCAGCCGGTCGAATCCGGCGGGTGGTCGTGCTTTGTCACGGGCTGGGCCGGCCTCGACTGGAGCAATCCGGCCGGACACATCGCGCTGCGCGGCAACGGCGAGGCCGGCTGGCCTGGCTGGTCCAACGACCCGAAGCTGGAGGCCCTGCGGCAGGACTGGCTGTCCGTGACCGACGAGGCCAAGCAGAAGGCGATCTGCGAGGACATCCAGCGCGAGGCGATGGACCAGGTCCCTTACTTTCCGCTGGGCGAGTACCTTCAGCCGACCGCCTACCGCACCCGGCTCACCGGCGTGAACAACGGCTTCGCGACGTTCTGGACCATCGCACCCCAGTAGCGGCAGGCGTGACAGGCTGGACGTTCGGCTCAATCGCGCCGATGGGCGTCAGCTACCCCCAAGCCCTGCCGCCTCGGGGATGAAGTAGTCTGTCCACGCGGCGGGCTTGGTCCGCAGCGTGCCCGTGCGATGCAGGAACTCCGCGAACTTGAACGTGCCCGCCGGCTTCGTGTCGAACACCATGTCGGGCTGCTGCAGCAACGCCGTCAGCTCCTCCGGCGCCATACGGTCGCGTGAGACCTCCAGGTAATCCTGGGCCGCGGCGGCCGGATCATCTCGGATCGACGCGACCGCCTCCGCCGACGCATCCATCAGCGCGCGGATCATGCCGGGCTGGCGCTGCGCATAGCGCGTCAGCCCGAACATCACCGCCGTGCATAGCGGCGAACCCAAGATCTCCGCCGAGTTCGTGACCACGTGCGCGCCCGGCACCTCCCGCAGCTCGCGCCCGATGAATGGCGGCGAGCCGAAGTGGCTGCGTACTTCGTGGCCCGGGTTCTTCAGCGCGATCAAGGCGTCCGGGTGGCCCATCTGGACGGTGCTGGCGTCGAGCCGCTTCCAGTTCTCGGGCCCGTACGCTTGCTCGCACGCCATCTGGATCAGGATCGCCGGTGTCGACACCAGCACGGTCGGGACCGCGATCCGGTCTTGCGGGCCGTAATCGGTGATCCGGCGCAGCCGCTCCTCCCGCGCGACCAGCACGGCCGGCAATGCGGAGTTCGACACGATACCCTTCACGCCGCCCTTCGTGCGGTCCCACAGCAGCAGCAGGTTGCCGGGCCCGGCATTGACGACGTCGATGTTGCCCGCGAGCATCGCGTCGGTCGCGTTGCCGCCACCGGGGAAGTCGAACCACTCGGCGACGCCATCGGGTATGCCCAGCCGGGCCGCGTGCTTCTCCACCAGCCGGCGCCGCTGCATCACCTGCATCGGCAGGAAGTTCACGCCCTGGATGCGGGCGACCCGGATGGTGGGCGCGCTCTCCGCCCGGGCCGTCCGGATGATCGGGGCGGCCAGGGCCGCAGCCAGCAAACGTCGTCGTGTGCTCATGGCGGTCGTCTCCCCCGGACCGGGACGCGAGCCGCTCCGCATCGATGTGGCGGCTATGGGTCCCTTCCGTGGTGATCATACCAGAAGCCGAGCCTGCCGGAGCGCAAAAAGCGGGCAATGATGCGGGCGTGGTCAATCCGTCGCTGAACCCGAGGCGCCAGACGCGTGCCGCGCCGCCACCTCGTCCTACCGCGCCGTTCCCCGCAAGCTGGCGGGCTGACCCGGCAACGGAACCGTCCGCGCGTCCACCGGCTTGCCGCCGTCCATGTGCAAGATCTGCAACGTCTTGTCGTTGTAGTTGCCGACATAGAGCCACTGGCTATCCGGGCTCCACGCGACGCCTTCCGGGATCGCCCCCAGATCCGCCTCTCCGGCCAAGGTCAGCGCCTGGCCGTTCAGGGCGAACACGTCCAGCACCCCGTTCGGATGATAGCCCGGTGCGGTGTGCAGCGAGGAGGAGCCGTTCAGCAGCGGCACCGCCACCCATTTGCCGTCCGGCGAGATCGCCAGCCCCTCGGGCCCCTGCCCCACCGTCGTGAAGCCGACGACGTGCGGATGGGCGCCGGCCGCATCGATCAGCGCCAGGGTGGTCAGGCTGCCATTGCCGTCGGTCGCGGTGTTGGCCGCCACCACGGTGCGGCCATCGGGCGTGATGTCCAGGTTGTACACGCCCGGGCCGGTCGGGATGTCGTTCTTCTTGTCGTAGGTCACCGTGTCGCCATCGATCGCGAGCACGCCGACGGTGCCGGCCAGGTTCATCGCCACGAAGGCGCGCTTGCCGTCCGGCGTGATCGCGACGGCCGCTGCCTGGTCGGGCAGCGCCACTTCGGCCACCTGCTTGACGGTCGTGCCGTCGATGCGCAATAGCGAGACGCTCTTGCCCGCCCGGTTCGCAACGAGGGCAATGTGCCCATCGGGGCCGATGCACAATCCGGACGGCTGGCGGCCCACCTTGATCGTCTCGACCAGCTTCGGCGGCTTTGCAGTCAGGTCCAGCACATGCAGGGTGTCGTCGGGCGCAGCCGCCCAGGCACCATCCTTCTCCACGGTCGTGATGGAGTTCGCAACCAGACCCAGCGTGCCGTCCGGCGTGATCTGCAGGTTGGTCGGAGGCCCGAACACCGTGTTGGGCAGCGGCAGCTGCCCGGTCACCTGGGGACGCGCCGGGTCCGAGATGTCCAGCACCGCCACCGAGTCGTGGCCGCCAGGCCCATTTCGGACGGCGGCGGCCTCGAAGAACGTCTTGCCGTCGATCCCGATCAGCAGTTGGCTCGGCCCTGCAGCGGTCAGGAACGGCGCCGCGGCGGCCATCACCAGCAGTCTGCGCATTCTGCGTCCTCCCGTTGTTGCCGGCACAATGACCGGCTCGGACGGGTTTGCAAACGGGAGCAGTGACAATCGCTCAACGCGCCCGGCCACCGCCGCTTTCGTCTGGTAGCCGTAAGCCGGATATCAGGTTACTTTAGCGACTCATTTCGTGGAGTGGCGATGATGGCGCAGAAATCGACAACCATCAATTTAGACACGATGAGCGCCGAAGAACTGAAGGCGCTTGCTGAGAGCGCCGGGGCAAAGTTCGCCGAGAAGCAGGCTGAAGCGATGTCGAGCCTCCGTGCCGAAATCGAAGAGCGTGTTGCCAGCCTTAATACAACGGTCGCCGAGCTGTTCGGCCTCATGGCGGCGCCTCGCCCCGCTCGACGTGTCGAGAAGAAGCAGAGCAGCGACGCCTCGCTCGCCAAGCACCGCTCGCCGGACGGAAAGGAATGGAGCGGACGCGGGCGAAAGCCGAATTGGCTTGTGGCGCTTGAAGCCGAGGGGAAAGGCACAAGCGAATAAAAGATTTGAACCGTCCTCCCGCTGAAGCCGAGGGGAAAGGCACAAGCGAATAAAAGATTTGAACCGTCCTCCCGCTCTGCTGCCGCAAGCTCGCCAACGTTTCACGGCCGGCCGATGCTGCCGCCACGGCGGCCGTGCTCCGTTGCAGCGTCGATCACGGGGATCGTTCGGTCGAGGTGGACGGCCTTGCTTTTACAAAGACGGAGCAATGGAATGCGAGCATGTATTTTAGTTGCTGGCCTGCTGGCAACGTGCGGCATTGATGGTGCTAGCGCCGCGCCCATAAATTTCGCTTACGGGTTTACCGCCGCTGGTTTCCAAGTCGCCGGCACTGGCACAGCACCTGTCGATCCGGTCAGAGGCTCCTTCAGCTTTACCTTCGATCCAGCCAAACCCGATCCGTCGGCCATCTCGGGACTGACTGTGACGGGTTTGAATATCGTATCGGACGGAGGACCCGAGGCTGGGTTCACCGGCGTGTTCAATCTCATCGTGATCGCCACGACCGTCATTTTCCCCGGCGGGCACACCGTCGCCGGCGTGATCGACCCGGCAGCAAATGACTTTGCCCTTTTTCTAGATCTTTACCCATCCTTTCACCCAGGCTCCTTCTACTACTCGCAAGCTGATGGAGCTTCCTACTCCACTCAGGACGTGGTCCTCACCCCCACCGACGTTCCCGAACCATCCAGTTTTGCCCTGCTCTGTGGCGTGCTGTCTGGACTCTGCATAGTGCAGCGCAGGCGCATGGGCGCCCAGCTTGCACGATTGCGGCGATCGTGTGCGATGGCGACCATCCGGCTACGGTTCTCTCGGGTGTCCGGGCGCGGCCATCAGCGAACCAAGCCGTGGCGGCGGCCGCGAAGCGTCGTCAGTAGCCGACGCGGGCCGAGCGGCCATACAGCAGCAGCATCACCAAGATGACGACGCCATAGATCACCTGTCGTCCGGCGTCGGCGATCTGCATGACGGAGAGGATGGACTGCAGCAGGGTGATCAGGATGACGCCCGCCGTCGTGCCCAGGAACGAACCGCGCCCGCCCAGGATCGAGGTGCCGCCGAGCACGACTGCGGCGATGGCAGGCAGCAGATAGGGGTCGCCCATGCCCTGATAGGCCTTGCCCGAGTAACCCGCCAGCAGCGTTCCTGCAAACCCGGATAGCCCGCCCGCGATCACGAACGCCGCAAATACCACCCGCCTCGTGCGCACTCCGGACAGGTAGGCGGCCTGCTCGCGGTTGCCGATGGCGTAGATCGCACGGCCAAAGGTGGTCCGCCCCAAGACGAACACCGCCAGAGCGCCAACGGTGAGCCACACCCAGACGGCATTCGGGACCGCCCCGACCCAATGTCCGGTCGCCAGCACGCGCATCGCCGCCGTGGCTTGGTCTTGCGGCGCCGAACCACCCGTCCGCAGGATCATCAGCCCCTGCGCGACCGCATTGACGCCAAGCGTGAAGATCATCGAGGGGACGCGGAGATAGGCGACACCGAACCCGTTCGTGGCGCCGACGAGGGCGCCGCACAGGATGCCGAACGGAATCGCGAGCACGTCGCCCACTGGCCCGTATCCTGCGGCAGCCGTCGAGGTCATGCCGCCGACCGCGACCGCCCACGGGATCGACAAGTCGATCTGCCCGAGCAGGATCACCAGCATCATCCCCGTGGCGATGAGCGCCAGAAACGAGCCGACCTGGAGTTGCTGCAGCAGGTATTGCGGCGATAGGAAGCTCGTCGTGTAGAGGCTGCCGACGAGCAGCAGAAGGACGATACAGCCGAACGCGGTCGCCACCGCCGGGTCGACGCGGCGCATGAACGAAGGCAAGCGCACCGCCGTCATGGCACAAACATGTCCAGCCGATTGCGGATCACGAGCAGCCGCAGGGAGCCGAGCGAGACGGCGACGAGGAGCACGAGGCCAAGAAATAGCGGTTGCCAGAGCGGGTCGAGGTCGAAGACGAACAGCAGGTCGTTGATGGTGCGAAAGATGAAGGCGCCGAAGATTGCGCCCACCGCGCTGCCGGAACCGCCGAACAGCGACACGCCGCCGATCACCACGGCTGCGATCGAGCCCAGCGTGTAGGTGGATGTGTTGCTGGACGACGCCTCGCCCGAATAGGTGAAGAACGCCAGCATCAGGCCGCCGAGTGCTGCGAACACGCCGGCTAGCACGTAAGCGAGCAGCTTGGCGGGACGGACTGGCACGCCGGACATGTAGGCGGCGGGTTCGGACGAGCCGATGGCATAGACGGCCCGCCCCCAGACGGAGCGGCGGAACGGCACCCAGATGAGGAGCATCAGGACGATCAGGGTAACGATGCTGGCGGGAACGCCGCCAGCCAACTGCCCAGTGATGGCGTCGGCAAGGTCGGAGTTGACGTCGCCGCCCGGATTGGGGCGCAGCGCCAGCGCCGCACCGAAATAGATCGCGCCCGTCGCGATCGTCGCAACGATTGGCTGCAGCCGGCCATAGACGACGATGATGCCGTTCAGGCCGCCGCAGGCGGCACCGGTCAGCAGCACGCCGACGACGCCCAGCGCGGTCATGGCGGGCGAGCCAAGAACGATCGTGGAGGCCAGGCAATCGGCAAGGATGAAGATGGCGCCGATCGAAAGATCGATCCCGGCCGTCAGCACGACGAAGGTTTGTGCGACCGCCACGAAGGCGAGCAGCACGCCCTTATTGGCCGCCGTCTGCAGCACGTTCGCACTGAACCCGCCATCATGATTCGTGGCGTACATTGCAAAGATCACGACGAACACGAGCGCGGCCGACAGCGTCCCTTTCTGGTCGGCCAGACGGTAGCGCCATTCCGTCATGATGCGCCGATCCCGCTCGCGGCCGCCTCGGCGGCGCCGATGTTGAGTGCGCTTGCAACAAGGGCTTGTTCGGTGATGCCCCCGCCGGTCAACTCGCGCCGGATCGCCCCGTCGTAGAGCACGAGCACGCGATCGCAGCAGCCGATCAGTTCGGCATAGTCGGTCGAGTAGAGCACGATGGCCGCTCCATCGTCGGCAAGCTGGCGCAGCAGCCGGTAGATCTCCTGCTTGGTGCCGACGTCGATGCCGCGGGTCGGGTCGTTGAGCAGGATGATCTGCGGGCGCGTCATCAGCCATTTGGCAATGACCACCTTCTGCTGATTGCCGCCCGAGAGCGCGGCGACCGGGGTTGTGTCCACGTCCGCCGTCCTGATCGCGAGCAAGCGCAGCATCGCGTCGATCTCGCGGCGCTCGGCCGCACGGTCGACGATGCCGCCTTTCGAAAGCCGGCCGAGCGAGGCGAACGAAAGGTTTTGCCCCACGCTCATCGGCAGCATCAGGCCTTCCGTCTTGCGGTCCTCCGGGATCAAGGCGATTCCGTTGCTCGCGCGCTTGGCCTGGCTCGGGTCTTCGATCGTGACCTTGCGGCCGCGGATCAGGATGTCTCCCGTCACGCCGCGCAGCACACCGAACAGCGCGAGCAGCAACTCGCGCTGTCCTTGCCCATCGAGTCCGCCGAGCCCGACGACTTCGCCGCCCCGGACCTGCAGGGAGATGTCCTTCAGCATCCCCGCCCAGGAGAGCTTGCGCACGTCGAGCACGGGCGGCGCCGAGTCACTCGGCGGCGGCCGCTTCGGCGGGAAGACCTGGTCGTACTCGCGTCCGATCATCATCTGCACGATGTCGTTGTCCGATTTCGTTCCGGTCGCGAAGGTGGCGACGTGCTGACCGTTCCGGAACACGCTGCACTCGTCGGCGAGTTCGGCAATCTCCTGCATCCGATGCGAGATGTAGAGCAGCGCCAAGCCCTCGCTGCGGAGCTGCTTGAGGACCCGGAACACGGAGGCGACGTCGCTTGCGGTCAGCGCCGACGTCGCTTCGTCGAGGATCAGCAAGCGCGGATTGCGGGCGAGCGCCTTGGCGATCTCCACCAACTGCCGCCGCGACAGCGGCAGGTCGCGGACCCGCGCCATCGGGTGGATGCCCTCCGCACCCGCCCGTGCCAGAGCCGCCTCGACCAGCCGGCGCTGTGCACGGCGGTCGATCATCCCGAATCGGCGCGGCGGGTTGCTGATCAGGATGTTGTCCGCGACGGACAGGTCCGGCACGAGTGAAAGTTCTTGGAAGATGCAGACGACGCCCGCCTGGTTGGCGGCAGCAGGCGAGGCGAAGCGGACCAGGTTTCCGTCGAGCGCCATGGTTCCGCTGTCCGGCTGCACCACTCCCGAGACGCACTTGATGAGCGTCGACTTCCCCGCGCCGTTCTCGCCGAGGATCGCGTGGATGCGACCGGCATGGACCTGAAGGTCCACACCGGTCAGCGCGCGCACGCCGCCGTAGCTCTTGCTCAACCCACTCAGGCGAAGCAGCGGTGCGGCGGCAGGTCCGAGTCTGTCCGCGCCGCTCAAGGCCTACTGGTTGCCCTCGGACTGACCCATGATCTCCTGCGACGTGAAGTTGATCCCGCAGGTTGGGAAGGCATTGCCGACGAAGAAGTTGTCGCTCTGGTCGGGGAAGGTGTTGTCGCCCGCCTTCAGATCCGGGAACTCGACATGGGCGAGCGGCAGCCGGATCGACTGCGGCACCACGTCGCCGCGCAATGCCGAGATCGCGGTCTTGATCGCGACGGCGACTTGCGCCGGGCCGGTGCCACCGGAGGCGCATCTCAGTCCCTTGTCGCCGTCGGCGAGGCATAGCTTGCGGAACCCGTTCTCGGTTTCGGCAGCCGCTGGAACCAGAGGCTGGCCAGCGTCGATGAACGCGCGAACCATGCCGGTCGAGCCGCCCTGCGCGGTCATGCCGTCGAAGTGCTTGTGGATGGCGATCGCGTCTGCGGATACCTTCTGTGCCGTCCCGTCATCCCACTTACCAACCACCTCGACGGTCTGGAACGGCTTGCCGGACGCCTTCAGCGTGTCCTGAATCCCCTTATGCCGGTCGTTATCGACCGACGTCCCAGCCACGCCGCGAACCTCGAGGATCGTGCCGCCGTTCGGGATGTTCTTGACCAGCCACTCGCCCCAATACTTGCCGAGACCTTCCTGATCGACGTTGACGTTGATCGCCTCTTCAGTGTCGAGCGTGTTGTCGAAGGCGACGAGCACGACCCCGGCCTGCTGCGCCCGGCGGATGGCCGACTTGAACGCGGTCGGATTCTGCGCGTCGACCACCACGGCGTCGTAGCCGGAGTCGATGAAGTTATTGATCGCCGAGATCTGCGCTGCGATGTCTTCCCCGGTGGAGACGACTTTAAACTCCTTGAGGTCTTTCTTGACGTCCGGCTGCTCGGCATACGCCTTCGCCGTCTTGATCATCTGAATTCGCCAGGTGTTGCCGATAAATCCGTTGGCGAGCGCGATCCGATAGGGACCCGGCTTGCGCGCGAACTTGAAGAACTTGGTCTGTGCCGTCCAGGGAACGTTGCACTGCGGATCGCCGCCGGGCCCGGCGACGATCTCCGGCCCAGCTGCCTGAGCGGACGTGAGATGGACGATGGTCGCGAGGACGGTAAGCGCTGCGAAAGCGGGAATACGTGTGCGTATCGTCAAGACGCTTCTCCATCCCATCATTGCCGATCTACGTCGGTCCAACGCCGTTGTTAGACTTGAAAGCGGACGAGGATGCAACATGCGAAGCTAAGGTCCGGACCTCCTACACGGCTCGAAGCTCCACGCTCCCGAGGGCTGCCCCGGGTCGACGACCGCCGGGTCGTCGCGCCATTGTCATCCTGCCCCTAGAGCGACCCGGCGTTCACGACCAGGCACTGCTTGGTGATCATGCGCGCCGCGTCGGAGCACAAGAAGACGGCCGCATTGGCGATGTCGGCCGGCACAATCGTATCCGGAAGGCATTGCAGCGCCCTCATTTCGGCGTCCCGCTCCGGAGTGGACCACAGGGCGTGCTGCCGGGGCGTGGGCACGTTGCCGGGCGCAACGGAATTAACGCGGATCCGGTCCGGGCCCAATTCGCGCGCCAAAGAATTCGTAAGACCGATGATCGCGGCCTTCGCAGCGCTATAGAGCTGCAGGCTGCCGATCCCGCGCATCCAAGCGACAGAGCTGGTGTTGACGATGCTGCCACGGCCGGCCTGGCGCATCTGCACCGCGGCATGCTGGGCGGCGAACACGACATGGCGAAGGTTGACCCGCATCATCCAGTCGAAGTCCTCAGCGGTGATGTCGGTAAACGCGTGGCGCTGATCGACCGCCGCGTTGTTGACCAGCGCGAAGATGGGGCCATCGGCGGCGCCGACCGCTTCGATGACGGCCTGCAGCCGGGGAAGGTCCATCAGATCGCAGGGAATGAACGCCACGTCGCGCCCAAGCCCCTTGTTGGCGTGGGCAAGGGCCGCACCGTCCTGCTCCTGGATGTCCAGAAAGCGGACGCGGGCGCCCGTGGCCGCGAACGCCTCCACATGGGCCGCGCCGATCCCGGTGGCGCCTCCGGTCACGAGCACCACCTGGCCGGCCAGGTCGGGGTACATCGGCTGCGGCATCAGGCGATCCTTTCTTCGGTATCGGCATCGAACAGGCAGGCTTTGCCGGTATCGACGACGAGGCGGGCGGCCGTACCGGGCGCCGGCCGATCGGCCGCTCCAAGCCGGGCAATGATCTCCGTTCCGGCCAGATCCAGCACAGCCATCGTTTCGGCTCCGGTGATCTCCGTCATCTCCACCCGGGCCGAAAGGCCCTGCCCCTCACCCCGAAGCGCCAGGCACTCGGGCCGGATCCCGAGCACCACGGGCCGGCCGATCCAGGCGGCGAGGCATGCCGAATTGTGCGGCAGCGCAAGGCGCTGTGGTGCGGCGCCACCGACGACTGCGACCACGCCCGGCCCGGCCGCCTCCAGAACGGCCGGGATCGCGTTCATCGGCGGTGAGCCCATGAAGGCGGCCACGAACAGGTTGGCGGGGCTGTCGTAGATGGTCTGAGGATCGGCGAACTGCTGCACCACCCCGTCGCGCATCACGGCGACGCGGCTCGCCAGCGTCATCGCCTCCACTTGGTCATGCGTGACGTAGACGATCGTGGTGCCCAATGCCTGGTGGAAGCGCCGGATCTCCTTGCGCATCTCCACCCGCAGCTTGGCATCCAGGTTCGATAGCGGTTCGTCGAACAGGAACAGGATGGGATCGCGCACAAGCGCCCGGCCCATCGCCACGCGCTGCCGCTGTCCGCCCGACAGGGCTGCGGGCCGGCGGTCCAGGAGATGCCCGATCTGCAGCAGCGACGCGACGCGGGCGACCGCCGCATCCTGTTCTGCGCGCGACGCCCCGCGGCACTGCATGCCGAAGGTGATGTTGCCGCGGACGGTCATGGCCGGGTAGAGCGCATAACTCTGGAACACCATGGCGATGTCGCGATCCTTCGGCGCCAGGCGCGATACGTCGCGGCCGCCGATTTCGATCCGCCCGGCACTGGCGGTCTCAAGTCCGGCAATGACGTTCAGCAGCGTGGACTTGCCGCAGCCGGATGGCCCGACCAGCACGACGAACTCACCGCTCTCGATTTCAAGGTCGATGCCGCGCAGCACTGGCTGCTTGCCGAACTGGACGTCCAGACCGTGGATCGACAAAGCCGACATCGCTATTTCACCGCACCGGCGGTGAGGCCGCGTACGAAGTATCGGCCGCCGAACACATAGACCAGCAAGGTCGGCAGCGCAGCCAGCAGCACGGCGGCGCTCTCGATCCCGTATTCCCGAGCCTGCGCCACGTTGGCAGTCAGCGCCATCAATGCGGCCGTCACCGGACGGCTCGCGCCGTCGGTGAAGGTGATGCCATACAGGAACTCGTTCCAGATGCCGGTGAACTGCCAGATGACCGTGACGATCAGGATCGGCGGCGACAGCGGCAAGATGATGCGTCGGAAGATCTGGAAAAATCCGGCGCCGTCGATGCGCGCCGCTTTCAAGATATCCAGCGGCACGTTCACGTAGTAATTGCGGCAAAGCAGGGTGGTGAAGCTGATGCCCTGCACGATGTGGATCAAGACCAAGCCCCCCGTGCTGCCCGACAGGCCAAGCTCGCGCAAGGTGAGCGCCCAGGGCACGAGCTTTACCTGCGCTGGCAGGAACACGCCGAACGTCACGACCCCGAACAACAGCCCGGCGCCGCGAAACCGGTGCAGCGACAGCACATAGCCGTTGATCGCGCCCAGCATCGTCGACACGAGCGTCGCCGGGACCGCGATGATCAGCGAGTTGAGCATGTACGGCTGGATGCCGGTGCAGGCGCCGGCGAAGCAGTAGCTGCTCCACGCCTCGACCCAGTTGTGCCAATGGAAGGCCTGCGGCCACCCTAGGACCGAGGTCTGCGCGATTTCCTCGAAGCTGCGGACCGAATTCAGCAGCACGACGATCAGGGGCGCCAGGTAGAACAGTGCGAAGCCGGCCAGCGTGGCATGGAGCGCGAGCCGTGCCGGGGTGGCACGCTCAACCATGCTGCGCTCGGTCGCGCCGGCGAAGCGCCGGCATCAGGATGGATGGCAAGATGACCACCAGAACGGACAGCAACAGCAGGATCGCGGCGGCCGAGCCCACCCCCATCAAGCTGCGCTGGAACATGAAGTCATACACGACATTGGTCGGCAGCATCGTGGACAAGCCGGGACCTCCGCCCGTCAAGGCCCGCACCAGGTCATAGGTCTTCACCGCGAACTGCAGCAGGATCACGAGCACGGACGCCACGATCGGCCAGATCGCCGGGATCATGATCCGCAGATACATGCGCGTGGCGCCGGCACCGTCGATCTGCGCCGCCCTATACAGATCGCCATCCAGCGATCGCAGCCCGGCCAGCAGCAGCGCCATCGCGAAGCCCGAAGCCTGCCACACCGCAGCGATCACCACGGTGTAGATCGCCAGGTCGCGATCGACGATCCAGTCGAACCGGAACGTGGTCCAGCCAAGCCCGCGCACGAAGTGCTGGACGCCGATGCTGGGATTGAGGATCCACGTCCACACCGTGCCGGTAACGACGAAGGAAAGGGCGATCGGGTACAGGTAGATCGTCCGGAGCAGGTTCTCCGCCCGGACCTTCTGATCCACCAGGATCGCGAGCAGCAACCCGAGGCCGGCCGCAAGCACCACGAAGGACACGCCGTAGATCACCAGGTTCACGTTGGCGATCTGAAACACCCGGGTATTGAACAGGCGCTGGTAGTTCCTGAACCCCACCAGCGCGTAGTCCGGCAGCAGCGTCGATCCCGTGAACGAGATCCACAGCGTCCAAAGCGTGAAGCCGACCACGTATAGGACAGCGACGGCGAGAACCAGGCCCGCGACGCCCTTCGCCGCCGGGTCTAGAATGCGTATCCTCAATGGGCGGCGCGCCGGGCGCCGCAAGCTATCGAACGCCGTCGGCCGCCTCCACCAGGCTTTTCTGCGCCGCTTCGGGTGAAATGGCCGGGTTGTGCATGAACTCCGTGATCACGTCGCGCATCGCCGCCGTGACTTCGTTGGTCTGCGCCATGTTGTGTCCCAGGCTCAGGACGATGGTGTCGGCCGCCAGCGACTCTTTCAAGTTTCGGGCGGCGTCGCGCTGGCACGGCTGATAGGCGGCATCGGACAGATCGACGTCGGTGCGCACGGGAATTGAGCCGTTCAGCTTGGTAAACACCTCGTTGAATTCGCGTCCCATCGCCACCTTCGCCGTCGCCTGCTGCCCAGCCAGGAAGTCCGGGTTCTTCGTGTCCCAGAAGATGATGCTGTCGACGTTCATGTCGAACATGGGCTTGGGATTGTTATCCGGCGTCGGGCCGCACAGGTAGTCGCGTCCCTCGACCAAGTTGGCCCGCTTCAACACGCCGGACGCGCCGCCATGCATCAGCATTAGTCCATACTCGCCCTTCATCAGGCTTGGGATGAACACGCTCCAGTGCTGTCCGGCGTTGGCTGGGTTCATCCAGCCCGTCAGGCGGCGCAGTTCTGTGAACGCGGCCAGGACCTCGGGGCCGCGCAATGTTTTGTCGTCCAATTGCATGATGGCTCGCCGATAGGCATCGGCAGACAAGCCGGCCAGAACCAGCTCGAAGTCCATCGTGTCGGTCCAGCCGAGGCCGCCCGTCGCGACCGGCGTGGCGATGCCCGCCGCCTTCATCTTTTCCGCCATCGCGTTGAAGTCGTCCCACGTGCGGGGAAGCGCGGTCGCGCCGATCTTGTCCAGCGCGGCCTTCGAGGCATACATCGTATTGACGCGGTAGATCTGCAGCGGGATCGCGATCCAATCGCCCTTGGGCTTATGCAGTGCGGCGAGCGCGGCCGGGATCATTTTCTCGTAGTCCGTGCCGACGACCAGACTGTCCAGGTTGACCGTGCCGGCGATGGCTGACCAGCTCCGGATCTCCGGCCCTTTGAGCTGCGACGCGGCCGGCGGCCGTCCCGCGATGATGTCGGCGCGCAGCTTGTTCATCATATCGGTGGTGAAGCCTGAAACCGGATTGTGCTCCCACTTCACGCCAGCCTTCGTCACCAGGTCGCCAAACGCATTCATGGCCGCACCTTCCGCGCCTGCGCTCCACTGCGAGACGATCGTCAGCTTCGGGTCGGCCATGGCCGGGCCACACAGGAGCGCGGTGGCGAGGATCGCTGTGCCGATGACCCGATCGAGTGCGGCCATGATGTTCTCCATCCCATTTCGCCGGCGTTGACAGCCGCCGATCATTGGCGCGAGCCTACTGTTATAACAAATAACGGGTCAACAGTGACACGGTCGCGGAAAACCACTGCGGAGCTCCGAAGCCAACGCTGGTTCGCGGCGCCGGGCCAGCCGGGTAACCACAAATCGTATCGCACCAAGCAGATGGGCTTTGTGGCCGAGGATTTTCGCGACAAGCCGGTCATCGGCATCGTCACGACCTGGTCCGACCTCAATCCCTGCCATACGCATTTCCCGCAACGGGTCGAGGACGTGAAGCGCGGTGTTTGGCAGGCCGGCGGCTTCCCGGTCGTGATGCCGGCGCTGAGCGTCGGCGAGGCGTTCGTGCGCCCGAGCACCCTGATCTACCGAAACCTGCTGGCACTCGAGACCGAGGAGATCCTGCGCTCTCACCCGATCGATGGGGCGGTGCTGCTGGGCGGCTGCGATAAAACGACGCCCGCCTTGTTGATGGGGGCGGCATCGATGAACGTGCCGGCCGTGTTCGTCCCGGCCGGCGCCATGCTGCGCGGGCACTATCGCGGCGACACCAGCCTGGGAACCGGGTCGAGCAGCTGGAAGGCGCTGGCCGATTTCCGAGCGGGCAAGCTGGACGAGGCCGCCTGGCGCCGCATCGGCGAGGGCACCGCACGCTCGGCCGGCGTCTGCAACACCATGGGGACCGCCGCAACCATGGCGAGCCTGGCCGAGGTTCTGGGGATGACGCTGCCCGGCGCGAGCGCCATCCCCGCGGTCGACTCGACCCATGCGCAGATGGCGTCCCGCGCTGGACGCCGCATTGTCGACATGGTCTGGGAAGACCTGCGTCCCCGCGACATCATGACCCGTGCTGCCTTTCTCAATGCAGTCCTGACGGACATGGCCCTGTCCGGCTCCACGAACTCGTTGATCCACTTGATCGCGATGGCACGCCGCGCCGAGGTAGCGCTCGACCTCGACGATTTCGCTGCCGCCAGCGAGCGCCTCCCCGTGCTGTGCAACGTTCAGCCCTCGGGCAAGCACCTCATGGAGGATTTCTTCTACGCCGGCGGCATCCCTGCCTTGCTGACCCGCATCGCTTCGAAGCTCGACCTGTCGTGCTTGACGGTCACCGGCCAGACGCTCGGCGATGGTCTGGCCGGTGCCGAGATTTTCGACGAGGACGTCATCCGCCCAATGGCCGATCCGGTCTATGGCACAGGCGGCCTGGTCGTGCTGCGGGGTAGCTTGGCCCCCCGCGGCGCCGTGTTGAAACGCGCCGCCGCCGATTCGCGCCTGCTGCAGCACGAGGGGCCTGCCCTTGTTTTCGACAGCTTTGCCGACATGCTGGCCCGGATCGACGACCCGGAACTGCCCGTGACGGCCGACAGCGTCCTGGTGCTAAGGGGCGCCGGCCCGGTGGGCGCGCCGGGGATGCCGGAATGGGGCATGCTGCCCATCCCGCAAAAGCTGCTGGCCCAGGGCGTCCGCGATATGGTCCGTCTGTCGGATGCGCGGATGAGCGGCACGAGCTACGGCACATGCGTGCTGCATGTCTGTCCCGAGAGCCATGTCGGCGGGCCGCTCGCACTGGTTCGCGACGGCGACGTGATCCGCCTGGACACGGACGGGCGCCGTCTCGATCTGCTGGTGGACAGGGTCGAGCTGGATCGTCGACGCGCCAACTGGGCGGAGCCTAAACCTCGCTTTCCCCGCGGTTTCATGGGCCTCCATTGCGCCCACGTTCTCCAAGCCGACGAGGGCTGCGACCTTGACTTCCTCGCCCGATCCGGTCCGACCGAGGAGCCGGAGGCGCGGTTCTCCTGAGCTACTCGGACGCGAGCGTCCCCTCGAGATGCCGGCTGGCCCATAGAATGTCGCCGGCCAGCGCAAGGCGTGCAGCCGGTACATCCCGCCCCCGCATCGCTCGGATCAGGACGTCGTGTGGGTGCTCCAGCTCCACCGAGCCGGCGTCGACCTGGTTATACAGCCGTGTCAGCACTGGGCCGATCTGGATCCAGAGGCCCTCGATGATCCGATACAGCACCGGCATCCGCGCGAGCCGGTAGACGGTGAAGTGGAACGTCTCGTTGATTCCCAGCGCCTCGAGAAAGCGACCATGCCGCCGATGCTCGATCAGTCGACTCTGCAACGCAGCAAGGCAGGTTAGGTCTGGCACAGTGGCACGCCGGACGGCGGCCTCGACGGCCCGCCCCTCGAGTTCGATCCGGAGATCGCGGATCTCGAGGAAACGCTGCAAGCTCACGACCGGCACCGTGATGGAGCGAGAGCTGTCGGTCGTCAGCGCCTGCTCGGACACGAGCTTCAACAACGCCTCGCGCACGGGCGTGATGCTGATGCCGAGCTCCCTCGCCAACGGCCGCAGTAACAGCTTTTGCCCCGGCTGGAAACGGCCCGACATCAGCGCATTGCGCAGGACAGCGTAGGCCTTCTCGTTGAGGTTGCCCCGGTCGACCTGCAATTCGACGAGAAACCGGTCCGGCAGCTTACTCAGGGTTGGCTCGCAAGCGCACGACGCCGTAGCCGTTATGCTTCGGATAATGCGCGCGCTCCGCGTCCGCAGGTCGCATGACGCGTCATCGGTCATACAGGATCACGGTGTCGCTGGTGCGATGCGGTCGAAGTGACCCGACCACACCGTGGTCCAAGCTCCGTCCTCACCGCGGCGCAATGCATATTCGGCGTCCATGCTGCCGGGCAGAATGTTTCGGTAGGTATATTTCCATCGTAATCCGCCGTCCTTTGGCTCGGACGTCAGGACGACCGTGCCGTCCGCGGCTGGGCCGCCCAGGTAGACAGTCACAATCTGGTCCGCATCGGCCCAAAGCTGCCGCCACTGCTTGCGTTCGCGGTCCCATCCGGCGAGGCCGACACCCTGGACCCGGCCGTCGCCGTCGGTCAGGACTTCCTCGATCGCGCATCCGCCGGCCGTGCGCCTGACCGCGTAATTTTCGGCAGCCGGCGTCGCCGGGTCATGCCAGGTGCCCACCCAGAAGTCGAACTCGTCATAAGGCGGGCCGACGCAGGCAGCCCGGGCGGGGGTCCAGCCAAGCAAAGCGCATGACAGCACGATCAGTCGCAGCCGCATCGATGCCTCCTCCCACGGCTGTCGCTATAACACGGCCGGGATGATCGCATCCAAAACCTCCTATCCGCTCATATCTGCGCGCTCGAGGCCAGCAGCGTCGCGGCTGGTGCCATTCCAAGCGTCGCGAGGGCGGGATTTTCGTAGCAGGTATAGGCCCGGGTCGATTTGGAGGCTCGCCCCGGCCGGCATGGGGACGAGCAGAGTGGACACAGAGAGTGGTCCGGTGCCGAGGAGGACATCGTGCGAGGGATTTTCCGGGCTTCGTGGCGGGCCGGTCACCGAAGCGGATCGTGCTTGCACGGACCGAGTAAGGCCTGTGAGGACACGTATAACAGCAAACCGCGGCCGAAAGTCAACGGCCCGGGCTGGTGGTGGCCACCAACATCGGCCGGAGCGGCGTTGCAGCTTTGCAGCGGCTAACGTGCTTGCACGGCAAGTCAAGATGTGGTGGCCACCAACATCGGCCCGCCCGCTCCAGTTTGGCGCTAGCTGATCGTTCTCCGGTCTTTCTGACGTCTTGCAAAAGGCCCAACATCGGTGGGCTTTTGCCACTCAACCTTGATGGTCCGCAGTCTGAACGAGCAGCGCTTTTGCTCTCCGAACGGTCGTTTGTCTCTTAGGCTTGAGGGTAGGGGAATTTAGGCCCAAGCCTGGGAACTTAGCATTTGCAGTATCTTACGCTGGGCCGAGCTTTACGGGGGTTGGGAGAGCGATCGGGTGAGCGGTTCTGGGGCCGACCGGCATTGCAGGAGACTGAGCTCGTTCTCTCAGGTGCCAGTCTGCACCATATGAACGTTGAGTATGGCGATCTGCAGCCGTCGCAGGATCTGGGAATTCCGGATGTTGCCGATCATCTCGCTGGTGGCGGCTGGTTTTCAGTCGGGGCGGTATTGCGCCTGAAAGCCAGCCCGCGTGAAACGGCCGGAGGGAGCGGACGATGATGCTAAACGGCACTAGGGGTCGGCTCATCCATCAAGACGGCGTCGCCCACGCGACAGCAGGATGAACGACCAGAATCCGGCGACAGCTCCATCAGCATCGATGGCCCGCGCTGCTCCAACGCTTCCAGGCGCCGTTCGGGCTGTAGGCCGACGACCGGGTTCCACACCTCGTCCGTCTCCTTGTCCACAATGCGTTCGTCGCCGAGTAGCGGGAGCCACTTTTCCGGCGGGTCGAACTCGTATTCGAACGTCTCGGTGACCCTGCCCCCTGAAGTGTCCCCGGTTTGAAGTTAGGGTCCGTCATCCAGGAGACGGACATGAAGCGATCGAGGTTTACGCAGGAACAGATCATCGGCGTGCTGAAGGAGCATCAGGCTGGCGCGTCAGCGTCGGAGTTGTGCCGCAAGCACGGGATCAGCGACGCGACGTTTTACACGTGGCGTTCGAAATATGGCGGCATGGAAGTGTCGGACGCGCGCAAGCTGAAGGGGCTGGAGGATGAGAACGCCCGGCTCAAGAAGCTGCTGGCAGAGTCGATGCTGGATGTGTCGACGTTGAAGGAGATGCTGGCAAAAAACTTTTGACGCCTGGGGCGCGGCGATCTGCCGTGACCTGGGCGATTACAGAGAAGGGTTGCTCCCAGCGGCGCGCCTGCGCGTTGGTCGGTCTGGCTCCGAAGACCTACCGATACGCATCTCGGCGTGCCGACGATGCCGACGTGCGGGTCAGGTTGCGGGTGCTGGCCTCCGAGCGACGCCGGTTCGGCTACCGGCGTCTGCACATCTTGCTGGCGCGGGAGGGCGTGCTGCTGAACCATAAGCGGCTGTTCCGGCTTTACCGCGAGGAGCGGCTGGGCGTGCGCAAGCGAGGCGGCCGGAAACGAGCGCTTGGGACGCGATCGCCCATGGGGCTGCCGGAGGCTGCGAACCAACGCTGGTCGCTGGATTTCGTGTCGGACAGCTTGGCGAGTGGGCGGCGGTTCCGGGTGCTGGCGGTCGTGGACGACTTCACCCGCGAGTGCCTCGGCCTGGTGGTGGACACGTCGCTGTCCGGCCTACGGGTCGGCCGCGAGCTCGACCAGCTTGTTGAACGACGCG
Organism: Acetobacteraceae bacterium; assembly: GCA_965213855.1. GTDB lineage: Bacteria > Pseudomonadota > Alphaproteobacteria > Acetobacterales > Acetobacteraceae > JBBROS01. Next base: position 69,842 of record CBDCAA010000008.1, on the reverse strand, counting down.
GGTGCCGTCCAGCCATGATCGTCAGCGACAACGGCACCGAACTGACCTCGCACGCCATCCTGCGCTGGCAGGAGGAGCGGTCGGTGCTGTGGCACTACATCGCTCCTGGCAAGCCACAGCAGAACGGGTTTGTGGAAGAGCTTCAACGGCCGGTTCCGGGACGAGTGCCTGAACGAGCACCTGTTCAGCAGCCTGGCCGCGGCGCGCCGGATCATCGAGGCATGGAGGATCGACTACAACACAGAACGCCCACACACGAGCCTCGACGGGCTCACCCCAGCAGCCTTTGCAACCCGCCCCAAGCAGGGGCATACGCAGAACGGACTCTGCTGCCAAACGAGGGCACGTTGGGGGCAGGGTCACCACTTAGACCGGCCGGCAACCCTTTTGAGGCTCTCTTCCCGAACTGACACGGTGCAGCTGCTTTAGTCATTCCACTGACGCACTGACGCACCTGACGCACTTCTCCCTAGAAGGACTAACGCGTGTGTGCGCGCGCACCCGCGCACAGCAGGGCTCCTAGAGAAGTGCGTCAGGGTGCGTCAGTGCGTCAGTGCGTCAGCCAGGGGCCCCCCCGGCTGCCCCTCTCATCATGGGCCGTCGCTCCCGGCCAGCACGCTCCTCCTCTCGACGCCTCGATGTTCCTGTGATGTTCTCTCTCCCCATGGCGATCCTCCCCACCCGCGCCACGCTGCTTTCGACCCCGATCGGCGAGTTGTGGGACTGGGGCTTGATCGTGTGGTGCTCCTGCCGTGCATTCCCGCGCCACCTGACGGTCGAGCGCCTCGCCCAGGAGTTCGGCAGCCGGCCAAGGCTGGAGAGCATCCTGGGCAGGCTTCGGTGCGAGAAGTGTCGACGGGCGCCAGGCCGGGTGGACGCGAAGCGCGGCGATCCGTTCAATGCCCGAGTTGCCGCGATCGTGCTGCTGGAGAGCAAGGGCGCGGTGAACCGCAACCGGGGCTAGCCGCTGCTCGCGGTTCCGGTCAGCGCCGTTGGCAGTCGAGCGGCCCTCAAGCGGACAGGTCGTGGAGGTCGCGCTCCATGGCAGGCCCTACCTCGAAGTCGGAGAACCGCACGTCTAGCCCGCTGCGCTCCGGCGTGCAGCAGAACGGCCCCACCATCAGCGTCTCGGCCCCAGGGAATTGGCAGAGCCGAACCAGCGGCCAGCGGATGCCGTCGGCCGACGCCTGCACGCGCAACACGCCCCGCCGGAGCGTCACCCGCATCCAGAAGTCGGCCGGGTCGCCAGAATAGGGCCCCGTCGCCCAGTCCGACTGCCCGATGGTCAGCACGCTGCTCAGCAGCGCCGCGCCGTCCGAGAGCTCGACACCGGCCTTGATCCATGTGGTCTCGTCGACACGCACCATGATCCCAGCCTGGTCGTACAGGTCGGTGTAGTTGGCCCTGATCCGGAGTGAGGCGGTGAAATCGCCCCGAACGTCGCGGCCGAAGAAGTGGCCATTATCGCGAATGAAGCCGTAGTGAGTCGTGCGCCAGAAGTCGGTCGCCTTGTCGGTCGTGACCCTGAGACCGTCGGCGGTGATCGCCCATGCGGTGGGCTCGTTCAGCCAGTGGCATTCCTCGAACACAGACACGCTTCCCTCCGATCCGGCGTGGGATACGTGTAGCGCATCCGGAGCCGCGGCCAGCCACCGTGGAACAAATCGCAAAGTGCGTGAGTATCTAGAGAGCAGGGCCATTCGCGCTTTGCGGCGGTCCATGGAGAGACCGCGCCATGCTCACGCACTTCCCGCCTTACAAACCGTGACCGGAGCCCTGCCCATGTCCGGTCGCAAGCCCTATACGCCCACCGCCGAGCAACGCCGTGTCGTGCTGGCCATGGCGGGCTTCGGCGTGCGGCACGACCATATCGCGACGGTGGTGCGCTGCAGCCCGCCGACCCTGCGCAAATGCTTCCGTCACGAACTCGACACCGCCGTGATCGAGGCCAATGCCAGGGTGGCGCAATGCCTCTACCAGCAGGCCACCAAGCCCGGGAACATCGCCGCGACGATCTTCTGGCTGAAGGCCCGCGCTGGCTGGCGGGAGAAGCACGTCGTCGAGGTCAGCAGCCCCAAGGACATGTCGATCCGGGTGAAGTTCGATAAGCGCGAGGACCGCAAGCCACCGCTGCTGGAGGGCGTCGCCGAATGACGCACGCCCCGACGGACGCGAAGTTTCCGCCCTACAAGCTGGCCGCGGTTACCGGGCTGATCCCCTATGCCCGCAACGCCCGCACCCACTCCGACGCGCAGGTGGCGCAGATCGCCGCCAGCATCCGCGAGTTCGGCTTCACCAACCCGGTGCTGGTCGACGCCGAAGGCGGTGTGATCGAAGGCCACGGCCGCCTGCTCGCCGCGCGCAAGCTGGGCATGGCCGAGGTGCCGACGCTGGAACTGAGCCACTTGAGCCCGGCCCAGCGGCGGGCCTACGTGCTGGCCGACAACCGCCTGGCGTTGTCGGCCGGGTGGGACGAGGACCTGCTACGGATCGAGCTGGGCGAGCTGCAGGCGGACGGCTTCGACCTGGCACTGACCGGCTTCGACCTGGACGAGATCACCGGCTTCCTGGCCGAGCCCACGACAGGGCTCACCGACCCCGACGACGTGCCCGCAGCACCCGAGCAGCCGGTCAGCCGCACGCGCGACGTCTGGCTGTTGGGCCGGCACCGCCTGGTGTGCGGCGACAGCACCGACCCGGCCACGGTCGAGCGCGCGCTGGCCGGCGTGCGGCCGCATCTGATGGTGACCGACCCGCCCTATGGCGTGGACTACGACCCGGCCTGGCGCAACCGCGCAGGCCTGGGCATAACGCAGCGGGTCGGCAAGGTCGAGAACGACGACCGGGCCGACTGGCGCGAGGCCTGGGCGCTGTTCCCCGGAGACGTCGCCTACGTCTGGCACGGCGCCCTGCACGCGACCACGGTGGCGGCGAGCCTGGAGGCATGCGGGTTCCAGATCCGGGCGCAGGTGATCTGGGCCAAGGACCGGCTTGTGCTCGGGCGCGGACACTACCACTGGCAGCACGAGCCCTGCTGGTATGCGGTGCGCAACCAGGCGACGGGGCACTGGGCCGGCGACCGCAAGCAGACCACGCTATGGCAGATCGCGAGCCGGGCGCAGGACGCCGAGACGGTGCACGGGACGCAGAAGCCGGTCGAGTGCATGCGGCGGCCGATCGAGAACAACAGCAGCCCGGGCCAGGCGGTCTACGAGCCGTTCAGCGGCTCGGGCACGACGCTGATCGCCGCCGAGCAGGCGGGGCGGGCGTGCCACGCGATCGAGCTGTCGCCGGCCTACGTCGACGTGGCGGTGCTGCGCTGGCAGGCGTTCACCGGGCAGGAGGCGGTGCTGGAGGGGGACGGCACCGGCTATGCGGCAACGGCAACAGCGCGCCTGGCGGAGGCTGCGCCATGACGCAGGGTGTGCGGTTCGAGCCGACCGACGAGCAGCGGCGGATGGTGAAGGCGATGTCCGGTTTCGGGGTGCCGCATGATGACATCGCGCTGCTGCTCGACATCGACCCGAAGACGCTGCGCAAGCACATGCAACACGAACTCGACCGGGGCTCGATCGAGGCGACGGCCAAGGTGGGGCAGAGCCTGTTCCGGATGGCGACCGAGGGCAACAACGTGGCCGCCGCGATTTTTTGGATGAAGGCGCGAGCGGGCTGGCGGGAGAAGCACGAGGTGAAGCCGATCGAGGAGGACGACCTGAGCCTGCTCACCGATGAGGAGCTGGAGCAACGGGCTGACGACCTGGAGCGGCAGTTGGAGCGAGGAAAGTACGCAAAGACAGCGTGGAACAACCGGCTGATCGAGGGCCAGGTGGAAACGCCCGACGAGACCGGCTAAGCGGCTGGCCTGGCGGGATGTTCAACACCGAGCAACGACCGTTGATGGGTGGTGAACATCTTCGCCCCTCTTCAGTCTCAAGCGAGCTGCAACCTCACCCACTCTCAGAGGCGGCTGGAAGTCGTCTACTTTAACGGACACAGGCGAGTGTCACCCACGATCAATCCTCGAGATAACATAGCTGTTTTTAACAATCGTGGCCGTCCGATAATGCCACGTTTGCGATACGTATGGATGTCGCTAGCGATGCCCACCCACGTGGATCAAACTGCAAAAGGCGCGCGCTGAGTGCCAGAGAGCGATGGACTGGAAGTAGGATGACAAACGATCTTGAGCTTGAGGCGGATCTTCGCGACGCCGTCGACCGCATGGCGTTTGAGCTGCACTACCAGCCGCAGCTCAATGTGCGCACCGGGCAGGTGCAGTGTTTTGAGGCCCTGTTACGCTGGTCGCATCTGGCGCGCGGATCGGTGCCGCCAGATACCTTTATGCCCCTGGCCGAAAAACTCGGCTTGATGAACCGGATCAGCGACTGGGTGCTACGGACAGCCTGCACGGACGCGCGGTCCTGGCCGGACCGCATTTGCGTCGCCGTGAATGTCTCATCTACTTGGTTCGACGGGGGAGCGCTAGCGGCATCGGTTAGGTCAGCGTTGCAGCTAACCGGGTTGCCGCCGGCGCGGCTCGAATTGGAACTTACCGAGACTTACATGCTTCGAGACATGCGGTCCGCAGCCGACACGTTCGCGCGGTTACGGACCCTAGGCGTTCGCATGGTGATGGATGATTTTGGCACGGGTTATTCTTCGTTGAGCAATCTGCGGCATCTGCCATTCGACAAAGTCAAGATCGATCGCTCGTTTACCGAAGAGCTTGGCCATGGCTCCGTCCATACTGCGCTGGTCCGCACGATCATCGACCTATGCGCCACTCTAGGGGTCACTTGCGTCGCTGAGGGTGTCGAGACAGAAGAGCAACTCGCCGTTCTGGCGCGAGAAAACTGCAGCGAAATGCAAGGCTTTTTGCTGGGACGGCCACGCCTGGCCGCCGAGGTGCCTCAGGTGATCGCGACGGTGAAGCCTCACCAAGCGGCGTCAGTGGCGCTTCCCCGGAAAGAAGGCTTCTTTAGTGAAATCATCAACAATACGAACGACATTGTAATCGTTACGACACCGGAGCTTAAGCCGCCTGGCCCTACTATCATCTATGTTAACTCGGCATTCACTCGGTTGACCGGCTACACGGCAGATGAGGCCCTGGGCAGCTCCCCACGAATGCTGCAAGGACCGGGCACTAGCTGTCAGACCCTGGAGCGTATCCGTGCTGGCCTGCGGGAAGGGCGGGAGGTGCACGAGAAAATCTTAAATTTCGCCAAGAATGGCGCTCCATATTGGCTTGATCTCCGGATCATTCCAATCCGCGACACCGACGGCAACATCGTACAGTTTGCAGCGATAGAGCGCGACGTTACGCTCGACAAGCGGCGGCTCGACGAACTGGAATACTTCGCAGACCGTGATACGCTAACTGGCATACCAAACCGCCGTGCGTTCATTCGTAACATGAATGCCGAACTGCAAGCCGCTCGGTCGAGCCACGGCACGCGACCATGCCTTGCCTATATCGACGTCGATCACTTTAAGAGCATCAACGATCGGCATGGCCATTTGGTGGGGGACGAGGTGCTTTGCGGCATCGCCGACCGGCTTGAAGAAAATGTGCGCCGGGTCGACATGGCGGGGCGCTTTGGCGGTGAAGAGTTTGCGGTCTGCCTGCCAAGTGTGTCGTTGGCCGATGCTGAAGCCCTTGGCGAACGCTTGCGACACGCCATCATAGCTCAGCCGTTCCCATCCTCAGCCGGGCCGCTTGAGGTGACTGTTAGCATTGGTGTGGCCGAGGCGCACTGGGATGAAAGCAGCCTTTCCGCCATTCTGCAACGCGCCGACCAAGCGATGTATGCGGCTAAGCGGGCAGGACGGAATTGCGTGCAAGGCAGTGCTGCCGCACATGCGGCAAATTGAAGCAGTTTTGTGGGCTATGCGCAGTGATTGCAAGATTGCTGTTGACGGCCAGTGGCCGGTGCAGCTTCTCGGACACGACAATAATTTCACAACCTCATTAGGATCCGGCGGACGTGGGCAGGATCGGCGGGCGGCAGGTCGGGCGTGGGCAGCTCCATTGACCGCCGGAGCATACCTAGCAAACGAGAACGAGTCGAGAACGCCAGTTTAAGGGCGGCTCCTCGCGAAGCCGCCCTCCGTCTGCGTCCGGTGTCTGAACGCCCGTAGGCTCCGGTTGCCGGTGAGCAAAGACAATCTGCTGGGCATTCAATGGCGGTGACTCCGTGGCTTGCCAAACGTCTATTTAGCTACGTTTCCGGCCGCGGCCGGCGGGGCCACCGCGGGCGGAGCGGTCGTGCCGAGGATCGCGCCGGGTTGCTGGGTAGGGTGCTCGGTTCCGGCGGCTGGCGGCAAGCTGTTCGTGGTGTTCGGCGTCGATGCGCTGGATGACCCCGCGGGTGGGGTTTGGGTCGTTGTCAACGGGGCCTGAGCGAAGGCGGAGGTTGCCGTCAACAAAGCGGCGGCAATTACGAGTATCTTCATGGTGTTGGTTCCTTGATGAATTTCGGGCTGAACCCAAAGTTAACGATCAACGGACGACGCGGCTGGCGACCTGCAGGCGGCGTTGTATAGCCAATGATCCACCGACGGCGGCCGCAATAGCCCCGATCAGCAGCGTGCCGAATGCTCCGAACGACGTGCGTGCCGCAGCCGATGCCGTCGCGTCGGCGGCGTCCTTAGCGGTTTGTACTGCTTTGGCCCTTTCCTGCTGCAGCTTGGCTTGCGCGTCGTCGAACTGCTTTGCCGCCTGATCGCGACTGACATGCTGCTGGGCCGCGCTGATGGCGATCACGCGATCCTTGGCAGCCGCTGCGTCGGGTCCGCCCTTGGCGTAGGTCGCCAAGTTGGTCACGACCTCCTTCTGGGCGTCCTCCGGCGACATCGTCGCCGGATCCACGTTAACGGGCTTTAGATAGGCCTGGGCCTGCTGCTGAAGCATGTCCGGCGTTACTCCTGCCGCCTGCGCGACAGGCTGGGCAGCGTCCTTGATGCCGCTGCCGACAGTAGAGGTGAGGCCGCCCAGCATCGAAGCGCCGCCACCGACGACGCCACCGATGGCCGAGGACAGCAGGTAGACCGTCATCAGCGTGGCGATGCCCCACGTGATGAGCCCATGCAGGATGCCGTCCCAGCGCAGTTCGATGCCGGCAAGCCAAGCGGCGACATAGCCGCCGAAGCCGAGCGCGATGATGCTGCTGATCAACCACCAGAGACCCGCGCCGATGCCGAGGCTGCTCGCACCCGGCGTTGTCCCGGCGTTCGTGTCGACGGTGCCGAGACCGACCCCGGCGCCGAGCAGGCTCAGAAGCAGCTGGACGGTCACGACAAGGATCACGCCGCCGAAGATCGCTGCCCATGATATCCGCCGATGGGTGTGAGCACCGCCCGCCGTCATCATGGTGGTGGTCTCGAGCACGGGCGGTCGCTCGTTTGACGGATCATTGTAGGTGATGGTCGACATCGTAGTCTCCAAGGAGATAAACGGCCGGGAGCAGATGCTCCCCGGCCGGCTCCGGTCAGATTTTCGGTGCGCGTGGGTTCAGAGTGCCGCTCGTCGTCGTCGTCGACGTGGCGGTGTCTGGGAGTTGCTCGATCTCAACCTCCTCCTTGCGGACGGTGTCGCGGATCGTCTCTGTACGGTCGGTCGCCTCCTTGCGCAGGCCGATCTCCTCCACGACACGAGCCGTCTTGGACACGACGGCCTCCTCGGAGGATGCGGTCATCTCGATGGTCTTGTCGCCGAACTCGTCCGGCCCCACCGGACGGCCGTCGGTTACGGGACGGCGCTCCAGGGTGACCTTCTCGTCACGGAGGGTGACGTTCTGCTCGACCGGGGTCTCGACAACGAAACGGCGAATGCGGGTGCCGCCGCGGTTGACGACGCGCTTTCCGACGGCGAGGCTTTCCTCGGAGAGCTGCATGGTGCCGTCCGTCTTGGTCGGTAGGTTTGCGGTCGCCGCCGGCATCGGCGCCGCGAGCGGCTGCCGAGAAGTCGTTGTGGTCTGCATCATGCCGTAGCTCGCCGCACGTTCGTCGATGTCGATCGGATTGTGGCTCTCCAGGATCTGCGTGACCTTGGTCACATGAATGTCCGGCGTCTTCACCGTCACGACGGTCGAGCCGGACGTGACGCTGCGGTCGTAGACGGTCGTGTCGTGGTCCGGCTCGCCGCCGAACAGGCTCGACCAGAAGCCCTCTTCGCGCACCGGAGTGCCGGCTGTGGTCGTGATCGTCGAACCGGACGCTCCCGAGGCGTCGGCATGCACGCTGATGGCGTCATCGGGTATGCCGGCCTCCCTCAGGTCCGCGGCGGCCAGCTCGGCATGGGCGGGGGTGTCGTAGATCGCAACAATAGTCTCATCAGCCATGGTATCGTCCTTTCAGGTTCGCTGTTGTTGAAGGCCCCACTCCTTTGGAATGAGGCCGGCCGGCTAGTCTTCCAGATCAGTCCGGGTGATCGCCACCTGCTGCTCACGCACCGGCAATGTCTCCGTGAAGCGCTCAATGGTCCTGACCCGGCGCACGCGCACTTCCTCCTTCAGAATGAGCCGCCGCGTCACGACGACTTCCTCCTCGACCACCGACAAGATCGTCACGTCGCCTTCCTGCCGCACGGGAGGAACCGCATCGACCACCTTGCCAATCGGCACCCGCTCCACGACGACTTCGTCGCGCGCAAGGTCCTCGGCCACGACGACGTCGCGTGTACGGGTCGTCCGGGTGGCGCGGACCAACGTGCGCCGCGCGCGCTTGGAAACGGTCACCGCCTCGGCATGAAGCGCGAGCGACTCGCTCTCGACAGCCTCCTCGACGTGGTTGGCGGAAGCGTCGGGCGAAGGCTTGGGGAGCGGATCGCCCGGCATGATTTACTTGTCGGCCGCGTTCCGAACCGCGTCCTTTGCTCCGCCCACGGCGTTCTGCGCCTTGCCCGCCGTCTTCTCCGCCATACCCTCGGCCTGGGTCTTGGTGTCGCCCGTCACCGTGCCGACGGCCTCCTTGATCGACCCCGATACCTGCTTGCCGGCGCCTTTGAGGCGATCCTCGTCCATGATCCGGTCCTTTCCGATGGGTGCGTTCACGGCGGATGCCGCACGTGGCGCTTTAACGGGTTCGGCCGTAAAGGTTTGCCGCAGCCCGGAGACAATTCGAGTGCCGGATACTTGCTTTCCTACTAGTCTTTTTGTCGTGGTTACCTGGTTCAAAATGATCTATCGACGTTATCTTGCAATTGGATACAGTTTGGTATCAGGCACTTTCCGAGATGTGCTCAGGCACGCTTGCGGACACAGAAAACCAGTGTGCGGCGCCGGCGCATTCCCTCCACTCGGTAGATAGCGGATATGTGATTGCGGCGGCTCACGCCCAACTTGGCAGCCGCCCGCCGTCGGGAGCTCCCTTGCCGTGTCCCGACCGCCTACGTTCTCGTATCAAGCGCTGTTGAACCAGAGCTCGCCACCCACGGCCGTCATGTTTTCGTAGGCGGAACTGGCATGGCTCGATGTCGATCGCTCAACACGGAGCAGACCGTGCCGGCGCATTGCTAAAGTCGCTGCCCTCGCCACCATCCAGGGCGCCTGCACGGACCCAATCGATACGTTTCCGCTAATCCCCATCGCCCAGCTGCGGAGAGCCTTAACGGGAGGGGAAACCCGCCGCGCGTGATCCTTTATACGCCCGAGCGTCGTGCTTGGGTGAGTACAGCTGAAGCGGCGAACGCTAGGGCCGATGCAGCCGTTGTTTATGGCCTCGCTCGTGGTGGCTGCGGTAGGTTCCTGGCCGGTCCCGGACTGACGGTTGCACCTGCCATCCGCAAAGCCACGGGTGATGTTGAACGGCACTCACGTGGCGCGGTGCTTGATCAGGGAAGGACTGTCACGGAGTAGATCCGGTGCACCACGCCGTTGTTGAAGACTGGGTCCAGCGCCACCGTGTCGACACCTGGCGCGCGAGCCGTGTAGTCCACTGCCGTCCCGAAGAACCGTGCGCCTAGGCAGGTGCCGCTGATCGAGTTTTCCGCGATATAGGCCACGCCCTGGCGCTGGGAGAGAACGCCGAGCCGCGGCGCCTGCACGACCTGGACCGCGTTGGGCGGTATGCTCGTGATACAGTCCATTCGATGACCGCCCCGTACGCCGAGTTGCTGGGTCTCACCCACTCGCAGCTGGACGGAGCGGCGAGACACCCCGTCCTCCGCGTGGGCCATCACCGCAGCGCCCACACTCTAAAATCAAAGTGGCGGCAACCCGGCCCAGCCGCACTATGCCGGGCGTAGCGGACGGGACGCGGGACGGTTGGTGGGCGAAAGCGGGAGCGCGCATCGAGGGTTGATCCTGTGCTTGTGACGACGTGAAACGCCCGTAGATGTTAACCATCGTTATCTGGCACACAGTTTGCTGTGAAGTGTTCGTTGTGGTTAACCAGCGAACCGCCAAGGAAATACCGATGTTCACCCGCCTCCTCCTCGCCAGCGCTGCCGTGATCGCACTGGCCAGCGGCGCCCAAGCTGCCGTCATCACCAACTTCTCCGAAAACCTGACAATGCCGATTGCACCGAGCGGCTCGACCCTGACGGCCATCTCGCTGAGCGGGATCACGGCGCCGTCAGCGGCACCGTTCGCCGGGCCGGGCTACACGGTCGCGTTCGCGGGCACGCCGGCCGGCGACGGCGTCGTGCAAGGCACGATCGCTGGTCTTCACGCGACGCCGGTCGCGGGCGGCACGTTGGCAGCGCCGACGTATCTGACGGGCGGTTTCGGATCTGCGCAGACGACCAACGTCGCAGCGTCGGGCAACTATTTCTCGACGGGCAGTGTGGGCGCCAGCATTACGATTACGTTCTCCGTCCCGCAGACGTCCCTGGCGCTGCTCTGGGGCTCGATCGATGCAAGCAACCTAGTGACACTCAGCGGCGGCTCGATCATCGGCTCTGACACTCTGACGGGAGCGCAACTGCAGACGGTTCCGGGGTTTGCCGGCAACGGCAACCAGGGGCTGAACGGAAGCGCTTACGTGGCGATGACGGACACGGCCTTTACGACGGTGACGCTCACCAGCGGCGTGCCCTCGTTCGAGGCGACCGCGATCGTCGGTTCCAATGCTTCGTTCGTTGGTGTCCCCGAGCCCATGAGCCTGGCACTGTTCGGAGCGTCGATCGCCACGCTCAGCCTGGTCCGTCGCAAGACCCGCAAGTAGACCCAGAGATCGGGCGACCGAACTGGTCGCCCGATCGACTGCTGCTTACGACTGGTATTACGCTTCCGTTAGTGAGCCAAGATGGTCAGCCTATAGGCCGTGGCTTTAGCGATCTTCCTGCCGCTGATCTGCCTGATTCACGCTGTTGCGCGGATCACCGCCGTCGGGAACGACGTGAGGCGCGGTGGCTCGACCGGCAGTGACGTTACACACTTCAGTCACTCGGCAGCTGTGTTACGAGTAGAAGCGACAAACCTCTGTATCGGACCAACCCGGTTGCAGCAGTCTCCGCCCATCTACTCCTTCGTGCCGCAGACCGCGGACGCGCTGCCTGTCGAGCTGCAGCGTTTCGACCGGAGCCATGTGCTGCACCGCATGGGGCTGCATGGGCACACCTTTTTCGAGCTGATGGTCATCGAGCAAGGAGGCGGGCCGCATCGGGTCGGTCGCACGGCGCACCCGACCGAGCCTGGCGCGTTGTTTGTAGTCCCGCCGGGCGAACTGCACGATTGCACCCTGCTCGGCTTGGACGCTACCGGCTGGTTGTTGCTGTTCACCCACGAAGCGCTTGATGGCGCGGCCACGGCTTCGAGGGCCTACGCCCCGCACTGGCCGTCGCACCACCCGTTGCTGTCGCCCTTCCTCGCTCTCGGCTGCAAGGGGCGGCCGCCGGTCAGCGTGCCGGACGCGGACCGCCCGCGTTGGGCGGAACGCTTCCGGTCAATGGCACGGGAGCTGGATGACCGCCCACCCGGATACCGCTACGGAGTGCAAGCCCATCTCAGCCTCATGCTGCTCGACGTACTGCGCCTCGTCGATGACTCCGGCGGCCATGACGGCAATCAGGCTGCCGACCCGCTGCTCGGCGCCGCTTTCGAGTTCATCGAACGCGGCTACGCCCGTCCGATCTCGGCGCAAGACGTGGCCCGCGCCGTGGGGCGTAGCGCCGCCCACCTGACGACCACTATGCGCCTCCGCACCGGGTTGACCGCGGGCGAGTGGATTGCGGAACGGCGCATGGCCGAAGCGCGGCGGCTTTTGGTTGGAACGGGGCTCGGACTTGCTGCCATCGCCGAAATGGCCGGCTACTCGGACACCGATACACTCACCCGTGCGTTCCGCAGGACGCACCGGCTCACGCCTGCTGCCTGGCGCCAGGCGCACCGGGGTCAGCCCCCGTATGTCTAAAACTTGGACGGTTCCGCCGAAAGGCCGGCCCTTCCCGTCGTACATCGGCCCGGCCAGGGTGTGCGCGCACGAAAACGAAGGTGCTGTCCTATGGCCTTGTCCATCCACCCGCTCAGCGTCGGCGACCTCGAGTTGGACGCAAGCTTCCTCACCTGGCAGACCGGCTGCGGCACGAAGGTGTGGGCGCCCACCACGGCCTGGTTGATCCTGGGTGGAGACAAGCCGATCCTGGTGGACAGCTCTTTCCGCTCGGTCGAGGACGCGAAGTCGCAGCAATACCTCACCTGCCGCCGCTCGCCGGAACAGGAGCTGCCAGCCCAGCTCGCCCAGCACGGCATCACGCCGGAACAGGTCAGCCTGCTCGTGCATACGCATGTCCACATGGACCATGCCGGGCAAGATCACCTGATCCCGAGTGCCCGCATCCTCGTACAGCGCCGCGAAATGCAGAATGCAGCAGCGCCGGACATATACCCGATCCCGTTCTACGACCGGCTGAACGTGGCGCGGCTGGTGTACGATCATTGGCCGCGGTTGGACGTGCTGGATGGTGAAGCCGAGATTGCACCGGGCGTGCGTTGCGTGCCCATGCCCGGCCATACGCCGGGTCACCAGGCGGTCTACGTGGCGCTCGCGTCCGGCACCGCCATCATCGCGGGTGACGCGGCCATGACGGTGCGCCACAACGTGCGGGACGGCATCGCGCCCGGCTTCCTGGACAACATGGTAGACACCATGGCCGGGCTTCGGCAGCTCGCACGCGATGGCAAGCACATCCTGCCCACTCACGACGACGAGGTGTTTACGCTCTACCCGGAGGGCGTCAGGTAGGACGATCGGCAGCGTCGAACCAAGGCTCGACCTGCCTGTCCGTCAGATGAACCGCAGCCGGTCCGTGCAGTAGGATTTATGCCATGGCAGGTTACAAGCCAGCAGCCGCGATGTCCGCCCTAAGAGCGGTCCTCACGTGATCAAGCCGCGCCTGTGGCACGCGTTCGTGGGCTGGTCGCGATCGCAGGCCTGACACGTGGCGCCTGTGGAAAAATGTTTTTTTGTCGAAGTAGCTGAAGCCGAGGTCTGTCACCCCCTTGTCATCGACAACCAGAGCGTCTGCATGTGCCTTGACCCGGGCGCGGCTGAACGTCCTGGCTATGCGCAACACCTCAAAGGGAGTCACGCTGGGATACAGGAACCGCGCGATTCGCCAGGCTGCCCATGTGGGCCTGCGGTCCACTTGCGCGTAGGGCACGATCAGCGCGACGCCACGCAAGCCGGTGTAGAGCTGGATCCACGCCTTGAGCTGCTCCACGATCTCCGCATCTGACCAGCCAAACGTGTCGATCCATGAGGCGACAGAGTCCTCGATGCTACGGACTGTGATGACAGTCCGCAGCGCGCCGTGTCGCGCCAGCGCCATTGTGGCGGTATCAGCCGCATGGGCCTTCACGAGCAGATGGTCTGCCCCGCTCGACCTCTGCAGCACGCCCGCCACGTCGCGCGCGGCTTCCTGATACACGTGGCCTCGTGCAAGCAGCAGCTCGCGAGCGACATTGAAAGAAAAGGTCGACCCGCTACGCGGCATGCCAGCAACCAGCACAATCATCGTATCAGTCTTCCACTCGTCGAGCGAAGCACATCGCACAGGTTGCTGTGTCAGGCATGTCCGTGGTTGGGCGCATGCAGCCGTATTAGCGCATGTGCGATGCAACGTTCTGTCCGACTTTTGCAACAAACGGTATCGTGGCCAGGAAAGGAGCGTCTCGTGCGACTTGGCTGCTGACAGTTACTTTACGATGTGGTCACGCTACGCGCGCTACCTGGGTTTGGGGAGCACCGGGCGCGGCGTCAGGCCTGTGCCCGGAGGACCTGGGCAATCAGTGCGATCTCATCGAACATCCGCCATTCGCGTATGATCTTCCCGCGGCGGAACTCGAAGTGCGACGAGCCGAGGATCGCAACGGGCGCCTTGTTTGTGGGCCCGTAGACCGGGACGCCCGAGTACGTGCCGCGCATCAGCCAGATCGCGGCGACGCGAAGCCCGAGGTCGGGCGACCAGTGCGTGGCGAAGTCGCGGATCGTCACATGCCCATCCGGCACCACCGCCAGCAAGTCTATGAGTTCGTTCTGGTAGCAAGCGATGCCCATGGCGCGGCGCATCCGCACACTGACCACGGCGATGGTGTCGGCGCAGAACCGCGTCACCTCGTCCAGGTAGCGCTGGTTCCAGACCCGGTCGAACATCTCCGCCACCGCCCGGCATTCCTCGTCGTTTTGGGCTGGGCGCTCGCCGGACATGCCGACGCGCACCGGGTCGGCAAACGAGCCGCCGAATGCCCCCGCCTCACCGTCGCCCATCGCCTCGCCGAGCACGGGGGAGGCGCGGGCGAGCTGCGCGGCGACGGCGAACGGGTCCAGGCCCATATCCTGCAGCACGGCGAACTCGTCGCGCATCACCCACTCCTCCACCACCTTGCCACCCCGCACCAGGCAGTGCGCGGTGCCGCGGTTGACCCACTGCTTTCCCGTCGGCGGGCCATAGGTCCAGAAGCCGTTGTGAGTGGCGGTGTTCAGCACGCGGTGGCTACTGACAAAGCCATCGCTCCCCCGCTGCTCCCAGACGACATCGTCATGCCCGCCGCCGCGGTTGTGGAACGCGGACATGCGCTGGATCGAATTGCGCATGACGTGATCGAACCCGTAGGTCTCGCCGTAGGCGGTGTGCACCTTCACCTGCGGTGCGTAGTGGTCGCGGAGGTGACCGAGGCCGCGGCTGATCCAGATCTTGTCGGTCCAGCTCGTGATGTAGTCACGCGGGTCGGCATAAGGGGCGTAGGTGGCCGGGTCGATGCCGTCCAGCTGTTCGGCGCGAGTGGTCATGGACACTCCTCAGGTGAAGCGGGCTGCTCACAATCAAACGTCGTTTGAACTAGACTTCTCCCCATCGTTGGACAGCTCGGCTGCGCCGCCATGGCCCGTTGCCGATACAACAGCATAATCGGGGCTTGTTGCCGATCGCGCTGTGTGGGCGACTGTCTTCGTATCACTGCCCCTAGACTCGGTGCTTACTCTCGCCACCAATCGTGCCACTGTGGTGTGCGTCCACACCCGACGTTCTCGCGGCGTCGGCACACCGCGGTCGGTGAGCGCCCGAGCCAGGCCGATCATGGTCGAGACACCATCGCGTCTGAGGCGCTCGATCTCTAGCCATAGCCGATGCGCCGTCCGCTCCGCCTCCTCGACGCGTGACCGGGCCGCCGCTGCCGCACAGGGCGCCGCTGACGGCCGATACCCTCGGTCCCCACCCAGCACCGTCCCGCGCGCCTTGGCCGCCGCCAGCGCTGCCCGTGTGCGCTCGCTGATCAGCTCGCGCTCCTTCTGCGCCATCGCCAGGTGGATCAGCATCACGAGGTCGTCCGCGTCGGGCATGTCGGCGGCCCGGCCAAAGCGGACCGGCGGCTTCGAAGCGATCCATGGCGCAAAGCCGACACTCCCACGCGCAACGATGCATCGGCATCGACACCAGACAAAGTCCACGCCTGTCTCGCGTTAGATCTGAGGCAGGCGAACATCACTCCGGGGCAGCCAATCCTTTCTTCTCCAGCTCGGTAGATGCAGACCGGGTCTTGGAACCGTTGAGCCCCATGCCCCTCAGCACAGCAGGGGCTTTCGTGAACTGGATATCGCTGTATTGGACGACCTCGATTCGATTGCCCCATGGATCGAGGAAGTCGAGGAACGGCCCATCCACCAGTGTCGCCCCTGCCATCTCGGCCAAGGACCGCACGATCGAGCGATCGTCCACCACCAGGCCGAAATGCCGATGGCCGGGGGCAGCGCGCACGGGGCCCTGCATCAATGCAATGAACTGGTCGCCCATATCGATGAACGCCGCATTGTCGGCTCGGCCTCGCAGACGAATCTCGAAGATCTGCCCATAGAATACCAGCGCTGCCTCGACGTCGCCGACCTCGAGCGCGATATGGTTCAACCCTACCATCCTCGGCAGACGGCGAGCTGCTTTGGCGTCCTCGCTCATGACCGGCTCTCCGATCGGGTGTTCTGCTGCCGGGCGGACGCGCCTGCCGCCCAATGGGCGATCTCGGGTTGCGAGAAGTCCTGCACGGGCCCCGCTGGCACGATCCCGGTGGGGTCGATCCATGGGTGGCTAAGATAGTAGTGGCGCTTGATGTGCCCAGAATCGACCGTCTCTGCGACACCGGGGACCTGGTACAACGACCGGGTCAGACGTAAGAGTGCGGAGTAGTCCACGAGACGCCGGACGTTGCATTTGAAGTGCCCGTGATAGACGGCGTCGAACCGGATAAGCGTCGTGAACAGCCGCCAATCGGCCTCCGTGATGTCGTCGCCGGTCAGATACGGTTGCGCAGAGAGCCGAGTTTCAAGCCAATCGAGCGTTCCGAAAAGGGCGGCGATCGCCGTGTCGTATGCCACCTGCGTCGTGGCAAACCCGGCTTTGTAGACGCCGTTGTTCACGGTCGCATAAACGCGTTCGTTCAGCGCGTCGATCTCGTCCCGCTTGTGCGCGGGATAGTAGTCGAGACCATCGGCGCCAACCAGGTCGAATCCGCTGTTGAACATGCGAATGATGTCGGCGGACTCATTGCTGACGATCGTCTTCTCCACCGTGTCCCAGAGCACCGGAACACTGACACGGCCGGTGTAATGCGGGTCCGCACGCGTATAGATCTCGTGCAACGCATGTGCGCCGAACGGGTCAGGGACGACGCCTTCTCCTTGCGCGAACGTCCAGCCCTCGTCGCCCATGAGCCAATGCGTGACCGACAGGCCGATCTTCGTGTCGAGCCCTTTCAGGTGGCGGAAGATCAGCGTGCGGTGTGCCCAGGGACAGGCGAGCGAGACGTAGAGGTGATAGCGCCCAGCTTGCGGGGGGAAACGGCCGCCAGGTTCGACCCGGCCGTTGAAGACCGCCTGCGGCCGCGCGAACGCACCTTTCAGCGTTGGGGCTGCTGCCTCGGCATTGGTCCACGCGCCGTCGACGAGCTGGCCCATCAGGCGCTCGCCTGCAAGCGCCGCGTCCAATCCCGCAGCGCAGTCAGCAGGTTCGCGATGATCGTCCGGGTTGCTTCGTCGGTGAGCTTGCCATCTGCGTCGAAGCGCGTGTTCGCGGCGCTGATCATGACCTCCGGCTTGTTGAGTAGATGCGCGTCCAAATAGACGAACATCTTACGCAGATCGTACTGCGCGCGCGCCGTACCGAACGCACCCGGGCTTGCACCCAGGATGGCCACGGGCTTGTTGGCGAATGGCTGCGGGTCTGTCCGGGATACCCAGTCGATCGCGTTCTTCAGCACGCCCGATACCGAGTAATTGTACTCGGGTGTCGCGATCAGCACCGCATCGGCGGAAGCGATCGCGCGCTGCAGGCGGGTGACGGCGCCTGGGAAACACGCCGCCTGGAGATCCGCGTTATAGAGCGGAATGTCTGCGAGGCCTGCCTCAACCACGGTGACACCGTCCGGAGCAGCCGCTGCGGCGGCGCGCAGCGCGGCGGTATTGTACGATCCGCGACGCAGGCTGCCGGATAACGCGCAGAATGTCAGATGTGCCATGCCGTCTCCCTCGCTAATGAGCCGCAACTGACGGCCAGCGTCCGGAATGTCGGCGTATATGCCGCATCATTGCGGGATGCTCCCCGACGTCAAAGATGCACCGAAACTTCTATCATGCCGAAATCCTGCGGTCGGGCATGGGCCGAGCGCAGGAACGCCCCTGGCTCGAAGTGGACATAGGCCGCGGTCAGGTCCAGGAACTTGTTGATCTGCCATGTCGCCTCGACTTGCTGTTCGACGCCGGAAAAGCGTCGCGAACTGCCGTTTGGCAGCACGAGCGCGAAGGTCGGCGCGGCGTAGAATGCGTCGTGCACGCTGTAGCGCCAGAGACCCTCCAGCGTGTAGTTGACTGTCACGGAGCGGAGCGGATGCAGGCCAAGTGTCGCACCGACCTGGATCAAGTTGGCCGGCGCTTCGATCGTTGCTTCCGTCGAGTAGGCGTAGTTCGGGTAGAGTGCGTTGAACGTGTGGACAGTGCCGCTACTGCTGCCGCCGCTGAGGACATCCGTGCGTACCCCCAACCGCGGCGTCCATGGCGCTTTGAGCGTCCAACCGGCATCGGCATGCGCGGCCCATGCCACAATATTCTTCGAAGCCAGCGTGCCTACCTGCCCGATACCGCCGATCGAGCCGTCAAGGACGCCCTCCGACGCGAGCAGGCGAAGCCCGATCGTATGCGTCCGCTCCTTGCCCGGCTGCGGATAAAAAGCGACGTTCGGCATCGTATTGCCATAGTAGAAGGCGGTCAGCTTGACTGGCGCGAGAGACGCCGGTGACGCCGACACATGCACGCCCCATAGCGTCTGCCCGGCCAGCGTGCGGTCGTCGAAATAGCCGGGACTGACGTTTACCGGTTTGACGACGAACGCGTCGATACGCGCGCCGAGTAGTACATAGAACGACTGGACTCCGTCCCAGACCTGCCGCACGTTTGGGCCGTCCCGCAACCCGATCAACGCGCCTTCGTCGTAGGCCATCTCAAATCGGCCGCCGCGGACCGTCAATTTTCCAGGACCGAGCGCGAACGCGTAATCGATAAAGCCTTGCGCCAGGTCACCGCGATCTATGTCCGTGGGAAGCGGTCCGAGTGCTCGTCCAGCCTCCGTCTCGTTGCCGAGTTGGACGAATACGCGAAGACCGTCGTACTGCACGTCGGCATAGACCAACAGCCGATGCAAGTCGTAAGCGTTCGCACCGTGGGTTCGGTAGCCGAGCAGACCGTTGCTGTTGACCTCGAGCCTTTCCCGCAGATCTGCTCCGAACGAGAGGTATCCGTCTGCGCCAAGCGGAACGTACTTGAGATCGTCATACAGGCTTACGCGAGCGCCCGGCGTTGCATAGGCGGACACGTCGTCATCGTAGCGAAACGGAGAGCCTGCCTGCGCCCGCGCCTGCCGAAGCATCACTGCGGCCGCGAAGAGCTGTAGGCCGAGTCTCGCGACGAAGCCGCCATAGCTACTGCGCCGCACGTTCACGCGAACCGACGAACGCTACCCGGTAGACGACTGGATCGACGTGGCTTGCGAGCGCCCCGACTTTTGCCATGTGCGCTTTTGCCGACGCGGTGGCCATCATGGCGTCGAGGTCGGCGTGACGGTCCCACTGAACGTAGTTCACGACACGATATTCATCTAGGCTCGCGTGGACTGAGGAACCTATGAACCCGCGGAGGGATCGGGCATGCTGCACGGTGAAGTCACGCAAAGATTTGACAACAGCGTCTTGCGTTTGCGGCGAGACCATGAAGGTGTTGATCAACGTTAATATTTCCGCGGAATCATCGATGACGGCACGCATGGCCACTTAACTCCATCCCGTCTGCGTGATTTGGGGTTGCACATGAGGATGCTCAAAAGTGCGGGCCTTGGCGTGAGGACTGTCCCGTTATCATCGCTGCGGGTTCTTGCGTGCCGATGTCAGAAGGCGCGACTGCCAACGAATAACGGGCGGTACGACGACAAGAGCCGTCGGGAAGCTGACGATCGTCCCCAGCAGCCAACTAAAGATAACGGCGCGAAGATATCCCGGGCCAAATCCCGCGTTCATCGCGATCATGAAAACCGACATGACAGCGCTCATGGCCAGCGAAATGATTGCGTTGCCGGCGAGCTCTGCCGTGGTGTATCCGAACGCCATCAAACAGACTCGCTTTCAAGAGGCGGTCAATTCGGTAGCTTGGAGATAATTTCCTCGGCCATGATCTTTTGCGCTTTTTGACCTTGAGGTGTACCGAAGATCTGCTGACGAGTTCGGTGACGACCTGATTTATGACCGTGACCGTGATCCCGAGCCCGCGCAGCCGGTCGTACGTGAGAGTGTCACCCAACGCCGACATCGTCCCGCAGGCGTCGGCGACAACCATGACCTTGTAGCCCAGCTTTTGAGCATCCACGGCGGCCCAAAACAGGCAGATGTCTGTTGTCAGTCCCGCTAGTATGATGTTTGGCCGGGCCAGCGCCTTCACGCCGTCGCGAAGGTCGCTGGCGTCCCAGCAGCTCAACTCTCCACCGCGCTTGTAACGGCTTTCAAATGACTCGGGCGCGATGTCGCTGATTTCCGGGATGGTTGACCCAACATAGTCTTCCATCGTTGTCGTAAGCACCAACGGCATCGCATACTCAACAGCCATGCGCGCTAGAACGCGGCAGCTCGCGATAGTTGTCACCTTTGGCAAGCTCTTCACCCAATCGATCGTCATCCGTTGGTGATCAACAAGCATTATAGTGCTGTCGAACATCGTAAACCGATTGAATTGCTGCATTGGCTCCTCCTGTCTCCACACTTATGAATGCGCGAGATCTTTAGTTGACCAAGCGATGAAGCTGGAGATACATGCATTAGTAGAACGGGATAATCCGGTCAAATGGGAAACAGTTTCTCAGTTTCGGGACAGGATTTGGAATGGACCATCTACGCGATTTGGCTCTGTTCGTCGCAGTCGCGGAGACGAAAAGCTTCACCAAGGCTGCCGCCCTGCTCGGAGTGCCGACATCCACCCTGTCGCGCCGGATCGCCGAGCTTGAAGCGGCTATGGAGCTGAAACTCCTGGTCCGCAGCACGCGTGTAGTGGAACTGACCGAGGCCGGTGCGCTTTATTTATCGCTGGGCGAGGGCATCGTTGCGGCAGCGCGCGAGGCCCATCAGCACGTGCGCGGCTTGGCTGAAAAACCGCAGGGCACGCTCCGCGTGTCCGTCGAAGCGGAGATTGGCCCGCGACTGGTCGCCCCTGTCCTGGCGGAATACACCGAACTTTATCCCGAGGTTCGCGTCGATCTGGATCTGTCGCCGCGCCGGGTCGATCTGTTGTCCGAGGGGTTCAACCTTGCTCTCCGCATCGGCAAATTACCAGACTCAGGACTGACCGTCCGGCGATTGGCGATGCTGAGCGCCAGCCTCTACGCAGCGCCGTCTTACCTGCAGCGACGCGGAGCGCCCGAGCACCCGGCAGACTTGGCGAACCACTCGCGTATCCACCTTCTGCATAAGGGAGACCGCGGCGAATGGCGCCTCAAGAAAAGCGATGAGGTGATCGAAGTGCCCTCGGGCAGCGTGCTGTGCGCGAACAACATGACAATGATCCGCCACCTCGCACGCTTCGGCATCGGCATCGCCGTGGTTGACGATCTCATGGCGAGCGAAGACGTGGACCAGGGATTTCTGCAACCAGTCCTCCCTGGCTGGGCGCTGGACCCGATGCCGCTGTCGATACTCACGCCCACCCGCCTTCTGGCAGCCAAAACGCGTGCGTTTGTTGATCTGTTGGCACGACACGCGGTTGGAATGGTCGGCCTGAGCCCGTGACGCAGTTGGACGTCAACAGTGCTTAAACGTCCCTCTCAAATGTCAGCTTTCGAGCGCGGCTTACCAGACCCCGACCATCTGAGTTGGGCGCACAGCCGATTTCACAGCCCCACCCTTGCCACGAGCCGTGCAACCGTGGTGTGCGTCCACACCCGACCCTCTCGCGGCGTCGGCACGCCGCGCTCTGTCAGAGCCCGAGCCAGCCCCGCACAGGTCGATACACCCGCGGCTTGCAAAATCGAGATCTCTAGCGCGAGCCGGTGCGCCGTCCGCGCCGCCTCCTCGCCCGCGCCAGGGCCGCCGCTGCCGCACACGGCGCCGCTGTGGGCCGATACCCACGATCCCCGCCCAGCACCGCCCCACGTGTCTGCGCCATCGCTGCATAGACGCGCATCATCAAGTCGTCCGCGCCCGGCATGTCGGCGGCCCGCACCGAGTAGCCGTCCTCCAGCAACTGCGACAGCGTGTGAGCCCGCCGCGTGATGCGGTCGAGCCGCGCCGAGGCCAGCACCGCGCCCAGCTGCCGGCACCGGGCCAGGGCAGCCTGAAACCCGGGCCGGCTGTCGTCCTTGCCGCTTGCCACGTCGGCGAACTCGGCCACCAGCGTCCAGCCCTGCGCGGCGGCAAAGGTGCGCACGCTCGCCTGCTGTGCTTCGAGCCCGAGCCCGCTCTGACCCTGCTCGGCGGTCGACACCCGGTAAAGCCCGACGGCGTAACGGGATGCTTTCTCCCTCGCGCGCATCAGACGGCCTCCGCCACGCGGTAGACGGTGTAGCTGCCGGTGGCGCCCTGATTGCCGGGGCCGACCTGCCGCACGCGGTCCAGGACCTCGACCGGGATGCCCTGCGTCTTCAGGCCGGCGAAGAAGCCGTGCACGGTGTGCCGGGCCCAGCCAGTCGCCTCGACCACCTGGGCGACGGTCGCGCCCGCGGGGCGGCGCAGCAGGACGAGCACGGTTGCGCGCTTGGTATCGGGCCGGGGCTGACGAGGTGCTGCTGCCGGTCGGCTCGATCCGCGGCGTCCGGACAGCGCCGCCCGGAGCGCCTCGATCGCGTCGGGCAAGGCAGGGCGGCCCTCAGTCGGGTCGTCCCAAGCCGTCAGGACCGCGTGGGCTGCGATCTTGGCAGAGAGGCGCGCTGGGGCTGGGCGCATCGCTGCGGCGGGCACATGTCCGGCTACGGCCGGGTTCGGCTCGCGTGCGGCCGGCTCGTCCTCGACCGCGGCCCGAACCGCGTGCAGTCCAGCATCGGTCGCCCGGAGTGCGTAGCGAACCCCGTCATCCCCCGTGCGCCACGCCGGTTGGTCGTCGTCGGCTTGGACTTGTTCAACCAGTCCGGCCTTCACCATGGACTGGATCACGACCCGCTTGGCAGCGACGGGCAAGCGCTCTGGCGCGGAGGCAAGATGGTTGGGGTGCTCGGTAGCAGCTGCCAGGATCGCGCGGACGGTGTCGGTGATGGGCATCTCGGTCTCTACTTTACGGCACCGGACGATCCGGCGCTGCTACCGAGACGAGCCCCGGATGGGGTGGGCGCATGGATCGCTCTGGTCGAAAGAGATGGCAAGCGGAGCAAAACCGGACCTCCCTGCGCGAATAAACCGATGGCGTTCTCGGTCTCACTCTCAGACGGTCCGGACAGCAAGTATCGAGAGGCCGTGTGACCCCCATCACAGCCAGACTGGCAACACCCATCGCAGGCTGCCTCGCTGGCCTGGATTGAAGGAGGGTGCCATGACGGAGAGTGTTCTCGTTGAGTCTGCGGAAGACATGTGCCGCTGTTTGCAGAACGCCTGCCAAGGCAAGGCTCTCGACTTCGCGAGAGCGCAGCACGAGAGGGCGTGTTGGAGCTATGACGACCAGAGGGCGGCGTTCTGGCAGGACGTCACGGCGCTTCTATTATCTGACCGTGATGGTGACGGTGCGGCCACACTTGACGCACACAGAATGCAGCGTTCACGTCAGAATGAAGTCGGCGCGGTTTTTGAGATCATCGATGCTCGGTGCATGGCATGAGCCACGTTGGTCGGATCGACTGGCAAATGTGGGAGCGTTCGGCTCCCGAGGCTGCGCCTTCCAGGCTCGTGCTGCTGCTTGTATGCGTAGCCGGTGCTTTGCCGTTTTTGGCTCTCGGATTGCTGGCTTGCCTCGCCAATCAGGGGGAGCAAGCGGCGTGCGCCAGCTTGGCGCTATCCGGGCCGTAACGGCGTGGCATGGATCGGCGACGCGCTTCTCAAAACCAAGTCGCGGACCAGCTCCGGCCCCAGAGAATGTTGGTACCCAGTTCCTACCGCTGCTCCAGTTTGGCGCTAGCCGAACGAGCGCGGGTTTGCTCTCTGAACGGCCGTTTGTCTCCGAGGCTTGAGGGTAGGGGGATTTAGGCCCAAGCCTTGAAAATGTATTCAAGCAACGGCTTATGCCTGGCCGGTATCGCACGGGACGCAGAAGCCGGTCGATTGCATGCGCCGGCCGATGGAGAACAACAGCAGCCCGGGCCAGGCGGTCTACGAGCCGTTCAGCGGCTCGGTCACGATGTTGATCGCTGCCGAGCAGGCGGGTCGGGCGTGCCACGCGATCGAGCTGTCGCCAGCCGACGTCTTCGTCGGCGAAGGTGGATGATCGGCAGCTGGCCGAGAGCGGACTGTTGGGTTGGCTGTATATTCCGAGCCAACCGAACGACCCTGCGAATGTGCCGCCTGGGTCGAGAGAGCCGAGCGGCGGAAATCCTCAATCTCGGCCGCAATCCTACGTGCACACCGTTCCGGGTCCTATGTTCTGCCCAGTGTGCTGCGGCGAGGATCTCGTCGAAGAGGCGCTGGCTGGCCAGCGCCTCTTCTCCCGTTACGCCAGGGTCGCGCCCGGCCTCGATCGCGTCGACGAAGTCCGCCAGCACGGCTCGATGCGCGTCGTGAGGGAAGTCCATCATGTTTGCGCCGCCCCCCGTGCCGCCCTCGGCCTCGATCACTTCAGTGTCTCCCCCGATCCAGCTGAGCCGGAGCGCCCCGCCCGCCAGAACGGCCGATCCCTTCGAGCCCCAGACCTCGATCCGTTCCGGGAGGCCGGGATAGGCCGCGGTCGTCGCCATCAGCGTGCCCGGCACGCCGTTGCCGAGGAGCAGTAGGGCCGAGGTGAAGTCCTCCGTTTCCATGCTGTGGGCGGCCGTGGTGATGACCTGCGCTGCCTCGACGCGCGACACGCCCACCAGCGAGCGGAACAGGTCCAGCGTATGGATCGCCTGGGTCAGAAGCACGCCGCCGCCATCCCGCGCCATCGTGCCGCGGCCGGGGTCGTCGTAGTCGCGCTGCGGTCGTCACCAGGGCACCATCATGCCGGCGGCCAGGACCGTCCCTAGTTCGCCGCCCGCCAGCGCGCCCCGCAGGCGCAGGCTGCCGGGGCGGAAGCGATGTTGCAGCACGACACCCAGCCGCAGCCCGGCCGCCCGCCCCGCCGCCACCAGCGCCGCCCCGCGCGCCGACGTCAGCTCCAACGGTTTCTCCACCAGCACATGCTTGCCCGCAGCGAAACAGCGTTCCGCGACCGATGCGTGCGACGCCGGCGGGGTCAACACCAGCACCGCCCCAATCGACGGATTGTCGATCACGCCATCGATGTTCGTGGTGACGGGAAAGCCAAACCGATCGTGGAACGCCGTGCAAGCCGCCTCTGTCCGGCTGGCCGCAGCCACCACCTCCACCCGCGCAACCGATGCCCCGAACGATATGCAAGCGCGTCGACTGGGACGGCGCATCCTGCTGGCGGGCGCTGCGGCAGCGGCGGTCGTGCCAGCCCAGGCCGCCGGGGCTGTGGATCTCTCGCTGCTGCCGGAGCAGCAGGCCGGAACCTATGACCGCGGCTACGCGCTCTCGGCAACGGATCCCAACTGAATTAGAATGACACGGTAGGAGAACGGGTCCTAGTGTCTCCTCTAAACAGGACCAAGCTTTCAGTTGTAGTGCAGACCAGCGGGTTCAACCACATTCGGGCGGAAGTGTAATGCTTCGTCGCGTTCTCTCCTTTACCTGGCTTGGAACAGTTGTAATGGCGAAGTTAGTCCTGGCCCAGAGCCCGTCGGCTGACCAGATCATTAGAGCGTTGACACCGACGGATCCGCCCCGGGTCTCCCGCGGCATCCACCTGGTCGAACCCGAGCCCAGCGAGACTGCCACGCCAGGGCAGGCAACCGCCTTCCGGACGCCAGCGCTCAACCTGACGGTGAACTTCGTTTCTGGATCGGCCGATCTGAGTCTGAGCGCGATGCGGACGCTTGATGAGCTAGGCCAAGCTTTGAGCAGCACGAGCCTGGCCCGTTACCGGTTCCGCATCGAAGGCCATACGGACACGGTCGGCCTGCCTGACATGAACAGGATACTGTCAAAGCGGCGGGCTGCTGCGGTGGTCGACTATCTCGCGCTCACGTGGGGGGTGGATCGAGCCAAGGTGGACGCCGTGGGCATGGGACAGGAGGAACTGGTGGTTCCGACCGGCCCCAACGTGGCTCAGCCGCGCAACCGGCGGGTCACGGTCATCAACCTGGGCGGCTAATCCCTCCGCCAGAGATCAAGCTCGACGGAGGCCACCGCGATCCGGCGCCCTTTGCGGTGAGCGTCCGTCAAACCGACCGAGACCTTCAGAACGCCTGGGAGATTCCGGTTCCTTAATGTTACGGTAAGCCAAATACCGGAGGGCGTCCTGTCATGAAGAAGGGTTTCGCTGCTATCGTCACGGCTCTGCTGGCCGGCTGTAGCGCGCAACCGCCAGGCGGTACGGCGGCCGCCTCCGTACCGGCGCCTCCATCCCCGCCTGTTTCGTTCGACCAGGCCGTCCTCACCGCAGGCGACGCCGTGTTTTCGGCAGCGGTGTCGTTGGGGCCACACACGGTGGTCATCGACCCGCTAGTCAACGGCGTGACCGGCGAGCAGTCCGCCAGCACCCAGGCGCTCGCAGTGCGCCTGGCTGACCTCGCCCGCAATCGCTATCCGCAACTGCAGGTCGAGCCCTTCAGCCCCGCGTCCGTTTCTCGTATGCCGCTTGTCATGGTGGGAACGTTCACGCCGGTCGACGCGCGGAACCAGGCCACGGGCACTCGGGAGCAATACCGGTTCTGCCTGGTTTTAGCCGATCTTGCTGGCGGCAAGATCGTGGCCAAGCGGGTCGTGTTCGCCACACCGGGCGGTATCGACAGCACGCCCAAGCGGGCGTTTGCGGACGCGCCGGTGTGGACCGAGGATGCAGGCATCAAGGCCTATGTCGCAACCTGCCAGGCGACCAAGATCGGCGATCCCATTCCGCAGGCTTACCTCAATGGCATTGTCACTGCGTCAGTGATCGCCCAGGCCGTCGATGCCTACGACGCTGGGCGGTTTCGGGAAGCGCTCGAGTTGTATCGCAACGCCCGGAACACGCCCACGGGTGAACAGTTGCGGGTCCTTAACGGGTTGTATCTTGCCGAAAGCAAGCTTGGCCAACAACAACTGGCGTCGGCCGCGTTTGGCGACC
This sequence comes from Acetobacteraceae bacterium, assembly GCA_965213855.1. Lineage (GTDB taxonomy): Bacteria > Pseudomonadota > Alphaproteobacteria > Acetobacterales > Acetobacteraceae > JBBROS01. The sequence goes on along the minus strand of CBDCAA010000008.1, from coordinate 42,602 downwards.
TGGTGAGCTACGGGCTCCGAGCGAACCGTCTGGCAGTCAAGCTGCTGTTCCGCCCAGCCTCGACGGCCTTCGTGGCCGACCCGCAGGTGAGCGGCGGATACAACATGTGGCTCCAGCAGATCGCAGCTCGGAGCGCGCAATCGACTGCCTGCCTCGAGGTGACGGGACACACGAGCGCGTCCGGTTCTCCGGCCTTGAACGAACGCCTTTCAGTGCTACGGGCCGAGTACGTGAAGTCGCGGCTGGAGCAAGATGCAGGGGCGCTGCGCGGTCACTTGGTGGCCGCAGGAGCAGGGGCCAAGCAACCAATGGTGGGAACCAATGCAGACAATGCCAGCGACGCTCTGGATCGGCGGGTGGAGTTCAAAGTGATCGCGTCCTGCACATGATGCACGGAGCGTTCATGCTCCTGATTGTGGCCGTGTCGGCGGCGGTTCTCGGCCCGGCCGCTCCGGCACGAGCCGAGATGACGCCGGGCGGCAAGCGTGTGGCGCTCGTGATTGGCAACGGCCAGTATCGCAGCGTGGACCGCCTGCCAAACGCATCCAACGATGCCCGGCTGATTGCCGCCACGTTGCAGTCGCTCGGGTTCACGTTGGTGAACGGCGGACCGCAGATTGATCTGGACCGGGCGCACCTCTCCCAGGCCGTTCAGGATTTCGGCCGTGCCTTGACCGGGGCCGAGGTCGGGCTGTTCTACTACTCCGGCCACGGGCTGCAGGTACAGGGGGTGAACTGGTTGGTTCCGGTGGATGCCAATCCGGCCCGGCCGCAGGACTTGGACTTCCAGATGGTGGACGCAGATCTGGTGCTTCGGCAGATGGACGGGGCTGGGACAAGGCTCAACATCGTTCTGCTCGACGCCTGTCGCAATAATCCTTTTGCCTCGCGCGGGCTGCGTGCCCTGCAAGCGGGGCTCGCCGAGATGCGAGCGCCGGAAGGCACGCTGATCTCATACGCCACCCAGCCCGGAGCCGTGGCGGCGGACGGCGACGGGGCAAACAGCCCCTACACCATCGCCCTCGCCTCCAACATGAAGCAGCCGGGCCTCGACATCTTTCGGCTGTTCAACCGCGTGGGGTTGCAGGTCAAGCGTGAGACCGGCAACAGCCAGCTGCCTTGGGTGTCAAGTTCGCCGATCGACGGCGACTTCTTCTTCGCCCAGCCGTCGACGACACCCGCTCCGGTGTTGCCGCCGGCTGCTCAGGTGGCTGGCATGGCGCCCCCGCCCGATCCGCCCGCCCGCGAGCCGGCACAGTCCGAGCCGGCCCAGCCCGCCCAGCCCGCACCAACGGGCATCGCCGAGCGTCTGCGCGTCCTGGCCATGGCAGGGAGCTGCGCGGTGCTGGACGCCCATCAGAACGGCCGGGAGACCGTCATCACCGGTCTGGCCGCTTCAGGCGCAAACTTGGACGGGCTGCCGAAGCCGGCCGGGCCTGTGCGCGGCCTACGCTCCATGCGGTCAGAAGTCGAAACGCTTCCGGGATTTTCCTGCGCAGTTTTGACCGCCCTTTCAGGGCCGGTGCGTCAGGCACGTGAGGGCGGTGCTGGGGCAATGCTGGTTCTGCCGCGCCGCACGTACGACAGCAGTGAGCACGTTTCGGTCCTGGTGCGCGGTGGGGTCGCGAGCCCGATCGGGCTCGACATCTATCTGCCTGATGGCACCGTGCAACACGTCCAGCCCGATCACATCACAGCCGAGAGGGGTAACGCGCGCGTTCTTCTGCCCCTCGCGACGGGTCGCCCCGATGGAGAGAGGCTGCTCGCGGTCATGCTCGGAGCCGGCAAACTGCTTTCCAAGGCCAGACCGCAGGTTGAGCGCACGGACGACTACCTCGCTGCGGTAAGCGCCGCCTTGACGCTCGATCCAAGCATGAGGGCCGACTTGGCCGCTTATGCGGTGCACGGGGTGCAACCCGGTCCGACGCGAGCGGCGACCGGCCCGGCCCGGCCCGGCCCCCCGGTCGGAGGAAGCAGCGGCCGCTGCGCGCGTATCCTGGAACAGGCGCAACTCGGCGAGAGCCTGCCGGAAGCCGACCGCGTGAAGCTGGCCACGCAATGCCGCTGACATCCACATCGGGCCAGGCTCATGCCGCGGCCTATTCGTTGGTCAGCCCTGGTGTGGAAAGCCATGCTGCCCGGTCGTCATCGTGGGCCGAAGGCGGTCAACGTCCTGCGTCTCTAGCCGCGGCAGGTCCGGCAACGCAATCGGCGCGGTGACACGCTGCATAGTCGCCTCATTCGATAGTTGGATAATCGTAATGGCTCCTCATCGCGGAAAACTCGCCGCCCGACGTCTCCACGAGAGCGATCGTCCCTTGCGCCAGCAACCCAGGGCGATCCCGGCGCTCGACGCTCGGCCCCTGCCAGACCTCGTGTGCCTGCGTTGCCGCAATCGCAAAAAGGGCCAGCCCAACCATGATCGCGACCAGCCCGCGGGTTGCCCTGGCCGTCCGGGACTGCAAGGGATCGCGGGGCCTAGTGGACAATCGGCGCCTAGTTGCGAACGCCCATTTTGCGAAGGTTGTTGCGCGCTTCCACGCTCCCCTGGTCGGCCGCGAGCCGCCACATCCGCGCCGCCTCCTTGTTGTCGCGCGGCAGGCCGCCCCGGCCTTCTGCATACATCACGCCCAGGCCGGTTTGGGCCTGCGCATCCTCCTGCTCAGCCGCCATCTGGAACAACCGCACCGCCTCCCGATCGTCCCGCGCCAGTCCACCCCGCCCGAAGGCGTAGAGTGTGCCGAGGTTCGCCTGTCCGGCCGGGAAGCCCTGGTCGGCCGCCGACCTATAAAGCCGGGCCGCTTCCTGCGGGTTACGCGGCAACGCGCCCTCCCCGGCCTCGAGCATGGCGGCGAGGTTGTTCTGGGCCAGCGCGTTGCCCCCCTCCGCGGCGGTGCGATACAGCCGCGCGGCCTCTCGCGGGTCCCCGCCCTTGTCGGCCGCGCGCGCCGCATAGGCCACAAAGCGCATCTCGGTGGGCGCTTCCGTCATGGCCTGGGCGCACGCCGCCCTTGCCGGGCCTGCCCGCAAAGTTGCGTAGCCGACTCCCTCGGCGAAGGCCGGCAGGCGTCCCATCGTCTGCCGCGGCGGCTGCGCCAGGCGGTCGCATTCATATTCAGGGGCACCGGCCGGCTGCGCCACCGACGGCAGGGCAGCGAACCCGACCACCAACGCCATCAGGGCGGCACCCGACCAGACCGGCACCGAGAACCGGGTTGGAACTGGGGCAGGTTGGTGGTTCATCGTGCATCATTCCAGTGCTGGATTGTCAGGCGGGCCCTGAACACTCGGGCGATGCCGACGGTGTCATAGGCCAGGCACCGATGCTAGCATCAGCCTAACAAGACGTCGTCTTGCGCATCGTCTTTGGCACCGGTGCAGAGAGCCAGGAAGTCGATGCGCTGCGTGCGCTGCGGTCCTGACCTTGGCGCTGCGGCCCCCTACGCAGCCAAAAAGGCGGCGACGGACGTGCAGAACGAGCAACGGCCATTCCACGGGTTTCTACGTCTCGCACCCCTTCCCGATGCCCGTTGCGTCGGGTTGCGGCCTGTTCTACCGCTGGAACTAGCACCCGCGAACACTGGAGGCTCGGCCGGACATGAGCATCCCTTGAGGCCAAGATGAAGTGGTTGGAGAGCTATCTTTCGACCGGAACCTCATTGATGCGTTATCGCATCGACGTCCTCGTCGGCCTATCGGCAAAGCGTCGGCCAGCGGTCATGAGGCTCAGCCTGGCGTCGGCCTTGTGCCTCTTGCTGGCCGCGGGGGGCGCGTCGGCGGCGGAGGGGGTTTGCTTAATCCCGCAGCCGGACATCGTGGCCAAGGGTGCTGCGTTCCCCCGGCTTGCCCCCGGCGAACCGCAAGCCGCGCGCATCAATCAGGCGCTGGTGGCTGCGGATGCTCGAGCAAGGACCGCAGCCGAAGAGTGCCGCCTGCAGATCGACCGCCCTGGGGCCACAGACCTCCCGGCCGGCACCGGTTCGGATCCGGGCCGAATGCTCGGGTGGACCCGCCGCATCGCTGTCACGATGAAGGGGCCAGGCTACCTGGTGCTGGTCGCGGAGGACTATGCCGATTGCGACGGCGCATACCCCAATGCCGAGACTATCGCCTTGACCTACGACCTGCGCACGGGCCGACCGCCCAACTGGTCCGCGCTGCTGCCCAAACGCCTCCTCCAGACAGCAACCGTCGAGCGAGCCTTGGACGAGACCCCGCTTGGCATGGTGGGGTCCCAAGCATTGCGCGACCTCTATCTGGCGGCGGTCAGCCCGGCCGCCATTGCGATCTCCCCCAACTGCATGGAGGTACTCGGCACGATGGCCGGACCCTTCATGCTGTGGCCCGACGCGGAGCGGGGCGGCCTCATGGTTCAGCCCTCGCGACTGCCGCATGCCTTCGCGGCGTGCGGTGTGCCCGCGGTGATAGGGATCGACACACTGAGGCAGCAAGGCGTGCACCCGGCCCTTTTGGACGCGATCGCCACGGCCCATCGGACTGCGGTCAGCCGGGCTTCCGTCCGATGACGGTGACGCGCCGCGCGGTCGGCGCGGGAGCAGCGCTTGGCCTACTGACCGCCATGCTGTGGTCCATGCCCGCCATCGCGCAGGACCCACAGACGATGCCGCTCGACACCTTGATCGCGCAGGCGCCAAACGTCTCTCCCGATGTGTTGCTCGTGCTGGCCGCACGGTTGTTCTCCGCCGGCCGCCGCGACGAGGCGGTCACCTGGTTCTATGCCGCACAGATCCGAACGCGCTTTCGACTGGCCGTCGCACCCGACCTGCCGCCCGATGGCGAGCCCGCGCTGTATGGGGCGCTGTTAGAGACGATCGGCCCGCAGATCAACGGCTGGGCGTTCGGCGACATCGATGGTGTGGCCGCGCACATGCAGGAGGCGCTCGACTGGGACGGTTCACATTTCAATGCATTCACACCCAAGTCCGGACACGCCTTGGAATTGGGGCAGGTCCGAAGCGGACTTGCTGCATTCCGCGCCAGCGTCCTGACCCGGAAGGAGGAGCTTCGCCGGGACCGCGCCGCCAAGGGACTCGAGAATCGATAGCCAGGGTCAGTTCCAGCGCAATGTGGCCGGTGCCACCCGCCGCGACCTGGCCATTCCCCTTCTGCTCCGGCGCGGCCATGCGAAGCGTCATGACCACGGTCATCGACAGACCGGAATCGCCGGCCTCAATGGCGATAAGGCGCATGGGCGGGGCAGGGCCGACATGAAACTCGATCTTGCTGCCGCAGGCCTGATTGGCTTCGCGAGCCAGGTCCCCGACCTTGTGCGTATCTGACGCAATCATGTTTTACAGTTTGAGGCTCTGCGCTCGTGCAGGCATGAACGTCGCGATCGCTGATACCGTCACTATTGCCGTGAGCAGGAGCTCTTTCATCTCGGTTCCGTCTTATGCGGCAACATCCTTAAAGTGGGACGCCAGTTTGACTGTCCCGCTACTGGCGTTCCCATAACACCCCGGCGGAGATCACCTGAATGCAACTGCGAACTAACGGTTCGGGACACTAGCAGCCCGGCCTCGCTGCCGCGGATCGAAGCTGATAACGTGCCGCTGCGACGGAGGCGTCGATGATGGCCGATGGCAAAGAGGTGGATGCGTCATTGGTGCCGGCGCGCCGGCGACTCACCGCCTTTGTCCATGCTGACGTCGTCGGGTTCAGCAGGCTGGTCGGCCATGACGACCAGGATACGTCGGTGCGCCTGCGACGGCTTCGCAACGCCCTCATCGACCCGCTCGTCGCCTATCACGGCGGCTCGCTCGTCAATGCAGCTGGCGACGAATTCCTGGCATCCTTCGCGAGCGTGACGGCGGCAGTGGCGTGTGCCGTGGAGCTCCAAACCCGTCTTCCCGAGTTCGACGAAGGCCGACCGGCGGACCAGCGGATTCGCTTACGCGCAGGCATCGAAGTGGGCGACATCCTGGCAGACGGACAGGAGCCCGTGGGCGAAGGCGTAAACATTGCAGCCCGCCTGCAGGCGCTCTGTCCACCAGGCGGCGTATGCGTCTCGCGGGCGGTTCGCGATCATGTGCAGGGACGGCTCAACCTGTCCTTCACCTCGCGCGGCACGGTCCAGCTCAAGAACATCAGCCGCTCAGTCGAGGCATTCGTTCTCAATTACCAGGCGGGCAGCCTAACCGGCACCGAGCCCGCACGCAGCATCGGGGCGCGGTTTCGCAGCCCGCGCATGGCGTGGCCCGCCGCGGTGGTATTGCTGTTGGTCACGGGCGTGGGCGCGGTGGCAGTCTGGGCACTCGGCCAGACGCACTCTGAGCAGGGATCCTCGGCCCACTTGCAGCCCCCAGGCCTCTCGGCGCCCCCTGCGTCCATCGCGGTGCTTCCGTTCGCCAACCTGAGCGGCGATCCCGAACAAGCTTATCTGGCCGACGGCATCGCCGAGGATCTGACGACCGATCTATCCCACCTCAAGGGGGCAACCGTCATCGCGCGGGAGTCCGCCTTCACCTACAAGGGCCGCGATGTGGATGTCCGGGAGGTTGGGCGGCAGCTGGGCGTCCGATTCGTCATCGAAGGTAGCGTCCGCAAGATGGATGACATGGTCCGCGTGAATGCGCAGTTGGTCTCGACGGAGACCGGCGGACATCTCTGGGCCAAGCGGTTCGACAAACCCATCCGCGGACTGGAGAGCGGTATGGACGAGGTCGTCGGCCAGATTGGGGCGGCATTGGACCTTAAGCTCACGGATCCACAGCAGCGGACGAATGGGCCGGCGGCACCAGGAAACGCCGCCGCTTTCGATCTCGTGCTGCGGGCGCGCTCCGTGCTCAACGACCCCTGGAGCGACGTGCGCAACGCGATTGCGCGCGGGCTGTTTGAGCAGGCGCTTAGGCTCGAACCGACCTCCGCGCCGGCGATGGCGGGTGTTGCCTCGATGCTGGTCCTCTCCTCGACCGACCAACACCGGGCGTCAATGCTGGTGGCGTCAGCCGAGCGGATCGCCCCGAACGCGCCCGAGGTGCTGGCCGCGAAGTTCCAGGTGATGCGCAGTCTTCGGCGCTACGCGGACTCGGTCGCAACCTTCCGCCGCTTGCTCGACATCGACTCCAGCGCCGCCGGGCTTGCCGTGGAGTCCGGCTGGTGCACGCAATGCTGGGGAGCGCCGGAAGACGCCATTCCGTTGCTCGAACGCACCGCTTCCCTCAACCCGCGCTCGCCGAATAGCTGGGTCATCGACGTCGAACTCGGTCGCATGCTCATCCTGGTTGGGCGCGACGCCGATGCGATCCAGCGTTTGGAGCGCGCGACGGTGCCTGAAGGCGCTGGCAGCGCCGACCAGGGTGCAAGCGATCGTGCGCCGGTTGGCAGTGTGGTCGACGCAGCGCAGATTCCGCTGGCGGCGGCCTACGCACTCAGCGGCAAGCTGGCAGAGGCCCACGCGCTGATCGCGGCCGCGCTTCAACGTCCCTATGCCATGGATCTCACGCTCGGCAGGATGCGACGCGCCGCCGAGGCGACAGGCGATCCAAAGCGGCGCGCCGAGGAGACGCGGCTGGTGGAGGGGTTGCGCCTGGCTGGACTGCGCGAGCGCCTCGACGAAACGGCGGACAGCCATATCCCGTCGACGTCGCAGCTGCGTGACTTCGACCAGCTGAATGCGCCGACGCCTATGAGCGTTCCGGGTGGGACGACGCTTCTTACTGAGCAGTTCGAGCAATTGCTGCACGACAGCAACCCGGTGGTCATCACGACCGCCAACGCCAACCCGACCGTGCCGGGGGCCGTGTTGATGCCGTTCACCTTCGGCGGCTCGACCGCAGACGAATGGCAGGGGCAATTGGATCGGCTTATTGCCGTCCTCACGCATGGCGATCGCCATCGGCTGATCGTGACCCTTGCCGCCTCGATCAATCGCTGGCACGCCCGGAACGTGGCGCTGCGCTTGATCGCCCTCGGCTATGATCATGTCTATTGGTATCGCGGCGGTATCGAAGCTTGGGAGAGCCTCGGCCTGCCGATGGCCCCGGTGATCCCGCAGGCACGCTAACGTCCGCTCAGCTTCTTATTGGTCCCGCCAGACAACTTGGTCGTTGACCGCGTAAAGCTGACAGGTGTGGCCGGAGGCGCGGGTCCGACACCGCTGCAGGGCGCTCGCGTCCCCCTCCCGGCCGTTCCACGCCCAGTGCTGGCGCGGCGGCGGCGCCTGCTGCGCCTGCCGCAGCTCCTGCTGATCGTTGCTCACCACGATACTGTTCGTGGTCACCACACCCATGTCCAACGCAGACGCCTGGACCATCGCGTCCCCCTCGCGCAACCGGAATGTTGATCCAACGCTGGACCAGTTCCACGGGACTTTGGCCCAGCAGTGCTGATGAATTCTGGCCCAGCTTCCGGTCGATGATCGCGTGGCGCAGGCCGTGGGCCCGGACCTCCCGTTAGCGCCTCCCGTCAGTTTGCCCGCCTTGCGCTGAGCGGTGGTGCGGCGGAACCGGTATCGGGCGCGATGGCGAACGCACGAGGCGGCGCGGACTGCAGGAACCTGAGATACTCCGCCCGGCCATGTTCATCGAACAACGGCACGCGACCGAGTTCGGACAACGCGGCAAAGCCGCTCGGCGGCGGCGCCTGCTGCGCCTGCCGCAGCTCCTGCTGATCGTTGCTCACCACGATACTGTTCGTGGTCACCACACCCATGTCCAACGCAGACGCCTGGACCAGCTCGCATTGAAAGATATTGGCGATCAGGGCGCCATCGCAGAAGAACGCCGACGCACCTTCCCGCCCCAATACTTGCGGCGGGAAGAAGTAGGCCGCACCTCGCGCAACCGGAATGTTGATCCAACGCTGGACCAGTTCCACGTCGGCCTTGCCGTCGGTGAATCGCAGGATCGCCTTCAGGCCGACCTGACCCACTCGGCTGCCCCACGATCTCGCGCTGGATCAGGCCCACTCCCGGACATGCCCAGCACCTGGGAACGGGAAGAAGTAGCTTGGGTTTGCCGCGACGCACCCGCAATCTCGCGCAACCCAACCCCAAACTCATGCTCCTGAATGGTTGAGGACCAGTTCCACGTCGGCCTTGCCGTCGGTGAATCGCAGGATCCAGTCCTTCAGGCCGAGTTGCCTGACCCACTCGGCTGCGAGACGGCCGTCCTTGTCATAGTGCCCGTGAAAGCCGATTTTGGTCTGAGCTGCCGGGTAATCGTCCGTAAACGCCCGGACGACACCGCCGAGAAACATGCGCGAGCAGGACGAGACGCAATAACCGGATACGGCAGTCTCCAAACCCAAGCGGCGGAACAACTCGCCGACACGGTAACCGGTCGGAGCGTCGCCTCCGAAAGAATTGCGCAGGATCACCGTCGTGACCTCCGGCGCACCGGCCAGGGCCGCCCAGATCATATCGGTATCGCCCGCCGCCACCGGGCCACTTAGAATGATCTGATTGCCGTTCCTCACGGCTTGCATCGCTGTAGCAGACCGTGGAAGCAGCGTCAGCACCCCTCCCAGCAGGATCGCCAAGGAGCCAAGGCAACGGTACAGCATCTTTGAGGCCTCGCGATGTAACATGGCAAGCATAGCGCGCCTCACTGCCGGCAAGCTGTGATCTACATCACGCTCAGGCCAGTTCTGCGCCGGACGAATAATTCATGATCGCGCTGCCGGCGTGCATTTGCGCCGCGCCGGCGGACGCCCGAACCCCGAACCAAGTGGCGGACGTCCCCCGGGGAAGGCTCCTGCCCCAGAGAATGTTGGTTTCCAGTTCCTACCGCTGCTCCAGTTTGGCGCCAGCCGAACGCTCTCCGGTCCACCGAACGGCGGTTGGATTGCCCGACAACGGCAGGCTCTTGCCACTCAACCCTGGTCCGCTTACAAAACGAGCGCCGTTATGGCTCTCTGCACCGCGGTTTGTCTCTTAGGCTTGCCCACTCGACCCGCTTTGCCGCCAATACATTTAAGACTGAGCATGATGCCCCTCGCTACGAATAGGCTGTCATCGGAATACCCGATTGATATGTTCGACCCGTCCTCTGATCCCATCAGGCATTCGCGGTTTAGTGGGCAGCAGAACAGCAGGTCTTGGCCCGAAATTCAGAGATATGAGCTTAAGGTAGCTTGGCTACCTGAGAGCGAAATGCTGCATCCAGTTTGATTACAGAGTTGATTAGTTGATCCTGGATGTCTGGCCAGGCTGCTTCAGGGCTGCGATAGCCACCCTCGACCAGATAAGAAACTCTGCATTGGCGAACGCCTTCCTTCTCCTGCCATTGTTATGCGCTCCCAAAAGTCTCCTCGGTCGTCGCTTGGGCTTGCTTCAGGCGAAGGAGCTGTTCTCGACCATCATCGCGCTGAATTAGCAATTCGACGCGTGAGCGGTCTTTTGCAACCACATGATTGATGCTGAAGCCGGTACGGCCAATTGAGCCATACAGAATCCCAAGCCCCGCATCCGGTGTTCGATTTTTGTGAAGATCTGTCCGTGCTGCAGCCCGGGTGTTGAGTTGATCCAAAAAGCGTGAGAGCAGCGCCTCGCGCTCGCTCCGTTCCTTCTGTTCAGCCGCTTTCTTTGCGCCAATTTGCGTCTGAAACGCTTCGGCCTCTGGAAGTGGGATCAGCGTCTGAATATCAAGCAACATGCGGCCGTCTGTCATTCGATGCGGTCGAAGGCGGACGCAGCGGATGTCCAAGGCGTATTGGTTACGTAGCCAGAGAACGGTCGTCGTAATCTCCTTGCCAAAATCGGCCGCAGCTAAGATTACGCGTGTTTTCTGAGCGAAGGCATCTTCCTCCGGCGTCCCTCAACCAAGGTGGGTGAGCAGCGCCTCCCGCGCAGCGCTCTCGTCAAGCTTTCGAAACCGAGCGAAGGTCGAAAGTGCTTGGTCGAAGGTCATTGTTGAAACCACGGCGGCGTAACGCAACGCCTGGAGCTCCATGTGTCCGCCGTCATCGTCTCTTTTAAGTTCAACCACGACCAAGCGTGCCTCGATGTCGAGGCAGAGCAAGTCAATGCGCCGGGCGCTGTCCGCCCAGTCGGCAAACTCTTCGGCAAGGACGAGCAACCCAGGCTCCAACGCCTCAATTGGCGCGGAAAGCAGTCTCTGCAAATCGCCGCGCTCTCTCCAACCCAGCACCACTGCCAGCCAGAACGCAGCGGCATCGCGGCGCGCGAGGGTGGGTGCGATCATGGCCGGACCGGCCCGAGACGCCGCCCGTCAGCCGACGATGATGCGGACCCGGTGCCAGGCGGTGCTCAGGTATCCCTTCCAAGAGTTGTCCGGGACGGCCCGATCGGCCGTCCGTGTCGCATCGGCGAAAGTATGCCGGGTTTATTCCCCGATCATCGAGATCAGGGTGCGATCTTCAGGCTGCCGAGGTAAGTGACGATGGCCGGGATATCCGCGTCCGCGATCGGGGCCTTGTAGATCTTCACCATTTTGGTCACCTCCCCGGTCCACTCGGCCTGCGTCAGTGCCGGCTGGTTCAGGATCATGCCGGGCGTGTGGCAGGACATGCAGTTGCCCCCCATCGTGTCCGCGCCCGGGCCCGGCGGGAAATCGCGCCCGGCGGTCGGAAACTCAAAGCCCACGGACCGCAGCGTGATGCCGCCGACATCCGTGGTTGCCTTTGGCGCCGTGGGACCGACCGCCGCGGCATAGGCAGCGATCTTGGCATTCAGGGCCTGCGAGTAGGCAGGCGTTGCGTATAAGGACGTTACCGGCGCCGCCCGTTGCCCGATAGACGTGACGCCGACGGCGACAACGGCGGCGATAGCGACGGCGGCGCCGACCTTGATGAGAGCATCCATGATGGTGTCCTTTCGTTTACCGGTTCAGGCGACTTGCAGGGCCACGCGCTCGATGACGTTGCGCATGAAGCCACCCCCGTTCCAGTTCGCCTCCATGGGTTGCACCACCTGCTTCGTGTTCGTGCAGCGCACCAGCGCCGCCAGCGTGCCCGACGCAGGCGCTGCGACCTGCGCTGTCCATGCCCGGAAGCTGTAGGCGCCCTCGTCGCGGCCCAGCGCGGCCGGCTGCCACGTGGCGCCGCCATCCGCCGAGGTATCGACCGCCGCCACGCCGCAATCGCCGCCCATCGCGATGCCGCGCAACGGGACGGGTGCGCCGGGCTTCACCTTTGTTGCCGACGTCACGTTGGTGAAGAACGAGCGCGGGACCATGCGGTTGATTGGTTCGGTCGGGAAGCCGGTCTGGCCGGGCTTCACGTCGGCACGGGGCGTCGCCGGGATCAGGTAGGCGCTCTTCATCCAGAAGCTGTCGTCGGGCGCATCGAGCACCTCGATGTCGCTGACCATCTTCACCCAGTAGGTCGAATACCAGCCGGGCACGACCAGCCGCATCGGAAAGCCGTTCAGCAACGGCAGCTGCTCGCCGTTCATCTGATACGCCAGCATGACATCGCCGTCGCGGGCGTGGTCGATCGAAAGCGACTTCATGAAGTCGGGGGCGCCGGCCACCACGGGCTCGTCCAGCCCGTTGAACCGCACCGCCACCGCGCCGGGCTTCACGCCCACACGGTCCAGCAGGTCGCGCAGGCGCACGCCGGTCCAGTTGGCGTTACCCATGGCGCCATTCTCCCATTGGCCCCCGGCGATGCGCGGTTCGAACAAGCCGCGCGAGTTGCCGGAGCATTGGTTGACCGCCGCCATCTCGACCCGCGGCAGCGCCAGGATGTCGGCCATGGTGAGCGACTGCGCCTGGTTCACGTGGCCGCGCACGGCGACGCGGAAGGTTGCGAGGTCGATCTGCTCGGGGATGGCGGCCCAATGCCAGCGGACGAAGAAGCGATCGTTGGGGGTGAACACGCCCTGGTCGAAGACTTCGAAGGGTGTTTCCAGCAGGGGCGGTCGGGTGCGCTGTAGGATCATCGAGCCCTTCTGCGGGAAGGCCGAGGTCAGTGCCCGCTGCTCCGGGCCGCCGTTCAAGCCCAGCGTGACCGTATCGGCACGCGCTGCCCCGGTGATCAGCCCGCCCAGCGCCGCCGCACCGCCGATCAGCCTCCGGCGGCCGAGTGTCATCGCATTGCTCATCGCGTTTCCCTCCCGTTTGGACATTGACGCAGCATCGCGGCGTTTACTCCATCGGGCCAACGCTGTTTTCCGCTTGGATCAATGCTCATTGCCGACCACGATGACGAGTTGGTTGCGGGCGACCGTGCGGATGTCGAGAGCCGAATTCGACAGCGCCTTCGACGAAGCCCAGCTCGGCCAGGCCCTCGTGGGATGGCGTCCGCGACCTGCGTCGTGTTGCCGACCTCGAGGCAGATGTCGATGCCGGGATGGGCGCGGCGGAAAGCGACCAGATGGCAAGAAAGCCAATAGCTTGAAACCGTCTGGCTGGCGGGCACCAGCAGCTTGTCACGCTTGAGGCCGCCAAATTCCCCAATTCGGACACTACGAGCTCCGCCGCTCCGTCCGCGCCAGAACGGCCTTTGTCTCGATGAGGAACAGGCCCGCCTCGGTCAACTCGATGGCGCGACCACACGGTGGAACAGCTTCAGCTGCATTGGTCTTGAGGCCTGGCAGCGGCGCGCATCATTCCGTTTAACCGTTGACAAGGTCCTTGATCCGCCGGGCGAGCCCGACGAGGGAGAAAGGCTTGGTGAGCACGTGCATGCCGATTTCCAAGTGGCCATGGCTGAGAACCGCGTTCTCGGCAAAACCGGTGATGAAAAGCACCTTCAGATCCGGGCGCGACGCCCGCCCGACATCCGCAAGCTGCCGGCCGCTCATCCCCCCAGGCAGGCCTACATCTGTGATCAGAAGGTCAAGCCTCACGTCCGACTGGATGACCTTGAGGCCGGCAACTCCGTCGGACGCCTCGATTGCCGTGTAGCCGAGTTCCTCCAGAACCTCGGTCACCAACATCCTGACAGTCGGCTCGTCATCAACCACCAGCACGGTCTCACCCTGCTCGGCTCGCGGCGCACGTTCCGCGTCAGGAGCCTCGTCACCGGCCGACTCATGCTGTCCATGGTGTCGGGGCAAGTACAGGCAAACTGTCGTGCCGCTGCCGATCTCCGAATAGATGCGCGCTTGGCCGCCAGACTGCCGCGCAAAGCCGTAGATCATGGACAGGCCGAGGCCGGTGCCCATGCCGATCGGTTTCGTGGTGAAGAATGGATCGAACGCGCGCTCGATCACGTCGGGCGACATGCCGCTGCCGGTGTCACTGACGCAGATTGAGACGTATTGCCCAGGCGAAAGATCACGCTGTCGCGCGCTCCTCTCGTCCAGCCACTTGTTGCCGGCCTCGATCGTCAGACGCCCGCCATCGGGCATCGCATCGCGTGCGTTGATGGCCAGGTTGAGCAAAGCATTCTCAAGCTGGTTCGGGTCGACCAGCGTAGTCCACAGCCCGCCGCTCGCGATCACCTCGAGCGTGACGGCAGGGCCAATGGTGCGGCGGATGAGCTCCTCCATGCCGACGATTAGCCGGTTGGCATCCGTCGACTTCGGGTCCAGCAACTGTCTCCGGGAAAACGCCAGCAAGCGATGGGTCAAAGCGGCGGCACGTTTTGCGGCGCCCTGGGCCGCAGAGACGTAGCGATCGATTTCGTCCAGCCGACCCTGCGTCACCCGGGTCTGAAGCAACTCGAGACTGCCGGAGATTCCGGTGAGCAAGTTGTTGAAGTCGTGCGCAAGACCTCCCGTCAACTGGCCGACCGCCTCCATCTTTTGCGACTGCCGCAGTTGCTCTTCGAGCAGGCGCTGGTCGGTCACGTCGGTCACGATCCCGGCGATGCGGACCGGCTCGCCATCGACGATGTATGTGCGGCCCTCCACGCGAAGACTGCGGACGGCGCCGTCGCTGGCACGCCGTATCCGATGCTCGAAATCGAGCGAGCCCGAAACCTCGCCGCGCGCGAATGCCGCGGCGACGGCGTCGCGGTCCTCCGGAATGAAATGCTCCACCGCCTGCGCCAGGGTCCAGTCTGCAAGGCCTTCGGGATAACCGAAGATTTGGTCATGGCGGAGCGAGCGCCGAGCCACCCTGGTGGACAGGTCGAGATGCCAATTCCCCATGCCCACAGAGTCCAGCGCCAGCTGCAAGCTGTTCTCGGCAAGGCGGCGTTCCGCGATCTCGGCTGCCAGCCGTGCATTGGCCGCTGCCAGTTCGTCGCCGCGCCGCCGGTTATTGGTAAGGTCGGTGACGACCCCGCACACTACCCGAGGCGCCCCCGGCTCGGCGATGAGATCAACCAGCGACAGATTGACCGGCACCTCCGTCCCGTCCGCCGCGCGCAGCGTCAGCTCGTCGTCACCGCCCGAGCCGTCGAGCCGCTCCAGCCTACGTTTCAAGGCGTCCGCGTCGGGGCCAACGAAGAAACGGTCGATCGGGCTACCAATCAAGTTCTCTAGGCGATGGCGGGCGATCGCGCCGAAGCGCTGATTGGCATAGAGGATTATACCATCCCCGCTCAAGGTGACCGCCCCCTCCTGCATCTGCTCGATCAGCACGCGATACGGCCGATCGGCATTCTCGAGCGTGTAGACCTGCTGCCCAGCCGGGCCGCCAACTACCACCGCGTCGACGTCGCCGTCGCGGATAGCGTCGATCGTCTCCTCGGCTTCCAAGAGCCGCGCCCGCAACTCGTCTGCGGACAGGGCCGCGATCGCCTGGATGCGCGCCTGGATCGGCTGCCTCATGACGCCGACCTGGACGGGGCAAGGTCCAGTCCGGCGAGGACCCTCTCTTCATCTGACAGGTCGCCGATGATGCGCCGCAGCGGCTCGGGAAGTATCCTCACCAAAGTAGGCGTGGCGATGATCTGCATGTCCTTGGTCGCTTCTGGATCGTAGTAGACGTCGATCACCTCGAGGCTGTAGCGGCCTTTAAGATTCTCCTCGCAAATGCGGTGCATGTTTGCGATCGCCCGGGTCGACCGGGGCGTCGACCCAGTTATGAACAACCTCAGCTTGTAGGTTCCTTGGGCGGCGATGGGCTCGTCAGGATTGTCCATCACGAAGCCGCCGCGCCTTTCGGCCGGATGTCCAGGCCAACGAGAACCCGTTCGGTGTCCGACAGGTTGCCGATGATGCGGATGAGCGGGGCCGGCAGATGCCGCACCAAGGTCGGCAACGCGACGATCTGGTCGCCGGCAGCAAGCTGGGGCGTGACCAGCAGGTCCACGACCTCGATGGTGTAACGTCCCGCAAGGTGTTCCTCGCAGATGCGCTTGAGGTTCGCAATGGCAGTCAGCGACTTGGGGGTCTGGCCGGCGACGTAGAGCCGAAGGTTGTAAGTGCCAGGATCGACGTTGGACCTCCCGTCGCCGACGGGGGGCACGTAAGCGGCGCTGTCCATGGTCAAGGGTGCGCTCCACGGTGCGTGGCCATGGTGCTCCGGTCGGTTCCGAAAGCGCTCTCGCGCGCCTCCTCCTGCTCGACGAGGGTTGCCACCTCCGCCTCCTCGGCTTCGATCGCGGCGCGCATCTCCGTCATCTCGCGCTCGACCGAGTCGCGCCTCCGGGCGACCTCGCGCCGCCGCCGCTCCGTCGCTTGGCCCCGAGCCAAAGCAGACTCGCGTTCGCGAGCCTCCTGCGCCAGCCGCGCCGTCCCGGTCAGCACGCCATCGGGTCCCACGTAGGCGTCGATCAGTTCGATGCCATCATCGGTCAACCGGTACTCGCGCAGCTGCTTGGAGTGGCTCATCCCCCGCGACTTCAGCAAGCAGAGTATGCGGTTCAGTTCGCCGTTCGCCTCCATGTTCGTGAGCGACACCCAGCTGTCCATCAGCGAGGACACGCTGCGGTCGCTATCCGTCATCAGCTCGCCCGAGCCGGAAAGGCTGGTGAACATCGAGGTGATGCCCCTCGTCTTGCAGATGTCGGCGAGGCGAACGAGCGTCGCGTGGATCTCCGCCGACGGCCCGCGGAAGGCCGAGATCGGGTCGACCACAATGATCGACGGCTCGATTGTCTCGATGTCGCGGTTCATACGCGCAAGGTGCATTTCAAACCCGTGTACACTGGGCCGGGTCGCCTCGAAATGCAGCAATCCGGCTTTCCGATGGCGTCCAAGCTCGATGCCGACGGAACGCATGTTACGTGCGATCTGGTCGGGCGATTCCTCGAAAGCGAAATACAGGCAACGTTCGCCGCGATCGCAAGCGGCGGCCACGGTAGCCGCCGCGGCCAAGCATAGCGTCCAGGCCTGGCACGCCCGTCGACACCACCTCTTCCGAAATCGCATGGGCCAGCCCCGCCGAGGTGATCGGCATGACGCTGATGCCCTGACCGTCGATGAGGAAGGGATACTCGTTGGTGCCGTGGGCGGAGCCGCGATACTTGACCACGCGCAGGCGCCGGGTCGTCACCTGATCCTGAACGCGGTTGTCGAGTAGGATAACGCAGTCGGAAACATACTCCTCGATGCCAAAGCGGGTGAGTTGGCCGTTGCCCCGCTCCCCTGTGATGATCGCGGTCACGCCGCGATCCTTCAGCCACTCGAACAGTCGGCGCAGCTCCGCGCGCAAGATGTTACTGTCCTTAAAATTCGAGAACAGGGCCTCGATAGTGTCGAGAACGATCCGTTTGGCGCCGACCTGCTCAATCGCGTAGCCAAGACGGACGAACAGGCCCTCTAGGTCATAATCGCCGCTCTCCTCGATTTCGGATCGCTCAACGCGCACGTGGTCGATCGCGATCCGCTTGTCCTCAACAAGCTTGCCGAGGTCGTAGCCAAGGGACGCGACGTTAGCAGTGAGATCGCGCTCGCGCTCCTCGAAGCTCATGAACACGCCCGGCTCATCGAATCGGTTGGCGCCATTGACCAGGAAGGTCAACCCGAACAGCGTCTTGCCGCAGCCCGCGGCGCCGCACAGCAGGGTCGGCCGTCTGGTCGGCAGCCCGCCGCGGGTGAGATCGTCCAGACCGGCGATACCGGTGGGCGACTTCTCCAGCCCAGGCGCGTCGGCAGCGGCTCGGGTGGGAACGCTATCCATGTGGTTGCCCTACGATTGGTGGTCTACTTGGCACCGGATTGAGCGGCGACCGGCAGCACCGCATGCTTCCCTGGCTCAGCAACTCCGGCGATAGGACGCTCGAGACCCGTTTCGACAAAGCTGGCCAGTGTCCGCTACTCTGCATTCATGCGACTTCGAGCGGCCGACAAGTGGTCCTCGTCGATCCGTAGTGTGATCGCATGCTTCATCGCGGGTTGCCCTATTCACTCCCGAGAACCATGTCGTATTGCGGCACGGCTGATGCAGCAATATGCCCCGGCCATGCGCGGAGTTCACGATTAGGTAGGGTTGTCCTATTGCGCGTGTTTAAGGCGCTCACTGACTACTTCGAAACCTTCGTTCCTCCGGCTAGAGCATGTTTCAACTTGGCCGTTCTCTACCTCGGGAATTTTACGATTAACAGTGGGCATTGGGCTGCCGAATGATCCATGTTCAACCTTTGATTGCGCGGACCCGGCATGGGATGCTCTCTAATTGCTTGCGAACGGCATCGGCATGCCGCCGTTACGGTTGGTTGAGACGCGTGTTTCTGACATTGCACCGCGCATGCCGCTTCAAAGGACAGATCGCGGACCATTCTGGCATTCCATGGCCGTCCGGCCTCGCCGGCCGGATAGAGTCTGCCTCTGGCCGGTTTGCGAGGTCGGCGACGTTGCAGAACCCGCCCCGGGTGCCGTCGCGAAGACAGGCGCGGGCGATCGCCATGTCCAGGTGCGTCTTGCCGGTGCCTGTATCGCTGACCAACACGACCTGCGCTGATTTGCAAGAAACTTGCCATGTGGCAAGTCGCACACCAATGCGTCCACGGCCTTGGCCGGACACGGCAGGCACAAGCTTGTTGTCAGCTCGCGTTCGCTGCTGCCGGTAGACCTTCAAAACTCGACTTCTCACGTGCGACGCGACAGTGCTAGACCGACGCCGGCGCCCATCATCAAGCTTCCGGAGACACGGTTGCGGAGGCGGCCACGGGTGGCCAGGAAAGGACGCAAGCGTCCGGCGAGCACTGCCCATGTCGTGTCGTTAATGGCCCCAAGGACGAACCAATCGCCCCCCAACTCGGCCAGTTGGGGGCCGACTCTCCGCGCGGGGTCGATGAATTGTGGAAGGAAAGCTGCGTAGAACACGAGGGTCTTTGGATTGGTGAGAGACATCAATGCACCTCGGCCGCAGAGCCAGGCAGCTGACCGCGTAGCCGCCGGCTGCTGCACCAGGTCCACCGGCTCGGCACGCCACTGGGTGACGCCGAGATACACAAGGTAGAAGACGCCGACCCAGCGGATCCACTCGACCCATTCGGCGACGGTCGTCAGCATCGCCGTCAACCCCACACCCGCTAGGATCAACAGCAATGCACCGGCGGACGACGTGCCGACTACCGTCAGCAAACCTGCGCGAGTTCCCTGGCCAACGCTGTTCGCCACGATCAATGCGACATTCGGCCCAGGAAGGATCATCAGCAGCAACGAGGTGACAACGAAAGTCAGAAGAAGCGATGGCTCGACCACGGATCTCAAGTCCTGATGCTCACATGCAGGTTAGGTCAAGCCCGGCCCGGAGAGAAGCGCTGCATCGGGATTTCGAACTGGATCTCTCTAACGCCCAGGTTGCGGCAGTAGCGACCGTCGGCTCACGGTGAAATGGCGAGGCGGCAAGGTCGACGCCGCCGATGCGGAAGCGCTCTGCAATGGGGTCGCCGAGTCCGGCTAAAGCTATTGATTTGTCGAGCCGCCTCGCCAGCCGGGCCAGGCGGCTGAAACTCATAATGGCAGACGAGTCGATGCCGGAGACCCGGTGTAAATCGACGATGACCACCTGTACCCTGCTGGTCGCTGGCGCCGCCAACCGCTTCCGAATTCGTTGGACGACGTGATCACTTAAACCGAAAAAGATGAAACCGGACAGCCGGACAACGAGGGCAGTGTCACCAAGCCGTTCCATAGCAGTGTCGTCGGCGAGTTGGATTGGCCGGCTGAGCGCCTTGCCGCTCGCGATAAACTGGACGCTGTCGATGCGACTGTACTCGAACACGAATAGCACTAACGCTGCCAATATGCCCGCCACTATCCCGGACGGGAGCCAGCGACAATGCTGACCGCAAGGATTAGCAGGATGATGGCATGCTCTCGCCTTTGCAGGGTCCGCAGCGGCTTGATGACCCAATCGATCAGCAGTGACATGCCCAGCCATGCGAGCAGGGCGCCCAGCAGTGGCGCTGGCACCACACCGAGCAGTTGCTGGGCGAAAGCGAGCGCGGTCAAGGTTACCGCGCCCGCCGCGACACCCGTCGCCGCCTCGGCGGCTCCCATGCGGACCGCTAGCAGGGTGCTGGATACACCCGGAAAGCCGGCGATGCCGCCCACAAGTCCCGCCGCGATGTTGCCGACCCCCATCGAGCGCAACTCGCCGTCAAGATCAATATCGCCGTTCAACTCGATTTCAATACCGCTCACGTTCATCATAGCTGCTGCCGTCGTCACGAGCACGACGAATGGCGCATAGGCCAGGCCCGCGCCGACCGCCTGCCACTCGATTCCGTTCACGGCCGCTAGCGTGACCGGCGGCCACGAGATGCCGCTCGCGGGCACCGCTATTATCCAACCCAGCCGCTGCAGTTCCAAGTGCGAGACGCCCGTCCAGAGGACCACGAGATTGAACAGCAGGATTACGCCGCTCACCGCGGCTGGCAGGAACAACCCAGAGGGAAAGCGCGAATTGAAGCTCTCGACGATCGCGACAAACGCCACGACTAGGCCGAGTTTCAACAGATTAGCCGAATTGGTCAGCGCCGCGAGCGTTGCGAACGTAAGATGGAAGCCGAACGCGGTGTCGAGGCCACCGGAAAGTAGATACCAGCCTGTGATGGCCAGGAAGCCGCCGAACACCGGGAACGGCACGTAGCGAATCATTCGGCCCAGCCGCGCCGCGCCGAGCGTGAACATGAACACCCCGGTCGCAAGTGTTGTCAGCCCGATCGCTATTAGTAGCGTTAGCAGGAAGCCAGCCTCGTCGCTGTTGCCGCGGTATGCGTCGGTAGCCCCCGCCACGACGGCCCCGAGCGCGACGACGGAGATCTCCTGCGTCGTGGTGATCTGCCCTGCAATCCGGCTCAGGAAGGCGGTGGCAACTGGCAACGCCGCCGCGCCAAACAACACGACGCCGACAATAATAGGTAGGTCGCTCGGCAGAGTAAATTACGCAAGCAGCGTTGCGTTACCGATCGCCAGCACGATGGCGAGCAGCCCGCATATAAACCCGGCCGCGACGATGACGGCGACACGGCGGAGCAGCCCTCCCCTTTTCCCTGGCGCTTCCGCATCGCTATACCGAATGCCCGTAGTGCGTGGTAGAGTCGGTGTCACAGAGCGCGGCTTTCAACCGCTGTCGTGTAGGTCCACAAAGCGGTCATGGTGTGCTTCCTCGACACCTGAACTCGAGTTCTGGCGTAGCAGCGCCGCAGCCTGTATTCACGCCCGCCGCTCAAGCTTGGCCCAGATTCCTGCGCGATCTGTACCGAGTTGCGCGATTCGTCTCATGCCGGGTAGCGTAGAGGGAGGAGGCGACAGCGTGACGGGATTACTGGATCGGATCGCACTGCAGGGCGCAACCGAGGTGGTCGACGTCTACGATCCGCTGGAGCTGGACACCACATCCACCATCACTCGCCGACTGGCCAGCAACATGCACATGTATCGATACATGCTGCTCGATCTAAGGCTGCTCCGGCAGACATTCCGTGAGCCAATTGTTCGACATACAACGTGCGCCGTAGGTCCTATTCTGCTCTGCAACGTGGGTGACCGGTTCGCCACTCAGCTCGATATCGGCGGCAACGGGCTTGATGCCTACTGCTTTAACCGGATGGTGACAGGTCGCCTCACCGTTGCGCAGAATGGTCGCGAGGTGACCAGCCACGGCCACAACGGCACGGCATTCCGGGCGAGCGCAGGCACGCGCACGACCGCGAGCGACGACAGCGGACGCAACAACACGTGGTTCAACGCTGCAGCGCTGGAGCAGTATTTGGAACAACTGATTGTGGCGATCGGCTGCGCCGTCCACTGCTGTTTCGACTTGACGTTGCCTGGGATCGAGGAATGGCGGCGAGCGTCGCCGGGCTGTTCCGCCTTCTTGCCACCGAACTGGGCCGCCCGGACGGGCTTGCGTCCAATCGGCTGGCACTTCAATCGTTCTACGACCTTCTCATGAGGACAGTGCTGCTCGGCTTGCCCAACAGCTACACGGACCGGCTGTTAAGCGGGTCCGACACGGGCGTTCCGGCCTATGTCCGGCGGGCAGACGGGTTTATGCATGCCCACGCCGCGGATGTAATTCGAATGGAGGACGTGGCCCTGGCGGCAGGATGCAGCGTGCGGACACTCGAAGCAGCATACAGGCGGTTTCGCGACACGACTCCGCTTGCCGCCCTGCACGCCATACGGTTGGAACGAGTGCGTGCAGAGCTGCGTGCCGGCTGTGCGGGCCAGACGGTAGCTGAGCTCGCCAGGCATTACGGCTTCACCAATCGCCAACGGTTTCGGGTGGCCTTCGAGCGACGGTTCGGCCAGGCGCCAAAGTGGACCGGTGAGCTGCAGACTACTGAAGTCGAGAGAGGAGCGGAACGTTAGGCCGCTGCAGAAGTAGCGCACTCCCAAGCGCCAGGCCGCCAGCCGCGACGAGCCCTACAAGCGCGGCGCTTGCTGGTCCCACGCCGAGCGCACGCAGAACGCCCTGGGCCTTTAAGCGGCTGCCCCGCAAGGCTGCTACCAGCGCTGTTGATTTCCAAGTGATGATCTCTGACTAGCACATTTATGCAGCGATAGGACGCCTAATGATCGCCTCGGCAATCTTGCGAACAACCTTCCGCTTTTCGGCGCGGTGTGATGGAAAGCGGTCTCATGTGCTCACCCTCGCCATCAGCCGTGCAACCGTGGTGTGCGTCCACACCCGACCCTCTCGCGGCGTCGGGACGCCGCGCTCCGTGAGCGCCCGAGCCAGTCCGATCATGGTCGAAACGCCCTCGTCCCTTAGGCGCTCGATCTCTAGCCATAGCCGGTGCGCCATCCCCGCCGCCTCCTCGACGCGCGCAAGGGCCGCCGCTGCCGCACACGGCGCCACTGACGGCCGATAGCCCCGATCGCCGCCCAGCACCGCCCCACGTGCCTTGGCCGCCGCCAGCGCTGCCCGTGTGCGCTCGCTGATGAGCTCGCGCTACTTCTGCGCCATCGCCAGGTGGACGCGCATCATTAAATCGTCCTTGCCCGGCATATCGGCGGCTAGG
Source organism: Acetobacteraceae bacterium (assembly GCA_965213855.1). Taxonomy (GTDB): domain Bacteria; phylum Pseudomonadota; class Alphaproteobacteria; order Acetobacterales; family Acetobacteraceae; genus JBBROS01. The sequence continues at coordinate 19,361 of CBDCAA010000008.1, read as the reverse complement.
AGCAGCAGCAATCCAGCCGGAAGCGGATCGACTACTTTGGAACGGGAGGTGGTGGATATGTGGTCCTGGGGGTCAAGCGGCAGTTTTCAACCCAACTGGGTCTTTTCAACCCAACTGGGTCATTGAGCGGCAAACTGCCGCTCCCTGAAAGCAGGCATCTTCCGCCTGAAACTCATATCGACCAAGCTGCTCCCGTCATGTTCATTGTGCGAATCAGAACCAGCATGCCTTTAAAACTCGATTAATACAGCCTCTCCTTAATACGAGGTGCGTAACACTTGTCGAACTCCTCACCAGGAAAATCATCCTTAAGTGCTTTCATTATTGTTCCCGTACTCGGGAGCGAACGCTCATCAACTTGCAGGGAAGGATCCCAGAGCTTTGAACGCAGAAGCGCTTTCGGACACTGCTGGTAAACGCGCTCAGCGGTAACCACGATGACGGTGCGAGGCGCCTTGCCGTCGATGGAGAAAGACGCACATAGGTCGGCGTCAGCTCTTATCGCTGCTCGTCCATTGACGCGCAACGTGCGACCGACACCCGGGATCAGGAACAGCAGTGATATCCGAGGGTCTCGCACAAGGTTTCGGAGCGAATCGATGCGGTTGTTGCCTCGTCGGTCCGGAATGATAACCGTATGCTTATCTGCGACCCGCACGAATCCGGGGTCGTCGCCCCGCGGGGAACAGTCCAACCCTTCAGGCCCCGCAGTGGCGATCACCACGAACGGTGAAACGTCTATGAAGCGACGGTAGTGATCGGAGATGTAGGCAATCTCCTTGATCGACGCGACCGGCGTTTCGTTCGAGCCGTAGAGAGCGTTCAGCTGATCCTCAGATGTGATTAGTTCCTGGGGTTTGCCACTAAACTGGACATGTGCGGACATATGGATGTTGCCCATCTCGTGCGGAGCGCTAAGCGTATAGCTGATTGCACCTCGGTAACAACCCAAATCTCTAGGCAACGCGAACCGGGGATGCCGACTGAGGCAAAGCTTGATTGTGCGCCTGCATTCGAAAATGTATGTGTTTACTACTTCGTGGGAGTGAAGTAGGTGAGAAGACGCGTGAAGTCTGACGCTATATAAGCTTGCTGCGAGCCCCGTGACATCGTTGGCTAGCCGCCTGTTTAGGGCTAGGGCGTCTGAGATTGATCCGAATTGGTGGACACCCCGGGCCCTTTCGCGAACGGTGTCGTCATGCCCAAAACCCGAGTGGGTACTCGCCTGAGTTCCGCCGCAAGATGGTCGATCTGGTCGATGCCGGGCGCTAGCCCGACGATCTTGCCCGTGAGTCGGCGCGTCCCGCGTGCCTAAATTGCAGTGGACCTGGCTGAGTGGATTTTTGATTGTCTCGGCGCCTCGGAGCGCTAACAGTCCGTACTAATCATGTAACGGCACGCATGTAGCAGCGGCGGCCACCAGCAGCCTTCGCATGCGCAGTCCCGGACGCAGAGCCATCTCCAATGTTCGTCGTGCCGACTCGATACAGCCCCATAATAAAGAGCTTGACCCCTACCCTGCTTCATGACGGTGGTCGGTCGTTCCGACCGGCTAATGACAGGCTCGGCCGAGATGTCCACCGCGATCTCAGGAGGATGAGCATCATGGACGAAGCAAAGCTTAACCAATTCGTCGGCAAGGCTCTGGCTGATCTCGGTGGCGCGTTCAGCGTCCCGCTGGTTCGCATCGGCGACCGGCTCGGCCTCTATCGAGCGCTGCACGAAGACGGGCCGATGACGCCAGCCGAGCTCGCGAAGAATGCCAGTATCGCCGAGCGTTACGCCCGCGAATGGCTCTCGCACCAGGCCGCGTCCGGCTATCTCTGCTACGACCCGGCCACTGGCAGCTTCGCGCTGCCGCCCGAGCATGCGATGGTCCTCGCCGAGACCGAGAGCCCGGTCTATCTGCAGGGCGCCTTCGATCTCGCGACCGTCATGATGGAAAACCAGTCCCTGGTGGAACCCGCGTTCCGCTCCGGCAACGGCGTCGGCTGGGGTGCGCAATCGCAATGCCTGTTCTGCACCGTTGGACGCTTCTTCCGCCCATCCTATCACAACGCACTGGTGCAGGCCTGGCTGCCGGCACTGGACGGGGTGATCACCAAGCTCGAACGGGGCGCGACCGTCGCCGACGTCGGCTGCGGCCACGGCTTCTCGACGGTCATCATGGCCAAGGCGTTTCCGAACGCGAGCTTCGTCGGTTACGACTTCCACCCGGACTCGATCGCGGAGGCGCGCCGTCACGCCGAGCAGCACGGGGTGACGGCCAACACGCGCTTCGAGGTCGCGCTGGCGAGCGACTTCCCGGGCCAGGATCTCGATCTCGTGACCTTCTTCGACTGCCTCCACGACATGGGCGATCCACTCGGCGCGGCACGGCACGTGCGCAGCACGCTCAAGCCCGACGGACGCTGGATGATCGTCGAGCCCGCCGCCGCCGATCGGCTCGAGGACAACCTCAATCCGATCAGCCGGCTCTATTTCGCAGCCTCGACCATGATCTGTGTCCCGACCTCGCTGGACCAGCCGGTCGGCGCCGCGCTTGGCGCGCAGGCCGGCCTGGAGCAATTGTCCGCGATTATCAGTCAGGCCGGCTTCACCCAAGTTCGCAAGGCTGCCGAGACGCCCTTCAACATGGTTCTCGAAGCACGCCCGTGAGATTACCCACTCGGCTGCGGCGTATCAACGACGTTCCAGTGTCGCAAGGTCGCTTAGCGTCCCGACTGAGCTTGTGTAGCTGCGAAGCTGCCTCTGGGGAAAGAACGATGAAGGCCTTAACATTTCGCCGACCGTTCCGCATCGGCGTCCTGCTAGCCTGTATCAGCGTGGGGGCTCTTCGCGGCCCCGGGCAGAGTAGCGGCGCAGCAGCAGTTCTCCGTCCAACCGGTTGCCGAGAAGCGGCTGAAGGAGCTGCCGCTCGGGCCTCTCTACTGGCGGGTCGAAAACCTCGCTACGCTCGCCGACGCGCAGGCGGCGCAGGGACCAGCGTCACTGGCCGTCGAACTCGTCGGTAAAGTTTGGCTCTTCACGCTCGGTCCGAAGGGCGGCGTCACAGTCGGCGGAACCGACACCGTCGAGATCGGACCCGTGCCACCGATTAGCTCGCCGGAGTACCTGCTCCGCATCAATTTCGTAGGTGGACCACCGGGGGCCACGACGGCGGTCCATACTCATCCGGGATCCGAATCGTTCTACGTCTTGACCGGCCGGCTCGGTCAGCGAGGCCCGGACGGCGTAATGAATGTAGACGCGGGCCAGTCGATGGCAGGGCACGGTCCGCGCATGCCGATGGAAGTCTCCAACAGTGGCAGCAGTGATCTCACCGCCCTGGTGATGTTCGTCGTGGATGCCACTAAGCCGTTTTCCTCACCCGCAACCTTGGAGTGAGGCAGCTCCGACACAGCTATGGAGGTGACGAATGGCACGGGACCGACGTATCCGCCCGGTGAGGACCGACGGTCCGCTCTCCCCAAATTCTGCCCGCCTACTCCATAAGCATTCACTCTCGTAGATGAGGCAGTATCGCACTTAGCGTCCATCTGTCGGTAAGGGACCGCTTGCATGCTCAGCGTGCCGTAGCGCCCTGGCGCGCGATTGCACACCTTAGTTGCCTTTTGCAGCGTCACCGCGTCTTACGTCTACGCCGAGATTGCGGACGTGCGCTTAACTGAGGGACTTCATCATGCCGGACCTTGGTCAGAACCCGAGGATGAGGTCGGTCGCGAGCGTGACCGACCCACGGTCGTGCCCGTCATTGTAGGGCCGCGAGCTGTTCAGCGCCCGGTCGTAGCGGAACTCGGGGCGCAGCGTCGAGCCCGTTCGCGAACAGGTCCGGGAACCGGGCGGACACGCTCGCCTCGATGATCGCGATCTGGTTGCGGTCGTGGATCAGTTGGTCCAGCACGCCGAGCGTTTGATAGATGCGGGCATCCGAGCCGTACATCGCCTGCAGCTTGAAGCCGACGTCGATGCTGGTCGCCTTCGGGTCCACCGCCCGGCCGACGGTGAACAGCGCCTGGTTCAGCACCGGGCGGTTGGCGTCGTCCGTCGTGAGGAAGCCGAAGTTGCGGTGGCTGCGCGGATCCTGCGGGTTGACCGTGATGCCGCCCTCGACCTGCGCGTTGAAGGTGATGGTGCTGGCCCACTCGGCGAAGTTCGCAGGCGCCACGTAGGGCTTGTCGGCGGCCGGGGCCGCGGCCGGGTTGCCCGGAGTCTCGGTCTGTACTGGGGGCATGGCCTGGGCGTAAGCATGGCCACAGCTGCCGCCAGCAAGCGCGGCGGCCAACGCGAGTGGGACGTTCAGTCTGAACCAAGGGATACGGGACATTGGAATGTTCCAGAAGACTGTTCGCAGCTCCTTCTTACAAAGAAAGGTCAGTCCGGCAATCTAGATTAAGCATACGGAGACGCCGGCCTACATGGCCGAGCATCTCCGTGGCACAAAAATACAATAAAGATTTCGTAAACACTCCCCGGCAAACGCCCGCCATCTGCGAGGGCGGACGCTATGATGAGTGTTTGAGACCTGAAATGGCAGCGTGTCCTCGACCACTCGGTGCAGGCGGCTACTCCGCCTGCAAAGAGCTGCACGGGCGAAAGATCGCCGTTCTTGTATGTCCAGACGCCATCCGGCTGCTCTACGAGTCTGGCGCCATTGTTAAGGCTAGCGCCGGTGCGGAACGATGCTCAACGATCTAAGGCCGAGGCACGGGGGCACGGGCGAGGGCGCGGCAACGCGCAATACGCCTGCTCATGCGTCGATCGATGCGAAGATCACGACCTTGCTGCGCGAATGTGCAAGCTAAGATTTCACTCGCGGCGCTCGCACTGCGGTCAACTTGATCTCGGCGGACTTGCGTACTCACGAATTACGCAACCGCTTGCGCCCAATTGCGTCAACCAGGCATGTCGCACTTTTCGGAGGTTGAAACCGCCTTCCGAGATTTGTGATTTCCACGATCGTCGGCCAGGGCCGCCAGCCAAGTCTTCGTCTGATCGAGGATCTCGCCGGACAGCGCTGGATCATCGCTGACGCGTGCCAGGATCATCGCCCCGACCATCGCCGCCCAGCTACCGATCGCCGTCTGGCGCTTCTGAACAGCATCCTTCCCTGGCGCGATCCGGCTGAGACGTTTGATCTGCCGTTCGACGCCCGCCGTCATCTCTGTTCGAGCTTGACCGGCCACCCGGACTGTCTCCGCAGCCAACGCGGCAGTAGGACAGCCTCCTGCCCTGTTGTCGCGATGGGTTTGCGACAAGTAGCTCGCTGCAAAGGCAGCCAAGTCGCCTGGCAGCTCGGCTCTCCTCGTCAGCACGTCGGCCAGGGCGCCCGCGACCAACTCATCTTTCGACTTGAAGTACCCGTAGAAGCCGCCGTGGGTTAGCCCAGCCGCCTGCATGACCTCCGCCACGGTAACAGACTCGAAGCCTCGCTCTCGAAAAAGCCGACTCGCGGCCTCCAGGATCGTCCGCCGGTTTTCGGCCATCTGCTCGCGGCTCACTCGCATCGTCTCTCCTGCCTGTTGACGGGATACATGATGCCTGTCATGTATCCACCATACGTGATGATCATCATGAATAAGCCGAGCAGGAGCATCTATCAATGACCAAACCCGTCACCCTCATCACCGGCGCATCATCGGGAATAGGTGCAGTCTATGCCGACCGCTTCGCGCGCCGCGGCCATGACCTCGTGCTGGTGGCGCGTGACCTGTCCCGGCTGGAGCTTTTGGCCGATCGCCTGCGCTGCGAGGCGGGCGTGCACGTCGACGTGATGCAGGCCAATCTGACGGACGAGCGGGATCTTGAACGTATCGAGCGGCGACTCCGCGACGATTTAAGAATCGGCGTGCTCGTCAACAACGCCGGGTCGCTCGCGCAGGGCGACTTCCTCGCCCAGAGCGGCGGCGATATCGCGGGCATCATCGCGCTGAATGTCACGGCCTTGACCCGGCTGGCCAACGCCGTCGCGCCACGCCTTGCAGCCACCGGCGAAGGTTCGATCATCAACATTGGATCGATTGTCGGCCTCGCCCCGGAAATCGGGCTCACCGTCTATGGCGCGACCAAGGCCTTCGTCCTGTTCCTCAGTCAGGGACTCGGTCTCGAACTTGGCCCCAAAGGTGTTCACGTGCAGGCCGTGCTTCCCTCCGTGACCCGTACCGAGATCTGGGAGCGCTCCGGCCGTGACGTGGATGCCCTGCCGGCTGCCATGACGACCACGGAACTCGTGGACGCGGCACTCGTCGGCTTCGATCGGCGCGAGACCGTGACGATCCCTTCGCTGCCCGATTCCGGCCAGTGGAGCGCGCTCGAGGCAGCGCGCCACGCGATGCTGCCCAACTTCATGCAATCACACGCGGCCGAGCGCTACCGCCCCGCCGCCTGAGCAACACACGTTTGGAGGAGGTTCGATTATGCAACGAACGTTCTTTGCGTGCGCTTTGACCGTGGCCGTTTCCGCCGGTGCCCTGGCCGCAGCGCCGATCGCTTCTGACGATCCGCTCGACGTTGAAACCTTGGGCGCGATCAAAGCGCGGTTCGGGACAGTTATGGAATTGGCGAACCGGCACGACTTGAGAGCGCTCCATCAGATGTTCTGGCAATCGCCTTCGGTCCTTCTGGTCGCCAAGGGTGCGGCCCCTTCCGAAGGCAACTGGGCGGCTTTCTGGGGCAACGACGCGGTTGACAAAAAGCTGCGAGATATCGCGGCGTCTGGACCAGTTGTCCTTCAGCCCGACCTGTCCAAGTTGAAAGTCGTGGGCCTGACCCGCGACGTCGCGGAATCCTATGCGCCCCTCACCATCACGGTCTCCTATGCAGGCCAGGACGGCACGCCCAAGCCGTTTCTGATGATTATCGATTGGATCAAGGTCGCAGACGACTGGAAGATCGCCTCGGAAATCATCTTACCCGTACCCCCGGTCTCGACCGCGGCGCGTTGAGCGAGGACGTGCCGCAATGAGCACTACCACTGCCTCGGCGGCGATCGCCAACCTCGCCAGCCGGCGCGCCGCTCGCCTGCTGCATGGCCCGGTCCTAACAACGTTGCTGGGGCTCGCTGCGCCCAACATCGTCGTCATGCTGGCCCAGGCCGGCGCCAACTTCCTGGAAAGCTACTACGTGGGCCTGCTCGGCACCGGCGCCCTGGCCGGCGCAGCACTTGTTTTTCCGCTTGTTATGCTGATGCAGACCATGTCGGCCGGCGGCATCGGAGGCGGCATCTCGTCCGCGATCGCGCGCGCGATCGGCGCAGGCCAGCAGGAGGAGGCGGAGGCGATCGCGCTCCATGCCCTCATCCTTGCCATCGTCCTCGGCTTGGTCTTTGGCGCCGCAGCCATCCTGGGCGGCCCGATGCTGTATGCGGCCATGGGTGGAACGGGCCATGCATTGCAGGCCGCGCTCGGCTACTCGAACGCCATCTTCGCCGGTGCCGTCTTCCTGTGGCTGCTGAACGCCCAGGCCAGCATCCTGCGTGGCACCGGCAATATGATGCTGCCGGCCATCGTGCTCACCGGTGGCGTGCTCGTGCTACTGGTGGTGTCGCCCTTGCTCATTTTCGGATACGGACCTGTACCAGCCTTGGGGGTGCAGGGGGCCGGCCTGGCGCTGGTCGTCTACTACGTCCTTGGCAGTCTCATCCTCGGCATCCAGCTCCTCGGCGGCGGCAAGGGGCTTCGTATTCGTCTCAATCATCGCATTCGGGCGAGGCTATTCCGCAGCATCCTCGGGGTCGGCGCCCCAGCCGTGGTCAACAATCTCACGGTGAACCTCGCCGTGGTACTCAGCACATCGTTGATCGCCCCGCTGGGCAACCAGGCGTTGGCCGGGTTTGGGCTCGGCATTCGGCTCGAGTACCTTCAGATCCCGATCGTGTTCGGGGTCGGCACCGGCATGGTCGCGATGGTCGGCATGAATGTAGGCGCCGGCCAACTCGAGCGAGCGCGACGCATTGCCTTGACCGGCGCCTGCATCGCTGCCGTCGCCACCGAGGCGGTGGGCGGGGGGGCCGCGCTGTTCCCGCGCGCGTGGCTGCACCTGTTCACGAACGATGACGGCGCGATCGCCGTGGGTGTCCGCTACCTTCACGTCGTCGCGCCCGCCTACGGCTTTCTCGGATTCGGCCTGGCTTTGTACTTCGCGTCGCAAGGGGCGAAGCGTATGGGCTGGGCAATGGCTGCCGGGTTAGGACGGCTGGCCGTCGTGGCCGGGCTAGGCGGACTCGTCATGCGTGGTTCGCAGTTGGACGACACGCGCCTGACGCCGTTCCTCTGGGTGCTGGTGCTGGCCCTGGTCGTCTACGCCGTGGTCAACCTGATGCAGTGGCTCCCACGGGTCCGCAACGGGCGAACATGACCGGGCCGCGACTGTCGGCGTGACTGCGGCTCGGTTAAACAAGAGGAGAGCACCGATGGATCGTCGCACTTTCATGAGTGGTCTGATCGCCGCGAGCGCCGCGGCTACGGTCCTGCCGCGCGCGGCCCTGGCGCAGCGGCCACCGAAAGCGGGGAATGTGGTCCTGCTCCATGGGCTGTTCGCCGACGGGTCGTGCTGGTCCGAAGTCATCGCGCGGCTGCAATCGCGCGGCTTGACCGCTGTCTCGGTCCAGAACCCTTTGACTACGCTGGAAGACAGCGTGGCCGCAGCCCGGCGGGTGCTTGCCATGCAGGACGGTCCCACCGTGCTGGTGGGGCATTCGTTCTCGGGGATGATCGTTTCTGAAGCCGGGAACGATCCCAAGGTGACCGCACTCGTCTATGTCGCTGCCAGGGCGCCGGATGCAGGCGAGGACTATGCGGCGCTCGCGAGCCGGTTTCCGACGCCGCCCGCATCGGCCGGCATCGTCTGGTCCGGCGACTGGGGGCAGCTCAGCGAGGCCGCTTTCCTGCACGATTTCGCCGGCGACCTGCCGGCCGCGAGGGCGCGCGTGCTGTATTCCGAGCAAATGCCGTTCGCTCGGGCATTGCTGGCGGGCAGGACGACGCAGGCGGCTTGGCGATCGAAGCCGAGCTGGTACGCGGTGTCCACTGACGATCGGACGATCGATCCCGAGCTCGAGCGCTTCATGGCCAGGCGGATGGGGGCGCACACCCTTGAGGTGAAGGCGAGCCATCTCTCGCTGATCAGCCACCCCGACGTCATCGCGCGGCTAATCCTCGACGCGGCGGGACAGGCGTGACCCGCGGCGTAAACGCGACACCTCGGCCGCACACGTCAAGCCGGCACCGCGGGATGATCAAGGCCATGCTCATCGGGGTGGCCGCCTGGATCGGGATTCCGCACGGAGCCCGTGCGGAGAGTCCCCGGGCCGAGATTGCCGCGGCTGGCCTTCTCTTTCCGGAGGGGACGATCTTCGTTGGCAGCGACCTCTACTTCGTGGATTTCGCCCGCTCGGACGTGCTGCTGTTGATTTTTGCTGAGAACTGACCCGGCGTTTTCATCGAGAATTGACCCGTCGCGCGATATTTCCCGCAGGCTGCGGGCGTGGGTCAAGCGGGTGTTTTGGTCTTCTTGGTCCTCCCTTCGGCCGAGCTGTTTTTGAACCTGAAGCTGTCGTTGCCGGTTTCCAGGATTTGGCAGTGGTGGGTGAGGCGGTCGAGCAACGCGGTCGTCATCTTGGTATCGCCGAACACCTGGCCCCACTCGCTGAAACTCAGGTTGGTGGTGATGGCCACGCTGGTGCGCTCGTAAAGCTTGCTGAGCAGATGGAACAGCAGCGCACCGCCCGACGAGCTGAACGGCAGGTAGCCGAGCTCATCGAGGATCACGAGGTCGAGGCGGAGCAAGGTTTCGGCTAGGTGCCCGGCTTTGTTGGCTGTCTTCTCCTGTTCGAGCAGGTTCACCAGATCCACCGTGGAGTAGAACCGGACCTTCTTGCGGCTGTGCTCGATCGCCTGGATGCCGAGTGCGGTGGCGAGATGGGTCTTGCCGGTGCCGGGTCCGCCAATGAGCACGACGTTGTCGGCCCGATTGGTGAACTCGCCCTGGTGCAGCTGCCGGATCGTGGCCTCGTTGGCCTCGCTTGCGGCGAAATCAAAGCTCGCCAGGTCCTTGTAGGCCGGAAATCGGGCCGCCTTGGTGTGGTAGGCAATGGAGCGCACCTCGCGCTCGGCCATCTCGGCCTTGAGCAGCTGGGACAGGATGGGGACAGCCGCCTCGAATGCTGGCGCACCCTGTTCAGCGAGATCGCCCACTGCCTGGGCCATGCCGAACATCTTGAGTCCGCGCAGCATGACGACGAGAGCGGCGCTGGCGGGATCATGACGCATGGCGCACCTCCCGGTCCCGCAGCGCGTCGTAGCGCTCGATGTCGGCCCTCGGCTCCTGGCGCAACACCAGGGCCTGCGGCGCATCGATGACCGTGGCGGCGCCACCGCCGTCAGTCAGCCGGTGCAGGACATTCAGGACGTTGGTCTTGGTGGCGACGCCGTCCTCGAGCGCCAGTTCAACCGCGCACAGCACCGCTTGCTCGTCGTGCTGCAGCACGAGGGCCAAGATGTCCACCATCTCCCGGTCGCCCCCCGGTCGCTGCAGTAGCTGGGCTTGCAGCCTGCGGAACGCCTCCGGCATCTCGGCAAAGGGTGCGCCGTTGCGCAGGGCACCCGGTTTGCGCTGGATCACCGCCAGGTAGTGCCGCCAGTCGTAGATGGTGCGGCGGGGAAGGTCGTGCGCGCGCTCGACGATGCGGGCGTGCTCGCATACCACCTGGCCCTCGGCCACCACGACCAGTCGGTCAGGGTAGACCCGCAGGCTGACCGGCCGGTTGGCGAACGACGCTGGAACGCTGTAGCGGTTGGCATCGAAATGAACCAGGCAGGTTGGCGAGACCCGCTTGGTATGCTCGACAAAGCCGTCGAACGCCCGTCCCAGCGGCATTAGGCTGACTTGCTCCTGAGCGTGTACGTCGGCGACGCTGCCCGGCAGGAGCCCGTGCGCGATCTCGCCCCAACGCTCGACGCAGCGCGCCTCGAGCCACGTGTTGAGCGAAGGCAGATCCGAGAAGCTCGGCATGGCCTGCCAGATCTGGCGCCGGGTATCCTGCACGTTTTTCTCTACTTGACCTTTCTCCCACCCAGAGGCCGGACTGCAGAACGTCGGCTCGAAGAGATAATGACTGGCCATGGCGGCAAAACGAGCGTTGACCTGCCGCATCTTGCCGGCGCCGACGCGATCAACAGCGGTCCGCATGTTGTCGAAGATACCGCGGCGCGGAACCCCGCCCAGCACCCGGAACGCCTCGGCCAGGGCGTCAAACAGCATCTCGTGGGTCTGCAGCCGGTAGGCCCGAACCACAAAGGCCCTGCTGTGCGCCAGCTTGGTGTGTGCGGCTTGCAGCTTGACCCGCTTGCCGTCGATCACCGCCCAATCCTCGCTCCAGTCAAACTGGAACGCGTCGCCGGGCGGGAAAACGAGCGGCACGAACACGCCACGCCCTGTGGTGCGCTGCGCAACCTCTCGATCCGCCCGCCAGTGCCGGACAAAGGCCGCAACCCGCGCGTAGGAGCCGTCGTAGCCCAGCACGACCAGATCAGCGTGGAGCCGCCGCGCGGTCCGGCGCACCTTGCGTCCCTTGCCCGCCTCCATCTCCAACCAACGCGACAGCTTATCGGCGAACGGATCCAAGCGGCTCGGACGCTCCGGAACTTTGAACCGCACTTCGACGGCGTCCGATCGCAGATACTTGCGCACGGTGTTCCGCGATAGGCCGGTCCGACGCTCGATCTCGCGGATCGGCATGTGGTCCCGGTAATGCCACCGCCGGATTACACTCAACAACTCCATGTCGATCACTCCAGAAATCCCGGCGATTGCGCCAGGAGGTGTGAAACAGACACGGGTCATTTCTCAGCGAAAACTCAGACCCTCTCCGGGTCAGATCTCAATGCAACTCAACAGCACAAGCGATTAAAGCTCTCGAACCGTCATCCCGCTCTGCCGCCGCAAGCTTGCCAACAATTCACGGCGGGCGGTCGTGCTGCGTTGAAGCGTCAATCACGGGTATCGGCGGGTCGAGGTGGACGGTCGTTCTTTGCATTCGGCGAATTGTTGTCGTTCAAGACCGTGGACGCGTTTGACACAGCAACAGCCGTTGATGGGTGGTGAACATCCCAGCGATGCCGGATCAGTCACCGTATGGCCACGTTCTTCAAAGAGTCCGCAGCGATCAAACGGTTCAATGCGTCAGCGACCCGTAACGCGACATACGGCTTTGCAATCAGTAGTTGGCCAGTCCCAAGCATGTTTTTGTCGTCCCGTGCAGTAGATTACGGGAATTGTAGGGTGGCGCTCTCGCGCATATCGAGCGACGTCGATGCCGTTCCGCCTGCCCGGCATATGGATATCGGTAACTATAGCGTCAAAGCTGTCCGGATAGTCGATCAGGTCGACAGCCTCGTCGCCAGTCTCGGCTTCGATGACCTCGTATCCCTGATCGGCAAGTACTTCGGCAAGCAAAAGCCTGATGAAGAACTCATCTTCGACAACCAGAATGCGCCGGTGCGGCATGATCACCCTCATTGCTTGTAGCAAGCTTTGGTCCTGCCAATACCAAAACAGGGTGGGGCGACATTCAGATGCTGCCGACACGAACACGTCCAAGTGACGATGTAGCCACAGCTGCGAACGTGAGCGACATGGAAAGGGCGTCGGTCGGCACAACCGTCTCGAGCTGGAACAGGCTGTAGGTGTTGCGGTCGATCTCGTCCTTCGGCGTGGCCGTCAGGCCGACCAGCAGGCTGTCGAACCAGTCGAAGATCGCGCCATACTTCCGGTAGCTGGACCGATGCGCCTCGTCCACGATGATCAGGTCGAAGTGCCCGACGCCGAAGCGCCGTTGGGGGCCGTCTTGCTCCTCGATCAGCCCCATCATCGTCGGATAGGTCGACACGAAGACCCGGCCCTCCGCTGCCTTGTCCGTCAGCAGGTTCACAGGGGCCGAGGCCGGCAGATGCGCCTTGAAGGCGTTCACCGCCTGCCGCACCAGAGCCGTTCGGTCCGCCAGGAAGAGGATGCGATTTGCCCAGTTCGCCCGCATCAGCAGATCCGCCAGGGCGATCACAGTGCGCGTCTTGCCCGCCCCCGTCGCCATCACCACCAAGGCCCGGCGCTGCCGATCCACCTCGAAGGTCTCGGCGATGCGGCGGATGGCGCGGTGCTGGTAGTAGCGTTCGACGATCGTCTTGTCGGGCTCGGCCTCCGCAAGGGCGCGCTGCGTGGTGCGCCGCTGCTTCGGCGATACTATCCCGGCGTCCGCCTCACCCGTGCGCTCGGCGAGTTTGAAACGCTGCTCAGCAACCGGCGCGCCCGCGAGTTGCTCGGCTTCAAGGAGGCCCACAACTGGCGGAGCGAACTCGGCCGCCGCTGACGCCGTGGACCGGTTCCTCTGCACGCCGTCAGGCAGCCGGGTCAGCCTTGGGCGACGCGCCTCATCGCGCCGATCGCGGCGGAGCGGCCGAGGATCCGTCGGCCTTGCCGGAGCGCGCATGAGTCTTCCCCGCTAGGATGGCGCGCGCCTCCGTGTTGCCGAGGTCGGCGGACGCCTCGAGCAGGCGTCTGCCGTCCGCCTGCTGTCCGATCGACAGGAGCGCCTTCCCGAGGCGGAGGAGATGGGTTGCGTCCTCGGGCGGCGCTGGCCGCGGGACGACGTCAGGCTTGGCGGCCGCCTCGGTGCTGGCCTGGTGTGGAGCCGGCCCGACTCTGTCCGACGGGCTTGCGACCGCGCCCCCGTGGAGGGCCGGCTCGGGCAGGGTCGGGGCGGGCGCTTGCGTCGCCACCGGCTCGGGCGTCCCGGTCCAGGTGGGCGGGACGGCCGAGGCGGTAACCGGCCCCGAGCGTGGGGGTTGAGCAACCGGCGTGTCGATCGGGACGGGCCGTTCCTCCGGCATGGCCGCGGTCGCAAACTTGGTCCGGGGCACCTCGGCGGCGATCGTGGACCGGCCGGCCGACCCGGACGCCTCGACTGCGCCAGGCGCGACGTCGTCGGCTGGTGAGGCAGGGACGGCGGCCCCGATCGAGCCGGCCTCCGCGACGGCGTACGTCGGCAGGGGCACCGGCATGGCCACCGCGACCGGCAGGACCACGTTGGCGGACGGGGACGTCGCTGCAAGCACGCTCGCGGGTGCCCACGTATCCACCGCGGCGTTCTCCCGATGCCCGGACAACGCGTAGACGGCGCCCACACCGAACACCACGGCAACACCGGCAATCGCCTGAACATAAGGCCGGCGAGGGCGAGGCGCCGCGGCGTGGCCCTGGACGATGTCGGCCGGAGATGATTTCAGCATGTCCCACGACGTCGCCTCGAACGTCTGGTCCGCTTGACGCGGCCGCCGCGCCCGGGACTGCACATCCTTCCCGCCCCATCCGGAGCCGTACGGCATCGGCTGGAACGCCCGTTCCAACTGATCGGCAAATCGAAACGGCACCGCCCGAGGCGGGTCAATGCCCCGCGTCCGCCCGCCCAGCTCGGACGCGAAGGCGGCCGAGGCGGCATCCCACCGCGCACCGCGCCGCTCGCCCCGGTCCGAGCGCTCCGGACGGTCGGGTTCGAGTGCGAAGTCCGGCCCAGCCTCGAAGGCGTGCGGCGCCGCGCCCTGGAGGTCTGCAAACGTCGGCGCCGCCGCACCGCTCCGCCCGGGCAAGGCCTGGCGTGCATCCGTCTCCAGCCTGCCGCCAAGGATCTCCTCGATCAGATGGTCCAGGACGCCCGGGTTCGTGAGGCCGAAGCTCGTGAGCGCGGCGATCGCCCGGAGCGTCCGAGCGTCCGCCGACCGGCGCATCTGGCTCCGACGTGCATCGACGAACATGCGCACGTCCCGTTGTGTCATGGGCCGCATCGGCACGACGCGCGCGTTCGGGCAGCGGTCGAGGACGGCTTCCAACTGCTCCGGGCGGACCGCTAGGACTCGGACGACCATGAAGGCCGGCGTCACGAGCGTGTCGAGCGGGCCGGCACCGATCGGGTCGACCATGTCCACCGCCGTCTCGGGGCGCGGCTCCTCGTCAGGCCGGCGGATGTTGATCGCGCGATTCTTCACCCCGGTGGCGAGTGCGGCGAACGTATAGGACTTCCCGGAGCCCTCTGGCCCGACGAGCAGGACAAGACCCGGGCCATCCGCGATCGCCGCGGACAGATGGGCGCAGGTCACGGACCAGGCCTTGAAGTAGACCGGCCGCAGCCGAGCGGCGCGGGTTGTCGCCGTCACCGGGGCGGCTGCGCCGGCGGTCACGGGTGCGTCCACCTCATGCTCCCACGTCACGGCTGCGACCCGTGGCTGGCCGCTCGGGCCTGCACTCTTATACACCGCCGAGGCCGGCCAGGAGCCGGGCGGGCGGGACGCCTGGACCGGGCGCCGTCTTCGGCCCGGCTTGATCCAAAGCCCGAGCGGAACGGAACCGGCCGAGCATCCACGGCCGCTCGAGCCGCTCGGCGATCGCCAGGGCGACATGGCCAAGGCGAGTTCGAGCGCCGACATAGGCCGACAGGCGGGTGCTGGAGGTCGCGAACTTGGCCTTGTAGGCTTCGTCGCCGCACAGGAAGTCCACCTCGGGCAAGCCCTGGTCGAACGCCCACATCAACTGCTCGACGATCACCAGCGTGCCCGGCGACGCGCGCTCGAACCGAGGGTCGAACGCCGAGAAGAAGGGGGCGACCTGCTGACCGTGCACGATGCTGACCAGCCCTGCCACGAGTTCGCCGTTGCAATCGAGGCTGAAGAGCTGCAGCGCGCCTCGGTCCTGCAGGTAGGCGACGAGACTGCGAAGACGGCGGGCGTCATCGCGCAGCATGGGGCTTCGGCGGTTCGTAGCTTGCAACCACTGGCGCTTGAAATCGATCATCTGCTCGAGCTTGCGGGCCGCGTCGGCCCCGGTGGCGACGCCGGCCGACACGGCGCCGCTCCGGCTCCCCAGCTCGCCCCCAACTTCGCCCCCAAGTTCACCGAGTATTCGTCTGCCGCGCGTGTGGTTGTTGCGGGCCTTCTTGCTCAAAGCCTTGAACCAGCCGGCGCCCGTCAGCCCCGCGCCGCCGACCTGAAGTGTCTGGTCGGTTCGTGCGCTGGGGCGCAGGGCGCAGGCCGGCCGGGCACTGGCCAGCCGCCTGATCGTGGCGTCGGGACGGATGTGGCTCAGGTAAACGACGTGGAAGCCGCCAGACGCAATAGCCCGCCATGCCTGCGCCAAAGCGGCCTCGGGCGAAGGCCCGGCGATCGCGTCGCAGTAGTCGCTGCACTCCTTGGCCGCCCATTCCAAGACGCGGATGCCGCGATGCCGCCGGGTCGCGCACGGAATGACGGCGCGTAGCCGATCGCCTTCCCAGCACAGTCCGATGTGCAATCGCGACTGTTCGGTCAGCATGCGCGCCGACCACCAGGCGAGGATCCAACCGTGGCTCTGAAACAGGCTTCCGCCGGATTGGTCCAGCAGCAAGTCCCATGCGGCACCGAGCTCATTGAAGCGCTCCGTCTGGGTGACCAGTTCGCGTCGCAACGTCATGCGGTGCCGGCGTGCTGGCTGACTGACCCTTGCGGATCGGACGACGGAAGGCCTGGCTGGCTGTCCAGGTTCGGCCGGCTTTGGAGATGCCGGCCGGGTCGGAGATGCCAGGCCATACGCCGGATCGGCAGCACATACAGCCCGTATAATGACCGGTAATCTGCCGACTCCCGGCCTGGGAGCCCGAAACGAAAGCTCTCATCCGGCTCGGGCACGGCCAGCGTGCCGAACAGCCGGTCCCAGATGCTCAGCATCAATCCGAAATTGCGATCGTAATGCCGCGGGTCGATGCTGTGATGCAGTTGATGGTAGTGCGGGCAGAGAAGGACGGCGTTGACGACCCGGCCAAACGACACACGCAGGTGGGTGTGCCGGACGAAATCCATCATGATGATATTTCGGAGCACATAGACGTTGATCCCAAGAACCGTCAGCTCGACCGGATCGAACACGAAGAATAGCCACATGCCGTAGATCGGCCCCGTCAGCAGGCCGTCCCACATCTTGTTCATGATCTCGTCGATCGGGTGGACCCGGTCTTTCGTTGTGCCGACCATCACTTCGGCAGAGTGGTGCACCTTATGAAGCTCCCACAGGATCGGCAGACGGTGCTGCAAAGAGTGATAAACGTAGTAGGACAGGTCGTAGGCGAGCAGCATAGAGCCGGTAAACAGCAGCAGCGCGACGGCTCCCGGCTCAAGCTTTGCGGCCTCGTGCAGACCGAGCAGAGCCTGTAGCCCTGAATAGGTCGCATACCCGATCGACGCTGCGATCGTCATGCTGGCCGGTACCGCGAGCGGCAACATGACCAGCTTGCGGGTGACCCAAAACAGGATGTCGGCGCGGGCGGACGGGTGGCGCAACACCGCACCCGGGAAGGCGAACCGAACGAAGCCAGCTAGGGTTCGCGGATGCCCTGACCGGGAGAACACGATCCAGGAAGACGCCAGGATCGAGGCAAGGAGCAACGCAAGAGCGGCACCGGAAGGCCCCTTGATCCGATGCAGCGCCGCGTTAATGTCGGAGGACAACGTCGGCTTCCATCAGACCCTCGCTCCGTAACGTGCGAAGTTAGCCCTCCGCGCTCATGCCGAAAATGAACCATTCGGCCTGGCTTGCATGGACCTGATGCCTAGTCATTACAGGCCAAGACAGGCGTTGCTGCCCCCCATAGTTTCGGCGTCGTGCAGCGGGGTCGACGTCGGCCGGCTGACCCGACGGATCGCGACGAGATCAGGAGGCGTCTACGCGTGCCGCATACCTCGAGTGTTGCAGCTCCGGCTGGGTATGCTCCAGCCAACGTTGAGCAGCCAACAAGCCCGGGCACGCTCGAGAGCGGCCGCAAGTGCCTGATGCGGGACCGGCCCGACCTGGGCGCCTTGGCCGCCACAATTGCGCGAAGACTGGCGAAAAGGCCAGCCGTGGTGCTCCGCTTGCGCGAACTTCCGGCGGCGTTGACCGCGCTGCAACGGTTGACGCTCGCCGCCGCCGACTTGATCCTCACCAACTCAGAACACGTGGCCCGGCGCGTTCAGGACAGCGGCGTCCCTGCCCATCGGATTGCCTGGCTCGGCGTCCCGCGCGACAGGGCGCTGTTCCGCCCGGTGCACCCGCGATCGAGAGCGGCTGAGCGGCGCCTCGTCTACGTGGGCGATCTCGAGCCCGAAGCAGGCGTGATGGACCTGTTCACGTCAGTGCAAGCCTGGGCTTCGCTCAATTCCGGAACCCAGGTCGCGATCGACTGGATCGGCTCGGGGTGTTTGCAGGGGGTGCTGGACGCCCAGCCGCTGCAGCCGAACATGCGGCAGTCGTTTGTGCCCGCGCTCGACCGGCCACAGTTGGCGGACGTATTCCTCCGCAGCAACCTGCTGCTGGTACCGGAATCGCCGTGTTGTTGGGCACACGTGGTTGTCGAAGCAATGACCGCCGGGCTTCCGGTGTTCGGGAGCGTCCGGGCGGGCGTGATGCAGGCGCTGATATCGCCTGGCGAGACGGGATGGTTATACAATCCGCATGAACCCGGTGCGATCGGCCGATCGGTGTCAGCAGCGCTCTCGATCCCGCCGGAGACGCTCTGCTGGATGGGCCAGCGCGCAGCCGCTCAGGCCAAGGTGCTCCCTGAACGTCTGCTTGGCCGAGACCAGCGAGATAGCTGTCTCGCCGAGCGGTTCAAGACATCTCGTGCCGCGGTCTAGGCCATCGTCAACGGCTGACGCGAGCGCCTATCGAGACCTCGCCGTGGCGACGGGTCAGCCCGGGTGCGCTCATGGCATTGGCGGCTTTGGGAAGGCCGGCGAGGCGGTGGAAGTAGGCGGCAGCTTCACCCCGGCTGCGAACGTCTAACTTTTCGAGAATACTGTGCACATGATTCTTCACGGTCGCGTTGGTGATCACCAGAGCCCGCGCAATCTGCTTGTTCGCCCGTCCGTCGGCGAGCAGCTTGATGACCTCCAACTCCCGCCGGGTCAGGCCCTTGACGCTTTCGAAATCGGCCGCGGTGGCGCTTCGATTGCTGAAATGGTGGAGCAGGAGCGCCGAGAGACGCGCAGGATAGACGATCTCGCCATCGGCCAGCCGAGCGATCGTCGAAACGATGTCATCGACCGAGGCGTCCGGCTCGACGTAGCCGGAGATGCCGGCTCTGGCCCACGAGAGGAACTCCCCGTCGGTATTGTTGACGGCGAGCACGCCGACGCTGGTCGAGGAATGCATGCTGCGGAATTCCTCGACGAAGCGGATGCCCTCGCCGGCTTCGGAGGAAACGAACAATACGCGCGGCGTCTCGCTCAACCCCACCCAGGACGCCCGCTCCATGTCGCTGACCAAGACCGGCCGCTTGTGACCGCTCGCGACCAACTGTGCACACAGGC